>CAVZOC010000003.1:0-705304 GCA_963776855.1 uncultured Actinomycetota bacterium | reverse complement strand
CACTCATATGGGCCCCGGATTCATTGGGGTTCCGGCCGGTAAGTCGGCTCGCATGCCAGATGCGTGCCACAACCGGAGAGGGAACCGCATGACCCCGACTATCACCAACCACGGCACGACCGTGGAGGTTCGCCACGATCCCGCCATGCACTACGTCGCCCAATGTCTGTGCGGGTGGAGCGGCAACAGCACGACGTCTCGGCCCGTGGCCGATGCGCAGGGCGAGGCGCATCTGAACCTTGAGGCGGTCGCCGCGACCCACAGCGAACCGACCCCGCAGCCCGTTCCGGGTTGGCAGCGGCCGACCTGGGCCACCGAGGTCCACCTCGACGGCAACCGGGTCAGCTTCGAGCGGCCGGCGTCGATGGTGCCGCTGCACGCGTCGTCGATCGAGGACGACCCGCCGCGACCGACGACCGTGTGCCTGTCCCGCTACGACCGGATCGAGATCGACGCCGACCGCGGCACCATCCGGGTGATCGAGCCCGCGCCGACGGTCCTGGTCGGCGATGACACCGTGCTCAGCGTCCCGGAGGCCCGCAAGCTGGCCGCCGCGCTGATCGAGCTGGCCGACGCTGCGGAGGCGACCTCGTGACCGCCCTGCAGCCGGCATGGGGGAAGGCGACCCCGGCCGACGGGCCGATCGAGTGCGCGCCGTGGTGCGCGCAGGGCGACGGACACCCCGACCAGTGGTGCCTCGACGACCAGCACTGCATCGGCGCCCTGCTGCGCGTCGATACGACCCTCGAGCCGCCGATCGAGCAAGACCACATGCACCAGGGGTTCTGGGTGTCCGCGCCGGACCACGTGTCGGTGTTCCCCTACCGCGCCGGCCCGGCCGCGGCAGACGAGCTGCGACTGCTGCGCGGCTCCACCGATGAGGACATCCGGTTCACCCCGGACGAGGCCCGGCAGCTCATCGAGGCGCTGCAGCTTGGCCTCGGGCAGATCGAGGCAGCGTCGTGACCGCCGTCGTCGTGTGGGCGCCGCCCTGCCCGGACTGGTGCACCACCAAGCACGGCCCGGACGGCTGGGACGACCTCGGCCCCGCCAACGTGGCCAAGCTGTGCCACGTCGAGTACCCCACCCAGATCGATGGGTGCGCGGTAGTCGTGCAGCGGTACGCCGACCTCGCCGACGGGCGGATCGAGATCGAACCCGCCGAGATCGGGATCAGCGGCCACGTCTCCGGGATCACGCCGGAGCAGGTCGAGGACCTGGCGGCGACGCTGGTCGAGGCGGCGAAGCTGGCGCGAACGGGCTCCGTGATGTGATCATGGAGCACGCGGCAAGCGTGTAGTTCCCTCCTCCCCAGCAACGACGTCGCCCCGGCCGGAGCCGTGACCGGGGCGACGTTTTGCTGTGCGTGGTGGTCGCGTTTCGGAGCGAGCGAGGCTGATCGGCGCGGCCGCACGCAGCTGCGCGGCTTCGAGGCGGTGGGCGAATGCGAGGAGCCTGACCGCAACAACCAGGGCCTCTGTTTCGCTGCCAACCTGCCCGTCGTCGAGAAGGTTTTGCGCCACCTGTTGGAGATTGCTGACGCTATGACGTGTGTGCATGGCAGGCTGCCTGCCTCTCACGTTGGAGAACCGGAGCTGCCACCGACCGTGCGCTCGTGAGCGGTCCTCACGAAGGGGCCGAAAGACCCGCCAAAGGGGGGTGGGGACAACGCTGGGGTCGATGCCATCAGGCCCGGCGCCGTCCCGGGGTGATCGGACCGGGACGGACCTTGTCCTTGCTACCGGGGCCAGTCGTCGTGGTCGGACGGGGACGCGTAGCCGAGGTCATCGGCGGCGGCGAGGATCTTGACCGCGGCGATCAGGGCGTCCGTCTCGCTGCCGACCTGTCCGTCGACGAGGAGGTTGTGCGCCAACCGCTGAACTTCGCTACCGCTATGGGTTGTGCACAACGCAGTAAATGCCTCTCTCCTGGACCCTGCCTGCCAACCGATTTTGCATGGCGCGCGATCTCTGACCAAGAGGCCGAACGGCCCGACCACTGAACCCCGAGCACCCGGTCCGCTCGATCTGACCGGGGCGGCGTTTGATGGTGTCGAGGCGCGGGGACTGGCCCTCGACGCTAGCCACAATGAGACTCGCTCATTTGTGATGCGCGACTGATCGTCGGTCCCAGACGTTCCACGCCTCGCGGGAGAGTGCGAAAGCACCGAGGTACTGATTCGCGATCGTGCGTAGGTCACCGCCGGTTGTGTACTCGATGATGCCCTGCTCGCCCTCATTGGTGCGCGGCATTGCAGGCAGAAGTGGCATGGCGCGGGCGTGCACTGGGGACCTGACCCCGAGTAGTGGACACGCTCAATCCCGGTTTCTGCCGGGGGAAGCGAGAAGATCCACTCATGGCGAGGAAGACGTACTCTGCGGAGTTTCGCCGCGACGCTGTCGAGCTGTACCGGGTGACCGAGGGGGCCACGATCGCGCAGATCGCCGGCGACCTGGGGATCACCGATGCGACGTTGTCGGCCTGGATCAAGGCCGCGGGCGTGCCGGTGCGGGGACGACACGCCTCGACGGCGCCGGTTGACCCGAACGACGAGCTGGCCCGGCTGCGCGCCGAGAACGAGCAGCTGCGTGCCCGCGAGGAGCTGCTGATGAAGGAGAAGGACATCCTGCGCGCGGCGGCGAAGTATTTCGCCGGGGAGACGAACTGGTGAGCCGCTTCCAGTTCGTCGCCGACCACCGAGACGCCTTCGAGGTGAAGTGGCTCTGCGAGATCGTCGAGGTCTCGCGTTCGTCGTTCTACGCCTGGCTCGACGCCGCCCCGGCCCGCGCTGAACGCGCCGCCGCCGATGCTGCATTGGCCGAACGGATCCGCACCGTGCAGCGGACCGAGGGCACCGAGTACGGAGCGCCCCGGATCACCGCCGAACTCAACGACGGCACCGTCCTCGGTGACGATGACCGGGTGAACCACAAGCGCGTCGCCCGGGTCATGCGTGAGCACGGCATCGCCGGGCTGCGGCTGCGGCGCAAGGTCCGCACCACCGTCCCCGAACCGTCCGATGACAAGGTCCCTGACCTGCTCAAGCGGGACTTCACCGCGACCGCGCCGAACACGAAGTACGTCGGCGATATCACCTACTTGCCTTACGACGGCGGGCATCTCTACCTCGCGACGGTGATCGACTGCTGCTCGCGGCGGCTGGTCGGATGGTCCATCGCCGAGCACATGCGCACCGACCTCGTCCAGGACGCGCTGCGTGCCGCGCAGCGCGAACGCGGCGGCCTGGCCGGCGCGTTCGTCCACCATGATCACGGGGCGCAATACACCTCGAAGGACTACGCCAAGCTCTGCGCCGACCTCGGCGTCATCCTCTCGATGGGGGCCATCGGATCGAGTGCCGACAACGCCCTCGCCGAGTCGTTCAACGCAACGTTGAAGCGCGAGACGCTGCATGGTGCCGCCCGGTGGGCGACCGCCCGCGACGCCCGACTCGCAGTGTTCAAGTGGATCACCCGCTACAACACCCGACGCCGGCACTCCTACTGCGGCCACCTCAGCCCCGTCAGCTACGAGAACACCGCTCACGCCGCTACGCTGCAAACGGCCGCGTAGCCATCAAATCGCGTGTCCACTTCTCGGGGCGAAGGCCCGACACCCTCGGCCGCACCACCACCGTCCCCGCCGGCGACGCCCAGGGCATCGGGTCGCACACCAGCACCACCGGCGACCTCACCATCGGCTACTACGCCAACGACTACGTCGCCTCCGAAACCCAAGGCAGCACCACCCAGACCTTCGGGCTCGACCCACTGCAGAACCGGGAAGCCACCTCCACCACCGGCAGCACCACCCAGGTCTTCCACTACAGCGACAACACCGACTCACCGACCTGGTCCACCACCGGCACCGGCGACTGGACCCGCAATATCACCGGCATCGACGGCGGCCTCGCCGCCACCCAATCCAGCACCGGCACGCCCGAACTCCAGCTCACCAACCTGCACGGCGACATCGTCGCCACTTGCGCCGACACCGCTACAGCCACCAGCACCGACACCTACAGCGAAAACACCGAATACGGTCAACCCCGCACTGCAGCCGATGCGCCCAACACCTACGGCTGGCTCGGCGCCAAACAACGCACCAGAAATGACCTCGGCGGCCTCACCCTTATGGGCATCCGCCTCTACAACCCCGCCACCGGACGCTTCCTCCAAACCGACCCCGTCTACGGCGGCAACACCGACGCCTACACCTATCCTATAAACCCGATCAACGCGTTCGACCTCACAGGCCAGTGCTGGTCAGGGTTCGGCTGGGTATGCGGGGCATATCATTGGGTCCGTCATATTGTCGCCCGAGCGTATCATTGGGTCAGCCACCACTACAGGTTGCTGCGCTGGGTGGCCGTCGGGGCCATAGTCGCAGTCGGCGCCGCCGCGATATGCGTTTTCGGTGGATGTGAATTGGCGGCAGCGTTCTTTGCGGCCGACGGTATAGCTGTATTCGTAGCGGACCTCATTGGAACAGGTAGTTGGTTCGGAGTTGTTGCGAAAGTTCTGCTCCATAGTCGGCAGATTCGTCGAATCGCTAGATGGGCCGCTTGGTACGTGAGGAGGTACTATAGATGAGTGCCGAACGCCCCAGCGGGCACCCGTGGCGAAGACGCGATGGTAGGCTTGCGAAAGCTTTGCTGAACGATGTTCGCCGTGGTGCTGAATTCGATTTTCTCGACAAATACCATTCGGCGTCTCTGCAAGCCGAGCCAAGAAGGCGAGCTGACTTATTCCTGCTTTTACTCTCTGTATCGATTGGCGCCCTCATAGCCGGCAAGCGCAGTATATCAGTACAAATCTCACCCGAAGCTCAAATGCAAATTCTAAGTATGGCCATACAGCCAAGTGCGAGCTCTGAACTCCTGGACAAGAATCTATCCGGTGAATTACTTGAATACATAACTGGACAGATTGCCGCCCAGCCGTCGCCACCTCTCCGCCCGAGCGATCTATATACGGCCGCAGCGTGCTGCAATGCAGCGCTTGACTTATCGGTCGAGCGTAATCCTTTGCGGGTGAACGCCTCGCCAGAGAAGCTGTTCAAGAGTTGCTTCAATGGTCTTTGGCTGCGTCGAACGCTGGTTAGCGACGAGTACGGTGCTGGCGGCCAGTGAGGGCCTAGCGAGGTTGCCTACCGGTCACCGCCCTCTTCACGCCCACGGCCAGCAGCGCGTGGACGTTCACGTTGCGCCGGTCCTCACGGACCTTCAGCACCAGCGAGTCCGCGGCGAGGAAGGGTCGCCGTCAAGGCTCAGGTGCCACATCAAGCCGCCTGGGACACCGAGCACGGCGCGGGCGGGGCGAAGAAGGACCTGTCCGCCGCCCAGGCCAAGGCGTTACTGGCCACGGTGCGGCCGCGTGATGCGGCCGGCAAGACCCGCCGCCGGGTCGCCGCGGAACTGATCGCCGACCTGGAACGGATCTACGCCCGCAGCAAGACTGCGGACAAGGAGCTGCGGCAGCTGCTCGCCGAGACCGGCACGACCCTCACCGACCTGCACGGCATCGGCCCGTCGGGCGCGGCGCGGCTGCTGGTCGAGGTCGGCGACATCACCCGCTTCCCGTCCAAGGCCCACTTCGCCTCCTGGACCGGCACCGCCCCGATCGACGCCTCCTCCGGTGACCACGTGCGCCACCGCCTGTCCCGCGGCGGGAACCGGCAGATCAACCGGGTGCTGCACATCATGGCCACCGTCCAACTGCGCCACGCCACCGAAGGCCGCGCCTACTTCGACCGCAAGAAGGCCACCGGCAAGACCTCCATGGAGGCGATGCGCGCGCTCAAACGCCGGCTGTCCGACGTCGTCTATCGACAGCTGCTCGCTGACGCGCTGCGGCCGTCTGCGACGGGCCCGGGAGGACACCCGGGGACGTCTGTTCAATCCAGCGTGGCCGACTCACACCCCGACATCGACACTTCGGATCAGTCACTTCCCGGACCCGCCACCAACAAGCCTAAAACCGACCTGCCTGCCGCGTCTTGACACAGAGGGGAGCCATGTCCGGGCGGTTCGGGGACCGGCGGCCATCCAGCGGTGGAATAGGGACACACCCAGTAAGCTCACGGCTGCACCCACCGATGAAATCGACTCTCACGCAAGGTGGGCCAGCTCTCGGGGTCCTCCCACTTGGGCAGCAGCGACGATGGCGGTGCGCGCCAGGGTTGCATATACGGTCGGAAACAGCTCACGTCCGTCCAGCAGCAGACGCGCAGCCCGCAGGTGGTGTATCGCGTAGGAGAGGCCAAGCGTCGCAGCCTGGCTGAGGTGCCACCACGGCAGTAGCTCATCGTCTTTCGCGATCGAGCTACCCGGCTCAGCGCACAGGGTCCCCGTCCGCGCACCCCAGCGCTCCACCTCGGGATACGTCGCTTTCACCTGGGCCAACGCGCTGCGCTCGTCCGCGGTGAGCATTCGATCACAGTAGCCGCAGCGGTCGCCCCTACCCGAGGACGGCCCTGCGGCGGCTCCCGGCGCTGCGGGGTGGGCGAGGTGTTTGACGTGGTCCCAGCCCCGAAGGCGTTTGTGTCAGGGGAGTGTGTGGATCCGTTCTGGCATCGACGGGCGGCAGATGCCGAGGTGACGCAGCCGCCGCTCGTCGGGGAAGTCCCACGGCGCCCGCGTGACACCGTGGGCGAGCGCCCACGCGTCGGCGGCGACCAGGCGACGAGCGAGCGGCGTTCCGGGCACTGTCTCCCGGCATCCAAGCTCGGCCAGCAGCGCCGACACGCGGCGAGTGCTCGACCAGTCCGGGTGATCCGGATCGCGCAGCATCGCCGGCACCTCGACCGCCGGATCGAGGCCGCGAACCGGCTCAGCGGCAGGAACCCGGCGCCTAGCCATGCGTCGCGCCCTGTTCGGCGGCTTCGGCGGCCGCGCGGCGCCGGTTGTGACCCGCCCAACGGGCCTGTGCCGCCGCGCGAGCCCGAACCGCGGCCGGGGAACGGCCGACGCCCTCGTCCTCGTCGCTGGGCAACCGCAGCTCGGCGAGCAACTTCGCCAACGCGATACGGCCCTGCCGGACCTCGGTCAGTGCGGCATTGAGCCGTGGCTGCCCCTGGGAGCCGATCACGGTCGCGCCATTGTCTGCGATCGTCGCCTCGAGCAGCGCGACATCGTCGGCCTGCCGGCACGCAGCGGTGAGGATCACCAGCTCGGCCGCGTCGAGGTCGTAATCACCCACCACCGCACGCCACAGCGCCCGGCCGGCAGCGGTGAGCCCCTTCGGTCGCGGCGGCGGTGGCTTCTCGTCGTTCACGTCAGTCTCCGTTCAGTCGTCGAGGTGAGGTGCCGGGAGGTCGAAAACCCGTAGTCGCATCGCCGCACTGTTTTCGGGCCCCCTGAGCCGGTCACGGGCCCCAAGGCGATCAGGGGGGTACCGGTGGGGGTGGGTGCCGTGCCTCGGGCGCTGCTCGGGTCTGTGCGAGGAAAGGACTCGCTCTCCGGCATGGATCCACGCGAGCGGCGATCAGGGTCTCGGTGGTGACGTTGACGCCCGGGCACGGCTTGACCGGTTTCGCTGAGCCGGTCAGCTTGCGACCGCGGTGGCGCGTAACCGCTGGTACATGTCCTGCTGCTCGTCGGGGGTGTGGTAGGCGAGGGTGGCGCCGGGGGTGGCGGCGACGGCGGCCCACCATGCCGCTGAGCCTGCCGGCAGCTCGGGCTCGGCCGGGCCGTTGACCTTGCCGACGGCCAGGAGTTTGAGGGTGGTGGCGAGGTCGCGCGGGGTGACGATCTGCGACCAGCGCCAGAATGGGGTGAACTCGGGGTTGAGCCTGCCTTGCAGTGCGGCCCGGGCTTGGCGGATCGCCTCGAGCCGTTGGGCGGTGGTCTCCAGTTCGGTGTGTGTGTCGACGCGTCCGGCGGCGACGTTGGCTGCCAGATCGGTGCAGCCGTCGAGTTCGGCGAGTAGCTCGAGGAAGCGGGCCGCGGTGGTGGTGAACCACTCGGCCATGTGCCGGTGGAAGTCGGGGACGTGCGCGCTCCAGGTGTCGAGCTGCTGCCCGGTCGCGACGCGGACCGCGTGGTCGGCGACGTTGCGGCGCTGTTCGGCGGTGGCGCGGTGTAGGGCGATCGCGGTGATGGACTCGGCGAGAGCCTCGCGGCTGGTGAAGTTCAACGCTGGTTCGCCGGCGTCGGGTGCGCGGGAGTCGTCGCGGGCGGTGACGGCGAGCGTGAGGCGGTCGTCGACGGTGGCGAGGTCGGCCGGTAGCGGCGTGTCGAAGGCGGCGTAGGCGGCGGCGACGGGGGCGAACTGTTGGGGCTTGGTCATGGTGTGGATCTCCGATCAGGTGTTGGGGTTGAGAAGTTGGGCGAGCTGCCCGGCGGCGCGGGCGGCGTCGATCTCGTCGTGCCGGCCGTCGCGGACCATCGCGTTGAGGTCCTCGACAGTCCATTGGCCGCTCTTCGGTGGCCAGTGCCGGGTGATCTCGAGCAGGTCGTCGAGGCTCCCGGCGAGGCGGGCGTCTTCGATCTCGGCCGGTGTCATGTGGGCGAGGTCGGAGCGGGCGAATTGCACCGGGCGGGTGGTCTTACGGCTGGTCATTGGTTGTTCCTTCCGTTGTGGTGGATCGGGTTGCCGTTGCCGGTGGCGACAGCGGGCGACGTGGCGCCAACGGTGATCGGGCGCGACGGGGTCATTGGTTGGCCGCCTTCCGGTCGTCCTCGACCGCCGCGACACCGCAGGGCAGGCAGAACAGTCCGCTATCCCGGGCGGGGCGGCGTCGCGATCGGCGACACCCTCGGGCGGTCACGTCCCGGTCCGGATCTCGACGTCGCAGGTGTCGCATACCGGCGAGCCGTTGACCGGGAATAGATCACCGCACATCTGGCAGCAGGTGGCGTCCTGGCCGCCCTGGCCGACGGGCAGCCGCCACTGGTCCGGGACTTCGGTTACAGCGGTTACGCGGTTACCTTCTGCGCGCTCGTGTGACGCTGTAACCGAAGTAACCGGTTCCTCGCCCTCTACGGGGGTGAGGTAGCGCGTCCAGGGGTCGGTCAGGTCGGCGGCGTCGTAGCCCTTGAACACCGTTTCGCCGTAGCGCAGTGTGCGGGGGCGCACGTCGTATTTCGCCAGCCGCCGCGACAGGCCGCGGGCGTCGAGTTCCTTACCTCGCAGGTCCCCCCAGGGGGATTCGTCCATCGTCGTGAGCTTCGACAGGATGGTGCTGGTGGGCATCTTGTCGGTGCCGGCCTCGGTGAATACCGTGCGCAGGTCGCGCAGCAGCGTGACCCCGAGGCTCTGCCCGCGACCCCGGACATCGGTTACAAGGGTTACAGCCGCTACACGGGCCCGGGTCGGCCAGTCCTCCCCTGCGAGGTCTGCGACCGCGAGCAGCGCCTCCCACACGTCGGCGTCGCGGTCCTGCACCTCGGCCGGCATCTCGGGCCAGGAACCAGCCAGTTTCGCTGACGCGGTATCGGCCCATGCCGCGAGCCGGGCAGCGAGCCGCTCGCCCTCGGGCGAGTTCAGCCGGTGCCGCCACGGCTCGACCTGCTCGCCCGGCGCCCGCCGCCGCATCCGGACCACGACCGAGCGGGTCTGGATGGTGTCGGGCAGGTCGTCGAGTCCGGCGAGGGCCACCGCGCAGTAGGCGGGCAGTTCCTCGGTCTCGACGGTCTTTCCGCGGATCACGCACCGGCCGGCGGTCGCGCCGCGGCGATGGCCGGCGTTGAGCATCCCGCGGATGTCCTCGTTGTCCTTCGCCTTCGGCCCGAACACCGTGTCGATCTCGTCGTAGAGGATCGTCGGCGGCCCGGCCTCGTCGGAGACCTTGCGGAACAGGTAGGCCGGGCTGGTGTTCACTGCGTGCACCGGCCGCGGCACGAGCGGCTCGGTCACCTCCAGCGCCCGGGACTTCCCGGAACCCGGTTCGGGGGACAGGAACGCGATGCGCGGTGTCGAGTCCCAGCAGTCCATGAACCAGCAGTGCGCGACCCACAGCACGTGCGCCACCCGCGCGGCCTCGGACGGGTAGACCACGAACCGGCCCAGGAATTGTTCGACCTCGGCGAGTAGGACAGCGCCGGAGTCCGGGCCGGTGAACAGCGGCGAGCTGTCCCAGTCGAATGCCTCGCTCATGCCGCCCCCTCCCGGTCGAAGACGAACCGCAGTCCGGCCCGGGACAGCTCGCGCTGCACCTGTCCGGCGTACTGGATCGGCACCGACAGCCGCTTGCGGCGCGAGTCGTACATCGACGGCGACCCGGTACGCCCGATCGCGGCGCGCACCGCCGGAGAGATGGGCTCGAGGTAGGCCGACCGCCGACCGTGGGTGATGACGACGGCGCGGGGGCGGCTCATCGGCCCTCACCCCGCCGCGCCCGCAGCTCATCCTGTTTCGGCATCCGCAGCACCGGAGTGATCGCCTCGGCGACCGCCCGCCACTCGTCGGCCTCGCGCTTCTCGGCTTCGTAGAACCCGGCCACGTACCCGTTCTCGTAGCCCAGCCGGTAGGAACGATCCAGCGCCGGACCCCAAGCATCGGCGAGCAGGCAAGCCGCCCTGAACTGCGGATCTTCCGGGCCGGTTGCGTTGACAAGTAGGGCATTGAACTCGCCCGCCACGTCGCTGTTGTCGGCAGCGTCGGCAAGTTCGGGGACGTTACCGCTGACGTGCTCTAAACTGAGTTCATCGCCGCCCAGCGATTTCGACGCCGCTCCGGTCTCGCCGCCGGGGCGGCGTTCTACGTCCGGTGGGCTTCCGCCGCGGTCTGGCCTTCCGGCATCGGCGTTCATGGGTCCGCCGGCTGTATACGTGGTGCGTCTCATTAGGCCGCACCCCCGGAGGGGATGGGGCGCATGAGTGCGTCGACCTCAGCGGCGTCGAGGCGTAGGAGACGCTTTCCTACGCGGAAACCTCGAAGCTCACCGGCCGCCACCATGCGGCGCAACGTGCGCTCGGAACAGGCCAGTCGGCGTGCTGCGGATTCGAGGGTTTCGTACTGGCGGGCTTGTGCCGTCGCCACCCGATCGTGGCTGGCAGAGCGAGCAGAAACGCTCATAAGGGCCGCACCTCCAAGGGTGCTCGGAGTTGGACCCTTGATCCGCTACGTCACGGGAGGGGGTCTAACTCCGCACAGCGCCCCAGTGCGGCAGGGGTCGCCCGAAGGCGACAGGACTTGACTCTATCCTCCCGCCTTCGCCATTCGGCGGAAGCGAGACAGCGACACGCGGTGGATGCCGCAGGCAAATAGTGCGTCGATGCGGGCGCCCAGTCGGTGCGCGTTGACCTCGAGCCTCTCGCGGCAGGGTGGAGAGCACGGAATTATCCAGAGTCCGTCCCGGGCCTCGGCTACGGGACGCCGTCTCGCCGGCTCGACGTACCTACTTGGCAGGCCGGCGCGGTGAGCGGCCGGTCCCCGCCATTGCCCCCAACTGTCTGTCCAGTCCAGCACCCAGCGGAGAGAAGGAAGCATCTCCGGGCGGTTGGGCTCTTCGCGAAAGACCTCGTAGGTGAACTTGGCGACCTGGAACGGTCGATGGTGAACGTCCGCCTCGCATTGCACGATGAATGGGGTGCGCGCTTTCTCCCAGGCGACCTCTGGTACGGACGCCTGGCACGCGGGGCAAATCGCGGGGCCGGAGTTCCCTTCGCGACAGACAGGGCAGGGAAGCCTGGTCACTTGGCGACCTCCGTCATCTTCGAGAGTAGAGCGGCGATCTCAGCGTCACGGCCCTTGGCGGCGTGCTGATAGCGCATGGCAGCACCGGGGGTGGAGTGCCCGAGCCGTGCCATGAGTTCGGCGAGCGTGGCGCCGGTGGCGGCGGCGAGAACGGCTCCGGTATGCCTCAGATCGTGGAACCGTAGATCAGGACGTCCTGCTGCCTCGCGGGCGGGATAGAAGACCTTCGCGAGTGTGGCGGTGCGCATGTGCCCGTCGGTGCGGGCTGCGGGGAACAGTAGCCCGTCGCGGCCGACGCCTTCGGCGAGTAGGTGTGCCCGGACGGCGGGCAGCAGGTGCGGCGGGATGTTCACGTCGCGCACACCGGCGTCGGACTTCGGCTTGCCGACCACGGGTTGCCCGTCGACCCAGGCGACGGCGCGGCGAATCTTGATGACACCGGCCTTGGTGTCGAGGTCTCGGCCGCGCAGCTCGGTTAGCTCGCCGAAGCGCAGACCGCACCAGGCGGCGAGCAGCACCATGAGCCGGTACCGCTTGGGCATGTTGTCGACCAGGGTGGCGAGTTCGTCGAGGGAGGCGGGTTCGGTGCGGCTGGCGCGCTTGGCCTGGCCGGCGCCCCGGATCCGGCACGGGTTGGCGGCGAGCAGATCGTCAGCCACGGCGGTGGCACAGATCGTCTTGAG
The DNA here is from genome assembly GCA_963776855.1 of uncultured Actinomycetota bacterium. Taxonomy (GTDB): domain Bacteria; phylum Actinomycetota; class Actinomycetes; order Mycobacteriales; family Jatrophihabitantaceae; genus Jatrophihabitans. Next base: position 692,982 of record CAVZOC010000003.1, on the reverse strand, counting down.
CAGCATGTAGGCGTGCGCCCGCGTGGTGGGCGTAGTGACGGCGGTCTTGGCATACCACTCGCGAACCAGGGCGGGGGAGAGGCGGCGTATCGCGGTCCCGCCGAGGGCCGGGAGGATGTGGACGTCGAGCAGGGAGCGGTAGTGCGCCCGGGTGCGCGGCTTGAGCGTCCGATGCTCGATCCAGGTCTCGGCGTACTGCGCCAGTGTGGTGGCGTTGTCCGGCGGCAGCCACGCACCGCGGATCAGATCGCCCCGGACGGTCGCGAGCCACGTCTGCGCGTCCAGCTTCGTGTCGAACGTCGTTGGCGCGTTCACCGTGGTCGTTGTGCCCGGCACGGTGTAGCGGGCCTGCCAGCGACCCGAGGGCAGCTTCCGGGTCGACCCGAACGAAGCCCTGCGCTTTGCTGCCATCGAATCCTCCTGTGCCACTTACGTGCCAGAAGGAGAGTACCGCCGTGTCCTGTTGAGTCCGCTCCTGACACGCGATACTGTGCGAGACAGATCGGCCGGGAGCCCCGGAAAATAGGGCCTAGGGTCGGCGTTCTGGGATCTTCACTCTGTGTCGCCTCGGGCGACGCGAAGCTGGTTCAATCCCAGTATCGCCCACCACGTGTGCGGCCACCGGCCCATCTGTCCGGCGACACCATCAGCGTTCAGGCGGCGAGCCGCAGGCCCGCCTCGCGCGTCGGCGCCTTGTGAGTCCGATACCCGGGGACCGCGCGCGCCACTAACGGCCGCCGTGGCTCTGCGGGAGCGCCTCGCCGTGGCGCGCGGTGGCGCCGGTTTCGGCCCGGTAGGGGAACCCCGGGGGACGGGTAGTTACCTCGCGCGTAGGCCGAACCCCCGAGTCGGCCCCGCGCCGAGTGAGGGGAACGCTGGCATGACCAATTCGCAGTCCGACGTCCGCTCGGCCGCTGCCGACGGGCCGGCCATGGCCTCGGCCGACGAAGACCCACTCGTCGACGGCCCGCTCCACGACTTCGCGCGCCTGCTGTTCGCGGAGCGGGGAGAGCCGCGCGTCGGTCCGGACCGGCTCGTGAACGTCGTGTCGCGAATCGTGCCGAACGCGGTCTACACCTCACTGACACTGATCAACCGCAACGGCAGGCCTCGGACCGTCGCCAGCGACGGCGAGCTCCCCGTCCAGGTGGACGAACTGCAGTACGAGCTGGGCGAGGGGCCCTGCCTCGACGCCATCGAACAGGACGACCTGGTTCGCACCGACGACCTGACGGCGGAATCGCGCTGGCCGAGATTCGGGCCGCGCGCGGCGGCCGAGGGTGGCGTCCACAGCATGTTCGGCGTCCGGCTGGCGGTCTCCGGCGACGAGCGGGCGGGACTGAACTTCTACGCCTTCGAGCGCGGGGCGTTCACGACGCGCGATCTCAGCACCGGCGCGCTGTTCGCGCCCTTCGTCGGGCTGTCGCTCGACCTGGCCCTGGAGCGGGACCGCAGCAGCAACCTCGAGGTGGCCCTCGAGTCGAATCGGAAGATCGGCGTGGCCGTCGGCATCCTGATGTCCAGCCGGCTGCTGACGGCCGACCAGGCTCTGGAGGAGCTGCGTGCCGCCAGCCAGCACCTGCACCGCAAGCTGCGCGACATCGCGGTCGAGGTCGCCGAGACCGGCGAGTTGCCGAGCAGGCATCCTCGCCGCTCGCGCGGCTGAGGTCGACTGAGGTCGCCCGCGGGCCCCAATCGGCCGGCGACCGAGGTGGTCACGCCGCGTCGGGTATGACCCCCGAGAACACGAGCTCCTCGGCGATGTCGCGCAGCTTGCGGTGGGTGCGCTGGCTGACGTGCACGAGCAACTCGAAGGCGTCCCGCTCGGACAACCGGCAGCGCTCCATGACGATGCCCAGCGCCATGCCGATCATCCGGCTGCTCTGCAGCGCCAGCTCGAGGTTCTCGATCTTGGAGTGTGCTTCGTCGAGTCGCGGGGTGGTGGGAGGGGTCTCCACGGTGTTCGTCACGATGGTTCCGTTTCGTTCCGTGGACCGATCGGCAACGCGGACACTTTCGCGGCGACCGGCCTGAATTCACCGAATCACATCTTGTGTCGCTTCGCCACCACGAACTGTGCACAACCGGAAGTTATCCCTCATTGACCCCAAAGGTTGCTTATCCGGTCTCGGTCGGGCCGCCGGCGTCGTTGTTACCAGCTGACGATCATGGGGTACCCGCCCACTATCGGCCGAACCTGGTGCCGACACCCACGGTGAGATCGAATTCGATGACGACGTCTTCGATCTGATCGGCCTGCAGCGCCACGTTGCGGGCATCGAGGGGCGGGCACACCCCAGCCCCCACTCTGTGAAGTTTGGAGAACAAGCACGATGAGCGACACCGCTCGACACGAGGCCGGCTCCTCGAACGGAGGCACGGCCACCATGCAACATCCGCACCCGAATTCCGAGCGGGACTGGGCGGACCTCGCCACGGGCGACGACGAACGCAGCTGGCGCTCGCGCACCCGCATCGTCCTCACCCCGACCGCCGCGCCGTCAATCATGGGGCTCACCGGGTTCTTCCTGGCGACGATCGTGGTCGGTTCGTGGCAGGCCGGGTGGTACGGCACGGATACCACCGGGTTCGTCCTCTGGCCCCTCGCCCTCATGGCAGGCGGTGTGCTGCAGTCTGTCGCCGCCGTCGCCAGCTTCCGGGCCCGCGACGGGCTCGCCGTGGCCGTCCACACGGCCTGGGGGTCGTTCTGGGTCGGCTTCGGCATCCTGCAGGTGCTGGTGCAGACCGGCGTGGCGTCGCCGATCGCATTCGGTGACACCAGCCCGGCGTTCGGCTTCTGGTTCCTCGGGCTGGCTCTGGTCACGCTGAGTTGCGCCGCCGCGGCGCTCGGCTCCAACCTCGGGATCTTCACCACGCTGTCGGCGCTCGCCGGCGGGGCTGGAATCACCGCGGCCGGCTTCTGGGCCGGCAGCTTGATCACCACCGAGATCGGCGGCTGGTTCTTCGTCGTCTCGGCCGTCCTGGCCTGGATCGTGATGACCTCGCTGATCCTGGAGAACAGCTTCGGTCGCACGATCCTGCCGCTGGGCGGGCTGTCGAAGGCCGAGAACATCCCCGGGCGCGAGGCCTCCCGGCCGATGGAGTACGCCGGCGGCATGCCGGGCTCGAAGGTCGGCCAGTAAGACAGCAGCACGCACGGGCAGCACGCACCGCCCGCACACCACGAGCCTGTGGCCGGTACGCCCGGCCACAGGCTCGTGGTCTGTCGCCGCTCGCCCGAGAGCGGCCTGTGAACGTCACGAGCGGCGCTCCGTTCGCGGGTAGGCCGCAGAGAGCCGGCCAATAGCGCGCCACGACCCGACATCGGCGGTCGGGCGGCGTCGGACCCGATGCCAACGACGACCGCCGAGACCTGGAGCACCATGACGACCTCACGCGTCTCGGTACGCAGCGCACTCATCGACGCGAGGTTCCCGGCCTCACGTCGTGATCTGCTCGACCACGTCCGGTCGAACGGCGCCCAGCCCGAGATCCTCGATGTGCTGGAAGACCTCCCGGCCGGTATGTACACCGATCTCGACGAGGTCGTGAACGTGGTTTCAAGCCTCGACGGGTGACCCGTCGGACCCTGGCAGTTCAGGCCGGGGTGCCGGTTCCGAGATCGCCTGCGTCCACGGCGCGGAGGTAAGTCGAGAAGCCGCCCGGAGCACGGCCGTCGCGCCGGGCGCTGGTGCGCACCTCCAAGCCACCCGTGCGGACGATCCGCAGCCCGAGATGCTGCACGGCCAGCACGAGCGCCTCGTCCTCGCCGCTGCGCAGGGGCGGCCAGCCGCCGGCAGCGGTGAGCGCTGCGGCCCCGATGCCGAGGTTGGCGCCGTGGACGTGGCGGTGGCCGTCGTGGTCGCGATGCCGGGAGCTCCAGACGGCCAGCATCTGCCCCTCCAGGGCCGGCAGAACGGTGCCCAGCACGAGGTCGGCCCCGCGCTCCGCCGCCGTCACCTGCCCGACCAGCCAGTGATCGGGCACCAATGAGTCCGCGTCCGTGTGCGCGGTCCAGACGTGTTCCGGCTTGCACCCGGCCAGCTCGAGCGCTCTCCGGGTGCCGACCTGCCGGGCGACGCCGACACAGCGATCGGTGGTCGACACCGCGTGCACCCCGTGCTCGGCGACGACCGCGCCCGTCCCGTCGGTGGTGCGGTCGAGCACGACGACGACGTCGGAGGCGACGCCGGGCCGCTCCTGCCGCAGCCGTGCCCGGGCGGCGCCGACCGCCTCCAGGCAGGCTCCGATCGACTGCTCCTCGTCGGCTGCCGGGACCACCACGACCACGTGGTGGATGCGGCTCACGCGCCGGGTTCCGGGATCACGCCGGTGGCCCGGGCCACCGAGACGCCGTCGACCGACCACACGTCGAGCAGGAAGTCCTCCTCGACGTGGCCCGCGACGCGCCTGAGCCGCCGGCCGATCGCGTCGTGCACCGCTTCGGCGCTGGACGGGTGGTCGTCGGCCGGATGCCGCCAGTGGCAGGCGACGACGACCCCGTGCGGCGTGAGCGAGTCGACGACACGGTCTGCGAGCGGGCCGGGATCGGCCAGGTAGTACCCGACCTCGCTGAGCACGACCAGGTCCAGGGCACCGTCCGGCCAGTCCCCGGGCACGGCCGCCTCCTCGACCTCGACGTGCGGCAGCTCGGCCACCCGTGACCGGGTGGCGGCGACGGCCGCTGCACTGATGTCGACGGCGAGGACGCGGTCGCACCGGTCGCCCAACGCAGCGGTGTTCAACCCGAGCCCGCAGCCGACCTCGAACGCGACCTCGAAACGGGGACGCGGCAGCGAGGCGAGCAGCAGCGCCCGTTTGCGGTGCTCGTAGAAGCCGGTGGCCAAGGACCACGGGTCGGGGTCGGCGGCGTACAACCGGTCGAAGTAGCTGCTCGGCAGGTCCTGGTGGCGGGCGGCGAGGAAGACCTCGACGTCGCCGGCGAAGTGCTCCAGCACCGCGGGGGCCAGGACGGGCTCGTCGCCGGGCCGGGGTGACAGCGGGGTGTGCTGGCTGCGGTGGGCGGCGATTGCGGCCGTCTTCGCCGTCCGCGCGTCGCCGCTCATCGGCCGGGCGACCCAGCCGTCGCCGCGCAGCGGCCCGTCGTGGCCGGGGCGTCCCCACCACCAGCCCCACACCGGGTACTCCAGCAGCTGCAGCCGCAGCGCGTGGGCGACGGACGCCGCCGCCTCGCCGCAGGCGGCGTGATCGGGGTGCCCGTCTCCGCGCCACGGCGCCGCCAGCGTCGTCACCGACCGGGCCACGCACTCGAGCGCGGCCGTCAGCCCGGCCACGTCGTCGGCCAGGTGCCCGTCGGGACGCTCGAGCAGGACGAGGCGGGCGCCCGGAGCCAGCCGCTCGACGGCGGTCGTCAGCTCTCCTCGACGCAGTGCGGCGAGCAGTTCGGGGGAGTGGGTCTGCGAGTCGGGGTGCGAGGCCTCCCCCTGGGTCGCCACCACCACAGTGACCTGCGCGCCGGCGCGGTGCGCGTCCGCGATCAGCCCGCCCGCCCCGAGGGTCTCGTCGTCGGGGTGGGCGGCCAGGACGAGCAGGTGGTCGTGGCGCTCGATCTCGACCGGGCGCGGCAGTTCGGCCACCCGCGCCGCCCAGGCGGTCGCCGGGGTGCCTCGCCCCCGGTGGTCGAAGCGGCGCGGCGGAGATTCGGCGGTCATGTCGTCTCTCGTCTCTCGGCGCGGCATTCGTCGCGCTCCACCTGGACCCGGCCCAGCGCCGCGAGGTCGCGCTCGGCGTGGTGCTGCCGCACGTAGAGGCCGAGGTCGGCGACCCGGGCCGCGTGCCGCTCGTCGAAGGCCAGCGGCGCCGGGCCGCAAGCATGGCCGACCTCACGCAGGACGGTCTCGGCCGTCTCGGCGACCACGGCCCGCACCCGCAGGGCCAGCTCCGCGCCGTCGGCGCCGTTCGCCTGTCCGCCGTCGACGCGGCGCGCGGCGTCGCGGAGAACGCAGTCCGCCGCGTGCAGGGCGGCCTCGGTCCGCCCGAGATGCATCCGGCGGATGTCGCCCGTGGCCCGGGAGCGGAGGTGGTCGGCGACGCCACACGCCGCCCCGTACCAGCAGGCCGCCACGCCGATCCCGCCCCACGCGAAGCCGGGCCGCGTCAGATACCACTCGACCGGGCCGACCGGGTGCGCCGGCACGCCGGCGAAGTCGATGCCGACGCTGACGACGCTCGGCAGCCCCCGCGCGACCCAGCCGCTCGCCGGCCGGACGTTGACGCCGGGATGGTCCAGGGCGACCTGGAACAGCCGGCTGCGCTCGCCCTCGCGCGCGGTCACGAGCGCGGTGTCGAGCACGTTGCCGAGCGAGCACCACGGCTTGTGCCCGTGCAGCGTCACGGTGTGGCCGGCCGCCTCGGCCCGCAGCGGCTCGTCGCTGCCCTCGGCCGCGAAGACCCCCCAGGCTGGCCCGCGGCCGGGCTCGTCCTCGGCTTTCTCGGTGTCCTCTTCCGCCTCGGCGAGGATCGCGAGCGCGTCGAGGTGCGCCTCGGCCACCCGCGCCACGGTGACGTTCTCGCGGGCCAGGGCGGCGAGCATCGCCCAGCGCTGCAGGGTCTCACCCCTACCCGGCCACGGCACCTGCGCCCCGAGCTCGCGGGCGATCTCCAGCGCGGTCGGGATGTCCGTTCCGGAGGCAGCCGCCCGCGCGGCGTGGGGTTGCAGCCGGTCCGGGGCGGCGTCGGGGAGGGTGTCGGTCACCTCGTGGGGCTCCGGTCTTCCAGAGCGGACCGCGGCTGCTCCACGGGAACGTCCGACCGCGCGCGGCGCGGCGGCATGCGTCCACCGACACGATAGCCGGTTCGGCGCCGGCGATGACCCCGGCGCACAGCGCGGTGGCGCGGGGCGTGGTCGGAATCGGCGAGCAGCCTCTTCCGGGCGAACCCGCGGCAGAGTGACAGGGGTTTTCCGCCCTCACTCGACGGGTACCGCCGAGGTGAGCCCACCGGTAGGAGGTCACATGAACGCACCGGACGGCACCGATCCGGCCGCCGCGATCCCGGCGGACGACCGGGCCGAGCAGCAGCGGCTGCTGACGGACGAATCGGTGGAGGACGAGGAGGCGCCGACCGGGCCCGCCCCCGGCGGTGAGCGCGGTCTGGAGGCGGACGAGGCGGACCTGCAGGAGCAGGACGCCGTCATCGCCGACGACGACGAGCGGGACCGCGGGGACGAGCGCTGAGCGGCGCCCCGGCCTCCGCGGACCCGGCCGAGACCGCCGACGACGAACGGGGCTCGCCCGGAGCCCGCCGACTGCAGGTCGCGCTGATCGCTGCTGTCGTCGGCTTCGCCGTCCAGCAGACAGCGATCGTCCCCGCGGTCGAGACAGTCCAGTCCGCGCTGCACGCGTCGGCGGCGTGGTCGGCCTGGCTGGTCACCGTCTACCTGATCGTCGCCACCGTCGCGAGCCCGGCGATGGGCCGGCTGGGCGACCTGTACGGGCGACGGCGGATGCTCCTGCTCGGCCTCGTCGTATTCGTGCTGGGCTCCGTACTCGGCGCCCTCGCGCCGTCGATGCCGGTGCTCATCCTGGCGCGTGCGGCGCAGGGCGTCGGCGGCGCGGTCTACCCGCTGTGCCTGGCGATCGCCCGGGACAGCGTGCCGGACGAGCGGGTGAGCGCCGCGATCGGTCGGTTGACCGCCGCCTTCGGGCTGGGGACGGCGATCGGCTTCGCCGGTGGTGGCGCGCTCGCCGAGTACGCCTCGTGGCGCTGGATCTTCGGCGTGGGCGCGTTCGTGGTTGCGGCGGCGACCGTGCTGGCCTGGTGGGCCGTGCCCGAGACGCGCGAACTCGCGACGGGGCGGTTCGACGTGGTCGGCGCGGCGGTGTTGATGGTCGCGGTGGTGGGGCTGCTCAGCGGCCTCACCACCGCGGCCTCGCTGGGGTGGGGGTCGTGGGCGGTCGGTCTCTCGCTGGGCGTGGCCCTGCTCGCGGCGGTGACGTGGGCCGTACTGTCGCGCCGGCGGCGGGACCCGCTCGTAGACGTGCACGTCTTCCGGAACCGGGGTGTGGCGGTGGCCAACCTGGCCACGATCGGGCTGGGGTGGGCGTTGTTTTCCGTCTTCCTGCTGCTACCGCGCTTCGCCGAGACGTCACCCGGCGCCGCCGGCTACGGCTTCGCGTTGGATCCCGCGATGGTCGGCCTGCTGCTCCTGCCGGTCGCCGCGGGTCAGGCCGCCGCCGGCGGGCTGGCCGGCTGGATATCGGGGCGGCTGTCGCCGCCGGTGCTGTTCAGCGCCGGCCTCGTCGCCGTCGCGCTCGCCCTCGGCCTGTTGACGCTCGTGGTCACCGATGCCGCGCTGGCCGCCCCGCTGCTGTTGCTGCTCGGGCTCGGCGTCGGGCTGGGCGTGCAGAGCGGCAGCGAGGTGGCGACCCGCGACGTGGCCGGCGACGTCGCCGCCGCCTCGTCGGCGCTCAACAGCACGGTCCGGCGGCTGGCCGGTGGCGTCGGCGGCCAGGTCAGCACGCTCGTGCTGGCGGCGCTGGTGCTGTCGGGCGGCGCGCCGCGACGCGAGGCCTTCGTCCTGTGCTATCTCGTGGCCGGAGCGCTGGCCCTCGTCGGGGCGGGACTGGTGCTCACGGACGTTCGCCGGCTTCCTGCTCGGTGACCGCCTGCGATGAGCGCGCGGAGGCGTAGGCCGCCATCTGCCGACCGCCGATGAGCTGCGGGTTGACGACGTGATCCGCGCCGGCGCGGTACAACTTGGCGACCGAGTCCTCGGAGCGGGCCCGGGCGATGATGACGAGATCGGGGCGCAGCGCCCGGGCGGAGAGCGTCACGTAGACGTTGTCGGCGTCGGTGTCCAGCGCCGCGACGAGGGCCTGGGCGCGGGCGATGCCGGCCTCGCCCAGGACGGCGTCATCGGAGACGTCTCCCACGACGGCCGGGTTTTCGGTCGCTGCCAGTCGGTCGGCGTTCCGGTCGACAATCACGACAGCGGCACCGTCGGAGGTGAGCCCGTCGGCGCAGGCGTGCCCGACCCGGCCCCAGCCGCAGACGATGACGTGGCCGGACATGCGAGTGATCTCCCGCGCCATCCGCCGTTCCTCCAGGTGTTGTGTCAGGTGCCCCTCGACCATCGCCTCGAACAGCACACCCAGGGTGTAGAGCGATGTGCCGACTCCGACCAGGATCACGCCGATGGTGAACGCCTTGCCGGTCGACGTCAGCGGGTGCACCTCGCGGAAGCCGACGGTGGTGACCGTCGTGACGGTCTGGTAGACGGCGTCGAGCGGCGCGAACCCGAGCAGCAGGTACCCGAGCGACCCGCCGACCAGCACCAGCCCGAGCGCGGCGAGCGCGCGACGCAGCCGACGCACCACCGCGGCGGTGGCGACGGCGCTCATCGGCTCACGCTCCTCCACTGGTCGCGAGACCCGCGGGCTGCTGCCCGTATCGAGGCTGGCACGCGCGTCCGTCGACCGGGCAGGGCCCGACGACCCGAGTTCGAGCGCCACGCCGAGGGGAGGGGCGACGCGGTGAGACCGGAGGTAGGGTCCGCATGGTGACGAGTTCCCCCAACGCCGAGGCGGTCTTCGACGACGCCGACCGCCCCGCGAGCCCGCCCGTCGAGTTGACGCTGGCCGCCGACAAATCGTCGGTTCCGTTCGCCCGCAACTACGTCCAGCAGCACTGGAAGGCGCTGCCCGACGCGGTGCTCGACGACGTCGAACTCATCGTGAGCGAACTGGTCTCCAACGCCGTGCGCCACGGCCGCCCCGCGATCGTGCTCCGGCTGCGCTCGGATCCGTTCGCGGTCGACATCGGGGTTTTCGATCATGGCCCCGGGTGTCCCGAGCCACGGGACCCGAGTGACGAGGAGGGCTCGGGCCGCGGTTTGCGGATCGTGGAGATGCTCTCCTCGGCCTGGGGTGTCCGGCAGCTGGACGACCAGCGCGGCAAGCTGGTGTGGGCGTCGGTGCCCTGCGTCTGACCCTCGACGTCAGTCCGGCACCGTGCCGCCGTCGGCCCTGGTGAGGTCGACCAACTGGCGCAGGCAGTGGTCGCGCAACGGGGCGGGGAAGTCCTCGGCCAGCCGGTTGTAGACCACCCGACCCGCGCGCCGGGTGGCGACCAGTCCGGCCGTGCGCAGCAGCCGCAGGGCGTAGGACACCGAATCCTCCGAGACGCCGAGCGCCAGCGCCAGGTCCCCGACGCAGAGCTCCTCGGTGACGTCCAGCGCGTAGACCAGCCGTAACCGCACCGGGTCTGCCAGCAGCGACAGCAGGCTGGTGAGCCGGGCGGCGTCCTCGGTCGACGGCAGCCGGGCGCGGGCCTGGGTCACCCGTTCGGCATCGATGGGGTGCTCATGGTCGGCGGGGGTCACGACCCCGGCTCCGCGCCCTGCTGATCGTCGGCGTGGCGCTGGTCGAACTGCTCGGCGCAGTGGTCCGAGCAGAACCAGGACGTGACGCCGCCCCGTTCCCGCCGCGCCGGCGCGTGCGCGATCTCCACCTGCATGCCGCAGACCGGGTCCTTGGCCAGCCGGCCGTCGTTCGCGGGCCTGGTGCGGTAGAGCCGGTAGATCACCGCGAACCCGGCCAGCGCCACGATGTTGAGGAAGGTCGTGTAGTTCCACTCGAAGCCGGTCTGCACGACGACGTGCGGGCGCGGCGGGTCGGGGATCCCGACCGCCCCGAACAGGTACTCCACCGCCAGCCCGGCCGCGCTCATCGTCGCCCAGAAGACGGCCAGGATCCGCAGCGTCAGAGCGGTGCCGTAGTACTTCCGGTAGATCAACAGCAGCGGCAGGGTGATCAGGTCGGCGAAGACGAACGACACGACGCCGCCGAAGCTGATGCCGCCCTGCCAGAGCGCGGCGGCCAGGGGCACGTTGCCGACCGAGCAGACGAAGCTGATCAACGCCAGGAACGGACCGAGTACGACGTTCTCCAGCGACGACCAGAACCCGTGACCGGTGAGGAAGATCGACTGCCAGAACGCCGTCGGCACCAACGCGGCGAGGTAGCCCGCGACCAGGAAGCCGAAGAGCAGCTCCTTGCGCAGCATGGTCAGGTCGCTGACGGTGTAGCCGGCGGCGTCCTGCCAGCCGCGCGTGCTGCGCAGCCGCCGGCGCAGCGGCTCGCCGTGGTCTTCGGCTGCAGCGTCCTCCCCGTCGTCCGCGCCGGTCTGCAGCCGCGTCCGGGCGTCGTCGATCAAGCTGCGCGGCACCACCCGGGGCACGAGCAGGGCCAGCAGCACGATCATGATGGCGCCGCCGACGAACTCGGCGAGGGCGAACTGCCAGCCGATCAGCAGCCACAGCACGATGCCGAGCTCGAGGACGAGGTTGGTCGCCGCGATCATGAACACCAGCGCGGCCGTGAAGTCCGCCCCGCGCGCGAACAGGCTCTTGGCCAGGGCCGACGAGGCGTAGGAGCAGGACGAGCTGATCGCGCCGAAGAACGACGACCGGGCGAGGGTGCGGGGCCGGTGGTCACCGAGCGCCGCCCGCATCTCACCGCGGCGGACGAAGGCCTGGACCGCTCCGGAGAGGGTGAAGCCCAGCACCAGGGCCCACAGGGTGTCCCACACCATGAAGAGCGCCTGGTCGAGACCGTGCCAGATCCCGTGCAGGACCGTCATCCGCGACCTCCGAACATCCGTACGTCTGCACGGATGTCTTGCCCGGGCCGTCTCGGCGGCCAAACACGCCGAGGCCGAAGGATCAGCGGAAGGCGAGGTCCACGCGGCGGAAGGCGCCGAGGGCGTGGTCGGCCCGGAAGTGCTCGTGGTCGCGCTCGAGCCGCTCGGCCGCCGCCTCGGCGAAGCGGACCATGTCATCGACGAACAGTTCCTCGTTCCCGGCGGCCTCGACGATGGCCGGCTCGACGTCGTAGTCGATCCGGCCGCTGTCGTCGGACAGCGAGTGCGCGTGCGCGAGGGAGCGTCCGCAGACCTGCGCGTACTTGCGCCACTGCTTGTCGGAGAGGTCGTCGAGGTCGACGTCGTCGCGGTAGGGCGCACGCTCGCGGATCAGGAAGCTGCTGCCGTCCAGCTCGGCGAAGCCGTAGAACCGGTCGCCACGGACCAGATGGACCCGCTGGGCGTGGGCGATGCGTTCGGCTCGCCCGTCCTGTTCGTAGTCCGAGGGCGGTACGAGCCCGGACAGCGCCGATCGTCGGGCCTGCTTCGCCTCCAGCAGGATGTCGTCGCTGCCGTCGCCGCGCGGGCCCTCGATGAGCAGGTAGTAGCGGGTCAGGCCGAGCGAGGCCGTGCCCTGCCGCTTGCGCTCACAGACGTCCTTGACCCGCATCCCGGCAGCACGGTCGGGAACCTCGATCTCGTTCTCGCGGACGTAGGTGTCGACGAGTTGCTGGAACTCCTCGCGGCGGTGACTCACCGGGACGTGCTCGTCGTCGGCGCGGAAGCCGGCGCCGTACTCGTCGAGATACTTGTCGGCGAGCCACTCCGAGCGCGGCCGCATGGCCCCCTTGATCAGCTTGCCGATCAGCTTCGGGGCGTTGTCCAACCGGGTCTGGCGGTCGCGCTCGCTGCCACCCTGCGCCCAGTGCCGCATCGACTCGAGGTAGCCGCGGACGAAGGCCTCGGCGACGTCGCGGCGCTTCGACCGGCCGAGACCGCCCTCCTCGTCCGCCGCGACGAGGAAGCCGGTGGCGCCGCGCTTGAGGTCCCAGGTGAACGGGGCGTAGAAGGCCTCGTCGAAGTCGTTGACCCCGAAGATCGGGACGTCGTCGACGCTCGGCATCACGCCGAAGTTCTCCGGGTGAACGTCGCCGAGGGCGAGGACGGTCGGCATCCAGGCGTCCTCGCCGGCGAGGTCGCGGTAGAACAGCAGGCAGGTGCCGCGGAAGAACGAGTACCGCGAGCCGGCGAGCTTGTCGAACTTGCGTTGGGCCTCCACGTCCTCGCCCGCGATGCGGTGCTCGTGGTCTTCGCGCAGCGTCTGCCGAACGTGCAGGCGGCGGTCGTCGCCGGTGAGTGTGCGCGGCAGCGCCACGACCTCGCCGCGGGCGCGCGCGGCGGCGAGCTCGGCGAACGCGTCGTATCGGTCGGCGACGTCGACACGAGCAACCGGGCGATCGCGCACTGCCTCGACGAGGGCTGCCTGCATCTCGGTCTTGGACATGCGCCCCCGCCCCGGCACGTCGTGCTCCTGGGCCAGCGCGTACAGCTGCTCGCGGGAAGCGTTCTCGAGCTCAATGGTGGGCCGGGTCGTCATGCCGACGGCATACCCACGCTCGGCCGGACGGTCGCGTCGGCGTGTTCTACGTTGGCAGGCATGACGGCAGGGCGTGGACGGGACAGGCAGACCGCGATCTACCGGGCGGGGGCGCTCGGCCGGCGGCCCGAGGTCCCCACCGGCTCGGCGGAACTGGAGCGTCGGGCGCGACGGCGCATGTCGACGACGGCGTGGGCGTACGTCGCCGGCGGGGCCGGAGCCGGGTCCACGATGCGGGCCAACCGGGCCGCGTTCGAGCGTCACCGGATCGTGCCCCGGATGCTGCGCGGGGCGGTGGAGCGTGACCTGTCGACGACCGTGGCCGGGACGCCGCTGGCGGCGCCGCTGCTGCTCGCCCCCGTCGGAGCGGCCGGCCTGGTCACCCGCGACGCCGACCTGCGCATCGCCGAGGGCGCGGCCGCGGCAAACACGCCGTACGTGTTCTCCTGCCAGGGCGGGAACCCGATGGAGCAGACGGCGGCGGCGATGGGCTCGGCGCCGTTCTGGTACCAGCTCTACTGGTCGACCGACGAGAAGCTGGTCGACTCCATGATCGGTCGCGCCGAGGCCTGCGGAGCTCGGGCGCTCGTGGTCACCCTCGACACCACGATGCTCGGCTGGCGGCCGCAGGACCTCGATCTGGGGTCGCTGCCGTTTGCGCGGGGGCTCGGAATCGCCCAGTACACCTCCGATCCGCGCTTCCGCGAGGCCGTGCGGGAGCAGCTCGCCGCGGCCGACGGCCCGGCGGAGAAGGTCGAGGTCACGCTCGGCGCGGTGCGCACCCTGCTGTCGATGACGCGCGAGTACCCGGGCGCGTTGCTGTCCAACCTGCGCTCGAAGGAGCCGCGCACCGCCGTCGAGCGGTTCCTGGCCACCTACTCGAACCCGGGGCTGTCCTGGGAACACATCGCCACCCTGCGGGAGCGCACCTCGCTGCCGGTGCTGCTCAAGGGCGTGCTGCACCCCGACGACGCCCGCCGCGCGGCCGACCTCGGACTGGCCGGGGTGGTGGTCTCCAACCACGGCGGCCGGCAGGTCGACCACTCGATCGCCGCCCTGGACGCGTTGCCCGCGATCCGCGACGCCGTGGGGCCCGAGACGGCGGTGCTGCTCGACAGTGGGGTGCGCACCGGGGCCGACATCGTCCTCGCGCTCGCGCTGGGCGCCGACGCCTGCCTGCTGGGCCGTCCCCACATCTACGGCCTGGCGCTGGCCGGGGCCGACGGGGTGCGGCAGGTCATCGAGAACGTCGTGGCCGAACTCGACCTCACGATGGGGCTGGTCGGGGTCGACCGGATCGGCGCGATCGGCCGGGAACTGCTCGCCGGATAGCCGGCCGCGGGAGGACAGTAGCCTCGGCGGAATGCACGCCGCCGCAGACGATGTCCGTTACCCCGAGATCGAGCCGTTCGCCGACGGCATGCTCGACGTCGGTGACGGTCACCGGCTGTACTGGGAGCAGTCCGGCCGGCCGGACGGGAAACCGGTCGTGTTCCTGCACGGCGGCCCCGGCGGCGGGACGTCGCCGCAGCACCGCAGGCTGTTCGACCCCGCGCGGTACCGGATCGTGCTGGTCGACCAGCGCAACTGCGGGCGCAGCCTGCCCCACGCCGGCGACCCGGCCACCGACCTGGCCACCAACACCACCTGGCACCTGGTGGCGGACCTGGAGCGGCTGCGCGAGCATCTCGGCATCGACCGCTGGCAGGTCTTCGGCGGCTCCTGGGGCTCGGCGCTCGGCCTCGCCTATGCGCAGACGCACCCGCAGCGGGTCAGCGAGCTCGTGCTGCGCGGGATCTTCACCCTGCGCGACAGCGAGCTCGACTGGTTCTACGAGGGCGGCGCCGCCCACATGTTTCCCGATCTCTGGGAGCGCTTCCTCGCCCCGATTCCGGAGCAGGAGCGCCGCCCGGGCGGGCTGATCGACGCCTACGCCCGGCGCCTGGCCGACCCCGACCCCGCTGTGCACGGCCCGGCGGCGGTGGCCTGGGCGACCTGGGAGGCCGCCACCATCACGCTGCTGCCGCGGCCCGATCTCGTCGAGCGCAACAGCGATCCGTCCTACGCGCTCGCGTTCGCCCGCATCGAGAACCACTACTTCGTCCACCGCGGGTGGTTCGAGCCGGGGCAGCTGATCCGGGACGCGCCGCAGCTGGCCGGCATCCCCACCGTGCTCGTGCAGGGACGCTACGACATGTGCACCCCGGCGACCACCGCCTGGGACCTGCATCGGGCCTTGCCCTCGGCCGAGTTCCAGCTGGTCGACGACGCCGGCCACTCCTACGACGAGCCGGGCATCCTGCGCGCGCTCCTCGCGGCCACCGACCGCTTCGCCGGGTGAGTACCAGGCCCGGGAGTACGGGTCACAGGTAGAGCCCCGGCGTGTGGAAGAACCGGTTCAGCGCGCGGGTCAGCGCCCGGACCTCGCGGATCTGGCGCCTCGTCAGCCCGGTGTCCGGGTAGGTGGTCAGCGTGATCAGTTGCCGGATGCGGGGGAAGTAGCGCTGGCCGGGCGCGGCGACGAGGTCCCGCGCCGCGTGCAGCCAGTACCGGCTCTGGAGCGCGGCCGAGGCCTGCGCGCCGGCCCGCCACTGCCGCCGGGCGGCGGCGTAGTGGTTCACATGGTGGCTGCTGAGCCGGGTGACGTGGACCTGCCCGGCCGCGGGGGCGGCCGCGGCCGCCGGGCCGTAGGAGGCGGGCACGACCAGCAGGGTCACGGTGGCGGCAGCCCCGACCATCGCGGCGGCCAGGCGGGTGGCGGTAGGGCGCATGGCTGACTCCTCGTGGGATGTGGCGAGCCGCTCGGCCCATCACCCACTATCCGCATCACCAGGCCGGTCCCCCGACTCCCGTGGCACCACATGTCCGGAACTCGTGGCCGCGGCGGGCACACCGCGACGGCGGGCGATCCGGACCCGCAGGTCTCACATGTTCGCCTGGCCCTGGAGCGTGGCCTCGCGGATGCGGTGGTAGGTGCCGCAGCGGCAGATGTTGCGGATCTCGTCGATGTCGTCGTCGTTGAGCTTCCGCCCCTCGGCCTTCGCCTCGCGGACCTTCGAGACCGCTTTCATGATCTGGCCCGGCTGGCAGTAGCCGCACTGTGGGACGTCCCGGTCGAGCCAGGCCTCCTGCATCGGGTGGAGGTCCTTGCCGACGGTGCCGGGGAGCCCCTCGATGGTGGTGATCTCGTCGTCGGACTTGATGTCCCCGACCGGCACCGAGCAGGGGTTGAAGGCCCGGCCGTTGACGTGGCTGGTACACGCCTTGCAGACGTTGAGTCCGCAGCCGTACTTCGGGCCGTGGACACCGAGGATGTCGCGCAGGACCCACAGCAGCCGCGTGTTGTCCTCGACGTCGACGCTGACCCGCTCGCCGTTCAGTATGAAGGTCTGGGTGGGCACGGTGGTTCTCCTATCGCCGGGTCAGCTGATGTTGTGGGTCAGCCCGTTGGTCGGGCTCTGCGGGGTGGACGGCTCCTGCGGGATGTGGGCGAACGTGGCCGCCGACCGCTGGTGGTTGATCGGGAACTCGGTGGGCACGGTGCCGGTGGCGCGGGCGTAGGCGCAGGCCACCGCGGCCTGGGTGGCGGCCACCCCGAGCTCGCCGGCCCCGCCGGGCGAGTCGCTCGTCGGGGGCATGACGACGACCTTCAGCTCGCTCGGGTAGTTCCACTGCCGGGTGTAGTAGTAGTTGTCCCACGAGCCTTCGAGGAAGTAGCCGTCCTTCAGGTGGAGGCTCGAGGTCAGGGCCTGGGCGATGCCGTCCATGATCCCGCCCTCCATCTGCGCCTCGAGCCCGCGCGGATTGATCGGCAGCCCGACGTCGACGGCGAAGACCGCCTTGGTGACCCGCGGCCCGGTGTAGGCGTCCTCGATCTCGCGGTTGACGGTGCGCGGCCGCGTGTCGATCTCGATCAGGCAGGCGGCCCAGCCCTTGTACTCGTTGTGGACCGCGATGCCCTGGGCGGTGCCCCTGGGCATACGTCGTCCCCAGTTGCCGACCTCGGCCACCTTGTCGAGCACGGCGCGTCCCCGCGCGTCCTTGATGAACTCGTGCCGGAAGCGGTAGGGGTCCTTACGGGCGACCTTCGCCAGCTCGTCGGTGATCAGCTCTTGCGCCGTCCGGACGTCGGGGGAGTAGATGTTGCGCATGCTGCCGGTGTTGAAGCCCATGTCGACCTCGTTGAGCAGCTGGGTGGTGACGCCGTAGTTGTAGGACACCGTCTGCGTCAGCAGGAAGATCGACTGCGAGAACCCGGTGGCACCCGGCGGCAGCTTCGCGGCGAACGAGGTGAGCAGCTCGCCGAGCCCGTGCGAGAAGTCGGTCGCGATGCTCGTGTGGCGCTGCTCGTAGGTCAGCACCTGGCCGGCCAGGTAGGTCGCCCGAACGTGCGAGGTGCACGCGGGGTGGGTGCGGCCCTGGCGGAAGTCGTCGGTGCGGCTCCACATCATCTGCACCGGGACGCCCATGGCCTTGGAGGCCTCCACGGCTTCGCGGGCGGTGTCGTCGAACAGGTGGCGGCCGAACGAGCCGCCGCCCTCGGTGACGTGCACGGTCACCTTGTGCACCGGGAAGCCGTATTTCGCGGCCAGGTGCTCCTGCAGCACGATCGGCGCCTTGAGGCAGCTCCACACCTCGATGCCGTCGGAGGCGTAGTGCGCGATCGCCGAGTCGCTCTCGAGCGGGCTGTTGGTGCGGAAGTTGAACCGGAACTTCTTCTCGACGGTCCTGGCCAGCAGCGGCACCTTGGGCACCGCGAGCGGCAGCTCGGCGCGGTCCAGCTCGGCCTGGATGTCGGCGTCGGACTTGCCCTCGGCGGTGCCCGGGTTCCAGTCGGCCCGCACCTTCTGGATGGCGTCGATGCAGTGCCCCATGGTCCGCGCGCGGATGGCGTAGCCGGTGGAGATCTCGGCGACGTGGGTGACGCCCGGCATGGCCTCGATCTGGGCCTTGTTCTTCAACCGCTTCGGGGTGCCGTTGAGCGTGGGCGCCCGGGCGACCATCGTCGGCAACGCCTCGAAGCCGAGGTCGTGGGCGTCGAGGTCGTTGGTGAACTTCTTGCGGCCGGTGACCGCCGCCAGCGCGTCGACGCGGTTGCGCGGCTTGCCGATGACGCGGAACTCCGAGGGGTCCTTCATCGGCACGGTGAGCGGGACGGTGTGCTCCGCGGCCGCGGCGGTCGCGAGTGACCCGTAGGTGGCCGACCGGCCGCTGGGGGTGTAGACGCGGCCGTGGCGCGTCGTCAGCGACGAGGCCGGCTCGTGGAAGCGGTCGGCGGCGGCCTCGACGAGCTTGTAGCGGGCGACGGCGGCGGCCCGGCGGATCGCGTGGTAGGTGGAGGTCGTCGTGTTCGAGCCACCGGTGAGCTGGTTGAAGACGAGCTCCGGACGAGCGTCGGCGAGGGTGACGACGATCTGGTTCATCGGTAGATCGAGCTCCTCGGCGATGAGCATCGACGTCGAGGTGGTGATGCCCTGGCCGACCTCGCAGCGAGGCAGCGCGAAGCGGGCGATGCCGTCCGTGCCGACCGTGACGGTGATCAGGCCCGAGGTTGGCAGGGCCGCGTCGTCCTGCAGGTCGGTGAGGTCGTACTCGTCGGCGGGCTCCGGGACGGCCGGTACGGCCGCGGCGGCCGGCTGGGCGTCGATCAGGCCGGGCAGGACGCTGGCGCCGACCATGAGGGTCGGGGCTGCGATCGCCCAGGTGAGGAACCCGCGGCGGCCCGGGCCCTGGTCGCCCTGGTCGCCCTGGTCGCCCTGGTCGGCGGCCGCAGACTCGGCCGCCGCAATCTCGACGGTGTCGGCCGCATCCGGGCGCGGGTAGGGCAGGGGTCGTCGAGCATCGGCAGCTGTGGCGCGGTCCCCGACGTGCTCGGTCGTCATGCGCTGTCCTCCGGTAGTCGTGCGCGGGCGAGGTGGACTCGGTTCACCATTCCCCGAGGTATGTTCCGCAGCCGGACGTAGACCCGAGCAAGAAGCTGTCAAGGGTCGCAACGCCCGAATCGGGCGGGTTGTGAGGGGACCATAACCACGCCGGGCCAGTCGCACAACCGGGGGCGACCGCGGCGAACCGTGCCGGGTTCCGCACCTGCACCCGGCCGCGGGCGGGTCGCGGCAACCGCTTACGGCACCTTCATCACGGTGACGCTCCGTATGCAGACACCGGCAAAATACTCCGCTGATGCGACTCGATGCGCCATGGAGTGGCCGCATTCGCGGTGACTATTACAGATGGCTGTCATCACGACGCCTCGGCGTGTCGGCCGCACCGGAGAATCGCCTGAAAGCGATCAGTCGATCGTGATCATCCGGCGAGGGTGCCGCCTACGATGACCTGGGTCCGCGGGCGTCCGCGAACCGCCGCCAGAGTCGTCGGCCGGAAGGAATGCGAGTGCGGGTGAATACGAGCGCGCTCAGGCGCCATCGCAGGGCGTGGGCCGTGGCGGCTGTGCTCGTGGCCGCGGCGACGTTGATCAGCAGCTGCACCGGTCGCGGGGCGGTCGCGCCGAGCGCGCTCCCGTCCAGCGGGCCGTACGCGACGACGCCGAACATCGTGTTCGTCCTGACCGACGACCTGTCCGAGAACCTCGTGCCCTACATGCCCCATGTGCTGGCCCTGCAGCGTTCCGGCATGAGCTTCACGAACTACTCGGTCACCGACTCGCTGTGCTGCCCCTCGCGATCGTCGATCTTCACCGGCGAGTTCCCGCACAACACGAAGGTGTTCACCAACGTCTTCCCGTCCGGCGGGGAGGCGGCTTACCACGCCGCGGGCGACGAGAAGAAGTCCTTCGCCCCGGCACTGCAGCGGGCCGGGTACCGCACCGCCTTCATGGGCAAGTACCTCAACCAGTACCGGGTGGGCGCGGACATGAGCGACGGCCGCCCGGGCAACTACATCCCGCCGGGATGGACCACCTGGGACGCGGGGTCAGGCGCCTACCGCAACTACGACTACAACCTCAACGAGAACGGCAACATCGTCCACTACGGTCACCAGCCGCAGGACTTCCTCACCAACGTCATCGCGCGCCGCGGGGCGGGATTCATCCGCCGCTCGGTCCGTGCCCGCAAACCGTTCCTGCTGGAGCTGGCCACCTACTCGCCGCACCACCCGTTCACCATGGCGGCGCAGGACAAGGGGACCTTCCCGAAGCTCACCTACCCGCGTGTTCCGTCCTTCGACAGGCATCCGACGAATCAGCCGGCCTGGCTGGCCAAGATCAAGCCGATCCCCGAGGCCGAGCTGCGGCGGTTCACCAGGGTGTTCCGCAAACGGGTGGAGGCTGTGCAGTCCGTCGACCGCGCAATCGGCCGGTTGGAGCACCTGCTGCGGCGCACCGGGCAACTGAGCAACACGGTCTTCGTCTTCAGCTCCGACAACGGCCTCCACATGGGGGAGCACGGGCTGGACGTCGGTAAGCAGACGGCCTTCGAGACCGACATCCACGTTCCGCTCGTCATCTCCGGGCCAGGGATTGCGCCCGGACGCGTCAACCGCGACATCACCCAGAACATCGATCTGGCGCCGACCTTCGAACAATTGGCGCGAACGACGCCGCCGCCGTCGGTCGACGGGCGGAGCCTGGTGCCGTTGCTGCGCGGCGAGACGGTGCCCTGGCGGACGGTTGCGCTGGTGGAGCATCGCGGTCCCGACCTCGACCCGGCGGACCCTGACAGGCAGCCGACCCGATCCGGTGATCCGCCCTCCTACGAGGCGCTCCGTTCGTCCACGTTCACCTACGTCAGCTATCGGAACGGCGGGCACGAGTACTACGACCGGACCACGGACCCGTACGAGATGCACAACATCTATTCGTCGCTCACGTCGTCCCGAGTGGCCAAGCTGAACGCGACCCTCCACGCGCTGACCACCTGTCGGGGAACCAGTGAGTGCAGCCGGGCGGCGCGGACGAACTCGGGCTGAGCTGCCGCCAGGGCTGCCTGGAGGCGGTCATACCGGCGGCCCGGACAGCTTGAGCAGTCCCGGGGTCGGGGGCATCTGCGCGTCCCCGGGCCAGGTCCACCGCATCCCGAAGACCCCGGGCCCCGACGCGTTGACGGCGGTCCCGGCGCCGGTGGCGAAGTCCAGGTCGACGTGCGTTCCCTTCCCGACCGCGGGCAGCCGGCGGTAGGTCTCGACGCGTTGCGGGAGGCAGTGGGGGTGGAAGCGCACCCAGATCAGCGCCTGGCGGGTCCGCCGCAACAGGTTGAGCTCGTAGTACTGCGTCCGTGCCCCCGGTGACCGGACCGAGTATTCGATCGCGACGTACTCGCCGCGCTGCAGCGGATGGTCGAAGACGAACTCCGCGACGTAGACCCCGTGTTCATGGTCGGCGACCGTGCGCCCGATCCGGCCCCCGGCGGTGGCGACGAACTCCCGCTCCGCCATGTCCGGCTCGAGCGTGGTGAGGACGATCGCCTGGCCGGTGACGTGGTCGCGGGTGGCCCGGTACAGGGCGCTGATGCGCATTCCCACCAGGCAGCGGGTCTCGTCGACGTCGACCACGTGCCGCAGGTCCCGAGCCGCGACGCCGAGCGAGCCCTCGAGGCCGACGGCCTCCAGGTTGCGGCGGACGTGTTCCTGGGGCCAGTGGACGTCGGCCACATGGAGCGTCGGGCGCTGCCCGCGATCGGGGGACAGGGTGCCGGACAGCGCGCCGGTCGGGGTCGCGAGGATGGCCTCGAGCTGCTCGATCGCATGCCGCGACGTCCCGAGGGCGGGGGAGCGGCGGCCCGAGCGCCAGTAGCTGAGGGTGGCCAGGCTGACCGGCGTGCCCCGCTCGTCCAGCCGCTCCCGCAGGTAGGCCAGCGTGACCCCGCGCGCGGCCACCGCAGCCGCGAAGGCGGCGGCGAACGAACCCGGTTCGGGCGTCGGCTGATCACGCGCGGGTCCGCGCCGCCGCCGGGCGCCCGGCTCGTCGTTCTCCCCGTTGATCATGATTGGGTCAGGACGGTACCGCGCGTACCGCCTTCTCGTCTGCATATCGGCGTCGTCGCGGGCCCTGACCGCCGTGCTGCCCGAGCGCCACGTGTAGTCTTGCCTTCGCTCGGGACACGTTCCGCGGGCGAGATCGGGCGATTAGCTCAGCGGGAGAGCACTGCCTTCACACGGCAGGGGTCACTGGTTCGATCCCAGTATCGCCCACCACGTCCCAGCCCCCGGTTTCTCGGGTGGAGGACGGCCTTCCACGATTCATGGGCGAGTGATCGTGGAAGGCGGGCACGCGACCGAGATTCTCAATGATCACACCGAATCTGTGCCAGACCCGCTCTAGTGCCGCGTCCGGTTGATGTGCGGTGGTAATCGCGTGTCGTTGTGAGTGAACCTGGCCGGCGTGTTTAAGGGTGGTGCCGAGGTGATGCGGCATGGCCAGGAAGCCCGAGATCTTCCTACGTGAGCTCGACCCGGACGAGGCGCAGAAGCTGGTGAAGGTCGCCCGCACGACGAGGGACCGGGTGCGGCTGCGCCGGGCGGGAATGGCGTTGGCCTCGATGCAGGGCCGGTCGGTGCCGGAGATCGCGGTGATGCTCGCGGCGAAGGAAGAGACCGTCCGTGAGCTGATCAAGACGTTCAACGATCGGGGGTTCGCGGCACTGGACCCAAAAGCACGCCGTGGGTCGATGCGGAGGATCGGCCCACCGGTTCGTGAACAGATCGCCCGGGTCGCCAAGTGCGACCCGTCCCGGCTGGGCTGCCCGTTCACGGTGTGGAGCCTGGCCAAGCTGCGCGACTACCTCGCCGAGCACCGGTGCATCAAGGTGAGCCGGGAGACGATCCGGCTGGTGCTGAAGGACGCAGGGATCTCGTTCCAGAACACCAAGACCTGGAAGCACTCCACCGACCCGGACTTCGCCGCCAAGCTGGCGCGGATCCTCGCGCTGTATGACCAGGCGCCGTGCGACGGGCGGGTGATCTGTGTGGACGAGTTCGGGCCGTTGAACCTCATGCCCCGCCCGGGCAAGGGCTGGTACCCGATCGGGCGGCCGAAGCGGCTGCGGGCCACGTTCCACCGCACCGCCGGGGTGCGGCACATGTTCGCCGCCCTAGACCTCGCCTCCGGCGAGATGTTCTACCGCATCCGTGACCGCAAACGCTGGAGCGAGTTCCTCGACTTCCTGCGCCAGCTGCGCCGCCGCTTCCCGGCCGGCCGGCTCTACGTCGTGCTCGACAACTTCAGCCCGCACAAGAAGACCCAGGTCCGCGACTGGTGCCAGGCCAACGACGTCGAGCTGGTGTTCACCCCGACCAACGCCTCGTGGACGAACTGGATCGAGTGCGAGTTCACCGCGCTGCGCTACTTCGCGTTGAACGGCAGCGACTACCCCGACCACAAGACCCAAGACACCGCGATCGGCAAGTACGTCCGCTGGCGCAACAAGCACGCCAAGCCCAAGACCCGCTTCGCGATCGGCTCCAAGATCCGCGAACCGGATTACCTCCCGCTTTCAGCCTGACGCGGCACTAGGTGATCCCAGCCGGCGAGGTTTCAGGTGCTGCTGCGGGCGACGGCGCGGCCGGGGCTGCGTGGCGCGGAAGCAGGATCGCGGCCAGGAGCCCGCCGAGGGCACCCACCACGAGTGCGATCATCGCCGCGGCGTAGGAGCCATGTGACAGACCAGCGACCAGGATGGTCCCGGCAATCGCGGTGCCGAGCGAGGAGCCAAGGTTGGAGGTGGCGCGAGACAGACCGGAGATCTCGCCCTGGCGCTCCTCAGGGAAGCTTGACTGCACGATGTTGACCGAGGGGGTCAACATGCCGCCCGAGCCCAGACCGAACAGCAACAGTCCCGGTGTGAACGCCCAGGCGCTCGGGGAGCCGTTCGCCATCACCAGCAGCACGACCACGCCGACGACCGCCACCGCGAATCCGACGATGATCAGGCTGCGCTGCGAGTGCCGCTTCGCGAGCCGCGGTTGGGCGACTGAGGACACGAGCACACCCACCGTGGCCGCGGAGAAGATCACCCCGGTGTCTACCGCGCTGTAGCCGCGCACCACCTGCAGATACGTGGCCACGGTGAACGAGGTACCCATCAACAGCAGCCACTGCGCGTTCTGCGTGATCAGGCCGAGGTTGGACGTTCTCACGCGGAACAGCGACCTCGACAGCAGCGGGTCCTTTCCCGCGCGTTCGGTCCCGCGGATCGAGCGGAAGAATCCCAGCAGGACGAGAGCACCGCCGGCGAGAAGTCCGAGGGTCAGCCAGAGGTTCTTCTCGGCAGCGAGGATGCCCATCACGACCAAGGTCAGTCCGACCGCGGACAGGATCGCGCCCCGCAGGTCGAACGGCCGGGTCCGGTCCTCGGGGACCGGGTCCTGCATCGTCCTGCTCATCCAGAGGATGACCGCGATGATCAGCGCCTGGAAGATGAAGGAGGCCCGCCAGCTGATGGCCGAGGTGATCAGTCCGCCGATCAGCGGGCCGGCAACTGCTCCGATCCCGCCCGCCGCCATGATCATGCCGAACGCGTGCGCCCGCGAGGTGACCTCGGTGAACCGCAGCGTGGCCAGAATGTAGACCGGAGGAATCAGTAGGGCTGTCCCGACACCTTGCATGATCGAGTACCCGACATCGAGCAGCCCGAGCCCAGGGGCCAACGCGGCCACCACAGCGCCGACGCCGAACATCAGAAGCCCGAGCCGCAACAACCGCACCCGCCCGTAGCGGTCGGTCAGCTTCCCGCACGGAATCATCAGCGCCGCCATGACGAGCAAGAACAGCGTGATCGAGGTCTGCACACCCTCGACGCCGGTCCCGAGATCCTTGCTGATGTCGCTGATCATCACGTTCATGTTCGAGCCGGCAAAGCTGCAGACGAACTGGGCGAGCGCGAGCGGGATGAGCACCACCTTCGCCGCCGCCGCCGCTGCACCGGTGGAGACCGCTTGACTACTCACCGCGAATCCCCCATCCGGTGGAATCGACCGGGATCCGGCGGGACCGATGCGGAACGGGTTGTCCGCGCGGCTTCCACGCCGGACTCGCGCCGCGGCGGACAGCCGATATGTGGTGTCCGCAACTGGTCTGCAAGCCGAGTCCGCGCGAGACGCGGCGCGTTGTCGTCACAGGTCAAGTCACGCCTGTAGCGGGA
Source organism: uncultured Actinomycetota bacterium (assembly GCA_963776855.1). Taxonomy (GTDB): domain Bacteria; phylum Actinomycetota; class Actinomycetes; order Mycobacteriales; family Jatrophihabitantaceae; genus Jatrophihabitans. The sequence goes on along the minus strand of CAVZOC010000003.1, from coordinate 667,689 downwards.
CATGGCGACGCAGACGACTGCGAGCACGAACCACCAGAAGACCGGCATGATGCGACCTCTCCGCGCCCCACTCGAGAGGCACTGGCACCGGGTCGGCAACGATCGGCCAAGTCCTCGCCAGCGTGACGCTGGGCCGGTTCACCGGCCTTGGTTCCATCCTCACCGGCGCGCGGCGCACGCCGCCAGGGAACGACGTCCGACGCGAACAGAGGCAGCGGACCCGGGTCTCCCGGCCTAGTAGTACTTGGTTAGGTTGGTCCGGCGCGGGTGCAGTAGGGGCAGCGGCTGAGCATGCGGATCACCGCGACCTGGAGCTCGCGGAGGATCTCGAAGAAGCTCAGGCTGCCCCGCTCGCTTTTGGGTCGGCGTTCACTCGTTGGGTCGTGATGAACAGGTGGGCGGCGGTGACGAGGGTGACGTGGTGGTGCCAGCCGGGCCGGTGCGGCCTTCGAAGTGGTCCAGGCCGAGGCCGTGTTTGAGTTCGCGGTAGTCGTGCTCGATGCGCCAGCGGATCTTGCCGAGCCGGACCAGTTCGGCGATGGGGGTGTCGGGCGGGAGGGTGGAGATCCAGTAGTCGCTCGGGGCGTCGGCGTCCTCGGGCCACTCGACCAGCAGCCAGCATTCGGGCAGCGACCCGTCGGGGTTGCGGGGCAGGTTGCGGTTGGCGGGCCGTACCCGGGCCGCGGTGAACCGGCTGGTCATCATGCCGTGGGAGCCCTGCCGCCAGGACACCTGCTCGAACGCGGCCGGCGGCATCGCCTGGACCAGGGCTTTCGCCTGAATCGGCGCCGTTCGGTAGCCCGGAACCGGCGGTCGGCCCCGCCCGGTGTAGGCCGGCGTGACGAACGGCGCGTCGGCGCGGTGCAGGCTGGTGTCGGACTTCACCTGCACGAGGTAGGGGATCTCGCGTTCGGTCAGGCCGGTGCGGAAGTAGCCGATCTCGCCGTAGCCGGCGTCGGCGACGACCAGCGGCGGGCGGTGGCCCCACGAGATCAGTTCATCGATTGACTCCAGCGCGAGTTCCCACTTGGGCCGGTGGCGCACGGTATCGGGGATCTGCGCCTTCGCTCTCTTCTCGGCGACCGCCGCGGCGCGGTCGTTGGTCTCGCAGTAGATGTCGTCCCAGCTCTCGGGCAGGAACAGCCGCCAGTCCAGCGGGCACGAGGCCTGGTCGGTCACGGCGTGCAGGCTCACGCCGATCTGCACGTTGCCGACCTTGCCCAACGTCCCGGAGTACTGCCGAGCCACTCCGGGCGAGGCCGGCCCGTCCTTGACGAAGCCGGTGTCGTCCACCACCCATGCCTGCGGCCCGATCACCTCGATCGCCTTGCGGGCAAGGACTCTCCGAACCGGCTCGACCCGCCACGGCGAGGACGACACGAACTGCTGCAGCTGCTGATAGTCGATCCCGAGCCGCTCACCCATCGGCTGCATCGACTTACGGCGACCCTCCAGCATCACACCCTGCAGATACAGCCCGCCCTTGGCGCGCTGATCCTTCCGCGCCAACGAGGCGAACACCTCGCCCACGAACGCATCGAGTTCGACCCGCACCCGCCCCAGCTCGTCCGCCCGCACAGAGCGAAATTAACACCGATCCGCGCAAATTAACAGACCTAACCAAGTACTACTAGGGCCGAGGGCTGTTGGGTCGTTCGCCCCTGCCCCCGTCACGTCTGCTCGACGAACATGGGACCCCTTCCCTCGACGGGCGCAGGGGCACAAGGGGGTCTCGATGAGGTGCTGGTGCAGTGGCCTCGGCGATGTCGGATCATGACGCCCGACCCGCCGACGCGGCCGCCCGAGCGGCCCGCGGACAGCCATCCGACCGGGATCGACGCCTCGCGGGAACGCGAGCTCAACCGGCCGGAGGACTTCCGGCACGTCGTCGCCGCGTCCCGCCGGCGGTTGTTCGCCATCTTCGACGATCCGCATGACGGCCTCGCCGGCCTCGCCGCGCTCCCGGCCGGGGATCTCGTCGCCGGCAAACAGACCTGGCTGTTCTACGGCGAGACGGGACAGCGCCGCCTGGTCGGACGCGGCGCACGGCACGGGGTCTACGGCAGGCTCGTCCGGCTGCTGCAGATCACCAACACCGACGACAACCGGTACATCGACGCGCTCGAGCGGGCACTGCACCACGGGGCGCTGGTCGTCGCGGTGCCTGTCCGTCGCATCGACACCGCCGACCGGCTCGCCGAGATCCTCCACGCACGCGGCGGGCACACCTTTGCCTATACCAAGCACATGAACTTCGTGCCGACGCTCGGCGAGATATGACCGGGCGGCCGGCTCACCCCGAACGGATGACGGGCGGCACGGGCAGCGCACGCAGACTCGACGGACGCGCAGCACCCGGCACCGGTTGACGCGACGCAGCAGGCCAGCCGACGTGGCGGGTCGGGCGGGAGGTAATTGTGACGACGACGAGGTACGACAGCGGTGCGGGCAACCGCCTGCCGGCGCCGTCTTGCGCGTCCGCCGCGGCCGGCCCGCAGCGATGGAGCGCCGGATACGCGTACCTGCTGTTGACGGAGCTGCTCGACGACCAGCCGAACCGGCTGGCGCACTCCCTGCTGGCCGGTCGGCAGGCGCGAAGCGTGGCCGGCAGCGTGGTTCCGGCCGAGCGAGAGATGCTCGTGGCTGCCGCCCTGTTGCACGACATCGGTTACGCGCCGGCTTTGGTCCGGAGCGGTTTTCACCCGCTCGACGGCGCAGACCACCTGCTGCGGCTGGGCGCGCCGGAACGGCTGGCCGCCCTGGTGGCACACCATTCCGAGGCTCGCCACCTGGCGGCCGCCCGCGGACTGGCGGGCGACCTCACTCGCTTTCCCCGCGAGGAGGGACCGCTGGCCGACGCGCTCGTGTACGCCGACATGACCGCCGGGCCGACGGGCACGCCGATGACGGTCGCTGATCGGCTCGACGACATCGCCGCACGGCACCGGGACGAGGATCCGGCCCTGCGGGCGGCGCGGTTGGCGCGGGCGCCGCATCTGGTTGCGGCCGCCGAACGCGTGCGCGGTCGGGTGCTGGTGGGCCCGCCGGTCGTCGTGTGACCGCTCGACCCGCCCGGCCGGACCGGGCGCGGTCCCGATCGCGACCCCGCACGGAGTACCCGTTCCGCCGGGTCGAGTGACCCTGACGCTCGAGTCGCGGGCGCGGCAGGTTGGCACCGGGAGGCCGGTCTCGTAGAAGGGGAGCGCCCATGCCGCCGGTCGACGACCTGTTCGAGCTGCCCGCAGCCGAGTTGGCCGAGCTGCCGATGGTCGTGCTGAAAGAGCGGCTGGGCGCGGACCGGTCGGGACTGTCGGCGCCCGAGGCGGCGACGCGGTTGCAGCGGTGGGGCGCGAACGAGATATCGGAGCGGAAGCGCAGCCCGCTGCTGGAGCTCGCCGGCTACTTCTGGGCGCCTATCCCGTGGATGATCGAGGTGGCCCTGGTCCTGTCGTTGCTGGTGCGGCACTGGACCGATGCCGTGATCATCGGGGTGCTGCTGGCGATGAACGGGGTGGTCGCATTCGTCGAGGAGCACCAGGCCGCGAATGCGATAGCGGCGCTCGCGCAGCGGTTGGCCGCGACGGCCCGCGTGCGGCGGGACGGGAACTGGGTCTCGTTGCCGGCGCGCGAGATCGTGCCGGGGGACGTGATCCGGTTACGGCTCGGTGATCGGGTCCCCGCCGACGCCAGGGTGTTGGACGACGCGTCCGTGCAGGTGGATCAATCTGCGCTCACCGGCGAATCGCTGCCGGTCACCCGCGGCAACGGCGGGGCGGTGTATTCCGGGGCGGTGATCACGCAGGGGGAGGTCGACGCACTGGTCTACGCGACCGGGATCCACAGCTTCTTCGGCAAGACGACGGCCCTGGTGCAGCAGGCGGGCACCACCAGCCACTTCCAGCGGGCAGTGCTGCGGATCGGGCACGTGCTCATCCTGGGCGCGGTCGCACTGGTGTCGCTGACGACCGCGGTGTCGCTGCTGCGCGGCGATCCCGCGTTGCAGACCCTCGAGTTCGCGCTCGTGCTGACGATCGCCTCGGTGCCGGTGGCTCTGCCGGCGGTGTTGTCGGTCACCATGGCCGTCGGCGCCCGGCAACTGTCTGTCCGGAAGGCAGTGGTGAGCCATCTACCGGCGGTCGAGGAGCTCGGCGGCATCGACGTGCTCTGCTCGGACAAGACCGGCACGCTCACCCAGAACCGACTCGCGGTCACCGAGACGTGGGCCGCTCCGGCAGGCGCGGAGCGCGACGTGCTTTCCGCCGCCTGCCTGGCCTCGCGGGCTGAGGACCACGACCCGATCGATCTGGCCGTGCTGGCGGCGGGGGAGTCCGCGACCCCGGCGGATGCTCAGGTCACCGAGTTCGTCCCGTTCGACCCGGTCGTCAAACGAACCGAGGCCGGCGTCGTACAGGCGGGGGGTGAGCGCTACCGGGTCAGCAAGGGCGCACCCCAGGCAGTCGCGCAGCTGTGCGGCGCCGATCCGGCGACCGAGTCGATGGGCCGGCAGGTCGACGCCTTCGCCGAGCGCGGCTTCCGTTCACTCGCGGTGGCCCGCACCGCCGGCGACGGTCGGTGGCGGCTGCTGGGCCTGCTGGCCTTGGCCGATCCGCCGCGCCCGGACTCGGCGGCGACGGTGGCAGCTGCGCAGGAGCTCGGCACGCAGGTCAAGATGGTCACCGGCGACCAGCTCGCGATCGGGGGGCAGATCGCACGCCAGGTCGGCATCGGCGAACACATCCTGCCGGCCACCGCGCTCGAGAACGGCACGGACGACGCGGAGCTCGCCGACCTTGTCGAGCAGGCCGACGGCTTCGCGCAGGTCTTCCCCGAACACAAGTACCGCATCGTGCAGCTGTTGCAGCAGCGCGGCCACATCGTCGGCATGACCGGCGACGGGGTCAACGACGCGCCCGCGCTCAAGCAGGCCGACGCCGGCATAGCCGTGGCCGGTGCCACCGACGCGGCCCGCGCCGCCGCGGACGTGGTCCTGCTCGCGCCCGGGCTGTCGGTGATCGTGGAGGCGATCCGGCTCGCTCGGGAGATCTTCGCCCGGATGACCAGCTATGCGACCTACCGCATCGCCGAGACGATCCGGGTGCTGCTGCTGGTCAGCCTGGCGATCGTCGCCTTCAACTTCTTCCCCGTCACCGCAGCGATGATCGTGCTGCTGGCCGTCCTCAACGACGGCGCGATTCTGGCGATCGCCTACGACCACGCACGTGGGTCGGCGAGGCCCGCGTCCTGGGACATGCGCACGGTGCTCGTCGTCGCCGGCGCCCTGGGCGTGCTGGGAGTCCTGGAGACCTTCCTGCTGTTCGCGCTCGCCCATAGCGTCTTCGGCCTGGACACCGATTCGATCCGCACCCTCATCTATCTGAAGCTATCCCTCTCGGGGCACCTCACCGTCTTCGTGACCCGCACCCGGGGGCCGTTCTGGACGCGACCCGGGCCGTCGCGACTGCTGCTGGGCGCCGTCATCGGCACGCAGGTCACCGCCACCCTCATCGCCGGCTTCGGGCTGTTGATGGCTCCGCTCGGCTGGGGCTGGGCCGCGACGGTGTGGGGCTACAGCCTGTTCTGGTTCCTCGTCGAGGACCGGGTCAAGCTCGCCGCGTACGCCGTCCTCCGGAACCGAGATCTCGAGGCGGACGCGGACTCGGGTGCCGGGCTCCTCACGAACGTGGAGCGGGTGCGGGCTGGTCCCCGTGAACGATGAGCACAGGACACGAGGCGTGCTCGGCCACGTGCGCGCTGACCGAACCCAGCAGGAGCCCGGCGAAGCCGCCGTGGCCGCGGCTGCCGACGACGAGCATCGTGGCGCGCCGGCTGGCCTCGAGCAGCACCTCGGCGGCGCCACCCCTGCGCACGCTACGGGTGAGCCCGGGCGGCGGTTGTGGTCCGAAGACGGCCGCGACCGCCTCGTCCAGCATCGTGCGCATGTCCGCCGCGGGGTCCCACTCCGTCGGTAGGGCGGCGTACCCGTAGGTGAGCGGGTAGTCCCAGGCAGCCACCGCCGCCAGGCTCGTCTCCAGCTGTCCGGCGAGGAAGGCGGCCCAGCGGAGGGCATGTCGCGAGTGGTCGGACCCGTCGACTCCGACGACGACAGGTCCGGCAGGCGTCGTCATTCCGCCTCGGGCACGGCGAGACGTTGCCGGACCAGCCGCTCCAGCAGCTCGGGCATGGCCTGGGGCGGGCTGCCCCGAAGGTCGCCCCGGCTGCGGTTGACGAGCTCGGCGAGGGACGCGAGATCGCGGTGGTGGGGGCCGGCGGTGACGAGCAGCCGCTCGAGGACCAGGACGTCGCTCGGCACGTCCAACCGCAGCACCGTGTCCTCGTTCGGGCCCCCGGCGTGACCATCGGCGGACTCCGGCGGGCCGGTGGCCGGACGCACCGGCTGATACGTCCGCGAATCGACCTCGTCCGGCCGCGACCGGCGTCGGTGTGCCACGAAGCTGATCGTTTTCACGGCATCGTCCCAACGTTCGCATCGCCGCGGTGCCCGCTGCCGGGGTGGGCCCGCTATCAGCAGCCAACTACGTCTGCCGCTGCGCGCCCACCGACCAACTCCCCACCGGGACGAGGAGGGGGACCTGCATTGTGGCGGGACCTTCGCTCCGCCGCCGCGCTCAGTGGCTTCGCCGATGCGGCGGTGCCGATCGCGGCCTTACCCGGACGCGGAGGCGGGACGGTCGCAGCGCTTGCCACCGGCCGGCGAGCTGCCGGCGCGGCAGAGTGAGCGACAGGTAGGCCAGGCCGCCCAACGGGATGGGCAGCCAGAAGTTCACCAGCCGCCACCCGAGCACCCCGAGGGCGGCGACGGAGCGCGGCAACCCGAAGCTCACCAACAGGGCGGTGGCGGTCACCTCGACCACGCCCAGCCCGGCCGGGGTGATCGGGATGACGGCCAGGACGTAGGCGATGCCGTAGGCGGTGAACAGCTCGGCCGGCTCGAGGTAGTGGCCGAAGGCGGCGATCACCGTCCACAACGACGCCGCGTCGAGCAACCAGTTGAGCGCCGCCCAGGTCAGGGCGCGCCGGCGCAGCCGGCGATCGGCGATCAGCCGGGTCACCGAGTCCCCGACCTGTCTGACCACCTCCTCGAAGCGGTCGGCGCCCACACGCGGGATCCGGCGTCCGACCCGGCGCACGACCCGCACCGCGGACTCCTCGCCGCGGGTGAACAGGTAGACGAGGGCGAAGGCGCCGAGCAGCGCGAGCAGGCCTACCAGGAGGACCAGGACGAAGAGCGGGTGGACGCCGGCGAGCGGAATTGCGACAACGAGGGCGACGAAGAGCATGAGGTTGAGAACGACGGCCGAGCCGATCGACCCGCCGGCGAGGGCGAACCCGGCGTCCGGGCCCGCGACACCGTTGGCGGTGAGCAACTGGTAGCCCAGTCCGGTTCCTCCTGCCGCTCCTGCCGGGATGACGTGCGACAGCGCCGAGGTGGCGAGCGTGATGCGTGTGAAGGTCGGCACCCCGGGTCGCGAACCGATCACGAGGGTCCGGGTGAGCAGCGAGTAGCAGAGCAGCGAGGCGGCCTGCAGCGCCACCGCGACCACCAGCCAGCCCGGCTCGATGCGGCCGAGCAGGCCCAGCGCCTTGCCGGCGTCGCTCAGGGTGGGAACGACGAAGTACTCGGCCACGAGCAGCAGCAGCACGATCGCGACGCCGCGGCGTACGGGCTTGCTCGCCAGCACACCGGGCCACCGAATTCGTGGGCGGGGCGACGGGCTCTGCTGCGGCATGGTGAGCGTTCCCGCGGTCCGAGCGCCGTGCGGGGTCGGCCGCGACGGCCGCGCTAGGTGATCTCGGCCGCCATGGCCGCGATGCGGCGCTGCTTCGCCCGCAGACTGCGCCCCTCGGCCCGCCAGGCCCGCCAGCGCCGGAGCCGGAACGGGGACGGCCGGCGGCCGCGCCACTCGTCGCGGGCGAAGCGCCAGCAGAGCTCTTCGACGGCAATCATCGAGGCAATGGGGTTCTCGAGGCACTCCACGGCCGAGATCGGCCGCCCGTGACCGCAGATGGTTGCCGCCGTGTCCGACGCCGCCTCACGCCGCGAGTGCCACGGAGGGCGGCGGCGTCTCGGTGGAACCTTCTCGGTGTGAGTGCTCTCACGCGACATGGCTGCCTCCTCATCGCTGCCTCCTGACTTTCGTCCGGGGCGCCGCCGCCCGGGAGGGGCCATTCGCCTGACCGGCCCAGGAAGCTGGATCCTCCGGTCCCGGGGGAGTCCCGAGCGCGGCTCGTCCGAGCCGGGGCGGAGGACTCCGACGTGGCGCGCCCGCGGGAGCGCTCCCGGTCGGCGGCGGGTTCGTCGAGGGCCGGCGGGCGGCGGCAGGCCTTTCGCCCATGGCAGGCCGGCAGGGCCGGTCCTAGCGTCGGCGGCGACGGAACCGGACCGCGAGGCGTCCGTGCGGGCCCATCGTCGTCAGGAGTCGCAGTGGCACCCCCGGTCAGCGTCGCGGCGGCCACCCCGGCGCAGTCGGTTCTGGCCGAGCTCGGCGTATCTGCGCTCGAGGGCGTCAGCGGCGCGGACGTCGCATCGCGCCGGGCCCGGTTCGGCGCCAACACCGTGTCGTCGCACCGCGCTCGGCTGCTCCCGGTGCTGTGGCACCAGCTCCGCTCCCCGCTGCTCGCGCTGCTGGTCGTGGCGGCCGCGGCGTCCTACGTCGCGGGCGAACGCAGCGACGCGGTGATCATCTTTGTGATCGTTCTGCTGTCGGTCGGTCTCGGATTCGGCAATGAGTACCGGGCCGAGAAGAGCGCCGAGGCCCTGCACGACCAGATCGTCCACACAACGGTGGCTGTCCGCGACGGCCGGCCGGTCGGGGTCGAGGTCACCGACCTCGTCCAGGGTGACGTCGTACGGCTGCGCCTCGGCGACGTGGTCCCGGCGGACATCCGGCTCCTCGACACCGCCGGGCTGCAATGTGACGAGTCGGTGCTCACGGGGGAGTCGTTGCCGGTCGACAAGCAAGTTTCTCCGGTGCCGGCGGGGAGCGCGCTGGCCGAGCTCGCCAGCGCGGCGCTGATGGGGACGGTCGTGCACGCCGGCAGCGCGACCGGGGTGATCGTCGCCACGGGCACCCGCACCGAGTTCGGCCGGATCGCCGCCGGCTTGAGCACCCACCACCTCGACACCGAGTTCCAGCTGGGGCTGCGCCGGTTCTCGATGCTGTTGGTCTATGTCGGACTGTCACTGACGGCGTCGATCTTCGCCATCAACGTGCTGCTGCACAAGCCCGTGCTCGACGCGCTGCTGTTCTCCCTGGCGATCGCGGTCGGCATCACGCCGCAGCTGCTCCCGGCCGTCGTCTCGACCAGCCTCGCCGCGGGCTCGCGGAACATGAGCCGTCGGCAGGTCCTCGTCAAACGGTTGGTCTGCATCGAGGACCTCGGTAACGTCGACCTGCTGTTCACCGACAAGACGGGCACCCTGACCGTCGGCCGGATCGACTACATGCGGGAGGTGGCTGCGCCCGGGGTTCACGTCGACGCCGTGCTGCGGTGGGGGCTGCTGTGCACCGAGAACGACATGTCGGCCACGGGCGCGGTGGGTGGCAACCCCCTCGACCGGGCGTTGTGGGAGTCGCCGGCGTCCCGGCCACTGCACGCGGCGCTGGCCCGCTGCACGCGACTCGGCGTGCTGCCCTTCGACCACGACCGGATGCTGGTCTCCACGGTCGTCCGGGACCCGGACGGCGGCCTGACCCTCGCCACCAAGGGGGCGCCGGAGGCGGTGCTGCCGCGCTGCGCGGCGGTGGCCGGAGAGATTCTCGAGGCGCTGCAGGCCGAGTTCCGGGCCGGCAATCGCGTCATCGCCGTAGCCACGCGCCCGATGAGCGAGGCCCGCCCGCCCGGCCCGGCCGACGAGCACGAGCTGCAACTGGCCGGCTTCCTGATCTTCCTCGACCCGCCGAAACCCGATGCGGCCGCGTCGCTACGCCGCCTGGCCGACCTCGGCATCACCGTCAAGATCGTGACCGGCGACAACCCGACCGTCGCGACGAAGGTCTGCCGCGACCTGGGCCTCGGGGAGGCGCCGGCGCTCACCGGCGCCGACCTCGACACCCTCGACGATCACGCCCTGGTGGCGGCGATCGCCGGGACGACCGTCTTTGCCCGGGTCAGTCCGGAGCAGAAGGCCCGCATCGTGCGGGTGCAGCGCCACAGCGGTGGGGACGTCGCCTTTCTCGGCGACGGCGTCAACGACGCGCTGGCGCTGCACACCGCCGACGTCGGCATCTCGGTGGACTCCGCCACCGACGTCGCGAAGGACGCCGCGGACGTCATCCTGCTGCAGAAGGACCTCGACGTGCTGGCCGCCGGCGTCGAGGAGGGGCGCCGCATCTTCGCGAACACGATCAAATATGTGTTGATGGGCACGTCCAGCAACTTCGGGAACATGTTCTCTGCCGCCGGCGCGTCGCTCTTCCTGCACTTCCTGCCGATGCTGCCGGGGCAGATTCTGCTCAACAACCTGCTCTACGACGCCAGCCAGCTCGCCATCCCGACCGACAACGTCGACGCGGAGCAGCTGCGGCGGCCGTCGCACTGGGACATCGGTTTCATCCGGCGCTTCATGCTGGTGTTCGGGCCGCTCAGCTCGATCTTCGACTTCGTCACCTTCGCCGTGATGCTCGAGGTCTTCCACGCCGGCCCCGCCGAGTTCCGCACCGGCTGGTTCGTCGAGTCGCTCGGGACGCAGACGCTGGTGATTTTCGCGATCCGCACCCGGCGCGTGCCGTTCTTCCGGAGCCACCCGAGCCTGCCGATCACGCTGGCGGCGCTGGCCGCGCTGACGGTCGGTGCGGTGTTGCCGGCGACCTCGCTGGCCCCCACGCTCGGCTTTCGTCCGCTGCCGGGAGGGTTCTTCCTCGCCCTGCTGGCCATGGTTGTCGGCTATCTGCTGCTCATCGAAGTCGCCAAGCTCGCGTTCTACCGGAGCAGGGGTCCGCGCGGAACGCCGCGGCGCCGCCCGTACAGCCGTATCCGTCACCTGACGCGGCGTGCCGCCCGCTTCAGCACCGGGAACGCCCGCGACGACACCACCTCGGAGGGGTCAGCGGCGCGGCGGGGCGAAGCCCGGGACGATCACCAGGTGGGGCGGAGCGGGTAGACGCAGTCGCCCTGATCGCCGGTGGACACGGCGAGCACCTGGTGCAGTTGGACGGCGTTGGTCTCGAAGCCGAGGCGGGAGCCGGCCATGTACAGGCCCCAGACGCGGGCGGTCTCGATGCCGACTTCGGCCACGCACTCGTCCCAGTGCGCGGCGAGGTTGGCGCTCCAGGCCTTCAGGGTGAGCGCGTAGTGCGGGCGCAGGTTCTCCTCGTGGATCACCTCGAGGCCGGCGTTCTGCGCCTCGGTGATGATGCGGCCGGAGCCGGTGAGCTCGCCGTCGGGGAAGACGTAGCGGTCGATGAAGTGGCCGGCGCCGGCCGGCGAACGGTTGTCCGGACGGGTGATGCAGTGGTTCAGCAGCCGTCCGCCGTCGCGCAGCTTGCCCCGCAGGAAGCTGAAGTAGGAGGGGTAGTTGCGCACCCCGACGTGCTCGAGCAGGCCGATCGAACTGACGGCGTCGTACTGGGTGCCGGGCGCCTCGCGGTAGTCGCCGTGCAGGATCGTCACCCGGTCGCTCAGGCCGTCCCTCTCGACCGCCTCGCGGGCCCAGTCGGCCTGCTCGCGGGAGAGCGTGATGGCCACGACCTCGGCCTGGTAGTGGGTCGCGGCGTGCCGGGCCATGCCGCCCCAACCGCACCCGATGTCGAGCAGGCGCTTGCCGGGGCCGAGCTCGAGCTTGCGGGCGACCAGGTCGAACTTGTCCTGCTGCGCCTGCTCCAGGCTGGTGTCCGGGGTGGTGAACAGCGCGCAGGTGTAGGCCATCGTCGGGCCGAGGACGCGCTCGTAGAAGGCGTTGGACACGTTGTAGTGCTTGCTGATCGCAGCGGCGTCACGCCGGCGCGAGTGACGCAGGCCCTCGAGCACGCGCCGGTAACGCGGCAGCGACTCCTGCGGCGGCGGAGGCGGTGGAAACAGCCGCCGCGCGCCGAGTTCCCGCAGTATCGCGGGAATGTCGCCCGGCGGGGGCCGGCGGAAGCGCCAGCCGGCCAGCGCCCGCATCGCCTCGTAGGGATCACCGGGATCCGCGCCGGACAACTCGAGATCCCCGAGGACGTAGGCGCGGGCCAGTCCGAGGTCCCCGGGCGCGGTCAACAGGAACCGCAGCCCCCGCTCGTTGTGCAGCCGGAGGGTCAGCGGGGAGGTCGCGTCCCCGGTGGCCGAACCGTCGAAGGCCTCGAACCGCATCGGGATCTGCCCCACCGTCACCGTCTCGACCAGCTCGGCGATCGTCATCGGCGTTCCACCACCTTCTCGTACAGCGACGCCAATCGTTGCTGTGGGTCGTAGGTCTCGCGCACGGCGTGCAGCGTCGCCGCGCCGTAGAGCGCGTCGAACTCGTCCCGCTCGTAGTACACGTCGGAGTACAGCGACTTGTGGCCGCCCAGCCTGGCCACCTCGCGCTCGATCGCCCGGTTCACGTCGCCGTCGGTTCGGCCCGGCGCGATCGGCACGCTTCCCCAGAAGCCGACGTTGAGGTAGATCCGGTCGGGCTCGAGCGGGTAGAGCGGCCAGCTGCGCTGCGTGCGCAGCGGGCACAACCACACCGGCGACATGCCGACCTGGTCGTCGAACCAGTCGAGGAACTCCGCCGAGCGCTCCAGCGGCAGCTCGACGTCCTGGACGACCCGTTCCCGCGGCGGCTTTCCCCGCCGCCGGTCGAGGGCGGCGGCGTAGCCGTGCCGGTTCTCGAACGCCACGATGCGGTGGTAGACGTCGCTGCGGCGGTAGCGCCGCGGCCACAGTCGCCGCACCAACGGGTGCTGCACGCCGAACGCCGAGGAGCACCAGAACCAGTCGGTGTCCCAGCGCCACAGGTAGTCGCGCACGCTGAGCCGGTCCTCGTGCCGCTGTTGGATCGAGCGGTAGTAGATCTTGCTTCGGGTGTAGTCACTGCCCGGCCCGGTGTCGCTCCACCGGCCGAGGGTCAGGTAGCACTCCGCGGGGCTGAAGGCGACGCCGTCGACGAAGTCGACCGGCTGCCCGTCCCACTGCTCGTCCCGCGCGATCCGGTCGACGGCGCCGGTCAGCTCGCTCATGTTCGGGAACCGCACGTGGCGCAGGGCGACGAAGGGGCGCACCGGCTGGAGGGCGATACGCAGCCGCACCGCGTAGCCGAGGCTGCCGTAGGAGTTCGGGAAGGCGGCGAACAGCTCGGAGTTCTCCGACGGGCTCGCGGTCACGAGTTCGCCGTCACCGGTGAGGACGTCCATCTCCAGCACCGAGTCGTGCGGCAACCCGTTGCGCAGCGAGGACGACTCCACGCCGAGCCCGGTGACCGCGCCCCCGAGGGTGATCGTGCGCAGCTGCGGCACCACCAGCGGCATGAGGCCGTGGGCGAGAGTCGCGTCGACGAGGGTCTCGTAGGTGCACATGCCCTGGACGTCGGCCACCTGCCCCTGCGGGTCGACGGAAATGACCCCGTCGAGGCCGGACACGTCGAGTCCGGACACCGCCCGCTCGCGCGGTCGGAACAGGTTCGACGTCGATTTCGCCAGCCGGACGGGCGCCCCCGGCGGCAGTGACCGGTAGCCGGCCAGGACCCGGGCGACCACTGCGGCGTGCGCCGGCTCGCCGACAGGACGAGGCGCGTCGCCATCGATCACCCGTAACGCCTCCGCCCACCGCGACACCTCGGAACGGCCAGCCTAGTAGGGGTGCTGAGGCCGAAGGCGGTCGCACCGGGGCGCGGTTTGACCAGCGCCTGGAAGTTAGGTAATCCTTACCAGTAGGTATCGCAACGGATTGGAGCGGTTCGTGGGTCTGGGTGAGACGTTGCTGCTGGGGTTCATCGCCGGCGCGACGATCGTGTTCGGGTTGCCGGTGGGCCGCATGCGCCGCCCGCTCCCGACGCTGCGGCTGCTGCTCAACGCGGTGGCGATCGGCATCCTGCTCTTCCTGGTGTGGGACGTGCTCACCCACGCCTGGGAAGCGGTCGACGCCGCCCTGGCCGACGTGCACAACCACGTCGGCGGGTTGGCGCCGGTGTTCGGTTACGGGGTGCTGTTCGCCGTCGGGCTCTCGCTCGGGCTCGGGTTGCTGGTGGCCTACGAGATGTGGATGAAGCGCCCGCGGCCCGACCGCGGCAGCGGTGCCGGCGTCGGGCCAGGGGCCATGTCGACCGCGGAGGCGCAACTGATTCGAGCGACGTCGTGGTCACCCGAACGCCGGATGGCGCTGATGATCGCGGTCGGGATCGGGCTGCACAACTTCGCCGAGGGCCTCGCGATCGGGCAGTCGGCGGCGCGCGGCGAGCTGGCGCTGGCGACGCTGCTGGTGATCGGCTTCGGGCTGCACAACGCCACCGAGGGCTTCGGCATCGTCGCCCCGCTGGCGGGCGGCGGGCAGGGGGCGGACCGCCGGCCGAGCTGGCGCTTCCTGTTCCTGCTCGGCCTGATCGGCGGTGGCCCCACCTTCGTGGGCACCGCGCTCGGGCACGGTTTCACCAGCGAGCCGATCAGCACGGTGTTCCTCACCCTGGCCGCCGGCTCGATCCTCTACGTCGTGATCCAGCTGCTCGGGGTCGCGGCCAAGGCCAAGCGACCGGACCTGCTGGCGGCGGGGATCGTCCTCGGCATGCTGGCCGGCTTCGCCACGGATGCCATCGTGACGGCCGCCGGCGCCTGACGCCGAGCAGTGCCCCGGTCGGTGTCATCCGCAGCCGGGTGCCCCGCGCGGCTGCAGGCCGAGCGGGGTCGCCACGACCAGCACGCAACAGCCCGCGGCGATCAGTGCGCGTCGCAGCCATCTGCGGGCCCGGCGGCGCATCGTCAGCTCGCGTTCTCGACGCGCGCGGTGGCGGGGGCGTTCGCGGCGCGACGTCGCCTCCAGAGGTGCGACGCCCCCGTCACCAGCAGGTGCGCTGCCAGCCACAGGAGCCCACCGGCGACGACGTCGATCAGGTAGTGGTTGGCGGTGGCCAGGACCACGAGAGCGATGAGGACGGGGTACAGGACCGCGAGGACTCGTACACCCGGGCGTCGGACGGCGGCATACACGGTGGCGCCGCACCAGACCGCCCAGGCGACGTGCAGCGAGGGAAAGGCGGCGTAGGCGTTGGCGAACGCCTTGGCGGGCGCGGGGACGCTGGTGTTCGAGCCCCACCAGCCCCAGGAATGGAACAGCGCCAAGGTGTCGTGGAGCCTACTGCCGGGCAGCAGGCGGGGCGGAGCCGTCGGGAACCGCCAGAAGCCGAGGAGCGCGGTCAACGTGCTCACCGCGAGTACGTTGCGAGCCCGGCTGTAGCGCGTCGGGCGGGCCCGGTAGGTCCACACCAGAACCCCCGGCGTGACCAGGAAGTGGAGGCTGGCGTAGATCCAGCAGGCGGGTACGGCGAGAACCGCGATGTGGTCGAGGCCGTGATTGAGCCAGGTCTCGGGATCAAGATGCAGCAGCCGCTCGGTGTGGAGCAGGTCGCGACCGTCGCGGTCCGCGGTGACGATGTCACCGCGGATGGCGCCGTGGATCGCGTCGTACACGGCGTAGAGCGCGGCGGCGAGGGCGAGCTCCACCCACCACCGGCGACGGGGGCGGGCTTCGGTGCCGCCCGAAGACCCGTTCGGCTCGTGGTCCGCGTGGCCGGGAGCAACCATCCGGCTGGGTTCGCGCAGCACGAAGGGCGCTCCTTCCACCGTCAACGGTGCGTCAACCCGGTCGGGCGCGCAGACCTGTGGCCTCCGCGCGGACGCGCGGTGCTCCCAGCCAACACCAGCAACCCTGTCGTGATCGACACCCCTCAGCGGGGACCCAAGCGGCTGCTGGTCGGCCCGGGGGTCACAACGCCCCGCGGCGTCGCAACGGGCGCACCAGGGCGAGACCGACGGCGGCGGGGGCCCAGAACGTGACAGCCCGGTACGCGAGCGCGGTGGCGACGGCGGCGGATCCAGGCACGTGCGCGGCCAGCAGCACCCCGGTCAGGGCCGCGTCCGCGCTGCCGATGCCGCCTGGCGTGGGTAGCGCGTTGGCGGCGGCTGCCGCGGCCATGTAGCCGACCATCATGGCGGCGAACAGATGCGGCGGAAGCCCTGCGGGGCCCAGGGTGGCGGCGGCGGCGAAGCCGGCTGCCAGGACCAGGGTGGTCGAGGCGGAGCCGGCCATCATCGTGAACAGTCCCAGCGGTCGCCGGGCCAGCCCGGCCAGGCCGGCGCCGAAGCCGCGCACGGCCGCTGCGGCCCGGCGAGACGCCGACTTGCGCCGGGTCATCACGACCCCGAGCAGCGCCACGGCCACGACGGCGAGAGCGATCAGCAGCCAGCGCAGCGAACCGTGCGGAGCGGGCAGGAGCGCGCCGAGCCGCGCGAGCAGGAGCGGCACCTCACCGGTGGTCCCGGTCCACCCCAACGCGGCACCGACACCGATCAGGGCGGCGAAGGCCGCGGCGTCGGCCGTTCCGCCCAGCAGTGCGAGCGCGGAGACCGCCGCGGCAGACTGCGAGCCGGTGAGCCGCCCTCGGCGGGTGAGGAACCGGCTGGTGACCCCGGCTGATCCGAGGCCGGCCGGGGTCACGCGGTTCGCGGCGGCGGCGGCGTACTGGACGCCGACCAGTTCGACGAAGGGCAACTCGACGCCCGCCGCGGCTCGAACCGCGACCGAGGCCGCGATGTGATGACAGATCGACACCGCGATCAGGCAGGTGACGACCGACCAAGTGATGCCGCCGCCGAGCCGCCCGACCCAGCCGAACACGGCCGAGATGCCCGGTGCGCGGTCGGTGTCGGTTGCCGTCGTGGCGGCCGCCCAGCCGATCGCCGCAGCGAGGGCCGTCCCCGCGGCGACGAGGGCCGGCCGAGTCAGGCGGAGGCGCGCTAGCCGTGCGACGGGCGGGCGCTCGAGGGTCACGTACCGACTGTCCGGCGCTACGCTCTCAGCCGGCTCCGACGGGGCTGGGGGGTGCCTGTGCGCTCGGGAATCCTCGCCGGGCCATCGTCCGGGGGGCCGATCAGGAAGCGGGTCGAGACGGGCATTGGTCGGTATCGCCGGGGCCGGGCAGCCCCGGGCTGAGGACGAACCGCCCGGGTCGGTGCGCGGTGAGGCGCAGCCACGGCGAGGCGCTGGTGAGACACCCATGCCCGGTCGCGATGCGCCAGAAGGCGTCGGCGTGGACCCGCACCGTGCTGGTCCCGGCTCGGCTGAATCGCACGACGATGCTCGAGGTCGTCAGCCGCGCCAGCCTGGCCGGCGGCGACACGATCGGGACGGCGCCACGGACGCGCCAGACCCGCCAGTGAGCGTTGTGCCAGACCTCGTGCAGCCAGGGGGGCGGGTGCTCGAGCAGCCGGCCCTCGGCGAGCCCGCCGGGGTCGAGCGGGACGTCCGGCGTCGCCACCCAGCCGACCGCGTTGGCGTCGAGCCAGCGACGGTAGGCCACGCCGGACAACCGGTGGTAGAGCTCGGCGTTGTACTGCAGATCCGTCTGTCGCTCCCAACCCCGAGCCAGCGGGACCGTCGCTGCGACCCACCTCGATTCCCAGTGCCCACGGGTCATCGGGATCTCGAGGCGATGGGTGGTGCGGCCCTCCTGCCGGCGCAGATAGTGCACCAGCGGCGCGAAGTAGGCCTGCTGTTGGGAGGGGTCTTTGGCGCCGTGCGCCACCGATACCGCGACCGGGGTAACCGTCCAGGCCACGGCCAGGACGGCGGCGAGGGCCGCGGCCACAGGGTGAGCCGGTGTGCGTGCGCCAGCGCGCGCCGCTGCGGCATCTCCCCGCCCGACGAAAGCGAGGAGGGCCAGGGGAAGGGCCAGCTGCCATCCGAGGCGTGCGACGTTGCCGCCGACGGGGTTGGCGAACGGCGCCAGCGCGAGGGCGAGCACGAGGTAGCAGATCGCCAGGCGACGCAGTATCCGGTCGCCGGCGCTGGGCCCGCGGAAGACGACGTGGACCCCGACGGCGAAGGCGCCCACGGCGGCCAGGCTCGTCCACGGGTAGGGCTCCGGTCCGCCGGCACCCCCGAGCACGAGCGCGACGGCGAAGCCCACTCCGGCCGCGGCGTAGGGACCCAGCGCGCGCGCCGCCCGCACGGACGTGGTGGCGGCCGCCACCAGCAGCAGGAACATGGCCGCGAGCGGGCTGGAGAGCGAGCACAGCGCCGCGCACATCGCCACCGCTGCCGGACGGCGGGCCCGGTCGCAGGCCAGCGCGCCGAGTCCGAAGGCCGTGCCCAGCAGGTAGGGCAGCTGGCCCTGCAGCAGGCATGACACCAGCGACACCACGACGGCGGCCTCGACGGCGAGGTGTGAGCGTCTGAGCCGGCGCGGCAGGAGCCGCCCGGCCGACCACGCGGCGACGGTCACGGAGCCGATACCCACCGCGCTCGCGCCGAGGACGCCCGCCAGTGCGGGGTAGGTGAGCGAGTACCCGGCCAACGGCTGCCCGCTGAACCAGTTGTTGACCCACAACCCCAGCGGCTGCGACCGGGCGATCAGCGCCCGAAATTCCTGCGCCGGCCAGTCCGGGCCCCAGCGGGCGAGCAGCGCGACCAGCGCGGCTGCCGCGGTGGCGACCGTCGTCAACCGCAGGCTCCGGATCTGCTCGCCGTGCCCGGCGGTCGGCCTGCCATTCACCCCGCAGCCCCCGATGCTGTCGGTGTGGGAACCCCCAGCATGCGGGCGGCGCCTCGTCGGCGCTGCTGAGCCTCAGGGCGCTCTGGGTGAACAGCCGCGGCGGCGAGGGGGTTTACGTCTCGGGTCCGGCGGCGGGCCCCTGCAATCGAGCGAAGTGCGGGCCTGCCGGTGGCGCCGCGGCCTCCGGCGTCGTGGCGGGGGCGTCGGCGCCGGTGCGGGCGAGGTAGATGACGCTCGCCAGGATCAACAGGCCGAGGATCAACGCCGTGACCCCGGCGCCGACGCCCAGCCCGCCGTCCGGTCGGGACTTCCCGAACAGGTCGGCCACCGACGCCCCGACCGGTCGGGTCAGGACATACGCGGTCCAGAACGCGGCGACGGCGTTCATCCGGCCGAACCGAAAGGCCACGGCGGGTACGCAGATCAACACCGCGAACACCACCGCCGAGGCGAAGTACCCCAGGCCCAGCGTGTTCGCGGTGAGGTCTCCTACCGCCGTGCCGAGGGCGAAGGTCGACACGACCGCGGCCCAGTAGAACAGCTCCCGGCGGCGGGTGACGATGGTGTGCACCGACAGCGTGTGCTCGACGCGGTACCAGGAGACGAATACCGCGGCGAGCACGATCGCGAACAGAACGGTCGACACCGCGTAGGGGACGTGGAACCCGACGTGCAGCACGTCGGCGGCCATCGTGCCGAATACGCCCACCATGGACACCGCGAACCAGTACCGCCACGGTGAGTAGGCGTCGGCGCGCAGCTGGAGCGTGAGCGCGACGCAGAACACGACGAAGCCGATCAGTACCGCGGCGACCGGTGCGATCGCGTGCACCGACCAGTCCGAGGTGGACTCGCCGAAAGCCGTGGTCAGCGCCTTCGTGATCCAGAACAGCGCCACGACGGCGGGCACCTTGCTGGCCCGGATCCGGGCGTCGGCGGGTACGCGCGGTGCGGTCACGTGGGGAGATCCCTTCATTCGCCGGAGATGGGCAGCGTGCGTGTCGCAGTTTCTCCTACGACACCGTAGGAGCCGCTGAGGAGTTCAGGACGGGCCCGACCGCTGGCGACGCCGCGCGCGCAGCACCTCGACAGCGATCGGGAGCAGCGACAACACCACGACGAGCGCGACGATCGGCAGCAGGTAGTGATCGACGTTGCTGATGGTCGAACCGAGCCAGAACCCGGCGAGCGTCACGCCGACGCTCCAGAGGACCCCGCCGACGACCTGCCAGAGCGTGAAGGCCTGCGGTCGGACCCCGAGGATGCCGGCCAGCGGGTTGAGGACGGTGCGCACGATCGGGATGAACCGGGCGAGCACGACCGCGCGCCCGTCGCCGTAGCGGTGCAGGTAGGCCTCGGCCCGCTCCCGGCCTTCCAGCAGCCGGGGACGGCTCCCGCGGAACAGGGCCGGGCCGCTGCGACGCCCGATCAGATACCCCAGTTGGGCTCCGGCCACGGCGCCGATGGGTGCTGCGACCAACACCGCCGGCAACGGGACGTGCGCGGTCGCCGTGACAGGGGTGGCGGCCAGGACGCCGGCGGTGAACAGCAGCGAGTCGCCCGGCAGGAAGAAGCCGATCAGCAACCCGGTCTCGGCGAAGAGCACGAGGCCCACGCCGATCGGGCCGAACGACGCCAGCAGCGAGTGAGGGTCGAGCAGGTTCAAGGCGACCGCGTAGGCGCTCATCCCGGTGGCCTCCCGTCCTCGTCGGCCGACGAGCCATGCGCCCCGCCGAAGTCATTTCCTACACTGCTGTAGGAGTAGCTGCGACCAGGATGTCGGCCGCCCGCACGGTTCGCTCGCGCTTCGAAGGGGTTTCTCATGATCCGACGGCAGCAAGTCTCCTACACTGCCGTAGGAAATGGCTACGAGTGGGGCGGCCGCCCGACGACCGACAGGAGACCGCGTTGATCACCTACCTGCAGTCGACGGTTCTCGGATTGTTGCAGGGCGTCACCGAGCTGTTCCCGATCTCCAGCCTCGGGCACTCGGTGCTGGTGCCGGCGTGGATCGGCGGCAGCTGGAACGCGCTGGTCACCCAGTCCGCCACGACCGACAGCGGGACCAGCCCGTACCTGGCGTTCATCGTCGCCCTGCACGTGGGCACCGCGCTGGCTCTGCTGGCGTTCTTCTGGCGCGACTGGGTCCGCATCATCACCGCGTTCGTCCGCACCCTGGGGCCCTCGCTGCGAGCGCGGCGCCTGGTGACTCGCGACTCCGACGAGCGACTGGCCTGGCTGATCGTGATCGCCACGATCCCGGTCGGGATCACCGGCCTGACCCTCGAGCACGTCTTCCGCACGCTGTTCGCCAAGCCGCTCGCGGCGTCGATCTTCCTGCTGGTCAACGGCGGCATCCTCGCCGCGGGCGAGGTCCTGCGTCGGCGCGCCCCCGTGAACTCCGACGAGGCGGCAGCCGACGAGGCGCTCACCGCCACGGTCGGCCGCCACGCCGCCGGCTCCTCCCCGAGGACCGGCGGCAGCGAGTCGAACCGGGAGTCGAACCGCGAGTCGAACCGAGCGGGTGCCGAGGGGCGGGAGGCCGAGGGCCCGCGCACGCGCCGGCTGGCGACACTGCACTACGGCGAGGGGTTTCTCATCGGCCTGTTCCAGACCCTGGCACTGCTCGCCGGCATCTCCCGCTCCGGCGTCTCGATGGTCGGTGGGCTGGTGCGGGGCCTGTCGCATCGCGACGCCGCCCGCTTCTCGTTCCTGCTCGCCACCCCGGTCATCCTCGCCGCGGGCGCCCTCAAGATCCCCAGCCTCGCCGGCCCCGCCGGGGCCCACATCCACGGCCAGGTGGTCGTCGGCGCGCTGACCGCCGCCGTGGCCGCCTACGCCTCGGTCAAGTGGCTGACGAAGTACTTCGAGACCCGCACCCTGATCCCCTTCGCGATCTACTGCGCGCTTGTCGGGGTCATCAGCATCATCCGTTTCGCCTGACGGCGCCGGCCCGGGGTGCAGCCGGCTGGGCCGCCCGAGACCAGGTGATCAGCGTCCACGGGGTGTGCCCGGGGTCGCTGACCTGGAGGCCCGGCACGTCGCCTTGCGTGTACCACTTGGCGAGGTACCCCACCCCCTCGTAGACGACGCGAGCGCCCGCCCGGTAAACGGTGTGGGCGTTCCACACCGGGTAGGTGCCCGCGGGCACGGTCGGTGTCGGCAGCGGATGGTCACCGGGCAGAACCGGCCCGATGAGCGTCCATGGGGTGTCGCTCGCCGCTGCCACGGGCGCGTCAGGGACGTCTCCCTGGCTCCACCACTTGGCCTCGTAGACGTTCCGATGCCACACGACCTTGGTTTCGGCAGGGTAGGGCAGGTCTGGGTTCCAGATGGCGTATGGCGACGTGGCGGGATCGTCTACGAGCGACGTCGGGTTGGTGGTGGTAGCCGCCGTGCGGGTGACAGGTTGCGGCCGAGCCGTTCGGTGCGGACGGAAGCGACCCAGGATCTGACTGAAGGCGCTCGACTGTTGCGCGACTCCGCTGCAGTTGTCCGACACGACCGACGCGTTCGCATAGTTGGGACCGCAGTCCTGGTCGCGATTGAGTGACCACATCGACAGCCGGCGCAGATGGTGCCGCCGCGCGAAGCCGAGCAGTGCACGGGCATCGGCGAGATCGAATCGTTCGGCTGCGACGTCGTTCTGCCCGATCATCGGAGTTGCCCCGAGGCGCTGCCAGGCCTCGGCGGTACTCAGCCGAACGCCCGAGCTCGCGTAAGCGGTGCGGACCTGGCCGGCCAGGTGGGTGAGCGCGGAGTCGGCGGCCTGGGTGAGCGTCCGGCCGGGCGGCATCGAGCCCCCGTAGTCCATCGTGAGCCCGTTGACTCCTGCGAGGTCGACGCCCCCCTGCAGGGTGGCGCTGAGGACTGACCGTCCGGTGGCGGTGAGCCCGTTCGGGTCGACCGGCAGGGTGAGCCACACGGCGAGCGGGCGCCCGGCCTGCCTCGCTCGCCGCTGCAGGGTGGCGAGCGCGGCGGCTCGTCGGCGTGTGGCCGCAGGCGTCGAACTCGCTGTCCCTTCCACATCGAAGTCGAGCGTGCGGAGGTGGTAGCGCCGCACCACGGCAGCGTAGGCGGCGGTGAGCCGCGTCTGATCGGTGCAGGCAGCGGCGAGTTCGGTGTTGGCCTGGCCGCCGAAGGAGACCGACGCCTGTCCGCCGACCTGGCGCAGTCGAGCGATGCGGCGATCGAGATCGAGCGACGATGCGGCTTGCGGCAGGGTGTACTCGTCTCCCCAGCTCGGGCTGCACGCGTGCGCCCGGTCCGCCACGACGAATCCGAGCACGACGTTCGACGCGGCGGCGGTCGGAGGGCCCTCGAAGGCGTACTCAGGCGCGGCAGTCACGTCTACGTAGGGCATGTAGGAGGACTGGATCGCCGCGGGAGACGCTGTCGTCGACTGCCAAGGGCGGGCCGTCACTCCCGCGCCCACCGCACCCAGCACGAGGAGCAACGCCAGCACACGCCACGGAGACAGCCGACGTTGCGGTTCGCCCCTGGGGGAGGCCTTTAGGTCCGCGGCGGCGTACGCGCGTTCCTCGGGGGTCATGACCACTGTTCTGCTCTCGGTTCGGGATCGCCGTCCGACGCGAACTCCGGGTCGGTACTGGTGCCACGCGTGTGATCCGTGTAAGTTTCATGTTAGCTTATAGTTAGTTCGCCAGGACGCAAGGTCCGGTCTCGGGAATTGCCACAGAGCCGGCGCGCGGCCGCCTGTCACCCTCCGGAGTTCGGTTATGCGCTTTCGTCGTGCGCCATCCGGTCCGCGCCGCCAATGGGGTGCGGACCGCCGCGTCGCTCCGCTCCCTGCGGTGCCGGCGCCCGTCAGCGACGCCATGGTCACGGTCGGGCGCCTCGGCATCGTCGTGACCGTGGCGGCGTGGCTCGCCTACCTGATCGTGACCATCGTGTCGCAGCTGGTCGATCACGGCGTGCAGGGAATGACGTTCATCTCGGAGACGGTCGGTTACGTGGTGATCGTGTCTTTCCTGACTCTGTCGGCCCTCCTGTACCTCGTGGCCCGGCAGGGGGCCTTGTACCGGACGCGGGCGCACCGTCGATCGCCGCGCGCGGCGATCGACGAGGCATTCAGCGACAGCCTGCCGACGATGACGGCGCTGATCCCCTCGTACCGTGAGGAGACGGCGACCATTCGCAAGACGGTCCTGTCGGCGGCGCTACAGGAGTACCCGTTCCTGCGGGTGGTCCTGCTGCTGGACGACCCGCCCCGGCCGCAGCCAGGGCCTGGCGCCGAACTGCTCGCGGCCGCCCGGTCCCTGCCGGCCGAGCTGACAGCCTGGCTTGCAGAACCGAGGGACCGCTTCACTGCCGCCCTGGACCGTTTCGAGCGGTCCGACGCCAACGACCCCTGCTCCGCCCGGGAGATGCGCGCGTTGGCCGCCGAGTACGACTGGGCCGCGCAATGGCTCGAACTCCGCGCCAGCGAGGAGGTCATCGACGACCACGTCGACGCCTTCTTCGCCGATCATGTGCTGGGCTCGCTTGCCGCCGATTTTGCCGCGGTCGGGGCGGCGCTAGCTGAGGGAGCCGAAGCCGACGGCACTCTCGAGCGAAGTCGAATGCTGCAGTTCTACCGCCGGCTCGCCTGGACCTTCCGCGCCGAGATCACTTGGTTCGAGCGCAAGCTGTACGCGTCGCTGTCTCACGAGGCGAACAAGGCGATGAACCTCAACAGTTACATCGGACTCATGGGCCGCAGCTTCGAACCCCGCCAGAGCGAGGACGGCCTCGTGCTGGCACCGGCCGGCAACGCCGGATCGATCGTCATCCCTGACGCGGACTACCTGCTCACACTCGATGCCGACAGCATCCTGCTGCCGGAGTACTGCCTGCGTCTGGTCCACCTCATGATGCAGCCGGAAAACCACCGACTCGCGGTCGCGCAGACGCCCTACTCGGCCTTCCCTGGCTCCGCGACCCGCATGGAGCGCATCGCCGGCGCCACCACCGACCTGCAGCACATCCTCCACCAGGGGATGAGTTACCACGACGCGACCTTCTGGGTCGGGGCTAACGCGGTGATCCGCAAGCGGGCCCTGGATGACATCGTCGAGATCGAGCACGTCGACGGCTACGAGATCCGTCGGTACGTGCAGGACCGCACTGTCATCGAGGACACCGAGTCCTCGCTGGATCTCACGATCCGCGGCTGGCGGCTGCTGAATTACCCCGAACGCCTCAGCTATTCGGCCACGCCGCCGGACTTCGGCTCGCTCAGCATCCAGCGGCGCCGGTGGGCCAACGGTGGGCTGCTCATCCTGCCGAAGCTGCGGGAGCACAGCAGGGAGCGCACCCGCCGGGCGGAGTACAGCTCGCTGGCCCAGGCGCTGTTGAAGGTCAACTACATGGCCTCGACGTGTTGGAGCAGCTTGGGGCTGCTGTTCTTACTGGCGTTCCCCTTCGACAGCAAACTGCTCAGCCCGCTGGTGGTGCTGGCCGCGCTGCCGTACTTCCTGAGCATGGCCAGCGACCTTCACCGCTGCGGTTACAAGCGCACCGACGTTGTACGGATATATGGCTTCAACCTCATCCTGTTACCGGTCAATCTCGCCGGGGTCGTGAAATCGCTGCAACAGGCCACCACTGGTAAGAAGATCCCCTTCGCGCGCACCCCAAAGGTCGCCGACCGCACAGCCACCCCCTTGCTGTTCGCTATCGCGCCCGTGGTGATCATCGCCTATTCGATTTTCTCATTCATGCGCGATTACCACGCCCGCAACTGGGGCAACGCTGCATTTGAAGGCGGCAACGCGCTCGCGGCCACGTATGCCCTCGTGGCGTTCATGGGTCTGCGAAACACGCTCACCGACCTGGTCCTCGGCGTCGTCGAGCATCTCTACGTCGCCGGCGAGCGGGAGCCGGTGCAGATCGTGCGCCGCCGGCGCCGGGCGCCGGTCAGCCGTGCACCGCAGTGGCAAGAAGTGCTCCACCGTGGCGCGGCCGGCACCGACACCGGCCAGTACCTAGAAGGGGACGGGCGCTTCAAGATCCTCGCCGCCCCGCCAGCACCCCCGCCGCAGCACAATCGCCGCGCCACGGACCGCACCCCGGAAGGCGTGGCGCACGATCGTCGAGCGACCGACCGCTCCGGCCCTCGCGCACCCGACCAGCTGCAGTAGACCCGCGGTACGACGAATCAACCCCGCCAGCACTTCAGCGGCTTGGCTCGCGCCGCCAAACCGAGCGGGGGGAGCCGATACATCTCCTCGATCGTGCGCAAAACGTTGTAGTGGTCGATGACCTGGCCGTACCGACCGCGGCGCACCATCGGCCCGACCATCACGGTGGCGATGTGGTTGGCCGGCGTGCCGTCGTCCTCGTCGAAGGTGACCACCAGCAGGCTGTGGTGAGTCCGGGCCCAGCGCACGTAGCGGCTGAGGTGGGCCCGGGCCCAGGAATCCCCGGTGCGGATCGCGCAGTCGTGCATGTCGTGGCACAGGTTCGGCACCACGAACGCGACGGTGGGTAGCCGGGCGTATTGGCGCGGGATGGCGCTCAGCGGCCGAGCTGTGCCGGCAGGAAGACCGGTGAAATCGGCCCAGGGCGCGTGCTTGCGGGCGTAGCCCCCGCTGGTGCAGCCCTGGAAGCCGGCGTGCGGCAGGCCCTCGGCGTAGCCGACGAAGCTGTCACCGGCGGCGTGCAGCTCCCGCGCCAGGTTCGGGCCGCCGCCGAGGTGCAGCGGGCAGGTGTCGCTGGCGACCCCGTGCGTCGAGCCGGAGAACAGTGCGAGGTAGTTCGGCTCGCTCGGATGGGCAACGCCGTGGGCGCGGGTGAAGTAGGCGCCGCCGGAGGCCAGGCCGGTCAGGTACGGCGCGGCCTTGCTGCCGATCACGTCGGTGGAGGGCTTGTTCTCGAAGACGACGACCACGACGTGTGCCGGCCGGGGTAGCCCTGCCGCGGCGTCGTGCACCACCGGGCCGGTCGAGTCGGCGTCCGGGGTGGGGCCGCCGGCGGGGCTGCAGGCCGCGAGGAGCGCCGCCGCGAGCGATACAGCGGCGGCCGCCACGCGTCCGCGCGGCCGCCGGGCCCTCCGGCGTGCCCACGCCCTGTCAGTCCTCATGCCAAAGATCTTTCTCCGAGCCGGCGCTGCCGGTTCCATGGTGGCTCCTCGTATCGACGCCCTCCGTGAGATTGAGGGCAAGTTCGTCCGTGGGACGGATGTGGTGGCCGGGCCGGCTGCCTAGCGTGGTGGTCGTGATCGAAGCTGTGGCTCTGACCAAACGGTATGGCGCGAAGGTGGCAGTCGACGGGCTGTCGTTCACGGTGCAGCCCGGCGTGGTGACCGGCTTCCTGGGCCCGAACGGCGCGGGCAAGTCCACGACGATGCGCATGCTGCTCGGCCTGGACCGTCCGACCTCCGGCTCCGCGACCGTCAACGGGCGCCGCTACGACCGGATGAAGGCGCCGCTGTGCGAGGTGGGGGCGCTGCTCGAGGCCCGCGCGATCCACACCGGCCGATCCGCCCGGAACCATCTCCGGGCGCTGGCGGCGAGCCACGGCATCGGGCGGCGCCGGGTGGACGAGGTACTCGACATGGTCGGCCTGTCACAGGTCGCCGGCAAGCGCGCCGGCGGGTTCTCGCTCGGCATGGGGCAGCGGCTCGGGATCGCCTCGGCGCTGCTCGGCGACCCGCACACGCTGATCCTCGACGAGCCGGTGAACGGCCTCGACCCCGAAGGCATCCTGTGGATCCGCACGCTGTTGCGGTCGCTGGCGGCCGAGGGACGGACCGTCTTCGTCTCCTCGCACCTGATGAGCGAGATGGCGCTCACCGCGACCCACCTCATCGTCGTGGGGCAGGGCCGCTTGATCGCCGATACCAGCCTGGCCGAGCTGACCGAGGCGTCGAGCCGGTCGCTGGTGCGGGTGCGGACGGAGGAGGCGCCGCGGCTACGGGACCTGCTCGCCGATGTTGACGTGAGCGTCACGAGCACCGAGCGGGACGTGCTCACCGTCCACGGGGTGCCCAGCGCCGCGATCGGCAGGGTGGCCGCGGACGCGGGCATCGCGCTGATCGAACTCACCCCGCAACAGGCCTCGTTGGAAGAGGCGTTCATGGAGATGACGCGCGACGACATCGAGTTCGGCACGCCGATGGAGGGACTGGCCCGATGACGAGCACCCTTGCGCACCCCGAGACGCTCGGGGTCACCCAGCCGCGGGCGATGAACTCGGAGTGGATCAAATTCCGCTCGCTGCGCTCCACCTGGTGGAGTATCGGCGTCGCCCTGCTGATCTCGGTCGGGCTCGGCATCCTGTTCTCCGCCCTGCGCGGCAACGACATCGTCCACCACGGGGGCTTCGAGCCCGACCAGACGGCGCTCAGCCTGCGGGGCTTCTACCTCGCCCAGCTGGCGGTCGGCGTGCTCGGCGTGCTGTTCGTGACGGGCGAGTACAGCACCGGCATGATCCGCGCGACGCTGGCCGCGGCACCTCGCCGGCTGCCGGTGTGGACCGCCAAGATCGCAATCTTCGCCGTCGTCATCTTCGTCATCACGCTGGTGGCGGCGTTCGTGGCCTTCTACGGCGGGCAGGCCGTACTGAGCGGATACCACGTCCACGAGGTGATGACGGTGGGCCCGCACGGCACCGTCTCGATCACGCAGGACCCGAACGCCCTGCATGCGCTCGGCGTGTCGATCACCTACCCGGGCGCCGTGCGCGCAGTCTTCGGCGCCGCCCTGTACATGGTCGGTGTCGGGCTGCTCGGGCTCGGCTTCGGCTTCGTCATCCGCAACACCGGCGGCGCGATCGCCGCGCTGTTCGGGCTGATCCTGGTGCTGCCGTTGCTCGCCCAGGCCCTGCCCAGCTCGTTGCAGCAGCACGTGAGCAAGTACCTGCCGCTGCTGGCCGGCACGGCCGGCATGAACACTGTGCCCGGCACGAACCAGCTCTCCCCGTGGGCCGGGCTCGGCGTGTTCGCGCTCTACGTGGTGGCCGCGCTCATCGCCGGGCTGGTGGTGCTGCGGCGTCGCGATGCCTGAACCGGGCGCGCGACACTGAGGTCATGTCGTGGCTGCACCGCTCGGCCCGGCCGCCAGGCCGGCGGCCAGGCGCTCGCGAGCACCTGGCCGACCAACACCGGCAGGATCTCACCGACCTCGCCGTGACCGCAGAGCGCAACCGCATCGCCCGGGAGATGCACGACATCGTCGCGCACAATCTGTCGGTGATGATCGCGCTGACCGACGGGGCCGCACTGACGGTCGATCGCGATCCCGAACGGGCGCGGGAGGCGATCCGTCACGCGGCCGACACCGGCCGGGCAGCGCTGGCGGAGATGCGGGACACGTTCGCGCTGCTGCGCTCCCGCCAGGACGACCACGAGGCCGGGCTGGCCCCCGAGCCCGACCTGACCGACCTCGACGCGTTGCTCGAGAGCGCCCGCAGTGCTGGCCTCCAGGTCACGTACCGGATCAGCGGCACGACCGACGGGCTGTCGACCGGCCTGCAACTGGCCGTCTTCCGGCTCGTGCAGGAAAGCATCACCAACACCCTCAAACACGCCCACCGCGCCAGCCGTCTGCAGGTCTCGCTCCGCCGCGGGCACGAGGACCTGCGGGTGGTGGTCGACGACAACGGAGCGAGCTCCGGGCCGCTGTCGGGCACCCCCGGGTACGGCCTGATCGGGATGCGGGAACGCGTGGCGCTGCACAACGGGCGGCTGTTCGCCGGGCCGACCACCGGTGGCTGGCGGGTCAGCGCCTGGATCCCGCTGCGCGCCGACGGGGCCCGGCAGGGGCGGCGATGACGGTTCGGGTGGTCCTGGCCGACGACGAGCACCTGCTCCGGCTGGGGTTCCGCATGATCCTCGAGGCGCACGGCGACTTCGAGGTGGTCGCGGAGGCGGCGGACGGCCGGGAGGCCGCCGCCGCTGCCACGCGGCATCGGCCCGACGTCGTGGTCATGGACGTGCGGATGCCGGACGTCGACGGCATCGCCGCCACCGAGACGATCGCGCGCGAGCATCCCGAGGTCCGGGTCCTGATCCTCACGACCTTCGATCTCGACGAGTACGCCTTCGCCGGCTTGCGCGCCGGCGCGAGCGGCTTCCTGCTCAAGAACGCCCCGCCGGACGAGCTGGTCGCGGCGATCCGGACGGTGGCCGCGGGGGACGCCGTCGTCGCGCCCCGCGTCACGAGGCGGCTGCTGGACACCTTCGCGCAGCGCATGCCCACGACGACGCCAGCGGCGCGCGACGAACGCCTGGCCCGCCTCACCGATCGCGAACGCGACGTACTGCAGGCGATCGCGCTCGGCCAGAGCAACCAGGAGATCGCCGCGGCGCTGTGCCTGTCCGAGGCCACCGTGAAGAGCCACGTCAGCCATATCCTCGGGAAGTTCGCTCTGCGCGACCGCGTCCAGGCGGTGATCTTCGCCTACGAGACGAGGCTCATCGAGCCCTCGTGACCGGTGGGCCCGGGCTCAGCGGCTCTGCGCGAGCTCGAACAGCGTGTGCGCCTCGGCGGTGGCGTTGACCAGGGCGAGCAGGCCGGCCGCGACGAGTAGCACCAGCACCGCCAGTCGCCACAGGCTGAGCCCTGGCGCCGGTCGGGCCAGCGCCTCGAGTCGGCGGGTGAGGTCGGACGACGACAGCGACAGCGTGGGCAGCGCACGTGCCGGACGCGAGACCGAGCCGCTGCCGGCCCGGCCGTCCTGCAGGGCGTCGGTACCGACGATGGCTCCGGCCACGGCCTCACGCCCGGCGACGAGGGCGGCCGCCTCGTCGGCCCAGCGTTCGCACGAGGAGCGCACCGCCACCAGTGCCGGTCGCAGTAGTGGGTTGGCCGCGGCGGCCAGTGCGGCCACGGCGATGTGGGCGAAGTGCCGGTGGGCGAGGTGCGCGCGCTCGTGGGCGAGCAGGGCGCGACGTTGCCTGCTGTCGAGCCCGCGCAACGCCGATCGGCTGACGACGATCCGTCCGGGCCTTCCCGGTAGCGCGTAGGCATCGACCTGCCCCGACGCCACGACCGCCAGCTCGCCGTGTCCCGGCAGCGACGCCGCGAGCCGATAGGCGGCCCGCAGGGAGCGGAGTTGCCGCGCGGCGCGATTGACGCCGGCCGCCAGGAGCCCGGTCAGGGCGACCAGTGCCGCGATCTCGATGGGCAGCGCGATGGGATCGTGCACGGCCAGGAAGGACGTCGACCAACCCCCTTCCTCGGCCACCAGGGAGTCCTGCGCGACCAGCGGCAGCGCCAGCAGACCGAGCGAGGCCGCGGTCGACGCGGCGAGCAGGAGCGCGCCGCTCGAGAGCAGCCACGTCGCCGGGCGCGGGGGCAGCCGCCGGGAGAGCGGACCCGCCACGAGGGCGAACACGGGAGCGAGCAGCAGCGGGAGGTAGATCGTGACGGTCACAGACGGTCGCCCTTCCGTCGCGTCGTCAACAGCCCCGACAGCACCGAGCGTTCGGCGGCACTGAGCGTGCCGAGAAAGTGGTTGAGCACGGCGGCGTGGTCGTCGCCCTTGTCGAGCGCTGCCCGCATCCGGTTCGCGATCAGGCCGGCGTCGTCCAGGACCGGCCGGTAGGCGTGCGCCCGGCCCGCGCGCTCACGGTCAACCGCACCCTTCGCGTGCAGTCGGGTCAGGATGGTCTGCACCGTGTTGTAGGCCAGGTCGGGGCCGTCCAGTGTGGCCAGTACCTGCGAGGGCGTCATCGGCTGCTCGGCCGACCACAGCGCCGCCAGGACCTCCGATTCGAGGTCGCCGGCCGCCCGACGTCCGACCATAAGAGTTCCTTTCGCCCGCCTGCGGTGCGCTCCGCCCTATACGTTAACCTGAAACCCAAAATCCTACAGAATAGTAGGAGCGGAGACTGCGAGGAGGCGCGGCTGTGCCACTGTTGCCGGTGGTCCGGCACGAGCGCGTGAGGGCGGCAGCGCGTGGCGCGACAGCGCACCCGCTACCGCCTCATGGCGGTCGCGCCCTCGGCCGCCCCGCCCGCGCGGGTTTCCGCGGCGGGCGTGGGCAGCTGGGGGGCGGACCTGGCCAGGGTCACGATGCTCACCGCCATCAGCGTCAGACACAGCGCCAGCACCAGCCCGGCGGTCCCCACGAGGCGGATCTGCTCGTCGAAGACCACGACGCCGATGACGATCGAGGCGAGCGGGTCGACCGTGGCCGTCGCGGGCAGGCTGGCCGCCAAGGGGCCCGCCTGGAAGGCGAGCTGGTTGAGCAGCAGGCCGAGCCCGCCGAGCGCCACGGTGGCATAGAGCTGCCAGGAGACGGGCAGCCGCGCCACGTCCTCGACCGCAATGGTGGACAGCGCCTTCAGCAGCGCCGCGGTCGTGGCGTAGATCAGCCCGACCGCGGCGCCCAGCAGCGTCGCAGCGGTCCCGCGCGATGCGATCCGGCGCCCGAGCACCACACAGCCGACGAGCGCTGCGGCGCCGATGAGCCCGGCGTAGAGCGCGGGCGAGTGGTCGATCTCCCTCGTCGACGACGTGCCGCGCGACGCCAGGGTGACGAACCCGGCCAGCCCGGCCGCCAGCAGTGCCGCCCAGCCGAGCTGCCGACCGGAGACGTGCCGTCGGCCGCTGAGCCGGCGCAGCAGCAGCGCGAAGATGAGCCCGGCGATGAGCAACGGCTGCACGACGACGAGCGAGCCCAGGTGCAGCGCCAGGATCTGCAGGGTCAGGGCACCGGCGTCGCAGGCGATGCCCAACAGCCACAGCCGATGGGTGACCGTGGCCCGGATGAAACCGGCGAGCCCGCTCGGGCGGGCCGTCTGCAGCGGCGGGGTGGCCGCGGCGCTCGCGTGTTTGACGGTGGTCGAGACGGCGAACAGCAAGGCGGCGCTGAGCGCGAGCGTCACGACCATCGGGCCACCGGCCACGCTGCTCACCTCGTCTCGCGCTGCGCCCCGACGCTAGTCGACGGGCCTCTGTGATGAAGATCGTGCACTTCAGCGACGGCTATCTACCGCGTCCGGGCGGTATCGAACACCACGTCCACGACCTCGCCGAACGCCAGGCCGCGGATGGCCACGAGGTCACCGTCGTCACCACCACCGCCGGCGACGCCGGTGGGACGAACGGCGTCCGGCTGGTCCGGCCCAGTGCCCGGTCGACGGCGACCGCGAGTGAGGGGTTCCGGCACGCCTGGGTGCGGCAGGCGTTGCGGCGCGCGCCCCTCGCGGCCGCGGACGCGGTTCACATTCACATGTCCAGTGTCTCGCCGCTGGCGATGGCGGCCGTCACCTCCGGCCGGCTCCAGGGGGTGCCGACCGTCGTGACGATGCATTCCATGCTGGCCGCGGCGCGTCCGCTGTTCGCCGCGTTCGACACCGCGCTCGGCTGGCGCCGGAGCTCCGTGCGCTGGACGGCCGTCAGCACGGCCGCGGCCCGGGACCTGTCCGCCGCCCTGGGGTCCGGCCGCGAGGTCTCGGTGCTGCCCAACGGCGTCGACACCGCCGCCTGGGAGGGTGAGCATCCCCGCCGGGACCCGGGCCGGTTGGTGGTCGCCAGTGCCGGCCGCCTCGCGCCGCGGAAGCGGCCGCGGGCGTTGCTGGAGATCGTCGCGGCGGCCCGGCGGCGCCTGCGCGGCCGGGTGTCCGTCGAGGTGGTGCTCGCCGGTGACGGGCCGCAACGGGCCGGACTGCAGCGCTATGCCCGTCGGAGGGGCGGTGGTGGCTGGGTCCGGCTGGCCGGTTCCCGCTCGCGGGCGGAGCTGCGCGAGATCTATCAGCACGCCGACCTGTACCTCGCCCCGGCGCGGCTGGAGTCCTTCGGTCTCGCCGCGCTCGAGGCCCGCTGCGCCGGGCTCCCGGTGCTCGGGTTCGGCGACTCGGGCGTCGCGGACTTCGTCCTCGACGGGGTGGACGGCGCGCTGGTCGACTCCGACGCCGCCATGACCGACGCTCTCGTCGCCCTGGCCGGCGACAGCACCCGTCACCAACAGTTGCTGGCCCGCGCCGGGACGGTGCCGCCACGGTTCGCGTGGCGCGAGGTGCTGCCGCTGACCTACGCGGCTTATCGGGCGGCTGCGGCAGCACCGGCCCGGGGCGACGCGCTGTCCGTGCTGCCATGAGCACCGTGGTGTTCGTCCACGCGCATCCCGACGACGAGGCCCTGCTCACCGGAGGCACCATGGCCGGGCTCGCGGCCCGCGGCCACCGCGTCGTGCTGCTCACCGCGACCGACGGCGCCGCCGGCCTGGCGGGCGGCGACCTCGCCACCGGCGCCCTCGCTGCCGTACGACGCCGAGAACTCGGCCGCGCCGCCGCGGCGCTCGGGTGCGCGCGGTCGGAGCTGCTCGGCTATGCCGACTCCGGCTCCGGCGAGACGCCGGAGCCGGGGGGATTCGCGAGCCGGCCGGTCGCCGAGGTCGCCGGCCGCGTGGCCGAGCTGCTGCGGCAGGAGGCGGCGGACGCCGTCGTCGGCTACGACCCGGCCGGTGGCTACGGCCACCGGGACCACCAGCAGGTGCACCGCGTAGTGCGTGCCGCGGCCGGGCTGGCCGGCACCTCGCGGGTGCTGGAGGCGACCGTCGATCGCCGGGCGCTGCAGCGGGCGCTGCGCGTCGCCGCCCCGCTCACCCGGGGAGCCGCAGACTTCCGCCCGGCTCGGTTCGCCGACGCCTACACCGCCGCCGCGGCGATCACGCACTGCGTCACCGTGCGAGCCGGTGTGACCGCGAAGCGTCATGCCATGCAGGCGCACCTCAGCCAGACCACCGGCGGCGGCGACCTGCGCAGCCTGGAGCGGTTCCTGCGACTGCCCGACCCCCTGTTCGGCCTGATCTTCGGCCGGGAGTGGTTCGTCGAGGTGGGCCGCCCGGTCCCGCGCCGCCGGCTGCGCGACGTGCTGGTGCCGGCGTGACCGTCGTGCCAGCCGCCACGTGACCCGCGCGACGGACGTCGGGGTCTGAGGGCTCGTCACGAACGGGACGCCGTGGCCGGGTCGAGATCGGTCACGGCCTCGAAGCTGCGGGCGAGCAGGGTCGGCAACGCCTCGGCTTCGCCGGTGTTCCAGCGCCGGATCGCGACGCGGACCGCGGCCACCGCCACTGCGGCCAGCACCTCCGCTCGCTGCGCCTGCTCACTCCCGAGCCGCTGCACCAGGCCGGAGGCCAGCTCGTTCTCGAGCTCGTACCAGCTCGCGGCCAGTGAGGCCAGCAGCCTCGGGTCCGAGGTGATCACCGCCAGCTGGTCGAGCCACTCGCCGCGCCGGCGGCTCAGCTGCTCGACCTCGTCCCGCAGCACGGCCAGGAGCGAGCGCAGCGGGGGTTCGTCGGCGGGGCGCTCGGCGAGGGCGGCTTGCAGGAGTGCGAGCCGGGCCTGGTCGGGGGCGGTGAGCGCCTGCTCCTTCGAGGTGAAGTGGTTGAAGAACGTCCGGTACGAGACATCCGCGGCCTCGGTGATGTCCTCGACGGTGACGCAGTCGAGGCCGCGCTCGCGTACGAGGCGGACGGCGGCGGAGCGCAGGGCGTTCCGGGTCGCGTCCTTCTTGCGCTGCCGGCGCCCGCTCTCGTGCCCTCCTGGCTCCGGCACCTCGCTCACCTCTCCGCCCCGAGCGCGAGCCGGTCACCTGACGTGCCCTCCGCGGTGTCCGGCGCGGCGGACGGCAGGTGGTGGGAGCCGTCCGCGAGCCTGCGTAGCACCTGGAGTCCCCGGCCGATCGGCTTCGACAACGGATGCACGGCGTAGGGGTCACGGTCCTGGGCCCGGTTCAGATGATCCTGCGCCGATCGCAGGTAGGGCGCGGCGCCCTGCGCCCACTCGTCGGGGTCGGAGCGTTGGGCGAGTGTTCCGGCAGCCTCGGCGAGCTCCCGGGCGGCGGCGGAGAGGTCGGCGTCGGGGACGGCCGCGGCGTCCCGGGAGGCGCTCGCGACCGCGCGAGCGGCCGACGAGGTGGCGCCGTAGAGCGTCAGCCGCCGGCGGATCCGGCGGGCGTCCGAGCGCAGCGCCGGCAGACCGGTCAGCGGCTGCAGCACCGTGCGGAGCTGGTACAGCGCGGCATCCACCGCCCGCGCGAGCCCGTCGAGGTCGGCAGCGTCCTCGTCGCTGGCGACGGCGCTTCCGGCCAACCGGGTGGCGAGGCCGTCGAACAGCTCGCGCACCGCGTCGTAGAACGCCGTGCGCGCGACCCGGCTGGTGTCGGTGGTGCTGACGGGAAGCACGAACAGCGCCACCAGGACCCCGATGGCCGCGCCCACCGCGGTCTCCTCGAGCCTGAGCACCAGCAGGTAGTCGGAGAACACGCCCAGCGCGCTGTACAGCTGCCCCACCATGATCGTGATGAAGAAGATCATGAACCCGTAACTCAGCTGCTGCAGGTAGAAGCCGAAGAACAGGCTGGCGAGCACGACCGCCAACACGGCCGCGGTGTGACCGGCGGTCAGCTGCGCCATCAGGATGGCCACGACGAGGCCGACGGCGGTGCCGAGCACCCGGTTCATGCTCTTGGTGAAGGTCTCACCGCGAGTGGCGGTCCCGGTGAACGCCACGAACGCCGCGATCACCGCCCAGTAGTAGCGCTGGCTCGACAGCTCCCGCCCGACGGCGATGGCGAGTCCTCCCGCGATCGCGACCTGCACCGCCTGCCGCGTGGTCATCGGCAGCCGCGCGAGCGGGTTCCAGCCGAAGCTGCGCGGCCGGACGTCGGAGGCGACGGCCGCCGAACCGGGCAGACGTCCCATCATCATCGTCACCGACGGCGTGAACTCCGCGCGGCCGGCGCCGTTCTCGGCCGCCGCCGGGGGTGACGTCAACCGGTCGAGGGCGTCGACGACGCCGCTGACCGCCGTCGCCAGGTGGCGGGTGGCGTGCCCCCCGGCGTCGGAGAGGGCCGGGACGATGCCGGTAGCGAGGCTCGCCGCAGCCTCCCGGGCCGCCGCGGTGCGGCGTCCGGCCAGGGCCCGCAGCATGTCCGCGCACTGCCCGAGGGCCGGGGAGCGAGGTGGGCCCAGCCCGCCCAGCGCCTCGGCCGCGAGGGCGACCTCGTCGAACGAGAGCTCGGCGTCGGTCAGGGCTTGGCGCAGCCGCGCTGCCGACCAG
Organism: uncultured Actinomycetota bacterium; assembly: GCA_963776855.1. Classification (GTDB taxonomy): domain Bacteria; phylum Actinomycetota; class Actinomycetes; order Mycobacteriales; family Jatrophihabitantaceae; genus Jatrophihabitans. Next base: position 630,991 of record CAVZOC010000003.1, on the reverse strand, counting down.
CCCTCGGGTACCGCGCCGTCCTCGGCCAGGTAGCCCTCGACCATCAGCGCGGTCTCGTTCAGTCGACGCAGCCGGCGTTCCAGGCGCCGCCCCGCGCGCTGCTCGCCGGCGAGAACATCCGCGGCCGCGTCGGCGACCGACGAGGCTCGAGCGGTGAGGGCCCTGATCGTCTGCTGCAGCACCCGGCGGGGGTTGTCCCGCATCACCGTCAGCGACAGCGCCAGCACCCACGCCAGCGAGACCACCGTGAACAGCAGCATGGCCGGCAGCTGCCCGAATCCGGCGCCGAGGAAGGAGGAGAGGAAGTAGCCGATCCAGGCCATGAAACCGGCGAAGAAGAAGCGGGGACCGAAGCGGCGTACGTAGACCGCTACGAACAGTACGACCACGAAGACGGAAAGCAGCAGGTCGGTGTTCGAGCTGGTCGCGGTGCCCACCGTCAGTCCGGTGCCGAGTGCGACCGGAAAGACCCCTGCGCTGATCAGCCGGTCCTTGGTGGACCCGCTCCCCAGCCCCATCGAACCGATCATCGCCGTGACGGCCCCGAGCACCATCGCGATGAGCGTCAGCTGCGCCGGCTCCTGCAGCAGGACATCGGCGACGAGACGTTCGACGAGCAGGGCGGTTCCCGTGGCCGCGACCGCACGCCCGGCCATGCGCAGCCGGTTCCACCCCGGGTCCGAGGCGACGAACCGGTCCCACAGCGCCCCGGCGCGGCCGAGGTCCTCGTTTCCGGTGCCATTCGCGGGGCTCGAGGTCGAGAATTGTTGCATGGACTGCATTATTGCCTACTGAGCAACGAACCTAACGGTGGCGTCTCGCCGGACGCCGGATCCGAACGTGCCGAACGGCCGGGGAAGGTCATTACGAATGCACCGGGTGCAGCGCGTCGCGGTGCCCGAAGGTGATGTTGACAGCAACGTCACAAGGAGGCACGGCATGGCCCACCCGTCGCTCCTGCACCGTCGGCGTCCGTCCGAGGCACCCGGTTCGATGATGAGCGCCCCGGCCACGTACGCGCTGGCCGTGCTGCGCATCTCGGCCGGGTTCGTGTTCCTCTGGGCCTTCCTCGACAAGACCTTGGGGCTCGGCTACGCGACGACGTCCTCGGCGGCCTGGATCCGTGGCGGTTCCCCGACCGAGGGTTTCCTCGCCCACGTCGACGTGGGCCCCTTCCAGTCCTTCGCCCACTCGATCGCCGGCGCCTGGTGGGCCGACTGGCTGTTCATGCTGGGCCTGCTCGGCGTCGGCGTCGCCTTCGTCGCCGGTGTCGGGCTGCGGTTGGGCGCGGTCGCCGGGACGCTGCTGCTGGCGATGATGTGGCTCGCGGAGTTCCCGCTCGCCCAGCGCACCAGCGGCGGTGACCCGAGCGGATCGACCAACCCGATCGTCGACTACCACTTCATCTACGCCCTGGTGCTGATCGTGCTGGCGCTGACCTACGCGGGCGACACGTGGGGGTACGGCCGGACGTGGGCGCGCCGCCGGGTGGTGCACCGGCACCGGTGGCTGCGGTGAGCCGCGCCCGATGACCGGCGCGACCCCTACCGACGACGAGCTGGCGCGGCTCGACGCCTACTGGCGGGCGGCGAATTACCTCTCCGTCGGGCAGATCTACCTGATGGACAACCCGCTGCTGCGCGAACCGTTGCGGCCCGAGCACGTCAAACCGCGGCTGCTCGGGCACTGGGGCACCACGCCCGGGCTGAACCTGCTCTACGCGCACCTCAATCGACTCATCCGGGCCCGCGACCTCAACGCGATCTTCGTGACCGGCCCCGGCCACGGCGGGCCCGGGCTGGTCGCGAACGCGTGGCTCGAGGACACCTACAGCGAGACCTACGCGGCGATCACGCCGGACGCAGAGGGGATGCGGGCGCTGTTCCGGCAGTTCTCGTTCCCGGGCGGCATCCCCAGCCACGTGGCGCCCGAGACACCGGGGTCGATCCACGAGGGGGGCGAGCTCGGGTACTCGCTCGTCCACGCCTACGGAGCGGCGTTCGACAACCCGGATCTTCTCGTCGCCTGCGTCGTCGGGGACGGCGAGGCCGAGACCGGACCGCTCGCCGCGAGCTGGCACTCGAACAAGTTCCTCGACCCGGCGCGCGACGGCGCCGTGCTGCCGATCCTGCACCTCAACGGTTACAAGATCGCCAATCCGACCGTGCTGGCCCGCATCGACGACCACGAGCTCACCGCGCTGCTGCGCGGCTACGGCCACCGCCCCTACGTCGTCGCCGGTGACGACCCGGCGCGGGTGCACCGCGAGCTCGCCGCCGCCCTGGCCGCGGCCCTCGACGACATCGCCGCCATCCAGCGGACGGCCCGGGGGACGAGCCCCCCGGCGCACCGCCCCGACTGGCCGATGCTCGTGCTGCGCACCCCGAAGGGGTGGACCGGGCCGAAGCAGGTCGACGGGCTCCCGGTCGAGGGAACCTTCCGGGCTCATCAGGTGCCGCTCGCGGAGACGCGCACCAACCCGGAGCACCTGGCCCTGCTCGAGGAGTGGATGCGCAGCTACCGGCCGGAGGAGCTGTTCACCGAGCAGGGCGCGCTGCGGCCCGAGCTGCGGGAGCTCGCCCCGACGGGGGAGCGGCGGATGAGCGCGAACCCGCACGCCAACGGCGGGTTGCTGCTGGCCGACCTGCGACTGCCCGATTTCCGCGCGCACGCCGTCGCCGTGCCCGAGCCGGCGCGGGGTACGAGTGAGGCGACGCGGGTGCTCGGCGGCTACCTGCGCGACGTGATCGAGCGCAACCCCGCCAGCTTCCGGCTGATGGGGCCGGACGAGACGGCCTCCAACCGGCTCGGGGCGGTCTTCGAGGTCACCGACCGGGTGTGGGAGGCCGAGACCGTCCCCGGCGACGACCACCTCTCGCCCGACGGACGGGTCATGGAGGTGCTCTCCGAGCACCTGTGCCAGGGCTGGCTGGAGGGCTACCTGCTGACCGGGCGCCACGGCCTGTTCAACTGCTACGAGGCGTTCATCCACCTGGTGGACTCGATGTTCAACCAGCACGCCAAGTGGCTGAAGACCACGCACGACATCCCGTGGCGGCGGCCGATCGCCTCGCTGAACTACCTGCTGTCCTCCCACGTCTGGCGGCAGGACCACAACGGCTTCTCCCACCAGGACCCGGGCTTCATCGACCACGTCGTGAACAAGAAGGCCGGGGTGGTGCGGGTCTACCTGCCGCCGGACACCAACACGCTGCTCTCGGTGGTCGACCACTGCCTGCGCAGCCGCGACTACGTCAACGTGGTGGTGGCCGGCAAGCAGCCGGCGCTGACCTACCTGACCATGGACGAGGCCGTGCTGCACTGCACCCGCGGGATCGGCATCTGGGACTGGGCGGGGACGACGACGGAGGAGCCCGAGGTGGTGCTGGCCTGCGCCGGGGACACCCCGACGCTCGAGGTGGTGGCCGCCGCGGAGATCCTGCGTCGACGGCTGCCGGCGCTACGGGTGCGCGTGGTCAACGTGGTCGACCTGATGCGGCTCGAGCCGGACACCGAACACCCGCACGGCCTGTCCGACCGGGAGTTCGACACCTTGTTCACGACTGACAAGCCGGTCATCTTCGCCTACCACGGCTACCCGTGGCTGATCCACCGCCTGACCTACCGGCGCACCAACCACCACAACATCCACGTCCGGGGCTACAAGGAGGAGGGCACCACCACCACGCCGTTCGACATGGTGATGCTCAACGACCTCGACCGCTTCCACCTGGTCATGGACGTCATCGACCGGGTCCCGGGGCTGGGCAGCTCGGCCGCCTCCCTCCGGCAGGAGATGGCCGACGCGCGGCTGGCCGCGCGCGCGTACACGCGCGCCTACGGCGAGGACGACCCGGCGATCTCCGGCTGGACCTGGCAACCGGGGGAGGCGGCCGCCCCGTGACCCGGGTGCTGGTCGTGAACGCCGGGTCGTCCAGCCTGAAGCTGCGACTGCTCGATCACGACGACAGCCTGCTGGCGCAGAGCGACCTCCCGGCGGGACGGCACGGCTTCGACGCCGAGGCGGTGCGGTCGGCCGTGGCCGACTGGCCGGCAGCCGACGTGGTGGGACACCGGGTGGTGCACGGCGGCAGCGAGTTCCGCGCCCCGGTGCTGGTCGACGACCGGGTCCGCGCCCGCCTGGCGGCGCTCACCGATCTGGCCCCGCTGCACCAGCCCAAGTCCCTCGCCGGCCTCGACGCGGTGACCGCGACGCTGCCGTTGGTGCCGGCCGTCGCCTGCTTCGACACCGCCTTCCATGCGGGGCTGGCGCCGGCCGCCTACACCTACGCCGTGCCGGAGAGATGGCGGACGCGGTGGGGCGTACGGCGCTACGGCTTCCACGGCCTGTCGCACGCCTACGTGGCGTGCCACGGGCCGCACGTGGCCGGCCTGCCGGCGGGGGCACGCACGGTGTCGTGCCATCTGGGCGCGGGTGCCTCGCTGTGCGCGATCCGGGACGGGCGCAGCCTCGACACCACGATGGGCTTCACCCCGTTGGAGGGGCTGGTGATGGCCACCAGGTCCGGCAGCGTCGACCCCGGTCTGGTGCTCTGGATCGCCGAGCACGAGCAACTGTCACCGCAGGACGTGACGGCCGCCCTGGTGCACGAGTCCGGGCTGCTCGGACTGGCGGGCACGGCCGACATGGCCGAGCTGGAACGGCGGCGGGACGTCGGTGATCCCCGCGCGGAACTCGCCTTCGACATCTTCGTCGACCGGGCGGCGGCGCACGTGGCGGCCATGGCCACCGCCCTGGGCGGGCTCGACCTGGTGTGCTTCACCGGTGGCATCGGCGAGCACTCGGCGGACGTCCGGGCCGCGGTCGGGCAGCGGCTGGAGTGGCTCGGGCTCGGGATCGACGGGCACCGCAACGCGGCGAGCGAGGTCGGTGACCGGCTGATCTCGCCGGAGGGGGCGCAGGTGCGCGCCGTCGTCGTGACGGCCCGGGAGGATCTGGAGATCGCGCGGCAGTGCCGCGGGATGGCACGCAACCGCGGCGCGGACGGGACCCCGTGACCGTCCGCGCCGCGGTGCTTCGCCGCGCCGAGCTTTCGTCCCCCGTCAGCTGATCGGTATGTGGGTCGTGCTCGTCGCGGGCGTCTGGCGACCGGACACCGACAGGCTCGGGGTGGACCTAACCGTCTACGGACGCTGGGTCAAGGACGGCGACGCTGCAGTCCTGCCTACTGGTCCGACCCCGAGCCCGGGTCGGTGATCCGGCACGACCAACACTGCCGCCCGCCCACCGGCGTCCGCAGAGCCCAAAGACCTGACCGGTCCGGGACGGTTCCTGGGCCCGCCGGGCTGCACGGATCGCTGTCACGACAGCTCCGCCGCGGGGGGTGACGCGCCGCCGGCGGCGCGCGAACACCGGAATGCCCCACGGGTTCGGGTACTTCGACACATCCGCCGCGTGACCGGCCGAGGCGAGCATCTGAGGCGACTGCCCCCGCCGAAGGAGTTCTACGCCATGAAGGCACTCGTCTACCGAGGCCCCGGCCAGAAGGAATGGACCGACATCCCCGACCCGAGGATCAGCGAACCGACCGACGCCGTGGTGGCCGTCGACGCCGTGACGATCTGCGGTACGGACCTGCACATCCTCAAGGGCGACGTCCCGGAGACGGAGCCGGGGCGGGTGCTCGGCCACGAGGCCGTCGGGACCGTGGAGGCCACCGGCGAGGCGGTGACGACGGTGCGCCCGGGCGACCGGGTGCTGGTCTCCTGCATCACCTCCTGCGGGCGCTGCCACTACTGCCGGGAGGGCCGCTACGGGCAGTGCCAAGGGGGCGGTGGCTGGATCCTGGGCCACACGATCGACGGCACGCAGGCCGAGTACGTGCGGGTGCCGTTCGTCGACACCTCGGCCTATCCGATGCCGCCCGGAGTGGAGGACGAGGCGGCGCTGATGCTCGCCGACATCGTGCCCACCGGCTACGAGGTCGGGGCCGTCAACGGCCGGGTGCGGCCCGGGGACACGGTCGCGATCGTCGGCGCCGGCCCGATCGGTCTCGCCGCCACCCTCGGCTCGCGGCTGTACAGCCCCGGCCGGGTCGTGGTCGTCGACCCCGTCGCCAGCCGGCGCCAGGCCGCCAAGCAGTTCGGTGCCGACGTCACCGTCGATCCGCGCGAGCAGGACCCGGTCGCGGTCGTCGCTTCGGCGACCGACGGGCTGGGGGCCGATGTGGTCATCGAGGCCGTGGGGGTGCCGGAGACCTTCGAGCTGTGCACCCGGCTCGTCCGGCCCGGCGGCCACGTCGCCAACATCGGCGTGCACGGCGCGCCCGCGACCCTGCACCTCGAGAGTCTGTGGTCCCGCGACGTCACGATCACGACCGGGCTGGTCGACACCTGGTCGACGCCCACCCTGCTGAACCTGCTGCGCTCCGGGCAGCTGGACGCCCGGGCGTTCGTCACCCACCACTTCGAGCTGCGGGACATGCTCGAGGCCTACGACGTCTTCGCCGCGGCCGCGGACACCGCCGCGCTGAAGGTCGTACTGCGGGGTCTGCACAGCCCGGCGGCCGCCGGCTCGGCGGTCGAGGTCGCCGGGGCCCGGTCGTGACGGCGGTCGAGGTGGTGCCCGCCTCCGCGTCGGCCCCGGAGCTGGCGTGGCGGTCGGTGTCGCTGCCCTCCGACGTGCGAGCGCCGCGAACGGCCCGCCGCATGGTCCGGCGCGCCTGTGGCGAGCGGCCGGGGCTGCCGATCCGGCTCGTCGACGACGCGACGTTCGTGGTCGGCGAGATCGTCTTCCACGCGGTGCGGGACTCCCGCGCGCGCTTGGAGGTCGCCGTCGACGTGGAGCCGGACGAGGTGCTCGTCCGCGTGGCCCAGAACCGGGACAACGCCCGCGGACCCACCGCCGCCTCGCTGGGGGCGATCCGCAGCTGGGAGGTGGTCCGGCGGCTGTCGAGTTCCTACGGCTACTCCGTCTTCGGCGGGCGCCACGTCACCTGGGCCGTGCTGCGGACCACCCCTGAGGCCGTCCCGGAGGCGGTCTACTCGGCCGGGACGCCGCTGGCCGCGTCGGGCTGAGCGGCCATGGGCGTGATCGCATGGCTCGACGACCTGACGGCCGCCGACGTCGCGGTGGCCGGTGGCAAGGGCGCCAACCTGGGGGAGCTCGTCCATGCGGGCCTGCCGGTCCCGCGCGGCTTCGTGGTCACGACCGAGGCCTTCCTGGCCGCCCTCGAGGCGGCCGGGGTGCGGGACAAGCTCCGCGCGCTGGTCACCGACCTCCCGGTCGGGGACGACGCTGCGCTCCGCCGGGCCGCCGAGGAGGCGGCCGGATTGCTCGGCGGCGTCGCCGTCCCGCCCGAGGTGGCACGCGAGCTCCTGGCGGCCTACGACTGGTTGGGCCCCGACGTTCTCGTCGCGGTCCGGTCTTCGGGCACGGCCGAGGACTCCGGCACCACGTCGTTCGCCGGCATGAACGCCACCTTCACCAGCATCGCGGGCCACCAGGACCTGCTCGCCCGGCTCCTCGACTGCTGGGCCTCGCTGTACAGCCCGCGCTCGCTCTCCTACCGCGCGGACGCCGCCGCGGCCGAGGAGCCGACGATCGCCGTGATCGTGCAGGCCATGATCCCGTCACAGCGCTCCGGGATCATGTTCACCGTCGACCCCGCCACCGAGGACCGGGACACCATCGTCATCGAGGCGGTGCTCGGCCAGGGCGAGGCCGTGGTCAGCGGCATGGTCGAACCCGACACCTACCGGGTGGCCAAGGCCCCGCTCGCGGTCACCGACGCCCGCCTCGGGATGCAGGACCGGGAGATCGTGCGGGGCGCGGACGGGGTCGAGCGCGAGGTCCCGCTCGACGCCGGTGCCGGCGGGGCCCGGGTGCTCGAGGACGAGCAGATCCTGGCCATCGCGCGGCTCGGCCTGGCCGTCGAGCGGCACTACGGCACCGCCCAGGACATCGAATGGGCGCTGGCCGACGAGGCGGTGTGGCTGGTACAGACCCGGCCGGTGACGACGCTCGACCATGGGGGCGCCACCCGCGGCGGCTCCGACACCCGCCGGGCGGGCGAGCAACTGCTCAGCGGCCTCGGTGCGTCCCGCGGGCGGGCGTCCGGTCCGGTCCGCGTGCTGCACACACCCGACGAGGGAGTCCAGCTCGCCGCCGGCGAGGTGCTCGTGGCGCCCATGACCAGCCCGGACTGGCTGCCGGCCATGCGCCGCGCCGCCGCGCTGGTCACCGACGAGGGCGGGATGACCTGCCACGCGGCCATCGTAAGCCGCGAGATCGGCCTGCCGTGCGTCGTCGGCACCCGCAAGGCCACCACCACCCTGCGCGACGGGCAGGTCGTCACCGTGGACGGAGACCGGGGCGAGATCCGCGCCGGGCAGGCCCGGGCCGTTCCCTACGCCGGGGAGCTGCTGGCGCCGCGGGCACAGGGCGGGCAGCCCATGCCGCACGGCGTCGGGGAGCCGCTGGCGACCCGGATCTACCTCAATCTGGCCGTGCCCGACCGCGCGGAGCAGGCCGCGGCTCACGCCGTCGACGGCGTCGGCCTGCTGCGGGCCGAACTCATGGTGGCGGCCGCCCTGAACGGCGTGCACCCCCGGCTGCTGATCGAGCGCGGCCGCCGGCAGGACTTCGTCGACGCGATGGCCGACGGGTTACGCACCATCACGGCCGCATTCCCCGACCGGCCGGTGGTCTACCGGAGCATCGACTTCCGCACCAACGAGTTCCGCGGCCTCGAGGGCGGGGACCGCTTCGAACCGGCCGAGGCGAACCCGATGATCGGCTACCGCGGCTGTTTCCGCTACGTCGACCAGCCCGACCTGTTCGAACTCGAGCTGGACGTGCTCGCGGCGGTCGCCGAGCAGGCCCCCGGGCTGACGCTGATGATCCCGTTCGTCCGGACGGCCTGGGAGCTGGAGGAGTGCCTGCGGCTGGTCCGGGCACACCCCCGGGCGAACCGCCTGCCGGTATGGGTGATGGCCGAGGTGCCCTCGGCGGCCTACTGGATCCCCACCTACGCGAAGCTGGGCGTGACAGGTGTCTCGATCGGCAGCAACGACCTGACCCAGCTGGTGCTCGGCGTGGACCGGGACTCGGCCGTGTGCGCGGAGCTGTTCGACGAGGCCGACCCCGCCGTCCTCGACACCATCGCCCGGATCGTCACCGCCTGCCGGGACAGCGGGCTCACCTCCTCGCTGTGCGGCCGGGCGCCGTCGAACCGGCCGGGCTTCGCCGAGCACCTCGTCCGGCTCGGCATCACCTCGATCTCGGTCGAACCCGATGCCGTCGAGGAGGTTCGCAGCCAGGTCGCCGTGGCCGAGCGGCGGATCCTGCTCGAGGCCGCGGCACCCGAGCGCCGGGCCGACAACACCCTGCGCGCTCGCCACCACCGGGGGGCGGGGGCACCGCATCGTCGGGACACGGAGCGGGCGGTGGACGGACGGTGAAGATCGGGCTGATCGCACCGCCGTGGGTGCCGGTGCCGCCCGTGGCCTACGGCGGCACCGAGGCAGTGATCGCGGACCTCGCCGTGTGCCTGCGCAGCGCCGGCCACGAGGTCGTCCTGTTCACCGTCGGGGAGTCCACCTGCCCGGTGCGGCGCCGCCACCTGTATCCGGCGGCGGTGCCGACCATGAACGACGCGTTGCACGAGGCCGCGCACGCGCGCGCCGCCTACCAGGCCATGGCCGACGAAGCGGTCGACGTCGTCCACGACCACACGCTGCTCGGCCCGCTGCTGGCCCGGGCGACCGGCTTCGACTCCGCGCCGGTCATCGTGACCAACCACTCACCGTTCGGCGCGGAGACGAACGCGCTGTTCGCCGCCTCCGGCGAGGTTGCCGTCGTCGCCATCTCCCACGCCCAGGCCCGCGGCGCCACCGGACCGGTGAGCGCCGTCATCCACCACGGCATCGACCTCGCGAGCTACCGGGCGGGACCCGGCGGAGGCGACTACCTGCTGTTCGTCGGCCGCATGTCCGCCGACAAGGGCGTCCACCGCGCGGTGCGGGTCGCCCACGCCACCGGCCGCCGACTGGTGATGGCCGCCAAGATGCGGCAGCCGGAGGAGCTGGAGTACTTCGAGCGGCAGGTCCGCCCGCTGCTCCGGCCGGGCGACGAGCCGCCCCGGGAACGGCCGCTGCACGAACGCATCGAACTGCTCCGCCACGCGGACGCGCTCCTGCTGCCGATCCGCTGGCCGGAGCCGTTCGGGCTGGTGATGGTCGAGGCCCTGGCGTCCGGCACGCCGGTGCTCGCCTTCCCGCTGGGCGCGGCTCCGGAGATCGTGCAGGACGGACGGACCGGGTTCCTCTGCGCCGACGAGGCGGCCATGGTGGCCGCGGCGAAACGCATCCCGGAACTCGACCGGCGGGCCTGCCGAACCGATGCGGAGCGCCGGTTCGGACGCGACCGGATGACCGACGACTACCTGCGGCTGTACCGGCGCGTCCGGACCCGGTGGGAGTGCCGCCAGGTCGACGGCGCCGCCTGACGGAGCGGGTCGGTAGCCGTGCGCTCGGAGCCGGGGCAACGCACCGTCGCGGCGCTCGTGCTGGTCGAGCCGGTGGCGAGCCTGGCCGATCGCGCCCCGAGCTCGGCCACCACGCGCCGGCTGCTCCGCACGCTCGTCCGCGCCGGGGTGACGGTGATCGGCGTGGGGGACGCTCCGTTGCCCTCGTTCGTCGCCGACGGGCACGTGACGGCCGCCGCCGAGGCGTTCGTCCTGGCGGCCGGCCGCGGCACCGGTCCGGGCCTGGTCACGGTGCTCGCGACGGTCGGGACGCCGATCGGGCCCCTCCCGCCGCGCGCGCACCTCGTCCGCATCGGCGACGCTGCGGCACTCATCGCCTTCCTCCGAACCCAGGTTGCACGATGCCGCGCCCGCCGGGTCCCGGACGTCGATGTCGACCCGGCCTGGACGATCGTGCGAACCGGCGGCGACCCGCTGCAGGAACGCATCGACGAGACGCTGCTGACCGTCGGCGCCGGCGGCCTCGCCACCCGGGGCGCCCGGGAGGAGGACGGGGCCCGGGCGGCCGGGCTGGTCGCCCGAGCGGGCCTCTACACCGGGGACGGCCCGGCCGAGCACCTGCTGCCATGCCCGAACTGGACCGGGCTGGACGTCACCGAACCCAGCGACCAGGACGTGCGGATCCTCGACCTGCGCACCGGCGTGCTGGTGCGCGCCGAGACGGGCAACGAGGGTGCTGCCCTGCGCACGGCGCGGTTCGTCAGCGTCGGGCGACCGGGGGTGGTCGCGCTGCGCGCGGAGGCCGGTGCGGACCGGTTGCGCCCCGGCCCCGCCCTGCGCGAACCGGGGGACGGCACGCCCATGACCGTGTCCGGGCGCGGAGCGCAGCGCCGGGCCCGGACCGGCGACCCGGGCCGGCCCGGGTGCGTCGCCGCCGCCCGCCAGCGCACCCGGCGGACCGGGGCGACGACCACGGTGGAGCGGGTGGCGGTCCTGGCCGCCGAGGACGGCTCCCGGCCGGTCGACGCCGCCGCCGCGCTCGAGCTGGCCGCCGCCGCCGGGTTCGACCGGCTGCTCGCCGACCAGCGGGCGGCGTGGGCCCGGCGCTGGCGCCACGTCGACGTGCGCATACCCGACGATCCCGAGCAGGAGCTCGCCGTCCGTTACGCGCTGTTCCAACTCTGGTCGAACACCGGCGCGGGCGCGGAGTGCGCGCTCGGCGCCCGCGGGATCTCGGGGCGGGGCTACGCCGGGCACGTGTTCTGGGACGCGGAGGCGTTCGTCCTGCCGGCGATGTGTTCGATCGACCCGGCCGTCGCGCGAGCCATGGTGCGCTACCGGCTGCACCGGCTCGGGGCCGCTCGCCGGCGTGCCGCGGCGAGTGGCCGCCGGGGCGCCCGCTTTCCGTGGGAGTCGGCGACGACGGGGGAGGACGTCACGCCGCGCAGCGGCGTCCTCGGCCAGGACACCGTGCCGATCCGCACCGGCGAGCTCGAGGAGCACATCACCGCCGACGTGGCGTGGGCCGCGCACCGGGAACTGACATGGCGCGGTGAGTCGCTCGACACCGCGGGCGACCTGCGCCCGCTGCTGACCGAGACCGCCCGCTACTGGGCCTCCCGGGCGCGGCAGGACGCAGCCGGCGCCCACATCGACGCGGTGATCGGTCCGGACGAGTACCACGAGGCGGTCGACGACAACGCCTTCACCAACGTCATGGCCCGGTGGAACCTGCGCTGCGCGGCCGACGCGGCGGCGGCCGACGGCAGCGTCGCCCCGGCGGAGATCAGGCACTGGCGAGCGGTCGCGGACGCGCTGGTGGACGGATTCGACAGCGCCACCGGCGTCTACGAGCAGTTCCACGGCTACTTCGGCCTCGAGCCGTTGACGACGGCCGCGGTCGGGTCTGTGCCCGTGGCCGCCGACCTGCTGCTCGGGCGGGACCGGACGGCGAAGTCGCAACTGATCAAGCAGCCCGACGTGATGATGCTGCACCACCTGGTCCCCGGTGAGGTGGGCGCCGGGACCCTGACGGCGAACCTGGGCTTCTACGAGCCCCGCACCGTGCACGGCTCGTCGCTCTCGCCGGCGATCTCGGCGGCGCTGCTGGCTCGGGACGGGCGGCCCGACGAGGCGCTCACGCTCTTCCGGCTGGCCACGAGCCTCGACCTCCAGGACCGGAGCGGGACCACGGCCGGCGGGCTGCACCTGGCGACCCTCGGCGGGATCTGGCAGGCGGTGCTGCACGGGTTCGCGGGTGTGGCCGTCGAGCGAGGTGTCCTCACCGTGGACCCGCGGTTGCCCGCGAGCTGGCCACAGCTGGAGATCCGCTTCCGGGCCCTGGGCCGCGCCCTCCGGCTGACGATCGACCGGGGGACGGCCGCGGTGCGAAGCGACGGCCCGATCGCGGTGCGGCTCGCGGGCGGCCCGGTCCGGCGGGTGGAGGGGACGAGGGAGCTCGTAGGAGAGCGCGGAGGTGGCCGATGAGTCGGGTGGTGGCGGTTTCGACGTGGGGCGGCGAGCGATCGGTGGCGGGGGCGGCGGCCGCGGTGGCCGAGCTGCTGGGGGCCACGGTCCGCACCGTGGCGGTCGACGCCTCCGACGCGGACGCCGCAGGCAGCGAGGTGCTGGCCGAGCTGGCCGAGCCGGACACCGTCGCCGGGGTCCTTCCGGCTACGGAAGACTCGGCGAGCGGGTGGTCCTCGCGGGTGCTCACGGACTCGCCCCGCCCGGTGGTGGTGGTCCCGGCGGGGCCCGGGGCGCCGATCCGGGCGATCAACCGGGTCCTGGTGCCACTCGACGGGTCACGCGAGGCCAGTTCTGCGGTGGCCGAGACGCTGGCGCTGCTGGCCCGCCACGACGTCGACGTCGTCGTGCTGCACCTGTTCACCGGCCCCACCGTCCCGCGGTTCTGGGACCACCAGGGCCACGCCGACGAGGCCTGGAAGACCGAGTTCCTCGCCCGGCACTGCCCGCATCCCGGCATCAGGCTGGAGCTGCGCGCCGGCGAGCCGGGGGAGTCGATCCTCGACGCGGCCCGCTGCGAGCGGGTCGACCTCATCGCGCTGGGCTGGTCCCAGCGGCTCGACTCCGGCAGGGCGCTGACCGTGCGACACACCCTCGCCGCCGGCGAGGTGCCGGTGCTCCTGCTGCCGGTCCCGGTGGCTTCGGGTCGGAGGTCCCTGTCGGGAAATCCCGAAGCACGGTGACCTGGACGCATGACGACGTACAGCACCCGGCTCGACGTGACCTCGGCGATCTCGACCCCCATGATGTGCCCGGCTTGCGGCAACGACAACCTGATCACCGTGACGCTCGCGGACCGGACCGCGTTCCGGTGCACCGCCTGCTCGCGGATGTGGTATCTCGCCATGGGGCGGGCCCGGCTCGACCTGCACCCGCTCTCGGCGTGACCGGGCGCGTCGCCCGGGCCTCGCATCGCTGACCCGGTCGATGGACGGCGCCTGGAACCGGCTCGAGACCGTCCCGCCGGCCGGTGGTACCGGCGGCACGCTGACGGTGGTGGCGGGGTCGACCTTTCTGCTCAGCGACCCGGCCGGCGACATCGCCCACGACCGTCCGCAGGGTTTCTTCGTGGCGGACACCCGGCTGCTGTCCCGTTGGCAGCTGCGCGTCGACGGGCGGCCGACCGAGCCGCTGCGACCGCAGCAGCGCGAGCCGTTCACCGCCACGGTGCTGGCCCGCGTACCGCCGGCTCCGGGGCTCGCCGACAGCCACCTTCTGGTGGTCCGCCGTCGGACGCTCGGCACCGGCCTGCGGGAGCACCTCACCGTCCGCAACACCTCGCCGTCCGCGCTCGCGTGTGGGGTGGAACTGCTGATCGGCGCCGACTTCGCCGACCTGTTCGAGGTGAAGGACCAGCACCTGGGCCACTCGGCGCCGGTGTCGGTGGGCTCCACCGCGACGGGGCTGCGGATCACCGGCTCGCGGGCCGGGCGGGAGATGACGGTCGAGATCGTCTCGGCCGGAGCGGTGCCGTTGACGGTGTCGCCCGACGCGATGCGATGGCGACCCGTGATCGAGGGTCACGGGGAGTGGGCCGTCACCCTCGACGTCGGCCTCCACCCGCGGACCGGTCCGGTCGTCGAGGACGAGGTGAGCGCGACCAGCATCCCCGCTCGCCGGTTGCAGCAGTGGCGCAACGCGGCGCCGACGGTGACGACGGGCAACGCCGATCTGGCCGCCACCCTGAGCCGCAGTGTCGAGGACCTCGGAGCACTGCGGATCTTCGACCCGAGGCACCCGCGCCGCGCGGTCGTCGCGGCCGGTGTCCCGTGGTTCATGGCGCTGTTCGGGCGCGACTCCCTGCTGACGTCGTGGATGCTGCTGCCCTGGGACACCGAGCTGACCCTGGGCACCCTGCGCACCCTGGCCGACCGACAGGGGAAGCGGCTGGTCGAGGAGACGGAGGAGGCGCCGGGGCGCATCCTGCACGAGCTGCGGTTCGGCCCGGCCACCGGGGCGGCCTTCGGCGACGACGGCGTCTACTACGGCACGGCCGACGCGACCGCGCTGTTCGTGATGCTCGTGGCCGAACTCGCCCGCTGGACCGGGATGACCGAGGAGATACGCGGGCTGCTGCCGCACGTCGACCGCGCGCTCGACTGGATCGTCGGGCCCGGTGACAGCGACGGCGACGGTTTCGTGGAGTACCGGCGGAGCAGCTCACACGGCCTGGTCAACCAGGGCTGGCGCGACTCGTGGGACGGCGTGCCGCGCCGGGACGGCAGCCCGGCCGACCCGCCGATCGCGCTCTGCGAGGTGCAGGCCTACAGCTACGCGGCCTTCCGCGGCCGGGCGGAGCTGGCCGAGGCGAGCGGCGACGACGCCGCCGCCGCGCACTGGCATCGTGCTGCCGAGGAGTTGCAGGCACGCTTCGACGAGGCGTTCTGGCTGCCGGACCGCGGCTGGTACGCCCTCGCGCTCGACGGTGACAAGGCGCCGGTCGACGTGCTGACCTCGAACCTGGGCCACTGCCTGTGGGCCGGCATCGTCCCCGAGGAGCGCGCCGGGCCACTGGCCGACGTGCTGCTGGGGCCGTCGATGTTCTCGGGATGGGGCGTCCGGACGGTCGCCGCCGACGAGGCCTCGTACAACCCGATGAGTTACCACAACGGGTCGGTCTGGCCCCACGACAACGCCCTCTGCGCCGCCGGGCTGATGCGCTACGGCTTCGTCGAGCAGGCGCAACGCGTGATCACGGCCCAGTTCGAGGCGGCGCGTTGGTTCGGCCACCGGCTGCCCGAGCTGTTCTGCGGGTTCGGCCGCAGCGATTTCGACGAGCCGGTCGAATACCCCTCGGCCTGCTCGCCGCAGGCCTGGGCCGCCTCCGCGCCGTTGCTGCACCTGCGCACCATGCTGCGGCTGGAGCCCGACCGGGCCCACGACGGGATCGAGTGCGCCCCCGCGGTGCCGCCGGAGTTCCTGCCGTTCAGGCTGTCCGGCATCCCGGTCGGGGACCGGACCTGGAGTGTCGACGGCGACGGCGGCACCCGCAGCTGCGAACCGGGCGAGGAGTCGGGCGAGGAGTCGGGCGAGGAACTCAGCGAGGGCCGCTACGGCTGACGGGTCGTCCGCCACCGACCACCGAGAGGCAGAGCCCGGGCATTTCGGCACTACGACCGGGTCCGGGCGGCGCCGACGATCGGGGCATGACCAGCTCGGAACGGGAACCGGTCCCGGCCCCGGCCGCCACGGTCGGCGACGTCATGCATCGCGGCGTCTCGCCGGTGACGGCCGCCACCACCTACAAGGGCGTCGTGACTGCGTTGAGCAGTCAACAACTGCGCGCCATGCCCGTGGTGGATCCACGTGGCGTCGTGGTGGGGATGGTCTCCGACGGTGACCTGCTGGCCCCGGCCGCGAAGTGGGTCGGCCGGCACCGCGACCGGTCGTCCCGAGCCGGGCGCCGGGCCGATCGGCGCCCGGCCGCGCTGGTCGCCGGGCAGGTGATGACCTCGCCGGCCGTCACGGTCACGCCGGACGTCCCCATCGCCGGCGCCGCCCGGATCGTCGAGGAGCGCGACGTGCGGCAACTGCCGGTCGTCGACGGCGACGGCGTGCTGCTCGGTCTGGTCACCCGGGCCGACCTGCTGCGGCAGTACGAACGCCCGGACGAGGCCATCGGCGAGGACGTCCGCACCCGCGTGGTCGCCGGCATGTTCAGCCTCGAGCCCGAGACCGTCGAGGTCCGCGTGGCGGACGGCGTGGTGACGCTGACCGGCCAGCTCGAGGACGCGGCGATCGAGCGCGCGTTCGTCGAGGCGGTCGGAGCGGCGCCCGGCGTCGTCGCGGTCGACGACCGGCTCACGTCGGTCGCGCCGCCGCGCGCCCGGCACGCGGCCGTCAAGTTCTGACGCCGGGCGGCGGCACAGCCGGCGAGCGCCGTCGTCGCCACCGGTCGAGTTCGTCCACGCCCCACACCACGAACGGGAACGGGACGATGGCGAGCAGCTGCGTCCCGCTCAGCGCGGCGGTGCCGAACACCTCGTGCAGGGGCGGCAGATAGACGACTGCGGCCGCGAAGACCAGCTCCGAGGCGATGCCCCACAGCAACCACCGGTTGGAGAACAGACCGACCGAGCGCAGCGACGCGTGTTCGGTCCGGCTCGCGAAGGCGGTGCCGATCTGGCAGGCCACGATGCCCAGCCAGAGCAGCGAGGAGGCCTGCAGGTAGGTCTCGTGCAAGGCGGTTCCCTCGCCGGTCGCCGCGCCCAGGTGCCACCCGCCCGCGAGCAGGGTGCCGAAGAACGCGGCCAGGACCAGAACGGCGGACGTCAGCCCCATCAGCCCCCACGCGCGGAACAGCATCCGGCCGGTGACCACGTTCTCGGTGCGGGGCCGGGGTGGCCGCGCCATGGTGCCCGGCTCGGCCGGCTCGCGGCCGAGCGCGAGGGCAGGGAAGATCTCCGTGCCGAGGTCGATGGCCAGGATCTGCAGCACCGTGATCGGAAGCGGCACGGCGCCCCCGGACAGCGCGAACACGAAGAACGGCAGTACCTCGGGCACCGCGTGGGCGAAGATGTAGACGATGAACTTCCGGACGTTGTCATAGACACGCCGCCCGGTCTCGATCGCGCTGACGATGGTGGCGAAGTTGTCGTCGGCGAGCACCATCGTCGACGCCTCGCGCGCCACGTCCGTTCCCGAGCGACCCATGGCGATGCCGATGTCGGCGCGGCGCAGTGCCGGCGCGTCGTTCACCCCGTCGCCGGTCATGGCCACGGTGTTGCCGATCGACTGCAGCGCGTCCGCGATGCGCAGCTTGGACTCGGGTGAGCTCCGCGCGAAGATGATCTCCTCGCCGCCCGCCAGCAGCGCGTCGAGCTCCGGCTCGCTCATCGCCTCGAGCTCACGGCCGGTGACGACCGGCCCGCCCGGGGCGCCGATCCCGACGCGTCGCGCGATCTCGGCGGCGGTCCGCCCGTGGTCGCCGGTCACGACGTGAATGCGGAGCCCGGCGGCGTGCGCCTGCTCGATCGCGGCGGCGACCTCCGGGCGCGGCGGGTCGACCAGGGCGACCAGTCCGGCCAGTTCGAGGTCCTGGTCGACGGCTTCGCGCTCGCTCGGGTCGGCCCCGTCGAGCGGGCGAGACGCGATCGCCAGGACTCGCAGTCCGCCGGCCGCGAAACTCTCGACCACGTCGCCCAGTTGCCGGCGGGCGTGCTCGTCGAGTGGTCGAGTCCCCTCGGGACAGCGCACGGTCTCGCAGAGCGGAAGGACCGACTCCGGCGCGCCTTTGACGTGCACAGTGTCGACGCCCGGGCCGCGGTCGACGGTGGTCATCCGCTGCAGGGCCGGCCGGAAGGCGTGGGTCACCACACGCGCGCCGTCACGCTCGGCGGGGCGGACGGTGGCCCCCATGTCCTCCGCGAAGCGCAGCAGGGCCAGCTCCGTGGGGTCGCCGAGGGCGGTCCCGCCGGTGTCGTCGGCCCGCTCGGCCGTGGTGCAGAGTGCTCCGGCGAGGGCGAGCCTCGTGAGCTCCGGGGTCGTCGCGGCCGTGGCCTCGACGTCGACGTCCGTCCCGCCCAGCCAGACGCGGGCGACGCGCATGTCGTTCCGGGTCAGCGTGCCGGTCTTGTCGGTGCAGATCACAGTCGTGGACCCGAGGGTCTCCACCGCCGAGAGCCGCTTCACGACGGCGTTGCGCCGGGCCAGGTCCCGCACCCCGATCGCGAGCGCCAGCGTGATCGTGGGCAGCAGCCCCTCGGGCACGTTGGCCACGATCAGCCCGATGGCGAACCCCGCCGCCGCCGCCCAACCGAGCCCGGCGAGCAGCCCGGCCGGTAGGAAGACGACTCCCGCCACGGTGGCGCAGCCGGCGATCAGCCAGGCGATGCGAGTGACCTGCAACTCGAGCGGGCTGCGCTCCTGCTCCACGCGCTCGGACAACGCTGCGATCCGGCCGAGCTCGGTGTGCATGCCGGTGCAGGTGACCAGCGCCGTGGCCTGGCCCGCGGTGCAGGAGGTGCCGCTGAACAGCAGGTCCGCCTGCTCGAGCACGGGGGCATCGGCCACGTGGTCGCCGGCGGTCCGGGTCACCGGTGACGCCTCGCCGGTGAGGGCCGACATGTCGACCTGGACCGCGCCGTCCAGCATCCGGGCATCGGCGCAGACCCGGTCCCCCTCGGCCAGCACGAGCAGGTCACCGGGGACGAGCTCGCCCGCCTCGATCACGGTGTGCCGGCCGTCGCGAAGCACGACGGCATGGGTGGGCAGGTAGGACGAGAGGGCCTCGACCGACCGCTCGGCCTGCAGCTCCTCGACGATCGCGAAGGCCGCGTTGAGCAGGATCACCACGAGGATCGCCACGGCGAGCAACACGCTGCCGGTGGCGGCGGACAGCGCCGCGGCGACCGCCAGCAGCACCGCGAGCGGCTGCGCGAGCTGCCGCACCACCTCGCGCGGCCAGCGCCGGCCGGCACGCCTGATCAGCTCGTTGCGCCCGTAGGCCGTGAGCCGGCGTGCCGCCTCCCGGCCGGACAACCCCACCCGCAGGGGGTGCGGCCCTGCGGGCGCGATCCCGTCGGGGTGGTCGGGTGCGCTTCCGCCGGCGCCGGCTCGCCGATCGCCTCCGGTCACCGCCGACGCGGAGGTGCGCTCAGTCGTGGCGCCGGTCCGGTGAGCCCGCGGTGGCCGCCGGCGCGTCGTGGCCGATCTCCGCGTCGACCAGCACCGAGGCTCCGGCGGGCCGGATCCGCCGAGCGCGGCACTGGTTCCGGACGGCGGACAGCAGCTCGTGGTCGCCCATCGGCAGTGTGATCTCCAGCCGGCGGTGACGGCGGACAGCCGGCAGAGCGAGGACCGCGTCGACGGCATGGGCCTTGGCCTCCGGCTCCACGTGTCCCGGGGGGACGTGGAAACCGACCCGGACGGCAGTTCCGCGCTCGTCGACCGCCGCCGTGATCCCGCCGGGCAGTGCCGGCACGCCGGTCGGAACTCTCATCGTGACCCCCTCGGCCCGTCGCGTGGCCACCCGGCTGGGACCAGTGTGCGAAGGTGCCCGTCGAATTCCCCAGTGACGATCGGCCCGTCCGCCTCGGGACAGCTGTCGCCGGCGGTACGGTCGCCGCTACCCGGTGCGCATCCGGGACCAACGACCTAGCCAAGACAGGAACGTTCGACCATCCCGTGCCGGGCTGGAACGGTAACCCTGACAATGGCGCAGGGCCTCTCCACCTTGCACACACAGGGCGCAAGACGAGTGCACAGGAGCATGCCGGTGCTCCGGATAGGCGGCTGCCATGGCCGAGTCGGCCACCCACCCGATTCGCATCTTCCTGCTCGACGACCACGAACTGGTGCGCAAGGGCATCGCGGGACTGCTCAGCACCGTCCCGGGTTTCGAGATCGTCGGGGAGGCGGCGACGGCGCGTGAGGCGCTGCCGCGCGTGCTGGCGTCCCGCCCCGATGTAGCGATCCTCGACAACCGACTGCCGGACGGCAGCGGCATCGACGTCTGCCGCGACATCCGTTCGGCCCTGCCCTCGACGTACTGCCTGATGCTGACCTCCCACGACGACGAGGAGGCGGTGGTGGCGGCGGTGATGGCGGGCGCGAGCGGATACCTCCTCAAGGAGGTCCGCACCAAGCACGTCGTCGAGGCGATCGAGCAGGTCGCACAGGGCCGGTCGTTGATCGACCCCGCGGTCTTCGCGAAGGTCGTCGACCGGGTCCGCGAGGGCGTCGCCTCCGACAAACGGCTGGGCGAGCTCACCGACCGGGAACGGGAGGTGCTCGACCTCATCGCCGAGGGCCTCACCAACCGGCAGATCGGCGAGCGGATGTTCCTCGCCGAGAAGACGGTGAAGAACTACGTCTCGAGCCTGCTGGGCAAGCTGGGATTTCAACGACGCAGTCAGGCGGCGGTGTTCGGCGCGGAGATCCAGCGCGACCGCGACCGGCACTGAGCACGCACGGGTCCGGCGCCCGGACGGGTCAGGCGCCGGCCGTGGCCACGGGCTGCCGTGACGGGTGCACGACCAGGACGGGGCAGCCCGCGCGCACCGCGACCCGCTGGCTCACCGATCCCAGCAGTAGGCCGCTGACGCCACCGTGCCCGCGGCTGCCGACGACGACGAGTGTCGCCCCCTCGGCGACGCGCAGCAGCACGTCGGCCGGGCGTCCTTCGAAGGTCCGCAGATGCAGGCCGGCGGGACGCTCGACGCCGAAGACCTCGGTGACGGCCTGGGCGAGGCGACGCTCGGCGTCCTCGTGCGGGCTGATCGGGTAGGGGATCGGGGCCGGGCCGGCGACGATCGGGAACTGCCACGCGCACACGGCGTCGATCTCGGTGGCGGGGTCCGGCCGGTTTTGCGCGACCCAGCGCAGCGCGTCGAGCGAACCCTGGGAACCGTCGACCCCGACCACGATGCGTTCGGTGGAGGCCGTGGCCGGGGCTCCGGCGATGGGTTCCTGCGTGGTCATGGCGCTTCCCCTCCGACGTCGTGACGCGGCGGCCGGTGGCCGACGGCTTGAGAGTCGCCGGGAGAGCGAGGGCGCCGTAGGGCTGTTCGGCCCCTCGTGTCGCGGACGCGGCCCGGCCCTTCGGCCGGCGCGTGGCCGGGCGGTCGGGGCGGCCACGAACGAGCGGTCACCAGCGGTGGGCGCGCACCGCGAGCAACGCGACCGCGCAGCCCACGACGACGAACGCGAACTCGAGCGGTTGCGGACCGAGCCAAGCGAATTCGGCCGCCTCGAAGCCGATGAGTCCGAGGCCCGCGGTCACCGACAGCAGCCGGGCCCGCGCCGCCCCGGCGATCTCCGCGACGGCGCACAGCAGGTAGCCGCAGCCGACGACGGTGAGCAGCAGCAGGCCCGGAACCCGCCAGCTCGGGAAGGGCGTGCCCGAGAGCGCGCCCGGGTCGGCATCGAGCACCGAGCCGCTTGGATCGAGCACCAGCAACGCTCCGCCGATGACCGCCAGCAGGCCCGTGACCAGTTCGAGGGTCAGCAGGAACGCACCGGCCGCGCCGCTGGGGCGGTGCGGCGTCGGGCGGCTCCGCGGGGCGGCGGGTGCCGGCGGGGCCGGTGCCGGCGGGGCGGGTGCCGGGGCATCGGGTGCCGGGGCGACGACGCGGGCGGGTCCGGAGCTGCGCGGATTCTCGGCGGTTCGCGTCATGGCCGCCTCCCTGACTTGACGCCAGCGTGAGCGGCCGCGCGCGGCCTCCGTAGGGCCCAACGCCCCGGAGGGCCGGGGATCCCGATCGCCGCCGCCGGACGACCCGGCCCGGGAGCGACCGACGGCCCTGCCGCGACGCCCGGGGCGGGCGGTTCGCTCGGGACGTGCCGATCGGGAGGAGAACGCGATGCGAGCGCTCGTCGCCTACGAATCGATGTTCGGGAACACGCGCCGGGTCGCCGAGGCCGTGGCCCAGGGGCTGCGCGACACGGCGCACGCCGACGTCGACGTCGTCCCGGTGCACGACCTCGGTGCGCAGGACCTACGGGACGCCGCCCTGCTCGTTCTGGGTGCGCCGACCCACGCCTGGAGCCTGAGCCGTCCCCGCACGCGCGAGAGCGCGGCGGGCACGGCGCGGAGCGCCACGGGCCGGCTGGAACTGGAGCCCGGCGCCACGGGGCCGGGGCTCCGCGAATGGCTGGCCGGGAAACAGCTGCCACCCTGTCCCATCGCCGCCTTCGACACCCACCTGCACGCGCCGCTGGGGCTCAGCGGTTCGGCCACCCGGGCCATCGTCCGCGGGCTGCGGCGGGCCGGCGCCGGGCGTGGGATCACGACGGCGAGCTTCATCGTGACCAAGCAGAACGAGCTGCGGCCCGGCGAACTCGAACGCGCCCGCGCCTGGGGGGCGTCGCTCGCGCCGCTGCTCTCCGGGCAGGCAGCCTGACGAGCTCCCGTCAGACCCGGCGACCGACGAGCACCCGGTACCAGACCGGCGTCCCGTCGGTCAGCCGGCGGTGCTGGAAGCGCACGTCGAGCTCGAATGCGGTCCGCTTGCCGACCGTGGCGCGGGCCTCGTCGGCGTGCTGCTCTGGACAGGTGAAGGCGAGCCAGCTACCGGGAGCGAACGCCGCCCACGTGTCGTCGAGGGTCTGCGGAGCGATATGGCCGCCGGTGAGTGCACCGGCGCCGACCAGGGCGGTGAGCCCGTGCCGCGTCACCGCGCTCGCCGGGACGAGGTCGGCCAGCCCACCGACCACGAACTCCGTGTAGAGGCCGGGCCGGTCGCGTTCCGCGGCTTCCCGGGCGACCGGACTGATGTCGAGCCCGAGCACCGGCGTCAGGCCGGCCTGGCGCAGCGCCTCGCCGGAGACGCCGTTGCCGGCGCCGACGTCGAGGCAGCGGACGTCACCGAGCGCGAGGCCGGCCGCCGAGACCCGGGCCGCCAGCGAGGCGGCGAGCGTCTGCGGGGAGGTGCAGCCGAGCAGGTCCTGGACCACGTGCTCGTAGAGGCCCGGAACGGCGTAGACGTCGTCGTAGTCGTGGATGCGCAGGGTGCGCCGGTCGTCGCCGCGGGTGAGCACGAAGGTCTCCTCGCCCTGCGCTGCGGCGGTCGCGGTGTCGAGTTCGACGTCGAAGTTCATCGGCTCATCATCGCCTGACCGGGTGGGGGAGCGGTCGGGTGCCCCGGGCCGGGCTCACCAGCTCGGCGCGAGCGACACCGCTGCCGCCACACAGGCGGCGACCGTGGTCGACGCGAAGACCAGGTGGAGCCGGTGTGACGAGGCGTAGGTCCTCGACCGGGCCCGCAGCCGGCCGCACACGACCGCCGTGACGCCGTTGGCCAGTACCACTACGGCGCAGACGACCGCGAGCACGCTGTGCTGGTCGGCGGCCACCTTGGCCACAGTGCCGAGCAGCGCCATCCCGGTCAGGGCGGTGCGGTGCCAGGCCAGGGAGGTGCGCTCCGGCTGCAGGCCCGGTTTCGACCCGAGGGGCGGCATGAGCGAGCCGGGGCTCAGACGAAGACCGTCACGAGCGCGAGAATCCCTGCGACGGTCAGGACCCCGGCGACGATCGGCAGGAGCACGCTGCGCGGCAGCGGCTCGCCGTTGCGCATTGCTCGCTGCACGGAGCGCCAGCGCCAGTACGACGTGGTGCTGATGATCAGGGCGGCGCCGACGAGCAGGGTGCCGAGCGTGCGCCGGGCGCCCGGCAGGTTCAGCGTGTGGATGAGGTGCACGACCGCGACCGCCGCCGCCATCAGGGCGAGAGCCGTCCGGATCCAGGCCAGGAAGGTCCGCTCGTTGGCCAGGGTGAAGCGGTAGTCCGGTTCCTCTCCCTCGTCGTACCACCGGCGACCGCCGGCCGAGGTGCCGCGATCAGACGGGTCGGGGCGCTGCGAGTGCTTCTCCTGCGAGCCCCGGTCCGGCGAGGTGTGGGACTCGGCCATGGCGTCCGGCCTCCCTCCGAGCCCCTCGATCACCGCGTGAGAACCGAACCAACCCGCTCAGGTCGCCCGAAACCGTGCCGATCATCCCAGTGACGGGTCCGCAGCTGCGTTCCGTCCAGTGTCTCACCCCGCGCCTGGAGTCTCGATGTCCTCGTTGCCCCCGCTGCTGCGCCGTGCCGCCGTTGCCATCACGGTCGCGGCCGTCGCTGCCGCCCTGGTGGCGTCCTCCGCGGTGACGGTGCCCGACTCCGCCGTGGCGCGTACGCCGGCCACGCGCGCGATGGCCGCGACGCGGCAGGCCAACCCCCTCGCCGGGCATCCGTGGGGGATCTACCGCGGCCCCTCGGACAAGCTCTATCCGGCCTTCCAGGCCTCCCGGGGCGGCACGCGACGGACGATGGCCAAGCTGGCGCTGCGTCCGCACGTGCGGTGGTACACCCGCTACATCAGGCCCAACGAGATCGCCGGCCGAATCCACAAGGACGTCGCCCAGGAGCAGCACGGCAACCCGAACGTCCTGGTCTGGATGGGGATCTTCGCCATCTGGCCCCACAACGAGGGCGCGAAGCGGCAACCGCTCACCCAATCCGACATCGCGGCGTACCGGGCGTGGATCCGCAACGCCGTCCGGGCGATCGGGCGGACCCGCGCCGCGGTCGTCCTCGAACCGGACCTGCCCGTCGCGCTCACCGGGTGGCGACCTGCGGTGCGGCTGCACCTGGTGGCGTGGACGGCGCGACTGCTGAGCCGGCTGCCCAACGTCACGACCTACATCGGCGGTGGGGCCGCGGACTGGCTCAAGCCCGCTCAGGCCGCCCGGATGCTGCGGACCGCGGGCATCCGCTACACCCGCGGCTTCGCGCTCGGGACCACCCACCACACCGGCACCCCGGCCGAGGTGCGGCACGGGCGCGCGATCGTCGCGCAGCTCGCCCACGTGGGGGTGCGCGGCAAGCACTTCATCGTGGACACCTCGGACAACGGCCGCCCCTACACCTACGGGCAGTTCTACCGGGTGCGTCCCCGCGGCAACTTCACCAACGCCCCGGCCTGCTCGGCGCGGGTGAGGCGGGCCTGCGTAACCCTCGGCATACCGCCCAGCACCCGGGTCGTCGACCGGCGGTGGCCGATGCCGCGGCAGCGGTGGGCACTGACCCATCTCGTCGACGGCTTCGCCTGGATTGCGCGCACCTGGCTCATCCGCAACGACACCCGCTTCAGCCTGGCCCAGTCGTTGAACATCGTGCGGTACTCGCCCTACCGCGGCTTCTTCTGACGGGCACAACGGGCCTGCGGATCTTGTTGCGCTGGGTGTCGTGTGGCGCGGGTGGCGCAACAAGATCGGGCCGGGTGTGCGGATCTTGTTGCGCTGGATGCCGTGAGGCGCGGGTAGCGCAACAAGATCGGGTCGGACATGCGGAGGGGCCCGGTCCACCGTGGCGGACCGGGCCCCTCCGAAGAAGCAGGCTGCAAGACCTCGACGGCCCCCCGGCCCGGAGTTCCTGCAAACACACGCCCTGGTGGACGTGAGGCCAGCGCCGCCCCCCTGCGATCGCCGAACTGCTGAGGCAATCCTGCAGCGCCCGACCCGCCGTGTCAAGTGGGCGTGAGGTGGAATTTCGGCCGGCTCGCGGCCCCGTCGACCGGCGACGAATTGCCCGGTTACCCGGAAGTAACTAACGTCACGGGCGACATGCGGCGATCATGTCCGCCGCGGCACTTCCGGAGAGGGAGGACGAGCGTGCGGATCCGTTCCTGGCAGAAGGTGGCGGCGGTCGTGGCCGCCGTGGTGGCGGCGACGGCGACGGTGCAGGCGGCGCCGGTCGCGGCGGCGGGCTCCGGCTTCTACACCTACCAGGGCACGCGGCCACTCGCCGATGTCGCTCCCGGGACTCCGCTCGCGACCCGGCATCTCACCTACAGCGTGGCCGGCGTGCCCGTGCCGGTCCACGTCACCCAGGTGCTCTACCGCACCGAAGACGCCCGCCGCCGCCCCGCGGTGAACGTCACCTCCGTCCTCGAGCCGCCCTCGGGCCGGACGAGCCACCGCGTCGTGGCGTACCAGTCGTTCTACGACTCGCTGAATCCGGCCGACTCCCCGTCGCGGGCCATCGCGGGCGGTACCAGCCCGGGCGGTTTCACCGTGCACGCCGAAACGGTGCTGATGGCGCCGCTGTTGCTGCAGGGCGCCAGCATCGTCGTCACCGACACCGAGGGCCAGGCGGCGGACTTCGCCGCCGGCCCGGAGTACGGCCGCACGACCCTCGACGCGCTGCGCGCCGTCTCCCGCTCGTCGGCCTCAGGGATAGCCCCCCACGCCCGCATCGGTCTGGTCGGCTACTCGGGCGGCGCGATCGCCACCAACTGGGCGGCGGCGCTGGCGCCGCACTACGCCCCGGACATCAACCGCCGGCTGGTCGGTGCCGCCGAGGGCGGGGTGCTGGTCGAACCGGACCACAACCTGCACTACATCCAGGGCAGCGCCGTCTGGGCCGGCGTGATGGCCATGGCGCTCGTGGGCATCGGCCGCGCGTATCACGTCGATCTCACGCGGTATCTGACTCCGTACGGCGCCAAGGTCTACGCCCAGCTGCAGGACGCCTCGATCGCCGACGTGCTGGGCCGCTACCCCGGCATGACCTGGTCCCAGCTGGCCAAGCCGAAGTACCCGACGCCGGAGAGCCTGCCGATCTTCGTTCGGCTGGCCAACCGGCTCGACCTCGGGACACGACCGACCCCCACGGTTCCGATGTTCATCGGGCAAGGGGCCAACGGCATCCTCGAGGGCACGCCCGGCAGCAAGCCGGGGATCGGACGCGGTGACGGCGTCATGATCGCCGGCGACGTCCGCAGCCTGGCCCGGCAGTACTGCGCTGCCGGCCTGCCGGTGCGCTACCACCAGTACAACCTCACCAGCCACGTCACGACCGCACCGCTGTGGCTGACCGCGGCGTACACCTACCTGGCCGCCCGCTTCGCCGGCCGCCCGGCCGGGCAGAACTGCGCCACGATCCGCCCCGGGAACTCCCTCGCGCCCGTCTCCGTCCAGCGCGGCTGACGGCCACCCGAGAGGCCCCTCTCACGTCCGCTCCCGGCGGCGCCTAGCGTGCGGAGCATGACTGCAGGCCCGGCCGACCCGGTGAGTCCGGGGGGCGAGCAGGCGATCGATCTCCTGGCGCTGCTCGACATCGAGTCCATCGACGCGAACCTGTTCCGCAACACCCTTGTCTTCGAGGAGCCCGGGCACCCGGTGACAGGTCGTCCGGTCAGCCTCTACGGCGGGCAGGTGGCGGCGCAGGCGCTGATCGCAGCGGGCCGGACGGTCGCCGCGGACCGGCGCCCCCACTCGCTGCACGGCTACTTCTTGCGCCCGGGCGACTCGCGGACCCCCACCCTGTTCAAGGTGTTTCGCGACCGTGACGGCCGCTCCTTCTCCGCCCGCCGCGTGGTGGCCGTGCAGGACGGCGAGGTGATCTTCAGCCTCTCCTCGTCGTTCCAGGTGGCCGCCGAGGGGGCGCTGCAGCAGGCCGAGCCCGCCCCGCCGACCTGTGGGCCGGACGGGCTGGTCGACCAGCCGTTCCCACGCCTGCACTCGATGCTGCACCGGCTGCCCGAACAGCCGTACGAGGCCCCGTTCCCGACCCGCTTCTGGTCGCGGTCGACCGTGCCGGTGCCGGACCAGCCGCTGCAGCAGTGCGCGGCGCTCACCTACCTGTCGGACATCTCCACCGGCGTGCTGCCGGCCGAGGACGGCTCCGCCGACCCCGGCGCCAGCCTCGATCACGCCGTCTGGTTCCACGCACCGGCCGACCTGAACGACTGGGTGCTGTCGGACTACCAGCCGCGGGTCACCGGCCACGGCCGCGGCTGGTACACCGGCTCGGTCCACGACCGCTCCGGCGTGCTGGTCGCGAGCCTGACCCAGGAGGTGCTTTACCGCTGAGGCGTCTCTGCTAGAACAAGACGTGTGACGGACAACCATGTCGTGTTCGGGTCGGTCGAGGACATCGAGAACGCCATCGGGATCGAGGCGGGTCCGTCGGAGTGGCTGACGATCGAGCAGTCCCGGGTCGACGGCTTCGCCGACGACACCGATGACCATCAGTGGATCCACGTCGATCCCGAGCGCGCCAAAGACGGCCCGTTCGGCGGGACGATCGCCCACGGGTTCCTGACGCTGTCGCTCATCCCGCACTTCAGCAGCCGGCTGCGGACGATCAGCAACCTCGCCATGGGTGTCAACTACGGGGTCAACCGGGTCCGGTTCCCCGCGCCCGTCCCGGTCGGGTCGCGGATCCGGGCCCGCTCGACGATCACCGAGTGCGAGCGCATCGGCGAGGCCGCGGTGCAGCTGGTGACCCGGGTGGTCGTCGAGATCGAGGGCGGCGACAAGCCGGGCTGCGTCGCAGACGTCGTCGCGCGCTACTACTTCGCCGCTTCGTGACGCCCCTGCTCGGTGCCACGGCCCGCGGCCGGCAGTCGTGACGGCGCTACGCCGCGACGTTCAGGTCGACGCGACTCCGGAGGCCGTCCTGGCCGTCGTGCTGGACGTCGAGTCCTACCCGCAGTGGCAGCGCGAGGTCGTGGGAGTCGAGGTCCACGAACGGGACGACGCCGGACGGCCGACGCTGGTCACGATGTCGATCCAGGCGATGGGCAAGGCCGGCTGGTACCGCGTGGCCTACGACTACCCGGACGGGGACACCGCCCGGTACCGGCTGGTGGCCGGTGACATGATGCGCCGCAACGACGCCACCTTCACCGTGGCGGGCGACGGCGACGGGGGCAGCCGGCTCACCGTCGAGCTGGACCTGGCCCTGGTGTGGCCGCTGCCCTCGGCCGTGGTGAACCGGCTGGCCCGCCACGGGCTTCGCAACATCCTCGCCGGGGTGCGGGACCGCGCCGAGCAGGGCTGAGCCGCTCGGCCCAGCCACCACAACGACGAACCGCCGGCCCCCGAAGGGGACCGGCGGTCCGGAGAACGACGTGAGGGGTCAGAGCAAGCCGTTGGCCTGCAGGAACGACTTCGCGACAGCGGCCGGGTCCTGCTGGTCGATCTGGACCGACTTGTTCATCGCGATGATCGCCTTCAGGGTGAGCAGGGAGTCCACCTTGTTCAGGATCTGCTTGAACGCCGGGCCCATCTTCTGCAGCGTCGAGGTCCGGATGACCGGGACGACCTGCTGGTAGCCGAAGATGCCCTTGGTGTCGGTGAGCACGGCGTACTTGCCGGTGGCGAGCTGGCCGTCGGTGGTGAACACTGCGATCGAATCGACCTGACCCTTGTCCAGCGCCTGGTACTGCGAGCCGATCGTCAGCGGCTTGAAGTGGATCTTGGTCAGGCCGTAGGCCTTCTTCAGGCCGATGACGCCCTGGTAGCGGGTGCCGTTCTCCGGGGGGCCGCCGTAGGTGAAGCTGCCGACCTTCTTCATGTCACTGATGGTCTTGAGGTTGTACTTGTCGGCGTAGGTCTTGGTGACCGCGAGACCGTCCTTGTCCTGGAACGGGGTCGGCTGCAGCACGGAGTAGCCGCGGCTGTTCTCCCACTGCTTGGCCTTCTGGTACGTCGTCTCGGCCGACTTCGGGCTGTTGCCGAGGTTGGCGAGGTCCGCGTTGCTGTAGATCACGCCGGTGTACTCGGGGTACATGTCGATCTTGCCGCTCGTCATCGCCTTGTCGGTGACCTCGGAGGCGCCGATGTTCTCCTTGTAGCCGACCGTGTAGCCCTTGGCCTCCAGCGCCTGCTTGTACAGCTGGCCGAGCAGGAACTCCTCGGAGAAGTTCTTGGTGCCGAGCGTGATCTTCGGCTTGCCCTTGCCGGGCTGGCTGTTGGCGGTGCTGCTGCCGCCGTTGCCGCTGCTGGTCCCGTTCCCCGGGCTGCTGCTGCCGCCACTCGAACCGCAGGCGGTGAGCGCCAACGCGGCTGCGGTCGCGGCGACGACTGCGCCTCGGCTGAACATCGTGATCTTCTTCATCCAGGTGCTCCTTGCTTCTCTTGCGAGTGAGCCTCTCACTCGTCGGGGTCGGAGACGGGCCGGCAGGCCGGGGATCGCCTCCGGACAGTTATCGGGTGCCAGCGGGTTCGGGCTCCTTCTCGGTCGGGGACTCCTCGGCTCCGACTCCCTCCTCGCCGGCCGGTGCCCCGGACCTCCGGGACCGGCGGAACGGCGCGCCGAGCTGGCGCCGGCGGAGGCCGGGTGGTGTGACGAGGTATTCGATGGCCAGGAAGATGATCTGGGACAGGAATGCCAGGACGATCAGGACGTACGAGGCCCCGAGCAGTCCGACGGTGCCGAACGAGGCGACGTTGGCGATGATGTCGCCGAGCCCGCCGCCGCCGAAGAAACCGGACAGGGTCGCGGTCGCGACGATGAACACGGTCGCGGTTCGGATCCCGGCGAAGATCACCGGCAGTGCCAGGGGCAGCTCGACCCGCAACAGGACCTGCCAGGGCCGCAGACCCAGACCCTTGGCCGCGTCGACGGTGTCCGGGTCGACCTGCTCGATCGCCACGTAGGTGTTCGTGAGGATCGGTGGCGCCCCGAGGATGACCAGCGCGATGATCACGGTGGTCTGCGAGATGCCGGTGAAGGGCAGGAAGATCGAGATGATGCCCAGGCTGGGCAGGGCACGCCCCAGGTTGGACACGTTGATGGCCAGGAACGAGAACCGGTGGATGTGCCCGAGGAACAGGCCGATCGGCACGCCGATCAGCAGGGCGATCGCGACGGCTTCCGCCGAGAGCACGATGTGATCGATCGTCAGCTGGAAGATCGATTTGCCCAGGGCCTGCAGGCCGCGGAACGACGGGTGGGCCCAGTTGTCGAGAACGAAGTGGTATCCGGCGACGAAGTCGTTCATCTCGCGCTCACCCGCCCCGCCGGGCCGAGGCCCATGGCGTCGAAAGCCGTTGCGTCAGGACCAGCACAGCGTCGGCGGCCAGCGCGAGCAGCACGCAGAGGGCGCCGGCAGTGACGAACTGGGTGTTGAAGTTGTTGTTGTTGAGGGCGTTGAAGATCAGATACCCGAGGCCGACCGGTTCGACTGCGCCGGCCAGTGTCGCGAGCGAGATGATGGTGACGGCGGCGACCCGGAGCCCGGCGATGATCGTCGGTAGCGCCATCGGCAGTTCCACCCGCCACAGCGCCTGCATGGGGGTCATGCCGCTGCCCCGGGCGGCGTCCTTGATCTCGTCCGAGACCCCCGTCAGCCCGGCCAGCGTGTTGGTGAACAGGATCAGCAGGGTGTAGGTGGTCAGTGGGATGTAGATCGTGAGCCGGCCCAGGCCGGTGATCGGGACGAGGACGAGGAACGCGGCCAGCGAGGGGATGGTGTACAGCAGGCTGGTGAGGAAGGTGACCGGCGGCGTCAGCCAGCGCAGCCGGTAGGCCAGCAGCGCCAGCGCGAAGGAGATGACGAACCCGGCGACCACCGGAATGAGGCTGATCTCCAGGTGCTCCCACAGCTTCGGCAGGAACTTGGAGGAGAAGTTCTGGGTGAACCAGTCGACGCAGAACCCGCCGTTGTTCTTGACGCAGCTGGAGGTGGTGCCGCCGAAACTGGGAATGACGGGCCCGGCGGCGTGCGGGGGCAGGGCGAGGAGCGCGGTCATTTGCTGAGGTTCGCCGTCGCGCCGGAGTCCGCCGCGTCGTGGCCGTTCGCCGCGCCGTGGTCGACCCCGCGCTGCACTGCGTCGTTGATCTGGCCCATCGTCACGACCCCGAGCACCTTGTGGTCCTCGCCGACGACCGAGACCCGCTCGACCGACTCGGTGACCATCGTCGAGAGCGCATCGCGCAGGGTCGCAGTGATCGGGACCGAAGGTCCGGAGCCGGCGGCGCCGTCGGCATCCTGCAGCTCGATGTTTCGCAGCTGGGTGAGGGCCAGGCGTTTGAGACCGCGGTCCTCGCCCACGAACGCCGCGACGAAGTCATTGGCGGGGCTGGCGAGGATGGCGTCCGGGGTGTCGTACTGGATCAGCTCGCCGCCCTCTTTGAGGATCGCGATCCGGTCGCCCATCTTGATGGCCTCGTCGATGTCGTGCGTGACGAAGACGATCGTCTTGCGGAGTTCTTGCTGCAGGCGCAGGAACTGGTTCTGCAAATTCTCCCGGTTGATCGGGTCGATGGCGCCGAACGGCTCGTCCATGAGCATCAGCGGCGGGTCGGCGGCGAGCGCCCGGGCCACACCGATGCGCTGCCGCTGGCCACCGGACAGCTGGCTCGGGTAGCGCTTGCCCATCTCGGCGGGCAGGCCGATCAGTTCCAGCAGTTCGTGGGCCCGGTCCCGGATGCGCTTCTTGTCCCACCCGAGCAACCGCGGGACGGTGCCGATGTTGTTGATGATGTTGAGGTGCGGGAAGAGGCCCACGTTCTGGATCACGTAGCCGATCTCGCGGCGCAGGTCGGCCGGCTTGCGGTTGGTGACGCCGTTGCCGTCGATCAGGATCTCGCCGCTGGTGAGATCGATCATGCGGTTGACCAGGCGCATCGCGGTGGTCTTGCCGCAGCCCGACGGGCCGACGAGGACGCAGACCTCGCCCGCCGGCACCGTGAAGGACAGTTCGCGGATCGCGGGGTCTTCGGTACCCGGGTACTGCTTGACGACATTGCGGAATTCGAGCGGAGCGGCGCCGCTCGAATCGCCTATCGCCATGATCCCGGCTGGTTGCTCCGAATGTGCACAGGTAGTCACCCTTCCGACAGGAGAACGCAGGGACTATAAGCAGACGCGAGGTCGGAATTCGCACTCTGCGGAGCCCTGCGGGCCGTAACGTGACGGCACTGTTATCGAACGATGACCGTACCGCGTATCCCGGCGGTTGTGGGCCGAGGGCCGCGAGTCGCCCGGATCGTGGGCCAATGTGACGTTCGCGCCCGTGCGGCGTTTCGTCCGGTTCCCCGGACTCTCAGCGCGGCCGGGTACATCGGATCCGAGGGGTAGGGCATGCGGCCCCTCCGGCAATAATGACGAACGTGACAACCCTGGCGGTACGGGAACCTCGGGCCCGGGCGGGCACGACCAAAGAGGAGCGGCGACCTAGATGGCCCACGACGTGAGCGACCAGCACGAGTCGGACATTCGGCGTCGCGCTGCCTGGCTGCTCGGGATGCTCGCCCTCGTGGCCGCGCTGTTCGTCACGGTGATGGTGACCTTCTTCAACTCCGGCGGCGGGTCACCGCACACCGTGGCCGGCCCCACCGGACCCACGGGTCCGGCCGTGCGGGTCACCGGCACCGCGAGCACGTCGAGGGGCGCCCCCTCCAGCAGCCCGGCGCCGCGGTCAACCTCGTCGTCCACTCCGTCGTCCACCCCTTCCTCCGCCGCGAGCACGGCGGCGACCCGCTCCTGCCCCGGGTCGGATGCCTGCGCGCTGCAGGGCGACCCGGGCGGTGCGGTGCGGGCGATCAACGACTTCCGCGACGCCCACGGCAAGGCGTCGATCCCCGGCTCGGTCACCAAGGCCGCACAGCAGTGCGCGCTGTCCAACGGTGGCAACTGCGCCGGGGGATGGGCGCTCACCTACGGCTCCTCGCTCGACGGTGCCCAGCTGGTGAAGAAGATCGCACCGCGGGCGAAGCTGCTCACGAATATGAACTCGATCCAGGTTGGCTGGGCCTACGATCCCAGCTCCAAGCTGTACTACCTGGCCACCATCCGTCACGACTGACGCGCGCCCCGCCGCGACGGGGGAACGGGACAGTGCCGGTTTGTTCCGGCTAGGGTCGGGGAGTCCGTACCGCCGCAGCGTTTCCGTGCCCGCTCCCGCCGGGAGGTTCACCGTGACCGCCGACCGCGCCGGTATCGCCCGGGGCCATGGCGTCAGCGTCTGCCCCCGGCCCGTTGCACCAGCTACGAAACGTGAAGGAGTGAACGAGTCATGAGCGTCAGTCTCAACAAGGGCGGCAACGTCTCGCTGACGAAGGAGGCCCCCGGCCTCACCGCCGTTCTGGTCGGTCTGGGCTGGGACGCCCGGACCACGAGCGGGGCCGACTTCGACCTCGACGCGTCCGCGCTGATGCTCGGGACGTCCGGAAAGATCCTCTCCGACCAGCACTTCGTGTTCTTCAACAACCTCGCCAGCCCCGATCAGTCGGTGGAGCACACCGGCGACAACCTGACCGGCGAGGGTGAGGGTGACGACGAGGTCATCAAGGTCAACCTCGTCGGCGTGCCGGCCGAGGTCGACAAGGTCGTCGTCACCGTCTCGATCTACGAGGCCGAGCAGCGGCAGCAGTCGTTCGGGCAGGTCCGCAACGCCTTCATCCGGGTGGTCAACCAGGCCGACGGCAACGAGCTCACCCGGTACGACCTGTCCGAGGACGCCTCCACCGAGACAGCGATGATCTTCGGCGAGCTGTACCGCAGCGGCACCGAATGGAAGTTCCGCGCCGTCGGTCAGGGCTACAGCACCGGCCTCGCCGGCATCGCCCGGGACTTCGGCGTCAACGTCGGCTGACTCTCCTTCTCATAGGCGGGATCACAAGTGTTTCGAATCTTCGGGTGGTCGATCGGCGTTGCGGTCATCGGCCTGGCGCTCGGATGGCTCTACGGCGGCGGCACCGGGCTGGCGCTGACCGCCATCCTGGCGATTCTGGAGGTCTCGCTGTCGTTCGACAACGCCGTCGTCAACGCGACGGTGCTGGTCCGGATGAGCGAGGCGTGGCAGAAGATCTTCCTGACCGTCGGTGTGCTCATCGCCGTGTTCGGCATGCGGTTGATCTTCCCGCTGGTCATCGTCGGGATCACCGCGAAGCTGAACCCCGTCGAGGCGGTGCGCCTCGCGCTGGAGAAGGGCGACCCGAACACCCCGGGAACCTACGGCTACCTGCTGCACCAGGCGCACCCGGCGATCGCGGCCTTCGGCGGGATGTTCCTGCTGATGCTCTTCCTCGACTTCGTCTTCGAGGAGCGGGAGATCACCTGGTTGACCTGGATCGAGCGGCCGCTGCAGCGCGCCGGCAACCTGAACCAGCTCTCGGTGGTCATCGCGCTGGTGGTGCTGGCCGTCTCCGGCTACACGGTCGGCGAGCACGCCGACACCGCGTCCGCCGATCGCATCTCGACGGTGCTGCTGTCGGGGGTGCTGGGCATCGCCACCTACCTGCTGGTCAACGGGCTCGGTGACTTCTTCGACGTCGAGGACGACGAGGACGTCGAGGAGGAGGGGGAGCAGGTCGTCGTCTCCAAGCAGAAGGCCGCGGTGGCGGTCGGCAAGGCGGCGTTCTTCCTGTTCCTGTACCTGGAGGTCCTCGACGCCTCGTTCAGCTTCGACGGGGTCATCGGTGCCTTCGCGATCACGTCCGACCCGATCATCATCGCGATCGGTCTCGGCGTGGGCGCCATGTTCATCCGGTCGTTGACGATCTACCTTGTGCGCAAGGGGACGCTGAGCGAGTACGTCTACCTCGAGCACGGCGCGCTGTGGGCCATCGGTGCGCTGGCGGTGATCCTGTTGATCACCATCGAGTACGAGGTGCCCGAGCTCGTCACCGGCCTGATCGGTGTCGGCTTCATCGGCCTGGCCCTGGGGTCCTCGATCGCCCGCAACCGCCGCGAGGAACGGCAGGAGACCGCCCAACGCGAGCAGGAGCCCGCGCAGGTCTGACCGGCCCGAGCAGGCCGTCTCGCCGGCGCACCGAGCCACACGAGAGAGGAACGCATTCGTGGGAATCGACTACAACAAGCGCCCGGCCACACCGCCGCCACCGCCGGAACAGCAGGGGGGCGTCTCGCTCAGCAAGGTCACGCTGACCAAGACCGCGCCGACGGTCTCGTTGACCAAGCACGGCGGCCAGGGCGGCGTCATGCGCGTCAATCTGAACTGGGACGCCAAGCCACCGGCTAAGGGCCTGTTCCGCAAGAACACCCAACTGGACCTGGACCTCGGCTGCCTCTACGAGTTCGCCGACGGCACCAAGGGCGTGGTGCAGGCGCTGGGCGACGCCTTCCGCGGCGGCATGGCCAGCACGGGTGAGGTGCTGATCAGTCTCGACGGCGACGACCGCTCCGGAGCCTCGAGCGGCGGCGAGAACATGTCGATCGACCTGCAGGACCCCGCCAAGATCCGGCGGATCCTCATCTTCGCGCTCATCTACGAGGGCGCGGCGAACTGGGCCGCCGCCAACGGCCTGCTCACCGTCTACCCGGTCGGCGCGCAGCCGATCGAGGTCCAGCTCGACGACCCCCGCGACGGCGCCCGCATCTGCGCTGTCGCCCAGGTGCTGAACCAGAACGGCGAGATCACCATCCAGCGCGAGGTCAACTACATCGACGGTGCGCAGCGCGCCCTCGACGCCGCCTACGGGTGGGGGATGAGCTGGCAGGCCGGTCGGAAGTAACTCCGACCCGCCCGCCGACGGTCTTCTCGCATTTCGGAATAGCCTGGTGACAGGCGGGCGCCCCGGCGCGCCGGAGCACCAACAGTCGAAGAGGAGTGGCGAGATGTCCGAGCTGGACCTGAACTCGACCGCGGCACAGCCGGCCGCGACGCCGTCGGCAAGTGCGGGCGGCGGGCTCGTGCTCCAGCCGCCGGAGCCGGTGCAGCTGGTCAAGGACGAGCAGGCGGCGGGCGCGGTGCCGGTCGACGACGCCAAGAAGACCGAGCTGCAGCAGCGGGCAGCGGCGTTCGCCTCCGAGCTGGCCGGGCTCGATCACCGCGCGCCGGAGTTCGCGCAGAAGGTCGACACCATCACCTCGATGGGAGACAAGGAGCTGCGCGCCTCTGCCAACGTCTCCAACCGGATGCTCGACCGCCCCGCCGCCGTCGTGAAGGCCGGCAAGGGCGGAGGCGGCGGCGACGCCCAGACCCGGGTGGCCACCACGCTCAACGAGCTGCGCAACACCGTCACCGACCTCGACCCCAACCGGGCCGACCTGACCGGCGCGAAGAAGATCTTCAAGTGGATGCCGTTCGGCGACCGGATCCGCAAGTACTTCCAGAAGTACGAGACGGCGCAGACCCAGCTCAACGCCATCATCAAGTCGCTGGAGTCCGGGCAGGACGACCTGCGCAAGGACAACGCGGCCATCGAGACCGAGAAGGCCAACATGTGGGCCACCATGGGCAAGCTGAGCGAGTACAACGAGCTGGCCGGCGCCCTCGACGAGGCCGTCACCCAGAAGATCGCCGAGGTCGAGGCGGCGGGTGACACCGAAGGCGGCAACGCGCTCAAGTCCGACGCGCTGTTCGCCATCCGCCAGCGGCGGCAGGACATCATGACCCAGATGGCCGTGGCCGTGCAGGGCTACATGGCGCTCGATCTGGTGCGCAAGAACAACCTGGAGCTGATCAAGGGCGTCGACCGCGCCCAGACCACTACGGTGTCGGCGCTGCGCACCGCGGTGATCGTGTCCCAGGCGCTCGCGCGACAGAAGCTGGTCCTGGACCAGATCACGGCGCTGAACGCCACCACGTCCAACCTCATCGAGTCGACGTCCCAGCAGCTGCGCGTGCAGGGCGCGCAGATCAACGAGCAGGCCGCCAGCAGTTCCATCGAGATCGAGAAGCTGCAGGCCGCCTTCGACAACGTGTTCCAGACCATGGACGCCCTCGACACCTTCCGGGCCCAGTCGGTCGACAGCATGTCGCAGACCGTTACCGCGCTGGAGGGGCAGATCGAGCGGGCGAAGCCGTACCTGGAACGCGTCCGCCGCTCCGAGGGCAACACCGCCGAACTCGGCTCGACCGGGCCGAACCAGCTGCCGGGCAGCTGAGCCGAACCGGTCGGGGCCCCATCCACCCACGCACACGTCAGGTCCATCCGTATGGTCTCGTGGTTCCGCCGCCTCCGGGACGAACCGGACCCCTCTCACCCGGCCGAGTCCGGAGAACCGGACGACCGCGACCCCGAAGGCGACCCGGACGAATTGCTGGGGCGGCAGTGGGAGCTGGTCCGCTTCATCAACGCCAACGCCGGCAGGCTGCCGGTCGAGGCGGTCGTGATCTCCCGGGGGGTCACCGACACCATCCGTGAGGTCATCGAGCTCGGCCGCGAGCGTCCGCTGGACGTCTACGCGGTCGTGTCCGTCAACGGGATCCTCGGCGACTACCTGCCGACCACGCTGCGCACCTACCTGAGTCTCGACCCCCAGTTGGTGGACCGGCCGGGGCCGCGGGGACGGACACCCACCGTGGCGCTGCGCGAGCAGCTGGACTCGCTGTCGGAGGCCGCCGACGACCTGCTGCAGGCAACGCAGCGACACGACGTCGACGCGCTGTTCACGCAGGGCAACTTCCTGCGCACCAAGTTCAGCCGGTCGGACCTCGATCTCTAGGCTGGAAACCGATGCCAGCGATGACGCGGGGGGCGAACGTCTCCCTCACCCGCGAGATCCCGGACCTGCGCGGTCTCGTGCTCGGTGCGCGCTGGAACGCCGGGGCCGAGCACGTCCTGGACGACAACCTGGTCTTCGCCGCGCTGCTGCTCGACGCCGACCGGAAAGTGCGCTCGGATCGGGACTTCGTGTTCTTCAACCAGCTGACCTCCTCGGATCTGTCCGTCCAGCAGCTCGAGCGGGCGATGGGCGACGACAACGCGCAGATCGAGATCGACCTCGCGGCCGTACCGGCCGACATCGAGCGCATCGTGCTCATCCTGTACATCAACGACGGGCCGGCGCAGCGGCGCACGCTCGGGCAGCTCCGCTCGTGCTTCGTGCGGGTGCTGAACCTCGACGGCAACACCGAACTGGTCCGGTCGGAGGAGCTGTCGGACGCCTTCGAGAGCGAGACCGCGGTGTCCCTGGGGGAGGTCTACCGCTACGACGGCGGGTGGAAGTTCAAGGTGCTCGGCCAGGGTTACTCCGAGGGTGCCGGCGCCGTGGCGAAGGACTTCGGGGTGCCGCTGTGAACCGGCGGCCGGGCCGGCCGACGTGAGCGGGCCGGCGTGATCGGCGACCCCAGCACCGCCTCCCCGCGACCGGATCTGACCTTTCTCCGGCGCCGGTCGCGGCCGCGCCGGCCGGCGCAGGCATCGGACCGCAGCGCGACCGGATCAGGCGGCATCGACTACCGCCGCCCGGAGCGGGACACGACCCCGACGCCGGCCGCCGGCGCTACCGGCTCTACCGGCTCCGCCGGTGGTGTCGACTACACCCGCCGGGATCGTCGCTCCGGCGGCGGGACGCCTGTGCCGGCGGCCTCGGCCTCACTCGACCTGTCGGCGCCGCCCGGACCGAAGGCGTCGGCGCCCTCGGCCGGGCCGCAGCGCGGCCCGTCGTCCAACCTGTCGAGGACTGCAGCGCCGGAACGGCGCCCGGAACCGCCGCCGACGGCCTGGCGGCGGCGCCACGTGGTGCGCACGGGCGGCACCGGTCACCGGTTGCTGACCGTGCACGACCCGACCGTCACGCTCACCCGGGTGCAGTCGGGCGTCGGAGCCCTCGAGGTCGAGGCCGTCTGCTCACCGGAGGTCGGGGACGTCCGGCTGGGGGCGTTCTACCAACTGCGCTCCGGCGGCACCGGGGTTGTCCAGCTCGCCGGGGGCAGCCGGTTCGGCCCGTCGTCCCGACGTCCGGTGGTGGCCGCCTCCCACGAGGAGTACGAGGGGCTCAGCATCGACCTGCGGCAGATCACGGACATCGAGCGGATCGCGGTCTATGCATTCTCCGAGTCGCGCGCCGAGCTGACCTGGGGAGGGACCCTCGTGGTGAGCCTCTTCGGCGGCGGGCGGCTGGAGCTGCCGCTGGAGACGCTGTACGCCGGACGGATCGCCGTGCTGATGACCTTCTACAACCTCGACGGCGAGCTCGTGGTCCGCGCGGAACTGGAGACGGTCGTGGGCGACGTGCGGGAAGCCGCGCGGGCCTACGGTTTCGACCGCATCACCTG
The DNA here is from genome assembly GCA_963776855.1 of uncultured Actinomycetota bacterium. Lineage (GTDB taxonomy): Bacteria > Actinomycetota > Actinomycetes > Mycobacteriales > Jatrophihabitantaceae > Jatrophihabitans. Next base: position 590,837 of record CAVZOC010000003.1, on the reverse strand, counting down.
GCGCGACGACCGTTCGCCGGTCACCTGAGCCGGGAGTGGATGACAGCCGGTGGCGGTCAGCGAGCCGCCGGCGGCGGCCAGGGGGCGTCGAGGTCGAGGGCTCCAGTGGCCGGCATCCGGGCCGCCGACGGCGCGGCGGGCTGCGGTGACGCGGCGGGCGCCGGGGGTGCGGGGGAGGCCGGAGCCGGCTCGGCGGGACCGGCCGCCCCGTCCACGCTGATGCCGAAGTCCGTGGCGAGCCCCGCCAGCCCGGAGGCGTAGCCCTGGCCGACGGCGCGGAACCTCCACCGACCGTCACGGCGGTAGACCTCACCGCACAGGAACGCGGTCTCGCTGCCGGCCTGCATCGGGAACGAGGCGACCGGTGCGCCGGTGGCGAGGTCGGCCACCACCAGGCTCAGCTCGCGCACCTGACCGAACGTGCCGCCGGTGGCCGAGGCGGTGAGCACGATGCGCTCGGTCTGCTCGGGCACCCGGGCCAGGTCGATGTCGATGCGGGCGCCGGGGGACGGGGCGTCCTGCCGTCCGGCGAGCTGCACGGCGCCCGACGGGTGCCGCGGCTGGTTGTAGAAGACGAAGTCCGGCTCCCCGCCGACCGTGCCGGCGCCGGTCAGCAGCAGCGCCGCGGCATCGATGTCGGGGATCCCGGGGCCGGCGGCCCACTGCACGGTGGCCCGGATCGTTCCGGCCGCGAGCGGGACGTTGCTGCCCATCGTCAGTTCGGTCACCGTCACCCTCCGCTCGTGCGCTCCCCGGTTCCTCGCCGGGCCGGGCGTCCACCGTATCGGTGCCGGGACGGACCGCCCCACGGCCGCGCGGGGCGCCGCGGTGAGCACAGCCGGACGTCATCCGGACGTGTCATGATCCGCGGATGCGGCACTTCGGCTTCCTCGCCGCCGACCAGCGGCGGCGGCTGTTCCTGCACGCCCCGGAGGAGTTCGCCGCGGACGAGGACGCCGCTGTGGTCGGCACCGGGCTCGGGGCGACGCTGTACTGCCCGGCGACCCGGCCGGCGCTGGCGGACGACATCCGGCGCCGGGCGGCCACCGGAACCGTCAGCGTCGTCGTCTGCCTGGAAGACGCTGTCGCGGACGACGACCTCGTCGCGGCCGAACGCAATGCCGTCGCGCAGTTGCGCCGGCTGGGCGAGACCGGTGGCCCGATGCCGTTGCTGTTCGTCCGGGTCCGTCACGAGGCGCAGATCGGCATGGTCGTGCGGGCGCTCGGCGTCCACGTGGACGTCCTCACCGGTTTCGTCGTCCCGAAGTTCGGCGAGGAGTCGGCCGGCGTGCTCGAGGCCGTGGCGGCCGCCTCGGCCGAGTCGGGTCACCGGCTGCTGGTGATGCCGGTGCTGGAGACCGGCGACGTCGCCCACCTCGAGTCCCGTGCCGGCTCGCTGCTGGGGGCCCGGCGGCTGGTCGACAAGTACCCCGACCTCGTGCCGGCCGTCCGGGTCGGCGCGACCGACCTCTCCGGCGCGTGGGGCCTCCGCCGCTCTCGGGAGTTCACGGTGTGGGACGTGCGGGTCGTGGCGGACGCCATCGCCGACATCGTCAACGTCTTCGGCCGGCCCGGGGCGGGCGGGCACGTCGTCACCGGCCCGGTGTGGGAGTACTTCCCGGCCCCGGAGCGGATGTTCCGGACGCTGCTGCGGGAATCGCCGTTCGCCGAGCACGCCGAGGGCGACCTGCGAGCCGACCTGCTGGCCGCCGACCTGGACGGCCTGCTCCGTGAGGTCGCCCTCGACCAGGCCAACGGGCTCACCGGCAAGACCGTCATCCACCCCACCCACGTCGCCGCGGTGCACGCCCTGTCGGTCGTCTCCCACGAGGAGTACGACGACGCCGCGGCCGTGGTGTCGACCGCCGCGCGGGGCGGGGCGTCGGCGTCGAGCTACCGCAACAAGATGAACGAGAGCCGGCCCCACACCGAGTGGGCGCGGCGCACCCTGCTGCGGGCCAGGATCTTCGGAGTCGCGCGCGAGCAGGTCAGCTTCGTCGACCTGCTCGGCGCCGGCCTGCGCAGGTAGGACAGCAGCGTGTCGAGGAGTTCGCGGTGGTCCGGCGACTGGGTGGCCGGGCGGTTCGGGCTGCGGCTGGCCGCCGATCCGGCCTACCCGTGCGACCTGCACGGGTTGACGGGCTTGGCGCTGCGGCACAACCCGCGCCGCGCCCACCTGCTCGTCTCGACCGCGCTCGGCAAGCACATCCCGGCCGACCCCTGCCTGGTGTACGGCCGCGGTCTGGAGCTGGGCCGGACGGTTCGCGAGCGGCTCGGCGCCGTCGACGCCCTGGTCGTAGGCACCGCCGAGACGGCCACCGCGCTGGGCCACTGCGTCGCCGAGGCCCTGGACGCGCCGTACCTGCACTCCACCCGGCGCCGCGTGCCCGGTACCGACGCCGTCGCCGGGTTCGAGGAGGAGCACAGCCACGCCACGAGCCACCGGCTGCTGCCGGAGGATCCGAGGATGCTGCGGCGGGGCCGGGCGGTGGTGCTCGTCGACGACGAACTCTCCACCGGCCGCACCGCCGCCCACACGCTCGCGGCGCTGCACCGCCTCGCGCCCCGTCAGCGCTACGTGCTCGCGGCGCTCGTCGACGTCCGCGGCCAGTCGGATCGGGCGGCGCTCGACCGGCTGGCCGCCGAGCTCGGCGCCCGCATCGACGTCGTCGCCCTCGCCGGCGGGAGGCTGGAGTGGCCCGCTGACTTCCCCTCCCGGGCCGCGGCGTTCGTCGCGGACGCCTCGACCCTGGCGGCGCCCGCGCCCACCACGCTCGGCGACGTGGTGGAGGTCCCCCCGGCCTGGCCGCCGGGCGTGCCGGACGGCGGCCGGCACGGCGTCTCACCGGGGGAGCACCCAGGCATACGGCAGGCGGCGGCCGCGGTCGCCGCCGCGGCCACTCCGGGGCTGATCGGCGACCGGATCCTCGTGCTCGGCACCGAGGAGCTGATGTACGCACCGCTGCTGGTCGCGCTCGAGTTGTGCGCTCCCGACCGCAGCGTCCGGATCTCGTCCACCACCCGTTCGCCGGTGCTCGCGCTCGACGACCCCGGCTACCCGATCCGAAGCGCGGTCGCGTTCGACAGCCACGACGACGCCGAGGGCGGACCCGGCCCGCGCTGGGCCTACAACCTGGCGCCGGGGACGTTCACCGACGTGGTGGTCGTCGTCGACTCCGACGCCGATGGCCCCGGGTTCCGGGAGGGGCTGGTGCCGCGGCTGCGGGCGGTGTGCCGGCGGGTGCACGTCGTCGTCCTGCCGTCCCGGCGGCCGGCGCCGCCACCGCTGCGCGGGCCCGGATTCGGCAGCTACGCCGCCGACGAGGTCGGCTGGCTGCTCACCGACCTGTCCGGCGTCCCACTCGAGGCCCCGACCGAGGAGCGCGAGGAAGCCGTCCAGTCCGGCGGGGCCCACTACGCCGAGTCGCTGCCGGTCGAGTACCAGCCGGACGCGGAGTACCTGCGGCTGTTCGAGGCCGCGCTGGCGGCGTCCGCGACGCGAATCGCGCACGCCGTGGGTGTCGTCACCGAACTGGTGCTGGCCGAGCGGGGGCCGCGGCCCGTGCTGGCCTCGCTGGCCCGCGCCGGCACCCCGGTGGGGGTGCTGATGCGCCGCTGGGCCGCGCGCCGAGGTCTGGAGCTGCCGCACTACGCCGTCTCCATCGTGCGGGGCCGCGGGATCGACCCGCTCGCGCTGCGCCACCTCGCGGCCCGTCACGACCCGGCCGAGGTGGTGTTCGTCGACGGCTGGACCGGTAAGGGCGCGATCGCCGGCGAACTCGCCGCCGCCGTCACGGCCGCGAACGCCGAGCTGGGTACCGCGTTCGACCCCGCCCTGGCGGTGCTGGCCGACCCGGGGCACTGCGTCCGCACCTTCGGCACCCGGGAGGACTTCCTCGTGCCGTCGGCCTGCCTGAACTCGACGGTCTCGGGGCTGGTGTCGCGCACCGTCCTCAACCCGGCCCTGCTGCGGCCGGGGGACTACCACGGCGCGAAGTTCTACCGGCAGCTCGCCGCGAGCGACGTCTCCGCCCGGTTCATCGACACCGTCACCGCGCACTTCGACGGCGTCGCCGCGCGGGTTGCCGCCGACTGGCCCAGGATCCAGCGGGGTGAGCGGGCCCCGACCTGGGCCGGCTGGGCCGAGATCGAGCAGCTCAGCGAGGCCTACGGCCTCGGCGACGTCACGCTGGTCAAACCCGGGGTGGGGGAGACGACGCGGGTGCTGCTGCGGCGAGTTCCGTGGGCGGTTCTGGTCCGCGCCGGCGAGGGTGACGACGCGGCCGAGCTCGCGCACGTGCGGCTGCTGGCCCGGCAGCGGGGCGTGCCGGTCCACGAGGTCGACGGGTTGACGTACCGGTGCGTCGGGCTGATCCACCCCCGCTACACCCGGGGCGCCACCGGCGCGGACGGCCGGGCCGCGGTGGTCGGATGAGCGGGCCCGTCGCGGCGGGCCGGCCCCTCGCAGCCGTCGACCTCGACCGCACCCTCATCTACTCGGCGGCCGCGCTGCAGCGGCACGGTGACCAGCAGGTGCCGGTCGTGGCAGTGGAGCGCTACCGCGACACCGACGCCTCGTTCGTCACCCGTCCCGCCGCCGCCGCGCTCGCCCGGTTGCCGGAGCGAGCACTGCTGGTGCCGGCGACGACTCGCACACCCGAGCAGCTCGCCCGGGTGACGCTGCCGGGGCCGGCGCCGCGCTACGCCGTGGCCGCGAACGGCGGCGTGCTGCTCGTCGACGGCCGGGCCGACGCGTCGTGGCGCCGGAGGGTCGCGGCGGCGGTCGGCGCCGCCGCGTCCGTGGCGGAGGTGCGCGCCCACGTGGAGCGCGTCTGCGCCCCGGCCTGGACGAGCGCGGTCCGCACCGCCGCGGAGCTGTTCTGTTACGCGCTGCTCGACCGGGACGCGGCCCCGCCCGACCTGGTGGCGCAGGAGGCGGCCTGGGCCGGCCCGCGTGGCTGGCAGGTGTCGCTGCAGGGGCGCAAGCTCTACTGGGTGCCGCGGGCGCTCACCAAGAGCGCCGCGGTGGCCGAGATACGGCGGCGGGAGGACGCCGGCGCGCTGCTCGCGGCCGGGGACTCGCTGCTCGACGCCGACCTGCTGCTGGCCGCGGAGGCGGGGATCGTGGCCCGGCACGGCGAACTGCACGCCTCCGGCTGGCGGGCCGAGCAGGTCGCCGTCACCCGCCGGGAGGGGGTGCGGGCCGGGGAGGAGATCGCCGACTGGCTGCTGCGCCGGGCCGCCGCTCCCGCGTCGCGGGGCGCGCAGACGCCACCGCCCGGCCCGTCGACGACGGCCCGGGCGGTGACCTGAGTCAGCGGCCGCGTGAGTGGCTGAATCAACGGCCGAATCAGCGGCGGGAGCGGCGCCGCTTCCGCAGCCCCAGCAGCAGCAACACGATCAGCAGGCCCACCGCCAGCGGGGCGACCCGCTTCACGACGGCAGGGCCCGCCGACTCGATGAGGTTGATCGGCTCGGTCTCCCTGGCCGGCCGGCGCGGGCTGCTCGACGCGGGAGCCGAGGCCGGCCCCTGGGTGGTCGACCCCGCCGCCGTGGGTGATGCCGACGGCGACGCCGTCGAGGCCGTTGCCGGCGTCGCCGCGGGCCCGTCCGCCACCGGGCCCCCCGGTGCCGGCTGGGCCGACTCGCCGGATCCGCCGCCGATCTGCTCGGCGAGGTTGTCGGCGAACTGCCCGATCAGCTTGTTGCCCACGTCGACCATGACGCCCCGGCCGAACTGCGCCGGCTTGCCGGTGATGTCCAGGTCGGTGTCGACCTTGACGGTGGTCCGGCCGCCGGTGTCGCTGAGTGTGGCGGTGACCTTGGCCGCTGCGGTGCCGTTGCCCCGGGCGTCCTTGCCCCTGGCGTCGATGACCGCCCGGTGGTTCGCCTCGTCCTTCTCGACGAAGCTGGCCTTGCCCTTGTAGGTCAGGTTGATCGGGCCGAGCTTCACCTTGACGCTGCCGGTGAAATCGTCGCCGTCGACCGAGTCGATCGAAGCCCCGGGCATGCAGGGCCCGATCGTCTCGATGTCGAGCAGGATCTTCCACGCCTCGTCGATCCCGGTCGGGACGGTGAAGGTGTGCTCGAGATTCACGTGGTGCCTCTTTCCTGGAAGTGCCGGCGTCGGACGGGAGCCGTGGCGGTCACCCGCCGGCGGCGGCGAGCACCGCCCGCTTGGTCAGCACGCGGGCCAGGTGCTCACGGTAATCGGCCTGCCCGTTGAGGTCCGACGGAGCGCTGGTGCCCTCCGCGGCGTGCTCCGCGGCCGCGCCGATCGCCGCCGCGCTGGTGTCGGCCCCGGCCAGGGCCTGCTCGACGGCGCTCGCGCGCAGCGGCGTCGAGCCCATGTTCGTCAGGCCGATCCGGGCTTCGCTGATCGAGCCGTTCTCCCGCTTGACCAGGGCCGCCACGGCCACGATCGACCACGCCTGCGCCACCCGGTTGAACTTCTCGTAGTGCGACGACCAGCCCGCGCCGAGCTTGGGCACTCGGATCGAGGTGAGCACCTCATCCGGGGACAGGGCGGTGGTGAGGTAGTCGAGGAAGAACTCGTCCGCCCCGATCCGTCGCTCGCCGCCGGGGCCGTGGGCCACGAACTGGCAGCCGAGCGCCAGCGCCACCGCCCCGAGGTCACCGGCCGGGTCGGCGTGGGCCAGCGCACCGCCGAAGGTGCCGCGGTGGCGGACCTGCGGGTCGGCTACGGTCTCGGTGGCCTGGGCGAGGATCGGCGCGTGCTGGGCGACCAGCGCGTCACGCATGACCTCGTCGTGCGTGGTGGCGGCGCCGATGACCAGGGCGTCCCCGTCCTCCCGGACGCCGCGCATCTCCTCGACCCGGCTGCAGTCGACCACCGTGCTCGGGTCGGCCAGCCGCAGCCGCAGGATCGGGATGAGCGACTGGCCGCCGGCCAGGATCTTGCCGTCGTCGCCGGCCTCGCCCAGTGCGGCGACCGCCTCGGCTACCGAGGACGGGCGGGTGTACTCGAAGGCTGCAGGGATCATCGTCAGTTGCTCCCGTCCGTGGTGCTGGTCGTGGCGCCGCCGTAGGCGTTGGTGCCCTCCTCGGCCCGGCCGGCGTGCGCCGAGCCGTGGATCGCGCGCCAGACCCGCTCGGGGGTGGCGGGCATGCGGATGTCGTTCACCCCGTAGGGCCGTAGCGCGTCCACGACGGCGTTGACGACCGCCGGGGTGGAGGCGATGGTGCCCGCCTCGCCCACACCCTTGACGCCGAGCGGGTTGGAGGTGGCCGCGGTGACGGTGCGGTCGGTGGTGAACGAGGGCAGGTCCGCCGCCGAGGGCAGCGTGTAGTCGACGAAGGTGCCGGTGGTGAGATTGCCGTCCTCGTCGAAGACCGCCTCCTCGAACAGCGCCTGGGCGATGCCCTGGGCCAGGCCGCCGTGCACCTGCCCCTCGATGATCAGCGGGTTGATCGGGGTCCCGATGTCGTCGACGCAGACGTACTTGCGGATCGTGGTGAACCCGGTCTCGGTGTCGATCTCGACGGCGCACAGGTGCGTGCCGTGCGGGAAGGAGAAGTTCTCCGGGTCGTAGACGGCGTCGGAGTCGAGCGACGGCTCGACCCCGTCGGGCAGGTTGTGCGCCATGAAGGTGGCGAACGCGACCTCACCGATCGCCACCGACGAGCCGGGGGAGCCCTTGACCGAGAAGCTGCCCTGCTCGAAATCCAGGTCGTCCTCGTTGGCCTCCAGCAGGTGCGCGGCGATCTTCTTGGCCTTCGCCACGACCTTCTCGGCCGCCTTGACGATCGCGATGCCGCCGACCGCCAGCGAGCGGGAACCGTAGGTGTCCAGCCCCTTCGGGGAGGACTGCGTGTCGCCGTGAATGACCTCGACGTCCTCGAACGCCACGCCCAGCTGGTCGGCGACGATCTGGCTGAAGGCCGTCTCGTGGCCCTGCCCGTGCGGGCTGGCCCCGGTGACGACCTCGACCTTGCCGGTGGCGAGCATCCGGATGCTGGCCGACTCCCAGCCGCCGGCGCCGTAGTCCAGCGAGCCGAGCACCCGGGAGGGCGCGAGACCGCACATCTCGGTGAACGTGGAGATCCCCAGCCCGAGCTGCACCGGGTCCTTCGAGTCGCGCCGCCGCTGCTGCTCGGCGCGCAGGTCGTCCCAGCCCATCAGCTCGAGCGCCTTGTCGGTGGCGGCCTCGTAGTTGCCCGAGTCGTAGGTCAGCGAGCTGACCATGGTGTACGGGAACTCCTCGTGCTTGATCCAGTTCTTGCGGCGCAGTTCCATCGGGTCCATGCCGAGCTCGGCGGCCAGCTCGTCCATGATCCGCTCGATGGCGTACGTCGCCTCGGGCCGGCCGGCGCCGCGGTAGGCGTCGGTGGGCGTCTTGGTGGTGAAGATGCCGTCGCAGACGAACCGGTAGGACGGGAACTTGTAGATCCCCGGGAACATGAAGGCGCCGAGGATGGGCACGCCGGGGCCGACCAGGCGCAGGTAGGCGCCCATGTCGGCCAGCAGGTGGACGTCCAGGCCGGTGACGGTGCCGTCCCGCTTGGCGGTGATGGTGATGTCCTGGATCTGATCCCGGCCGTGGTGGGCGGACATCAGCGACTCGGACCGGGTCTCGGTGAACTTCGCCGGCTTGCCGAGCTTGCGGGCCACCAGGGTGGTGATGACCTCCTCGGGCGTTACCGGGATCTTGCCGCCGAAGCCGCCGCCGACGTCGGGGGCCACGACGCGCACCTTCTGCTCCTCGATGCCGAGCGTGAGCCCCAGCATCGTGCGCAGGATGTGCGGGATCTGGGTGGCGGAGTGCACCAGCACGCCGTCACCGACCGGCTGCACCAGCACCGAGCGCGGCTCCATGAACGCCGGCACCAGCCGCTGCTGGATGAACCGGCGGGTGACGGTGACCTCGGCCTCGTCGAGTGCCTGCTGGATGGGGCCGCCGGTGCCGGCCTCGCCGGACTCGAAGGCCCAGGTGTAGGACTTGTTCGACGTCGTGTTCGGGTGGACCAGATCGCCGCCGTCCTTGGCCGCCTCCGCCATGTTCGTGACCGCCGGCAGCGGCTCGTAGTCGACGTCGATGCCCTCGAGCGCGTCGACCGCCTCGGCCTTGCTGCGGGCAGCGACGACCGCCACGCCCTCGCCGACGTGGTTGACCTGGGTGACCGCCAAAGACGGCGCGCCCGGATTGACCATGTCGGGCGTGACCGGCCACGCGCAGGGCAGGTTGCCCTGCGTCTCGGCGAAGTCCTGCCCCGTGAAGACCGCGATGACCCCGGGCCGGCCCTTGGCCTCCGTGGTGTCGATGGAGGTGATCGTGGCGTGCGCCATGGGGCTGCGCAGGATCGCCAGATGGAGCATGCCGGGCACCGTCATGTTGTCGACCCAGGTGGTGCGGCCGGTGATGAGGTGCTGGTCCTCCTTGCGGGTGCGCGCCTGCCCGATCTGGGTGTCGGGGCGCTCCTCTACTGCCGTCATGCCGTAACTCCTGCTCCAGCCGCTGCCTGCACGGCCCTGACGATGTTCTGGTAGCCCGTGCAGCGGCAGAGATTGCCCTCGATGCCTTCGCGGATCTCCTGCTCGCTCGGGTTCGGGTTGTTCTTCAACAGGTCACGGCACGCCATGATCATCCCGGGCGTGCAGTAGCCGCACTGCAGGCCGTGCTTCTCGTGGAACGCCTGCTGCATCGGATGCAGCGAGCCGTCCTCGCCCTGCAGCCCCTCGATGGTGGTGACCTCCGAGCCGTCGGCCTGGACGGCGAGCACGGTGCAGCTCTTGACGCTGTGACCGTCGAGCTCGACGGTGCAGGCGCCGCAGTTGCTGGTGTCGCAGCCGACCACGGTGCCGACCTTGCCCAGCTGCTCCCGGAGATAGTGCACCAGCAGAGTCCGGGGCTCCACTTCGTCGGAGTAGGCGGTGCCGTCGACGGTGACGTTGATCTTGGTCATCGAGCCTCCACAGAACTGTTCGGTCCCGTCGAAACTATCGTTGAGTGACCTCGATTACGAGAGCCGAATCACTCGACTGGATGACTAGTTTGCTGTGGGTGCGGCGTCTGCGGCGGTATTGCGGTGAATCGGGCCGGAAATCTGCCGCAACTGCGCGCCGGATCCGCCCCAGCGCGACGCGATGATCTCGGCCGCCACCGAGACGGCCGTCTCCTCGGGCGTGCGCCCCCCGACGTCGAGTCCGATCGGTGCGTGGACGCGGCCGAGATCCTCGTCGGTGAAGCCGAGCTCCCGCAGCCGGGTCACCCGGTCCTCGTTGGTGCGGCGCGAGCCCATCGCGCCCAGGTAGGCCAGCGGCAGCTTCAGCGCGACCTCGAGCAGCGGGACGTCGAACTTCGGATCGTGGGTGAGCACGCAGACCACGGTGCGGGCGTCGGTGTCGGTCGAGGCCAGGTAGCGGTGCGGCCAGGCCACGACGACCTCGTCGGCCTCGGGGAAGCGCTTCTTGGTGGCGAAGGTCGGCCGGGCGTCGCAGACCGTGACGCGGTAGCCGAGGAAGGTGCCGATGCGGGCGACCGCGGCCGCGAAGTCGATCGCCCCGAACACGATCATGCGCGGCTTCGGGGCGTAGGAGGCGACGAAGACGCCCAGGTCGTCACCGCGGCGTTCGCCGTCGGCTCCGTAGTGGAGGATCCCGGTGGTGCCCTGCTCGAGCAGGCCGAGGGCGTCGTCGCGGACCGCGTCGTCCAGGCGGGTGCCGCCGAGCGAGCCGCTGGCGGCATCGGGGCGGATCACCATGCGGCGGCCCACCCGGGCCTCGTCGCCGCTGATCAGGGTCGCCACCGCGACCGGACGCCCGGCCTCGATGTCCTCGGCGATGCCGCCCAGCTCGGGGAAGGTCTTCCGGCTGACCCGCTCCACGAAGATGTCGATGACGCCGCCGCAGGTGAGGCCGACGGTGAAGGCGTCGTCGTCGCTGACGCCGTAGCGCTGCAGCACCGAGCGGCCGTCGTGGTCGCGGGTCTCGCTGGCCAGCTCGTACACCGCACCCTCGACGCAGCCGCCGGACACGCTGCCCACGGCCGTACCGTCCGGCCCGACCAGCATGGCCGCGCCGGGCTGGCGAGGGGCCGACCGCCACGTCCCGACCACGGTGCCGAGACCGACGGTCTCGCCCTCGCGCCACCAGGACAGCAGGTCCGCCAATACGTCACGCATCGGCTATCACATCCGCCAGCGTATGCAGCGCGTCCAAGGTGTGCCCCCCGACGAAGTCGTCGAGATGGGGGAGCGCCGCGCTCATCCCGGCCGTCACCGGGGCGAAGCCGTCCTTGCCGCGGTGCGGGTTCACCCAGACCAGCCGGTGGGCGAGCCGGGCCAGGCGCGCGGACTGCTCACCCAGCAGCTGCGCGTCGCCGCGTTCCCACCCGTCGGAGGCCAGGACGACCACCGCCCGCCGCGCCGTGCCCCGCTGACCCCAGAGGTCCAGGAAGGCGCGCAGCGACTCCCCGAGCCGCGTCCCGCCGCTCCAGTCGGGGACCGCGTCGCCCGCGGCGCGCAGCGCCTCGTCCGGGTCCCGCAGCCGCAACGGCCGGGTGATCCGCGTCAGCCGGGTGCTGACGGTGAAGACCTCCGTGGTCGCCGGCGCCACGCGCACCGCCGCGTGGGCGAAGCGCAGCAGCACGTCCGCGTACGGCGACATCGACCCGCTGACGTCCAGCAGCAGCACCAGGCGGCGGGGCTTCACCCGCGGACGCAGCCGCTTCAGCCGCGCGATCTCGCCGCCGTCGCGCAGCATCGAACGGACCGTCCGGGAGATGTCCACGGCGTCGCGCCCGCGCGGGCGCGTCCGCCGCGTCCGGCGGGAGCCGATGCGCGGTTCGAGCAGCGCGATGAGCCGGTGGATCTCCTCCCGCTCCGCGGCGGTGAGGGTGGCGACGTCGCGGTGCCGCAGGATCTCGGCGTCGCTGGCGGCCGCCCGCAGCTCCTCCTCGTCGGGCTCGGCCTCGACCTCGCCGCCGTCGTCGCCGCCGAACGGCCGCAGCTGCAGCACCTGCGCGGGCGGCCCCATCGGCTTCGGGGTGGGCAGCGCGGGCGGCGAGCCCCGGAACCAGGCGTCGAAGGCGGCGTCATAGACCGCCAGGTCGTCCGGCTCGCCGCAGAGGCTGACCCGGCCGGCCCAGTAGACCTGCTCGGCGTCGAGGACGTCGACGTGCGACAGCGCCGTCACCGCCGTGGCCAACCGGGTGGCGTCGGCGGCCACACCGTTCGCGCGCAGCACGCGGGCGAACCCGGTGAGCGTGACGATCGGGTCTGTCTCAGTGGGTTCGCTCATCGGTCCTCACTGTCCTGCTGGTTCGTGCATCGGTCCTCACCCCGACCCTCGCTGCGCTCGGGTCCGGTCTCGGCCCTCTACCGGCTTCGCCGGCCGCAAGCTCGCTGCGCCCGCGCGGGCGAACCGGCTCTTCGCGCGAGCGCTCATCGCGTGCTCACTCCCATTACTCGCCTCCCGTTGCCCGCTGCGCTCAGATCCGACCCGCTTGGCCTCCCTGCGGTGCGACACGCCGCATGTCGCGCCGCAGCGGGGCCAACACCTCGGACCGACACGGCATCACCCGCTCAGGAGGGCGTCGAGGTCGCCGCGGACTCGGGCGAGGTCCTCGTGGTACTTCAGGACGGCGCCGAGGGTCTGCTCGGCGTTCTCCGGTGTCAGCCGGGAGGCCTGGAGCACGTGCAGCGCCTGCGTCCAGTCGATGGCCTCGGCGATGCCCGGCGGTTTGAGCAGGTTGGCGCTGCGCAGCCGCCCGACCGCCGCGGCGACGTCGTTCGCCACCTGCTCCCCGGCCTCGGGGACTCGCCGGCGGATGATCGCGACCTCGCGGACGAAGTCCGGATGGGCGACCCAGTGGTAGAGGCAGCGTCGCTTCAACGCGTCATGGACCTCACGCGTCCGGTTCGAGGTGATCACCGTCAGCGGCGGGGTCGCGGCGCTGATCGTCCCCAGCTCCGGGATCGTCACGCTGTTCTCCGCCAGCACCTGCAGCAGAAAGGCCTCGAACTCGTCGTCGGCCCGGTCGATCTCGTCGATCAGTAGCGTCGCCGGGCTCTGCTCCAGCGCCTGCAGGATCGGGCGGGCGACGAGGAAGCGGCGGTCGTAGAGCGAGGACTCGAGAGCCTCCCGGGCCGCGGCGCCGCCGGCACCGGCCTCGGCGGCCCGCAGGTGCAGGACCTGTCGCGGGAAGTCCCAGTCGTAGAGGGCCTGGGAGGCGTCGATGCCCTCGTAGCACTGCAGCCGAAGCAGCGGCGAGCCGGTGATCTCGGCCAGCGCGTGCGCCAGCGCGGTCTTGCCGACCCCGGGGTCACCCTCGAGGAACAGCGGCCGGCCCATGCGCAGCGCCAGGAACGCGGAGGTGGCGAGACCGGGGTCGGGCAGGTATCCGGCGGCGTCCAGGGCCTCGGAGACGTCGGAGGGAGAGTCGAAGGCGAGGGGCGGCATACCTGCGAGCATCCCCCCTGCGACGTTCTCGCGCACGGGTCGAACGCATAGGGTTCCTGCCGTGTCGCACGTCGCCGGAGTCGTCCTCGCCGCCGGGGAGGGCTCCCGCCTCGGCCGGCCCAAGGCGACCATCGAGCTCGAGGGCGTCCGGCTGGTGGACCGCGCCGTACTCGCCGTGCGCGAGGCCGGCTGCTACCCCGTCTACGCCGTCGTCCGGCCCGAGACGACCGTGGTGGGGGCGCGGCTGGTGGTGAACTCCAGCCCGGAGCGCGGGATGCGCTCGTCGCTGGAGCTGGGGCTCGATGCCGTGGGGGAGAGCGACGCCATCGCCGTCATGCTTGTCGACACCCCGGGGATCGGGGCCGATGCCATCCGCACCGTCGTCGCCGGGTGGCGGCCGGACCGGATCGCGGTGGCCGATTACGAGGGCCGCCGGGGCCACCCGACGGTCATGTCCCCGAAGCTGTGGCGCGCGTCGCTCGACGTCGGCGGCGAGGACGAGGGGGCGCGGGCGTTCCTGGCGGCCAACGACTCCCTGGTCGACGCGGTGAGCGTGCGCGGCGACCCGGACGACATCGATACTTCCGAGCAGCTGGAATCCTGGCGCCAACGGCAGACGCGCCTCTGAGCGCCCCTGCCTGAGCCCGCCCGGGATCACCCGAAGCCGCGGGCGTCCTGCTTGAGGGCGGTGTCGACGGCCAGACCGGCGGCCACGACCAGCGAGCGCAGCGGCTCCTCCAGCGACCGGTGGATCTGCACCACGTAGTTGTCCGCGGTGGTGAACAGCGTCTTGGCCAGGCCCTCCCAGGTCTTGGTGATCCGCGCGACCTCGGTGTGGGCGTCATCGGTGATGGTGAAGTTCCACGCCCGCCAGTTCTCGCCCTGGATCAGGCCCCACTGCCGGCCGCCGGACTCGAGCCCGAAGCGGATCTTGCCGAACGCATTCTGCTGCACGATCTGACCGATCTCGCGCCCGGCCGGGTCCTCGACGATCACCCGTGACTTGACGAACTTCGCCGGGCGGGTCAGGGCCAGCACCGGCGTGCCGTTCGCGTCCACGACCTGCAGCTTGTGGGTCATGTACTGGTCGTAGGAGGTGAGGATCCGCACGGCCTTCTTCAACGCGCTCTGGCCGACCTGCCGGACCGCCCCGATCTGGCGGGCGTGCTGGTCGTAGATCGCGTACTCGTTGTTGACCTCGATCAGCTTGGCCTTCTGGTTGATCACCAGGACCGGCTCGGTGAACAGCGTGCCGCCGCCCTGGTAGGCCGCGGTCCCGCCCTGGCCGGCCCGCTGCACGTCGCGCTGCACCTTCGCCGGGTCGCGCTGCACGGTCGGGACGTGCCCGGGCGCCTCCGGCGGGTCGATGCCCTGCCGGCCGTGCGAGTGCACGTGCTCGGTCCACTGGTGGCCGTCGAAGTAGCGCTGCTCGTTCCGGCCGGAGGGGTCGGCGTACCAGCCGGCCGGTGCCTGGGGCTGAGTCATGGCGCAGACGATATCGCCGTCACGTGATGCGGCGGGTGCCGTCGCGGTGCCGCCGGGCCAGTTCGGGGTAGTAGGTCGGATTCATCTGCACCCAGAACTCCGCGGCACTGCCGGCGATGTCGCCCTTGACCACTGCGGGGGACCCGAGCGCCAGCACACCGGGCGGGATCTGCTTGCCCGGCGGCACCAGCGAATGGGCGCCGATCATCGAGCCGGCGCCCACGACCGCGCCGTCGAGCACGATGCTGCCGTTGCCGACCAGTGCCTCGTCCCCGAGCACGCCGCCGTGGATCAGGCAGAGGTGCGCCACCGTCGCGCCGACACCGATCTCGGTGGTGACCTCGGGGGTGGTGTGGACGACGGCGTTGTCCTGGATGTTGGCGCGCTCCCGGACGACGATCGGGCCGTCGTCGCCGCGCAGCACCGCGCCGTACCAGACCGAGGCGCCGGACTCGATCGTCACGTCGCCGATGACCGTGGCGGTCGGGGCGATCCAGGCGTCCTCGGCGATGCGGGGCGAGTGCCCCTCGTACTCGAACAGGTTCACGCGTTCTCCCTCGACCAGTCGCCTCGGCCGCCGATTCGGGGTGCGGCCGCGTCGATAGCATTCATACCGAACGCCCCGCGCGCCCGATCACCGTCTCGTCGAGGAGCCCACACTCGTGTCCAGCATCGCCACCGCCCCGCCCGCCCCGAGCGTCAGGGTGGCGGCCGGGACCACGGCGTTCGAGGCGCTGCGGGAGGCGGGAGTCGAACTCACCGGCCCGCAGGGCGCGGTGGTCGTGCGAGAGGCCGCCGGCGGCACACTCCACGATCTGGCCTGGTCCCCGGCGGCGGACACCGACGTCGAACCGGTGCCCGCCGAGTCGCCGGAGGGCCTGGCCGTGCTGCGGCACTCGGCCGCGCACGTCACCGCCCAGGCGGTGCAGGACCTGTTCCCGGGCACGCTGCTGGGCATCGGCCCGCCCGTCGAGGACGGCTTCTACTACGACTTCCTGCCCGACCGGCCGTTCACCCCGGAGGATCTCGCCGCCATCGAGAAGCGTGCGAACGAGATCATCAAGGCCGGGCAGCGCTTCGAACGCCGCGAGATCAGCGACGACGACGCGCGGGCCGAGCTGGCCGACGAGAAGTTCAAGCTGGAGCTGATCGGGCTGAAGTCCAGCGCCTCGGGCGAGGAGGCGACCGAGGTCGGCGCCGGCGGCCTGACGATGTACGACAACGTGAACGGCAAGTCCGGCGAGCGGGTCTGGACCGACCTCTGCCGCGGACCGCACCTGCCCAGCACCCGCCGCATCCCGGCGTTCAAGTTGATGCGCAGCGCCGCCGCCTACTGGCGCGGGAGCGAGAAGAACGAGCAGCTGCAGCGCATCTACGGCACCGCCTGGGCGACGCGGGACGACCTCAAGGCCTACCTGCAACGGCTCGAGGAGGCCGCCAAGCGCGACCACCGCAAGCTCGGCGCCGAACTCGACCTGTTCAGCTTTCCCGACGAACTCGGTTCGGGGCTGGCCGTCTTCCACCCCAAGGGCGGGATGCTGCGCAAGGAGCTCGAGGACTACTCGCGGGCCAAACACATCGAGGCGGGCTACGAGTTCGTCAACACGCCGCACATCACCAAGGGGCGGCTGTACGAGATCTCCGGCCACCTCGACTGGTACGCCGACGGCATGTTCCCCGCGATGCACCTGGACGAGGAGCGGGACGAGACCGGCACCGTCCGGCGGCCCGGGCAGGACTACTACCTCAAGCCGATGAACTGCCCGATGCACTGCCTGATCTTCCGGTCGAGGGGCCGCTCCTACCGGGAGCTGCCGCTGCGGATGTTCGAGTTCGGGGCGGTGTACCGATACGAGAAGTCGGGCGTGGTCCACGGCCTGACCCGCGTGCGGGGGATGACCCAGGACGACGCGCACATCTACGTCACCGAGGACCGCGTCGAGGACGAGCTGAAGAAGCTGCTGACCTTCGTGCTGGAGCTGCTGGCCGACTACGGGCTGGACGACTTCTACCTGGAGCTGTCCACCAAGAACCCGGCGAAGTACGTGGGCTCGGACGACGTGTGGGACAGCGCCACCGAGACCCTGCGACGGGTCGCCACCGAGTCCGGGCTGGAGTTGGTGCCCGACCCCGAGGGCGCCGCGTTCTACGGTCCGAAGATCTCGGTGCAGGCCCGGGACGCGATCGGCCGCACCTGGCAGATGTCGACCATCCAGCTGGACTTCAACCTGCCGGAGCGCTTCGAGCTGGAGTACCAGGGCGCCGACGGCGAGCGGCACCGCCCGGTGATGATCCACCGGGCGCTGTTCGGGTCGATCGAGCGGTTCGTCGGCGTGCTCACCGAGCACTACGCCGGCGCGTTCCCCGCCTGGCTGTCGCCCGTCCAGGTCATCGGCATCCCCGTCACCGACGAGCAGAACGGCTATCTCGAGGACATCGCGCGACGGCTGCGGGCGAGGGGGCTGCGCGTCGAGGTCGACGACTCCGACGACCGGATGCAGAAGAAGATCCGCACCGCGCAGAAGCAGAAGGTCCCGTTCATGCTCATTGCCGGCGCCACCGACGTCGAGGCGGGCGCGGTGTCGTTCCGGTACCGCGACGGCTCGCAGCGCAACGGCATCCCGGTCGAGCAGGCGATCGACGAGATCGCCGAGCTGGTGGCCCGTCGTGTGAACAGCTCGCCGAGCGCCGAGAGCGTCGGCACCGCATGACCACCGACGACGTTCCCGGCGTCGACCCGGCGGAGATCTTCGCCGGCGACCCGGACTCGTTCGGGCGGCTGTGGACGCCGCACCGGATGGCCTACATCAAGGGCGAGAACAAGCCGAACCACGACGACGCCGGCGACGAGTGCCCCTTCTGCGCCGCCCCCGGACGCGGGGACGAGGAGGGGCTGGTCGTCGCGCGCGGCGAGCAGGTGTACGCGGTGCTGAACCTGTACCCGTACACCTCCGGGCACCTGATGTCGGTCCCGTACCGGCACGTCGCCGACTACCCCGAGCTCACACCGGACGAGACCCTCGAACTCGCCGAGTTCACGCAGCGCGCGATGCAGGTCATCCGGAAGGTGATGGGGCCGCACGGGTTCAACCTCGGCATCAACCAGGGCAACGTCGCCGGCGCGGGCATCGCGGCCCACCTGCACCAGCACGTGGTGCCGCGCTGGGGCGGGGACACCAACTTCATGCCGATCGTCGCCCGGACGCGGGTGCTGCCGCAGCTGCTGTCGGAGGCCCGCGCCCTGCTCGCCGACGCCTGGTAACCGGCTGGTTTGGCCCCGCTGCGGCGCCCGGCACGGCGTGTCACGCCGCAGGGCGGCCAAGGCCGCGGCGAACGCTTCAGTACCGTCACGGGCCGTGAGCCTTCACCTGCGTGGCGTGTTCCTGCCGGACGAGACCGAACGGGACGCCTGGATCGTCGACGGCCGGCTGACCTTCGACCGGCCGAGCGGCGAGTCGGACACCGTCGCGTCCGGCGGGTGGGTCCTGCCCGGGTGGGTCGACGCCCACTGTCACGTCGGACTGTCGCCGGCGGGCCACGAGCCGGACCCGGAGGGCCAGGCCCGGCAGGCCCTGCTGGACCGTCGCGCCGGCGCCCTGCTGCTGCGCGACGCCGGATCCCCCGTGGACAACACCGCCGTTCAGGCGCGCGAGGACCTGCCCCGTCTGATCCGGGCCGGGCGGCACATCGCGCGCACCAAGCGCTACATCCGCGGGCTCGGCGTGGAGATCGAGCCTGAGGAGCTGGTGGCCGAGGTCGAGCGACAGGTCGCCTACGGCGACGGCGGCTGGGTGAAGATCGCGGCCGACTGGATCGACCGGGAGGTCGGCGACCTCGCCCCGACCTTCCCCGACGATGCGCTGGCCGCCGGTATCGCCCGCGCTCACGAACTCGGCGCCCGGGTCGCCGCGCACGTCTTCGGCGAGGATGCGCTGCCAGGCCTGATCGCGGCGGGGATCGACTCCATCGAGCACGGCACCGGCCTGACCGACGATCTGATCGCCGCCGCGGTCGAGGCCGGCGCCGCCGTCGTCCCGACCCTGATCAACATCGACAACTTCCCGCAGATCGCCGCCGGAGGAGCCGAGAAGTACCCGGCCTACGCCGCCCACATGCGTTCGCTGTTCGCCAACTCCCGGGAGCGGATCCGCGCCGCGTTCGAGGCCGGGCTGCCCGTCTACACCGGCACCGACGCGGGCGGGTCGCTGCCCCACGGATTGGTGCGCGACGAGATCCGCGCGCTCGTCGGCGCGGGCATCCCGCAGCCGGAGGTCGTCGCCCAGGCGTCCTGGCGGGCCCGGGCCTGGCTGGGGCTGCCGGGTCTCGAGGAGGGCGCCCCGGCCGACCTCATTGTCTTCGACACCGACCCGCGTACCGACCTCTC
This sequence comes from uncultured Actinomycetota bacterium, assembly GCA_963776855.1. Classification (GTDB taxonomy): domain Bacteria; phylum Actinomycetota; class Actinomycetes; order Mycobacteriales; family Jatrophihabitantaceae; genus Jatrophihabitans. Next base: position 571,548 of record CAVZOC010000003.1, on the reverse strand, counting down.
GGCGATCTTCGACCCGGTCCGGACCGTGCTGCGCGGCGTGGTGGTCGACTGACCGCCGCCCGCGCCGCGGGATCACGATTCCCGGATCGCGGGGGCTGTCTGGCACAATGGCGGGTTGAGTACGGGCTGGACGCGGACCCTCTCACCGCGACCAGCCGGCCCATCGGGGCCGACGGATCCGGGAACCCCACCCGGAGCCGCGGCGCCACCCCTTGTCGAGTCTGGAGTTACCACACACGTGGCCACGAAGATCAAGCTCACCCGCATCGGGAAAATGCGCGAGCCGCACTACCGCATCGTCATCGCCGACGCCCGCAACAAGCGCGATGGCCGCTTCATCGAGACGATCGGCGAGTACCACCCGAAGAGCGATCCGTCGCACATCGTCGTCGACGGCGAACGGGCGGCCTACTGGCTCGGCGTCGGCGCGCAGCCGACCGAGGCCGTCACGGCGATCCTCAAGGTCACCGGCGACTGGCAGAAGTTCAAGGGCCTGCCCGCCCCGGAGCCGATGAAGCTGCCCGCGCCCCGGCCGGACAAGCAGGCGCTGTTCAACGCCGCGCTCGCCGAGGTCGGCGGTGGCGGCCCCGCCGACGACAGCGGTGCCACCACGCCGAAGAAGAAGGTCACCAAGGCGCCGAAGGGCGCCGGCAAGACCGAGGGCGTGCAGGGCGGCGACCCCACCGGCGACACCGCCACGGACGCCACCGCCGGCTCGGAAGCCGCCGCCGAGAAGCCGGCGCCGGACGAGTCGGCGAGCTGACGTGCTCGAGGAGGCTCTCGAGCACCTCGTGCGCGGCATCGTCGACCACCCGGACGACGTGCAGGTCGATCTGCTCGACAACCGCCGCGGCCGGCGGCTCGAGGTCCGCGTCAACCCGGAGGACCTCGGCCGGGTCATCGGTCGTAACGGGCGCACCGCCAAGGCGCTGCGGCAGGTCATGAACGGTGTCGCCGGCCGGACCGTGCGCGTCGACGTCGTCGACGTCGACGGCCGCTGAGCAGCACTCTCGCCGTGACCGATCCGGCCGACGGGGACGACGCCGTCGTCACCGTCGGCCGGATCGGTGCTGCGCACGGCGTGCGCGGCGACGTGTTCGTCCACCCCTTCACCGACGCCCCGGAGGAGCGCTTCGCCGAGGGCACGGTGCTGCGGACCCGCCCCGACGCGGCCGGTCCGCTCACGGTCGCCGGGGTCGGGGCCAGCAAGGGACGCACCGTGCTGAGCTTCGAGGGCGTCGACACCCGGGAGGCCGCCGAGGCGCTGCGCGGCGTCGAGCTCGTGGTCAAGGCCGCCGACCGCCCGGCCCTCGAGGACCCGGACGAGTACTACACGAGCGACCTGATCGGCCTGGGCGCCCGCCACATCGACGGCACCGAACTCGGCCCGGTCACGGACGTCGTCGACATCGCCGGGGCCGACTACCTCGTGGTCGAGGTGGCGGGGAGCCCCCGGCTGGTGCCGTTCGTCGCCGCCGTCGTCCCGGAGGTGGACCCGCAGGCGGGGATGGTCGTCGTCGACCCGCCCGAGGGGCTGTTCGAGCTGTGACCGGCCCCGGGCAGGGCGGCGCCGGGCAGAGCGCTCCCGAGCTGCGGCTCGACGTGATCACCATCTTCCCCGAGTACCTGACGCCGCTGCGGCAGTCGCTGCTCGGCAAGGCGATCGCCCGGGGACAGGTCGCCGTCGGCGTGCACGACCTGCGGGACTGGACCGACGACATCCACCGCACCGTGGACGACACGCCCTACGGCGGCGGGCCGGGCATGGTCATGCGCCCCGAGCCGTGGGGACGCGCGCTCGACGCGATCGCCCCGCCCGCCGCGACCACCCAGCCTCGCCTCATCGTCCCCTCGCCGGCCGGCACCCCGTTCACGCAGGCCACCGCCGCCCGGCTCGCGGGCGAACCCTGGCTGCTGTTCGCCTGCGGCCGCTACGAGGGCATCGACGCCCGGGTCGTCGAGTACGCCGCGCAGCGGATGCCCGTGGAGGAGATCTCGCTCGGCGACTACGTGCTCGCCGGCGGCGAGGCGGCGGTGCTGGTCATCGGCGAGGCCGTCGGACGGTTGCTGCCGGGAGTGCTCGGCAACGCCTGCTCCGCAGTGGACGACTCCTTCTCCGCCGGCCCGGCCGGGCTGCTGGAGGCGCCGGCCTACACCAAGCCCGCCCGGTGGCGTGGCCTGGAGGTGCCGCCGGTGCTGCTGTCCGGCCACCACGCGGCCGTGGCCGCCTGGCGGGCCGAACAGAGCCGGGAGCGAACCGCGAAGCGGCGCCCGGATCTGCTGCCGCCGACGGGGGAGGCCCCGACCGGCTGAGGCCGACCCGGCAGGGCGACCCGGCAGGGCAATTCGGCCCCGGCCAGGTGGCTGTGGCATCATCGTGGGGTTGCCCAACGATGCCGCATGCTGCGACCCGGGCGGTTCTGCCGCCCTCACACACGGGACGCGCGGCGACCGGCACGGGCCAGCTGACCGTACCGCCGATACGAGAGCGAAGACTTCGACATGAACACCCTCGACATCATCGATGCCGCGTCCTTGCGCAGCGACGTGCCGGACTTCCGCCCCGGTGACACGCTCAAGGTCCACGTCCGGGTCATCGAGGGCACCCGCTCCCGTATCCAGGTCTTCCAGGGTGTCGTCATCCGCCGCCAGGGCGGCGGCGTGCGCGAGACCTTCACCGTCCGCAAGGTCAGCTTCGGGGTCGGTGTGGAACGGACCTTCCCGGTGCACACCCCGGTCATCGAGAAGATCGAGGTTCAGACCCGCGGCGACGTCCGCCGGGCGAAGCTGTACTACCTTCGGGACCTGCGCGGCAAGGCCGCGAAGATCAAGGAGAAGCGCGAGACCGTCGCGCACTGACGCACAGGCGGCCGACGCGGCGTGACGTTCACGCGGTGGCGGGCCGGGCCCACGGCGTCGGTCCCTACCCGGCGTCTCGAGGAGTGCGGATGAGCGACCAGTCGCGCTCCGGCGACCCGCACCCCGATTCCGGGTACCCGCAGGTGCACGAGGCACCCGACATCGACGAGGCCGGTTTCGACCGTGCCCCCGACGGCACGCCCCCGGCGGCCGAGCCGTCGGCAGCCGACCGGCCCGCCTCCTCGGACGAGCCGACCGGTCACGCGGCCGGCGAGGACACGACGGACGCCGGAACCGCCCCCGAATCGGAGTCCCGGGAGCAGACTGCCGGCGACGGCGACGCGGCCCCCACGACCGGCCGCAGGGGACGCCGGCGCGCCCGACGCACCCGCCGCAAGGCGCCCTGGTGGGAGCTGCCCGTCCTGATCCTGCTGGCGGTCGGCATCGCCGTGCTGGTCAAGACCTTCGTCGTCCAGCCCTTCTACATCCCCTCCCAGTCGATGGAGAAGACGCTGCACGGCTGCCCGACGTGCGACGGCGACCGGATCCTGGTCGACAAGCCGATCTACTCGCTGATCCGTGACCCCCACCCCGGCGACATCGTCGTCTTCAAGGCCCCGACGGGGTGGGAGGAGGGCGCCGCGCCCACGCCGCCGAGCAACCCCGTGGTGCAGGCGGCGCGCTGGTTCGGGCAGCTGGTGGGTTTCGTGCCGCCCGACGACCAGGTCCTGGTCAAGCGGGTCATCGCGGTCGGCGGGCAGACCGTCAAGGGGGACGGCCACGGGCACGTCCTGATCAGCACCAGCGGCGCGGACGGTCCGTACCGGACGCTGCAGGAGCCGTACGTCTACGCGCCGCCCCGGGACGGTTCCCAGTCGCCCTTCGGACCCGTCACGGTGCCGAAGGGGCGCCTGTGGGTGATGGGGGACCACCGGAACGACTCGGCGGACTCGCGCTACCACTGCACGCCCGGAGGCGTGGAGGGGACGCAGGACGACCTGAGCTGCAATCCGAAGGCCAGCACGGTCCCGGTCGGCAACGTCATCGGCAAAGCCTTCGTCATCGCCTGGCCGCCGTCGCGGTGGCGCACCCTCGGCACGCCGGCCACGTTCGAGCAGACGGCCAGCGCGGCCGGCGCCGCGGTGCCCCCCGCGGTGGCGGCGGCGGTCACAGTCCCCGTCTTCCTGGTACGTCGCCGCCGGCGGGCCCGCTGAGCATGCGTACGACAGCACGGCAGGCGAGCCGGCCCGCGGGCGGCGGCCTGGCGCTGCGGCCGTCGCGCGTGGTCGTGCGGCGTGACGGCCCGCTGGGCGGTTACGAGTCGGCCCTCGGCCGGGCCGGCTTCCACCACGTCGCCGGCGCCGACGAGGCCGGCCGGGGCGCCTGCGCCGGGCCGCTGGTGGTCGCCGCCTGCATCCTGCCCGCCGGTCGCCGGGGGCGCATCGAGGGGCTGGACGACTCCAAGGCGTTGCCCGCCGCGACCCGCGAACGTCTCGACGAGGTCGTCCGGGCCCGTGCCCTCGCCTACTCGGTGGTGGTCGTGCCGGCGAGCGAGATCGATGCCTTCGGCCTGCATGTCGCCAACCTGGCCGGCATGCGGCGTGCCCTCGCAACGCTGACCCCGGGCCCCGACTACGCCCTCACCGACGGGTTCCCCGTCCCGGGTCTCGGCGTGCCGGGCACGGCCGTGTGGAAGGGCGATGCCACGGTGGCCTGTATCGCGGCCGCATCCATCCTGGCGAAGGTCGCCCGGGACCGGATCATGACCGGGTTGCACGACAGCTGGCCGGACTATGAGTTCGCGAGGCACAAGGGATACGTCACCGCGTCGCACGCCGAGGCGTTGCGCCGGTTGGGACCCTGTCCACAGCACCGCTGGCGGTACGTGAACGTCCGTCGGGCGGCGGCAGGCCTGTCCCTCGACCTGTCGGCGCCGGACGAGGACGCGCTGGTCGAGGCGGGGGTGTGATGGAACCGGACGAGCGGAGCGGAAGATCATGAGCGCCGAGGATCTCGAGAACTACGAGACCGACATGGAGTTGCAGCTGTACCGCGAGTACAAGGACATCGCGTCGCAGTTCAACTACGTGGTCGAGACCGAGCGTCGGTTCTACCTGACCAACGAGGTGGATCTGCAGCCGCACAACACCGACGGCGAGGTCTGGTTCGAGCTGAGCATGCGGGACGCGTGGGTCTGGGACATGTACCGGCCGGCGCGGTTCGTCAAGACGGTCCGCGTCGTGACCTTCAAGGACGTCAACATCGAGGAACTCGACAAGCCGGACCTGGAGTTGCCGGACAAGCCGGGCTTCGACCGGTGAGTGCGGGCCGCGGCCCCGGCGAGGAGGTGGTCGCCGAGACCGAGGCCTGGACAAGGTTCGAGTTGCTGCGGTGGGGTGGCCCGCCGCCGGGATGCCCGCGCTGCGGCGCCCGCGGCGGCTGCACGCTGCTGCGCCCGCGGGACGGCCTCAGCCGGGCCACCCGCACCGGGACGCGCACGGCGCGGCGGGTGTGGCGCTGCGGCACCTGCCGGCGGCAGTTCTCGGTGCTGTACGCGACGGTCTTCCAGAGCACGCGGGTGCCGTTGCGCACCTGGCTCGCGGCGTGGTCCGACCTGGTGGCCGCAACAGACCTCACGGGGGCGGCGACGGCGTCCCGTCATGGCCTCACGCGGGAGTCCGCGGCCCACGTCCTCGATCGGCTGCGCGACGCGCGGGCGGCCGCCGCAGCCGAGTGCTCCGCCGCGCCGCCGGAGGATGCGGGTGAGCTCGCGCGGATCCTCGCGCTACCGCCCGCGGCGGCCGCGGCGGTTCGCGCGCGGACTCCTGCCCGGCGTCGCCACCTACGGCAGCGGGGCCCGGTCGACGACTACCGCTGATCGGCGCGTCTCGAAAAGGTGCGTCATCTCGCCGTGGCGGGTCCGTCCACAGCAGGCGGCGTCCGCCCCGCCGTCCTGCGCCGGCGCGGCAGGCTCGCCGGCATGCGGGTCAAGGATGCGGTCGGGCGGTTCGGCGAACAGGTGGCGGTCGAACACCTGCAGGACGCCGGGGTCACGATCCTCGATCGCAACTGGCGCTGCCGGGAGGGCGAACTGGACATCGTCGCCCGGGACGGGGACACGCTGGTCTTCGTCGAGGTCAAGACGCGATCGTCGTCCGCCTTCGGGCTCCCTGCCGGGGCCGTCTCCGCCCGGAAGGTCCACCGCATCCGCCGCCTGGCCAAGGCCTGGCTGCAGGCCAACCGCGAGTTCGGCTACTGGGAGTCGCTGCGATTCGACGTCATCGCGGTCCTGCGGGGCCGCACGGGCGTCTCCGTCGAGCACCTGCGGGCGGCGTTCTGATGGGGCTGTCTCGGGCCCTGGCGGTCGGCCTGGCCGGGATGGACGGTCAGCTCGTCGAGGTCGAATGCGACATCTCCGCCGGGCTGCCGGGCCTGGCCTTCACCGGCAGCGCGGCCAGCTCGGTCGTGGAGTCGCGTGACCGGCTGCGGGCCGCGGTCCTGAACTCCGGGGCGGACTGGCCGAATCGCAAGATCACCGTGGCGCTGCTGCCTGCCGACGTCCGAAAGATCGGCTCTCGTTTCGACCTGGCCGTGGGCCTGGCTGTTCTCGCTGCGGCCGGCCAGGTGCCGGGCGACGCCGTCGCCGGGTGTGCGTGGATCGGCGAGCTCGGCCTGAGCGGCACGCTGCGACCGGTCACCGGTGTGCTGCCGGCCGTCGTGGCCGCTCGCCGGGCGGGGGTGCGCCGCGTGGTGGTGGCCCGTGCCAACGCCGCCGAGGCGGCACTCGTCGACGGGTTGGACATCCGCGCCGCGCACGACCTCGGGGAGATCCTGCTCTGGCTGCGCGGCGAGGGTCCGGCGCCGGAGACCGCGCGCACCGTCGAGACCGCGGAGGCCGAGCCCGGGCCGGACGTCGCCGAGGTCGCCGGCCAGATCGCGGCGAAGCGGGCGCTCGAGATCGCCGCGGCCGGGGGGCATCACCTCTATCTGCTGGGGACGCCAGGGGCCGGCAAGACCATGCTGGCCGAGCGGCTGCCGGGGTTGCTTCCCGCTCTCGACGACGAGAGCGCCCTGGAGGTCACGGCCGTGCACTCCGTCGCCGGTCTGCTGCCGGAGCAGGCCACGCTGCTACGCCGACCGCCGCTCCAGGCGCCGCACCACACCGCCTCCACGGCGGCGCTCGTCGGCGGCGGATCGTTCCTGGCCCGGCCCGGAGCGATCAGCCTCGCCCACAACGGGGTCCTGTTCCTCGACGAAGCCTCGGAGTTCAGTCCGCAGGTGCTCGATGCGCTGCGTCAGCCCCTGGAGAGCGGGCACATCGTGTTGATGCGCGGTGGCGGGGCGGTCCGCTATCCCGCCAGGTTCCAGCTGGTGCTCGCCGCCAATCCGTGCGGCTGCGCCAAGACGGCGGCCGACTGCGAGTGCACGCCGCAGGCCAGGCGCCGACACCACCAACGCCTGTCCGGACCGCTGATGGACCGGATCGACCTGCGCGTGCCCGTCACGCCGATCGCCCGGCACGAGCTGTTCGCGACCGAACGGCGCCCGTCCAGCGACGACGTCGCCCGCGGCGTCGCGGCCGCGCGAGCGCGGGCGACCCAGCGGTGGCGGGGGATGCCGTGGCGGCTGAACGCCCAGGTGCCCGGCGACGTGCTCCGCCGGCCCGGGACCCGCCCGGCCGCGGAGGCCTGCCGGCCGGTCGAGGACATGCTCGACAACGGGACGCTCAGCGCTCGGGGGTTCGACCGGGTGTTGCGGGTGGCGTGGACGATCGCCGACCTCGCCGGTGCGGATGCGCCGTCGGCGGCGCACGTCGGCGAGGCGCTGTTCTTCCGGGTCGGCAACGCCGAGTCGTACGCGGCATGAGCGACGCTGGCGGAGCAGACGAGGGCATCGGCGTCTCCGCATGTCCGAACGGAGTGAGGGCATGACCGGGTCAGCCGTCGCCGACGAGGTGCTGCACGCTCGTACCTACCTGAGCCGGGTGGCCGAGCCGGCGAACCTGGCCATCTGGGCGATGCTCGAGAGCGAGGGGCCGGTGGCCGCCGCCGAGCGCATCCGTCGCGGTGATTCCTCGACCGAGGTCCAGGAGGCCACCGCGGCGCGCCGGACGAGAATCGATCCGGAGGCCGACCTGGAGGCCGCCGCTCGCCGCGGCATCCGGCTGGTGACGCCGGAGTCGCCGGACTGGCCGCATTTCGCCTTCGCCTGCCTCGGGCACGCCGCGGCTGTCCGGATGCGGGAGCGCGAGGTGGGGATCAGCCGGGAGATCGCGCGGTGCAACGAGCCGGTGCCGCCGGTGGCGCTGTGGGTGCAGGGGAGCGGGCCGCTCGCCACGCTCGGGGCGAGCGGGGTCGCGCTGGTCGGCTCCCGCGCGGCCAGCGACTACGGCATGCGGGTCGCGCGCACGCTCGCACGGGATCTGGCCGCAGCGGACGTGGACGTGGTCTCGGGCGGCGCCTACGGGATCGACGGTGCCGCTCACCGCGGGGCCCTCGAGGCCGGTGGGCTGACCGTGCTCATCTCGGCCGGCGGGCTCGACCAGCCGTACCCGGGCGGCCACGACCGGCTGTTCCGGGAGGTGGCAGAGCGCGGCCTGCTGCTCTCGGAGAGCCCGCCCGGCTCCAGGCCGCACCGGCACCGCTTCCTGTCGCGCAACCGGTTGATCGCCGCGCTGTCCTCGGCGACGGTCGTGGTCGAGGCCGCGCGCCGCTCCGGGGCGTTGAACACCGTGGCGCACTGCGGCCGGCTGGGCCGGCCGGTCGGGGTGGTGCCCGGGTCGGTGTACTCCGCCCTGTCGACCGGGTGCCACGACACCCTGCGCGACCCGGTCAAGAACGCCGCGCTCGTCGCCGGCGTGGAGGACGTCCTCGAGCTGCTTCCGGTGGGCCGACCCGGTGGCCTCGAGCGTTTGGACGGGCCCGAGCCGGAGCCGCAGCCTACGGGCCGGCGACGGGTCGACCGCGCCTTGGACCGGCTGGGGGAGCAGGCGCGAACGGTCTTCGACGGCCTCCCCGCCGACCGGCCGGTGACCGTCGACGAGATCGTGCTGGCCTCCGGCCTGCCGCCGTCGGCGGTGTTCGCGGCGCTGCCGCAGCTGGAGGCCGCCGGGGTCGTGACGGCGACGGCGGAGGGGTTCGCGATCCAGTGGTGACGCCAGGCCAGTGGTAACGCCGGGAGCTGATGTGGATCACTGTGGCGTTCGACCCTCCGGGCCGGGACCACCGACCCTGGGGACTTCTGGTCGAGATCCCGAGAATGGGGGCCGAGGTGGGACGCCTGCGTGTGACCTGCGTCGAGCCGTGCGCATTCCGAACCACGTCCGCGCCGGTGCTGTGGAATGCGCGTGACGAGCTTCGGTCGACGAGCCGTAGCCGGCGATCGCACGGGGATGGGGAGCAGGCCATGGCTCGGGGGACTCGACGCTCACCGGCGACGCCGCTGTCCGCGGCTGCGATCGGCAGGCCCGTCCTCGGTGAGACCGTCCATGGCAGCGCCGACCCGGTGCGGGCCGGATTCGGCCCCGGACCGGCCGGCACCCCGTAGACCCCCGCAGCCGGGCTCCGGTCGAACCCCACCCCGACCGGACCCGGCTGCGGGCCTGACCCCGCCGCGGCCCGCCGCAGCGGTGCGTGTGCCCGCGCCCGGCCGGCGGTGTGGCGCCTTGCGGACCATCCGGCGGTGCCGCAGGGTGAGCCCGTGTCGCCGCTCCCGTCCGATCCGGCCCCCCGCGGGCCGGCGCGCCCGGACCCGGCCGCGGTGCGGGCAGGGCTGCCGTCCGAGCTCGGCGGGGCGTTGGACGAGTTCGCCCAGCACCTGCGGCTGGAGCGCAACCGCTCACCGCACACCGTCCGCGCCTACCTGGGGGACGTGACCGGGTACCTCGACCACCTCGCCCGGCTCGGCGGGCGTCGGGTCGGGGACATGGACCTCGCCTCGCTGCGCGGCTGGCTGGCGATCCTGCGCCGGGACGGTGCCTCCCGCGCCACCCTGGCGCGGCGCGCAGCGGCCCTGCGGGCGTTCTCGGCCTGGGCGCACCGGTCGGGGCGTTGCGCCGCCGACCCGGCCCAGTCGCTGGTCAGTCCACGGGTGGGGCGCAGCCTGCCGGCGGTGCTCCGGGCCGACGAGGCCGCCCGGGTCATGACCGCCGACGGCACGGACCCGGCGTCCTCCGAGCCCGGGGGCCGGGCCGAGGCCGCCGAACCCAAGGCCGCGGTCGCTCGCGAGGCCGTGCGGCTGCGTGACCGGGCGGTCGTCGAACTGCTCTACGCCACCGGAATCCGGGTCTCGGAGCTCGTCGGCCTCGACGTGGACGACCTCGACCGGCAGCGACGGGTGCTGCGTGTCCTCGGCAAGGGCGGCAAGGAGCGCACCGTGCCGTTCGGGCTGCCGGCCGAACGCGCGGTGGCGGACTACCTCTCCGGCGCCCGTCCGTCGCTGGCGACCGATACGTCCGGGCCGGCGCTGCTGCTCGGGGTCCGCGGCCGGCGGCTCGATCCGCGGACCGTCCGCCGCGTCGTGCACGAGCGGACCGCCCGCGTCGACGGCGCCCCGGAACTCGGGCCGCACGGCCTGCGCCACAGCGCCGCCACCCACCTGCTCGAGGGCGGCGCCGACCTGCGGGCGGTGCAGGAGGTCCTCGGCCACGCCGACCTCGCGACCACCCAGATCTACACCCACGTGTCGGTGGAGCGGTTGCGGCGGACCTACCGACAGGCCCACCCCCGCGCCTGAGCCCGGTGGCCGCCCGCGTCTGCCGGTCCTGCCGAGGTGGCCGCCCGCCTCATGGGTCCGGCAGGAGCCGCACCGGCCCGAGCGGCCGCAGCAGGAGCAGCGGGTCCAGGTAGGTGGCGCCGCGCCGGGCACCCCAATGCAGGCAGTCGGCCGGTGCGCACCCCGGGTGCCGGCCGGCCACCTGACCGAGCGGGGTACCGCGGCCGACGACGGCGCCGACCGTGACGCTCGGCCGGACCGGTTCGTACTCCGTCCGGATGCCGTCGCGATGTTCGACCACCACGACGCCGCGACCGGCGACCGGCCCGGCGAAGGTGACCGTGCCGGCCGCCGCCGCCATAACCCTGCCGCCGGGCGCGGCCAGATCCACGCCGCGGTGGCCGGGAGCATAAGGCGACAGCACCAGGTCGAAGCCGCGCAGCACGCGGAGCCGGCCGTCGACCGGCGGGGCGTAGTCCACCGGTTGGGCGACCACGCCGCCGGGACGGCCGGTCGGTCCCCCATCCCCAAGGGGCGCAGCCCCGCCGACGCCGGCGCCTGCCCGCTCCAGGGCCGAACCCGCCGGAACCGCCGAACCCGCCGGGATCACGGTCCCCGCCGGTACGGCCAGTGCCCCGAGCAGCAGGGCGGCCACCGCGGGTCGGCCCCAGCGCCACCGGCTGCTCGTCCCCCCGCCACCGCGTCGTCGCCCCCGGCGCCACCGGCTCGGACGCCGGCGGCGCCACCCCGTCGGTCCTCGTCCCATGCGAGCAGCCTGCTGCCGCGGGTCGCGGGACCGAGGCGCGGCGACAGCCCTGTGGACGCAGGTCGCCGGTGTGGAGAGGCCGACCCGTCTGATCACCCGGACGTGGTAGCTGACGATGGATCGTCCGCGCACCTGGTGCCAGCCGGGCCGCCCGGTGCACGTGGTCACGCGACCGCCCGCGACGCGGTAGCCTGGACTCGCAGCCCGGGCGACCGGGCTGACTTCGCGTGTCCTTCTCCTGAACGCAAGAGGGAGATCGGCGGCCAGTCCTCGGTCCGCGTCGTCCCACGACGACCCGGCCTCCTGGTCCGCGACACCGGGCACCAGGGCGCGCGGGTCACCCGACCCGCGCGCGACAACCGAGGCCGCGGGCGCAGCCGATCACCGGCGCGCGCGCACGAAAGATCGAAGGAGGACGTCGGCATGCCCGTCGTCACCATGAAGGAGATGCTCGAGTCGGGCGTCCACTTCGGCCACCAGACCCGTCGGTGGAACCCGAAGATGAGGCGCTTCATCCTGACCGAGCGCAACGGTCTGTACATCATCGACCTGCACCAGACGCTGAACTACGTCGACAAGGCGTTCGAGTTCATCAAGGAGACCGTCGCCCACGGCGGCACCATCCTGTTCGTCGGGACCAAGAAGCAGGCCCAGGAGTCCATCGCCGAGCAGGCCACCCGGGTAGGCATGCCCTACGTCAACCAGCGCTGGCTGGGCGGCATGCTCACCAACTTCGCCACCGTCTACAAGCGGCTGCAGCGGCTGAAGGAGCTCGAGTCCCGGCAGCAGGCCGGCTGGGACGGCGTGGCCACCAAGAAGGAACAGCTCATGCTCGAGCGGGAGATGGCCAAGCTGGAGCGCTCGCTCGGCGGCATCCGTGAGATGACCAAGGTGCCCAGCGCGGTGTGGATCGTCGACACCAAGAAGGAGCACATCGCCGTCGGCGAGGCTCGCAAGCTGAACATCCCGGTCGTCGCCATCCTCGACACCAACTGCGACCCCGACGAGGTCGACTACAAGATCCCGGGCAACGACGACGCCATCCGCAGCGCCGCCCTGCTCACTCGCGTCGTCGCCGACGCCGTCGCCGAGGGCCTGGTGGCCCGCTCCGCCGCGGCGGCCAACGCCGGGCGGGCCGAGGGCGAGGAGAAGCCCGAGGCCGCCGCCGGTGCCGTGGGCGCCGACGAGCCGATGCCGGAATGGGAGCGCGAGCTGCTCCAGCCGGCTGCTGGTGGCGACGCCCCCGCTGCCACGACGCCGCAGTCCTGAAGACCGGACGCGCCGGGCCCACGCGGCTCCGGCGCGCCCGGCCCACCATCACCACGAACGAAACGGAAACCGGACGAATCATGGCGAACTACTCCGCCGCAGACGTCAAGAAGCTCCGCGACGCCACCGGCGCCGGAATGATGGAGTGCAAGAAGGCCCTCGAAGAGGCCGACGGCGGCTACGACAAGGCGCTCGAGGTCCTGCGGGTGAAGGGCGAGGCCAAGGCCGCGAAGCGGGCCGACCGCTCCGCCAGCAACGGGCTCGTCGCCGCCGCCGAGGGCGCGATGGTCGAACTCGCCTCCGAGACCGACTTCGTGGCCAAGAACGAGCAGTTCCAGGCGCTGGCGACCGACGTCGTCACCGCCTTCGCGGGCTCGTCGGCCACCGGCGCCGACGCCCTGCGGGACCTCCCCCTCGCCGACGGCAAGACGGTCGGCGAGAGCGTCGAGGGGCTCGCGGTGGTCATCGGCGAGAAGCTCGAGCTGCGGCGAGCCGTCAAGCTCGACGGCCAGGTGGCCACCTACCTGCACCGCAAGGCCAAGGACCTCCCGCCGCAGGTGGGCGTCCTGGTGCAGTACGAGGGCGGCGACCACGACGCGGCCCGCACCGCCGCGATGCAGATCGCGGCCATGCGGCCGAGCTACCTCACCCGCGACGAGGTCCCGGCCGAGGTCGTCGAGACCGAGAAGCGCGTCGCCGAGGCCTCGGCCCGCGAGGAGGGCAAGCCCGAGCAGGCCCTGCCGAAGATCATCGAGGGCAAGGTCAACGGCTTCTTCAAGACCAACGTCCTGCTGGAGCAGGCCTCGGTCGTGGACAACAAGAAGACCGTCAAGGCCCTGCTGGACGAGGCGGGCGTGACGATCACCGGCTTCGCCCACTTCGAGGTCGGCGCCAGCTGACGCCTCGCTACTCCACCGCAGCGCCGCGGTCAGCCGCCGGCGCCCGGTGGACGTAGGGTTCACGCAACACACCGCAGCGACGAGAGGGGCCGTTCCATGACCGACAGCGGAACGGCCCCGCCCTCGTCGGCGAGCGACCCGTCGGCCTCGCCCGGCTGGTATCGGCGCGTTCTGCTCAAACTCTCCGGCGAGGTCTTCGGCGGCGGTGGGGTCGGGGTCGACCCGGGCGTGGTTCGCTCCCTCGCCCAGCAGATCGCGGAGGTCGTGCGCGCCGGGACACAGCTCGCGGTCGTGATCGGCGGCGGCAACTTCTTCCGCGGCGCGGAGCTCTCCCGGAACGGGATGGAGCGGGATCGCGCCGACTACATGGCCATGCTGGGCACGGTGATGAACTGCCTGGCGCTGCAGGACTTCCTGGAGAAGGAGAACGTCCCCACCCGGGTGCAGACGGCCATCGCCATGGGGCAGGTCGCCGAGCCCTACATCCCGCGGCGGGCCGAGCGGCACCTGGAGAAGGGTCGCGTGGTCATCTTCGGGGCCGGGGTCGGGATGCCGTACTTCTCCACCGACACCGCCGGCGCCCAGCGCGCCCTCGAGATCGGCTGCGACGTCCTGCTGATGGGCAAGAGCGGCGTGGACGGGGTCTACGACGCCGACCCGCGCCTCGAGCCGACCGCTCGCAAGCTCGACGACATCAGCTACGACGACGTCCTGCAGCGCGGCCTCAAGGTCGCCGACGCCACCGCGATCAGCCTCTGCCGCGACAATCGGATGCCGATCGTCGTGTTCGAACTGGCCAGCGGCAACATCGCGCGGGTCGTGCGCGGCGAGCCGATCGGAACGCGGGTACGGCCCGCGACATGATGACCCTGCGGCGACGGAGGCAGCCGCCGCGACGCCGCGGCGCGACGGGAAGGAACCAGCGGTGATCGACGAGATCCTGTTCGAGGCCGAGGAAAAGATGGAGAAGGCCGTCCACGTGGCGCGGGACGACCTGGCCGGCGTCCGGACCGGTCGGGCCAACGCCAACGCGTTCTCCCGGCTCGTGGTCGACTACTACGGCGCCCCGACCCCGATCCCGCAGATGGCCACCGTCAACGTCCCCGAGGCGCGGATGGCGGTCATCAAGCCCTACGACGCGAGCCAGATGAACGCGATCGAGAAGGCCATCCGCGACAGCGACCTCGGCGTCAACCCGACCAACGACGGCACGCTGATCCGCGTCATCTTTCCGCAGCTGACCGAGGAGCGCCGCAAGGAACTGGTGAAGGTGGCCAAGAGCAAGGGCGAGGACGCCAAGGTCTCGCTGCGCTCGGTGCGCCGCCACGCCAAGGACGCGCTCGACAAGCTGGCCAAGGACGGCGACGCCGGCGAGGACGAGGTCCACCGGGCCGAGGGCGAGCTGGACAAGCTCACCGCCCGCTACACCGGCACCGTCGACGAGGTCGTCAAGGCCAAGGAGACCGAGCTGCTCGAGGTCTGAGCCGCCCGCCGCATGTCCGACGATCCGAACACCGAGTCCGCCGAGAAGCCGGCCGCCGGGGCTGCTGACGGTGCTGACGCTGCTGACGGCGGCGACGCCGCCACCGCGCGACCCGCCCCGCCCGGCAGCGCGACCAACGCGACCAACGCGACCTCGCGGGCCCGACGGATCGCCGGACGCTCGGCGGCGCAGGGCGGTCGGCTCGCCCCCGAGCGACCGCGGCCCCGACCGCGAGCCCCCGCCGCGCCCGCCCCGCCCGCCCCCAGCGTCAGCTGGTCGGGCGGCCCCGACGGGCCCGCAGCCGGCGACGAATCCGCAGCCGGCGACGAGTCCCCGGCCGCCGCCCCCGCCGACGAGCCGCGCCGGCCGCGCGCCGGACGTGATCTTCCGGCGGCGATCGGCGTCGGTCTCGGCCTCGGCGGGCTCATCATCGCCCTCCTGTTCGTGTACCGCCCGAGCTTCGGTTACCTCGTCGGCGCCGCCGTGCTCTACGGCTGCTGGGAGGTGTCGCGGGCGCTGCGGACCGCCACGATCCGGATCGCGCTCAGCCCGCTGCTGGTCGGCAGCGCGGCCATGCTGGTGGCGGCGTGGCTGCGGGGTCCGGACGGCCTCGTCGTCGCCTCGCTCGTCACCGTCCTCGGCGTCCTGGTCTGGCGGCTCGGCGACGGTGCGCGCGGCTACACCCGCGATGCCGCCGCCTCGGCCTTCGTGGTGCTCTACCTGCCGCTGCTGGCGGGCTTCGCGGTGCTGCTGGCCCGCCCGGACGACGGCGCGGCGCGGGTCATCGTCTTCATCGCCACCGTGGTGTGCAGCGACACCGGCGGCTATGCGACCGGCGTGCTGTTCGGCCGGCACCCACTGGCCCCGATCGTGTCGCGGGCCAAGACCTGGGAGGGCTTCGCCGGCTCGGTGATCGCCTGCTCCGCGGCCGGGGTGCTGTTCTTCCTGCTGACCTTCCACCAGCCGTGGTGGCAGGGCCTGCTGTTCGGCCTGGCCGTCGTGGCCACGGCGACGCTCGGCGATCTCGGCGAGTCGATGATCAAGCGGGACCTCGAGATCAAGGACATGGGCCGGCTGCTGCCCGGTCACGGCGGCGTCATGGACCGCCTCGACTCGCTGCTGCCCTGCGCCGCGGTCGCCTACCTGCTGCTGTCGGCGTTCGTCCCGGCCTGAGCCTCTCCGCCCGCTGTGACGCCCCGTCCCGCCACGCGCCGCGACGTGATCGCCGCGGTGCGGGGGCTGGCGGCCGGTCCCCGTTTCGTCGGGATCGACGGCTTCGGGGCCGCCGGGAAGACCAGCCTGGCCCGGGCGGTGGCGGCCGCCGTGCCGTCGTGCGACCTCGTCCACGTGGACGACTTCGCCCGCCCCACCGTGCCGGAGTGGGACTGGGCGCGGCTGAACCGCGAGGTGGTGCGCCCGATACTGTCCGGACGGCCGGCCCGCTATCGCCGCTGGGACTGGGACGCCGACGCGCCCGGTGGCTGGGGCACCACCGGCACCGAACGGATCGTCGTCATCGAGGGCGTCTCGGCCACGCGGTGCGAGGTCGAGGCGCCGTGGGATCTGACGGTGTGGGTCCGCGCTCCCGTCGCCGTCCGGCGGGAACGTGCCGTGGCACGGGACGGGACGGCGATGTGGCCGACGTGGGAGCAGCGCTGGATCCCCGAGGAGCTGGCGTGGCTGGCCCGCGACCGGGCCGATGAACGGGCCGACCTCGTGGTGGACGGGACCGGCCTCGCAGCAGGGACAATGGAGAGGCCATGACCGCACTCCCGCTCGTCTTCGACGCCCCCCGCCGCGGCCGTCCGCCCTCGCACCTCGCCGACCTCGACGCCGCCGGCCGCCGCGCCGCGGTGGCCGATCTCGGGCTCCCGGCGTTCCGTGCCGACCAGATCGCGCGGCAGTACTACGGCCGCCTGCAGCACGATCCGGCGGCCATGAGCGACCTTCCGGGGGCCGCACGCGACCGGGTGGGCGAGCGGCTGCTGCCCCGGCTGCTCACCGAGGTCCGCCGCTCCGAGACCGACGCCGGCACCACCCGCAAGACGCTGTGGCGGCTGCACGACGGGTCGCTCGTCGAGAGCGTGCTGATGCGCTACCCGGAGCGCATCACCGTCTGCATCTCCAGCCAGGCCGGCTGCGGGATGGCCTGCCCGTTCTGCGCCACCGGGCAGGGCGGGCTGACCCGCAACCTCTCGACGGCAGAGATCGTCGACCAGGTCCGGGCCGCTGCCCGCGCCGCCGCCGACGGCGAGCTCGGCGGCGGCCCCGGCCGGCTGTCGAACGTCGTGTTCATGGGCATGGGGGAGCCGCTGGCCAACCTGGGCCGGATCACCTCAGCGCTGCACCGGCTGGTCGACCCCGCCCCGGACGGGTTCGGCTTGTCCCGGCGCGCGGTCACCGTCTCGACCGTCGGACTCGTCCCGGCGATCGCGAGGCTGGGCGACACCGGCTTGGCGGTGACCCTCGCCGTCTCGCTGCACGCGCCGGACGACGAGCTGCGCGACACCCTGGTGCCGGTGAACACCCGCTGGAAGGTGGGCGAGGTTCTCGCCGCGGCCGACGACTACGCCGCCCGCACCGGCCGCCGCTACTCGATCGAGTACGCGATGATCCGCGACGTCAACGACCAGCCCTGGCGGGCCGACCTGCTCGGTGACCTGCTGGCGCCGCGGCTGGCGCACGTCAACCTCATTCCACTCAACCCCACCCCGGGTTCGGCGTGGGACGCCTCGCCCAAGCGGGTCGAGCGGACCTTCGTCGAGCGGCTTCAGGCCCGCGGAGTGAGGGTGACAGTGCGCGACACGCGCGGGCGCGACATCGACGGCGCCTGCGGGCAGCTGGCGGCCGCGCCCTGACCACACCCGCCGCGCCACCGCCGACGGCACCTGTGGCCGCCGGCCAACCGCGGCGGTCGGTGACGGCTCTGGTTCGCGACGGCCTGCGTATCGACCGGAGCCAGTCCGCCCCGCTCGTCGCGCTCCGCAACGCCGTCGGGATCGCAGCGCCGCTGGCGATCGGTGCCGTCGCGGGCAACGCCGCGTTCGGCCTGGCCGCCACGATCGGTGCGCTGCAGGCGGGCTTCGCCGACCGGCCCGGGCCCTACCTGCTGCGGACGCTGCGCCTGCTCGGCGTCTCGCTCGCTGCCGCGGTCACCAGCGCGCTCGCCGTGGTGGCGTCCGGCAGCGACCTCGGCTCGGCGGCGCTGGTGCTGGTGCTGGCCTTCGGCGCCGGGCTGCTGCTGACCGCTGGGCCCGGAGCCACCCAGCTCGGCATCGCCACCACCGCCACCGCGCTCGTCCTCGGGCACACCCCGCAGCCGCCCTCGGTGGCCTGGCACGTGGGCCTGCTCGTGCTCGCCGGCGGCGTGGGCCAGACCCTGCTGGCCGTCGCGGCGTGGCCGCTCGGGCGGCACCGCCCCGAACGGGTGGCCCTCGCCGCCCTCTACCGGCAGCTGGCGGCCGCGGCCCGGCGCCAGGCCGGCAGCGCCGCCGGCCCGCCCGCCGGCGAGGCCCTCGATGCCGCCCGGCGCACCCTCTACGGCCTGGGGCACGACCACGGCGTCAGCGTCGAGGCCTACCGGGTCCTGCTCGACGAGGCCGATCGGCTGCGGCGGGAGCTCGTCGTGCTCACCGCCTGCGCCGAGCGCCTGGCCGAGGCCGGCGCCCCGATCCTGGCCGGGCTCGTACGCGGCAGCCTGTCCGCCGCGGCGGACGTATTCGACGGCGTGGCCGGGGCGCTGCAGCGCGGCGGCAGGATCGACCCGGCGGTGCCCGAGCGGGCCCGCCAGGTGATCCGGCACGCCGTCTCGCGACTCGAGGGCAGCGCCGACGCGCCCGCCGAGGCCACCCGGCTCGCCACCGCCGCCCGGCTGCAGGCGCTGTCCGGCCAGCTCCGCGCCGCGGTGGAGAGCACGGTCGCCGGGGCCAGTGAGGGGCGACGCGGCGCCGCCCGCACCAACCGCACCGGACCCCGGCTGCGGGAGCTCGGCGAGTCGCTGCGGGCCAACCTGACTCCCAGCTCGGCGGTCCTGCGCCACGCCGTGCGGCTGGCCGTGCTCGTCGCCGGGACCGACTACGTCGTCCGCCTCGCCGGCATCGATCGCGGTTACTGGCTCGGGCTCACGCTCGTCGTCGTCCTGCGCCCGGACTTCGGCACCACGCTGCAACGCTCGGTCCTGCGGGTGGTCGGCACCATGGTCGGGCTGCTGCTGGCGACCGCGCTGGTGCACTGGGTGCCCGGCGGCGACTGGTGGAACGTGGCGCTGGTGGCCGTGTTCGCCTTCGGCATGCGGCTGGCCGGGCCGGGCAACGTCGCGCTGTCGGCGGTCAGCCTCTCGTCCTTGGTGGTGATCCTGCTCGCGATCGAAGGGGTCGCCCCGCACGACACCGTCGTGGCCCGGGCCGTCGCCACGGTGGTCGGCGGCGCGCTGGCCGTGGCGGCGGTAC
This sequence comes from uncultured Actinomycetota bacterium, assembly GCA_963776855.1. GTDB lineage: Bacteria > Actinomycetota > Actinomycetes > Mycobacteriales > Jatrophihabitantaceae > Jatrophihabitans. The sequence goes on along the minus strand of CAVZOC010000003.1, from coordinate 552,111 downwards.
TGGCCGCGCCGAGCTGGGAACGGCAGGTGCTGCCCCGTCGGCTGGCCGACCTGCTGACGGCCTACCGCGACTACCTCACCGCCCTCGCCGATCCGTCGGCCACCGCCACCCGGTTGCAGGCCGCGCGGGCAGCGTGCCGGCTCGCCCGCTCCAACGCCCAGGTGTCGCTCGATCGGGCCCGGGCCGAGCCGGTGGCCGCCGGCGTCGAGGTCGACCTCGGCCGGACCGTCCTGGTCCACTCGCACCGGCTGATCAATGCCGCGATCGAGCTCGACGCAGTCCGCCGGACGGTCCGCGAGGCCGGTGGGCTGCCGCGCCTGCGCGAGTTCCTGCTGGCCGCGGCCGACACGCTGGGCCGGCTAGCCCCTGCGGTCCGGGACCTGAGCCCGCCCGACCGGCACACCGGACTGCGGGAGCGGCAGGAGCAGTTGGCGAAGGATCTGCGTGACCGGCCCGCGACCGCCGGTGGCCCGCGGACGGCCACCACGGTGGCCGAGGCGACCGACCGCATCACCAACACCATCGACACCCTCGCCGTGGAACTGCACCGCCGGCTGCGCGAGGGCGACCCGGAGGCGCAGGAGGCGCCGCGCTAGCGTCGGGGCGGTGAGCACCGAGGCCCCACCGGAGCACGCCGCCACCGACCCGTTCGCCGACCTCGGCCGCTACGTCGACCTGCCACGGCTCACGGGGCTCGCGCTGCACCCGGCCGGCGACCGGCTGGTGGCCACCGTCCAGCAGCCGGACGAGAATCGCGCCCGGTACGTCAGTTCGCTGTGGGAGCTACCGTTCGACGGCGGTGCCCCCGTCCGGCTCACCTCCTCCGAGCGGGGCGAGAGCGACCCGGCCTTCCGCCCCGACGGGACGCTGCTGTTCTGCTCGCGCCGCGCCCGTCCGGCCTCCGCCCATGACGCCGCGCGTGACGCCGAGGAGGACACCGCGGTGTGGGCGCTGCCGGAGCGGGGCGAGGCCTCGGTGCTCGCCCGGCGCCCGGGCGGCCTCGGCGGGCCGGTGGTGGCCGCGGCGTCGGGAGCGGTGCTGCTGACCGGCAGCCGGCTGATGCGCTCGCCCTCCGACGCCGAGGACGCCGAGCGGCGCGCAGCGCGCAAGGACCGGGAGATCTCCGCGATCCTGCACGACGGCATGCCCATCCGGTACTGGGATCACGAGCTCGGCGACGCCTCCCCGCGGCTGCTGCTCCTGCCGCCGAGTGGCGGCGAGCTGGTCGACCTCGCCCCGGACGCCCGCACCGAGCTGCAGACCGCGTCGTACTCGATCAGCGCCGATGGGGCGACGGTCGCGACCGACTGGCGCCGCCGCGGCCCCCACGGCACCCCCCGCCTCGACGTCGCGATCATCGACACCGCCACTCGCGAGCGGAGCCTGCTGGCCGCACCGGAGGGCTACGACTACGAGGCGGCGACGATCGCGCCCGACGGGCGCAGCGTGGCCGTGGTCTCGACGCGGTGCGCCACCTTCGAGACCTCCGTCGCCGCCGAGGTGCTGGTATTGCCGATCGCGGGCGGGGACCCGGTGCCCGCCGAGCTCGGCGACCTCTGGCCGACAGAGCTGGCCTGGGCGGCCGACGGCGGCGAGCTGTACGTCAGCGGCGATCTGCACGGGCGCGGGGCCGTCGTCGCCGTGGACCCGGCCACCGGCTCGGTCCGTCGCCTGGCGTGTGACGCCGCCTACGGCAACCTGCTCCCGGGCCCGGACGGCAGCGCGCTCTACGCCCTGCGCTCCGCGGTCGACGCCGCCCCGGCCCCCGTCCGGCTCGACCCGCAGGCGGTCGACCAGGCTCCGGCACCGCTGCCCACCCCGGCCCCCACGCCGCCGCTGCCCGGCCGGCTGGTCGAACTGGACGTGCCGGCGGGGGAGGGCCGCGTCCACGCCTGGCTCTGTCTGCCGCCGGAGTCCGCCGGCCCGGCGCCGGTGATGCAGTGGATCCACGGCGGGCCGTTCGTGGCCACCAACGCCTGGAGCTGGCGCTGGAACCCCTGGGTCGCCGTCGCGCACGGCTGGGCCGTGATCCTGCCCGACCCCGCGCTGTCGACCGGCTACGGCCAGCAGGCCATCGACCGGGCCTGGCCCTACCGGCTGGATGTCGTCTGGGACGAGATCGAGGCGGTGCTGGAGCACGTGCTGGCCCGAGACGACGTCGACGGCACGCGGACCGCGCTGCTGGGCGGCTCGTTCGGCGGGCTGATGACCAACTGGATCGCCGGCCACACCGACCGCTTCGACGCGATCGTCACCCACGCCGGGCTCTGGGCGCTGGACCAGCAGCACGCCACCACCGACGCCGCCGACTTCAAGACCGGCATGTTCGGCCGCCTCGGCGACCACCCCGACTGGTACGCCCGCTACTCGCCGCACAACACCCTGGACGCGATCAGCACGCCGATGCTGGTGGTGCACGGTAACCGGGACTACCGGGTGCCGGTGAGCGAGGCGCTGCGGCTGTGGTGGGACCTCGTCAACACCTTCGACGGCGACCCCGCCGAGCTGCCGCACCGGTTCCTGCACTTCACCGGGGAGAACCACTGGGTGCTCAGGCCCGCGGACATCGAGATCTGGTACGACGCCGTGCTCGGCTTCTGTGCCCAGCACGCTCTCGGCCGGCCCTGGACACCGACCCGGTTGTTGTGAACCGGCCTTGTTGTGAACCGGCCTTGAGGGGAACCGGCCCTGAGGTGAGCCGGCCGAGGTGACGGCGCCGGGTGGGGACGTCCGACGTCCCCACCCGGCGCATGGTCTCCCACCCGACCGCAGCCGGGATCAGGCGACCTCGACGGCCTCCGCCGGGGCCTGCTCGACGGCCTCCTCGATCATCTCCGCGGCCCGGCGGTCGGGCGTGGACCGGCCCGGTCGCATGGCGATCGCGATCACCGCGACGGTCACCGCCAGCAGCCCGGTGGCGAGCCAGAACGCCGCGTCGGCGCCGTGGACGAAGACCAGCTTCGCCGCGTCGGCCCGCGACGTGCCCGCCGGCACGTCGACCCCGTTCGTGGTCGCGGCGCCGAAGACGGTGACCAGCACCGCGAGCCCGAGCGAGCCGCCGACCTGCTGCATGACGTTGGTCAGCCCCGACGCCGCGCCGGCGTGCGCCGGCTCGACCCCGTCCAGTCCCGCCGTGGTCAGTGGCACGAAGGCCAGGCCGTTGCCGAGTGCGAAGACCAGCAGCGGTCCGACCAGCGCCCCGTACCCGCTGGTGGCGCTCAGCTGGGTGAGCCACAGCAGCCCGAGGGTCGACAGGATCAGGCCGAGCAGCGTCAGCCGGCGGACGCCGAGGCGGGCGACCAGCACCCGCGCCGAGAGCTGCGAGGCGGCGAACACCATGACCGGCATCGGCAGGAACGCGAAGCCGGTACGCAGGTCGCTGTAGCCGAGCACGTTGTGCAGGAACTGCGTGAGGAAGAAGAACATCCCCATCATCCCGGCGACGAGCAGCAGCCGGCCCAGGTAGGCGCTGCTGCGCGTGCGGTCGGCGAACAGGGCCAGCGGGGTGATCGGCGACGCGGCCCGCGTCTCGGTGACGACGAACCCGGTCAGCAGCACGAGACCGGCCGCGAACGCGGCGATGGTGGTCGTGTCCGCCCAGCCGTCGGACGCGGCGTGCACGAAGCCGTAGACCAGCGACGCCATGCCCAGCGTGGAGGTCACCGCGCCGGTGAGGTCGAACCGGCCGCGCTGCCGCGGCGTCTCCGGCAACGAGGGCACGGCCGCGAGGAGCAGGACGATGCCGACCGGCACGTTGACGAACAGCACCCAGCGCCAGGACAGCCACTCGGTGAGCATGCCGCCGGCCACCAGGCCGGTGGCGGCGCCGCCGACGGAGACGGCGGTGTACAGGCCGATGGCGCGGGTGCGCTCGGCCGGGGCGGGGAACATCGTCATCAGCAGGGCGAGTGCGGTGGGCGAGGCGAGCGCGCCGCCGACGCCCTGGATGGCGCGGGCGGTGAGCAGCTCGCCCTGCCCCTGGGCGAAGCCGCCGGCCAGCGAGGCCAGCGTGAACAGGGCGATGCCGGCCAGGAAGACGCGGCGCCGCCCGAGGATGTCGCCGGCTCGGGCGCCGAGCAGCAGCAGCCCCCCGAAGGTGAGGGTGTAGGCGTTGACGACCCAGGACAGGCCGGCGGCGGAGAAGCCGAGCGCGGTGCGGATGTCCGGCAGTGCGATGTTCACGATGGTGGCGTCGAGCACGACCATCAGCTGGGCCACGAGGATGAGCGACAGAACGAGTGACGTGCCGCCCCGGGGTTGCCGGGGCGGACGCGGCCGCCGGCGGAGCCGGCGCCGCGAAGCGGCGGCCGGTGTGGTGTCCGGCCGGGTGTCGGTGGGTGCGGTCACGAGCGATACCTCGTCTGCGGTAGTAACATTCATGGAAACGGATGGGCCCTCCGTTACCTAGAACGATACGGAGGGTGCCTCCGTTTATGCAAGCCGATTTCTCGGAGGTGCGTGTGTCGCGTTCGTCACCGGCGCCGGCCGACGCCGGAAAGCCGATGCGCGCCGACGCCGCCCGCAATCGCGACAGGCTGTTGGAGGCCGCGGCGGCCGCGTTCGAAGAGCGCGGGGCCGAGGCGCCGATGGAGGACGTGGCCAAGCGCGCCGGCGTGGGCATCGGCACGCTCTACCGGCACTTCCCGACCCGGGACGCGCTGCTCGAGGCGGTGTACCGGCGCGAGGTCGAGATGCTCTGCGGCCGGGTGGAGCAGCTGCGTGGGACCTGCGAGCCGGTCGACGCGCTCGCCGAGTGGATGCGCTCGTTCGTCGTCTACGTCGCCCGCAAGCGGGGAATGGCCGCCGCGCTCAAGGCCGCGCTCGGCGACGACACCACGCTGTTCACCGACAGCCACGCCCAGATCCGCACGGCGCTGGAGACCCTGGTCGGCGACGCCGCCGAGGCAGGACAGGTCCGCGGTGACGTCGAGGCGATGGATCTGATGCGCGCCATGAGCGGCATCTGCATGGCTGTCGATCCGGCCGGCGGCGGCGAGAGCACCCGACGCATCGTCGACCTGCTGCTCGACGGGCTCCGCTTCGGCGCGCCGGCCGGCCCGGTGGGAGCCTGACCCCCGGCCACGGCCGCCGCCCCGGCGGCGTGGACGCCCGGCCCTGGCCCCCCGGCGAACCGTCGCGCTCGCCCCGCCACGACGGCGACGGGTCGGTCACCGCGATCGTGTGCGCGGCCTTCGACGCCGAGGCCGACGACGCGGTTCTCGCCGTCCGGGAGCAGGCCCGGGTGCTCGGCGTCCGCCTGGCAACGCGGCCGAACCACCGACCGCACGTCACCCTCACCGGGGTCCGCGTCGACCCGGACGCGGTCGGCCGGGTGGTAAAGGTGGCGCGGGGGGTGGCCGCGCGGCACACCCCGTTCGTGCTGCGGCTCGGCACGGTGGGAGGCTTCGGCCGGTCCGGGGCGCTGTGGCTCGGACCCGACCGGGACGCCGAGATCGAGCGGCTGCGGGCGCTGCAGGCCCACGTCGACGCCGCGGTCGGTGCGGCCGGCCTGCCGGCGGCGTTCGCCGGCCGGTCCGCCCCGGACGGGTGGGTGCCGCACTGCACACTCGCCACCCGGCTGCGCCCGCCCGGCCTGCGCGAGGCCGAGCGGGCGGTGTGCGAGCGGTACGTCCCGATCAGCGCCACGGTGGCCGCGCTGGCCGTGATCCTCGTCGGCGCCTGTGGCGACGTGGCCCTGCTCCCGCTGCGTGGCGGGGCCGATCAGCCCAGCAGGTCGGCCAGCTCGACCGCGTCGTAGCCGTGCGCCTGCGCCACCGGGGCGTTGGTCAGGGCGCCCTCGTGGGTGTTGAGGCCCAGTGCGAGCGACGGGTCGGCGCGCAGCGCGTCGCGCCAGCCGCGGTCGGCCAGCTCGACGGCGTAGGGCAGGGTGACGTTGGTCAGCGCGTACGTCGAGGTGTGCGGGACGGCGCCGGGCATGTTGGCGACGCAGTAGAACACCGAGTCGTGGACGCGGTAGGTCGGCTCGGCGTGCGTGGTCGGGTGGGAGTCCTCGAAGCAGCCGCCCTGGTCGATCGAGATGTCCACGAGCACCGAGCCCGGCTTCATGCGCGACACCAGCTCGTTGCTGATGATCGTTGGCGCCTTGGCGCCGGGGACGAGCACGGCGCCGATCACCATGTCGGCGTCGAGGACGGCCTTCTCGACCTCGTAGGCGTTGGAGGCGACGGTCTGGCAGTGGCCCTGGTAGATGGCGTCCATCTGCCGCAGCCGGGCGACGTTCTTGTCCAGCAGGATGACCTCGGCCTGCATCCCCAACGCGATCGCCGCGGCGTTCTGCCCGGAGACGCCGGCGCCGATCACGACGACCTTGGCCGCGTAGGTGCCGGGGACCCCGCCCATGAGGGTGCCGCGGCCACCGCCCTGCCGCATCAGGTGGTAGGAGCCCACCTGCGGCGCGAGGCGGCCGGCCACCTCGGACATCGGGGCGAGCAGCGGCAGCGTCCCGTCCGGCAGCTGCACCGTCTCGTAGGCGATCCCGGTGGTGCCGGCGGCCAGCAGCGCGTCGGTGCACGCCTGGTCGGCGGCCAGGTGCAGGTAGGTGAATAGCACCTGGTCCTTGCGCATCCGGTGGTACTCCTCGGCGATCGGCTCCTTCACCTTGAGGACCATGTCCGCGCTGCCCCACACGTCGTCGGCGGAGGCGAGGATCTGCGCGCCGGCCGCGGCGAAGGCCTCGTCCGGGATGGTGGAGCCGACGCCGGCCTCGCGCTCGATGACGACCTCGTGGCCGTGCTGCACCAGTTCGTGCACGCCCGACGGCGTGATCGCCACCCGGAACTCGTTGTTCTTGACCTCGCGGGGGACGCCGACCCTCATGACTGACTCCTCGATTCGCACGGCTCTGTGAGGAGTTCAGAATGAACGAAGCGCGGTGAATACACCACGGCGCTGAATAAGATTCTGTAGCATCCTGTTCCCATGTCGGAAGCTTCTGCGCGGGCCCGGGGTGACCGTGATCGACCGAACAATCTTCGGCCGCCGCTGGACGAGGTCGACCGGCGGCTGCTGCGGGCGCTCGCGGCGGACGCCCGGATACCCAACAACGCGCTGGCCGCCCGGGCCGGCATCGCCCCGTCGACGTGCCTGACCCGGGTGCGGGCGCTCGTCGAGCGCGGCGTGATCCGCGGCTACCACGCCGACGTCGACCCCACCGCCCTGGGACGCCCGGTCCAGGCCATGATCGCCGTACGGCTGCAGTCGCACGCCCGCGGGCACATTCCCGAATTCATGGCGATGATCGCGCAACTGCCGGAGGTGCTGAACGTCTTCTTCCTCGGCGGCGCCGACGACTTCCACGTCCACATCGCCGCGACGAGCACCGGGGCGCTGCGCGACTTCGTCGTCGTCAACCTCAGCGGCAACCCGGACGTCGCACTGACCGAGACCAACCTGATCTTCGAGCACATCCGGGCCGGCCTCGAGCACTGAGTGCTCGCCCGCGCGTTGCGCGTGTCAGCGAGCCGCGGCGAACAGTTCCGCGGGGAAGGCGCCGGCCGCGCTGATGGCGCGGCTGAGCTGCTTGCCGAGTTCGGTCAGGCGGGCGGTGCCCTCGGCGCTCAGCGAACGCCACGGGGCGCGGTCCATCGCGTCGGTGGCGGCCTCGACCTCCGCGCGCAGCCGCTCGCCGGCGTCGGTGAGCGCGCCGTCGGCGACCAGCCCGCGGTCGGCGAGGTCGGCCTCGGCGGCGGCCCAGTCGTCGTCGCTCCAGCCGCGGGTCGCCTTGGCCCCCGCGACGGTGAAGCCGCGACCGGTCGCGGTGTGGGTGACCAGCGCTTCGAGCCCGGTGAGCCCGGCGTCCAGCAGCGCCGCCACGTGACCGTCGCCGCGGAACTCGCGCAGCAGCGTGATCGCGTGCCACAGCACGAGGTGCGGCTGATCGGGCCACGGCAGGTCGGCGTGGCCGGCGAACAGCGGCCGGCCGGCGACCGGCAGATCGGTGGCGGCGGTACGCGCCAGCGCGGCGGCCTCGGCCACCTCCTCGCCGGCGACGGCGTCGTCGCCCAGCAGCCGCCGCAGCGCCCGGTCGACGGCTCGCAGCCGGGCGATGAGGATCTCGGCGCAGGAGCTGCGCTGCCAGGCGTCCGGGATGCTGCGCGCCACCAGGCTCGGGCTGAAGTTGTAGAACGTCGAGGCCACGACGCCCGCCGCAACCGGCCCCATGGCCGCGGCCCGACTGGCGAAGTAGGGCATTCGTCCGGGCTTGAGGCCGACGGCGGTCAGCTCCTCCTCCGCCTCCGGGGCGAAGTAGATCATCGAGTGCAGCGGGTCGAGGGCCCGGTGGGCGCGCGCGACGGTGGCCTGCTCTGGATCACTCACGGGATCACTCACGGGGCGAGCCTATGTCGCTCGCGAGCGCCCGGCCGAGCCGGTGTCCGGACAGCCAGGCTGCCTCGACCCGTGGGGAGCCGGATGGGCACCACGAGTCGGTGCACAGTCCGAGCGGCCTGCCGGCGTGCTCGACGAACCCGAAGGGCGCCTCGCCGTGCGTGCCCGTCGGTTTCGCGAAGCTCCAGCGGTGGGCGTGGGTCCACTCCGGCTGTTCGTCGAGCCCCAGCAGCCGGGTCAGCCCGCTGAGCACCGGGTCGACGGCCGACTGGGGGTCGTCCAGGTGCTGCCGGGCCCGCTCGCCGGTCGTGTGGATCACGAGCACGGGCGCGCCGTCGCCGCGGCGGGCGCCGTCGTCGGCGATCAGGGAGATGTCCGGATCGTCGTTCACGAATGCGACGTCGAGGTCGCCCCAACCCCGCTCGCGCCAGCCGGCGGCGACCGCGACCACGGGTTCGTAGTCGACCCACTCGACGCCTGTCGACGTCCCGTCGAGCAGCCGCGCCGCCTGCGGGTCGGGCATGGCCAGCACCACGGCGTCGTGGTCGAGCTCGTCGAGTGAGGTGATCTCCCGGCCGGTGCGGACGCCCTCGGGCAGCAGGTCCCGGACCAGTGAGCGCAAGCCGCCCGGGGCCGCGTGGCGCACCGGCCCCGGCTTGCGCTCGTGCCCGTCCGGGCTGATGACGGAGACCGTGTCGGTCCACGGACGCGCAAGCCCCTGGACCGTCCAGTACTCGACGAGGGCACCGAATCGCGCGTCCCGTGCGGTGAGGTAGGCGGCACCGAGGTCGGTCCGCCGCCCGTGCAGCTCGGGCGAGGCCATCCGCCCGCCGTGCGTCCGGCCGCGCTCGAACAGCTCGGCCCGGACCCCGGCCGAGGTCAGCGCGGCGGCGCAGGCCGCGCCGGCGACTCCGGCCCCGACGACGGCGACGCGCGCAGCGGACACGTCGCCACGGTACGGACGACTCGTCTTTCCGGTATGGGCAACCTGAACCGTGCGCCCGAGGAGCGAGCGTCCCGCGGTCCTGTCACCTACGCTGGTGTAGACGTAGGTCCCTCGACGGAGGCAGGTGCTGCCGATGACCGCGCTCGATCCCGCGGACACCCGGGTGGGCGTCGAGGCCCGGCTGCTGCACGAGCTGGAACCGGTGGTCGCCGACAACCTCGAGCGTCACCTGGCCACCGCGAAAGCCTGGCATCCGCACGACTACGTGCCCTGGAGCCGCGGCCGTGACTTCGCCTTCCTCGGCGGCGAGGACTGGCGCCCCGAGGACTCGACGCTGGACCCGGTCGCGCAGACGGCCATGACCGTCAACCTGCTCACCGAGGACAACCTGCCCTCCTACCACCGCGAGATCGCGACCCGCTTCACCCGCGACGGCGCCTGGGGCGAGTGGGTCGGCCGCTGGACCGCGGAGGAGGGACGGCACGGCATCGCGCTGCGCGACTACCTCGTCGTGACCCGCGGGGTCGACCCGGTCGAGCTGGAGCGGCTGCGCATGACGCACATGCAGGCCGGCTACGACTCCGGCGACAAGACCGCTCTGCAGGCCGTCGCGTACGTGTCGTTCCAGGAACTTGCCACGCGGGTCTCGCATCGCAACACCGGGGCGGCCGCGGGATGCCCGCTCGCCGAGCAGCTGCTCGCCCGCGTGGCGGCGGACGAGAACCTGCACATGGTCTTCTACCGCAACCTCGTCGCCGCCGCCCTGGACCGCGCGCCGGACGCGGCCATGTGCGCCATCCGCGACGAGGTCGTCGGTTTCCGGATGCCGGGCGACGGGATGCCGAACTTCCTGCGCAACTCCGCGACGATCGCGAACGCGGGGATCTACGACCTGCGACTGCACCACGACGAGGTCCTCAGCCCGGTGCTGCGCTTCTGGAAGGTGTTCGCCCGCACCGACCTCGGCCCGGACGGCGAGCAGGCCCGGGAGGAACTCGCCGACTTCCTGGCCGGGCTGGACGACCAGGCGTCGCAGTTCGAGGAGAAGCGGGAGCGGCGGCGCGAGCGCGCGGCACGCGGCTGACCGGCGCCGGGGCACCCTCACTCCGGCACCTCGCGCGCCGGATACCGTGAGGCCCATGCGCATCACCGGCTGCGGGCACGCCAGCGTGCTGATCGAGACGGCCCATGGGTCGGTCCTCACCGACCCCTGGGTCAACCCGGCCTACTTCGGTTCGTGGTTCCCGTTCCCCGACAACTCGCAGCTGGACTGGGACACGCTCGGCCGGGCCGACTACCTCTACGTCTCCCACCTGCACCGGGACCACTTCGACCCGGAGCACCTGAAGAAGTACGTGTCGAAGAAGGCGACGGTGCTGCTGCCGGAGTTCCCGACCAGCGAGCTGGAGGACGCGCTGCGCGACTGCGGGTTCACCTCGTTCGTGAAGCCTGCCTCCGAGGAGATCGTCGAGCTCGACGGGCTGCAGGTGATGATCCAGGCGTTGACGTCACCGACCGACGGCCCGATCGGCGACTCGGCGCTGTGGCTGTACGACGGGCAGCACCGGGTACTGAACCAGAACGACGCCCGCCCGTCCGAGCTCGAGGTGTTCCGCGAGCTCGGGCCGGTCGACGCCTACCTGGTGCAGTTCTCGGGCGCGATCTGGTTCCCGATGGTCTACGAGCTGCCGGCCCGGGCGAAGGCCGCGATGGGCCTGACCAAGCGGGAGCGGCAGTTCGACCGCACGCTGCGCTACATCGAGGAGCTCGACGCCCGGTACGTCTTCCCGACGGCGGGGCCGCCGTGCTTCCTGGACGAGGAGCTGTGGGGCTTCAACGACATCCACGGCGACGAGTCGAACATCTTCCCCGACCAGAGCGTCTACCTGGACTGGCTGGCGTCGAAGGGGCACGACGAGGCCAGGCTGCTGTTGCCCGGGACGACGGCCGCGGTGGACCGGCCGGGCTGCCCGGTCGAGCACCCGTACGACCCGGCCACCGTGTTCGCCTCGAACGAGACGAAGAGCGCCTACCTGCGCGACATGCAAGCCCGCCGGATGCCGGAGGTCGACGCGCTGCGGGCGACCTGGACGCACCCGGAGATCGACCTGCTGGCGGCGCTGCAGGAGTGGTTCACCCCGCTGCTGCAGGAGTCGACGCACATCGCGCAAGGCATCGACGGCGGGATCCGGTTCACCCTGGAGGACGGCGACCGGGGCGACGTCGACGTGCTCATCGACTTCGTCGCCCGCGAGGTCCGCGGCTACGCCGGCGAGAAGGTGCGCTACCGGTTCCGCACGCGGCGGGCCTACGTCGAGCAGCTGGTGGCCGAGCACGAGATCGACTGGGTGAACTCGCTGTTCCTGTCCTGCCGGTTCTCCGCGCAGCGGATCGGGCCGTACAACGAGTTCGTCTACGTCTTCTTCAAGTGCCTCTCGGAGGAGCGGCTCAACTACGCCGAGGGCTGGTTCCTGGAGCAGAACGAGGCCGAGGCCGCCGAGTCGGCGACGCTCACCGCGCCCGACGGCTCCGACTGGCGGGTGCAGCGTCGCTGCCCGCACCTCAAGGCCGACCTGTCCCGATTCGGCACGATCGCGGCCGAGGGACGCAACGGCGCGGTCATGACCTGTCAGATGCACGGTTGGAAGTGGCGGCTGTCCGACGGCAAGTGCCTGTCCTCGGTCGGCCACAACCTGCGCAGCGCGCCGGCGGGGGAGCCGCTGCCCGGTGCCCAACCCGCCGGCCACGACGAGCACGGCGGCCACCACGACGCGCAGGCCGAGTCCGCCTGACGGTCGTCAGCGGAACACGGTGGTCGTCGGCAGCCGGCGCCGCATGATCTCGACCGCCTCCGGGTTCTGCTCGATCAGGGTGAACCGGCGCCCCAGCTCGGCGGCGACCGCGCCGGTCGTGCCGCTGCCGGCGGTGAAGTCCAGGACCCGATCACCGGGCCGGGTCGACGCCTGCACGATCCGGCGCAGGATGCCCTCCGGCTTCTGGTTCGGGTAGCCGGTCTTCTCCCGCCCGTTGGTGGCGACGATGGTGTGCCACCAGACGTCGGTCGGCAGCTTCCCCCGCGCCGCCTTCTCCGGACTCACCAGCCCGGGGGCCATGTAGGGGATCCGCTCGACCGCCTGCTGGTCGAAGAAGTGTCCGCCCGGGGTGCGGACGTAGACCAGGATCGTGTCGTGCTTGGCCGGCCATCGGTCCCGGGCCCGCCCGCCGTAGTCGTAGGCCCACACGAGCTCGTTGAGGAAGGCGTCCCGGCCGAACACCGCGTCCAGCAACACCTTGGCGTAGTGGGCCTCGCGGTAGTCGAGGTGGAGGTAAAGGGTGCCGCTGGCCGTCAGCACCCGCCGCGCCTCGACCAGCAGCGGCTCCAGCCAGGCCAGGTAGTCGTCGTGCACGTCGAGGTACCCGTGCCGCGAGACCTCGGTGGTCGCGTACCGGCGGCCACCGAACCCGGTCCGATCGCCGTCGTCGTCGCGCGTCGTCACCACGGTTCGCCGCGACTGGGCCCGGCCGGTATTGAACGGCGGGTCGACGTACACCAGCTGCACGCTCGCGTCGGACACCGTCGGCAGCACCTCGCCCGCGTCGCCGTGCACGACCAGATCGCCTGCTCGCTCGGCCTCGTTCACGTAGGGCCGGAGGGATTCGAACCCTCACTGGACGCCACCTAAAGGCGCTGCCTCTGCCGTTGGGCTACGGCCCCTCGCGGCACACAATAGTTCGGCGTCATCGCGTGGCAGTTGGGACACAGGAACCGGAGATTCTCGGGGCGGTTGTCGAGCCAATCACCGTTGATGTGGTCGACGTGCAGGGTCAACGGAATCGCGGCCGGGTCGAGGCCGCAGTGTTCGCATCGGTAGTCACGACCGGTCTCGACGAGCGCCCTGCGTAACCGGGGTGCCTTCTCGCGCATCGATCCTGGTGGGCGTACGACCAGGATCTCCCGCCAGCTCCGGCGGCGACTGCTGATTTTTCCGCGCTGGTGGGCCTGACCCGTGAAGTGCGACGTGTCGATCCCGAGCTCCCGGATTCGGCGTGCGATATGAGCCTGCGTCCCGCCTGCCTGTACCCGCCCAAGAGCGCGCACGACGCCGGCGAAGCTCTGTGATGCGGCGACGGCTTCCCCGGAGGGCGTCTTCCGAGTACCGGTAAGCGACCATGATCGGAACCTAGCTACGACCTCCGACAATTTGGGTGTGCAGCCGCCCGTTCATAACGCGCGCAGGCGACGCAGCGGTCGGTACCGGGACGCGCGGCGAGGCGCTCGACGCCGATGGGACGGCCGCAGACCGCGCAGCGTCCCTCGTCCTCGGACCCGGCGCGGGCGAGCGCGGCGTCGAGTTCGGCCAGCCGGGCCACCGCGCGGTCGAGCAGCGACTGCGCCTGGGCGCGCTCGAAGCCGATGGTCGCGCCCTCGGGGTCGTGCTCGTCGTCGCCGGTGGTGGACGAGGCGGAGGCGAGCACGTCGTCCAACTCGCGGCGCAGGTCCGCGACCCGCTCGGCCGCGGCCCGCCGGGCAGCGGCGAGGTCAGTCGAGTCCGAGGTCACGGCGCAGCTTGGCGACGTGTCCGGTCGCCTTGACGTTGTACTGCGCCAACTCGACGGTGCCGTCCTCGCCGACGACGACGGTCGAGCGGATGACGCCGGTCACGGTCTTGCCGTACATCGTCTTCTCGCCGAACGCGCCGTAGGCGTCCATCGTCGTCTTCTCCGGGTCGGACAGCAGCGGGAAGGTGATCGCGTCGCGTTCCCGGAACGTGGCCAGCTTGGCCGGCTTGTCGGGGGAGACGCCGAGCACGGCGTACCCGGCGCCGGTGAGGGAGTCGAGGCTGTCGCGGAAGTCGCAGGCCTGCTTGGTGCAGCCGGGCGTCATCGCCGCCGGGTAGAAGTAGACGATGACCTTGCGGCCACGCAGGTCCGAGAGCGTGACGTCGTTGCCGTCGGCATCGGGCAACGTGAAGTCGGGCGCTGTGTCGCCGGTCGCGAGTCTGGGCATGAAGGAACCGTACCGACGTGTACCGCCGCCGCGCGGCGGCACCGTCGTGCCGGTGCCCGTCGCCGTCCCTGGCGATAGGGTGGCCGCCAGCCCGCGAGTCGACGAAGGGATCCACCCAGTGGCCGAGCGCAGTGCCGAGGACATCCAGCGCGAGATCGAGAAGTCCCGCACCGAGCTGGCGTCGACGATCGATCAGTTGGCTCAACGCACCAGCCCGAAACGGCTGGCCGACAACGCGAAACAGTCGCTGCGGGAGCGGTTGCAGACCCCGCAGGGGCAGGCGGTGGTCGCGGTCGTCGGCGGCCTCGTCGTCGTGCTGGTGGTCAAGCGGATCCGCAACGCCCGGCAGTAGCCCCCTTGCCGGCCCCCTTGCCGGCCGTGACTCACCTCGCCGGCCGGAAGCGCAGCACCTCCCCGGGGCGTAGCTGCGCGGCCAGGTCCAGCTCGGCCTCGGCGACGACGGCGATCACCGGGTAGCCGCCGGTCACCGGGGCGTCGGGGCCGAACACGATCGGGCGCCCGTCGCCCGGAACCTGGATCGCCCCGGGCCGGGTCGGTTCGCTCGGGAGCTCGCCGGCACGCGAGCGCTCCAGCGACGGACCGTCGAGGCGCACGCCGATGCGGTCGGACTCGCTGCGTACTCGCCAGGCCGCCGCGAACAGCGCGGCGCGCGCCGCCTCGGTGAACCAGTCGTCCCGCGGTCCCAGCCGGACCGCCAGCCCGGCGTCCGGCCGGCGCCGCGTGACCGCGATCGCCTCGCTCGGCGGCCCGGCGGCGGTGCCGGCGGCCAGCCGGTCACCGGGCGCGAGCGGCGGCGGGCCGAGGCCGCTGAGGGTGTCGGTGGCGCCGGAGTCGAGCAGGAGCGGTGCGGCGATACCTCCGCGGACGGCGAGGTAGCTGCGCACCCCCGCGGTCGGTGGGCCGAGGGTGATCAGCGTTCCGGCGGGCAGGCTCAGCGCCGCCCCGGCCGCCAGCCCGGTGCACGGGGCGCCGGTGAGCGCCACCGTCGCCGCCCGCAGTAGCCGCACCCGCAGCCCGCCGAAGGTGATCTCGACCGTCAGCGCCCCGTCGTCGTTGCCGACCAGCCGGTTCGCCCGGCGCAGCGCCGCTCGGTCGAACGCCCCCGCGCGAGGGACACCGAGCGCCGCGTACCCGGGGCGGCCCAGATCCTGCAGCGTCGCAAGCGGCCCGGTCGCCAGGACCTCGAGTGTCGCCGCGGTCACCGCGGCACCGCCCGGAACCGGACCCGGGTGCCGGGCCGCAGCAGCGCGGGCGGGTCTCGCTCCGCGTCCCACAGGGGCGCGGCCGTGTGCCCCAGCAGCCGCCAGCCGCCCGGCGAGGCGCGGGGGTAGACGCCGGTGAACTCGCCGGCCACCCCGACCGCCCCGGCAGGGACGCGGGTACGCGGCTCGTCCAGACGCGGGACGTGCAGCCCCTCGTCCAGCCCGCCGAGGTAGGCGAAGCCCGGCACGAAGCCGCAGAAGGCCACCACGTAGTCGCCGGCGGTGTGCGCCCGGACCAGGCCGTCGGTGTCGAGACCGAGCAGCTCGGCCGTCGCCGCCAGGTCGACGCCGTCGTAGGTGACCTCGAGCACGACCTCCTCGTCGCGCGGGGCGTCGGGCGCGGAGACGTCGAGCGTGCGCAGCGCGTCGGCCACGGCGGGCAGCCGCCGCGCGTCCGCCGCCACCACCAGCACCGTCCGCGCGGCCGGGACGACCTCGGCCACGCCCTCCAGCGAGCCGGCCGCCGCGGCCAGGGCCAGTACCTGCGCCGGGTCGGCGCATTCGACGAGGACGGCCCGCTCACCGTAGGGCCGCTGCGTCACGACGTGAACGCCGCGACGGTGACGCCCGCCTCGGTCAGCGCCTGTCGCACGGCGCGGGCCAGCGCGACGGCGCCGGGGGTGTCGCCGTGCAGGCAGAGCGAGCGAGCGGTCAGCGCGATCGCGGTGCCGTCCCGCGTCGCCACCTTGCCGTCGAGGGCCATGCCAACCGCCCGCTCGACCACGGCCCGCTCGTCGTCGAGCACGGCGCCGGCCTCGCGGCGGGGGACCAGCCGTCCTTCCGGCGTGTAGGCGCGGTCGGCGAAGGCCTCAACCACGAACGGCAGTCCCGCCGCCTCCGCCGCCGCCTCGAGCTGCGAGCCGGGCAGGCCGAGCAGCGGCAGCGTCCGGTCGAACGCCGCGACCGCCTCGGCCACCGCCTCGGCCTGGGGACGGTCGTCGGCCGCGGTGTTGTAGAGCGCCCCGTGCGGCTTGACGTAACGCACCGCCGCGCCGGCGGCGCGGGCGGCGGCCGCGAGCGCGCCGAGCTGGTAGAGGACGTCCGCGGCGAGGTCCTCCGGGTCGTAGTCGATCCGCCGCCGCCCGAAGCCGGCGAGGTCGCGGTAGCCGACCTGCGCGCCGATCGCGACGCCCCGCTCCGCGGCGGCGACGCAGACCCGGCGCATGGTCAGCGGATCGCCGGCGTGGAACCCGCAGGCCACGTTCGCGCTGCTGATGACGGCGAGCAGCGCGTCGTCGTCGCCCAACCCCCAAGCGCCGAAGCCCTCGCCGAGGTCGGCGTTGAGGTCGATCGTGCCGGCGGCATCCACCAGCTCACGGTAGCGGCGCCGGGGAGCGTGGGGGGCCAGGAACCGTTCAGCTGACCGGCGGGGGTCAGCCGCGCGGCGCGGCCAGGGCGTCCCGCACCCGGGCCGGGGACGGGTTGGTCCAGGCGTCCCCGCCGACGACGACGGTCGGCACCGTCTCGTTCCCGTCGTTGATCCCGCGGACGGTCGCGGCGGCGTCGGGGTCGACCCAGATGTCCACCCAGTTAGCCCGGCGGGCCCGGCGGCCGAGCGACCAGCGCAGCCGCAGGCAGTAGACGCAGCCGGGCCGCCAGTAGACGGTCACGGCGGCCTCCTCGCGCCGGCGCGGGAACGCCAGCGGCGAGAGCAGCGCGCCGATGATCACGAGAGCGACGCCGACCACGACCGCCGGCACGTAACGTCCCTGCGAGAGGTAGACGGCCGCCTCGACGACACCGATGGCGACGACCACCACCCCCGGCAGCCAGGCGGAGACACGGCGGGACATCACGCCCCAGTCTCTCGCAGCCCGCAGTACGCCGACTGGGAGGATCACGGCATGACCGGACGCCGTGACATCGTGCTGCTCGGCTCGACCGGGTCGATCGGGACCCAGACCCTCGACGTCGTCGAGCGCAACCCGGACCGCTTTCGCGTGACGGTGGTGGCCGCCGGCGGCAGCGACCCCGGCCTGCTCGCAGCGCAGGCCGCCCGGCACCGGGTGCGGGCCGTCGGAGTCGGCCGGGTCGAGGCCGCGGCCGCCGTCGCGGCCGCCGTCGAGGCCGTCTGGCCGGCCGACGCCCCGGCCCCGACGCTGCGCGCCGGGGCCCAGGAGGTCGCCGAACTCGCCGCGAGCGGCTGCGATGTCGTCCTCAACGCCGTCGACGGCTCGGTCGGGCTGCGGGCGACCCTCGCGGGCCTGCAGGCCGGCCGGGTGGTGGCGTTGGCGAACAAGGAGTCGCTCATCGCCGGCGGGCCGCTGGTCACCCGGCTGGCCTCGGAGGGCCAGCTCGTCCCCGTCGACTCGGAGCACTCCGCGATCGCGCAGTGCCTGCGCGCCGGTGCTGCCCGGGAGGTGCGACGGCTGCTGGTCACCGCATCGGGCGGCCCCTTCCGCGGCCGCCGCCGCTCCGAACTCGGTCAGGTAACCCCGGCCGAGGCGCTGGCTCACCCGACCTGGGACATGGGCAAGCTGATCACCACCAACTCCGCCACCCTCGTCAACAAGGGCCTCGAGGTGATCGAGGCCCACCTGCTCTTCGGGGTCCCCTACGAGCGCATCGAGGCCGTCGTGCACCCGCAGTCGGTGATCCACTCCATGGTCGAGTTCACCGACGGCTCGACCATCGCGCAGGCCTCGCCCCCGGACATGCGCCTGCCGATCTCACTCGCCCTCGGCTGGCCGGACCGCGTCGCCGACGCGGCCCCCGCGATCGACTGGGCCGGCGCGCAGTCCTGGACCTTGGAGCCGCTGGACTCCGAGGCCTTTCCGGCCGTCGACCTCGCCCGCCGGGCCGGCGCCGCCGGCGGTTGCGCCCCGGCCGTCTACAACGCCGCCAACGAGGTGCTGGTCGCGGCGTTCCACGAGGGACGCATCGCCTTCCTGCAGATCGTCGACACCATCGGCGAGGTCCTGACCGGGTGGCTGACCGAAGAGCACGGTTCGGCCGGGAACCCGAGTACCGTCGAGGACGTCGAACAGGCCGAGGAGTGGGCCCGCCGGCGAGTCCGGGAACTCGTCGGGACCGCCGCCGGCTGAAAGGAGCACGCAGCGTGCCGCCCTGGTTGCTCTACACCCTCGGCGTCGTCATCTTCGCTCTCGGCCTGCTGTGGTCGATCGCACTGCACGAGATCGGGCACATGGTGCCGGCGAAGAAGTTCGGCGTGAAGGTCACGCAGTACATGGTCGGCTTCGGCCCGACGCTGTGGTCGCGCAAGAAGGGCGACACCGAGTACGGCGTCAAGTGGATCCCGCTCGGCGGTTACATCCGCATGATCGGCATGGTGCCGCCGCGCGCCGACAGCACCCGCTCGCGCTGGCCGCGCCGCATGGCCACCGCGGTCGAGGACTTCCGCCAGGTCAGCCGCGCCGAGGTCCAACCCGGTGACGAGCCCCGCGAGTTCTACCGGCTCACCCCTGGCAAGAAAATGATCGTGATGCTCGGCGGGCCGACCATGAACCTGCTGATCTACCTGGTGCTCACCGTCATCCTGCTGATGACGCTCGGCACCCCCCACGACAACCCGACGACCAAGGTGCAGACGGTCGTCAAGTGCGTGGTGCCCGCGAACTCGTCGGCTGCGACCTCCACCCGCTGCCCGGCCGACGCGCAGGCGGCCCCCGCCTTCACCCGGCTCAAGCCCGGCGACACCATCGAGTCGGTCAACGGCACCCGGATCACCGGCTGGGACCAGCTGGTCTCGCTGATCGCGCCGTCGGCCGGCCGGCCGCTGCACCTGGTGGTCGACAACCACGGGACGCGTCGGGCGGTCACCGTCACACCGGTGTCCAACCTCAACTACGTCGACAACGGCCACGGCCGGCAGGTGCTGCGCAAGGTCGGTTACATCGGCATCAGCCCGGTGGACCACCACTACTACGCCGCGGTGCCGGTCACGCAGGTGCCGGGGCAGATCGGCAGCCAGATCCGGCTGGGTATCGACGCCATCGGCAGCTATCCGCAGAAGCTCGGCAACCTGTTCGGCACCGTCTTCAAGGGCGAGAAGCGCGACCCCACCGGAGCCGTGGGAGTCGTGGGGATCGGCCGCATCTCCGGCGACTTCGCGCGCAGTCCGCTGCTCACGGCCCAGGACAAGCTCTACACGCTGGTCGGGCTGCTGGCGAGCGTCAACCTGCTGCTGTTCTTCTTCAACCTGCTGCCGCTGCTTCCCCTCGACGGTGGGCACGTGGCCGGGGCCATCGTGGAGGCCGCCAAACGTGGCTGGGCGCGCCTGAAGATCAGGCGGGAGCCGCAGCCGGTCGGGCCGGACGGCCGGCCCGTGCCCCGAGCCCGGTCGCCGATCTTCGTCGACACCGCGCAGATGCTGCCGGTCATGTACGGGGTCGGCTCGGTGCTGGTGGTGTTGACTTTGCTCACCCTGTATGCAGACATCGTGCACCCGATCAACGTCTTCGGTGGATAGTGGAGTCATGACCTCGACGAACCTGGGAATGCCAGCCCCCCCGCCCCCCACCCTCGCTCCGCGCCGCGAGTCACGCCGGATCAACGTCGGGAGCGTGCCCGTCGGCGGTGGCGCGCCGGTCTCGGTGCAGTCGATGACGACCACCTTGACCGCTGACGTCAACGCCACGCTGCAGCAGATCGCCGAGCTCACCGCCGCCGGCTGCGACATCGTCCGCGTGGCCTGCCCGTCGGCCGACGACGCCGAGGCGCTGCCGGCCATCGCGGCCAAGTCACAGCTGCCGGTGATCGCCGACATCCACTTCCAGCCCAAGTACGTCTTCAAGGCCATCGACGCCGGTTGCGCGGCCGTCCGGGTGAACCCCGGCAACATCAAGGCCTTCGACGACAAGGTGGGCGAGATCGCGAAGGCGGCCAAGGACGCCGGCGTCTCGCTGCGCATCGGCGTGAACGCCGGCTCGCTGGACAAACGACTGCTGGAGAAGCACGGCAAGGCCACCCCGGAGGCGCTGGTCGAATCGGCGCTGTGGGAGGCCTCGCTGTTCGAGGAGCACGATTTCCGCGACTTCAAGATCTCGGTCAAGCACAACGACCCGGTCGTCATGGTGCGTGCCTACGAGCTGCTCGCCGAGCGCTGCGACTACCCGCTGCATCTCGGCGTCACCGAGGCCGGCCCCGCCTTTCAGGGCACGATCAAGTCCTCCGTCGCCTTCGGCGCGCTGCTGTCCCGGGGCATCGGCGACACGATCCGCGTCTCGCTGTCGGCGCCGCCGGTCGAGGAGGTCAAGGTCGGCATCTCGATCCTGGAGTCGCTGAACCTGCGGCAGCGGCGGCTGGAGATCGTCTCCTGCCCCTCCTGCGGTCGCGCCCAGGTCGACGTCTACACCCTGGCCGACAAGGTCACCGCCGGGCTGGAGGGCATCGAGGTGCCGCTGCGGGTCGCGGTGATGGGCTGTGTCGTCAACGGCCCGGGGGAGGCCCGCGAGGCCGA
Organism: uncultured Actinomycetota bacterium; assembly: GCA_963776855.1. GTDB lineage: Bacteria > Actinomycetota > Actinomycetes > Mycobacteriales > Jatrophihabitantaceae > Jatrophihabitans. The sequence goes on along the minus strand of CAVZOC010000003.1, from coordinate 531,109 downwards.
CCTCGGCGTCGCGTCCGGCAACGGCAAGGGCCAGATCTTCGTCAAGGGGGAGGTCATCAAGACCGTGCCCGAGTCGCAGATCGTCGAGACCCTCATCGAGGAGGCCCTACGCATGGCCGAGACGATGGACGAGGCCGGCACGGCGTCGGGGGAGCCGACCGTCTCGGTCGGCGGCTGAGACGCGCCGCCTGCCTCACGCGAGCCGGCGGCTCCTGACTGCCTGCGCCGCCCCCGGCTCGGCTACGGTCGGACCATGACCATCGCGCGGCGTGCCGCGCAGGCTGAGCCGCTGTACGCCGCCGACCGCCGGGTGCTACAGGCCTTGATCGATCGCGCGCCGATCGTCAACGCCGTCCTCGATGCCAGGCTGCCGGCGGTGACCTCGCTCGAGCCCGGGCAGGTGGGGGGCGCGCTGTTCGGCGTGCGCGCGGGCGACGACCTCACCGCGGCCGCCTTCCACGGCGGGAACCTGCTCCCGGTCGGCGGCGAGGAGTCGGAGTGGGCCGCGCTGGGGCGCGTGTTGGCGACCGAACCCCGGCGCTGCAGTTCGATCGTCGGGCCGGCCGCCGCGGTGATCGGTCTCTGGCGGCAGCTGGAGCCGGCGTGGGGTCCGTGCCGGCTGGTGCGCCGGCAGCAGCCGCTGCTCGTGGCGGACCAGGCCCCCACGGCCCCCACAGCGCCCGCCCCCGACCCGCGGGTGCGGCGGGTGCGACCGGAGGAGATCGAGGCCTACCTGCCCGCGGCGGCCGCCATGTTCACCGAGGAGCTCGGGGTCTCGCCCTACCGCGGCGTGCGGCCGGCGGATTACCACCAGCGCGTCGGGGAGACCATCCGCGCCGGCCGGGCGTTCGCGGTCTTCGACGATCGCGACCAGGTGATCTTCAAGGCCGACATCGGCGCGGTCTCGCGCCGTACCTGCCAGCTGCAGGGGGTGTGGGTGCGGCCCGATCACCGGGGCGCCGGCTTCGGCACGGCGGCGCTGGCCGCGGTGCTGCGCCACGCCCTCGCCCACGCCCCGACCGTCAGCCTCTACGTCAACGACTTCAACCACGCCGCCCGCCGCGTCTACGACCGGCTCGGGATGCACCAGGTCGAGACCTTCGCCACTGTGTTGTTCTGACCGCCGACCGCGGAACCGGGCGTAGCCCTTGGTTCGGCGGAACAGAACTGAGCGGCGAAGCCCCCGTGTCTTTCCCGGGCGAAGCCCGGTGGGGCGAAGCCCGGTGGGGCGAAGCCCGGTGGGGCGAAGCCCGGTGGGCGAAGCCCAGGTACGGTGGCGCGTCATGACGATCGAGGCCGTGATCTTCGACTGGGGTGGCACGCTCACGCCGTGGCACACGCTGGAGCCGCGGGAGGCGTGGCGTGCCGCCGTCCGCGACGACGAGCTCGCCGAGCGGATGTGGGAGGCCGAGCTCGAGCTCTGGCGCCGGTCGCAGACCGAGCACCGCAGCGGCAGCGTGGCCGACGTCTTCGAGGCCGTGGGGGTCGAGCCCGCCGAGCACATGCTGGCGGGTTTCCGCGAGTGGTGGGAGCCGCACACCCTGATCGATCCTGACGCGCCGCCGCTGTTCGCGGCGCTGCGCGAGCGCGGCATCCGCATCGGCGTGCTGTCCAACACGCTGTGGACCCGCGACGAGCACGAACGGATCTTCGCTCGCGACGGCGTGCTGGAGGTGCTGCACGGGGCCGTCTACTCGTCCGAGATCCCGTGGACCAAACCGCACCCCAGCGCCTTCCGGGCCGCGCTCGATGCCGTGGAGGTCGACGACCCGTCGGCGGCGGTCTTCGTGGGCGACCGACCGTTCGAGGACATTCACGGTTCCCGCAGCGTCGGCATGCGTGCGGTCCTCGTCCCGCACAGCGAGATCCCCGACGACCAGAAGGGTCCGGTCGAGGGCGAGGCCGACGCGGTCGTGCAGCGGCTCCGGGACGTGCTCGCGGTCGTCGACCGGCTCAACGCCGAGGCCTGACCCGCCGGCCCCCTGTCGGTCCCGAGCGCGTCAGAGGCCGGGGAAGGGGGTGGTGGCGCGGTGTGGATCGACCACCGCCCGCCACTGGGTGGCTCGTACCGCGGCGGCGGTCAGCTGTCGCTGGGCCTCCGCGCGCAGGGTGCCGGCCGGATGTCCGGACGCCGCGGAGGCGGCGGCGAACAGCGCCCGCCAGCCGGCGGCGCAGTTGTCCTCGAGCCGCACCGCCAGCCGTCGCGCCGCCGCCGCGTCCGGCACCGGGTAGAGCGCCGGGTAGTCGGCGCGTGGCGCTGTCGGGGTGAGCCCGGCGGCCGCCATGGCCGTCTCGGTGTGGTTGCGGATGGTCTCGTGGGCGTCGGAGGCGGCGACCGCCCGGGCAGTGTCGGCGGATTCCAGGTGCGGGCCGAGCAGTCCGTAGCCGAAGACCGCCTGGTGCTCGGCGGCGAGCGCCTGCTGCCACGCCGGGTGGAGGCGCGGCACCCGCCGCCTCACCCGGCGTCCTGGAACAGCTCGGCGTGGGTGGACTCGCAGGCCGCGATACTGGCCAGCAGGGCCGCCCCGTCCGGGTGGGGGTAGCGCACGGCCCGGGCCGCCGCCGCCGTGGCGGCCGCCGACTCCGCGTGGTGCAGCTGGGCCAGCGTCCGCGGGCGGGCCCGGGGCGACGGGGACGGGCTCGGCGGCCGGTCGTACGTCGCGGCGAGCGAGCGCAGCACGCGTAGGTGGGCGGCGTGGTCCGCGCGGGCCTGGGTGATCACCGTGCGGACCGCCGGGGTGCCGCCGGTGGTGGCGTCCAGGTCCGCGATGAGGGAGCGCTCGGCCGCCACGGCCGCGGTCAGCGCCGCCGGAGGGGGACGGGGGACCGGCGCCGCCGGCGCGGTGAGCACGCCTGCCCCGACCCCGGCGCCGCCGGCGAGCAGCACCGCGCCGCCGCCGAGCAGCACCGCCCGGCGGGAGACCCCGCGGCCGTCGGATTCGGCGGTGACGGTGCCGGCGTCCCGGGCGCCGGCGGCGTTGTCGTCGGTCGAGCCGAGCGCGGGTGTCGGGCGCGACTGCGGGCTCTCGTCACTCATGGCCGGTTCATCCTCGCAAAGCCCGCTAGGCTCGCAGGTCTCCGCCGTGTCACGACCCGTTTCGGGCGTGACACCCGTCGGGAGACGTCGAGAGAACAAGGAAGTGGTCATGTCGCCCGGGTCAGCCGGACCCCCCACGGCACAGGTGCGGCAGAGTCTGGTCGAGCTCGTGGAGCCGCTGATCGCGGCCGAGGGCTACGACCTGGAGGACGTCGCGGTGTCGCGGGCCGGTCGCCGAAACCTCGTCCGCGTGGTGGTCGACGCCGACGGCGGTGTCGATCTCGACGCCGTGGCCACCGTGAGCCGCGTCGTGTCCGACGCGCTGGACGCGGACCTGGACTCGGCCAGCCCGCTCGCGGCCGCGCTCGCCGGCTCGTACACGCTCGAGGTCACCTCGCCCGGTGTCGACCGGCCGCTCACCGAGCCGCGGCACTGGCGCCGCGCCGCCGGCCGGCTCGTCACCACCGAGGTCGAGGGTCGGCACCTCACCGGGCGTGTCGTCGCCGCCGACCACGACGGCGTCGAACTGGATGTGTCCGGGCGCCGGCAGCAGGTTTCCTGGAGCCACCTCGGTCGTGGCAAGGTTCAGATCGAATTCAACCGGGGGAACCCGGAGTCGGACGGGAAGGAGTGACACGCGCGATGGTGAGCGTCGACCTCACTGCGCTTCGCAGCATCGAGCGGGAGAAGGAGATCCCCTTCGAGACACTCCTCCATGCCCTCGAGACGGCGCTGCTCACCGCGTACAAGCACACCCCGCACTCGATGCCGCACGCCCGCGTCGCCATCGACCGCAAGTCCGGCGAGGTCGTCGTCTGGGCCCAGGAGCTCACCTCGGACGGGGACATCGAGGAGGAGTACGACGACACGCCCGACGACTTCGGCCGTGTCGCCGCCATGACGGCCCGCCAGGTGATCCTGCAGCGGCTGCGCGACGCCGAGCACGACCAGACCTTCGGCGAGTACTCCGGGCGGGAGGGCGACATCGTCACCGGGGTCGTCCAGGCCGACGCCCACGCCGCGCAGCGCGGTCTCGTCCTCGTCGACATCGGCAAGCTCGAGGCCGTCCTGCCGCAGTCCGAGCAGGTGCCCGGGGAGGAGTACGGCCACGGCACCCGGCTGCGGGCCTATGTCGTGGGTGTGACCCGCGGGATGCGCGGGCCGCAGGTGACGCTCAGCCGCACGCACCCCAACCTGGTCAAGAAGCTGTTCGCGCTGGAGGTCCCGGAGATCGCCGAGGGGGGCGTCGAGATCGTCAACGTGGCCCGCGAGGCCGGGCACCGCAGCAAGATCGCCGTCCGGTCCACGGTGGCCGGCCTGAACGCCAAGGGCGCGTGCATCGGGCCGGTGGGGCAGCGGGTCCGCAACGTCGTCGCCGAGCTGCACGGCGAGAAGATCGACATCATCGACTGGGACGCCGACCCGGCGACCTTCGTCGGCAACGCGCTGTCGCCCGCGCACGCGCTCGAGGCCGAGCTGGTCGACCCAGCCACCATGTCCGTCCGCGTCGTGGTGCCGGACTTCCAGTTGTCGCTGGCGATCGGCCGGGAGGGCCAGAACGCGCGACTCGCCGCCCGGCTGACCGGTGCCCGCATCGACATCCACAGCGACAGCGAGCCGGAGCGGGCCGCTGTCGCGGAGGCTGCCGCGCAGGCCGAGCCGTCCGCCCCCGACGCCGTCGCCGGCTCGGGCACGGCCGACGGGGGCCCCGGGCGGGGAGTAGACTGATCGGCGGCCGTCCGCCAGTCGAGGCCAATTCGATCGCCGTCCGTCCCGGATCCGGCACGACGCCCAGCGTCCCGCCGGCTGCTCCGGTACGGACGTGTATCGGTTGTCGTCGGCGGGCTCCGGCCGCCGAGCTGCTCCGCGTCGTCGTGACGTCGGACGCGACCGGTGCCACGCTGCGCCCGTCCCCGGGGGATCCCGTCCCACCGGCCGAGGGTGCCAGCTGGCTGGTCGTGCCGGACCCACGCCGCCGTGCCTCGGGTCGTGGTGCCTGGCTGCATCCCGTCCCGCAGTGCGTCGGACTCGCGCAGCGGCGCCGGGCGTTCGCCCGGGCACTTCGAGTGCCCGGGGTTCTCGACCCGACGCCGGTGTCCGAGTACGTTGCGGAGCTGACCAGCGGCAACGACACCGCAGGAGATGACGAGCAATGAGCGTTCGATGAAGCGCCAGCAATGAGTAGGTCCACCGGCTAGGAAGGACCGCGCGGAGTGCCGCACGGTCCTCATGAAGGAGACACGTGCCAGGCAAGATCCGCGTTTCTGCCCTCGCGAAAGAACTGGGCATCAAGAGCAAGGAAGCGGTCGAGAAGCTCAACGAACTCGGCGAGTACGTCAAGAGCGCTTCCTCCACCGTCGAAGCACCGGCGGCCCGCAAGTTGCGGGAGGCCTTCCCCGACGCCCCGGCGCCCGAGAAGGCCGCGCCGAAGAAGGCGGCGGCGAAGAAGTCCGCCCCGAGTTCGCCGACGCCCGCCGAGGTCGGCCCCGGCGCGGTCTCCGCCTCGACCCCGCCCCCAGCGCCCGCAGCGCCCCCCGCGCCCCCCGCGCCACCGGCGCCACCGGCAGAGCCGGCTCAGGCGGCTGAGCCCGAGACCCCGGACATCACCCCGGCGGAGACCCCGGCCGCCATCCCTGGCGGCCCCGAGGCCCCTGCGCAGCCGGCCGAGCGGCAGGAGCCGCCCGCCGCGGCGGCCGCACCGGCCACGCCGGCCGCACCGCAGCAGCAGCCGGCCACCCCGCGACCGGCTACCCCGGGCCCCCGTCCCGGCCCGCGGGTCGGCAACAACCCCTACGGCGTGGGCGCCGGATCGCCACGCCCGGCCTCGCCGCCGCAGCGTCAGCAGCCCTCCGGCCCCGGCGGGGGATCCCGTCCGGGTGGTCCGGGCGGCCAGGGCGGCCCGGGTGGGCCCCGGCCGAATCCCGGCATGATGCCGCCTCGCCCGAACCCGGGAATGATGCCCGGCCGCACTCCCGGCCGCGGCGGTCCCGGCGGCGGGCGCCCCGGCCGTCCCGGCGGCGGTGGCCGCGGTGGCCCCGGTGGTGGGCCCGGTGGTCCCGGCGGCGGCTTCCGCGGTGGTCCCGGCGGCGGCGGTCCCGGTGCGCCGTTCCGCGGCGGTGGCGGTGGTCGCGGCCGTGGTGGTCGTGGCGCCAGCACTGCGGGCGCGTTCGGCCGCCGTGGCGGCCCCGCGAACAAGGGCCGGAAGAGCAAGAAGCAGCGCAGGCAGGAATTCGACAACATGTCGGCGCCCAGCATCGGCGGTGTCCAGGTTCCGCGAGGCAACGGCGACATCCTCCGCCTGCCGCGGGGTGCGTCGCTGTCCGACTTCGCCGACAAGATCGACGCCAACCCCGCCATGCTCGTCCAGGCGATGTTCCACCTCGGCGAGATGGTCACCGCGACTCAGTCGGTGCCCGAGGACACCCTGCAGCTGCTCGGCGCCGAGCTGAACTATCAGGTGCAGGTCGTCAGCCCCGAGGACGAGGACCGCGAGCTGCTCGAGACCTTCGACCTGCAGTTCGGTGAGGACGAGGGCGACGACACGAACCTGCAGGCCCGTCCGCCCGTGGTCACGGTCATGGGTCACGTCGACCACGGCAAGACGCGCCTGCTGGACGCGGTGCGCAAGACCAACGTCATGAGCGACGAGGCCGGCGGCATCACCCAGCACATCGGTGCCTACCAGGTGCACGTGGAGCACGACGGGCAGGACCGCCCGATCACGTTCATCGACACCCCGGGTCACGAGGCGTTCACCGCCATGCGTGCCCGCGGTGCGGCCACCACCGACATCGTGGTGCTGGTCGTGGCCGCCGACGACGGCGTCATGCCGCAGACCATCGAGGCGCTGAACCACGCCCAGGCGGCCGAGGTGCCGATCGTGGTCGCGGTCAACAAGATCGACAAGGAGGACGCCAACCCGGCCAAGGTGCGCCAGCAGCTCACCGAGTACGGGCTGGTAGCCGAGGAGTACGGCGGCGACACCCTGTTCGTCGACGTCTCCGCCCGCTCCGACCTGCACATCGACGACCTGCTCGAGGGGGTCCTGCTCACCGCCGACGCGGCCTTGGACCTCCGGGCCAACCCGGAGCAGGACGCGCAGGGCATCGTGATCGAGGCCCGGCTCGACCGCGGTCGCGGGCCCGTCGCCACGCTGCTGGTGCAGCGCGGCACGCTGCGGGTCGGCGACTCGGTCGTCGCCTCCGACGCCTACGGCAAGGTGCGGGCAATGCTCGACGAGAACGGCGACAACGTCGAGGAGGCGCTGCCGTCACGCCCGGTGCAGGTGCTCGGTCTCAACTCCGTGCCCAGCGCCGGCGACTCGTTCCTCGTCGTCGACGAAGACCGCGTCGCCCGGCAGATCGCCGACCGCCGCCAGGCCCGGGAGCGCAACGCGCAACTGGCCGCCGGCAGCCGCCGCGTCTCGCTGGCCGACTTCGAGCAGGCGCTCAAGCAGGGCAAGGTCGAGCAGCTCAACCTGATCATCAAGGGTGACGTCTCCGGCTCGGTCGAGGCGCTGGAGGAGTCGCTGGTCAACATCGACCTCGGCGACGCCAAGGACGAGGTCTCGCTGCGGGTCATCGGCCGCGGCGTCGGTGCCATCACCGAGAACGACGTCAACCTGGCGGTGGCCTCGGACGCCGTGGTCATCGGGTTCAACGTCCGGCCCGAGGGCAAGGCCCGCGAGACCGCCGAGCGCGAGGGCGTGGACGTCCGGTACTACACGGTGATCTACCAGGCCATCGAGGAGATCGAGGCCGCGCTCAAGGGCATGCTCAAGCCGGAGTACGAGGAGGTCCAGCTCGGTACCGCCGAGGTCCGCGAGGTCTTCCGCGTCCCGCGCATCGGCAACGTCGCCGGCTCGATCGTGCGTACCGGCACCATCCGCCGCAACAGCAAGGCACGGCTCGTCCGTGACGGTGTCGTCGTCGCCGACAACCTCACCGTCGACTCGCTCAAGCGGTTCAAGGACGACGCGACCGAGGTTCGGGACGGCTACGAGTGCGGTATCGGGCTCGGGTCGTTCAACGACATCAAGGTCGAGGACGTGATCGAGACGTTCGAACTGCAGGAGAAGCCGCGGGTCTGATTGCGTCGGCTACGCCGAGGACGTTCGACCGGTCGCAACCACCTCCTCGCTGCGCTCGGAGGGGCCAGGCCCATCCGCGCTCCCGGTCGAACGTCCTCGGCTCCGCCTCGTCCACCGGCCGCTGCTTCTCCCGCATGTCGAAGGAGGGCTGGCTGATGGTGGTGGGGACGCTGCGGTGCGACCTGTTGCTCGGTGATGTCCACTCGCTGAAGGAGAAGCGGGGGGTGGTGCGGCCGGTGGTGGCGGAGCTGCGGCGGCGGTTCGACGTGTCGGCGGCCGAGACGGGGGAGCAGGATCTCTACCGGCGGGCCGAGGTGTCGGTGGCTGTGGTCGCCGGGGACCGGCTCCACGCCGTCGAGGTGCTCGCGGCCTGCGAGCGGCTCGTGGCGGGGCGGCCGGAGCTGGAGCTGCTCGGGGCGCGGACCCGGGTGCTGGACGACGACGACCTCGACTGATCCTTGAGTACGCCGAGTGGTCGATACGTCGCCGAGTGGTCGCGAGCATCGCGACCACTCGGCGCAGAATTGACCACTCGGCGGTGCAGATGAGAACGAAGGAGTACGGACCATGGCGGACGCGGCGCGGGCCCGGCGGCTGTCCGGGCGGATCAAGCAGATCGTGGCCACCACCATCGAGCGCCAGATCAAGGACCCGCGGCTGGGCATGGTGACGATCACCGACGTCCGGGTGACCGGTGACCTGCACGACGCCACGGTCTTCTACACCGTCTTCGGCGGGGACGAGGAACGGTCGGCCTCGGCGGCGGCGCTCGAGTCGGCCAAGGGCGTGCTGCGCAGCGAGGTCGGACGGCAGACCGGGGTGCGGTTCACGCCGACCCTCCGGTTCACCCTGGACGCCGTCCCCGACAACGCGCGGCACCTGGACGACCTGCTGGCCCGAGCCGCCGCCGAGGACGCCAGGCTGGCGGCCGACCGGGAGGGCGCGACGCCGGCGGGCGAGCCCGACCCCTACCGCAAGCCGCGCCCCACCGAGGACGAGTGACACTCGGGGGCGTCGACTCGGCCGCGACGCCGCGCCGCATCCTGGCGCTGTCGGCGTCGGCGTTCGTCGTGCTCGCCGCCGAACCGCTCTACCTGCTCGTCGACACCGCGGTCGTCGGCCACCTCGGGGCCCGCGAGCTCGCGGCGCTGGGTATCGGTGCCGCGCTCATGTCGCTGCTGGCGATCGTCGGCACGTTCGTCGAGTACGGCACCACCGGGCGCACCGCGCGCTGGTACGGCGCGGGCCGCCTCGACGCCGCCGTCAACGAGGGCGTGCAGGCGTCCTGGCTGGCGATCGGCATCGGCACGGTGGCCGCCGCGCTCGGCGAGCTGGTCGCCGGCCCGCTGACGGCGCTGCTGGCCGGCGGCCCCGGACCGGTGCAGCACGCGGCCGAGACCTGGTTCCGGATCGCCGTTCTCGGGCTGCCGGGCGTGCTGCTGCAGCTGGCCGGCAACGGCTGGATGCGGGGCGTGCAGCGCACCCGCGACCCCGTGCGCATCGTGCTGGCCGCCAACGCCGTCTCGGCGCTGCTCTGCCCGGTGCTGGTCTACGCCGCCGGGTTCGGCCTGGCCGGGTCGGCCGTGGCCAACGTCGCCGCCCAGGCCGTCGGAGCGGCGCTGTTCCTGGTGGCCCTGCGCCGGACCCGGGTCGCGCTGTCCCCGCAGCGGCGCGTCATCCGGGCGCAGGCGGTGGTGGGTCGCGACCTGATCCTCCGGGCCGCGGCCTTCCAGGTGGCGTTCCTCAGCGCGGCCGCGGTGGCCTCCCGGATGGGGACGGCGCAGCTCGCCGCGCACCAGATCGGCCTCCAGCTGTGGGACTTCACGGCGCTGATGCTGGACTCGTTCGCGATCGCGGCGCAGTCACTGGTCGGGGCCGCGCTCGGCCGCTCCGATGCCGCCGCGGCCCGCGGCCTGTCCTGGCAGGTCGCCCGATGGGGTCTCGCAGCGGGCGTCGGCCTGGCCGCCGTACTTGCCGCGACGACGACGGTCCTGCCGCGGCTGTTCACCTCCTCGGCCGCGGTGATCGGACAGGCGCACGTGCTGTGGCCCTGGTTGGTCGCGATGCTGCCGGCGGCCGGAGTGGTGTTCGCCCTCGACGGGGTGCTCATCGGCGCCGGGGACGTCGGCTTCCTGCGTACCCTCACCGTCATCTCCGCCATCGGGGTGTTCGCCCCGATCGTGTGGCTCGCCCTGCGACTGGACTGGGGGCTCGGCGGGGTCTGGGCGGGGTTGGCCGGCTTCGTCGTCGTACGGCTGGTGGGCATGTTGTGGCGGGTCCACGGCGACCGGTGGTCGGTCGTCGGCACCGAGCGGGAGGGCGCCCTCGGCGCAGATCCCCGTGCCGCGTGACACCCGCCCGCCCGCTCCGGCCGGCCTCGTGGTCGTCGACAAGCCGGCCGGGCGGACCTCCCACGACGTCGTGGCCTCGCTGCGGCGCCTGGCCCGCACCCGCAAGGTCGGCCACGCCGGAACGCTCGACCCGATGGCCACCGGGGTGCTCGTCGCCGGGGTGGGGGCGGCGACCCGACTGCTGCACCACCTGGTGCTGGCCGACAAGGCCTACACCGCGACGATCCGTCTCGGGGTCGCGACGGCGACCGACGACGCCGAGGGTGAGGTCGTCGCCTCGGCGTCGGCCGGCGCGATCACCGACGCCGACGTCGCGGCCGCCACCGCGGCGCTGACCGGCGACATCGAGCAGGTGCCCGCGGCGGTCTCGGCCGTCAAGGTCGCCGGGCGCCGCGCCTACGACCGGGTCCGGGCCGGGGAGGACGTGCAGCTCGCGGCCCGGCCGGTGACCGTCTCCCGATTCGACGTGCTCGCCGCCCGCCGCCCGACCGCCGAGCTGCTCGATCTCGACGTCGCCGTCGAGTGCACGTCCGGCACCTATGTCCGGGCCCTGGCCAGGGACCTGGGCGCCGCGCTCGGGTCGGGCGGCCACCTCACCGCCCTGCGACGCACCCGGGTGGGCCCGTTCACACTCGCCGACGCCCACACGCTCGACGACCTCGCCGAGCGCGAACACCCGGTGACCCTGCCGCTCGCCGAGGCGATCCGGCACACCATGCCCGTGCGCGAGATCGACGCCGACGAGGCCCGCGAGCTCTCCTTCGGCCGCCCCCTCGCTGCCCGGGGCCTCGCCGGCACGCACGGCGCCCTCGCCGGCGACACCGCGGTCGCGCTGCTCTGCGAGCGGGACGGACGGGCACGCCCGGTTCTCGTCTTCACCGCCTCGGGCTGAGAATTCGGGTAGAACGGCCTCCGTGACCGAACGGGACGCCGATGGGCTGGACGATGCGCGCGCCCTGCTGCCCGGCCGGGAGCTCGTGGCCCGGGAGGTCCTGGCCGACGGGGAACGCTCCACCGTCCTCCGCGTCGAGGCCACCGACCGCGACGGCGGGCACCAGGGTCTGATCGTCAAGCGCTACCGCGCCGGCGGCGAAGGCTGGCGCCGCGAGGCGGCCGCCCTGGCCAGCGTGCCGGGCAGCGTGCGCGTCCCGGCACTCGTCGCCGTCGGCAGCTCGCCGCAGATCGTCGTCACCGAGGATCTCGGTGACGGCCCGAGCGTGGCGACCGCCCTGCTCGGCGACGACCCGCGAGCGGCGGAGCAGGCCGTCATCGGCTGGGCCGAGGCGCTGGCCGAACTGCACTCCGCCACCCGCGACTCTCGGGAGCAGTTCCGCGCGGCCCTCGACGCCCGCGCCGAGCCGGACGAACTGGCCGAGTCGTCCTTGCCGTCCCAGCTTCGGGCCGCGGAGCGCGACCTGGACCGGCAGTGCGGTTCGCTGGGTGTGAACCTCCCGGCCGGCGCCCTCGACTCGCTCGTCGACCTGGCGACGCGGCTGTCCGGAGACGGCGCGGCCGCGATCACGCCGGCGGACACCTGCCCGGACAACAACGTCACCGTCGGCTCGCGCCGGGTCCTGATCGACTTCGAGGGCGCGCAGTGGCGCCACGTCGCCTGGGACGTCGCCTACCTGCTCGTGCCGTGGCCGACCTGCTGGTGCTGCTGGCGGATGCCCGAGGTTGTCGCCGCGCGCGGGGTGGCCGCCTACCGCGACGCGGCCGGCGACCGCTTCCCGGAGGTCGCGGCGGACTGCTTCCTGGCCGACGTCGAGGCAGCCACCGTCGCCTGGTCGTTGACGAGCGCCAGCCGGTACCTCGACCACGCCCTGGACGACGAGCGGGCCGGACCGCCCGCCCCGAACCCGGACCGGCCCGCACCGACCCGCCAGGCGCTCATCCTCCACCGGCTGGCGCGCGCCGCCCGCTCGTCGGAGCTGCCGGCGCTGGCCGAGCTCGCCCAAGCCCTGCAGGACGTGCTGCGGCGGCGCTGGGGCGACATCCCGCTGAACTACGCGCCGGCGTTCCGCGGCTGGCCGGACTGAGCGACCGGTCGCCTCTCTGCCGACCGGCGGCCGGCCCGCCCGGACGGCCGCGCCCCGACCCCGGATGCGCGCGTCGCTACGCTCGGGCGCGTGCAGCGTTGGCATGGACTCGAGAGCGTCCCCCCCGGCTGGGGTCAGTGCGTCGTCACCATCGGCGTCTTCGACGGCGTGCATCGCGGGCACGTCAAGCTGATCGCCGAGGCGGTCGACCTCGCCGCCGAGCGCCGGGTTCCCAGCATGCTGATCACCTTCGTCCCGCACCCCTCGGAGGTGGTGCGGCCCGGCAGCCACCCTCCGGTGCTGACCAGCATCGTCCGGCGCGCGGAGCTGGTCGAGCAGCTCGGTGTCGACGTCTTCGTCGCCCTGCCCTTCACCCTCGAGCTGTCGCGCATGGCGCCGGACGAGTTCGCCCACGTCGCGCTGGTGGAGCGGCTGCACGCCTCCGGCGTCATCGTGGGGGAGAACTTCCGCTTCGGGCACAAGGCCGCGGGCGACGTCGACCAGCTCGTCACCCTGGGCCGCAGCTTCGGCTTCACCGCCCGCGGGGTGCCGCTGGTCTACGACGCCGGCGACGGCGATACCCCGCTGTCGGCGACCTTCGTCCGCTCCCGCGTCGGGGCCGGGGACATGCGCACCGCCGCGCACGTGCTCGGCCGGACGCACCGGGTCGACGGCGTCGTCGAGCGCGGCGACCAGCGCGGCCGCCAGCTGGGCTACCCGACCGCGAACCTGCGCACCGACGAGTGGGCCGCGGTGCCGGCCGACGGCGTCTACGCCGGACGCGTCGTGCGGCTCGACGAGTGGGGACGGACGCTGGAGGCGCCTCCGCTCGGAACGGCGGCCATCTCGGTAGGCACCAACCCCACCTTCGAGATCCGGCAGCGGCGGGTCGAGGCGTACATCCTCGACTTCGACCAGGACCTCTACGGCGCCCCGCTGGGAATCGAGTTCGTCGAGCGGCTGCGGGGCATGGAGCGCTTCGACGGCGTCGAACCGCTGAAGGCACAGATGGCCCTCGACGTGGAGCAGACCCGCCAGGTCATGGCAGCGGGCTGATCGTCGCCCACCTCAGCGCGCCAGCAACCCGCGCAGGACCCGGCCGAACAGCACCGAACCGGCCAGGTTGTTCAGCGGCGTCGCGGCCCGGGGCAGGCCGAGCGGGCGCGCCGCCTCCACCCAGGTGACGCGGGAGCCGGTGCCCTCCGAGCGCACGGTGATCTCGGCCCAGCCGCGGATGGCCCGGGCTCGTTTCTCCAGCCGGCAGCGGCCCGCGCGGTTGCCGGTCGGCGGTTCCCAGACCGTCACCTCCATCACGTCGACGAAAGCGAGCGGACCGAGCGAGGTACGGGCGCTGAACCGCGTACCCACCCCGGTCGGCGGCGGTGTCGTCACGTCGATCCGGGTCAGGGGCACGTACGCCGCGTGGGCCTCCCACTCGGTGACGCGGGCCCACGCCCGGTCCGGGGGGAGCGCCGAGTGCTCGACGAGGACGAACGGGCGGTCACCGGTGGTCGGCATGTGTTCGGCCTACCCGTCCCGCGGCGGTGCGGTCGGCCGGCGGGGCGAATTCGTCCCCGGGTGAGCACGGCTGGTAGCCTGGTGCGCGGTAGGGGAGCGGTGTACCCGCTCACACCGCCGCTGCAACCCGCTTCACCCGCAGCGCGCGTTCTCCCATCCACCGTGACTCAGACCGGTGGAGCGCGGCTGCACCGAACTTTCGAAGGAGTCGTCCGTGGCGCTGGCCCAGGATGTCAAGAAGCAGATCATCGCCGAGTACGGCTCCGCCGACGGCGACACCGGCTCGGCCGAGGTTCAGATCGCGCTGCTCACCCGGCGCATCACCGACCTCACCGAGCACCTCAAGCTGCACAAGCAGGACCACCACAGCCGCCGCGGGTTGCTTCTGCTGGTCGGCCAGCGTCGCCGGCTGTTGAACTACCTCATGAAGACCGACATCAGCCGCTACCGGTCGATCGTCGAGCGACTCGGCCTTCGCCGCTAGCCGTCAGGGGGGTGACTCGTTCTCGGGTCACTCCCCTTCTTCGTAACTGCGTGCCGCCCGGGGAAACTCCCGGGAGGCTCGACAACCGAACATCACCGTCGGACGCGCACCCCGCGTCCTTGCGACTACCGACCTGCCAGACGGCCGGTCCTCGGTAGTGGCGGCCGGGACAGTGCCAACTGCCCGTCCGCTTCGATCGAAGACCGGCACCGAATGCAGTATCAGGTGGCCAGCTCGTGCGTCGCAGGTGCGCCCCGGCACACACGAGAGGAGACCTCTGCATGTCAGAGGCAATGGACGACATCGACGCCGGTGTCTACGAGACCGAGGCCGTCATCGACAACGGCAGCTTCGGCAAGCGCTCGATCCGATTCGAGACCGGTCGGCTGGCCAACCAGGCCGCCGGCTCCGTCGTCGCCTACCTGGACGACGACACCATGCTGCTGTCGGCCACCACGGCCGGCAAGAAGCCCCGTGAGGGCTTCGACTTCTTCCCGCTGACGGTCGACGTCGAGGAGCGGATGTACGCCGCGGGCCGCATCCCGGGCTCGTTCTTCCGCCGCGAGGGCCGGCCGTCCGAGGACGCGATCCTCACCTGCCGGCTCATCGACCGGCCGCTGCGCCCGACCTTCGTCAAGGGCCTGCGCAACGAGGTCCAGGTCGTCATCACCGTGATGGCGCTGAATCCGGACCACGCCTACGACGTGCTGGCCATCAACGCCGCCTCCGCCTCGACCCAGATCTCCGGCCTGCCGTTCAGCGGCCCGGTCGGCGGCACGCGGGTCGCGCTCATCGACGGCCAGTGGGTCGGGTTCCCCACCCACGCCGAGCTGGAGCGGGCCACCTTCGACATGGTCGTCGCGGGCCGGGTCCTGGACTCCGGCGACGTCGCGATCATGATGGTCGAGGCCGAGGCCACCGAGGGCGTCGTGGAGCTGCTCGACGGCGGCGCCACCAAGCCCACCGAGGAGGTCGTGGCCGAGGGCCTCGAGGCCGCGAAGCCGTTCATCGCCGAGCTCTGCCGCGCCCAGGCCGAGCTGGCGCAGTCCGCCGCGAAGCCGGTGCAGGAGTTCCCGGTCTTCCTGGACCACCAGGACGACGTGTTCGACGCGGTCTCGTCGCAGTTCTCCGCCCCCGCGGCCGAGGCGCTGACGATCGGTGACAAGCAGGAGCGCGAGGCGAAGCTCGACGAGCTCAAGGAGCAGGCCAAGTCGGAGCTGGCGGAGAAGTTCGCCGGCCGCGAGGGCGAGATCAGCCCGGCCTTCCGCGCGCTGAACAAGAAGCTGGTCCGCCAGCGGATCCTGCGCGACAAGATCCGTATCGACGGCCGCGGGCTCGCCGACATCCGCACTCTCTCGGCCGAGGTCGAGGTCGTCCCGCGGGTGCACGGCTCGGCGCTGTTCCAGCGCGGCGAGACCCAGATCATGGGCGTCACCACGCTCAACATGCTCGGCCTGGAGCAGAAGCTCGACACACTCTCGCCGAACCGCACCAAGCGGTACATGCACAACTACAACTTCCCGCCGTACTCGACCGGTGAGACCGGCCGCGTCGGTTCGCCCAAGCGCCGCGAGATCGGCCACGGCGCGTTGGCCGAGCGGGCGCTGCTGCCGGTGCTGCCCAGCCGCGAGGAGTTCCCGTACGCCATCCGGCAGGTCTCGGAGGCCCTCGGCTCCAACGGCTCGACCTCGATGGGCTCGGTCTGCGCCTCGACGCTGGCGCTGCTCAACGCGGGCGTGCCGCTGAAGGCGCCGGTCGCCGGCATTGCGATGGGCCTGGTCTCCGACACTGTGAGCACGGCGGACGGCAAGGAAGAGCGCCAGTACGTCGCGCTGACCGACATCCTCGGCGCCGAGGACGCCTTCGGCGACATGGACTTCAAGGTCGCCGGCACCAAGGAGTACGTCACCGCGCTGCAGCTGGACACCAAGCTCGACGGCATCCCGTCCGAGGTGCTCGGTGCGGCGCTGAAGCAGGCTCGCGAGGCGCGGCTGCACATCCTGGACGTCATGGCCGAGGCCATCGACGGCCCGGACGAGATGAGCCCGTACGCCCCGCGCGTCACGGTCGTGAAGATCCCGGTCGACAAGATCGGCGCGGTCATCGGGCCGAAGGGCCAGATGATCAACGCGATCCAGGACGAGACCGGCGCCGACATCACCATCGAGGACGACGGCACCATCTACGTCGGTGCCTCCGACGGCCCCTCGGCCGAGGCGGCGGTCGACCGCATCAACGCTATCGCCAACCCGCAGATGCCCAAGACGGGCGAGCGCTTCCTCGGCACGGTCGTCAAAACCGCCCCGTTCGGCGCGTTCGTCTCGCTGCTGCCGGGTAAGGACGGCCTCGTCCACATCAGCAAGCTGGGCCGTGGCAAGCGGATCGGCAAGGTCGAGGACGTCGTGAACGTCGGCGACAAGATCCAGGTCGAGATCGCCGACATCGACGATCGCGGCAAGATCAGCCTGATCCTCGTCGACGAGGAGAACTCGGGCAGCGCCGACGCGGAGGACGCCGAGGCCTGAGCCTCCCGCCGCTCAGCGCACTACCCAGCGCCGGTTCCGCGTCGACAGTTCGACGCGGGACCGGCGCGGGGCGTTAAAGCCACCCGTGGCGCCACCGGGGGTCGGGGCGATCTTGTTGCGCTGTGTGCCGTGGGACGCGCCGGTTGCAACAAGATCGCTGGATGCGGGGCGATCTTGTTGCGCTGTGTGCCGTGGGACGCGCGTGTTGCCACAAAGTCCGCTGAGGGCGGGGCGGGTCGGGTGCGCTCCGGGGCGTCGGGCCGTGTTGCCGGACCCGACCAGGTGGGACGATCCGGACGTGATCGGTCGCCTCCACCATCTGGTCCTCGACTGCCCGGAGCCCCGGGAGGTGGCCCGGTTCTACTCGCAGCTGCTCGGTGACCCGATCACCTACGACAGCGATGACTGGGTCGTCGTCTCCACGAGCAGCCAGGCGTCCGGGCTGGCGTTCCAGCGCGCGCCGGAGCATCGGCCCCCGTCCTGGCCCGACGAGACGGTGCCGCAGCAGGCCCACCTCGACATCATGGTCGAGGATGTGGACGCGGCGAGGGCGCGAGTCCAGGCCCTGGGAGCGCGCCCGCTCCACGGCGACGTCTTCGCCGATCCGGCGGGCCATCCGTTCTGCCTGGTCCGGCGACCGGGCTGGGCACCCCCGATACCGGCCGACACCTGACCGCTATCCGAGGAGCCCGCACGGGCAAGCGGGAAGACCGGACAGCAGTACGCGGTTTGGCTGTACCGACAGACGCGTGACGAGAAGGGGTACGGGTGCGCTCGCTGCGGGAACTGCCGGCCGAGGTGCGGGCGCTGGTCGGGGTCGCGTTCCTGGTCGCGCTCGGCTTCGGGCTCGTTGCGCCGGCGCTGCCGCTGTTCGCGCGCGAGTTCGGCGTCAGCAAGGCTCTCGCCGGGCTGGTCGTCAGCGCCTTCGCGCTGACGCGGCTGGTCATGGCCCCCTTCGTCGGCCGCCTCGTCAACGCCTTCGGCGAGCGGGTGCTGCTGTCCTCCGGCATCGGGATCGTCGCGGTCTCCAGCCTGCTCGCCGGCTTCTCGCAGTCGTACTGGCAGTTGCTGGTGCTGCGCGGCGCGGGGGGCGTCGGATCGATCATGTTCAGCGTCAGCGCCGCCAGCCTGCTGGTCCGCGTGACGCCGGACCACCAGCGCGGCCAGGCCCAGGGAGTCTGGGCCGGCGCCTTCCTGCTGGGCATGATCGCCGGACCCGCGGTCGGCACGGTCGCCACCTTCTCGCTGCGGGCGCCGTTCTTCCTCTATGCCGGCACCCTGCTGCTCGCCGGGACGGTCGGGCTGGCCGCGCTGCGCGGCAGCGAGCTCGCGGCCCGGCGCACCACCCCCGAGGCGCCCTTGGCGCTGGCGGCGGCGCTGCGCCACCGGGCCTATCTCGCCGCGCTGGCCGCCTCGTTCGCGGGCGACTTCGCGCTGGTCGGCGCGCGCGCCTCGATCGTCCCGCAGTTCGTCACCGACTCGCTGCACCTGTCCACCGGCTGGGCCTACGCCGCGTTCCTCGTGGTCAGCCTGGTCAGCGGCGCCTTTCTGCTCCCGCTCGGTCGGATCGTCGACAGCCGCGGCCGCCGCCCGGTCATCGCAGGCGGGCTGCTGGTCGGAGCCGTGGGCTTCGTGCTGCTGCCGACGCTGCCCACCGCGGCCGGTCTCATGGTGGCGATGGTGCTGCTGGGCGTCGCCGGCGCCGCCGACTCCACCGCACCCGGCGCCGTGATGGGCGACGTGGTCTCGGGTCGGGGTGGGACGGTCGTGGCCGTCTTCCAGATGGCGGGCGACGTCGGCGCCGTGCTCGGCCCGATCGTGGCCGGCTGGGTCGCCGACGGCCCCGGCTACGGCGCGACCTTCGCCGTCAGCGCGCTCGTCTGCGTCCTGCCGGTCCTGCTGGTCGCGGCCGCCCCCGAGACGCTCCGCCGCGCCGACCGTGGCGGGGCCGTCGCCGCCACCCGCTGACCCCATCGCAGCGCGGTCGCGCCGCGGGTCGCCGCTCCGGCGGCGCACGCTGCTCTGCCAGGATGAGGCGTGCACATCCGGGCCAAGACCGACTACGCCGTGCGCGCGCTGCTGAGTCTCGCCGCCCGCGAGCCGGAGCTGGTCAAGATCGACACCGTCGTGAGCGACCAGGGCATGCCGCGCAAGTTCGTCGAGTCGATCCTGGGCGAGCTGCGCCGCGCCGGTCTGGTCCGCAGCCAGCGCGGCGCGGACGGTGGGTACGCCCTGGCCCGACCGGCCGACGAGATCACCCTCGGCGCCGTGCTGCGGGCGGTCGACGGGCCGCTGGCCGAGGTGCGGGGCCTGCGCCCGAACGAGACGACCTACCCCGGTGTGGCCGAGCACCTGCCCGAGGTGTGGGTCGCGGTGCGGGCCGGGCTGCGGCGGGTGCTGGACGGCACCACGCTGGCCCAGGTGCTCTCCGGCGAGCTGCCCCCGCAGGTGGTCCAGCTGGTCGAGGACCCCGACGCCTGGCTGCCCCGCTGAGCCGTCCGCACGGCCCGCAAGGCCTGCGCGCCTGGACCTCGCCGCCGGCCTGATCCCGCACCACTTCCCGGTCGTGCCGGAGCCGAAGCCTCGGACATTCCGGGGCGTCGCCTACTGACGAGCGGCCGGCGATCCGTCCTTCCGTAGGATCGAACGATGCCTTCCGCACAACCGGATCGGACCGACCTGCCGTCGACCCCGGTGGCGCGGCCACCCGTGACCCGCGCCGCGACCCGCCTGTTGGACGCCGCGACCGGCGGCGGCGAGATCACCCGCACGGTGCTGCCGGGCGGGCTGCGGGTCATCAGCGAGGCCATGCCCGGCGTCCGCAACGTCACCGTGGGCGTCTGGGTCCCGGTCGGGTCCCGCGACGAGACGCCCTCGCTCGCCGGCAGCAGCCACTTCCTCGAGCACCTGCTGTTCAAGGGCACGACGGAGCGCAGTGCCCTCGACATCGCCCGCGCCATGGACGACGTCGGCGGCGAGTTCAACGCCTTCACCGAGAAGGAGCACACCTGCTACTACGCCACGGTGCTGGACCGCGACCTCGACGTCGCGATCGACATCGTGTCCGACGTCGTGCTCAACGCGGTGATCGCCGACGTCGACGTCGACGTCGAACGGCAGGTCGTCCTCGAGGAGATCGCGATGCGCGACGACGACCCGAGCGACCTGGTGCACGACGAGTTCTCCTCGGCGCTGTTCGGCGACACCCCGCTCGGGCGCTCGGTGCTGGGCACGGAGGGGTCGATCCGCTCGCTCAGCCGCAACCAGGTGGCGGGCCACTACCGGCGGCGCTACGCCCCGGACGGCATGGTCATCTCCGTGGCCGGCAACGTCGAGCACTCCCGCGCGGTGGGGCGCGTCCGACGCTGGTTCGACCAGCGCCTCGACGACGGCTCGGCGCCACGGCCACCCCGCGAGGACGGAGCCCGGGCTCCGCGTCGCCCGGTCCGGCCGGTGAACGTCGTGGCCGACGACACCGAGCAGGCCAACCTGCTGCTCGGCTGTCATGGAGTGTCGCGGCACGATGCCCGCCGGTACCCGCTGGGCGTGCTCTCGGCGGCGCTCGGTGGCGGGATGAGCTCGCGGCTGTTCCAGCGCATCCGGGAGGAGCGCGGGCTGGCCTACTCCGTCTACTCCTTCGCCGGCGGTTACGCCGACGCCGGCCAGTTCGGCGTCTACGCCGGCTGCCAGCCGGGCAAGGCCGAGGAGGTCCTGACCCTGATGCGCGAGGAGCTCGACGCCGTGGCCGCCGGCGCGCTGACCGAGGACGAGATCGCCCGGGGCAAGGGGCAGATGCGCGGCTCGCTCGTGCTCGGGCTCGAGGACACCGGCTCCCGGATGACGCGCATCGGCAAGGCGGAGACCGCCGACGGTGACATCGTCGGCGTCGATCAGCTGCTGGCCCGCATCGACCGGGTCACGCCGGCCGAGGTGGCCGACGTCGCCGCGGAGATCCTCACGCGCCCCCGGTGCCTGACCGTGGTGGGACCGTTCGGTGAGCACGACTTCGACGCGGCGGTCTGAGGGGGCGGCGGATGAGTGATCCGACGCGAGTCGGTGTGCTGGGAGCGCGCGGCCGGATGGGGCAGGAGACCTGCGCCGCCGTCGACGCCGCGCCCGACCTCGACCTCGTCGCCGCCGTCGACGTCGGTGACCCGCTGACCGGACTCGCCGAGGCCCGGGCCCAGGTGGTGGTCGACTTCACCCACCCCGACGCCGTCATGGACAGCCTCCGATTCGCCGTCGACCAGGGCATCCACGCGGTGGTCGGCACGACCGGGTTCACCGGCGAGCGGCTGGACACCGTGCGCGGCTGGCTGGCGGAGGCCCCCGCGGTCGGCGTGCTCGTGGCGCCCAACTTCGGCATCGGCGCGGTGCTCTCGATGGCCTTCGCCCGGGCCGCCGCCCGGTTCTACGACTCCGCCGAGGTGATCGAGCTGCACCACCCCGGCAAGGCCGACGCCCCCAGCGGCACGGCCACCCGCACCGCGGAACTCATCGCCGCGGCCCGCCGCGAGGCCGGACGCGGCGAGGTCCCCGACGCGACCACGCAGGAACGCGGGGGCGCCCGCGGCGCCGACGTCGACGGCATCCACGTCCACGCGTTACGGATCGCCGGCATGGTCGCGCACCAGGAGGTCGTCTTCGGCGCCGAGGGCGAGACGTTGACGATCCGGCACGACTCCCTGCACCGCGGGTCGTTCATGCCCGGCGTGCTGCTCGCGGTGCGTCAGGTCGCCTCCCGGCCCGGCCTCACCGTCGGGCTGGAAGCCCTGCTGGACCTCTGAGCCACCTCGCCCGTGCCGCTCGAGGACCTGCTCGCCCCGGGGCTGCGCGTCGTCATCAGCGGCACGATCGCGGCGTGGCACCGGGCCGAACGCGAGCACTGGTACGACGGCCCGGGCAACAAGTTCTGGCTGCTGCTGCACCAGAGCGGCCTGACGCCCGTCGAGCTCACGCCGGAGCGCGAGGTCGAGGTGCTCGAGCACGGCGTCGGGTTGACCGACCTCGTCCGCACCGAACGCCGGGTCCGCGGAGCGCCGCCGGTGTGGGACCTCGCGGGGTACCGCCGGCGGCTGCGCGCGGTGCGGCCCCCGGCGGTGGCGTTCGTCAGCAAGACCGCAGCCGCCTCCTACGCCCGGGCGGTGGGGGAGCGGCTGCCTCGCGAGTACGGGCCGCTGTCCTGGTCGGTGGCCGGGGCGCCGGCCTTCGTGCTGCCGGGGCCGTCCGGCGCCAACAACGGCATGCCGCTGCCGCTGCGCATCGCGCTCTGGCGGGACCTCGGCGACTTCCTCGAGACGCTCTGACCCCGCTGCCTGAACGGGATCAGTCGTGACCGACGTGCGTCGCCAGCCAGGCGACGAGCGGATCGAGCTGCCGCCAGCGGGCCGCGATCTCGTCCCGGGCCGCCGGGGTGGTGAGCCAGTCCGGGCACTCCAGATCGAGCCGGGCCGTCAGGGTCTTGTGCCGCAGCAGCTCGGCGCGCGGGTGCTCGCGGTCGAAGCCGGGCGGAACCCGCTTCAACTGCTCGCCGCTGATCGTCCAGCCCTTCCGCCGGGCGGCGGCCAGGGCCTTCTCCAGCCCGGGCCCGGCGACGTCGTCGGCCACGCCGCGCCGCAGCCGCTGCACCTGCGCGGTGGTGGTGCGCCAGTAGCCACCGGCCAGCTGCAGTCCGGACGCCGAGACCTGCAGGTAGCGCGCCGACTGACCGAACCAGGCGCCCTGATGGGTCTTGTACGGCGTCTTGTCCTTGCTGAACCGCACGTCGCGGTAGGGCCGGAACAGCTTGCCCGGCCCGAACCGCGCGGCCAACTCGGTGCAGAGCGCCTCCAGCGGCGCCCGGACCGACGCGTCGTATGTCGCCTTGTTCGTCGTCCAGAACGATTTGGTGTTGTCGTTCTCCAGGTCTTCGTAGAAATCCAGCGCCGCGATCGGGATACCGGTGAAGCCCACGGTGGCGCTCAACCGGCCAGTTCGGTGTGCAGGCGGATCTCGCGCAGGTCGCCGGCTCCGGTGTCCAGGGCGCGGACGAGGCCGTCGGGCGCCCAGCCGGCCGACTCCAGGAAGCCGTGGGTAACGCTGTCACCCTCCGGGATCCACATCGTCAGCCGTTCGGTGCCCGCCTGCGTGCAGTGGTCGGTGACGGCGGCCAGCAGCCGCGAGCCGTGGCCGCGCCGCCCCCAGCGGGGCTCCACCAGCAGGGCGACGAGCGCGTCGGTCTGCGCGTCGGCGATGGTGGCAGCCTCCGGGGCCTCGGGATCGGCGCCGGGCGCGGGCTCGTCCGGATCGGCGGGGCCGAAGGCGGCAAAGCCGACCAGCCACTGGCGCTCGGTCGCGACGAGCACCCGGTGGCGCGGCGACGGCGGCTGCAGCACCGCGGCCGACCACGTCTGCGCCGCGCCCTCGGCCGAGAGCGACTCCAGCACGGCGCTCGGCAGGATCCGTTCGAACGCGGTCCGCCAGGTGTCCACCTGGATGCGGCCGATCTCGCCGCAGTCGTCGGGTCGGGCCGGTCGCACTCCGACGTCCGCCATGCCCTCGAGACTAATGACCGCGCCGCGGTCGAGACCCCGGTGGCCCCGGCGCCCGTCAGGCGGTGCGGCGGTCCGCGGCGGTGCTCTCGCCCTGCTCGCGGCGGCTGCGTCGACGGTGGAGGGCGAACGCGACCACGACGACCACCGTCAGGATCGCAAGCGGGGCCCAGGTGAGGGTCTGGCCCACCACGTTCAGCGCGGACGCGAAGGCGTAACCCAGCAGGACGCACCCGGGCGCCCACAACACCGCCCCGGCCGCGTTCCAGACCAGGAACGTGCGGTAACGCATGCCGCTCATGCCGGCCATCGACGGCATCAGCGCCCGCAGCAGCGCGGTGAGCCGCCCCAGGAAGACGGCCTTGCCGCCGTGCCGCTCGATGAACGCATCGACGGTGTTCCACCGGTTCTCGCCCACCTTCTGGCCGAGGCGGGAGCGGCGCAGGCCGGGACCGAACTTGCGCCCGAACTCGTAGCCCACGGAGTCGCCGGCGATCGCGCAGAGCACCGCGACGGCGATCATCACCGGCAGGCTGAGCCGACCGTAGTGAGGGTTGCAGAAGACCCCGGCGACGAGCAGCGCCGTCTCACCGGGCACGACCATCCCGACCAGAATCGCCGCCTCGGCGAAGGCGAGGCCGCCGGCGATGACGTAGAGCCACAGCCCCACGGCGCTGCCGATCGACCGCATCACGCTCTCGACCATGTCCTCGATACTGGCACGACGGCGTCTGTACTTGATGTGTGTCGCGGCCGGCGGCGTTGTCGGCCCCGCTCCGTAGGGTGCGGACCGTGGCCCCGACCCGTCCGTCCCGCCTGAGCCCCGCCGCCGCCCGGCGGGTCGCGCTCGCCGCGCAGGGCTTCGCCGACCCCCGACCGGTCGCGCGGGTCGACGTCCGGCACCTGCGGAAGGTGATCGACCGGGTCGTGCTGCTGCAGCTCGACTCGGTCAACGTGCTGTCCCGCAGTCACTACCTGCCGGTCTTCGCCCGGCTCGGGCCGTACCCGCGGGCGTTGCTCGACCGGTTGACGGCCTACGAGCCCCGCCCCCGCCCTCCGGAGCTGTTCGAGTACTGGGGGCACGCCGCGTCGCTCATCCCGGTCCGGCACCAGCCGCTGCTGCGCTGGCGCATGGCGCGGGCGCACGCCGACCCCTGGCCGGGCATCCGCCGCATCGCCCGGGACAACCCGGGAATGCTGGAGCAGGTGCGTCGGCTGGTGGCCGAGCACGGCCCGATCGTCGCCGGGGACACCGGCATCCCCCGCCCGGCACCCCGCCCGGGGCACATGTGGAACTGGCACGACGGCAAGACGGCGCTGGAGTACCTGTTCTTCGAGGGGGCCGTCAGCGCCGCCAAGCGCGTCAACTTCGAGCGCTTCTACGACCTCACCGAACGGGTGCTGCCCGCGGACGTCCTCGCCGCTCCCACCCCGGATCCGGCCGACGCCCACCGGGAACTCGTGCGGCTGTCGGCCCGGGCGCTGGGCGTTGCCACCGTGGCCGACCTGGCCGACTACTTCCGGCTGCGCATGCGCGAGACCGTCCCGGCCGTCCGGGATCTCGTCGCGGCGGGGGAGCTGCTCGAGGTCGAGGTCGACGGCTGGGACGCGCCCGCCTACCTGTGGCATGCGGCCCGGCAGCCTCGTCGCGTGGCGGCCCGGGCGTTGCTGTCGCCGTTCGACTCGCTGGTGTGGGACCGCCACCGCACCGAGCGGCTCTTCGGTTTCCGCTACCGCATCGAGATCTACGTTCCGGCGGCCGAGCGCCGGTTCGGCTACTACGTGCTGCCGTTCCTGCTCGGCGACGAGCTGGTCGCCCGGGTGGACCTCAAGGCCGACCGGCAGTGCGGGGCGCTGCGGGTGCAGGCGGCCTGGCTGGAACCGGGGCGCGAGGCCGAACGGGTGGCCGCCGAGCTGGCGGCCGAACTCGCCACCATGGCCGGCTGGCTCGGCCTGGGGCGGGTCGAGGTCCGGCAGCGCGGGGACCTCGCAGGGCCCCTGGCGCGCTGGGTCGCGGCCGACGCCCCCGCCTGGGTGGGCTGAGCGCTACCCGGCGCGGAAGATCCGGACGTCGCCGCTGCCGGTGCGGGCGCGCAGCGTGATGACGGCGGCCCCCTCCCGGGGCGTGTCCTCGACCGGGATGTCCGACGAGACGCTGCCGTGGCCCGTCCGGGCGTCGGCGCGGGCGGTGACCCCGGCCGGCAGGCCGACCTCGACGCGGCCGGAGCCGCTCTGCAGGTCGGTGTCGGCGTGGACGCGGCCCAGGTGGATGGTCCCGGCGCCGGTCCTGGCCCGGACCGGCCCGGCGCAGTCGCCGACCTCGAGCCGCCCGCCGCCCCACACCGCCTCGAGCGAGCCCCTGACCTCCTGCAGCGTGACCCCGCCGGCGCCGGAGCGGATGACGGCGTCGCCCCCCACCGTGCCGAACTGGGACGACGCCGCCCCGGTTCGAAGCCGTAGGTCGCCGGTGACGCGCTCGACCTCGATGTGGGCCGTGCCGGTCGCGAGGTCGGCAGCGGCGAACTCTCCGGTGGCGGTGACGTCGGCGGTGAAGGTCGCGGCGCGCAGGGTGCTTGCCGCGGGAACGCGGATCACGGCGTCGACCGCCAGCAGGCGGCGCCGCTCGCTCACCAGCTCGAACAACCCGCCCTGGCGGGGCCCGTGCACGGAGAGGACGTCGCCCGACAGCGACACCGTCACCTGGTCGGCGGAGTCCCGCTCGCCGTCCCGGGCGCGGATCTCCACGACGGCGGTGGTGCGCTGCGGCTCGGCGTGGACCCGGACCGAGCCCTGCCCCAGCCGGACCGAGACGGTCACCGGGCCGGCGACGGGGAACTCCCGGTGCAACACGTTCTTGTCGGTACTGATCACGTCGTGACTCCCGTGGGTGGTGGTGGCCGGCGTCGGGTCAGCCGTTGAGCCAGCCGCTGAGCTGGCTGTCGGTCGGCCAGCGGCGGGCCGCTCCGCGCCGCTCGCCCTGGCGCAGTGCGGTGGTGGCGGCCCGGACGAGCCAGGTGTTGACCGAGACTCCGTCCCGCTCGGCCGCCGCGTCGATCTCGGACTTCAGGCTCTCTGCCAACCGCAGCGAGACCCGCGCCGAGGTGTCGCCTTCGGCCGGGGGCTGCGCGGGGTGGTCGTGCTCGGCCGAGCGCACCTCCACCGCGAGCGCGTCGGACCCGTCCAGGCGGACGGCGACGGCGGGAGCGCCCGGCTGGTCGAGCAGGGCGGCGGTGATCTCGTCGGCCGCCTCGGACACGGCGCCGAGCAGCGCCAGCCGGGTCGCGGCGTCGACGCCCTCGGCCAGCCCGGCCGCCACCTCGCGGGTGCGGTCGTCGCCGAGCGCGGCGGTGGCTTGGATCTGCTCACGTACCCGGGCGACATGAGGTTCGAGCTGCATGCCGCCACTATGACATCAAAATGACGTCATAGCAATGTCGGTCCCGGATGATGTGCGCGTTGCGCCGAGGTGACGCAACATCTGCCGGTTAGGCTCGACGGCGCCCCCCGGCCGCCCCTTTTCGAACCTGGAGAGATCCGTGCCCGAGATCGTCCCGCTGCAGGTCCAGGCCATTGCCTGGACGCACTTCGAGTCGCCGGCCGGCGTGCCGTGGGAGACCGACGCCGGGGGCGGGGAGGCGCTGGCCGAGTTCGCCGGACGGGCCTGCTACCAGTCCTGGAACAAGCCCAACCCGGCGACGGCGACGAATGCCGGCTACCTCCGCCACATCCTCGAGGTCGGGCACCTCTCGGTGCTGGAACACGGTTCGGTGACCTTCTACCTCACCGGCGTCTCGCGCTCGCTGACCCACGAGCTGATCCGGCACCGCCACTTCTCCTACTCGCAGCTGTCCCAGCGCTACGTCCCGGAGAAGCAGGCCGCGATGGTCGAGCCGGACGTCATCGCCGACGACCCCGAGCTGCACGCCCGGTTCGTGGCCGCCTCGGACGCCGCGGTCGCGGCCTACACCGAGCTGCTCGAAGGCCTGGAGAAGAAATTCGCCGACGTCGAGCACGCCACGCTGCGGCGCAAGCAGGCCCGGCAGGCGGCCCGGGCGCTGCTGCCGAACGCCACCGAGACCCGCATAGTGGTCACCGGCAACTACCGCGCCTGGCGCCACTTCATCGCGATGCGCGCCTCGGAGCACGCCGACGTCGAGATCCGCGCCCTGGCGATCGCCTGCCTGCGGGAGCTGCAGCGGGTCGCGGCGAACGCCTTCGCCGACTTCGAGGTCACCACGCTGCCCGACGGCACCGAGATCGCCTCCAGCCCGATGGTCAGCGAGGGCTGAGGCCCGAGCGTCGGCTCCGCAACTGTCGCGCCCACCGCCGGTACGCTGGGTTCGTGGCAGGGGATGCGGCGCGCCCGTTCGGTCGGGTGCTGACGGCGATGGTCACGCCCTTCGACGTGGCCGGCTCCCTGGACCTGGACGCCGCGCAGCGCCTGGCCCGCCACCTCGTCGACGAACAGGGCAACGACGGCCTCGTCATCAGCGGCACCGGCGGCGAGTCGCCGACCACCACGGACGCCGAGAAATCCGACCTGCTCGCCGCCGTCGTCGAGGCGGTGGGGGACCGCGCCCACATCCTGGCCGGGGTCGGCACCTTCGACACCGTCCACTCGATCCACCTCGCCGAGGCGGCGGCCAAGGCCGGCGCCCACGGGCTGCTCGTGGTGACGCCCTACTACTCCCGGCCACCGCAGGCGGGGCTGCAGGCGCACTTCCGCGCCGTGGCCGACGCCACGGACCTGCCGGTGCTGCTGTACGACATCCCGCACCGCACGGGCGTCCCGATCGCCAGCGACACGCTGCTCGCGCTCGCCGAGCATCCGCGGATCGTCGCGGTCAAGGACGCCAAGAGCGACGTCACGGCCTCGGCGCGGGTCATGGCCGAGACCGAGCTGGCGTACTACAGCGGCGAGGACTCGATGACGCTGCCGCTGCTCTCGGTCGGGGCGGTCGGTGTCGTCGGCACCTCCACCCATTTCTGCGCTGCCGAGACCAAGGCGATGATCGAGGCCTTCGAGCGCGGCGACCTCGCCGAGGCGCTGCGGCTGCACCGGCAGCTGCTGCCGATCTACACCGGCATCTTCCGCACCGCCGGGACCATCCTGGTCAAAGCGGGCCTGCGGCTGCGGGGCCTGGACGTCGGGCCGGTGCGTTCCCCGTTGGTGGACGCCACCGACCACGAGATCAGCCATCTGCGCGAGGATCTCGCCGCCGCCGGGCTCGATCGCCCGGCGTAGGTTCGCCGCGCGCCTGCGCCTCCACTCTCTACCTCAGGGTTAGGGTCACGGGGTGGCAGGATCGACCGACACGCGTGACCGCGGCACGACCAGGACAGCCTCCGGCGGCCGCTCGACTTCCCGTTCCGCTGGCGGCTCGGCGCGGCGCACCGGGCGCGGTTCCGCCCGGGGCAGCACCGCCCGGAACCGGCCCCGCACGGGCTCCGCCCGCGGCTCGGGCACGGCCGCCTCACCCCCCGCGGCGGCGATCGGACGCGGCGTTGCCGCCGTCTGGCGGGCCCTGGCGGCGATGGTGGGAGGGCTGGCCCGGGCGATCGGCCGCAACGCCGCCACCGCTCGTGATCTGCCGGCCGAACACCGGCGGGACGGGGCCGCACTCGGGGTACTCGTCCTCGGGCTCGTCCTGGCGATGGGCGTCTGGTTCGACGCCGCCGGGCCGATCGGCCGCAGCCTGGACACCGCCGTCCGGGCCCTGGCCGGCAACGCCGCGCTGCTGCTGCCGGTGCTGCTCGCCACCCTCGGGGTTCACATGCTGCGCCAACCGGCGCAGCCCGAGACCCGCGGGCGGGCGGTCGTGGGCTCGGTCGCGACCGGCCTCGCGGTGCTCGGGATGCTCGACGTGTGGGCGGGCGGACCGACCGACGCCGCCGGGCGCGCGCACGGGGGTGGTCTGCTCGGTACCGCCGTCGGCCGGCCTCTGGCCAGTGGCCTGTCCGGCACCGTCGCGGTTCCGCTGCTGGCGATCATCGCCGCCTTCGGCATCCTGGTGCTCACCGCCACCCCGGTCAGCGTGCTGGTCGACTACGCCGCCCGCCTGGTCGGCCTGCGTGGTGGGCACGGTGCCGACGGTGCCGACGATGGCGAGGACGACGCCCGAGACGCCTCGAGCGAGGCCGAGGCCACCGCGAAGCCGGCCCGGCGTCGCCGCAGTGCCCCCGCCGCGGGAGAGACCACCGAGATCCCGACCGTCGACACCACCGCGCCGGTCACCCCGGAGACCGAGCCCGTCCGCCAGCAGCGCAAACCCCGCGCAGCGAAGCCGGCCGAGCCGGAGCCGGACCTGCCACCGATCGATCGGCCGGTGCAGCTGGAGCTGTCCGGCGGGGGAGGGCTCTACACGCTGCCCCCGATCTCCGAACTGGCCCAGGGCACTCCGCACATGGAGCACACGAAGGCCAACGACGAGGTCATCGCCGCGCTCCAGCAGGTCTTCACCGAGTTCGACATCGACTGCGCGGTCACCGGCTTCAACCGGGGCCCGACCGTCACCCGGTACGAGGTCGAAGTCGGTCCGGGCGTGAAGGTCGAGCGGATCACCAACCTGACCCGGAACATCGCCTACGCGGTCAAGAGCGCGGACGTGCGCATTCTCAGCCCGATCCCGGGCAAGAGCGCCGTCGGCGTCGAGATCCCGAACGCCGACCCCGAGGTCGTCATGCTCGGCGACGTGCTGCGCTCGCAGGTGGCGCAGCGGGACCACCACCCGATGCTGGTGGCGCTGGGCAAGGACGTCGAGGGCGGCTTCGTCGTCGCGAACCTCACCCGCATGCCCCACCTGCTGGTGGCCGGGGCGACCGGTGCCGGCAAGTCGAGCTGCATCAACACGCTCATCCTCTCGGTGCTCACCCGGGCCACGCCGGACCAGGTGCGCATGGTGCTCATCGACCCCAAGCGCGTCGAGTTCGCGGCCTATCAGGGCATTCCGCACCTGGTGACGCCGGTGATCACCAACGCCAAGAAGGCGGCCGACGCCCTGCAGTGGGTCGTGCGCGAGATGGACATGCGATACGAGGACATGGAGAACTCGGGTACCCGGCACATCGACGACTTCAACAAGAAGGTGCACAACGGCGAGTTGACGGCTCCGCCCGGGTCCGAACGCGTCTACCAGGCCTACCCCTACCTACTGGTGATCGTGGACGAGCTGGCCGACCTGATGATGGTCGCGCCCCGCGACGTCGAGGACGCGGTCGTGCGGATCACGCAGCTCGCCCGCGCGGCGGGCATCCACCTGGTCATCGCGACGCAGCGGCCGTCGGTCGACGTCGTCACCGGTTTGATCAAGGCGAACGTGCCGTCCCGGCTGGGCTTCAAGACGTCCTCGCTCGCCGACTCGCGGGTCATCCTCGACCAGCCGGGAGCCGAGAAGCTGCTGGGCAAGGGCGACGCGCTGTTCCTGCCGATGGGGGCCTCGAAGCCTGCCCGCATGCAGGGGGCGTTCGTCACGGACGCGGAGATCACCACGATCGTCGACCATTGCAAGACGCAGCTGGAGCCCACCTACCGCGAGGACGTCACCGCTCCGCAGGCCGCCAAGAAGGAGATCGACGAGGACATCGGCGACGACATGGAGCTGTTCCTGGCCGCCGTCGAGCTGGTCGTCTCGACCCAGTTCGGGTCGACCTCGATGCTGCAGCGCAAGCTGCGGGTCGGCTTCGCCAAGGCGGGCCGGCTGATGGACCTGATGGAGTCCCGCTCCATCGTCGGGCCCTCGGAGGGGTCGAAGGCGCGCGAGGTGCTGGTGCAACCGGACGAGCTGAGCGGGCTGATGTACACGTTGAAGAACGGCGGCAGCGCCGACGATCTGGTCAGCGCCGACGAGGACGAGGCGGCGGATACAGCTGACGTGACGTCGGAGGCCTCGCTGCCGACCGCCACGGGCGACTGAGCTCTCCCGGCTGTTTCGGCGCACGCGAAAGCGGCCACCCGCGAGACGCGGGTGGCCGCTTCGTCAGCTGGTGGCCGGGCTCAGCGTGAGCGATGCCGGCCGGCGTAGAACATCGCCATGAAGGACAGGCGTCGCATCCGCCCCCGGCGGTGGCGACCGATGTACTCCTCGTCCTCCTCGGTGGCGATGCCGGCAGCGGAGGGCGACCACGCCCTGTACGCCGGATCGATCCGATCGAGTGTCGTCATCGTGCTCACCTTCCAAGACGGGTACGGCTGTGACCGACGCTAGCTCCTGTGGCGGTTGTGACAGGTGAGACACGCCGTCCCGCGCACGTACGGATAGGAGACCCGGTTAGATCAGGTGTCAGATCAGGTGGAGCAGCATCCGGGTGTTGCCGAGGGTGTTCGGCTTGACGTATTCCAGACCGAGGAACTCGGCCACCCCGGGGTCGT
This sequence comes from uncultured Actinomycetota bacterium, assembly GCA_963776855.1. Lineage (GTDB taxonomy): Bacteria > Actinomycetota > Actinomycetes > Mycobacteriales > Jatrophihabitantaceae > Jatrophihabitans. The sequence goes on along the minus strand of CAVZOC010000003.1, from coordinate 499,168 downwards.
AGGAGTGGCGCAGCGCGTCGTAGGTGTCCATGTCGACGACGCTGTCGATCGGCGTCCCCTCGATCTCGACGAAGCCGGCGTGCCGGAAGAACTCGACGTGAAAGGTCAGCGCGAACAGCCGCGACAGCCCGAGTGCGCGGGCCCGCGCAATGAGCTCGTTGAGCACCGCGCGGCCGAGCTGCCGGTGGCGGTGCTCGGGGTGGACGGCGAGCGTGCGGACCTCGCCCAGGTCGGACCAGAGCACGTGCATCGCCCCGCAGGCCACGACCTCGCCGCCGACCTCGGCGACCACGAACTCCTGCACGTCCTCGTAGAGGTCGACGAGTTCCTTGGCCAGCAGGCGCCGCCCGGAGCCGGCGTACACGTCGACCAGCGCCTTCATCGCCGTGACGTCACTGGTGCGGGCAGGGCGGACGAGGGTCACCGCTCGACCGTATCGGGTGGCCGCGCCCCGCTCGGTGAGTGGCGCGTTGGGCTCTGCGTGGCGCGCTATACCGCGCCACTCAGCCCCTAATGCCCCACTCATCACGGTGCGGTGGTGATCGGAAAGTGTTGCAGGCTCTGCTCCGGTGCGGGGCGGTCGGACCGCCGTCCCGGGTAGCCTGCACAACGTGCCCACCCCCTCCCGCAGCGCCTCCCACAGCGCCTCCCACAGCGTCGCAGTGGTCTCGCTCGGGTGCGCCCGCAACGATGTCGATTCCGAGGAGCTCGCCGGCCGACTCGGCGCCGGTGGGTGGACGCTCACCGACGACGCCGACGGCGCCGATGTCGTGGTGGTCAACACCTGCGGGTTCGTCGCGTCGGCCAAGCAGGAGTCGATCGACGAGGTGCTCGCCCACGCCGACGGCGAGCGGAAGGTCGTCGCGGTCGGCTGCCTGGCCGAGCGGTACGGCGACGAGCTCGCCGGCTCCCTCACCGAGGCCGACGCCGTGTTGGGCTTCGACTCCTACGCCGACATCGTCGGCAGGCTCGACGACGTGGTCGCCGGCCGCCCGGTGGCGCCGCACACTCCCCGGGACCGCCGGACGCTGTTGCCGGTGAGCCCGGCGGCGCGTCCCGCTGCCCGGTCCGAGGTCGCGGTCCCCGGCCACGCCTGGCTGCCGACGGCGGCCTCGCGGGTCCGGCTCGACGACGGCCCCACCGCGTCGCTGAAGCTCGCCTCGGGCTGCGACCGTCGGTGCACCTTCTGCGCCATCCCGTCCTTCCGCGGCTCGTTCGTCTCCCGGCCGCCCGAGGACGTGCTGGCCGAGGCGGCGTGGCTGGCCTCGACCGGCGTCCGCGAGCTGTTCCTCGTCAGCGAGAACTCCACCTCCTACGGCAAGGACCTCGGCGACCTGCGGGCGCTGGAGGCGTTGCTGCCGCGGCTGGGCGCGGTCGAGGGGATCGAACGGGTCCGGGTGTCCTACCTGCAGCCGGCGGAGATGCGCCCGGAGCTGATCTCGGTGCTGGCCGGCACGCCCGGCGTGGTGCCTTACTTCGATCTCTCCTTCCAGCACGCGAGCCCGACGGTGTTGCGACGTATGCGGCGCTTCGGGGGCACGCAGCCGTTCCTGGACCTGCTGCACCGCGCCCGCGAGCGCGCGCCCGAGCTCGGCGCGCGCAGCAACGTCATCGTCGGGTTCCCCGGCGAGACCGAGGACCACGTGGCGGAGCTGGAGCACTTCCTGGCCGAGGCGCGCCTCGACGCGGTCGGGGTGTTCGGCTATTCCGACGAGGACGGCACCGAGGCCGAAGGGTTCGCCGACAAGGTCGACCCCGAGGTGGTCGCCGAGCGGGTCGATCGCGTGGCCCGCCTGGCCGACGAACTCTGCTCCCAGCGGGCCGAGGACCGTCTCGGCAGCACGGTCGAGGTGCTTGTCGAGGACACCGCCGACGAGGACGGCGTCGCCGTCGGCCGGGCCGCGCACCAGGGGCCCGAGGTGGACGGCGCGGTACGGCTGCCGCAGGCCGCCGGGCTGCGGCGCGGCCGGCTGGTATCCGCAGTCGTGGTCGACACCGACGGCGTCGACCTCGTCGCCCGCCCGAGCGGTGATCCGTGGTGACCTCCTCGGAGCGGCGCGCCGGGGGGAGAGCCGACCGGCCCGCCGCCCGGCCCACGGGCGACAGGGCGGCCCTGCCGCTCGGCCGGCTGAACGGGGATCCCCTCGCCGACCCCTCCGCGGGAGCGTCGACCTGGAACATCGCCAACGCCCTGACCGTCCTGCGGCTCGTCCTCGTCCCGGTCTTCGTCGTCACCCTGTTCATGGACGGGGGTCACGCCACCCTGTGGCGGGTGCTGGCGTGGGCCGTCTTCGCGATCGCCTCGATCACCGACACCATCGACGGCGACATCGCCCGCAAACGCGGCCTGGTCACCGAGTTCGGCAAGCTGGCCGACCCGATGGCCGACAAGGCCCTGGTCGGCGCGGCGCTCATCGGGCTGTCCGTGCTGGGGGACCTGCCGTGGTGGGTCACCGCGGTGGTGCTGCTGCGCGAGATCGGCGTCACCCTCTTGCGGTTCTGGGTCATCCGGCACGGGGTGATTCCCGCCAGCCGCGGCGGCAAGGCCAAGACGCTGCTGCAGTCGGTGGCCATCGGCCTGTTCGTGCTTCCGCCGTGGGGCTGGCTGCACGGGGTGGCCTGGGTGGTCATGATCGCGGCGATCGTCGTCGCGCTCGCGACCGGACTGGACTACGTCGCGCGCGCCGTCCGGCTGCGGCGGGAATCCCGGGCGTCGGCGAGGCGTTGAGACCTCGGCCCGCATGTTCGCCCAGAGCGGACGCGGACCGCACATGCTGCTCGCGTCGCGCCTGCCGACCGGCTCGGCGGGTACGGTGAAATCCAGGCGGGCGGTCGGCTCGATCGCACTGCATCAATCACGTCAGGGGGTACCCCACATGCCCGTACTGCGAGAGGTCGTGGGCGACACGCTGCGCGGTCTGCGCATGCGGCAGAGCCGTACCCTGCGTGAGGTCTCCGGCGCCGCCCGGGTGAGCCTCGGCTACCTCTCCGAGGTGGAGCGGGGGCAGAAGGAGCCGTCCTCGGAACTGCTCGCCTCCATCTGCGCCGCGCTCGGCATCGACATGTCCGACCTGTTCGCCGAGGTCACGCAGGTGCTGCGGCGCGAGGAGAAACTGGTGGCGGCGAACCGCGTCGCGCTGGTCGGAGCGGGGGCCGGACGGATCACGCCGGCTCCACCGCCCGGGCCGGACGCCAGCCAGGGCCGCGTCTGCGCGCTGTCGTCGGCCGCGGCGTAGACCCGAGGCGGCCCGAGGACAGCCCTCCGGTCGCCCCATTCGTCCCATCCGCCACACTGGCCCCAGGACACCCGACTCGCCGGGCTGGCGTCCCCCAGCGTCCGCCCGGCGCCGGTAGCGTGCCGCCACAACGGCCTAGGACGGAGGGCGCGCCGATGAGCGACGCAGGCGGAGCGAATCCAGGACGCGCGAGCGAACGGGCGAACCCGCTGTTCGACACCCTGTTCCGCTCGACCGTCGTCCCCGCTGCGGAACCCCCCTCCGCGGCGCTCGTCTCGGCCGCGCCGCAGCGCGTCACCGGGACCCGCACCCGGGCCGGGAACGCGATGAATCGCACCCGCGCGGCCCTGCTGGCCGGCGCCGCCGACGCGGTCGCCGTCAGCGGCACCCGCATCGCGATGGCCCAGGTGGCCACGGTGGCCGGGGTGGCGAAGGCGACGCTGTACAACCACTTCCGCACGCGCGACGCGGTGCTGGCCGCGGTCGTCGTCGACCAGGTGCAGCAGCTTGTCGACGCGGCCGAGGGCGAACCGCTCGCCGACGCCCTCGTGCACACCGCCATGGCGATCTCCGCCAGCCCGGTGCTGCGCGGTCTCGCGACCGTGGAGCCGGCCGCGCTCGCCGCTCTCGCCCGTCTCGACGACGCCGCCCCCGGGTGGAGGCTCGCTCGCGAGGCGGTTACGGCGGCGCTGTCCGCCGACGGGCGCGGCGGCGCCACCACGGTGCTGCGGTGGCTGGCCTCGTTCCTGCTCGCGCCCGGCGACGCCGAGTCCGTCGCCGCCGACGTCGAGGCCCTGCTCGCCGGGCTGCCTGCCATCTCCTCGCCGGCGCGGGACGACCTCACCGCCTGACGCGGACCCCGCCCCGATCTCCTCGTGTTCGAGCGTCTCCGCCGACGGCAGCACCACGCCCCGGTCGCCGACGAGTTGCGCCGCCTGATCGCGGAGCTGGGCCGGCAGCGGGAGGCCGCCGCGACCGCGTCCGCCCGGCTGTTCGCCGACCGGGCCGAGGTGCAGCGGGCGTGCGACGCCCAGCTGGCCACGCTTCGGGCCGCGCTGACCCAGGCCGCAGACGCCCAGGCGACGGCCCGGCGGGCGGGGGAGCGGGCTCGCCAAGCCGGGGACGGGGATGCCGGCCAGTACGCCGCCGCCGACCGCGGGTTCGACAGCGTCCGGGAGCTGCTGGCCGCCGCCGCGGAACCGATCGAGGTGCTGCGCCGGCAGACCGACCGGACCCAGGAGCAGGCCCGCGCCACCCTGGCGCAGGCGCAGCGCGTGCTCGACGAGCAGATCCGGGCGCAGATCCGGCTGCTGACCGGGCTCGAGCGGGCTGAGCGCCGGGCGGCCGCCGCAGCGCTGCGCCGCGCGCGGCGGCAGACCTAGACGCGCTGGACCGAGCGTCCTTCCCGCGCGGGTGGTGGTTGGCAGCGCGGGCACCAGTAGGTGCCGCGCCCGCGCGGCGGCAGCCCCTGGTCGCGGCGCCGGATCGGGGTGCGGCAGCGCAGGCAGGGCTGCCCGGCGCGCTCGTAGACCCAGTGCTCGCGCCCCCGCGTCGTGTAGCCGGTGGTCGACTGCTCCGGGTGGTCGCGGTTGGCCCGCAGCAGTCGGTACGCGGTGGTGACCACGGCGTCGAGATCCGCGACCTCGTCCACCCGGGTCCAGGGGTGGACGCCGGTCATAAACAGGATCTCGCTCTTGTACATGTTGCCGACGCCGGCGAGGTGGCGCTGGTCGAGCAGGGCCTCGCCGACGGTGAGCTCGGGCTCGCGGCGCAGGTTCGCGGCAGCCCGCTCGGCGTCCCAGTCCGGGCCGAGCAGGTCCGGGCCCAGATGTGCGACGAACTCCGCCTCACCCGCCCGGGGCACCAGCCGCAGGTCGTGCACGCGGTAGCCGGTGGCCAACCAGCCCTCATTCCCGAGCAGCGCCCGGATCATGTGGTCGGGATGTCGCCGCGGTCGCGCGGCCCCGGTGGCCGACAGGTACCAGGAGCCGTCCATCCGCAGGTGGTTGTGCAGCGTCCGCCCGTCGTCGAACCGGATCAGGAGGTGCTTGCCGCGGGCCAGCACCTGCTCGACGGTGCGGCCACGCAGTTCGGCGGTCGCCTGCTGCGGCACCCGCAGATCGGCGGTCGTCAGCACGCGGCCGGCCAGCGCCCGGTGCAGCCGGTGCGCCGTGAGCCAGACGGTGTCGCCCTCGGGCACCGCTCAGGCCCGCAGCCGCAACCCGCGCGGCGTCGGACGGAACCCCGCGCCGGTGAGGGCCTCACCCAAGGGCGACGTGGCCACCGGGGCGCCGTCGGCCCGCTCCACCTGCAGCCGGCCCAGAGCCCCGTCGCGCACCGCGAGCGCGAGCGCGTCGGCCGCCGGCTGCAGGACCGCCGGGTCGTCGGTGAACGACAGCAGGCTGCGGCCGCCCCGCTCGACGTAGAGCACGCAGCGACCGTCGACCAGCACCGCGAGGGCCCCGGCCTTTCGCGCGGCCCGGTGCCCTCGGCTCGCGGCGGCCGGCCCGGCCTCACGGTCGGCGGCGGCAGCGCCGGCGGAATCCGGCCACGGCAATGCGGCGCCGTACGGATTGGCCGGGTCGGTGGCGGCCAGCACCAGCGCGCCGCCCTCGTCCGCGCCGCGAGCATCGAGCGGGCGGCTCTCGGCCCGTAGCCGGTCGACCGCCCCCGGTAGCGCGAACTGCGCGGCGCCCAGGCCCTCGACGAAATAGCCGCGGCGGGCCCGGCCGGACTCCTCGGCCGCCTTCAGCACCGGATACACCGCGGCGAAGCCGCCGACCACCCTCTCCGCGCCCACGGCGCCGCGGGTGACGACGCCGTAGCGATCGAGCAGCACGTCGGCGGTCGCCAGTGACCGCCGGGTCGGCTCCAGGTCGCGGGGCGGCAGCGCCGACCACCGACCGGCCATGCCGTACGGGGTCGGGCGGGCCGCAGTGGCCCCGGACGGAGCGGCGAGGCCGCGATAGCGGGAGTACCGCCCGCGCCGCGGCGACGCGCGCCCCGCCGGGCCGCCGCCGCGGTGCGCGGTGCGTCCACCGGCCAGGCGCGCCCGGACCGGGGCCAGGGTGTCGTTGGTGAGCTCGCCGGCCCAGACCAGATCCCAGACGGCGGCCACCACCGCCTCGTCGGATTCGAACCGGTCCGCCGTCGCCATCGCCCGGTCGACGAGCGATTTGAAGAAGACCGCCTCGTCCCCGCTGAGCGCTTCCCGCAACGAGCGGGCAAGCGGGTCGCTGACCTCGTCCGGGGGCGGGAGCACCAGCGGCGCGAGCTCGGACGGGGCCAGCACCACCCAGCCGTCGTGGCCGGTCAGAGATCCGGCGCCGGCCCACACCACGTCGCCGGCCAGGGTCAGCTCGTCGAGCAGCGCCGGGGAGTAGGAGGCCACGCGCGAGGGCAGCACCAGCGTCTCCAGGGCGCTGGCCGGCAGCGGCACGCCCGCCAGTTGCTCGACGGCCCGCAGCAGCCCGTCGACGCCGCGGGAGGAGCGGGTGCCCAGGCCCTGCCAGGCCGGCACGAAGCGGGCCAGGGCCTGCGGCGGCACCGGCTCGACCTCGCGGCGCAGGGCCGCCAGCGACCGGCGGCGGACGGCCCGCAGCACCTCGGCGTCACACCACTCGGTGCCGACCCCGCCGGGGGAGAACTCCCCCTGGACCACCCTGCCGGCGGTGCCGAGCCGGGCCAGGGCGGCCGACACCACCGCCACGCCGAGCCCGAGCCGCGCGGCGACGTCCTGCGCCACGAACGGGCCGTGGGTGCGGGCGTACCGGGAGACCAGATCGCCGAGCGGGTCGGCCACCGGCTCGGTGAAGGCCTCCGGGATTCCGACCGGCAGCGCTGCACCGAGCGCGTCACGCACCCGCCCGGCGTCCTCGATCGCCAGCCAGCGCTCCTCGCCGGCGATGCGGACCCGGATGGCGCGGCGTCCCTCCTCGAGCTCGGCGAAGTCCCGGGCGGTGGCGCCGCGGGCCACGGCCTCGTCGGTGGTGAGGTCGCCGACCGCACGCAGCAGGTCGTGCACGCCGTCCGGGCCGCGAGCGTGCCGTGCCTCGGCGAGGCGCCCGACCTCCCGCGCGACCTCGGCCAGCGCCTCGGGATCGAGCAGCTCCCGCAGGTCCGTGGCGCCCAGCAGCTCCGCGAGCAGCCCCGAGTCGAGCGACAGCGCCTGGGCGCGACGCTCGGCCAGCGGGGCGTCGCCCTCGTAGAGGAAGACCCCCACGTAGCCGAACAGCAGCGAGCGGGCGAACGGCGACGCGGCCGAGGTCTCGACCTCGACCAGCCGCACCCGCCGCGCCGCGAGGTCGCGCATCAGCCCCACCAGGCCGGGCAGGTCGAAGACGTCCTGCAGACACTCGCGCATGGCCTCCAGCACGACCGGGAAGTCGCCGTACTCGCCGGCGACCTGCAGCAACTGGCTGGCCCGCTGCCGCTGCTGCCACAGCGGCGTGCGGCGTCGCGGGTCGCGGCGCGGCAGCAGCAGCGACCTGGCCGCGCACTCCCGGAACCGGGAGGCGAACATCGCCGAGCCGCCGACCTCGCCGGTGACGATCGCCTCGATGTCGTCGGCGTCGAACATCGCGAGGTCGGCGCCCGGCGGCTCGGCGTCGGTCTCGGGCAGCCGGAGCACGATGCCGTCGTCGGAGTGCAGCGCGGAGACCTCCAGGCCGTGCCGCTCCCGCAGCCGGGCCGCGATCGCCAGCGACCACGGCGCGTTGACCGGGGCTCCGAACGGCGAGTGGATCACCAGCCGCCAGTCGCCCAGCTCGTCCCGGAACCGTTCGACCACGATCGTCCGGTCGTCCGGCAGGTGGTGGGTCGCCTCCCGCTGCTCGCCGAGGTAGGCCAGCAGGTTCGCCGCGCCCCACTCGTCCAGGCCGGCGGCGCGGGCCCGGGCGGTGGCGGCGGCGGGCTCGGCCGCCGAGACCTCGCGCAGGAACGCGCCGAGGGCCCGGCCGAGCTCGACCGGCCGCCCGGGGGAGTCGCCCTTCCAGAACGGCATCTTCCCGACCTCGCCGGGCGCGGGCGTCACCAGCACGCGGTCGTGGGTGATGTCCTCGATCCGCCAGGACGACGAGCCGAGCAGGAACACGTCACCGACCCGGGACTCGTAGACCATCTCCTCGTCCAGTTCGCCGACCCGCCGGCCTGGGCCCTCGCCCCCGGCCAGGAAGACGCCGAACAGGCCGCGGTCGGGGATGGTGCCGCCGCTGGTGACGGCGAGGTGCTGCGCCCCCCGGCGGGCGCTGAGCTCGCCGGTGACCCGGTCCCACACGATCCGCGGGCGTAGCTCCGCGAACGCGTCCGACGGGTAGCGGCCGGCCAGCATGTCCAGGACGCCCTCGAGCGCGCTGCGCGGCAGCCCCGCGAACGGCGCTGCCCGGTGGACCAGCTCGTCCACCGCCTCGACGGTGAGGGTTTCGAGCGCGACCATCGCCACGACGTGCTGGGCCAGTACGTCCAGCGGGTTGCGGGGATAGCGCATCGCCTCGATGGCGCCCGCGCGCATCCGCTCGGCCACGACCGCGCACTCGACGAGGTCGCCGCGGAACTTGGGGAAGATCACGCCCTTGGACACCGCCCCGACCTGGTGGCCGGCGCGGCCGACGCGCTGCAGCCCGGCCGCCACCGACGGCGGCGACTCCACCTGCACCACGAGGTCCACCGCGCCCATGTCGATGCCGAGTTCCAGCGACGAGGTCGCCACCACCGACGGCAGCGCCCCGCCCTTCAACTCCTCCTCGACGATCGCCCGCTGCTCTCGGGAGACCGAGCCGTGATGAGCCCGGGCGACCACCGTCTCGCCGGCAGGACGCCCGGAGCCGGCCTGAGCCATGACCTCCGCCGGGACGGTGCCGTCCTCGTCGGTCTCGACCCCCGCCCGCTCGGCGGCGAGCTCGTTGAGGCGGGAGGTGAGGCGCTCGGCCAGCCGGCGGGAGTTGGCGAAGACGATGGTCGAGCGGTGGGACTCGACCAGGTCGAGCACCCGCTCCTCGACGTGCGGCCAGATCGACGTCCGCCGCTGCGCCCCCGCAGCGGCGCCGGTCAGGTCGTCGTTCGGCTCACCGATGGCCGCCATGTCCTCCACCGGCACCACGACCTCGAGCTCGACGCTCTTCGCCGACTCCGGCTGCACCACCGTCACCGGCCGCCCCCCGGCGAGGAAGGTCGCGACCTCGTCGACCGGTCGGACGGTGGCCGAGAGCCCGATGCGCTGCGCCGGGCGGTCCAGCAGCGCGTCCAGCCGCTCCAGCGACAGGGCGAGGTGCGCGCCGCGCTTGGTGGCGCAGACGGCGTGCACCTCGTCGACGATGACGGTGTCGACGCCCCGCAGCGACTCCCGGGCGGCGGAGGTGAGCAGCAGGAACAGCGACTCGGGGGTGGTGATGAGGATGTCCGGCGGACGCCGGCCGAACTGCCGCCGCTCGTCGGCCGGCGTGTCACCCGAGCGCATGCCGACGGTGATGTCCGGCTCCGGGTGGCCCAGGCGGGTGGCGGCCTGCCGGATCCCCGCCAGGGGGCCGCGCAGATTGCGTTCCACGTCGACCGCGAGGGCCTTCAGCGGGCTGACGTAGAGCACGCGGCAGCGACGCCGCGGCTCGTCCGGGACCGGTTCGGTGGCGAGCCGGTCGAGGGCGGACAGGAAAGCGGCAAGCGTCTTGCCCGACCCGGTGGGGGCGACGACGAGGGTGTGGTCGCCGGCGGCGACCGCGTCCCACGCCCCCAGCTGGGCGGGCGTCGGCCGGGCGAAGGCGCCCTCGAGCCAGGCCTGGGTGGCGGGCGCGAAGTGGTGCACGCCTGCAGTCTGCCCCTCGGGTCGGACAACGCGCCGGGCACTGGTTGGGCACTGCTAGACTCGTGGTGCGACCAGCCTCCGCGCGAGCGGGGGTGTGCAAGCGGAGCCCGTGTCGGTTCCCACCCGTGCCGCACTGCACGTTGACGTGCGAGCCGGGTCCGGTCCAGTGCACCGGCCTCGCCGGTGCCGGGTGGCGTCCCGTTCTCGGGGCGTCGCCGGATCGGTCGATCACGGCCCCGCGCGCACTCGCACTGCGTAGCGGGGCCTTTGTCGTGCCACAGGTCACGGGTTCGGCCCCGCGCGTTCCACCAGCACCGACCGAGGAGGTCCCATCAGCTCTGAACCGAGGATCAACGACCGGATCCGCGTCCCTGAAGTACGGCTCGTCGGCCCCGAGGGTGAGCAGGTCGGCATCGTGCCGATCGGCAAGGCTCTCGAACTGGCAAGCGAGTCGGACCTGGATCTCGTCGAGGTCGCCCCGATGGCGCGTCCGCCCGTCTGCAAGCTCATGGACTACGGCAAGTTCAAGTACGAGAGCGCGCAGAAGGCACGTGAGGCCCGGCGCAACCAGGCCCTCACCGTCATCAAAGAGATGAAGCTGCGCCCCAAGATCGACGCACACGACTACGAGACCAAGAAGGGTCACGTCGAGCGTTTCCTGAAGGCCGGCGACAAGGTCAAGATCACGATCATGTTCCGGGGTCGCGAGCAGTCCCGACCCGAACTCGGCTTCCGGCTGTTGCAGCGGCTGGCCGAGGACATCACGGAGTTGGGCTTCGTCGAGACGTCGCCCAAGCAGGACGGCCGGAACATGACCATGGTGGTCGCGCCGCACCGCTCGTCGAAGTCGGCGAAGGTCGCGCGATCGGGACAGGCCAAGGACGCGTAGCGCACAGCCCACCCGGCCGGGCCTCGAACACGGCTTCCGGCCACCGTTACAGACACCCGAGACACGACCTACGAGGACACCGAGCAATCCGATGCCGAAGAACAAGACCCACAGCGGGATCAAGAAGCGCGTCCGAGTGACCGGCAGCGGCCGCGTCCTGTCCGAGCGCGCGAACATGCAGCACAAGTTCGAGCACAAGTCGTCGCGCAAGAAGCGTCGCCTGTCCGGGACGACTCCGGTCGCCGGCGCCGACGTGTCGCGCGTCAAGAAGATGCTCGGCATCTGACACACCCCGCCGACTCGAACTTCTGACCCCACCGCGCCGCGCTCCCGCGCCGGCGCCCGACAGCAAGGACTCAACGTGGCACGCGTCAAGCGGGCAGTGAACGCCCAGAAGAAGCGCCGGAGCACCCTCGAGGCCGCCAGCGGCTACCGCGGGCAGCGCTCACGGCTCTACCGCAAGGCCAAGGAGCAGATTCTCCACTCGCAGACCTACTCCTACCGCGACCGGAAGTCCCGCAAGGGCGACTTCCGGCAGCTGTGGATCACTCGCATCAACGCGGCCGCCCGCGCGAACGACATGACCTACAACCGCTTCGTGCAGGGTCTTCGGCTCGCCGGTGTCGAGGTCGACCGCAAGATGCTCGCCGAGCTCGCCGTCAACGACGCGGAGGCCTTCACGGCCCTGGTCGAGGTCGCGCGGGCCGCGGTGCAGGCCGAGGGCATCGGCGGCGCCGCCGCCCAGTCCCCGGCCGCCTGAGCGCAGGTACCGCTGCTCAGCAGCTCGAACGCCCGGCTCGCAGCCGCGCGCCGTCTGACCCGCCGGCCGGCGCGGCGCGAGGCCGGGCGTTTTCTCGCCGAGGGGGCCCAGGCGGTCCGTGAGGCCCGGGCCGCCGGCGCCGTCGTCGAGCTGTACGCGACGGCCGAGGCGATCGACCGTCACCCGGAGCTGACGACCGGCGCGGCGGAGATATCGCCGAAGGACGCCGCCGGGCTGTCGGAGACGGTCACCCCGCAGGGCCTGGTCGCCGTGTGCACCCGGCCGGTCGCCCCACTGGACGACGTGCTCGCGGCCCGGCCGCGCCTGCTGGTGTGGCTGGTCGAGCCCAACGACCCCGGAAACGTCGGCACCGTCATCCGCACCGCCGACGCCGCCGGCGCGGACGCCGTGCTGCTGGCCGGCGGCGCCGACCCGTTCGGCGGCAAGAGCGTCCGCGCCAGCGCCGGCAGCGTCTTTCACCTGCCGATCGTCGAGTGCGCCGCGGAGCACGGCCTCGCGGCGGCCGGCCGGGCCGGCCTGGCCACGTTCGCCACCAGCGGCGCCGGCGAGGTCGATCTCGACCAGCTGCTCGACGCCGGCCGGCTGGCTGCCCCCGCCGTCTGGCTGTTCGGGACGGAGGCGCACGGGCTGCCCGCCGACGTGCTCGCCGCCGCCGACGCCCGGGTCCGGATCCCGATCCACGGCCGCGCCGAGAGCCTCAACCTCGCCGCCGCGGCCGCCGTCTGCCTCTACGCCAGCGCCCGGGCGCAGCGGAACCACCGCTGATCGTCCGGTCGCTCAGCCGTCGTCGTCCGAGAGCGCGCGCAGGAGGCGGGCGAGCTCGGCCCGGTCGGCCGGGTCGAGCCGGGCGAACAGCTCGTCGGCCTCCCGCAGCCGCGACTCGCGCACCCGTGTCATGAGGCTCCGGCCCGCCGGCGTCGCCTCGACCAAGGTCGCCCGCCGGTCGGACGGGTCGGGGGCCCTGGCCACGAGATCGCGCTGCTCCAGGGCGTCGACGACCTCGGTCGCCGAACGGGCCGCGATGCCCAGGTGCTCGGCCAGGCCGCCGAGGCGCATCGCGCCGTGACGCAGCAGCATGCCGAGCGCCCGGGACTGCGCAGGGGACAGGTCGAACGGCGCGAGCGTGCGCTGCGAGCCGTGCCGCAGCCGCCGGGCGACGGTCCAGAAGGCGGTCGACAGCTGCTCGGGCTCAGCGGGGTCGTCCCGCTCGCCGGGGCCCGGGTTCGCGTCCACGGGAACAGGATAGCGCCAATTGCTGTTGTCCCTCATTGTGAGGTAACCTCAGGAAAGTCGTTCACCGACAGAAGGGCAGCGGATGACCAGTCCCCACACCGAACGCGGCCCGCGTGGAGCCGGCCGCACCACCACCCCCGCCGAGAAGGCCGCCGCGCGCGGGGTCTCGCTGCGCCGCGTCGGCGCCCTGTTCGTCCCGTACCGCACCCGGCTCGCCGTCGTCAGCGCGATCATCGTGGCGTCGGCCGTCCTGGCGATGGCGTCCCCGTTCCTGCTCCGGGAGGTGATCGACGTCGCCCTGCCCCGGCGGGATCTGCACCTGCTGATCTGGCTCGGCGCGGGCATGGTCGCGGTCCCGGCCGTCACCGCCGTGCTCGGAGTGCTGCAGACCTGGATCAGCACCAGGATCGGGCAGCAGGTCATGCACACGCTGCGAGTGGAGGTCTTCACCCACCTGCAGCGACAGTCGATGGCCTTCTTCACCCGCACCCGCACCGGCGAGGTGCAGTCCCGCATCACCAACGACATCGGCGGGATGCAGTCGGTGGTCACCTCGACCGCCACGAGCATCGCCTCGAACCTGACCACCACCGTCGCCACCGCCGTTGCCATGGCCGCGCTGTCGTGGCGGCTGACGCTGATCACCGTCATCGTGATGCCGCCGGCGATCCTGCTCAGCCGCCGCGTGGCTCGCATGCGTCGTGAGATCACCGCCCGCCGGCAGGCCGAACTCGCCGATCTCAACGTCACCATCGACGAGGGGCTGTCGATCAGCGGCGTGCAGCTGGCCAAGACCCTGCACGCCGGCCCGGCGCTCGTCGAGCGCTTCACCGCCTCTTCGGCCCGGCTCATCGACCTCGAACTGCGCTCCGAACTCGCCGGCCGCTGGCGGATGGCCGTCATGCGCATCATCTTCGCCGCCATCCCTGCCGTCATCTACGTCGGCGCCGGCCTGCCGGGCGCGACGCTGTCGATCGGCACCGTCGTCGCGTTCACGACCTTGCAGAACGGCCTGTTCATGCCGCTGATGGGGCTGCTGGACGTGGGCGTCACCGTGACCAGCTCGCTCGCGCTGTTCTCCCGCATCTTCGAATACCTGGACCTGCCCGTCGATGTCGCCGAGCCGCAGCAGCCACGCCCGGTCGACCCGGTCACGGCGCCCGGGCACGTCCGCTTCGAGTCGGTCACCTACCACTACCCGGGCAGCGACGTCGCCGCCGTGGCCGGCGTCGAACTGGACGTCCCCGCGGGCAGCACCCTGGCCCTGGTGGGCGAGACCGGCTCGGGCAAGAGCACCCTGGCCGCGCTGATGGCCCGGCTGCAGGACCCGACCGGCGGCCGGGTCACCATCGACGGCGTCGATCTGCGGGCCCTGCGACTGGCCGACCTGGCCGCGCTCGTCGGGGTGGTGAGCCAGGAGACCTACCTGTTGCACGCCACCGTCCGCGAGAACCTCCGCTACGCCCGGCCGGACGCGACGGACGGCGAGGTCGAGGCCGCCGCCCGCGCCGCCCGGATCCACGACCTGATCGCGGGCCTGCCCGACGGCTACGACACGGTGGTCGGCTCCCGCGGCCACCGGTTCAGTGGCGGGGAGAAGCAACGCCTCGCCATCGCCCGCACGTTGCTGCGCAACCCCCGCATCCTGGTCCTGGACGAGGCCACCAGCGCGCTGGACACCGAGACCGAACGCGCCGTCCAGCAGGCCTTCGACGCGCTCACCCAGGGACGGACCACGATCACCATCGCCCACCGGCTGTCCACCGTCCGGGACGCCGACCAGATCGCCGTGGTCGACGGAGGACGGATCGTCGAACTGGGCGCGCACGAGGAGCTGCTCGCCGCCGGCGGGCGCTACGCTGCCCTCGCCGCGGAGCGCGCGCCGGCGTCGATACACTCGGCCGCGTGATGCCGTCGCCGCTCTTCTCGTCCGCCGGAATGTTTCCCGCGCGGCTGGCGGCCGCCCGCGTCCGCGCCTGAGCGCTGCTCTCGCGCGGGCCCTTCGTTCGACACCCGAACCGACGAGAGAGCAGTCCATTCGCATGTCATCGGAATCGTTCGATCCGGTCGAGGTGGCAGCGCTGCAGCCCGAGGCCATCGAGGCGGACGTCACCGCCGCACTCGCGGCGATCGCGGCCGCCGGTGACCTCGACGAGCTCAAGCGCGCCGGCCTCGCCCACGACGGCGACCGGTCGCCGCTGGCCCTGGCCAACCGCGAGATCGGGGCGCTGCCCCCGGCCGCCCGGGCCGCCGCCGGCAAGCGGGTCGGACCGGCCCGGGCCCAGGTCAAGCAGGCGCTGACGGCCCGGCAGGTCGAGCTCGAAGCCGAGCGGGACGCCCGCGTCCTCATCGAGGAGGCCGTCGACGTCACGCTGCCCACCGACCGACGTCCGGCCGGAGCCCGGCACCCGCTGACCACGATCCAGGAGCGCATCAGCGACGTCTTCGTCGCCATGGGGTGGGAGGTTGCCGAAGGGCCCGAGGCCGAGAGCGCCTGGTTCAACTTCGACGCCCTCAACACCCCGGCCGACCACCCGTCGCGCGATCTCACCGACACCTTCCACGTCGGCTCGGCCGACTCCGGCGTCGTCCTGCGCACCCAGACCTCCCCGGTGCAGATCCGCACGCTGCTCGAGCGGCAGCCGCCGGTCTACATCGTCTGCCCGGGCAAGGTCTTCCGCACCGACGAGCTGGACGCCACACACACCCCGGTGTTCCACCAGCTCGAGGGCCTCGCCGTCGACGAGGGGCTCACCATGGGTCACCTCAAGGGCACGCTCGACCACATGGCCGCCGCCATGTTCGGCCCCGGCATCGCGACCCGGCTGCGGCCGCACTACTTCCCGTTCACCGAGCCCAGCGCCGAGATGGACCTCGTCTGCTTCGTCTGCCGCGGCGACTCGGTCGGCAACCCGGACCGCCCCTGCCGGACCTGCAACAGCGAGGGCTGGATCGAGTGGGGCGGCTGCGGCATGGTCGATCCGCGGGTGCTGGTGGCGTGCGGCATCGACCCGGAGCGTTACAGCGGATTCGCCTTCGGCATGGGCATCGAGCGGACGCTGATGTTCCGCAACGGGGTGTCGGACATGCGCGACATCGTCGAGGGCGATGTCCGGTTCACCCAGGCCTTCGGGGTGGAAGCATGAAGCCACCCCACGACCTCGCTCCGCTGACGCTCCACGATCTCGAGGGGACCCCGGCATGAAGGCTCCCGTCAGCTGGCTGGCCGAGCGGGTCGACCTGCCCGCGGGACTCACGGCACGCGAACTAGCCGACGCGCTGATCCGCACCGGCCTCGAGGTCGAGGGCGTCGCCACCGGCGCCGAGGGCCTCTCCGGACCGATCGTCGTCGGCCGCGTCGTCTCGGTCGAGGCCGAGCCGCAGAAGAACGGCAAGACCATCAACTGGTGCCAGGTCGACGTCGGCCCGTACAACGCCGACGGCGAGCCGCGCGGCATCGTCTGCGGCGCCCACAACTTCGGACCCTGCGACCTCGTCGTCGTCGCGCTGCCCGATGCGGTCCTGCCCGGCGGCTTCGCGATCTCGGCCCGCAAGACCTACGGGCACGTTTCCGACGGCATGATCTGCTCGGTCCGCGAGCTCGGCATCGGAGACGATCACGAGGGGATCCTGGTGCTGCCGCCGAGCTCCGCGCAGCCCGGCGACGACCCGCTGCCGCTGCTCGGGCTCGACGACGCCGTCCTCGACGTCGCCGTCACCACCGATCGCGGTTACACCATGTCGATCCGCGGGCTGGCCCGCGAGGCCGCCGCCGCCACCGGAGCGCCGTTCCACGACCTCGCACCGGTGCTGCCCGAGCCGGACGGTCGCGCCTACGACGTGCGCATCGACGACCCGACGGCCTGCCACCGCTTCTCCGTCCGCACCGTCACCGGGCTCGACCCGACCGCGCCCAGTCCGGACTGGATGGTGCGACGGCTGCGGCAGTGCGGCATCCGCTCCATCTCGCTGGCGGTCGACGTCACCAACTACGTGATGCTCGAGACCGGGCAGCCGCTGCACGCCTACGACCGGGCCCGGCTCAATGGCGGGATCGGCGTCCGCCGGGCCGCGCCGGGGGAGCGGCTCACCACCCTCGACGACGTCACCCGCACCCTGCACCGCGACGACGTGGTCGTCACCGACGACAGCGGCCCCATCGGGCTCGCCGGTGTCATGGGGGGCGCCTCGACCGAGATCGGCGACACCACCGCGGACGTCGTGCTCGAGGCAGCCACCTGGATCCCCGAACTGGTCGCGTACACGGTGCGGCGGCACCGGCTGCCGAGCGAGGCGGCCCGCCGGTTCGAACGGGGCGTGGACCCCGAGATCGCGGGCGTAGCTCTGGACCGCTGTGTGGAGCTGCTCGCCGCCCACGGCGGTGCCCGCGCCGTCGACGGCTACACCGTGGTGGGCGAGGCGCCCGTCCCGCCGGTGATCGCGATGGCCGCCACCCGACCGGAGCAGGTCGCGGGCATGCCCATCCCGCGCGACGACGTGATCGCGCACCTCGAGGCCGTCGGCTGCCACGTCGACGGCGGCGAGGCGCTGCAGGTGCGCCCGCCCAGCTGGCGGCCGGACCTGCAGCTCGCCGCCGACCTCGTCGAGGAGGTCCTCCGCCTCGCCGGGTACGACCGGCTGCCGTCCGTCCTGCCCGCGGCTCCGCCCGGGCACGGGCTCACGCCGCGGCAGGAACTCACCCGGGCGGTCTCCCGTGCTGCCGCCGGTGCCGGGTACACCGAGGTGCTCGCCTACCCGTTCGTCTCACCGGCGGTGCATGATGCGTTCGGCCTGGCCGCGGACGACCCGCGCCGCCGGGCGCTCCGGCTGGCCAACCCGCTCTCGGACGACGAGCCGGAACTGCGCACGTCGCTGCTGCCGGGGTTGACCGGCGTCGCGCTGCGCAACCTCGGGCGTGGCAGCCGGGACCTCGCGCTGTTCGAGACCGGACGGGTGTTCCAGCCGCGCGCCGGGAGCGAGCCCGCGCCACTACCCGGGATCAGCCACCGGCCGTCGGCCGAGGAGATCGCCGCGCTCGACGCCGCGCTGCCGGATCAGCCCTGGCACGTCGGCGCCCTGCTCTGCGGGGCGCGGGACAACCGCGGCTGGTGGGGGGACGCGCGGCCTGCGGACTGGGCCGACGCGGTCGACTTCGCCCGTGTGGTGGCGCGCGCGGCCCGGGCGCCGGTCACGGTGCACGCCGCCGAGATGGCGCCCTGGCACCCCGGCCGCTGCGCCGAGATCCGCAGCGGTGCCACCGTGCTGGGCTACGCCGGCGAACTGCACCCCGGCGTCGTCACCGCCCTCGGTCTGCCGGAGCGCAGCTGTGCGGTGGAGCTGGTGCTCGACCTGCTGCCGACCCCGGCGCCGGCGCGCGGGCCGGAGCTGTCTGCCTACCCGCCGGTGCTGCTCGACGTCGCCCTCGTCGTGGCCGACGACGTGCCCTCGGCCGCGGTCGAGTCGACGCTGCGCGAGGCGGCGGGTCCGCTGCTCGAGTCGATCCGGCTGTTCGCGGTGTACCGGGACACCGAGCGCCTCGGTGCCGCCGCCCGGTCGCTGACCTGGGCGCTGCGCTTCCGCGCCCCCGACCGCACACTGACCGTCGAGGAGGCCACTGCCGCCCGCGACGCGGCGATCGAGGCCGCGGTGGCGGCCCACGGAGCCCGGCTGCGCTGACCCGGGCCCTCATGCAGGAGCGCCGCCTGCGTCACCGCCTGCGCCACGCAGCGCGCCGGGTGACCGGCCTGACGCGGATGCGTCGGGTCACGCAGGCCCGCCGAGCGGTCTGAGCTGACCGCCGTCGCCGCTCGGGCCGTGCGGCGGTATCGGCCGGACGAGGTCGGGCCCGACGTCCTCCGCGCCGGTACACCCGGCCAGCCCCAGCACATGGCCCAGCTCGGCGTCCCACGCCGTCAGGAGGTCCCGGACCCACTCGGCGCCCCCGGCCGCGAGCGCCCACATCACCGGCCGGCCCACGAGCACGGCGGCGGCGCCCAGGGCGAGCGCGACGAGCACGTCCAGGCCGGAGCGCACGCCGCCGTCCACGAGCACCGGCACCCCCGGCCCGACCGCCGCGACCACCTCGGGCAGCGCGACCGCGGTCGACACCGACCGGTCCAGCTGGCGTCCGCCGTGGGTGCTGACCACGATCCCGGCGGCGCCGGCGTCGACGGCACGGCGGGCGTCGTCGCCGCGCAGGACGCCCTTCACGAGCACGGGCACCCCGGTGAGCGCGGCGAGCCGAGCGATGTCGGCCGCCACGACCGGCCGCTGCTCCGCCACGGGGTCGACGGCGCG
Organism: uncultured Actinomycetota bacterium; assembly: GCA_963776855.1. Classification (GTDB taxonomy): domain Bacteria; phylum Actinomycetota; class Actinomycetes; order Mycobacteriales; family Jatrophihabitantaceae; genus Jatrophihabitans. The sequence goes on along the minus strand of CAVZOC010000003.1, from coordinate 479,936 downwards.
CAGCCGCCCCTGCCGGGCCTTCACCGCCACATAGGGGGTGTCGACGGTGAGGACCAGCGCCCGGGCCCCCGCCTCGACGGCGCGCCGGGCGAGCCTGTCCCCGACCTCCTGCTGCCGAGTCGCGTAGTGCTGGTGCCACCACACCCGGCCGGCGCCCTTGGCCGCCGCGACCTCCTCGATCGGGCAGTCCCCGCGGGCGGAGGTCACCAGCAGGTGGTCGCCGCTTCCGGCGGCGGTGGCACGTTCGCCGTCGGGGTGCAGCAACCTCTGGTAGCCCACCGGGGCGAGGCCGATCGGGGACGGCAGCGCCTCGCCCAGCAGGGCCAGGGACGTGGGGGAGCCGCCGGGGGGCGGCGCGGCGAGCGGCAGGGTGCGGGGCCGCAGCCGGAGGTCCCGCCACGCGGCGGTCGCCTCGGCGAGGGTCAGTTCGTTCCCCGAGCCGCCGGACACGTACGCGACGGTCTCGGGGCTGAGCGTGTCGCGCGCCGCCGCCTCGAGCGCGGCGATCCGCCGTTCGACCGGTGTCCCGGCAGCCGTCCCCTCCACCTCGCCGATCCTGCCCGATCGCCCGCGCCACCGGAACGACCTCGCGATGTATGAACTTGCGTGATAGTGCATAATTCTGCAGATGGGGTTTCGAGTCGCCGTCGCCGGCGCCAGCGGCTACGCGGGCGGTGAGGTGCTGCGCCTGGCTGCGGCGCATCCCGACCTCGAGATCGTGGCCGCCACCGCCCGCGGGCAGGTCGGGCGCCTCGTCGGGGACGTCCATCCGCACCTGCGCAGCGTGGCCGGGCTGCCGCTGGGCGAGACCGATCCTGCGGACCTCGCCGGAGCCGATCTGGTGTTCCTGGCGTTGCCGCACGGCGCCGCGGCCGGTGTCGCGGCGCGGCTGCCCGAGCACGTCAGGGTCGTCGACCTCGGCTCGGACCACCGCCTCACCGACGCCGCCGCCCATGCGCGCTACTACGGCGGCGAACTGGCGGAGCCGTGGACCTACGGGCTGCCCGAGCTGCCGGGCGGGCGGGAGCGGATCGTCGCCGCCACCCGGGTCGCCAACACCGGCTGCCACGCGGTCGCGTCGATCCTCGCCATCGCCCCCCTGCTGACGGCCGGCGTCGCCGACCCCGACGACGTGGTCGTCACCTCCGCCAGCGGCACCTCCGGCGCCGGCCGGGGCGCGGCGGTCCACCTGCTCGGCAGCGAGGTGATGGGCGACCTCACCGCATACAAGGTCGGCAGCCACCGGCACACGCCGGAGATCAAGCAGGCCAGCGGCGCCCGCAGCCTGACCCTCGTGCCGGTGCTCGCCCCGATGCCGCGCGGCATCCTCGCCTCGGTGGCGCTGCGGCCGGTGGGCCGGGCCGATGCCGACGAGATCCGGGCGGTACTGAGCGCCGCCTACGCCGACGCGCCGCTGGTCCACGTCCTGCCCGCAGGGCAGCAACCGCGCACCGCCGCCACCCTCGGCTCCGCGTCGGCCCACCTGCAGGCCGCGATCGACCAGGACTCCGGCCGCATCCTCGTCACCAGCGCCATCGACAACCTCGGTAAGGGCGCGGCCGGGCAGGCCGTACAGCTGGCCAACCTCATGCTCGGGTTGGACGAGACCGCCGGCCTGGCCGTCGACGGGGTGGCGCCGTGAGCGGGGTCACCGCTGCCGCCGGGTTCAGGGCGGCGGGAGTGCACGCCGGGCTGCGGGCCACCAAGGCGCCGGACGTCGCGCTGGTCGTCAACGACGGCCCGATCGACGCCGCCGCCGGGGTCTTCACCAGCAACCGGTTCCAGGCCGCCCCCGTGCTCTGGTCGCGGCAGGCCGTGGCCGACGGCCGGCTCCGCGCCGTCGTCCTCAACGCCGGCGGCGCCAACGCCTGCACCGGGCCCGAGGGCTTTCTCGACACCCACCACACCGCCGAGAAGGTGGCCCAGACGCTCACGCTCAGCGCCGCCGACGTGGCGGTCTGCTCCACCGGCCTCATCGGCGAACGACTGGCGATGCCGGCGCTGCTGGGCGGCGTCGAGGCCGCCGCCGCCTCGCTGTCCGAGCACGGCGGGGCCGACGCCGCGGACGCGATCCGCACCACCGACACCCGGGCCAAGACCGCGAGTGTCACGCACGCCGACGGGTGGACCGTCGGTGGCATGGCCAAGGGCGCCGGGATGCTGGCGCCCGCCCTGGCCACCATGCTCTGCGTGGTGACCACCGACGCCGTCGCGGACGCGGCCACCCTCGACCGCTGCCTGCGCCAGGCGGTGCGGCACAGCTTCGACAGGCTCGACTCCGACGGCTGCATGTCGACCAACGACACCGTGCTGCTGCTGGCCGGCGGCGCGTCCGGAGTAACCCCCGACGAGGCGGCCCTGGCCGCCGCCGTCCACCAGGTCTGCCAGGATCTGGCCCGGCAGCTGCTCGCCGACGCCGAGGGAGCCTCCAAGGAGATCACCATCGAGGTCAGCGGGGCCGCCACCGAGGACGAGGCCCTCGAGGTCGGTCGCGCGGTCGCCCGCAGCAATTTGCTCAAATGCGCGCTCTACGGCAACGACCCCAACTGGGGCCGGGTGCTGTCGGCCGTGGGGACGACGTCGGCCACGTTCGAGCCCGACCGCGTGAACGTCACCATCAACGGCGTCGCCGTCTGCCGCGCTGGGGCCGCAGGCGACCCGCGCGACGGCGTCGATCTGTCCGGACGCGAGGTGCACATCGCGATCGAGCTCGGCGCCGGCCGGTCCGGAACCACCGTCTGGACCAACGACCTGACCCACGACTACGTCGAAGAAAACTCGGCGTACTCGACGTGAGCGAGGCCGGACCGATGAGCGCACGCGACCTCGGGCGCGTCCAGGAGCAGGCGGCGACCCTCGTGGACGCCCTGCCGTGGCTCGCCCGCTTCCACGGCAAGATCGTCGTGGTCAAGTACGGCGGCAACGCCATGACCAGTCCGCAGCTGCAGGCCGCCTTCGCCGAGGACGTCATGTTCTTGCGGTACGCCGGGCTGCGGCCGGTGATCGTCCACGGCGGCGGGCCGCAGATCACCGAGCACCTCGATCGGCTCGGCATCGCCTCGGAGTTCCGGGCCGGGCTGCGGGTCACCACCCCCGAGGCCATGCGGGTCGTCCGGATGGTGCTGACCGGGGACGTCAACGCCGACATCGTCAACCTGCTCAACGACCACGGCACCTTCGCGATCGGGCTGTCCGGCGAGGACGCCAGCCTGCTGACCGCCGAGCGTCGCGGCGCCGTGGTCGACGGTGAGGAGGTCGACCTCGGGCTCGTCGGGGACGTCGTCGCGGTCGACCCGTCGGCCGTCCTCGCGCTGCTCGACGCCGGCCGCATCCCCGTCGTCGCCGGCGTCGCCCGAGGCCTCGACGGCCTCACCTACAACGTCAACGCCGACACCGCCGCCGCGGCGATCGCGGTCGGCCTCGGCGCCGAGAAGTTCATCGTGCTGACCGACGTCGAGGGCCTCTACGCCGACTGGCCGGCCAGCGACGAGGTCATCAGCCAGATCGACGCGGATGCGCTCGCGGCGCTCCTGCCGACGCTCGCCAGCGGCATGATCCCGAAGATGGCGGCCTGCCTGCGCGCGGTGGAGGGCGGCGTTCTGCGAGCCCACGTCCTCGACGGCCGGCTCGAGCACGCACTGCTGCTGGAGGTCTTCACCAGCGCCGGCATCGGGACGATGGTCGTCCCGGCCAAGACCGACACCGGAAAGGAACACGCGCGATGAGCAGCCACACCGAGCTCACCGACCGCTGGGACGCGGTGATGATGCGCAACTACGGCACCCCGCCGATCGCGCTCGACCGCGGCGAGGGGGTGCGGGTGTGGGACACCGACGGCCACGCCTATCTCGACTTCGTCGGCGGGATCGCCGTCACCTCGCTCGGCCACGCGCACCCCGCGGTGGTCGCCGCGGTCAGCGAGCAGGTCGGCCGGCTCGCCCACACCTCCAATCTCGCGATCCACGAGCCGGGTGTCCGGCTCGCCGAGCGGCTCGTCGCCTTGCTCGGCCTCCCGGCCCGGGCCTTCTTCGCCAACAGCGGCGCCGAAGCGGTGGAGTGCGCGCTGAAGCTCGCCCGCCGCCACCGGCCCGGCGGGGGTGTGGTCTCGTGCCATGCCAGCTTCCACGGCCGCACCCTCGGGGCGCTGTCGGTCACCGGCAACGCCGCCAAGCGGGACCCGTTCGCGCCGCTGCCCGGCCCGGTGACGTTCGTCGACTACGGCGACACATCGGCCCTGCGGGCCGCGGTGGGCCCCGACACCGCCGCCGTGATCGTCGAACCGACGCTGGGCGAGGGCGGCGTCGTGCCGCCCCCGGCCGGGTTCCTCGCCGCCGCGCGGTCGGCCTGCGACGACGCCGGCGCGCTGCTGATCATCGACGAGGTGCAGAGCGGCATCGGCCGCACCGGCCAGTGGTTCGCCTCGCAGGCCGAGGGCATCCGGCCCGACGTCCTCACCCTCGCCAAGGGGTTGGGCGGCGGGCTGCCGATCGGGGCCTGTCTCGCCGTCGGCCCCGCGGGCGAGCTGTTCGCCCCGGGCGACCACGGCAGCACCTTCGGCGGCAACCCGGTGGCCTGCGCCGCGGCACTCGCGGTGCTGCAGACGATCGAGGACGACGGGCTGCTCGACGGCGTCAAGCGGGTGGGGGAGTACCTCGCCGGACGCCTCGAGGCCCTGGAGAGCCCGCTGGTCGCGGGCGTCCGCGGCAGCGGCCTGTGGCGCGGCGTCGGCCTGACCGGCCCGCACGCTCCGGTGGTGGAGGCCGCGGCCCGCGAGCGGGGGCTGCTGGTCAACACCGTCCGGCCGGACACCCTGCGCCTCGCCCCGCCGCTGATCCTCACCGAGGCCGACGTCGACGACGCCCTCCCGCGGCTGGCCGCGGCGCTCGGCACCGTCGCCGCCGAGCAAGCCGACGAGACGGACGTCTGATGCCCCGCCACTTCCTGCGCGACGACGACCTCGCGCCCGACGAGCTGCTGGCCGTGCTCGACCGCGCGGACGCGATGAAGGCCGACCGGCACGGACACCGCCCGCTGGCCGGCCCCCGCTCGGTCGCGCTGATCTTCGACAAGCCCACGCTGCGCACCCAGCTCTCGTTCTCGGTCGGTGTGGGCGAGCTCGGCGGGCACCCGGTGCTGGTCGACGGCCGCCTCGCGGGCATCGGCCAGCGGGAGTCGGTCGCCGACGTCACCCGCGTGCTGTCCCGGCAGGTGGCCGCGATCGTCTGGCGCACCTACGGCCAGGACCGCATCGAGGCCATGGCGGCCGAGAGCCCCGTACCGGTCGTCAATGCGCTCACCGACGATTTCCACCCCTGCCAGATCCTCGCCGACCTGCAGACGGTCCGGGAGCACAAGCACCGCCTCGCCGGGCTGACGCTGACCTACCTCGGCGACGCCGCCAACAACATGGCGCACTCCTACCTGCTCGGCGGGGCGGCGGCCGGGCTGCACGTTCGCGTGGCCGGCCCCGACGGGTACCGACCGCACCCTGAGGTCGTCACCACCGCGCGGCGGATCGCCGCCGGCACCGGCGGCACGGTGACGGTCACCGACGACGCGGCCGCCGCGCTCGACGGCGCCGACGCCGTGGCCACGGACACCTGGGTGTCGATGGGGAACGAGGACGAGAAGCAGGCCCGCCAGGCGCCGTTCCGTCCCTTCACCGTCGACGCCGCGGCGCTGCGACGGGCCGCCCCGGACGCGGTCGTCCTGCACTGCCTGCCGGCCTACCGCGGCAGCGAGATCGCCGCGGAGGTCATCGACGGCCCGCAGAGCGTGGTGTGGGACGAGGCCGAGAACCGGCTGCACGCGCAGAAGGCGCTGCTGGCCTTCCTGCTGGAGCGGTCGTGATGGCCACCGACCGCGCCACCGACCGCGCCACCGGGCACGCCGCCGACGCGCCGCCGGTCGGGACCCGCGCCGCCCGGCATGCCCGCATCGTCGAGGTGCTGGCCCGGCAGCCGGTGCGCTCCCAGGCCGAGCTGGCCGGGCTGCTCGAGGCCGGCGGCGTGCACGTCACTCAGGCCACGCTCTCCCGCGATCTCGACGAGCTCGGCGCGGTGAAGCTGCGCCCGGCCGACGGCGGCATGCCGGTGTACGTCGTCCCCGAGGACGGCTCGCCGCTGACCGCCCGCGGCGCCGACGACGCCCCGCCGCAGCGGCTGGCCCGGCTGGTCGGCGAGCTGCTGACCAGCGCCGAGGCCAGCGCCAACCTGGTCGTGTTGCGCACCCCGCCGGGAGCCGCGCAGTACCTCGCCTCCGCCCTCGACCGGGCCGGTCTGCCCGAGGTGCTGGGCACGATCGCCGGCGACGACACGATCATGGTCGTCGCCCGCGACGGAGCGGGGGGCCGGGCGCTGGCCGACCGGCTCGTGGCGCTCCCGCACTCCGTCCCGCACCCCACCGACCGACACCGACCATCGACCGACCGACTGACGTGAGGACGATTCACCCGTGAGCAAGGTCCTGAACTCCCTGCCCGTCGGCGAGCGCGTGGGCATCGCGTTCTCCGGCGGGCTCGACACCTCCGTCGCTGTCGCCTGGATGCGCGACAAGGGCGCGATCCCCTGCGCGTACACCGCCGACATCGGCCAGTACGACGAGCTCGACATGTCCGGGGTGCCGGCGCGCGCAAAGCAGTACGGCGCCGAGATCGCCCGGACGGTCGACTGCCGCCGCGTCCTCGTCGAGGAGGGGCTGGTGGCGATCGCGTGCGGCGCGTTCCACATCCGCTCCGGCGGACGCGCCTACTTCAACACCACCCCGCTCGGTCGCGCCGTCACCGGCACCCTGCTGGTCCGCGCGATGCGCGAGGACGGCGTCCACATCTGGGGCGACGGGTCGACCTTCAAGGGCAACGACATCGAGCGCTTCTACCGCTACGGCCTGCTCGCCAACCCCGCCCTGCGGATCTACAAGCCCTGGCTCGACGCGGCCTTCGTCCATGAGCTCGGCGGCCGGGCCGAGATGAGCGAGTGGCTCGTCGAGCACGGCCTGCCCTACCGGGACAGCAGCGACAAGGCCTACTCGACCGACGCCAACATCTGGGGCGCGACCCACGAGGCCAAGACCCTCGAGCACCTGGACGTCTCGCTCGAGACCGTGGAGCCGATCATGGGCGTCAAGTTCTGGGACACCGACGTCGAGATCGAGGCCGAGGACGTCACCGTCCGCTTCGAGGAGGGCCGCCCGGTCGAGATCGACGGCATCCGCTACGAGGACCCCGTGGAGCTGGTTCATACCGCCAACGCCATCGGCGGGCGGCACGGGCTCGGGATGTCCGACCAGATCGAGAACCGGATCATCGAGGCGAAGTCCCGCGGCATCTACGAGGCTCCCGGGATGGCACTGCTCTGGATCGCCTACGAGCGCCTGCTCAACGCCGTGCACAACGAGGACACCATCGCGAACCACCACACCGAGGGTCGCCGGCTCGGCCGGCTGCTCTACGAGGGGCGCTGGCTGGACCCGCAGTCGCTGATGCTGCGCGAGTCGGTCATGCGCTGGGTGGCCTCGCTGGTGACCGGGGAGGTCCGGCTGCGGCTGCGACGGGGCGAGGATTACACCATCCTGGACACGGCCGGCCCGGCCCTGTCGTACCACCCGGACAAGCTCTCGATGGAGCGAACCGACAACGCCGCCTTCGGCCCGGTCGACCGCATCGGCCAGCTGACGATGCGCAACCTCGACATCGCCGACTCCCGCGGCAAACTCGAGCAGTACGCCGCGCAGGCCGAGGTGCTGCTCGGCCGCACCCACCTGTTCCGCGAGCTGGACGCGGCCGGCCTCGACAGCGAGGGCGCCGAGCAGATCACCAGGTACCGGCGGCCCGACGGCGAGGACGAGGCCGTGCTGGACAGCGTCGCGATCGAGTCCGGCGTTGACTGACGCGACCGGCTCCGGCGGGACGAACCCCGATGCGACGCCGGACGCGATGAAGCTCTGGGGCGGCCGGTTCGCGGGCGGCCCGTCGGACGCGTTGGCCGCGCTGTCGCTGTCCACCCACTTCGACTGGCGACTCGCGCGCCACGACATCGCGGGGTCCCGGGCCCATGCCCGAGCGCTGCACGGGGCGGGCCTGCTCACCGGCGACGAGCTGGCCGCGATGCTCGACGGTCTCGACCGACTCGACCGCGACGTCACCGACGGCCGGTTCCGACCGACCCCCGAGGACGAGGACGTCCACACCGCGCTCGAACGCGGCCTGGTCGAGCGGGTCGGGCCGGAGCTGGGCGGCCGGTTGCGCGCCGGGCGGTCCCGCAACGACCAGATCGCCACGCTGGTGCGGATGTACCTGCGAGAGGAGGCCCGCTCCCTCGCCGCCGAGGTTCTCGCCGTCGTGGCGGCACTCGCCGGTCAGGCGCGGACGCACCTCGGCGTGACGATGCCGGGCCGTACCCACCTGCAGCACGCCCAGCCGGTGCTGCTGTCGCACCACCTGCTGGCGCATTGCTGGCCACTGGTCCGCGACGTCGACCGGCTGCGGGACTGGGACGGGCGCGCGGCCCACAGCCCCTACGGCGCCGGGGCGCTCGCCGGTTCCTCGTTGGGTCTGGACCCGGCCGCCGTCGCGTCGGACCTCGGCTTCGACGGCCCGTGCGAGAACTCCATCGACGCCACCGCCGCCCGCGACGTGGTCGCCGAGTTCTCCTTCGTCACCACGATGCTGGCGATCGACCTCTCCCGGCTGGCCGAGGAGGTCATTCTGTGGGCGACGAAGGAGTTCTCGTTCGTCACCCTCGACGACGCTTTCTCGACCGGCAGCTCGATCATGCCGCAGAAGAAGAACCCCGACGTCGCGGAGCTGACGCGGGGCAAGGCGGGCCGGCTCATCGGCGACCACACCGGGCTGCTCGCCACCCTGAAGGGGTTGCCGTTGGCCTACAACCGCGACCTGCAGGAGGACAAGGAGCCGGTGTTCGACGCCGTCGACACGCTGCACCTGCTGTTGCCCGCGACCAGCGGGATGGTGGCGACGCTGGTCTTCGACACCGCGCGGCTGGAGTCGCTCGCGCCGCAGGGCTTCTCGCTGGCGACCGATCTCGCGGAGTGGCTCGTGCGGCAGCGGGTGCCGTTCCGCTCGGCGCACGAGATCGCCGGCGAGTGCGTCCGGGTGTGCGAGCAGCGCGGCATCGAGCTGGCCGAGCTCTCCGACGCCGAGCTGGCCGCGATCTCCCCGGAGCTGACCCCCGAGGTCCGCACGGTGCTCGCCGTCGAGGGCTCGGTGGCGTCCCGGGACGGGGCCGGCGGCACGGCACCGGTGCGCGTGGCCGAGCAGTTGACGCAGCTCGAGACGCGCGCCGCCGCACTGCAGGACTGGGCGGCGCGGCAGCCGTGAGCGACGTGTCGGCGTCCCCGCCGGCCGATCGGGACCGCGTGACCGGCGCGGCCCGGCGACTCGCGCCGAGGTTGCTCGGCGCTGTGGTGGTCTCCGAGCTCGACGGCACCGTGGTGGCGGTGCGCCTGACCGAGGTCGAGGCGTACGAGGGCGCCGACGACGCGGCCTCGCACGCCTTCCGCGGCCCGACCCGGCGCACGGCGGTGATGTTCGGCCCGCCTGGGCATCTCTACTGCTACTTCACTTACGGCATGCACTGGTGCGCGAACGTCGTCTGCGGGTCCGACGGGGTGGCTGCCGCCGTCCTGCTGCGGGCCGGGTCCGTGGTCGCCGGCACCGACGCCGCCCGGGCCCGCCGCCCTGCCGCCCGGCGCGACAGCGACCTGGCCCGCGGCCCGGCGCGGTTGGCGTCCTGTCTCGGGCTCGGCGCCGACACCGACGGGGCCGACCTGTGCGACCCGGCCTCGCCGGTGCGCCTCGTCGGCGTGCGCGCGCGCCGCCCGAGCGGTGTGGTCGCCGGACCCCGCGTCGGCATCACCCGGGCCGCCGAGCGGCCGTGGCGGTTCTGGCTGCAGGGGGAGTCGACGGTCTCGACGTTCCGGGCGGGCGGCAAGAAGCGGCGCGGCCCGGGGCCGTAGCCCGGTCGCGGGAGCGCGGTCAGGCCGCGGCGCGGCGGACGCGCCGGTCGGCGGCCGCCGACCACAACAGCACGGCGACACCGAGCACCGACAGTCCCGCGCCGACCAGGGCCGGCGCGCGGTAGCCGTGGCCCGCGGCGATCACCACACCCCCGAGCCAGGCGCCGAGGGCGTTGGCGATGTTCAGCGAGGCGTGGTTCATCGAGGCACCGAGCGTCGGCGAGTCGCCGGAGACGTCCATCAGGCGCAGCTGCAGGTTGACCACGAGGACCGACCCCACGGCGGTGACCGAGAAGACGACCGGCAGCAGCCACCACCCGTGCGGGGCGGCGGCCCAGAACAGGAGCATGAGCAGGCCCGAGGCACCGCCGGCCAGCAGCAACGAGCGGAACACCGACCAGGTGGCGAGCTCGCCGGCGAGCCAGGTGCCGGCCACCATCCCGAGCCCGAAGGCGAACACGAACAGCGGGACGACGGCGGCGCTGAGCCCGCCGACGTCCGTCACGATGGGCGCGATGTAGGAGTAGACCGCGAACAGCCCGCCGAAGCCGATCGCGCCGGCGAACAGGGTGAGCCAGGCCGCGCTGTTGCGCGCGAACGCGAGTGCCTCCCGCCGGCCGGTGGCCGAGCGGTCCGCGCGGAACCGCGGGACGAGGGCGAGCACGAGCACGACGGTCAGCGCCGAGACCCCGGCCGTGGCGGCGTAGGCCGAGCGCCAGCCGAGGTGCTGGCCGAGCCAGGTCGCGGCCGGAACGCCGGCCACGTTGGCGACCGACAGGCCGAGCATCACGGTCGCCACCGCCCGCCCGCGACGCACCGGGTCGGCCAGGTTCGCCGCCACCAGCGAGGCGACACCGAAGTAGGCGCCGTGCGGCAGCCCGTCGAGAAAGCGGGCGAGCAGGAGCAGGTGGTAGCTCGTCGCGAGCGCGCTCGCCAGGTTGAAGCCGCCGTAGGCGATCATCAGCCCCACCAGCAGTCCCCGGCGTGGCAGCCGGGCCCCGAAGAAGGCCAGGAACGGCACACCGACCACGACGCCGAGCGCGTACGCGGAGATCAGGTGACCCGCCGTCGGGATCGAGACGTGGACGCCGTGGGCCACCTGCGGCAGCAGGCCCATCGTGACGAACTCGGTGGTCCCGATGGCGAAGCCGCCGGTGGCGAGCGCCAGCAGCGCCAGCGCGTAGCCCCGTCGGCCGAGCCGGGCACCGGCCGCGGCGGCCGACTCGGCGGCGACTGTGTCTGTCATACGGCTCCGGCTGGGGGCGCTGAAGGCGCTGGGTGCGCTGGGGTCATGGTGGTCCTGAGACGGCCGCGGGGGCCGCGGACTCGAACCGCGGCGGGCCTGCGGCTATTCCGCTGCGGGCGGACGGCAGACTGGCCCCGTGACTGAGTACTCCGCGAGCTCCACCGCGGACCGCCGCGACGAACTCGATGACGACCTGCGCGAGGCCCACGAGGTTCTCGCGTCCGGGGCCGCGCAGATTCTGCCTGCCGACGGCGTGGCCGAACGGCTGCTCGCCGCGCGCCGCGAGAACCGCCCGCTGCGGGTCAAACTCGGCATCGACCCCTCAGGAGCGGACCTGACCCTCGGGCACGCGGTGGTCCTGCGCAAGCTGCGGCAGTTCCAGGACCTGGGACACGTGGCGGTGCTGGTGGTCGGCGGGTTCACCGGGCAGGTAGGTGATCCGTCCGGGCGCACCGCCACCCGGGTGGCCCAGAGCGCCGAGGCGGTGATCGCGAACGCGAAGAGCTACTTCGAGCAGGTGATGCGCATCCTCGACCCGGAGCGGACCGAGGTCGTCAACAACGCCGACTGGCTGGGACGCATGAGCCTGGCGGACATCCTGGAGTACACCCGGCTGATGACCGTCGCCCAGTTGCTGGAACGCGACGACTTCGCCCGCCGGTTCGGGGCCAACCAGCCGATCAGCCTCTCCGAGTTCGTCTATCCGCTGCTGCAGGGCATCGACTCGGTGGAGATCCACGCCGACGTCGAGCTCGGCGGGACCGACCAGACCTTCAACAACCTGGTGGGCCGGGAACTGCAGCGCTCGCGCGGCCAGGCGCCGCAGGCGGTGCTCACGGTGCCGCTGCTGGTGGGGACCGACGGCGTCGAGAAGATGGGCAAGTCGCTCGGCAACTATGTCGCGATCGCGGAGCCGGCCGAGGAGCAGTTCGGCAAGCTGATGAGCGTCCCGGATGCCGTGGTCGCCACCTACGCGCGGCTGTGCACCGCGCTGCACCCGCGCGAGGTCGAGGCCCTCGAGGCCGAGGTGGCGGCCGGGGGAGCGCGCGCGAACCAGGCGAAACGCCGCATGGCCCGCGAGGTCGTCACGCTCTATCACGGTGCCGAGGCAGCCGCCCGGGCCGAGGAGCGGTTCAACGCGGTGTTCCAGCGAGGGGAGTTGCTCGCCGACGTGCCCGAACACCGGGCGCAGGACGGCGACCCGTTGCACCTGCCCGCTCTGCTGGTCGCGGCCGGGCTGGCCAGGAGCAGCAGCGAGGCGCGACGCAGCATCGATGCGGGGGCCGTCCGCCTCGACGGGACCGCGGTGCCGGCGCGGACCTACGACCTGTCCCGGGACTCGGTGGTGGGGCGGGTCCTGGCCAACGGCAAGCGCCGCATGGCGCGGATTGTCTGATCCGCGGTGCGCGGGAGGCGGCGGTGCGCCAGCTCACACAAGGCGGTCCCGCCTTCTGGGGCGCCAAGCGCCGGTGCATCCGCCCCGAAACCCCCGCAAAACCTGGGGTGGAGGCGCCTGACGGCGGGATTTGACGCCGCGCCACCCCGCTGACTAATGTTTTCCTTGTTCGCGGCACGGAGACACCGACACGGTGGAGCCGGGCGGATGTTCCCCCAAGCACGAGGCAGGATCTTCATCTGCGCCCCGACCAAGTGGGAGTCTGGGTGGTGCAGAGTCGTGTTTGACTGTGCGGAACCGACCAGGTAGCGTACATAGGGTTGCCCCGGAGCGCCTCGGAAGAGGCGGGACGGTGTGCGTCCGCTCCTTGAGAACTCAACAGCGTGCCGAAAGTTAGTGCCATTTTTATAACTCTCGTCTCGTGGCCGGTACAGCCGGCCACGGAAGAGATTCCTTTGGTACAAAACGAGCAAATAATTCCGTTCAATCGCCCGTAACAAGGCGATGGACAGTCAGCTCGATTTGAACCAGTGATTGTGCCGTCGCAGGACGGCGACTTTCTGTGTCGACATTCCGGCTGAGCGGGCTTCGGTCCGAGCAGTCGGTGTCTATAAACATCCACGGAGAGTTTGATCCTGGCTCAGGACGAACGCTGGCGGCGTGCTTAACACATGCAAGTCGAGCGAGGCTCCACCTTCGGGTGGATGACCTAGCGGCGAACGGGTGAGTAACACGTGGGCAACCTGCCCCTAGCTCTGGGATAACCCCGGGAAACCGGGGCTAATACCGGATACCACACCGAAGGGCATCCTTCGGTGTTGAAAGGGTTTTACCGGCTAGGGATGGGCCCGCGGCCTATCAGCTTGTTGGTGGGGTAACGGCCTACCAAGGCGACGACGGGTAGCCGGCCTGAGAGGGCGACCGGCCACACTGGGACTGAGACACGGCCCAGACTCCTACGGGAGGCAGCAGTGGGGAATATTGCACAATGGGCGAAAGCCTGATGCAGCGACGCCGCGTGAGGGATGACGGCCTTCGGGTTGTAAACCTCTTTCAGCCCCGACGAAGCGAAAGTGACGGTAGGGGCAGAAGAAGCACCGGCCAACTACGTGCCAGCAGCCGCGGTAATACGTAGGGTGCAAGCGTTGTCCGGAATTATTGGGCGTAAAGAGCTCGTAGGCGGCTTGTCGCGTCGGCTGTGAAAACCTGGGGCTCAACCCCGGGCCTGCAGCCGATACGGGCAAGCTAGAGTTCGGTAGGGGAGACTGGAATTCCTGGTGTAGCGGTGAAATGCGCAGATATCAGGAGGAACACCGGTGGCGAAGGCGGGTCTCTGGGCCGATACTGACGCTGAGGAGCGAAAGCATGGGGAGCGAACAGGATTAGATACCCTGGTAGTCCATGCCGTAAACGTTGGGCGCTAGGTGTGGGCCACATTCCACGTGGTCTGTGCCGCAGCTAACGCATTAAGCGCCCCGCCTGGGGAGTACGGCCGCAAGGCTAAAACTCAAAGGAATTGACGGGGGCCCGCACAAGCGGCGGAGCATGTGGCTTAATTCGATGCAACGCGAAGAACCTTACCTGGGCTTGACATGCAGGGAAATCTCGTAGAGATACGGGGTCCGTAAGGGCCTTGCACAGGTGGTGCATGGCTGTCGTCAGCTCGTGTCGTGAGATGTTGGGTTAAGTCCCGCAACGAGCGCAACCCTCGTCCTATGTTGCCAGCGAGTAATGTCGGGGACTCATAGGAGACTGCCGGGGTCAACTCGGAGGAAGGTGGGGATGACGTCAAGTCATCATGCCCCTTATGTCCAGGGCTGCACACATGCTACAATGGCCGGTACAAAGGGCTGCGATACCGCGAGGTGGAGCGAATCCCATAAAGCCGGTCTCAGTTCGGATTGGGGTCTGCAACTCGACCCCATGAAGTCGGAGTCGCTAGTAATCGCAGATCAGCAACGCTGCGGTGAATACGTTCCCGGGCCTTGTACACACCGCCCGTCACGTCACGAAAGTCGGTAACACCCGAAGCCGGTGGCCCAACCCTTGTGGGGGGAGCCGTCGAAGGTGGGATCGGCGATTGGGACGAAGTCGTAACAAGGTAGCCGTACCGGAAGGTGCGGCTGGATCACCTCCTTTCTAAGGAGCACTAAGGTCGGCTCGACGATCTCCATGAGGTCGCGGGTTCGGCCCAACACCCTTTCGCGAGCGAATGTTTCGCGGGGGTGGCTCATGGGTGGAACACTGACCAGTTCGTTCGGCACCGACGCCTCTCGCCAGTACAGCGGTCACAGACCGCAGGAACCTCGAGGACGCCGGTGATCGAGCGTAGGCACGCTGTTGAGTCCTGAGGGAGCGGACACTCCTTCAGGCGGTCCCCGTCCTTTCGGTCGGGGACGCTGATCTGTCCGGCCGTGCCGGTCACCGAACGGCGCCATTCGTGGCGTACGCGGTGAACCACCGTCACGGCCGCCCGTACCTTGAGAACTGCACAGTGGACGCGAGCATCTTTGTGGCCAAGTTAGTAAGGGCGCACGGTGGATGCCTTGGCACCAGGAGCCGAAGAAGGACGTAAGGGGCTGCGATAAGCCTCGGGGAGCTGCCGACTGAGCTTTGATCCGAGGATTTCCGAATGGGGAAACCCGGCAGGAGTCATGTCCTGTCACCCTCACCTGAACACATAGGGTGAGTGGAGGGAACGTGGGGAAGTGAAACATCTCAGTACCCACAGGAAGAGAAAGCAACCGCGATTCCGTTAGTAGTGGCGAGCGAAAGCGGAATAGGCCAAACCACATACGCGTGATAGCCGGCAGGCGTTGCGTATGCGGGGTTGTGGGGTCGCAGTGTCGATTCTGCCGAGTCGACGAGGAGTCATAAAGCGTCTGAGTTAGTCGAAGGACTTGGGAAGGTCCGGCACAGAGGGTGATACCCCCGTAGACGAAAACTCGGCGCCTCCTTTGCGTTACCCCAAGTAGCAGCGAGCCCGTGAAATTCGCTGTGAATCCGGCGGGACCACCCGCTAAGCCTAAATACTCCCTGGTGACCGATAGCGGACAAGTACCGTGAGGGAAAGGTGAAAAGTACCCCGGGAGGGGAGTGAAATAGTACCTGAAACCGCGCGCCTACAAGCCGTTGGAGCGTCGCTGCACTTTCGAGTGCAGTCGTGACAGCGTGCCTTTTGAAGAATGAGCCTGCGAGTTAGCGTCACGTGGCAAGGTTAACCCGTGAGGGGCAGCCGTAGCGAAAGCGAGTCTGAATAGGGCGTCGAGTCGCGTGATCTAGACCCGAAGCGAAGTGATCTACCCATGGCCAGGTTGAAGCGCGGGTAAGACCGCGTGGAGGACCGAACCCACTTAGGTTGAAAACTGAGGGGATGAGCTGTGGGTAGGGGTGAAAGGCCAATCAAACTTCGTGATAGCTGGTTCTCCCCGAAATGCATTTAGGTGCAGCGTCGCGCGTTTCTTACCGGAGGTAGAGCTACTGGATGGTCTAGGGGGCCCACAAGCTTACCGAAATCAGCCAAACTCCGAATGCCGGTAAGTGAGAGCGCGGCAGTGAGACTGTGGGCGATAAGGTTCATGGTCGAGAGGGAAACAGCCCAGAACACCAGCTAAGGCCCCTAAGCGTGTGCTAAGTGGGAAAGGATGTGGAGTCGCACAGACAACCAGGAGGTTGGCTTAGAAGCAGCCACCCTTTAAAGAGTGCGTAATAGCTCACTGGTCAAGTGATTCTGCGCCGACAATGTAACGGGGCTCAAGCACACCGCCGAAGCTGTGTCATTCATGCGTCAGCCTGCCTGTCACCTACGGGTGGCCGGCCAGGTGCGTGGATGGGTAGGGGAGCGTCGTGTGCCGAAGGAAGCGGCGGGGTAACCCAGCCGTGGACGGCACACGAGTGAGAATGCAGGCATGAGTAGCGAAAGAGGAGTGAGAACCTCCTCCGCCGGATGACCAAGGGTTCCTGGGCCAGGCTAATCCGCCCAGGGTAAGTCGGGACCTAAGGCGAGGCCGACAGGCGTAGTCGATGGACAACGGGTTGATATTCCCGTACCCGCAACAGAGCGCCCATGCTGAATCTAGCGATGCTAAGCGCCAGAAGCTCGAAAGATCCTTCGGGATCGATTGGGTGGATCGCGCGACCCGAACTAGTAGTAGGCAAGCGATGGGGTGACGCAGGAAGGTAGTCGTACCAGTCAGTGGTAACACTGGGGCAAGCGTGTAGGACGTCGTGTAGGGAAATCCGCACGACAAGGTCTGAGACGTGATGCATAGCCGATTGCGGCGAATTCGATGATCCTATGCTGCCGAGAAAAGCCTCTAGCGAGCTCTTAGCGGCCCGTACCCCAAACCGACACAGGTGGTCAGGTAGAGAATACCAAGGCGATCGAGAGAACCATGGTTAAGGAACTCGGCAAAATACCTCCGTAACTTCGGGAGAAGGAGGGCCAGTGGGCGTGATCGGGGCTTGCCCCCGTGAGCGCCTGCCGGCCGCAGAGACCAGCGAGAAGCGACTGTTTACTAAAAACACAGGTCCGTGCGAAGTAGCAATACGATGTATACGGACTGACGCCTGCCCGGTGCTGGAACGTTAAGGGGACGGGTTAGCACTTCGGTGCGAAGCTCAGAACTTAAGCGCCAGTAAACGGCGGTGGTAACTATAACCATCCTAAGGTAGCGAAATTCCTTGTCGGGTAAGTTCCGACCTGCACGAATGGCGTAACGACTTCTCGACTGTCTCAACCATGGACTCGGCGAAATTGCACTACGAGTAAAGATGCTCGTTACGCGCAGCAGGACGGAAAGACCCCGGGACCTTCACTATAGCTTGATATTGGTGCTCGGTTCGGCTTGTGTAGGATAGGTGGGAGACTGTGAAACCGGCACGCCAGTGTCGGTGGAGTCATCGTTGAAATACCACTCTGGTCGAATTGGGTGTCTAACCTCGGTCCGTAATCCGGATCAGGGACAGTGTCAGGTGGGTAGTTTGACTGGGGCGGTCGCCTCCCAAAAAGTAACGGAGGCGCCCAAAGGTTCCCTCAGCCTGGTTGGCAATCAGGTATCGAGTGCAAGTGCACAAGGGAGCTTGACTGCGAGACAGACATGTCGAGCAGGAGCGAAAGCTGGGACTAGTGACCCGGCACTGGCAAGTGGAAGCGGTGTCGCTCAACGGACAAAAGGTACCCCGGGGATAACAGGCTGATCTTCCCCAAGAGTCCATATCGACGGGATGGTTTGGCACCTCGATGTCGGCTCGTCGCATCCTGGGGGTGGAGTCGCTCCCAAGGGTTGGGCTGTTCGCCCATTAAAGCGGTACGCGAGCTGGGTTTAGAACGTCGTGAGACAGTTCGGTCCCTATCCGCTGCGCGCGTAGGAGATTTGAGAAGGGCTGTCCTTAGTACGAGAGGACCGGGACGGACGAACCTCTGGTGTGCCAGTTGTTCCACCAGGAGCACTGCTGGTTGGCTACGTTCGGAAGGGATAACCGCTGAAGGCATCTAAGCGGGAAGCTCGCTTCAAGATGAGATCTCCCATCCTTTATGGAGTAAGGCCCCCGGCTAGACCACCGGGTTGATAGGCCAGAGGTGGAAGCGTGGTAACACGTGCAGCTGACTGGTACTAATAGGCCGAGGACTTACCACAAACATTTTCGCGGATCCGTCCGCGATCGCGTCCACTGTGCGGTTCCCGAGGTACGGTCCCCGCTGACCGGCGACAGCCGGCGGCGGTGCGGACCCATCTCCATAGAGTTTCGGCGACCATAGCGAGAGGGAAACGCCCGGTCCCATCCCGAACCCGGAAGCTAAGCCTCTCAGCGCCGATGGTACTGCGCGGGCCACTGCGTGGGAGAGTAGGACGTCGCCGGACACAACTTAGTCGACGAGGCCGTCCGGTGATCCGGACGGCCTCGTCGCATTTAACCCTCGCTCGACTCAACCCTCGCTTGTGCAGCAGGGGTTCGACAGGAACAGGATTCGGCAGATGGCGGAGCAGCACCGCGGCAGCGGAGGCCGGCCGGGTCGCCCCCGGCGCGCACAGGGTGCCGGTGGTCCCGGGGGGCCGGGTGGTCCCCGCCGGGGCGGGGGCCGGGACGAAGCGCGCGGCCGACCGCCCCGCTCCGGCCACCGGACAGACGCGCCGACCGATCGCGCGCCCCGCTCCGGTTACCGGACGGATGCCCCGGCCGATCGCGCCCGCTCGGGCAACCGGAAGGGCGGTCGTGCGGAGGGCGGACCGGCGGTGCCCGAGGACGCCGACCCGACGTTGCTCGATCGCGAGATCCGGGCCGAGCTCAAGACGCTGTCCAAGCCGAACGCCGAGGCGGTCGGCCGGTATCTGGTGGCAGCCGGAAAACTGCTCGACACCGACCCGACCCAGGCGCTGGAGCTGGCCCGGGCGGCGCGCGCCCGCGCGGCCCGTGTCGGCGCGGTGCGCGAGGCCGTCGGTATTGCCGCATACCGGTGTGAGGAGTGGGCCGAGGCCCTCAGCGAACTCCGGGCGGCGCGGCGAATCCTGGGCGACCCCCGCAATCTGCCGGTCATCGCAGATTGCGAGCGTGCGCTGGGGCGGTCCCAGCAGGCGCTGCGGCTGCTGAGCGACCCCGACGTGCGTCGGCTGGAGCCTGAGGCGCGCGCCGAGCTCTACATCGTGGCCGCCGGCGCCCGCCGCGACCTCGGCCAGCTCGACGCCGCGCTGGCGGTGCTGGCCCGGGGTGGCCTGGACAAGGAACGCCCGGCCCCGGGAGCGGCCCGGCTCTGGTACGCCTACGGCGACGCTCTCGAGGCGGCCGGCCGACGGGAGGAGGCCGCCTCCTGGTTCGCCGCCTCGGCCGGGCTCGACCCCGAGGGGGAGCTCGACGCCGCCGAGCGGGCGAGCGCGCTGCTGTAACAGCTGGCGCCGACCCGACCTGCGGAGGCGTCCACACCCGGAGTCGTCGTCCACAGAATCTCGGCCTTGGCCCCGCGGGCCCCCTGAACCGAGCAGCGTCGACGGCATGCGACGCGACCAGGCCGACACCCCGGCGGACAGCTCGGACGAGCCCGATCTCAATCAGGTGGTGCTGCGTGGCCGGCTCGGCGACGGCGCCGAGACTCGGGAACTGCCGAGCGGTGACCAGCTGCTGACATTTCGGCTCACCGTGCAGCGTCCGCCGGGCGAGCGGTCGCGGGTGGACACCATCGACTGCGAGGCGCTGCGTCCCCAAGAACGCCGCCGCGTCGAGCGAGCGGCCCCCGGAACCGTGCTGGAGGTGAGGGGAAGCCTGCACCGGCGGTTCTGGCGTTCGCCGGCCGGCCCGGCGAGCCGTTACTCGGTGCGGGCGGCGGAGGTCAGGGTGTGTCGCGGGACTGGTCGCTCAGCCGGCGCATCACGAGACCGGACGCGGGCTTCGGCGTGAACAGGGTCGACTTCCGCGGCATGCGCTCGCCGGCGGCGGCCACCGCCGCCACCGCCGTGACCGGGGTCGCGCGCAGCAAGACGGCGAACCCGCCGGCGGCCCGCGCCGCCGAGACCGCCTCCGCCGCACTGTGCGCGTAGCCGACGGTCTCGACGTCGTCGGGCAGGCCCAGCACCTTCTCGACGACCGCCCGATGCAGCACCATCACGTCCAGCTCGGCCAGTTCCGGGGCTGCTCCCGACTCGCGCACCAGGGCGGCGAGCGGGCCGGTGTCGCGCACCAACCAGGCGGCCTCGCCGTCGGTGAGGACGGCGGCGAAGCCGGCCCCGCCCGCCAGTACTGCCGGCGCGGTCAGCGCAGCCAGTGCGCCCTCGGCGTCGTCCACCGACTCGACCCGGGCGACGTCCGCCAGCCGACCGACAGCGTCCGACAGCGACATCCCAAACACCGTGCGATGGATGGGATGCACCTGCGGCCCGTACTCGGTGGTGTCCACCAGCAGGGCGAGCCCGCGATCCCAGGGACCGGGCTCGAGCCCGGCAGGGCCCGACTCCGCCCGCCGACGCTGCTGGCGCTCCCGATAGGTGGCGTAGCGGTGGTGGCCGTCGGCGATCAGCGCATGGCGGGTGGCGAGATCGTCGGCGACGGCCCGGTGAGCCGCAGGATCGGTGACGGCCCAGAGCCGATGGGTCACGCCGTCCGGGGTCACCGTGGCGGCCAACGGCTCGGCCGTGCCCACGTCGGCCACCAGGTGCGAGGCCGGGCCGCCGCCGTCGTACACCAGATAGATCGGCTCCAGGTCGGCGGCGGTGGCCGTCATGACCGCCAGCCGGTCGGCGACCGGCCCGGCCATGGTGTTCTCGTGCGGCAGGACCACCCCGTCGGCCGGGTCGCGCAGCTCGAGCGCACCGAGCAGCCCCCGCGTCACGTTGCCGTCCGGTTCCCGCATCTCGTAGACGTACAACGCGTCCTGGTCGTCGAGCCGCAGCACGCCGTCGTCGACCCAGCCCCGCAACCGGGCGGCAGCGCCCTCATAACCCTCCGGGGTGGGCTCGGGCAGGACGACCGCGACCGCGTTGTCCGGATCCTCGGCCAGCAACTGCTGCCGGCGGGCCTCGTCGATGACGTCGTAGGGCGGGCACAGCCGACGCCCCAACGCGTCACCGTCGACCGTCGGACGCAGCCCGCGGAAAGGGGCCAACGACAGCCCGCCCGAGACGCCGATTCCGCCGCTCGCTCCGTCAGCGTCGCTCATGCCGCGGGATCCTACGGACCACGAGCCGCGTGGCAGCATGCAACCCGTGAGTTCGACCCTGCGCGGCAGCGACCGTCCACTGAGCGAGGTGCACGACGTCGCGCTGCTCGACCTCGACGGTGTCGTGTACGTCGGCCGCGAGGCAGTCCCTGGGGTGCCGGCGGCGCTGGGGCACGCTCGGGAGGCAGGCCTGCGGCTGGCCTTCGTCACCAACAACGCGGCGCGGTCACCGGTGGCGGTGGCCGATCACCTGCAGGAACTCGGCGTGACCGCTGCCGCCGACGAGGTCGTGACATCGGCGCAGGCGGCCGCCCGCTGGCTGTCCGACCGCCTTCCGGCCGGGTCGACAGTTCTCGTGGTCGGCACGACGGGCCTCTACGAGGCGCTGTCGGAACGGGGGCTGGTGGCGGTGTCGACGGCGGAGGAGTCGGTCGCCGCGGTCGTCCAGGGCTACTCGGCCGAGATGACCTGGGCCCAGCTGGCGGAGGGCGCGGTCGCGATCAATCGCGGCGCGATCTGGGTCGCCACCAATGCCGATCCGACGCTGCCGTCCGCTCGGGGACCGCTGCCGGGAAACGGCGCGCTCGTTGCGGCGGTGCGTGCCGCCGTCCAGGTGGAGCCGACCGTGACCGGAAAGCCCGACCCGACCATGCACCGTGAGACCGTGATCCGGACCGGGGCGCAGCGGCCGATCGTGGTCGGCGATCGCCTCGACACCGACATCGAGGGGGCCAACGCCGTCGGCTGCGCCAGCCTGCTGGTGCTCTCCGGGGTCGCCACCCTGGACGACCTGCTGTCCGCCGGCCCGGACCGGCGCCCGACCTACCTGGCCGAGGACGCCGCCGGCCTGCTGACGCCCCACCCCGAGCCCACGCTCACCGACGCCGGCGCGCGGTGCGGCGGCTGGCAGGTGAACCTGGAGCGCGGAGCGCTAAGGCTGGGTCGCCACGGCCAGCACGGGCAGGGTGATCGGATCGACGCCCTCCGTGCCCTCTGCGCCGCGCAGTGGCAGCACACCCCGACGTCCGACGGCGACCGTCCCCCGGCGCCAGAACCGGCAGACGACGACGCAGCGGCGGTACTCGACGAGCTGCGCCGGTAGCCGGCGGCTCAGAACATCGAGCGCATGCGGAGCATGTCGCGCAGGCCGGCCCGGATCCGCAGCCGGTTGGTGGCCCAGGCGGCCGCGGCCGACAGCTCCCCGGCGACGAGAGCGACCAGATCGTCGCTGGAGACCTCCAGTCGGATCTGTGCCTCCGTGGACTCGACCCGGGTGATGTCCACCAGCAGGCCCTGCTGCAGCAAGCCCCCGAAGACGACCCCGAGGTCGGGCAGGGTGCAGGTGAGCGTCCGGTCGTACTGGGGCCGCTGGGCGGGATCGTGTCGGGCCATCCGGTCGGCCAGGGTCGCGAGCGCCTGCTCGCAGGCCGCCAGGGTCGCCACCGGCGCGACGCTACCGGACGCCGCGGCGGTAGCGTTCGCAGCGTGGAACCGAACGGACCCGCCGATGCGACCGCTGATGCGACCGCTGATGCGACCGCTGATGCGACCGCTGATGCGACCGCCGAGACGGACGTCGGTGGTGCAACGGGCGAGGAGCAGGGGCCGGTGCGGCGGGCCGCCGCAGCGCTCGACCGCGCGGCCGGCCAGCCGCTGTCCGAGCACCCCGACACCTTCGCCGAGGTGCACCGGGAGCTGCAGCAGGCGCTCGCGGACATCGACGACGCCTGATCCGCCCGTGCCCCGCCGACTATCCCGACTGGACGCCGAGCTCGTGCGGCGCGGCCTCGCCCGCTCCCGCGAGCAGGCCCGCGGCCTCGTCGACGCCGGGCGGGTCGAGGTACGGGGCGTTGTGGCCAGCAAGCCTGCCTCCGGAGTGGACGCCGGAGCCTCGGTCCGGGTGCTGCCGGACGACGACGACCCGGGCTACGCCTCCCGGGGCGGCCACAAACTGGCCGGCGCGCTCGCGGCGTTCCCCGCCGTCGCGGTGCGCGGACGCCGGTGCCTCGACGCCGGCGCCTCCACCGGCGGCTTCACCGACGTGCTGCTGCGCGGTGGCGCCCGCGAGGTCGTCGCCGTCGATGTGGGCTACGGCCAGCTCGCGTGGTCGCTGCGCACCGACGAGCGCGTCACGGTCCACGACCGTACCAACGTGCGCACCCTCGATCCGGCGGCGATCGGCGGCGTCGCCGAGCTGACCGTCGCCGACCTGTCCTTCATCCCGTTGTCGCTGGTGCTGCCCGCCCTGGCCTCGTGCACCGCTCCGGACGGGGACCTGCTGCCGATGGTCAAGCCGCAGTTCGAGGTCGGCAAGCAGCGTCTCGGGGCGAAAGGCGTCGTCCGGGACCCCGCCGACCGGGCGGCGGCGGTCGTGGGCGTGGCGGCCGCCGCCGGCGACCTCGGCTGGCATCCCCACGGCGTCGCCTACAGCCCGCTGCCCGGCCCCGCCGGCAACGTGGAATTCTTTCTCTGGCTGCGGCGCGACGCCGCCTCGGCCCTCGACCCGGCCGCGATCACCGCCGCTGTGCTGTCGGAGTCGAGCGTGGTGGCCGGCGACGAGCCGGCCGGGGAACGCCCCGTCGTCGACACACCGCCCGAGGAGGTGCCATGAGATCGGTCCTGCTCGTCGCCCACACCGAGCGCCGGCGGATCGTCTCGCTGGCGACGCGGGCCGCGGCACTGCTGCGGCCGGCCGGATTCGAGGTGCGCATGCTCGCCGAGGAGGCGGGAGCCTGCGGTGAGGGTGTCACCGGCCCCGCCGACCCGGACAACCCGGCCGAGGGCTGCGAGTTCGTCATGGCGCTGGGCGGGGACGGCACCTTCCTGCGGGCGGTCGAGCTCGCCCGACCCGCCGGCGTCCCGATGCTCGGCGTGAACCTGGGCCACGTCGGCTTCCTGGCCGAGGCCGAGCCGCAGGCGCTCGACGAGACGGTGGCCAAGCTGGCGGCAGGGGAGTGGACGGTCGAGCCCCGCGTCACCGTCGATGCCGAAGTCATGTTCGACGGCGCCGTGCAGCGCCGGGCCTGGGCGCTGAACGAGGTCTCCCTCGAACGCACCAACCGCGAGCGCATGCTCGAGATCGCGGTCGCCGTCGACGAACGGCCGCTGCTGCGCTTCGGCTGCGACGGCATGCTCGGCGCCACGCCCACCGGCTCGACGGCGTACGCCTTCTCGGCCGGCGGGCCTATCGTGTGGCCCGACGTCGAGGCCCTGTTGCTGGTGCCCAACGCCGCCCACGCCCTGTTCGCCCGCCCGGTCATCGTGGCGCCGACCAGCGTGGTCGACATCGACCTGCTCAGCGCGGGCCACGAGGCCGTCCTCAGCTGCGACGGTCGCCGCTCCTTCGCCGTCCCCGCCGGCGCCCGTGTCCGGCTGCGGCGGGGCGCCGAGCCGGTGAAGGTGGTGCGGCTGGACAGCGTCCCGTTCACCGACCGGCTGGTCTCGAAGTTCCAGCTGCCGGTACGCAGCCTCCGCGAGGCCTCACCCCCGCAGGACGACGACGGCGACGACGGTGGTGACCACGACAGCCGTGACAGCGGGTACGGCTCGGGGTGGGACACCGACGAGGACGGCCGGGCGTGACCGCCGCGGCCGGGCTCGCCGAGCTGCGGATCCGCGGCCTCGGCGTGATCGACGACGCCCTCCTGCCGCTCGGTCCCGGGCTCACGGTGGTCACCGGCGAGACGGGCGCCGGCAAGACGATGGTGGTCACCGGGCTGCTGCTGCTGTTCGGCGGGCGGGCGGACGCCGCCCGGGTGCGCACCGGCTGTGACCAGGCCAGTGTCGAAGGTCGGCTGCACGTCGAGGCCGGGTCGGCGGCGGCGCGGCGCGCCCTCGACGCCGGCGGCGAGCTGGACGACGGCACCGACCTGGTGCTCCGCCGGGTCGTCAACGCCGGGGGGCGTTCTCGCGCCTACGTCGGCGGCACGGCCGCCCCGGTGGCCGTCCTGGGCGACCTCGCCGAACACCTGCTCGCCGTACACGGCCAGTCCGACCAGCTGCGCCTCGTCCGGGCCGCCGCGCAACGCGAGGCCCTGGATCGCTACGCCGGACTCGAGCTCACCCCGTACGCCGAGGCCTACACCCGCTGGCGCGTCGCCGCGGCGGAGCTCGACGACCGCACCGGCCGCGCGGCCGAACTGCGCCGCGAAACCGACCTGCTGCGCCACGGCCTGGACGAGATCGAGCTCGTCGACCCGCAGCCCGACGAGCTGCGCGAGCTCACCGCGCTGTCGGCCCGGCTGGGTCACGCCGACGCGCTCCGCGCCGCCGCCCGGGCCGCGCACGACGCGCTGCTGGGCGACGCGGATGACGTCGCGGCCGAGCCGCACGACGCCAACCAGGTCCTCTCCGCCGCGGTCCGCGAGCTCGGGCCCCGACGGGGCGACGACGCCGAACTGGACGGGCTCGCCGCCCGGCTGCAGGATCTTCTGGCCCAGACCGCCGACCTCGGCGCCGAGTTCGGCGCGTACGCCGACGGCCTCGACACGGACCCCGAGCGGCTGGAGCAGATCGAGACCCGCCGGGCCGCGCTCACCGGCCTGGTGCGCAAGTACAGCGACGAACCCGACGCCGGCATCACCGGTGTCCTGCGCTGGGCCGAGCAGGCCCGGCGCCGGCTCGGCGAGATCGACGTCTCCGACGACGCCATCGCCGCGCTGCGGGAGGCCGAGGCCGCCGCGGCCGCCGAGGCGGCGCAGCACGCCGCGGCCGTCTCCGAGCGCCGCCACGCCGCGGCGGACGAGCTGGGCACGGCGGTCGGCGCGGAGCTCGCCGGCCTGGCCATGCCCGACGCCCGGGTCCGCGTCGAGGTGCGGCCTCGCCCCGCGACCGCCGGCCAGCCCGCGTTGAGCGTGGCCGGGGCCGCCGTCGGCGCCACCGTCGACGGCGTCGACGAGGTCGGCCTGCTGCTGCGCCCCCACCCCGGCGCCCCGGAGCTGCCCA
This sequence comes from uncultured Actinomycetota bacterium, assembly GCA_963776855.1. Classification (GTDB taxonomy): domain Bacteria; phylum Actinomycetota; class Actinomycetes; order Mycobacteriales; family Jatrophihabitantaceae; genus Jatrophihabitans. The sequence goes on along the minus strand of CAVZOC010000003.1, from coordinate 453,728 downwards.
TCGCCCGCGGTGCCTCGGGCGGTGAGCTGTCGCGGGTCATGCTGGCCCTCGAGGTCTGCCTGGCCGGCACCGACCCGGTCCCGACCCTGGTCTTCGACGAGGTCGACGCCGGCGTCGGCGGCCGGGCGGCGGTCGAGGTGGGGCGCCGGCTGGCCCGCCTGGCCCGGGAACGCCAGGTCCTCGTGGTCACCCACCTCGCCCAGGTCGCGGCCTTCGCCGACCGTCACGTCGTGGTGGACAAGCCTGCCGGTGCGGGCGGGGTGGCAGCCGGCGGCCCCGACGGGGTCACCGCGAGCGACGTCCGGGTCGTCGACGGCGACGATCGGGTGGCCGAGCTCGCCCGGATGCTGGCCGGTTCGGACTCGGTCACCGCGCAGGAGCACGCCGCCGAACTGCTCGCCGACGCCGGAGGCCGCTGAGCCGCACCGCCGGGTGCCCCGCGTGGCGCAACCGGGAACCGGGCATTCGCGGTGGCAGCATGGCTGCCCATGAGGCTCGCAACCCTCCGCCGCCGCGGCGAGGCGCTCCCCGGCATCAGCGGCCCGGCCCGGCTGGATCGCGCCACCGGCAGGTTGGCCAACCGGCTCAACCCCGGTGACGTCGCCGTCATCGACCACGTCGACCTCGACCGCGCCGCGGCCGAGTCCCTGCTGGCCGCGCGACCGGCGGCGGTCGTCAACGCCCAGCCCAGCATCTCCGGGCGCTACCCGAATCTCGGTCCGCAGTTGCTCGTCGCCCACGGCATGGTGCTGCTGGACAACGTCGGCCCCGAGGTGTTCCGGGCGGTGAAGGAGGGCACCCGGGTCCGGTTGCACGAGGACTCGCTCTACGTCGGCGAGGAGCTGCTGGTCACCGGCACCGCCCAGGACATCGAGACCGTCGAGGCCCTCATGCTCGAGGCCAAGGCGGGGCTCGCGTCGCAGCTCGAGGCGTTCGCGGTCAACACCGCCGAGTTCATGAACCGCGAGCGGCTGCTGTTGCTCGAGGGCGAGGGCATTCCCGCGCTGCGGACCACCCTGCGCCGCCGTCACGTGGTGGTCGTGTCGCGCAGCCACGACTACGCCGCCGAGCTCAAGCGGCTGAAGCACTACATCAAGGAGTACAAGCCGGTTCTGGTGGGCGTCGACGGCGGCGCCGACGCCCTGCTCGACGCCGGATACGAGCCTCACCTGATCGTCGGGGACATGGAGGGCGTCTCCGAGACGGCGCTCGGCAGCGGCGCCGAGGTCGTCGTCCATGCCACCCCGGACGGTCGTGCACCGGGGCTGCTGCGCGCGCAGGACCTCGGGGTCGACGCGGTCACCTTCCCGATGTCCGGGACCGGCGAGGACGCCGCCCTGCTGCTGGCCGACGAGCACGGTGCCGACGTCATCGTCGCGGTCGGCAGCCACGCCGACCTCAACGAGTTTCTCGACCGCGGGCGCGCCGGCATGGCGTCGTCCTTCCTCACCCGGCTGCGGGTCGGCGCGCGGCTCGTCGACGCCGCGACAGTGACCCGGCTGTATCGCAACCGTGTCTCCGCCGCGGCCCTGCTACTGCTCGTCCTGGCTGCCCTCGTCGCGGTCGCCGCCGTCCTGGCGGTCTCCGAGGGTGGGCACGCCTACCTCGGGCACGTCGGCAACGGGCTCCACGACGCCACCGACTGGCTCTCGTCGCTGTTCTCATGACCGCCTGTCCCGACGACCGCAGCCCCGTGACCGCCTGCCCCCCGCACCAGCGAACCCGGAGCGCACCGTGATCTCCTTCCGCTACCACATCGTCTCGATCGTGGCGGTGTTCCTCGCCCTTGCCCTCGGCATCGTCATCGGCACCACCGCCCTGAACGGCCCCATCACCAAGGACCTCCGCGGCCAGGTCAACGACCTCCAGCAGCAGCGTGGCCAGCTCGCCGGCCAGGTCAAGACCCTCCAGACCCAGGTCGGCGACGCCTCGCAGTTCGCCAGCACCTACGGCACCAAGCTGGTCAGCGGCACCCTGCCCGGCAAACAGGTCCTCGTGGTCACCCTGCCGGGCACCACGCCCGCGATGACCGGCGGTGTCACCCAGGAGATCGCCGCCGCCGGCGGCACGGTCGTCGGGCAGCTGAGTATCACCCAGAGCTACCTCGACCCCGGCCACGGCAACGACCTGCGCAGTTTCGCCACCGGCCCCGTCCACCCCCTGGGCTGGGTCGCGCCCGAGACTGACGACCCGACCGCGCTCGGCGGCTCCCTGCTGGCCTACGTGCTGCTCGGCAAGGGCAAGGCCAGCGACGTCAAGCAGGTCATCAGCGCCTTCGTCGAACGCCACCTGCTCACCGTGAGCCACGGGAGCATCACGCCGACCAAGACCGTCGTCGTGCTCGGGCACGGCACCCTGCCCGCCGACGGCTACGCCTCCCAAGCCCAGCTCGCGCTGGTGGACGCGCTCGCCACCGGCGGTGGAAACGTGGTCGTCGCCGGAGACAGGACGGCCGCCCAGGGCGGCGGGGTGATCGCCCGGCTGCGGGACTCGAAGGCCAAGAACGACGTCTCCACCGTCGACGACGCCAGCTCGCCGCTCGGTCAGGTCTCCGCCGTCCTGGCCCTCGCGGGCGCGCTGCACGGCGAGAGCGGCCACTACGGCACCGCGGCCGGTGCGCAGGCGCTGTTCCCGACGGCCCCGAAGTAGGCTCGCCGAATGGCCGTGCCCACCCCGCCCCAGGCGCTCGCCGCGCTCGCGACGCTGGTGCGGTCACGACTGGCCGAGTACACGGCCGCCCGGCAGGTCGCGACCGCGATCGTGTCGGCCGCCGCGCCGTTCGCCCCGAACGCTTACGCTCGGGCCCGGCTGATCCGGCAGATGCACGCCGGCGGGCTGCTCTCCGGCGACGAGGCGCGCGCCGCGGACCAGGCGCTGCGGCACGCCGACGTGCCCGCCGATGCGGGCGCCAGTTCGTGTTAGCGTGGACTTCCGTGGATCGGACGCCGTCGCACCCCACCCGGCACCTCTTCGTCACCGGCGGCGTGGCGTCGTCCCTGGGTAAGGGACTGACCGCCTCCAGCCTCGGCTCACTCCTCAAGGCCCGCGGGCTACGGGTGACGATGCAGAAGCTGGACCCCTACCTCAACGTCGATCCCGGAACGATGAATCCGTTCCAGCACGGCGAGGTCTTCGTCACCGAGGACGGCGCCGAGACCGACCTGGACATCGGCCACTACGAGCGCTTCCTCGACACCGACCTCGCAGGCTCCGCCAACGTCACCACCGGGCAGGTCTACTCCACCGTCATCGCCAAGGAACGTCGCGGCGAGTACCTCGGCGACACCGTGCAGGTGATCCCGCACATCACCAACGAGATCAAGGACCGCATTCTGGCGATGGCGACCCCCGACGCCACCGGCGAGCCGCCGAACATCGTGATCACCGAGATCGGCGGAACGGTCGGCGACATCGAGTCGCTGCCCTTCCTCGAGGCCGCCCGGCAGGTCCGCCACGAGGTCGGGCGCGACAACTGCTTCTACCTGCACGTCTCGCTGGTGCCCTACCTCGCGCCGTCCGGCGAGTTGAAGACCAAGCCCACGCAGCACTCCGTCGCCGCGCTGCGCAGCATCGGTATCGCGCCGGATGCGATCGTCTGCCGCTCCGACCGGGACCTGCCCGAGGCGGTCAAACGCAAGATCGGGCTCATGTGCGACGTCGACGCCGAGGCGGTCGTCGCCGCCGTCGACGCGCCGAGCATCTACGAGATCCCGAAGGTGCTGCACGCCGAAGGGCTGGACGCCTACGTCGTGCGTCGGCTCGGGCTGCCGTTCCGCGACGTCGACTGGACGGTCTGGGGCGACCTGCTGGAGCGGGTCCGTCACCCCCGTACCGAGATCACCGTCGGGCTCGTCGGCAAGTACGTCGACCTGCCCGACGCCTACCTGTCGGTCGTCGAGGCGCTGCGCGCCGGCGGCTTCGCCCACCGGGCCAAGGTCGAGATCCGGTGGGTGCCGTCCGACTCGTGCGATACCCCGGCCGGGGCGGCGGCCGCGCTGGCCGGCCTCGACGGCATCGTCGTTCCCGGCGGCTTCGGCATTCGCGGCATCGAGGGCAAGGTCGGCGCGCTGCGCTACGCCCGCGAGCAAGGCCTGCCGGCGCTGGGACTCTGCCTGGGGCTGCAGTGCATGGTGATCGAGGCGGCGCGCCACCTGGCCGGTATCGCCGACGCCGACTCCGCCGAGTTCTCTCCCGAGACCGAGCACCCGGTCATCGCGACCATGGCCTCGCAGGTCAAGGCCGTGGCCGGGGAGGCCGACCTGGGCGGGACGATGCGGCTCGGTGCCTACCCGGCGAACCTCGTCGCCGGCTCCGTCGTCGCCAACGCCTACGGGACGACGTCGGTCTCCGAGCGTCACCGCCACCGTTACGAGGTCAACAACGAGTACCGGTCCGACCTGGAGAAGGCCGGCCTGGTCGTCTCCGGAGAGTCGCCCGACGGGCGGTTGGTGGAGTTCGTGGAGCTGCCCGCAGACGTGCACCCGTTCTACGTCTCGACCCAGGCCCACCCCGAGCTGAAGTCCCGCCCGACGCGGGCGCACCCGCTGTTCCGGGCCTTCGCCGCGGCGGCGGTGGACTACAACAACGCCGAGCGGCTACCGGTCGAGATCCCGGAGGACGATGACCTGCCGGCACCGGCCGCGGTCGAGGCCTGAGGAGGCGACGTGGGGGAGCAGGAGGACTTCGAGATCCTCGACACGCAGCCGCTGTTCACCGGCCGCGTCATCAGCGTCCGGCAGGATGACGTCCGGATGCCGGACGGCACGGTGGCCCGGCGGGAGATCATCAACCATCCCGGTGCGGTCGCGATCGTCGCGCTGGACGAGGACAGCCGGGTCGTCCTCGTCAACCAGTACCGGCACGCCGTCGGCGCTCGCATGGACGAGCTGCCGGCGGGGCTGCTCGACGTCAAGGGGGAGGACGCGCTGACCACGGCGAAGCGCGAACTGGCCGAGGAGACCGGCCTGGCCGCGCAGACGTGGGACCTGCTGCTCGACCTGAACTCCTCGCCCGGCATCTCGGACGAGGCGGTGCGGGTCTTCCTGGCCCGCGACCTCGAGCCCGCCGCCGGGACCGGCTTCGAGCCCGAGCACGAGGAGGCGTGGATGACCGTCACCCGGGAGCCGCTCGCCGAAGCGGTCCGGCGGGCCCTCACCGGCACCATCACCAACGCCGTCGCCGTGGCCGGGCTGCTGGCGGCCGTGCACGGCCGCGCGACCGACTGGCGCAACCTGCGCCCCACCGACGACCCGTGGCCGAAACTGCGCCGCGGTACCCGGAGGCCACGATGAGCAGCGGGCAGCACCTGCCGTTCGGCACCGTGTCCGCCGCCGCGGCGACCCGATGACGGCGACCGGCACCCGACGCGACCCCCGCAGCCCCGCCGGAGCGATCGCGGTCTACCTGGACCACCTGGGTGTCGAGCGGGGAGTCGCGGCCAACACGCTGAGCTCCTACCGTCGGGACCTCGACCGCTACCTGGACTACCTCGAGGCCGGTGAGGTGGCCTCGATCGCCGCCGTCGACGCCTCCCGGGTGGGCGGCTTCCTGGTGCACCTGCGCGAGGGCGATGCCGACCACCCGCCGCTGTCGGCGGCGTCCGCCGCGCGGGCCGTCGTCGCCGTCCGCGGGCTGCACCGCTTCGCGCTGCGGGAGGGGCTGGTCGAGGTCGACGTGGCCCGCGAGGTGCGACCCGCGGCCCCACCGCGGCGGCTGCCCAAGGCGATCAGCGTCGACGACGTCGAGCGGTTGCTCGAGGCGGCCGGGTACGCCCGCACCGCCCTCGCCCACCGCGATCGCGCCCTGCTGGAACTGCTGTACGGCACCGGCGCGCGGATCTCCGAGGCCGTGGGCCTCGACGTCGACGACCTCCACCTCGGTGACCTCGGCAACCTCGGCGAGGGTCGGTTCGACGAGGCGACGGTCCTGCTGCGCGGCAAGGGCGGTAAGCAGCGGCGGGTGCCCGTCGGCTCGTACGCGGCGCGGGCCGTCGCGACCTACCTCACCCAGGCGCGACCGGAGCTGGTCGCGGCCGGGCGGGGCAGCCCCAAGCTGTTCCTCAACTCCCGCGGCGGGCCGCTGTCCCGACAGTCGGCGTGGGTGGTGCTGCGCACCGCCGCCGAGCGGGCCGGGCTGACCACCGAGATCTCGCCGCACACCCTGCGGCACTCGTTCGCCACCCACCTGATGGACGGTGGCGCCGACGTCCGCGTCGTGCAGGAACTGCTCGGGCACGCCTCGGTGACGACCACGCAGATCTACACGCTGGTCACCGTCGACACGCTGCGCGAGGTCTACGCCAGCGCCCACCCGAGGGCACTGGCGACGGCACCCGGGGCGGGGACGCGATGAGCGACGAGACAGAGACCTCGACCGCCGGCGGCCGAAGCGAGTCGGACGCGCTGTTCGCCGTCGAGCGGACCCGCCCCGTCGACCCGGTGGTCGCGCGGGTCAAGCGCGAGCTGCCGGAGCCCGCCCCGTTGAGTTCGCACGGGCCGGCGCGGGTCATCTCGCTGTGCAACCAGAAGGGCGGGGTCGGCAAGACCACGAGCGCCATCAACCTGGGCGCGGCGCTGGCCGAGGTCGGCCGTCGCGTCCTGCTGGTCGACTTCGACCCGCAGGGGGCGCTGTCGGTGGGGCTAGGGGTGGCGCCGCACCAGTTGGAGCGCACCAGCTACAACGTGCTCATGGAGCGGGACGTCAGCGTCGAGGACGTCCTGCTCAAGACCGGGGTGCCGGGGGTCGACCTGCTACCGAGCAACATCGACCTCTCGGCCGCGGAGGTCCAGCTGGTCACCGAGGTGGCCCGGGAGCAGAGTCTGGCCCGCGCGCTGGCGCCGGTGCTGCCCCGGTACGACTTCGTGCTGATCGACTGTCAGCCGTCGCTCGGGCTGCTGACGGTCAACGCGCTCACCGCCTCCCGGGGGGTGATCATCCCGCTGGAGTGCGAGTACTTCAGCCTGCGGGGGGTCGCGCTGCTCATCGACACCATCGACAAGGTCCAGCAGCGGCTCAATCCGGACCTGAAGCTCGAGGGCATCCTGGCCACCATGTACGACGGTCGGACACTGCACGGGCGGGAGGTGTTCCAGCGGGTCCTCGACGCCTTCGGCGAGAAGGTCTACGACACGGTCATCACCCGCACCGTCCGCTTCCCCGAGACGACCGTGGCCGGCGAGCCGATCACCAGCTGGGCGTCCTCGTCCAGCGGGGCCACCGCCTACCGCAACCTCGCCCGCGAGGTCATCGCCCGCCCATGACCCTGTCGACCGAGACCCAGCCGGGCGAGCTCGACGCCCGCGTCGAGGACCCACCCGTCGACGAGGGGTCGTCCGGCAGCGGGTTCCGCGTCACCCTCGACAACTTCGAAGGGCCGTTCGACCTGCTGCTGAACCTCATCAGCCGGCGGCAGCTCGACGTCACCGAGGTGGCCCTGTCGCAGGTCACCGACGAGTTCATCGCCTACCTCGGGGGCATGGACACCTACGACCTCGGCCAGGCCACGGAGTTCCTCGTCGTCGCGGCCACGCTGCTCGATCTCAAGGCGGCGCGGCTGCTCCCCGCCGCCGAGGTCGAGGACGAGGAAGACCTCGCGCTGCTCGAGGCGCGCGACCTGCTGTTCGCGCGGCTGCTGCAGTACCGGGCCTACAAACTGGCCGCCGCCCACCTGCACGAGCTGCACCAGCGGCAGGGCCGACGCTTCGGGCGGGCCGCCGAGCTCGAGGAGCGCTTCACCGGGCTGCTGCCGGACGTCGACATCGGCGTCGACCCCCAGCGGTTCGCCGCCGTGGCGGCGGCCGCGTTGGCCCCCAAGCCGGTGCCCGTGGTCACCACCGACCACGTCCACGCCCCGAAGGTCAGCGTCGCCGAGCACATGCAGGTGCTGCGGCTGCGGCTGCGGCGCGTGGGTTCGGCCACCTTCCGGGCGCTGGTCGGCGACTGCGAGATCACCCTGGAGGTGGTCGCGCGTTTCCTCGCGCTGCTGGAGCTCTACCGCGAAGGCTCGGTCGCCTTCGACCAGGCCGCGGCGTTGACCGAGCTGCGGGTGAGATGGAGCGGCGGCGCGCCCGACGCCGCCGACACCGACGATGCGGACGCCGCCGACGGAGATGCCGCGGCCGACGAGGAGTACGGGTGAGCGAGACCGACAGCACCACCGAGACCGACAGCACCACCGAGGCCGGCCCCACCGAGGCGCGGGTCGACACGCAGGTCGAGATGCCTGTCGAGATCGAGGTCACCGAGCCCGGTGCCTCCGGCGACGGCGACGGCGACGGCGACGGCGGGCAGCTGCCCGGCGTTCTGGCGGCGCGGCTGGCCGACCCGGCCGAGCTGCGCGGCGCGGTCGAGGCCATCCTGTTCGTCTCCGAAGCGCCGGTCGAGGTGGCCGCGCTCGCGGCAGCCCTCGAGCAGCCGACCGACGCGATCGGGGAGGCCCTGGAGCAGCTGCGCGCCGGCTACGACGAACGACGCTCGGGCATGGAGCTGCGGGAGGTCGCCGGCGGCGTGCGGCTGTTCACCCGCTCCGAGCACGCGGACGCCGTCACCCAGTTCCTCCACGACGGCCAGCGCAGCCGGCTGACCCAGGCCGCCCTGGAGACCCTCGCCGTCATCGCCTACCGGCAGCCGGTGACCCGGGCCCGGGTGTCTGCGATCCGGGGCGTCAACGTCGACGGGGTCGTGCGGACGCTGCTGGCGCGGGGCCTGGTGGTCGAGGTCGGCACCGACGAGGAGTCCGGCGGCGGGCTGTTCGGCACGACCGACCTGTTCCTGGAGAAGATGGGGCTGCGGACGCTGGACGAGCTTCCCTCGCTCGCCCCGCTGCTGCCGGGCCTGGACGGGCTGGACGGGATCGACGACATCGACGGTCTGGGCGACGACGGTGGCTGACCCCGGCGCACCTCCCGGGGAGGGCATCCGGCTGCAGAAGGTGCTCGCCGCGGCCGGCGTCGGATCACGGCGGCGCAGCGAGGAGCTGATCGCCGCCGGACGGGTCACCGTCGACGGCGCCGTCGCCGAGCTCGGCGCCCGGGTCGACCCCGCCACCGCCGTGATCCACGTCGACGGTGACCGGGTCGAGGTCCGCGAGGGCCTCGTCCATCTGGCCCTGAACAAGCCCCGCGGCGTGCTGAGCGCGATGAGCGACGAGCGGGGGCGCCGCACCGTCGGCGACCTGCTGGGCGAGCTCGAGCCGGACCGGCGGGAGCGGCTGTTCCACGTGGGGCGGCTCGACGCCGACAGCGAGGGCCTGCTGCTGCTCACCAACGACGGTGACCTCGCCCACCGGCTGATGCACCCGTCCTTCGGCATCACCAAGACCTACCTGGCCACGGTGCCCGGCCCGATCGGGCGCGACGTCGCCCGGCGCCTGCTCGCCGGCGTCGAGTTGGACGACGGTCTCGCCCGGGCCGACCGGTTCCGGGTGAAGGAGACCCTCGGCGAGCGCGCGATCGTCGAACTCGACCTGCACGAGGGGCGCAAGCACATCGTGCGTCGCATGCTGCAGGCCGTCGGCCACCCGGTGGAGCGGCTCGTCCGTACCCGCATCGGCCCCGTCCGGCTCGGCGCCCAACGGGCCGGGACCGTGCGGCCGCTCAGCCGGGAGGAGCTGGCCGGCCTGCACCGTGAGGCCGGCAACGGCCTCGGCTGAGCATGCCCTAGGGTCGAGAGCCGCCGGCGGTGTCGCGCCGGGCACCCTCGGGAAGGACGTAGCCAGTGCCGGTACGCGCGGTGCGCGGGGCCACCCAGGTCGACGCGAACGACCGGGACCAGATCCACGAGGCCATCAGCGAGCTGGTCGCCGCCGTGCTCGACCGCAACGATATCGATCCCGGCGACCTGATCAGCATTATCTTCACCGCGACGCCCGACCTGACCGCGGACTTCCCGGCCTACGCCGCCCGGCAGATGGGGCTCACCGACGTCCCGCTGCTGTGCACCACCGAGATCGCCGTCCCGGGCGCGATGCCGCGCGTGCTGCGCCTGCTGGCGCACGTCGAGACCCAGCTGCCGCGGCCCGACGTCCGGCACGTCTACCTGCGGGGAGCCCGCGCCCTGCGCACCGACCTGCCCCGGTGAGCGGGGCCGGTCGGCTCCGTATCCTGGCTCGGTGAGTTCCCGGCCCGACCCCGCCCCCGTCCCGTACGCCGGGGTCGTCGCCCTCGACGGCCCGTCCGGCACCGGCAAATCCACCGTCGCCCGCCGCCTCGCTCAGCGACTCGGCGCGCGCTACCTCGACACCGGCGCCATGTACCGCGCCGCCACCGTGGCCGCCCTGCGGGCGGGGGTCGACCCCGCCGACGGCGCTGCCGTCACCGCCGCCGTCGAGGCGGCGCGGATCGAGGTCTCCACCGACCCCGAGCAGGTCTGGGTGCGGCTCGACGGGGAGGCGGTCGACGACGCGATCCGCAGCGCGGAGACCACCGCCGCCGTGTCCGCCGTCTCGGCCGTCGCCGCGGTGCGCGCGCTGCTGGTCGACGCGCAGCGCGAGTTGATCGACGACGGCGGCATCGTCGTCGAGGGACGTGACATCGGCTCGGTCGTCTGGCCCGCCGCCGCCCCGAAGGTCTTCCTCACCGCCAGCCCGGACGCTCGCGCGCGGCGCCGGGCGGGGGAGTTCGACCTCGACGTCGAGAAGGTCGCGGCCGACATCGCCCGTCGCGACGGGCTGGACAGCAGCCGGGCGGCCAGCCCGCTGCGACGCTCCGACGACGCCGTCGAGGTCGACACCACCGACCTCGACGTCGACGAGGTCGTGCAGCGCCTGATCGAGCTCACCGAAACCGCGAGCGCATGACCGACCCGGAGGCACCCGACGCCCCGGGGAACGCGGACGGGACGCCGGCCGCGCCGGTCGTGGCGGTGGTCGGCCGGCCGAACGTCGGCAAGTCGACACTCGTCAACCGCATCCTCGGCCGACGCGAAGCCGTGGTGCAGGACGTCCCGGGCGTCACCCGGGACCGGATCGCCTACGACGCGCTGTGGAACGGGCGGCGTTTCACGCTCGTCGACACCGGCGGCTGGGAGCCCGACGCCCGCGGCCTGCAGGCGATGGTCTCGGCGCAGGCCGAGCGGGCCGTCGCCACCGCCGATGTCGTGATGTTCGTGGTCGACGGACGCACCGGCGCGACCGAGACCGATCTGGTTGTCGCTCGCACGCTGCGGCGGGGCACCCGGCCGGTGGTGCTGGTGGCCACCAAGGTCGACGACGAGCGCTTCGAACCGGACACCGCCGAACTGTGGTCACTCGGGTTGGGGGAGCCGCACCCGGTCAGCGGCCTGCACGGCCGCGGCAGCGGCGACCTGCTCGACGTGGTGCTCGCGGCCCTGCCGGACGCCCCGCCCGAGGCCACCGCGCCTGCCGGGCCCCGCCGGGTCGCGCTGGTGGGCCGCCCCAACGTCGGCAAGTCCAGCCTGCTCAACCGGTTGACCGGCGAGGACCGCTCGGTCGTCGACGAGGTCGCCGGCACCACGGTCGACCCGGTGGACAGCCTCGTCCGACTCGGCGACGAGACCTGGCGGTTCGTCGACACCGCCGGACTCCGCCGCAAGGTGCGGCAGGCCAGCGGTACCGAGTACTACGCCAGTCTGCGCACCGCCGCTGCCATCGAAGCCGCCGAGGTGGCGGTCGTGCTGCTCGATGCCGCCGACCGCATCACCGAGCAGGATCAGCGCGTCGTCGCCGAGGTCGTCGAGGCGGGTCGTGCACTGGTGCTGGCGTTCAACAAGTGGGACCTGCTCGACGAGGACCGTCGACTCGAGCTGGAACGCGAGGTGGACCGGGACCTCGCGCGCCTCGCCTGGGCCCCGCGCGTCAACGTGTCGGCCCGCACCGGCCGAGCCGTCGAGCGGCTCGCCGCCGCCCTGCACACGTCGCTCGCCTCCTGGGACCGGCGCATCCCGACCGGCCGGTTGAACTCCTGGCTCACCGAGGTCGTAGCGGCGACCCCGCCGCCTGCGCGCGGGGGGAAGGCGCCGCGGGTGCTGTTCGCCACCCAGGCCGACATCCGTCCGCCGCGGTTCGTGCTGTTCACCACCGCCTTCCTCGAAGCGGGCTACCGCCGCTTCCTAGAACGCCGGCTGCGGGAGGACTTCGAGTTCACCGGAACCCCGATCGAGATCTCGGTTCGGGTCCGTGAGAAGCGCACGCGGGGCTGATCGACTCCGAGGCGGCCGATCCGGGCCGGGCTCGCGAACGGCGGCCCTCCCGTCCGTTATGGTGGTGCCGTCGCGGGACGTGGCGCAGCTTGGTAGCGCACTTGACTGGGGGTCAAGGGGTCGCAGGTTCAAATCCTGTCGTCCCGACGAAAAATGAAGGCCGCTGCCGCGGCGGTGGACAGTGCCGCTGCCGCGGCGGCGAGCACGGCGGGAGGGCGCGTGAGCGAGTCTCCGCCCGGCAACCGGATCTGGACCGTGCCGAACGCCCTGAGCGTGCTACGCCTGCTGGGTGTCCCCGCGTTCCTCTACCTGCTGCTCGGGCCCCACGCCGACCTGTGGGCGCTGCTGATCCTGGCGCTGTCGGGCGTGACCGACTGGCTCGACGGGGTCCTGGCGCGAGCGCTCGACCAGACCAGCAGGTTCGGGGCGCTGCTCGATCCGCTGGCCGACCGCCTCTACATCCTGGCCACGCTGGTCGGGCTGGTGCTGCGCCACGTGATCCCGTGGTGGCTGGCCGTCGTGATCGTCGGCCGGGACGCGCTGCTCGCGGTCACCCTGCCGCTGCTGCGGCGCGCGGGCTACGGTCCGCCCGAGGTGCACTACCTGGGCAAGGCCGCCACGTTCTGCCTGCTGTACGCCTTCCCGCTGCTGCTGCTGGGGACCTATCACGGCCCCGCCGCCGACGTGGTCCGGGCGATCGCGTGGGCCTTCACGATCTGGGGCACCGTGCTGTACCTGCTCTCCGGCGCGGTCTACCTCAAGCAGGCCGCCGTCCTGGTGCGGCATCCGGTCCGCGCGCCGGAGCGAAGCGAGGACGCGCGATGAGCGCGCCGGAGCGGTCTGACCGGTTGCTGCAGGAACTCGTCGGGGACCCCCTCGACCCCGGTTACGCGGCGGCCGCGCGTCGCCGGCAGAGCGAGGGGCCCGGTCGTCGCCGCGACACGCTGGACCGAGCGCTGGTCGCCGTCGGAGCGCTGCTGGCCGGTGTGCTGCTGGCGGTCGCGTACGTCCACACCCACCGGGGAGCGCCGGAGGCCGAACGCGTGCACGACCAGCTCGTCCAGCGGGTGCGAACGGCGCGGAGTGCCGCCGCGGGAGTCGCGGCACGGGTCAGCCAGGCCGAGCAGTCGCTGGCCCGTCGACAGTCCGTCGCTCTGCCCAGCGGCGGCGCGCTGGCCCAGGGGCTGGACCGGGACCGGTTCGGGGCGGGCGAGACGGCCGTCCACGGCCCCGGGCTGGCCGTGACCCTCACCGAACCCGCGCCGCCGAGCAAGACCAGCGCCGCGCCCGGCCAGGCTGCCGGCGCGCCGATCCTGACCGACCAGGACCTCCGCAGCGTCGTCAACGAGTTGTGGGGGGACGGCGCCGAGGCCATCGCGGTCAATGGGATCCGGCTCACCCCCACCAGCGCCATCCGCTTCGCCGGCGAGGCCATCCTGGTCGACTTCAAGCCCATCGACTCGCCTTACCGGATCAAGGCCGTCGGCGACCCCAACCGGCTCGCCACCCGCTTCGCGCAGAGCGCCGCCGCCAGCCGGCTGCAGACCCTCGAGGGCGCGGTCGGGATCGGCTTCGATTTCCGCAACGAGAGCGACCTGCACCTGCCTGCCGGCACGGCCGTGACGCCTCGCTACGCCCGACCCGCCCCGACCGCCTCCCCGAGCCGCTAGTGAGTTCCCCATGATCGCCGCCCTCGCCCTCGTCGCCGGGATCGTCCTCGGCCTCGTGTTCCGCCCCACCGTCCCGGGCTGGCTGGAGCCGTACCTGCCGATTGCGGTCGTGGCCGCGCTCGACGCGGTGTTCGGCGGGGTCCGCGCCCGGCTGGACGGCATCTTCGACGCCAAGGTCTTCGTGGTCTCCTTCGTGTCCAACGTGCTGGTCGCGGCCCTGATCGTGTACCTCGGCGACAAGCTCGGCGTGGGCGGTGAGCTGTCCACGGCGGTCGTGGTCGTGCTCGGCATCCGTATCTTCGGTAACGCCGCTGCCATCCGCCGCCACCTGTTCCGGGCCTGATTCGATGACCGACGACGAGAAGCCGGAGACGACACCGAAGCACCGGTACAACCGGCACCTGTCGGGCGCGCTGATCGGGGTGCTGATCCTCGTGCTCGGGTTCGCCATCGTCACGCAGGTCCGCACCACCTCGTCCAACGACAACCTCTCCGGACTGCGCGAGAACGACCTCATCAGCATCCTGGACAACCAGAACGCGCGCGCCGACCGGCTGCGGCAGCAGCTCTCGCAGCTGCAGCAGACCCTGCGGCAGCTGCGCTCGAGCGGCGACCAGTCCGCCGCCGCCCGGAAGCAGGCCCGCCAGGAGGCGGCCGCCCTGGGCGTGCTCGTCGGCACGCTGCCGGCCACCGGGCCGGGGGTCGTCGTCACCGTCACCGATCCGGAGCAGGCGCTGTCCGGCGAGAAGCTGCTGGACGTCGTCGAGGAGCTACGCGGTGCCGGGGCCGAGGCGATCCAGTTCGGGCCGGTGCGCGTCAGCACCACGACCTCGGTCACGGGAGCGGCGGGGTCGGTCGAGGTCGACGGCGTGGCGGTGGGAGCCCCGTACCGCATCCTCGCCATCGGCGACGCGACCACCCTGGACACCGCGTTGAACATTCCGGGTGGCATCGCCGCGACCGTCCGCGCCGACGGCGGCCAGCTGACCGTCACCGAGCAAGACCACATGAGGATCCGTGTCACGCGGGCCCTGCCGAGCTTCCGATACGCCCAGCCGGGCTGACGGTGAGCGCTGGTGGTGCCCGGCGGGACCCGACGTGGGCGGGTGGGTAGTGTCTGACCGGTTGCGCCACCTGCAGACCCGCGCAACCCCGGAGCAGGAGGTCCGAAAACGCATGGCCGACGTCCCCGACGACCTGAAGTACACCGCAGATCACGAGTGGGTCCGCGGCAGCGCCGGTTCCAACACCGTCCGCATCGGGATCACCGATTACGCACAGCAATCACTCGGTGACGTCGTGTACGTGTCACTCCCCGAGGTCGGCACCACCGTCGAGAAGGGTGCGGCCGTCGGCGAGGTGGAGTCGACCAAGAGCGTCTCGGACATCTTCGCGCCGGTCAGCGGCGCGGTGGTCGGCCGCAACGAGTCGCTCGACGACGAACCGGTGCTGGTCAACTCCGATCCTTACGGGGCGGGCTGGCTGCTCGAGATCGAGTGTTCCGAGAGCGCGCAGCTCGAGGACCTGCTCGACGCAGCGGCCTACGGAACCCTCGCCGGCTGAGGCCCGTACGCGGGGGTCGATCGTCCGATTGACCCTCGCCACAGCACCGGCTTAGGCTCGGGCGACCGCCCGACTCCGCATCAGATTGCGACCTGGGTGCGACGGCGTGAACCGTGCCCCGACCGATTCGAACATGAAGGGTGGACGCGTGTTCTGTACCGCCTGCGGCGCCGAGAACCAGCCCGGTAGTCATTTCTGCTCCAACTGCGGTGCAGCCCTGCCGACGGGCGCGGCTGGGGGTGCCGACGTCACCTCCACCATCAACACCGCGGGCAGCTCGCTGCCCGACACCGACTCGGAGTTCTCCGTCGAGCCGCACCAGGGGGCCGTCGACGCACTCACACCCGGATCGGCGCTGCTGGTCGTCAAACGCGGTCCGAACGCTGGGAGCAGGTTTCTGCTCGATCAGGACGTCACCTCGGCGGGTCGCCACCCCGACAGCGACATCTTCCTGGACGATGTCACCGTGTCTCGCCGTCATGCCGAGTTCCGCCGCGAGGGCAGCGGTTACACCGTCCACGACGTCGGCTCGCTCAACGGCAGCTATGTCAACCGGGAGCGCATCGAGTCCGCGCCGCTCTCGGGCGGGGACGAGGTGCAGATCGGCAAGTTCCGGCTGGTGTATCTCACCGCGGCCGTCCGCAGCGGCGCCGGGGCGAAAGACGCGTGAGCCGGACCCGCCAGTGCTGCGCTGAGGCCGCACAGTTCTCGAGGGAGGCCGCATGACGTCGCTGGGAGCTGCCGCGGGCGGGTCGTCCGCAGCCACACTCACGATCGGCGACGTGCTGGCCACGTTGAAGGCGGAGTTCCCCGACCTCACCATCAGCAAGATCCGGTTCCTCGAGTCCGAGGGGCTGGTGCAGCCGCAGCGGACGCCCTCCGGGTATCGCAAGTTCTCCGGCGGCGACGTCGGGCGGCTGCGCTACGTCCTCTCGCAGCAGCGTGACCACTACCTGCCGCTGCGGGTGATCAAGCAGCAGCTCGACGCGATCGACAACGGGCTGGTACCGCCGGGCACCTCGACCGACAGCCCCCGCCCGGCCCACCTGACCGTCGCCGGGATCACCGACAACGCCCCCACCCCCGAGCACTTCCGCCCGGCGCCCGCGGCGATGCGGCTCTCGCGTGACGAGTTGCTCAACGCCGCCGGCCTGCGCAGCGACCAGCTCGCCGAGCTGGAGCAGTTCGGACTGGTCACCCCCAAGCCCGGCGGGCACTACGACGACGACGCGCTCGCCGTCGGCAAGGTCGTCGCCGAGCTGGCCCGCTTCGGCCTGGAGGGGCGTCACCTGCGCGCGTTTCGCACCGCGGCCGAGCGCGAGGTCGGCCTGTTCTCGCAGGTCGTGGCACCGATGGGCCGGCAGCGCGGCAACGACGGCAAGGCCCGGGCCGAGGAGACCGTCCGGGAGCTGGCGGCACTGTCGGTACGGCTGCACGCCGCGCTGGTCCAGATCGGGCTGCGAGAGGTGCTCGGCGGCTCCTGACCGTCCCCGCCGCGGCACGGGGGCGTGTAGCGTCGACGCTGTACCGCAAGCCGTGCGTGATCAAGGCGGGAGGTCCGTCAACGTGCATCCGATGCGAGTCGTCGGGGTCCGAGTGGAACTCCCCGCCAATCAGCCGGTCGTCCTGCTCCGCGAGGAGGACGGCGTGCGGTATCTGCCCATCTGGATCGGGGCCGTCGAGGCCTCGGCCATCGCGTTCCAGCAGCAGGGCGTGCAGACCGTCCGGCCGCTGACCCACGATCTGCTCCGTGACGTGATCAAGGCGCTCGGGGTGCCCCTGGAGGCCGTCCACATCACCGAGATGCGCGACGACATCTACTACGCGGAGCTGCGTTTCAGCGGCGGGATCACCGTCAGCGCCCGCCCGTCGGACGCCATCGCGCTGGCGCTGCGGGCCGACGTGTCGATCCTCGGTTCCGACGACGTCCTGGATGCGGCGGGCATCGAGATCCCGGACGAGCAGGAGGACGAGGTCGAGCGTTTCCGGGAGTTCCTGGACTCGATCTCGCCGGAGGATTTCGCCTCCGGGGGGTGACCCGTTCCTCCCTCAAGCTCGGCATGAGGGTTATCCCACCCGGCGCGCCGGATTGACCCCGCCGCGCACCGCGCCTACCGTCAGTTCAGCCGAATCACCACCGTGGCATTTGGTCCGAGACCGGACAGCCACAGGAGACCGGCAGGGGAACAGCGGAGGATCGGCGGGACGACCGCCGCGCTTGAACGGTGGAGACGCATGGACGATGTGAGCCCGGGCCTGCCGGTGCAGGAGTCGCTGTTCGGCGATCCTGCGTCCGGGGGCGACGACCAGTCCACCACCGTCGGCTACCGCGGCCCCACGGCCTGTGCCGCCGCCGGTATCACCTACCGCCAGCTCGACTACTGGGCCCGGACCTCGCTGGTGGTCCCCACCGTCCGCAGCGCCAAGGGCTCGGGTAGTCAGCGGCTGTACTCCTTCAAGGACATCCTGGTGCTGAAGGTCGTCAAGCGGCTGCTGGACGCCGGGATCTCGCTGCAGAACATCCGCACCGCCGTCGGCACGCTGCGCACCCGCGGCGTCGCCGACCTCGCACAGGTCACCCTGCTCTCCGACGGCGCCACCGTCTACGAGTGCACGTCGTCCGAAGAGGTCGTCGACCTGCTCCAGGGCGGACAGGGCGTGTTCGGCATCGCGGTCAGCGGCGCGCTGCGCGAGCTGCGCGGCTCCCTCGAACACCTGCCGGCCGAGCGGGCCGAGGCGGCCGGAATCGACGGCGTCGAGGACGTCGACGCCGCCGGGGCCGGGGCGCCGAGGGACGAGCTGTCGCGTCGTCGGCAACAGCGCTCGGCCACCGCCTGAGCTAGACTCGTAGCGAACGGCTGCTCGACACCGCGCGGGAGAGCCGCGTGCCCCCTTTCGACGGCACGCGGCGCCGAAGGGGCAACCTCCCCGGAACCTCTCAGGCACCAGGACCGCACGGTGCAGGCCACTCTGGAGGGAACCCTCCCGACAGACGGGGACGCAGGCCAACGTTCAGCGACCTGCGCCGGTCCCTGCCCTGGGGAGTGATCGACAGCATGAATCGTTCCGAGCACCGCTCGACACTCGACGAGCTGGAGCACCACGACGTCTTCGCCGAGCGACACATCGGCACCGCGGGTTCGCAGCAGGCGATGCTCGAGGCACTCGGCTACCAGGACGTCGAGGCCCTGCTGACCGACGCCGTCCCGGCCTCGATCCGCGAGAAGCTGACCCTCGCGCTGCCGGAGCCCGCCTCCGAGCAGGAGGTCGCCGCGGAGCTGCGCGAGCTCGCCGGCCGGAACCAGCCCCTCACCTCGATGATCGGCCTCGGGTACTTCGGCACCGTCACGCCGCCGGTGGTGCGGCGCAACGTGCTGCAGAACCCGGCCTGGTACACCGCCTACACCCCCTACCAGCCCGAGATCAGCCAGGGCCGGCTCGAGGCGCTGCTGAACTTCCAGACCGTCGTGGAGGACCTCACCGGGCTACCGGTCGCCGGCGCGTCCGTCCTCGACGAGGCCACGGCCGCCGCCGAGGCGGTGGCGCTGGCCCACCGGGCCGCCCGCAACGGCGACACCGTGGTGATCGACGCCGACGCGCTGCCGCAGACCATCGAGGTCGTCCGCACCCGCGCGGAGCCGCTGGGGCTCACCGTGGTCACCCACGACATGGGCGATCCGTTGCCCGAGGGCGACGTCTTCGCCGTCCTGGTGCAGTACCCCGGCGCGTCCGGTCGCGTCCGAGAGCTCGCGCCCCTCGTCGCCGCGGCCCACGAGCGCGGCGCCCAGGCCATCGTGGCGGCCGACCCCCTGGCGCTGACCCTGCTCACCCCGCCCGGCGAGGCCGGGGCCGACATCGCCGTCGGCAGCACCCAGCGATTCGGCGTCCCGCTCGGCTTCGGCGGTCCGCACGCCGGCTACCTGGCCGTCCGCTCCGGGCTCGAACGGCAGCTGCCCGGCCGGCTGGTCGGGGTGTCGGTCGACGCCGACGGTGCCCCGGCCTACCGGCTGGCGCTGCAGACCCGCGAGCAGCACATCCGCCGGGAGAAGGCGACCTCCAACATCTGTACCGCTCAGGTGCTGTTGGCGGTGATGGCCTCGATGTACGCCGTCTACCACGGCCCCGACGGCCTGCGCGCCATCGCCCGACGGGTGCACCGGTTCACCGGCATCCTCGCGGCCGGGCTGCGTGAGGGCGGCGTCGAACTCGCCGACGGCCCGTTCTTCGACACCCTCACGGTGCGGGTACCCCGCCGGGCCGACGCCGTGCTGGCCGCCGCGCGCGACGCCGGGATCAACCTGCGCCGCGTCGATGCCGACACGGTCGGCGTCAGCTGCGACGAGCTCACCTCCCGCGAGCACCTGGTGGCCGTCTGGCGGGCCGCCGGGGTCGAGCTCGGTACCGCGGACGTCGAACGGCTCGACCGCACCGTCACCAGCGTGGAGAACCGGAGCTCGGAGTTCCTGGCCCACCCGGTGTTCCACGAGCACCGCTCCGAGACCGCGATGCTGCGCTATCTGCGCCGGCTGGCCGACCGCGACTTTGCGCTCGACCGCGGCATGATCCCGCTCGGCTCCTGCACCATGAAGCTCAACGCCACCACCGAGATGGAGCCGATCACCGAGCCGGGCTTCGCCGACATCCACCCGTTCGCACCCGACGACCAGTTCGACGGCTACCGGCAGCTGTTCGACGACCTCACCGGCTGGCTGTGCGAGATCACGGGGTACGACGCCGTCTCGCTGCAACCGAACGCCGGCGCCCAGGGCGAGTTCGCCGGGCTGCTCGCCATCCGCAACTACCACCGCGCGAACGGCGACGCCGAGCGCGACGTCTGCCTCATCCCGGCCTCGGCGCACGGCACCAACGCGGCGTCCGCGGTCATGGCCGGGCTGCGGGTCGTCGTCGTCAGGACCAGCGGCGACCAGGGCGAGATCGACATCGCCGACCTGCAGGCCAAGATCGAGCAGCACGCCGACCGGCTCGCGGCGATCATGGTCACCTACCCCTCGACCCACGGGGTCTTCGAGGACCACATCGGGGACGTCTGCGCGCTGGTGCACGAGGCCGGCGGCCAGGTCTACGTCGACGGCGCCAACCTCAACGCCATGGTGGGGCTCGCCCGACCGGGCCGCTTCGGCGCCGACGTGTCGCACCTGAACCTGCACAAGACCTTCTGCATCCCGCACGGCGGCGGAGGCCCGGGAGTCGGGCCGATCGGCGTGCGCGGGCACCTGACGCCCTACCTGCCCAACCACCCGCTGCAACCCGCCGCAGGGCCCGAGACCGGTAGCGGCCCGATCGCGGCCGCCCCGTGGGGCTCGGCGGGCATCCTGCCGATCACCTGGGCCTACATCCGGATGATGGGTGGCGGCGGCCTGTCGGAGGCGACGGTCGCGGCCATCCTCGCCGCCAACTACGTGGCCAGGCGGCTCGAGGGGCACTACCCGGTGCTCTACACCGGCGCCGCCGGGCTGGTGGCCCACGAGTGCATCCTCGACCTGCGCGAGATCACCAAGGTCACCGGCGTCACCGTCGACGACGTCGCCAAGCGGCTCATCGACTACGGCTTCCACGCCCCGACGATGTCCTTCCCGGTGGCGGGAACGCTGATGGTGGAGCCGACGGAGTCGGAGAATCTGGCCGAACTCGACCGCTTCGTCGAGGCCATGATCGCCATCAAGACCGAGATCGACCGCGTGGCCGCGGGGGAGTGGCCGGCCGACGACAACCCGCTGGGCCAGGCCCCGCACACGGCGGCGGCGATGGCCGGCGAGTGGGAGCACCCGTACTCCCGCGAGCTGGCCGCCTACCCGGCCGGGGTCGACCCGCGCTCCAAGTACTGGCCCCCGGTGCGCCGCATCGACGGCGCCTTCGGCGACCGGCACCTGGTCTGCGCCTGCCCGCCGATCGAGGAGTTCGCCTGAGCCCGCCGACGCGGAACTGGTAACGATTACCGCCTAGACTGGGCTCATGCCACAGCGCTCGACCCGGCAGGGCGACGCGGTCCGCGAGGCCCTGCGCACCGCAGACGGCTTCCGCAGCGCGCAGGACGTCTACGCCGTCCTGCGTCGCAACGGTGCCACCGTGGGGCTGTCGACCGTCTACCGGCACCTGCAGGCGTTGGCCGACGACGGGACGGTCGACGTCATCCACACCGGGGACGGCGAGGCGACCTACCGCTTCTGCGGCGAGCCCGGCGTCGGCCACCATCACCACCTGGTCTGCCGGGCCTGCGGCCGCACGGTCGAGATCGAGGGCCGCGCCGTCGAACGGTGGGCGGGCGAGGTCGCCGAGCAGTACGGGTACGTCGACGTCGCGCACACGGTGGAGCTGTTCGGGCGCTGCCCTGCGTGCGCGCGCGGCGCCGGCGGCTGAGCCGTGATCGAGGTCGAGCCGGCCGCGTTCGAGCAGATGGTCGCCGACGCCCTCGACGGTCTGCCCGAGCAGATCGGCCGGGAGCTGCGCAACGTGGTGGTGCGGGTCGACGACGGTGAGGACCCCACCCTGCTCGGGCTCTACGAGGGCGTGCCGCTGACTGAACGGCTCTCCGGCTTCTCGGCCGCCCTGCCCGACGTCATCACGATCTACCGGCGCGCGATCCTCGGGGTGTGCAGCAGCGAGGCGGAGGTCGTCGAACAGGTGCGGCGCACCGTCGTCCACGAGGTCGGTCACCACGTCGGCATCGACGACGACCGGCTGCACGAGCTCGGCTACTGACCGGCGACACCGCCGTCTCGTCGCCGGGGCCCGCTGCGGCACGATGAGGCTCATGTTCGCCTCTCCGGACGATGCCGCGACGGCCCTCGCCGGCGTCGGGTACCTCGCCGACGCCGACACCGCCACCACCGTCTTCCTCGCCGCCACCCTCGAACGGCCGCTGCTGGTCGAGGGGCCCGCGGGGGTGGGGAAGACCCAGCTGGCGTGGGCGGTCGCCGAGGCGACGGCGGCGGAGCTGATCCGGCTGCAGTGTTACGAGGGCCTGGACGAGGCCCGCGCGCTCTACGAGTGGAACTACCGCAAGCAGCTGCTGCGGATCCAGGCCGAAGGGGCCGGCGACGGCGACACGGACACCTGGCAGCGGGCCCACGACGACATCTTCACCGACGAGTTCCTGCTCAGCCGACCGCTGCTGACGGCGATCCGGCGCGACGGGCCGACGGTGCTGCTCATCGACGAGGCCGACAAGACCGACATCGAGGTCGAGGCGCTGCTGCTGGAGGTGCTCTCGGAGTTCCAGGTCAGCATCCCCGAGCTCGGCACCGTCACCGCGACCCGCCGCCCCTTCGTCGTCGTCACCTCGAACGCGACCCGCGAGCTGTCCGAAGCGCTCAAGCGGCGCTGCCTGTACCTCTACCTCGACTACCCCTCGCCCGAGCGGGAGCGCTCGATCCTGCTGTCGCAGGTACCGCAGCTGGAACAGCAGCTGGCCGAGCAGATCGTCCGCACCGCGGCGGCGCTGCGGTCACTCGAGCTGCGCAAGCAGCCGTCGGTCGCCGAGACGATCGACTGGGCCCGCACGCTGCTCGCGCTCGGCGTCGACGACCTCGACGAGGCCGCGACCGCCCGCACGCTCGGCGTGGTGCTGAAGCACCGTTCTGACCAGACCCGCGCCGGCAAGGAACTCGGGCTGGGCTCCTGATGCCCGGGTCGTCAGGGGCGGCGCCGTGACCGGGCTGCTGGACCGGGAGGTCGCGTTCGTGCAGGCGCTGCGCGAGGCCGGTCTGATCGTCTCGGTGGCCGAGAGCGTGGACGCCGTGCGGGCGGTCGTGGCGGTGGACGTGCTGGAGCGGGAGCAGCTGCGGGCGGCGCTGGCCGCCACGCTGGTCAAGCGACAGCCCCATCGCCCCGCCTTCGACACCATCTTCGACCTGTTCTGGCCGCCGGTGACCGGCGAGACGGTGCGACCGCGGTCCGAGCGGACGCCGAGGGAACGGGACCCGGACGCCGCCCCACGAGGCCCGCTGGAGGACCCGCGGCGCGACGTGCTGCGCGAGGAGCTGGCCGACTACCTGCGCGGCGGCGACCCCCGGGCGCTGGACGAGGCGGTGCGCGGCGCGGTCGACGCCTTCGGCGCGGTCCCCGGCCGAGCCCCGGGGCAGGGCTCGTGGTCGCAGCTGGCGGTGCTGAACAAGGTCTCGGCGCGCACGCTGATGGCGGGGCTGCTGGAGCAGCTGCTCACCGGCCGCGACCGCGGCGGCATCGCCGAGCGGCGGGCGCGGACCATGGTCACCGAGCGCATCCGGACCTTCGAGCAGCGGGTCGGCAGCGAGGTGTCACGCCGGGTGGCCGAGCAGGCCGATCCCCGCTCCGTCGCCCGCACCGTCACCCGGCCGGGCGTGGACCGGGTGGCGTTCCTCAACGCCTCGCGGGACGAGCTGGCCGCCCTGCGCCGCGAGATCCACCCGCTGGCCCGGCGGCTGGCCGCCCGGCTGGCCCTGCAGCAGCGCCGCGGCAGCCGCGGGCAGCTCGACTTCCGGGCGACCGTCCGGCGCTCGCTGTCGTTCGGCGGGGTGCCGATGGACACCCGGCACCGGCCCAAGCGCCCGCTCAAGACCGACCTGGTGGTGCTCTGCGACCTCAGCGAGTCGGTCGCGTCGTTCGCGCATTTCACGCTGCTGCTGGTCTACGCCCTGCGCGAGCAGTTCACCCGGGTACGGGCCTTCGGCTTCGTCGACGAGCTGGACGAGCTGACCCGCTTCTTCGTGCCCGGCGCGGACGTGCTCGACGCGGTCACCCGCATGGCGGAGCAGGCCGACGTGACCTGGCTGTTCGGACGCACCGACTACGGGCGCGCGTTCGAGCTGTTCGCGCAGCGCTTCCCGGACGCCGTCGGCCCGCGCACCTCGCTGCTGGTGCTGGGCGACGCCCGCTCGAACTACGGGCAGCTCGCGCTGCCGACCCTGGCCCGGCTGGCCGGGGCCGCGAAGCACGCCTACTGGCTGAACCCGGAACGGCGGGCCGCCTGGGACACCGGCGACTCGCGGGCGTCCGAGTACGACCGGGTGATGCCGATGGTCGAGTGCCGGAATCTCGCCCAACTGGGGGAGTTCGTGCGCGACCTGACCGGCTGAGGCCCGCGGTCATGCCGCCAGCGTGCGCCGATCCACCTCGACCAGCTCGGCCGTCTCGTCCGGGCCCGCTGAGCGCCGCAGCACCGTCTCGGCCCGGCGGCCGGTGAGCAGCAGCTCGGCGATCTCGCTGCCGAAGAACGGCCCCGACAGCCGGTCCCACGTCACCGAGGACTTCGGTACCGGCGAGATCAGCCCCAGCAGTCGCCGCACGAGCCGCGTCGCGAGTCCCGACCACGCGATCCGGAAGGCGAGCTTCATGGGCCCGGGCACGTAATTGTGCAGCGGTGAGCAGACCAGCTGGTACACCCGGGCGGTGACGGCGCGCTCGAAGCGGGCCTCGGCCACGTAGGCGTGGTGGACGTCGCCGGACAGCACGCACACGGTGGCCGGGGCGGTGCCCCGCCGGCCCGCGGCGACCTCGGCGATCATCGCCCCCAGCCGCTCGAACGACTCCCGGAACGAGGCCCAGTGCTCCAGGTCGGCGGCGCGCCGCAGCCACTCCGACCAGCGGGCCCAGCGGCGGCCGCGGGCGCCGGCGCACAGCGACTCGTTCCATGCCTCGAGGTCGTGCAGCGCCCGGGCCATCAGCCACGGCAGCGACGTCCCCACCAGCAGGTGGTCGTAGTCGCCGTCCAGTTGCTCGTCGATCCAGGCGAACTCGTTCTCGTCGACCATCGAACGGCGCCCCTCGGCGAGGATCCGGCCGCAGCGGGAATCGATCATGAGCACGCGGGTGCGGCCCAGGTCGCGACGGTAGGACCACTGCACGCTCTTGGCGCCGTCGGCCTCGCGGTCGGCGGTCGCGGCGAACTCCCGCAGCCTGGCGGTGGCGTCGGTCGCCCCGCCGCGCACGGCCTGGAACAGCTCGGAGCCCGCCAGCTCGGCGGGGGAGAGGTTCCCCAGATGCTGGTAGACCCAGTAGGAGGCCAGCCCGCCGACGATGCGCTCCTGCCACCAGGCGGTGGCCTGCATGTCGCGCCGCCAGGCGTCGGAGGTGTTCCAGTCGTCCCGCACGTCGTGGTCGTCGAAGATCATCGTGGAGGGCACGGTGGACATCAGCCAGCGGACGTCCGGGTCGGTCCACGACTCCAGGTAGAGCCAGGTGTACTCCTCGAAGTCGGCGACCTCGCCGTCCGGCGCGGCCCGGGGACGGTCGGCGCGCTCGGCCATGCGCCGCCGCGTGGCCTCGGAGGGCTCGTCGGCATACACCTGATCCCCGAGCATGAACACCACGTCCGGACGCTGCGCCTCGTCGGCGTCGGCCAGGGCGCGGGAGTAGGCCGCCAGCGAGTCCGGGTCGAACTTGCGATCGGTGAGTGTGAGCGCCCCCCGGCCGTAGCGGCAGGAGCCGTAGGCCAGGCGCAGCGGCCGGCCGGGCTCGAGGGTGCGGATGCGGCTGGCGGGCCGGTCGGACCGGGGGTCCGGCCAGACGGTCTCGTCGTCGAGCTGGACGGTGTAGGGCGTGGACGAGCCGGGGGTGAGGCCGTCGATGACGAGCAGGGCGTAGTGGTGCCCGAACACCGTCCAGGTCGGTTCGCTGACCCCCAGCACGGTGACCTGGCACGGTTCGTCGGTCTCCACCCAGATCGTCGCCTCGGTCTCGCCGACGTATCGCAGGACCGGGCCGATCAGCAGTCTCGTCATGGGAGCAGCTCTACCCGAAAAATGCCGTCCGGTGTGTACGACATGTCCTCGACACCGTCGCGAGCTACGCTGTCGGGACGCGAGAGAGGAGGCCTGCGATGCCCACTCATGACAGCGGCCAGTCCAGGCCGCAGCGCCAGCGCGAGGAGGAGGTCGAGGAGACCTCCGAGGACGCCTCGGACCTGGCAGAGCGCCACGAGAAGATGAGCGAGGACGTCGACGCGATACTCGACGAGATCGACGACGTGCTCGAGACGAATGCCGAGGACTTCGTTCGTAGTTTTGTCCAAAAAGGCGGCCAATGATCCTTTTGGTCGTTGTGCACCTCTGAGCGCCCGGGGCAGCGAGTAGCGCCGTTCTCCTGTTCGCGTGCTCCCGAGGTATCCGCGGCCGCCCGGCGAGTAGCCCGCCCAGCTGGGTAGGGTCGAGCGGGACGCCGTCGGCAGCCGCCAGAGGAGGACGCGTGACCGTCGATCGACCGGGCCGCAGTGCGGCTCAGCCCGCGCACGGCATTCTGCAGTACGCGACCTCGCCGGGTTCGTCCTCGTTCTCGGACTTCTTGGCCGCCGCGGCTCCGGAGCTGTTGCCGGCCGGGGGGAGCGACGCCGTGACGCTGCCACACGCCACCACGATCGTCGCCGCGCAGTTCGCCGGCGGCGTGGTGATGGCCGGTGACCGGCGGGCGACGATGGGCAACCTCATCTCGCAGCGCGACATCGAGAAGGTCTTCGCCGCCGACGAGTACACGCTGATCGCCTTCGCCGGCGTCGCGGGTCTGGGCCTGGAGATGGTGCGGCTCTACCAGGTCGAACTCGAGCACTTCGAGAAGATCGAGGGCACGCAGCTCACCCTGGACGGCAAGGCCAACCGGCTGGCGACGATGCTGCGCGGCAACCTGGGCATGGCCCTGCAGGGGCTCGCCGCCGTCCCGCTGTTCGCCGGTGTCGACCTGGACGGGGGCCAGAGCGCGGGCAAAATCTTCAGCTACGACGTCACCGGCTCCTGCTCGCACGAGCGCTACTTCCACTCGATCGGCTCCGGCTCGCTGTTCGCCCGCGGGGCGCTGAAGAAGCTCTGGCGGCCGGACATGAGCCGCGACGAGATCGTCCGCGTCTGCGTGGAGGCGCTGTACGACGCCGCCGACGACGACTCCGCGACCGGCGGCCCCGACATCACCCGCGGCATCTACCCGGTGGTGATGACCGCCACCGCCGAGGGCACGTCGCGGGTGTCGGAGGACGAACTCGGCACGGTGGTGCGGGCGATCCTCGCCGAGCGCGAGGCCCACCCGGGCTCCTGACCCGAACCGCGACCAGCCAGCACAGCAGAAGGGACCAGGCACCCGATGAGCATGCCGTTCTACGCCTCGGCCGAGCAGATCATGCGCGACCGCTCGGAGTTCGCGCGCAAGGGCATCGCGCGTGGCCGGGGTGCGGTGGTGCGCACCTATGCCGACGGGATCCTGTTCGTCACCGAGAACCCGAGCTCGGCGCTGCACAAGGTCAGCGAGATCTACGACCGCATCGGCTTCGCCGGCGTCGGGAAGTACCCGGAGTACGAGAACCTGCGCGTCGCCGGGATCCGGCTGGCGGACCTGCGCGGGTACTCCTACGACCGGCGCGACGTCACCGCCCGCAGCCTCGCCAACGCCTACGCCCAGACCCTCGGCGCCATCTTCGTCGAGCAGCAGAAGCCCTACGAGGTCGAGATCGCGGTGGCCGAGGTCGGCGACACCGCGGATCAGGACCAGATCTACCGCCTCACCTACGACGGCACCATCGTCGACGAGCCGGAGTTCCTCGTCATGGGGGGCAACGCCGAGGCCCTCACCGCCGAGATGCGGCGCGTTTTCGTCGCCGGCCAGCCGCTGCCGGACGCCCTGGCGGCCACCGTCGGCGCCCTGGCCACCGGGGGCGACAACGGACCGCGCACGCTGACCGCGGGCGAGCTGGAGGTCGCGGTGCTCGACCGCAACCGCGGCAAGCGGAAATTCCGCCGCTACTCCGGCCCAGCCCTCACCGAGCTGCTGCCCGGCGCGGCGCCCTCGGGCGCGTCCTGACGCTCCCGGATCACAGGTCCCGCTCCGCCGCGACGGTTCCGGTTGCGACCGCGTCGACGAGGGCACGATGGTCTGCTTCGCAGAGCTCCGCGTAGGCCTCCCCGAAATCGGCGATCGCCCCGTCGAACCTGTCGGTGGGGCCCAGATAGGCGGCGATCGCGATGCGGTCGCCGGATCGCGCGTGGGCGCGCGCCAGACTCCATGCGCAGACTTGCGCATACAACGCCATGCCCTTGGGTTTGAGCGATTCGAAGTCGATCGATCCCTTCCAGTCCCGTAGCTGGCGCACGTAGAAGTCGCGCCGGACGTCGTCGATGCCCGTGGTGCGCTGCCAGCCCAGAAAGACGTCGCTCGACTGCTGCATCAGTCGTTGCCCGCTGACCACGCGCTCCCCCTGATTGGCGTACTCGCTGCGCCCCAGGAACTCGGCGAGCACCGAGAAGCCGGCCTCCTTGATCTGCAGGAACAGCGGGTCGTTCTCGTCGCGCCCGGTGAGCAGGATGATCCAGCAGCGGGTTCCGACGCTGCCGACGCCGACCACCTTGCGCGCCATGTCGATGAAGCGGTACCGCTCGAGGAGGATGCGGCGGTCGGGCTGCAGCGAGCGCCGGTACTGGTCGACCAGCTGCCGGAAGCGCTGGTGCATGTCCTCGTGCTCGGGAACCGTCAGCAGGTCGCGCAGCGGTACCACCAGCGGCGGGTCGGCCGCGATTCTCCGGTGCCCGTCGGCCACCTCGGTCAGCTTGCCGAGGTCCTGCACGCTGTCGCGGCGCCGGGCGCGATCGAAGACACCCTCCAGCCGGGTGAGCTGCTTCTTGCCCATCTCGGGGGTGAGGCGTCGCCGCAGATCGGCGGTGTCGACGCGGGCGTACCACACGTCGACGTCGCGCATCTCGGCGAATTCGGCCATCGCGGCCCGGTAGCGGCCGGCCGCGGCGAGGAGGATCTTCCGCACCTGCTTGCGGTGCAGCCCGAGGCTGCGGGCGGCCACCGCCAGGCTGGCAACGAGCCGCTTGAGGTCCCACTCGAACGGTCCCGGGCGCGTCTCGTCGAAGTCGTTGGTGTCGAAGACGAGACGGCGCTCGGGGGTGCCGAAGAAGCCGAAGTTGGCCAGGTGGGCGTCGCCGCACAGCTGCACCGTGAGCCCGGTGCGAGGAACGGCGGCGAGATCGGCGGCCATCACCCGAGCCGCACCGCGCAGGAAGGTGAACGGCGACGCCATCATGCGGCCGTACCTGATCGGCACCAGCTCCGCGACGCGATCCGCGTCCTGCTCGCGGAGCAGCTTCACCGCGGAGGGCTCCTTCGGAGAGCGTTCGACGGCGGCATGCTCCGACAGGCCCACCAGGTCGCGCTGGGCCGTGCCGAACGCAACCCGATCGGCCACGGTGCCCGGTTCGGCCGGGGGCGGGATGCTGCTGCGTCGCCTGGCGGTGGCTGTCATCGCCTCACCCTGCTCGCGCGTCGGCCCCCGGCCCCTCATCCGCTACGAACGATCCGCACGTCGTCCGGGTCGCCGGATACTCGCTGCGAGCTACGAGAAAGGACGTGCCATGACGCAGACACCGGTGTCGCCACCGCGCACGGAGCACCCGCCGGTGACCCGGCCGAGGCCGGGCAGCGCCTGGCGGGGTTGGATCATCTTCGCCGGGGTCATGCTGCTGCTGATCGGCTCGCTGCAGGCCATCGAGGGCCTCGTGGCGATCTTCTCGCGCGGGTTCTACCTCGTCTCGCCGGCCGGGCTCGTCGTGAACGTCGACTACACCGCGTGGGGCTGGGTGCACCTGGCGGTGGCCGCCGTCAACGTCTCGGCGGGTATCGGCATCCTCGCCGTCCGGACGTGGGCGCGGGTGTGGGGCATCGTCGTCGTCTCGGTGAGCGTCATCGTGAACATCGGGTTCATCAGTGCCGACCCGGCGTGGACCGCCATCCTGATCGCCCTCGACGTGATCGTGATCTACGCGCTGACCGTCCACTGGTCGGAGGCGAAGCGCGGGTCACTGTGATCACCGCTGTGATCAGCAGGTGTCGGACGCGGCCGTGGTGAGGGACGTGACGGCCTTCGCGAACTCACCGGCGGCACTGGTGGCCGCCGAGATCGTGGCACTCGTGGGGTTGGCCGCGACCGCCGTGACGGCTGATCGGAGGGCCGCGAGGCTGGCGCGGAGCCTCGACACCTGCGGCGCGAACTGACTCTTGGCCTCCGTGGCCACCTGATGCACGTCACCGCCCACCGCCGCCAGATCGGATTGCACGGTGCTCAAGCCGGCCTGGGCGCTGTCGAGCGACGTCAGCTTCTTCGTCGAGGCGTGCAACCGGTCCAGCGAGGAGCACAGCGCGGACGCGCTGGGGCTCGACGAACCCGCCGAACCCGAGGACCCCGAGGAGCAGGCCGTGAGGGCGCCGCCCACCAGGGCGACGAATGCGGCCAGCAGCAGCGCAAGAAGGTGTCGCCGAGACATGAGGTTACGGTCGGTCATGCGAGGGCGGTGCGGATCGCCCGCGCAGGATGACGCGGCGGTTCAGACCCGCGGGCCGGCTCCCGGAGCCGAGGACTGGCGGGTGGCCACGCCGATGCGGTAGAGCCAAAACTCGTATCCGGCGGCCAGGACGAGCACGACCAACACGCCGGCCAGCGGAAGGTTGAAGGCGAGCACCAGCAGCAGCGCGAGGACGGCTCCGCCGACCCGCAGCGCATCGAGATGGGCGGGTATCCAGCCGCTGCCGGCGGCCCCGTGTGCCTGTCCCGCCGCGACGCGGGTCCACCGCACCACCGCGTGAGCAGCCCCCGCCACCCGGGCCCGGCTCGCGGTGGCCCAGGCGTAGGGACCGGTCACCGCGGCCACCACGAATACCGCGAACGCGATCCACAGCACCCACAGGCTCACCGTGAAGAAACCGTGCAGCAGTTGGTCGACGATCGCCCGCCTGGCGTCCTCGTTCGCCGGGCGGCCGGTGTTGATCAGGGAATTCTGCAGCCACATCACCGTGCGTCGCAGCACCACCATGCCGAACATGACCCCGAATGCCATCTGCAGCAGGGTTCGGCGCCGGCGTCGGGAGAGGTACAGCGCCGCGAGCGCGAGCAGCGGCACCGCGATGAGCAGGGCGATGAGGGAGGCATCGAAGACGCGCACGGCCCGTTGCGCCTGGCTCAGCTTGTCCGCCGGGAACAACGGGATCTGACCGCACGTCTTCGGCAGCGGGCGGTCCAGTGCGGTGGCCAGTTTCGCGCAGGCCGCGCTGGGAAGCTCGTCACCGGTGAGTTGCGGCAGCGTGATGTCGCGACCGAGCAGCGCAGACGCCTGCTGCTGGACCGAGCGCAGCACGTCGTTGAGCACCGGCACCAGATCGAGAACGACGGTGCCGTTCGTCGTGCGCACCGCATCGGAGTTGCCCTTCAGAACGCTGACGAGCTGCGCGTGCGCGACCCGGTTGGCCGTCGTCCACAGCCGCGCGAACGCCGGGGTCTGGAGCAGGTTGTCGGCCTGCGAGCGCACGAAGCCCTCGACGCCGTTCGTGATGGGGCCGGCGAGGAATGCGGCTCGGGCGGGCAGCGCCTGCTCGATGCGTGGTTGCGGATCGAGGGCGGTGAACAACTGGTCGGTCGCGATACGGGCCACGGCGGAGGTGACCGCCGGGTCCGACGCCAGCGGGGCCACGGTGCTGACGTAGCCGTTGGTGTTCAACACGGTGTGCCGCGCCCAGGCAGCGGTCGCGGTGACCGGGGCGAGCACGGACACCAGCAGGACCAGCAGGACGACGAACGCGCGCCGCCACGAACCGCCGACGGCCGCGCGGCGGTCCCGCCGGGCCAGCCGCTCCAGGGCGGCATCCCGCTCGGATCGGGCCGCGGCGAGTTGTTGCTCGAGGTCGCCCAGCTCCGGATTCGCCACACTCATGTCGCGATCGTCGACCGGACGGGCCCGGCTGGCGTCATCCGCGCGGCACGACGCGAGATGTGCCTCGACCGGTGGGGGCGTGCCGGCTCACCGGGAGGCAGCCGCGGCAATCACCCGCACCGGATGAGTACGCGGGCGCCACGCCCCGGGAGCCTGGATGCACGACCGCCGCCGGCCGGCTGTGGTCGCCGGAACGGGGACCCGGAGGGAACACACATGGCGACGCTGACGGCGTGGAAGTTCGACGACGCAGGCGGGGCAGAACAGGCGCTGTCCACGTTGGAGACGCTCCAGAAGCAGGAGCTCATCAGGGTGCATGACGGCGCGGTGGTGAGCTGGCCGGCAGATCGCAAGAAGCCGAAGACGCGCCAGATGTCGTCGCTGGTCGGTGCCGGCGCGCTCGGTGGCGCGTTCTGGGGCATGCTGTTCGGGTTGATCTTTCTCATGCCGCTGCTCGGCATGGCCATCGGCGCGGCCACCGGAGCAGCGGGTGGGGCGCTGAGCGATGTCGGCATCGACGACGAGTTCATCGCCGAGGTCCGCAAGCAGGTCACCCCCGGGACGTCCGCCCTGTTCGTGCTGACCTCCGATGCCGTGACCGACAAGGTGCATGACGCCTTCGCCGGCCAGAAGATGGAACTGCTGTCGACGAACCTGACGGAGGAGCAGGACGCGCGGCTGCGTGAGGTGTTCGCCGAGGCCTGAGGCCCCCGCTCAGCTGCTCGGCGGCCGCTGGGCCAGCACGTCGGCGATCGTCACGTTGAGCGTTGTCGCCGCCAGGACGACGCGCGCCACGATGTAGACGCCCAGCAGCAGCGTGGCGGCCGTGCCCAGCGACCCGTAGAGCTGCGACGAGGTGCTCAGCCGCGGGCTCAGGTACAGCACGACGACCAGGTGGACGGCCTCCGCGCCGAGCCCGAACAGGCCCGCCCCGGGCAGCAGCCCCCACGAGGGCAGGCCCGCCCGGTGGGGAAGTAGCCGGGCGGACACCAGCCACCAGCCGGCTGCCCACGTGGGCGCGAGAACCAGCATCGCGGTGAGGCCGAGGCCGGGAGCGTGGACGCGGAGCCAGTTCGAGGCCACGGTGCAGACCATGACGGTGCCGAGAACCGCCACCGTGGCCAGCACCGCGCGCACCCGGTGACGCAGCTTGGGCAGGGGCTCGCGCCAGGTGAGCGCCGTCGCGATGACCACGGTCTTGGCCAGGCTCAGCGAGACGGTGACCAACAGCGCCGCGCCGAGCAGGACTGCTGCCCACCTGGACCGCTCCGCCTGGTGCGCCGCCGCCGAGATCGCCATCGAGGTGGTCTTGCCCAAGCCCGCCGAGGCCGCCTCGGAGCCGGCCGACTCGGGCTCGAAACCCAGGATGCCGGTCGTCAGCAGCGTGGCCGGCAGCAGCCACAGGAACAGCCGGAACGCCAGCGCGCCGGCGAGCAGGCCGCCGCCGACGGCGAAGTCGTGTTCCCACGCGGTCAGCACGACGTTCAGCGACAGGTGGCGCGGCCGGGCGGCGAGCACGGCGTCGCGGCGCCGCTCGACATCGGCGCCGACCGAATGCAGGCGACCGTGCTGCTCGGGGGGCCGTCCGCTGCGGGGCACGAGAGCAAACGTAGGTCGGGTGAGCGGGTCCTGCGCTCACCTGAGCCGGGTGAGACGCACCGTCCGCCCGCGCCGAGGCCGGGGGCGATCACCGGCGGCGTCGACCACTCCGAGCGAATGACGCCGCGGCCGCGGGGACGCAGCAAGATGGGCGCAGACCGGTGACCGACTGGTGCGGCAGGAGCGATACGTGTGGTGACCCAGGCCGTGTACGAAGTCCGGGTGGTCGGCTCGTTGGGTCCGGCCGCTCGCGAGGCGTTCCGCGGACTCGCGGTGGACGTCGAGCCGACCGCCACCGTCCTGACCGGCGAGATGGACCAGGCGGCGTTGCTGGGGCTCATCGACCGGGTCCGCGCCCTCGGCCTGGAGCTGCTGGATGTCCGGCGGACGCGCGCCGGCGAGCCCCGCGACACCTGAGCGACCGGTCCAAGTACCGCGGCAACGGACGACCAATGCCCCCCGCGCTTCGAGGAGTTCGGCCCAGCAGCGCCCCGGCGACCGGGGGATAGCGTGGCAGAACGGAACGTCCGCTCGACACGCTCTCGACCGCGAGAGGTACCGCATGGGTCCGATGTGTGACGCCGTCACGACGGTGTGCCCCCCACCGCCCCTACTCGTGGCTCGTCCCCGGCTCTTCCGGCAACTCACCGAGGCCGTGTCCCGCCCGCTGACGCTGCTGTCCGCTGGACCCGGTGCGGGCAAGACCGTGCTGGTGAGCAACTGGGCCGCGGAGCGTGAAGGTCGCATCGCCTGGCTGTCGGTGGATCCGCCGGACAACCATCCGCAGCGGCTGTGGCCGCTGCTGGCGAGCGCGCTCGTCGCCGCGGGTCTGCACCCGGCGAGCGACGACGCCCGGGCCTGCGGGGCCCTCGGAGCGGACGAGGCGCGCTGGGTCGACCGCCTGCTGGCCGCCGTCGGAGAGGGCGATCCGCTGACGCTGGTCATCGACGACGCCCACGTACTGACCCACGAGGAGGTCCTCACCCAGCTCGACGCCGTCGTCCGTTACGGCTTCCCCTCCATCCGGCTGGTCCTCTGCTGCCGTAGCGACCCGTTGCTCCCGCTCCACCGCTACCGGCTCGCCGGTCAGATGGCCGAGTTGCGCGCCGCCGACCTCGCCATGACCCGCAGCGAGGCCCGGGCGCTGCTCAGGGTGCACGGGGTCACGCTGCCCGCCACGCAGCTGGAGGTCTTGATGCGGCGGACCGAGGGCTGGACCGCGGGCCTGCAGTTGTCGGCGATGTCGATGAGCGGCAGCGCGACGCCGGAGCAGTTCGTCACCAGGCTCGCACTCGACCAGGGCAGCATCGGCGAGTACCTCGTGGAGGAGGTGCTGGCCCAGCTCGAACCGGACGTGCGCCGGCTGCTCGTCCAGACCAGCTTCCTGGACGAGGTCACCGGCTCGCTGGCAGCAGCCGTGACGGGGGTCGAATGCGGCTCGGCGCTGCTGGCCGAGCTCTCCCGCACCAACTCCTTCGTGCTGCCGTTGGACCATCAGGCGACCCGCTACCGCTACCACACGTTGCTGCGCGAGATGCTCCATCACCTGCTGCGGCTCGAGTATCCGGGTATGGAGGCCGAGCTGCGACGGCGCGCCGCCACCTGGCATGCCGAGCACGATCAGCCGGCGGTAGCCATGAGACTCGCGGCGAGCGCCGGGGACTGGCGACGGGCGTCGGAGTTCCTGGTGCGTGGAGGTCTCGCGGACCTGTACGTCAGCCGGGACACCGTCAGCGGACTCGGCGCCTTCGCGGCGAGCGAGGAGCAAGGTGCGGTACCGGCGAGCGAGCCCGACGTCGCGCTGGCCAGAGCGGCAGTGGAGGCGGTCTGCGGGGATGCCCTGGCGGCCGAGGACCAGCTTCGGGACGCCCGGGCGGCGGTGTTGGCCCCGGAGGCCGAGGCCGCCGCCGCGCTCGTGGAGGCCATCGCCGCCCATCGCACGGGCCAGGTGGCGGTGCTCGACCGTGCCGTCGGGCAGCTCCTCGGCGCCGACGCCGCGCTGCTGGATGCCGCGTTGCCCGCGGCGCTGCTGCTGGCTCGGGCCACCGCCCGCATGTGGACCTCGGCTCCCGCTGCGGAGGCCGAGACCCTGCTGCTGGAGGCGATAGAGCTGGCGCAGACCGCGCCCGACGTCGCGCTCGAGCTGGAGGGCCTGGGGCTGCTGGAGTTGCTGTACGTCATGGCCGGGCGGGCAGAGCACGCCAAGGGCGCGGCCGCGCGAAGCCTCGCCCTGATCCGCCAGCGCCCGGAGCTGGCCTACATGACGCCACACCACGTGGCCCGCGCCAGCGCTGCGATCATGCGCATGGATCTCATCGGCGCCGAGCGGGCCCTGGAGCGGGCTTCCGCGGCAACGGCGCTCGACGCCGACGCCGCGTTGCGGGCCGTGGTCACGCTGACGCGCGCCTGGGCCCTGCTCGCCGACGGGCGCACAGCCGACGCGCACCAGCTGCTCACGACCGCGCTCGAATTCGCGGAATCGTTACCGGAGGCGCTCCTGCGCCGCCGGACCGTGCTGCTCGCCGACATCGAGACCCGGCTGGGCCGGCCGAACGCGGCACTCCGGTCGCTCGGCGAGGACCCGACGCGCTCGGCCGATCCGTTTGTGGCCCTGGTGGCGGCGCGCGCCCATCTGGCGCTGGGCGACGGTGCCGCCGCCAAGCAGTGCCTTCGCCCGTCGGTGCTGGCCGACGACTCGGCGATGCCGCTGGTGGCGCAGGTGGCCGTGCTGCTCGCCTCGGCCGGGGCGGCCGCGCTGCTCGCGGAGGAGGGGCGGGCGGTGGAGGCGATCGTGCGCGCCTGCCAGCTCGCGGCGGGGCGCACCACGCAGCCGTTCGTCGACGTCCAGGAAGTCCTCGCCGACGTACTCGCCCGGCACCCGGAGGCCCGGGAGGCGTGGCCCCTGCCGGTGGTGTCGCCAGCACCCCGCCCCGAGGGGCTCACGGTCTTCCAACTGGCCATCCCGTCCCGCCTGGCCGAGGCGCTGACCGAGCGCGAACTCACGGTGCTCCGCCGGCTCGCCAGCACGATGAGCGCCCAGGACATCGCCGTTGAACTGTGCGTGTCGGTGAACACCGTGAAGACCCACATCGCCGCGATATACCGCAAGCTCCCGGCCCGGGGACGGCACGATGCCGTGGCGCGCGCCCGGCAGCTGGAGTTGCTGTAGCCACCGTTCCGGCGATCCCGTTCTAGGGATGTCGCAGTTCGTCACCGTGCACGGTGATCGCCCAGATGACCAGGACGTCCATGGCGATCACGATGGTCGACCAGGCGGGGTAGGCGCCGAGCACCATCACGTGGTCGATGATGCTCACGGCGGCGAGCAGGACAGCCACGACCGCGGCCCAGACGGCGCCGGTGAACAGGCCGATGCCGGCCAGCAGCACGAGAATGCCGAAGATCAGGTTGGCCCAACCCCACGCCGTGTAGTCGACATTCAGCACGTTGCCGCGCGGCCCGCGGACGAAGACCTCGTCCCGGACCAGCCCGACGATGCCCCAGATAATGGTCAACGTGCCCGACAGCACCATCATGCAGGCGGCGAACAGGATCCAGGCGACCCAGCCGGTCGCCCGGGACGGCCGCAGGTCGACATCGGAGTGAGCGCTCGTGTAGGTCATGTGGGCTCAATCCCTTCGTCGGAGTGGTCAGCGGTGACGATCGCGAAGTCGGGGTCGGGGTGGTCCAACACGGCGGCCAGTCGCGACAGGACGGTGACGTCGCCGCTGAGCTCGATCCCCGCCTCGGTCAGCCTGCGGGCGTCCGGCGTGCCCAGCGCGAGCGCGGGCAAGGCGGCGCGCGGGGCCGTGATCGTGACGTCGGCGGTGTCGGGCCGCTCGGCGGCGCTGTAGGTCAGAACGCCGTTGGCCAGCTGCAGCCGGTAGCGCTCGCCGGTGTCGCTGATCCGGACATCGGCCGTGAAGTGCTCGTCCCAGGCCCGCGGGCCGTCGACCCGGATCGCGATCGCGTCGAACAGCATCTCCGGGGTGAGCTGGCTGATCACGTCCCGGGAGGTGGTGGCGGCCGGCGTTCCGAAGGACCCGGCCCGCAGCTCGGTGGCCCCGGAGAGGTAGAACGCGCGCCACGTGCCGTTCTCGCTGCCGTACCCGAGGTGCTCGTAGGTGTCGGCCAACAGCTCGCGGGCGGCCGCGTGCGAGGCGTCGGCGAAGACCACGTGGTTGAGTACCTCGGCCACCCAGCGCAGGTCACCGTTGTCGTAGGACTTCCTGGCCCGCTCCACGACCGCGTCGGCGCCACCCATGAACTCCACGTAGCGGTGCGCCCGTTCCACCGGCGGGTGCGGCCACAGGTGGGCGGGGTTGCCGTCGAACCAGCCCAGGTAGCGCTGGTAGATCGCCTTGACGTTGTGGCTCACGGACCCGTAGTAGCCGTGCGTGGACCAGGCGTTCTCGAGGGCCGGTGGCAGGCGCAGCTGCTCGGCGATCTCGTCGCCGACGAGGCCCTGGTTGAGCAGCCGCAGGGTCTGGTCGTGGAGGTAGCCGTAGAGGTCGCGTTGGATCGAGAGGAACTCAACGATGCGTTCCGCGCCCCAGGTGGGCCAGTGGTGGGACGCGAACGCGACGTCGGCCCGCCCGCCGAAAATGTCGATCGCCTCGGTGAGGTACTTCGACCACGCGTGCGGGTCGCGGACGAGCGCGCCGCGCAGGGTGAGCAGATTGTGCAGGGTGTGGGTGGCGTTCTCGGCCAGGCACAGGGCCCGGTGGTCGGGGAAGAGGAAGTGCATCTCGGCCGGAGCCTCGGTGCCGGGCGCGAGCTGAAAGACCATGCGCACGCCGTCGACGATCTCCTCCTGCCCGGTCGCGGTGATGTCCAGCGTCGGGGCGATGAGCGTGACCTCGCCGGTGGACACCGTCTGACCGAGCCCGGCACCTACCTGCCCCTGCGGCCCGCGGGGCAGCACGGCGCCGTACATGTAACCGGCCCGCCTGCTCATCGCCGTCCCGGCGTAGATGTTCTCGGCGACGGCGTTGTCGAGAAAGCCGGCCGGGGCGATGACCGGGACACGGCCGGAGCTGACCTCGGCCTCGTCGACGACGCCGCGCACGCCGCCGAAGTGGTCGGCGTGCGAGTGGGTGTAGACGACGCCGGTGACCGGCCGTCGGCCCCGGTGCTCGCGGTAGAGGGCGAATGCCGCCGTCGCCGTCTCTCTGGTCAGCAGCGGGTCGATGACGATCACGCCGTGGTCGCTCTCGACGAGCGTCATGTTCGACAGGTCCAGGCCGCGGACCTGGTAGATGCCCTCGGTGACCTCGAACAGGCCGTCCCGCGCCACCAGGGTCGACTGCCGCCACAGGCTCGGGTGGACGGTGTCGGGGGAATCGCCGTGGAGGAAGTCCCAGCTGGTGTTGTCCCACACCACGCGACCGTCGGC
The DNA here is from genome assembly GCA_963776855.1 of uncultured Actinomycetota bacterium. Lineage (GTDB taxonomy): Bacteria > Actinomycetota > Actinomycetes > Mycobacteriales > Jatrophihabitantaceae > Jatrophihabitans. Next base: position 414,666 of record CAVZOC010000003.1, on the reverse strand, counting down.
GGCGTGCACGACGCACGGCGACAACCGCCCGACCAGGCCGCGTGTGGTGGCCTCGAAGTCGTCGGTGTCGGCGAACGGCAGAGTCGGCATGTCCGCGAAACTAGGGAGCCGGCACACCGACGGAATCACCCGCGCGGGGTGAGAACCGCGGTCAGGGCACGTCGGCGGCGAGGATGAGGTCGACGAACGGGGCGAACATGCGCCCGACCGCCTCGGCGACGAGGCCCGGGTCGTCGCCCGGCACGAGGGCGTGGCTGATGGCCAGCCGGACCAGGGCGTCGGCCAGCGGGCGTGCGTCCCGGGGCGTGACCTGGGGCCACACCTCGGGGATCAGCTCCGCGACCCGGTCGGCGGCCAGCTGCTGCCCGAACCCGGTCAGCAGGCGGATGAGCTCGCCGTTCTCGGTCCCGGCCACGATGATCTGGACCACCGGCTCGTCCGAGGCCAGCTTGAGGAACAGCTCGAAGGCGCTGCGGAGCGCATGGTGGGCGTCGTCGGCGTGGGTGCGGACGGCCACCCCGACCTCGTCGACGAGCGAGGCGATCTCGCGGGCGACGTAGGCCTCGACCAGCGCCGGGCGCGAGCCGAACTCGTTGTAGAGCGTCTGCCGGCTGACGCCGGCGGCGGCGGCGACGTCGCCCATCGTCGTCGCCGTCCAGCCCCGGTCCCGCGCCAGCGAGTCCACGGCACCGAGCACGGTGTCGCGCAGCAGCGAGCGCGCCGCGGTGGGGTAGGGGACGGGTCGGCTCACGGTGCCCCGCCCTGCCCGGCGTCCGTGTCGTCGGCCACCGCGACGAAGTCGACCTTGTCCCGCACGCCGCAGTCGGGGCAGGTCCAGTCGTCCGGCACCTCGGCCCACGCCGTGCCCGGGGGGAACCCCTCGCGGGGCTCACCCGCGGACTCGTCGTAGACGTAGTCACAGACCTCGCAGCGGTAGCGCGCCATGGGTCCAGGGTCTCAGGCGGCCTCGGCGGGCGCCGCCGGCCGGCCCGCGCCGTGTCGCGCGAGGACCCTGTCCCGCTTCGGGGGGTGGATGTTGGCCCGGGTGACGTCCCCCTCGTAGTGCGCCAGCACCCGCTTGTCCATCACGCGTCGCCACAGCGGCGGGACGTAGGCCAGCAGGATCATCGCCGCATAGCCCGCCGGCAGCTGCGGGGACTCCTCGTAATGGCGCAGCGACTGGTAGCGGCGGGTGGGGTTGGCGTGGTGGTCGCTGTGCCGCTGCAGGTGGTAGAGGAACAGGTTCGTCGTCAGGTGATTGTTGTTCCAGCTGTGCCGCGGCGTCACCCGCTCCGGGCGCCCCTTCTCGGTGGTGGCGCGCAGCAGGCCGTAGTGCTCGAGGTAGTTGACGGCCTCCAGCAGGCTGAACGCCAGCACGGCCTGGCCGAGCAGGTAGGGCAGCGTGCCGACGCCGAACAGGGCGATCGTGACCGCCCACAGCACGACGGTCATGGCCCAGGCGTTGAGCACGTCGTTGCGCAGGGTCCAGGGCCCCCGGCCCAGCCGGCGCATCCGGGTGCGCTCCAGCGTCCAACCGTTGCGCAGGCTGCCGGCCACGGTGCGCGGCCAGAACGCCCAGAACGACTCGCCCAGCCGGCTGGAGGCGGGGTCGTCGACGGTGGCGACGCGCACGTGATGGCCGCGGTTGTGCTCGATGAAGAAGTGGCCGTAGCCGCAGGGCGCCAGGGCGATGCGGGCGAACCAGCGCTCCAGGTGCTCCTTCTTGTGCCCGAGTTCGTGGGCGGTGTTGATGGCGACCCCGTTGAGCATGCCCAGGCTGGCCATGATGCCGATCTTGTCGATGACCGGCGGTCCACCGTGGCGGGTCATCAACCAGAAGCCGGTGAAGAACGCCGCGAACTGGCACGGCAGGAACAGGTAGGTGACCCAGCGGTAGTAGCGGTCCTGCTCCAGCCAGGCCAGCACGTCCTCGGGCGCGTTGGTCGGGTCGTCACCGATGAGGACGTCCAGCAGCGGGATTACGACGTAGAGGATCATCGGCCCGATCCACCAGAAGACGCCGGATCCGGTCAGGTTCACCAGCCCCCAGCCGAGGAAGAGCCACAGCGGGACGACGGTCCCGAGCAGCCAGAGGTAGCGCTTGCCGTCCCGCCAGGCCGGGCGGGGCGCGGCGTCGGTCGAGACGCCGTCGAGCTGGGCCGAGAGCGAACCGTCGCGCATGCGGGGCACCTTCCGTTTGCGAGCAGATCGACAGGTGAACGTTGTGGATCTAGAGGTTAGACACGACAGCTAGATTTGTAAATGGCCTCGCGGGTCGGGCCGAGGGCCGCGGCGCGCCCGCGATTTCGCTGTGGGTCAGGACGCCAAACCCGCTGCGCTCACCGCCGCGCGGTTAGGGTGAGGGCGTGACCAGGCGGATCATGGGGATCGAGAACGAGTACGGCGTCACGTGCACGTTCCACGGCCAGCGGCGGCTGTCACCCGACGAGGTCGCCCGCTACCTGTTCCGGCGCGTCGTGTCGTGGGGCCGCTCGTCCAACGTCTTCCTCAAGAACGGCGCGCGCCTCTACCTCGACGTAGGCAGCCACCCCGAGTACGCCACCCCCGAGTGCGACACGCTCGCCTCCCTGGTCGCCCACGACAAGGCCGGGGAGCGGGTGCTGGAGGGGCTCGTGGTCGACGCCGAGAAGCGGTTGCACGACGAGGGGATCGCCGGCGACATCTACCTGTTCAAGAACAACACCGACTCCGCGGGCAACTCCTACGGCTGCCACGAGAACTACCTCGTCGGCCGGCACGGTGAGTTCAGCCGGCTCGCCGACGTCCTCATCCCGTTCCTCGTCACCCGGCAGCTCATCTGCGGCGCCGGCAAGGTGCTGCAGACCCCGCGGGGGGCCGTCTTCTGCATCAGCCAGCGGGCCGAGCACATCTGGGAGGGGGTCTCGTCGGCCACCACCCGCAGCCGCCCCATCATCAACACCCGCGACGAACCGCACGCCGACGCCGAGCGCTACCGGCGGCTGCACGTCATCGTCGGCGACTCGAACATGAGCGAGGCGACGACCCTGCTCAAGATCGGCTCGGCCGACCTGGTCCTTCGCATGATCGAGCACGGCGTGCAGTTCCCGGATCTCACGCTCGAGAACCCGATCCGCGCGATCCGCGAGATCAGTCACGATCTCACCGGCACCCGGCCGGTGCGGCTGGCCGCCGGACGCAGCGCCTCGGCCCTGCAGATCCAGCGGGAGTACTACAGCCGCGCCGTGGACTTCCTCGCCCGCGAGGGCGACGACCCGGCGTCCAAGCGGGTGCTCGAGCTGTGGGGCCGGGCCCTGGACGCCGTCGAGAAGCAGGACCTCGGGCTGATCGATCGCGAGATCGACTGGGCCATCAAGCACCGCCTCGTCGAGCGGTACCGGGCCAAACACGACCTGCCGCTGTCCTCGCCCCGGGTCGCCCAACTCGACCTCGCCTACCACGACATCTCCCGCCGCCGCGGCCTGTACTACCTGCTGCAGCGCAACGGGGCCGTCGAGCGGGTCGTCAACGACCTGGCGATCTTCGAGGCCAAGAGCGTGCCGCCGCAGACCACGCGGGCCAAGCTGCGCGGCGACTTCATCAAGCGGGCGCAGGAGCGTCGCCGCGACTTCACCGTCGACTGGGTCCACCTGAAGCTCAACGACCAGGCGCAGCGGACCGTGCTGTGCAAGGACCCGTTCCGCAGCGTCGACGAACGGGTGGAGAAGCTGATCGCCTCGATGTGAACTGTCGCGGGGGGCCCGCGTCGGCGAGAATCGAGCACATGGCACCGAGCCCGCATTCCGGACACGCGGTGTCGCAACCGCGACGCCGGAGCACGGGGCTTAGTTTTGAGGACATGGCGGCACGGCGGGCGGAGCGACTCGTCAATCTGGTGATCTGTCTGCTCTCGACCCGGCAGTTCCTCGCCGCGGAACGCATCCGCGCCGCCGTCCCGGGCTACGAGGCCGCGGACGGGTCGGCTGCGACCGACGAGGCGTTCAAGCGGATGTTCGAGCGGGACAAGGCGGAGCTGCGCGAGCTGGGCATCCCGCTGGAGACCGGCCGGTCGAGCCACTTCGAGGCCGAGGACGGCTACCGGATCCGGCGCGACGACTACGAGCTGCCCGAGATCGAGTTCGACGCCGACGAGGCCGCCGCGGTCGGGCTGGCGGCGCGCCTGTGGCAGTCGGCGACGCTCGGCGAGCCCGCCCGGCAGGCCCTGATCAAGCTGCGGGCGGCGGGCACCGACGTCCACGCGGCCGACGCCCCCGGCTCGGCGCCGCAGATCGACGCAGGCGATCCCGGCCTGCCGGCGCTGCTGGCCGCGGCCCGCACGGCGAGCGTGGTCCGCTTCGACTACCGCAAGCCGCGGGACGTCGAGGCCGTCACGCGCACGCTCGAGCCCTGGGGGGTCCTGTCCTGGCGGCGGCGGTGGTACGTGGCGGGGTTGGATCGCGACCGCGGCGAGCCCCGCAGCTTCCGGCTCTCCCGGATCGAAGGGCCGGTGCGGACGGTTGGCGCCCCGGGGGCGTTCACCCGGCCGGCGCGGGTGGACTTGCTCGCGCTCGTCGCCGGGCGGCAGGACGACGACCGCGTCGCGCGGATCCGGGTCGTCGGGCCCGGCGCCGGGCAGCTGCGCCGGGCGGCCGACACGCGGGAGGGCCAGGGCGACGACACCGAACTGCTGACCGTGACCTACAGCGACACCGAGTGGCTCGCCCGGCTCGTCGCGGCGGCCGGCTCCGGCGCCGTCGTGCTCGAGCCCGACGACCTTCGCGCGGCCGTGGTGCGCCGCCTGCGCGCGGTGGCGGGGGCCCGATGAGCAGGCCCGTGTCGAACGAGCAGCGCGTACCACGGCTGCTCGCCCTCGTGCCGTACCTGCAGGCCCGGCCGGGGATCGCCGTCGCCAGCGCCGCGGCGGACTTCGGGGTCTCGGAGGCGCAGCTGCGCAAGGACCTCACCCTGCTGTGGATGTGCGGCCTGCCCGGCCACGGCCCGGGGGACCTGATCGATCTCTCCTTCGAGGGCGAGACGGTGTCGGTGCTGTTCGACGCCGGCATGGCCCGTCCGCTGCGGCTGACCACCGAGGAGGCGCTCGCGCTCGTGGTCGCGCTGCGCACGCTCGCCGAGACGCCCGGGCTGGCCGACAGCGACGCCATCCAGCGGGCGCTCGCCAAGATCGAGTCCGCGGCCGGCGGGAGCGTGCCCCGCGAGACCGTGGCGGTGGCCCTGGAGCGGGACGAGCGGATCCGGCCGCTGCTGCAGCGTTCCCTCGACGAGCGAGCCGCGCTGCGGCTGCGCTACTACGGCGCGGCCCGCGACGAGACCACCGAACGGGTCGTCGACCCGGTGCGGCTGCTCGAGTCCGAGGGCCGGGCCTACCTGGAGGCGTGGTGCCGCCGCGCGGAGGGGATGCGGCTGTTCCGGCTGGACCGGATCGAGGACGCGGCGGTGCTCGACGAGCCGGCGGCGGTGCCCGAGGGGGTCGAGCTGCGCGATCTCGACGAGGGGCTGTTCCGGCCGGCGGCCGAGCACCTGCTCGTGGATCTCCGGCTCGGGCCTGGCTACGCGTGGGTGGCCGACTACTACCCGACGGAGTCGAGCAGCGACGACGGCGAGCGGACCCTCGTCAGCCTGCGCGTCTCCGATCCGGCCTGGGTCCGGGCGCTCGTGCTCGGCTCGGCCGGCCAGGTCGAGGTCGTGAGTCCGACGTGGCTCGCCGACGACCTGAGGAGCGAGGCCGTGCGCGCGCTTTCCGCCTACGAGTCCGGCGGAGGTTCTTAGTAGAGTCGGGGTATGGCGTGGATCCCGGTCGCGGCGTGGATCGCAGCCGTCGTGCTGGCGGCGGTGGTGCTGGGGTTCTGCAGCTATGAGGTGTGGTGGAAGTCGCAGCGCCTGCGCCGCGACGTCGCCGGTCTGCAAGCCAGCGCCGAGCAACTGCAACGGCTCGGCGCGAGCATGCGCGAGGCGCGAGCCCGCCTCGAGCGGGCCCGGAGCAGCGCGCAAAGCGAGGACGCCGGGCCGTGACCGAGGTCAGGGGCCGACGGCAGAAGCGCAAGCGTCCCCCCAAGACCCCCGACGGGCGGATGCCGGTCCTGGACCACCTGCGGGAGCTGCGGCGCCGCATCGTGTGGATGCTGCTCATCGTGGGCGTCGGTGCGGTCGTCGGATGGTTCGTCTACCCCCAGGTGCTGGACCTGCTGAAGCATCCCTACTGCAACATCCCCGCGAGGTTCCGCTACGAGCCGCGGGGCCCGGAGCAGTGCGTCCTGGTCTACCAGGGGGCGCTGGAGGGATTCACCACCCGGCTGAAGGTGTCGGCGATCACCGGCGCGATCATCACCGGTCCGCTGTGGCTCTACCAGATCTGGGCTTTCGTCACCCCGGGGCTGCGCAAGAACGAGCGCAAGTACACCCTGCTGTTCGTCTTCTTCTCCACCTTCCTGTTCGCCGCCGGCGTCGCGCTGGCCTACTACGTGCTCGGCCGCGGCCTGCGCATCCTCATCGAGGGGGCGGGCAACGGTACGGCCTCGCTGTTGACGGTGGGCGACTACATCTCGTTCGTCACCATGCTGCTGGTCATCTTCGGCGCGGCGTTCGAGCTGCCGCTGCTCCTCGTCATGGCCAACCGGGTCGGCGTGCTCCCGGCGAAACTGCTGAAGAAATCGCAGCGCGTCGCGATCTTCTTGATCTTCCTCTTCGCCGGGGTGGCGACACCGACCGCCGATCCGTTCACGATGTGCGCGATGGCCATCCCGATGGTGATCCTCTTCGAGATCGCGCTGCTGGTCTGCCATTTCCACGACAAGCGGAAGGCCGAGCGCAAGGCCGCGGAGGCCGCCGAACGGGCCGCGGCCCACCCGGACGACAGCATCCCGTCGGTCGTCGACCCGATCCCGCAGCAACTGGAAGGCGGACTCCCCGCGGACGAGCGGCGCGGTGATGCCTGGTTCGACACGACCTGAGCGGCGACCGGTTCGGTCGGGCCCCACCCGGGTAGGCCTCGCACATGCCCGATACACCCACCGCGGTACCGACCACCTCGGTCGCGCTGACCGTCAACGGCCAACTGTGTGAGCTCGACCTGGACCCCCGCAGCACGCTGCTGGACGCGCTGCGCGAACGGCTCGATCTCACCGGGACCAAGAAGGGCTGCGACCGCGGCCAGTGCGGTGCCTGCACCGTGCTCGTCGACGGCCGCCGGATGAACAGTTGCCTGCTGCTGGCGGTGGCGATGGCCGGCCGGCAGGTCACGACGATCGAGGGCCTCGGCAGCGCGGACGCGCCGCACGCGATGCAGCAGGCGTTCGTCGACCACGACGCGCTGCAGTGCGGCTACTGCACCCCGGGGCAGATCTGCTCGGCCGTCGGCATGCTGAGCGAGTTCGACGAGGGCTGGCCGAGCGCGGTGACCGGCCCGGGGCAGCCGACCCTGGACGACGCCGAGATCCGCGAGCGGATGAGCGGCAACCTGTGCCGCTGCGGGGCGTACGCCAACATCGTCCCGGCGATCAGCGAGGCGGCAGGGCGATGAAGCCGTTCGGCTACGAGCGCCCGGCCGACGTGAGCTCGGCCGTCGCGCTGCTCGCCGACCCGTCGGTGAGCCTGCTGGCCGGCGGGACGAACCTGGTCGACCTGATGAAGCTCGGTGTCGCCGGCCCGCGGACGCTGGTCGACACCGCCGAACTCGGGCTGGACACGATCGAGCGTCGCGAGGACGGAACCCTGCTGGTGGGTGCCACCGCGCGCAACAGCGACCTCGCGGCGGACCCGGCAGTGCGAACCGGCCTGCCCGTGCTGTCCGAGGCGCTGCTGGCCGGAGCGTCCGGGCAGCTGCGCAACGCCGCCACCACGGCCGGCAACCTGATGCAGCGCACCCGCTGCCCGTACTTCATGGACCCGACGAAACCCTGCAACAAGCGGGAACCGGGCACCGGCTGCTCCGCCGTTGGCGGAGTTCACCGCAATCACGCCGTGCTGGGGGCCTCCGAGCACTGCATCGCCACCTACCCGTCCGACATGGCGGTGGGCCTCGCGGTGCTTGACGCGGTCGTCGTGGTCACCGGTCCGGACGGCGAGCGGCGGATCCCCTTCGGCGAGTTCCACCGGCTGCCCGGCGAGGAGCCGCAGTACGACACCACGCTGGGGGCTCGGGAGATCATCACCCGGGTGGAGGTCCCTCCGCTGCCGGCCGGCGCCCGCAGCACCTACCGCAAGGTGCGCGATCGCGCGTCCTACGCCTTCGCCGTGGTGTCGGTCGGGGCGGCGCTGACCGTCTCGGGCGGGCGCGTCGCGGACGTCCGTCTCGCGTTCGGCGGTGTCGCCCACCGCCCTTGGCGCGCGCGGCAGGCCGAGGCGGCGCTGGTGGGCGCCGAGCCGACTGCGGAGGCGGTGCGCGCCGCGCTCGACGAGGAGCTGGCCGCGGCCGACCCGTTGCCGGGCAACGCCTTCAAGGTGCCGCTGGTCGCGCGGCTCGCGACGGCCGCCCTGCTCGACCTGGTGCCTGCGGAGGAGATCTCATGACGATGATCGAGCACCACGCCATCGGCGCCGACCGGGAACGCCTCGACGCGCTGGCCAAGGTGACGGGGAAGGCTCGCTACGCGGTGGAGCACCCGGTCCGTGACGTGGTCCACGGCTGGGTCGTCGGCGCCACCGTTCCCGCGGGCCGGGTCACCGGAGTCGACGTGGCCTCGGCCACCAGCGTCCCCGGAGTCCTCGACGTGCTCTGGCACGGCAACGCTCCGCGCCTGGCCGATCCCGACGACGCGGAGCTGCGACTGCTGCAGGACGACCAGGTCTCCTACTACGGCCAGGTGGTGGCGGTGGTGGTCGCGGAGACCCTCGAGGCCGCGCGAGCCGGCGCCCTCGCGCTGGCGATCGACTACGACCCGGCGTCGCACCGGTCGTGGCTCGACCCCGAGGACCCCGAACTCGTCGCGCCGGACGCGCTCAACGCCGGTTTCGCGACGTCCTCGAGCCGGGGCGACGCGGAGCAGGCCCTGGACGAGGCGCCGCACACCGTCGACGCCGTCTACACCACGCCGCCGCTGCACAACCAGCCGATGGAGCCCCACGGGGCCATCGCCGCCTGGCAGGCCGACGGCTCGCTGACGCTCTGGGACACGACCCAGAACGCCACCGAGGTCGCCAGGACGACCGCCGCGCTGTTCGGCCTCGAGCCCGGGCAGTCGGTGGTGCACTCCGAGTACGTCGGTGGCGGCTTCGGGGCCAAGGGGACCACCCGTCCGCATGCCGTGCTGGCTGCCATGGCGGCCCGGGTGGTGGGCCGACCGGTGAAGCTGGCCCTCACCCGGGACATGACTTTCCACCTCGTCGGTCACCGCACGCCCACCCGGCAGCGGGTCAGGCTCGGTGCGGACGCCGAGGGGCGGCTGACGGCGATCGCCCACGACGTCATCGAACACACCTCGCAGCTGCTCGACTTCGCCGAGCAGACCGGGGAGTGCAGCCGCCACATGTACGCCGCGCCGAACGCTCTGGTGACTCACCGGCTGGCCCGGCTCAACGTCCCGACCCCGCGGTGGATGCGCGCGCCCGGGGAGGCCCCCGGCATGTTCGCGCTCGAGTCGGCGATCGACGAGCTGGCCCGCGAGGCCGGAATCGACCCGATCGAGCTGCGGGTCCGCAACGAGCCGGCGACCGACCCCGAATCGGGCAAGGAGTTCTCCAGCCGGCACTACATCGAGTGCCTGCGCGAAGGCGCCGCCCGCTTCGGATGGGGCGAGCCCTACGACCGGCGGTCGGGCACCTGGTACGTCGGCCACGGCGTGGCGGGCGCGGTGTACCCGGCGATCACGCAGCCGAGCACGGCCCGCGCCACGGTGAACGGGGACGGCAGCTACGAGGTCGCCCTCGCCGCCGCCGACATCGGCACCGGCGCCCGGACGGCGTTGCAGCAGATCGCCGCCGACGCCCTCGGCGTGCCGCCCGAGGTGGTGGCCGTCCGCGTCGGGGACAGCTCCCTGCCGCGGGCGTCGGTCGCGGGTGGCTCGTCCGGCACGGCCTCGTGGGGCAGTGCGATCACGAAGGCGTGCCGGTCGCTGCGCTCCGAGCTCGGCCGCGCCGATCACGTGCCGGCGGCGGGCCTGTCGGTCACGGAGGCGACCGACGACGACCTGTCACAGCGGGCGGACCTGGCTCGGTACGCCTTCGGGGCACAGTTCGTGGCGGTGCGCGTCCACGCGGTGACCGGTGAGGTGCGGGTGCCGCGGGCCGTCGGCGTGTTCGCGGTAGGAAAGGTGATCAACGCCCGGCTGGCGCGCTCGCAGTTCCTGGGCGGCATGACGATGGGGCTGTCGATGGCGCTGCTGGAGGAGGGCGACGTCGACCACGCCTTCGGCGACACCGTCAACGACAACCTGGCCGACTACCACGTCGCGGCGAACGCCGACATCGGGCGGATCGACGTGTCGTGGCTCGACGAGCGCGACGAGCACCTGAACCCGATGGGCAACAAGGGCATCGGCGAGATCGGCATCGTCGGCACCGCCGCCGCTGTCGCCAACGCGGTTGCCGACGCCACCGGGGTGCGGGTACGCGACCTGCCGGTCCGGCTGGACCGGGTGCTGGCCGGCATGCCCGAGACGGCCTGATCGCCGCTCACCGCCCGGTGCCTACGCTGGGAGGGTGTCAACGCCGAGTGAGCGCTACGCCGCTGCCCGGCAGCGCAGCCGCCGCCCGGTGCTGACCGACTTCCGGGGCGGGTACGGCTTCGAACTCGACCCCTTCCAGGTCGAGGCCTGCCAGGTGCTGGAGGACGGGTACGCGGTCCTCGTCTGCGCGCCCACGGGTGCCGGGAAGACCGTGGTGGGGGAGTTCGCGGTCCACCTGGCGCTCGCGGCGGGCCGGAAGTGCTTCTACACCACCCCGATCAAGGCGCTGTCGAACCAGAAGTTCCACGACCTCGCCGACCGCTACGGCACCGGCCAGGTCGGCCTGCTGACCGGCGACAACGCGGTCAACGCCGACGCCCCGATCGTCGTGATGACCACCGAGGTGCTGCGGAACATGCTCTACGTGGGTAGCGACGCTCTCACCGGGCTCGGGTACGTGGTCATGGACGAGGTGCACTACCTGGGGGACCGGTTCCGCGGGGCGGTGTGGGAAGAGGTGCTCATCCACCTGCCCGCGTCGGTGCAGCTGGTGGCGCTGTCGGCGACGGTCAGCAACGCCGAGGAGTTCGGCGAATGGCTGGTCTCGGTCCGCGGCGAGACGAAGGTCGTCGTGCACGAGGAGCGGCCGGTGCCGCTCTGGCAGCACGTGCTCGTCGGGCACCGGCTGTTCGACCTGTTCCGCCTCGGCCAGGACGGCGAACCCGGGCTGGAGATCGAGCCGGCGCTGCTCCGCCACGTCGCCGACCGCACGCGCTACATCGATCCCGAACCCCGGCGGCGGCACGGCCACCCGCGGGGCTGGCGACCGCCGGACCGACCGTCGGTGATTAGCCGGCTGGACCGCGACGGCCTGCTGCCGGCGATCACGTTCATCTTCAGCCGGGCCGGCTGCGACGCCGCCGCCACCCAGTGCGTCCACGCGGGGCTATGGCTCACGACCGAGCAGGAGCGGGCGGAGATCGACGCCGTCGTCGACGAGCTCACCGCCGACGTGCCGCCCGAGGACCTGGAGGTGCTCGGGTTCTGGGAATGGCGCGACGCGCTGCGCCGGGGGGTCGCCGCGCACCACGCCGGCCTCATCCCGGCGTTCAAGCAGACGGTCGAGGAGCTGTTCGTCCGCGGGCTGGTGCGGGCGGTCTTCGCCACCGAGACGCTGGCCCTCGGGATCAACATGCCCGCCCGGACCGTCGTGCTCGAGCGGCTGTCGAAGTACAACGGCGAGTCGCACGCCGACATCACCCCCGGCGAGTACACCCAGCTCACCGGCCGGGCCGGGCGGCGCGGCATCGACGTCGAGGGCCACGCGGTCGTCGTGTGGTCCCCGGAGGTCGACCCGCAACGGGTCGCCGGCCTCGCCTCGACCCGGACCTACCCGCTGCGCTCGTCGTTCCGGCCCTCCTACAACATGGCCGTCAACCTGGTCGACCAGATGGGCCGGTCCGCGGCGCGGGGCCTGCTGGAGGCGTCGTTCGCGCAGTTCCAGGCCGACCGCGGGGTCGCCGGCCTGCTCGCCCAGATCCGGCGCAACGAGGAGAAACGGCGGCAGTACGAGCGGGAGATGGCGTGCGACTACGGCGACTTCGCCGAGTACGCCGACCTGCGTCGGGCGCTCTCGGACCGCGAAGCCTTCCTGGCCCGGGAGGCGTCGGCCTCCCGGCGTGGCGCGGTCGCCGCCTCGCTCGAGGTCCTCCGTCGGGGAGACGTGATCCGGGTTCCGCGGGGCCGTCGCGCGGGTCTGGCCGTGGTGCTCGAGCCGGGGGTCTCCCCGCGCGACGATCCCCGCCCGCTCGTGGTGACCGAGGCCCGCTGGTCGGGCCGGCTCTCACCCGGCGACTTCCCCGAGCAGGTCGACGTCCTCGGCACGGTCCGGGTGCCGAAGCACGTCAACCACCGCTCGCCCAAGGAGCGTCGTGACCTCGCCTCCAGCATCCGCAACCTGGAGCTGCCCGACTCTGCCGGCCGGCCCCGCGGCATGCGCCGGGCGGCGGAGGACGCCGCCGACGACGCCGAGGTCCTGCGGCTCCGACAGGCGCTGCGGGCTCACCCGTGTCACGCCTGCCCGGATCGCGAGCAGCACGCCCGGGTGGGGGAGCGCTACAGCCGGTTGGGCCGGGAGAACAGCGACCTGCGCGCGCGTAGCGAGGGCCGGACCGGCTCGCTGGGCCGAACCTTCGACCGGATCTGCGAGCTGCTCACCGACCGGGGCTATCTGACCGGAGCGGGCGACGGGCTCGCCGCCTCGCCCGCCGGCCGGCGGCTGGGGCGGATCTGGTCCGAGGCCGACCTGCTCGCCGCCGAATGCCTCGGCGAGGGCGCCTGGGACGACCTGGACGCTGCGGAGCTGGCCGCCGTGGTCTCCACCTTGGTCTACGAACCGCGGCGTGACGAGCTGCTGGTCGACGCGCTGCCCACCGCCCGGGTCAGGGAGGCGCTGGCCCGGACGGAGCGGATCTGGGGCGCCCTCGCGGAGGCGGAGACGAGGACCCAGCTGCCGCGGTCGCGGGAGCCGCAGTTCGGGTTCGTGTGGCCGGTGTACCGGTGGGCCCGGGGGGAGCGGCTCGACCGCGCACTGGCCGCGTCCGGACGGGGGACGGAGCTCTCGGCCGGCGACTTCGTCCGGTGGTGCAAGCAGGTGTTGGACATGCTGGAGCAGCTCGCGGGAGCACCGGGTCCGGACGGCCGCGGGACGAGGGTGGCCGCCACGGCGGGCGCCGCAGCGGCGGCGCTGCGTCACGGGGTGGTCGCGCAGAGCATGCAGCCGTGAGTACAAACATGAGTACAAAGTTGCCGTCGAGGTTGATCCAGTAAGGTGCGCGAACATGACCGAGCAGGGCAACGAGGGCGAGCGGGGCCTGCCCGAGCCGGCTGACCGACCTGCGAGCTCCCAGCCGACCCAGTCCTTCCAGCCGCCGCCCGACTACGGCCAGCAGGGCTACGGACACCAGGGCTACGGCCACCAGGGCTACTACGGCCAACCCGGCCCGCAGGGCTACTACGGCCAGCAGGGCTACGGCCAGCAGGGCTACGGCCAGCAGGGCTACGGCCAATCCGGCCCACCGGGCTACGGCCACCCGAGCTACGGCCAGCCGGGTTACTACGAACAGCAGGGCTACGGCCGGCCCGGCTACCCGCAGCCCGGGTACGGGCACCCCGGAGCCGCCCAGCCGCCACAGCCGCCCCCGAGACGCCCGAAGAAGCGGAAGGGCACGCTGATCTCGCTGCTCGCCGCCGCGGTGGCCGCGGTGGTGGTGCTCGTCCTGATCTTCCTGGTGCTCGCACCGTCCGGGAACAAGAGCCTGAACCACACGGCGGTCGAGAACTACATCGAGAACCAGCTCGGCGTGCAGAACGTGGTCTGCAACCACGGCAACAACATCGAGATGACGAGCAACGGCCAGTCCTTCACCTGCACGAGCGACGGCGGGCAGAGCTACACGGTCACCATCGAGGACAAGAGCAACGGTTCCTACCTCGTGCGGTGACCGGCGTTTCGATCAGCCCCGCGCCGCGGCGATCGCGCGCTGCATGCGGCCGACCGGCCCCGCCAGCCCGAGCTCGGTGACCAGTTCGGCCAGCCGCTCCGGCTCCCGGGCGGTATCGGGCAGTTCGTCGGCGACCGCGGCGACCTCCGCGTCGGTGCGGCCGCGCACCGCCGCCGGGGCCACGGCCAGGTAGTCGGCCGAGTCCCGCACCTTGGTCGCCGCGCCGGCGGGGAACCCCTCCTGACCGTCCTGCGCCGCCGCGAGGATGTCCTCGATCGCACCGAAGCGCGAGACCAGCGCCGCCGCGGTTTTCTCGCCCACGCCGGGGACGCCCGGCAGCCCGTCGCTGGGGTCGCCGCGGAGCACCGCGAAGTCCGCGTAGTGCGCCGCCGGGACGCCGTACTTCTCCTGCACCTCCGCGGGGCCGAAGGCCTGCATCTTCGCGATCCCGCGGCCGGTGTAGAGGACGGTGACGCGGTCGTCGGCCAGCGCCAGCAGGTCACGGTCGCCGGTGAGCACCTCGACGGCGTCGTCGTCGCGGGCGGCGAGGGTGGCGATCACGTCGTCGGCCTCGAACCCCTCGGCCCCCGCGCAGGCCAGCCCGAGCGCGGTGAGGACCTCGAGCAGCAGCGGCACCTGCGGCGCCAGCAGGTCCGGGATCTCCTCCCCGCCGGCCGGCGCGACCCGGTGTGCCTTGTAGCTGGGCACGAGCTCCACCCGGAAGGCCGGTCGCCAGTCGAGGTCGAGGCAGGCCACCCAGCGGGTGGGTCGACGCTTCTCGATCACGGAGGCCGCCATGTCCAGGAAGCCCCGGATGGCGTTGACGGGCCGTCCGTCCGGGGCCGTCACCGAGTCCGGGACGGCGTGGAAGGCGCGGAAGTACAGCCCCGCGGCGTCCACCAGCATGAGCGTCACGACGTCACCGCCGGCAGGGCCCGGTGCTGCCGCGCTCCACGAGGGTGGTCGGCAGCGTGACGGCGGGGAAGGGCGGCGCCTCCTCCTGCTCGGAGATCATCCGCAACAGCCGGCCGGTGATGTCCTCGGCCTGCTCGACGACCGGCTGCCGCACGGTGGTGAGCTCCAGCCACTCGGCGAGGGGCTGGTCGTCGAAGCCGACGACCGAGACGTCCTCGGGGACGCGCAGGCCGGCGCGGTTGGCGGCGCGCAAGGCCCCGAACGCCATCTCGTCGCTCTCGGCGAAGAAGGCCGTCGGCGGGTTCGGCTGCTCGAGCAGAGCGCGGGCGGCGTCGGCGCCGCCCGCGACCGTGAAGTACCCGAGCCGCTCCAGCGCGGGGTCGGGCGCGACCCCTGCCGCCGCCAGTGCCTGCTGGTACCCGGTGCGTCGGTGCAGCGGTGGCGTGAAGCGCATGGGGTCGTCGGTGTCGCCGCCGATGAGGGCGACGCGGCGGTGACCGAGTTGCAGCAGGTGCTCGACCGCGCAGCGCGCGGCGGCCACGTCGTCGATGCCGACCGACAGGGTGCCCTCGCGTCGCAGTCCCAGCAGGCCCAGCGGCCGGTGGAGGTCGGCGAGAGCGTCGAACTCGGCGTTCTCGAGGACCACGCTGGCCACCAGCACGCCGTCGACGCGCTTGCGCATCGGCATCACGTCGAAGAAGCGGGCGCGGCCGTCCGGGTCGCCGAGGTTGTACAGCAGCAGGTCGAAATCCTCGCGCCGCAGCGCCGCCTCCACGGTGGCGATCACCTCGGAGAAGAACCACCGGTTGACGAAGGGGACGACCAGCCCGACCGTCGCCGTCCGGCCGCTGGCCAGCCGGGCCGCGAAGGGGGAGGCGACGTAGTTGAGCTCGGCCGCCGCCGCGAGGACGCGGTCCCGGGTGGCACTCGCGACGTCCGGCAGCCCCCGCAGCGCGCGCGAGACGGTCGCGATCGAGACGCCGGCCTGCCGGGCCACGTCCTCGATGCTGGCGACCATGGGACAACTGTAAACGCTGTCGATCGAGGGACCCGCGGGTACGCGGAGGCCGGCTGCGCTGCCAGACTCCCTGTCATGCCAACGCTGCTGCGCAACGGTCAGGTGCATGCTCCCGGCCATCCGGGCGCGAGTGCGCTGCTGGTCGAGAACGGCCGGATCGGGTGGATCGGCGACGAGGACGCTGCGGCCGGGCTCACCGTCCCGGCCGCCGATGTGATCGATCTGGCCGGGGACCTGCTGGCGCCGGCGTTCGTCGACTCGCACGTGCACACCACCGAGACCGGGCTGGCCGTCACCGGACTCGACCTGCGGGAGGCCCGCACCCTGGCCGAGGCACTCGACGCCGTCGAGCGGGCCGCCCGGCACTGCGGCGGTCGTCCCGTGCTGGGGGGCGGCTGGAACGATGCCGACTGGCCCGAGGGGCGGGCACCGACCGCGGCCGAGTTGGACCGGGCCTCCTACGGCGGCGTCGTGTACCTGGCCCGGGTCGACATCCACTCCGCGGTGGTCTCGTCGGCGCTGATGGCGGCGGTGCCGGGTCTGCCCGGTCTGGACGGCTACCGGGCCGACGGGTGGATGCGGGAGCCTGCTGCCCACGATGCGGTGCGCCAGGCCGCGAACGCGGCCCTGACCCGGGGCCAGCGGCGCGACGCGCAGCAGGCCGCGCTGCGGCGGGCGGCGGCGCTGGGCATCGCCTCGGTCCACGAGATGGCGGGGCCGGTGATCTCCGGGGTCGACGACCTCGCCGACCTGCTGGCCGTCTCCCGCGCCGAGGTCGTGCCCGAGGTGGTGGGCTACTGGGGCGAGCTGGGGGCCGTGGCGACCGCCCGCGAGCTCGGTGCGGTCGGGGCGGCGGGCGATCTGTTCTGCGACGGCTCACTCGGCTCGGGCACCGCCGCGCTCGGCGACGAGTACGCCGACCGCCCGGGCCGCGGGTGGCTGCGGTTCGACGTCGACGAGGTGGCCGCGCACGTGCGCGCGTGCCTCGACGCCGGCCTGCAGGCGGGCTTTCACGCCATCGGCGACGCCGCCGTCGACCAGGTGATCGCCGCCTACGAGCAGCTCGGCGCGGCCGCGGGGCGGCCGGTCGGCGCCGGTCACCGCATGGAGCACGCGGAGTTCGTGCGCGACCCGGCGCGGCTGGCCGCCACGGGGCTGACGGTGTCCATGCAGCCGCTGTTCGACGCGCTCTGGGGCGGCGCGGGCGGTCTCTACGCCGAGCGGCTCGGGGAGAGCCGGGCGCTGGTCCTCAACCGGTTCGGCGACCTGCACCGGGCCGGCGTGCCGCTGGCGTTCGGGTCGGACTCGCCGGTCACGCCGCTCGGCCCGTGGGAGGCGATCCGGGCGGCGGTCCATCCGCACGAGGCCGCGGCCGCCGTGTCACCCGAGGTGGCCTTCGCGGCCCACACCGTCGCCGGCTGGCGGGCGGCCGGCCGGACCGGCGAGGGCGTGCTCGCCGTGGGCGCCCCCGCCACGTTCGCGCAGTGGGCCGGCGCCGTCCCGGGAGCCGAGGGGCTGCCCGACCTGCGGCCGGGGCGGCCGCTCCCGGTCTGCCGGCGCACCGTGCTGCGCGGGCGCGAGATCCACGCCGGCTGAGCCTGGCTTCGGTGACCATCACCCGGCGCCGGGATACTGGACCGATGCGCGCGCGTCTCGCCCGCCCACCGCGCGTGGGCAGGTACTGGGCGATGCTGCTCGCCGTCGCCGGCGGGCTGGTCGGGGTGTTGGCCTTCCCGCGGTTCGGCTGGTGGCCGGCGGCCTTCGTCTCGGTGGCGCTGCTGCAGTTCGTGGTCGCCGGCCGCCGGGCCCGCGCCGGCGCCTGGCTCGGGCTGCTCTACGGCCTGGCCTTCATGCTGCCGCTGGTGCACTGGACCGGCATCTACGTCGGGCCGGTGCCCTGGCTGCTGTTGGGTCTCGCCTGCGCCGCCTTCTACGCCCTGCTCGGCGCGCTGTTGCCGCTGCTGACCCGGCTGCCCGGTGCCGCGACCTGGTGCGGGGCCGCCTGGGTGCTGGCCGAGGCGCTGCGCGACCGGGTGCCGTTCGGCGGCTTCCCGTGGGGTCGCCTGGCCTTCAGCCAGTCGGCGTCCCCGCTGCGCTGGTTCTCCGCCCTCGGCGGCGCGCCGCTCGTGAGCTGGGCGGTGGCGCTGGGCGGGAGCGCGCTCGGGATCGCCGCCCTGGCCCTGGCCGACGCCCGCAGTCGCGCCCCCGACCGGACCGGGAGCCGGTTCGCCCTCGCCCGCCGGCCGGTGACCGGCGCCGCGGTGGCCGTCCTCGTGCCGGTGCTCGCGCTCGGAGTCTCGGTCCCGCTCCGGCAGGCGGCGGCCGCCGGAACCCGGAGCCTCACCGTCGCGGTCGTGCAGGGGGGCCTACCCGACCTCGGGCTGCAGTTCGAGAGCCGGGCTCGGCAGGTCCTGGACAACCACGTGCACCGCACGATGCTGCTGGCCCGACGCGTCCGGGCGGGGAAGGCGCCGCGTCCGGACCTCGTGATCTGGCCCGAGAACGCCTCCGACGTCGATCCCTTCCACGATCGGGCCGCCTACGACGAGATCCGGCGCGCGGTCCGCGCGATCGACGCCCCGGTCCTGGTCGGCGCGATCCTGCAGGGACCCGGCGCGCACCACCGCCGCAACGTCGGCATCCTGTGGACGCCGCGCGCCGGGCCCGTCGACCGGTACACCAAGCGGCACCCGGTGCCGTTCGCCGAGTACATCCCGCTGCGTGGTCTGGCGGAGAAGGTCAGCTCCGACGCGAAGGACGTCGTCGACATGGTCGCCGGCCACGGCGACGGGCTGCTGCGCGGGGGACCGGTGCCGATCGGCGACGTCATCTGCTTCGAGGTGGCCTACGACTCCCTAGTTCGCTCGTCGGTCGCGGCGGGAGCGCAGTTGCTGGTCGTGCAGAGCAACAACGCCACCTTCGGCTACACCGCGGAGACCTACCAGCAGCTGGCGATGAGCCGGCTGCGGGCCATCGAGAACGGACGCACCGTGGTGCAGGCCACGACCACCGGCAAGTCGGCGATCATCGATCCGGCCGGCCGGGTGGTGGCGGAGTCAGGTGCGCTGTTCCGCCCTGCGATTCTGGAGCGGTCCGTGCCGATCCGTACCGGGCTCACTCTCGCCACCCGGGTGGGTGCCTGGCCGGAGTACGTTCTGTGCCTGCTGGTGATCATCGGGGTCGGCCTGGTCGTGGTCTCCGACCGTCGCCGAGGCGGCGGCCGCCCCCGAGATGCTGTCCCCGAGGAGTCAGAGGAGAGGGTGCGGGCGTGACCGATCCCGTTTCGCGAGTGCTGGTGATCGTCCCCACCTACAACGAGCGGGACAACGTCGAGGCCATCGCGACACGGCTGCGGGCCGCGGTGCCCCAGGCCGATCTGCTCGTGGTCGACGACAACAGCCCGGACGGTACCGGCGCCGTGGCCGATGCCCTGGCCCGCGGCGACGAGCAGGTGCACGTGCTGCACCGGCCGGGCAAGCAGGGGCTGGGCGCGGCGTACAAGGCGGGCTTCGGCTGGGGCCTGGAGGCGGGCTACGAGGTGCTGGTGGAGATGGATGCCGACGGCTCGCACGCCCCCGAACAGCTCCCCCGGCTGCTGGCGGCGCTCGGCGAAGCGGATCTGGTGCTGGGCAGCCGCTGGGTTCCCGGCGGTGCGGTCGTCAACTGGCCGGCCACGCGCAAGGTGATCAGCCGCGGCGGAAGCCTGTACTCACGGGTCGCCCTGGGGCTTCCGCTGCGCGACGTGACCGGCGGTTTCCGCGCGTTCCGCCGCGCCACGCTCGAGGGGATCGACTACGCCCAGGTGGCCTCGCAGGGGTACTGCTTCCAGGTCGACCTCGCCACGCGGGCCGTCCGCGCCGGCTACCGGGTGGTGGAGGTGCCCATCACCTTCGTGGAGCGAGAACGGGGGGAGTCGAAGATGAGCAACGACATCGTCCGCGAGGCCTTCGTGCGGGTGACCCGGTGGGGAGTGCGGTACCGCGCGGATCAGGTCCGCGCCGCGCTGCGCTCCTCCTCGGACTGATCCGGGTCGAGCTCCGCCTCGATGGTGCTGAGATCGACATTCTTCGTCTCGGGCACCTTCAGGATCACGTACACCAGCGACAGCGCGGTGATGCCCGCGTAGAGCGAGAACGTCCCGACTTCGCCGATGGCGGCGATGATCGACAGGTACGACACCGCCACCACCAGGTTCGCCGCCCAGTTGGACATGGTGGCCACGGACGCCGCTTGGCCGCGCACCCGGAGCGGGAAGATCTCGGCGATCAGCAACCAGGCCACCGGGCCCAGGCTGACGGCGAAGGCGCCGACGTAGACCGCCAGCGCGACGGTCGCGAAGACCGCGCCGCTGCCGCTGACGCCGATTCCGAAGGAGGCCGCGAGCGCCGCCAGCCCGATGATCATCACCGACATGCCGCCGATGAGTAGTGCTCGGCGGCCGACGCGGTCGATCAGCCGGATCGCGACCACGGTCATCAGGACGTTCGTGGCGCCCACGATGACCAGCGCGAGCAGGGAGGCGGACTGGCCCAGCCCGGCCTGCTGCAGCACGGTCGGGGCGAAGTAGATCACGGTGTTGATCCCGGTGATCTGCTGCACCACGGCGATCACCACGCCCAGGATCAGCGCGGGCCGCAGCCCCCGGCGAAGCAGTTCAGAGGACGACCCCTTCTCCTCCTCGCGGGTGACCTTGCGGATGGCATTGATCTCGTCTTCGACCTGCTGCTCGGATTCGCGCAACGAGTGCAGCACGCTCCGGGCGTCGTCCTGCCGGCCCTGCCGCAGTAGCCACGCCGGGCTCTCCGGTTCGCGCAGGACGCCGAGCCCCAGCACCACGGCCGGCAGGAGCGCGAGCCCGACGCTGATCCGCCAGTCGCCGTGACCGGCCAGCCCGTAGGCGATGAGCTCGCTGGCCAGGATGCCGCTGGTGATCGACAGTTGATTGAGCGAGACCAGCGCGCCCCGACGCTCCGGCGGCGCGACCTCGCCGATGTACATCGGCACTACGAAGGAGGCGGAGCCGACGCCGACGCCGATGACGAAGCGGCTGACCCAGAAGAGCCACAGCACCGGTGTCAGCGACGAGGCGAGCAGGCCGACGACGAACACGATGCTGGTGAGGAAGATGGTGCGCCGGCGGCCGAGCTGGTCGGCGACCCGGCCGGCGGCGAGGGCGCCGATCGCCGCCCCGGCCAGCAGCATGGCCACGACCAGGCCCTTGGTGAACGGGGTGTGCAGCCCGAAGTCGTCGGAGATGTTGGGCAGCACGCCACCCACGACTCCGGTGTCGTAGCCGAACAGGATGCCGCCGACAGCGGTCAGGACCGCCGCGCGCGTGACGTTGCGGTGTTGCCCGCCCGTGGAGTCGGACTCTGCTGCCATACCCTTGCTCCGCTCTCTTGCTACGTGGCGCTACGTGGCGCTACGTGGCGCTGTCTGGCGACGGGATGAATCTCCCGTGCCGGACAGGTACCCAGGTGTCGTCCAGGGATCCCACATGTCGATGTTTTCCGGATCCGTGCGCCTGGCTCTTCGCCGAGCAGGGAGCTGGCAGAGTGGGCCCCGTGCTGGTGATGGCGGTGGACGGCAACTCGCTGGTGCACCGCAGCTTCCACGCCCAGGCCCGTACCGGGCACGCGGCCTGGGCGGTTCGCGGCTTGCTGACGCAGCTGCTCGCCGCGGTCGACCGGGTGGGCCCCGATGTCGTCGTGGTCGGCTTCGACGATCCCGAGCGGTCGGAGCGGCGCGAGGCGTGGCCGCGCTACAAGGCGCAGCGTGCCGACAAGCTCGACTCCCTGGTGGAGCAGCTCGTGCAGGCGCAGGAGGCGCTGCGGGCGCTCGGGGTGCCCGTGGTCGTTCCGCCCGGGCTGGAGGCCGACGACGTGCTCGCCGCGACCGCCGCGCTGACGCGGTCAGCGAGCGGGCGGACCACCGTGGTGACCTCCGACCGGGATGCGTTCGCCTTGATCGACGAGTCCACGAGTGTGCTGCGCATCATCAACGGCGGCGTCGAGGCCTCACCGGTCATGACCCCTGAGCGGCTGGTGACCCTGCTCGGCGTCCACCCGGCGCAGTACCGCGACTACGCCGCGCTGCGGGGCGACCCGTCGGACAACCTGCCGGGCGTGCGGGGGGTCGGCCCGCGGACGGCCGCCCGGGTGCTGGGCGAGTTCGGCAGCGCCGCCGCAGCCTTCGAGGATCTGGCGGCGGTACGGGTCCGGCTCGGGGCCGGGGTCGCGGCCCGGCTGGCACACCCCGACTCCCGGCCGGCATGGGAGCTGAACTGCCGGCTCATGGCCGCGCGCGAGGAGGTCGTCCTCGGCCTCACGCTGGACGGCTCCCGGGGCACACCGGGGTGGCTGCCGCTGGCCGCGGAGACGGTCGAGACCGTGTACCGCTCGTTCGGGCTGCCGTGGTCGGCGCCGCGCGCGGTGCGGGTGTTGTGCGGTGTGGAACCGCCGTCCCTCGAGCCGCACCACGCCTCGGCGGCGCCGGAGCAGCGCTGGATGACGGGGACGACGGCGCGGCCGTCGAGACGTTCATTGCCGCCGTTGCCGACGCCGCCGGCCCGCGTGGACCAGCTGACGCTGTTCTGACGGTCGTCGTCACACACGAACGCCGCCCGGACACGCGTCCGGACGGCGTTTCGAGTATCAGCCGCTTGCGGTCAGGCGCTCTTCTGGCCGCGGCGGGCGCGGAGCACGTCGAGCCGCTCCTCGAGGACTTCCTCGAGATCGGCGATGGAACGTCGTTCCATCAACATGTCCCAGTGCGTCCGCGGTGCCTTGGACTTCTTGGCCTCGGGCTCCGGGCCGTCGATCAGCTTGGCCGTGGTGCCGTCGAGCCGGCAATCCCAAACCGCGGGGATCTCGGCCTCTTCGGAGAACGGGACGGTGAATTCGTGCCCGCGCTCGCAGCGGTAGGCCGCGACGTTACGGGGGGCAGGCTCGGCGCCGTACTCGGTCTCGTAGCTGACGGCTCCCAGCCGACTGCCTCGCAGGGTTCGTTCTGCCATGAAATGGCACCTCCTCGGGCCAGCTTCTGTCGGCAGGTGTGCACCCGTACCAACGACTGGCTCGTGACAATGATTCCCCCATCGTCTCGGGGGTAACCCCGTCGCGACACTGGTGCTCAGTACGGTGCCAGTGCAATTCGGGTCAACCGGGCAACTCAGACGTCGAGGGTGAGCTGGCCGCGCCCCACCGGACCGCCGAGATCGCCGCGGCGGTGGTGCCGGCGACAGAGCACCTGATAGTGCACGTCGGCGGCCGAGGCGTCGGTGTCGGCCACGACCACGGTGTCGCCGGCCCGGGCTACCCGCCCGTCCACGACCCGGGCGTTGAGCCGGCCGGGCCGGCCGCACCAGCACAGCACCTCCACGTGCACCGGAGTGGTGACGTCGGCGATCTCGAACAGCCGCTGCGCCCCGGGGAGCAGCCGGGTGCGGAAATCGGTCGCGAGCCCGAAGCAGTAGACGTCGACGTGCGAGTCGTCGACGAGTTCGGCCAGCTGGTCGACGTGCTCGGTGGTGAGGAAGCCGGCCTCGTCGACGATCAGGTAGTCCAGCGCGCGGCCGGCGGCCCATTCCTGGCGCACCAGCCACCGGATGTCGGTGTCGTCCTCGACCTCCACCGTGCGGCGGTGCAGGCCGACGCGGGTGGTGATGGTCGCCCCGCCGGAGCGGTCGTAGCGGACGAGAAGCATGCCGTGCCGGCCCTGCCGGGCGTGGTTGTGGTCGATCTGCAGGGCCAGTGTGGACTTGCCGCAGTCCATCGGACCGTGGAAGAAGGTCAGGTGCGCCGGCATCGAGGTGGCGCGGCGGTTACCGGCGGCCGGCACGGCAGCCAGCGCCCCCCGCGGGTCCGGCTCGGCAGACGGCGGCTCGACCACCGGGCCAACCTACCTGCGAGCGGCGGGGCGCTCAGCGCGGCACGAGATCGATGGGTAGCCCGTCGCGCGGCCGGGGGAGCGAGGACCAGTCGACGGGCATCGTGTAGCCGGGGTCGACGGTGAGCAGGTAGCGCCGCAGCAGCTGGTGCATCGCCGCCTTGACCTCCATGCCCCCGAAGAACATGCCGATGCACTTGTGGATGCCGTTGCCGAACGGCATGAAGGCGTTGCGGTGCACCTTGTCCCCGCGGCGGTGCTCGGCGAACCGCTCGGGGTCGAACCGGTCCGGGTCCGGCCAGACGTCGGGCAGGTGGTGAACGCTCCAGAGGTGGACGGCGACGTAGCTGCCCTTGCGGACGCGGTAGCCGAGCAGCTCGGTGTCCTTGTTCGCGCGTCGGACCAGGCCGGGCACCGGGGTAACCAGCCGCAGTGACTCCTTCATCACCCAGTCGAGCGCGACCAGCGAGTCGAGGTCGTCGTAGGAGATCTCCTCGCCGAGCGCCGCGGACTCGTCGTAGCAGCGCTGCTGCCACTCCGGGTGCTTGGCCAGGTAGTAGGCCATGGAGGTCATCGTGATCGTCGCGGTGTCGTGGGCGGCCATCAGCAAGAAGATCATGTGATTGACGATGTCGCGGTCGTCGAAACCCTGGCCGTCCTCGTCCCGCGCCCGGCACAGCTCGCTGAACAGGTCGGTGCCGTCGCCGGCTCGCTGCCGCGGAATCCGCGGTCGCAGGTAGTCCTCGAGCACCTTCCGACCCGCCAGCCCCTTCGCCCAGCGCAGTCCCGGCACCGGGAACCGGACGAGTGCGGTCCCGGCCCGGACGGCGTCGACGAAGGCCCGGTTGAGCCGGTGGGCCTCCGCGCCGGCGTCGGCGTCCATGAAGGTGTGGGTGGCGACGTCGAGGGTCAGCTGCTTCACCGCGGGGTAGAAGCGGCGACGGCCCGGCTTCCAGCGCTCGAGACCGGCGCGGATCGTCCCGTTCATCGGTTCGAGGTAACCGGCGAGCTTCTGCGCGGTGAAGGCGCCCTGCATGATGCGCCGGTGCCCGTGGTGCTCGTGGCCGTCGAGCAGCATGAGGCCGCGGTGGAAGAACGGGCCGATGAGCAGCGACCAGCCGCTGGCGTCGAAGGCGTGATCCCGGTCCTGCAGCACCGCGCCGCAGGCCTCCGGCGTCTCGACGTTGACCCAGGTCTGACCCAGCGACTTGTTCCAGTAGACGGGGCCGAAGCGGTTGTACATCCGGTGCGAGGCGGTGAGGCGGCCGGTGGCGAAGGAGTACGTGAAGCCGAGCAGCGGCAGCCCGGCCGATCCCGGCATGGACTTGGCCGAGTCGTGACGGTCGTCCGGCGTTCGGGGGTTCTGTTGCTCGACCGTCATCGCGCACCTCGAAATCGTTGCGGCACCGTGGCGTCGACCCTAATCTGACAACGATCGTTGTCAAGGATGGGTCTGGGAGGATCGGCCGGCGTGAACGACGAATACGACCCGGGGCTCGCCGCACGTTCCGAGCTCGCCCGCAACGTGCTCGGCAGCCCGCTCGAGGAGTGCGGACGGGACCCGCTGACCGGGTTCTTCCGGGACGGATGCTGCAGTACGGGGCCGGAGGATGCCGGCAGCCACACCGTGTGCGCCGTGGT
This sequence comes from uncultured Actinomycetota bacterium, assembly GCA_963776855.1. Classification (GTDB taxonomy): domain Bacteria; phylum Actinomycetota; class Actinomycetes; order Mycobacteriales; family Jatrophihabitantaceae; genus Jatrophihabitans. The sequence goes on along the minus strand of CAVZOC010000003.1, from coordinate 389,104 downwards.
CACCGCCGAGTTCCTGGCCCACCAGCAGTCGGTCGGCAACGACCTCTCGACGCCGCGCCCGCAGTTCCGCTTCGCGGGGCTGAAGCCGGGTGACCGCTGGTGCGTGGTGGCGATGCGATGGCTGCAGGCTCACGAGGACGGGGTGGCGCCGCCGGTCGTGCTGGCCTCGACGCACGAGCAGGCGCTGCGCATCGTCGAGCTGGACACGCTGCGCCGGTATGCCGTGGACGTACCGGGGGATCCGGGCGACCTGCTGTGAGTCACCAGCCGCGCTGATGCCACTCCTGGAGGTGGGGTCGCTCGGCGCCGAGGGTCGAGTCGTCGCCGTGACCGGGGTAGAACCACGTCTCGTCCGGCAGGCGCCGAAGACCCGCTGCCTCGACGTCGTCGACGAGGGTTGCGAAATCGTCCGACGACCAGGTTTTTGTCCCTCCGCCGCCGGGGAAGAGCGAGTCGCCGGTGAACAGGTGAGGCACGCCCTCGGGGTCGCGGTACAGGGCGGCGACCGAGCCGGGGGTGTGGCCGCGCAGGTGGATGATCTCCAGCGTCGCGTCGCCGACGGTGAGCGTGTCGCCGTGCTGGAGTCGCTCGTCGACGGCGACCGGGAGTTCGTCGGCGTCGAGTGCACCGGCGTACACGGCCGCGCCGGCGAACTCGGCCGTCTCGGCGAGCGCATGCCAGTGGTCCCCGTGGCGGTGCGTGGTCAGGATCGCCGAGACGGCCGGTCCCTCGAACTGCACCAGCTCGCGCAGCCGGTCGGCCTCGTTCGCCGCGTCGATCAGCAGGCCCTCGTCGGTCTCGGTGCAGCGCAGCAGGTACGCGTTGTTGTCCATCGGCCCGACTGCGAGCTTCGCGATCGTCAGTCCGGGTAGGCGCCGCACGTCCATCGCGCCGCCGACGGTCACATGGCCGGTGTAGGTGTCGCTCATGCCCGCGAACTTAGTAGTCAGGCGGCGTGCCGGCCCAGCTCGACCACGACAGTGGTGCGGGGGTGGACGTACTCGGGGGAGGGGTGGCGGCCGGGTGGGGCGGGTTCCCGGCTTCGGTAGCGGTGGCCGGTCGGGGTCGTGGTGGTGACGGCGCCGTCGGGGCCGGGTCTGGCTTGCCGGCCGGGGGCTTGTTTGGCGTGGTTGCAGGCTTGGCAGAGGCCTTGGCCGTTGGCGATCGCGGTCTTGCCGTGCTGGTGCCAGGGGTGGATGTGGTCGGCGTGCCGGATGAGGGCGTCGCACCAGGGGGTGCGGCAGCTCTGGTCCCGCAGCCGCAGGAAGTGCTGCTGGTTCGCCGTGAAGGCCCGGCGGCGGGACTCCATCGCCACGAGTTGGCCGGTGGTCGGCTTGGTGTAGAGGCGACGGATCCAGCGGCGGGCTTGCCCGCTGCCGCTGGTATTGCTGCGGTAGGCCAGGTCGCGGGCCAGTGCGGCGGGGACCGGGCCGTAGCCGTCGAGGTGGGCTGGCTCGTCGTAGCCTTCGTCGCCGGAGCGGGCCAGCAGGCTGGTGTCGGTCATGACGAGGTTGATCTCGACCGGTACCGCGGCGGCGGTGGTCTGGCCGGTGAGGCGCTCGACCAGCAGGTCGGCCATCAGCTGCCCGCGGCCGAGCTGGTCGGGGTTGGCGTGCATATCGGCTGCCCGGGTGAGGCTGGCGTAGCAGGCGACACCCTGGGCCACCGGCAGCAGCGCGGTCAGCCGCACCATGGTCTCCGGCGCCGGCCGGACGGAGACGAACCGGTCGGCCTCGGCGCGGCGGCGGCGTTCCACCAGCCCGGCCGGATCGGCCCGGTAGGCGGCCTTGCGGGCCTCGGCCTCGGTGCGCGGGTCGCCCCAGCCCTCCAGGTGGGGTGCGAGCTGGGCATCCACCTCCAGGCGATCTTCCTTCGAGAGGAACACCGTCTCCCGGGCGACGGTGAAGGCCCGCCGCTCGCTGGTGCGGCCGGCAGCCAGCTGCCGGAAGGCACCGGGCAGCTCCCGGGTCAGCAGCCGGGCGTTGCCCAGCCACCGCTGCCCCTGATGCGGCGAGACCCGCCGGGCCAGCGCCAGCTGCGAGGCCACCCCACGACTCTGCCGCGCACTCGGGACTCCCGCGGCCGCCTGCTGGCTGCGCTGCGAGACGTCGAAGGCCACAGCCTCCACTGCCTGGGCAGCTCCGGCAGCGGCCTTGATCTCCTCGAACAGCCGGACCCGCTCGATACGGTCAGCATCATCGGTCGCAGACGACACGGCGGCGTTCGCCGTCAGCGCCTCCCGCAGGCGCAGCAGCTCGCCGGTGGTCAAAGACACTTCCGACGACATGCTCCAATAGTAGTACATGCGTTCGGATAACGCAAGACAGAAGGCATTCGCTCACCGGAGCAGGCGAACTCGGATCGGTAGATCGAGATCGGCCCAGCCGCGATCTGCAGTCAGCACCTCCGCAGGAGTACTGCGGACCGCGAGCGCCAGACAGCATCGATCGCCCAGCGACAGCCGCTTGCCTCCGTCGAGAGATCGCATCGCGCCCGCCAGTTCCGCGTCCGCCTCGGTGACAGGCTTGATGACGACCCCAGCCGCGAGGAGAAGGCCGCGCACAGGAGTGACGTCGACCCCGACGTCGATCAGCTTGCCGATCACCTCTGCAAGGTTCGCCGCACCCAGGGAAGCAGATTCCAGGGCGCCGGCGACGGTCTCCGCACCCGGTTCGTCGTGCACGAGCGCCAGTACGGCAGAGGCGTCGAGAACCGTCATTCGCCCGCCGCTGCCGCGAGGCGACGCTCGCTGAGAAGCTCGTCGACCAAGGAGCGGGTCGCGGGCACCCCGGCGGCCCGACCGCGGAGCTCGGCGACAGCATCCTGCTGCCGCTCGAGCACGAGGCTGTGGCCGACGAGACGCAGATGCAACTGGTCTCCAGGCGACAGTCCGAGGGCGCTGCGTACCTCTGCCGGGATGACCAGGCGCCCCTGCTGCCCCAGCACCACCGTGGCATCCATGAGGTCATCGTGCCACGTCGGCCGATCTAATGTCACAGAGTTCCGCCGCCGCGTTCCACTGGTCGACCGTGATCACACCGGCAGGTCGTACACGACGAATTCGCTCTCGTCGGTGACGCTGTCGTAGAGGCGTCGAGCGGTGGCGTTGTCCGCCTTCGTCTGCCAATACACCCGGACGCAGCCTTGCGCGCCGGCCCATTCGGCGACGGCCTCGATGAGGGCTCGGCCGACGCCTTGCCCGCGTACGTCGGGTGCCGTGAACAGGTCCTGCAGGTAGCAGACGTCGGCAGAGCTCGTGCTCGGATGCACCAGGAAGTGCGTGATGCCGACGAGCCGACCGTCGAGGCGCGCGCCCAGGGCATGAAGCCGGTCGTCCGCACGGAACTCGGTCCACGCGCGGTCGTACATCGACTGGGGCTCCTCGCGGCGATAGAAATCGATGTAGGCCCGGAACAACGCCTCCCAGGCGCCCCGGTCCGCATCGGTGAGACCCTCGATATGCAGCATGATTTGCGACGATAGGGCTGCAAGCAGCTCCAGGCCAGACCAGAGTGCAGTCTGCGGCGGGAGTACCGACATGGCCAGCAAATTCACCGAGCTCGCGATCGACTGCGCCGACCCGCAGCGTCTCGCCCGGTTCTGGTGCTCCGTCCTCGACTACGAGATCCAGGACGAGGACGAGGACAACGGCGACGTCTCGATCGGCTCGCCGGCCGTGCCCGAGGGCAAGGACCGCCAGGGCCCGGTGCCTCCGGTGCTGACCTTTGCGCGCGTGCCGGAGGGAAAGACCGTCAAGAATCGGTTGCACATCGACGTCAACCCCACCGACCGGGAGCAGGAGGACGAGGTGCGCCGCCTGCTCGACCTCGGGGCCCGACACACCGGCGTCGGCCAGTCGGGCGTGAGCTGGGTGGTCCTGGCCGACCCCGAGGGAAACGAGTTCTGCGTCCTCGCCAGCCGTCGACCCTGAGTCCTCGACCCCGGGGTGACCGCAGGTCCCGCGGCGGGAACGCTGACGCCCGTGACGATCGTGACCCTGGGCGCCGCCGGACCGTTGCCCGTCGACGAGGTGTGGGACCGCTACCGGACCGTCAGCCGCTGGCCGGAGTGGGCCCCGCAGGTGAGCCGCGTCGAGGCCGACGACGACACGCTCGCCTTCGGTCTCGAAGGACGGGTCTACGGCCGGTTGGGCGTGTACGTCGACTTCGTCGTCGAATCGGTGGACGAGTCCGCCCGCCGCTGGTCCTGGGCGGTGCGCCGCTTCCCGGTGACCCTCCGGCTCGAGCACGGGGTGGTGCGACGGCACGACCGGACGGCGGCATGGCTGCGGATGGACGGGCCGCTGCCCGTGGTCGTGGGGTACGCGCCGCTGGCGCGCTTCGCCCTGCATCGGCTCGTGACCTGACCCCGGCCGGGGTCACAGGATGGCCTGGCTCCGCTACTGACGCCCGCGGGAGAGGCCCGCGGGCGTCGTGTCCAACGTCGTCAGCCCCACGCCTCGCCGACGCCGCCGTCGCCGTAGTCCGCGCCGCTGCCCGGTTCCCGCGCCTGACGCAGCGGGGCGCGACGTTCCAGCCGGTCGAGCCGGTCGGCGAGGCCCAGCAGGGCGTCCCACACGGCTTGCGGGTCACCAACCGGATCCTGAGCCCGTCGCATGACGGCCTCGATCTCGGCGCGCGCGGTCTCCGGCATCGCTTCTCCCTTGTGATCGGGATCACTGACTGGTGTCAATCTCGCACGATCGCCCGCTTCGCGCGAGTGCTGACACGCCCACCCGCGGCGGTCAGTCCGGGTGATCCTCCGGCTCGCCGGGCAGCGTGGCGGCCTCGCCGGCCACGTCGTCGATCGCGTCGTTTCCGTGGTGGTCGGGGCCGGGCTCGGGGCTTTTCGCCTCGACGACGCCGGGGTCCTCCAGGCGCAGCGCCCGCCGTGCCTCCTCGTGGCCGAGACCGAACAGGCTGCGGAGGTGGAGATCGCGCTGCGGGAACGGGATCTCGATGCCGTGCCGCTCAAGGGCGGTGTGCAGTTCCCAGTTGTAGGCCGCGGTGACCGCCGCGGGTCGTTTGGTGGCCTCGGCGGTGAGCCAGACGACGAGCTCGAAGTCGAGGGAGCTGTCGCCGAAGCCGACGAGCCATACCTGCGGACGCCGCGGGCCGTCGTGCGCCAGGGTGAACGGCAGCTCCGCGGCCGCCTCGAGCGCGGCACCCTTCACTGCGTCCTTGTCCGCGCTGTAGGAGACACCGAACGGCACCCGCAGCCGCCGCGAGACGTCCCGGTGGGTCCAGTTGACGACGCGGCCACCGACGAACTCCGAGTTCGGCACCAGGATGTCGATGTTGTCGTTCGTGACGATGCGCGTGGCGCGGATGCGGATGTCGCGCACCTCGCCGGTGACGCCGGATTCGAGCTCGACGAAGTCCCCGACCTTGATCGACTTGTCGAACAGCAGGATCAGTCCGGACACGAAGTTGCTGAAGATGGTCTGCAGGCCGAAGCCGAGGCCGACACCGAGCGCGCCGACCAGGACGGCGAACCGGCTCAGCGGCACGCCGAGCGCCGAGATCGCGAACAGCACTCCGGCCGCGATGACGGTGTAGGCCACGACCCGCGACACCGTGTACCAGGTCGCGCGGTGCGCGTTGCTCTCGCGCTCGGAGTAGCGCAGGATCCCCTGCCGCAGCGCGACTGCCAGCGCCGCCGTGACCACGAGGACGACGGCGGCGGTGATGACGTCGCTGAGACCGATCTCGGTGCCGAAGATCCGCACCAGGCCGAGCTCGGTCATCGTCGCCTCACTTCCGCAGCAGTGCGACCGGCAACGAGTCCAGGAGTTCGGCCACGGGGGTCTCGCCGGACCAGCTGCGTCCGGTCAGGACGTCGGTACCACCGGTGCCGAGGTCGATCGAGGTGTCGCGCCACCCCCCGGCGCGCTCCAGCCGCACCGGCAGCCGCGTCGCCACGGTCACCGCGCCGCCGCGGTCGAACGCCACAGCGTGATCCGCGGCCGCGCCGTGGACCGGCACGGGGCGGTACGCCGTCAGCGGCATCTGCTGCCGCAGGCGCAGCGCCCGCGAGACGACCCAGAGCTTCGCCCGCCCCGAGGCGTCGACCGGCGGCGGCTCGGCCGCCTCGTCCAGCTGCGCGAGCATCGTGCGGCGGGCGTCGACGTCGACGGGCCGGCGGTTGTCGGGGTCGACGAGCGAGTCGTCCCACAGCTCGGTGCCCTGATAGAGGTCGGGCACGCCCGGCATCGTCAGCTGGATCAGCTTCTGCGAGAGGGCGTTCGTCCAGCCGTAAGGCGTGATCCGCTCGACGAAGTCCGCCAGCGGGTCGTGCACGTCCGCGTCGTCGTAGGCGCGGTCGATCGCGGCGTGCACGGCGGCCTCGAACGTGGCGTCCGGGTCGATCCAGCCGGTGGACACCGCGGCCTCGCGCATCGCCTTCTCGGCGTAGGCGTGCATCCGCTCCCGCTCGACGAAGCCGACGCCCGCGAAGGTCTGCCACAGCAGGTAGGCGAAACTGCGGTCGGGCAGCGGCGCCGCCGCCAGCAGACCGCGGACGAGCGCCGCCCACTCGTCCGGGATCTCGGCGAGGACGGCCAGGCGGGCTCGGACGTCCTCGCCGCGTTTGGTGTCATGGGTCGACAGGGTGGTCATGGCCCGCGGGGCGGCGCGCTGCCGTCGGTCCTGGGCGGCGTGGAATTCGGCTACCGGGAGCCCGAACTGCTCGGGGTCGCCGCCGACCTCGTTCAACGCCACGAATCGCGTGTAGCGGTAGTACGCCGTGTCCTCGACGCCCTTGGCCATCACCGCACCGGAGGTCTGCTGCAGCCGGACCGCCAACTCGTCCGTGGGGTCGTGCAGCCGCGGCGACAGCGGGTCGAGGAGAGGTGAGAGCTCGGGCCGGGAGCTGCGGGCCGAGGCTAGCGCCGCGTCGAGGTCTCCGGCGCCGGCCGGGAGGTAGCTGCGGTAGACCGCGAACGACGCCGCGAGCTCGCCCAGCGCGTCGGCCGCCGCCCCCTCGAGGTCGGGGGCCAGCCGGGCCAGCCGGTTGACCTCCGCCTGCAGGATGCCGGAGGCGACGAAGCGCTTCCCGGCCGCCACGTGCTCCGCGCCGCTCAGCTCGTCGCCGGTGACCTCGCGGTAGAGGGCGTCGAGCGGCTGCTCGCCCGCCGGGTCGACCAGGACGCCGCCGGCCTCGGCGAGCGCGTCGTAGCCGGTGGTCCCGTCCACCGGCCAATCCTCGGGCAGCACTTCGCCGTGCTCCAGGATCTTCTCGACGAGCAGCCAGGCGTCCGGGCCGGCCAGGCGGCGCAGCCGTTCCAGGTAGCCCCGCGGATCGGCCAGACCGTCGGGGTGGTCGACCCGCAGCCCGTCGATCGGGTCCTCCCGGACCCAGCGGGCGATCTGCTCGTGCGTGGCGTCGAAGACGGCGTCGTCCTCGACCCGGAGCCCGGCCAGGTCGGTGACGGCGAAGAAGCGCCGGTAGTTCTGCTCGGTGTCCGCCCGCCGGAAGCTCACCAACTCGTAGTGCTGGCGGTCGTGGACCTCGGCCGCGGTCTCGCCGGGGCCGGGGCCGGTGCCGGGTGCGAGCGGGTAGCGGTGCTCGAAATAACGCAGCTCCGCGTCATCCCCGTCGCCCGCGATGTCGAGCTGGGACGGCTCGAAGTCGTCGCCGAGGACCGGGATCAGCACCCGGCCCCGGGACCAGTCGATGTCGAAGAAGTGGGCGTGCACGGCGTCGCGCCCGTGGCGCAGCACGTCCCACCAGGCCGGCGTCTGGGTGGGGTCGGCGACCCCGGCGTGGTTGGGCACGATGTCGATGACAACGCCCAGGCCCTGGAACCGCGCGGCGTCCAGCAGCCGCGACCAGCCGCCCTCGCCGCCGCGCTGCGGGTCGACGGTGTCCCACGCGACCACGTCGTAGCCGTGGTCCGAGCCGCGCGTCGAGGGCAGGAGGGGTGAGCAGTACACCGCCCCGGCGCCGAGCGCGGCCAGGTAGTCGCACACCCCGGCCGCGGCGTCGAGGTCGAACGCCGGGCGGATCTGGAGCCGGTACGTCGAGGTCGGGATACCCACCGCTCAGCTCGCCCGCTGCAGCACGACTAGGGAGCGCGCGTCGACGGTGAGCGTGCCGCCGGCCTCGACCGTGCGCTCGGCCACGGCGTCCTCCGCGGTGTCGACCACGACCGTCCAGCCGGGCTCGTACTCATCGTCGGGGATCGTGAAGTCGATCTTCTCGTAGTGGGCCGAGAAGCAGAGCAGGAACGAGTCGTCGACGACCCGCTCGCCGCGCGCGTCACGGTCGCGGATGCCCTCTCCGTTCAGGTACACCATGATGCTCTTGCCGAAACCGGAGTCCCAGTCCTGCTCGGTCATCACCGTGCCGTCCGGGGTGAACCAGGCGAGGTCCGGTGTGGAGTCCCCGCGCCGGGTAGGGCGCCCCTCGAAGAACCGCCGCCGGTGGAAGGTCGCGTGCTCGTGCCGTAGCGCCGCCAGCGACCTGGTGAAGGCCAGCAGGCCGCTGTCGACCGCCGACCAGTCGACCCAGGTCATCTCGTTGTCCTGGCAGTAGCCGTTGTTGTTCCCGCCCTGGGTGCGCCCGAGCTCGTCACCGTGGCAGATCATCGGGACGCCCTGGCTCAGCAGCAGGGTGGCGAGGAAGTTCCGCTGCTGCCGCCCGCGCAGCGCCAACACCTGCGGGTCGTCGGTCTCGCCCTCGACGCCGCAGTTCCAGGAGCGGTTGTGGCTCTCGCCGTCTGTGTTGTCGTCCTGGTTGGCCTCGTTGTGCTTCTCGTTGTAGGAGACCAGGTCCCGGAGCGTGAACCCGTCGTGGGCGGTCACGAAGTTGATGCTCGCCACCGGCCAGCGGCCCGAGGAGGCGTAGAGGTCGGACGAGCCGGTGATGCGGGACGCGAACTCACCGATCGTCGCGTCCTCCCCGCGCCAGAAATCTCGCACGGTGTCGCGGTACTGGCCGTTCCACTCCGTCCACTGCGGCGGGAAGTTGCCGACCTGATAACCGCCGGGGCCGACGTCCCACGGCTCGGCGATGAGCTTCACCTGGCTGACGACCGGGTCCTGCTGCACGAGCTCGAAGAACGCCGACAGCCGGTCGACGTCGTAGAACTCCCGCGCCAGGGTGGAGGCGAGGTCGAAGCGGAAGCCGTCGACGTGCATCTCGAGCACCCAGTAGCGCAGCGAGTCCATGATCAGCTGCAGCGAGTGCGGGTGCCCGACGTTGAAGGAGTTCCCCGTGCCGGTGTAGTCCATGTAGTACTTCGGGTCGTCCTCGACGAGGCGGTAGTACGCCGGATTGTCGATGCCGCGGAAGCTCAGCGTGGGCCCGAGGTGGTTGCCCTCGGCGGTGTGGTTGTAGACGACGTCGAGGATGACCTCGATCCCCGCTTCGTGCAGCGCGCGGACCATGGCCTTGAACTCCTGCACCTGCCCGCCGGGCGTCCGGCTGGAGGTGTACTTGTGGTCCGGGGCGAAGAACCCGATGGTGTTGTAGCCCCAGTAGTTCGCCAGCCCCTTGTCGATCAGCGTCGAGTCGTTCACGAAGTGGTGGACGGGCATCAGCTCGATGGCGGTGATACCGAGCTCGGTGAGGTGCTCGATCATCACCGGGTGGGAGATGCCCGCGTAGGTTCCGCGGATCTCCGGCGGGATGTCCGGGTGGGTCTGGGTCAGGCCCTTGACGTGGGCCTCGTAGATGACGGTGTCGGCGTACGAGTGCTTCGGGGGCCGATCCGAGCCCCAGTCGAAGTAGGGATTGACGACGACGCACTTCGCCTGATGTGCGGCCGAGTCCTCGTCGTTGACCGAGTCGTTGGGGTCGTCGGCCCCCCACCGGTAGCCGAACAGCGACTCGTCCCAGTCGATCTGGCCGTCGATGGCCTTGGCGTACGGGTCGAGCAGCAGCTTGTTCGGGTTGCAGCGCACCCCCTCGGCCGGGTCGTTCGCCCCGTGCACCCGGTAGCCGTAGCGCTGGCCCGGCTCGATTCCGGGCAGGAACGCGTGCCAGACGTAGCCGTCCACCTCGTAGAGCTGCACCCGGGTCTCGGTGCCGTCGGGGTCGAAGAGGCAGAGCTCGACCTTGTCCGCGACCTCGCTGAAGAGGGCGAAGTTCGTGCCGAAGCCGTCATAGGTCGCCCCGAGGGGATAGGCATTGCCGGGCCACTGCTGCATGGCCCCAGCCTGCCAGGAGTTCGGTTCCGAGGATGTTTCCACCCGCCACGCATACCCCGGGGACGCAGGTCGTCTACCCACCCGCCGCCGGTTTGACGTCGCCGCGACCCTTCCTCGACCCGTCAGGCACCAGAGCGGCCGCCAGGGCGAGCACGGCCGCCGCGGTGCCGACCCAGACCGCCGCCCCCAGCGTCGTCGTGACGCCACCATCCCGTGGCCCCGGAATTCTCGCCTGGTATTCCAGTGCCATCGCCCCCGTCACACCGGCCAGGACACCGACCGTCGCCAGCGTGAGGCCGCGCACGGCCAGCGGGCGGGGCCGCGCGTACCCGGTCCGTAACGCCGTGGCGGCGAGGAGCAACAGGCCCAGGACGAGCAGCCCGGCTGCGACGACGTAGACCGTCCCGAATCGGGTTGCGTGCCCGGTCGCTAGATCCGAGTGCTGCCGTCCTCAGCCATCGACCCGATACGTCGGTCCCCTTCCAGCGAAACGGACCGAATAGAGGATGCAGAACGGCGCGATGACCGACGAGGCCGCGGCAGCCGAGAGCAGCCCGATCCGCACCCGATCGAGCGGTCGGACGGCGCTCCGGCCGCCCCTCCCGACGTCGATCTCGTCGTCGACCGGCTCTCGCCCGGGGTCGGGCTCCAGGAATTCGATCTCCACGGCCGGCATTCTGCCCGTCGCTGTCGGAGGGGTCTCGTACCGTGGAGCCATGCGGCTGAAGACCGACATCGTCCCCACCACCGGCAAGTTCGAGGTGGTGTCGGAATTCGAACCCTCCGGCGACCAGCCGACCGCGATCGCCGAGTTGGAGAAGCGGGTCACTTCGGGGGAACCCCACGTTGTCCTGCTCGGGGCCACCGGCACCGGCAAATCGGCCACCACGGCCTGGCTGATCGAGCGGGTGCAGCGCCCGACCCTCGTGATGGCGCCCAACAAGACCCTCGCCGCCCAGCTGGCCAACGAGCTGCGCGAGATGCTGCCCAACAACGCCGTCGAGTACTTCGTCAGCTACTACGACTACTACCAGCCCGAGGCCTACGTCCCGCAGACCGACACGTACATCGAGAAGGACTCCTCGATCAACGACGAGGTGGAGCGGCTGCGGCACTCGGCCACCATGTCGCTGCTCACCCGCCGCGACGTCGTCGTCGTGGCCACGGTCTCCTGCATCTACGGCCTCGGCACCCCGCAGGAGTACGTCGACCGGTCGCTCCGGCTGAGCGTGGGGCAGGAGATCGAGCGCGAGTCGATCCTGCGACGGCTGGTCGACGTGCAGTACAGCCGCAACGACCTGTCCTTCACCCGCGGCACGTTCCGCGTGCGCGGCGACACCGTCGAGATCTTCCCGGTCTACGAGGAGCTCGCGGTCCGGGCGGAGATGTTCGGCGACGAGATCGAGCACCTGTACTACCTGCACCCGCTGACCGGCGAGGTCGTCCGTGAGGTCGACGAGGTCTTCATCTTCCCGGCCACCCACTACGCCGCCGGCCCGGAGCGCATGGAGCGCGCGATCCGTGGCATCGAGAAGGAGCTGGAGGAGCGGCTGGCCGAGCTGGAGCAGCAGAACAAGCTGCTCGAGGCGCAGCGGCTGCGGATGCGCACCAGCTACGACATCGAGATGATGCGGCAGGTCGGGTTCTGCTCGGGCATCGAGAACTACTCGATGCACATCGACGGCCGCAGCCGCGGCAGCGCCCCGCACTGCCTGCTGGACTACTTCCCCGAGGACTTCCTGCTCGTCGTCGACGAGTCGCACCAGACGGTGCCGCAGATCGGGGGCATGTACGAGGGCGACATGTCCCGCAAGCGGATGCTCGTCGACCACGGCTTCCGGCTGCCCTCGGCGATGGACAACCGGCCGCTGAAGTTCGACGAGTTCCTCGGGCGGATCGGGCAGACGGTGTATCTGTCCGCGACGCCGGGGGACTACGAGATGAACCTGACCGGCGGGGAGTTCGTCGAGCAGGTGATCCGCCCGACCGGCCTGGTCGACCCCGAGATCGTGGTCAAGGGCACGAAGGGGCAGATCGACGACCTGGTGCACGAGATCCGGCTGCGGGCCGAGAAGAACGAGCGGGTACTCGTCACCACGCTGACCAAGAAGATGGCCGAGGATCTCACCGACTACCTGCTCGAGCTCGGCATCCGGGTCCGGTATCTGCACTCCGAGGTCGACACGCTGCGGCGTGTGGAGCTGCTGCGCGAGCTGCGCATGGGCGAGTTCGACGTCCTCGTCGGCATCAACCTGCTGCGCGAGGGCCTCGACCTGCCCGAGGTCTCGCTGGTGTCGATCCTGGACGCCGACAAGGAAGGCTTCCTGCGGTCGGGCCGGTCGCTGATCCAGACCATCGGCCGCGCGGCCCGCAATGTCTCCGGCCAGGTGCACATGTACGCCGACACCGTCACGCCGTCGATGGCGCAGGCGATCGACGAGACGAACCGGCGCCGGGAGAAGCAGATCGCGTACAACACCGAGCACGGCATCGACCCGACACCACTGCGCAAGCGGATCGGCGACATCACCGACCTGCTCGCCCGTGAGGCCGCGGACACCGAGGAGCTGCTGTCGCTGCCGGTCGGCGGCTCCGGACGCTCGCAGTCGCGGGGCAAGCAGTCCGAGCGCCGGCAGCAGAAGTCGCCGGCGCCGGGCAAGGCCGGCCGCGGGGTCTCGGGCGGTGTCACCGGGGTCGGGCAGAACGCCGAGGGCGGCCTCGACGTGGCCGAGATGCCACGCGCCGAGCTGGCCGATCTCATCCAGCAGCTGAACGACCAGATGCTGACCGCTGCCCGCGACCTCCAGTTCGAGGTCGCGGCGCGACTGCGCGACGAGATCGGCGAGCTGAAGAAGGAGCTGCGGGGCATGGACGCCGCCGGCGTCGGCCGCTGAACTTTCGCCCGGAGCTGCCGATTGGGCAGGGTGACGCCCCACTCGTCCCCGAGGATGCCCGATGCCCCGTGCTTTTCGTCCCTTGCGATCCGCTCGTGCCGTAGCCGCCGTCGCGACGGCGGCCGCCGCCCTCACCGCCGCGGTGGCCGTGGCGCCGCCGGCCCACGCGGCCAGGGCGCTGGTCACCAGGGGCTTCGTCTCCGCCTCCGCCTCGGGCACGTTCGGCGTGCAGTGGCGTGGCAACGGCCACGGGCACGGCATGAGCCAGTACGGGGCGCGCGGGGCCGCCGAGGCCGGGCTCGGCTACCAGCAGATCCTGGACTTCTACTACCCCGGGACCGCGGCGACCACCGGAACGGTGCGCCCGATCCGGGTGTGGCTGTCGGCCGCGACCCGCTACCCGAACGTCTTCGCCGCGACCCCGGGCCTGCGGCTGGACGCCTACCCCCATCCGCTCCCGGTGGCCGGCACCCGCCGCTTCCGGCTGGTCCCGTCCGGCACCGGCCTGGCGCTGCAGCGACTGCCGGCGACGAGCAGGTCCTGGGTCACCGTGGCCGCCGGGTTGCCTCCCACCGCCACCTTCCACAGCAGCCACTGGTGGATCCGGGTGCTGCTGGCCGACGGCACGAGCGCCCGGTACCGCGGCCTGATCAGCGGCGTCCGATACGGCTCCCGCGTCCTGACCGTCGACCGGGTCGCGATCGACAACTACGTGGCGGGGGTCGTGCCACGTGAGATGCCGGCCTCGTGGCCCGCGGCCGCGGTGAGCGCGCAGGCCGTGGCGGTGCGCACCTACGCCCGGTACGAGATGAGTACCTCGCAGCCCGGGGACGCCTACGACATCTGCGACTCCTCCAGCTGCCAGGTCTACGGGGGCATGGCGCGCTTCAGCTCCTCGTGGCAACGCTTGTGGGTCGAGGACCAGGCGGCGGTCGCAGACAACCGGCGCACCTACCTCGCCTACGGCGATGCGCCCGCCTTCACCCAGTTCTCCGCCTCCGACGGCGGCTCGACGCTCGCCGGCGGCCAGCCCTACCTGCCGACGCAGACCGACCCGTACGACTCCGCCGCCGCCGGCGATCCCTACCTGGCCCAGTCCGCGACGGTCAGCGCACGCTCGGTGGCCGCGTACTACGGGCTGCGGAAGGTCACCGGCATCAAGGTCACGACACGCACCGGCTCCGGCCCCTGGAACGGACGCGTCGTGGCGGCCTCGGTCGCCGGCGTGTCGACCCGCGGCGCGAGCGTCAGCATCTCCACCACGGGTTCGGCCCTCGGCGGTGCGCTCGGGATCTGGACCGACTACTTCGCCCTCTCGCCGTGAGCTCTCGCCGTGAGCCCGGCCGTACCTGACGGTACGGTCTGGGCATGGTCACTCTCGGATCCGTGCAGGGGAGGGTCGTCGCCGTCACCGGGGGCGCCCGCGGCATCGGCTACGCGATCGCGGAGCGGCTGATCGCCGAAGGCGCCCGGGTGGCGATCGGCGACGTCGACGCCGATCGGCTCAAGGAGGCCGTGGCCGACCTCGGGATCACCGCCTACCGGCACCTCGACGTCACCGACCCGGAGTCGTTCCGGCTCTTCCTGGACCACGTCGAGGATGTCCTCGGCCCCCTCGACGTGCTGGTCAACAACGCCGGCATCATGCCCATCGGCCCCATCGCCGACGAGAGCGACACCGCCAGCCGGCGGCTGATCGAGATCAACGTTCTGGGCGTCATCTACGGCACGAAACAGGCCCTGCAACGTATGGTGCCGCGGCGCAGCGGCCACGTCATCAACATCGCCTCGATCGCCGGGGAGAGCTACGTGCCCGGCGGGGCCACCTACTGCGCCAGCAAGCACGCCGTGAAGGGGTTCACCGAGTCGGTGCGTCGCGAGTGCCGAGGCTCGGGCGTGGCGGTGTCCCAGGTGCAACCGACCTTCACCAACACCGAACTGATCACGGGGACCAAGGGCACCGTCGGGCTGCGCAACGCCGAGCCGGCCGAGGTCGCGGCCGCGGTGGCGTCGCTGATCACCCGGCCGCGGCCGCTGGTCCGGGTGACCCGGCTGGCCGGGGCCATGGCCGCGTCGCAGAACTACGTCCCGCGCCGGGTGGGCGAGCTGCTGGCGCGCGCCTTGGGGGTCGAGAAGTCCTTCGTGGAGGTCGACTCGACGGCCCGCTCGGACTACGAGGAGCGCATCCGCTCGGCCTGATCCCGCCCGCCGATGCGGCGGCTCAGCACCGCGGCCGTCCGGACGACCCGGGCGGCGAGCGGTTCGCGGGCAGCGACGGGCACGTCCGCCGTGGCGAAGGTGACCGCGACCCCGGCCACCGGGTGGCCGGTGTGGTCGTGCACGGCCGCGGCGACCGACGAGAAGCCCGTCGTCACCTCACCCTCCTCGACCGCGTAGCCGCGGCGCCGGACCTCCGCCAGCAGCGAGCGCAGCTCCGCCGGTGACCTCGGGCCGAGCCCGGTGCGCAGCACGAACGACGCCGGGTCCGGGAACAGGGCGCGCAGCTGCGGCGGCGGCAGGCCGGCCAGCACCGCCCGGCCGCTCGCGGTCAGCTGCGCGGGCAGGCGCACGCCGACGTCGGTGACGAGCGGGGGCCGGCGTGGTGCCCGTTCCTCGACGACGTAGAGCACCTCCCGCCCGTGCGGCACCGCCAGGTGCGCCGACTCGCCGACGCGGTCGGCGAGCTCGGCCAGCGGGACGCGCCCGAGCCGGGCCAGCGGCACCTGGCGCCCGTACCCGGTGGCCAGCTCGTAGGCCGCCACCCCGAGGGCGTAGCGCTGCTCCTCGGGCAGGTGGGTAACGAAGCCATCCTCCAGCAGCGTCCCGAGCAGGTGGTAGGTCGTGGACCGGGGGAGCCCGACGTCGCGGGCGATCGACGCGGCGGCCACCGGGCCGGCCTGCCGGCCGAGGTAGGCCAGGATCTCGAGCGTCTGCCGTGCGGCAGGGACCGTCGCCATGCCTCGAGCCTAGGCCTACTGTCTGGGATCCGAGACACCCAGCGGCGCGGGACCGGTCCCGCCGTCGCTGTTCCGGGTGTGCAATGGACGGCATGGATGGAGCACGCCCCGTGACCGCGCCGCACGGCACCGACCTCACCGCTCGCAGCTGGCAGACCGAGGCGCCGCTGCGCATGCTGATGAACAACCTCGACCCGCAGAACGCCGAACGCCCCGACGACCTGGTCGTCTACGGTGGCACCGGCCGGGCGGCCCGCAACTGGGCGTCGTACGACGCCATCGTGCGCACCCTCACGACGCTCGGCCAGGACGAGACCATGCTGGTTCAGTCCGGCAAGCCGGTGGGGGTCCTGCGCACCCACGAGTGGGCGCCGCGGGTGCTCATCGCGAACTCGAACCTCGTCGGCGACTGGGCCAACTGGGAGGAGTTCCGCCGGCTGGAGAACCTCGGCCTGACGATGTACGGCCAGATGACCGCCGGGTCCTGGATCTACATAGGCACGCAGGGCATCCTGCAGGGCACCTACGAGACGTTCGCGGCCGTGGCCGAGAAGCGCTTCGGCGGCACGTTGGCCGGGACGATCACGCTCACCGCAGGCCTCGGCGGCATGGGCGGCGCGCAGCCGCTCGCGGTGACGATGAACGGCGGCGTCGTCATCTGTATCGAGTGCGACCCCGCCCGCATCCGGCGGCGCATCGACCACGGCTATCTCGACGTCCAGGCCGACAGCGTCGACGACGCCCTGCGGAAGGCCGAGGAGGCCCGGAACGCGCGGGGCCCCCTGTCGATCGGGCTGCTGGGCAATGCGGCCGCCCTGGTGCCGCAGCTGCTCGCCAACGATGCCCCCATCGACATCGTCACCGACCAGACCTCGGCCCACGATCCGCTGAGCTACCTGCCGATCGGCGTCGAGTTCGACGAGTGGCACGAGTACGCCCGCCAGAAGCCGGAGGAGTTCACCGGCCGGGCGCAGGCGTCCATGGCCCGGCATGTCGAGGCCATGGTGAAGTTCCAGGACAAGGGCGCCGAGGTCTTCGACTACGGCAACTCCATCCGCGGCGAGGCCAAGACCGCCGGCCTGTCCCGCGCGTTCGACTTCCCCGGCTTCGTCCCGGCCTACATCCGCCCGCTGTTCTGCGAGGGCAAGGGGCCGTTCCGCTGGGCGGCGCTGTCCGGCGACCCGAAGGACATCGCCCGCACCGACCAGGCGATCCTCGAGCTGTTCCCGGAGAACGAGTCGCTGGCCCGCTGGATCCGCATGGCGCAGGAGAAGGTGCACTTCCAGGGCCTGCCGGCGCGGATCTGCTGGCTCGGCTACGGCGAGCGGGACCGGGCCGGCGTCGAGTTCAACCGGCTCGTCGCGAACGGCGAGATCAGCGCGCCGGTCGTCATCGGCCGCGACCATCTCGACACCGGGTCGGTCGCCTCGCCCTACCGCGAGACCGAGGCCATGGCCGACGGCTCGGACGCCATCGCCGACTGGCCGCTGCTCAACGCCATGGTCAACGTCGCCAGCGGCGCCACCTGGGTCTCGATCCACCACGGCGGCGGCGTCGGCATGGGCCGGTCGATCCACGCCGGTCAGGTCTGCGTCGCCGACGGCAGCGACCTGGCGGCGCAGAAGATCGAGCGCGTCCTCACCAACGACCCCGGCACCGGCGTGATCCGCCACGTCGACGCCGGCTACGAGCGCGCCGAGGAGGTCGCCGCCGCCAGCGGGGTCCGCATCCCGATGACCGAGGGCGCATGACCGCTGCCGCCTCCTTCGACCGGATGTGGGCCGAGCTCGAGCCGATCGGGCGGAGCCCGGCGAGCGGCGGGTACCGGCGGTTCGCCTGGACCCGCGAGGACGCGACGCTGCGCGAATGGTTCGCCGGGCAGGTCGCGGAGCGCGGGCTGCAGCTGGTGCACGACCGCGCCGGCAACCAGTGGGCCTGGCAGGGCGACCCGGACCGGGACGGTCCGGGTCTGGTGCTCGGCTCCCACCTGGACTCGGTGCCCGACGGCGGCGCGTTCGACGGCCCGCTCGGGGTCGTCAGCGCCTTCGCGGCGCTGGACGAGCTGCGGGCCCGGGGGACCGCCCCGGCCGGCCCGCTGGCGATCGTCAATTTCGGCGACGAGGAGGGCGCCCGGTTCGGCATCGCCTGCGCGGGCTCCCGGCTGATCACCGGCGCGCTCGACACCGACCGGGCCCGCGGCCTCACCGACGCCGAGGGCACGACGCTCGCCGAGGCCATGGGGCCGGCCGCCGCCCAGCTCGGCCGCGACGACGAGACGCTGCGCCGCATCGGCACGTTCGTCGAACTGCACGTCGAACAGGGCTGCTCCCTCGTCGACCAGGACGCCGCGGTCGGCGTCGCCTCGGCCATCCGGCCGCACGGAAGGTGGCGCATCGAGCTGCCGGGGGAGGCCAACCACGCCGGCACCACCGCGCTCGCCGACCGGAACGACGCCGTGCTGTCGCTGGCCCACGTCACCCTGGCGGTACGCGCCGCCGCGGAGCGGCACGCCTCGGTCGCCACCGTCGGCCGGGTGCGGGTGCTGCCCGGCGGCGTCAACGCCATCGCCTCGCACGTCACCGCCTCGCTCGACTGCCGCGCTGCGAGCCCGGAGCAGGTCGAGGCGACGCTCGCGGAGATCACCGCCGCGGCGTCGGCGCAGGGCGGCGAGGTCGTCGCCGAGTCGTGGGCCGACGCCACGGCCTTCCCGGCCGACCTCGTCGACCGCCTGGCCGACCGGCTGGGCGCCCCGGTGCTCGACACCGGGGCCGGCCACGACGCCGGCATCCTCGCCAACGCGGGGGTGCGAACAGCGATGCTGTTCGTCCGCAACCCGACAGGGGTGTCGCACTCGCCGGCCGAGCACGCAGACCGGGGCGACTGCCACGCCGGGGTGGCGGCACTGGCCGACGCCGTCACCGACCTCGCCCGATGACCGCCTGGTTCGCCGAGCACGCCCTGCTGCCGGACGGGCCGGCCCGCGACGTCCGGTTCGAGGTGGCCGACGGCCGGTTCGACGCGGTGACGCCCGGCGGGTCGGCCGAGGGTGCCCAGCGGCTGCCCGGCGTCGTCCTGCCCGGCTTGGCCAACTGTCACAGCCACGCCTTCCACCGGGCGTTGCGGGGGCGCACCCACGGTGACGGCGGGACGTTCTGGACCTGGCGCGAGCAGATGTACCGGCTGGCCGGACAGCTCGACCCCGACCGCTACCGCGATCTCGCCCGCGCCGCGTACGCCGAAATGGCACTGGCCGGCATCACCACCGTCGGGGAGTTCCACTACCTGCACCACGCGCCGTCCGGCCGGCCCTACGAGGACCCCAATGCGATGGCAGCGGCGCTGCAGGACGCGGCCCGGGACGCCGGGGTGCGGCTGACCCTGCTCGACACCTGCTACCTCGCCGGCGGCCTCACCGCGGACGGCCACCGGCCGCTCGACGAGCTACAGCGCCGGTTCGCCGACCGCGACGCCGACGCCTGGGCCGCGCGCGTCGCCGAGCTGCGCGACGACGACGGGTTCCGCGCCGGCGCCGCGATCCACTCCGTCCGCGCCGTTCCCGCGGCGGCCATGCCGGAGGTGCGGGCCGCCGCCGGCGACCGGCCCCTGCACGTGCACCTGTCCGAGCAGCCGGCCGAGAACGACGCCTGCCTGGCCCACTACGGGTGCACTCCCACGGCACTGCTCGACCGCGCCGGCGTGCTCGGGCCGCGAACCACCGCCGTGCATGCGACGCACCTGACCGGAGCGGACATCGACGCCCTGGCCCGCACCGCCACGACGGCCTGCTTCTGCCCCACGACCGAACGCGACCTGGCCGACGGCATCGGGCCCGCGGCCGCGCTCGCCGCCGCCGGGGCCGGGCTCTCGCTGGGCACCGATCAGCACGCGGCCGTCGATATATTCGAAGAGGCCCGCGCGGTGGAGCTGGACGAGCGGCTGGCCTCCGGCCGGCGGGGCCGGTTCGCCCCGTCCGCCCTGCTCGCGGCCGCGGCCCGCCACGACACGCTCGGCGTTGCCGACGCCGGGCGCCTCGAGCCCGGCGCCCGGGCCGACCTGGTCGCGGTCCGCCTTGACAGCGTGCGCACGGCCGGCACCGACCCGGGCCAGATCGTGTTCTGCGCGGCCGCCGCGGACGTGGCCACCGTCCTGGTGGACGGCCGGGCGATCGTGCGGGACGGTGAGCACGCGCTCGGGGACGTCGGCCGGCTGCTGCAGGACGCGATCGCCGCGGCATGGAGGAACGCATGAGCGCCACCCTGATCACCGGTATCGGCGAGCTCGTCACCAACGACGAGCAGCACGACGGCACCCCGCTCGGCATCCTGCGGGACGCGGCCGTGCTGACGGTCGACGGCGTTGTGGGCTGGGTCGGCCCCGCCTCCCGGGCGCCCGCGGCCGACCACCGCCACGACGTCGAGGGGGGCGCCGTGATCCCCGGCTTCGTCGACACCCACACCCACCTGGTCTTCGCCGGCGACCGGTCGGCCGAGTTCGCCGCCCGGATGGCGGGGGAGCGTTACGACGGCGGCGGCATCGCGGTGACCGTCGAGTCCACCCGCGCCGCGACCGACGAGCAGCTGCGCCTCGGCCTGGCCGGCCGGCTCGCGGAGTTGCGCGGGCAGGGCACGACGACCGTCGAGGTCAAGAGCGGGTACGGGCTGACCACGGCCGACGAGCGCCGCATGCTCCAGATCGCCGCTGAGATGACTCCGGAGACGACCTACCTCGGGGCGCACGTCGTCCCGCCCGGGCGGGGGCGGGAGGACTACCTGCAGGCGGTCACCGGCGAGATGCTGGCCGCCTGCGCGCCCTACGCCCGCTGGATCGACGTCTTCTGCGAACCGGCCAGCCCGCACGCCTTCGACGCCGACGAGGCCCGCTCCGTGCTGCGCGCCGGGGCCGCCGCGGGGCTGGGCCTGCGGGTGCACGGCAACCAGCTCGCACCCGGACCCGGCGTGAGACTCGCGGTGGAGCTGGAGGCGGCCAGCGTCGACCACTGCACTCACCTGAGCGCGGCCGACGTCGAGGCGTTGGCCACCGGACGGACCGTGGCGACCCTGCTGCCGGGGGTCGAGTTCTCCACCCGCTCGCCCTACCCCGACGCCCGGCGGCTGCTCGACGCCGGCGCGACGGTCGCCCTGGCCACCGACTGCAACCCCGGCACGAGCTACACCTCCTCGATGCCGTTCGTCGTAGCGGTCGCGGTCCGGGAGATGGGGCTGACGCCGGCCGAGGCGCTGTGGGCGGCGACGGCCGGCGGCGCCCGGGCACTCCGACGCGACGACGTCGGGCGCATCGCCGTCGGCGGCCGGGCGGACCTGGCGCTGCTCACCGCGCCGACCTACATCCACCTCGCCTACCGGCCGGGGGTTCCGATCGCGCGCACGCTGGAGCTCCCCGACCGGCCCTGAGACGGGCGCCGCCGGTCGTGCCACCATCAGGACGTGCCCGCCACCCGGAGCGGCCGTCTCGTGCGGCGGCTGCTGATCGTCCTGCTCGTGCTCGCGGCGTTGCTGCTCGTCGCCGACCGGGTCGGCAACTACGTGGCCGAGCGAGTCGCCGCCGACACCATCAAGAACTCCCAGCACCTGCAGTCGGCGCCGAACGTCGACATCGCCGGCTTCCCGTTCCTGACCCAGTTCGCCTCCCGCGACTTCCAACAGGTCACGGTGACGGCCGACCAGGTGCCGGTCGGGAGCGCACCGGCGTCGTTGGTGCTGTCCCGGGTCAGGCTGGTGCTCAGCGACATCACGACGAGCGCCGACTTCAGCCGGATCCACGCCGCCAAGGCGACGGCGACCGGAACGGTCGACTACGCGGCACTCGGCGGCGTGCTCGGCGTGGACATCCGCTACGCCGGCTCGGGCCGCGTCCGGGTCAGCAAGCGCATCACGGTGCTCGGCCACACCGTCCGGCCGACGATCACCGCCGAACCGGCGATCGTGAACGGCGCGCTGTCGTTCGGCCGGGCCGAGATCAACGGCGCCGGTGCGCTGGCGGGGGACGCCGCGCGGGTGCTGAGCTCGGTGTTCCAGGTTCACCCACCGCTGCAGGGCATCCCGTTCCAGGTGCGGGTGACCGGTCTGCGCGTCGACAGCAGCGGGCTGCAGATCAGCCTGCGTGGCCGCGACATCACCTACCGCCGGTAGCGCCGGTGCGGGGACGGGGCGGGCGGGCCCCGATCCGGGCCACGGCGTCGCCTGCGGCCCGGGCGGCCGCGGCGAGCCGGTCGGCCACCTCGCCGTCGTTGCCGAGGTAGCCGGCAGCGAACGCGTCGCCGGCGCCGGTGGAGTCCAGCACCGTCACCCCGGGCGCCGACACCGTCCGCAGCTGTGTCCCGTCCGACCAGACCGCGCCGTCTGCACCGCTCTTCACCACCGCCTCCCCGCAGCGGCGGGCGAGCGCGCGAGCCGCCGCCGCCGGATCGTCGAGACCGGTGAGCACCGCGGCCTCGTGGGCGTTCGCGAACAGCAGCAGGCCCTGGCCGATCCAGGCGAGGAACTGCTCGGCCCCGGCCCACCCGACCGGAGCCGCGGAGGCCGCGTCGACGGCGAGGCGCCAGCCCCGCTCCCGGGCGAGCGCGAGCGCCGCCAGCGCGAACGGCCGGGAGCCGGTGTTGAGCAAGGCGTAGCCGGACACGTACAGCCAGTCGGCCGCGGTGGGCAGCAGGCCGGTGTCGGCGGAGGCGTCGTTGGCCCCCGACGACGGCATCATGGAGCGCTCGCCGCTCGCGTCCACCAACACGACGCAGATGCCGGTCGCGCGCGTCTGATCGATCTCGACCACGGGGACCACGCCGTCGGCGGTCAGCTGGTCGACCGCCTGCAGGCCGAACGGGTCGTCGCCGATCCGCCCCACGAAGGTGGCCCGCGCGCCCCGGACGGCCAGCCAGCTCGCGACGTTCGCGGCCGCCCCGCCGCCGTGGATACCGATCGGCGTGGGCGTGTCGCTGCCCATCGCGATCGGCCCGGGCAGGCTGACCACGACATCGACCATGAGGTCTCCGACGCAGACGACGTGCGGAGGGCCGGGAGCGGCGGAGGTGGCCGCCGGGTCGGTCACGTCGCGCTCGAGGGGCGGCAGTAGGCGGCGGCCACCCGGGCGGCCAGTTGCGCGTTCGAGCGCACCAGCGCGACGTTCGCGGCCAGCGACCGCCCGTGCGTCTCGCGGTGGAAGTGGTCGAGCAGGAACGGCGTGACGTCCTTGCCGGTCACCCGCGCGGCGACCGCTGCCTCCAGGCCGCGGGCGAGCGTGCGGTCGTGCAGGTCGCCGTCGAGCTCGTCGGACGCGTCGATCGGGTTGGCCAGCAGGGCACCGCAGGCGGCGGTGCCGAGCGCGTCCTGCGCCCGCAGCACCGCCGCCGCCTGCTCCGCCGTCTCGACGGTCCACGGCACGGGCTCGCCGGAGTCGCGGCGGTAGAAGCCGGGGAAGCGGTCGGTCCGGTACCCGAGCACGGAGACGTTCAGCGTCTCCAGCCGTTCGAGGGTGGCCCGAACGTCGAGGATCGACTTCACGCCGGCACAGACGACCAGAACCGGTGTGCGCGCGACCGTCGTGAGGTCGGCCGACTCGTCCCAGCTGTCCCGGGCCTCGCGATGCACGCCGCCGAGCCCACCGGTGGCGAAGACCCGGATGCCCGCCCGGGCGGCCAGGTGCGCCGTCGCGGCCACCGTCGTGGCGCCGACGCCGCCGCGCGCGCAGACGACCGCGAGATCCCGCACGCTCACCTTGGCCACGTCCGGGTCGTTCGCCACCCGGTCGAGTGCAGCGTCGTCCAGGCCGATCCGCGGCTGCCCGTCGACGACGGCGATCGTGGCCGGGACGGCGCCGGCCTCGCGCACGGCCTGCTCGATGTCCTGGGCGATGCGCCGGTTCTCCGGGCGCGGCAACCCGTGACTGATGATCGTGCTCTCGAGCGCCACCACCGGACGGCGGTCGGCGAGGGCCTCGGAGACGGCGGGGTGGACGAGCACCCGGCGACTCTACGTTGCCTGCAACCGCGTCCGGTCGAGGAGGCGCTCCGCCGCGCGGGCCGGCACCGTCAGCACTGCGGCGACCGCGAACGACAGGATCGAGGCGCTCATCCAGCTCTGCGGCTCGAACGGCCTGATCGACGACCACAGGTCCACCCACCAGCTGATGCCGCCGGGATTGATCCACTGGTAGGTCACGAAGCCGGCCACCCACGGCAGGAGCATCAGGGTCCGCGACCGGCTGTCCTGGCCGAGGTCCCACCCGCCGCGGGAGGCGAACCAGTCGACGGCGAACACGCCGAGCAGCGGCACGAACACCGACCCGAGCAGCACGAGGAAGTTGTAGTAGTCGTCGATGTTCAACGTCAGCGTCAGCAGCGTCGCCACCACACCGACCGCGAGGGCGAGGGCTCGCCGGTCCCAGCGGGGGCGCAGGTTCTGCACCGACACCGCCGCCGAGTAGGTGTCGACGAAGGACTGGTCGACCTCCCGCGCGGCCAGCACCACGAAGGCGAGCGTGCCCACCGGGATGGCGAGGAAGGCGCCGAAGACGTGGCCGGGGTCGCCGGCGGCGACCCCGACGAGCGCGATCATGCCGACCAGGTAGCAGCCGATCTGCGTGAGCGTGTAGCCGGTGAAGGTCCCCACCACGGTCGCGCGCACCGAGGTGGAGTGGCGCGAGTAGTCCGACGCCACCGGGACCCAGGACACCGCGACGCTGACGACGCCGTCGACGGCCAGCCAGAACCCGTTCCACGACCCGTGGCCGAGCCCGTCGAGCGGCTGCCGCAGCAGTTGGATCGCTATCCAGAGCATGGCGGCGAACACCAGCACCGTGACGTATTTGCGCAGCGTCCGGACCCAGCCGAGCGGACGCAGCGCGAGCGCGGTCGTGATGACGCCGCCGAGCACCACCCAGACCCAGCGGGGCACGCCGTCGACGACCTGGTCGAGCGCGGTGCTGATCGTGACCAGCTCGAAGGTGGTCCAGCCGGTGAGCTGCACGATGTTCAACACCGTCGGCAGCCACGACCACCGCACCCCGAACAGGCCCCGCAGCAGCATCATGGCCGGGGCCCCGGTGCGCGCGCCCGGCACCGCAGACACCGCCACCGCCGCCGTCCCCAGCACCGTGCCCACGACCAGCGCGACCACCCCGGCGACGAAGGACAGCCGCAGCGAGCCGTCGGGGTAGAGGGGCTGCAGCACGTAGATCGCCCCGGTGAAGCCGAGCAGGCTCACCCCGAGATTGCCCCACATGCCGAACTGGTCGAGGAAGCCGAGCGAGCGGGTCGCGGGTTCCTCGAGGGTCAGCGGGGCCTCGCCGGAGCCGGCCGGCCGGCCGGCCCGGCGCTGCCGGGCCGTGCGTTGCGTCGTCGTCATCTCGATCACTCCCTCGCCGGCATTACCCGGTCAGGTTCGGGCGGTCGGCGCCGTCGGCGCCCTCTCAGCCCCGTGGTTCGGAGCTCCCGCGGGTGGGTGCTTACAGCACGGGCATGCCCTCGTGCGGTGAGGAGGCCCGGGCGTGGACGCGCCTGGGGATGCGGCCGGCCCGGTGGGCCAGGCGGCCGGCGCGGACCGCATGGTCCATGGCCTCCGCCATCGCCACGGGGTCCTGGGCGCGGGTGACGGCCGAGGCCAGCAGCACGCCGTCGCAGCCGAGCTCCATCGCCAGCGCGGCATCGGACGCGGTACCGATGCCCGCGTCCAGGATCACCGGCACCTGCGCCTCGCTGACGATCAGCTCGATGTTGTGCGGGTTGCCGATGCCGAGGCCGGTGCCGATGGGGGAGCCGAGCGGCATGACCGCGGCGCAGCCTGCCTGCTGCAACCGCCGGGCCAGCACAGGGTCGTCGTTGGTGTAGGGCAGCACGGTGAAACCCTCGGCGACGAGTAGCTGCGCGGCGTCGAGAAGTTCGATCGGATCGGGCAGCAGGGTGTGCTCGTCGGCGACGACCTCGAGCTTCACCCAGTCGGTCTCGAGCGCCTCGCGGGCCAGCTGGGCGGTGCGGACGGCCTCGCGGGCGGTACGGCAGCCGGCGGTGTTGGGCAGCACCCGCACGCCCAACCGGTCGATGACGTCCAGCACGGTGCCGCCGGGAGAGCCGTCGACACGACGCATGGCCACCGTGCACAGCTCGGCGGCCGAGGCGCGCAGCGTCTGCTCCACGACCTGCAGGCTGGGCGCGCCGCCGGTTCCGAGCACCAGCCGCGAGCCGAACTCGGTGCCGGCGAGGGTGAAGGCGTCGTCCATCGTCATCCTCCCTGCACGGCCCGGATCAGCTCGACCACCTGACCGTCGGCCAGCGGCGTCGACGGCCAGGAACTGCGTGGCACGATCTCGCCGTCGACGACGGCCGCGGCACCCCGCAGCGACCCCGCCTCCGCCTCGATCAGGTCACCCACGGTCGTACCCGTGGCGAGCTCCCGGCTGTCGCCGTTGACCTCGACCCTCATACCGCCACCTCAGCGAATCGGTTCGGCGCGAATCCTTCGACCACGGCGGGCATTTCCCCCGCGGTCACCAGCCCGGCGATCGCGTCGGCGGTCACCGGCGCGAGCAGGATCCCGTTGCGGTAGTGCCCCGTCGCGAGCACGAGGCCGGCCACCGCGCCCGGGCCGAGGAGCGGGGCGTTGTCGGGGGAGCCGGGACGCAGCCCGGTGCTGACCTCCTCGAGCTCGGCCTCGACGAGCTCGGGGTACAGCGACTGCGCGTCGCGCAGCAGCTCGTAGACCGCTCCGGCTCGGGGGCTGCGGTCGAAGCCGGACTCCTCGCTACTCGCACCGACGACGAGCCGTCCGTCCGCCCGGGGTACCAGGTAGACCGGTGAGCCGGCCACGGTGCCGCGCAGGACGTGCTCCAGTCGCTGCTCGCCGGGGAGCCGGAGCCGTAGTGTCTGGCCCTTGACCGGCCGAACCAGGGGCGCCGCTCCGGGCGGCAGCCCCGGGATCGAGCCCGACCAGCAGCCGGCAGCGAGCACGACCGCCTCGGCACGAAGGGTCGCGCCGTCCGCCGACCTCACCCCGGTGACGCGATCGCCCGCCACGGTCAGCGCGGCCGTGGCGCGGACGGTGCGGACGCCGCGGCGGCGGCCGGCCTCGACCAGCGCCGCGTGCAACAGCCGCGGGTCGACCTGGTGGTCGTCGCGCGCGAGCAGCCCGCCCGGCAGCCCCGGGGCGACGACCGGCTCGTGCGCCCGCAGTTCGCGGCCGGTGAGCAGCTCGGACTCCAGGCCGAGCTCGCCGAGAAACCGGTGCAGGTCGCGCAGCGCGGCGAGATCGGCGGCGTCCCACGCAGCGACGACCGTGCCGGTGTCGCGGAACCCGGCCCGCAGGCCGGACTCCTGCTCGAGCTCCGCGGCGAAGCCGGGCCAGCGGGCCAGCGAGTCGCGGTTCAGCGCCAGCAGCGGCGTCTCGGTGTAGTGCACCTCGGTGACCGGGGCGAGCATCCCGGCGGCGGTACGCCACGCCCCCTGTTCGGGGTCCGGGTCGACGACGGTGACGGACGCGCCGCGCTGAGCGCAGCGCCAGGCGATGGCGGCACCGATGACGCCCCCGCCGACGACGATGACGTCGGTCGAGGCGGTGGCGGACTGTTCGATCATTCGCTCCCTCGCGCCGGCATGACCCGGATCAGGTTCAGCGGTCGGCTGCTGCCCTCTCAGCCCCGGCCGTCCGAGGCTCCCGCGCGATCTCCACCGTACTCTGATGACGTGGCTGGCAAGAGATGGAACGAGCTGAACCCGCGGGTCCGGCAGACAATCCTGGTCGTCGGCGCCTTCGAGGCGGGTCTGAAGACGGCGGCGCTGATCGATCTCGTACCGCGTCCGAGCCGCGACATCCGCGGCTCGAAGGTGGCGTGGGGAGCGGCCATCGCGCTGGTCAACTCCGCCGGGGCGGTGCCGATCCTGTACCTCCTGCGGGGCCGGCGCGCGCTCCGGTCGGGGTGACTCAGTAAGAATCAGTCCGGGTGTCCGGCCAGTCGCGGACGCGCCAGAAGTGCCCGACCGGCCCCAGCCCCGCCCCGAGCGGGAAGGAGCCCTCGACGGCGGCGGTGACGAAGGCCTTGCCCTGCCGCACCGCCTCCGGCAGCGTCGCACCGCGCGCCAGCCCGGCCGTGATGGCCGCGGCGAGGGTGTCACCGGAGCCGTGGGTGTGGGCGGTGTCGTGTCGCCGGGAGCGCAGCTCCAGGTCGCCGTCGGGGGACCGGAGCAGGTCGACGGCGTCACCGTCGGGCAGGTGGCCGCCCTTGACCAGGACCGCCTCGGCCCCGAGCGCGAGGAAGGCGTCCGCGGCGGCGTCCATGTCCGCCCGGTCGCGCACCTCGATGCCGGTGAGCAGTTCGACCTCGCCGAGGTTGGGAGTGACCAGGCTCGCCAGCGGAATGATCAGCTCCCGCAGCGTCTCGAGGGCCTCGGGTCGCAGCAGCGGGTCACCGTGCTGTGACGCGGCCACCGGGTCGACGACGAACGGCCGCACCCCGAGCCGGCGGACGGCGTCGGCCACCGCGGTCATCACCGGCGCCGAGGCGAGCATGCCGGTCTTGGCGGCGCCGACCCCGATGTCGGTGGCGACCGACTCGATCTGCTCGGCCACCGCCTGGGCCGGCAGCTCGTAGAACTCGCTCACGCCGAGCGAGTTCTGAACCGTCACCGCGGTGATGGCCGACATGCCGTGCACCCGGCAGGCGAGGAAGGTCTTGAGGTCGGCCTGGGCCCCGGCGCCCCCGCCGGAGTCCGAGCCTGCAATGGTGAGGGCGGTCGGCGGTCCGTTCGGATTCACCGGCACAGTATCGCCAGTATCGCCGGGGTCGCGAGCGAGGAGTGCGCGAGGTGGACCAGACCCGGACCGGCCTCGAGGCGGTCACCATTACCGGGCGCGAGCTGGACGCGACGCTGCGGTGCTACGAGGCCGCGCTCACGGCGCTCGGGCTGGAACGACTCGCCGAACTGGTGGACGAGGAGGAGGACGACGGCCCGGTCGAGGCGGTCGGCTGGGGGCCGCCGGGCGGCGCCGCCCAGGTCTGGGTGGTCACCGGTGAGGCGGCCGGCGCGGGCGTCCACATCCGGCTGCGGGCCCCGTCGCGCGAGGCCGTGGACCGGTTCCACGCCGCGGCCCTCGCGGCGGGGGCCACGGAGCACACACCGCCACGCCGCTGGACGCTCTACCGGCGCGGGGAGTACCACGCCGTCGTCCGGGACCCGGACGGCAATCAGCTGGAGGCCGTCGCCGACGAGTGACCGGTCACAGCTGCTGTTCGAGCGTCGCGGTCAACTGGGCGACCGTCTCGTCGGCGAGCGAGTCGAACCCGCCCCGCAGGAACGGCTCGGCGAGCCGGGCGATGCCCTTGAAGTGGAACGTTGCCCGGTAGGTGATCAGCGTGGCCTCGCCGCGCGCTGTGAAGGTCATGTCGTCGGTGGCCTCGACGGTGCGATTGCGGCCGGCGAAGACGAGCCGGGCGTCGCGCTCGAGGACCTCGATGCGGTAGTCGAGCTCGGTGCGGCGGCCCCGGAACTCCGAGACGTTGTGGAAGGTCGTCCCCTCCCGCAGCGGCCCGTCGTCGGTGCGGGTCGTGCTCACCGTCCCCGGGTCCCACTGCTCGGTGTGGGTGAAGTCCATGAGGTAGGTGAACACCTGGCGCAGCGGCCGGTCGATCTCGACGGTCCGCTCGACGGAAATCACGCTGCCGCGCCGGCAGCGCCGACCGCGCCCACAGAGGGTGACTGCATGCCCCCACTCTGACACGCTCGACCCCGGCGTGCCGGGCCACCGCCTGCATCGTGACGTCCGCACCCTTTGGCACACTGACGCGCATGAGTTGGGGACGGGTGGCGGCCACCACCCTGTCGTGCGCCGCTGTAGCGGGTGCCGCGGTGGTCGTCGTGGGCATGGCCCACGCCACGCAGGCCGGCGACACGCCGGCGGCGGCCCCGGTCGGCCTCGCCGGCACGTCACCTGCCCGGCCGAGGACCACGTTCGCCGCACCCCTCGCCACCACACCGGCCGCGTCCACGCCGGCCCCCGCGTCGCCGAGCGCGACCTCCGCCGCCACGGCCCGCGGGAGGACGGCAGCCGCCGTGGACGCTCCCGCCACGTCGAGTTCCGCGGCGCGGAGCAGCCGGCCGACCCGCACCGCTGCCGCTGCTCACCGCCCCGCTGCTCACCGTGCGCCCGCGTCCTCGTCGGCCGCTCACACCGTGCCGGCCACACCGCACACGACGCCGCGAGCGGCATCGCGACAGACCACCCGAAAGGCGGCGCCGAGCACCCACGCTGCGCCCGCGGGGCGCAGGCTGCCGCTCGGCTTCCGCACCGGCACTGCGACGCGGGTCGTCACCGTCGTGGCGCGCTCGCACTCCAGCACCACGGCCACCCTGCGGGCGTGGACGAAGGTCGGGCCGGGGCGCTGGAAGCAGTGGGGCCGGGCGGTCACCGCCTGGATCGGCGCCGACGGTGTCGGCACCGCCAGCGAGACCCGTTCGAAGACTCCGGCCGGCAGCTTCACCCTGACCCAGGCGTTCGGTCGGCACGCCAACCCCGGCACCCACCTGCGCTGGTTTCGCACCACGCCGGCCGACTACTGGATCAGCAGCCGGGGCCCGAAATACAACACCCATCAGCGCTGTGCCCACTGCGGCTACGACAACGGCGTCAACGAGCACCTGTACTACGAGACGCCGTACTACAACTACGCCGTAGTCATCGACTACAACACCCGCAACAGCCCGGGCGGCGTGCGGCAGGGCGCCGGCAGCGCGTTCTTCCTCCACGTCTCGGTCGGCTCTCCGACGGCCGGGTGCGTCGCGATCCCGCAGCCGCGGCTGGTCTCGATCATGCGCTGGCTCCGGCCGGCTGCGCACCCGCGCATCCTGATCGGCGTCGGTTAGACCCCTTAGACCTCTGCCGGAGGCGGCCCGGTCAGGCCCGGCCGATGCTGTGCCGGACCCGCAGAGCGTGAACCAGTCGGACGACGAAGCCGACGGCGAAGAACAGCACCATCAGCATGCCGATCAGGCTCCACGTGACGAGTCGCACCACGACGAGGACGATCGCCAGCGCGACCAGCAGCACAGCCCAGTGGGCCGTCAGCGGCACGTCGGTCTGCTGAGCGCGGATCTTCTGGATCATGGTCGGGCCTGCCCGTCATGTTCACCGTGAGCGTGCGTGGTGTGGCGAGAATAGGCGGTGGGCCACCCCACGGGCCAGCGCTCTCAGCGTGTCACCCCGGACGCATGCCGACAGAATTGCGACTGGACCGCAGCGAAGATCCAGGTATTCTCAGGAAACGCTGCAAGGTCATTAGGTCCTGTTCGGGGCAAACACTGTGCCCGATCAGTGCCGCCGGAGTCGATACTGCCTCGCGGCTGAAGGGAATCAGTGCATGGCGCGGACCGCCCTACGTGGTCCGTGGGTCGGGGGGGCCAGCTGATGAGTGTGGTGTCGCAGTACGGCATCGAATCGGACGGACGGGGCGTCGATCTCCCGGTCGACGAGCTGCGCGCGGAGCGCGTCCGAGCGGCGATCGACGACTCGCTCGTCGCGCGGCCGGGCGTGTCGACGGCCGACCGTCTCGTCGAGATCGCGCGGGTGGCGGCCCACGTCACGCGCGCCGACTGCGCCGTGATCACGGTGGCCGACGCCTCGGCCCTGCCCGGCGGAATCGCCAGCCATTGCGCTGACGCGGGTGGGGGGCCCGGCACGGTCGGGCGGATAGCCGACAACGAGCTGCTGCGGGACACGGTGGCGCGCGGGGGCGCGACGGTGCTGCTGGACCCGCAGCCGGACCAGCGACCCGACGGCCCCGACGTCGGCTCGCTGCTCGGGGTCCCCATCGTGCTGCGCGGTCGCCCCGCCGGCGCGCTGTACGTGTGCGACCCGGCCGGTCGGGGGCGGCTGGCCGAGGACGACGTGCAGGCGGCAGTGGCGCTGGCCACGGCCGCCGCCAACATCATCGAGCGGGCGCGGACCGAGGTCGCGAACGCCCGCCGCAACCGGTGGGCGCGCGAGGTCTCGCAGCTCGCCCGCGAACTCGCGGCCGGGCAGCTCGACTCACCGCTGCGTCGCGTCGTCGAGTGCCTCCGCGAGCTCGCGGAGGCCGACATCGCCGCGATGCTCTGCCCGGGGCCGGAGGACGGCACCCTCGTCGTCGAGGTCGCCGCCGGGCCGGCCGCCCGGGACTGGGAGGGCAAGGTCGTCCCGGTGGCGGGGACCCAGCTCGCCGGTGTGCTGACGCTCGGGGAGGCCTGCGTGGTCTCCGACGGGGGGCACGGTCTGCTGCCCGTACCGACGGGCGAAGGAGCCCCGGAGAGCGTGATCGCCGTACCGCTACGCGGAAGCGCCGGGGTCAACGGGGTCCTCGTCGCGGGTCGTGATCAGGTTCGCCGGGCCTTCGGTGAGAGCGAGCTCGGCATGGCGAGCATGTTCGCCGGCCAGGTCGGGCTCGCGCTCGAACTCGGTGATGTGCACCGGGAACGCAACCAACTCGCCCTGATCCGGGAACGGGACCGGATCGCGCGGGATCTGCACGACCACGTCATCCAACGGCTTTTCGCGCTCGGGCTGACCATGGAGGGCGTCGCAGCCGCTCTGACCGGTGACCCCGCCGAGCGGCTGGCCACCGGGGTCGACGAGATCGACGGGACGATCAAGCAGATCCGCTCGACCATCTTCCGGCTGACCCGTCCGATCACCGCGGCGCGTGAGTCGCTCCGGGCGCGGACC
The DNA here is from genome assembly GCA_963776855.1 of uncultured Actinomycetota bacterium. Taxonomy (GTDB): domain Bacteria; phylum Actinomycetota; class Actinomycetes; order Mycobacteriales; family Jatrophihabitantaceae; genus Jatrophihabitans. Next base: position 356,408 of record CAVZOC010000003.1, on the reverse strand, counting down.
GAGGCGTTGCTGGAGGATCTGGAGCCCGCGCTGGGCTGCCGGCCGGAGCTCGCCTTCGAGGGCCCGGTCGACTTCGGGCTGGAGACCTCGCTGGTGGACGACTGCATCGCCGTGCTGCGCGAGTCGCTGACCAACGCGGCCAAGCACGCCCAGGCAAGTTCCGTGGCGGTCGGCATCCGCGTCGACCGCACCGCGGTCACGCTCGAGATCGAGGACGACGGGGTCGGCATCCCGAGTGGCGGCCGCCGGAGCGGGCTGGCGAACCTGCAGGCGCGCGCCGGCGAGCGCGGCGGTACGGCCGTGGTGGTCTCCGGTCCCGGCGCCGGCACCCACATCACCTGGACGGTGCCGCTGAGCTCCCTGCCGGATGGCGCGGAGGCCGGGCAACCGCCGGAGCCGACGGGCAGCTGACCCTGCCGGCGAGGGCTCCGCCGCCCGACGTCAGCCCCGGATGCGGGGGAAAGGCTGCTCGGACTCCAGCAGGAACGCCAGTTCCAGCAGTGTCCGCTCGTCGCCGTGCGCCGCCGAGAGCTGCACGCCGATGGGCAGCCCCTCGGCGCTCAGGCCGGCAGGAACGGAGATCGCGGGCGTGCCGGCGATGTTGTTCAGCGGCGTGAAGGCCACCCACCGCAGCAGCCGTTGGATCAGCTCGTCGTAGGGCAGCGTCGGGCTGAGGTACCCCAGCCGAGGCGTGGTGTGCGAGAGGACCGGAGAGATCACGGCCTCGTGGCGTGCGAGCAGCCGGGTGACCTTGCCCGGGGTCTGCCGCAGCCGGCGCAGCGCACCCGGCGTGCGGTGGATATTCCGCCGGTGGAACGAGCGCAGCCCCAGGCTCAGCCCGTCCGCGCGGGAGGTGTCGAACGAGCGGCTCAGGGCCAACTTGCCGGTGTCGAGCGCGAGCTCGGCCAGCAGCGCCCAGTACTGCACGAAGTCGTGCGCGAACTGCTCGCCCACGGGCAGGTCCACCGGCTCCACGATGTGGCCGGCCTTCTCGAGGACGGCGGCGGTCCGCTCGACCGCGGCGCGGGTCTCGTCGTCGGTGACGGCGCCGGTGACGCTGTTGGTGATCAGACCGATTCGCAGCCGCCGGGACGCCGGGCCGGTCACCAGACCGATCGGCGGCAGGGCCGGGTTGCGCCAGTGATCCTCGGCGGCGGCGATGAAGGCGGCCGTGTCGCGGACGGTCCGGGTGACCGCCCCCTCGGAGATCATGTTGATCGGCAGGTGCGCGGCCTGCTCGCCGTCGACGTGCCGGCCGCGGGTGGGCTTGAGCCCGACCAGGCCGGCGCACGCCGCCGGGATGCGGATCGAGCCGCCGCCGTCGTTGGCATGCGAGATCGGCACGACGCCCGCCGCGACCATGGCCGCCGACCCGCCCGAGGACGCGCCGACCGTGAACGCGGTGTGCCACGGGTTGTGGACCGCGGCGCGCGTCATGAACTCGGTCGAGGCGCTGAACCCGAACTCGGGCAGCCGGGACTTGCCGAGCACCGTCATCCCGGTGCCGCGGTACTGCCGGGTGTAGCGGCCGTCGCGCTTGGCCGGCGCGGCGCGGTAGGCCTCGCTGCCGTGGTTGGTCGGCAGCCCGCCGACGTCGGTGTTGTCCTTGACGAAGGTGGGGACGCCGAACAGCGCCGCGTCGCGGTTGTCGGAGACGAGCGGCCGGTCGAAGGTGTCGACCTCGACGGCGTGCAAGGTGTCCTCGACTTCGCGGGAGCGCGCCGCGGCTGCCGTGGCGAGCTCGGCGGGGCTCACCTCGCCTGCCCGGACCCGCTGGGCCAGGCCGACGGCGTCGTCGCTCCCCAGCGCGTCGTCGGTGAAGGCGTGCACCCGGATCTGACCGTCGCTCATGGCAGGCAGGTTACCGGTCGGTAGCGCGCGGCGCGCGAATTATCCGGATCTTCGCGGCGCTCGTCAGCCCTGCCGGCGCACCGCCCGGCGGTACTCCCGGTTCAGGTCGACGATGCTGAAGAACGGGATCTCCTTCGGGCACGTGGCGACGCACTCGCCGCTGTTGGTGCAGCCGCCGAAGCCCTCGGCGTCCATCTGGTCGACCATGTTCAACACGCGGGTCTCGCGCTCCGGCTGGCCCTGCGGCAGGGAGTCCAGGTGCGCCACCTTGGCCGAGGTGAACAGCATGGCCGAGCCGTTCGGGCAGGCCGCCACACAGGCGCCGCAGCCGATGCAGGTGGCGTTCTCGAAGGCGCGGTCGGCGTCCGGCTTCGGTACCGGCGTCGAGTGGGCCTCGGGGGCCGATCCGGTCGGGGCGGTGATGTAGCCGCCGGCCTGGATGATGCGGTCGAACGCCGACCGGTCGACGATCAGATCCTTGATGACCGGGAAGGGGCCGGCCCGCCACGGCTCGACCTCGATGGTGGCGCCGTCGGGGAACTCGCGCATGTGCAGCTGACAGGTGGTGGTCTGTACGGGGCCGTGGGCGCGACCGTCGATCACCATGCCGCAGGAGCCGCAGATGCCTTCGCGGCAGTCGTGGTCGAACGCCACCGGTTCCTCGCCCTGCACGATCAGCCGCTCGTTCAGCACGTCGAGTGCCTCGAGGAAGGACATGTCGTCGGTGACGTCGTCGAGCGTGTAGTCCACCAACCGCCCCTCGACCTGCGGGTTCGGCTGCCGCCACACCCGCAGCGTGATCCGTTTGGTGCGCTTCGAGTCGGGCGACGGCGCCGCGGGGGAGGGCCGGGTCGAGGTGCTGGTCATGCGTAGCTCCGATTCGCCAGGTGGACGTACTCGAATTCGAGCGGTTCCTTGTGCAGGACCGGCCCGGACTGCGACCCGGTCCACTCCCAGGCCGAGGCGTGGCTGAAGTTCTCGTCGTCCCGGGCGGCCTCGCCGTCTGCTGTCTGGTGCTCCTCGCGGAAGTGGCCGCCGCAGGACTCCTCCCGCACCAGCGCGTCGAGGGTCATCAGCTCGCCGAGTTCGAGGAAGTCCGCGACCCGGTTGGCCTTCTCCAGCTGCTGGTTCAGCTCCTCGCCCGTGCCCGGCACCTTGACGTCGGTCCAGAACTCGCGGCGCAGCTCGGGGAGACGATCGAGCGCCTTGCGCAGCCCGGCCTCGTTGCGGGCCATACCGCAGTAGTCCCAGAGCAGGGTGCCGAGCTCGCGGTGGAAGGAGTCGACGGTGCGGCTGCCGTCGATCGAGAGCAGTGTGTCGATCCGCTCGCGGGTCTCGGTCTCGACCTGCGCGACGGCCGCGTCCTCGGCCTGCACCTCGCTCAGCTTGGCGGCGGCCAGGTAGTCGTTCATCGAGGTCGGCAGCACGAAGTAGCCGTCGGCCAGGCCCTGCATCAGCGCCGACGCGCCGAGCCGGTTCGCGCCGTGGTCGGAGAAGTTGCACTCACCGATCGCGAACAGCCCCGGGATGGTGGTCTGCAGGTCGTAGTCGACCCACAGCCCGCCCATCGTGTAGTGGATGGCGGGGTAGATGCGCATCGGCGTCTCGTACGGGTTCTCCGCGGTGATGCGCTGGTACATGTCGAAGAGGTTTCCGTACTTGGCCGAGACCGCCTCGCGGCCCATCCGCTCGATGGCGTCGGCGAAGTCGAGGTAGACGCCGAGGCCGCCCGGCCCGACGCCGAGCCCCTCGTCGCACATGGTCTTCGCCGCCCGGGAGGCGACGTCGCGGGGGACGAGGTTGCCGAAGCTGGGGTAGATCCGCTCGAGGTAGTAGTCGCGCTCGTCCTCGGGGATCTGGGACGGCGGGCGATCGTCACCCCGCTTCTTCGGCACCCAGATGCGGCCGTCGTTGCGCAACGACTCGCTCATCAGCGTCAGCTTGGACTGGTGGTCGCCCGAGCGCGGGATGCAGGTGGGGTGGATCTGGGTGAAGCACGGGTTGGCGAGGTACGCGCCCCGCCGGTGGGCGCGCCAGATCGCGGTGGCGTTCGAGCCCTTGGCGTTGGTGGACAGGTAGAAGACGTTGCCGTAGCCGCCGCTGGCCAGCACGACGGCGTCCGCCAGGTAGGTCGTGATCTCACCGCTGACCAGGTCACGGGCGACGATGCCGCGGGCGCGCCCGTCGATGACGATCAGGTCGAGCATCTCCGTGCGGGGGTGGATCTCGACGTTGCCGGCGTCGATCTGCCGCGAGAGGGCCTGGTAGGCGCCGATGAGCAGCTGCTGGCCCGTCTGGCCGCGGGCGTAGAAGGTGCGCTGCACCTGCACGCCGCCGAACGAGCGGGTGTCGAGCAGACCGCCGTACTCCCGGGCGAACGGAACGCCCTGCGCGACGCACTGGTCGATGATCTGCCGGGAGATCTCGCTGAGCCGGTGCACGTTCGACTCCCGGCTGCGGAAGTCGCCGCCCTTGACCGTGTCGTAGAAGAGCCGGTACACGGAGTCGCCGTCGTTGCGGTAGTTCTTCGCAGCGTTGATGCCGCCCTGCGCGGCCACCGAGTGCGCCCGGCGAGGCGAGTCCTGGAAGCAGAACTGGATGACGTGGTACCCCTGCTCGGCCAGCGTGGCGCCCGCCGAGCCGCCGGCCAACCCCGTCCCCACCACGATGACGCGGTGCTTGCGCCGGTTGGCCGGGTTGACCAGCTTGGCCTCGAACTTGCGGGTCGTCCAACGCTCCTCGATGGGGCCGGACGGGGCCCTGGTGTCGACGATCGGGTCGCCGTCGGTGTAGTTCATTTGACGATTCCTGCCATGACGCCGATCGGGACCATGATGAAGCCGACCGAGATGAGGACCGCCAGCGTGGTGCCGGTGGCCTTGATTGCCTTGTCCCGCGCCGGGCTGTTGACGCCGAGTGTCTGCGAGGAGCTCCAGAAGCCGTGGTTGATGTGCAGCCCGAGCGCCGCCATCGCGACGATGTAGATGACGTTGCTCCACCAGTGGCTGAAGTCGCGGTAGACGTTCGCGTAGACGTGGCCCTCCTGGAACCCGGGGTTGACCACGCCGGCGGTGAGGTCGAGCAGGTGCCACACGATGAACAGGGCCAGGATGACGCCGCCCCACCGCATCGTGCTGGTGGCGAAGGTCGCCTTCGCCCGCTGGCCGTGGGCGTACTTCGTCGGGCGGGCCCGGACGTCACGCTTGGACAGCTGCGCGGCCGCGACGATGTGCAGTACGACGGCCACGAGCAGCACCGCCCGCTGGATCCACAGGAACCAGGCGCCGTGCAGCACCGGCTCGCCGATGGTGCGCAGCCAGCGGGCGTAGCCGTCGAAGTCCTGCGGGCCGAAGAAGATCTTGAGGTTGCCGAGCATGTGCACCAGCAGGAAGGCGAGCATCAGCAGGCCCGTGACGGCCATGACGATCTTCTTGCCGATCGAGGTGTGCCACAGCCCTACCGCACCCGCGACGCGGCCGGTGCGACGGCGGGGGGTGCGGGCCGGGCCGGCCTGCTTCTGCTGGGAGTCCTTGGGGTCGGTCATCACCACGGGGAGCGACGCTAGAACGCGAGCGACCAGAGTGGAAACAGATGCTTGCTTTCCACGCGATAGGTAACAGCTATCCTTTGCGGTGTGCAACTCCAGCAGCTGGCCTACTTCGTCGCGGTGGCCGACGCTCGTCACTTCACCCACGCCGCCGACCTGATGGAGGTCGCGCAGCCCACCCTCTCGCAGCAGATTCGCGCGTTGGAGCGCAGCCTCGGCAGCACGCTGTTCGTCCGGACCCCCCGGAACGTCGAACTCACAGCGGCCGGACGGGAGCTGCTGCCCATCGCCCGCCGCATGCTCGCCGAGGCCGACAACGCCCGGCGCGCGCTACGAGAACTGGACGACCTGCGGCGCGGTCGGGTCCGGCTCGGGGCCACGCCGAGCCTCTGCACCGGGCTCATGCCGCAGATCATCGGCGAGTACCACCGCGAGCACCCCGGTGTGGCGATTGTCATCACCGAGAGCGGCTCCCGCGACCTGCAGGAGCTGCTCGCCGCCGGTGCCCTGGACCTCGCGCTGCTGGTCGACTCCCGCGCCGAGGACGACCCGGGCGTCGACACCCAGCCGCTGTTCGTCGAGGAGCTCGTGGTCATCTCAGCGCTGTCCGACCCGCCGCCGACGCCCCGCCCCTCGATGCGCATCCGCGAGCTGCGGACCAAACAGCTGGTGATGTTCCGCGAGGGTTACGACCTGCGCGAGGCGACCCTCGCGGCCTGCCGCGAGGCCGGTTTCGAGCCGCGGTTGGCGGTCGAGGGCGGCGAGATGGACGCGGTGCTGGGCCTCGTCGCCGCCGGGCTGGGCATCGCCGTCGTCCCGAGCACGGTGGTCGCCGACCGCTTCCGGGTCACCCCGCTCGCCTCCCCGGGGCTGCGCCGCACGGTGCAGCTGGCGCGGCGGCGAGGCATCCACATGTCCCGGGCCGCCGCCGAGCTCGAGCGCGCCGTGCAGGCCTACGCGGCCTGACCCCCGCCCCCTGACACCCCGCCCCGGGGGCGGCCGAAATCGTCGGTGGTGTCCGCGACACTGAGGCCATGAATCGCCGAGTGCACCGCCTGCGGCCGCGGTCGTGGGAGGCGCTCAACGTCGTCGCGACGATCCTGCTGGTCGTCGCGGGCGGGCTGGTCGGCGTCACGAACGGCGGCGCCCGGTGGCTCTGGCTCGCGGCGGCGGTCGTGCTCACCGCCCTGCAGCTGCTCGCGCACGCCCGGCGACGAGCGGCCGAGCGCCGCGTCACGCGGGATCTGGAGCAGCTGGCCGAGGACATCCGCACGTCCACCAACTACGCCATCTCCGACGCGTTCAGCCCGATTCTGCGGCTGGTGACGCAGCTGTTCGAAGCCGAGGCGGAGGCCGACCGCGACGCGATCCGGGCCCAGATCGCCACCTCGGTGCTGTACGCGGCCTCGGCGTCGATCGGCCCCGACCACGCGGTGCGGGCGTGTTACTTCGCGCTGGAGTGGGGCGACGCCCGGCCGGTACGGCTGCGCTGGTCCGGGCAGGTCGCGGGCCGGGCCGACGAGCCGCGCTCGCCGTTCGAGGCGGGCACGGTCTCCGGCTACGCCGCGATCGCCATGGTGCAGGACGACAGCTACCTGTTCTGCCGGGACATCGAGACCGAGCCGCCGCCGGGGTGGGACGCGCACGACCACGTCTACCGGACCTTCCTGTCCGTGCCGGTCCGCGGCGTCGAGCACGCCACCGGGATGCTCACCATCGACTCGCTGCGTCCCGGCGACCTCGACGCGGAGCGGGACCGGCCCGTTCTGATCGTGCTGGCGCGGATCCTGGCCGTCAGCCAGATCTCGGCGGGCCGGTGATGTCGGTGCGGCGGCCTAGCATGCGCATCGACCGCCGTCGGCAACCGCCGGTGGGTAACCTGGACCAGGAACGAGAGGGGCGGATCATGGCGAACTCGCCGGCCGCGGCGCGGCGCGTCAAGACCTCCAGCGACCCGAAGGTCGAGGCGATGGTGGCCGACCCCGCCGGGTACTTCCGGCGGGCCCGGGACGCCGCACGCCGCGAGGCGCAGCGTTACGTCCGCGCGCACGAGAACCACGCCCGGCCGGCCTGACCCGGCCTAGAGGTCGTTCTCCCAGCTGCTGTCCGGCAGCTGCAGGTCCACCAACTCGGTCAACAGCGGCAGCAGCTCCCGCGCCCGCTCGACGTCGGCGGTGAGGTCACGATCCCGCTCGTCGTCGGGCAGGTCCGCGACCGTGGCGAGCACCTCGGCCAGCTTCCCGGTCGGCCGGACCTTGCGCATGCGGTTGGCGCGCACCGCCGTCAGCAACTCGGCGGCCACCAGCAGCTCGTAGGCCTCGGCGCTGGCCAGCAGCTGGCGCGAGGCCAGCGACGCGAAGCTCGCCGCGTCCTCGGCGCCGCGCGACAGGCTGGTCGTCTGCACCGCCGACGGCGCCGCCGCCGCCCGCACGTCGCCCAGGGCCGCGGCGGCGACGTACTCCACCAGCATCACGCCCGAGGCACCCGGCGTCCCGTCGCCCAGGAACGGGGTCAACCCCGTGTGCGCCGGCTCGCTGAGGTAGGTCAGCCGGTGCAGCACCAGCTGCGCCGACTGCACCGCCGCGTTGCGGACGCTGTCGGTCGCCACCGCCAGGTAGGAGGCGTGGAACCCGCCGTGGTGCGCCACCGCACCGTCCGGCATCACCACCGGGTTCTCGCTCGGCGCGTTCACGTAGGCGTCGGCGGTGTCACGCAGCGCGGCGAGCGCGTCCAGCAGGACGCCGTGGCTCTGCGGCAACGCCCGGAGCCCGTAGGGGTCCTGGATGCGCAGCGCCTGGCTGGCCTCGGACCCGATCAGGGCCCGCATCGCCCGGCAGGTGGCCCGAGCACCGAGCATCGGGGTCACCCGCTCCACCGCGCGGGAGAAGGCCTCGAGGTTGCCGTCCAGGGCGAAGAAGCTCAACGCCGCCACCGCCAGGCCGGCGCGGGCCGCGCGCGAGTAGCGCGACAGGCCTAGGCCGGCGTCGGCCAGAGCGGCGGCGTTGCTGGACAGGAACGGCAGCGCGTCGTCCGGACCGAGCAGCAACCCGGGGGAGTGCTCCTGGGCCGCCAGCGCGATCGCGGCCAGCGCCGACAGGTCGGCGGTGCCGACCCCGGTGTGCTCGTGGATCGTGGGGAGGGCATCATCGCTGATCAACCGCGCCAAGGCCTCGACGACCTCCGGGTTGACGCCGCTGCCGCCGGCGCACAGCTGGTTGAGCCGCACCAGCAGCAGCGCCCGCACCCGGTCGGGGCTGCGTGGCGGGCCGGCCGAGGTGGCATGACTGGTCAGCAGTGCCTGCGCCGCGTCCACGCTGGGTTGCAGCACGACGTCGCGGTTCGCGCCTACCCCGGTGCTGCGGCCGTAGAGCGGCCGCTGGCCGCGGATCCGAACCGCCTGGTCGTGCGAGCCCCGGACGCGTTCGGCGGCGTCGTCGGAGATCGTGACGCGCAGCGGACCGCCGGCGAGTTCGGCGAGGTCGTCGACGGTCAGGCACTGCCCGTCGATCGTCACCGTGGTCGCGTCGCTGCGCTGCGCCTGGTCAGTCATGGCCGATGTTCTCCATGACCTCAGTGTGCGAGCGGCCGATACGCGGCGCGTGGGCGGGTGGTCGATCGCGCCGGCCGTCGCCCCTTTCGCAGAGCCCCCGCCGATCACTAACGTCGGCCCCGGGCGACGGCGCTCGCCCGCCCGAGCAGACGCGACGAAGGGTGAGCGGCATGGCCGAGGTGGAGACCGTCCGGGGTCCGGTGGGGACCGACGCACTGGGCACGGTGCTGATGCACGAGCACGTCTTCGTGCTCAACGAGGAGATCCGCCGCAACTACCCGTCGCTGTGGGACGAGGAGCAGCGGGTGGCCGACGCCGTCACCCGGCTGCAGGCGTTGAAGGATCGCGGCGTCGACACCATCGTCGACCCCACCGTCATCGGGCTCGGGCGCGACATCGAACGGGTCGCGCGGGTCAACGAGCAGGTCGACCTCAACATCGTCCCGGCCACCGGGCTCTACACCTACAACGACGTGCCGTTCTTCTTCCACTTCGTCGGCCCGGGCACGATGTTCGACGGCGAGGAACCGATGATCGAGATGTTCGTCGGCGACATCACCGAAGGCATCGCCGGGACCGGCATCAAGGCGGCGTTCCTCAAGTGCGCCATCGAGGACCAGCTCACCCCGGGCGTGGAGCGGGTCCTGCGGGCGGTGGCCGAGACCCACAAGCGCACCGGCGTGCCGATCACCGTGCACACCAGCGCCCCGCACGAGACCGGCCTCGTCGCGCAGCGGATCCTCGGTGAGGAGGGCGTCGACCTCACCCGGGTCGTCGTCGGGCACAGCGGCGACAGCACCGACCTCGACTACCTGCGGCGGCTCCTGGACGCCGGATCGTTCATCGGCATGGACCGCTTCGGGCTGGACGTGCTGCTGCCCACCGACCAGCGGGTGCAGACCATCGCCGCTCTCGCCGCCGAGGGCTACGCCGAGCAGATGGTGCTGGCGCACGACGCGTCCTGTCACATCGACTGGTTCCCGCCCGGCATGCTCGAGCAGTTCGCGCCGAATTGGCACTACACCTTCATCCACGACACGGTGCTGCCGGCGCTGCGCGACGCCGGGGTCACCGACGAGCAGATCACCACGATGCTCGTCGAGAACCCGCGGCGGTACTTCAGCGCCGCGAAGGGCTGAGGCGGTCATGGCCGAGCGGGTCGTCCCGGTGCCCCGGACCGCCGCCTATCCCTTCCCGACCGACCACGTCGCGCGTGACGCCGACGGCATCGCCTACTACGACGACCTGCCCGAGACCCTCGTGGCGCTGCTGCGCGGCCACGTCGACGCGCAGCCCGACGTCGAGGCCGTCGTCGAGCCCGGCGGGCAGCGGCTGACCTACCGGCAGTTGTGGGACGCGGCGCGCCGGGTCGCCGGTGGGCTGCGCGCCGCCGGCGTCGGACCCGGTGACCGCGTCGCGATCCGCTACCCGGCCGGCGTCCGGTGGACGCTCGCGTTCTGGGGAACCGTCCTGCTGGGCGGCATCGCGGTCGCGGTAAACATCCGCCTGGCCGCGCCGGAACTGGCGTTCGTGCTCGACGACTGCGCCCCGACCGTCGACCTCGGCCCGGACGACGAGCTCCCGGACGGCGAGCCCGTGGACCCGGCCGAGGGCCAGCGCAGCGACAGCGTGGCGGCGCTGTTCTACACCTCCGGCACGACCGGAAAACCCAAGGGCGTGCCGACGACGCACCGGGCGTTCCTGTCCAACGCCCGCAGCATGTCGCTGTCGCTCGACCTGGGCCCCGGCGAGGGCGCGCAGCTGCGCACGCTCATCTCGGTGCCGCTGTTCCACGTCACCGGCTGCAACTCGCAGCTGCTCACCGCGGCCTACGTCGGCGGCACCGCGGTGATCATGCCGGCGCTGGACCTCGCCGCGCTGGTGGAGGCGCTCACGACGGAGCGGATCTCCTTCCTCGTCACGGTCCCCGCGGTGTATGCGCTGCTGCTGCGCCACCCCGGCTTCGCTGCCGCCGACCTCAGCGGGGTCCGGTGGGTCGGCTACGGCGGGGCGCCCATCGCCCCGTCGCTGGTACTGGCGTTGAAGCGGGCCTTCCCGTCCGGTGCGGTGTTCAACGGCTACGGCATGACCGAGACGGCCTCGCTGATGACCGTCCTGCCGGACCGCGATGCCGTCGAGCACGCCGACTCGGTGGGCTACGCCGTCCCGGTGGTGGACCTCGCGGTGGCACCGATCGGAGGCGACGCGGAGGTGGGGGAGCTGCTGGCCCGCGGCCCGAACGTCACCCGCGAGTACTGGCGGCGGCCGGAGGAGACCGCCGCGACCGTCGTGGACGGCTGGCTGCGCACCGGCGACATTGTGCGCGTCGACGCCGACGGCCGCGTCCACATCGTCGACCGGGCCAAGGACATCATCAACCGCGGCGGCGAGAACGTGGCCAGCGTCGAGGTCGAGGACGCCCTCGCCTCCGCTCCCGGCGTGGCCGAGGCCGCGGTGATCGCGGTTCCGGACGAGGTGATGGGCGAGAAGGTGGGCGCTGTCCTCGTCGGCATCGAGGGGGTGGCCCCGGACGTCGACGCCGTCCTCGCGCACTGCCGCGAACTGCTCGCCGACTACAAGGTGCCGCAGTACATCGCGGTCCTGTCCGGCCCGTTGCCCCGCAACGCCGGCGGCAAGCTGGTCAAGGGACAGCTGCGGGGCAGCGTCGAGTGGGGCGATCCGCTGCGCTGATCCGCCGCCTCGCTCGCCGTTTGACCACCGATGCGTCAGGATGAGGCAGCAGCAGCGAGGAGACGACCATGGCGTTCCGGACACCTCACGACCGACAGCACGCGCGCGCGGCGAGCCGCGGACGTCGCGGCCGTCGGCCGAAGCCCCGCGCCTCCGCCGCTCGCATCGCGGTGGCCCTGGTCGAGACGGTGGTCACCCTGGCGCGGGCGTTCGTCCGGCGCGCCACCACCCGACGCTCCATCCCTGCACCGGCCTGAGCCTGCCCGGTGACGCGAACGGCCCGGGCCGGCGCGCACGCCGACCCGAGCCGCCGGGACCTACGGTGACTCAGACCAGGTCGTAGCGGTCGGCCATCATCACCTTGTTCCAGGCGCGGACGAAGTCGCGCACGAACTTCTCCTTCGCGTCGTCCATGCCGTAGACCTCGGCCACCGCGCGCAGCTCGGAGTTCGAGCCGAACACCAGGTCGGCCCGGGTGCCGGTCCACTTCACGTTGCCGCCCGCGTCGCGGGCCTCGAAGCGGGTGGAGTCCTCGTCCACCGGCTTCCATTCGTGGCCCATGTCCAGCAGGTTGACGAAGAAGTCGTTCGTCAGCACGCCGGGGCGGTCGGTGAGCACACCGTCGGTCGAGCCGCCGGTGTTGGCGCCCAGCACCCGCAGGCCGCCGACCAGCACGGTCATCTCCGGCGCGGAGAGGCCGAGCAGGTTGGCGCGATCGACCAGCATGAACTCCGCCGGCAGCGGGGCGCTCTTGCCGATCCAGTTGCGGAACCCGTCCGCCCGAGGCTCCAGCGCGGCGAACTGTTCGACGTCGGTCTGCTCCTGGGTGGCGTCACCCCGGCCGCCGGTGAACGGCACGGTGATGTCGAAGCCGGCGTCCTTGGCCGCCTTCTCGACCGCCGCGCAGCCGCCGAGCACGATGAGGTCGGCGAACGAGACCGGCTTGCCGAAGCTCTGCTGGATGCCCTCGAGGGCCTGGATGACCTGGGCGAGGCCGGCCGGGTCGTTGACCTCCCAGCCCGACTGCGGCTCGAGGCGGACGCGGCCGCCGTTGGCGCCGCCCCGCTTGTCGCTGCTGCGGAAGGACGAGGCGGCCGCCCAGGCCGCGGCGACCAGCTGCGACACCGACAGGCCCGTGCCGAGGATCTGCTGCTTCAGCGTGGCCGCGTCCTCGTCCGACAGCGGAGTGCCGGCGGGGATCGGGTCCTGCCAGATCAGCTCCTCCTGCGGCACCTCCGGGCCGAGGTAGCGCTGGATCGGGCCCATGTCGCGGTGGGTCAGCTTGAACCAGGCGCGGGCAAAGGCGTCGGCGAACTGGTCCGGGTGCTCGTGGAAGCGCCGCGAGATCTGCTCGTACACCGGGTCCATGCGCAGCGACAGGTCGGTGACGAGCATGGTCGGCTTGCGCTTGTTCGGCGTGCCGTCCGGGTCCGGGACGTTCAGCTCGTCGGTCCTGGCGACGTACTGCCAAGCTCCGGCCGGGCTCTTCTCCAGCTCCCACTCGTAGCCGAACAGGTTGTCGAAGTACTTGTTCGACCAGGTGGTCGGCGTCTGCGTCCAGGTGACCTCGATGCCGCTGGTGATCGCGTCGGCGCCCACCCCGGACCGGTAGCTGTTCTTCCAGCCGAGGCCCATCTGCTCGAGCGGCGCGCCCTCCGGCTCCGCTCCGATGTGCTCGTCCGGGTCGGCGGCGCCGTGCGTCTTGCCGAAGGTGTGGCCACCGGCGATGAGGGCCACGGTCTCCTCGTCGTTCATCGCCATCCGGGCGAACGTCTCGCGGATGTCCCGCGCCGCCGCCACCGGGTCGGGCTCACCGTTCGGCCCCTCCGGGTTGACGTAGATCAGACCCATCTGCACCGCGGCGAGCGGGTTCTGCAGGTCGCGCTCGCCGGTGTAGCGCTCGTCGCCGAGCCAGGTGCTCTCCGGGCCCCAGTAGACGTCGTCGTCCGGCTCGTACTGGTCGACGCGGCCACCGCCGTAGCCGAACGTGGTGAAGCCCATCGACTCCAGCGCGACGTTGCCGGCCAGGACGTAGAGGTCGGCCCAGGAGATGCTCTTGCCGTACTTCTGCTTGATCGGCCACAGCAACCGCCGGGCTTTGTCCAGGCTGGCGTTGTCGGGCCAGCTGTTCAGCGGAGCGAAGCGCTGCATGCCGGACCCGGCGCCGCCGCGGCCGTCGCCGATGCGGTAGGTGCCGGCCCCGTGCCAGGCCATGCGGATGAACAGGCCGCCGTAGTGGCCGAAGTCGGCGGGCCACCACGGCTGGGAGTCGGTCATGGCCGACTCGAGGTCGCGCTTGACCGCGGCCAGGTCGAGGGACTGGAACTCCGTGCGGTAGTCGAAGTCGGCGTCCATCGGATTGGCCGAGGCCGGGTGCTTGCGCAGAATCCCCAGATTCAGCCGGTTCGGCCACCAGTCGCGGTTCCCGCCGCCCTCGACGGGGGTGTTGCGCCGGTCGGCGACCGGGCACACGCCCTCGCTCTCCGGTGACTGCATGTCGCCTTCGACGGCGTTGTGACGATGCTCTTCAGCCACGGTTGTCCCTTCCTTCGCTCGGATCGGTTTGCTGGTCTTCGGTCTGCAGGTCTTCGGTCTGCAGGGGTGGCGCGACGGCGCAGGCGGGGCAGCGGCCCCAGTACACGACCTCGGCCTCGTCGATGGCGAAGCCCGAGTCGTCGGCCGCGGTGAGGCAGGGGGTGTAGCCGACGGCGCAGTCGACGTCGGCGATCGCGCCGCAGGAGCGGCACACCACGTGGTGGTGGTTGTCGCCGGTGCGGGTCTCGTACCGCGCCACCGAGCCCGAAGGTTGGATGCGGCGCACGAGTCCGGCGCCCGACAGGGCCCGCAGGACGTCGTAGACGGCCTGGTGCGAGACCTCGCCGGCCCGGTCCCGGACGACGCTGATGAGTGAGTCGGTGTCGGCGTGCGGGTGGTCGTGCACGGCGGACAGGACCGCCACCCGCGGGCGAGTCACGCGCAGCCCGGCGCCGCGCAGCACGCGTTCGAACTCGGTCTCCGAGTGCATGCCCTGACCCTCCCGCACATTCTTGAATGAATCAAGACTGCGGGCGGCGTGTCGTCAGTCGGACGCCTCCTCGGCAGCCAGCAGCACGCAGTCGGCCAGCACCTCCAGCGCCTGCCCCAGCTCGCCGAGCTGCGGGAAGCTGGGGGCGATGCGGATGTTGCTGTCCTCGGGGTCCCGGCCGTGCGGGAACGGGGCACCGGCCGGGGTGAGCTTCACGCCGGCGTCGGCGGCGAGCGCGACGACCCGGGCCGCGGTGCCGGGCCGTACCTGCAGGCTGACGAAGTAGCCGCCGTTCGGGTCCGACCAGGACACGCCCGGGGTGCCGGCCAGCCGCTCGGTGAGCACCCGCTGCACGGTGGCGAACTTCGGCGCCAGGATCTCCCGGTGCTTGGCCATGTGCGCGAGCACGCCGCCGGCGTCGCCGAAGAACTCCGCGTGCTGGACCTGCACCACCCGGTTGGGCCCGATCGTGCGCTTGGCGGCGTGCTTCAGCCACCAGGCGATGTTCTCGACCGACGAGCCGAGGAAGGCCACGCCCGCCCCGGCGAAGGTGATCTTCGAGGTGGAGCCGAACACGACCGCCCGGTTCGGGCTGCCCGCGCGCTCGCAGGCGGCGAGCAGGTCGGCCAGCTCGTCCGGGGTGTCGGTGAGGTGGTGCACGGCGTAGGCGTTGTCCCAGTAGACCCGGAAGTCGCCGGCCGCCGTGGGCATCGCCGCGAGCCGCTCGACGACCCGCGGGCTGCAGGTCCAGCCGGCGGGGTTGCTGTACTTCGGGACGATCCACATGCCCTTGATCGACGGGTCGTCGGCCACCAGCCGCTCGACCTCCTGCATGTCCGGTCCCTCGGAGGTGGTGGCGACCGGGATCATCCGCAGGCCGAGGTCGGCCAGGACGCCGAAGTGGCGGTCGTAGCCCGGCACCGGGCAGAGGAAGGCGGGCGTCGCGTCCTCGTCGTTCCACGCGGACCGGCCGCCGGGCGGCGCGTCGAAGAACGACGTCGCCACCGAGAGGTACATCAGCTCCAGGCTGGAGTTGTTGGCCGCCGCCAGTTGGGCCACCGGGACCTGCAGCAGAGGGGCGAAGATCTCCCGCAGCGCGGGCAGACCCAGGGCCGAGCCGCCGTAGTTGCGGGTGTCGGAGTCACTGCGCAGCAGCGAGCGGTCGCGCGGCCGGTCGAGCAGCCCCTCGGCCAGGTCGAGCTGGGCCGGACTCGGCTTGCCGCGGGTGATGTCCAGCGCCAGGCCCTTGCCGAGCCAGCGGTCGTAGTTCTCTCGTGCCGAGGGCATGGTCGGTCTCTCTCGCGACGTCAGGCGTTCGAGAGCAGGCTACGCAACCGGGCCGAGTGGATTACGCCGGGTCGAGGTCCCGGCGCAGTGGCTTCACGTCCACCACGGGGGTGCCGTCGAACACCTCGAGCGCTCCGACGGCGACGCGCAGGCCGTCGACCGCGGTCACCCGCACCGGGTGCAGCCCGATCGGGTTCGGGCGGCTGGGGGAGCGGGTGCTGAACACGCCGGTCAGTGGGCGGGTGCCGTCGCGGCGAGGATGCACCGCCTGCACGCCGCGGTCGGCCTGGTCCAGCCAGGTCAGCAGGACGAGCTCGTCACCGACGTGGATGTCCGCCGCCGCCTTCTCGAAGGCCCCGTCGAACACCACCACCGCCGCCGGGGCGTTCTCACCGGCCTGCCGCGGCCCGGGCGTTCCCGGCCGTAACGGCGACTCGATCCGGGCCACGGCGCCCATCCGGTACTCCTCGCGCACGACTCCAGTGTGCGCTCGGCGCGCAGCCCTCATTCGTTCGTTCGGTCGATCAGACGGGCCACGGCTGTGGCGGTGGTGACGATCTCGCCGTCGGGGGTGCAGAGTTCGCCGGCCAGGAAGGCGATCGTCCGGCCGCGGCGCACCACCCGGCCGCGCCCCAGCAGCGGCCCGACCGGAGCCACCTGCAGATAGTTGATCGTCATCTCCAGCGTGGGCGCGAAGTGGCCGGCGGGCATGGTCGCGAGCAGGGCACAGCTCAGCGATCCGTCGAGCATCGCCGCCAGGAAACCGCCTTGGATCCCGCCGAGCAGGTTGGCGAACTCCCGACGGCCGACGAACCGCGCCTCGACCTGGCCGGGGTCGTGGCTGACCGACAGGAGCTCGAAGCCGAGCGTGACCAGTGCCGGCGGCAGGTCGTCCCCACCTCGTTGCAGGGCGTCGAACCAGCTGGCGGCGTGTGGGGCGGCGTCAGTCATGGCCCCAGCCTGGTGCATGGTGGGCGCTCGATGTGCCCCGCCCGATCGGGATGGGATAGGCCATACGCAACCTTAATGTCAGCATGTGACCCGCCGATCTTCGTTCATATGAGGAATGCCATGCGCAAAGTCGCCGCGTCGCTCGTGGCCGCCACGCTTCTTGGCGCCGGCGGCGTCGCGGTCGACGCCGGCGGTGCCGCGGCGGCGACGGCGCGACCGGTCGTCACCGCGCTCTCGGCCCACGCCGGGGTCTACTGGGGCGGCCAGACGCTCACGGTGCGCGGCAGCAACTTCACGAACGTCAGCGCCGTCTATTTCAGCGGCGTCAAGGGCTACGGGCTGCAGGTGCAGTCACCCACCACGCTGCAGATCGTGACGCCGTGGCACCAGGCCCTGCAGCAGACCCAGCTGCACGTCCTCGCGGCCGGGGGCCGGTCGGCGGCGAACAAGGCCACCGGCTACCGCTTCACGGCGCCCGGCCTGGACACCCCGATCATGGGCGGGCTCACCGCCCGCCAGGAACAGGCCATCTCCGCGCGCCTGCGGTCGGCGCACCGCACCCCGGCGACGGCGCCTCGACGCACGCACTGGACGCCGGCGATGGGACGCACGGCGGTCCAGCGCGCGGAGTCCTGGCTCGGCCTGCCGTACTCCTGGGCCGGCGGCAACGGCAGCGCCCCCACCCGCGGCGTCTGCTCCCGCAACGGTGGCGACCTCGACTGCCACGTCATCGGCTTCGACTGCTCGGGGCTGTCGCTGTACGCCTGGTCCCCGTACCGGCGCCTCGATCACTACGCGGCCACGCAGTACAGCCAGGCCGGCAAGTACCACCCCTGGCTGGCGCAACTGGTTCCGGGCGACCTCGTCTTCTTCTCCGCCTACATCGCCGGCGGGATCGGCCACGTCGGCATCTACGCCGGCGACGGCTGGGTGATCGAGGCCTCGGACAGTGGCACGGTCATCCGCCGCTCGCGGCTGACCGACATGATCGCGAACGACGGGGTGTACCGCGGCGCCGTCCGGCCGATGTCGACCGGACGCCAGGGAGCGGGGCCGGTCGTCACCTCGGTCACCCCCACGGTCTCCGCCAGGGGCGGCATGGTCGTGGTCACGGGACGGGGCCTGGGCAGCACCACGGCGGTGAACCTCGGCGGCACGCTGCAGTACGACTTCGTCAGCCGGAGTTCCTCGCAGCTCGTGCTGCGGGTGCCGGCGCACCGGGCGGGAAAGACGACGCTCAGTGTGGCCACCGCCTGGGGCACCGTCAGCCGGCCGCTGCGTTACGTCGACGCGCCGGCTCTGACGTCGCTGTCTCCTGGAACGGGGCCGGGGGACGTCGGCACCAGCGTGACCCTGACCGGGCAGCGCCTGGACAGCGTCACTCGGGTCACGGTCGCAGGCGTGAGCGTCCCGGTCGAGCATCTCAGCTCCACCCGGCTGGCGATCGAGATGCCCGCGCACGCCGCCGGGCCGGTAGGAGTCCGGGTCTTGTCCCCGAGCGGCGCGTCGAGGGTGCTCATCTACACCTACACCAGCTCGGGCACGGCGCCGGCGACCACCTCGCCGCCCTCCACGACACCGCCCTCCACGACATCGCCGGCGACCGCATCCTCCTCGGCCGGCTGAGCCGGCGGCGGGCCGAGCTCAGAGCTGGTCGAGGTAGTACCCGGCCTCGCGCGGGCCGCTGTTGTACGGCAGCATCATCAGCAACCGACCCATGGCGCAGGTGTCGGTGAGGGCCGAGAAGGTGAGCCCCGCACCGATGCCGCCCGCGAGGAAGCGGGCTCTCGGCCGGCGCAGGCTGGCGACGACGCTCGTCAGCACGATCGACCCGGCCACCAGGCGCACCTGCCGTTCGAGGGCCCACTTCTGTTGGCCGGTGACCGTGGAGCCGCCGGCGGCCGCATAGCCCGGTACGCCGCCGTCGAGCACGGTGATGTCCGGAGCGCCCGCGGCCCGCAGCGTGCGCTGGGCGTCGAGGGACCGCGTCCCGCTCTGGCAGGCGATCACCACCGGACCGTCGAGGCGGGAGACGACGTCGGCGGCATGGCTCTTCAGCACGTCCAGGGGCAGGTTGACCGACCCCTCGATGTGGCGGGTCTCGTACTCCGCCGGCGTGCGGACGTCGAGGATCCTCGCCTCCGCCTGGGCCAGCAGCGTGGCGCTGTCGATGTGATCAGCCGTCGGTGTCGCCGTCATCATTACCTCGTTCTCGTCCGCCGGAGCCGTTGCCACGACGGTAGGCCCACGCGCTGTGACCTGCCATGTGACGGCCCGCAGTGGCTAGCCTGAAGTGGTCATGACCGCGACCCAACCGCCGCTCTCGGCCGACCGTCGGCGCCACCTCGCCCGCCTGCGTCGCGTCCGTGACCGGATCGACCGCGACCACGCCCAGCCGCTGGACGTCGAGGCGCTGGCCCGAGAGGTGCACATGTCGGCCGGTCACCTCAGCCGCGAGTTCCGCGCCGCCTACGGCGAGTCGCCGTACAGCTACCTC
This sequence comes from uncultured Actinomycetota bacterium, assembly GCA_963776855.1. Taxonomy (GTDB): domain Bacteria; phylum Actinomycetota; class Actinomycetes; order Mycobacteriales; family Jatrophihabitantaceae; genus Jatrophihabitans. The sequence continues at coordinate 337,009 of CAVZOC010000003.1, read as the reverse complement.
ATGACCCGCCGTATCGAGCGGGCCACGGCGCTGCTGCGCCGCGGCGACCTCAGCGTCACCGAGGTCTGCTTCGCGGTCGGGTGCGCCTCGTTGGGCACCTTCAGCACCCGGTTCACCGAGATGATGGGCATGTCACCCGGTGCCTACCGCGGGGCGGCCCAGCGGCGCGCGGGCGAGCTGCCGTCCTGCGTCGCGCGGCAGGCGACCCGACCGGTCAGGAATCGAGAAGCGCCGGGCGCGCGGGCGGTCCTAGCGTGAGCGGTATGGATCTCACCGTTCACTACGCCTTCGCCCCGCACGAGGACCCGGAGGCGTCGCTCGCCTTCTGGCGCGACCTGCTCGGTTTCGAGGTACGCAACGACGTCGGCAACGGAGCCATGCGCTGGGTCACGCTGGGTCCGCCCGGCGGCACCGGCACCGCGATCGTGCTCTGCCCACCGGCGGCCGACCCGGGGATCTCGGACGACGAGCGCCGGGTCATCGCCGAGATGATGGCCAAGGGCACCTACGCCATGGTCGCGCTCGCCACGCCGGACCTGGACGCGGTCTTCGCCCGGCTGTCGGCCGGCGAGGCCGAGATCGTCCAGGAACCCACCCAGCAGCCGTGGGGCGTACGGGACTGCGCCGTCCGCGACCCTGCCGGAACGATGGTGCGCATCAACGAGGTGCGATGAGCGCCGAGCACCATCCCGCCGACCGTCACGACCTGATCCGGGTCCACGGCGCGCGGGTCAACAACCTCCAGGACGTCAGCCTCGAGATCCCGAAGCGGCGGCTGACGGTCTTCACCGGCGTCTCCGGGTCGGGGAAGAGTTCGCTGGTGTTCGGCACCGTCGCCGCGGAGTCGCAACGGCTGATCAACGAGACCTACAGCGCGTTCCTGCAGGGCTTCATGCCGACCTCCGGGCGGCCGGACGTCGACCTGCTGGACGGCCTCACGACCGCGATCCTGGTCGGGCAGGAGCGGCTCGGCGGGGACGCCCGCTCGACCGTCGGCACCGCGACCGACGCCAACGCCATGCTGCGGATCCTGTTCAGCCGACTCGGCACGCCGCACCTCGGGTCCCCGCAGGCGTTCTCGTTCAACGTGGCCTCGGTGAAGGCGGCGGGGGCGATGACGGTCGAGCGCGGCAACGCCGTCGCGCAGCGGGTCACCTTCACCCGCACCGGCGGCATGTGCCCACGCTGTGAGGGGCGCGGCAGCGTCTCGGACATCGACCTGACCGCCCTCTACGACGAGACGAAGTCCCTGAACGAGGGCGCCATCACGATCCCCGGCTACAGCATGGACGGCTGGTACGGCCGCATCTTCAAGGGCAGCGGATTCTTCGACCCGGACAAGCCGATCGCGAAGTACACCAAACGAGCGCTGCGGGACCTGCTGCACAAGGAGGCCACCCGGATCAAGGTCGAGGGCATCAACCTGACCTACGAGGGGCTCATCCCGCGTCTCCGCAAGTCCATGCTGTCGAAGGACATCGAATCGCTGCAGCCCCACATCCGCCGGTTCGTGGAGCGGGCGGTGACGTTCCAGACCTGCCCCGACTGCGGGGGGACCCGGCTGTCCGAGGCGGCGCGCACCTCGACGATCGACGGCAGGAACATCGCCGACGTGTGCGCCCTGCAGATCACCGAGCTGGCCGAATGGGTGCGCACGCTGGACGAGCCGTCGGTGAGCCCGCTGCTCACCGCACTGGGGGAGACCCTGGACTCGTTCGTCGAGATCGGCCTCGGCTACCTGTCGCTGGACCGGCCGGCCGGGACGCTGTCGGGCGGCGAGGCGCAGCGGGTGAAGATGGTCGGCCACCTCGGCTCGTCGCTCACCGACGTCACCTACGTCTTCGACGAGCCCACCATCGGGCTGCACCCGCACGACATCGCGCGGATGAACGAGCTGCTGCTGCGACTGCGGGACAAGGGCAACACCGTGCTGGTGGTGGAGCACAAGCCGGAGACGATCGCGATCGCCGACCACGTCGTCGACCTCGGCCCGGGCGCCGGGGCCGCGGGCGGCCAGATCGTCTTCGAGGGTGGCGTCGGGGCGTTGCGGACGAGCGGAACCGCGACCGGGCGTCATCTCGGCGACCGGGTGCGGCTGAAGCCGAACGTGCGGGCGTCTTCCTCGGCCCTCGAGGTGCGCGGGGCCGGCACCAACAACCTGCGGGACGTCGACGTGGACCTCCCGCTGGGCGTCCTGGTCGTCGTGACCGGGGTGGCGGGCTCCGGGAAGAGCTCCTTGATCGACGGCTCGGTCGCCGGCCGGAAGGGCGTCGTGACCGTGGACCAGGGCGCGATCCGGGGCTCGCGCCGCAGCAACCCCGCCACCTACTCCGGGCTGCTGGACCCGATCCGGAAGGCGTTCGCGAAGGCCAACGGCGTCAAGCCGGCGCTGTTCAGCCCGAACTCCGACGGTGCCTGCCCGGCCTGCAACGGCGCCGGCGTGCTCTACACCGATCTGGCGATGATGCCCGGGGTCGCGGCCCCGTGCGAGGAGTGCGGCGGCAAGCGGTTCGAGGCCTCGGTGCTCGAGCACCGCTTCGGCGGGCGGGACATCAGCGAGGTGCTGGCCATGTCGGTCGCCGAGGCCGGCGAGTTCTTCGGCCACGGTGACAGCCGGGTGCCGGCCGCGCACACGGTATTGACGCGGCTGGCCGACGTCGGGCTCGGCTACCTGACGATCGGGCAGCCGCTGACCACGCTGTCCGGCGGCGAGCGTCAGCGGCTGAAGCTGGCAGCGCACCTGGGGACGAAGGCCGGCGTGGTCGTGCTCGACGAGCCGACCGCCGGGCTGCATCTCGCCGACGTCGAGCAGCTGCTGGCCCTGCTCGACCGGATGGTCGACGCCGGCACCTCGATGATCGTGATCGAACACCATCAGGCGGTGATGGCCCACGCGGACTGGATCGTCGACCTCGGCCCCGGCGCGGGCCACGACGGCGGCCGGGTGGTCTTCGAGGGCACGCCGGCCGAGCTGGTCGCGGCGCGCTCCACCCTCACCGGCGAGCATCTGGCCGAGTATGTCGGCGCCTGACGCGGCCACCGACGACCTCGTCCTCGTCGTGGACGTCGCGAACGTCGTCGGATCGCGGCCGGACGGGTGGTGGCGTGACCGGGCCGGGGCCGCGTCACGGCTGCTGGCAGCGCTGGCAGCGCTGGCAGGGTTGACACCGTTGCCGGCGGCGTCGGTCACAGATCCGACCGGCCGGACCGTGCGCGTTTCCCGCGTCGTCGCGGTGGTGGAGGGCGCGGCCCGGGAGGTGCCGGCGCCCGGCGGGGTCGAGGTGGTCCGGGCCGCCAGGGACGGCGACTCCGAGATCGTCGCTCAGGCCACGCAGCTCGTCTCGCGCGGCGAGCGGGTGCTCGTCGTCACCGCCGACCGCGGACTCCGCGCCCGCCTGCCCCGGGGCTGCTCCACGACCGGACCGCGCTGGCTGACGGCGCTGCTGGGGCGCGAGTGACACGCAGCTGTCAGCCCGGGGCGGACACCGGGATGACCTCCAGCGCCTCCAGCTCGGAGCGGGGGACACCCTGCAGCTCCTCCAGGATCGAGCGCTGCATCGACTCGACACGGCCGTCGAGCAGCTCGCACAGCCGGTAGGCCAGGGCCCCGAGCCGCCGTACCGCGCCCTCGTCGACCTGCGGGGTGGGTACCGAGGTCACCGCGAGCCCGGTCACCGCGCCCTGCGTGTCCTGGACGACGCCCACGGTGTAGACCTCCCGCGGGTTGGCCTCGGCGGCCACGTGGTCTCGCAGGTGCAGGAAGATCTGGTGGGAGGCGGGAGCGTCGTCGCCCGGGACCTCGGGGAGGTCGTCGGTGCCGAGCGGGGCGTCCTCACCGAGGAAACCTCGCGCGTAGCCGAGCAGCGCCCGCGTCCACAGCGCCTCGACCTGCACGTCGTCCGCGGAGCGCCGGGGGTCGGCCAGCATCGGGAGCAGTGCCTCGCAGCACCGCAGCGCGGTCTGCAACTCCTCGTAGACCGACACGGTGCGGGCAAGGCGCCGTGCGGTGTCGGTCTCGAGTCGCCGTACAGACTCCGGCGAGTTGTTCGCGGTATCGGCCATCGGGCCCTCCTCGCGGGTGCGGTCGGCTGCGGGTCAGCCGGCGAGCGTGGTGTAGATCAGGTACAGGTTCAGCGCGCCGATCAGCGTCGCGACCGTGAACATCGCGAGCGTGGTGGTCCGACGGTTGACCAGCGCGCCCATGACGTCGCGGCGACTGGTCATGAGCGCCAGCGGCACCAGCGCGAACGGGATGCCGAAGGACAGCAGGACCTGCGAGAGCACCAGGGTCTGGGTGAGCGGCAGCCCGGCCGCCAACACGAGCAGCGCTGGGAGCATCGTCAGGGTGCGGCGCGCCATCAGTGGGATGCGCCGGCGGATGAAGCCCTGCATGACGACCTGGCCGGCGTAGGTGCCGACGCTGGACGAGGACAACCCGGAGGCCAGCAGCGCGACCGCGAACGCCAGCGCCGCGCCACCGCCGGCCATCCGGGCCAGACCGGCGTGCGCGGCCTCGATCGAATCGACCTGCCCGGCCCCTGTGCCGTGGAACAGCGAGGCCGCGACGATCAACATGGTGACGTTGATGGCCCCGGCGACGCCGAGCGCGACCACCACGTCGAGGCGCTGGAAACCCAGCAGCTGTCGACGTTCGTTCGTGTCGCGGCACCCGACCCGGCGCTTGGTGAGGGCGGAGTGCAGGTAGACCACGTGCGGCATGACCGTGGCGCCGACGATGCCGGTGGCGAGCACGAGGCTGTCGCTGCCCGCGAAGCCGGGCACCAGGCCGCCGGCCACGCCCGCCGGGTCGGCGCCGACGGTGACGAGGTCGTAGGCGAAGCCCAGCAGCACGATCCCCAGCAACCCCGCGATCACGAGCTCGAAGCGTCGGTAGCCCTGCTGCTGCATGGCCAGGATGGCGTAGGCGACGACGGCTGTGATGAGCCCCGCGGGCAGCAACGGAACGCCGAACAGCAGGTTGAGCCCCAGCGCGGCGCCGACGAACTCGGCGATGTCGGTAGCCATCGCCACGACCTCGGCCTGCAGCCAGAGCCCGATCGCGACCGTCTTCGGAAAGTGGTCGCGGCACAGCTCGGGAAGGTCCCGGCCGGTGACCACGCCGACCTTCGCCGACTGGTACTGCACCAGCATGGCGACCAGATTCGCGACCAGGACGACCCAGATCAGCGTGTAGCCGTAATGCGCCCCCGCGGCGAAGTTGGTGGCGAAGTTCCCCGGGTCGATGTAGGCCACGGCGGCCACGAACGCCGGACCGACGAGGCAGATCGTGCTGCGGATCCGCCCGCGGGTGCGCAGCAGCGCGAACGGGCTGACCTGCTCGGCGGCGGCCGGCTCCTGCCCGCCGTGCTCGGGCCCCGGCCGGTCACCGACCGGGGCAGGGGCCCCCATCGACGATCACCCGATCGACGGGCCGAGACCCAGGGACTGCGGCGTGCTGGCGTCCGGCGAGGGCTGGTGCAGCCCCTCGTCGAGCGGACCGAATTCGGTCATCAGCGCCCGGCTACCGCCCCACGGCGTCTGCTCCTCGGCGATCAGGGTGTTGGTGGTGAGCAGCAGCCCCGCCACCGAGGCTCCGTTCTCCAGCGCGGAGCGGCACACCCGCAAGGGATCGACGATCCCCATCGTGATCATGTTCCCGTACCGCCCATCCAACGCGTCGAAACCCTCGTCGACGCCCATGCCGCTGATGGTCTCGACCACCTCGTGGCCGACGAAGCCGGCGTTCGCGGCGATGAGGAACGCGGGCTCGGTCAGCGCGCGGCGCACGATGTCCACCCCGACCGCGTAGTCCTTGGTGACCTCGAGCTCGTCCAGCACCGGCGCGGCGTGCACCAGCGCGGCGCCGCCGCCGGCCACGATGCCCTCCGCCATCGCCGCGCGCGTCGCCGACAGGGCGTCCTCGACCCGGTGCTGCAACTCGGTGAGCTCGGCATTGGTGGGTGCGCCCACGCGGATGACGGCGACCCTGCCGGTCAGCGCACCGATGCGCTCGCTCAGCACGTCCTCGTCGATGCCGAAGCTCGCACGCTCCTGCTCCGCCCGCAGCTGCCCGACGCGGAACTCGACCTGCTCCGGGGAGCCCGCCCCGTCGATGATGGCCGTGCTCTCGGCCGTCACGCGGACCTGCCGCGCGCGTCCGAGGTGCTCGAGCTGGATGTTCTCGATGCCGACCCCGGAGTGCTTGCTGATCACGGTCCCGCCGGTGATGGCGCCGATGTCCTCGAGCTTGCGCAGCCGCCGGTCACCGAAGCCCGGCGCCCTGGTGGCAACACATTGGAAGATCCCGTTGGTGTGGTTGTGAACCAGCATCGACAGTGCGGCGCCCTCGACGTTCTCCGCGATGATGACCAGGGGCCGGGGCGAGCGCATCACCTTGTCCAGCACCGGCATGAGCTCCTGCACCTTGGTGATCTTCTCGCTGCACAGCAGGATGTAGGGGTCGTCCAGGATCGCCTCGAGGCTCGCCGGGTGAGTGACCAGGTAGGGCGAGAGGTAGCCGTTGTCGTACTCGAACCCCTCGACGAAATCCACGGTCATGCCGTTCGCGACCGACTCCTCGACCGTCACGATGCCGTCGGCACCCACGGTGTGCAGCGCGCGGGCGATGACGCCACCCACCCGGTCGTCGTCGTTCGCGGAGATCGCAGCCACCCGCGCGTAGTCCTGCTCGCTGTCGACCGGGTGCGCGACGCTGCGCAGATGCTCGACCAGCCGGGCCACGGCCAGGTCGACGCCGCGCTTGACCAGGACCGGGTTGGCCCCGGAGCCGATCGCGATCGTGCCCTCGCGAACGATCGCCTGCGCGATGGCGGTGGCGGTGGAGGTGCCGTCGCCGACGATGTCGTTGGTCTTGATCGCGGCTTCCTTGACCAGTTGCGCGCCCATGTTCTCGAACTGGTTGCCGAGGTGGATCTCGCGGGCGATGGTGACCCCGTCGTTCGTGACGACCGGCGACCCCGTGATCTTCTCCAGGATCACGTTGCGCCCCTTGGGCCCCAGCGTGGACTTCACCGCGTCCGCGAGTTGATCGACGCCGGACAACAGCAGATTGCGCGCGTCCGCCCCGAATCGAAGTTCCTTGGCCATCGGTCCTCCTTGCGTTGGTTGGTGCAGCGAGCTGGGCTGGGGCTGGGCGTCGCGTCAGGGCATGGCGGTCAGGGGACGAGGACGGCGCGACCGCGAACCGTGCCGTGGTCGAGGTCGTCGAGCGCCTGGACGGCGTCGTCCAGGGCGTAGGTCTTGGTGTGGAGGGTCACCTTGCCGGCCTGGGCCAGGACCATGAGTTCGGCCAGGTCGTTGTAGGTGCCGACGATGTTGCCGATGATGTTCCGTTCGGTGCTGACGATGTCCAGGGTGGGAATCGTCAGGGTGCCGCCGTAGCCGATGACGAAGTAGGAGCCGGCTGGGCGGGTCATGTCGAAGCCCTCGTTCTCGGCGCCCTCCTCGGCCACGAAGTCCAGTACGACCTCGGCGCCCGCCCCGCCGGTGAGGTCGCGGACCGCGTCGACGTGGTGGCCGTCGGCCTCGACGGTGTGGTGGGCGCCAAGTTCCTGCGCCAGCTTGAGCGCGTCCGGGTTGCGGTCGACGACCACGATGGTGGAGGCGGTCAGCGCCGCGAGGCACTGGATGCCGATGTGACCGAGGCCGCCGGCGCCGATGACGGCGCAGGTGGTGCCCGGGTAGAGCAACGGAATGGCCTTGCGGACCGCGTGGTAGGCGGTGATGCCGGCGTCGGCCAGGGCAGCGACGTCCTGGGGCCGGGTGGTCGGGTCCAGCTTGACGCAGGCCCGGGCGGTGGTGCGCAGGTACTCGGCCATGCCGCCGTCGTCGTCCGACAGGCCCGGGAAGAACGCCGCATCGCACTGCATGTCGCGCCCGGCCCGGCAGGCGCGGCAGAGCCCGCAGGACGGCTGGGGGTGCAGGATCACGGTGTCGCCGACAGCGACGTTGGTGACCCCGGGGCCGATCTCCTCGACCCAACCGGCGTTCTCGTGGCCGATGGTGTACGGCAGCGTCGGGTGCATCCGGTCGTCCCACTGCCCGAGCAGGATGTGCAGGTCGGTGCGGCACACGCCCGCCCCGCCGACCTTCACGATCACGTCCAGGGGCCCGGCGATCGTCGGTTTCGGGACGTCGTCGATCGTCGGCGGCTGGTTGTACTTGTGGACGCGAACAGCCTTCATGGCATGACCTCCTCGACCTCGGTGGGCAGGCCGTAGCGGCTGGCGAGCATGCCGCGGCAGACGCCGCTGTTGGCCTCGATGTTCACCCGGCTCAGCCGAGCCCGGCCCAGATGCATCCGCAGCGCGGCCGGATCGTCGGAGGCCAACCGCGCACCGGTCGTCACGTCGATGAGCAGGTGGGCGTCGTCGGCGGCCGGCAGGCCGAGCTCGCGCCGACGGGCCTTCAGCCGCTCGAGATCAGCCGTGCCGGGCAGCTCGCCCAGGGTGAGCTCGGCGAGCTGCTCGGGCGTCGTCCCGGAGGTGAGCAGCGGCCGGGCGACCCGGTCGGTACCGGCGAACACAGCCCGGCGCAGGAAGTCTGAGCGCAGCTCGTCCAGTTCCCCGTCGGCCTGATCGCCGAACGTGCCGACGAACCCCGCCTGCGCCGCCACGCCGGCGTTGATCTCGGTGGCGGCGAAATGGTCGTCCAACTCGACGACCACCCGCTCGACGCCCGGCACCGCGCGAATCGCGTCGTAGGCGTCGGCGACCATCAGGTAGGCGAAGTTCGGCGCGCAGAAATATGTCGGCAGGCGCAGGTGAACCTCGGCGGAGCCGTCGCCGGAGACGGTGCAGGACGAGACGAACCCGAGCGAGGTCACTGGCTCGTCCAACTCCGGATCCCGCACCGCCTCCAGGGCGCGCAGGACGAGGGAGCGTGCGGGTGGTGCCGACACGCTCCCTCGGGCCCCGCCGGTCATGCCTGCCCGGCGACCAGCTGGGCGTCGTCGCGCGCCGCGGGCTGCGCCTGCTCAGCGATCCGGCACTCGGCCGGAACCTCGAGTCCGTAGAGCTTGGCGGCGTTGAGGCCGAGGATCTTCTTCTTCCCCTCGATGCCGAGCCGCGGGTAGTCGGAGTAGTCGTCGCTCGGGTAGTCCCAGTCGACGAACCCCTCGACCTGCCACTTCGGCTCCCAGATGCCGTAGTCGCTGCCGAAGGTCATCTTGTCCTCACCGACCCAGAACAGCAGCTCACCCATCACCTTGGCGAAGAACCGCGGCCGGGCGTGCATGAGGCCGCCGATGACCACCGAGAGCCCGGCGTAGACGTTGGGCTCCTGGGTGGCCATGAAGCAGAAGTCCTCGATGCGCGGCAGGCCCACGTGCTCGACGATGAAGTTCAGCTCCGGGAAGTCGGTGGCGGCGTGGTCGACGTCCGCGACGTCGAACGCGTCCTTGTCCAACGGCCAGATCGTCGGGCCCTTGTGCACGTGGATGTTCTTGATCCCGAGCTCCTGGGCCTTGGCCAGGTAGATGTAGGCCTCGGGATCGGACAGCTTCCAGCCGCGGGAGTCGCCCTTCCACTCGGCGGTGTACATCTTCGCGCCCTGCGGGTGCCACCGCTCGGCCACCGCCTCCAGGTCGTCCAGACCCCGGCGGCCGTCCCGAGGGTCGAAGCGCGTGTTCACGAGGAACTTGCCCGGGTGCCGCTCGGACAGCGCCCCGTTGCGCTCGGTCGTGTTGAAGCCCTCGACGTACCACTCTTTGAGATCCGTCGGCTGGAAGATCGCCACGTCGACGTGCCCGTCCTCGAAGACGTCCTTCATCAGGTCGTCCTCGGAGTACTTCTGGAAGTGCTCGATGCTCCAGTGCGTCTCAGCCGGTCCCAGGCCCTGATAGGCGTGGAAACACTCGATCCAGCCCTTGGCGTACTGCTCCTGCCCCTTGACCCAGTTGGCGGGGCTGGCGTCCCAGAAGTGCATGTGGCTGTCGACGATGAAGTACTTCTCTCCGTTCTTCTCGTACACGTCTCCTCCTCGCTGAGAACGGTTGGTGCGTGGGCGACGTCGGTCAGCGTGACGCGACGAGATCGAACCCGAGGTACTCCGCGGCGTCCTCCGGATTCGCGAACATGATGGTGCGGTCGTCCTGGTGGATCATTCGGCCGTAGTGGGTGGACATGCTCTCCTCGAACTCGGCCGAGCTGAACCAGCCCTCCTCCTCGCCGGCGGCCTCGTCGATGTCGTCGTAGATCACCTCGAACTTGCCCTTGCCGTCGACGCGGATCATCGAGGGCAGGTGCGTGACGGTCACGTTGTCGAGCTTCTCGAGCACGCTGGCGATGACGGCGCCGACCTGGTTGTTCATCAGCGTGAAGCCGCACATGTTCGAAGCCGTGCTGTCGGATTTGAACGGACTCTCGGTCGCGGTACTCACTGGTTCAGCTCCTTCGGCGTGTCGAGGGACAGATCCTCGAGGATCTCGGCGAAGCGGCTCTTCGCCCGGTCGAGCCCGTCCTCGAAGCGAGGTGGCTTCGAATCGGGCTGGGACCACAGCGGCTGCAGGCGCCGTGCGGCCGCGATGCAACGGGGAGTCCAGGTCGCCAGCCACTGCTGCAGGATGGCGACGTTGTGGTCTGCGAACTCCCGGTCGTTGGTGAGCAACTCGAACATCGCGACCGTGTAGCGAAGGTCGCGGGCGGCGTAGTCGAGTTCGCCCGCGCCCATCACCGTCGGCGTCACGAAGTCGCCGTTGCCGGGGGCGGCCTGTTGCACGAGCTGGCTTCGGAACAGCTCACCGACCAGCGGTTCGAAGATCACGTTGGTCGCGAACACCGCCTCGCACCAGTCGTCCACGCAGGTAAGCTGCTCGGTCACCTCGCGCACGCCCTGCCACGCCTCGTCCGTGTTCCACGTCTCGACGTGGCCTCGGCCGTCGAAGTTGCTGATCTCCTCGCTGAGCGTCAGGTTGAACAGCGCCAAATCCTGCGCGAAGCGGATCTTGTGCATGCTGTTCACGGAGATCGCGTTGTTGTGCATGTTGGTGGGGGCGCGCCGGTTGGCGCGCGCGAACACGTAGAGGCCGAGGCCGTGCTCCACGTGCATCCAGGCCCCGACGTGATGGGCCACGAAGTGCACCCAGTTCGAGCTCCACTGGTCGAACGCCTTGGCGTGGCGGGCCGCCTCGATGTTCGCGTTCAGCTGCCGGACGACGTTCGCGTTGTAGCGGTAGAGGGTGAGCTCCCACTCCTCGTTCGGGTCCCGGAACTCGTGCCAGCCGTGTGCCGGCCAGTCGTAGCCCTTACCGCCCGACCCCGGATAGCGCTCCGGTTCGGGCCGGTCGGAGCCCCAGGCCTTCAGTGCGGTCCAGTCGAGCGGGTAGCCGCCGCGCCCGTCGGAGAAGCCGTAGAGCCATCCCTGGCTCAGGTAGTGCCGCGGGTCGGGCTGCACCTCGACGGTGACGTCCTCGTAGTGCGACTGCTTGCGCTTCTTCGGCGTGTAGTAGTTGAACTGCCGCGCGGTGGAGTCGGGAAAGGTCTTGGCTCCTGCCTCGGCATCGGTGAAGACCGGCTTCGGCACGCTGCGTTCGCTTGCGGCGTCCTGGGTGGGTTCCGCGGTAGTGGTCATGTTGGGTTCCGCCTCGCTTTCGCGTCCTGATGCTCACGTGGAGCCGGTAGTGGTGAACTTGTCGTAATAGATCCGGTCTTCGGGGACGCCGAGGCCGGGCAGCAGCGCCATGGCGGCCTCGACCATGGGCGGCGGGCCGCAGAGGTAGCAGTCGGCGCCCTCGAGCCCGCTCTCGGCCGCCTTGACGACGTCGGTGATCAGCCCGACCTGTCCGGGCCAGTCGTCGTCGCCCGGTTCGGACAGGGCCGGCACGTAGCGGAACTCGGGAAGCGTCTGCTCCAGCGCCCGCAGCTCGTCCTCGAAGCAGAGGTCCCGCGCGGAACGCGCGCCGTAGTAGAAGGTGGCCTTGCGGGTACTGCCGCGCTCGGCGAGCGAGCGCAGCAGGCAGAGGATCGGCGCCATCCCGGCGCCGCCGCCGATGAACACCAGGTCCCGGTCGGTGCTGTCCCGGAGGGTGAAGAAGCCGAAGGGGCCGTCGAGTTCGAGCCGGTCACCGACCGCGACCTCGGTGTCGAGGAAGTGCGAGAACCGGCCGTCGGGATAGACCTTGATGACGAATTCAAGCCGGCCGTGGCCCCCGGCCGGGGTGGTGGCCATCGAGAAGGAGCGAGTGGCGTCGGTGCCGGGAATCGCGATGTCCATGTACTGGCCCGGGAAGTAGGACACCTCCGGCGGGTCGATCAGCCCCAGGACGAGATGGCGCATGTCGTGGGTGACCGGTTCGTTGGCCAGGACCTCCGCCGTGGCGTGCTGGATGGGCTGGCCGGAGCGGATCATCTCCTCGTCGTAGTGGAGCAGCTCGATCGTGACGTCTTCGAACACGTGCGTCCGGCAGAGCAGGGTGAAGCCCTCGTCCCGCTCGAAGTCGGGCAGCGCGAAAGTGGAGTACTTGTCCAGCTCGATGTCATCGAGCTCGCCCTCCATGACGAAAGACTTGCAGGAGGCGCACTGGCCCTCCTTGCAGCCGTGGGGGAGCAGGATCCCCTGCTCGGCCGCGGCCCGGAGGACGGTCTGCGCCTCGTCGACCTCGATCTCGATCCCGACGGGCTCGAAGCGCACCGTGTGCTTGCTGTCCAAACCGGCTGCCCTCCTTCCCTGGTCGGTGCCGTTCGGTGGGAGGCGAGGAGGCCCGGCCGGTGACCGGGCCCCCTCGCCTCGACCTCGCCCCTCAGGCGGTCGCGGGTGCTGGCCGTCCGGCCGGCCCCTGCCTGACGTAGTCGGCCCGGAACGCCTCCTGCTGCTCCTTCGACATCTCGTTGAGCAGGACGTTCGGGCTCTGCAGCGGCGGGCACCGGCGCAGGTGGTCGAGCGTCCACATCTTCTTCGGGTCCAGGTTCAGGTGCGGCTGGGCCACCATGGTCTTGCCGTCGTCGCGCACGTACCCCATGTCGGACACCACGTCGGCGATGTCCCAACCGTGGTAGAGCGTCTCCCACTCGCGCTTGCCGATGAGCTGACCCATGTTGGGCGTCTGCCGGCCCTGGTAGGTCGGGCGAAACGCCACGGTGTCGGTCCAGCGGCACGCCTCGTGGCAGTAGGTCCGCATCTGCCCGTCGACCTCGGCCATGACCATGTCCTCGCGCACCAGGCAGGGCACCATGCAGGTCCAGCACCGGGCGGGGTAGACGTAGTCGACGTCCTCGAAGGCGATCGGGTTGTGACCGTTGGCCACCGAGAGGCGGTTGTAGTTCTCCCACCAGGCGCCGTACTTGTCGTACCAGCCCGGGTACTTGTGTTCGAACCACTCGAAGTCCTTGTCCGTCATCGGGTCGATGCGCCAGTAGTTGGCGAACCACCCGGTGGCGAAGAACTGGGCGACCTCGTGGACGTAGCCCTTGTTCCAGATCTGGTTCCACGACTCCTCGATGAGGTCGTGCGGAATCACCAGGCCGTACTTCTCCAGCGGGACCAGATAGCTGCGGTAGTAGTCGTCGTAGATCCAGCGACGCCACATCTCCGCGTAGCTCTCACGGTCCTTGCGGCGATCCTTCGTGCCGTACTCGATGAAGGTGCCGATGGCCGCGTCCACGACGCGGTGGTTGTTCCACCACGCGTAGCGCAGGTCCCGCTCCAGCAGCTGGTGGTTGCTCTCGTCGGACAGCGCCATGAGCAGGGTGGCGTACCCGTTGCTGATGTGCCGGGACTCGTCGGACTGCACCGAGTGGAAGACGGTCGGCAGCAGGTAGTCACCGTTGGCGGCCGCCTCGGCCGGCATCGCCACGAACAGTGTGTTGGTGAACGCGGTCTCCGCGACGATCGTGAGGTAGATGCTCGCGGCGGTGATCGCATCGCCGGTGATGAACCCCTCCGCGAACTGGCGACCGATCGTCCCGCAGTAGTCGTTCTGGAAGTTGCGCAGGCTGGAGTTGAAGCCGGCCGGGTCGATGTAGTTGTTCATGTACAGCCGCTTGAGGTTCTGCTGGATCGTCGAGTGGCGCACCTCGTCGATCATCTGGATCGCCTGCCCGTTGTGCAGCTCCGGATTCGGGACCGTGTTGAACAGCAACGGCATCGCCCGTGCCGCCGAGATCTCCGGCAGCGGGATGATCGACAGGAACAGCTTCTGCCACTCCAGCCAGCGTTCCTGCACCTGGCGGAACATGTTGCCCCGGATCGCGCCGTCCGAGGCGCCGTATACGCGGTGGTCCTTCTCCTCCTGCATCGGGAAGTAGGAGCGCAGCACCTGCTTCAGCGGATCCTTCTTCTTCGCCTTCTGGAACGTGTAGTCGGTGCCGTACTGCGACACCGGATCGTGGTACAGGGGCTCCCACGACAGTTCCTGGATCTTCTCGTGCGCTTTCGCGACGCTTTGACGACTCATGGCCACACTCCTCGAAATTTTCGGCTCGGGCGTCAGAGGTTCATGACACCCGAAGGGTCGGCGGTCTCAGGTCTCAGAACGAGACACCGGCGGTGGGTCCTCGCCGCCCGACCGATGGGACTCGAAGACCGCCCAGCGGATCTCGGCCAGCCGCTCGTGGACCCGGCGGCTGGTCTCGGCGTTGCCCTCGGCGCGCGGCTCGATCCCGAGCGCGCGCAGCAGTCCGCGCGCCGGCTCGCCCGGGTCGCCACTCTCGCCGAGTACCGGATGCAGCCCCTGGTCGGCGAGATGACCGAAGACGACATTCACGATCGTCCAGGGGTTGTACGTTTCGGACTGCGTGTGGTGGGTGGCGCCCATGCGAACCTCCGGCGGTCGACCTGCAGCGCGGTCGCCGGGCCCCGATCGGCCTCGATTGCGGGACTCCGCGACCTCAGCCCGGTCTATTCGTGCCTGATGCCGCATGGGGTCTCAATTTGAGACATCGGGTACATGGGTGGCGCTTATGGTGGCGACGCACCCTGTGGTGCAGGTCACGCCGCCGGGTGTCGAGGCGCGAAAGGACCGGCAGGCGATCTGCGGGGGCAGGCCGAAGGGGGTCGAGATGGCGAGGACGGCCGAGCAGCTCATGGTCGCTCCGGACACCGAGCCGGATGCCAAAGGAGTGGCCGACAGTCGGCTGCAGTTCCTCACCGAGGAGGCCGCCCCTGCCCGGGTGAGACCCCCGATCCTCGCGTCCTGGCAGCGCTCCCGCGCGCTTCAGGTAGCCGCCGACAAGATCGATCTTCCCTACCAGGCCGACCCGGAGAACGACTCCCCGCTCGCGCGCAGCGCGGAGCCGGTGCTGCGGCACCTGAGCGAGCGGATGGCCGGCCACCCGGTCAGCATCGTGCTCACCGACCCGTCGGGTCTGGTGGTCAGCCGGCGAACCGGGGACGCGGAGCTCGAGCGGCACCTGGACCGTGTCCACCTCGCGCCGGGGTTCAGCTACGCCGAGCAGTTCGTCGGCACCAACGGCATCGGGACCGCTCTCGAGGTGGGGGCACCCACCCAGGTCTACGGTCACGAGCACTACGCCGAGCACCTGGAGGGTCTCGCCTGCGCCGGGGCCCCGATCCACGACCCGCTGCACGGCCGGATGCTCGGGATCATCGACCTCACGTGCTGGCGCAGGGACGCCGAGTCGCTGCTGCTGACGCTGGCGCAGACCACCGCTGAGCAGATCCAACAGGCGCTGCTGGTCGACGCGGGGATGCACGAATTCAGCGTGTTGCAGGCCTACCGGCAGACCTGTCATCGCACCAACGGCATCGTGTTCGCCGTCACCAAGGACGCCGTGCTGCTCAACGAGCGAGCCCGCTCCTCGCTCGACCCCGGCGACCAGAATGCGCTGCTCTCCCGGGCCATCGAGGTCGGCACGGAGCTGGAGCCCGGCCGGCGCCGCACCGTGGAGGTGATGTTGCCCTCGGGCGCCGCGGCGCGGATGTTCTGCCAGCAGGTGGCCGCCGGGTCGCAACCGGCGGGCGTTGTCGTCCTGATCAGGCTCACCGAGCCCGGTGCCGCGCCCGCCGGGCGGGCGGGGTTGGCCCGGGCGATGCTGCTGCCCGGTTTGGTGGGGGAGGCGCCGTTGTGGCGGCGGGCGTGCCGGGACGTCGAGGCGCGATGCGCCGAGGGCACCTGGCTGGCCCTGGAGGGGGAGGCCGGGGTCGGGAAGCTCGCCCTGCTGCGCGCCGTGCAGGTTCGCTGCCGCCCGGCGCGGCGGTTCACCGTCCTCGACGCCGCGGATGCGCAGCACGACGCCGACTGGCCCACGCTGGCCCGGCAGACGTTGGCGAACACCGAGTCGGTGCTGATCAGTCACGTCGACGTTCTCGACGCTCGATCGCTGCGCGCCCTCGTCGCGGCGCTGCAGAACTACCTCAGCACCCCGGGGGAGCAGCCGTGGGTGGCCGTGACGGTCGGTCCGGGTGCGAGTCAGGGCGGCCTCGACCAGCTGATGGCGCTGTTCCCGAGCACCGTCTCGGTGCCGCCGCTGCGGCTCCGCCTGGACGACATCCCCAAGCTCACCTCGTTCATCCTCGCCAAGCTGGGGCAGGGCCGCCAGATCAGCTGCTCCTCGGAGGCCATGCGGATGCTGATGCGGGCCTCGTGGCCGGGCAACGTCGCACAGTTGCAGAAGGTGCTGCACGAGGTCGTGCAGCATCGCCGCACCGGCGTCATCGCCGTCGAGGACCTGCCCCCGGAAATGCACTCGATGTGCCGCCGCGTGCTCAGCCCGTTGGAGTCCCTGGAGCGTGACGCGATCGTGCGTAGCCTGGCCGACGCCGGCGGGAACAAGGTGCAGGCGGCGCGGGCCCTGGGCGTGTCGAGGGCGACGATCTACCGCAAGATCCACGAGTTCGGCATCGTGCCGTCCTAGCCGGCGGCCCAGGCCAGGCCGTGATCAGGAGCGAGGCTCCCAGCTGAACCAGCGAACGGCGGTGCCGAAGGTCAGCCCTGCGCCGGGCGAGCGGCCGTCTCGAGCGAGGCGAGCAGCTCGACCGCGTCCTGCGGGCTCAGCGTCGCGCCCTCGGCGTAACCGGCGGCCCAGTCCGCCTCGCTCAGCGCCTCGACCGACGGCAGCACCCAGTCGGTGAGCAGAGCCTCGTCCGCCGGCGAGCGCCACAGCGGTATCTCCGCCCGGCGCGCGTCGGCGCCGCCGATCAGCCGGGCGGCGGTCCGCGCCCGGCCGAGCCCGGCGGCGATGCAGGCGCCGAGCTCCATCAGGTCGAGCAGCAGCTCGTTGTCGCCGAAGGCGAGAATCGACGGTGCCCACTCGCGGTAGCGGGCGTGGGCGGTCTCGGCGTCCTCGCTGCGCAGGATCGCCGACATGTAGTTCAGCCGGTCGATCGCGACGCCCCACTCGTCTCCGGCGGCGAGGCCCGCCTCGATGGAGCGCTGCGCGATCCGGGCGGCCTCGGCGACGTCCCCGAGCTCGATGCTGACGACCACCAGGTTGCCGAGCGTGACCGCCTCCATGTCCGTCGCCCCCGACTCCACCGCCACCTGCCGGGCCTCCTGCAACCGTCCTCGGGCCTGCTCGGTGCGGCCGGCGACGCGGTCGGCGATCGCGAGATCGTTGAGGGCGCGGGCGATCAGCCGGCCGCTGCCGAGCCGCCGCGCCATCTCCAGGGCGCGCTCGAAGACCTCGGCCGCGGGGTCGTGCTCGCTCTGCTGGACCAGCGACATCCCGAAGCCGTGCAGCAGCCAGAACTGCGCGTCGCCGTCGCCGCCACCGCCGAGGGCGAGCCCGCGCTCCTGCCAGCGGCGCGCCTCGCCGCCGGTGCCGAAGCGGTGCCAGTAGCGGGTGGAGACGTCGACGAGCAGCCGACGGCCGAGGTCGAGCCGTTCGGCGGCGGCCGGGGAGTCGTCACCGGGGCGGAGGGCGAACTCGAGCGCGGCCCGGATGTCGTCCTCGATCAGCGCCAGCTCGTCGATCCCGCGGGTGTGCTGCGGGCCCAGCAGCAGCGCGCAGGCACGTGAGGCCCGGTCGGTGCACCACCGCAGGTGCCGCAGCCGGATGCCGGGTTCCTCGCCCGAGGCGGCGAGCTCCTGCCGGGCGTAGTCGCGGACGGTGTGCAGCAAAGCCAGTCGCGGCTCACCGTCGAGTCCCTGCTCGACGCGGACAAGGCTCGTGCCGACGAGGCCGGTGGCGACCGCCAGGACGTCGGTGCCGGCGTCGGGCTCGGCGGCGACGGCGTCGACCGCGTCGAGGTCGGCGGGCGCGCCGAACACCCCGAGCCGGCGGAACACGGCGCGCGCCTGCTCGTCGAGCAGGTCGTAGCTCCAGGCGATGGTGGCACCGAGGGTGCGCTGCCGGTCCGGCCGGTCGCCGGCGGTGTAGCCGCTGCCGAGCGTGGTGGTGAGCCGAGACAGCAGCGCCCGCGGGGTGAGCAGGCGCAGATGCGCCGCGGCGAGCTCGAGGGCGAGGGGCAACCCGTCCAGTCGGCGGCACAGGGCGACGACCTCGGCCCGGTTCTCGTCGGTGAGCGCGAACGCCGGGCGGACCCGCTGGGCGTGGTGGACGAACAGGGCCACGGCGGGCGCGTCGGTCACCTCGGCCGGGTCGTCCGAAGCCGGCAGCGCCAGCGGCTCCACGGGGAATTCCCGCTCGCCGGCCAGCAGCAGCGGCCGGCGCGAGGTCGCCAGCACCCGGAGGCCGCGGGCGCCGGCGAGCAGGGCGCTGACGGCGTGGTCGGCGTCCGGGATCTGCTCGAGGTTGTCCAGGACCAGCAGCGCGCTGCGGTCGGCGAGGTAGTCCAGGACGGCGGCCTGGGCGTCGGTGGATCCGGCGGCGGCGGCGTCGAGGACGTCGACCAGCCGGCGCCACATCTCCTCGGCGCTGTGGGCGCCGGCGAGCCCGGCGAACCAGACCCCGTCGGCGACGGCCTCGTCGGCGCCGGCCGCGACCGCGAGGGCAAGACGGGTCTTGCCCGCGCCTCCGGGGCCGGTGAGCGTCACGAGCCGGCTGCCTGTCTCGAGCAGGAACGCCTGGAGTTGCGCCGACTCCGCCGCCCGGCCGATCAACGGACCGGGTTCCGACGGCAGTGCCGCCGCCCGCCCGAGGCTGCGCAGGGCCGGGAAGTCGTGGGGCAGCCCGTCGATGACCAGGTCGTAGAGGGGGACGGGCCCGGGCAGGTCCTTGAGGCGGTGGTGGCCCAGCTCGCGCACCCGCACGCCGCGGACGGCCGGAAGTAGCGACCGGGTGGACTCCGAGACGACCACCTGGCCGCCGTGTGCCGTCGCCGCGATCCGGGCCGCCCGGTGGACGTCCTCGCCGATGTAACCGTCCTCGTGCCGCTGCGGCTCGCCGGTGTGCAGCCCCATCCGGACGCGCAGCGCGCGCTCACCGGGCCAACGATGGGCGTGCAGGCCGCGCTGCGCGGCCACCGCGGCCGCGACGGCGTCGTGCGCGCTCTCGAACACCACGAAGAAGCTGTCGCCCTCGGTGCCCATCTCGACGCCGGCGTGCTCGGCGATCGCGGTGCGCATGATCGCCCGCTGTGCCGTCAGCGCGTCTCCCCAGGCGTCGCCGAGGCGGTGCAGCAGGACTGTCGACCCCTCGATGTCGCTGAACAGCAGGGTGAGGGTCCCGGTCGGCAGGTGATGAGGCGACGGGCCCACGGACAGCAGTATGACCAT
This sequence comes from uncultured Actinomycetota bacterium, assembly GCA_963776855.1. Lineage (GTDB taxonomy): Bacteria > Actinomycetota > Actinomycetes > Mycobacteriales > Jatrophihabitantaceae > Jatrophihabitans. Next base: position 317,418 of record CAVZOC010000003.1, on the reverse strand, counting down.
GGGTCTTGCCTACGGCGACGGTTGCGGCGATATTTCTCGACAAGGTTGCATCAGGTGGTGGCCACGGGGAGGGCACCGATGCGTTTCGACGCCACCGCGACGTGCGTGTCGTGGATTCCGAGCGAGGCCGTCTCCGGCGCGGTCTACCGCGTGCCGTTCGAGGTCTCCCTGGCCCACTACGACGACCCGCCGCCCGCCAGCGTGCCCGATGTGGAGCGCTACCTCGGGGCCGACCGCGCCCGGTTCGCCAACGTGCTGCGGGCCTGGATCGAGGTTGAGGACGGCGTGATCGTCGACCACGGCCACGCGGGCCGCGGCCACATCGGCTCCACCACGCTGCGACTGGGCCCGCGGCAGCTGACCTTCCTGGCCTGCCCGCTGGCCGACCTCCGGCGCAGTGAACCGCTCGGCACCGGCGCGGTTCGTTTCGAGCAGACCGCCGGTGGACGGACCGGGGTTCCGGCACCCCGGCGCGTCAGCTACTCCCCGTACCTGCAGTTCACCGCGCCGCTCGCCTGGTCGACGGTGGCAGTGACGCTGTACGCGGACGGCCGGGCCGAGCAGGAGCTGGTCGGGGCCAGCCCGTTCCCGAGACACTGGCTGTACGGCACCGCCGGTGACCTGGTGGCGAAGTCCGGCACGATCGACTACCGCACCTGGAGCACGACCGCCTTCGGCCGGCACTCGCCCTGGGGCGATCTCGACTCGCCGGCGCTGACGGCCGACGTCGAGACCGCGCTCGAGCGAGAGCTGTCGTTGCAGATCATGCGCGGCCACCGGCGTCCCGAGCTGCGCCGGCTGGCAGTCGGCGAGCACCTCACCACCCAGCACGAGGTCGGCACCGAGACGTATCTCGTCCTCGACGGTCTGCTGCGGGTCGAGGTGGACGGGCGCCCTGTCGCCGAGGTGGGCCCCGGGGCCGTGCTGGGCGAGCGCGCCGCCCTCGGTGACGGGACACGCACCTCCACGCTCGTGGCCACGACCCGGGTCCTCGTGGCCGTGGTGGACCCCGACGCGATCGCCCCGGAGATCAAGCGGCAGCTGGCCGAGCGGCACCACCACGAGGACGACCCGGCCACCGCCGGCACCGGCGAGTGATCCGTCGCCGCACGAGCGGCGGACCGACAGGAGAGGACGAGATGGCAGCGCGATACGAGATCGACCAGCTCGACAGCGGGTACTACCAGGTGCTGCTACGCGGCGACGGCGGCGAGGTCCTGGCGGTGCTCGGCAGCTTCTGGACGGGGGAGGAGGTCCGCGCCCGTATCGAGGAGTTCAAGAGCCAGGCCATGCGGGCGGAGCTGGAGCAGACGCTGCTCAACATGCGTTAGCGCAGTTGCGCGCACTCGGATGTTTGGCTGACGGCCTGTCGATCTCGGCCTTTGCGCGTTATGTCAGTCTACGAGGAGTGCGGCCGCGCGCTGCGGGGAGGGCCGACGACGGTCGCCGTCGACGGCTCCGGACCTGGCTCGACGTCCACGGCCGGTTGGCCGACGGGCGCCCGAGTCGGAGGTCCGATGTCGATGTCGAGTGTCTGACGCCGCGGCGCGCGTCATCGGAGTTCCGGTCGCCCTGCAGGCATTCGCGTGTCGACCCAGCCGCCCCACCCCGCTTTTCCAATACGCCGATAATGCACATTATGTCATTCCGAAGAGTGCGCAGCGCGACAGGGTGCGCGACGATCCCCCCATGCGAGTCATCCGGCTGACGGCCGATCTCACGGTCTCCGACCTCGACGAGGCGACGGCCTTCTACGCCGACTTCCTCGGCCTCGAGGTCCAGGACATGGGTCTGGACTGGGTGACCCGCCTCGTGGCGCCCGAATCCGGCGAGCACGTCCAGTTGCTCTCGCGGGATGCGACCGGCCCCGAGAACCCCGTGCTGACCGTCAAGGTGGACGACGTCGACGAGGCCTACGCCTCCGCGCACCGCCTCGGCTACGAGATCGTCTACCCGCTCACCACCGAACCGTGGGGCATCCGCCGCTTCTTCGTGCGCGCCCCCGGCGGCGCCGTGCTCAACATCGCGCAGCACCATGACCCACTCACGGAATGACATAACGTTCGCCGGAGCCTTCCGCCCCGCGCGGGCACCGATCTTGCTCAGTTCTCGCCGCAGGCTGCCGATGAATCTCACGAGTGCAATCCGTCGACGAGGAGTCTGGCTGTGATGAAGTCGTTCGCGTGTGGTGACGTGGTGCCTGGTTGCGAGGCGCGCTGGCTGTGTTCGACCGACGAGGAGATCCTCTTCGAGGTGGGGCAGCACGCTGCCGCCGTCCACGGCATGACCGACGTGGCGCCGGAGCTCGTGGCGGCGGTGCGGGCAGCGATCGTGCCGGTCGCCGCCTAACGGATGACCGACACCCTCGCGGCCCAGGCCGGGGTCACCGACGGCCCGGACTGGGACCTGATGTTGGCGGCGGCGTGCGCCGGTGACGGGCTGGCCGCGGCGTACCAGCCGATCGTCGACGTCGCCCGCGGGGTGATCGTCGGCTACGAGGCGCTGGCCCGGTTCGAGGCCTGGCCCGAACGGCGCCCGGACCGCTGGTTCGCGGCGGCGCGAGAACGTGGCTGCAACGCGGCGCTGGAGTCGGCCGCGTTGCGCACCGCGCTGCGGGCACGACGCGACCTGCCGGCGAACACCTTCCTGACCGTCAACGTCTCCCCCGACGTGGTGTCGAGCGAGCCGGTGCGCGCGGTGTGGCGGGACGAGCAGGAGCTGCGGGGCCTGGTGGTCGAACTGACCGAGCAGGCGCCGGTCGAGTCCTACGCCGACCTCGACGGCGATCTCACCGCCCTGCGCGCGGCCGGAGCACTGATCGCGGTCGACGACGCCGGGGCCGGCTACGCCGGGCTGCGCCACCTGCTGACGCTGCGGCCGTCGATCATCAAGCTGGACCGCGACCTGATCGTCGACATCGACGTCGACGAGGCCAAGCGCGCGCTCGTCGAGATGGTCGGCACCTTCGCCGGCCGGGTCGACGCCTGGCTGCTGGCCGAGGGGGTCGAGCGCGACGGCGAGCTGGACACCCTCGCCGCGCTCGGGGTGCCCCTGGTGCAGGGATACCTCCTCGCCCGGCCCGGCCCACCCTGGCCCGAGCTGTCCGTCGACGTGGCGGCGCGGCTGGTGGCCCGAGGTCACGCACCGGCGGCAGAAGGCACCGTGCGCGACGTGCTCGAACCGACGCTGGTCGCGAGTTCGGTGGAGGCTGCCGCCCAGCAGTGCATGGACGGCGCCGCGCGGCCGGTGGTGGTCGTCGACGAGCAGACACACCCCGTGGCCGTGTTCACGCCCGATCTGCTCCACCTCGGCGTCGCCGAACGCGGCATGCGCGTCAACCTGAACACGCCCATCAGCGAGGCGCTGCTGCGGGCCATCGCCCGCGAGCCGGCCGAGCGGTTCCAACCGCTCATGTGTACCGACGGCGCCGGCCGCTACCTCGGCGTGGCCCGGATCGAACGGCTCATCCACGCCGGCCTGCTCGGACCGGGCGGTCGGTAGCGGACCGCATTAGACAGCCCAGGCTGCACAGCTGAGGCTGTCTATCATGGTTGAGCAGAGTTCACCGGCAGCGGTGGCGCAACGGCTGCGGATCCTCTTCGGCCGGCTCCGGCGCCGGCTGCAGGACGCCTCCTCGGTCGGCGACCTCAGCGCTCCCCTGGCCTCGGCCCTCGCCCGGCTGGCGCTGACCGAGCCCTCGTCGGCCAGCCAACTGGCCGGCGCGGAGCGCGTCCGGCCGCAGTCCATGGCCAAGACGCTGGCCGCGCTGGACGAACGCCGGCTGATCCGCCGCGAAGCCGACCCCGACGACGGCCGGCGGCAGCTGATCTTCCTGACCGACGAGGGCCGCGCCTACGCCGAGGGCGCCCGCGCGCAACGGGCCGAGTGGCTGAGCGAGGCGTTCGCGCAGCGCTTCAGCGAGGACGAGCTCGCCGTGGTCGACGAGGCGCTGTCCCTGCTGGAGCGAGTGGTCGAGAACTGAGCGCGCCCCGAGGCGGCTGGACCGCCGGATTCGACCGCAGGCTGCTCGCGCCGCTGATCTCCGGCGCGGTGCTCAACCCGATCAACTCCTCGATCATCTCCGTCGCCCTGGTGCCGATCGGTGTGGCCTTCGGGGCGCCGGCGTCGGCGACGGCCTGGCTCATCTCGGCGCTGTACCTGGCCACCGCCGTCGGCCAGCCGGTCGTCGGCCGGCTGATCGACCTCTACGGCCCGCGCCGTCTGTTCCTCCCTGCGACGGCACTGGTGGGCCTCGCGGGGGTGATCGGCGCCCTCGCACCGAACCTCGCCGTGCTGATCGTGGCGCGGGTCGTTCTCGGCTTCGGCACCTGCGGCGGCTACCCGGCGGCCATGCGGCTGATCCGGGACGAGTCCGAGCGCACCGGTCAGGACAGCCCCACCCGCGTGCTCACCATCCTCGCCATCTCGACGCAAGACCGTGGCGGTGATCGGCCCGCCACTGGGAGGACTGCTGGTCGACGTCGGCGGGTGGCGCACCACGCTGGCGGTCAACCTGCCGTTCGCGGCCACCGCCTTCGTGCTCGGTTGGCGACGCTTCCCCCGCGACGACGCCGGGCGCGGCCCGGAGACCCGCCGTCCCGGACGGCTCGACCTCGACGTCCTCGGGATGGTGCTCTTCGCGGGCGCGCTGGTCTCGCTGCTGCTGTTCCTGATGAACCCGACGCTCAGCGGGTGGTACCTGCTGGTCCTCACGGCGGCGGCGACGGCGGGCTTCGCGGCCCGCGAGCTGCGCCACCACGCCCCGTTCATCGACCTGCGGGTGCTGGGCGGCAACGCCCCGCTGCTGATCACCTACGGGCGGGCCCTGTTGGCCTACATCGTGTCCTACAGCGTCCTCTACGGATTCACCCAGTGGCTCGAGGACGGGCACGGGCTGGGCGCCGGACAGGCCGGCCTGATCATGCTGCCGATGTTCGCCACCGCCATCGCCGTCGCTGCCCTCGCCGAGCGGCGAGAGGCGCTGCGCGCCAAGCTGGTCGTGGCCGCGGTCGGGCAACTGGTCGCCTGCAGCCTGCTGCTCACGCTGCATCCCGCCAGCCCGGTATGGCTGCTGGTCGCGCTCGTGCTGATCCTCGGCGTCCTCCAGGGGCTGAACAGCATCGCCCTGCAGAGCGCGGTCTACCGGCAGGCCGAACCGGAGAACATCGCCGCCAGTGCCGGTCTGCTGCGAACCTTCGGCTACCTCGGCGCCATCGTCTCGTCCGCCGCGCAGGGCGGCTTCTACGGCGAGCGGGCCGACACCGGCGGTCTGCACCACCTGGCGCTGCTGCTGGTCGCCGTGGCCGCCATCTTCCTGATCCTCAACGTCGCCGACCGGTCGCTGACCCGTCCCGGCCGGCGCTCGCACGGCACCGAATCACAGATACCCCGAGAGGTGGACAGCAATGCCTGAGCAGTTCCGACTCGATCCGGCCACGACCCGGCGAGGCTCAGCGGGCGGCCCGCACCGCGGGCACGACGATCATGACCACTCCGGCGATCAGCAGCACCCCGCCGACAGCGAACAGTCCGACCGCGATCCAGGCCAGGTCCGGCAGGGTGGCACCGACCTCGGCCGTGGTCGAGACGCCCGGTCGCCCGCCGGCGTTCATCACCACCACCGTCCATTGGCCGCTACTGGGCCGCCAGGTCAGCGCCTGCTGACCCGTGCCGGTCACCTGCGCCGTCCAGATCCCCGCGAGCGGCGGGATCGTTCGCGGGGCCGCGCCGGTGAGGGTGCGGGCGGTGGTGTCGCCGTTGCTCCAGTTGGTAACCGTCATGTGGTCGACGCCGGAGAGGTAGGAATTGACCGAATCGGTGGGCGCCACCCCGATGAACACCGGCTGGGCCGGCCGGGTCGGGGTGGCCTGGACGCGGACCGAGCCGAGCAGTGAGGACGGCGTGATGCTGCCGGACGCTCCGCTGAGGTCGATCTGGTCGCTGGTGACGGCGTAGCCGGAGGTGGCGAACGAGCGGGACCCGCTCGTCAGGTAGCCGGCGGCGTCGCGCTGGGAGTTGGTGGCCCAGGTGGCCACTCCCCCGGCGGCGAGCAGACCCAGGGCGACGAGCGTGACGATCGACCCGGTCACGAGCGTGATGACCCGCCAGAGCGTCCAGCCGCGACGCGTCGGAGGCGGAGGCGCCTCGGCAGGTCCCGCCTCCGTCGGTGGCGGGACGATGAGCGTGCCGGCCGGCTCGTGACCGCCCATGTCGAGCCGGAACGGCGGGTAGGTGTCGGTCATCAGCCCGGCGTACGCAGCCACTCGCAGCGCCCACCGGTTCATCCCGAGCACGAAGTCGAAGATCTGCAGCGGGTACTGGCCGGTGAACGCGAGAGCGAGCGCGGCGATGAGCACCAGCAGCGTGATCAGACCGGGCCCCGCCGCGGTGTCCGTCGCCCGCCAGGCCGCCCAGGTGCCGCCACCGAGGAAGATGCCGATGACGAGGTAGTGCGGAATCGCCAGCAGCCACCACTTCACCAGCACGAGTCCGCGAGACAGGTGCTCCGGATACGCGACCTCGAAGTGGGCCGGGTAAGTCGGATCCTCGGCGAGCGAGAAGGGCGGGTACCGGTCCGTCCCGAGCGCACCGTAGGCGTAGTACGCGACGCGCCAGGTCCACCGCAACACCCCGACGTTGAACTCGAACAGGCTGCGCGGGTACCGCCCGGTGACCAGGATGGCGAAGAAGGCCACAATGCTCACCACGATGAACGCGATCCACAGGAAGAACAGGATCACGTAATGCGGCAGGGCCAGCAGCCACTTCAGCAACCAGAGCCACCGGCTCAGCCCAGGGTCGAGCGTGGCGTCCACCCGGACGGGGTAGGTCGGTGCTGACATGGCCGTCTCCCTGCTGCCGTCTCCTCTCCATGCTGGGTTCGGCCGGCAGAGGCCGGTCAGGGCTGGACGACCCGGCGCGACCGGGACCGTCCTGGCCCCCGAGGGGGTGGCTGAAGGGGTCTGCTACCTCCGGTGTGAGCCGACCAGCGCGGCGTAGACGACGATGTTCGACTCGTAGTTGTGGGTCGACGGGTCGAACGTCCCGCCACAGGTGATGAGGCGCAGCGCGGCGTGGTCGGTGTTGCCGTAGACGGCCAGCGTCGGGAAGTTCACCTTCTTGTACTCGGCGACCTTCTCGACGCGGAACACGGCGACGGTGTGGTCCGCGCGTGTGACCAGGATGCGGTCGCGCTGGCGCAGATCGCCGAGCCGGAAGAAGATGCCCGGGCCGTACGCGGCGGAATCGATGTGGCCGAGGATGACGGACGGGCCGACCTGGCCCGGCGTCGGCGAGTACCTGTACCAGCCGGCCCGCGAGTTCCGGCTCAGGGGCGGGACCTGCACGGTGCCGTCCGGCTTCAGCCCGAGCGAGAGCAGCGAGCTGTCGACGCCGATGGCGGGCACCCGCAGGTGCGTCGGGCGCGACCGGGCCAGCACCGGTCCGCTGACGGTGGAAGTGGCAGCCGGGGAGGAGGCAGGGCCGCTGCCGCCCTCCCTCGATATCGGCGACGACGTCGCCGAGGAGGCCGCACTCGAATGCGTCGGGCGTCCCGGCGAGTGCGTCGGGCGTACCGGCACGAAGCTGCCGGCCGCCGGCGGCGGCTGTGGTGCCGAGCGTTGGGCCCGCACCGCGACCAGGACCGCGGTGATGGCCGCGACGAGCAGGACCGCGGCCGCCACGCCGTACCAGCGGCGGGCGTGGCGGCCCCGGTCCGTGCTCATGCGATGGTGCGCGTCGATCGGATCAGCTGTTGCGGGCGAACCGACGACGCAGGCCGAGTGCGCCACCGGCCGCGAGGAGCAGCCCGCCGCCGAGCGCCAGCAGGCCCTCGTCCTCGATGCCGGAGGTGCTGCCACCACCGGTGTTCGGGGCACCCCCCGGGATGCTGCTCATCTGGGAGGCGGTGAGCGGCCCGCACAGCGCCGCCGCGGTCGCCGCGAGCGGCAGCGACGGGACGACCTTGCTCTTCTCGTTCTGCGCCTGCTTCGAGATCAGCGACGGGTCGAGACCGTGAACGACGATGACGGCGTTGCCGTTGCGGATGGCCTTCATCGTGTTCTGGTTGAGCTGGATGGTCCGGTTGTAGGTGTAGCCGGACCCGCTCGGTGCGATCTTGACGTTCGTTCCGGCGCTGGGCGCGGTGCTGCCCTTGACCGAGAGCGTGGTCTGGATCTGGCCGTAGACGTCGGCGGCCTCGGGGATGCTGACGACGCCGTCGCCGTTGTCGTCGTCGGCCTGTGTCGGGCAGGTGCCCTTGGCGAGACCGTGAATGTGCTGCACGTGCGGGAACGGGCCGTTCTGGAAGGTCGCGGCGAGTCCCTGGGTGTGCTCGGTGATCGTGGCCGTGTTGCCGTTGAGCTGCAGGGTGAAGCTGCCGGAGGCGTGCTGATGGTTCAGCGGTTGCAGGTTCGCCTGGTAGGTCGTGGTCGAGCTCGGGGTCGCCGCACCGGCGGGGATGGCCAGGCCGAGGCCGGCGAGACCCAGGGCGGCCACCGGGGCTGCGAGCCGGATCGCTTTGTGCACGTGCATCGTCTCCTTCTCGAATCGGCGGGCCCAGCGACTTGGAGGCGGACCCGGCGCCTGACGGATCGAGCACGGGCAATGAACCCGCCCGAAACGCGGCTACAAGATCAGTTCGTAGCGGCCCGCCGCATCGGTTCCGCGTCGTGGAGAAAAAGATCCGGCGGAGCCCCCGATCATGTGACACCGCGTCGCACTGTGGCGGGCTCGGGAGCCGCTGCCGCGGCGCGCGCAGCGAGGTGATTGGCTAATCGCTCGTGAGCAGGCAAGTTGGACCCATGACGCCGAGCAACGGTGCATCACCACATTCCCTCCCGCCCCTCCCACGGCGGATTGCGATCGTCAATCGCGGCGAGTCGGCCATGCGTCTCATCCACGCCGTCCGCGACCTCAACGCGCAGCACCGCGGCCGCGAGCCGATCCGCACCGTGGCCCTCTACACCGACGCCGAACCGGCGGCGATGTTCGTGCGCGAGGCCGACATCGCCTACGACCTCGGGCCGGCCGCGGCTCGCCCCTACCTGGACCACGCCCGGCTGATCGAGGCGCTGCGCGAGACCGCTGCGGACGCGGTCTGGGTCGGCTGGGGCTTCGTCGCCGAGGACCCCGCCTTCGCCGAGTGCTGCGCCCAGCTCGGTGTCACCTTCATCGGCCCGTCGGCCGAGGCGATGCGCGCGCTCGGCGACAAGATCGGCTCCAAACTGCTGGCCGAGCGGGCCGGAGTGCCGATGGCGCCGTGGAGCGGCGGCGCCGTGGCGACGCTGGACGCCGCGCTCGAGGCGGCCGCGACCATCGGCTACCCGCTCATGCTCAAGGCCGCGGCCGGTGGCGGCGGGCGCGGTATCCGGGTCATCCGCAGCGACGAGGAGTTGCGCGACGCCTACCGCCGCACCCGCGACGAGGCCGGCCGCGCCTTCGGCAACGACACCGTCTTCCTGGAGCGGCTGGTCACCGGCGCCCGCCACGTCGAGGTGCAGGTCATCGCCGACTCCCACGGCACGGCGTGGGCGCTCGGCGTCCGCGACTGCTCGGTGCAGCGGCGCAACCAGAAGGTCATCGAGGAGTCCGCCTCGCCGCTGCTGAGCGGCGATCAGGTCGAGGAACTCAAGCAGGCGGCCGAGCGTCTGGTCCGCGAGGTCGGCTACTGCGGCGCGGGCACCGTCGAGTTCCTCTATCACCCCGGCGAGCGGGCGTTCTCCTTCCTCGAGGTCAACACGCGGCTGCAGGTCGAGCACCCGATCACCGAGATCACCACCGGCACCGATCTCGTCCGGCTGCAGCTGCACGTCGCCTCCGGCGGCCGGTTGGAGGGCGAGAAGCCCGGCGAGACCGGTCACGCCGTCGAGGCCCGGCTCAACGCCGAGGACGCCGACCGCGACTTCGCCCCGTCCCCCGGCCGGATCGAGCTGTTCGAGCTGCCCAGCGGGCCGGGTATCCGCGTCGACACCGGTATGAGCGAGGGCGACGTCATCCCCGCCGACTTCGACTCGATGATCGCCAAGATCATCGCGTCGGGCGGCACCCGCGACGAGGCACTGGCCCGGCTGCGCCGCGCGGTCGCCGAGACCGCCGTCGTCATCGAGGGCGGCGCCACGAACAAGTCGTTCGTGCTGGATCTGCTCGACCAGCCGGAGGTCGTCGACGGCAGCGCCGACACCGGGTGGATCGACCGGGTGCGGGCCGAGGGCCGGCTCGCCGAGGACCGGCACGCCGGGATCGCGCTCGTCACCGCCGGCATCGAGGCCTACGAGGACGACGAGCAGGTGGAGCTGACGCGGCTGCTCGAGACGGCGCGCGGCGGCCGGCCGCAGGTGCAGCACCGGGTGGCGCGCCAGGTCGACCTCAAACTGCGGGGCACGACCTACCAGGTCGCGGTCTCCCGCATCGGTCACCAGCGCTTCCGGGTGAAGGTCGCCAGCAACGGCACGAGCCACGTCGTCGAGGTCTCGGTCGAGCGGCTGGACACGCACCGGGCCCGGCTGACCGTCTCCGGCAAGCACTTCCGCGTGCTCACCGCGACGCACGGTCCGGTGCACTTCGTCGAGGTCGACGGCGTCTCGCACCGGGTCAGCCGGGACGAGGGCGGCGTGCTCCGCTCCCCCGCGCCGGCCCTGGTGGTCGCGACCCCCGCCGCCGTCGGGGCGGAGGTCGCCGCCGGCGCGCCCGTCCTGGTGCTCGAGTCGATGAAGATGGAGACCCAAATCGTCGCGCCGTTCGCCGCCACGGTGCGCGAACTCCACGTGGCGACCGGCGGCCAGGTCGAGACCGGCGCGCCCCTCATCCGCCTGGAGCCCATCGGTGACGCCGAGGCCGCGGACGAGGCCTCCTCCCCCAGCGCCGAGCTGCACCTTCCCGAGACCGGGGAGGACGCCGGCGACCCCTTCGAGGATCTCGTGGCCGTCCTGCTCGGCTTCGACATCGACCCCGCCGACGATGGCGACACGCTGCGCCGGCACCTCGCCCGCCGCGACGCGGCGGCCGCGCAGGGATTCGACGTCTTCGACGGCGACAGCCTGCTGCTGGGGGTGTTCGCCGACTTCGTCGAACTGAGCCGCAACCGGCCGCAGGGCGCGGAGTTCCAGACCGAGCTGCGGGTGCACAGCCCCCGCGAGTACTTCCACAGCTACCTGCAGACACTCGACGTCGAACGCAGCGGCCTGCCGGAGCTGTTCAGCACCAAGCTGCGCAGCGTCCTGGCGCACTACGGCATCGCCGACCTGGAACGCACCCCGGAGCTCGAGCGGTCCGTATTCCGGATGTTCCTGGCCCAGCAGCGCTCCGCACCGGACCTCGCGATCGTCACCTCGGTGCTGCAGCGCTGGTACGACGAGCCCGCCCCCGAGGGCGAGCGCGCCGTCGAGACCCGCGAACTGCTCGACCGGCTGGTGCTCGCCACCCAACTGCGTTTCGCCGCCGTCGGCGACCTCGCCCGCAGCGTCCGCTACCGCTGGTTCGACCAGCCCGTGGTCGCCCGGGAGCGCGCGGCCACCCTCGCCGGCGTCCCCGCCGAGCTGGAGTACCTCACCAACCACCCCGACGCGGCCGACCGCGCCGAGCGGATCGACGCGTTGGCGGCGATCCCCGAGCCGGTCGTGAGCTTCCTCTGCGACCGGCTGCAGGCCGGGGTGCGCCCCGTCGAGCCGCTGCTCGAGGTGCTGATCCGGCGGCACTACCGGGAGCACGCCCTGCACGACCTGCGCTCGGAGGAGGCGGACGGTCGCGCGGTGTCCGTGGCCGATTACGTGCTCGACGACCGCCCTACCCACCTCGTGTCCACGATCGCGACCATCGACGAGTTGAGCGCCGACAGCAGGCTCAGCCGCACCCTGAGCGAGCAGATCTCCGCCCGCCAGGCGCGGCAGCACGGCGTGATCGACCTCTACGTCGGGTGGGCCGACTCGCCGACCGACGCCGACGAGTGCCGGGCCGCGCTGCACGAGAAGCTGCTGACGCTTCCGGTGACGCAGGATGTGCGCCGGGTGGCCGTCGGCGTCTGCTCGCCCGACCGCCCCGTCGGCTACCACACCTTCCGCCCCTGCGAGGGCGGGTTGGCCGAGGACGACCTGGTGCGGGGGCTGCACCCGATGGTCGGGCGCCGGCTGGACCTGTGGCGGCTGCGCGACTTCGAGATGACCCGCCTCGACGCCCCCGCCGACGTCTTGCTGTACCACTGCGTGGCGCGCGACAACGAGGCCGATCAGCGGCTGGTGGCGAGCACGCAGGTGCGCGAACTGGTCGTGGTCCGCGACGAGGAGGGTCGCGTCAGCTCGCTGCCGCAGGTCGAGCGGGCGATCGCCGACTGTGTCGAGGGGATCCGGCGGGCCCGCGCGTCCCGGGCCACCCGCCAGGTCGCGCTGGACATGAACCACGTCTGGGTCAACATCTGGCCGCCGATCGAGGCCGAGCTGGACCAGTTGACCTCGCTGCGCCGGAGCATCGCCCCGCTCACCACCGGCGCCGGGATCGACGAGGTGCTGGTGCAGGGCCGGGTGCTCATGGCCGACGGCGAGGCCGTCCCCGTCGCCGGCCGGTTCTTCTACCAGCCCGGCTCCGGCGTGGAGTTCTCTGTGGACCCGCCGCCCAGCGAGCCGCTGCGGCCGATGGACGACTACGCGCAGAAGGTCGTGCGGGCACGGCGGCGCGGCACCGTCTACCCCTACGAGATCTTCGGCATTGTCGCCGGCCCGAACGGCCGCGTGGTCGAGCACGACCTCGACGACACCGGGCATCTCGTCCCCGTCGACCGGCCGGCCGGCCTCAACAAGTCCGGGATCGTCGCGGGAATCGCCACCACCCCCACGGACGCCTACCCGGAGGGCGTCACGCGGGTGCTGCTCTGCGGTGACCCGACCCGCGCGCTCGGGGCGGTGTCCGAGCCCGAGTGCGCGCGGATCATCGGCGCGCTGGACCTCGCGGAGCAGCTGGGCGTGCCGGTCGAGTGGTACGCCCTGTCGGCCGGCGCCCGCATCGCCATGAACTCCGGCACCGAGAACATGGACTGGGTGGCGCGGGCGCTGAAGCGGATCGTCGAGTTCACCCAGGCCGGCGGCGAGATCAACGTCGTGGTCGCGGGCATCAACGTCGGCGCCCAGCCGTACTGGAACGCCGAGGCGACCATGCTGATGCACACGAAGGGCGTGCTGGTGATGACCCCGGAGAGCGCGATGGTGCTCACCGGCAAGCAGTCGCTCGACTTCTCCGGCGGCGTCTCGGCCGAGGACAACTTCGGCATCGGGGGTTACGACCGGGTGATGGGCCCGAACGGCCAGGCGCAGTACTGGGCCCCCGACCTCGCCGGCGCCCGGGACGTCGTCCTGGCCCACTACGAGCACGCGTACATCGCGCCGGGCGAGCGTGGCCCGCGCCGGGTGTCGACCACCGACCCCGCCGACCGCGACGTCACCGCCGCGCCGCACTCCGTCGACGGCAGCGACTTCACCACCGTCGGTGAGATCTTCTCCGCCACCACCAACCCGGACCGCAAGAAAGCCTTCGACATCCGGACGGTCATGCGGGCGCTCGCCGACCAGGACCACCCCACGCTCGAGCGCTGGGCCGGTATGGCCGACGCCGACACCGCCGTGGTGCTCGACGCGCACCTCGGCGGCCACCCGGTGTGCCTGCTCGGCGTCGAGTCCCGGGCGGTCCCGCGTCGCGGCTACCCGCCGACCGACGGCCCGGACACCTACACCGCCGGCACGCTGTTCCCCCGCTCGTCGAAGAAGGCGGCGCGGGCGATCAACGCCGCCAGCGGCAACCGGCCCGTGGTGGTTCTGGCGAACCTGTCCGGGTTCGACGGCTCCCCGGACTCCATGCGCAACCTGCAGTTGGAGTACGGCGCCGAGATCGGGCGGGCGGTCGTCAACTTCGAGGGCCCCATCGTGTTTTGCGTGATCTCGCGCTATCACGGTGGCGCGTTCGTCGTCTTCTCCAAGGCGCTGAACCCGAACATGACAGTCCTGGCCGTGGACGGTTCCTACGCGTCGGTGATCGGCGGCGCGCCCGCGGCCGCCGTCGTCTTTGCCGGCGAGGTCAACTCCCGCACCGCGGCCGACCCACGCGTGGCCGACCTGGAGACAGCGCTGCACACCGCCGAGGAGGCCGACCGCGCCACGCTCGCGACCGAACTGCAGGAGGTGCGCACCGCGGTCCGCGCCGAGAAGCTCGCCGAGGTCGCCACCGAATTCGACAGCATCCACAGCATCCGACGCGCCATCGAGGTGGGATCCGTCGACGCGGCCATCGGGGCCCCCGAGCTGCGCCCGCGGATCATCGCCGCCCTCGACGCCGGATCGCCGGCGTGAGGCGGGTCGTTCGCGCGGTCGTCGCCGGCACGCTGCTTCTGCTCGCCGCGTGCACGCACACCTCGTCGGAGGGCGCCACGGCGGGGCCGGCCGCCACCGGCCCGGCGGCGACCTCCTCGAGCCCCGGCCCGAGCGCACCCGCCTCCAGCGCGCCGGGCGCGAGCAGCACCCCCGCCCCCACCGGGAGCGCACCGACCTCGCCGCCCACGGCGTCCCAACCGCCCACCCGCAGCACGAGCGCCCGGCTGCGGGCCTTCGTCCTGGCCGGTAGCCGGGCCGGCGCCGCGCACTACCGGTACTCCGCCGATTCCACCGGCGAGTCGCTGCACCGCAACAGCACGGCCGCGCTCGACTTCACCACGCCCAGCGGGAACATCGCCTGCGAACTGCGGCCGTCCGGTGGCGGTGCGGCGGGCGGGGCGACCTGCTGGGTGCTGCAGCTGGCCGCCGGCCCGCCGCGACCGGCGAACTGCCACCTGCAGTGGCTGCCCGGGCTGGTCGGCCTCGGCGGTGGGCACGTCGAGGCCGGCGGGTGCGTGGGCGGCGTCCCGCTGCCGCGGTTCAGCCACGTCCTGCCCTACGGCTCGACCCTCGTCGATGCCGGCGCCGGGGTCGCCTGCCGCAGCGACGCGAAGTACCTCGCCTGCGTCGCGCTTTCGACGGGCTCGGGATTCCGGGCCGACCGGACCACGATCACGACCGTTCCGGCGTGACCCGCCACCCGGTCGCACCGCCCTCCTGCGAGGGCAGCGACCGACGTGCGGAATCATTCCGGCTGTGAGCGACACGGGTTCTCGCACGGAGAACAGGCAACGCCCCGAGACAACCGCCCCGCGATCCGCCCTGGACCGCTTCTTCGCGATCACCGAGCGCGGCAGCACCGTCGCCCGGGAGCTCCGCGGCGGGCTGGTCACGTTCGTCGCGATGGTCTACATCGTCGTGCTGAACCCGATCATCATCGGCACGGCGCCGGATGTGAACGGCAACTACCTCGGTGCGGGCGCGACGCCCGACCTCGGGGCCGTCGCCGCCGTCACCGCGCTGGTGGCGGCCTTCTTCACGCTGCTGATGGGCGTGGTCGGCCGCTACCCGTTCGCCCTCGCCACGGGCCTCGGCCTCAACGCCTTCGTCGCCTTCCAGGTGGCCTCGCGGATGTCGTGGCCCGCGGCGATGGGCATGGTGGTGATCGAGGGGCTCGTCATCACCGCGCTGGTGCTCACCGGCTTCCGGACGGCGGTCTTCCGGGCCATCCCCGCCCCGCTGAAGAACGCGATCGCGGCCGGGATCGGGCTGTTCATCGCGCTGATCGGCTTCGTCGACGCCGGCTTCGTGCGGGCCGGCAGCGGGACGCCGCTGCAGCTCGGCGCCGACGGTGGCCTGCGCGGCTGGCCGACGCTGGTGTTCGTGGTCGGCCTGTTGCTGATCGCGGTTCTGATGGCGCGGCAGGTACGCGGCGCCATCCTCATCGGCATCGCCGCGAGCACCGTGCTCGCGGTCATCATCGAGGCGATCGCGCACGTCGGCGCCTACGACGCCAAGACCAACCCCAACGGCTGGCAGCTGAATGTCCCGAGCTTCAGCGGCAAGAGCTTCGGTGCACCCGACCTGCACCTGCTCGGAGACTTCTCGCTCGGCGGCGGCTTCAGCGCCATCGGCGTCGTCTCGGCCGTCGTGATCGTCTTCTCGCTGGTGCTGTCGGACTTCTTCGACGTCATGGGGACCACGATCGGGCTGGGCAGCGAGGCGAAGCTCCTCGACGAGGAGGGATCGCTGCCGCGGATCGGCCCGGTGCTGCTGGTCGACGGGCTCGCGGCGGTCGGCGGCGGCGCGGCGGGCGCCTCGTCCGCGACGACCTACGTCGAGTCGGCCGCCGGCATCGGCGACGGCGCCCGCACCGGGCTGGCCAGCATCACCACCGGCCTGCTGTTCGTGGTGACGATCTTCCTGTCCCCCATCGCCGAGATCGTCCCGTCCGAGGCGGCCGCGCCGGCGCTGGTCGTCGTCGGCGTCCTGCTGATCGGGCAGGTCCGCGAGATCGACTTCCGGGATCTGACGATCGCCATCCCGGCCTTCCTGACCATCGTGCTGATGCCGTTCACGTACTCGATCACGAATGGTGTCGGAGCCGGCTTCATCAGCCTGGTGGTGCTGCGCGCCGCCACCGGGAGAGCCCGCACGGTCCACCCGCTGCTGTGGGTGGTGGCGGTGATCTTCGCGATCTACTTCGCCATCGAGCCGCTGAAGACACTGCTCGGCATCAGCTGACCCGGCTCAGTTCGTGCGGCGCTGCAGCGTGGTCGCGGCCAGTACCATGCCCACCCCCGAGCAGCCGAGCAGGATCGCCAGGTCGCGCCAGTAGACGGCGTCCAGGGTCGGCGAGGCGGTGACCCGCTGCAGCGCCTCGACGGCGTAGGACAGCGGCATCGCGTCGGAGATCCAGCGCAGCACGGTCGCCATCTGGTCGCGCGGCTGGAACAGACCGCAGAGCAGCAGCTGGGGCAGCACGACGACGGGCATGAACTGCACCGCCTGGAACTCGGTGCGGGCGAAGGCGCTGGCCAGCAGCCCGAGCGCCACTCCCAGCACGGCGTTGCAGGCGGCGATCAGCAGCAGCCAGCCGAACGAGCCGGCGATGGTCAGCCCCAGCCAGACGCTGACGCCGGTGGCGGCCGCGACCTGCACCACGGCCAGCACCGCGAAGCTGAGCGTGTACCCCGCGATCAGCTCGATGCGGGCCATCGGTGTGGTCAGCAGCCGCTCCAGCGTCCCGCCGGTTCGCTCGCGCAGCATCGCGATGGACGTCAGCAGGAACATGATCAGGAACGGAAAGAACCCCAGCAGCGCGGGGGCGATCCGCGAGAACACCGGGGCGGAGTTGAAGACGTACCGCAGCAGCACCATCAGCACCGGTGGCACGACCACGATCAGGGCGACCGTCCGCGGGTCGTGGCGCAGCTGGGTCAGAACCCGCCCGGCGGTGGCCAGGGCGGACGAGGCCCCGCCGGTCCGCGCCCGCGCGGTCATTCCGTCCGCACCAGGCGGAGGAAGGCCTCGTCCATGGTCGCGGCACCGGTGCGGCGCTTGAGGGCAGCGGGTTCCTCGTGAGCCAGCACCCGCCCCTCCCGCAGCAGCAGCAGCGTGTCGCACCGCTCCGCCTCGTCCATCACGTGGCTGGACACCAGCAGGGTGGTGCCGGCGTCGGCGAGGCGGCGGAACAGGCCCCACAGCTGCTCCCGCAGCGCGGGATCGAGCCCGACGGTCGGCTCGTCGAGCACCAGCAGTTCCGGCGCGCCGAGAATCGCCACCCCGAGGCTGACCCGGGAGTGCTGCCCGCCCGACAGCGAGCCCGCCAGCCGGTCGGCGTGGTCGACGAGCTCGACGGTCTCGAGCACGCGCTCGACCTGCGTGCGCGGCGCCCGCAGCGCCGTGGCGAAGTAGCGCAGGTTCTCCAGCACCGTCAGGTCGGCGTAGACCGAGGCGGCCTGCGAGGCGTACCCGACGCGGGAGCGGAGCCCGCGGGTGCCGGCCGGTTCACCGAGCACGCGGACGGTGCCCGTGACGTGACGCTGGATTCCGAGCACGCACCGCAGCAGCGTCGTCTTTCCGGAGCCGCTGGGCCCCAACAGCCCGGTGACGCTGCCCGCCGGGATGACGCAGGCGACCCGGTCGACCACGCGGCGACCGCCCCGCACCACTGTGAGGTCATCGACCCGGATCGCCGCCTCCGTCATGCGGCACATCCTCACCATCCGCAGGTCAGGTGTCGAGCACTCCGTCGATGGCCTTTCTCGTCACGCCTGCGGGAGGGCGACCGTGGCCAGGGTGCCCGCGCCGTCCTCCCGGTCCCGGATCTCCAGCCGGCCGCCCATCGCCTCGGTGATGCCGCGGGCGAGCATCAGCCCGAGGCCGACTCCCGGCCCGGCGGTCGGTTCGGAGCGGACGAACGGCTCGAACAGCCGGGTCCGCAGCGATTCCGGGATGCCCGGCCCGTTGTCCGCCACCGTGATGCCCACGACCGTGCCGTCCTGCTGCGCCGCGACCTCGACCTCGCCGCTCGGGCCGCTGTAGCGGATGCCGTTGGAGACCAGGTTGATCAGCACCTGCCGCAGCCGACGAGCATCCGCAACGACCTGCCCGGTTCGGGGCCCGGCCGTCAGGCGAACACCGTGCTCGCGCGCCACCGGCGCCAGGAAGTCCACGACGTCGTCGATCACCGCGCGGATCGGGAGCGTGGACAGCTCCAGCGGGAGCGCGGCCGCCTCGATCCGGGACAGGTCGAGAGTGTCGTCGACCAGCTCCAGCAGGTGGGCGGCGCCGGTGGCGATGTGGCCGAGCGCTTCGGCGTGCCGCGCGCTGTCGAGCTCCAGCGTGCCGAGCAGCTCGGCGAACCCGGTGATGGCCTGCAGTGGTGTACGCATCTCATGGCTGACGGCCGACAGGAACGCCGACTTGGCCCGGCTTGCCTCCTCCGCGTGCTGCTGGGCGATCTCGGCCTCGCGCCGGGCGCGGCGGTCCCGGAGCGCCGCGAGGCGTTCGGTGACGTCGAGCATGGCGACGCTGACCTGCAGCGGCTCGCCGCTGGCGCCGCGCACGAGCGACATCGTCGCCGACACTGTCCGCTCGTCGCCGCCGCGGCCGACGAGCCGGAACTCGCAGTTCGCCACCCGGTCGCGTCCGGTGCGCACCCGCGCCAGGCGGTCGGTCACGAGCGGCCGGTCGGCCGGCAGGACGAGCTCCAGCAGCGACGTGCTCGCCGGCGTGAACTCCCGGCCGGTCAGCTCACGCAAGGCGGCGTTGGCCCGGGTGACGGCCCCACCGGTGTCCAGCAGTCCCATGGCCACCGCGTTGTCCTCGAATGCTCGGCGAAAACGCTCCTCGCTGAGTGTCAGCGCGCCGATCATCCGGTCGTGCTCGATTGCGACCGAAGCCAGGTAGGTCAGTCGCTCGACGATGCGCCGCTCGCGCGGCTCCGGCTCAGCGAGCATCGGCTGCCGGGAAGCAGCTGCTCGAGCCCTTCGGTGATCGTGTCGAGCATCGTGGTCAGCTCCGCGCCCTCGGACATCAGCGCCAGCACGCGGGTCTGGCACGCGAGAAGGGCCTCGGCGTCGCCGTGGTCGAGGGGTGCCCTGGCCGGTTCGAGGCGGGTCACGGCGCCGGTTCCCACGAGGCGTCGGACTCCGCCGATTCGCTCGGTCCCGGTGGCTCGAGCTGATAGCCCACGCCCCGAACGGTGCGCAGCATCCGTGGGCACCCGGGGTCGTCCTCGAGCTTGCTGCGTAGCCGGTGGACGTGCTCGGTGACGGTGGCCTCGCCCTGCCACGTGGAGGACGAGCGCCACACCTGGGCCAGCAGCTGAGCGCGGGTGAACACGTGTCTCGGGTGCGCAGCGAAAAAGGCCAGCAGGTCGAACTCCTTCGCCGTCAACTCGATCATCCGGTCGGCCAGGCTCACGTCGCGGGTGGCCGGGTCGATTCGCAGCGTTCCCGCTGCGATCGGCAACGCCTCGAGCGGACGGGCGCGGCGCAGCACGGGGCGCACGCGGGCCGCGAGCTCCCCGGGGGAGAACGGTTTGACCAGGTAGTCGTCGGCGCCCAGGTCGAGCCCCACGATCCGGTCGGCCTGCCCGTTGCGGCCGGACAGCACGATGACCGGCAGCCGGGCCGGCGCAGGGGTCGTGCCGTCCCGCAGCTGCCGCAGGACGTCCAGTCCGCCGACCCCGGGCAGCGCGAGGTCGAGAACGACGAGGTCGGGTGCGGCCTCGGCCATCAAGCGCATCGCCTCGGCACCGTCCTTGGCGCTCGTGACGAGGAATCCAGCCGCCTCCAGTTGCCAGCTCACGACCGTGCGGACACCCTCGTCGTCATCGACCACGAGAACGTGAGCCTGCCCGTATCGCTCGCTCACCCTCACCGCCTCGCCGCGTGTTCGCACTCGCATCGTGCCGCCATCCGGCCGGCTGGGCCAGCCGCGTTGATGCAGCGTTGAGACAGCGTCGACGGCGGTCGTAGGCACCACCTGAGTCAGGGTCGCGGCTCCGGCTCCTCCTCGGGCAGCCGCTTCTCGAAGAAGTGGGTGGCCGACGGGTTGTCGTTGTAGCGCTCGACCTCCCGGTAGCCGGCACGCCGGTAGAGGGCGATCGCCTCGGTCAGGGTCTCGTTGGTGTCCAGCCGGACCGCGCGGTGGCCGAGGCCGCGGCTGTGCCGCTCCAGCTCCCGCAGTAGCCGGGCCCCCAGCCCGGCGCCCCGCCAGGTGCTGTCCACCCACATCCGCTTGATCTCACCGATTCCGGCCTCGAGGGTCTGCACGCCCCCGCAGGCCACGGCCGCGCCGTCGCTGGCCGCGACGAGGAACGTCCCGCCCGGCGGGCGCAGCGACTCCGCGTCCCGCGCGGTCAGGCCGGTGGCGTCGAATCCGAACCGGGCGCCGATCTCGGTGAAGTACCGCTGTACCGCGGCCCGGGCGGCGGGCGCGCTCGGGTCGGTCACCTCGATCGACACGGTCGCGGCCCGCACGAGCAGCTCGGCCTCGGCGAGCGCACCGGCCAGCCGGGCCCGCTGCCGTTCGCTGAGCGGGTCCACCAGGTCGCGGGCCCGCGCCTCGGAGCGGCGTTCCAGCTCGGCCCAGCTGCGCCGACCGGCCGGGGTCAGCCGAGCCAGCCGCCGCCGTCCGTCGTCGGGATCGGCCTCCAGGCCCACCAGGCCGTCCCCCTGCAGCCGGCGCAGCAGCCGGCTCAGGTAGCCAGAGTCGAGACCGAGGGCGGCGCGCAGGTCACCCACGGCCCGCTCCGAGGTGCCGATCTCGAACAGCACCCGCGCCGCCCCGAGCGGCATCCCGGTACCGAGGAAGGAATCCTCGAGCGCGCCGATGCGCTGGGTGTAGGCCCGGTTGAATCGGCGGACGGTCTCGACCGGCGACGTCATGTCGCTGACTCTAGTCAGCTACCGCCCCGCAGGCCACGAGCTCGAGGAGCCCGGCAACCGGCCGGGCCTCCATCGTGAAGTCGAACGCGTCGACCCGGCAGGCCAGCTCGATGTCGCGTGGATCCACGTGCTGCGGGCCGAGCGCCCGGGTGACGGCGGCCTCCGGGCCCTGCTCGACGGCCCGCGCGGTCCGGTCGGCGAACACCGGCTCGCCGAGGCGCACCCGCTCCACCAGGCGGGCGGTCGCGAGGTCGTCCTCGCCGCGGCGGTGCTGATCGCGTTGCCCGGTGATGACGTAGCAGGGGTCGCCCAGGCCGCTCGCGCGCACGGCCGCCGCCGTCGCCGAGGCGGTGGCGAGGCCGGTGCACCAGCGACGGGCGGCGCCGGTGGCGGCGACGACGCCGCGGGTGCCGGCCGAGGTGCGCTGCACCAGGTCCCGGCCGGTGAGGTCGGCGGCGGCCACCTCGGCCGGCGAGTTCGCGAAGTCGAAGCCGGGCAGCCGTCGCCCGCGGTCCTCTCCCATCGCGAGCGTCCCGGGGCGCTCGGCCTTCACGCGCAGCGCCTCGTCGACGGCGGCGACCAGCCAGATGCGTCGGGCGCCGGCGGCGAAGGCGTAGGCGGCGGTCGTGAACGCGCGCAGCACGTCGACCACCACGACGGCGCCCGTGGCCTCGGCCGCCTCCTCGGCCGCCAGGAACCGGGCGGTCACGCGGACGCCGGGCCGTCGGCGTAGCGCAGCTCGCGCTGCCGCAGCTCCGGCAGGCCCAGCAGGCCGGTCATCTGCTCGAACGACGGCAGCGAGGCCGCCGGCCCGGCCGGGGTCCCCTCGTCTCGGACACGGGCCAGCAGGTCCCGCACCCCCTTGGTCGCGGCCAGCAGCGTGCTGATCGGGAACAGCACGACGGCGAAGCCGAGCTGCGCGATCTCCGCCAGCGACAACTGCGGGGTGCGTCCGCCCTCGACCCAGTTGAAGATCAGCGGCACCCCGGCCAGCTCGGCCGCGACCCGCTCCAGGGTCGCGGTGTCGGGTGGCGCCTCCACGAACAGCATGTCGGCGCCGGCGTCCCGGTAGGCGTGGGCGCGGCGCAGCGCCTCGTCTAGCCCGTGGACGGCGATGGCGTCGGTACGGGCGATGAGCACCAGCTCCGGGTCGGTCCGCGCGTCTACCGCGGCGACGATCTTGCCGACCATCTCGCCGGTGTCGACGACCGCCTTGCCCGTCATGTGGCCGCACCGCTTGGGGGTGACCTGGTCCTCGAGCTGCAGCGCCGCCACGCCGGCCCGCTCGTAGAGCGTCACGGTGCGGGCCACGTTCAACGCGTTGCCGTAGCCGGTGTCGGCGTCGGCGACGACCGGGATGTCCACGGCCTCGACGAGGCGGCGGGCCTGGTCGACCATCTCGGCACCGGTCAGCAGCCCGATGTCCGGCCGGCCCAGCAGTGACGCGGCGGCGCCGAAACCGGTGAGGTAGACCGCGTCGAAGCCGGCGAGTTGCACCAGCCGGGCGGACAGCGCGTCGTACGCGCCCGGGGCCACCACCGGCCCGGAGCCGCCGAGCAGGGCCCGCAGCCGGGCCGGCCCGGAGGTTCGCTCTTCGCTCATCCTCGCTCCTGCTCCTCGGAGCACCACCACGTCGTGCGGCTGCCGACCGTAGCCCGCCGCATCGCGGCGCCGCACCGCGGGCAGTGCCCACCGCGGTTCCGGTGCTCGACGATGTCGCCGGCGTGCACCCCGCCGCGGCGCACGGCGCGCCGGATCGCCTTGCGCAGCTCCCGGTGCAGCCTCGTCAGCTCGTCGGGGCTCAGCTCGCCGGACGGCTGCCGCGGGTCGATCCGGGCCTGCCATAGCGCCTCGTCGGCCAGCAGGTTCCCGACGCCGGCGAGCGTGTTCTGGTCCAGCAGCCGGGCCTTGGCGGGCGCCGTGCCGTGGCCGACCGCCGCCCGGAACTCGCGGAGGCCGATCTCGCCGGCATCCGGCCCCAGCGCGTCGACGTCCGGATCGAGGTAGACCCGCCCGAGCCGGCGCTTGTCGAACAGCCGCAGCGTGCCGCCGTCGTCGAAGGTGATCGTGAACCGGTTCCACTCGGCCTTGGGGGTGTTCTTGCGCCGGTCGCCGGCCACCCCTTGCGGTACGTAGTCGCCGCCCTCGTCGTCGGCCTCCCGGTCGGGCCGGCTGACGAACACGCGGCCGCTCATGCCGAGGTGGACGGCGAGCAACGGCCCCGCCGCCGATGAGCGTGGGGTGGGCGAGGTCTCGCACCAGATGAGCTTGCCGCGCCGGTAAGCGGTGACCAGGGAACGCCCGACGAGGGCCTCGGCGAGCTCACCGGGCCGGTGCGGTCGGCACTCGTAGCTGTCGTGGTCGTCGACCTCGACGATCCGGCGGTCGAGCGCGGAGCGTTCGATCACGGCTCGCGCGGACTCGACCTCGGGCAGCTCGGGCACGCGCGGTGTCTTACCCGGCCGCGACGCCGGATATCGCCAGGTATGAATGGGGCGTGACGATCTCGTCGGCTCGGGCGCCGGCCATGCTGCGCCGCGCCCGCCTCGGGGTGATCGTCACCTTCACGGCGCACGGGCTGCTGTTCGCCTCGTGGGCGGCGCACGTGCCGCACGTCAAGGACCGCCTCGGCATCGACGACGCCCAACTCGGCGTGGCGCTGCTGGGCACGCCGGTCGGCTCGGTGGCGGCCGTCACGCTTGCGGGCTGGCTGCTGCCGCGGACGGGCAGCCGCAACATGGTCCTGATCAGCGTCGTCGGCTACGCCGCCCTCGGCCCGCTCGTGGGCCTCGCGGCCTCGGTGCCGGCGCTGTTCGCGGCGCTGGCGGCCTGGGGGGCGTTCCAGGGCATGCTGGACGTCTCGATGAACACGCAGGCGGTAGCTGTGGAGCGGCGCGCCGAGCGGCCGCTCATGAACGGCTTCCACGCTTGGTGGAGCGTCGGCGCATTCGGCGGCGCGGCGGTCGGCGCCGCCGCGGTCGGCGCCGGCGTGGGCCTCACCCCGCAGCTGCTCGGCCTCGGCGCCGTCGCCCTGCTGGCCACCGTCGCCACCGCCCCGGCGATGCTGCCGGATGCCGCAGCACGGACCGAGCCGGCGGCCCGCCCGGCGCGCCGACGGCTCCGGCTGTCCCCCGCGGCGGCGCTGCTCGGCGTCATCGCGCTCGCCTCGATGCTGTGCGAGGGCGCGGCGGCCGACTGGTCGTCGGTCTACCTGCGCGACAGCCTCGGCACCGGCGCTGGGGTGGCCGGGCTCGGCTACGCGGCGTTCGCGCTCGCGATGGTCGTCGTCCGCGTCGTCGGCGACCGGCTGACGGCCCGCTTCGCCGCCCGGCGTCTCGTCCCGGCGCTCGCCGCCGCGGCGAGCCTCGGCTTCCTCGCGGCGCTGCTGCTGGGCCGACCGTTCCCGGCGATCGCCGGGTGGGCCTTGCTGGGGCTGGGGCTGGGCACCGTGGTCCCGACCGTCTTCAGCGTGGCCGGGCGGCGGAGCGGGCAGCACGCCGGAACGGCCCTGGCCACGGTGACCGGGCTGGGCTGGGTCGGGTTCGTCGCCGGTCCGCCGCTGATCGGGCATCTGGCGGGGCTGACCTCGTTGCCGGTCGCCCTCGGCATCGTGCCCCTGCTGACCGGGTTCATCGCCGTCGCCTGCGCCCGGGCACCGGCACTGCGGGACGATCACCCACCCCCGCGGACGTGAGTGGCGCCGGCGACGGGGACCCTCGAAGGCATGGCATCAGCTGAGACTCCACCGGCCGTGACGAAGGACACCAGCTCGGACGGCGCCTACGAGCGCGACCAGAACTACATCTCCACCCGCATCACCGCCGACGGTCGGGACGGCTACCCGGTCGAGTCGGGCCGGTATCGGCTGGTCGTCTCCCGGGCGTGTCCGTGGGCGAACCGGGCAATCATCGCCCGACGGCTGCTCGGCCTCGAGAACGCGATCTCCATGGGCATCTGCGGCCCCACCCACGACGAACGCAGCTGGACCTTCGACCTCGACCCCGGCCAGGTCGACCCCGTCCTGGGGATTCCACGGCTGCAGGACGCCTTCCTCGCGCGCTTCCCCGACTACGACCGCGGGATCACCGTGCCCGCCTTCGTCGACATCCCGAGCGGCGAGGTCGTCACCAACGACTTCCCGCAGATGACCATCGACATGTCGCTGGAGTGGAGCGACCAGCACCGCGACGGCGCGCCCGAGCTCTACCCCGAGAAGCACCGCGACGAGATCGACGAGGTGGCCCGACGCGTGTACACGGACGTCAACGACGGCGTCTACCAGGCCGGATTCGCCACCAGCCAGCGGTCCTACGAGAAGGCCTTCGAGGCGCTGTTCGAGCGCCTCGACTGGCTGGAGGAGCGCCTCGGCCGACAGCGCTACCTGGTCGGAGACACGATCACCGAGGCGGACATCCGGCTGTTCACGACGCTCGCGCGCTTCGACGCGGTCTATCACAACCACTTCAAGTGCAACCGGACCAAGCTCGCCGAGCTGCCGGTGCTGTGGGCCTACGCGCGAGACCTGTTCCAGACCCCGGGCTTCGGCGACACGATCGACTTCGTGCAGATCAAGCAGCACTACTACCTCGTGCACAAGCAGATCAACCCGACCGGGATCGTCCCCCTCGGACCGGTCCCTTCGGGCTGGCTGGACCCGCACCACCGGGAAGACCTCGGCGGGCGGCCGTTCGGGGACGGGACCCCGCCCGGTCCGCCGGCCGACGACGAACGGGTCACTGCCGGGCACGGGGCCGGCTGACGCACCGCCGCCAACCGCGGCGGGCGCGCGTCCGGGCCGTGCCGTAACATCCGGCAGCGGTTGAGCAGCCAGCCGCCCGGGTCGCCCCACCCACCCAACTTCGGGGCGCCCAGAGGTGCTGCCGAGGTGACATTGGCCGAGATTCAGAAGCCGACGTCGGCTCCCGAACCGGAGAGGACACCCGAACGGCTCCCGCGCGCGCCGGAAAACGATGCGAGCGCTGCCGTGAGCATCGAGCAACGGGACGCGGACGTCGTCATCGCCCGGCTCCGCGGCGAGATCGATTATCTCGCCGCGCCCGCGGTGAGGCGGCAACTCACCGAGCTGGTGGACCAGGCGCTGCGCGCCATCGTGGTCGACCTGAGCGAGGTCGAACTGCTCTCGGCCGCGGCGATGGAGATGCTGCTCGCGCTCGACGTGCTCGCCGGCGTCGGCGACACCGAGGTTCGGATCGTCGCCGCGGACCGCCGCGTACGGCGGCCGCTCTCGCTCACCGGGCTCGACGAGCGGCTACGTCTCTACGCCACCCTGGAGGAGGCGCTGGGCCCACCGTCGGGCACCGGCTGAGCCGCCTGTGCCGGCCTCCCGTTAGCGTGACGGCCCGTAGCCGCCCGAGAGGACCCACGATGCCCAGCTCACGGACCGTCCGCACCGACGACGGGCTGGATCTCGCCGTCCAGGTCTCGGGGCCCGAGCACGCCCCCACCCTCGTCGCCGTCCACGGCTACCCCGACGACCACACGGTGTGGGACCCGCTCGTGGCCGCCGCCGGGGACCGCTTCCGCGTCGTCACCTACGACGTTCGCGGTCAGGGCGCCTCCGGAGCGCCGGGCGAGCGCGCCGGGTACCGAATGGAGCGGCTGACCGGCGATCTCGCCGCCGTGGTCGCGGCGGTGAGCCCGGATGCTCCGGTGCACCTGCTGGCGCACGACTGGGGCTCGATCCAGGCGTGGGCCGCTGTGACCGCGTCCGCCCTCGCTCGGGCGCATCGCCACCTACACCTCGGTCTCCGGCCCCTCCCTCGACCACGCCGCGGTGTGGCTGCGGCGGGGGCGTGAGCATCCCGTCGCCGCGCTGAACCAGCTGGCGCACTCGTACTACATCGGGCTGTTCCAGCTGCCCGGGCTACCGGAGTGGTTCGTCCGCAGCCGGCTGTTCGAGGCGACCGTGGGACGTTCGCAGCGCCAGGTCGCCCGGCGGACGGGCACGGTGCCCTACCGCCCCGGTCGTTCGGTCCGGGACCGGGTCAACGGCATCGAGCTGTACCGGGCCAACATCGGCACCCGGCTACGTACCCCGAAGCCGACCCCGGCGACGCTGCCGGTGCTGGTCGTCGTTCCCGAGTACGACGCGTTCGTCACCCCGGCCCTCGCGGCCGGCGCCCCGCGGGCCTGGGTCGCGGACCTGACCGTGGAGCGGGTTCCGGGCGGGCACTGGGTGATCGCGGAGGACCCGGAGCGCGTCCTGGCCCTGCTCGGCGGGTTCGTCACCGCCCGTGCCGGCCGGTGACGGCAGCGTCGACGCGCGCTCAGGCCCCGACCGCGTGCTCCAGCGCCGCGAGCTCGTCGTCGAGGTAGGCCAGCAGGCGCTGCAACGACGGCACCGAGCGCCGGCACCCCACCAGGCCGAAGGCGATCTCGTCGGAGTACGTGGTGCAGGTGATGTTGAGCGCCTGGCCGTCCAGCGGGATCGACAGCGGGTAGAGACCGTCGAGCTGCGCACCGTTCCAGTACATCGGCTGCCGCGGGCCCGGCACGTTGGAGATGATGATGTTGAACGGCGGCCGGGCTGCACTGGTCAGCCCCAGCGCCGGGTAGAGCGCCAGCGGGGCAAGCCCGAGCCCGCTCATCGCGAGGATCTGCAGCGAGCTCATCGAGCGCATCGCCTCCTTGCCCTCGCTCATCGACGCCGAGATCGTCGCGAGCCGCTCGCCGGATCCGGCTTCGTCGGTGCCGAGCCGGCACATGACCGCGCCGACCGCGTTGCCGCCGCCGTCCGCCGACTCCTCCCGGCGCAGCGACACCGGCACCATGGCGATCAGCGAGCGGTGCGGCAGCGCGTCCAGGCCGAGCATGTACTGCCGCAGCGCTCCGGAGCACATCGCGAGCACGACGTCGTTCAGCGTGCAGCCCGCGGCGTTGCTCACCGCCTTCAGCCGGGCGAGCGGCCAGGACTGCCCGGCGAACCGCCGGGCTCCGGTGATCTTCACGTTGAACATCGAGTGGGGCGCCGCGAACGACATCGAGGCGCTCTGCTCCCGTAGCGCCCGGTTGACGGTGCGGGTCAGGCTCGGGCCGAGCCCGGCGATGTCACCCACCAGGGAGCCGGCGGTGCGGGCCAGCCGGCCGGCACCCCCGCCGCCGCGATGCCGCTGCCTCGGCCGCTGCGGCGCCCACGGCGCCGGCATGTTCCGCGCGTCCGGGTCGCTGCTCATCGAACTGGACAGCACCCGTAGGGCGGCCACCCCGTCCACGACCGAGTGGTGGACCTTGAAATACACCGCGTACCGGCCGTCGGCCAGCCCCTCGATCAGATGCATCTCCCAGAGCGGCCGGTGCCGGTCGAGCAGCGTGGAGTGCAGCCGGGAGCACAGCGACAGCAGGTCCCGGACGCGCCCGGGCTGGGGTAGCGCGCTGCGACGGACGTGGTGCTCGAGGTCGAAGCGCCGGTCGGTCTGCCACGCCCACTGGCCCAGGGTTCCGAGCGAACGCACGGGGCGCTTCTGGAACAGCGGGGCCACCTCGTGCTCCGCGATCGCCGTCTCGAACATGGCGCGCACATCGAGCGCGTCGGCCCCCTCGGGCGGCCGGAACAGCTGCAGGCCTCCGACGTGCATCGGGTGTTCCCGGCTTTCGATGGTGAGGAACAGCGAGTCCGTCGGGGACATCGGCAGCGGCATCCGCAGATCCTCTCACCGGGGCTGCGTCTGCACCGTCCGGGACTCGGTCCGCCGCGCCGAGGCGTGCCGGGGCCGTCCGACGCGCTACCAGCCGCTGTGCAGCGGGCGGCCCTCGGCGTAGCCGGCGGTGCTCTGCACTCCGACGATCGCGCGTTGTTGCAGCTCGGCGATCGAGCGGGCGCCGGCGTAGGTACACGCCGAGCGCACCCCGGCGGTGATGTGGTCCAGCAGGTCCTCGACGCCGGGGCGGTCGGGATCGATGAACATCCGGCCGCTGGAGATGCCCTCCTCGTAGAGCGCCTTGCGGGCGCGCTCGAACGGCGACTCGCTGCTGGTCCGGCGCGCGACGGCCCGGGCCGAGGCCATGCCGAAGCTGTCCTTGTAGGCCCGCCCGTCCGCGGCGACGTGCAGGTCCCCCGGCGATTCGTAGGTGCCGGCGAACCAGGAGCCCACCATCACCGAGGAGGCGCCGGCGGCCAGCGCCAGCGCGACGTCGCGGGGGTGGCGGACCCCGCCGTCGGCCCAGACGTGCCGCCCCTGGTCGGCGGCGGCCGTGGCGCACTCGAGGACGGCGGAGAACTGGGGGCGACCCACCCCGGTCATCATCCGCGTGGTGCACATCGCCCCCGGGCCGACCCCGACCTTTACGATGTCGGCCCCGGCGTCGATGAGCTCGAGCGTGCCCTCGTGCGAGACCACGTTGCCCGCGACCACGGGCACGTGTGGGGCCAGGCCGCGGACGGCGGCCAGCGCCTCGACCATCCGCTGCTGATGACCGTGCGCGGTGTCGAGCACCAGCACGTCGACGCCGCTGTCCAGCAGCTCGGCGGCCCGCCGGGCGACATCGCCGTTGACCCCCATCGCCGCCGCCACCCGCAGGCGACCGGACGCGTCCAGCGCGGGGCGGTAGATCGTCGAGCGCACGGCCCCGACGCGGGTGACCACGCCGGTCAGCGTGCCGTCGGCGGCGACCACCGGGGCGAGCCGGCGCCGCTCGGCCTCGAGGGAGTCGAAGGCGGCCACCGGGTCCACCGGGTCGGTGAGCACGAGCGGGTCCGGGGTCATCACGTCGTGCAGCTGGGCGAAGCGCTCCGCCCCCGCGCAATCGACCTCGGTCACGATGCCGACCGGGCGCTTGTCGTCGACCACCACCACGGCGCCGTGCGCGCGCTTCGGTAGCAGGGCGAGCGCCTCCCCCACGGTGCTGTGCGGCGAGAGGGTCAGCGCGGTGTCGACCACCGGGTGCCGCTGCTTGACCCACCGGACCACCTCGGACACCACCGGCAGCGGGATGTCCTGCGGCAGGACGGCGAGCCCGCCGCGGCGCGCGACGGTCTCGGCCATGCGGCGACCCGCGACGGCGGTCATGTTCGCGACGACGACGGGGATGGTCGCGCCGCTGCCGTCGTCGGTGGTCAGGTCGACGTCGAACCGCGATCCGACGTCCGATCGGGCCGGCACCATGAAGACGTCGTCGTAGGTGAGATCGAACGACGGGGCCTGGGACAAGAAGCGCACGAGTCGGGAACTCTACGCCGGGTGGTCGTGAGCCCGCTGCCCTCGCCGGCGTGGTCGCGGCCGTGGCGGACGACGTCGGGCTGGTGGAGCACACGGTGCGGCGGGCCGGCTACCCCGTACCACCAGGGCCGAACGGCCCGTCTGGTTCGCCCGGGTGTGGCCGGATGCGTCAGCGTTTACTCCTGAGGATTCGGTAACGGTTGAGTTACAGGGGCCCCTGCCTCTCACACGTGATCTAGGTCACCCGATAAGAAGGTTTGTACGGGCTCCGCACAAGGCCATTGGACTTCACTCGAATCCGATGCACACTGGGGTCTGTCCTCCTAACCGGAAGCGATTACAGGAACGGTCATGATCGATACCCCGATCGAGGCTCACGCACAGCACCCCACCTGCGCGCACGTGCCCTGCTGCCCCACCGCCGACGCCGCCGACCACTTCGCGGCCCACGTCGTCTCGGCCCACCCGGAACAGGGATGGAGCCTGCTGTGCAACGGCGTGGTCTTCTTCGACGACTTCGGCGAGCTGCTGCCCGACGGCAAGAGCGTCGCCTCCCGGCGGGCCGACCTGCTGATGGCCTCGCCGCACCGCGCCAGCGCCTGAACCAACCCCCAGACTCACCCCCGGTACACCCGCCGGCCGGCGTCCCCGAACGGCTCGTCCCGTTCCAGGACCGCCTGGCGGAAACCGGCCTCCGCCGACCGCGTCACGAAGTCGTGGCCCTCGGCGGTGTGGCGGCTGATCCCGTCGAACACGGTGCTCAGCACCCCGCTCGTCGCCACGCCGGAGCCGAGCAGGGCCGAGTTCAGCGCCAACTTCGTCATGATCAGCTGGTTCAGCGGCAGCTGGCTGATGCGCTGGAGCAGCACCTCGGTGCGCGCGTCGAGGTCCTCGGGCGCCGGCGCCTCCACGGCCAGGCCCCACTCCACGGCCTCGGCGCCGGTGATGGTGTCCCCGGTCAGCAGCAGCCGCTTCGCGCGCTGGTCCCCCACCCGGTGCGCCCACATCCCGGCCGCCGGCACGCCCCAGACCCGGGTGGGCGGGTAGCCGATCTTGGTGTCGGCCGCCGCGATCACCTGGTCGGCGAACAGGGCGATGTCGGTGCCGCCGGCGACGCAGAATCCGTGCAGCTTGGCGACCGTCGGTTTGTCGGCGTGCAGCAGCGACGAGAAGCCCCGGACGAACCGGCGCATCATGGCGTAGTCGACCATCGGGTCCCACGTCCGCGACGGGTCGTGGTTGCGCGCCTGCGCCACCGGGTCGAGGACCGTCCCGTCCCGGCGCTCGCGGGATCCGGCCGCCGCCATGTCCTCCTCGGCGAACAGCTGCAGGTCGAAGCCGGCGCAGAAGCCGCTGCCACGCCCGGAGACCAGGATCACGTGCACCCGCGGGTCCAGGTCGGCCCGCTCGACCGCGTCGGCCAGATCCAGCGGGGTGTCCGGCGTGATCGCGTTCCCGGCGTCCGGCCGGTTGAAGGTGATGCGGGCCACCCGGTCGGTGACCTCGTAGGTCAGCGTCGGGTAGTCGAGCGCGTCGACCGGCGCGGGTCGCCCGTCGAACAGCGAGTCCGCGCGCTCGGTGAGCCCGTCCTGCCAGCTCATCCCAGCGTCGCGCGCTCGAGGATGCGGGCGGTGTCGACCCCCTGTGGCAGCGTGCCGTAGGCCACCCCCCAGTCCCCGGCCAGCCGGGAGGCGACGAAGGCGTCCGCGACCGCCGGGTCGCCGTGGCGCAGCAGCAGCGAGCCCTGCAGCAACAGCGCCATCCGCTCCACCAGCCGGCGGGCCCGGTACTGCATGGTGCCGCTGTCGGCGCCGTCGGTGAGGTCCTTCTGCAGCAGCGCCAGCGCGTCGTCGTAGCGGGCGTCGGCGCCGGTGGCGGTCTCCAGCTCGCCCAGGAAGGCGGCGACGGTCTCCGGCTCCCGGGCCATGGCGCGCAGCGTGTCGAGCGCGGCGACGTTGCCGGAGCCCTCCCAGATCGAGATCAGCGGGGCCTCCCGATACAGCCGCGGCATCCCGGAGTCCTCGATGTAGCCGTTGCCGCCGAGGCACTCCAACGCCTCGACGGTGTGCGAGGCGAGCCGCTTGCAGAGGAAGTACTTCGTGACCGACAGCGCGACGCGGCGGAAGGCCCGCTCGCCCTCGTCGCCGCGCACCGCCCGGTCGACGGCACCGGCCAGCCGCAGGACGGTGGTGGTGGCGGCCTCGGAGTCCACCGCGAGGTCGGCCAGGACGTTGGCCATGGCGGGTTGGTCGACCAGCGCCGCCCCGAACGCGTGGCGATGGGTGGCGTGGTGCAGCGCCTGCGCCACGTTGAGGCGCATCCCGCCCGCGGCCATGAGCGCGCAGTCCAGCCGCGTCATGTTGACCATCTCGATGATCGTCGCGACGCCGCGCCCCTCCGGGCCGACGAGCCAGCCGACCGTGCCGTCGTACTCCACCTCGCTCGAGGCGTTGGAGCGGTTGCCGAGCTTGTCCTTGAGACGCTGCAGGGCGAACGCGTTCCTTGAGCCGTCCGGCAGCACCCGCGGGACCAGGAAGCAGGACAACCCGCCCGGTGCCTGCGCCAGGGTCAGGAACAGGTCCGACATCGGCGCCGAGGTGAACCACTTGTGGCCGGTGAGCGACCAGCTGCCGTCGGCGTGCGGAGTGGCGGTGGTGCTGTTCGCGCGGACGTCCGAGCCGCCCTGCTTCTCGGTCATCGACATCCCGGCGATGAGCCCGGCCTTGCCCGTCGGGGCCCGCAGCCCGGGGTCGTAGGTGGTGCTGGTCAGCAGCGGTTCGTAGACGGCGGCGAGATCGGGGGTGGTGCGCAGCGCCGGGACCACCGCGTAGGTCATCGAGATCGGGCACAGGTGCCCGGCGTCGGTGACGCCCCAGGTCATCATCTTGCCGGCGCGGGCGACGTGGGCGCCCGGCCGACCGTCGGCCCACGGGGTGCCGTGCAGCCCGTGCTCGACGGCCGTGCGCATCAGGTCGTGGTACTGCGG
This sequence comes from uncultured Actinomycetota bacterium, assembly GCA_963776855.1. Classification (GTDB taxonomy): domain Bacteria; phylum Actinomycetota; class Actinomycetes; order Mycobacteriales; family Jatrophihabitantaceae; genus Jatrophihabitans. The sequence goes on along the minus strand of CAVZOC010000003.1, from coordinate 284,009 downwards.
CAGGTACTCGACCTCGTCGACCCGGTGGCCGTACCGGTCGTGGGTGCGCAGCACCGGCGGGTGCTCGTTCGCCAGCCGGCCCGCCTCCTGCCACTGCTCGGTGTTGCCGAGCCGGCCGAGATCGGTGACCTCGGCGAGCGCCCAGTCCGCCCCCTCGCGGCGCAGCCCCTCGACCAGCGCGGGATGGGTGGTGATGTCCCGGCCGACCACCGGCGGGACCTGGTTGGTGACCTCATGCGTGGGCATGGTGGTGTCCTCCTGCTGTCGCGGGTGCGGGTGCCGCCTCGGGAGCGGTGCCCAGGGCGCGGATGACGACGGTGGCGAGTTCGGTGACCAGGTGATCGGCGGCCCCGCCCGGCCGCTCGGCGAGCGCGAGCGGCCCGACCGGGCCGACCAGCGCCTCGCCGACCGCCCCGACGAGGGCCGCGGCCACCAGGTCGGGGTTCTGCTCCGGCAGCTCGCCCGCGGCCACCCCGGCTTGGACGATCTCGGCGAAGACGTCGCGGTAGGCGCGGCGGAAGTCCAGCCGCAGCGCGTCGACCACCGGGTCCACCGGCTCGGCGAGCAGCGCGTACGCCCGGCGCGGGTGGGCCAGGGCTCGACCGGCGAAGGTCTCGACCACCACCCGGACGCGGTGGGCGGCGGTCCCCTCGATCGCCGCGGCCTCCCGGGCGGCCGACACCTCGCGCGCCACGAGCGAGCGGAACAGCTCGGCCGCCAGCTCCGCCTTGCCCTCGAAGTGGCGGTAGACGGTGCCGGTGGCGACGCCCGCCCGGGCGGCCACCGCGGCCACGGTGCAGTGGCCGTAGCCGCCTTCGGCCACCAGCTCGCCCGCGGCGTGCAGCAGCCGCTCGCGCTGGGCGTCCAGGCGGGCCTGGACCGAGGCGGTGCGGCGGTAGGGCACGGGAAGAAGTGAAGCAGAGCTTCATTTCTTCAGCAACGCCGCAGTGCGCCGCCGGTCTCAGCGCAGCGCGGCGCGGGCGTCGCAGTCCGGGCAGGTCCAGACGTCGCCGTCGGCGGTCATCGGGCCGTGAGCGGTGCAGAGCGGGGCGCCGTCCTCGCCCAGGACCACGTTGCCGAGTCCGACGTCCCAGCCGCCGTCGAGGTCACGGAGCATGACGGCGGGGCCGGCGTGTTCGCGCGCCGCGTCGAGGGCCAGCACCGCCCCCGCCGCGGTCTCCCAGCGCGGCGAGCCGATCGCCCAGTCGGTGGGCAACGAGGCGGCGGCGACGCGCACCGAGGAGTTGACGACCTCGGCGACCGCGCTCTGCTCCGCGCCGTCGGCGCGACGGAAGGTGACGGCGTACCGCCCGGTTCCCGGCATCGCCTCGATGCTGTGGAGCACGGACCAGCTACGCGGGTCGGGGGGTCCCGCGGGTGCGCTCATGATCGCTCAGCCGCTCTCCGCCCGCTGCTTCAACCGGGCGAGGGTCGCCTCGATGTGCCGCGCGCTCGCGACGTCCCGGTCGGCGACGCCGGTGACGACGGCGGCGGGCCGCCGGAACCAGGCCGGCCGCCTGTCCCAGGTGCTCTCGGTGACCCGGCAGCCACCGTCGGCGGACTCGATGTCGTACTGCCACCGCGCGATCGGCACCGGCGGGAACGGGGAGCGCACCTCGAAGGCGAAGCTCGAGTCCGCCTCGGCGTCGGTCACGGTGCATCGGGTGCTCCAGCGGCGGATCCCGTTGCAGTTGGCCCCGTCGAACTCCAGGCCGGGGCGGACGGTGGCGGGCGCGCCGTCGCGCCACTGCATCGCGCGCGTCTCTTCGGCCAGCTCGGCGAGCACGCCCAGGTCGGTGACGAGGGCGTAGACGGCGGACGGTTCGGCGGCGATCTCGATGCTGCGGGTGACGGTCGGTGGCGTCATGGCTGCACGGTATCGAGCGCTCGGGCTGCGACTCACCGCGACCGGCGGGGCGCCCAGGCCGAGGGCGTGTTCTTGGCCCCGAAGTAGTCGCCGCCCTTGGCCCGGACGTCGTCGGTGCCCCAGTCGACGGGTCCGTCGGGTTGCGGGAAGTGCTTGCGGCAGTGGATGTAACTGGTCGCCAACCGGAGCACCACCCAGCGCTCGGGCGCCCGCCCGCTCATGGGCACGCTCGTGATCTGCGGGTGCTCGTCGGCCATGTCGTCCGGCTCGGCGATGCTGGCGTCCCCGCGCACGTGCAGGCCGATCCGCTCCTCGTCGTCCAGGAACATCAGGTGGACGGCCGGGTTCTGCGCGATGTTGCCCAGCGTGGTCATGACGCCGTTGCCGCGCAGCTCCGGCCAGCACAGGGTGCGGGAGTCGATCATCTGCACGAAGCCGGGTTCGCCGAAGCGGACGGAGGCGTCGGGCCGGCCCTCCGGGTCGGCCGAGGCCACGACCATCCGGGTCTGCCTCGCGATGAACGCCGCCATCCGCGGCGTCAACGAGTCCAGCATCTGCTCCTGGTAGAAGCGCTCCGCGCGGCCGCGGCTGCCGTACCGCTCCTGCAGCTCGTGCTCCCCGCGGGACCCCGGGCGAGGCCGGGCCCGCTGTTCGGCGGGCGTGCCGTCGCTGGGCGGGCTGGGGCTCGGGGTACCGGGCATCGAGGTCTCCGACCGGTCGGGACGGTCAGCACCGTCCGGCATGGGGGCGTTTTTCTCAACCTACCCCTGGGACCATCCGATCCGTAGAGTGAAGCTGAACGTGACCTGGAGGCAGACCCATGGGGCTTCGTCAGGCCCTCGCCCGCTGGCGGGGGGCGGACAAGTCCGAGCGCTCGCCGCGCTCCGACGCTCCGCCCGTATACCGACATCAGGCCGACCCGGTGACCGGCGAGCTGGTACGTCCCGACCCCGGCGACACCGCCGACGGTGAGCGGGCCGGCAAACGTCCGCTCCCCCCGCGTCTCGACCAGCCCTGGCCGGACAGCTCGCAGCCGGCCGAGGCCGGGTCGACGGGCGGGCTGGTGGTCGGACGCAATCACCACGAGCCGCCGACCCCGGCGCTCCCGCAGCTCTACTCCCCCAACCCCAAGCCGTACGACCGGCAGGTCGTCCGGGAGGCGTTCGAGCTGATCGAGGGCGGCGTCGACGCCCTGGTGAGCCGCTTCTACGCCGAGCTGTTCCTCGCCCTGGGTGCCGAGGCGTTCCAGATGTTCCCCGCCGGCATGTCCGCGCAGCGCGAGGACTTCGGCCGGGCTCTGGTGCAGTGGGTCGTGGCCGACGATCCCGACTCGCTGACCCAGCACCTCGAACAGCTCGGCGACGACCACCGGAAGTTCGGCGTCGAGCCCCGGCATTACGACCTCGCCGGCACCGCGCTGGTCTCGGCCTGGCGGCAGCTGGCCGGCGACCGCTGGACCGACCGGATCAACTCGGCGGTCGTGGGCAGCTACACCCGCCTCGCCAGCATCATGATCGACGCCGCGCTCGAGCGACGCGGCGAGCCGGCCACCTGGGGCGGCACGGTCGTCGCGCACGAGCGCCCGCAGCGCAACCTGGCGATGCTGCGGATCCAGCCGGACCGGCCGTACCCCTTCCTGCCCGGCCAGTACCTCACGGTCGAGCTGGCCTCCCGACCGCGCGAGTGGCGACGCATGTCGATCGCGGCGGCGCCGCGCGCCGACAACACCGTCGAGCTGCAGGTGCGGGCCGTGAACGCCACGGGCGTCGCGGCCGCGCTCGTCATGCACACCGCGGTGGGCGACCGGGTCCGGCTCGGTCCCCCGCGCGGCGGGGTGCTCGTGGTCGAACCGCGCACGGTGTCGCCGGGCGGCCTGCTCTGCGTGGCCAGCGGCACCGGGACCGCGCCGATCAGCGCCGTCGTGGAGTCGATGCTCGAGGACCCGGACTGCCCCCCGATCTACGTCTTCGTCGGCGCCAGGATGGCCGCGGACCTGTACCCGGCCGAACGGCTGGCCTCGATCGTCCACGAGGCGGGGCGATCCGATCGCGTGCAGCTCTACGGCGTCGTCTCGCACGACCCCTCCTGGACCGGACTGCGCGGCCGGGTCGAGGACGTCGTGCCCACGTTGAAGGACTGGGGGCAGCTCAACGTCGACGCGCTCGTCGCCGGCTCCGACAGCATGATCTCCACCACCGTGTTCGGCCTCGTCGGCAGCGGCGTGCCCAGCAGTCGCATCCACTTCGACCAGTTCGAAACCGGCGACTGAGGCCGCCCGTGTGCCGGAACATCCGCACCCTGCACAACTTCGAGCCGCCCGCGACGGCTGAGGAGGTCCGGGCGGCCGCGCTGCAGTACGTCCGCAAGGTCAGCGGCAGCCCCCGCCCCTCGGCCGCCAACCGCGCCGCCTTCGACGCCGCCGTGGACGAGGTCGCCGCCGCCACCGCACGGCTGCTGGACGGTCTCGTCACGGCCTCGCCGCCGAAGGACCGCGAGGTCGAGGCGGCCAAGGCCCGCGCCCGCTCCGCCGAGCGGTACGCCCGGGCGTGACCCCGGCCCGGCAGCGGGCATCCAGGGGCGACGCGCGAGCCACCACGGCCGTCCGCGGCTACGCGCAGCGGGTCCACCGCCTACTCGGCGCATCCCAGGGCGTCGCGTCCGCGCTCGGGGCGTGGCTGCTGCTCGCGCTGGTCGCCGAGGCCGGGGCGCCGGACGAACGCGCGGCGTTGGAGCAGGTCCTCGGCCTGCAGGTCGGCGAGGCGGCCACGATGGCACGGCAGCTGCTCGACGAGCCCCACCCGGCCGTCCCGGCGCGCCTGGCCCTGTGGCGCCGGGAGGACGTGGACACCGAGAGTCTGCGCGCGCTGCTGCGGGCGGTGACGGGCGTCGCCGACACCGGGCCGATTCCTTCCCAGGCGGAGGCCGACGCGTGGGCGCGTGAACACACCCGGGGGCTGATCCGGAGTTTCCCGCTGCGCCTCGACGACCCGGACCTCCTGCTCGTGCTCGCGTCGGCGCTGGTGACGACGGTCGACTGGCGCACGCCCTTCCGGGTCTCGGCGCCGGACGCTCTCCGCCTGCCGGTCGCCGATCCCGCCTTCGCAGGAGTCCCGCTGCTGCGGATCGATGGTCGGGAGGCGGGGCACTGGCTGGGCATCCTGCACCGTCGCTACGCGGCGCACGCGGCGTGGTCGACCGACGGTTTGGTGGTGGTCTCAGTGGCCGGCCCCGGCCGGGAGCAGCCGGGCGACGTCCTCGATCTCGCCGCGGAGGTCGCCGCGGCGCTCGCACGAGACACCGGGGTGCCCGGGCTGACGCCCTTGGCCGAGCTGCCGCTCGGTGTGGGACCGGCCGCGGACGATCCGCTCTGGCGGCTCGACGAGACCCCCGGCACGGGTCACCCGGAGCGTTTCCGGGCCACGCTGGCGGCGTGGGAGGCGGCGTCCGAACACGACCTCATGACCGACGCGACGCTCGGGTTCACCGAGGCGCTCCGGCCGCTGGCCCGCCTGGCCGGACCGCCGGAGGAGCGGATCGCGGTGCGTGCGCGCCAGAGCGCGGTAGCGCGCTACCACCGCACCGGGTTCGAGGCCGCGGCCGTCACCACCACGGCGATGCGGGCAGCGGCCGCGGGCCGGGGCGAGCCCGTCCCGGTGCGGACCGCAGAGCTGCAGTTCACCCGGCCGTACGCCGTCGTGGCGGCCACGTGCGGCTCGGGACCCTGGGGCGGGATCCCGGTGTTCTCGGCCTGGGTGACGACGCCGAGCCCGCCGCAGTAGCGGCGGACGGCCGCCCCGGACAGCCCCGGACAGCCCCGGACAGCCCTGGACAGACGACGCCGCCCGCGTCCGGGTGGACACGGGCGGCGCTGGCGGCGCGGGCCGCGCGGTGGTGCGAGAAGCTCAGGCCTGCTCGGCCAGGGTGAACTGCACCTGGCCCTGCGGGTCGGTCGCGGCGTCGAGAGCCTTGTCGTTGAGCAGTGCGCCGGCATTCGGTTCGAGGAACACGCGGGCGCCGCCGTCCTCCACCACGGTGTCGCCGTCGGCCGGCGTCGCGGTGAGTGTCAGGGTGAGCGCGCCTTCGTCGGAGCTGGCGATGCGCACACCGCTGCCCTCCGGCGCGTCCGGCTGGGCCACCAGGCTGCGGATCTGCTCGGCGGCGTCGGTCGTCAGAGTCATGGTCACGTGGGGCAACCCCTTCGTCTTGTTTGTCGTATCTAGTCGCCCTTTCAGGCCGTGCCTCCACCGTGCCCACGCCCGGGGACGGGAGTCAACCGGTCGGCGTGTCGCCGTGTCGGGCTTTCGACGGGTCCGGCGACGGGCGGGGCAGAAGAGCGGACACTTGTTGCCAGGACTGAAGCGATACTGAACCGACGACGTAGAATGACTGAAATCGATCGTGAGGAGACGTCACCATTTCTGTTTCGGAGTTCGACCACGCGCCCGTGTCCATCACCCTTCCCGACCTTGCGGACCTCGACCAGAACGAGGAGTACTGCGACGTCGAGGTGGGCGGCCGGAGCCGCCGGATCCGCTTCCACGACTACGGTGATATCTACGACATCCCGGGGATGTACGAGAAGCTGTTCGCCGAGCTGCTCGAGTGCCGATCGCCGCAGGTGCTGGTCGACCTGCTCGGCGCCGCTCTGGAGGCGGCCGACGAGAAGCCGGAGTCGCTTCGGGTGCTGGACTTCGGGGCCGGCAACGGCATGGTCGGCGAGGAGCTCGTCAACCTCGGCGTCGAACTCGTGATCGGCAGCGACCTGCTCCCCCAGGCCAAGGCCGCCGCGCTGCGCGACCGCCCCGAGATCTACCGCGACTACGTCGACGCCGACATCACCGCGCTGACCCCCGAGCAGACCGAGACGCTGCGCGCCGCCGACCTGAACGCGATGACCTGCGTCGCCGCGCTCGGGTTCGACGACATCCCGCCCGCCGCCTTCGCCGCGGCGTTCAACGCCATCGCCGAGGAGGGCTGGGTGGCGTTCAACCTGCGCGACCGCTACCTCGACGCACCGACGGCGTTCTCGACGCTGCTGGAGCGCATGATCGCCGAAGGGCTGCTGACCGAGATGGCCAACGAGCGCTACATCCACCGCAAGGCGCTCGGCGGCCGCTCGCTGGAGTACGTGGCGTTCGTCGGCCGCAAGCACGGCCACATCCCGGCCGGCTGGGTTTCCTGACGGCCTAGGACGGCCTAGGACGAGGCGTTCAGCGCCGCGATGAGGTCGTTCGCGTCGCGGCAGCCGTCGAGTAGCTGCTCCACGTGGCGCCGCGTGCCTCGCAGCGGCTCCAGGGTGGGCACCCGCACCAGCGAGTCCCGGCCGACGTCGAAGATCACCGAGTCCCAGGAGGCGGCGGCGACCTGACCGCCGAAGCGGCGCAGGCACTCGCCGCGGAACCAGGCGCGGGTGTCTTCCGGGGCGTGCCACACGGCGGACGAGACGTCCTCGGGGTCCAGCAGGGTCGTCATCGCCCCGCGGGAGACGAGGCGGTGATACAGGCCCTTCTCGGGCCGGACGTCGGAGTACTGCAGGTCGACCAGCTGCAGCCGCGGTGAGTCCCAGTCGAGGGAGTCACGCTCGCGGTAGCCCTCGAGCAGCCGCAGTTTGGCGACCCAGTCGAGCTCGCCGGCCAGGCTCATCGGGTCGCGCCCCAGCCTGGAGAGCACCGACTCCCAGCGCTCGAGCACGTCGCGGGTCTGCTCGTCGGCGTCGTCGCCCTGCCGGTCGGCCACGAACTTGCGGGCCCGGTCGAGGTACTCGCCCTGCAGGTCCAGCGCCGTGATCGTGCGGCCGTCGGCCAGCGTAACCGTGCGCTGCAGCGACGGGTCGTGCGAGATCTGGTGCAGCTCCTGCACCGGCTGCCGGATGCTCAGGTCGTCGGTCAGGTAGCCGTCCTCGATCATCGCCAGCACCAGGGCGGTGGTGCCGACCTTCAGGTAGGTGGAGATCTCGGAGAGGTTCGCGTCACCGATGATCACGTGCAGCCGCCGGTACTGGTCGGCGTCGGCGTGCGGCTCGTCGCGCGTGTTGACGATGGGGCGCTTCAGGGTGGTCTCCAGACCGACCTCGACCTCGAAGAAGTCGGCCCGCTGCGAGATCTGGAACCCCGGGGTCCGGCCGTCCTGGCCTCGGCCGACGCGACCCGCGCCGCACACGACCTGGCGGGTGACGAAGAAGGGCACCAGGTGCCGCACCAACGAGGCGAACGGCGTCTCGCGGCGGCAGAGGTAGTTCTCGTGCGAGCCGTAGGAGGCGCCCTTGTTGTCGGTGTTGTTCTTGTAGAGGTTCACCGCATCGGGGGTTCCCGCCATCGCCGGCACCCGCCGGCTCGCCTCGAGCATCACCAGCTCGCCGGCCTTGTCCCACCGCACCGCGTCCAGCGGGTTCGTGACCTCGGGAGACGAGTACTCCGGGTGGGCGTGGTCGACGTACAGGCGGGCGCCGTTGGGCAGGATGACGTTCGCCATCCCGGCGTCCTCCTCGGCGTCGATGAACTCCTGCGCCACTGCGCCGCTGCCCGTCCCGAGATCGAAACCGCGCGCGTCCCGCAGCGGCGACTCCTCCTCGAAGTCCCAGCTCGCCCGGCGGGAGCGCCCTGCCGGCAACAGGCCGGCGTAGGCGTTCACCACCTGGGCCGAGAGCAGCATCGCGTTCGCGCCCGGCTGGCCGGGCACGCTGACGCCGTACTCGACCTCGGTCCCCATTACCCGTCTGACAGTCACGACACCAACGTACGGGGGGTCGGGGTCGATCCGCCCGTGGAGCGCGGGCCGTACCGTGACGCGTGTGCCCGGATTCCAGGATTTCGACGCCTATCTCGCCCATGACCGCGTGCTCGGACTCACCGCCTCGCCCGACGGCGCGCGCGTGGTCGCCGTCGTGGCCGGTCTCAACGACGACGGCGACCGGTTCGTCCCGGCGCTGTGGGAGCTCGACCCCGAGGGCCGGGAGCCGGCGCGGCGGCTGACCCGCTCGGACCAGGGCGAGAGCGGCCCTGTGATCGGTCCCGGCGGCAGCGTGCTGTTCGTGTCCGGACGGGGAGCCGACGACGACGAGCCGGCGGCGCTGTGGCGGTTGCCCGCGCGCGGCGAGGCGGAGCGGGTGCTCACCCGCGCCGGCGGCGTCGCCGCTGCGGCGGTGGCGGCCGCGGCCGGCGCCGTGGTGGTGAGCGGCCCGGCCCTGCCGGGGACGCGCACCGAGGAGGAGGACAAGGCGCGCCGCGAGGCCCGGAAGAAGGCCAAGACCGGCGCCCTGCTGCACGGAGCCTCGCCGGTGCGGTTCTGGGACCACGACCTCGGCCCGGACGAGCTACGGCTGTACCGCCTCGCCGGCGAGCCGGGCGCCGAGCCGCTCGACCTCACTCCGACGCCCGGCCGGGCGCTGGACGAGGCCGGCTTCGCGGTCACCCCCGACGGCGCGACGATGGTGGCGAGCTGGTTCCGCACCGACACGGCCGGCTTCCCCCGGGCCTCCCTCGTCGCGATCGACACCGCCACCGGCGAGCGCCGGGTGCTGGCCGAGGCGCCGGACGCGAGCTTCGGCGACCCCGCGATCTCCCCCGACGGGCGCCACGTGGTCTGCGTCCGCAGCGGCGACTGCACCGACGACGAGCCGTGGGTGAGCTCGCTGTGGCTCGTCGAGCTCGCCACCGGGCAGGGCCGGGAGCTGCTGGCCGATCCCGACGTCTGGCCCTCGTCGCCGCGGTTCGGCGCCGACGCCGCCACGATCTTCTTTCTGGCCGACGAGCAGGGCCACGGGCCGATCTTCCGGCTCGACGTGGCCGCGGAGGACGTCACCCGCGTGACTGCGTCCGGTCATCATTCGTCACTTTCGGTGACCGATGACGGGTTGACGCTGTTCGCGCTGCGGGACGCGTGGGACACCCCGCCGCGGCCGGTCCGCTACGACGCGGCCGGCGCCGGGGCCGAGCCGACGCCGCTGCCCGCCCCGGGTGAGGCGACGGTGCCCGGCACGCTGCACCGCGCCCACGCCACCGCCGCCGACGGCACCGAGGTCGGCTACTGGCTGGCGCTGCCGCGCGAGGCCTCGGCCGCTGCGCCGGCGCCCCTGCTGCTGTTCATCCACGGCGGGCCGTTCTCGTCCTGGAATGCCTGGACCTGGCGGTGGAACCCGTGGCTGATGGTGGCCAAGGGCTACGCGGTGCTGCTGCCGGATCCGGCGCTCTCGACCGGCTACGGCGCGAACATGCTCCGCCGCGGCTGGGGGCAGTGGGGCGGCGCGCCCTACACCGACCTCATGACCGTGGTCGACGACGTCGTGGCGCGTGAGGACATCGACGAGACCCGCACCGCCGCGATGGGTGGCTCCTACGGCGGCTACATGGCCAACTGGGTGGCCGGGCACACCGACCGCTTCCGCTGCATCGTCACCCACGCCAGCCTGTGGGACATGCAGCAGTTCCAGGGCACCACCGACGTCCCCGGCGACTGGGCCCTGGAGTGGGGCCTGCCCGAGACGCGGCCGGAACGGTACCGGGAGTACTCCCCCAGCACCTACGCGGACGCCATCAGCACCCCGATGCTGGTGATCCACGGCGACAAGGACTACCGCGTCCCCGTGGGCGAGGCCCTGCGGCTGTGGTGGGACCTGCAGCGCCGCGGCGTGGAGTCGCGCTACCTCTACTTCCCGGACGAGGGCCACTGGATCCTGAAGCCGGGCAACGCCCGGGTCTGGTACGAGACGGTCTGGGCCTGGCTGGCCCAGCACGTGCTCGGCGAGCCGTGGCGGCAGCCCGAGCTGCTCTGATGGGTTCGGGCGGGACACCGCCGGTCAGAAGAACAGCAGCTTGACGACGGCGACGAGTCCGATGACGACGATCGTCGCCCGCAGCACGGTCGGCGGGAGCCGCCGGCCGACGGCTGCGCCCACCAGGCCGCCGGCGACGGCCCCGCCGGCGACCAACCCGGCCGCGGCCCAGTCGATGTGGGCGGTGAAGACGAACAGGATCGCCGCGACCAGGTTCACCAGGCCCGCCAGGACGTTCTTCAGCGCGTTCTGCCGCTGCAGCGACTCGGCCAGGAACAGTCCCAGGAACCCCATGAGCAGGACGCCCTGCGCGGCGCCGAAATAGCCGCCGTAGATGCCCGTGCCCAGGCTGGTGAGCCAGAGCGCCGGGCCGACCCGCTCCCCCGCGTGGGTGCCGCGCCGCGCCATCCAGGCGGTCAGCCGCTTGCCGAAGACGACCAGCAGCAGCGCCAGGATGATCAGTACCGGGACGATCGCCTTGAACGCGCCCGCGGGTAACCGGAGCAGCAGCACCCCGCCGAGCAGGCCGCCGAGCGCCGAGGCGATGCCCAGCACGACCACGCGCCGGCGTTGCCCCGCGAGTTCCCGTCGGTAGCCGTAGGCCCCGACGAACGAGCCGGGGAACAGCCCCACCGTGTTGGTCACGTTCGCGGTGACCGGCGGCAGGCCGATCCCGAGCAGGACGGGGAAGGTCACCAGCGTCCCGGACCCGACGACGGTGTTGATCGTCCCGGCCCAGACGCCGGCGATCGCCACGAGCACGCCCTGCCAGACCGTCACCCGCTCATCCTGCCGAGCGGCGTCTGCCCGGGCCGCGGGGGGTCACCGCGGATCTTGTTGCACCCTCCGCTGCCGGCGGCCGCTGCGGCAACAAGATCCCCGCAGGGGCTGCCTACAGGTACTGGCCGGTGTTGCCGACGGTGTCGATCGAGCGGCCCGAGTCCGAGCCCTTGGCGCCGGAGACGAGGGTTCGGATGTAGACGATCCGCTCGCCCTTCTTGCCGGAGATGCGGGCCCAGTCGTCGGGGTTGGTGGTGTTCGGGAGATCCTCGTTCTCCTTGAACTCGTCGACGCAGGCGGCCAGCAGATGCGACACCCGGACGCCCCGCTGGGCGCTGGTGATGAAGTCCTTGATGGCCATCTTCTTCGCCCGGTCGACGATGTTCTGGATCATCGCCCCGGAGTTGAAGTCCTTGAAGTAGAGGATCTCCTTGTCGCCGTTGGCGTAGGTCACCTCGAGGAACCGGTTCTCCTCGGATTCGGTGTACATCCGCTCGACGGTGTGCTGAATCATCGCCTCGAGCGTCGTGGCGCCGTCGCCCCCGTGCTCGGCGAGGTCGTCGGCATGGATCGGCAACCCGTCGATGAGGTACTTGGAGAAGATGTCCTTGGCGGCCTCGGCGTCCGGACGCTCGATCTTGATCTTCACGTCGAGCCGGCCGGGACGCAGGATCGCGGGGTCGATCATGTCCTCCCGGTTGGAGGCGCCGATGACGATGACGTTCTTCAACCCCTCGACACCGTCGATCTCGCTCAGCAGCTGCGGCACGATCGTGTTCTCGACGTCCGAGCTCACGCCCGAGCCACGGGTGCGGAAGATCGAGTCCATCTCGTCGAAGAACACGATGACCGGTGTGCCGTCGGAGGCCTTCTCCCGGGCCCGCTGGAAGACCAGCCGGATGTGCCGCTCGGTCTCCCCGACGTACTTGTTGAGCAGCTCCGGGCCCTTGATGTTGAGGAAGAAGGCGGTGGACTTCTCGTCCCCGCCGTGCACCTCCTGCACCTGCCTGGCCAGCGAGTTGGCGACGGCCTTGGCGATGAGGGTCTTGCCGCATCCGGGCGGGCCGTACAGCAGGATGCCCTTCGGTGGGCGCAGCTGGTGCTCCCGGAACAGGTCGGCGTGCAGGAACGGCAGCTCGACGGCGTCCCGGATCTGCTCGATCTGCCCGCCGAGCCCACCGATGTCCTCGTAGTCGATGTCGGGCACTTCCTCCAGGACGAGATCCTCGACCTCGCTCTTCGGGATGCGCTCGTAGGCGTAGTTGGACCGGGTCTCGAGCAGCAACGAGTCGCCGACCCGCAGCGGCTTGTCCCGCAGGATGTCGGCGAGGTAGACGACACGTTCCTCGTCGGTGTGGCCGACCACGAGCGCGCGGTCGCCGCCGTCGAGCATCTCCTTGAGCATCACGACCTCGCCGGCGCGCTCGAAGCCGCGCGCCGCCACGACGTTCATGGCCTCGTTGAGCATGACCTCCTGGCCGTGGCGCAGCTGCTCGACCTCGACCTCCGGGGAGACGGCAACGCGCAGCTTCCGGCCGTTGGCGAAGATGTCGACCGTCTTGTCCTCGAAGGCCTCGAGGAACACGCCGTAGCCGCTCGGCGGCTGGGCGAGCCGGTCTATCTCCTCCTTCAGCTGCACCATCTGGTCGCGGGCCTCACGCAGCGTGTCCGCCAGCCGGTCGTTGCGGTCGGACAGCGCCGCCACCCGGGCCTGGGACTCGGTGAGACGCTCCTCCAGCATGCGGATGTGCCGCGGTGACTCGGAGACCTTGGCGCGCAACAGCTCGAGTTCCTGCTCCAGGAACGCGGTGCGGCGACGCACATCGGGGTTATCGGCGTCGTTGTCGTACGTCATTTGGCGGCCAACCTCCCGGCTGTGACATCTGTCGGACCCCCACGGAGTGTTCGCGAAAACCACCCTACACACGCAGGTCCCGCTGACCCGCGAACTACGCTCGCGGGTGGGGAAAGCAAAGCCCGCTGTCGTTTCCGAGGAGTTTCCAAGCTGTGAGTGAGCCGCTACGCGTCTGGATCGACCAGGACCTGTGCACCGGCGACGGGCTGTGTGTGCAGTACGCCCCGGAGGTGTTCGAGTTCGACGTCGACGGGCTCGCCTACGTCAAGGACGGCGACGGCGAGCTGCTCGCCAACCCGGGAGCACGCGCCGAGGTCCCGGACTCTCTGCGGCTCGACGTCATCTCGTCGGCCAAGGAGTGCCCGGGCGATTGCATCCATGTCGTCCGGCACGCCGACGACGTCGAGGTCGCCGGCCCCGAGGCCTGAGGCCCGCGGCCCGTTCGACGGCGGCCGGTGGTCAGCCGGTGGCGGTCGGCCGCCGCTGCCGCGCCGGGGCGGTGACCCCGGGTGCCAGCCGGCGCGCGCTGACGAGGAAGGCCGTGTGCCCGATCATCCGGTGTTCGGGGCGGACGGCCAGGCCGACCACGTGCCAGCCGCGCACCATCGTCTCCCACGACCGGGGCTCGGTGAAGCCGCCGTCGGCGCGCAGCGCCTCGACCAGCCGCGACAACTGGGTCGTGGTCGCCACGTAGCCGATCAGGACGCCACCGGGACGCAGGGCGGCCGAGACCGCGGGCAGCGCCTCCCACGGGCTGAGCATGTCCAGCACAACCCGGTCGACGATCTCCTCGGCCGGATGGGTCGCGGCGTCGGCCCGCCGCAGCGTCCAGTTCTGCGGCAGGGTCGTGAGAAAGGTCTCGACATTGCGGACGGCGACATCAGCGTGGTCGTCGCGCGTCTCGTACGACAGCACGCATCCGTCCGGCCCCACGGCCCGCAGCAGCGAGCAGGTGAGCGCGCCGGAGCCGGCGCCGGCTTCGAGCACGGTCAGACCCGGCGCGATGTCGCCTTCGACGAGGATCTGGGCCGCGTCCTTCGGGTAGATGACGGCGGCGCCCCGGGGCATCGACAGCACGAAGTCGGTCAGCAGCGGCCGCAGGGCGAGGTACGCGGTACCGGAGGTGGCGGTGACCACGCTGCCCTCGGGGCGGCCGATGAGCTCGTCGTGCTCGATGGCACCGCGGTGGGTGTGGAACTGCTTGCCGGCCTCCAGCACCACCGTGTGCAGCCGGCCCTTCGGGTCGGAGAGCTGGACGCGCTCGCCGGGCACGAACGGGCCGGAGCCGGGGGCGGGGCTCACCGCCGCGGTCCGCGCAGCAGCGCCGCGAAGTCGGCGGTGGCCACGATCCCCTGCGGCCGGCCGGCCGGGTCGAGCACGAGGTACTCGGGAGCCGGGTGATCCTGCATGTGCTGGAACAGCGCGTCGGCGTCGACGCCGGCGGGCAGGGTCCGGCCCTCGACCGGCGCGGCGACCGACGTGACGGGCGTCCAGGGTCGCTGCGGCGGCGGAACCGCGCCGATGAGCTTCTCCTGGACGATGGCCTGCGGCCGGTCGGCGTCGTCGACGAGCACGAGACCGCGCGCGCCGCTCTCCCACACGCGGCGCAGCGCCTCGGCGACCGAGATGTCCGACGGGATCATCAACCCCGGCCGCAGCAGCGACCCGACATCGATGTTCGGCAACCGGCCGCGCAGCTCGGCCAGGCGCAGCGACTGGGTGGCGCTGATCCAGAGGTAGCCGGCCAGCAGCAGCGACATGATCGCGGCCGCGCTCGAACCGGCCGACACGTTCAGGGCAACCCCGCCGGCCGCGACGACCAGGGCGAACACCCGTCCGCTCCACGCCGCGATCCGCATGCTCGTGACCGAGGAGGCGCCGACACCCCACGCCACGGCGCGCAGGATCCGGCCGCCGTCCAGCGGGAGCCCCGGCAGCAGGTTGAAGATGGCCAGCACGATGTTGCTCCAGGCCAGCAGGAAGAACAGCACGTGCGGCAGGGAACCGACGCCGGTGGCCAGCAGGCCGGCAAAGGCGCCGGCCGCCACGATCGTCGAGACCAGGGGACCGCTGGCCGCGATCACCAGCTCGTGCCGGGCGCGCGCGGGCTCACCTTCGATCTCCGACACCCCGCCGAGCACGAACAGCACGACCCGTTTCACCGGGTAGCCGAGGGCGATGCTCACGACGGTGTGTCCCAGCTCGTGAGCCAGGATGCAGAGCGCGAAGACGAGGCTGAAGCCCAGGGCCGCCGCGTAGGCGCCGGCACCGGTGACCGTTGTGGTCGCTCCGTCGATGACCGGCCCGTAGAGGAAGGTCAGCAGCCCGCCGATGACCAGCCAGGACGGCGAGACGACGACCGGAACCCCGTGCACCCTGCCCAGCGGCATCAGGACGGGCCCGCGGCGGGGCGTGCGGGTCGGGGCGCTCACAGCTCGAGACTACGGGCCGGCCCGGACCGGGACCGGTTACCGTACGGCCGTGGCCGAGGATCCGATGCGCGACGACGATTCCCACCAGCCGTCCGACAGCGCTGAGCGCCCGGAGCCCGCTGCCACGCCGGCCCCGGCCTCGGCCCGCCCGCACCCGCGGCCGACCCCCGCCCGCCCGCGCCCGCAGCCGCGGCCGCAGGCTCCTCCCCCGGCTCCGGCCGGCTCCGCCCCGGCCGAGTCCGCCCGGGCCGATTCCGCCCCAGCCGAATCCACCCCGACCGGTTTCGCTCGGACCGATTCCGCCCGGACCGAGGAGCGCCCCGACACGACGTCGGCGCGGCCGGCATCGCACCGCAGCGACGAGCCGCCCCGACGGCGAGGCCCCAGCTGGGGCGGCGTCTGGCGACGGGTCCGGAGACCACTGCTCCGGTTCGGCATCTTCGCCGCGGTCGCCGTGGCGGCGGTCGTGCTGCTGCGGGTCTTCGTCGTGGCGCCCTACTACATCCCCTCGGCCTCCATGGAGCCGACCCTGCACGGCTGCAGCAGCTGCGACGACGATCACGTGCTGGTGGAGAGGGTCTCCTACCACCTCCACGACCCGCGGCGCGGCGATGTCGTGGTCTTCTCGCGTCCGCCCAGTGTTTCCGTCCCGGAGAAGGTCCTCATCAAAAGAGTCATCGCGATCGGTGGGGACACCGTCACGTTGCGCAACGGGCGGGTCGTCCGCAACGGCACACCGTTGCAGGAGGACTACGTGAACAAGGCGTGCGGCGCCCACCCCACCCGTCCGCTCGACGGGCGGAAACACTGGATCGTTCCGGACGGCGACGTCTTCGTCATGGGCGACAACCGGTGCGACTCGATCGACAGCCGGGCCTTCGGGCCGGTCCCGGTCTCCTCGATCACCGGCCGCGCCTGGCTGATCTTCTGGCCGCTGGGCCGGCTCGGTGGCGTCTGAGCCGAAGCCGGGCTCGCGCGAGCTGTCGGACGGTGGGCCTATTGTCCGACAGCGTGGACCCGCCGACCGTCGCGCCGCCCCTCGTGGGCGCGCTGTCCCCCTCGCGGGCAGCGGATTTCAAGGCGTGCGCGCTCCGCTACCGCTACCGCTGCATCGACCGGCTGCCGGAGACGCCCTCCTCCCCTGCCACCCGCGGCACGCTGGTGCATGCCGTGCTCGAGGCGCTGTTCGACCTCCCACCTGACGAGCGCACGCCGGACGCCGCGCGGCGGCTGCTGCCCGAGCAGTGGCAGCGGCTTCGGGCCGAGCAGCCCGAGGTCGCGACGCTGTTCCCCGACGACGACGCCGGCGATGCGCAGCTCAGCGCGTGGCTGGCGTCGGCCGAGCAGCTGCTGGCGAACTACTTCGCCCTGGAGGACCCGTCCCGCCTCGAGCCGGCCGCACGCGAGCAGCGGATCGAGTTCGAGGTCGACGGTCTGCTGCTGCGCGGGTTCGTCGACCGTATCGACGTCTCGCCCGCCGGAGAGGTGCGCATCGTCGACTACAAGACCGGGGCGAGCCCACGCGAGCCGTTCGAGGCGAGCGCACTGTTCCAGATGAAGTTCTACGCCCTGGTGCTCTGGCGGCTGCGCGGCGTGGTCCCGCGCCAGCTCCGACTGATCTACCTCGCCGACGTCGACACCCTCACCTACGAGCCCGACGCCGAGGAGTTGCTGCGCTTCGAGCGCACCGTCCTCACCCTCTGGCAGGCCGTCAGCCGCGCCGTCCGCACCGGCGACTTCCAGCCCAGCCCGGGCCGGCTGTGCGAGTGGTGCGACTTCCAGGCGCACTGCCCGGCCTTCGGCGGAGCTCCCCTGCCCTACCCCGAGCGGCCGGTGCTCACCGATCCGCGCGATCTTCTCCCGCCGCCGACCACCGGCTGACTCAGCCGCAGTGACCAGCTCTCAGCCGCCGGGGAAGTACAGCAGCGGGATCGCGGTCTCGGCGTCGGTCAGGGCGCCGTGGAAGCCTACGAGCTCGAATGTGGACGCCGGTTCGCGCCGCGAGGCGAGCACGACGGTCGCCTGCCGGCAGACGACGACCACGTCGCCGATGCGCTCGAGGTGCGGCGCCGCCACCGGCCCGAACAGACCGGCGGCGACGGCCTGCTCCCGGACCAGGACGTCGGCCCGGTCACCGAGCCGCTCGCCCCAGGTGGCGGCGACGTCGGCCGCGGCGCCCGGGACGGTGTGCAGGTGGCGCACCCGCGGTTCGCCGGCCACGACGTGTAGCCCGGCGGCGAGGTCGGGATCGGTGTCGAGGTCGATCCGGTCGTCGGGGCCGGCGTTGAGACCGCCGTGGTCCGCCGTCACCAGCAGGGCGGTGTCCGGTGGCAGGCCCTCGCGCACCCGGCTGAGGTAGGCGTCTACCTCGCCGGCCGCGTCGAGCCACTGCGGCGAGCCGACGCCGTGCACGTGGGCCGCGGTGTCCAGTACCGGGGTGTAGCCGTAGACCAGCCGGGCGCCGTCCTCGAGCTCGGCCAGCAGTCGGGCGGCCGGATCCTCGCCGGCGACGAGGCCGCAGAAGCGGGCGCCCCGGTAGGCGGCGTCGGTCAGCCCGCTGCCCTCGAACGAGTGCGGCAGCACCACCCGCACGTCATGGCCCGCCGCGGCGATGCGCTGGTACCAGGTCGGCAGCGGCTGCCAGCGTTGCGGCGGTGGGTCGTCACGCCAGAGCACGTGGATCACCAGCTGGTCGGTGCCGGGACGCCGGAGGGTGAAGCCGAGCACGCCGTGCTCGCCCACCCCGGCGCCGGTCCCCAGCGACACCAGGCTGGTGGGCGTGGTGGACGGGAACGGCGAGCGGAGTTCCCGGAGGCCGCCGCCGCGACCGGCCATAACCTCGGCGATCAGCGGGGCGCGGCCGGCGAGGCCGGGCAGCAGCCGGTGTCCCATCCCGTCGACCAGCAGCAGCACGACCCGCCGCGGGGCGCCGATCTCGTCGGCCAGCCGCAGCAGGTCGGGGGCGTCCGGCACCCCGAGCACCGCGGCGATCGAGGGCAGGACGTCGCGCAGCTCGCCGGTCACGCCGAGCGCTCCCCGCGACCGCCGCTGGCGAGGAAGCCGGCGAGGTCCGCCACGGTGAGGTCCAGCAGCGTCCGGACGACCGTGACTCGCTCGGCCGGGGTCAACTCGACCTCGCTGGGCACGGCCACCACCGTGCACCCGGCAGCGGCGGCGGCGGCGACACCGAGCGGTGAGTCCTCGATCGCGACGCACCGCTCAGGCCGCACCCCCAGCAGCGCCGCGGCCCGCTGGTAGGGCTCGGGGGCCGGCTTCGGCTGCTCGACCTCGTCGCCACACACGACGGCGCCGAAGCGGTGCCGGCCGAGCGAGTCGAGCGCCAGCTCGGTGAGTCGACGTTCGGTGGAGGTCACCAGCCCGGCCGCGACCCGAGCGCGCCGGACGCCGTCCAGCAGCTCCCGCGCACCCGGCCGCCAGCGCAGGTCGGTGGCGAACAGCTCGGCGGCCCGGTCGCGGAGGAAGCGGGCGCTGCGGGCCGGGTCCGGGTCGACACCGACGTCCTCGTGCAGGATGCGGATCGAGCGGGCCATGGAGGAACCGACCATGCTGGCCCTGGCCTGCGGCGAGAGCGTGCCGCCGAGCCAGGCGGCCAGGTCGGCGAGCGCGACGTCCCAGACCTTCTCGGAGTCCAGCAGGGTGCCGTCCATGTCGAACAGCACCGCCTCCGGCGCGGCGGGAAGCGGGTCAGGTGTCACCGAGGTAGAGCGACCGGCTAGCTGTCGCTGTCGACCGGCTGCTCCACCCAGTCCTGCGCCAGGCCAGCCGTGTCCAGAATGCGCAGCACAGGCCGGGACGGGGCCCGCACCGCGAACGAGCCGCCGGCGTCATCGACCTCGCTCGCGATGCGCACGAGCGCGCCGATGCCCGTCGAGTCGATGAAGCCGACCTCGGACATGTCCACCACCAGGGAGACCGCGCCGTCGGCGATCGCGTTCCGGGCGGCGGTGGCCAGCTGGTCGCGGCTGGCGATGTCGATGGAACCCGACACGAGCAGCACCGCGTGGGACTCGGCGGCAGAGGTGGTCACGCTCAGATCCATGGATCGACCGTACCGGGCCGCCCCGACAACGGCGTGGGGCGGGGCGTCTCGACTTTTCGGGCAGCTATCAGGCCGCCTCGTCCTCCGCCGCGAACGGAGCGTGCCGGAACCGCCGCAGGCTGTAGCCGATCAGCAGCAGGGCGACGACCCCGGAGAGGATCAGCGAGACCCCGGTGCCCCAGCCGCCGGGAAGCCACCACCTGTCCGAGAGCGGCCACCAGCCGGGCGGCGGAGGTTTCAGGCCCCAGAGCACGCCGAGACAAACCAGCAGCAGCCCGCCGAGCGACGAGCCGGCGATCCGCGGCCAGGTCTGCACGCTGTCGGAGGCGGTGCGCAGCGCCTGACGCCGCACCGGTTGCAGCCGCCGGCGGGCCCACTCGTACTGCTGCGAGAGCAGCACCAGGCCGGCGAACAGCATCAGCAACCCCGGGCCCGGAAGGATCAGGGCCGCCAGCCCTCCGGCGACCAAGAGCCAGCCGGCTGCCTCGAGCACGAGACGGCGCATGCCGTGATCCCTCCCGCTAGGCTCCCGAATCGACGAATGTGGCGCCACAACTACACGCAGTAGCCGCCTCGAGCCCTCGAGCAACGATCAACCATGGTGGTCGTCCAGTACCTCGCACCGCGGAGTGTCCCGCGGGCTCGGCTGCCGCCCATCCCGATCACGTTGGGTGTGCGTAGGCCTACCGGCGTCTCACTGCGAGGTTGCTACCTTCTGCCTCGAGCGACACGTTTCGTGTTGCGGAGTTCCGGCGCCGGGGGGACCGGACTCCACCGACGGCCCGGTCGCGAACCCGTTCCAGGGTCCGCCACCGGGTCGTTTGGTTCGTAACCGGGACGGCGCGCGGGCCGCCGCCCGCCCCTACTCGTCGTCGGTGCGGTAACCCAGGTTCGGCGAGAGCCACTTCTCGGCCTCCTGGACCGTCCAGCCCTTGCGCTTGGCGTAGTCCTCGACCTGGTCGCGGCCGATGCGCCCCAGGACGAAGTACTGCGACTGCGGGTGCGAGAAGTACCAGCCGCTGACCGACGCGCCCGGCCACATCGCCATGCTCTCGGTCAGCTCGACCCCGATCGCCTGCTCGACGTCGAGCAGGTCCCACAGCGTCCGCTTCTCGGTGTGCTCCGGGCAGGACGGGTAACCGGGGGCCGGGCGGATGCCCTGGTACTGCTCCTTGATCAGCTGCTTGTTGTCGAGCTGCTCGTCGGGCGAGTAGCCCCAGAACTCCGCGCGGACGCGCTCGTGCATCCGCTCGGCGAACGCCTCGGCCAGCCGGTCGGCCAGCGACTCCAGCAGGATCGCGTTGTAGTCGTCGAGCTCGGCCTTGAACTGCTCGACCTTCTCCCTGCTGCCCAGCCCGGCGGTGACGGCGAAGCCGCCGACGTAGTCCTTGATGCCGGTGCCGACCGGCGCGACGAAGTCGGCCAGCGACCGGTGCGGCACGCCCTCCCGGTGCTCGGTCTGCTGCCGCAGCTGGTGCAGTGTCGCCCGCACGTCCGTCCGCGACTCGTCCAGGTAGAGATCGATGTCGTCGTGGTCGACCGCGTTGGCCGGGAACAGCCCGATCACCCCGGACGCGGTCAGCCACTTCTCCTCGATCAGCGTGTCGAGCATCTGCTGGGCGTCGTCCCAGAGCTTCCGCGCGGTCTCGGCGGTGGTCGGGTTGTTCAGGATGTCCGGGAAGCTGCCCTTCATCTCCCAGGCATTGAAGAACGGCTGCCAGTCGATGTAGTCGCGCAGCTCGGCCAGGGGGTAGTCCTCGAAGGTCTGCACCCCCAGCTGCGGCTGCGGCGGGGTGTAGCCGTCCCACTCGATGGGCGTGCGATTCTCCCGCGCGGCGTCGATCGACAGCAGCTTCTTCTGGTTCTGGCGGTTGGCGTGCCGCTCCCGCAGCGAGTCGTAGTCGGCCTTGAGCTCGTCCAGCAGCTTCTCGCGCCCGGTGGGCGAGAGCAGCGAGGCCACCACCGGCACCGACCGCGACGCGTCCTTCACCCAGACGACCGGGCCGTGGTACTTCCCGTCGACCTTCACCGCGGTGTGGGCGCGCGAGGTCGTCGCACCGCCGATCAGCAGCGGGATGTCCAGGCCCTGCCGCTCCATCTCGGCGGCGAAGTTGACCATCTCGTCGAGGCTCGGCGTGATCAGACCGGACAGCCCGATGACGTCGGCGTGGTGCTCCTTGGCCGCGTCGAGGATCTGCTGCGCCGGGACCATCACACCGAGGTCGATGACGTCGAAGTTGTTGCACTGCAGCACGACGCCGACGATGTTCTTGCCGATGTCGTGCACGTCGCCCTTGACCGTGGCCATGACCACGGTGCCGTTGCTCCGGCCCTGCTCGGACTCGTCCTTCTCCTCCTCGATGAAGGGGATCAGGTAGCCGACCGCCTTCTTCATCACGCGGGCGGACTTGACGACCTGGGGCAGGAACATCTTGCCGGAGCCGAACAGGTCGCCGACGACGTTCATGCCGTCCATCAGCGGGCCCTCGATGACCTCCAGGGGCTTCCCGTCGCGCTCGGCGATCTCCTGACGCAGCGCCTCGGTGTCGTCCTCGACGTAGGTGTCGATGCCCTTTACCAGCGCGTGGGTGATGCGCTCGCCGAGCGGCAGCTCGCGCCACTCCTGGACCTCGGCCTCGCGCTGCTGGCCGCTGCCGGCGTACTCCGCGGCGACCTCGAGGAGCCGCTCACCCGCGTCCTCGCGGCGGTTGAGGATGACGTCCTCGATGCGGTCGCGCAGCTTCTCGTCGATCTCGTCGTAGACCGCGAGCGCGGCGGCGTTGACGATGCCCATCGTGAGGCCGGCCTGGATGGCGTGGTACAGGAACACCGCGTGGATCGCCTCGCGGACCGCGTTGTTGCCGCGGAAGGAGAACGAGACGTTCGAGATCCCGCCCGACACCTTGGCCAGCGGCAGGTTCTGCTTGATCCAGCGGGCGGCCTCGATGAAGTCGACGCCGTAGTTGGCGTGCTCCTCGATGCCGGTCGCGACCGCAAACGCGTTGGGGTCGAAGACGATGTCCTCGGCCGGGAAGCCGACCTGGTCGACGAGAATGTCGTAGGCCCGCCGGCAGATCTCCTTGCGGCGTTCGAGGTTGTCGGCCTGGCCCTGCTCGTCGAAGGCCATGACGACGACCGCGGCGCCGTAGCGGCGACAGAGCCGGGCGTGCTCGATGAACGGCTCCTCGCCTTCCTTGAGCGAGATCGAGTTGACGATCGACTTGCCCTGGACGTTCTTCAGGCCTTCTTCGATCACCTCGAACTTCGAGGAGTCGATCATGACAGGAACCCGGCTGATGTCCGGCTCGCCGCCGATCAGGCGCAGGAACGTGCGCATGGCCTCGACACCGTCGATCATGCCTTCGTCCATGTTGACGTCGATGACCTGCGCGCCGTTCTCGACCTGATGCAGTGCCACAGCGAGAGCCGCCGGGTAGTCGCCGTCCTTGATGAGGTTGCGGAACTTGGCCGAGCCGGTGATGTTGGTGCGCTCGCCGACGTTGACGAACAGCGAGTCGTCGTCGATGGTCACCGGCTCCAGACCCGACAGCCGCAGCGCCGGCGCGATCTCGGGCCGCTGCCGGGGGGCCTTGCCCTCGACGCTCCGCGCGATCGCGGCGATGTGCTCGGGGGCGCTGCCGCAGCAGCCGCCGGCCATGTTGATCAGGCCTGCCTCGGCGAACTCGCCGAGGATCTTGCCCATGTCCTCGGGCTGCTCGTCGTACTCGCCGAAGGCGTTCGGCAGTCCGGCGTTCGGGTAGGCGTGCACGAAGCAGCCGGCGACGCGGGACAGCTCGGCCACGTAGGGGCGCAGCTCGGCCCCGCCGAGCGAGCAGTTCAGGCCGACCATCAGCGGGTCGACGTGCCGGACCGAGTTCCAGAACGCCTCGGTGACCTGGCCGGTCAGGGTGCGGCCGGAGGCGTCGGTGATGGTGCCGGACAGGATGACCGGCCAGCGGCGGCCTCGCTGCTCGAACATCGACTCGACGGCGAAGATCGCCGCCTTGCAGTTCAGCGTGTCGAAGATGGTCTCGATCATCAGGATGTCGACGCCGCCGTCGACCAGGCCGTTGGCCTGCTCCTGGTAGGCCGCGACCATGGTGTCGAAGTCGACGTTGCGGGCGCCGGGGTCGTTGACGTCCGGCGAGATCGAGCCGGTGCGGTTCAGCGGGCCGATGGCGCCGGCCACCCAGCGCGGCTTCTCCGGCGTGCGCCGTGTCATCTCGTCCGCGGCCTGGCGCGCCAGTCCCGCGGCCGCGACGTTGAGCTCGTAGGCGAGCTCCTCCATCTCGTAGTCGGCCAGCGAGATGACCTGCGCGTTGAAGGTGTTCGTCTCGATGATGTCGGCGCCGGCCTCGAGGTACTCGAGGTGGATGGAGCGGATGATGTCCGGCTGGGTCAGCGACAGCAGGTCGTTGTTGCCCTGCACGTCGGTGTGCCAGTCGGCGAAACGCTCCCCCCGGTACCCCGCCTCGTCCGGCCGGTCCCGCTGGATCGCCGTTCCCATGGCCCCGTCCAGGACCAGGATGCGTTCCCGCATCGCGGCCGTGAGGTCGTCGGTGGCGTCTGGGCGTACGAGTGCGGTATCCGGCAAGGGCTCATCCTTCGTGTCGATTCAGCGTACTGGCGGGCGTACGAACTCGCCGCGACACGGCGTCGGGCCGCGGGTCTGAAGTCCTTCGGTGTACCCATTCTGTCATCACCGCTCCCACCGCCCCCGGCCAACCCGGTCCCGCCGGGCCGCGCACGTAGGCTGGAGCCATGACCAGGACGTGCGAGAGCAGGGTTGGCTCGTGACCCCGTTGGGCGCCGACGGGTGGGCGGACCTCGTCGACCCGGTGCTCGTCGCCGCCTTCGAGGGCTGGAACGACGCGGGTGACGCAGCCAGCGGGGCGCTGGAGCATCTGCAACTGGTGTGGGACGCGCAGCCGCTGGCCGAGCTCGACCCCGAGGACTATTACGACTTCCAGGTCAACCGGCCGTCGGTGTCGTTGAGCGACGGGCTGTCCCGGCGCATCGACTGGCCCACCACCCGCCTGTCGGTCTGCCGGCCACCGGGCGCCGAGTTCGACCTCGTGCTGATGCACGGCATCGAGCCGAACATGCGCTGGCGGGCCTTCTGCGCCGAGCTGCTCGAGGCGATCAACGCCATCCAGGCCCGGGTGGTGGTGACCCTCGGCGCGCTGCTGTCCGACACGCCGCACACCCGGCCCACCAGCGTCACCGGCACCGCCTACGACCCCGACTCCGCGGCGCGGTACGGGCTGGAACGCTCCAAGTACGAGGGTCCGACCGGCATCGTGGGGGTGCTGCAGGACGCCTGCGTCTCGGCCGGGATCCCCGCCGTCTCGTTCTGGGCCGGCGTGCCCCACTACGTTTCGCAGCCCCCCAATCCCAAGGCGACCCTCGCCCTCCTGCGCGGGGTAGAGGAGGTCCTGGACATCCCGATCCCGCTGTCACAGCTGCCCGAACAGTCCGCCGAGTGGGAGAAGCTGGTGGACGAGATGGCGGCCGAGGACGACGAGGTCGTGGAGTACATCCGCAATCTCGAGGAGCGGGACGACGAGATGGACCGCACCGAGATGACCGAGGCCTCCGGCGACACCATCGCCCGGGAGTTCGAGCGCTACCTGCGTCGCCGCAATCGCGGCGGCGGGCACGCCGGCGGCTCCGGCCCGGGCGGCCCCACGCTGGGCCGCGACCATTGAGTTCGCTGTGATCTTGGCCGGTGCCGGAACCGCGTCGCCGTCGCGCCCGACTTCCTGACGACTTGGCCAAGTTCACACCGCCCGCACCGTGATTCACGTGGTACCCATGAGCACCGTGACTCACCTGACGCCGGAGACGACAGCATGAGCAAGAAGAGCCAGCCCCGTACCCAGGGCGGCGCCAAGCCCAGCGATTCCCAGCGCCGAGCGTCGGCCGAGCGGGCCGAGGCCGCGCGGGTCCGCATCCAGCAGGCGCAGCGGCGCCGGCAGCTGTACCTGGTCGGCGGCGCGATCCTCGCCGTCGTGGTGGTGGTCGCGGTGCTGGTGGTCGTCAAGGTCGTCTCCGGCGGCAACTCGGGGCAGACCAAGA
Source organism: uncultured Actinomycetota bacterium (assembly GCA_963776855.1). Taxonomy (GTDB): domain Bacteria; phylum Actinomycetota; class Actinomycetes; order Mycobacteriales; family Jatrophihabitantaceae; genus Jatrophihabitans. The sequence goes on along the minus strand of CAVZOC010000003.1, from coordinate 258,167 downwards.
CGACCCAGGCGGCCAACAGCGTGCAGCGCGCGGTCACCTCGGTGCCCGCGGCCACGCTGAACAAGGTCGGCGTGGGCAGTGGAGTCACTCCGCCGACCAAGATCAAGGCACCCGCACTGACCGCGAACGGCAAGCCCAAGGTGCTCTACGTCGGCGCCGAGTACTGCCCGTTCTGCGCGGCCGAGCGCTGGTCGGTGGTGGTGGCGCTGTCGCGGTTCGGCACGTTCTCGAACCTCAAGCAGACCGCGTCCTCACCGACGGACCAGTTCCCCGACACCAAGACGCTGAGCTTCCACGGCGCGTCGTACACCAGCAAGTACCTGAGCTTCACCGGCAAGGAGCTGCAGGACACCTCGGGCGCCAAGCTCGAGACGCTCTCGAGTACCGGCCAGGCGCTGGTGAGCAAGTACGACGCCCCGCCCTACGTCTCGGGCCAGGCCGGGTCGATCCCGTTCATCGACATCGGCGGTAAGTACATCGTCTCCGGGTCGAGCTACAGCCCGGGCGTGCTCTCGGGCAAATCGCACCTGGAGATCGCCAAGGCGCTGTCCGATCCGTCCTCCCCGGTGGCCAAGTCGGCCGACGGGGCCGCGAACGCGTTGACTGCGACGGTCTGCACGATCACGAATCAGCGGCCGGCCTCGGTGTGCTCGTCCCCGGGCGTCACGGCCGCGGCCGCGACGCTCGCGTCGACCAAGTGACCTCGGCGGTGACCTCCACCGAGACCCAGCCGTCTCCCACCCGCACGCTCACCCCGGCGTGGATCGTCGCGGTCGTGGCCTCGGTGCTCGGGCTCGGGGTGGCGATCTACCTGACGATCGAGCACTACACCGGCTCGACCACCCTCGCCTGCTCCGCGACCGGGGCGTTCAACTGCCACAAGGTGACCACGAGTTCCTACTCGGTCGTGGCCGGCGTGCCGGTCGCCTTGGCGGGGTTGATCTTCTTCGTGGTGCTGCTCGGCCTGCTGGCACTGCCCGCGCGGCTGCCGCTGGTGAGCCTCGCCCGCCTCGTGGTCGTGGTGATCGGAATCCTGACCGTCTTCTGGCTGGTGTACGTCGAGCTGTTCCGGGTCGACGCGATCTGCCCGTGGTGCACCGCCGTGCACGCGATGACCTTCATCGCGTTCGTCGCGGTCCTGTGGGACCGGGTGGCGGCCCCGGCGGCCTGAACCCCGGGCGGAGTCCGCGGGAGCTACAGCGCCACGCCCAGCAGCGAGTCGACGAGGTCACGCACCAGCGCCGGCGCCTTCTCGTCCAGGTCCGTCCGGTCACCCGGCGGGCGGCTGCCGCCGGCCGCGGCGCCGTGGGCGTCGGCGGTGGCCTCGACCCAGCGGTCGACGGCCGCCACCGCGCCGGTGGTGTCCAGGTCGTCGGCGAGGCGCTCCCGGACCTCGCCGAGCAGCGTCTCGGCGGGCGGAGCGGCGTCGGTGGCGACGGCGAGGCGCCACCGGGCGAGCCTCGCCTCGGCGGCCGGCAGCCGCCCGCCGGTCCATTCCCGGTCGGCGCGGTAGTGCCCGTCCAGCAGCGCCAGCCGCACCGCCATGGGGTCGATGTGGGCCTGTCGCAGCTTGGAGACGAGCACCAGGTTGCCCCGGGACTTGCTCATCTTCTCGCCGTCCAGCCCGATCATGCCGGCGTGCACGTAGTGCCCGGCGAAGGGCGCCTTCCCGGTCAGCACTTCGGCATGGGCGGCCGAGTGCTCGTGGTGCGGGAAGATCAGGTCCGAGCCGCCGCCCTGGACGTCGAAGCCCATCCCCAGGCTGTTGAGCGCGATGACGCTGCACTCGATGTGCCAGCCGGGACGCCCCGGGCCGAGGGGGCTGTCCCAGGCTGGCTCCCCCGGGCGGGCCGCGCGCCACAGCAGCGAGTCGAGCGGGTCCCGCTTGCCGGGCCGGTCGGGGTCGCCGCCGCGCTCGGCGGACAGCGCCAGCATGGTGTCGCGGTCGTAGTGCGACTCGCCGCCGAAGCCGGGCGCGGCCGCGACCGGGAAGTAGACGTCCTCGTCGACCCGGTAGGCGTTGCCGTCGGCGAGCAGCCGCTCGACGGCGGCGGCGATCTCGGGGATCGCCTCGACCGCCCCGGTGAACTCGTCCGGAGGCAGCACCCGCAGCGCGGTCATGTCGTCGCGGAACAGCTGCGTCTCCCGCGAGGCCAGCTCCTGCCAGTCGTCGCCGGTCTGCTCGGCCCGCTCCAGCAGCGGGTCGTCGATGTCGGTGACGTTCTGGACGTACCGCACCTCGTGCCCGGCGTCGCGCCAGACCCGCTGCAGCAAATCGAAGGCCAGGTAGGTGGCGGCGTGGCCGAGGTGGGTGGCGTCGTACGGCGTGATGCCGCAGACGTACATCCGGGCGACGTCGCCGGGGGTGGTTGCCCGGATGCTGCCGGAGGAGGTGTCGAACAGTCGGAGCGGCTGGCCGGCCCCTGGGAGTTCGGGCACCGGCACCGAGGTCCACGCGTCCATGCCCGCAACGCTATCGGGCCCCGGCTCAGCCCCGGACGGGGCCGCAGGGGGCCGACCCGATCAGACCGGGGGCCAGGGCACCGGCGGCCAGTCGCCGGTCGGCTCGGGGTGGCGTCCGGTCGACAGCAGCCGCCGCACCCGGGCCCGCACCTGCCGCACCTCGGACCGGGTGAGCAGATCCGACAGCCGCTCCCCCAGCCCGCCGTCGAGCTCGCCCTGCAGCCGGGACAACACCTCGCGGGCCTCGGGCTGCAGCCTCGCACCCGCCCACTGCCAGAGCACGGTGCGCAGCTTGTCCTCGACGCTGAAGCTCACGCCGTGATCGATGCCGTGGACGTGGCCGTCGGGAGTGGGCAGCAGGTGTCCACCCTTGCGGTCGGAGTTGTTGATGATCACGTCCAGGACGGCGATGCGGCGCAGTTCCTCCAGGTCCCGCCGTCGCATGAACCGGCCGATGACGACCTCGGGGTCGACGTCGATCCACAGCTGCACCATGCCGGGGCCCGCGGGCCCGTCCCGCAGCACCGTGGGCGGCACGATGCACCAGCCGGTGGCGGCCGACACCTCGTAGGCCGCGACCTCCCGCTCGGCCAGGGTTCCGTCCGGGTAGTCCCACAGCGGCCGCTCCCCCGCGATCGGCTTGTAGACGCAGGCGGCCTCGCGACCGTCGGCGGTGACGGCGCAGTAGAAGGTCGCGTTGGAGGCGTCCAGCACCCGGCCCTCGATGGACAGCTCCCCGCCGCGCAGCAGCTCGACGGCCTCCTCCGGGCCGATACCGGGCCGGTCGCCGACCGCCAACGGCAGCGGCGGGGTGAGGCCGTCGTCGTCGGTCACGGGCGCAGGTCGTTCACGGGTTGAGCGAGACGCCGCGCCGATACCCGTTGAGGCGAGCGCAGATGTGCCCCGCGGGGTTCAGCGGCTGGCCGCAGAGCGGGCACGGGGGCCGTCCGGCGGACACCAGCCGCCGTGCCCGGTCGATGAACGCCCGGGCGTTCGAGGGTTCGATCAGCACACGCAGCGCGTCCGGGCCCTCCTCGACGTCCTCGAGCAGGGTGGCCTCGGCCTCGTCGGTCTCCTCGCCCACCGCCTGCGCCTCGATGACGACCAGGCCCGCGTCGCCGTCCCACGCCAGGCCCATGGCGGCCACCCGGAACTCCTCGTCGATGGGCTGGTCCAGGGCCTCGGTGTCGGCCGTGGCGGCCGCGTGCGCGGTGCCGGTGCGTTCGACGATGTCGTCGAGCAATTGCTCCAGCCGGTCGGCGAGCACGACCACCTGCTGCTTCTCCAGGGACACCGATACCACCCGGGGGCCGTCGACGGCCTGCAGGTAGAAGGCCCGCTCGCCGGGCCCACCGACGGTGCCGGCGACGAAACGGGTCGGGCGTTCGAAGACGAAGAGCTGCCGCATGATGCTTCCAGCTTATGGGCCGTCAGACCGACCCGCCGCCCGCGCCCCCACCCACGGTGGCGTCGTCGGCCTGGCGGCGCCGACGCCGTTTCGGCGGCGCGAAGCCGGCCAGGTCGCCGCCGGTGTCGTTGACCCGGAGGACGTAGGGGCGGGTGGCGGTGTAGCGGATCACCGAGACCGAGCAGGGGTCGGGCACGATGCGCTGGTACTGGTCGAGGTGCAGCCCGAGCGCATCCGCGACGATCGCCTTGATGATGTCGCCGTGGGTGCAGGCGACCCACACCGCGTCCTCGCCGAGCCGCTGGTCCCAGTCGCGCACCGCCGCCACCGCCCGGGCGGACATGTCGGCCAGCGCCTCGCCGTTCGGGAACCGGACCGCCGAGGGCTGGCTCTGGACCGTCTTCCAGAGCGGCTCCTTGGTCAGCTCCTTGAACGGGCGCCCGGTCCAGTCGCCGTAGCCGCACTCGATGATGCGCTCGTCGACGTGCCACTCCGGCTCGCCCTTCTGCGCCTTCTGCGCCTTCTGCGCCTTCTGCGCCTGCTGTGTCCTCTGCTGTGTCTTCTGTGCGTCCCGGATGATCTCGGCGGTGTCGACACAGCGTTCCAGCGGGCTGGTGACGACCGCGCGCAGCGGCAGCGCGGCGAGGCGGGCGGCCACCGCCTGGGCCTGGGCCGTACCGCGCTCGTCGAGGTGGATGCCGGGGGTGCGGCCGGCCAGCACCGGCCCGGTCATCGTGGTCAGGCCGTGCCTGACGAGCAGCATCGTGGACATTCGGGGCCAGCCTCAGGTCGCGGAGATGACGTCGGTGGACAGCAGCACGATGAGCAGCACGCCCAAGGCGATCCGGTACCAGATGAAGATGTAGGTGCTGTGGTTCACGAGCCAGCGCATCAGCCAGGCGATCGAGGCCAGGCCGGTCAGGAAGGCGAAGACGAGCGCCAGCCCGGTCAGGCCCACGCCGGGGCCCCCGTCGCCGACCTTGCGCAGCTCGTAGAGCCCGGACAGCACCACGGCGGGCACCGACAGCAGGAACGAGAACCGGGCCGCGGACTCCCGGGTGAGCCCGCGGAACAGCCCGGCGGTGATGGTGACCCCCGAGCGGGAGGCACCCGGTATCAGCGCCAGCGCCTGCGCGGAGCCGACCACCACCGCGTCCGTGGTCGTGATCTCCTCCTCGCCGCGTTTCCGGCTGCCGATCCGTTCGGCGAGCAGCAGGAACAGGGCCAGCACGATGAGCGCCGCCGCGATCACCCAGAGGTTCCGGGCCCCGTTCTCGATCTGGTCGCTGAACAGCAGCCCGAACACGCCGACCGGGACGGTGGCGAGGATGAGGTACCAGCCCATCCGGTACTCCAGGGTGTGCCGGACCGAGCGGTCCACGAGCCCCCGCAGCCAGGCGACGCTGACGTGCAGCAGTTCCCGCCAGAAGTAGACGACGATCGCGAGCATCGTCCCCAGCTGGATGACCGCGGTGAACGCGGCGCCGGGGTCCTGCCAGCCGGCGAGCGCCGGGACGATGCGCAGGTGAGCGGTGGAGGAGATGGGCAGGAACTCGGTGAGGCCCTGGACGATGCCGAGCACCGCGGCCTGGAGGATGTTCACTCGCCGACGCCGGACCTCTCCAGAGCCTCGGCGGCGGCGTGCAGGGCCCGCAGCCGGTCATCGAGGGTGTCGCCGTACGGCGAGACAGACAGCGTCGTCACGCCGGCGGCTTCGAACGCGGCCATCCGTTCGGCCAGGCGCGGGACCGGGCCGAGCAGCGAGGTGCCGTCGATGAATTCCAGCGGCACCGCCCCCGCAGCCTCGTCGTGGCGGCGGGAGAGGTACAGGTCCTGGACGCGCGCCGCCGCGTCGGCGAAGCCCATCCGACCGGCCAGCGCGTTGTAGAAGTTCTGCGTCCGGCTGCCCATCCCGCCGACGTAGAGCGCCGCGTAGCCGCGGACCGGGTCGGCGCAGGCGGCGGGGTCGTCGCCGACGACCAGCGGGACGGTGGGCGCGATGTCGAAGCCGCTGCGGTCGCGGCCCGCCGCGGCGAGCCCGGTGTCGAGATGGGCGAGCGAGTCCTCGGCGTGCTCGGGGGCGAAGAAGACCGGAAGCCAGCCGTCGGCGATCTCACCGGTGAGCTCGAGGTTCTTCGGGCCGATCGCGGCCAGGTAGATCGGGATCCGCTCGCGCACGGGGTGCAGCATCAGGTGCAGCGCCTTGCCCGGGCCGTCCGGCAGCGGCATCTCGTAGGTCGCGCCGTGGTAGTCCACCTTCTGACGCGACAGCGCCAGTCGCAGCACCTCGACGTATTCGCGGGTGCGGGCGAGCGGCTTGGCGAAGCGGACGCCGTGCCAGCCCTCGGACACCTGCGGGCCGGACACGCCGACGCCGAGCCGGAGGCGGCCGCCGGACAGGGTGTCCAGCGTGGCGGCGGTCATGGCCGTCATGGTCGGTGTCCGCGCCGGGATCTGCATGATCGCGCTGCCGAGCTCGATGGAGGTCGTCTGCCCCGCCAGCCACCCGAGCATGCTGACCACGTCGGAGCCGTAGGCCTCCGCCGCCCACGCGACGCTGAAACCGAGTCGCTCGGCCTCCTGCACGGTGGCGAGGGCGTCCTGCGCGTTGCCGCTCAGTCCCCAGTACCCGACGTTGATCCCTAGACGCACCGCGCCACCCTATCCACCGCGCCTCGGCACGCTCGGCGGCCAGCCGGTAGGTTCGGCCGTCGTGAAGCAGCGCACGGTCGGCCGCAGCGGCCTGCGGGTCTCGCACCTGGGAATCGGCACGTGGCGGTGGGGCCGGGAGACTGACCCGGACGAGGCCGCCGCCATCCTCGTCGCGTTCCGGGACGCCGGCGGCACGCTCGTCGACACCGCGGTCTCGTACGCCGACGGGGCCGCGGAGGACATCCTGGGCGGCCTGCTGGCCGACGTGGTGCCCCGCCAGGAGCTGGTCATCGCCGGCAAGGCCGGCTTCCGCCGGGAGGGCGACACCGGCCTCGTCGACAACTCCCGCGGCCGGCTGCTGTCCGACCTGGACGGCTCGCTACGGCGCCTGGGCGTGGATCACCTGGACCTGTGGCAGGTCCACGCCCCGGACCCGACGGTGGGGATCGACGAGACGCTCTCCGCGCTCGACGTCGCCGTCAGCTCCGGCAAGGCCCGCTACGTCGGCGTGTCGAACTTCTCGGGGTGGCGCACGGCGCAGGCGGCCACGCTGCAGGCGGCGAAGGCGGGGTTCGCCCCGATCGTGGCCAACCAGGTGCGGTACTCGCTGGTCGACCGGAGCGTGGAACGCGAGATCGTGCCGGCCTGCGAGGAACTCGGCATCGGGGTGCTGCCCTACTCGCCGCTCGCGGGCGGGGCCCTCACCGGCAAGTACCGCTCGGGCATCCCCGCCGACTCGCGCGCGGCCACCGGGGTGCGGCACCTCGCCGACCTCGACGACCAGCACACCATCGGAGTGGTCGAGGCCGTCGCCACCGCCGCCGAGGGGCTCGCGTCCTCGCCGATCGCCATCGCGCTGGCGTGGATCCGGGACCGTCCCGGCGTCGCCGCGCCGATCCTGGGCGCGCGCACGTTGGGCCAGCTGACCGCCGCCCTGGCCTCGGAGACCCTCGAGCTGCCGGCGGCGATCCGCGGCGCGCTGGACGACGTCTCGACGCCGGCCGGCGGGGGGCCGGAGGCGGCGTCCTGACCGAGTCGGCCGCCGCGGCGGATCCCGCCTTCCGTGCCTTCTGCGAGGCGGGGCTCTGGCCCGGCCTCGGCCGCCGGCTGGTCGGTGAGCTCGCCGGCGCCGGCATCGACGGTCCCGAGCACGTCACCACCGCCGCGCTGACCTCGCTGCCCAAGGTCGGTCCGCAGCGCGCCGGGCGGCTGCTGTCGTCGTTCGTCGCCGCCGCCCCGGTGTTGGAGGTGGTCGGGCTGCTGCTGCCCGCAGACGTCGACGCCCGGGTCGCCGGGCGGGTGGTCGACCAACTGGGCCCGCCCGCCCCGCGGCTGCTGCGCGACGACCCGTGGCGGCTGCTGGCGGTGCCGGGCGTGACGCCGGCCGACGCCGACCGCCTGGCCCGCTCGGTGATCCCGGGCGTCACTCGCGACGACCCCCGCCGGGCCCGGGCGCTCGTGGGCTGGGTGCTGGGACGGCAGGCACGCGACGGCCACACCGTCGGGGTGGCCGAGGAGGTCGCGGCCGAGCTCGAGGGCTTCGGTGCCGGCGACCCGGCGGCGGCGCTGGAGGCGGCCGTCGAGTCGGCGGCGGTGGTCGCCTCCGAGGACGGCATGGTCGGTCTGGCGCGCTACGCGGAGGCCGAGGACGGGGTGGCCCAGGGCATCGCCCGGCTGCTGGCCACCGCCGAGGCCGTGGAGGCGACCGGCGCGGTCGACGACTCGCTGGACGCCACCCAGCAGGCGGCCGTCGCCGCCGCGCTGTCCGGCGGGGTCACCGTGCTCACCGGCGGGCCCGGCACCGGCAAGAGCCGTACCGTCGCCGCGCTCGTCTCGCTGGCCGAGACCGCCGGCCGCACGGTGGCCCTCGCCGCCCCCACCGGCCGGGCGGCCAAGCGGCTGGAGGAGCTGTGCGACGCCCCGGCCCGGACGCTGCACCGCCTGCTCGGCGCGCAGCCCCGCCAGAGCGGGGACGCGGTGAGCTTCGACGGCGGCTTCGCGCGCGGCGAGGAGTGGCCGCTGGACGAGGACCTGGTCGTGGTGGACGAGGCCTCGATGCTGGATGTCGAGCTCGCCGACGCCCTGCTCACCGCCTGCGCTGACGGGACCCACCTGGTGCTCGTGGGTGACGCGGCGCAGCTGCCCTCGATCGGTCCGGGCCGGGTGCTCGCGGACATCATCGACTCCGGCGCCGTCACCGTGACCGAGCTGACCACGCTGTACCGGCAGGCCGAGGGCGGGACGATCGCGCGGCTCGCCACCGCGGTGCGGGAGGGCGAGCTGCCGCCGGTCGACGACCCGGGCCGCGAGGTGGTCGTGGTGCCGGCGCGCGGCTCCACCGAGGCCGCGCACCGCGTCACCCAACTCGTCACCGACTCGATCCCGCGGGCGCTGTCGATCCCGGCGTCCGCGGTGCAGGTGGTGACTCCGGTGCACCGCGGCCCGGCGGGTACGCAGGCGCTCAACCAGGCGCTCAAGGCCGCGTTGAACCCGGGCCGCGGCAACCGCCGCTTCGATCCGGGTGACCGGGTGGTGGCCACCGCCAACCACCTCGAGGCCGAGCCGGTCGGCTACGCCAACGGCGAGGTCGGTGTGATCACCGAGGTCGCCGGCGACGGGACGGTCACCGTCGAGTTCTCCTCCGGCCCGGCCCAGGTGAAAGGCAAGGCGCTGGGCGACCTGCTGCACGGCTGGGCCATCACCGTCCACCGCGCGCAGGGCTCGGAGTTCCCCGCGGTCGTGGTCGTGTTGCCCCCCGAGGCGGGGCGGCTGCTGTCCCGTCCGCTCGTCTACACCGCGCTCACCCGGGCGCAGCAGCACCTGTCGGTGGTGCACGCGGCCGGCCCCGCGGTCGCGCGGGCGGTGCGGCAGGTCGGCACGCTCCCCCGCCGCACCCGCCTGGTGGCGATGCTGCGGGAGTACGTCACCTCCGCGGCTCGGTGATCACCGGTCTAGGGTGGCCCGACATGACCGGCGAGCGCACCTACCCCGACGAACCGTGGGAGCTGCACGGCCAGCTGCACGCCGCCGCGCTGCTGGTCCCGGTCGGCGAGGTGCCGCTGGAGCCGCCGCCGGGCTGGCGGCCGGTCCGGCTGGGCCGACGCGCCGTCGTCGGGGTGGCGTGGGTCGACTACCAGCCGCCGGGTGTGCTCGCCTACCGCGAGGTGATGGCGACCGTGCTGGTGCGGCGCGGGCTGCGCGTCCTCCCGAGCATCGTGCGCATCTGGGTCGACAGCGAGGCCTCCCGGGACGGCGGCCGGGCGCTATGGGGGATTCCGAAGGAGCTGGCGTCCTTCGAGCTGTCGAGCGACGACCGGACGGCGCATGTCCGCGCGGCCGACGACCGGGGCGAGATCGCGACGGCGAGGCTCCGTCGCTGGGCCGCGCTGCCGGGGCGACTGCCCGTGGGGTTCTCGGTGGTGCAGTGGCTGGATGGCCGGGCCAAGGTGAGCCGGGTGCGGGCCCGCGCCGGCGTGGAGATCACGGCTACCGGACTGGACGTCGCCGAGCGTGGCCCGCTGGGTTTCCTGCGGGGGCGCCGGCCGCTGATCGGGTTCACGCTGCGCGACTTCGTCATGCGTTTCGGGGCCTGAGCGTCCGCGCCCCACGGCCGGCGCAGTGGCACAATGAGCGCGATGACAGAGGCGGCCGACCCCGAGTTCGAGTACGCGCCGCTCCGCATCCCGTCCGAGGTGTCCCGCACCAACGCCGCCGCCCAGCTGTCGCTGCACGCCGAGTTCGGCGGCTGGGAACTCGCCCGGGTCGTCCGGTACATGGACGGCACCCGCCGCGTGGTGCTGCGGCGGCGACGCACCAAGACCTCCGTTCCGCTGCCGGGCCTCCCCGCCTGACCGATCGTTACGGAACGTGATCAATCGCTTCCGTAGAGTGAATGAACGGTCTCGAGGGTGTCGGCCTCGGCTGCGGTCTTGTCCTCCCGGTAGCGCAGCACCCGCGCGAAGCGGAGCGCGACCCCGCCCGGGTAGCGCGTCGAGCGCTGCAGCCCGTCGAACGCGATCTCGACCACCTGCTCCGGTCGAACGTGGACCACGTGGCCCTCGCGGTGCGTTTCCAGGGCCAGGAAGTGGTCGGTCTGCCAGGCCAGCATGGCGTCGGTCATTCCTTTGAAGGTCTTGCCCAGCATCACGAATCCGCCGGCTGCGTCCCGGGCGCCGAGGTGAATGTTGGACAGCTTTCCGGTGCGCCGGCCCGAGCCCCACTCGATCGCGAGGACGACCAGGTCGAGCGTGTGGACGGGTTTGACCTTCAGCCAGCCGGCACCGCGGCGGCCGGCCTCGTAGCGAGCGTCGAGGGACTTGGCCATCACCCCCTCGTGCCCGGCGGCAAGCGTGCGCTCGAGGAAGTCCTGCGCCGCTGCGGGGTCGTCGGTGACCAGCCGCTCGACGCGCTGGGACTCGGGCACGACCTGCTGCAGGGTGCCGGCACGCTCTTCCCCCGCGTGGTCGAGCAGGTCCTCGCCGTCGACGTGCAGCAGGTCGAAGAAGAAGACCGACAGTCCCTGCGCGGCACCGCCGGCTGCAGGGCCGTCCGCGCCGCGGCCGAAGCGGGAGGCCGTGACCTGGAAGCGTTCGGGGCGGCCGTCGGCCCGCAGCGCGATCGCCTCACCGTCGGCGATGAGGGAACGGACCGGTAGCGCCCGGGCCGCCTGAACGACCTCCGGCAGACGGGAGGTGACGTCGTCCAGCGAACGGGTGAAGACGCGGACGTCGTCGCCGTCGCGGTGGATCTGGACGCGGGCGCCGTCGAGCTTCGCCTCGAAGACCGCCCGGCCGCCGAGTCGTTCGAGCGCGTCTGCCACGTCGCTCGCCGTCTGCGCGAGCATCGGCCCGACCGGCCGGCCGACCTGCAGCCGGAAGGTGGCGAGCCCGGCCTCGCCCTCGGTGATCGCGGCCGCGGCCACGGCCGGCAGCGCGCCGCCCAGCATCGCCGCGCGGCGCACGGCGGCGGCCGGGACCTCCGCCGCCGCGGCCACGGCGTCGGCCATCACCCCCAGCAGCGCGCCCTGCCGCAGCTCCCCTCCTAGCAGGCGGCGCAGGAAGGTCTGCTCGACCGGCGTGGCCGCGGCGAAGAGATCGGCCAGCAGTGCCCGGCGCCGGGCCTGCGAGCCCGTGCCGGTCGTCGCCTTGATCTCGTCGAGGCGTTCGTGCACCCCGGCCACGGTGAGCGACGGCTCCGGCGCTGCCGGCGGGACCGAACGCAGCGCCGCCCAGCCAACACCGATCTGCCGTTGCGGCAGCTCGCCGGACAGCCAGGCCACCACGGTCGGGACCTCGTCGGCGGGCGTCGCGGCCAGCAGCTCGGCGATGCGGGAGCGCTTGGCCAGCCGCGACGACGTCGCCCCGACGTCCTCGGAGGCGGACGCGATCTCGGCCAGCTGCATGAGGTCATCCTGCCCGGCGGGTCCGACAGCTACCTGGCCGGCGAGATCCGATCAGAAATGTCGTACCCCTGCTCTAACGTCTGAATCATGGACGGGGCGGTGAATCGGGCGTTGGCGGCGCTGGACGGAGCGGTCGAGACGCTGCTGTCCGCGCCGCTGGCGGCGCTGGCCTCGCTCGATGTGGTCGAGGTGGTGGAGCGGCTGGAGACCGCCCGCCGCCGCGCGGATGCGGTGGACGCTCGGGTGCTGGCGGAGGTGGAGGAGCGCCGCATCGCAGGGGATCTGGGGCGGACGTCGGTGGCCGATCTGCTCTCCGTCCGGCTGCGGGTCGGCCGCGGGGAGGCCCGGGCCCGGGCCGGTCGGGCGCGGGATCTGGGGCCGCGGCGGGCGGTGAGCCGGGGAGGCGCTGGAGCCGATCCACGCCGCCACCGCCACCGCGCTGGCCGCCGGTGTGATCAATACCGGGCACGTAGCGGTGATCAGCGAGACGCTGGGTCACCTGCCGGCCTCGATCGCGGCCGAGGCGGCCGGCCCGGCCGAGGACTTCCTGCTTCAAGCGGCCCGGCACGAGGAGCCGGGCGCGTTGCGCCGTACGGCGCAGCTGCTGCTGGCCCGCCTGGACCAAGACGGTCTCGAACCGAAGGAAGAACTGCAGCAGCGGCGGCGCGGGTTGACGCTGCATCAGTGCGGCGACCGGATCAAGGTGACCGGCGAGCTGACCGGGGAGGTCGCTGCGGTCTGGGAGGCCGTCTTCGACTCCCTGGCCGCACCCCAGCCGGTGAAGGTGGACGGGAAGACGGTCGCCGAGGACGATCGGTCCCCGGCCCAGCGGCGGCACGACGCCTTCGGTGAGGCCGGCACGCGACTGCTGAGGTCGAGTTCCCCCGAGCGGGGGCACCCCGGTGACGGTGCTGGTCCGCTGCACCCCGGAGCAGCTGGTGGACCCGGATGCGATCGCCCAGACCGGCCACGGCCGGCTGCTCTCCACCCGGCAGGTGCTGCGCATCGCCGGAGCCGACACCACCCTCATCCCGGTCAGCTTCGACGCCGCCGGCGAGGTGCTCTGGTGCGGCCGCGAGGAACGGCTCGCGAACCGCGCCCAGCGCCGCGCCGCCGCCGCCCGCGACGGCGGATGCACCTTCCCGAACTGCACCAGACCGGCCGCCTGGTGCGAGGTCCACCACGTCATCCCCTGGCTCCCGGAGGGGCTCACCGACATCGACAACCTCACCCTGCTCTGCGGCCACCACCACCGCATGCTCGACCACAGCGACTGGAAGGTCCGCATGAACCACGGCGTCCCGGAATGGCTGCCGCCACCCTGGCTGGATCCGAACCAGAGACCCATCCGGAACACCGCCCACCACCTGCCCCGGATCGAATTCCGGCACGGCCCCGACGGGCTGCGCATCACCCGAGCGGGCCCGAACCCGGAAATCAGCGGGAGCATCGGCGGCGGCACCGACCCGCCCTGACCGGAGCGGTAGGTGTGGACGGCCGCCGGTCAGCAGTTGGTGAGCAGCCGGTCCAGCACTCGGACCCCGAACTGCAGCGCGTCGACCGGCACCCGCTCGTCGATGCCGTGGAACAGCGCCGTGAAGTCGAGATCGGCTGGCAGCAGCAGCGGCGAGAACCCGAAGCAGCGCATCCCGAGCGTCGAGAACGACTTCGCGTCGGTGCCGCCGCTCATCAGGTACGGCAGCGGGACCGCGAGCGGGTCCTCGGCCTTGAGCGCCGTCGCCATCACGTCGACGAGGTCGCCGTCGAACGACGTCTCGACCGCGATGTCGCTGACCTCGGTCTCGCGCGTCACGTACTCGCCGAGCAGTTCGTCGATGGTCGCGAGCATCTCCTCCTCCTGCCCGGGCAGGAAGCGGCAGTCGACGGCGGCCTCGGCGGACCCGGGGATCACGTTGGTCTTGTACCCGGCCTGCAGCATCGTCGGGTTGGCGGTGTTGCGGACGGTCGCGCCCACCAGCCGCGCGGCGCCGCCGAGCAGCGGCAGCCACTGGTCGGGCTTCTCCGGGTCGAGGTCCTGGCCGAGCGTCTCGCCGAGGCCGGTGACCAGCGCCCGGACGGTGTCGGTGATCGCCACCGGCCACCTGTGGTTGCCGATACGCGAGACCGCCTCTGCCAGCCGGGTGACGGCGTTGGCCTCGTGCACCATCGACCCGTGGCCGGGCACGCTGCGCGCCTTCAGTCGCAGCCAGTGGATGCCCTTCTCGGCGGTCTGGATGGCGTACACGCGAGCCTGCTCGTTCAGCGAGATGCTGTATCCGCCCACCTCGCTGATGGCCTCGCTGCAGTCGGCGAACAGCTCGGGATGGTGGTCCACCAGGTAGTGGGAGCCCTTCCGGCCGCCGGCCTCCTCGTCCGAGACGAAGGCCAGCACGATGTCGCGCGGCGGTCGGCGTCCGGCCCGCGTCCACTCGCGCACCAGCGCCAGCACCATGGCGTCCATGTCCTTCATGTCGACCGCGCCACGACCCCACACGAACCCGTCGCGGATCTCACCCGCGAACGGATCGACACTCCACTCCGCCGGGTCGGCCGGCACGACGTCGAGGTGACCGTGGATGAGCAGTGGCGCCCGTGAGGGATCGCTGCCCTCGATGCGCGCGATCGTCGAGGCCCGCCCCGGCTCGCTCTCGATGATGCGGGACTCGATACCGACCTCGTCCAACTGCTCGGCGACCCACTCGGCCGCGGGTCGCTCCGGATGGGTCGGATTGGAGGTGTTGAACCGGATGAGGTCGACCAGCAGATCGGTGACCTCGTCCTGGGCCGTGACCTGCGGCTGCGCTGCGCTGCTCATGACCGTTGTTCCTACCAAGTCCGGCTCAGCGGTACACCCGGGCGTCCGGTGACTCGCCCCCTCCGGGCGGTCAGCGCCTTCGGCTCGGACGGCGCCCGAGCATCACGACGAAGGTCGTGCCGGCGGCGCAGAGCGCGACGATCCCGGCGAGCACGGCGGCGGGCAGCGGCGCGTTCGTCGCCGGGATGTACGCGTTGAAGAGGTGAGAGGCCGTGGCCCGCGGTGTGACGGGTGCCGGCCGACGAGGACTCGTGCTGGCGCGGTGACGACGCGGCGGCGACGACGATGCGCCATGCCGCGCCGGGTGAGCGGCTGCCCCCCGCGGCCGGACCGGCGCCTGCGTCGCGGAGGACGCTCGTCCGCCGACTGATCCGGCCACGGTCACCGGGGCGGACCCGGGGCCCTGGTCCTTCCTCGGGGCCGGACGGGGGCGAGAACCCGGGTGGCCCGGGTGGCCGCGCCGCGGCGGAGCCGGGCGAGCGGTTCTGCCCCGCCCCGTCCCGGGCGACGAGCCGTGCGTTCCCGGGGGACCATGCCGCCTCGGTGGCCCGGCCCCCTGTGCCGGTCCGTGCCCCTGGGACGGCGTGTGCCCTTCCGACGGCCCATGCCCTTGGGACGGCCCACGTCCGTGCGACGGTCCGTGTCCCTGCGACGACGCCTGTCCCTGCGACGGCCCAGCAACGCTCACCAAGCCCTGCACTGCCAGAACAGGCGGGTGGACCTCACCAGGGGCACTCGCTGTGCCGTGTGACCGGGAAGAACCGTGTGACCGGGACGAACCGTGCTCCCGAGCCTCGCTGTGGGATCTCGACTCGCTGTGGGATCTCGACTCGCTGTGGGATCTCGACTGCCGGTGCGGACTGGCGCCCCGGTGCGCTCGGGAATCACCGTGCAGCTCGAAGGCGACCCGAATGTGGGCGCCGCCGGTTCGCAAGCCGACGCCGCCGACTCGCCCCCGGCCGGCGTCGTCCCGAGAGTGACTTCCGACATGTCCGCGGACGCCGCGCTCCACGTCTCGAGGCGCGTCGTGTCGCGAAGGCCCGGCTCGAGTCGCCGACGAGCCGTGGCCTCGATGATGACCCCCGGCATGGGTGAACGCGTTCGCTGGTGAGGCCAGCACAAAGCCGCCGAGCACCGCCAAGCACCCGACTGCGAGCAACACCCCGATCCGGGCCGCCGCACGTCTCATCCCCACCAACACGAGTCCTCTGCTCTTCCGACGCGCCTCCCCCGAGTGTGTCCAGAGTGTAGTGAAATGTAAGACGCAAGTGAACTCCGACTCGCAGGCTTCACCTGCTCGGAGCCCGCGCCGACCGCCGCAGGGCGCGACGACCGATCCGTTAGAGTAGTGGCCGCACTCGTCCGGGTGGCGGAATGGCAGACGCGCTAGCTTGAGGTGCTAGTGCCCTTTACAGGGCGTGGGGGTTCAAGTCCCCCCTCGGACACCAACCAAGAGATCCCCAAGATTCCGAGCCTCCGGCCTCTCGCGTAGATCGATGAGACCGGCCGGGCGGTCTACCGTGTCTTCATGCGACGGGTCGTCGCCGCCGTGGTCGCGGTGCTCTGGATGGCTGCGGGCTGCTCCGGCCCAGGCGGGGCGCAGCCGCGGAGCAGCTCCGGCCCCCCGTCGGCGTCCCGTTCCCCACGAACCGGGAGCGGCTCGGCCGTCCCGGCGCCCCTCGGGGACACCGCCCCTCACGTGATGGTGATCGTCGAGGAGAACCACAGCTACGACCAGGTCATCGGCAACCCGGACATGCCGTTCCTGAACTCCCTCGCCCACTCCTATGCCTTGGCCACCGACTACACCGGCGTGGCGCATCCCTCGGAGCCGAACTATCTGGCGATGATCTCCGGCTCGGTGTGGGACCAGCCCGCGGATCGGACGCCGCAAGACGGTGTGTACGACGGGACGACCCTGGTCGACCAGCTCGCCGCCCACGGAGTCGGCTGGAAGGCCTACCTGGAGGACATGCCGCGCCGCTGCGACCTCGTCGACACGTACAGTCCCGGCTCCTACGACGTCAATCACAACCCGTTCATGTACTTCCGCTCGATCCGCACCAGTCCGCAGCAGTGCAACCGGGACGTGCCGTTCACCGAATTCGCGCAGGACCTGAGCAGCGGTACGGCCCCGCCGTTCATCTTCGTGGCTCCGAACACCCAGCACGACATGCACGACGGCACTCCTGCTCAGGCCGACGCCTGGCTCTCGCAGCAGTTGCGGGCCGTTCAGGCCTCCCGGTGGTACCGGCAGGGCGGAGTCGTGGTGATCACCTTCGACGAGGGGGAAACCACCGAGCAGGTGGCCACCGTCGTCGTCTCGGCGGCCGACCGGAACGCCGGGCACTTCACCGCCGCGACGAACCACTTCGGGTTGCTGCACGGCCTCGAGGCCACCTACGGCCTGCCGCTGCTCCGCCAGGCGGCCGACCCCGCCAACGGGAATCTGGCGCCGCTGCTGCAGCACTGACAGCGGGCGAGCCGGGTCGAGGATCAGCCCGTCGCATTGTGAATGACGACGGCGACTTCGTACCAGTCGACCGACTTCGGGAACGTCCACGCGGCGTGCTGCGGCCCGGCGGCCGCGACGGGCATGTCGGCGTCGTCGACCGAGTACCCACCGGTGTGGTCCCGCAGCGCCAGGCCGTTGGCCGGCGTGGCGCCGCCGGGCGAGGCACCGCTCATCAGACCGCTGAAGAGCAGCTCGCCGCTCCCCGCGGACGCCGTGGATCCGCTGTCCGCGGTCGCGCCCACGCCGTGCGCGACCACCACGCTGTCGATCGCGCCGCTGTGCGGCACCGCGGTGTACTCGGCGGCGACCGCTTGCAGGTAGGTGGCCGCGGCGGAGCTCACCGTCACGGTGACGCCATTCGGCGCGGCGGCCGCGTTCTGGACGTAGTACAGCGCGATGTCGCCCTTGCCGCTGGAGAACGTCGTCGACCCGGGAGCCCGCGTCCACGCCCCGTTCACGTTGTCGGAGACCTGGACGACACCAGCGGAGTCGTACTGGCCGAACCAGCCGATCAACAGGTCACCGGCCGTCACCGGTGCCCCGAGCTGCACCGCCATGCTGGTCACCTTGCTGCCGGTCCCCGCGGCGGCACCCTGCACGCGGTGGGGCGCCGGGGGCGGTGCGTTCGTAGTTGTCACCGACAGCGGGGACGACTGCGTGGAGTCGTTGCCGGCGGCGTCGGAGGCGGCGACGGAGTAGCGGTAGGTCGTGGTGGCCGCCGCGGTGGCGTCGGTGTAGGTCACCGTGCTGCCCGGCGTCGTCCCGATGGCGGTGCCGTCGCGGTAGACCGTGTAGGAGGCCACGCCGACGTTGTCGGTCGACGCCTTCCAGGTCAGTCTGACGTGGCCCGGATCGGAGGCGGTGGCGGTCAGGCCCGTCGGGGTGGTTGGCGACTGGGTGTCGTTGCCGGAGGACAGGAGTTCGTAGGCGCCGATGTCGCAGGCCGGTCCCTGCGGCCGGCCGGTACCGCGCTGGTCGGTCGTCCCGGCGCAGCCGGCCGTCGATCCGGGGATCACATCGATGGCGGCGCTGCCGGGTGTGAGCGCCATGGTCTGCGTCGGACCACCGTTCGCGGCCAGCGGCTGCAGCTGCGGGTTGGTGTTGCTCACCGAGTGCTGGGCGGCGCCGAAGCTGCACGAGGCTCCGCTGTCGAGGTTGTGGCCACCGTCGATGATCGCGGTGCCCCCGCAGTTGCTGCCGCCGGCGCCCGCGGTCACGATCGTGCTGCTGACGGTGAGGACGGACGACCCGTAGTTGTAGATGTCGGCGCCGTAGGGCGAGGAGTTGCCCGAGAGCGTCGAGGTCGTGAGGTTCACGGTGCCGAAGTTCTGGACGGCGCCGCCGCCGTGGCTGCCCCCGACGTTGTTGTACATCGTGCTGTTGCTGATGTTGACGGTCGTGTCGTTGTCGAGAACACCGCCGCCCGGCCCGCTGTTGCCGACGAACGTGCTGCCGTCGACGGTGGTGGTGCCGAAGGCGTTGAGGATCGCCCCGCCTCCGTAGACGGTCGCGGTGTTGTTGGTGAACGTGCTCTGCCGGATCGTGAACGAGCTCTGGTTGAACACGGCGCCGCCCTCCATCGCCGTGTTGTTGGTGAAGATGCATCGGGTGACGGTGGCGCTCCCGCTGTTCTGGATCGCGCCGCCCGAGGTTCCGGTCGTCGCCGGGTTGGTGTTCTTGGTGAACGTGCTGCCGGTCACCGACAGGGTCCCGTGATTCCAGATCGCGCCGCCGCCGTCGCTGCCGTTGTCGGCGATGCCGTTGCTCAGCGTCAGATCGGTGAGGGTCAGCTTCGCCCCCGTGGCGACATCGAACAGGCGGAAGTGCGGCGTGCCGCCGGCCGACGAACGTTCGATCGTCGCCCCGTTGCCCTGGATCGTCACGTCGCCGGTGATCACCGGCAGTCCGTTGCCGCCTTGGGCGCTGTTGTTCACCGACGTGAGTACGTAGTCACAACTGCTCTGCAGCGTGATCGTGCCGCCACCGGACCCGGAGTTGGCCGAGGCGATGTCCGCGATCAGCCCCGGCAGCGAGCAGGGCCCGGCACCGCCCGGGGTGGTGACGGCCAGCGGGCTGGACTTCGGGCCCTCCTGGCCGGCGTTGTTGGTGGCACTGACGGTGTAGCTGTAACTGCTCGCGGCGCTCACTGTGGTGTCGGTGTAGCTGGTGCCGGCAGCGGTGCCGACCTTGGCCCCGTCCCGATACACGGTGTAACCGGTGATCGGAACGTTGTCCGTGGCCGCCGTCCAGCTCAACTGCACCTGCGAAGCCGTCACCCCCGTCTGCGCCAACCCGCTCGGCGCGCTCGGCGGCTGCGGCGAGGCACCGGACGTGGCTGGGCGGAACGCCGCGACCACGGCGAACCAGTCCGCCGATTTCGCCAGCGTTGCGGCACCCACCTGGGCCCCCGCCGCACTGCTGGTGATGTCTTGCTCGTACGCGCTGCCGCTGGCGATGGCGGCGCGCGCCGTGTAACCCACACCGGCGCTGGAGCCCGGGGTGTCCCCGCCGGCCGAGGAGCCGGTCACCAGCGCGGAGTAGACGAGATCCCCGGCGCTCACGGCGTTCGTCGTGGCCGTTCGGACCGCCGTGCTCACGCCGCTACCCACGGCGACGGCCTCGAGGGGCGCGGTGGTGTCGACCCCGCTGTACTCGGCCACTGTGCCCTGGAGGTAGGCCGCGGACGGAGCCGTGATCGTGATGGTGGTGCCTGCCGGGGAGGCGGCGCTGCCGGCCAGGTAGTACAGCGCGTTGTCCCCCGAGCTGCCGAACGGGAGCGAGCCCGGCGAGCGGGTCCACGCGCCATTGGCGTTGTCGGAGACGCCCAGGTTGCCTGCAACCTTGTACTGGGAGAACCAGCCCACCAGCAGGTCGCCGGCACCCACCGGCTGCGAGAGCGTGACGGTCGTGGAGGTCACCTTGGTGCCTGTGCCGAAGCCCGCGCCCTGCACGTAGGAGATCCCCGATGCCGCCGCTGCCGGAACGGCGCCGAGGACGAGCGCGGACAGGACAGTGACGAGGGTGACGATCCCTGCTGTCCGAAGGATCGAGCGCATGGCCACCCACATTCCGGTCGCTGACGCCTCGGTCGGCGGCGTCAGCCGGGGTCGCCTGGAAGCCTTGCACGCCGCGGCCCGGATGTCCTCGGCCAGACGTACGAACTCGTCTCCTACGTCGGTAGGAGACTCGCGGCCCCGGTGGCGCCCCGGCGTTTCCCCGTGCCCGGCCGGGGGACACACTCGGTGGGTGACCAGCTCAGCAGCAGCCGAATCGGCGACGGCCACCGTGGCCGACGTGATGCTGACCGAGGTCAAGCTGCACGACCCGACCACCACGGTGGGCCAGGTTCGCCGCCTGCTCGCCGACGACCACGTCCACGCGGTGGTGATCGTCGAGGCCGGGGCCCTGCTGGCGGTCGTCGACCGCGCGGATGTCGAGGCCGAACCGGACGACGAGCTGACCGCGGTGAGCATCGGCGGGCTCGGGCCCCGCACCGTCCGCGTCGACACCCCGCTCGCGGCGGCCTGGGATCTGCTGGAGCGCACCGGCCGTCGGCGGCTGGCCGTGGTCGACGTCGACGGCGTCTTCCGCGGGTTGCTGTGCCTGAAGCGTTCGCGCACGGGCTTCTGCTCCGACCAGGACGTCCGCGCCCGGGCCGGCGGCTGACTGCCGGCAGACCCCCTCGGCGGGCTCCCCCGCGATGCGGCAAGCTGCTCCCGAACAGATAGCCGCGCCTTTCGGAGGTGAGCCGTGACCGGCCCCGATGTCGACAACGATCTGGCCGAGAAGGTGGCCGAGGCGCTCCACCGGGCGATGCGGGACGTCGCCCCGATCGAGCCCGTCACCGCGAATCACCAGGGGCTCACGATCGACGACGCCTACCGCATCCAGCAGGGCCTGGTGCGCCGAATCCTCGACGAGGGGGGCGGCAGCGCCATCGGCTACAAGCTGGGGCTGACCTCGAAGCCGATGCAGGAGATGCTCGGCGTCGACCAGCCCGACTACGCGCCGGTGCTGTCGAGCATGGTGCACCCGTCCGGGCACGAGGTGGACCTCGACCGCTACATCCACCCCCGCGTCGAGGCCGAGATCGCGCTCGTCCTTCGCGAGCCGCTGCGTGGCCCCGGCGTGACCCCGATGCAGGCGTGGCGTGCACTCGACGGGGCGGTCGCCGCCATCGAGATGGTCGACTCCCGGATCGCCGACTGGCGGATCGGGCTCGTCGACACCATCGCCGACCTGGCCTCCTCCGGCGCGACGATCCTGGGCTCGCGGGTCGTTCCGCTCGCGGGTTGGGAGCCGCGCACCTGCGGGATGGTCGTCGCCCGCAACGGCAGCCTGGTCGACACCGGCGCCGGCGCGGCCGCCTTGGGGGACCCGGTCGCGGCGGTGGCGTGGCTGGCCAACACCCTCGCCCCCTACGACGTCACGCTCGAACCCGGATGGTTCGTGATGACCGGGGCGCTGCACCGGGCCTTCGACGTCGCTGCGGGCGACGTGGTGCGCGCCGATTTCGACCGGCTCGGGTCGGTCACCGCGCGCTTCACCCGGACGAGCGCCGCCTCCTGAGCCGAAACGCCTGAAGCTCGCTGACGGGCTCGACGGTCCCGGTCCCGGTTCCGGTTCCGGTGCGCCGGGAGCGGCGGCGCAGTCCTCGGACCGTGTGCGGGCCGACCAGGCGGGGGCCGGCCAGGCGCCCCTCCAGCCGCCGGGCCTCACGCTTGACCGGCTGGGCGAGGTACTCGCCCATGATCGCCCCGGAGCTGATCGCGATCGCGATCGCACCGGCCGTGAACAGCTCCAGCAGCCCGTGGACGTCACCGACGTTCATGAGCGACAGCCCGCGGTAGATCGACAGGCCCGGCAGCAGCGGCACGATGGCCGCCGTGACGATGACCAGCGCCGGCACCCGGACCCGGCCGGCGGCGGTGAAGCTGACCAGCCCGATGAGCAGGGCTGCTGCCGCCGCCGACCACGGTGGCCCGAGATTTCGGTCGTTGCTCACGTAGTAGACGGCCGTGGACACCCCCGCGATCCCCGCGATCGGCGCCAGCGACCGCAGCGGGGCGTGAGTGGCGTAGGCGTAGGCGGACGACGCCACCGCTCCGCCCACGATCACGAACGGCAGCGCGGCGAAGCCCGAGGCCCCGAGGGCGTTGGTTCCGAGCCCCGAGCCGAGCAGGCGCGCGAAGGTCAGGCCGCCGGAGACCCCGGCGATGGCGCCGGCCGTCGCGATGAAGGCCTCGAGTATCCGCGCCCCACTGGTGAGCGGGAACCCGGTGAGCGCGTCCTGGATGGCTCCCAGGAAGCTCACCCCGGCCAGCAGCAGGATGATGCTGGTCGTGATGACCCGACCGGGGGCGAGATCCAGGTTCACCTTGCCCACGAGGGCCGCGACCACGGTCGCGAACAGCCCACCCGCCGCCTGCTGGTAGAAGACCGGCCAGCGCCGCTTGGTCATCTCCCGCTGGATCAGATCGATGCAGGACGCGGCCACGAAGCCGATCGCGATCATCAGCAGGTTTCCGCCGATCACCATGCCGATGCCGCCGCCCATGACCCCCAGCCCCAGCGACGTCGCCCAGCGGGGCCGCGGATGACCCGTCGAGGTGATCTTGTTCAGCCGGGCGACGGCCTCGTCACGATCGACGGCGCCGACCGCCAGGTCGCGGACCAGGTGATCCACCAGGGTGAGGTCGCCGTAGTCGACCTCCCGGTGCCGCACCTGCCGCAGCTGGATCATCGCCGGCTCGTCGATGCTGCTCTGATAGCTCATCGCCAGTTCGGTGAAGGTCACGTCCACGCTGAAGCGGCGCAGCCCGCAGGCCCGAGCGACGTTGTCCATCTGGGCGCGGACGTCTGCGGCGCCGGCGCCACTGGACAGCAGCACCTCGCCGATGCGCAGCGCCAGATTCATCGTCTTGAAGACATCGCCCGTGTCGGTCATCGCGACACCAGTGTGCCGGTCCCGGCGACGGTCGTTACCGTGGGCTCCCGCCGGAACCCGCCCCATTCTGTTGAGTAGCTGAGGAATTGGGTAGTGGTGTCTGAAGTGTTCGCCCAGACCAAGTGAAGCCGGAGGCCCCGTGTCCGTCCTGACCCCACGTGAGAAACCCAAGCGGTGGTCGCTCGACGAGGTCGTCGTGACCGACCCGCCCGTGATCCGCAAGGCCATCGGCGCCGCCGCGATCGGCAACATCACGGAGTGGTACGACTTCGGCGTCTACGCCTACCTGGCGACCACCATCGAGAAGGTTTTCTTCCCCTCCGGGAACCAGACGCTCGCCACGCTGGCCACCTTCGGCACCTTCGCCGTAGCTTTCCTCGTCCGCCCGTTCGGCGGAATGTTCTTCGGCCCGCTCTCCGACCGGATCGGCCGTAACAAGGTCCTCGCCATCACGATGATCATGATGGCACTCGGCACCTTCTCCATCGGCTGTCTCCCCGACTTCCACGCCATCGGCTACTGGGCCCCGATACTGCTGCTGCTCGGCCGGCTCGTCCAGGGCTTCTCCACCGGCGGCGAGTACGGCAACGCGATGACCTTCATCGCCGAGTACGCCCCGGACCGCCGCCGCGGCTTCCTCGGCAGCTGGCTGGAGTTCGGCACCTTCACCGGCTACCTCGGCGGGGCGATCATCGCCACGATCGTCACCGAGACCCTGCCGGATCCGTCGCTGTACTCCTGGGGCTGGCGCATCCCGTTCTTCGTCGCGCTGCCCATCGGCATCATCGGCGTCTACCTGCGCACCCGGCTCGCCGACACGCCCGCTTTCGCGGCGCTGGAGAAGGAGGCCGAGGAGAACGAGAAGAAGAACAAGACCGGCAACGAGGCCAAGGTGCTCGCGTCGCTGTGGCCGTTCATGCTGGTCTGCATGGGCCTGGTGCTGGTGTGGAACGTCACCAACTACATGCTGACGGCCTACATGCCGACCTACGTGACGCAGACCGTGCACGACGCCAACGGCGCGGGAGTGTCGGACCTGACCTCGCAGATCCTGCAGATCGTCGTGATGGCGGTCGCGCTGATCTCGATCCCGCTGCTGGGGATGCTCTCCGATCGGGTGGGACGCAAGCCGATCGCGCTGACCGGGGCCATCTCGCTGGTCGTTCTCGGCGTGCCGATGGTGCTGCTGATCCAGGCGCACAGCCCGGTGCTGCTGTTCCTCGGGCTGCTGATCATGGCGTTCTCGCTGATCTGCTTCAGCTCCACCATGCCCTCGACGCTGCCGTCGCTGTTCCCGACCAAGGTCCGGGGCGCCGGTCTCTCGGTGTCGTTCAACGTCTCGGTCTCGGCCTTCGGCGGTACCACCTCGGTTGTCGTCGGAGCGCTGGTCAGCGTGACCGGGGACCTCAACTGGCCCGGCTACTACCTCATCGCCGCCGGCGTGATCGGCCTGCTCTCGCTGTACTTCCTGATGGAGCCGAACGGCAAGCGGATGTGGGGCTCGGCCCCGGCTGCCTCCTCCCAGGAGGGCGCCGAGGAGATCGTCGAATCGCAGGACCACGAGCCGGTTCCGGCGTCCTAGTCCACGACCGAGGCCGAGCTCAGCGCTGAGTACTGTCGTCGGGATGCCTCCGGTGCCGCCGTCCCCCGCTGGGCGCTACCAGCTGAGCTCGGTGCTCGGGCGCGGCGGCATGGCCACCGTCTGGCGGGCTCGTGACCAGACCCTTGGTCGCGAGGTGGCGGTCAAGGTGTTCCGGCAGCCGGACCCCCACGAGACCGATCACGCCCGGCGCGATCTCGAGGTGACCACGCTCGCCGGGCTCAGCCACCCCAACCTCGTCCGCGTCTACGACGCCGGCGGCGAGGCCGGGGAGCTCGACTGGCTCGTGATGGAGCTGGTCGACGGCGAGAGCCTGGCGCAGCGGCTGGACGGCGGGCCACTCCCCCCCGACGAAGCCAGGCGCCTCGGCGCAGAACTGGCCGAGGCGCTGGCGTACGTGCACGACCGCGGTGTGGTCCACCGGGACGTCAAGCCGGCCAACATCCTGCTCGAGCGTCACGCGCAGGGAGTCCGCGCGAAGCTCACGGACTTCGGTGTCGCCCGGCTGCTGGAGAGCACCCGCCTGACGGCTGCCGGCACCACGGTCGGGACGCCGAACTACCTCAGTCCCGAGCAGGCGATCGGGGTGGAGACCGGCCCGGCCGGCGACATCTACTCCCTCGGCCTCGTGCTGCTCGAATGCCTCACCGGTGTCGTGGCCTTCCCCGGCTCGGGCGTCGGGGCCGCCGCGGCGCGCCTCCACCGGGCACCTGAGATCCCCGACACGCTGCCCGCGCCCTGGCCGGGCCTGCTGCGAGCCATGACCGCGAGTGAATCCGCTGATCGGCCCGCCGCGGCGGAGGTCGCGGCCGCGCTGTCCGGCGCCGGCGCCGCCGGTGCCGCCGGTGCCTCGACCGCCCCGGCCGGTGCCGCCGGTGCCGCTGCAGAGACCTCGACCATCCCGGCCGGCGCGGCCACCACCGTGCTCTCCGCCCCCGGGGCAGCGCGGGGCGGCACCCGCCGCCGCCGCCGGGCGACCCCGATGCTGGCCGCGGGGATCGGCGCGGCAGGCGCCATCGTGCTCGCCGTGGTGCTGGCACTCACCTCCGCCTCGAACGGCGACGGCCTGCCCGGGCGCGGGCGCGTGTCCACCACCGCCCCGGCGACCACCGCCCCGACCTCGGTCGCCGCCACCACCTCGAGCACGCCGCACCCGGCCCGCGCACGCACCTCCACCCACCGGGCCGCGTCCTCCCACCCCGCGCACTCTCACCCGGCGCCACCGCAACCCGCGAAGAAGCCACCGAAGGGGCACCACGCCGGCAAGCACGCGCCGCCCCCGAAGGGGCATGACAAGGGCAAGGCGCAGAAGGGGCCGGGCAGGTGACCGACCTCGTTAAGGCGCTGCCCCTCGACGGCGACGCGAGCGAGCCGGACGACCTGTACGCCGCGTTCGCCGAGTGGGTCGAGACCCGCGGCATCACCCTCTACCCCGCCCAGGACGAGGCGGTGCTGGAGCTGGTGACCGGGGCCAACGTCGTCCTGGCCACCCCCACCGGCTCGGGCAAGTCGCTCGTGGCCGTGGCCGCGCACTACTTCGCGCTGGCGCGGGGCATCCGCTCGGTCTACACCGCGCCGATCAAGGCGCTGGTCAGCGAGAAGTTCTTCGCGCTCTGCGAGATCTTCGGCTCCGACCGCGTCGGCATGATGACCGGTGACGCCGCCGTCAACCCCGAGGCCCCGATCCTGTGCTGCACCGCCGAGGTGTTGGCCAACGTGGCGCTGCGCACCGGAGCCGCCAGCGACCTGGGCGTCGTGATCCTCGACGAGTTCCACTTCTACGCCGACCCCGACCGCGGCTGGGCCTGGCAGGTACCGCTGCTCGAGCTGGCGCGGGCGCAGTTCCTGCTCATGTCGGCGACGCTGGGCGACACCACGGAGCTCGCCGAGGACCTGCAGCGACGTACCGGCCGCGAGACCCGCACGGTCAGCGCCGGGGAGCGGCCGGTGCCGCTGCACCACTACTACGAGACGACGCCGCTGCACGAGACGATCAGCGACCTGCTCGCCGGGGGGCAGGCGCCGATCTACGTCGTCCACTTCACCCAGGCCGCGGCCCTGGAGCACGCCCAGGCCCTGACCAGCCTCAACGTCGCCGACCGCGCCCACCGCGACCAGATCGCCGCCGCGATCGGCGGCTTCCCGTTCACCGCGGGCTTCGGCAAGACACTGTCCCGGCTGGTGCGCCACGGCATCGGCGTCCACCACGCCGGCATGCTGCCGAAATACCGCCGGCTGGTCGAACAACTGGCACAGGCCGGCCTGCTGAAGGTCATCTGCGGCACCGACACCCTCGGCGTCGGCATCAACGTGCCGATCCGCACCGTCGTGTTCGCCGCGTTGAGCAAGTTCGACGGCGAGCGGCAACGGCAGCTGCAGGTCCGCGAGTTCCACCAGATCGCCGGGCGGGCCGGGCGCGCCGGCTACGACACCGCCGGCACCGTTGTCGTCCAGGCGCCGGAGCACGAGGTCGAGAACGCCAAGGCGGTCGCCAAGGCCGGCGACGACCCCAAGAAACTCCGCAAGATCAACCGGAAGAAGCCGCCGGACGGGTTCGTGTCCTGGAGCCAGAAGACCCACGAGCGGCTGCTCGGTGCGGAGCCCGAGGCGCTGACCCCCCGGTTCCGGGTGACGCCCGCCATGGTGCTCAACGTCATCGCACGCCCCGGGGACGCGGTAGCGGCCATGCGCGACCTGATCCGCGGCAACCACACCTCCCCGGGCGACCAGCGCGAGCAGATCCGCGCCGCGCTGCGGGCCTACCGATCGCTGCTGCGGGCCGGGGTCGTCGAGCGGCTCCCGGAACCCGACGAGCTGGGGCGGACCATCCGGCTCACCGAGGACCTGCCGCTGAACTTCGCGCTCAACCAGCCGCTGTCGACCTTCGCGCTGGCGGCGCTGGATCTGCTCGACCGCGAGGCCGACACCTATCCGCTGGACGTCGTGTCGGTGCTGGAGGCCACTCTCGAGGACCCGCGGCAGGTGCTGCGCGCCCAGCAGAACCTCGCCCGCGGCGAGGCGGTGGCGCAGCTGAAGGCCGACGGGGTCGAGTACGAGGAGCGGATGGAGCTGCTCGCCGATGTCACCCACCCGAAGCCGCTGGACGAGCTGCTGAGCGGCGCGTTCACCGTCTACCGGCAGACCCACCCGTGGCTCGACCCCGACCAGCTGTCGCCCAAGTCGGTCGTGCGCGACATGTGGGAACGCGCCATGACCTTCACCGAGTACGTCGCGTACTACGGCCTGACCCGCAGCGAGGGCCTGCTGCTGCGTTACCTCACCGATGCCTACCGAGCGCTGCGGTCCTCGGTGCCCGACACCGCCGTCACCGACGGCCTCACCGACGTCGTGGAGTGGCTGGGGGCGGTCGTACGCCAGACCGACTCCAGCCTGCTGGACGAGTGGGAGACGCTCACCGCGGGCGAGGCGACCGGGTCCGGAGCGGCGGGGGCCGACACGGTGGAGGTGCGCCGGCCGGCCGCGCTCACCGAGAACACCCGCGCCTTCACCGTGCTGGTGCGCAACGCGCTGTTCCGCCGGGTGGAGCTCGCCGCGCTGCGGCGGGTCGAGGAGCTGACGGCGCTGGATCCGGGGGTCGACTGGGTCGCGGCGCTGGAGGGCTACTTCGCCGAGTACGACCGCCTCGGCACCGGCCCGGACGCGCGGGGCCCGGCGCTGCTGCACGTGCAGCGCGACACCGGGACCTGGCGGGTGCGGCAGGTGTTCGACGACCCCGAGGGCGACCACGACTGGGGCATCAGCGCCGAGGTCGACCTGGCGGCGAGCGACGAGGCCGGCGAGCCCGTCCTCACCGTCACCGAGGTCGGCCCGCTGACCGGCTGACGGTCAGGACTCCCCGAGGCTCGCGAGCTCCGCGGCCAGGTTGCGGCGCGCCCGCTGCTCCCAGGCCTCCCGGCCCGCCGGGGTGGCGTAGAGCGGCTCGCGCTGCACGAGCGACCGCAGCACCGCCGCGCGGCCGGCTCGCCAGCCCTCGTCGGGGACGTCGGCGTAGTCCGCCCGGACCGCCCGGACGTAGGCGTCGTACCGGTCGGGATCCGCGCCCAGCACCGCCAGGTCGGCGTCGCAGAGCACCGCCGCCGGCGGGTCGCCGTCGCTGCGGTGCGTGGCGGTCCGCTCGACGAGCTCGGCGACGCGGTCGATGTCGGCGCGCATCAGCCCGGCCGTCTCGAGTCGCTCGGCCGCCCAGGCGGCGCTGGCCCGCTCGTCCTCCCCGGCCCGCCCCTCGTAGACGACGTCGTGGGCGCAGGCCGCCAGCTCGACGACGGCCCGGTCTCGGCCGGACAGCCCGACCGCCGGCGCGAGCACCGCGACGTGCCCGAGCACCGCCGTGACGTGTGCGCTCGAGTGATAGTGGCGGGTCGGCGCGGCGTAGGCGGCCGCGAGCTCCGCCGCCGACGCCAGCGCGGCCTCCCGCCGGCCGCCGAGCGCCGCCACCGCCGACACCCACGCCGATGCGAGGCCGTCCATCGGGTCGTCCGCCGGGGTGGCCGTCAGAGGTAGGGCTCGAGCAGGGCCCGGTCGGCCGCCGACAGCCGCTCGTTGGCGGTGTTGCGCTGGTGCCAGTAGGGGTAGAGCAGCGGCGGGCGGCTGACCGCCTCCAGGGCGTCGACGTCGGCCTGCGGCAGCTGGAGCTCCGCGGCGGCGAGGTTGTCCCGCAACTGCTCGGTGGTCCGCGCGCCCACGATCAGCGAACTGACCGCCGGCCGGGTGAGCAGCCAGGCCAGGGCCACCTGCGCGGCCGACACCTTGTGCGCCTTGGCGATGCGCTTGAGTTCGTCGATGGTGGCGAACAACCGGTCCGGGAAGTCGATCGGCGGCTCGTCCCACTCCGAGGCGAGTCGCGAGCCCTTCGGCGACTTCAGCGAGCCGTCCCTGGCCCGCGAGTACTTCCCGGACAGCAGCCCACCGGCCAGCGGGCTCCAGACCAGGACGCCCAGCCCCTGGTCGACCGCGGCCGGCAGCAGCTCGTTCTCCGCGTCGCGGGCCTGCAGGGAGTAGTAAATCTGCTCGGCGGCGAAGCGCGGCAGACGCTCGCGCTCGCTGACCCCGAGCGCCTTGAGCAGGTGCCAGCCGCTGTAATTGCTGACCCCGACGTAGCGGACCTTGCCCTGCTCGACGAGCGTCTGCAGCGCCCCCAGCGTCTCCTCGATCGGCGTCTGGCCGTCCCACTGGTGCAGCTGGTAGAGATCGATGTGGTCGGTGTTCAGCCGCCGCAGCGAGGCCTCGCAGCCTCGGATGACGTGGTGGCGTGACAGCCCGGCGTCGTTCGGGCCGCCGGGGCTCATCGGGAAGCGCACCTTGGTGGCGACCAGCCAGTCGTCGCGGTCCTGGCCGAGCGCCTCGCCCACGATCTCCTCCGACCGGCCGTCGGAGTAGACGTCGGCGGTGTCGACCAGGTTCACCCCGTGATCGCGGCAGAGCGACAGCTGCCGGCGGGCGTCCTTGACGTCGGTGCGTCCGACGTTGGCGAAGTTGCCGCCTCCGCCGAAGCTCATCGTGCCCATGGTCAGGGTGGAGACCCGTAGCCCGCTGCGTCCCAGCTGTCGGTATTCCATGACCTCACTGTGCTCCCCCGGGCCGGGCCGCTAACAGCCCGGGCGCGGCGGGAAGGCTGGCGGGCATGGCGTGTTTCTCCTCGACCACCGAGTCCGAAGCGGTCATCACCGCCTCCCCCAACGACGTCTGGGCGGCGCTGACCGACCCGGACCTGTTGCCGAGGCTGACGCCGTTGCTACACCGGATCGACGCCGACGGCGAGACCTGGACCTGGCACATGATGCAGATCAAGGCCCTCGGGGTCGGCATCGCCCCGGTCTTCACCGAGAAGATGAGCTTCGACCCGGGTCGGCGGATCGACTACTCGCACACCCCGCCCTCCGGCGCGACCGAACGGGCCGGCGCGGACGGCTGGTACCTGCTCAAGGACGTCGACGAGGGCACCCACCTCTCGATCAGCCTCACCCTCTCGGTGGACCTGCCGTTGCCGCGCTCGGCCGGCCGGGCGGTGCGGCGGGTCATGTCCTCGACCATGGAGCGCACCGGAGACCGGTTCTCGACCAACCTGCTGCATCACCTCGGCGCGCGGGACGTCACCGGCGCGACCACGCACTGAAAGCCCGGTACGGTTCGTCGCACGTACTCCGGCGGCCGAGGAGGCTCTCGATGACCGAAGCACCCGAGCGGGTGGATCATGTCGACGTCCTCATCCTGGGGGCCGGCATCTCGGGGGTCAGCATGGCCTGCCACCTGTCCGACCGGCGGCCCGGTACGTCGTTCCTGGTGCTCGAACGGCGGGAGCGCATCGGGGGGACGTGGGACCTGTTCCGCTACCCCGGCATCCGGTCGGACTCGGACATGCACACCTTCTCCTTCGGCTTCCGCCCGTGGCGCAACCCGCGCATCCTGGCCGACGGCGACTCGATCCGGGACTACCTCGACACGACCGCCGACGAGTACGGCCTGCACGAGCACATCCGGTTCGGCCGGCGCGTCACCAGCGCCTCGTGGTCCAGCGAGCAGGGGCAGTGGACGGTGACGGCGGTGCGCGAGGACACCGGCGACCAGGAGACCTTCACAGCCGGGTTCGTCGTCGCCGGGACGGGCTACTACGACTACGACCACGGCTACCGCCCCACCTTCCCCGGCGAGGAGACCTTCACCGGCACGATGGTGCACCCGCAGCACTGGCCCGAGGACCTCGACTACGCCGGCAAGCGGGTCGTGATCATCGGCAGTGGCGCCACCGCGGTGACGCTGGTGCCGTCGATGGCCCACGACGCCGAGCACGTGACGATGCTGCAGCGCTCGCCGTCCTACATCATGTCGCTGCCGGTCATGGACTCGCTCACCGCGCTGAGTGCCAAGGTGCTCCCGGACAGCGTCGCCTACCGGCTGGCCCGGCTGCGCAACATCGGCGTCCAGCGGGCGCTGTACGCCCTGGCCCGGGCCAAGCCCGGGGTCGTGCGCGGCCTCGTCCGCCGCGGCGTCGAGAAGCAGCTCGGCGACGCCGGTGACATCGCCGACTTCACCCCGCGGTACGACCCCTGGGACCAGCGGCTGTGCTTCGTGCCCGACGGCGACCTGTTCAAGGCCATCCGCTCCGGCAACGCCGAGGTGGTCACCGACGATATCGAGACCTTCACCGCAACCGGGATCCGGCTGGCGTCCGGGCGCCACCTGGACGCCGACATCGTCATCACCGCGACCGGCCTGCAGGTGCAGATGCTCGGCGGCGCCCGGCTCGAGGTCGACGGGGAGCCGGTGGCGGTCAACGAGCGCGTCACCTACAAGGGCGTCATGCTCGAGGGTGTCCCCAACGCCGCTCTGATCTTCGGCTACGTCAACGCCTCCTGGACGCTCAAAGCCGACCTCGCCGCCACCTGGGTGTGCCGACTGCTCGAGCACATGGCCGAGCACGGCGTCGACCAGGCCGTGGCGCACGCCTCCGACGCCGACCGGGCCACCACCTCGGTGCTCAGCGCCCTCAACTCCGGCTACGTCCGGCGTGGGGATCCGTTCCTGCCGCGGCAGGGCACCCACGGCCCGTGGAAGGTCACCAACGACTTCCTGCGCGACGCCCCGGTGCTTCGTGCCGGCGCGATCGACGACGGCCTCGTCACCTTCTCCCGCACTCTCGAGCAGCGGCCCCGGGGCGGGCCCGCGCCAGCGCCTGAGGTCCCTTTTGTCGCCGAGCCCGTCAGGGGAGGATGAGGCGCATGATCCTGATCGTGGTGAAGTGGAAGATCCGTCCCGAGAAGGTCGACGGTTGGCTCGACGCGGTCTCGGAGTTCACCGAATCGACGCGCGGTGAACCGGGCAACCTGTTCTTCGAGTGGTCTCGCAGCGTCGAGGAACCCGACACCTTCGTCCTCGTCGAGGGCTTCGCCGACGACGAGGCGGGCGGCCGGCACGTGCAGTCCGATCACTTCCGCACGGCGATCGGCTGGATGCCGGACTGGGTCGCGGCCCAGCCGAAGATCATCCACATGAACGCGCCCGGCGACGGCTGGGGCGACATGGGTGAGGTCTCCCCTCGTTGAGGCCCGTTCGTGCGACCACGGCCCTCACGGCCGCGGCCGGGCTGTCCGCCGCTGTGCTGCTCGCCGGCTGCAGCGCCGGCACGGCGGCACCGCGCGGCACGGTCACGGTGACGGTGCCGGCTCCATTATCTGGCGCGTCCAGCTTGTCCGGCTCGTCCGGCCCGTCGGCCTCGAGCAGCGCCGGCAGCGGCTCCGGCCCGGCCACGGCGGCCTCCAGCGCCGTCCCGAGCCCGGCTGCGACGACGATCGACGGCACCTGCGCCTCCGATCTGCCGGAGTTGGCGGTGCTCAATGCATTGGACCGCAACAGGCTGGCCGGCGACACCGCCTACGTGGTGGGGGCGCCGGAGAAGAGCATCGGGCGGCTGACCTACCTGAACTGCCAGTACGGCCTCCGCGGGAAGGGAACGAACGCGACCCCGGCCGTCGAGATCAGCGTGAACCTGTACGACACGCCGGAGCGGGCAGCCGCGCGGATCCCCGGCACCGTCGAGGACTACACCGCCCACGGCGCCTCCGACACCGACGTCACCCTCTCCGGCGGCGTCCACGGTCACCTGCTCACCGGCGGGTCGGGCGACTACGGCGTCCCGCTGCTCGTGGCGGCCACCGGGCGGCGGACGCTCGCGGTGTCGATGGACTCCCACGCGGTGCCCACGCCGTCGCCGCAGCAAGCGACCACGGCCCTGGCCAACCTCGCCCTCACGCGCACGGCGGGCGGCTGACCCGCTAGCGTCCTGACCCATGTCGTCGGGACCCGAGCACCAGACCGAACCCGCCGCCGACCTCCACGTCGACCTCGAGCGGGTCATGTCCAGCGGGCTGAACCGCACCCTCGGGCTCGAGCTGGAGGAGGCCGCGCCCGACCGGGTCGTGATGGCCTGGACCATCGGGCCGCAGCACCTGCAGCCCTACGGGATCGTCCACGGCGGCGTGTACTGCTCGGTCGTCGAGGGCAGCGCCAGCATCGGCGCCGCGCTGTGGTTCGGCGAGCGCGGGCGGGTCGTCGGCGTCTCCAACCAGACCGACTTCCTGCGCGCCGTCACCGAGGGGCGGGTCGTCGCCACCGCGGTTCCGATCCATCAGGGACGCAGCCAGCAGCTCTGGCAGGTCGAGATCCGCGACTCGGACGACCGGCTCGTCGCCCGCGGCCAGGTCCGCCTGCAGAACCTGGCCGGCTGATCACCCCACCCGCCGAGCAGCTCGTGTCCGCGGTGGGTAGGTTCGGTGGCGAGCAACCTTCTCGAGAGGGGACCCATGTCCGACGATGCCACGCCCGCCGTATTCAGCCGTCCCGGACAGGACGACCTGGAGCTTCCGGTCCACGAGGCGACCGAGGGGTCGTCCGGCGCGGACATCAGCAAGCTGCTCGCGTCCACCGGTCTGGTCACCTACGACCCCGGCTTCGCCAACACGGCGTCGTGCGCCTCGGCGGTCACCTACATCGACGGCGAGGCCGGCATCCTGCGTTACCGCGGCTACCCCATCGACCAGCTCGCAGAGAACTCGACCTTCCTCGAGACCAGCTACCTGCTGATCCACGGCGAGCTGCCCACCGCCGACCAGCTGGCGGCCTTCGAGGACAACATCCGCCACCACACCCTGCTGCACGAGGACCTGAAGAACTTCTTCGACGGCTTCCCCAGCGACGCCCACCCGATGCCGGTCCTGTCGTCGGCGGTCTCCGCGCTGTCGACCTTCTACCAGGACTCGCTCGATCCGTTCGACGACCAGGACGTCGAGCTGTCGACCTACCGGCTGCTGGCCAAGCTGCCGACCATCGCCGCCTACGCCTACAAGAAGAGCGTCGGCCAGCCGTTCCTCTACCCGGACAACTCCCTCGGCCTGGTCGAGAACTTCCTGCGGATGACCTTCGGGTTCCCGGCGGAGCCCTACGAGGTCGATCCCACCCTGGCCAAGGCCCTGGACCGGCTGTTCATCCTGCACGCCGACCACGAGCAGAACTGCTCGACCTCCACGGTGCGGCTCGTCGGCTCCTCGCAGGCCAACCTCTTCGCCTCGGTCTCCGCCGGCATCAACGCCCTGTTCGGCCCGCTGCACGGCGGCGCCAACCAGCAGGTCCTGGAGATGCTGCAGGGCATCAAGGCCGACGGCGGCGACGTCGACGAGTTCGTCCGCAAGGTCAAGGACAAGAACGAGAACGTCAAGCTCATGGGCTTCGGCCACCGGGTCTACAAGAACTACGACCCGCGCGCGGCCATCGTGAAGCAGTCGGCCGACGAGGTGCTGTCCGCGCTCGGCCAGCGCGACGACCTGCTCGACATCGCCATGGAGCTGGAGCAGCACGCACTCGAGGACGACTACTTCGTCGAGCGCAAGCTCTACCCCAACGTCGACTTCTACACCGGCCTCATCTACCGGGCCATGGGCTTCCCGACCCGGATGTTCACGGTGCTGTTCGCCATCGGCCGGCTGCCGGGCTGGATCGCGCAGTGGAGCGAGATGATCAACGACCCGAGCACCCGGATCGGCCGGCCGCGGCAGGTCTACTCCGGTGCCGGCGAGCGCTCGTACGTGCCGATGGACAAGCGCTGAGGCACCGGCCCCGGCCGGCATGACCCCCGCCGCCGAGCACCTCCCCGTCGGCTGCCTCGTCACCCCGGACGGGCGCCGGGTGGCCGCGGCGCGCTGGGGTGACTCGGCACTGGACCTGGCCCGGCTCGACCCCGAGCTGTTCGGCGACGGGACCCTCGACCGGTTCCTCGCGGCCGGGCCCGAGACCTGGGAGCGGATCGGCGAGCAGGCCGCCGCGGCCGTCCGCGCGGACAGCCAGCCGCTGTTGCCGCTGGCCGGCACCCGCCCGCGCCTCGGTTTCACCGTCGCCGACTACGTCGACTTCTACACCTCGGCGCATCACGCCGCGAACGCCGGAGCGATCGTGCGCCCCGACTCCCCGGCGCTGCCGCGCAGCTGGGGCCACCTGCCGATCGGCTACCACGGCCGGTCCGGGACGGTGCAGATCACCGGCACGCCCGTCGTCCGGCCGGTCGGCGTGCTCGGCCCCGACGAGGTCGGCCCCACCCGCCGGCTCGACTTCGAGGCCGAGGTGGCGTTCCTGGTCGGGGTGCCCGGTACCCGCATCGACCCGGCCGAGGCCGACCGGCACGTCTTCGGGGTCTGCCTGCTCAACGACTGGTCCGCGCGCGACATCCAGGCCTTCGAGATGGCGCCGCTCGGACCGTTCCTCGGCAAGTCGTTCGCCACCTCGGTCGCCGGCTGGATCACCCCCCTGACCGCCCTGCGGGACGCCCGCATCGCGCCCGCCGCGGACACGCCACCCCCGACGCACCTCCGCGACGACTCGCACGGGCTGGACCTCGAGCTGGAGGTGCGGATCAACGGGACGGTAGTCAGCCGCCCGCCGTTCGCCACGATGGCCTGGAGCTACGCGCAGCTGCTCGCTCACCTCACCTCGAACGGCGCCCCGGTGCGCACCGGCGACCTGTTCGCCTCCGGCACCGTCAGCGGCCCCCGCCGCGACCAGCGGGGCTGCCTGCTCGAACTCACCTGGGGCGGGCGGGATCCGCTGGCCCTCCCCGGCGGGGAGCGACGCTGGCTGGCCGACGGGGACGAGGTGCGCGTCGGCGCGACGGCGGGCGAGGTCGTGCTCGCGGAGGTCACCGGGCGGGTCGAGCCGTCGCGGCCTGCCGCCGGCTCCGACACGGAGACGGAACCGTGAACGGCCCCGCGCACGAACAGTCAGACGTGGAAGCTGCGTTGGCCGAGATCGGGAGCCGCCTGCATCAGGGGGAGCCCGAAGCGCTCGAGGACGCCTATCGCACCCTCGGGCCCCTGGTCATGTCCTACCTGTCGCGTTACGTGCCGCAACCGGACATTCAGGACGTGCTGCAGCGCGTGTTCTACGAGGTCTGGCGGGTCCACGATCGCTACGACCCGGACCGCTCGCTGCGGGCTTGGGTGCTGGGCATCGCCCGCAAGCGGGCCATCGACCACCTGCGCAAACGCAAGGACGTCGTCGTTCCGCTGGACGCGGTGCGGGAGGTCACGGGCGAGGACGGACGCGAGACCGCCGAGCGGCTGGTCTGGGCCGACGAGGTACGCGCGGCGCTCGACCTGCTGCCGGCGCTGCAGCGCGAGGTCATCGAGTACGCGTACTTCGAGGGCTACACCCAGTCCGAGATCGCCGGTGCGCTCGACATCCCGCTGGGCACCGTCAAGACTCGCACCGCGCGGGGCCTGCAGCGCCTCGCGGGATTGCTGGAGAATGTCGGGGGGCCGCAATGACCGACCACATCTCCGACGAGCTGCCGCGGCTGCTCACCGGCGACGCGCCCCGGCAGGTCGTCCTCGACGCGGCGGCGCACCTGCGCTCCTGCGAGGACTGCCGCCAGGAACTGGTCTCGGCCGTCATCGCGCACGCCTCGCTGATGTCCGCGCAGCGCTTCGCCCTCGAGGTCGTCGCGCCGGCGACGACAGCACCCGCCGAGGCCGCGGAGCCTGCGCTCGCCGCACCGCCCGTGCCGCTTCCGGACCTCACCACGGTCTTCGACGAGGCCCGCAGTGACGCCTCCGCGCGGTCCGAGGTCGCCGCCGGCGGCACTCCCCGCTCGGGCGCGCACCGTCGCGGCCGGGGCCGGCTGGTCGCCGTGGCTGCCGCCGCCGCGATCGTGGTCGGCGGCGGGTCCTACGCGGTGGTCTCCCTCACGAGCTCCAGCAGCGTGCAGCAGACCGCACAGGTCGTCCAGTTGCAGCCGTACGGCAGCGCCGGCGAACCGGGCCGAACGGCCACGGCGAAGATCGTCGACAACCGAATGATTATCGACGCCTCCCGGCTTCCGCAGCTGGACCGCCAGCATCTCTACGAGGTCTGGCTCACCAACGGGGGCCGTACCAAGATGCAGGCGGTGGGTCCTGTCGGGGGCGGCAACCATGCCGACCTCGAGGTCTCACCGAAGTGGCTGCGGCAGTACGGGGACATCGAGGTCAGCATCCAGCGTGTCAACCAGGACAGTTACAGCGGCACCAGCGTGCTGCGCGGCAGGTACGCCTGAGCCCGTGCCGGCTTGGGCACGATGACCGGCCCGGACCGGGTCTGGCACAGCGTGCTGGCCACCCAACCCGCTCCCCCGGCCGGCGTCCTGGCCGGCTGCGCCGTGGCCGCGCTGCTCGCGGTCGCGTGGTGGCCGCTCTGGCGACGCACACGGCACCTGGTCACGATCACCCACGAGGGAGCCCATGCGGTGGCCGCTCTGCTGACCGGTCGCCGGCTGCGTGGCATTCGGCTGCACCCGGACACGTCCGGTCTGACGTTGTCGTACGGCCGGCGTCGCGGCCCGGGCATGGTGCTGACCGCGGCGGCCGGCTACCCGGGGCCGGCGCTGGTGGGCCTCGGGGCCGCGGCGCTGCTGCACGCCGGGCACGCGGTGGCGGTGTTGTGGGTCGCGCTCCTGCTGCTGGTGCTGCTGCTGGTCCGGATCCGGAACTGGTTCGGGCTGTGGGCGGTGTTGGTGGCCGGGGTCGGCGTGTTCGCGGTGTCGTGGTGGGCCTCGGCCGATGTCCAATCGGCGGTCGCCTACGCCGGCAGCTGGTTCCTGCTGCTCGCAGCGCCCCGGGCGGTCGTCGAGCTGCAGCGGGAGCGCCGCCGCGGCGCGCGTGGTACCGACGCCGACGTCCTCGGGTGGCTGACACACACGCCGGCGCCGCTCTCGGTCGGGGCCTTCCTGCTGGTCACGCTGGGCGCGCTGGGCGCGGGGGCCTGGTTGATGCTCGCTCGGTGAGCGACCGGTCGGCGGGTGCTACTCGCCCCGCAGCGAGGGCAGGTTGACGACGATCGCCTCCTGGGTGCTGCGGGCGATCACCACGACGGCCTCGCCGTCGGGGTCGTTGTTCTCCCCGCGGTGCGGGGTGAACGGCGGGACGAAGACGTAGTCACCCGGCCGGGCGTGGATGCGCTTCTCCTCGCCGCTCCGCTCGTCCAGGAACACGAACTCCGGCGTCCCGCCGACGACGTAGATCGCGGTCTCGGACTCGCCGTGGTGATGGTCGGCCGAGTGGGTGTCGGGCGCGACATGGGTCTGGCCCATCCAGAGGCGTTCGGAGCCGGTGGTGGCACTGCTGATCGCCGCGATCCGTCGCATCCCCGGCGTCTGCGCGGTGTCGGCGCTGAGGTCGGCACCTACGACGTGACGCAGTTCGGGATGGAAGCCGTCCATGGGTGCCGAGTCTGTCACCTGCCCGCGGCGATGGGCGGCTACGCGCCCGGCGGGGCGTACGCCAACCCCGACGCCGTGCTGAGGGCGTCGTTGAGCTCGCCGGCGTCGAGCAGCTCGTGAGTCTCGATGCGCTCGAACGCGCCGCTGCTGCTCACGGCCAGGCTGACCGCTGCGGCCGCTCTGCTGTGCGGCACCTCCGCGATGACGAACCCGTCCCAGTGGCCGAACATGGCGTAGTAGGCCTCCATCCGTCCACCGGCGGCCTCGCAGAGCTTGCTGACGACGGCGGCGCGGTCACTCGGGTGCGTCATCATCGCCTTGACCGTGTCGCCCTTGAACGTGAAAAAGACGGCGAACTTTGCCATCGGAACCACCTTCCCCCAGCACAAAGGCTCCGCCCGCCCGGACGGCTCGTCAACGTATGTCGTGACAAGTCCGGAAACTCAGGTGGCGGTGGCCGTGCCGCCCTCCGGGCATCCGCATCGACGGCACGATGTGACGCCGGGATTCACGCCTTCTCGGTGAAGGGCTACCAACACCGGGAGGAAGCCATGTCACGCAGGGACGAGATGATCACGACCACGCCGGTGACCGAGCTCGACGCCGCGCCGCCTGTCGTGCGGAAGGTGGTGGAGTGGCTCGAGACGACGCACCTCCCGGACGGGTTGTTCGACGAAGAGGTGTTCCTCGACTTCACCTCACCGCAGTGGCGCCAGCAGGCCGTGGGGATCGACGGGCTGCGGGCCCTCCGTGACTACGGTCATCCCGGGCCCGGTCGGGTTCCTCGACTGCGCTACGACCCGACGCCGACCGGGTTCGTTCTGGAATGGGATGAGGAGTGGGACGATGCCGCCGGCCACTGGTACTGCCGAGAGATGATGCGCGCCGAGGTGGACGACGGCGCCATCGCCGAACTGTCGGTGTATTGCACCGGCGACTGGAACGAGGCGCTCGTCGCCCGGCACGCGCGCGAGGTGCATCTGACTCGCCCGTGACGTCGACCCGGGGTCGCTGGGCCGTTCGCCCAGGGTGTGCGGCCGCTCCGGATCGCTACGTTGCTGGCATGTCCGGCCGGGCGAAGGTCAACGCGCTGGTGCAGCGCGGCCGACCGGCCCGACTCGACGGCGACGAGGGCACGGCGCGCGCCGCCTACGCCGAGGCGTTCGAGCGGGCGCGCGAGGCCCGGGACGCCGAGGCCATGGGCGATGCCGCGCTCGGCCTGGCCGCCGGGTACATCTTCGGGTCGTACTTCGACCGGGTCCCGGCGTTCCTGTTCGAGGCGCACTCACTCGCCGTGGGGCCAACCCGGATCCGTCTCGCGGTGGCGCTCGTGCGGGCCTGGGTCTACTCCGGTGCTCCGGCGCGGGCAGTGCCGTTCGCGGCCGAAGCCATCGCCGCGGCGCAGGCGTCGGGCGACTCGGCACTGCTCGCCGAGGCGCTCGATGCGCAGCTGCTCGCGCACGGGGGTCCCGACCAGCTGGACGAG
Source organism: uncultured Actinomycetota bacterium (assembly GCA_963776855.1). Taxonomy (GTDB): domain Bacteria; phylum Actinomycetota; class Actinomycetes; order Mycobacteriales; family Jatrophihabitantaceae; genus Jatrophihabitans. Next base: position 217,626 of record CAVZOC010000003.1, on the reverse strand, counting down.
CGGCTGCGGATCATCACTCGTCTCGAGGACGCGGCCGCCCATCTGGCCGATCCCGAGGCCCGCATGTCCGCCCACCTGTGGCGCATGACCACGGCGATGGAGCTGCTCGACATGCCGACCATCCGTCGGCAGCTGCGGGCGCTGCAGAATCTCGCCGAGGACACCGGTACGCCGCGCCTCCGCTTCTTCAGCGAGGCGCGCCACGGCATGCACGCCCTCGTCGTCGGCGACCTGGATGCGGCGCGGCGGCATCGCGACGCGGCGATCGCGGCGGGGAGTGCGGCCGGCGAACCGGATGTGCTCGCGATCGACCACCTTCTCGGCGCGGGGGTCGCGGTGCAGTCCGGTGACCGCGCGGCGATCGTCGCCGAGGCCGAGGCCTACGAGAGCGGATCGAGCGAGCTGGCACTCGGCACCGTTGCTGCCGAGGCCATCCCCCTGTGGGTGGCTGCCGGCGAACTCGGCAGGGCACGTCGCCGGCTTCGACAGGTGGCCGGGCCGGCGCTCGCGTCGTGGCCTCGCGACGCGGACTGGCTGCTTGCCATCACCTGCCTCACCGGTTCGGCCGCCGCGACCGGTGAGCTGGATCTGGCCGAGGAGGGGTACCGACTGCTCGAGCCGTATGCGGGGCGAGGTGTCACGAACGGCGTGGCGGCCGGCTTCAACGGCGTCGTCGACGGCTATCTCAGCGCGGCCGCGCTGGCGCTCGGTCAGGACGAGGCTGCGCGACGCTGGGCCGACAGTGCCGCCGCGGCGGCCGAACGACTCGGTGCGGAGTGGTGGACGCGGTGCTACCGGGCCGGCCCCGAACCACCGACCGTGCCACGGCGAGCGCGTGCCGTCCTGCGAAAGACCACCGACGGAATCTGGACCGTCGGTCTCGAAGGCGCACCCGACGTCGTTCCCGAGATCCGCGCAGCGGCCGGCCTCGGCGGGCGCACCCGCCAGGCCGCCGGGACGGCCGAGCGCGCCCGCGTCGCAGTACGCAAGGCGGTCGCGGCCGCCATCGACCGGATCGCCGAGATCGACGCGGGCCTCGGACGCGTGCTGCGGGACTGCGTGCACACCGGCGCCCGCTGCGTCTACGACCCCGACCCGACGCGTCCGCTGACCTGGCTCACGGAATGACACTGCGAATCCGGCCGGAGTCCCAGCCCGCCGAGGCGCGAGGGGAACGCTGGTGGCCGGCGGCGTCGGCGATCCTGGTGGCGGGACTGCTGCACGTCGTGCTCCCCGACAAGTACCGGGTGAATCCGCCGTGGGTGACCCCGCTGGTGCTCGTGATCCTGCTCGCCACGCTCGTCATCGGGGACCCGGGCCGGATCGACCGGCAGAAGACGTGGCTGCGGGTCGTGACGGACCTGGTCATTGCCTTCATCTCGGTAGCGAACCTGTTCGCCGCCACCCGTCTGGTCCAGGACGTCATCACCGAGAACACGCTGTTCGCCCACAACGCGGCCGGGCTGCTCGCGACCGGCGGCACGATCTGGATCACCAACGTGATCGCCTTCGCGCTCTGGTACTGGGACCTCGACCGTGGTGGCGCCGCCGCCCGCGCCCATGACACCGGCGCGGAGCCGGCGTTCGTCTTCCCGGAGATGCAGCACGGCGAGTTCGCGCCGGCGACCTGGGTGCCGACGTTCGTCGACTACCTCTCGCTGGCCTTCTGGACCGCCACCGCATTCAGCCCCACCGACGTCTCGGCCATGAAGCCGTGGGCCAAGCTGCTCATGGTCGTGGAGGCCCTCGTCTCCCTCGTCGTCGGCGCGCTGGTCATCGCCCGCGCGATCAACATTCTGTAGCAACCGCCGATGTCATCGACGTGACCGACGATGATGGGGCGCAACGGCTGGGCGGCGGCGCCTGTCAACCAGGTAGCTCACTGTCCACGGGAAGGGCTGACCGCTGTATGCCCCACACGACTGCTCGCCCCGCTCGCCCGGCGCGCGGCTGGGTCACGGGTGCCCTGACCGCGGCCCTGGTGTTCGCGGGGGCAGGGCTGGCCTCGGCCCGCCCGATCGCCACGGCTCCGCACCCGGCGCACGCGACGCAGCCGGCGCGCGCGACCGCGGCGTCGGCGTCCGCCCGGTCGCTGGCCACCGCCGCCTACGCGCGGATGACCCCCCGCGAGCGGGTCGGACAGCTGTTCCTTCTCGGCGTCCCCTCGACGGTTCCGTCACCGGCGGAGCTGCGCAGCCTGCACCGCGACGCCGCTGGCAACGTCTATCTCGCCGGCACCACCCACGCCGGGGTGCGGCGGGTGCACCACATCACCGCGATCCTGGGGTCGCGGCTACGACACGACGGCGTCGCTCCGTTCATCGGCACCGACCAGGAGGGCGGCGAGGTACAGCGACTGCACGGGCCGGGCTTCAGCGCGATGCCGACGGCGCTGCGGCAGGGCGGGCTCCGCCCGCCGGTCCTGCGCCGGCGCACCCAGGTGTGGGGTCAGCAGCTGCGCCGGGCCGGGCTGAACCTCAACCTCGCGCCGGTCGCCGCGACCGTTCCGGCCGGGGTGGGCGCGCGCAACCAGCCGATCGGGCGCTACTACCGCGAGTTCGGGCACACCGTTCACCGGGTCCGGCACCACGTGTACGCGGCGGTGCGCGGCTGGCAGTCCTCCGGCATCGCCGCCACCGTCAAACACTTCCCCGGCCTCGGCCGCGCCAGCGGGAACACCGACACCGACCGGTACGTGACCGACCCGACGCGAGCCGGCAGGCCCTACCTCCTGCCGTATCGCGCCGGCATCGCGGCCGGCGCCCAGTTCGTGATGGTGTCCTCGGCCGTGTATCCGCACATCGCCCCGCACCGGCGGGCCTGTTTCTCCTACAAGATCATCCACGGGCTGCTGCGAGACGGGTCGAAGTTCCACGGCATCGTCGTCTCGGACAGTTTCTCCGCCGCGTCGATCGCCGGCGTCCCGCCACGGTTACGTGCGACCCGCTTCCTGCGCTCCGGCGGGACCATGATCCTGGACTCCTCCCCCGCCCAACTGCACCCCATGGCCGCCGGAGTCCTGCAGGCCGCGCGCGCCGACCCGCACTTCGCCGCTGTGGTGAAGTCCGACGTGTTGCGGGTGCTGACCACCAAGGCCCGCGACGGCCTGATCCGATAGCGCGGCCGGAATCCCGGGCGCTCACAGTAGTGCCCCGCGCGAGACGGCGGCATGATCTGAGCATGCGCAGGTCCTTGCAGGCCGGTCGTCGGCTTCGGGCCGGCGGTGCTGCGTGCGGTGACTCGTCTCGACCACCTGCATCTGTCGAAGGTCCTGAGAGGCACTGATGTCCGACACCACCTGCCACATGTCGATCTCGCTCGACGGCTTCGTCGCCGGCCCTGAACAGAGCCGGGACGATCCGCTGGGTATGCGCGGCGGCGAGCTGCACGGCTGGCACCTCGGCGACCCGCGCGCCACCGGAGCCGACAAGAAAGCGACTGGATGGCTCATGCGCCCCCGAGGCGCCTACGTCATGGGCCGCAACATGTTCGGGCCGATCCGGGGTGAATGGGACGAGAGGTGGGATGGATGGTGGGGATCCGAGCCGCCGTACCACGCCCCGGTCTTCGTGCTCACCCACCATGCTCGCGAACCGATCGAGATGCAGGGCGGGACCACCTTCCACTTCGTCACCGAGGGTTTCGACGCCGCCTACGCGCAGGCGCTCGAGACGGCCGCCGGTCATGGCGTCGACATCGCCGGCGGCGCCTCGACGGTCCGACAAGCCCTGAACGCCGGCGTGATCGACGAACTCACCCTCGACATCGCCCCCGTCCTACTCGGCAGCGGCGAGAGCATGTGGGACGGCGTCGAGACCTTCGACTTCGAGCCGGTCGAGGTGCTCCACTCACCACTGGCCACCCACATCCGCTACCGCCGCGACAACACAGACTGAGCCGCCGCCCGTGAGGTCCGCCCCGGACCTGGGGGGCCTGCCTCTCGCTAAACCGTGATCGCGGCCCACAGCGTCTCGACATCAGCGCCTCGGAGGCTATGGCAGGCTGACGCCGATGGGTGGCATCAGAGGGCTGACCGGATGGGTCGGCACCGTGCTCGACGCGCCGGACGCTCGAGCTCTCGCCCACTTCTACCGGGACCTGTTCGGCTGGCCGCTTGCGAGCGACGAGCCGGGTTGGTGCACGATCCGGGTTCCGGAGGCGCCGGCGAACCTCGCGTTCCAGAGCGAAGCCAGGTACGAACGACCGACCTGGCCGGCGACGCCGGGAGAGCAACAGATGATGCTCCATCTCGACATCGGCGTCCGGGAGCTGGGGGCCGCGGTCGAGGATGCTGTCGCGCTCGGTGCAGTGCTGGCCGCACACCAGCCTCAGGATGACGTCCGGGTGCTCCTCGACCCCGCGGGGCACCCGTTCTGCCTTTACCTCGACCCCGGCTAGGCGCGAACTCGGCCGTAGAACAACGAGGCCATCTCACTCGAGGACCTCTCTACCGCGACCGCTGGCGTTCGGCGCCTCGGGGAGGGCATCGGCATCCGCCGCGGTCATCAGGGCCGTTCGAGGCGCCGCGGTGAACCTCGGGCCGTTGATCACGACAACGCGTGGCAAACCGCCGCCTGGGCGACGCGGCGCAGCCCGCTGAACACGCTCGCCTGCTGTCCCGTGCTCTTCTGGGTCACCTGCACGTTGATCGAGACCGTCGCCGAGCGGGTGCCGTCACGGGTGGAGAAGGCGTATTGCGTGTAGCCGAGGGTGTTGCCGCTGTGTCCGTACACGGTGCCGCAGCGGGTCTGGTAGCGGAACAGGGCCATGCCGGCCGAGTTGAATCCCGGCCCCGGCGGCTCCGAGCCGCTCGCCGGCATGAACAGCCGCTGCCACCGCGCCCGCAACCTCGCCGAGATCAACCGGCCGCTGACATAGCCGCGGATGAACCTGTTGAGATCGGCGGGCGTGGAAACGATGCCGCCCGACGCCCACGCCCAGCCGGCGGCCAGGGCCCGGCTGACGTCATCGTGCACACGTCCGGTCCTGCGGTCCAGGGCATAGCCGTGGATGAAGGGCCGGTTCAGGTGGGTGCCGACAGGAAGCGTGGTGTGCATCAGGCCCAGCGGTTGCAGAACGTCACGGGTGAGTACTCGCACGTACGGCCGGCCCGTCGCCGCTTGAATCATCAGGCCGACGGCGACGTTGTCGGAGTTCGAGTATTCGTACTCGGTGCCGGGCGCGAAGTTCAGCTTGCGGCCGGCATAGGTGAGGAGTTTCCGCGGTCGGGGCGGGCGCGTCGGTGAGGCCAGGACGGCGGGGAGGAACGTCTTACCCAGTGAGAAATCCGGGATTCCGCTGGTGTGCTCGAGCAACTCCCGCAGCGTCACCCGGCGCCACGACGCCGGCAGGTAGGGCAGCCAGCGACCGATGGTGTCTCGCAGGCGCAGCACGCCCTTGTCCACGAGGACGAGCGCGGTGGCCCCGCTGAATGCCTTGGCCACACTGGCCACCCGCATGTGATCGGTAATTCGCGGTGCTCGGCCGTGACGGGCTGCGACCCCGCCGGTGTACAACGTCCGTGACGACCCGATCTGAACGACGACGGCGGCGCCGGGCGGGCCGCCGGGCATCGCGACGAGTTCGTCGATCGCCTGGCGCAGCGCCGATGCCGTGACGATGCCCGTCTCGTTCGGAGCGGCGAAGCGGCTCGGCGGATCAGCGGCGGCCGAGACGACGCTCAGACACGTCACCGACGCACACAGCAGGGCCACCAGACCTCGCCTGCGTGTCCCTCCCGACATTGGGGTAGCTTGTCCTGTTCGCCAGGTTGGTTGCAGAGCCCAATGACCCTTCTGCCCAGCCGGCGAGCCCGCCGGCGGCGGGCTTGGCGGTCGTCAACCCGGGAGCGTCGGCACGCGCAGGTAGCGCTCGTAGATCACACTCGGAGCGAACGTTCTGGTCTCGACCAGGGTGAGCGGGATGGCCTCGGCCACGGGCGGGAGGTGCCGCGTGCCGCCCCCGAGAATGATCGGAATGCGGAAGACCCGCACCTCGTCGACCAAGCCGAGCTCGATCGCTGCCGCAGCCAGCCCCGCGCCGCCGATCTCGACGTCCTTCTCGGTCGACCCGAGGGCATTACCTACCTCCTCGGCCACCGATGAACCTGCGAGACGGGCGTTCCCTTGGACGGCGTCGAGCGTGCGGCTGAACACCACCTTCGGGAGGGCGGCCCACACCCTGGCGAACTCGGCACCGAGCTCGGTGCCGCGCAGCGATGGATCGGTCTCCCACGGCAGCATCGTCTCGTAGAGCCGGCGACCGCATAGGTGAGCGCCGAGCGTGCGCACCCGCGCGAGGTGGAATGCAAACAGCTCGTCGCTCGGCGCGGTCCATCCGATAGTGCCGTCGCGGTCGGCGATGTAGCCGTCGACAGTGACGCTCATTGAGTAGATCAGCATCGCGCTACCCCTCGAGTACGCCGTCCACGACGCGGTGCGTCACCGCCCAGCGCGTGGCCGCGGCCCGGTTCGACACCCCGATCTTGGTGTAGATGTGCTGGACGTGGTGCTCGGCGGTGCGCCGCGAGATGAACAGCTCCGCGGCGATCTCGCCGGCGGTGCGTCCGGCCGCGACCAGGCGCAGCACGTCGATCTCCCGCCTGCTCAGGCTGCCCGGCCGGGCGCTGCCGGGCCGCGGGCGTGGGTCGCGGCGCGCGAGGTCGATCTGTTCGCGGGCGTAGCGGGCGGCGGCGTCGAGGTCGAGGTCGGCACCGGCCGTGGTGAACTCGGCCATCCGGGTCGCACCCAGCCGAGCGGCGAGCCGATCGACGAGCTCAGCCAGGTCGGGGACGTGGTGGAGGCTCGACGGCTCGCGTGACATCGCGCTCGTCAGCACGGCGGCCGGCTCGACCTGGTCCAGCCGCTCGAACAGCGCGGGGACGCTCGCCAGCGTGATGATCAGCTGTGGGACGTTACCGGCACGGTGGAAGGCGTCGATCGCCGCTGCGAACAGCCCGAGTGCGACGTCGGGGTCGCCGTCGGTCGTGTGGAGCCGGGCCGCGTCGCGAGCCAGGAAGCCCTCGAAGAACTGGACGCGGTGCTCGTGCACGAAGGCGACCCCCTGCTCCCAGGCCGCCAGCGCTCGCCGAGCGTCCGTCCGCGACAACGCCATCCCGGCGATCCACAGCGCGTAGGCGACCCAGTACGGGTTGCCGAGCCGCCGCGCGGCGCCCACCGCCTCGTCGATCAGCGCCAGCGCCTCCTCGAGGCGGCCCGCCGACTGCAACCCGTCGACGTAGGAGGCGAGGCCGTAGCCGCGGTCGGCGCCGTAGCGGCGGACGACCTCGCCGGTCAGCTCGACGTAGCGGTCGAGGTCACCGCAGTAGACCTGGCACAGGGCCTCGACGAACACGGCGTATCCCGGCTCGCAGGGGTCGTACCTGGCGTTGTCCTCCAGCTCGACGGCGCGATGCGCGTTGACCCGGCCGGCCTCGGCGCGGCCGGCGAAGCAGGCGTAGCCGGCACCGGTGCACAGCCGCGGGAGTCGTGCGACGTCGGCAGCGGTCGCCGCCGGGATCAGCTCCTCCGCCCACGCGAGCGCCTCGAACAGCTGCACCGAGAACCCCATCAGCGCGGCGTGGGCGGCGATGTCGGTCGCCACCGCCACCTCACCCCGCGCAGAGCTCCACCGGAACGCGGCGCGCAGGTTCCCGAACTCGGCCTCGACCCAGTCGACGGCGTCGCGCCAGCCCGGCCCGTTCCACCGCTCCCACCGAGCGCCGGCCGCTGCGGCGAAGTGGGCGGCGTGCCGGTCGCGGGTCGCCAGCAGCTCCCCCGCCGCCTCGAGCCGGTCGTGCGCGAACTGGCGGATCGTCTCGAACAGGGCGTATCGCGTGCTGGCCGTGGTGTGGTCGGCGACGACGAGGGACTTGCGCACCAGGGAGTCGAGATGTCGCAGCACGTCGACGGCGTCCCCGCGGGGGGCGACGGCATGGATGCTCGCCAGCGCGAACCCGCCTGCGAACACCGAGGTGGCGCGCAACAGCTCGCGCTCCTCGTCCGTGAGCAGGTCGTACGACCACGCGACCGCGTGCTCCAGCGTGTGCTGGCGATCCGGGCCGGGTGTCGACCTGGAGAGCAGGCGGAAGCGGTCGGCGAGCCGGTCGCGGATCTCGACGGCGCTCATGGCCGCCATGCGGGCGGCTGCCAGTTCGATGCCCAGCGGAAGGCCGTCGAGCGTCCAGCAGATCGCGGTCACCGCGGCGGCGGTCTCCGGGTCGCCGAGCCCGAAGTCGCTGCGGACGGTCCGCGCCCGGTCGACGAACAGCGTCACGGCGTCGGACGCTGCGCCCCCGGCGATCGCCAGCGGGGTGACCCGCAGCGCCTCCTCGGCGTCCACGCCGAGCGGCTCGCGGGAGGTGGCGAGGACGCGGACGTGACCCGGGCGGTCGACGATCGTCCGGATCGCCGACGAGGCCGCGGCCAGCAGGTGTTCGCAGTTGTCGACGATCAGCAGCAACCGCTTGCCGGCCAGCGTGCGGGCGACGGTGGTGACGAGCGGGGTGTCGCCCTGCGGCGTGATCCCCAGAACCGTCGCGATCGCCGCGGGGACCGAGTCGGGGTTGCCGACCGCCGCCAACTCGACGACCCACACGCCGTCCGGGAACTCTGCGGAGAGCTCGGCGCCGACCTCCAGGGCTGCGCGCGTCTTGCCCACCCCGGCGACGCCGGTCAGCGTGACGAGTCGGCGCTCCCGCGCCGACTCTGCGACATCGCGCACCAGGTCGTCCCGGCCGACCAGCGAGGTGACCTGCCGGGGCAGGTTCCCGGCCCGCTGTTCGGTGTTGCGAAGCACCGGGAACTCGGTCGGGAGCCCGTCGGCGACGACCTGGAACACCGACATCCGTCCACGCAGCCCGGGCAGCACATGCTCTCCGAGCGGCCGGAGCGACAGGTGGGTGCGCAGCAGAACCTCGGCGGTGTCGGAGACGAGGACCTGCCCGCCGTGCGCGAGCGCCGACAGCCGGACGACCCGGTTGACCTCGGCCCCGAAGTAGCCGCCGTCCCGCTCCGCCGTCTCGCCGGTGTGCAACGCCATTCGCACCGCGAGGCCCGCGGCGGCTCGAAGCGCGTGCTGTGCCGCGACGGCCGCCTCGGCCGCGCTGCCCGCGGTCGCGAACGCGGCGCGGACGCCGTCGGCGTCGGCGTGGAAGACGAGTCCCCCGTGGCTCTGGATCGCCTCCCGCACGACGCGGTCGTGGACCTGCTGAGCAGCCGCCGTCTCGGCAGGTGCCTCGTCCCACTGCTGCAGCGGGTCCTGGATCGCGGTGCACAGGAACGTCACCGTTCCCGACGGCGGGCGTGCGGCCACACTCGCACAGTAGGCACAGCGAGCGCCCGGCACACCGAGTCGGTCGACCCTTGTCGTGCGTGCGGCCCAGGTGTCCACTGGCGGCACGACCGTGGGTGGGATCGGTGGTGCACCTCATGAGCGGACCGTTGGAGCTGTGGCGGCAGACCGCCGCCAAGTGGAGCGAGGTGTACGAGCACGTCGGCGACGGGCAGTGGGAGAACAAGACGCCCTGCGCAGAGTGGGACGTCCGCAACCTCGTGGACCACACCCTGGCCTGGCAGGCGAAGGGCGGCAGCCTGCTCGGCGCGGACGTCGCGGCCGACGAGCACGACTGGGAGCGGATCCGGGCCTCCTACGCCGACCTGCTCGCCGACGCGGCGCGGCTCGCCGGCACCGTCCCCGAGTTCGGCGGGATCCCGAAGCCGAACCTGGCCGCATTCCTCGTCGGCGACCTGCTGATCCACAGCTGGGACCTCGCCCGCTCCATCGGGGTCGACGAGACGCTGCCGCCGGACGTGGTGGCGGCCACGACCGACGGCCTGCGCCACGTTCCGCCGGACCTGCTGCGCGGCACCAACCCGCTGGGCCAGAAGATGATGGGCCCGGCCGTCGAGGTGTCCGACGTCGCCAGCGTCCAGGACACGATGTTGGCGTTCACCGGCCGTACTCCGTAGAGGCACGATCAGTCGTCGCGGATCAGACGGGTGTCACCTCCCGTTCTTTCGGCTCGATGCTGCCGAGGTTCTTGACGACGGTGAACTCGCCACCCTCCGAGCGGGCGATGTACATGTGCATCCGTGCGTGGTGCCGCCCGGGGACCATCTCGGCGGGACCGCCCGGGCCCTCCGGGATGCTCGCGTGCTCGAGCGCGGTGATCACGTCGTCCTGGTCGAGCGAGCCGGCCTCGGTCACGGCGGCCTCCCACATCTTGAGCGCCCGGTAGGTGCCCGTGCAGGCGGAGCCCGCCGTGAACAGCGCGCTTCCCGGGTACCGCGCGTCGTAGCGGTGCAGAAGCTCGACGCTGAACGGGTCGCGGACGGCCCGGTAGTAGTCGAGGCACCCGTAGAGGCCCTCGACGTGCTCCGCGGGCACGAGATTGAGGAAGTTCTCGTCGAAGTAGGTGCACACGATCGTTCCGCCGCGCGCCGTGAAGCCGGCCTCGTGAAGCTGGGCGAGGAACGGCGTCAGCCCGGGCGGGACGATCGTGTTGAAGACGACGTCGGCGCCCGAGGCCATGATGTCGTCGATCACCGCGGCGTACTCGGTGTGATCGAGGGGGAAGTACTCCTCGCCCACGACCTCCCCGCCGCGCGGCGTGATGACCTCCCGGACGGACCGGTTCAGCGTGTGCGGCCAGATGTAGTCGGCCGAGGGCAGGTAGAACTTCCGCGCCCCCGTCTCCTCCATCAGCCACGGGATGAACGGATCGATCTGCTGCGACGGCACCGGGCCGGTGCAGAAGATCAGTGGGTGGCTCTCCTGGCCCTCGTACTGCTCGGGGTAGAGGTAGAGCCGCCCGGCGTCGTCGACCACCGGGCCTTTGATCGCCTGGCGGGTGGAGCTGTAGATCCCGCCGATCACGACGTCGACATCGGCGTCGCGCACGAGCCGGGCGGCCCCCGCCCGCGCAGCCTCGTCGTCGGTCGCGCTGTCCTCGACGTACAGCTCGACCGGGCGGCCGAGCAGACCGCCGCCGGCGTTGATGTCGTCGATGACCATGGTCGCGAGGTTGACGTTGGCGACGCCCATGAACGACAGCGCTCCCGTCTGGTCGGTGATCACGCCCACGCGCGCGGGCCGGCTGATGTGACTCATCACGCCCGCCTACGCCCGGTACTCGCCGAGGACCGCGGCGGCCTGCGGCTTGGACAGGTGCCCGGCGTCCTTGAGCACCGCGGGCACCTCGGGGTCGGACACGAAGTCCGCCCAGCCCTGCTCATCCCAATCGAAGACGACCCACATCCGGTTCTCCTCATTCGGGTCGCGATACACGACGGAGCTCTTGGAGCCGTGCAAGGCGCGCTTGTCGGCGCCCGCGGCGCCGAACACCTTCAAGAACTGCTCGACGTCCGCGACGGTAGTGGTGGCCAGAAGCATGATGGACTCCTCGGTTCGAGATCGCGCCGGATCCCCGTGGTCGCCGTCCGGGTGGCCGGCGCACACCTACATTCCGCCGAGGGGCCCCTGGCGACATCGGCAGATCTACCCATTCACCGTCGGTAGGGCGCTTGGCAGACCGCAGAGGGCCCACCGGTCAGCCGACTTCCGATGTCGGTGCCGCAGGTGCGCGCCACTCTGGGATTGCGACTCCGCGCATCGATGTGTCATGGAAGCGCGGGGTCGTGGCGACTCATCCGGCGTCGGCAGCTCTTTGCGGCGAGTGGGAGCGGCATGGGCGATGTGCTCGTCGATCGATAATGGCCGACATGACAGCTGATGGCCGGACCCGTGCCCCTTTTCGGGAGATCGTTCGTTCGTCGCTGCGTTCAGTGGCAACGATCGTGGTGCTGACGGCGATCTACTTCTTACTGCCTCTGAATCGCACGTCGAGCTGGGTGGACGTCAGCATCTTGGTCATCGGTCTGGCGCTGCTGATCGTGTTGGCGGTGCTGCAGGTTCGGTCGGTGATGTCTGCCGCCTACCCGGTCCTGCGTGCCGTGGAATCGCTCGCCGTGAGTGTGCCGCTGTTCGTGCTCTTGTTCGCCGGTACGTACGTGGCGATGGAGGGCATCGCCGCCACGAGCTTCAGCCAGCCGCTCACACATATCGACGCCTTGTACTTCACGGTCACTGTGTTCGCCACCGTCGGGTTCGGCGATATCACCCCTACGAGCGAGGCGGCCAGGGTGGTTACGACGTCGGTATGTCCTGGCTGCGGCGTATGCAAGCGTCATGAGCGAGTCAAGTTCGGCCGGACGCCGCCGGAACATTGCCGCGACGTTGATCGGGGCGGTAGGGGCGACGGTGATCAGCTTGATCTTCATCGCCTCGTTCATGGGCAGCTTGCACCATCCCGGCCCGCATGGAGTTCCGGTTGGGTTGCGGGGTTCCCCCGCACAAGCCGCGAGCCTGGATCACACTCTGGCGCAGCAGGTGTCGGGCGGGTTCGAAGTGAGGAGCTTCCCGACCGTGCGGGCCGCGCGGAACGCGATCTTCGACCGCGACATATACGCCGCGCTGGTGCCCGGCCCTCGCGCTCAGGTGCTGTTGACGGCGACCACGGCGGGTACTGCGGTGACCAGTGCCACCGTGCAGGTCTTTGCCGCAGTGGCCCACGCGGCCGGGCAGCCGCTGAGCGTGCAGGACATTCACCCGTTGCCGCCTGACGACCCGCAAGGCATCTCGCAGGTGCTCTTCGTCATCGCCCTGCTCGCCCCGAGCCTGGTCTTCGGGAACATGTTGGTCAGCCGCTTCGGGAAGGACATGCACCCGGTCGGACAGGTGTTGGCGGCTGCGGTCTACGCGGTAGATCGTCGCCGGGGTGGCCACCGCAATGGCCGACCCCGGAATCGGGGCGCTCACCGGGGCGCCGTGGGGCATGTTCGGCCTGGGGACGCTGCTGGCCTTCGTCGCGGCCGTGGTGCCGGCTGCGGCCACCCGCTGGAGCCGCGGGCTCGGCTATCTGGTCATCTTCCTGTTGTTCGCCCCCGTCGGGATCGCGTCCTCCGGTACGACGCTAGGCCCGCACATGATCACCTCGTGGTACGCCGATGTCGGCAAAGCACTGCCGGCCGGTTCTGCCCTACCCGCGGTGCAGAACATCGTCTACTTCAACGGCAACGACATCACCACGCCCCTGCTGGTCCTATCTGCCTGGGCCGCGGCGGGCACGCTCGCCTTGCTACTGACCATGCTCCGCCATCGCCCGACACCCACTACCTCGACAACGACGCAGCCCACAGACCACTCCTCGGACACCGAACCAACGGCGCCTCAGCCTGACCCCGTACCCGTCTGAAGGCTACCGACCGCACCATCCGCTCACGCCGCCGCCCGGCCTGCGGCTTCCTTGCGCGCAGGTAGCGGCTTGGCACTCGTCCGGTACGGGGCGCGCGGAATCGTCGACAGGCGCTGGCACGGGTCGCAAATCGTGATTTCTGGTCTATTCTCCTCGAGCAACGCTCACGGAAGGATCTTGGATGACTACACCGTCGTCGGGCTCGGGTCAGCAGGACGGTCAGTCGTCGGCTGTCGATCTCGGTAAATCGAATGTTCCGGTTCCGGCCCGTCAGCCGCCTGCACCGGGCATGCCATACGGGTATCAGAGCCAGCCTGGGCAGCCTGCGGCTCTCGGCTTGGCGATGAAGCGCCGCAACCCGGTCGGCGTCTGGATCGGCCTTCCGCTGATCACGCTCGGCATCTACGCCTACGTTTGGTACTACAAGATCCACAAGGAGATGTCCGAGTTCGACCGGCGCAGGAACATCCCCGTCGCCGGGCCGATGCTGGTGCTGCTGTTCCTGTACTGGACGCTCATCGCCCCGATCATTTCGTTCAACAACGCCGGACGGCGCATCCGGAACGCGCAGGTCGCTGCCGGATTGCAGCCGACGTGCTCGCCCGCGGCGTGCTGGCTGCTGATGTTCGTATTCGGGTTGAACACGCTGTACATGCAGGTTGAGTTGAACAAGATCGTGGATCGATACCAAGGAGCACCGCCTGGGGCGCAGGTGCCGCTGTTCGCCTGATGGCGGTGTGGCCGGGCCGCCTTCGTCTCCTGGCCGGCGGCGTGCGTGGGCTACGCGGAGCCGCACCGACCCGAAGTGGCATAGTTGTGGCATGGCTCGCACACGGTTGAGTACCACCGTCGATTCCACGCTCTTGGACGATGCACGCAGCGCACGCTCGGGAGTGTCGGACGCTGCCCTCGTCGACGAGGCCCTCGCAGCCCTGCTCGCCCGTCACCGCGCCGCCGAGGTGGACGCAAGCTACGCCGCCTACGACGAGCACCCGCTCGACGAGCCTGATGAGTGGGGCGACCTGGCATCGTTCCGCCAGGCCGCAGCCGCGTCGTGACCGCGCTTCCCGCGCGCGGTGAGATTTGGTGGTGCGAGATGGCGGAGATAGGCCGGCGTCCCGTCGTCGTGCTCTCCCGGGATGTGGTGATCCCGCGCCATCGCCGCACGCTGATCGCACCGTGCACTACGACAATCAGGGGGCTGGCCAGCGAAGTCGTCCTCGAACCGGGCGAGGACCCCGTACCGCGACGCTCGGCCATCAACCTGGACTCGGTCGAGAGCGTATCGCTGGCGATTCTGGTCGAGCGTCTCGGACGATTGAGCGACGCCCGGATGGGACAGGTCTGCGATGCCCTGGCGGTCGCGGTCGACTGCACGAACTAGCGCCGGCGGACCGTCCGCCCTCATCGGGCGAGGAGCCGTGGCGCGCTCGGGATAGCCCGGTGATGGATGTGGCCAGCGAAGTCCGGCGCCCGGTCAAAGCCGGGGGCGGAGAGCCTGATCACTTCCAACCGCCGACGAGTTGTCGGAGCGCTCCGGCGATGAGTCCGAACACGAACCCAGCGACCGCGCCGAGCACGCCGACGTAGAGGATGACGCCGAACCATGAACTGAATGGGTAGTCCCGTACGGACTCAACCACCCCGTAAACAGCCCCTACGGCTGCTAACACGAGCGCGCCAGCAACAGCCCAGCGGAGGGGTTGAGGTATGGCTCGATACCACCCGGGCAGGCGCACGCATCAACACTCGCACGAGCGGCCAGGACGGCCCGAGCGCCGTGGGCCACGTTGTCGACACGGAGCAGTTCGTCGCCCGGGCACGGCGATGATCTTCAGTTCGGCAGCTGGCGGCGTGAGCCCGTGGCTCGCGCTGGCCCGAGCGTGAACGGGTGCGGTGCGGAACACTGGTTCGGTGAGTCAGGTAATAGTTGCCGCGGCGCTCCACGGGCAGGGTCCCGGTCAAATCGGCGAGCTGTTGCTCGCCTTCGTGTTGTCCTCGATCATCGGGTTCGAGCGCCAGTTCCGCGGGAAGAGCGCCGGCCTTCGCACGCAGGCGATCGTCGGCACCGCGTCCGCGCTCATCCTGCTGGTGAGCAAGTACGGCTTCGCGGACGTGCTCACCTCGGACCACGTGGCACTCGACCCCTCCCGCGTGGCCGCGCAGATCGTGTCCGGGATCGGATTCCTCGGAGCCGGCCTGATCATCACGCGTCGCGGCGCGATCCGCGGCCTGACCACCGCCGCTGCAGTCTGGGAGACGGCCGCCATCGGCATGGCTGCCGGTGCGGGCCTTCCGATTCTGGCCCTCGTGGTGACCGGACTGCATTTCGTCATCGTCATCGGCTTCACTCCCCTGGCCCACGTGATCGCAACCCGGGGGCACGGGGAGCGGGGCTTCACCATCACCTACCAGGACGGGCAAGGGATCCTGCGCGCCCTGTTGGCGACCTGCACCGCCAACGACTGGACGGTCGACTCGATGGCGGTCGTCGGTCGATCGGATCTCTCGGACCGACAACCCGAACCCACGGACAGCCTCATCACGGTGTCGCTGACCCTGCGGGGTCAAGGTGCGGTCGATGCAGCCGCCACGTTGGGTGCGGTCACCGGCGTCGTGCGCATCGACCCCGGCGACGATGAGGACGAGTAGCCCGCCGAACCAGGCAGGCCGCAGGGCCTGGGATTCTCGGGCTCAGCCCGAGGTGAGCGCCTTCTTCACCCTCGGCGGGAGCGGGAAGAACATGCTGGTGCGGGCGGCGTACTCGTCCCAGCCCTCACGCTTGCTCATGCTCTTCTCGAGGATCCGGGCGCCGGAGCCGATGGTGAGCAGCAGCGTCATCCCGATCGGGGCGTAGATCGTGACGACGCCGGGCAGGGTGTCGGCGGCGACCAGGAAGATCCCCCACCAGACGCAGGCGTCGCCGAAGTAGTTCGGGTGGCGGGTGTAACGCCACAGCCCGTGGTCGATGAGCTTGCCCTTGTTCGCGGGGTCGGCCTTGAACCGTTCCATCTGCCAGTCACCGACGGCCTCGAAGAACACGCCGATCACCCAGACGCCGACACCGACCCAGGCGAGCCAGCCGGTCGTGCCCGTCTCGAAGCCGCCGACCAGGATCGGGGATGCGATCACCAACGCGAGCAGTCCCTGCAGCAGGTAGATGCTGCGGATCGCGTACAGATCCCCGTTCCCCGGTTTCTTGTCCAGCAGCTCCTGGTACCGCGGATCCTCCGGCTTGCCGATCGAGCGGCGCCCGATATGAACAGCCAGCCGCAGGCCCCACACCACCGGCAGCACCAGCAGCAGCCAGCGCCGGACCGGGTCGGCCGCACCGCCGGACAGTGCGAACACGACGACGGCCACCGTGACGAACAGCAGCCCCCAGGTGGTGTCGATGACGCTGTGCTTGCCGGCGATCTTCGCGGCCACGAAGGTCAGGGCCAGCACCCCGAGCACGGCGAGCGCCGACCAACCGAGGGTGCCGGCGAACGCCGAGTCGTCGAACGTCACGGCCGGGTGCTACCCACGCCGCCATGCTCGATGACCCACGGGCGCATCGGCGGCATGTCGCTGACACCGTCCTCGCTCGGCTTCACGACGAGGAACTGGTCGACCCCCATCCGGCCCTCCTCGAAGGCGAGCATGCCGCCGACCAGGTAGAGCCGCCAGACGCGGGCGACCTCCTCGTTCTGCAGCGCCACGAACCGGTCCCAGTTCGCCTCGAAGGTGTCGAGCCAGCGCTGCACGGTCGTGACGTAGTGCTCCCGCATCGCCTCGACATCGCGAACCTCGAAACCGCCCTTGACCAAGTGCCGGACGGTCTGCCAGACCTCCCGCATGTGCATGTCGGGGGCGATGTAGGACTCGATGAAGGCACCGCCGCCGGGGCGGGTGCCCTCCTGGCGCGACATCTGCTGCAGCACCGCCCGCCCGCCGGGGCGCAGCGCGCGGTACATGATGCTGACGTACTCCGGGTAGTTGCCCTCGCCGACGTGCTCGCCCATCTCGATCGAGCCCACGGCGTCGAAGCGCTCGTCCAGCTCACCGAACTCGCGGTAGTCCTGCAGCCGGACCTCGACCCGGTCGCCGAGGCCGCGGTCGGCCACCCGCTTGGTGATGAAGTCACGCTGCTGTGCCGAGAGCGTGATCCCGACCGCGTGGACGCCGTAGTGCTCGGCCGCGTGCAGGATCAGCGACCCCCAGCCGCAGCCGACGTCCAGCAGCCGCATGCCCGGCCGCAGCCCGAGCTTGCGGCAGACGAGATCCAGCTTGGCCGTCTGCGCCTCGTGCAGCGACTGACCGTCGTGGGCGAAGTAGGCCGAGGAGTAGGCCATGTGCTCGTCGAGCAGCAGCTCGTAGAACTCGTTCGACAGGTCGTAGTGATGCGAGATGGCGTCCCGGTCGCGGCGGCGGCTGTGCAGCCGGCCGGACAGCCGCGCCTCGGACAGCGGCGGTGTCGGAGCCGGCCCGATCGCCCCCAGCCCGCCGGCGGCGCCGGCGGCCTTGAGCCGGTCGCGCAGCCGGAGTTCGACGCCGGCGGTGGGGCGGGAGCGGGCGAGCTTCCAGGCGCGGCGGAACCCGTCGGCGAGCTCGCCCTCGACGTCGATGTCGCCGGTGACGTAGGCGCGGGCCAGCCCGAGCTCGCCCGGGGCCCAGAGCAGCCGGCGCAGCGCGCGGCGGCTGCGGATGATCAGCACCGGCCCGTCGTCGGGTCCGGCCTCGCTGCCGTCCCAGGCCCGGACGCGGACCGGCAGCTCGAGGCCGCCGACGTCCCGGAGCAGGGCGGCGAGGCGGTCGGCGACGGTGGACGGGCGGGTCATGGCTACCTCACTGGTGGTGGCGTCGGCGGGGTCGGCGACCGGGTCGGTGGACGGGTGGGGCGGGCGCGGCTGCACCGGCAGCCCCTTGCGCCAGAGCCGGAAGCCGTGGGCGGTGATGAGCCCGCGGACCAGCCACGTCTCGAACGGGTGCCTGAGCGCGGCCGCGAGCACGGCCCGCCGGCCGGCCGGGCAGCGCACCCCCCGCACCGAGGCGGTGAACGGCCGCTCCCCCTCGCGGTGCAGCGTCACCGTGACGGCCAGCCGTTCGCCCGGTTCCGGCAGGCTCATCCGGTAGTAACCGTCCACCGGATAGAACGGCGAGACGTAGAACTGCTTGGCCGTGTCCACCCGGCCGGCGTCGTCGGGGCGCAGCAGGTACCGGTGGCGCTGCCCGTAGGTGTTGTGCACCTCGGCCACCACGCAGACGAGCTCGCCACCGGCGTCGTGGCACCAGTACAGGCTCAGCGGGTTGAACACGTAGCCGAGGCTGCGGGCGTTGGCGAGCATCGTGACGCGGCCGCCGTGCAGGTCGATGCCGTGCTCGGCCAAGAACGCCTCGAGGTTCTGCCGGAGGCTGCGCTGCGGGTCGCCGAGGTGGTCGCGGGCCTCGAACCGCGCCAGCGGGCCGTGGTCGGGCAGCTCGTCGAGGTCGACGAACCACAGGTAGCTGCGGTGCCGGACGTCGTGCCGCACGGGCTCGGAGCGCACGTGGGCGATCTCGACGTCGTAGAGCGCGGCACCGCTCACCACTCGACCCCCAGCGACGCGGCGGCCTCGACGCCGGCGCGGCAGCCGTCCTCGTGGAAGCCCCAGCCGTGGTACGCCCCGGCGTAGGCCAGGGTGCCGTCGTTGAGCTCGGGCAGCCGCTGCCGCGCCGCCACCGACGCGGTCGTGTAGACCGGGTGCTCGTAGTCCATCCGCTCCAGCACCAGCGCCGGATCGACGCGCTGCTCGGCGTTCAACGAGACGACGTAGGTCTGTGGCCCGCCGAGGCGCTGCAGCCGGTTCATGTCGTAGCTGACCTGCACCTCGGTGGGCACCGCGTGACAGGAGGGCTGCGAGTAGTTCCAGGAGGCGCCGGCCCGCGGCGTCGCCGGCAGCACCGAGGTGTCGGTGTGCAGCAGGGTCGGGTTGACGGTGTAGTCGATGGCGCCGAGCAGCTCCCGCTCGGCCGCGGTGGGGTCACGCAGCATCGCCAGGGCCTGGTGCGGGTGGGTCGCGACCACCGCGGCGTCGAAGTGTTCGCGGCTGTCGCTGTCGTCGCGGATCTCCACACCGCCCGCGACCCGGGACACCGCCCGGATCGGGGTGGCGGTCTCGACCGCCGTGAGGCTCTTGGCGGCCTGCTCGACGTAACGGGCCGACCCGCCGGTCACCGTGTACCAGGCGGGGCTTCCGGTCACCTGCAGCATCCCGTGGTTGGCCAGGAACGAGAACAGGTAGCGGGCGGGGTAGTCCCCGGCCTGAGTCGGGGCGGTCGACCAGACCGCGGCGATCACCGGGGTCATGAAGTGCGCCTGGAAGTACGGGGAGAACGAGCCGCGGGCGAGGAACTCGCGCACGGTCAGCTCGTCGTCGTCGCTCGCCAGCAGCGCGTGGGCCCGGCGGTGGAAGCGCACCACCTCGGCCAGCATCCGCAGGTAGCGCGGGCAGCGCAACGCGCGGCGACTCGGCAGCAGCCCGGAGACGCCGCGGCCGCCGGCGTACTCCAGCCCGCAGCCGCCGCAGGAGATCGACATGCTCATGTCCGACTCCTGGGTGGTGACCCCGAGTTCGGTGAACAGCCGGCGCAGCAGCGGATAGGTCTTCAGGTTGTGGACGATGAACCCGGTGTCGACGTTGCGCAGCACCCCGTCGGCACCGATCAGGTCATGGGTGTCGGCGTGGCCGCCGAGCCGGTTGGCGGCCTCAAAGAGGGAGACGTCGGCCCCGCGCTGAAGCACGTACGCGGCCGTGAGCCCGGCCACGCCACTGCCGATCACCGCGATCCTGCGTCGTGCCACCGGCGCCGCCTTCCTGTCCCAGGTTCGACGCCGCTGCGACCGCAGGCGCCGTCTTCACTGGTATTCGTACCGGACGGGGGATCCGGTTCCGGACAGGTGTGCTCGCCGATGAGCGAAGGGGCGTCGGCACGGGAGGGATGTGCCGGCGCCCCTTCGGAATTCACTATTGCATCGTGCAAGTGGCCACCGCAACTACGGTGAGGGCGTGGCTGACTCCTACTTCCGCCTGCTCACCGAGGCCGCCGAGATCGTCCGTGTGGAGGGTGGGCCGCATACCGTCGGCCCCTGGTCCGAGCGCCTGCAGCACGGCGGCCCCCCGAATGCCCTGGCGGTCACCGTGGCCGAGCGGAGGCTGCGCGCCGAGACCGGACGCGACGACCTCGTGGCCCGGCGGGTCGCGGCCGACTTCGTCGGTGCGGTGCCCGTCGGCCCGGTCGAGGCCCGCACCCGCATCGTGCGCAGCGCCCGCTCGGCGGCGCTGGTCGAGGTGACCCTGACTGCCGACGGGCGGGACTGCCTGCTCGTCCGCGTCTGGTTCGTGGCGACCCGTGACACCGCCCGGATCGCGCCGTCGGCCTCCCCGCCGGCCAGCACGCCCGGCACGGGAACGCCGTGGACGGACGCCGGTTTCGGCTACGGCGACACGCTGGACTGGCGCTTCGTGACGGGCGCCTTCCGCGAGCCCGGACCCGCGGCGGCCTGGGTCCGCTCCTCGCTCGAGATCGTGCCGGGCTGGACGATGCCGGGGCTGGCCCGGGTGGCTCTGGTGGCCGACTCCGCGAGCGGCATCTCGGCCGAGCTGGACTGGGGCCAGTGGTCGTTCGCCAACGTCGACCTCGACATCCACCTGACCCGCGAGCCGACCGGCGACTGGCTCCTGGTGGACGCCCTCACCCGGATCGGCGGCGCGGGCTCGGCGCTGGCCACGTCCACGCTGTCCGACGGCGACGGGGTGATCGGGGGCGGGATGCAGACCCTCGTGGTCACCCCGCAGCGGCGGTGACCGCCCAGCCGGCCCGGGAGGTCCGGGACGAGGAGCAGCAGCCAGGCCGCGAGCGGCTGGGCCTGGAGCTGCTCGCCGTCCTCGCCGTCTCCTACGGCACCTCCGGGATCACGGCGCTGCTGAGCCTGATCCGCGCGCAGGTGCAGATCCAGGGCGGATTCGGGCTCAGCAAGGTCGCCACCGGTCCCATCAAGTCCGGCACCAACACCCCGCACTTCCAGTGGCTGGACATCCTGGACCAGCTCGCCTCGATCCTGTCCGGCGTCGCGCCCGCGCTGCTGGCGCTGGTGCTGCTGCTGCGCAACCCCGGCGGCCCCGGCTTCGGCATCGGGTTCGACCGGCTCCGGCTCAAGGAGCTCGGGCAGGGCCTGGGCTTCGCGGCGCTGATCGGCATCCCCGGGCTCGGCCTGGTGTTCCTGGCCCGCGAGCTCGGGCTGAACGCGCAGATCGTCGTCACCGACTTCCCCGACGTCTGGTACCGGGTGCCCGCGCTGCTGCTCGAGGCCGTCCAGCAGGGCATCAGTGAAGAGGTCGTGGTCTGTGCGTTCGTCCTGACCCGGCTGCGACAACTCGGGTGGAGCGACAGCCGGGCGCTGGTGACCGGGTCGGTGGTGCGCGGCTCGTACCACCTCTACCAGGGCTTCGGGGGCTTCATCGGCAACGCCGTCATGGGCCTCGCGTTCGGCTGGTGGTTCCAGCGCACCCGGAGGGTGTGGCCGCTGGTCGTGGCGCACTCGGTGATCGACGCCATCAGCTTCATCGGCTACGTCTACCTGAAGGACCGCGTCAGCTGGATCTGAACCGGATGGACGCGGGTGGCAGGCTCGACAGCTGTGAGTTCCGCCGAGATCATCCATCCCGTCCCCGTCGACGACCTCGACCCCTGGGTCCGGTCGCTGCGGCAGGCCCTGCTGAACGACCCCGACTCCCCCGAGGCCCGCGTCCGGATCGAACACCGGCGCCGCACCTGGGTCCCGGAACGGGCCTGGGGCGTCCGGGACCGGGGCGCCTGGGTCGGCAGCCTGGCCACCGAGGACCGCAGCGTCACGATTCCGGGCGGCACCGCCGGCGCGACCCGCGTCCTCGACGGGGTCGACGCGCTGACGGCGGTATCGGTCGCCGCGACCCACCGCCGGCAGGGCCTGCTGCGGCGGATGCTCGAGCAGTCGCTGGCCGAGGCCAAGGACCGCGGCGACGCCGTCTCGGTGTTGATCGCCGCCGAGTGGCCGATCTACGGGCGCTTCGGTTACGCCCCGGCCACGACCGCCGCCCGCTACCGCTACCGCATCCGGGGCCGCGGCGCGGCCCCGACGAGCGGTGACCCGAGCACGCTGCGTCCGGTCACGCCCGCCGAGCTGGCCGAGGTCGCCCCCGAGCTGTTCGAGCGGGCCCGGCGCCGGCGGGCAGGGCAGATGGACCGCGACCGGACCTGGTGGGCCCGGCGGCTCGGGACCGACGGGTTCGAGCCCCTGCCGTCACCGCCGCAGTGGCTGCTGCACGAGAGCGACGGAACCGCCGACGGGCTGCTCGCCCGCCGCACGACCGCCGACTTCGAGCTCGACAACACCTACGGTGCCGCCACCGTGGAGGAGTTCGTCGCCGCCTCCGACGGCGCGTACGCCGACCTCTGGGCCTATCTCGCGGGCCTGGACCTCATCGACGAGATCCGGCTCGACAACCGGCCGGTGGACGAACCGGCGAAGTGGCTGCTCGGCGACGGCCGCGCCCTGCACCAGGTCGCGGCGCTGGACGGGCTGTGGCTCCGACTGCTCGACGTCCCGGCCGCGCTCGCCGCGCGAGGCTACGCGGGCCAGGGTGACGTCGTGCTCGAGGTCACCGACAACACGGCGGGCGGCTACGCGGCCGGCCGCTTCCTGCTCGAGACCGGCGGCGCCACGGCGCGCTGCTCGCCGACCGACCGCGCGCCGGAGCTACGGGTCGACCAGCGGGTGCTCGCCGCGGCCTACCTCGGCGGCCACCGGCTGGCGGCCCGAGCGCCGGCCGGTGGGGTCACCGAGCTACGCGACGGCGCGCTGGCCCGGGCGGATGTGCTGTTCTCGACGCCGCTCGCCCCGGTCAACGAGACCGACTTCTGACCCGGCCGCACCTCACTCGCCGGACTCGTCGCCCGGCGCCGCGTCCATCGTCTCGGTGTCACCGAGACCGAGCGCGGCCGGGTCGATCTCGCCGGGCTCGGGGCTCGGGGCCAGCCCGATCTTGGCCTGGATGGAGGCGGGGTCCTCGTCGGAGGCGCGCAGGTTCTTCGCCTCCGGCTGCTCGGCCGCGGGCGGCAGGTTTGAGTCGAACCAGTTCGAGGTGTCCAGGGCGGCACCCCCGTTGGGGCCGCCGGTGCCCTCCTGGGCCAGCCAGGAGGGTGTCGTGTCGGCGCCCTCGCCGCCGGTCAGCTTGGTGAGCCCGTCGAGCGCCTTGCTGAACTCGCTGGGAACGATCCACATCTTGTTGGCGTCGCCCTGGGCGATCTGCGGCAGCGTCTGCAGGTACTGGTAGGCCAGCAGCGCCGGGTCGGGCTTGGCGGCGTGGATCGCGCCGAAGGTCGTCTCGATGGCCTTCGCCTGGCCCTGGGCCTGCAGGTAGCGGGCGGCGCGCTCACCCTCGGCCGAGAGGATGCGGGACTGCCGGTCGGCCTCCGCGCTCAGGATCGCCGCCTGCTTGCGGCCCTCGGCGTCCAGGATCGCGGCCGCCTTCTGCCCCTCGGCCGTCTTGATGGCCGATTCCCGCTGCCCTTCGGCGGTGAGGATCAGCGCCCGCTTGTTGCGGTCGGCGCGCATCTGCTGCTCCATGGCGTCCTGGATCGACGGCGGCGGGTCGATCGCCTTGAGCTCCACCCGGGCCACCCGGATGCCCCACGGGCCGGTCGCCTCGTCCAGCACGCCCCGCAGCTGCCCGTTGATGGAGTCGCGGCTGGTCAGCACCTGTTCCAGATTCAACGAGCCGATCACGTTGCGCAGCGTGGTGACGGTCAGTTGCTCGACGGCCTGGATGTAGTTCGCGATCTCGTAGGTCGCCGCCCGCGGGTCGTTGACCTGGAAGTACACGACGGTGTCGACGCCGACGGTGAGGTTGTCGGCGGTGATCACCGGCTGCGGCGGGAAGCTCACCACCTGCTCGCGCAGGTCGATCAGCGGCTTCATCCGGTCGACGAACGGCACCAGCAGCGTCAACCCCGGACCCTGCGAGCGAATGTAGCGGCCCAGTCGCTCCACGACGCCGGCGCGGGCCTGCGGCACGATGCGGACGGACTTCGCGATGATCAGCACCAGTACGACCAGCACGACGATCGCGGCGATCACTCCACCGGACATGGTCACTCCTCCTCGGACAACTGACGGGTCTGATCTTCCTCGCCCTCGTCCCGGAGCACGAACGCGGTCGCCCCGCTGATGCGGACCACCCGCACCGCGGCGCCGGCGGGGATGGGCGCGTCGTCGAACGAGCGGGCCGTCCACTCACCGCCGTTGAGCCGGACCCGACCCTGGTCGGTGTCGACCGGGCTGAGCGTGCGGGCCGCCATGCCGACGAGCGCCTCGGTGCCGGTGGCCGACGAGCCGGGGGCGGTCAGGTGGCGCTGCGCGACGGGGCGGACGACGCCGAGCAGCGCCACCGTCGCGGCGATGGCGACGATCACCTGCAGCACCACCGGGCCGCCCAGCGCCGCCGTCACGGCGGCGGCCGAGGCCCCGCCTGCGAGCATCAGCAGCACCAGCGTCAGTGTGGCCGTCTCGGCCACGGCGAGGACGCCGGCGGCGATCAACCACAGCAGCCAGTCGGGCATGTCTCCATCGTGGCACCGAGCGGGCGGTTTCGCCCGGATGTCGGCTGTCAGGTCGTGACGAAGTCGATAAGTTCCTCGACCGCGCGCAGCAGCGGCACCTCGACGTCGGCGAACGAGTCGACGCTCGCCAGCACCCGGCGCCACATCTCGCGCGGTTCGGACACGCCGAGAGCGGCGCAGATGCCGGTCTTCCAGTCCGTCCCGCGAGGCACCCGGGGCCAGGCGTCGATTCCCAGGGCAGTGGGCTTCACCGCCTCCCAGACGTCGACGTAGGGGTGGCCGGTGACCAGCACGTAGGCTGCGAACGGCCCGGAGCGCACGCCGTCGACGATGCGCGTCTCCTTGCTGCCCGGCACCAGGTGATCGGCGAGCACGCCGACGCGACGCGACGGGCCGGGCCCGAATTCCCGCAGCGCGGCCTCGAGGTCGTCGATGCCGCCGAGCGGCTCCACGACCACGCCCTCGACCCGCAGGTCGTCCCCCCACACCCGTTCGAGCAGCGCCGCGTCGTGCACCCCCTCGACCCAGATCCGGCTCGCCCGGGCCGTGCGCGCCGGTGCGCCGGGAACGGCGAACGAGCCCGACGCCGTCCGGGCGCGACCGCGGGAGGCCGCCGGCGCAACGGCCGGCGGCACGAGCGTCACCGCGGCGCCGTCGAGCAGGAAGGCGGCGGGCAGCAGCGCGAAGTCCCGTCGCCGGCCGTGTCGGTCCTCGAGGGTGACGACGCTGCGCCGCTCCCCGGCGTCCACCGCCCGGCCGACTGCGACCACCGCACCGCAGAAGCGGCCGTCGGCGGTCTCGACCACGAGACCGGCCTCGGCCGGCACCTCCGGGACGGCGCGGCGGCGGCGGGGCGGGTCGGCCAGGATGTCGCGATAACGGTCGGGCACGGAGGTGGAGGTTATCGGCGCGACGCCGCCGGGCCGCGCCACCACGCCCGTACTCTGGGATCTCGTGTCCGCAGTGCGATCCGGCGTCCTCGCCGCATGGGGCCGCGCCTGGCTGGCCGGGAGCGTCAGCATCGACCAGGTGGTGGACGCCACGACCGCCGGCGACGCCCCGCACCATGCCGTCGGCTCCCCCGGCCTGGAGGGGCTCGACCTGGTCCCGCTGCGCGAACTGCTGGTGCTCTGGCGACGGCAGGGCGGCAGTCCGCGACTGGTGCTGCCCGCGCCGGGCGACGTCCGCGGGCTCCCTGGGCCGGCCGGGTTCCGCAGCGCGGCGCTGGAGGCGGGTGAGGCCGTCGTGGCCGGTCACCTCGGCGCCGTCCCGGAGGTCGTCGAGCACGCCCCCAGCAGCGCCCCGTCGACGGTGCTGTGGCGGGTCTCCGCCACCGACCCCGTCCCCGACGACCCGATCGACCTCGGCGAGGCGCAGTACGAGCTCACCACCGCGATCCGCGAGTCGGCGTCGACCCTGCACGCCACCGAGACCGCCCGGTGGCGCGAGGAGTTCGGCGCCGGGCTCACCGCCGCCCGGCACGCCGGCGAGTGCATCGACCTGCCCCCCGGCCATCCCCCCCGGGCCGTGACCCTGGTGGCCCAGGCCGAGCGGCTGCAGGCGGTGCTGGACCTGGCCGCGACCGACCCCGTCGGCGGTGCGGTCGACCGCACCGGCGTCACCGACCGGGCGGCGGCCCTGCGCCCGCTGGCGATCGCGGTCCGACGAGCCCGGACCGCCGCCTACAACGCCGGCTGAGTCCGGGGGACCCGCGACAACGCGCGACACACTCGATAGGGTCGCTAAGGCCGCTGGCGTGCTGCTCGACGCGGCGTGGCGCCCGGCGCGGAGACTATCCCCGACCTCGGTGGGCCGCCTGCCCGCCAGAGAGGAACGTATGGCAAACCCCCCGGATAACCAGTCCGGCACCATCACCGCCAACCCCAAGCAGTCATTCGGCACCGACCCCACCAAGGTCCGTGAGAGCGAGCACTACACCTCGGAATACGTCACCGACTTCGTCGAGAAGTGGGACGACCTCATCGACTGGCGTCGCCGGTACGAGAGCGAGGGAACGTTCTTCGTCGACATGCTGAAGTCACGCAACGTCCGCACGGTGCTGGACGTCGCCGCCGGCACCGGTTTCCACTCGGTACGACTGCTCGAGGAGGGGTTCCACACCGTCAGCGCCGACGGTAGCCCCGAGATGCTGGTGAAGGCCTTCGACAACGGTCGCGACTTCGGTCACGTCATGCAGGTGGTGCACGCCGACTGGCGCTGGCTCAACCGTGACATCATGGGCCGCTTCGACGCCGTCATCTGCCTCGGCAACTCCTTCACCCACCTGTTCTCAGAGCGGGACCGCCGCAAGGCCCTGGCCGAGTTCTACTCGGTGCTCAAGCACGACGGCATCCTCATCCTCGACCAGCGCAACTACGACGCGATGCTCGACGAGGGCTTCAGCAGCAAGCACACGTACTACTACGCCGGCGAGGACGTCACGGCCGAACCGGAGTTCCTGGACGAGGGGCTGGCGCGCTTCGCGTACACCTTCCCCGACGGCCTGAAGTACCACCTGAACATGTTCCCGCTGCGCAAGGACTACACCCGCAAGCTGCTGCGCGAGGTCGGTTTCCAGCGCGTGAACACCTACGGCGACTTCCAGGAGACGTTCGTCGACAGCGAACCGGATTTCCTGGTCCACGTCGCCGAGAAGAGCTACCACGAGACCGACGACCCCCGCGGTCAGTACTCCAACGCGGTGCACACCGCGCGGGACTACTACAACTCCTCGGACGCCGACAGCTTCTACTTCACGGTCTGGGGCGGCGAGGACATCCACGTCGGGCTCTACGACACGCCGGACGAGGACATCCGCACGGCCAGCCGCCGGACCGTGGAACAGATGGCGGCGAAGGTCGCGCTCGGCCCCGACGACAAGGTCGTCGACATAGGTGCCGGTTACGGCGGCGCGGCCCGCTACCTGGCGGCCACCCACGGCTGTCAGGTGGACTGCCTCAACCTCAGCGAGGTGGAGAATGAGCGCAACCGCGAGATGAACCGCAAGCAGGGACTCGACGGGCTCGTGAACGTCACCGACGGGTCGTTCGAGGACCTGCCCTACGAGGACAACTCGTTCGACGTGGTCTGGTCGCAGGACGCGCTCCTGCACAGTGGCGACCGCATCCGGGTGCTGCAGGAGATCGCCCGCGTGCTCAAGCCCCACGGCCGGCTGGTGTTCACCGATCCGATGGCCGCGGACAACTGCGACCGGGCGGAACTGCGCCCGATCCTGCAGCGGATCAACCTGGAGTCGATGGGCGCGCCGCAGTTCTACCGGCGCGAGCTGGCCAAGCTGGGCGCGGAGGTCGAGTTCGACGACCGCACCCCGCAGCTGGCCACCCACTACGGCCGGGTGCTCGCCGAGCTGAAGGCCCACGAGGCCGAGCTGGCCGACAAGGTCAGCGAGGAGTACCGCACGAAGATGAAGGCCGGCCTGCAGCACTGGGTCGAGGGCGGCAACGGCGGCAACCTCGCCTGGGGGATCTTCACCGCGCGGTTCTGACGCGGTCCCCACCCGGCCGGCTCAAGACCGGCCGGGCCGCGGCGGCGGGAGCGATCAGGCTCCCGCCGCCGCGGCCACCGGGCGTCGCCGCGGAGCGGGGCAGCAGCCGGCCGGGCAGTCGACGCCGCACAGCCCCAGGTCGCCGAGCAGCTTCGGCTCGGCCCCACGCACCCGCTCCTCGACGAGGTCGGCGATCGCGCCGACGAAGGCGGGATGGGTGCCCACCGTCGTGGCGCGGACGAACAGCAGCCCCAGCTCGCGTGCGGTGGCGGCGGCCTCGGTGTCGAGATCCCAGCGAACCTCGACGTGGTCGGACACGAACCCCGTTGGGGCGACGACGACGGCCCGCACTCCGGCCGCGGCCAGCGTGCGGAGGTGGTCGTTGACGTCCGGCTCCAGCCACGGAACCTGCGGCGGTCCCGACCGCGACTGCCACACCAGATCGAACTCGGCACCCGGTCCGCGGACCTGCTCGGTGACCAGCCTCGCCGTCTCGCGTTGCTGCCCGGAGTACAGGTTGCCGCCCCAGGGGCCGGACTGGTCGTCCATCGCCTGCGGGATCGAATGAGCGGTGAACACAAGCCGCGCGGTGTCGCGGTGTTCCTCCGGCAGCGCCGCCAGCGCCTGCCGGACTGCGTCCACATTGGCGCGGATGAACCCCGGGTGGTCGAAGAAATGCCGCAGCTTCACCAGCTCGGGCGCGCCCTCTCCACTGACCCGCTGCGCCTGTTCGATGTCGTCGCGGTACTGCCGGCAGCCGGAGTAGGACGACGTCGCGCTGGTGGCGAACACGAGGGCCCGCTGCACGCCGTCGTCCCGCATCTGCCGGACCGCATCGGCGACGTACGGACGCCAGTTGCGGTTGCCCCAGTACACCGGCAGCGGCAGCCCTCGCGCCGCGAGCTCCGGCTGCAGGGCCTCGATCAGCGCGCGGTTCTGCTCGTTGATCGGGGACACGCCGTGGAAGTGCTGGTAGTGCTCGGCCACCTCGGCCAGCCGCTCGTCCGGCACACCCCGCCCATGCGTGACGTTGCGGAGGAACGGCATGACCTCCTCGGGACCCTCCGGCCCCCCGAAGGACAGCAGCAACAACGCCTCGTAGCCGCCCTTCTCGGGATCGGGCACCGGTCAGACCCCCATGGCGTGAAAGCCGCCGTCGACGTGGACGATCTCGCCGGTGGTGGCCGGGAACCAGTCGGACAGCAGCGCCACCGACGAGCGTGCGACCGGCTCGGCGTCGGTGTTGTCCCAGCCGAGGGGCGCGCGGCCGTCCCACGCCTCCTCGAAGGTCGCGAAGCCGGGGATGCTCTTGGCCGCCATGGTGCGCAGGGGGCCGGCGGAGACCAGATTGACCCGGATGCCGCGCGGGCCCAGCTCGCGGGCCAGGTAGCGGGAGGCGGACTCCAGCCCGGCCTTGGCCACGCCCATCCAGTTGTAGGCGGGCCACGCCACGGTGGCGTCGAAGGTCATCCCGAGCACGGCACCGCCGGCGTCGCCGAACAGCGGCAGGCAGGCGACCGCGAGCGACTTCAACGAGAAGGTCGACACCTGCACCGCGGTGGCGACGTCCTCCCACGGCGTGCCGAGGAAGTCCTCGCCCAGGCAGGACGCCGGTGCGAAGCCGATGGCGTGGACGACGCCGTCGAGCCCGTCGACGTGCGGCCGGAGCCGCTCGGCGAGCGTGTCCAGGTGTTCCTGGTTCTGCACGTCGAGTTCGACGACCGGTGGCGGCCCGTCGAGCCGCTTGGCGACGCGTTCCACCAGCGACATCCGGCCGTATCCGGTCAGCACGACGGTCGCGCCCTCGGCGATCGCGAGGCGCGCGACGGCGAAGGCGATGGAGGCGTCAGTGATCACCCCCGTGATGAGCAAGCGCTTGCCCTCGAGCAGTCCCACGTCAGTCCCCTTCCCGGGCCTCAGATACCCATTCCGACGCCACCGTCGACCGGCAGGACGACCCCGGTCACGTACCCCGCCGCGTCGGAGGCGAGGTACATCGCGGCCGCGGCGATCTCGTCCACGCCGCCGTAACGCTTGAGCGGGATGCTGCCCAGGACCTCGTCGCGGCGAGCCTCGGTCATGGCAGCGGTCATGTCGGTCTCGACGAACCCGGGGGCGATGACGTTCGCGGTGATGTTGCGGCTGCCCAGCTCGCGGGCGATCGAGCGAGCCAGGCCGACCAGGCCGGCCTTGCTGGCGGCGTAGTTGGCCTGGCCGGGCGAGCCGACGAACGCCACCACCGAGGAGAGGAAGATCATGCGCCCGCGCCGCTGCCGGATCATGCCCTGCGCGGCGCGCTTCGCGACGCGGTAGGCGCCGGCGAGGTTGGCGTCGACCACGCGGTCGAAGGACTCCTCCCCCATCCGCAGCAGCAGGGTGTCGTCGGTGATGCCGGCGTTGGAGATCAGCACCTGTACCGGCCCCAGCTCGGCCTCGACCTCACCGAAGGCCCGGTCGACCTGCTCGGCGGAGGTCACGTCGCACTCGACCCCGAACAGCCCGTCCGGGGCACCGCTGCCGCGGTGCGTGACCGCGACCCGGTCCCCGTTCGCGGCGAAGGCCCGGGCGATGCCCAGTCCGATCCCCCGGTTGCCTCCGGTCACCAGCACCGTGCGCGCGGACACGTCCGCGACCGCTGTGTCGTCGTCCACCGCGCCGACGCTAGCGGATGCGCCCGCGTCGGTCCCACGGCCTCTTCGTCTCACCGCGTACGGTCGGCTCGTGCGCGCCATCCAGATCACCGAGTTCGGCGGCCCCGAGACCCTCGTCGTCCGGGACCTGCCCGATCCGGAACCGCAGCCCGGCCAGCGCGTCTTCGACGTGCTCGCGGCCGGCGTCAACTACGCCGACACCCACCAGACCGAGGATTCCTACCTCGCCAAACAGACCCTCCCGCTGATACCGGGAGCCGAAGCGGTGGTGCGCGACGAGACCGGCCGCCGGCTCGTCGGCCTCATCGGCTCCGGCGGCTACGCCGAGAAGATCGCCGCCGACCCCGAGCTGCTGTTCGAGGTCCCCGACGAGGTCTCCGACGCCCAGGCGCTCACGACCCTCGTCCAGGGGGCCACCGCCTGGCACCTGCTGCGGACCAGCACCCACCTGCAGGCGGGCGAGACCGTCGTCGTGCACGCGGGGGCCGGCGGGGTCGGCAGCCTGGCGATCCAGCTGGCCAAGCTCTGGGGCGCGGGACGGGTGATCGCCACGGCCTCGAGCGAGGCGAAGCGCCAGCTGACCCTCGACCTCGGCGCCGACGTCGCCGTCGACTCGCGGGTCGAGGACCTCACCGGCGCGCTCCGCGGCGCCAACGACGACCGTGGCGTCGACGTGGTCCTGGAGATGACCGGCGGGCGGGTCTTCGACCAGAGCCTCGCCGCCCTCGCACCACTCGGGCGGCTGGCGGTCTTCGGCATGGCCGGACGCACCCCGCCGGCCCCGGTCGACCCCGGCCTGCTGATGTCCCACAGCACCGCGGTCATCGGCTTCTGGCTGATGCATGTGGCGCAGCGGCCGTACCTGCTGGCCGAGGCCGTCACCGAGGTGATGCGCCTGATCGCGTCCGGGTCGGTCCGTCCCGTGGTCGGCGAGACCTACCCGCTGGACCGGGCCGCGGACGCGCATCGCGCGCTGCTGGACCGCAGCTCGGTGGGCAAGCTCGTGCTCGACCCGCAGGCCTGAGCGGCTAGACCAGCCGGCCGGACCACAGCATGGCGGCGCTGCCGGCGGCGAAGAGCACCAGCAGGCCGGAGAGCAGGAACACCCAACTGATGTCCTTGTGCTTGGTGACGTAGCCGATCTGCGAGCCGATGTCCGAATAGACGGCGCGCAGCTGCTGCTCGGACGCCGCGGTGTGGAACGAGCCACCGGTGTCGCGGGCGATCTGGGACAGCGTGGTGGTGTCGGCGGGGACGAGCACCGTCTGGCCGTTGCTGGTGACGGTGCCGTTCGGCGTGCCGAACGCGATGGTCGAGACCTTGACCCCGTCCTTCTTCGCCGCGGCGATGGCGCTGGTGACACTGCGCCCGACGGTGCTGGTGCCGTCACTGAGCAGCACGATCCGGCGCGGTGGCGGCTTCGATGCTCGGGAGGTGGTCGAGTTGGTGTAGACGTCGATGGCCTGCAGGCAGCCGAAGATCGCTTCCCCGATCGCGGTGTAGTTCTGCAGGTGCAGCGAGCCGATCCCCCGCTTCACCTGCTTCCGGTTCACCGTGGGCGCGACGACGACGTCGGCCGACCGGGCGAAGCTGACCAGCCCGAGGTTGATCTTCGGCGGCAGCAGCTCGGCGAAGTGCTTCCCGGCCTGCTTGGCGGCCGCGATGCGCGAGGGCAGCACATCGGTGGCCTCCATCGACAGGGACACGTCGATCGCGAGCATCACCGTCGCCCGCTCGCGCGGCACCTTCACCGCCGCGGCGGGGCGCGCCACCCCGACCGAGAGCACCGCGGCCGAGATCAGCAGCAGCGCGAAGGTGAGGTGCCGGCGCCACCCGGGCCGACGCGGCGCCACACTGCCCAGCAACTCGACGTTGCTGAACCGGGCGGCGTACCTGGTGCGCCGGAACTGCAGCACGGCGTAGAGCGCGGCGAAGGCCGCGACCGGGAGCAGCAGCAGCAGGTAGAGCGGCGACAGGAACATCAGCGGGCTCCGGCTCCGGCGCCGGCGATCAGCTGCCGGCGAGCGACGACGAAGCGCACGACGTCGGAGATCCAGTCACGATCGGTGCGCAGCTGCAGGTGGGCGCAGCCGGAACGGCGCAGCCCGTCGGCGATGTCGCGGCGCTGCGCGGCGGCTGCCGCGGCATACCGCTCGCGGACCCGGCGGTCGGAGGTCTGCACCTCCAGGTGCCGCCCGGTTTCGGGGTCGACGAAGGTGACCAGCCCCGCCGCGGGGAGGTCCAGCTCGCGCGGGTCGAGCACCTCGATCCCGAGCAGCTGGTGCCGGGGCCCGAGCGCGCGGAGCGACCGCTGCCACCCGGCGACCCTCTCGGTCCCGCCGCCTTCCACGAAGTCCGAGACGACCGCCACGAGGCCACGGCGCCGCACCGGCCGGCGCAGCTGATCCAGCAGCGCCGCCAGGTCGTGGCGCTGCTCGGCGCCTTCGGACGCTCGCGGGGTATGCGCGATCGTGCGCATCAGATGGCGCGCGTGGGCCCGGCCCGCCAGGGCCGGGAGGACGTAGCTCGACTCGCCGTTGCCGACGACCGCGCCGACGCGGTTGCCGCCGCGGACGGTCAGGTGCACCACCGCCGTGAGCGCGGCCAGGACGAGTTCGCGCTTCTCGCTGCGGGCCGTGCCGAAGTCCATGCTGGCCGAGAGGTCGACCACCAGCCAGGTCTCCAGCTCCCGGTCGGCCACGGTCTGCCGGATGTGCGGGGTGAGCGTGCGCGCCGTCACCGGCCAGTCCATGCGGCGGACGTCGTCCCCGACCACGTAGGGCCGGGACTCCCCCGCCTCGCTGCCGGGGCCCGGGACGAGGCCGAGGTAGTTGCCCTGCAACAGCCCGTCGAGCCGGTTGCGGACGGCGAGCTCGAGCCGCCGCAGCAGCGCCTCGGCGCCGTACAGGTCGAGGGCCGGGCCGTGATCGACGATCCCGTCCCCCCTCTGGTCGGTCCGACTCACGCCGAACGCTCACCCCAGCCCGGTGCCGGCTGCGGCGCGGACTGCCCGTAGACCAGCGGTTGCCCCGGAGCCGGCTGGTTCGGCATGCCCGGGTGCGGGTGCGGCGGCGCCATCGGCTGCTGCCCGGACCGCTGGCGCGGCGCCACCTGTGGCAGCGGGACGGTCTGCAGCACGCGCCGAACGGCGTGGGCGGCGGGGACGCCGTCGGCGATGGCGTCGTAGCTGAGGACCATCCGGTGCGCGAGCACGTCAACGGCGACGTCGAGGACGTCCTGGGGCAGCACGTAGTCGCGGCCGCGCAGCAGCGCCATGGCCCGGCCGGCCGCGATCAGACCGAGGCTGGCTCGCGGGCTCGCGCCGTAGGAGACCCACTGCGCGACGTCGCCCAGCCCGAGTTGCTGTGGGCTGCGAGTGGCGAGGACCAGTCGCACGACGTAGTCGACGATCGCGTGGTGCACGAACACCCGCCCGGTGGCAGCCTGCAGGCGCTGCAGCTCATCGGTCGACAGCACCGAGTTGGCCACCGGAGGCTGTGACCCCATGCGGTAGATGATCTCGCGCTCCTCCGCCGCCGACGGGTAGTCGACCACGATCTTCATGAGGAACCGGTCGCGCTGCGCCTCCGGCAACGGGTAGACGCCCTCGGACTCGATGGGGTTCTGCGTCGCGAGCACCAGGAACGGACGCGGGACGTCGTGTCGCTCGCCCCCGATCGAGACGTGACCTTCGGCCATGACCTCCAGCAGCGCCGACTGCACCTTCGCCGGCGCCCGGTTGATCTCGTCGGCGAGGACGAAGTTGGCCATGATCGGTCCGAGCTCGGTGTCGAACGTGGCCGACCCGGGCCGGTAGATCCGCGTCCCGACGATGTCCGATGGCACCAGGTCGGGGGTGAACTGCAACCGCGCAAACGAGCCGGAGACGGTACGGGCGAGCGTCTCGACCGCCAGCGTCTTCGCCACACCCGGCACTCCCTCGAGAAGGCAGTGCCCCTGCGCGAGCAGGCTGACCACGAGCCGCTCGACGAGGCGTTCCTGCCCGACGATCACCCGCTTGACCTCGAAG
Source organism: uncultured Actinomycetota bacterium (assembly GCA_963776855.1). Taxonomy (GTDB): domain Bacteria; phylum Actinomycetota; class Actinomycetes; order Mycobacteriales; family Jatrophihabitantaceae; genus Jatrophihabitans. Next base: position 182,569 of record CAVZOC010000003.1, on the reverse strand, counting down.
ATCACTCGTTCGAGCGCGGCGGCGTCGGCGGCGGGAGTCTGGATGTGCTCGGGTTCGGACACCGGATCTCATTCCTGCGCGAGGCGGGCTGACCAGGCCACGGTACGGGACCATCCTGGTACTGCGCTGTACGGTTCCGGGCGTGCAGCAGAGCGGCGAGAACGACTCCGGCGGCCCCGCGGACGAGCAGCCCCGCTGCTCGGCGAAGGGCTGCCGGGCGGCGGCCACGACCGACCTGCGGTGGCGCAATCCGCGGCTGCACGGCGCCGCCCGGGTGAAGCACTGGCTCGCCTGCGACGAGCACGCGTCCCACCTGGCCGACTTCCTGGACCGGCGCGGCTTCCTGCTGGCCCGCGAGCCGTTCGACCGGCCCTGATCAGCCCCCGATGGCCGACATCGACCGATCCGGCTGGACGAAGTCGGCCCGGCCGATGCCGTGCCCGGCCTGCTTGCCTCGGACGGCGACCCGGATCAGCTCCGCCAGCTCGTCGTCGCTCGCGCCGTTACGCATGGGTCCGCGCAAATCGGTCTCACCGGTGGCGAACAGGCACGTGCGCAGCTGACCGTCGGCGGTGAGCCGGAGCCGGTCGCAGTCCCGGCAGAACGGCCTGGTGACCGAGGCGATGATGCCCAGCCGACCGGTGGGCTCCGCCCACGACTCACGGCCCGGGCCGTCGACCACGTCGAACTCCTCAGCCGGCGCGTTCCCGCGGGTCGGCGTCGGTCGCACGTCGTAACCCTGGACCCGCACCAGTTCGAGGATCTCGTCGGCGGTGACCATGCCGTCCCGGGACCAGGTGTGCTCGGCGTCGAGCGGCATGTGCTCGATGAACCGCAACCGGTAGCCCTCGCGCAGCGACCAGCCCAGCAACTGTCCGGCCTCGTCGAGGTTGCCGTCCCGCACCAGCACCGAATTGATCTTCAGGGGGCGCAGCCCCGCCTCGTCGGCCGCCGCGATGCCGGCCAGCACGTCCTCGAGCCGGTCCCGCCGGGTCAGCTGCGCGAACCGATCCCGGTCGAGGGTGTCGAGGGAGACGTTGATGCGGTCCAGACCGGCGGCGGCGAGCGCCCCGGCGTGCCGTCCCAGCGTGACGCCGTTGGTCGTCAGGGACAGCTCGGGGCGCGGCGCGAGCGCCGCCAGCGAGCGCAGCACGTCCGGCAGCGTCGGGTGTACCAGCGGCTCGCCGCCGGTCAGGCGCATGCTGCGGACGCCGAGCTCCACGAACAGATTCGCCAGTCGCACGAACTCCGCGTCGGTGAGTCGCTGCGCCTTCGTCAGCCAGTCCAGCCCTTCGGCGGGCATGCAGTAGGTACATCGCAGCGAGCACAGGTCCGTCAGCGAGATCCGCAGGTCCGTGGCCACGCGGTCGAACTGATCGCGGAGCACTCCTCGCGCGGGCCCGTCGGTCGTTGTCGTGGTCACCCACTCCACGCTACGCACCCGGGGAGGCGCTGTCAGGCACCTCAGGTCAACGGTCGGGTGGCGCCGAAGATGGCGCCCGGCTCGGTCATGTAGGAGATCGTCACCGTCGCGCCGGAGTAGGGCGCCTGGATGATCTGCCCACCGCCGACGTAGATCGCCACGTGGTGGATCCCGCCGATGGTGCCGTTGCTGCTGTAGAACAACAGGTCACCGGGGCGGTAGTTCCCGTAGCTCGGGTGGACGCGACCGGCCTGGGTGTACTGGCTGGCGGCGTAGTGCGCCCATCCCTGCCCCCAGGCGTACAGCGCCAGGCCCGAGCAGTCGTAGCCGTAGACATGGCAGTCGTAGGGCGCTCCGGCGCTGGGGACGCAGGCACCGTAGCTCGGTCCGCCGGCCCCGCCGCCGGCCCAGGCGTAGGGCATGCCCAGCGTGCTGCGCGCGCGACGCACCGCCTGCCGCGCCTTGGCCCGGCTCCAGCCGCCCGACCTCGGCGCCGGCGGGCTGTGGTGCATCGGAGGCGAGTAGCTGGATCCGCCGCCGTTGCCGCTGCTGTGCCGGTTTCGGGCGCGTTGGGCCGCCAGCCGCTTCTCCCGCGCGATGCGCCGCTGCTCGGCCCGCCGCCGCTGCGCGGCCAGCCGGCGCTGCCGGGCCAGCTCGCGCTGATGGCGGACGTAGGCCTGGTACTTGGCCCGCTGACCGTTCAGCGTCGCGAGCTCGGAGCTCGCGCTGTTCAACTCGGTGCGAGTCGAGGACATGGTGGTCTCGAGCGTCTGCTGCTGGGACCGCTGGTTCGCCACGGCCTGCGCCGCCGCCTGCTGCGCCGCCACCGCGCGCTGCTGCAGCACCTTGGCGTGTGCCTGGGCGGCGCGGGCCTTCTGCGCCGCGAGCTTGGCCTCGGCCTCGGCGTTCGCCTTCTTCACCGTCAGCGTCTGCATCTTGCCTATGACGCCGGTGCGGTGCTCGGTCTCGTACTGCTGCAGCTGTGTCTGCTGCAGCAGCGAGTTCGGGTTGCGGGCGGTCAGCAGCACCCCGGTCATTCCGCCCGGGCGCCCGCCCATGTACACCGCCTGCATGTACTGCGCGAACCGACGCTGCGCCTTGTCCACCTGGTCCGACGCGTCCTGCACCCGCTGCTGGGCCTGCCGCGCGGCGGTGCGGGCGGCCCGGGTCTTGCTGACGGCCTGGCGGTACACCGTGATGGTGTAGGCGACCTTCTGCTCGGCGAGCGCCGCGGCGTCCTGGTACTGCGTCAGCTGCTCCTGCGCGGCCGCGATCCGCCCGCTGAGCCGGCCCACCTTGTCGGCCAACGCCGACTTCTGCGCCTGCGCGTTGTGGATCTGGCCGTCGGAGGGGTTCGGCGGGGGCGTCGCCGACGAGGGACCGGCGGCGGCCACCAGCAGGCCGACGGTCACGCCGCCCGCGGTCACGAGGCTCGCGACGCGCACGGCGAATCGGCTGTCAGACACGTGAAAGCTCTCCTGTCGCAGCTGGCCCCGCTGGAACGGCTACCCCCGTGTTGCCTCAGCCGCCTCAGACTGCCATCTGCGCACCATCAACGCCAGGGGAAACACGAGAAACTCTGGCCCCAACTTTCACATATGTCACGGCGTTAACGAAATCGACGCGCGGCGGGCCTCCCATCTGCGGAGCGCGAGATGCACGGCCAGGGCGTAGCCGACGCCCGCGAGCAGGTCGAGCACGTAGTGCTCCCCGGTGTAGACCAGCGTGAACGCCATCGCGGCCGGATAGAGGACGAGCAGCCGCCGCCAGCGCGAGTGCACCCGCTCCATCACGACGAGCGTCGCCAGTACCGCGAAGGCCAGGTGCAGCGACGGCATCGCCGCCACCGGGTTGCTGCCCCCGTGCTGCGCCTGCCGGAGCGCCGCCGAGACGTCGCCGAGGTGCAGCGGGATCCATCCCCGGGCCGACAGGCGGGCAACGGGCGCCATCAGCCCGTCGCGGGAGGCCAGCCACGGCGGCGCCTCGGGGAAGACGCAGTACGTGGCCAGCCCCGCCACCGACAGCGCCACCACGCGCGAGATGAAGCGCAGCCACTCGCGGCGGTGGCGCAGCCAGAGCGCGGCCGCCAGCGCGGGCGTCACCACGAAGTGTGAGGTGTACACCAGGCTGCACAGCACGTCGTACCAGTGGATGTGCAGCGGCTCGTAGAGCAGGTGCTGGAGCAAGACGGTGGGTTCGACACCGCCGAACAGGCTGCGGTCGGCGGCGAGCACGTCGCGCTCGTGCAGCGGGAAACCGAGCGAGTCGGCGATGCCGCGGGTGCGGTCGTAGAGCATCAGCACCGCGGTGAACGGCAGCCAGTCCAGCGGGACCTGCGCCAGCGCCTGCCACCCGTGACCGAGCCGGCTGATGGCCAGTCCCGAGACGATCAGGACGGCGAGGATCGTGCGGCCGGTGGGTACCCCTTCGGCAATGACCAGCCAGGCGAGGGCCGCGACGTACACCGCGTACGCCCCGCGGCGGATGTGGAGCCAACCGAGGCCGCGCGTCGGTGGCTGCACCGCGCCGGCCGCGCCGGCCGCGCCGGCCGCGCCGCCGAGTTGCCTGCTCTCGGTTCTCTCGGTGCTCTCCGTGACCCCCGCGGCGTCGGCGGGACTGCTGGGCGGCACCGGCCGGAGTTTACGGTCCGCTCATCCGGGCGCCATCGCCGGTTCACGCACCGGCCGCGTCGCCCTCACGGCCCGCCCGAATGGTATCTTGACGTCAAGAGATCTCGTCGTCGACCGAGGGAGTGCCCGTCGTGCCCGCTGAGAGCAAGAACAGCTTCGGATCCCGCGCCAGCCTGTCGGTCAACGGGACCGACCTCGACTACTTCCGGCTCGACGCCGTCGACGGCTGGGAGAAACTGCCGTTCAGCCTGAAGGTGCTGCTGGAGAACCTGCTTCGCTCCGAGGACGGCAAGAACGTCACCGAGGATCAGATCCGCGCGGTCGGGTCCTGGGACCCCTCCGCGGAGCCTGACACCGAGATCCAGTACACCCCCAGCCGAGTGGTGATGCAGGACTTCACCGGCGTCCCGGCGATCGTGGACCTGGCCACCATGCGCGAGGCCATGACCGACCTCGGCGGCGACCCGACGAAGATCAACCCGCTCGCCCCCTCGGAGCTGGTGATCGACCACTCCGTCGTCGCCGACCTGTTCGGGACCCCCGACTCCTTCCAGCGCAACGTCGAGCTGGAGTACCAGCGCAACGTCGAGCGCTACCAGTTCCTGCGCTGGGGCCAGGGCGCCTTCAACGAGTTCAAGGTCGTGCCGCCCGGCACGGGAATCGTCCACCAGGTCAACATCGAGTACCTGGCGCGGGTCGTCTTCGCCCGTAACGGCATGGTCTACCCGGACACCCTGGTCGGCACCGACTCCCACACCACGATGGTCAACGGGCTCGGCGTGCTGGGGTGGGGCGTCGGCGGCATCGAGGCCGAGGCCGCAATGCTCGGGCAGCCGGTCAGCATGCTCATCCCCCGGGTGGTCGGCTTCAAGCTCGACGGGCAGCTGCCCGACGGCTCGACCGCCACCGACCTCGTCCTCACCATCACCGAGATGCTGCGCCGGCACGGCGTGGTCGGGAAGTTCGTCGAGTTCTACGGCCCAGGCGTCGGCGCCGTCCCGCTCGCCAACCGCGCCACCATCGGCAACATGAGCCCCGAGTACGGCTCCACCTGCGCGATCTTCCCGATCGACGACGAGACGCTGCGCTACCTGCGCTTCACCGGCCGCCAGGACGACCAGATCGCCCTGGTCGAGACCTACGCCAAGGAGAACGGTCTCTGGCGCGACGGCGGCCAAGAGCCGTCCTACTCCGAAACCCTCGAGCTGGACCTCTCCACCGTCGAGCCCTCACTGGCGGGGCCGAAGCGTCCCCAGGACCGGGTACCGCTGAAGTCGGCCAAGCCGATGTTCCGCGAGGCGCTGGACAACTACGCCGACTCGGTACAGGACTCCGTGGACGAGGCCAACGACGAGAGCTTCCCGGCGTCCGACCCCGCCCAGCCGACCGGCGACGCGGAGCCGATGCCGCATTCGGCGGCCGACGGCGCCGACGGCCGGACCACCAACCCGACGCCGGTGACCATGGGCGACGGCACCCGGTTCGAACTGGACCACGGCGCGGTCGCGATCGCCGCGATCACCTCGTGTACCAACACCTCGAACCCCTCGGTGATGATCGGCGCGGCCCTGCTGGCCAAGAACGCGGTCGAGAAGGGCCTGACCCGCAAGCCGTGGGTCAAGACCACCCTGGCGCCGGGCTCGAAGGTCGTCACCGACTACTACGAGCGCGCCGGCCTCACCCCCTACCTCGACAAGCTCGGCTTCAATCTCGTCGGGTACGGCTGCACCACCTGCATCGGCAACTCCGGACCACTGCCGGAGGAGATCTCGCAGGCGGTCAACGACGCCGACCTGGCGGTGGTCAGCGTGCTGTCGGGCAACCGGAACTTCGAGGGCCGGATCAACCCCGACGTCAAGATGAACTACCTCGCCTCGCCGCCGCTGGTCGTGGCCTACGCCCTGGCCGGCTCGATGGACATCGACATCACCACCGAACCGCTCGGTCAGGACGCCGACGGCCACGACGTCCACCTCGCGGACATCTGGCCCTCCCCCGCCGAGGTCCAGCAGGTGATCGACGAGGCCATCGCCTCGGAGATGTACACGAAGGACTACGCCGACGTCTTCGCCGGCGACCAGCGCTGGCAGGAGCTGCCGACGCCCGAGGGCGACATCTTCGAGTGGGACGGCGAGTCGACCTACGTCCGCAAGCCCCCGTACTTCGAGGGCATGGGCCCCGAGCCCGACCCGGTCACCGACATCGAGGGCGCCCGGGTGCTCGCCAAGCTCGGCGACTCGGTCACCACCGACCACATCAGCCCGGCCGGGGCCATCAAGGCCGACTCCCCGGCCGGCGAGTACCTGGCCGAGCACGGCGTCGAGCGCCGCGACTTCAACTCCTACGGCTCCCGCCGCGGCAACCACGAGGTGATGATCCGCGGCACGTTCGCGAACATCCGGCTGCGCAACCAGCTGGCCCCGGGCACCGAGGGCGGCTACACGAAGGACTTCACCCGCGACGGCGAGGTCACCTCGATCTACGACGCCTCGGTCCACTACGCCGAGGCCGGGACGCCGCTGGTGGTGCTCGCCGGCAAGGAGTACGGCTCCGGGTCCTCACGCGACTGGGCCGCCAAGGGCACGGCACTGCTCGGCGTCCGCGCGGTGATCGCCGAGTCCTACGAGCGCATCCACCGCTCGAACCTGATCGGCATGGGCGTGCTGCCGCTGCAGTTCCCCGACGGCGAGGGCATCGAGTCGCTCGGGCTCACCGGCGAGGAGACCTTCACCGTCACCGGGATCACCGCCCTCAACGACGGGCTCCCCCGGACGGTGACGGTGACAGCAGCCGGCCACGGCGGCGAGTCGACCGAGTTCGAGGCGCGGGTCCGCATCGACACCCCCGGCGAGGCCGACTACTACCGGCACGGCGGGATCATGCAGTACGTGCTGCGCTCGTTGCTCTGAGCTCGCTCGCCCGGCCTCACTCTCCCGGCGCCGGGCGGCCGACACCGCCGGCGTAGACGTCGGCCGGGTGACGTGAGGCCGGACGGGCCGGCCGGCTGCCTCCCAGCGGGGGCAGCCGGCCGTACTCACTGGCCACCTCGGCACCGAACAGCAGTACCGAGCTGGCCAGGTAGACCAGGAACAGCAGCGCGACGACGGTGCCCAGGGAGCCGTACACGCGGTTGTAGTCGGCGAAGTTGGCCACGTAGACCGAGAAGCCGTACTGCAGCAGCTCGAAGCCCAGCACCACCACCAGCGACCCGGGCCACACGGTGCGGAAGCGCACCGGCTCGTTGGGCAGCAGCACGAACAGCAGCGAGATCGCGCCGAACAGCAGCAGACCGGTCAAGACGACCGCGACCGTGGCCCCGAACGGCCCCGCCAGCGCCGACAGGAAGCCGGGCAGCCGTTCGCTGCCGGCGCGGGCCAGCCGGGTCAGGACAGAGACCGCGAGGACCGCGGTGACGGCGAGGAAGCTGCTCAGCACGAGCAGCAGGTCGAGGGCCTTGCCCTTGACGAACGAGCGCTGGTCGGTGATGTCCCAGGCCAGGTTCACGGCGGTGCGGACCGCCGCCATGACCCCGCTGGCCGAGTAGAGGACGCCGACCAGTCCGATCAGCCCCAGCGCCCCGGCCGTGCCGCTGACCGAGTTCAGCAGCCGCTCCACCTGCGCTCGCCCGTCGCCGGTCAGCGGCACGACGGAGACGATGTCCGAGACGAGCGACCGCCGCGTGCTGGGGTCGCTCGCGACCAGCCCGAGCACCCCGATACCGGCGATCGCCAGCGGGAAGATGGAGAACAGCAGGTGGTAGCTGATCGCCGCGGCCAGTTGTTGGCACTTGTCCTCGAGATGTTCGCTGACCGAACGGCGGGTCAGCAGCACCAGGCGCGCGATCCGCGGCCGTTCCAGCACCGGGCGCAGCCGGCGCGGCACGCGCGGTCGCGAGATCGCTGCGAGGTGCCTCAGGGTCTGCTTCCATTGCCGCGCCATCGCCGTCACCGTATCGGGCGGCCCATCGGACCTCGGTCGTTACATGACGTTCATGATTTGGTCACGACTTGGTTGCGTGCTCTAGCGCCCGGGCCTTGGAAGCGGATATGTTCACGGCCGCAACATTCACAACATTTCCATGCCGGCGATCGGCTTCCGTTCGCCCGACGAAAGGCGCGACTGCATGCGCAAAACTCTTCCGTTCGCTGCGGCGGGCCTGGCGGCGGCGCTCACGCTCGCCGCCTGTGGCTCGAGCGGCGGCTCCAGCAGCGGCAACACCAACGCGGCCGGCCCGTCCGGCAGCAGCAGCAGCAGCATGGCGGGGGCGCGGTGACCGCGGCGTGCAGCCTGTCCAACCCGCCCACCAGCTCGGCCAAGGCACCGAGCACGAGCCAGACGGTGAAGGTCAAGGGCAACCCGAAGGTCGGCGCCATCCTGCCCGACACCACGTCCTCGACGCGGTACACCCTCTACGACCAGCCGCTGCTGAAGCAGTACCTGAGCGCAGCCGGAATCCAGCCGAACGTCCAGAACGCGCAGGGCGACGTCAGCCGCTTCAAGTCGATAGCGCAGAGCATGATCGGCTCGGGCGTCAAGGTCCTCATCATCGACTCGATCGACGCCAACTCCGGCGCGGCGGTCGAGCAGATCGCCGAGAAGGCCGGCGTCAAGGTCATCGACTACGACCGGGTCAACCTCGGCGGCACCGCGCCGTACTACGTCTCGTTCGACAACGAGGATGTCGGCAAGCTGCAGGCGCAGACGCTGGTGGACTGCCTGAACAAGGACAACGTCAGCGACCCGAGCCTCATCATGATGGACGGCGGCACCGACGTCGACAACAACGCCGTGCTGTTCAAGAAGGGCGCCCACGAGGTCCTCGACCCGCTGCAGCAGCAGGGCAAGCTGAAGATCGCGGCCGAGCAGGTCGTCAAGGGCTGGGACGTGCAGAAGGCCGCACCGGCCTTCAACCAGGCGCTGACCTCCACCGGCGGCAACGTGCAGGGCGTCGTCGCAGCCAACGATGACATCGCCAACGCCGTGATCAGCGTGCTGCAGAACAACGGGGCGGCCGGCAAGGTTGCTCTCACCGGCCAGGACTCCGCCGTCGAGGGCATCCAGAACATCGTCAAGGGCGACCAGAGCATGACGATCTTCAAGAACGTCAAGCTCGAGGCGCAGGCCGCCGCCCAGCTGGCGATCGCGCTGATCTCGGGCAAGGACCCGTCCTCGATGGGCCTGACTCTCAACAAGTTCGACGACCCGCAGAGCCCGAGCCACAACCTCAAGGCGCTGCTGCTGCCGGCCCAGGTGATCACTCAGGCCAACGTGCAGGACGTCATCGACGCCGGTGCGCTCAAGGCCTCGGACGTCTGCAAGGGTATCCAGGCCGACTGCACCAAGCTCGGAATCAAGTAGGGGCACTCCCCCGGGGGGCGACGGTTCGGCGGCGCGATGCCGCCGAACCGTCGCCCCGCTCATGTAGGGCCCCGGGGCGGCTACGATGCGCCTCACCACAATCCGCGCCCCTTCCCCCGTGCCGAGAGACGGTGACCACGATGTCCGAACCGATCCTCGAGATCGCCGGCCTGAACAAGAGCTTCGGCGCCGTGCACGTCCTGCACGACGTGGACTTCAACGTCTACCCCGGCGAGGTCACCGCCCTGGTCGGTGACAACGGCGCCGGCAAGTCGACGCTGGTCAAGTGCGTTGCGGGCATCAACAGCATCGACAGCGGGACGATCGCCTACGAGGGCAAGCAGGTCAACCTGCACGACCCACGCGACGCGGCCGCGCTCGGCATCGAGTTCGTCTACCAGGACCTGGCCCTGGCCGATAACCTCGACATCACCCAGAACATGTTCCTGGGTCGGGAAATCCGCCGCTTCGGCTTCATGGCCGATGGCCAGATGGAGCGCAAGGCCCGCGAGACGCTGAGTTCCCTGTCCGTCCGCACGGTCTCGTCGGTGCGGCAGCGGGTGGCCAACCTGTCCGGCGGGCAGCGGCAGACAGTTGCCATCGCCAAGGCGGTGCTGTGGAACAGCAAGGTCGTCTTTCTCGACGAGCCGACCGCCGCGCTCGGCGTCGCGCAGACCCGGCAGGTACTGGACCTCGTGCGCCGGCTCGCCGACCAGGGCTTGGGGGTCGTGCTGATCTCCCACAACATGAACGACGTCATGGAGGTCGCAGACCGCGTCGTCGCCCTCTACCTCGGCCGGGTCGCCGCCGAGGTCATGACCAAAGACAGCAGCACCACCCAGATCGTCGAGCTCATCACCGCCGGCCGGAGCGGTGACATCGGTCTCACGACCGCCGACGCGGACGCCTAGGAGCAGCAACCATGACTTCAAGCGGGCCAGACCAGGGCGAGCACAGCGGCGCCGAGGCGGCGACCGAGACCATCGGCGAGGAACCCGACGCCCGGCCGTCCGGCGACTCGGGCGTTCCAGCCGACCGCGGAGGCAGCGGCGGCTTCTCCCTCGACGTGGAGCGCCGCGACGTCAGCGAGGCCCTGAAGCAATACGTCGGGCGCTTCCGCTCGGGCGAGCCGGGCGCCCTGCCCTCCGTGCTCGGGGTCGTCGCGCTGGCGGTCATCTTCAGTCAGGTCAGCTCGAAGTTCCTGACGAAGTACAACATCGGCAACATCCCAGGCCAGGGCGCCTACATCGCGATGATCGCGATGGGACTGGTCTTCGTGCTGCTGCTGGGCGAGATCGACCTCTCCGGGGGCACGACCGGCGGAATGTGCGCGGGCTTCGCGGCGCAGGCGTTGTTCGCGAACGGACTGAGCAACGGACTCTCGGGCACCCTCTACTGGATTCTCGCGGGCGTCATGCTGGCGTTTGCGGCGCTCGGCTTCTACCTCAAATCGATCACCGGCCCGATCATCGTCCTGCTCGGGGTGCTCGTGCTGTTCACGGGGCTGGACAAGTACGAGATCTTCGCCCTGTTCTTCGCCCTCTCACTGGGCTGCGCGGTGGGCATCTTCATCGGGTGGCTGGTCGCCACCGTCGGGATCCCCAGCTTCGTCGTCACCCTCGCCCTCTTCCTGGCCTGGCAGGGCGTGTTGCTCTTCGCTCTGAAGTCGCAGAGCAAAGCGGTCAACGACTACTCGCTGTGGAACAACCTGGCCAACGGGAACCTCTCGCCGTTCTGGAGCTGGGTGTTCACCCTGGTGCTCGTGGCGGGCTACTTCGTCGTCACGCTGATCCGGTCCTTGCGGGCCCAGCAGCAGGGTCTCGCCGCCGACAGTCTAGGGCTCGTCCTGGCGCGCGCCGGCCTGCTCGCCGCGGTGGGGATCATCCTCACCTTCTTCGCCAACCAGAACCGCAACATCCTCGCCATCGCAACTACCGAGGGAATCCCCTACGCGGCGGCGATTCCGGTGGCGCTCATGGTCGTGGCGACGGTGATGCTCCACCACACGACCTGGGGCCGGCACCTGTTCGCCACGGGCGGCAACGCCGAGGCGGCCCGCCGGGCCGGTATCGACGTCACCCACATCCGAGTCACCGCATTCACCGTCAGCGGCGGATTCGCCGCGCTCGGCGGGTTGTTCCTCGCCTCCAACGCCGGCGCAGTGGTGTTGAACCTCGGCGGCGGGAACATCCTGCTGTTCTCCGTCGCGGCCGCCGTCATCGGCGGCACATCGCTGTTCGGCGGGCGCGGACGCCCCCGCGACGCCATCATCGGCGCGCTGGTGATTGCGATCATCCCGAACGGCATCGGCCTGCGCCCCAGTCTCGGGCCGGAGTACCAGCAGGTGATCACCGGCGCCGTGCTGCTCATCGCCGCCACCGTGGACGCGGTGTCGCGTCGCCGATCCCGACTGAGCTAGCGACTCGGCGACCGCATCCCGCTTGGTCACATCATGGTCATCCACTCGGCTGCTCGCCCCGACGCGATCCGCCGTCACAACCTGTCGCTGGTCCTGCACAACCTGCACCGCGACGGCGCGCTCACCCGGGCCGAGCTGACGCAGCGGCTGGGGGTGAGCCGCTCCACGGTGGCGGCGCTGGTGAACGACCTCACCGCGCTGGGGCTGGTGAAGGAGGAGGTGCCCAGCGGCGGCGCCGGAGTGGGCCGGCCCTCACACCTGGTCACGCTGGACCCGGGCGGGCCGTTCGCGATCGCCGTGGACGTCGACGTCACGCACGTCACCGTCGCCGCCGTCGGCCTGGGCGGCGAGGTGCTGGCCCGGGCGGTCGTGCCGATCGACCACGGCAGCCGGCGGCCCGAGCGGGTGGCCGCGATCGTCGTGGAGTCCGCCGCCCGGGTCGGCGAGACCACCGGGCGGCCGGGGCGACCGGCGGGCATCGGCGTCAGCGTGCCGGGCACGATCGACATCGACACCGGGCTGGTGACGGTCGCGCCGAACCTCGACTGGCACGACGTGGAGTTCGGCAGGCTGCTGGCCGACGCGCTGGCCGAGCCCTGCCGGGTCCACGTCGGCAACGACGCCGACCTCGCCGTCACCGCGGAGCACGTCCGCGGCTCGGCCCGGGGCTGCGACGACGTCGTGTACCTGCTCGGCCGGGTCGGCGTGGGCGCGGGCATCATCACCCACGGCGCGCCGCTGCGGGGACACTCCGGGCACGCCGGCGAGATCGGCCACAACGTGATCGACGCGAGCGGCGCCCCGTGTCACTGCGGGAAGAACGGCTGCACGGAGACCTACCTGGGGGACGCGGCGATCCTGGCCGCCACCGGTCGGACGCTGCCGGTCAGCGACGACGCGATCGCCGACGTGCTCGCGGCCGCCCAGGCGGGGGAGCCGGCCGCCCTCGACGGCCTGCGGCGGATGGCCGAACCGCTCGGGCGGACGATCGGCACGCTCGTCAACACGCTGAACCCGCAGCGGGTGGTTCTCGGCGGTTCGTTCACCACCCTGCTGGCGGTGGCCCGCGAGGAGATCGAGGCGTCCCTGGCGCACTACGCGCTCGCCGCGAGCCGCCGCCACCTCGAGTTGGTGGCGCCGCACTTCGGCCCCGACGCGCCGCTCGTGGGCGCTGCCGAGATCGCGCTGGCGGGCCTGCTGACCGACCCGCTCGCGGCCGACGCGCTGCACCCGCTCCCGTCCTGACCGGGTCCATGCCGGGCTCTCAGCCCGCCGCCTCCGCCGCCTGCCCGCTGAACTGGGTTCGATACAGCTCCGCGTACAGCCCGCCCTGGCGGAGAAGCAGGTCGTGCGTGCCGGACTGGACGATGCGGCCCTGGTCGAGCACCAGGACGAGGTCGGCGTCTCTGATCGTCGACAGCCGGTGCGCGATCACCAGGGAGGTGCGCGCCTGCAGCGCGCGCCGCAGGGCCCGCTGGACCGCTGCCTCGCTCTCACTGTCGAGATGCGCGGTCGCCTCGTCGAGAACGACGATCTCCGGTGCCTTGAGCAGCAACCGGGCGATCGCCAGCCGCGCCTTCTCCCCGCCGGAGAGCCGGTACCCCCGGTCGCCGACGACGGTGTCCAGCCCGTCGGGCAGGGAGCGGACGAGGTCGCCGATGTGGGCATCGTCCAGGCACTGCCACACCTGCGTCTCGGTGGCCTCGGGGCGGGCGTAGCGCAGGTTCTCGGCGATGGTGTCGTGGAACAGGTGGGCGTCCTGGCTGACGACGCCGATGCGGTCGCGCAGCGACTGCTGGGTCACCTCACGGACGTCCTGCCCGCCGACGAGCACCTTCCCGCCGGTGACGTCGTAGACGCGCGGCAGCAGCTGGCTGATCGTCGTCTTGCCCGCGCCGGACGGTCCGACCAGGGCCACCATCTGCCCTGGCTCGGCGCGGAAGGAGACCCCGTGCAGCACCTCCACTCCCCCGGCCCGGTCCAACACCGCGACGTCCTCCAGCGAGGCGAGCGAGACGTCGGCGGCCGTCGGATAGCTGAACCGGACGTCGACGAACTCGACGCTGCGCGCGTCGGGCTGCAGCGCTGCCGCGGCCGGCGCGTCGGAGATCATCGGCTGCAGGTCCAGCACCTCGAAGACCCGGTCGAAGCTGACCAGCGCGCTCATGACGTCGACCCGCGCGTTCGACAGCGCCGTCAGCGGCCCGTAGAGGCGGGTCAGCAGCAGGGCCAGGGTGACGACCGTGCCGGCCGACATGCTGCCCTGGATCGCGAAGTAGCCCCCGAGCCCGTACACCAGCGCCTGCGCCAGGGCCGCCACCAGCGTGAGCGAGACGAAGAAGGCGCGCCCGTACATGGCCGAGGTGACGCCGATGTCCCGGACCCGGTCGGCCCGGGCTCGGAACGACGCGTCCTCGCGCTCGGGGCGTCCGAACAGTTTCACCAGCAGTGCCCCGGCGACGTTGAACCGCTCGGTCATGGTGTTGTTCATCGAGGCATTGAGGTTGTACGACTCGCGGGTGATGGTCTGCAGCCGCCGGCCGATCCGTCGCGCCGGGATGACGAACAGCGGCAGCATGACCAGCGACAGGGCAGTGATCTGCCAGGACAGCGAGAACATCACCGCGGCCGTCAGGACCAGCGCCACGATGTTGGAGACCAGTCCGGACAGCGTCGACGTGAAGGCCTGCTGGGCGCCGAGGACGTCGTTGTTGAGCCGGCTGACTAGCGCGCCGGTCTGGGTCCGGGTGAAGAACGCCAGCGGCATGCGCTGGACGTGGTCGAACACGGCCGTGCGCATGTCGAAGATCAGCCCCTCGCCGATGCGCGCGGAGAACCAGCGTTGGGTGAACGACAGCCCGGCGTCCACGACCGCCAGCCCGGCGATCAGCACGGCGATGCGGATGACCGTTCCGGTGTGGGCCTGACTCGTGATCTGGTTGACGACCCGGCCGGCGAGCACCGGCGTGACGACGCCGATCAGCGCGCTGCCGGTGATGACGACGAGGAACGCCACGAGCTGCCGCCGGTAGGGCCGGGCGAACCGGAACACGCGCCGCCAGGTGCCCCGGGGCACGTCCTGAGTCACCTTGCCGCGGCGCAGCGAGCTCATCGCGCCCCACGCGCCCATGTGGTCGAACGACATGGCGACCAGTCTGCCGTCGACGGTGCCCGGCCGGGCGACCGGTGTCAGTCCTCGGCGTCCAGCCCGGCGAGCGAACGCAGCCCCCGGTACTGGGCGTCGCGCTCGGCGGCCTGCTGCTCGTCCTGGCTGCGGTCGACGGCGCCGCGCAGCAGCGCCTTGGTTTCGGCCGCGGCCTCCCGGCCGACCGCGAGCAGGGCGGCGACGGTCGAGGCGACCGCATCGTCCAGTCCGTCGGCGGGCACGGCGGCGGTGGCCAGCCCGATCCGCAGCGACTCCTCGGCCCCGATGCGCCGGGCGGTGAGGCAGATCTCGGTGGCACGGGAGACGCCGACGAGGTCCACGAGCCGCTTGGTGCCGCCGAGGTCCGGGACGATGCCCAGGGCGGGCTCGGCCATGCAGAACCGGACGTCGTCGGCCACGAGGCGGATGTCCGTCCCGAGCGCCAGCTGGAAGCCGCCGCCCACCGCGTGCCCCTGCACGGCGGCCACGCTGACCAGGTCGGGGCGGGAGCTCCAGTCGAAGGCCTGCTGCCAGCGGGCGATCCGGCCGGTGGCCTGCTCATGGGACAGCCGAGGCAACGACAGCAGTCCGTCGGGATGCTCGCCGGTGTGCAGGGCGCGGTCGAGGCCGGCGGAGAACGCACGCCCCTCGGCCCGCAGGACCACGACGCGGACGGTGGCGGGCAGCTCGCGGCGGATCCGGGCCAACCCGTCCCACATGGTGGGGCTCTGACAGTTCAGCCGATCGGGCCGGTTCAGCGTGACGGTGGCGAGTTCACCGTCGATCTCGACCCGGAGACCGGCGTCCGGGTCGGTGGGTAGCTCGCGGCGCGAGGTCGTGGTGGCGATGACGCCAGCGTAGTGACGCGGGGGCCGAGCACCCGGCTGCGGGTGCCCGGGCCCCGGTCGAGGGAGCCCGAAGCTACTTCGAGGCGCGGGCCTTGGAGGCGCCCTTCGAGCGGGTCGCGCCGCCGCGCCCGCGCAGCTGGACGCCGGACTCGGTCAGCACGCGGTGGACGAAGCCGTACGAGCGGCCGTGCGTCTCGGCGAGTTCGCGGATGCTCTTGCCCTTGTCGTAGGCCTTGCGCAGATCGGCGGCGAGCTTCGTGCGCTCGGCCCCGGTGATGCGCGCGCCCTTCTTCAGTGTCGTGGCCATCGTGTTTCCTTCCGGTTGTGGTGTCCTCGCACCCGGCAGTGCGACAGGTGTGGTGATGCGACGACCGGTACTGCCGCGGCGGTCAGCTGCGACCGGCCGACGGTGCTTTCGTGGATATCAGCGTGGTTTGTGTTCCTGCAACCTGATCGGCACGCGGACACCGCAGGTCGATCACCTAGCTACGGCTATGTCCGCATTACCGGGCCAATCGGCCCGTCGGGAACCTGATCAATGCGTGACATGATCGCCGTGTCACGCGAGTGTGATCAGGTCGGCCAGTTCACTGCTCCACTGGTCCTCGACGCCGTCGGGGAGCATGATCACCTTCTCGGGCGCCAGCGCCTCGACCGCGCCCTCGTCGTGCGTCACGAGCACGATGGCGCCGGCGTAGGTGCGCAGCGCGTCGAGCACCTGCTCCCGGCTAACCGGGTCGAGGTTGTTCGTGGGCTCGTCCAGGAGCAGCACGTTGGCGGCGCTGGTGACCAGCATCGCCAGCGCCAGCCGCGTCTTCTCGCCGCCGGACAGGACGCCGGCGGGCTTGTCGACGTCGTCGCCGGTGAACAGGAACGCGCCGAGGATCTTGCGCAGGTCGGTGTCGGAGAGGTCCGAGCGCCCGACCGCGGACGCCGAGCTCCGCATGTTCTCCAGGATCGTCCGGTCGTGATCGAGCGTCTCGTGCTCCTGGGCGTAGTAGCCGAGCCGCAGTCCGTGCCCGGGAACCACCCGGCCGGTGTCCGGGGTCTCCACGCCCGACAGCAGCCGCAGCAGCGTGGTCTTGCCGGCGCCGTTGAGCCCGAGCACGACCACCCGGGCGCCCCGGTCGACCGCCAGGTCGACGCCGGTGAACACCTCCAGCGAACCGTAGGACTTCGAGAGCTCCTCGGCGGTGAGCGGCGTCTTGCCGCAGGCGGCCGGAGCCGGGAAGCGCAGCCGCGCCACCTTGTCCTGCTGCCGCACCTCCGCCAGCCCGTCCGACAGCGCGGCGGCGCGGCGGTCCATCTGGTGGGCGGCCCGGGCCTTGGTGGCCTTCGCGCGCATCTTGTCGGCCTGCCGGGTGAGCGTCTCGATCTTCCGCTCGGCGTTGGCGCGCTCCCGCACCCGGCGCTTCTCGTCCGTCTCCCGCTGCTTGAGGTAGTTCTTCCAGCCGACGTTGTACTGGTCGACCGCGGACCGGTTGGCGTCGAGGTACCAGACCCGGTTGACGACGGCATCGAGTAGCTCGACGTCGTGACTGATCAGCACCAGTCCCCCGGTGTGCTGCTTGAGGAAGTCGCGCAGCCAGCTGATGGAGTCCGCGTCCAGGTGGTTGGTCGGCTCGTCCAGCAGCAGCGTGGTCGGCTCGGCTCCGGAGTCGGCGAACAGGATCCGGGCCAGCTCGACGCGTCGGCGCTGCCCGCCGGACAGGGTGGACAGCGGCTGGGCCAGCACCCGCTCCGGCAGGCCGAGGTTGGCGCAGATGCGGGCCGCTTCGCTCTCGGCGGCGTAGCCGCCCTGCGAGGTGAACCGCTCCTCCAGGCTGCCGTAGCGGCGCAGCAGCGTCTCGTCGTCGGGGCGTTCGGTGAGTTCCACCTGCGCTTTGGCGATCTCTGTGACCAGAACGTCGAGGCCACGCGCGGACAGCACGCGGTCGCGAGCCAGCACGCTGAGGTCGCCGTCGCGTGGGTCCTGCGGCAGGTAGCCGACCGGGCCGGTGCGCTCGATCTGCCCGCCGTGCGGCAGCGAGTCGCCGGCGAAGACGCGCAGGCTGGTGGTCTTACCGGCGCCGTTGCGGCCGACGAGGCCGATCCGGTCGCCGGGCTGTACGCGCAACGTGGTGGGCTCCAGCAGGACGCGGGCCCCCGCGCGCAGTTCGAGGTCGTGAGCGGTGATCATGAATGAGCCTTCTGACGAGAGGTGAACGGCGGCCGTGACGTCGGCCGCTCACCCTTCGGTTCGGATCACCACTCGGACCAGCGTACCTGCCGCCGGGAGCGGAATCAGACGAAGGCGCTCTCGCCGGTGATGGAGCGCCCCACCACCAGCGTGTTGATCTCGCGGGTGCCCTCGTAGGAGTAGAGCGCCTCGGCGTCGTTGAAGTGCCTCGCCACGCCGTACTCGAGCAGGATCCCGTTGCCGCCGAGCAGTTCCCGGGCCCAGCCCGCGACCTCCCGCAGCCGGCTGGTGCAGTAGGCCTTGGCCAGCGCCCCCTGCTCGTCGCGGAAGCCGCCGGCGTCCTGCAGCTGCGCGCCGCGCACGGCCAGGCCGGTGGCGGCGGTGAGGTTGCCCAGCATGCGCACCAGGAGGTCCTGCATCAGCTGGAAGGAGCCGATCGGCCGGCCGAACTGGACGCGGTCCTTGGCGTACTGCACCGCGACCTCGTACAGGCCGGTCATCACGCCCACCGCGCTCCAGGCCACGTTGCCCCGCGTGGCGCGCAGGACCTCGTTGGTGTCGTCGAACGACGTCGCGTTCTGCAGCCGGTTCGCCTCGGGCACGCGCACGCCGTCGAAGCTGAGTTCGGCGTTCTGCGTGATGCGCAGGGCGAGCTTGTTCTCCATCTTGGTGGCGCCGAAGCCGGGCATGCCCTTCTCGACGACGAAGCACTTGACCGAGCCATCAGTATCATCGCCCGACTCCTCCCGGGCCCAGACCATGATCAGGTCGGCGAAGGTGCCGTTGCCGATCCAGCGCTTGGCGCCGTCGAGCACCCACTCGTCGCCGTCCCGGCGGGCAGTGGTCTCGAGGCCGCCGGCGACGTCCGAGCCGCCGTGGGGCTCGGTGAGCCCGAACGCCCCGACCAGCTCCAGGCGGCGCATCGGGGGCAGCCAGCGCTGTCGCTGCTCCTCGGACCCGCAACGATCGACGGTGCCCATGGCCAGGCCCGAGTGCACGCCGTAGAAGGAGGCGAACGAGGAGTCGATGCGGGCGATCTCGGCACTCACCATGCCGGCCAGCAGCCGGCGCCGCGCGGGGCGATCGGGCAGCTCGATGCCGAGTCCCTGCAGATCGAGCCCGGCGAAGCCGGGCACCAGCTCGTGCGGGAACTCGGCGCGGGCCCAGTAGTCGTCCGCGATCGGGGCGAGGTGCTCCTCGAGCCAGCCGCGGAGGTCGGCCAGCACCTTTCGCTCGTTGTCGTCGAGCAGGCTGCGGTAGTCGAAGAAGTCCGGGTCGATCCCCGGCTCCGCGGACGCCTCGCCACTCATGCACGCTCACCCCGACCACTCGCTGCGCTCGGGCCCGGCCTCGCGCGCATACGCTCCTGTCGTCGCGCCCGATGTCCCTGGTTCGCTCCGCAAGCGTCGCTCACACGTTGAAGCCGAGTGCGCGCAGCTGCTCGCGACCATCGTCGGTGATCTTCTCCGGGCCCCACGGCGGCATCCAGACCCAGTTGATCTTGACCTCGCTCGCGAGTGGCCGCGCGCCGCCGGACAGGGCGGAGTGGGCCTGGTCCTCGATGACGTCGGTCAACGGGCAGGCGGCCGAGGTCAGGGTCATGTCGAGGGTGACGACGGTGCCGGACTCGCCGGCCGCGATGTCGACGTCGTACAGCAGACCCAGATCGACGACGTTGATGCCGAGTTCGGGGTCGACGACCTCGCGCATGGCCTCGTCCACCTCGTCGCGTGTGGGAACGGCGGTGCTGGTCATGTGGTGCTCCCCTCCGGAGTCATCTCGTCGGTTCCGGCGCCCGAGGCGTCGGCCCAGCCGGCCTCGGCGACGGCGCTCTTCATCGCCATCCAGCCCAGCAGCGCGCACTTGACGCGCGCCGGGTACTTCGACACCCCTTCGAAGGCGACGGCGTCCTCCAGCGCCTCCTCGTCCTCGTCGGTCAGTTCGGCCGACCCGCGGGACTGCATCAGGTCCAGGAACCGGTGCTCCAGGGCCAGGGCGTCGTCGACCGGCTTGCCCGACACGAGGCCGCTCATCACCGAGGTCGACGCCTGGCTGATCGAGCAGCCCTCGCCGTCCCAGCCGAGCTCGGTGATCCGGCCGTCGGCGAGCTTGACCCGCAGGGTCACCTCGTCGCCGCAGGTCGGGTTCACGTGGTGGACCTCGGCGTCGAAGTCCGCCGGCAGGCCCTTGTGCTGCGGGTGCTTGTAGTGATCCAGGATGATCTCCTGGTACATCGAGCCGAGCGGCACGCTCATCGAGAGAACATCTCCTTCACCTTGGTCAGCCCGCGGACGAGCTGGTCGATCTCGTCGTGGGTGGTGTGGACGCCGAACGAGACGCGGGTGGTCGCCGGCACGCCGTAGCGGACGCAGACCGGCCGGGCGCAGTGGTGACCGGCGCGCACGGCGATGCCGTACTCGTCCAGCAGCTGCGCGACGTCGTGCGGGTGGACCCCGGCCATCGTGAAGGCGACGGTGGCGCCCCGGTCTCGGGTGTCGCGGGGCCCGATGATCCGCAGCCCCTCGACGCTCTGCAGCCCCTCCAGGGCATGCGCGGTGATCTCCGCCTCGTGCTCCATGACGTTCCGGCGCCCGAGGCCGGTCAGGAACTCGACGGCGGTGCCGAGCGCGACGGCCTGGGCGATCATCGGGGTGCCGGCCTCGAAGCGGTGGGGAGGCTCGGCGAACGTCGAGCCGTCCATCGCGACGGTCTCGATCATCTCGCCGCCACCGAGGAACGGCGGCAACGCGGCGAGCAGGTCCCGGCGCCCCCACAGGACGCCCACGCCCGAGGGGCCGTAGACCTTGTGGCCGGTGAAGCCCACGAAGTCGGCGCCGAGCTCCTGCACGTCCAGGGTCAGGTGCGGCGCCGACTGCGCCGCGTCGACGATCGCCAGTGCCCCCACCGCGTGGGCGCGGTCGACCAGGCGGCGGACCGGGTTGATGGTGCCGAGCGCGTTCGACTGGTGGACGAACGAGACGACCTTGGCCCGTTCGGTGATCACCTCGTCGATCGCGGACTCCACCAGACGACCGTCGTCGTCGATCGGGATCCAGCGGAAGGTCGCGCCGGTGCGCTGGGCCAGCTGCTGCCACGGCACCAGGTTGCTGTGGTGCTCCATCTCGGTGACGACGATCTCGTCGCCGGGCCCGAGCGCGAAATGCTCCGCACCGGGGAACGTCGAGGCGTTCGAGAAGGAGTACGCCAGCAGGTTCAGCGCCTCGGTGATGTTGCGGGTGAAGATCACCTCGTCGCGCGAGGGCGCGTTGAGGAAGGCGGCGACCTTGTCGCGCGCCCCCTCGTAGGCGTTCGTCACCTCGCTGCCGAGCGTGTGCACCGCGCGCGCCACGTTCGCGTAGTGGTTCGCGTAGAGGTCCGCCTCGGCGTCGATCACGACCTGCGGCTTCTGGGCGCTGTTCGCGCTGTCGAGATAGACCAGCGGCACGCCGTGAATCTCGCGCGCGAGGATCGGGAACTCCTTGCGCACCGCTTCAACATCCAGTGTCACAGGACCACCCTTCGGTTTCTAGGGGCCCCCGCGGAAGCGTGGAGCGTTCTTTGCGACACGGTTTCGTGGGGTATTAAGCCGAGGCCGTCTCGTTGACCCCGAAGCGGGCGTAGCCCTCGCTCTCCAGCCGCTCGGCGAGTTCGGCGCCGCCGGACTCGACGATGCGCCCGTCGAAGAAGACGTGCACCTGGTCGGGGTGGATGTAGTTCAGGATGCGGGTGTAGTGCGTGATCAGCAGGGTGCCGACGCTGGTGGACTCCCGCACCCGGTTGATGCCGGCGCTGACGACCCGGAGCGCGTCGACGTCGAGACCGGAGTCGGTCTCGTCCAGGATCGCGATCTTCGGCTGCAGCAGCTCGAGCTGCAGGATCTCGTGGCGCTTCTTCTCACCGCCGGAGAAGCCCTCGTTGACGCTGCGGTCGGCGAAGGCCTTGTCCATCTCCAGCCGCTCCATGGCGCCCGCGACGTCCTTGACCCAGTGCCGCAGCTTCGGCGGCTCACCCCGGGTGGCGGTCGCGGCCGAGCGCAGGAAGTTCGACACCGACACGCCGGAGACCTCGACCGGGTACTGCATGGCCAGGAACAGCCCGGCGCGGGCACGCTCGTCGACGCCCATGGCCAGGACGTCCTCGCCGTCGAGGGTCACCGAGCCGCCGGTGACCGTGTACTTCGGGTGGCCGGCGACCGAGTAGGCCAGGGTGGACTTCCCCGAGCCGTTCGGGCCCATGATCGCGTGGGTCTCCCCCGAGCGCACGGTGAGGTCGACGCCCTTGAGGATCTCGGTGTCCTCCCCGGCGACGTTGACCCGCAGGTCCTTGATGACGAGTTCGCTCATCGGTGCTCGTTCTCTCCTTCGGTGACACTGTGGGTGTCGATATCGCTGTCGGTGTCGTCCGCGGCGAAGCCGAGCCGGGCCTCGATCGCGGTCATGAGCTGCTTCTCCAGGGCCGGCACGCCGATCCGCTCGACGACGTCGGCGAAGAATCCGCGGACGACGAGGCGTCGCGCCTCGTCCTCGGGGATGCCCCGCGACTGCAGGTAGAACAGCTGCAGGTCGTCGAACCTTCCGGTGGTGCTCGCGTGCCCGGCGCCGGCGATGTCACCGGTCTCGATCTCGAGGTTGGGCACGGAGTCGGCGCGCGCACCGTCGGACAGCAGCAGGTTGCGGTTCATCTCGAAGGTCTCGGTGCCGGTCGCCTCGGGGCGGATCCGCACGTCCCCGATCCATACCGTGCGGGCGGAGTCCCCGAGCAGCGCCTTCTTGTACAGCACATTGGAGCTGCAGTTCGGCGCGTTGTGGTCGACGAACAGCCGGGACTCGAAGTGCTGGTCGTCGCCGGCGAAGCTGACGCCCAGCAGCTCGGCGTGACCGCCCGGGCCCGCGAAGCGCACGGTCGGCACGATCCGCACGACCGACCCGCCGAGCGTGATGTTGGTGAACTTGTAGGTGGCGTCCCGTCCGACCAGCGCCGCGTACGACGACAGCTGCACCGACCCCTCGTCGCACGAGTTCACCGAGACGACCGAGAGGCTGGCGCCGTCGCCAAGCACGAACTCGATGTTCGCGGCCACCTTGAGCAGCCCCCGGTGGTCGATGACCAGCGTCGCCTTGGCGTTGGCCCCCACCTCGACGACGTGGTGGCTGTAGGAGCGCCCGCTGACGCCCCGCCGGTTCAGCACGATCGGCTCGGCCAGCTCGGCGCCGGCATCGACGGTGACGTGCAGCGACCGCGTGGCGTTCGTCATCGCCAGCGCGCTCGGCCGGTCGGCCGGCGTGAGCGCCTTCCCGAACGCGTCCAGCGTGGCCGGCTCGACGGTCTCGACGTGTGCCCCGGCCGGGACGCTCTCGTCACCGTCGATCACCCCGTCGGGCTGGAACGGCTCGAAGAACTCCCGCAGCTTCGGCAGCGGCGAGAACCGCCAGTCCTCCTGGCTGCGATCCGGTACGGGGAAGTCCTGCGGATCCCTCGACACGAACCGCTCCGCCGGCGACCCGGAGGCCGCCAACGTCACTTCACGTTCGGTAGTAGTCGTCATCGCTCTTTTCTTCGCTCGTCTTTCAGTTCAGGTGGCCGCGAGGTCGGGGGCGGGGTGTTCCCGGCGGAGGGCGTGGATGGGCCTGGCCCCCGCCCGAGGAACGAGGGCGGGTGGTTGCCCGAGGCCGGGAACACCCCGCCCCCCAGACCCGCCCGATGGGCTCAGCCCACCGCACCTTCCATTTGCAGCTCGATCAGCCGGTTCAGCTCGAGCGCGTACTCCATGGGCAGCTCCCGCGCGATCGGCTCGACGAAGCCGCGCACGACCATCGCCATCGCCTCGTCCTCGGACAGGCCGCGGCTCATCAGGTAGAACAGCTGGTCCTCGCTGACCTTCGAGACGGTGGCCTCGTGCCCCATCGAGACGTCGTCCTCGCGGACGTCGACGTAGGGGTAGGTGTCCGAGCGGCTGATGTCGTCGACCAGAAGGGCGTCGCACTTGACCGTCGAGGCGGAGTGGTGCGCGCCCTTGTTGACCTGGACGAGGCCGCGGTAGGAGGTGCGTCCTCCGCCGCGGGCGACGGACTTGGAGATGATGTTCGAGCTGGTGTTCGGCGCGAGGTGGAGCATCTTGGCGCCGGCGTCCTGGTGCTGACCCTCACCGGCGAAGGCGATGGACAGGACCTCGCCCTTGGCGTGCTCGCCGGTCATCCACACGGCCGGGTACTTCATCGTCACCTTGGAGCCGATGTTGCCGTCGACCCACTCCATGGTGGCGCCCTCCTCGGCGCGGGCCCGCTTGGTGACGAGGTTGTACACGTTGTTCGACCAGTTCTGGATGGTCGTGTAGCGGCAGCGACCGCCCTTCTTCACCACGATCTCGACCACGGCCGAGTGCAGCGAGTCGGAGCTGTAGATCGGGGCGGTGCAGCCCTCGACGTAGTGCACGTAGGCGCCCTCGTCGACGATGATCAGCGTCCGCTCGAACTGGCCCATGTTCTCGGTGTTGATCCGGAAGTAGGCCTGCAGCGGGATCTCGACGTGCACGCCCTTGGGGACGTAGATGAACGATCCGCCGGACCACACCGAGGTGTTGAGAGCGGCGAACTTGTTGTCACCCGACGGGATCACCGAGCCGAAGTACTCCTCGAAGATCTCCGGGTGCTCCTTCAGGCCGGTGTCGGTGTCCATGAAGATGACACCCTGGCTCTCGAGCTCCTCGTTGATCTTGTGATAGACGACCTCGGACTCGTACTGCGCCGCGACACCGCTGACGAGCCGCTGCTTCTCCGCCTCCGGGATGCCGAGCTTGTCGTAGGTGTTGCGGATGTCCTCGGGCAGGTCCTCCCAGCTGGCGGCCTGCTGCTCCGTGGAACGCACGAAGTACTTGATGTTGTCGAAGTCGATGCCCGAGAGGTCGGAGCCCCAGTTCGGCATCGGCTTCTTGTCGAAGATCGACAGCGCCTTGAGCCGGCGGTCGAGCATCCACTCCGGCTCGCTCTTCTTGTCCGAGATGTCACGGACGACTGCCTCGGACAGGCCGCGCTGCGCGCTGGCGCCCGCGACGTCGCTGTCGGCCCACCCGTAGCCGTAGCGGCCCAGGCGGTCGATCTGCTCGTCCTGGGTCAGGGTGCGTTCGGGGGCGGTGGTCATATATCAATTCCTCCCGGATCGGGTGGTGCGGTGATTCAGCGGGACGTGGGTGGTGCAGACGCCGTCGCCGTGGGCGATCGTCGCCAGCCGCTGGACGTAGGTACCCAGCACCTGCTCGAGCGCACGCGTCTCGGCCTCGCACAGTTGTGGGAACTCGGCGGCGACGTGCGCCACCGGGCAGTGGTGCTGGCAGATCTGCACGCCGGAGTCGCCGCCCACTGCCTGCGTGGTCGAAGCGTAGCCGTTCCGCGACAGCGACCCGGCGACGGCTTCGACGCGCGACGTCAGCGGGGCGGTGGCCTCGACGTCGTCCCGCAGCCGGTTGGCCAGCGTGTGGGCGCGATGCTCGGCGAAGGCCGTCAAGGCCTGCTCCCCGCCGCTCTCGGCCAGGTAGCGCAGCGCGGTGCTGGCGAGGTCGTCGTAGCCGTGCGGGAGCGCCGCCCGCCCCTGGTCGGTGAGGGCGAAGGTGCGGGCCGGCCGGCCGCGTCCGCGCCGTGGGCCGACGCGCGGCTCCCGCTCGAGCAGGACGCCGTCGGCGACGAGCGCGTCGAGGTGGCGCCGGACGGCGGCGGGCGAGAGCCCGAGCCGATCGGCGAGGGCGGCGGCGGATTGCGGTCCGCGCTCGAGGATCGTCCGGGTGACGGCGTCACGGGTCCCCTCGCCCGTCGCGTCTGCCGGATCGAATTTCACAACACCAGTATGACGTATTTCCCGGCCGCCGTCAGACACGGGGGCCGGCGGCGCGGTGACGGTAGGTTCATCACGTGCTGTATCGGACCCTCGAGTACACGCTCGCCCCGTTCTTGCGGGCGGTGTACCGCCCCGAGGTCTCGGGCCTGGAGCATGTCCCGGGCGAGGGGCCGGCGATCTTCACCGCCAACCACGTCTCGTTCGCCGACGAGTTCTTCACGCCGCTGGCGGCGCGGCGCCAGATCTTCTACTTCGCCAAGGCGGAGTACTTCACGACCCCCGGGCTGAAGGGCCGGGCCTCGGCAGCCTTCTTCCGGGGCATGGGCCAGGTCCCGGTGGCGCGCGCGAACGTGCGCTCGGCGGCCGAGGTCATCGACATCGGCGTCGAGGTGTTGGCCGAGGGCAAGGCACTGGGCATCTATCCCGAGGGCACCCGTTCCCCCGACGGCCGGCTGCACAAGTTCCGCACCGGGGTCGCCCGACTGGCCCTGCGCAGCGGCGCGCCGGTGATCCCGGTCGGCCTCGTCGGCACCCGCGACGTCCAGCCCCCCGGCAGCGTCCGGTGGCACCGCGCGCCGGTGGCGGTGCGGTTCGGCGCCCCGCTGAGCTTCGCCGGGCGCGCCGACGAGGAGCGCAGCTCCCGCGTGCTGCGCCAGGTCACCGAGCAGGTCCGCGAGGCGGTGCAGCAGCTTTCGGACCAGGAGTATGTGGACGCGTACGGATCCAGCGTGAAGGCCGTCGCCGGCGGAGCCTGAACGCCCGCCCTGCCCGCCCGGCGGCCGCAGCCCGCCGTTCCTAAACTGGAGGCCGTGACGGTCAACTCCCGGGACGCCGGGCCCGCGGTGGAGATCGCAGGTCTGGTCAAGAGCTACGGCTCGGTCCGGGCGGTGGACGACCTGTCGTTCAGGGTCCCGCGCGGCTCGGTGTTCGCGCTGCTCGGCCCCAACGGCGCGGGCAAGACCACCACCATCGAGATCTGCGAGGGGTTCCGCCGGCCGGACGCCGGCACGGCCCGGGTGCTCGGCCTGGACCCCGTCACCGACGCCGCCGCGCTGCGGCCGCGGGTGGGCGTCATGCTGCAGGAGGGCGTCGGCGGCTACACCGGCGCGGGGACGCTCGAGCTGCTGCGGCTGTTCGCGTCCTACGCCGATCGGCCGCAGGATCCGCGCGAGCTGCTGTCGGTCGTCGGCCTCGAGGAGGCCGAGCGGACGCCGGTCAAGCGGCTGTCCGGAGGCCAGCAGCAGCGGCTGTCCCTGGCCCTGGCGCTGGTCGCCCGGCCCGAGCTCGTCTTCCTCGACGAGCCGACCGCCGGCATGGACCCGCAGTCGCGGCGCGGCACCTGGGAGCTGGTGGACACGCTGCGTGACGACGGGGTCACCGTCGTGCTCACCACCCACTTCCTCGACGAGGCCGAGCGGCTGGCCGACACCGTCGCCGTCGTCGACTCCGGCCACGTCGTCGCCCAGGGCACCCCGGCCGAGCTCACGCAGAGCGGCTCGGAGGGGCAGATCCGGTTCAGCGCCGTCACCGGGCTGCCGCTGGACGAGTTGGCCTCGGCCCTCCCGGCCGGCTGCGGGGTCGCCGAGACCGCGCCCGGCCGCTACCTGGTCACCGGTGAGGTCAACCCCCAGCTGCTGGCGACCCTGACGGCCTGGTGTGCCGCCAAGGAGGTCATGGCCGAGGATCTTTCGGTCGAGCGGCGCAGCCTGGAGGATGTCTTCCTCGAACTGACCGGACGGGGGTTGCGCACATGAAGGCGGCCGGAACCAGCTACGCCCCGGCACCGGCCGCGGCCCCTCGCTCCCGGATGCTGGCCGCGCAGACGGCCATGGAGTTCAAACTGCTGCTGCGCAACGGCGAACAGGTCGGCCTCACACTGCTGATCCCGCTGCTGCTGCTGTTCTTCTTCAACCTGCCGTTGCTCTACTCCCTCGGCGTCGACCGTCGCATCGACTTCGTGGTGCCCAGCATCATCGCGCTGGCGGTCATGTCCGCCTCGTTCACCGGGCTCGCCATCGCTACCGGTTTCGAGCGCAAGTACGCGGTACTGAAGCGGCTCGGCGCCACCGCGCTGCCGCGGGCGGTCCTGCTGAGCGGCAAGACCCTCGCCGTGCTGCTGCTCGAGGTGGTGCAGGTCGTGCTCATCGCGGCCCTTGGCTTCGCCCTGGCGTGGCATCCGCACGGCGACCCGCTCGTCGCGTTGCTGCTCATCGCCCTGGGAACGGTCGCCTTCGGCGGTCTCGGCCTCCTGGTCGCCGGGACGCTGCGGGCGGAGGTCACGCTCGCGGTCGCCAACCTCGGCTGGCTGATCCTGCTGTTCGCCGGCGGCATCGCGATCCCGCTGGACCGGTTCGGCGGGGCCGAGCCCGTGCTGCAGTACCTACCCTCGGCGGCGCTGTCGCAGGGGCTGCACACCGTGCTGCAGTCCGGGGGTGGGCTTCCGGTACGCAACCTCGTCACACTGGTGGTCTGGGCGGCGGTGGCGCTGCCCGCCGCGGCGAGGTGGTTCAAGTGGGAATGACGGCCGACCTCGGCTCGCGGTCGCCGGCGGCATCCCCCGCGCCGCCGTCCCGCGGGCCGGCCTGGCTGCGTTCCCCCGACCTGCTGCGGCGCCTGGCCCTGGCCTCGGTCGTGGCCAACGTCGTCATCGTCGTCACCGGTGGCGCGGTGCGGCTGACGAACTCTGGTCTGGGCTGCCCGACGTGGCCGCGCTGCACCGACAACTCGTTGGTGCCGACCGCGAAGCTGCAGATCCACGGGGCGATCGAGTTCACCAACCGGACCCTGACCTTCGTGCTCGCGGCCGTGGCGATCGCCACCTGGCTGGTGGCGATGCTGCGTCGTGAGCAACGGCCGCTGGCCACCGCGGCGCTGCTGGGCATCCCCGCCCAGGCGGTGGTGGGCGGGCTGACCGTCCTGACCCACCTGAACCCGTGGCTGGTGGGGCTGCACTTCATGCTCTCCTCGGCGATGATCTCGGTCACCTTCGTGCTCTGGTGGCGGTTGCGCCGCGAGGCACCGGCCGGGCGGGCCGCCCCCGCGGGCGTGGCGCTGGCCTGGGCCGCGGCCGCGCTCACCGCGGCGGTGCTGGTCTTCGGCACCGTCGTCACCGGCGCCGGCCCGCACGCCGGCGACCTGGACCAGGGAGTGGTGCACCGCAACGGGTTGAACGTGGCCGCCGTGGCCCAGTTGCACGCCGACGCCGTGATGGTGCTCATCGGCGTGACGATCGGGCTGGTCGCCATCGCCTGGGCCTTCCCCGCCGGCCCGGCCGTCCGCAAGGCGGTGCTGGCGCTGCTCGGCGTCGAACTCGCCCAAGGCGCGCTCGGCTACACGCAGTACTTCCTGAACGTGCCGCCGCTGCTGGTCGCGATCCACATGCTGGGCGCCTGCCTGGTCTGGCTCGCGGCGCTCGGGGTGCTGATGACGATGCGCGGGCGGGCGACGGTCACACCAGCTGGCTGATCAGGTGGATCGCGAGCCCCGCGAGCGCGCCGACGACCGTCCCGTTGATGCGGATGAACTGCAGGTCCCGGCCGACCTGCAACTCCAGACGGCGGCTGGTCTCGTCGGTGTCCCAGCGCGCGACGGTGCTGGAGATGACGTCGGCAAGGTCGTCGGCGTAGTTCGTCGCCACGTGCCCGGACAGCCGGCGCAGCGCGTCGTTGACCTGGTCGCGTACCACCGGGTCGTCGCGCAGGACCTCCCCCGCCCGGACGGTCAGCCCGGTCACCGACCGGCGCAGTTCGCTGTCGGGGTCCCCGGTCTCGTCCAGCAGCAGCTTCTTCATCGCGTCCCAGAGGTTGGCGAGGTAGGAGCGCACGCTCGGGTGGTCCAGCAGCTGGTCGCGGGCGGCCTCGACGCGGGCGATCCGCTCCGGGTCGCTTCGGAGCTGCTCGGCCAGCTCGCGTAGCTGACGGTCGAACCCGCCGCGCAGCTCGTGCTCCGGCTGGGCGATGACGTCGGTCAGGAACCCCTGGGTCCAGCTGAAGCCGGCGTTGAACAGCTGCTCGTCGACGAACGACGGCAGCCAGGACTGCTCGTCGACGCGGCGGCGGAACTCACCGCGGTTGGCGTCCAGGAACTTCTTGGTGCCCTTGAGGAACAGCGTCAGCGTGGCCTGATGCTGGCCGGAGTCGCAGACCGCATCGATGAGCCGGGCCAGCAGCGGGGCGATGTCGAGCTCGCGCAGCCGCCGGTCGGCGAAACCCGCCACGGCGTCGCGGATCTGGTCGTCGCGCAGCATTCCCGCCATGCCGCTCACCGCGATACTGAGCTCCTCCGACAGCCGCCGCGCATGCGTCGGGTCGGCGAGCCACTGCCCCATCCGCTCCGGCACGTGCGCGGCGCTGACCCGTTCGGAGACGACCTCCGTGGTGAGGAAGTACTCGCGCACGAAGGTGGCCAGCCCCTCGCCGATCTGGTCCTTCTTCGCCGGGATGATCGCGGTGTGCGGGATCGGCAGCCCCAGCGGCCGGCGGAAGATCGCCGTGACCGCGAACCAGTCCGCCAGGCCGCCGACCATCGACGCCTCCGCCGTGGCCTGGACGTAGCCCCACACGCCCGCTCCGTCGCCGAAAGCCCGGCAGATGATGTAGACGGCGGCGGCCAGCAGCAGCAGCGCGATCGCGATCCGCTTCATGCGGCGCAGCGCCTCGACCCGTTCCTGCCGGACCTCTGGCAGCCGGACCGCGCCCGGCTCGTGCGGCGGTGGGGCGGCGGTGGCGGCGGCGGTGGAGCGGCCCGGGCGAGGACGGGGCCGCAGCGAGGTCACACCCGCTCCGCGACGGCGCGGGCGAACCGCCCGGCGGCGGCGCCGGTCGGGTCGTGGACGAGGAACAGCGACGGCTCGGTCAGCTCCAGCTCCGTCACGACCGGACCGTCCGGCGTGGGCAGCAGATCGACCCGGGCGTAGAGCGGCACGACGCCGAACCGCTGCCTCAGCGCGGCCAGGGCGGCCTCGCCGACTGCCAGCTCGGCCTCGGCCGGCTCCCGGGCGGCGATGTTCTCCTCGACCCAGAGCGCCGCGCCGTCGACCGGGTGCAACATCGCCGGGGGGAGCATGGCGCCCTTCCGGATGGCGTGGCTGAACCGGCCGGCCGCGTACAGCAACGACGTCTCCCCCGCGGTGTCGACGGCCTCCAGGTAGGGCTGGACGAGCACGGTCCGACCCGCGCGGTGCAGCTCGTCGGCGTGCTGCTGCGCGGCAGTCAGCCGGTCGGCGGCGAACCGGCCGGCGCCCCGCGAGCCGGCGCCGACGCTGGGCTTCAGCACGAACTCGGCCGCCGTGGGCGCCGGCAGCGGTGACCCGACCTCGACGAAGGTGGACGGCACCACCGGCACGCGCGCGCGTTCGAGGTCACGCAGGTAGGTCTTGTCGGTGTTCCAGGCCACGATGTCGGCGCGGTTCTCGACGTGCGGCAGGCCCGCCAGCCAGCGCAGGAACTCCCCTCGCCGGCCGTGGTAGTCCCAGGTGGAGCGCAGCATCACCGGGGCCGCGCCCCAGTCGACGCCGGGATCGGTCCAGACCGCCCACGTCGCCCGCAGCCCCTCCTGCTCGAGCGCGGCGACCAGCATCGCGGCGTCCTCGTCCCCGGCCGGCAGGGAGGAGCAGGTGGCGAGCAGCAGCGGGCGCATGGTGTCGATCGTAGGGAGCCCGGGCGATGACCTGCGCCGGCTCAGCGCAGGAAGGCGTCCACGGCGACGGCCACGAACACGAAGGCCAGGTAGCTGTTCGACAGGTGGAACAGCCCCATCGCGGCCTTGGCGTTGGCGCCGCGCCGGGTGGCGAGCAGTAGACGGTGCGCTCCGGTGAGCAGCACCAGCCCGGCCAGTGCCGCCAGCAGCCCGTACACCCACCCGGTTGCCAGCGGCCAGAGCAGCAGCGAGACGCCCACAGTGGCCCAGGAGTACACCACGATCTCGCGCGCCACCCGCTGCGGGCTGGCCACGACCGGAAGCATCGGCACGCCGGCGCGGGCGTAGTCCTCGCGGTAGCGGGTGGCCAGCGCCCAGAAGTGCGGCGGCGTCCAGAAGAACACGACCCCGAACAGCACGACCGGCGCCCAGGCCAGCGACCCGGTGACCGCCGACCAGCCGATCAGCACCGGCATGCAGCCGGCGGCGCCGCCCCAGACGATGTTCTGTGCCGTCCGGCGTTTGAGGACCATGGTGTAGATCACGACGTAGAACCCGATCGCGACCGCGGTGAGCACGGCGGCGAGCGGCGTGGTGACGAGCGCCATGATCGCCACGGCCAGCAGGCCGAGCAGACCGCCGAACAGCAGCGCGCCGCGGGCGCTGACCTCGTGCCGCGCGAGCGGACGGTGGCCGGTGCGGCGCATGAGCGCGTCGATGTCGCGGTCGACGTAGCAGTTCAGCGCGTTCGCGCTGCCCGCGGCCAGGCTGCCGCCCAGCATCGTCGCCACCACGACCGGCCAGTCGGGCAGCCCGCCGGCCGCCAGGATCATCGACGGCAGGGTCGTGACCAGCAGCAGCTCGATGATGCGCGGTTTGGTGAGGGCGACGTAGGCCGCGACACGGCCCCGCCTCGGCGCCGAGCGGCGCGAACGGGCCGGGTGCAACGACGTCTCGGCCGCCGGGTCGTCGCCCGCCTGCAGGGGCGCCACCGGGGACTGCGTCACGATGCCAGCGTATCTGTCGGGGTGTCGCCGACGCCTCCCGGGCTCAGCCGTCTCCCCGCCGTCTGCGGTGTGGCTAGGCTCGCCGTGGGTAGGACGGAATGGAGACAGATAGGGGCCGCCGGCCGCGGCGCCCCGCACCGCACCGCAGCACGAAGGGACCAGATCGTCCGTGAGCGACACTTCGACCGGCGAGGCACAGATCATCACCACCCACCCGCGCTGGTGGACCGATCTCGACACCAAGGCGGTCGACACCGCCCGGCTGCTCGCGGCCGACGCCGTGCAGCAGGCCGGCAGCGGGCACCCCGGCACGGCCATGAGCCTGGCGCCGCTGGCCTACCTGCTCTACCAGCGGGTCATGCGCCACGACCCCACCGACCCGACGTGGCCGGGGCGCGACCGGTTCGTCATGTCCAACGGGCACTCGTCGCTGACCCAGTACTGCCAGCTGTTCCTGTCCGGCTACGGCCTGGAGAAGGCCGACATCGAGGCACTGCGCACCTGGGAGTCACGCACGCCCGGCCACCCGGAGTACGGACACACCCTCGGGGTCGAGGTGACCACCGGTCCCCTGGGCCAGGGCGTGGCCAACGCGGTCGGGATGGCCATGGCCGCGCGGCGCGAGCGCGGCCTGTTCGACCCGGACACCGAGGCCGGTGAATCGCCGTTCGACCACCACGTCTACGTGATCGCCGGGGACGGCTGCATGCAGGAGGGGGTCTCGGCCGAGGCGTCCTCGCTCGCCGGGCACCAGCAGCTGGGCAACCTGATCCTGTTCTACGACGACAACCACATCTCCATCGAGGACGACACCGCCGTCGCCTTCAGCGAGGACGTCCTGGCCCGCTACCGGGCCTACGGCTGGCACACCCAGTCGGTCGAGTCCGGCGAGGACGTCGCGGGCCTGGAGAAGGCGATCCGCGAGGCGCAGAAGGTCACCGACCGGCCGTCGATCATCTCGATCCGCACCATCATCGGGTGGCCGGCACCGACGAAGCAGAACACCGGCGACGCCCACGGCAGCGCGCTCGGCGAGGACGAGATCGCGGCCACCAAGAAGCTGCTCGGCTTCGACCCGGAGGTGAAGTTCGCCGTCGACGACGAGGTCCTGGCCCACGCCCGGAAGGTCATCGGGCGCGGGCGGGAGGCGCACGCGCAGTGGCAGGAGTCGTTCGACGCCTGGGCCTCGCGCTACCGGCAGCGCGCCGAGCTGTTCGAGCGGATGTCCACCCGCACCCTGCCGCCCTCGTGGACCGACGCCCTGCCCAGCTTCCCGGTCGAGAAGGACGGCAAGGCCAACGCGATCTCCACCCGCAAGGCCTCGGGGCAGATCCTGACCGACCTGGCCGACACGCTGCCCGAGCTGTGGGGCGGCTCGGCCGACCTGGCCGGCAGCAACAACACCACCATGACCGGGGAGCCCAGCTTCATCCCGGCCGAGCACCAGACCAAGACCTGGCGCGGCGGCCCGTACGGGCGCACGCTGCACTTCGGCATCCGCGAGCACGCCATGGGCGCCATCGTCAACGGCATCACGGTGCACGGCGGCACCCGCGCCTACGGCGGCACCTTCCTCGTCTTCAGCGACTACATGCGCCCGCCGGTACGCCTCTCGGCGCTCATGGAGATTCCGTCGATCTTCGTCTGGACGCACGACTCGATCGGCCTCGGCGGTGACGGCCCCACCCACCAGCCCATCGAGCAGCTGGCCGCGCTGCGCGCGATCCCCGGCTTCGCCATGACGCGCCCCGCCGACGCCAACGAGACCACGGCCGTATGGCGCCGCACCATGGAGACCACCGACGGGCCGATCGGGATGGCGCTGTCCCGGCAGAACCTGCCGGTGCTCGACCCGGCGAAGGCCGCCAACGCGGACAAGGGCGGCTACGTGCTCGAGGACGCCTCCACCGGCAGCCCCGAGGTGCTGCTGATCGCCACCGGCTCGGAGGTCTCGCTCGCCCTCGAGGCGCGCAACCGGCTGGAGGCCGAAGGCATCGCGGCCCGCGTCGTCTCGATGCCGTGCCGGGAGTGGTTCGACGCTCAGCCGGCCACCTACCGGCAGCAGGTGCTGCCGCCCGCGGTCCGCGCCCGGGTCAGCATCGAGGCCGGGGTGGCGCAGGGCTGGCGCGAGGTCGTCGGCGAGGCCGGCGAGATCGTCTCCATCGAGCACTTCGGCGCCAGCGCCGAGGGTGACGTGCTGTTCGAACAGTTCGGCTTCACCCCGGACCGCGTCGTCGCGGCCGCGCACGCGACGCGAGACCGCGTCGGCATCACCAACCAGACGACCACGGGTAACTGACCCTGGCCATCTCGTCACGAAGGAGACACCATGAGTGACCCGCTCGCGACGCTGTCGCAGCAGGACGTCTCGGTCTGGCTGGACGACATCAGCCGCGAACGCCTGCGCAGCGGCAACCTGCAGGAACTCGTCGACACCAAGCACGTCGTCGGCGTGACCAGCAATCCGACCATCTTCCAGAAGGCGCTGGACAAGGGCGATGCCTACGACGAGCAGGTCCACGACCTCGCTGTCCGGCAGATCTCCGTCGACGGGGCCATCCGCTACCTGATGGCGTACGACATCCGCTGGGCCTGTGACGTGCTCCGGCCGGTGTACGACCGCACGGACGGCAAGGACGGCCGGGTCTCGATCGAGGTGGACCCCCGGCTGGCGCATGACACCGAGCGGACCACCGCCGAGGCCAAGGGCCTCTGGTGGCTGGTCGACCGGCCCAACGTCATGATCAAGATTCCGGCCACGCTCGAGGGGCTGCCGGCGATCACCGCGGCCACCGCCGCCGGCATCAGCGTCAACGTCACGCTGATCTTCGGGTTGGAGCGCTACGAGCAGGTGATGGACGCCTACCTCACCGGCCTGGAGCAGGCGCTCAAGGCCAACATCGACCTGTCCACCATCCGGTCGGTGGCCTCGTTCTTCGTCTCGCGCGTCGACAGCGAGGTCGACAAGCGCCTCGACAAGATCGGCTCCGACGAGGCCCAGGCGCTGCGGGGGCGGGCGGCCGTCGCGAACGCCCGGCTGGCCTACGAGCGGTACGAGAACGTCCTCGCCTCCGACCGCTGGAAGAAGCTCGCCGACGCCGGCGCGAACACGCAGCGCCCGCTCTGGGCCTCGACCGGGGTCAAGGACCCCGCCTACGAGGACACCATGTACGTCGTCGAGCTGGTCGCCCCCGACACGGTCAACACGATGCCCGAGGCCACACTCGATGCGGTCGGCGACCACGCCGAGGTGCGGGGCGACGCCGTCCGGGGCACGTACGACGACGCCCGCACCGCCCTCACCGCGCTGGCCGGTCTCGGCATCGAGTACGACGACGTCATCGACACCCTCGAGCGGGAAGGCGTGCAGAAGTTCGAGGACTCCTACTCCCAGCTCGCCGAGAGCGTGTCGAAGCAACTGGACGCCGTCGGAAAGTGACGAAGCAGGACGAAAACACGACGACCGACGCCGAGACCGACGCCCCGCCGGCGGAGTCGGCACCGACGAGCAACGAACGACCGGAGGCGACCGCCGCGGCGGCCCCGCACACCGGCGGAGTCCCGGTGCCGGCGGCGGTCGAGGCCGGCCCGGGCACCGAGAACAAGCGCAGCAATCCGCTGCGCGACCCGGCGGACCGGCGGCTACCGCGGGTTCCGGCGCCGTGCGCGTTGGTCGTCTTCGGCATCGGCGGCGACCTGTCGCGCAAGAAGCTGATCCCGGCCGTCTACGACCTCGCCAACCGCGGCCTGCTGCCGACGGACTTCGTGCTCGTCGGCTTCTCACGGGCCGACTGGCCCGGTGGCGGCTCCTTCGAAAGCCTGGCTCGCAAGTGCGCCCGCGACGGCGCCCGGACCGCCTGGAGCGAGGAGGTGTGGCGCCGGCTGGCCGGCAACACCCGCTTCATCGAGGGGTCGTTCGACGACGACGAGGCCTTCGACCAGCTCGCCGAGCTCATCGGTGAGCTGCGCTCGAGTCACGGGACTCAGGGCAACGTGGCCTTCTACCTGTCCATCCCGCCCAAGCTCTTCCCGCCCGTCCTGCGGCAGATGGAGCGCACCGGCCTGGCCGACGCCGAGGCCGCGGGCGGGTGGCGGCGCGTGGTCGTGGAGAAGCCGTTCGGTCACGACCTGCCCAGCGCCCTCGAGCTGAACCGCCTCGTCGACCACGTCTTCCCGGCCCAGGACGTCTACCGGATCGACCACTACCTGGGCAAGGAGACGGTCCAGAACCTGCTGGCGCTGCGCTTCGCCAACCAGTTCTTCGAGCCGGTCTGGAACGCCAACTTCGTCGATTCGGTGCAGATCACCATGGCCGAGGACGTCGGCATCGGTGGCCGGGCCGCGTTCTACCAGGCCACCGGCGCCGCGCGGGACGTGCTGCAGAACCACCTGCTGCAGCTGCTGGCGCTCACCGCCATGGAGGAGCCGGTCGAGTTCGCCTCCGAGGCGGTGCGGATCGAGAAGATCAAGGCCCTGCGCGCGATCTCGCTGCCGAGCGAGATGGAGTGCTACGCCGTGCGGGGCCAGTACGAGCAGGGCTGGCTGGCCGGCGAGCGGGCGCGCGGCTTCGTCGACGAGGAGGGCATCCCGGACGACTCGACGACCGAGACCTTCGCCGCCGTCCGGCTCGGGGTGGAGACCCGACGCTGGGCGGGCGTGCCGTTCTACCTGCGCACCGGCAAGCGGCTCCCCAAACGGGTCACCGAGATCGCGGTGCTGTTCAAGAAGGCCCCGCACCTGCCGTTCAGCAAGACCGACACCCAGGAGCTCGGTCACAACCAGATCGTCATCCGGGTGCAGCCCGACGAGGGCGTCACGCTGAAGTTCGGCTCGAAGGTTCCGGGCAGCGCCATGGAGGTCCGCGACGTCTCGATGGACTTCCTCTACGGCGAGGCCTTCACCGAATCCTCGCCGGAAGCCTACGAGCGACTGATCCTCGACGTCCTGGTCGGCGACGCGACGCTCTTCCCCCGCAGCGAGGAGGTCGAGGCGTCCTGGCGGGTCATCGACCCGCTGGAGAACTTCTGGGCCGACCACCCGCCGCAGCCCTACCGGGCCGGCGAGTGGGGCCCCAAGGCCGCGGACGAGATGCTGGCACGAGACGCCCGGCAGTGGAGGCGACCCTAGACATGACCACACTGTGGGACACCACCGGGACGGCGGTCGTCAAGGCGTTGGCCGCGGAGCGCCGCACCGGCGGCGCCGTGACCTCGGGCATGGCCCTGACCCTGGTGGTCATCACCGACCCCGAGGACGTCGAGGAGGCCGAGGAAGCAGCGGCGCTGGCCGCCAGCCGGCACCCGATGCGGATGCTGCTGGTGGTGCGCCGGCAGATCGACGCACCGCAGCCGCGCCTCGATGCCGAGGTCACCATCGGGGGCCGGCTCGGGCCGGGCGAGTCGGTGGTGCTGCGCATGTACGGCCGCCTGGCGCTGCACGCCGAGTCGGTGACCCTCCCGCTGCTCGCTCCGGACGCGCCGGTCGTCACCTGGTGGCACGGCGCCCCGCCGGAGCGGATCGCGTACGACCCGCTGGGAGTCTTCGCGGGACGCCGGATCACCGACGTGCTGCGGGCGGCGGACACCAACGCCGCCCTGCAGACGCGGGCCGAGGACTTCGCTCCCGGTGACACCGACTTCGCGTGGACCCGCCTGACCCCGTGGCGGGCCGCCCTGGCCTCGGCATTCGACGGCGACTGGCAGCACCCGCCGCGGGGCGCACGCGTCCTGGGCGGCCGCAACGAGCCGTCGGCCCGCCTGCTCGCGGGGTGGCTGAGCTCCCGGCTCGGCGTGGACTCCGTCGTCGAGGGCAGCGACGACGAACCCGTCCGCGGCGTCGAGATCGACATGGCCAACGACACCACCACGACCGCGGCGCTGGAGGGCAACAACCTGGTGCTGCGCCGCCCCGGCCAGCAGGCCTCGTACCAGCCGTTCGGTGAGCGCCCGCTCGGCGAGTTGCTCGCCGAGGAGCTGCGCCGGCTCGAGCACGACAGCATCTACGCCGAGGCGCTGGCACAGGTCACCGGGGTGGCGGGACTGGAGAAGCGGTCGCCCGTCCGCCACCACATCTGGTGGGACCCCGCCACCGGCCAGGTGGGCAAGCAGCAACCCGAGGAGGCGCAGGCATGACCGAACCGGAGATCGTGGTCCAGCACGACGCCGAGACCCTGGCCGCCAGCGTGGCCGACCGCACCGTTGCCACCCTGGCCGCGGCGATCACCGCGCGCGGGCAGGCCCACCTGGTGGTGACCGGCGGCGGCATCCTGGAGGCGGTCTTCTCGGCGCTCGCGCCGCGGGCGGAGGCGCTGGACTGGTCGGCGGTCCACGTCTGGTGGGGCGACGAGCGCTACGTGCCGGCCGGCAGCGACGAGCGCAACGACGTGCCGGCGATGTCGAAGCTGTTCGCCCTCGTCCCGCTCGACCCGCAGCGGCTGCACCGGATGCCGGCCTCCGACGCGGGGTTTCCCGACGCCGAGGCGGCGGCCGACGCCTACGCCGCGGAGCTGGCGGACGCGGCGCCCGAGGGGCAGGGCGTGCCGCCCTTCGACGTGGTCCTGCTCGGGGTGGGCCCGGACGGCCACTGCGCCTCGCTGTTCCCCGGCTACCCGGGCACCACGGTCGACGACCGGTGGGTCATCGCCGTCCACGACTCCCCGAAGCCGCCGCCGGTCCGGCTCTCCCTGACCTTCCCGGCACTGGACGCCGCGGCCGAGGTGTGGTTCGTCGTCTCCGGCGACAAGAAGGCCGACGCGGTGGCCAAGGCAGTCGGCGGTCAGGACGTGCCGTCGGCCCACCCGCACGGCCGGGAGGCCACCCGCTGGCTGCTGGACGAGGCGGCGGCCTCGCAGCTCGACGCCGGGTAGGCGGCCGGTCGCGTCACTCCCCGCGGCGGGCGCGCAGGCGGGCCAGCGCCTCCTCGAGGATGGCGGCGCCGTCCTCGTCGGTGCGCCGCTCCTTCACGTAGGCCAGGTGCGTCTTGTACGGCTCGGTCCGGGGAGCGGCGGGCGGAGCCTCGGACTGTCGGCCGGCCGGGAACCCGCAGCGGGGGCAGTCCCAGGTGTCGGGCAGTTGGGCGTCCATGGCGAAGGCCGGACGCACCTCGTGGCCGTTGGCGCAGAAGAACGCCACCACCTGACGGGGCGCGCTCTCGCCGCGCTCGTTCTCTCCCATCGGTCCGGCGCCGACACGGCTGCCACGGATGGCGCTACCACCAGCCACTGGGGTCCCCTTGTTTCGAGTTGATCAGTGTCCAGCCGCCCCGAGGGCGCGGATCAGGACTGGTTCTTGTACAGCAGCAGCAGACCGATGATCGAGACCGTCCACACCGCACCTGCCACGATCGTGAGCCGGTCGAGGTTGCGTTCGACGACCGAGGAGCCCGACAGGCTGGAGTTGAACGAGCCACCGAGCATCGAGGACAACCCGCCGCCCTTGCCGCGGTGCAGCAGCACCAGCACGATCAGCAACAGGCTGGCCAGGATCATCACGATCGACAGCGCCAGGATCACGGGCTGATCTCTCCTTCTTCAAGCGTCGGGCGAGAGTAACTGGATTCAGGTTACCGAACGTCCGCAGTGCGGGCCTCCGGTGCCCCGGCGGCGATGCAGATCTTCGAGAACTCGTCGGCGTCGAGGCTCGCCCCGCCGACCAATGCCCCGTCGATGTCGTCCTGCGAGACCAGCTCGGCGGCGTTGCCCGCCTTGACCGACCCGCCGTAGAGGACACGGACCGCGTCGGCCAGTTCGGGCGAGTAGAGCGTCGCGAGCTGCGAGCGCAGCGCGTGGCAGACCTCCTGGGCGTCCTGCGGGGTGGCGACCTTGCCCGTTCCGATCGCCCAGATCGGCTCGTAGGCGACCACCAGGGTCTCGGCCTGCTCGGCGGTGATCCCGTCCAGGGCCGCGGCCAGCTGCGCGGTGGTGTGGTCCAGGTGACCGCCGGCCTCCCGGATCTCGAGCGTCTCGCCGACGCAGAGGATCGGGGTGATGCCGTGCCGGTAGGCGGCCTGCACCTTGCCGTTGACGGTGGCGTCGTCCTCGTGGTGGTGCTCGCGGCGTTCCGAGTGCCCGACGACGACGAAGCGGCAGCCCAGCCGGGCCAGCATCGACCCGCTGACGTCGCCGGTGTACGCGCCCGAGTCGTGCGGGGAGAGGTCCTGGGCGCCGAACGCGATCGGCACCTGGTCACCGTCGATGACCGTCTGCACGCTGCGCAGATCGACGTACGGCGGCAGCACCGCCACCTCGACCCGGTGGGTCTGCTCCTCGTCGAGGCTGAAGATCAGCTTCTGCAGCAGCGCGATCGCCTCGAGGTGGTTGCAGTTCATCTTCCAGTTGCCGGCGACCACCGGGCGCCGCCCCTCGACGGGGGGCAGTGGGCTGCGCGCCGACTTTCCCTTCGACGGCTTCGGGTCCGCCATGCCGCTAACCCGCCTCAAGAACTGAAACACCGGGAAGGTCCTTACCCTCGAGGAACTCCAGCGACGCTCCGCCGCCGGTCGAGATGTGCCCGAAGGCGGCCTCGTCCAACCCCAGGGTGCGCACGGCCGCGGCGGAGTCACCGCCCCCGACGACCGAGAGCCCCGGCGCGGCGGCGACCGCCTCGGCGACGCCCTTCGTCCCGGCCGCGAACGGGGCCACCTCGAATACGCCCATCGGGCCGTTCCAGAACACCGTGCGGGCCTCGGCCAGCGCCGCGGCGAACGCCCGAACCGACTCGGGGCCGATGTCGAGACCCTTCTGTCCGGCGGGGATGGCATCGGCCGGCACGGTGCTGGTCGCGGCGTCGGGCGACACCTCCGCGGCGACGACGATGTCGGTGGGCAGGACGATCTTGTCCCCCGCCTCCTCCAGGAAGCGTCGGCAGTTCTCGAGCTGGTCGGCCTCGAGCAGCGAGTCGCCGACCTCGTGGCCCTGGGCGGCCAGGAAGGTGAAGCACATGCCACCGCCGACCAGCAGCGTGTCGACCTTCGGCAGCAGCGACTCGATGACGGCGAGCTTGTCGCTGACCTTCGAGCCGCCGAGCACGACCGCGTAGGGGCGCTGCGGCTCACCGGTGAGCTGCCGCAGCACGGTCAGCTCGTCCCGGACGAGGTCGCCGCAGTAGTGCGGCAGCAGCTTGGCGACGTCGTAGACCGAGGCGTGCTTGCGGTGCACCGCGCCGAACGCGTCGTCGACGTAGGCGCCCCCACCGGCCTCGCCGCCGGTCAGCGAGGCGAGCTCGCCGGCAAACGCGGCCCGCTCGGCGTCGTCCTTGCTGGTCTCCCCCGGCGAGAAACGGACGTTCTCCAGCAACAGCAGATCGCCGTCCCGGAGCGTCTCGGCCCGGGCGCGGGCGTCGCCGCCGATGGTGTCCGAGGCGAACGCGACGTGCCGGCCGAGCAGCTCGGCCAGCCGCTCGGCGACCGGTTCCAGCGAGTACCGGTCCTCCGGGGCGCCCTTCGGCCGGCCGAGGTGGGCGGTGACCAGGACGCGGGCGCCCGCGTCGAGCAGCTTGGTCAGCACCGGCAGCGAGGCCCGGATCCGGCCGTCGTCGGTGACCACGCGACCGCCGGCGGGGTCCTCCGCGAGCGGCACGTTCAGATCCGAGCGGACGAGAATCCGGCGGCCGGCGACACCGGTGGCCAGCAGGTCGTCGACGGTGCGCACTACAGCGAGGAACCGACGAGCACGGTGAGGTCGATCAGCCGGTTCGAGTAACCCCACTCGTTGTCGTACCAGCCGACGACCTTGACCTGGTCACCGATCACCTTCGTGAGCCCGGAGTCGAAGATGCACGATGCCGGGTCGGTCACGATGTCGCTGCTGACGAGCGGGGCGTCGGAGTAGGACAGGTAGCCCTTCAGCGGTCCCTCGGCGGCATCCCGGTAGGCGGCCTTGACGTCCTCCACCGACGCCTCACGCCCGAGGGTGACGGTGAGGTCGGTCGCCGACCCGGTCGGCACCGGCACCCGCAGCGCGTAGCCGTCCAGTTTGCCCTGCAGCTCCGGCATCACCAGGCCGATCGCCTTGGCGGCGCCGGTCGAGGTCGGGATGATGTTCAGCGCGGCCGCCCGGGCCCGGCGCAGGTCCTTGTGCGGGCCGTCCTGCAGGTTCTGGTCCTGCGTGTAGGCGTGGATGGTCGTCATCAGCCCGCGTTCGATGCCCCACTCGTCGTGCAGCACCTTCGCCAGCGGGGCGAGGCAGTTGGTGGTGCAGGAGGCGTTGGAGATGACGGTGTGCTTCGCCGGGTCGTACTCGTGGTCGTTGACGCCCATGACGACGGTGACGTCCTCGTTCTTGGCCGGTGCGGAGATGATGACCTTCTTCGCGCCGCCCTCGACGTGCACCTTGGCCTTGGTGGCGTCGGTGAAGATCCCGGTCGACTCGATCACCACGTCGGCCCCGAGGTCGCCCCACGGCAACTGGGCCGGGTCACGCTCGGCGAACGAGGCGAAGCTGCGGCCGTCGACGCTGATCGAGTCGCTGCCGGCGGTCACCTCGCCGGGAAACCGCCCCAGGACGGAGTCGTACTTCAGCAGGTGGGCCAGCGTGTCGTTGTCGGTGAGGTCGTTGACGCCCACGATCTCGATGTCGGCGCCGGAGGCCGCCAGGGCCCGGAAGTAGTTCCGGCCGATCCGGCCGAAGCCGTTGATGCCCACGCGTACGGTCACTGCACTGCTCCCTCGACTGGTCGGACGACGTGATCGACCCTATCGGAGGCGGAGGGCCGGCTGGCGTCAGCGCCGGCCGGACCCGGGACGCGGGCGGGAGCCGCCCTCGTCATCGGGGTCGGCGCCGCCGGAGTACCCGTCGCTGAACTCCTGGGCGGTCTTCTTCGCCTGGTCGCGCAGCTGGCCGAACAGCGTCCCGGCCCTGGCCGCAGCCTTGCCGGCGCGGGGACCGGCCTCGGCCTGCGCCCGCGCGATGTGGGGGGCGGCGGCCGCCTTCGCTCGGTCGAGGGCGTCGCGCGCGCGTTCTCCGGGGTTGTTCGCCATGACTCGACTGTAGCTCCGCGGTGGCGTCAGGGGGCCAGCATCTCCGGGGTCACAGCAGATTCGGTGTCCGGGATGCCGAGCTCCTCGGCCCGCTTGTCGGCCATGGCCAGCAGCCGGCGGATCCGGCCGGCGACGGCGTCCTTGGTCATGATCGGGTCGGACAGGCTGCCGAGCTCCTCCAGCGAGGCCTGGGCGTGCTCCAGTCGGAGCCGGCCGGCCTGCAGCAGGTGCTCGGGGGCGTCGTCGGCGAGGATCTCGAGGGCCCGCTGCACCCGGGCGCCGGCGGCGATGGCGGCGCGGGCCGAGCGGCGCAGGTTGGCGTCGTCGAAGTTGGCCAGCCGGTTGGCCTGGGCGCGGACCTCGCGACGCATCCGCCGCTCCTCCCACGCCATCACGGACTCGTGGGCGCCGATCCGCGTCAGCAGCGCGCCGATCGCGTCGCCGTCGCGCAGGATGACCCGGTCGGCGCCGCGGACCTCGCGGGCCTTGGCCGTGACACCGAGCCGGCGGCCGACGCCGACGAGGGCCAGCGCCGTCTCGGCGGACGGGCAGGACACCTCGAG
Source organism: uncultured Actinomycetota bacterium (assembly GCA_963776855.1). GTDB lineage: Bacteria > Actinomycetota > Actinomycetes > Mycobacteriales > Jatrophihabitantaceae > Jatrophihabitans. Next base: position 138,559 of record CAVZOC010000003.1, on the reverse strand, counting down.
CGAGCAGGCCCGGCCGGGCTCGGTGAGCGAGCCGTGGGCCAGGAACGCGCCGCGCCAGGCGGCCTCGGCGTCGGCGACCCCGCCGGCGACCACGTGGTGCGGCAGCCCCTTGACCGGCCGGCCGCGCAGGTCGACGAGCCCGGCCTGCCGGGCGAGACGCTCCCCGTCCTTGGTCACCCGCACGAGGTACCGGCTGGTCTTGCGGATGCCGCCGGCGGCGACGATCTGCACCTCGGAGCCGTGGCCGAAGATCTCGGCGATCTCCTTGCGGAGCCGGCGGGCCACCGAGCCGGTGTCGAGCTCGGCCTCGATGACGATGTGCCCGCCGACGAGGTGGAGCGCGCCCGCGAAGCGCAGCATCGTCGCCAGCTCCGCCTTCCGGGCGGACATCCGGGTGACCGGGACGCGGCTCAACTCGTCCTTGACCGATGCGGTCATCGCCATGCGTCCGCCCCTCCTCCGGTGTCTGGGCCTGGGTCCTCGACGAGCAGACGACTGATCGCCTCTGCCAGCCTTGCGGGGTCATGCCGCTCTGCGCTGTCGTCGGCCGCGAGTCTAGACACTGTGAGCCGGGCCCCGACCTCCCGGACATAACGCCGTAACTGCTCCGGGTCCAGGACCGAGTCGACGTCGGCGAGGACGGTGTCGATCGGGAGCCCCCCGAACGGCTCGGCGTGCTGCTGCAGCAGGCGCAACAGCTCGGTCGGGCCGTACTCGTCGGTCTCGCCGTACTGCGGGGCGAGGTTCAGCACCACCACCAGGCGGGCCTGCGTGCCGGCCAGGGTCTTGCCGAGCTCCCGCAGCAGCAGATGCGGGATGACACTGGTGAACCAGGATCCCGGGCCCAGGAGCACGAGGTCGGCCTCGCGGACCGCGTCCACCGCTTCGGCGCACGCCGGCGCGCCGGGCGGCAGCAGCGAGATCGAGCGGACCCGGCCCGGGGTGGAGGCGATCGACACCTGCCCGCGGATGGTGCGGGTGCGGGCGGGGTCCTCCGGGTCGAAGCGGTCGGCCTCGCCGAGCAGGTCGAGCGGCACCGGGCTCATCGGCAGCACCCGCCCCACCGCGCCGACCAGCCGGCCGAGGGAGGCGAGGGCGGACACCGGGTCCGGGTCGCGTTCGAGCAGGCCGGTGAACATCAGGTTCCCGACGGGGTGGCCGGACAGGCTGCCGCTGCCGCCGAGCCGGTGCTGCAGCAGCTCGGCCCAGGCGCTGTGCTCCGGCGTCTCGCCGGCGAGGGCGACCAGGGCCATGCGCAGGTCGCCGGGCGGCAGCACCCGGAGTTCGCGCCGGATCCGGCCGGAGGAGCCGCCGTCGTCGGCCACCGTCACCACCGCGGTGATCTCGTCGGTGACCCGGCGCAGGGCGGTGAGCACGGCGTGCAGCCCGTGCCCGCCCCCGAGCGCGACGGCCCGCACGCCCCGAGGCCGGTCACTCACGGCCGAGATCCCGGTGCACCACGGTCGTCCGGATCCCCATGCGCTCGAGGCGCTGCGCGAGCTGGCCGGCCATGACCACCGACCGGTGCTTGCCGCCGGTGCAGCCGACGGCGAGGGTCAGGAACCGCTTGCTCTCGCGCCGGTAGCCGGCCCCGACGATCTGCAGCAGCTCGGTGTAGCGCTCGAGGAACTCGCCGGCGCCCTCCTGGCTGAGCACGTAGTCGCGGACCGGTTCCTCGATTCCGGTCCGGTCGCGCAGCTCCGGGATCCAGTGCGGGTTGGGCAGGAACCGGACGTCGACCACGAGATCGGCGTCGACCGGCAGGCCGTACTTGAAGCCGAACGACAGGACGGTGGCACGCAGCTCGGTGGCGTCGGCCGACGCCGGGTCGGTGAAGGCCGACTCGATGGCGCGGCGCAGGTCGTGGACCGACCGGCTGCTGGTGTCGATGACCAGGTCGGCGTCGTCGCGCAGCCCGGCGAGCAGTTCCCGCTCGGCGTGGATGCCGTCGATGAGCCGCCCGTCGCCCTGCAGCGGGTGGGTGCGGCGGACGTTCTCGAAGCGCCGGACGAGGACCTCGGGCGCGGCCTCGAGGAACAGCACCCGCGGGCGGAGCGGCTCGGCCATATTGCGGATCACCCCGCGCAGGTCGGCGGAGAAGGCGCGCCCGCGCACGTCCATGACCACCGCGAGCCGGGTGACGGCCCCGTTGGTGCGGCTGCCCAGGTCGATCAGTGTGCCGATCAGTTCCGGGGGGAGGTTGTCGACCACGAAGAAGCCGAGGTCCTCGAAGCACTTGGCGGCCGCGCTCCGGCCGGCCCCCGAGAGCCCGGTGATGATGACGGTGTCGAGGGCACCCTGACCGGTGCTCATCCGAGGATCTCTCCCGTGCTGACGTTGACCGCCTCCGCCTCGTCGGTGCCCAGGGCCGCGACCACCGCCTCGGCCGTGCGCCGGCCGATCCCGGGCACCTCGGTGATGTCGTCGATGGTGGCCGATCGGAGCCGCTTCAGCGAGCCGAACTTCTTCATCAGCGCCTTCCGGCGGGTCTCCCCCAGCCCCGGGATGCCGTCCAGCGCGGACGTCGTCATCGCCTTGGAGCGCTTCTGCCGGTGGTAGGTGATGGCGAACCGATGCGCCTCGTCGCGGACGCGCTGCAGCAGGTACAGCCCCTCGGAGGTGCGCGGCAGGATCGCCGGATAGGCCTGCTCGGGCAGCCACACCTCCTCGAGGCGCTTGGCCAGGCCGACCAGCGCGACGTCGTCGATGCCGAGGTCGTCCAGCACCGCCTGGGCCGCCGCCACCTGCGGCGCTCCCCCGTCGACGACGAGCAGGTTGGGCGCGTACGCGAACTTGCGGGGGGCGCTGCCCCCCGCACTCCCCCCGACTGCCTCGCCGGTCTCGCCGGCTTCGCCGACTACCGGCTTCCCGTCGAGAGCTTCGCTTCCCGACATGCGGGGGGCGCTGCCCCCGCATCCCCCCCGACGGCACTGCCGGCTTCGCCGACTACCGGCTTCCCGTCGAGAGCTTCGCTCCCGACGGGCGGACTGCCGGGAACTGCGTTCCCGGCCTCATCCAGATACCGCGCAAACCGCCGCCGCACGACCTCGGCGATCCACTGGACGTCGCCGGTGCCCTCGCCGGTGTCCCGGAGGGCGAAGCGGCGGTACTCGCTCTTGCGGGGCAGGCCGTCCTCGAACACCACCATGCTGGCCACGACGTTGGTGCCCTGCACATGGCTGATGTCGAAGCACTCGATGCGCAGCGGCGCCGCCGGCAGCTCCAGGCTCTCCTGCAGCTCGTCCAGGGCCCGGGAGCGGGCGGTGAGGTCGGACGCCCGCTTGAGCTTGTGCTGGTTCAGCGCCTGCGAGGCGTTGCGGGCGACGGTCTCGGCCAGCGCCCGCTTGTCACCGCGCTGCGGCACCCGCACCGACACGGCTCGCCCGCGGCGCTCGGCCAGCCACTCCTCGATCACCGCGACGTCCTCGGGCAGCTCGGGCACCAGCACCTCGCGCGGGATGTCCTCGCCGCCGTCGGTGAACAGGCCGTAGAACTGGGTCAGGAACTGCTCCACGAGGTCGCCGGTCGTCATCTCCTCGAGGCGGTCGACGACCCAGCCGCGCTGGCCGCGCACCCGGCCGCCGCGGACGTGGAAGACCTGGACCGCGGCCTCCAGCTCGTCCTCGGCGAAGGCGACGACGTCGGCGTCGGTGCCGTCGCCGAACACGATCGCCTGCTTCTCCAACGCCCGGTTCAGCGCCCCGAGGTCGTCCCGCAGCCGGGCGGCCCGCTCGAAGTCGAGCTCGGCGCTGGCCTCGGCCATCTGCCGCTGCAGCCGCGTGACCATGGCATCGGTGCGTCCGGCCATGAAGTCGCAGAAGTCGTCGACGATCTCGCGGTGCTCCTCGGCAGTGACGCGGCCGACGCAGGGGGCGCTGCACTTGCCGATGTAGCCGAGCAGGCAGGGGCGGCCGATCTGGGCGGCCCGCCGGAACACGCCGTTGGAGCAGGTCCGGGCGGGGAACACCCGGGTCAGCAGGTCGAGGGTCTCGCGGATCGCCCAGGCGTGGCTGTAGGGGCCGAAGTAGCGAACGCCCTTCTTCTTCGGCCCGCGCATCACCTGCAGCCGCGGGTACTCCTCCTGCAGTGTCACCGCCAGCGACGGGTAGGACTTGTCGTCCCGGTACTTCACGTTGAAGCGCGGGTCGAACTCCTTGATCCAGGTGTACTCGAGCTGCAGCGCCTCCACCTCGGTCCGCACCACCGTCCACTCGACGCTCGCGGCGGTCATGACCATCTGCCGGGTGCGCTGGTGCAGGCCGGCGACGTCGGCGAAGTAGGAGTTCAGCCGCTGCCGCAGGCTCTTCGCCTTGCCGACATAGATGACCCGCCCGCGCTCGTCGCGGAACTTGTAGACGCCCGGCTCCAGCGGGATCGTGCCCGGCGCGGGGCGGTAGGTGGACGGGTCAGGCACGCCGTCGAGGTTAGTCGCCGACCGGAGCCGACGAGACGTAGTCGTCGATCTCCGCGAGCAGCGTCCGCTTGCCGAGCTCGTCGAGGAAGGAGGCCACCACGGCCGCCCGGGCCAGGTCGGCGACGCCGCGCTCGTCCAGGCCCAGCATCGCGGCGGCGACCTCGTACTCCCGGTTCAGCGTGGTGGCGAACATGGGCGGGTCATCGCTGTTGATCGTGACGACGACCCCCGCCGCCGCCAGCGCCGGCAGCGGGTGCTCGGCGAGGGTCGGCACCGAGCGGGTGCAGACGTTGGAGGTGGGGCACACCTCCAACGGGATACCCCGCTCGGCGAGATGGGCGAGCAGCCGCGGGTCCTGCGTGGCGGCGATGCCGTGGCCGATGCGTTCGGCGCCGAGGTGGTCGAGGGCGTCCCAGATCGTCTCCGGCCCGGTCGACTCGCCGGCGTGCGGGACGCTGCGCAGGCCGGCGGCGCGGGCGGCGGCGAAGTGCGGGGCGAACTGCTCGCGCGGCACTCCCTGCTCCGGCCCCCCGAGCCCGAAGCTGACCAGGCCGTCCGGCCGGTATTTGGTCGCGATCTCCAGGGTGACGTCGGCGGACGGCACGCCGGCCTCACCCGGGATGTCGAAGCACCAGGACAGCTGGGTGCCGAAGTCGGCGCGGGCCCGCCGCCGAGCGTCCTCGACGGCGTCGCAGAAGGCCTGGGCGGGGACGCCCCGCACGACCGAGGAGTAGGGCGTGAGGGTGAGCTCGGCGTAGCGGACGTTCTGGGCCGCGAGGTCCCGGGCGACCTCGTAGGTCAGCGTCCACACGTCCTCGGCGTCGCGGATCAGGTCGACGACCGAGAGGTAGACGGTGATGAAGTGCCCGAAGTCGGTGAACTGGAAGTACTCGGCCAGCCGGTCGGGATCGGCCGGCACCGGGGTGTCGCCCTCGTGCCGGGCGGCGAGCTCGGCGACGATCCGGGGCGAGGCCGACCCGACGTGGTGGACGTGCAGCTCGGCCTTGGGCAGCCCGGCGACGAAGCCGGCGAGATCGGTCATGCGGACTTGCGCGCCGCGCGCCGGCGCGCCTTCGCGGGCTGAACCGCCCGTGCCGGCTCCGCCTCGAGCATCGGACGCAGGAACTCGCCGGTGTGGGACGCGCGGACGCCGGCCACGTGCTCGGGCGTGCCCTCGGCCACCACGGTGCCGCCGCCGGAGCCCCCCTCGGGCCCCATGTCCACCACCCAGTCGGCGGTCTTGATGACGTCGAGGTTGTGCTCGATGACGATGACGGTGTTGCCCTTGTCGACCAGCGAGTGCAGCACGCCGAGCAGCTTCTTCACGTCCTCGAAGTGCAGGCCGGTGGTGGGCTCGTCCAGCACGTAGACGGTGCGGCCGGTGGAGCGCTTCTGCAGTTCGGCGGCGAGCTTCACCCGCTGCGCCTCCCCCCCGGACAGCGTCGGCGCCGGCTGCCCCAGGCGGACGTAGCCGAGCCCCACGTCGACCAGCGTGTCGAGGTGGCGGGCGATCTTGCCGATCGGCTTGAAGAACTCCGCGGCCTCCTCGATCGGCATCTCGAGGACCTCGCTGATCGTCTTGCCCTTGTAGTGCACCTCGAGGGTCTCGCGGTTGTAGCGGGCGCCCTTGCACACCTCGCAGGGGACGTAGACGTCCGGCAGGAAGTTCATCTCGATCTTGATCGTTCCGTCGCCGGCGCAGTTCTCGCACCGGCCGCCCTTGACGTTGAAGGAGAACCGGCCCTGCTGGTAGCCGCGGACCTTGGCCTCGGTGGTCTCGCTGAACAGCTTCCGGATGTGGTCGAAGACGCCGGTGTAGGTGGCGGGGTTGGAGCGCGGCGTGCGGCCGATCGGTGACTGGTCGACGCCGACCACCTTGTCGACGTCCTCGACGCCGCGGACCCGCTTGTGCCGTCCGGGCGGCAGCTTGGCGCCGTTGATCCGGTTGGCGAGCGAGGCGTAGAGGATGTCGTTGACGAGGCTGGACTTGCCCGACCCGCTCACCCCGGTGACGGTGACGAAACACCCCAGCGGGAAGCTCACGTCGATGTTCTTGAGGTTGTGCTCGCGGGCACCCTCGACGACCAGCTCGCGGCCCTTCTGCCGGGGCCGGCGCAGGTCCGGCACGGCGATCGTGCGGCGACCGGCCAGGTAGGCGCCGGTGAGCGACTCCTCCGACTCCCGCAGCTCGTCGACGGTGCCGCTGACGACGATCCGCCCGCCGTTCTCACCCGCACGCGGGCCGATGTCCACGACCCAGTCGGCGACGCGGATGGTGTCCTCGTCGTGCTCGACCACGATCAGGGTGTTGCCCAGGTTCCGCAGCCGGACGAGGGTCTCGATCAGCCGGTGGTTGTCGCGCTGGTGCAGCCCGATCGACGGCTCGTCGAGCACGTAGAGCACGCCGACCAGCCCGGAGCCGATCTGGGTGGCCAGGCGGATGCGCTGGGCCTCGCCGCCGGCCAGGGTGGCCGCGGCCCGGTCGAGCGAGAGGTAGTGCAGCCCGACGTCGACCAGGAAGCCGAGGCGGGCGTTGATCTCCTTCAGCACCCGCTCGCCGATCATCCGGTCGCGCTGGTTCAGCTGCAGTGCGCCGAGCCAGGTGGCGGCGTCGCCGATCGACATCGCCGCGACCTCGGCGATGGAGCGCCCTTCGACGGTGACGGCCAGGATCTCGGGTTTCAGCCGGCTGCCCTGGCAGGCGGGGCAGGGCACCTCCCGCATGTAGCCCTCGTACTTCTCCCGCGACCAGTCGCTCTCGGTCTCGGCGTAGCGACGCTCGATCCAGGGCACGACGCCTTCGTAGGCGGCGTAGTAGGAGCGCTGCCGGCCGTACCGGTTGCGGTAGCTGACGTGGACCTGCTCGTCGCTGCCGTGCAGGACCGCCTTCTGCATCCGCGCGCCCAGAGACTCCCAGGCGGTGTCCAGGTCGAACCCCAGTTGGTCGCCGAGACCCTGCAGCAGCCGCAGGAAGTACTCGCTGGTCTGCCCGCCGGACCACGGTGCGATGGCGCCCTCGGCGAGGCTCGCCTCCGGATCGGGAACGACCAGCTCCGGGTCCACCTCCTTGCGGGTGCCGATGCCGGTGCATTCCGGGCAGGCGCCGAACGGCGAGTTGAACGAGAACGAGCGCGGCTCGAGCTCGTCCACCGCCAGCCTGTGGTCGTTGGGGCAGGCCAGCCGCTCGGAGTAGCGGCGCTCGCGGTCGGGGTCGTCCTCGGCGAGGTCGACGAAGTCCAGCACCAGCACCCCGCCGGCCAGCCCGAGCGCGGTCTCGACGGAGTCGGTGATCCGTTGCTTGCTGGACGGTTTGGCCGAGAGCCGGTCGACGACCGCCTCGATGGTGTGCTTCTCCTGCTTCTTCAGCTTCGGGGGGTCGGTGAGGGGGTAGACGACGCCGTCGACCCGCACCCGGGCGAAGCCCTTGGCCTGCAGCTCGCCCATCAGGTCGACGTACTCGCCCTTTCGCTCACGCACCACCGGCGCCAGCACCTGGAACCGGGTGCCCTCGGGCATCTCGAGCACGCGGTCGACGATCTGCTGCGGCGTCTGCTTGGAGATCGGCTCGCCGCAGACCGGGCAGTGCGGCTTGCCGACGCGGGCCCAGAGCAGCCGCAGGTAGTCGTAGACCTCGGTGATGGTGCCGACGGTGGAGCGCGGGTTCTTCGAGGTGGACTTCTGGTCGATGGAGACCGCGGGCGAGAGGCCCTCGATGAAGTCGACGTCGGGTTTGTCCATCTGCCCCAGGAACTGCCGGGCGTAGGCCGAGAGCGACTCGACGTAGCGCCGCTGCCCCTCGGCGAAGATGGTGTCGAAGGCGAGGCTGGACTTGCCGGACCCGGACAGCCCCGTGAACACGATCAACGCGTCCCGGGGCAGGTCGAGGCTGACGTCCTTGAGGTTGTGCTCGCGGGCACCACGCACGATGAGGCGGTCGTTCACGCCGTCCGAGCCTAGTGACCGACTACGACATCGGGCCGCGGAAGCGGGAAGGATCACGGCATGCCACGACACATCGCCACCAACAACCGGGTGGATCTGGTCGGACTGGTGGGGTTCGTCACCCCCCGCCACCACTGGATCCTGGTCACCAGGAGGCGGGACGGAGCGCCGCAGCTGTCGCCGGTCACCGGCGGGGTGCACCAGGGCCGGCTGCTCATCTCGTCCTATCCGGAACGGGCCAAGGTCCACAACCTGCGCCGGGACCCGAACTGCTCGGTCCTGGTGCTCTCCGACGACTTCGGCGACGCCTGGGTGCAGGTCGACGGCAGCGCCGAGGTGCTCGACATGCCCTCGCCGGCGGCCGAGGACGGCCTGATCGACTACTTCCGCTGCATCAGCGGCGAGCACCCGGACTGGGAGGAGTACCGGCAGGCCATGCGCGACCAGGGCAAGTCGGTGATCCGGGTGACTCCGGAGCGCTGGGGTCCAGTGGCCACCGGCGGGTTCCCGCCCCGGCTGGCGGACTGACCGCCCGGATCAGCCGGGAAGCGACCAGTCGACCGGCTCCCCGCCCTGGGCCACCAGCGCCTCGTTGGCGCGGCTGAAGGGGCGCGAGCCGAAGAAGCCGTTCGAGGCCGACAGCGGCGACGGGTGGGCGGACTCGATCGCCGGGACGCCGCCCAGCAGCGGTTTGAGGTTGCGGGCGTCGCGTCCCCACAGGATCGCGACCAGCGGCCCGCCCCGGGCTGCGAGAGCGCGGATGGCCTGCTCGGTGACCGGTTCCCAGCCCTTTCCGCGGTGCGAGGCCGGTTTGCCGGGGGCGACGGACAGCGAGCGGTTGAGCAGCAGCACGCCGTGATCGGCCCAGGCGGTGAGGTCGCCGTGCTCCGGCAGTTGGACGCCGACGTCGGACTGCAGTTCCTTGTAGATGTTGCGCAGCGACGGCGGCAGCGGTCGCACGTCCCGGTCGACGGCGAAGCACAGGCCGATCGGGTGGCCCGGCGTGGGGTAGGGGTCCTGCCCGACGATCAGCACCCGGATGTCGTCGAAGGGCCGGCTGAACGCCCGCAGGATGTGCTCGCCGGCGGGCAGGTAGGTGCGTCCGGCGGCGACCTCGCCGCGCAGGAACTCCCCCATCGCCGCGACCTGGTCGGCCACGGGTGCGAGGGCCTCGGCCCACCCGGCCCCGACGACGTCGGCCAGCGGGCGACCGGTCACGGCCGCCAGAGCTCCAGCGTCGGCACGCCGGGAGGCTCGAAGCCGAACACCTGGCCGTAGAACGACAGCGACGACTCGTAGACGTCGATCAGCGTCTCCTGCCGGCGGAAGCCGTGCGACTCCCCCTCGTAGGGCCGGTAGGCGTGCGGGATGCCCTTGGTGACGAGTGCGTCCCGGAACATCTCCGCCTGGGAGGGCGGCACGATCGGGTCGTCGAGCCCCTGCAGCAGCAGCACCGGGCAGGACAGGTCGTCGACGTGCGACAGCGGCGCCCGCTCGCGGTAGCGGTCGACGTCGTCCGGGGGACCCACCAGCCCGTCGAGGTAACGGGACTCGAAGTCGTGCGTGTCCTTCGCGAAGGCCAGCAGCTCGGCCACGCCGAACAGCGACACCCCGCAGGCGAAGGCGTCGGTGCGGGTCAGCGACGCCAGCACCGTCCACCCGCCGGCGGAGCCGCCCTCGATGCCGAGCCGCGCGCCGTCGGCGAGCCCCGCCTCGGCCAGCCCCCGGACGGCCGCGACGGTGTCCTCGACGTCCACGATGCCCCACTGGCCACGCAGCCGGTTGCGGTACTCGCGTCCCCACCCGGTGGATCCGCCGTAGTCGACGTCGATGACGCCGATCCCCCGGCTGGTGAAGAACCCGATCAGCCCGATCGGCGTGAGCACGGCGGGGGCGACGTGCCCGGTCGGGCCGCCGTGCACGAGCGCCACGTAGGGCGGCAGCTCCCCCTCCGGCGCCGCGAAGTCCGGGTTGTGCGGCCGGTACACGACCGCGTGCACCTCTCGCGGCGGGGTGCTCGGCACGGGGAAGGTCATCACCTCCGCCTGCGGCAGGTAGGCGGGATCGGGAACCTCGTCGACGGACAGCCGGACGTCGGTGACCGCCCCGCTGTCGAGGTCGACGGCCCGCACACCGGAGACGGTCCGGGCGCCGGCGGTGAGCACGGCGGCGTGCCGCCCCGCGACCCCGCCGAGCACGACCGTGGTGTGGTCACCGAGGTCCAGGTCGGTGTAGGCCCCCGTCTTCGGGTCCAGCAGGGCGAGGGTGTCGGTGCCGAGGGTCCGCACCGTCAGCAGCCGGCCGTCGTCGAGCAGCCGGTACCAGGCGGAGCCGAGCTGCCACAGCGGTCCGCCCAGGTCCGCCTCGACCGGCGCCACCGGCTCGGGCTCAGCGCCGGCGGCCGGCAGGCGGTAGAGATTCCAGTACCCGCTGCGGTCGCTGAGCGCGTACAGGGTGGCCTCGTCGGCCCACTCCGGCTGCAGCACCGACTCGGTGGTCGACCCGAGCACGGTGCGGGCGTCGGTGGCGACCCCGGCGACCAGCTCGGCCACCCGCAGCTCGGTGCCGTCCCACGGCATCTGCGGGTGCTCCCAGGCGATCCACGCCACCTGCCGGCCGTCCGGGGAGACCCGGGCGCCGGCCAGGAAGTGCGACCCGGACAGCACCGTGCGGATCGCAGCCTGGTCGTCGGCGGCCCGGCCGTCGAGCGGGACGGCGACGAGGTCACGGTGCACGGTGCCGTCGTCGTCGTGGCGTTCCCGGACGCACCACACCTCGTCACCGACGATCTGTACCTCGCCGTAGCGCCAGGCGGCGACCTTCGGCGGCAGCGGGGTGAGGGCGACGGGGGCTCCGCGGGGCACGTCGAGCAGGTACAGACGCTGGTCGGTGAACTCGGCGAAGACCAGGGCGCCGGACGGGCTCACCGCCCAGGCCCCGCCGCCGTACTCGTGCACCCGGGACCGGGCGTTCCACGGCGGCGGCAGCACGTCCTCGACCGCGCCCGCGACGCCGTGGCGGCGCACGGCGTAGCGGCCACCCTCGTGGGGGCGGGCCTCGAGCCACCAGATCTCGGCGCCCACGTACCCGGCCCCACCGACCTGGTGCGTCCCGCCGACGAGCTCGCGTGCCCGGAACGGGGAGACCCACTCGCCGTAGGGTGCCGTCGTGGGTCGGGTCTCGGGCATCAGGCCCGGACCTCGGTCGTGATCCGGCCGGCCGCCTCGGCGACCGGGACCTCCTGCCGCTGGTCGCGGCGGCGGTCGCGCACCTCGACGACGCCGTCCGCCAGGCCCCTGCCGACGACCACGACGGTCGGCACCCCCAGCAGCTCGGCGTCCTTGAACTTCACGCCGGGCGAGACCTGGCGTCGGTCGTCGTAGAGCACCTCGACCCCGGCCGCCTCGAGCTCGTCGGCGAGCTGCGCCGCGGTGTCGAAGACCGCGTCGTCCTTGCCGGTGGCGACGAGGTGGACGTCGGCGGGCGCGATGCTGCGCGGCCAGCAGAGCCCCTTGTCGTCGTAGGTCTGCTCGGCCACGGCGGCGACGGCGCGGGTGACGCCCACGCCGTAGGAGCCCATCGTGACGGTGACCGGCTTGCCGTTCTGGTCGAGCGCCGTGAGGCCGAAGGTGTCGGCGTACTTGCGACCCAGCGCGAAGACGTGCCCGAGCTCGATGCCGCGGGCGAGCTCCAGCCGGGAGCCGCAGCGGGCGCAGCGGTCGCCGTCGCGGATCTCGACGGCGCCGATCTCGCCGTCCGGGGTGAAGTCGCGCCCCCGGACGACGTGCGCCGCGTGCTCCCCCTCGGCGTCCGCCCCGGTGATCCACGCACTGCCCTCGGTCACGAGCGGGTCGACGAGGTAGCGCACCTTCAACTCGGTGAGCCGCTGCGGGCCGATGTAGCCCTTGACCAGCCCGGGCTGCGTCGCGAGGTCGTCGGGGCCGGCCTGCTCGACCTCGACCGGCTCGAACTGCCCCTGCAGCCGTTTCAGGTCGACCTCCCGGTCCCCGGGGACGCCCACCACCAGCAGGTCCCACTCGGCCGCGCCCGGCGCGCGGGTGCGGAGCACGACGTTCTTGAGGGTGTCGGCGGCCGTGGCCTCGATCCCGAGCTCGTTGACGCGGGCGACGAGCGTGTCGATGGTCGGGGTGTCCGGGGTGTCGAGGACGGTCACGGCCGGGTGGTCTGCGGCGTCCTCGTCGCCGGCCGGCGGCAGCGCGATCTCGACCGCCTCGGTGTTGGCGGCGTAGTCGCAGTTCGTGCACTGCACGAAGGTGTCCTCGCCGGACGCGGCCGGGGCCAGGAACTCCTCGGACGCCGAGCCGCCCATCGCACCGGAGACGGCGAAGACGATGCGGTAGTCCATGCCGAGCCGGGTGAAGATCCGCTCGTAGGCGTCGCGGTGGGCGCGGTAGGAGACCTCCTGCCCCTCGTCGGTCAGGTCGAAGGAGTAGGAGTCCTTCATGACGAACTCGCGTCCGCGCAGGATGCCGGCGCGCGGGCGCGCCTCGTCGCGGTACTTCGTCTGGATCTGGTAGAGCGACAGCGGGTAGTCCTTGTAGGACGCGTACTCGCCCTTCACCAGCAGCGTGAACAGCTCCTCGTGCGTCGGGGCGAGCAGGTAGTCGGCGTCCTTACGGTCCTGCAGCCGGAACAGCGTGTCGCCGTAGTCGTTCCACCGGCCGCTGGCCTCGAAGATCTCGCGAGGGATCAGGGCCGGGAAGTGCACCTCCTGGGAGCCGATCGCGGCCATCTCCTCGCGGATGATGCGCTCCACCTTCTGCAGCACCCGCAGGCCGAGCGGGAGCCACGAGTACATGCCGGGCGCGACGCGGCGGACGAAGCCGGCGCGCACGAGCAGGCGGTGACTCGGTACCTCGGCGTCGGCAGGGTCGTCGCGCAGGGTCCGCAGGAACAGGGTCGACATTCGCAGCACGGCCCAAGGCTAGTCATGGGCTTCACCCGGAAATCCGGTTGCCACCCGGGCGATGCTGGCACCAGACGTACGGCGAGCGGCGCCGGCGGCCGGATCCAGCGGAGGTGCCCGATGACGATCGCCGTCCGAGTGGCCGTCCTCGCCCTCGTCCGTCTCCCACGCTGAACCGGCCCGAACGCCGGCGGCGTGACCTCTCCCTGGAGTTCTCGTCGTGCCTTACGACCCGTCGCTCTACCGGCGCCGCAACGATGTCGACCGCGCTCGTGACGCCCATCCCGTCCCCTGGTCGACCTGGGACGCCGCCACGCCCGGCCCCGAGCCCCGGCCCGACTGGGTGGTCACCTCCGCCGGGGCCGTCGACACCGATCTCGGCGTGCTCAAGACCGGCAAGGAGGCCGACGTCCACCTGCTGCGGCGGGGCGTGCCGGGAACCGTCGGCTGCCTGCTGGCGGCCAAGCGCTACCGCGACGCCGACCACCGCCTGTTCCAACGCGACGCCGGCTACCAGGAGGGGCGCCGGGTGCGGCGATCCCGCGACACCCGCGCCATGGCCCGCGGCACCGCGTACGGCAAGGAGGTCACCGCCGGCCGCTGGGCGGGGGCGGAGTTCGACGCGCTGTGCCGGCTGTGGTCGGCCGGGGTGGCGGTGCCCTACCCGGTGCAGCTGCTGGGCACCGAACTGTTGCTGGAGTTCGTCGGCGACGCGGACGGCACCGCCGCGCCGCGGCTGGCCGGCTGCCGGCCGCCGCGGCGGCTGCTCGCCGAGCTGTGGGCGCAGTGCGTCGAGGCGATGACCGCGATGGCGCGTGAGGGCTACGCCCACGGTGACCTGTCCGCGTTCAACCTCCTCGTGCAGGGCGAGCGGCTGGTGGTGATCGACGTGCCGCAGATCGTCGACCTGGTGATGAACCCGCAGGGGGTGTGGTTCTTGGAGCGGGACTGCCGCAACGTCTGCACCTGGTTCGCCTCTCGCGGGTTGGCCGTCGACGCCCCGCAGGAGCTGGTCGGGGATCTGATGGCGCAGGCGGCGGCAGGGTGGTGAGACCGGTAGCGTCGGCCCGGTGACCCACTTCGACCTCGTGATCATCGGTTCGGGCACGGGCAACTCGTTGATCACGCCGGACTTCGACGCCTGGCGCATCGCGCTCATCGAGGAGAACACCGCCTGGTTCGGCGGAACCTGCCTCAACGTGGGCTGCATCCCGACCAAGATGTTCGTCTACCCCGCGGACGTCGCCGACAAGGCCCGCGCCAGCGGGCGGCTGGGGCTGCAGCCGGCCGAGCTGCGTGCCGACTGGCCGGCGATCCGCGACCGCGTCTTCGGTCGCATCGACCCGATCTCGGAGGCCGGACGGGACTACCGGCGCACCGGCAGCCCGAACGTCACGCTCTACGAGACGCACGCCGAGTTCGTCGGCCCCCGGGAACTGCTGCTCGGCACCGGCGAGACCATCACCGCCGACCGGGTCGTCGTCGCCGCCGGGTCGCGGCCCGTCGTCCCGTCGCCGATCGCGGACGGCGACGTGCCGTTCCACACGTCCGACTCGATCATGCGAATCCCCCACCTGCCCCGCCGGCTGGCCATCGTCGGCGCCGGATTCATCGCCGCCGAGTTCGCGCACGTGTTCACCGCGTTCGGCACCGAGGTGACGATGGTGTCGCACTCCGCCCTGCTCCGCAGCCACGACGAGGACCTGAGCCGCCGACTGACCCAGCTGGTCCGCGAGGACTGGGGGCTGCGCACGGGCGTCGAGGTGAGCGCCATCGACGGCACGACCGGCCACGTCCGCCTCGATCTGTCGGACGGCTCGGTGGTCGAGGCCGACGACGTGCTCGTCGCGACGGGTCGGCGGCCCAACACCGACCGGCTCGGCGTCGACGCCGCCGGCATCAAGCTGCACGACGACGGCCGGATCGTCGTCGACGACTACCAGCGCACCACCGCCGACGGGGTGTGGGCGGTGGGCGACGTCTCCGCCGAGTACGAGCTCAAGCACGTCGCCAACCAGGAGGGGCGGGTCGTCGCCCACAACCTGGCCCACCCGGACGACCTGCGCAGCGCGCGGCACGACGTCGTCCCGTCGGCGGTTTTCACCCACCCGCCACTCGCGTCCGTCGGCATGACCGAGCAGGAGGCGCGCGAGGCGGGTGGCCGTTACGTGACCGCGATCCAGGAGTACGCCGACGTCGCGTACGGCTGGGCGATGGAGGACACCACCAGCTTCTGCAAACTGATCGCCGACCCGGCGACCGGGAGGCTGCTCGGGGCGCACTTCATGGGCGAGCAGGCCTCGACGCTGATCCAACCGATCGTGCAGGCGATGTCGTTCGGCCTCGGTGTCCGCGACATGGCCCGCGGCCAGTACTGGATCCACCCGGCGCTCACCGAGGTCGTCGAGAACGCCCTCCTGGGCCTCGACCTGGACTGAGTCACATCTCCCCGAGGTAGAAGCGCAGGCCCTGGTCGTCGGCGCACTCGCTGGTGCGCCCGTAGGGCTGCCGCGCCGGATCGGTCGCGGTGCCGCCGAGGGCCCGGACGGTGTCCACGGCGTGATTCAGGTCGGCCACCCGCCACATCGGAATCAGGCCGGGGTGCGGGTGGCCGCCGCTCAGGCCGGACATCGGCGCTACTTCGTCCACCTGCCAGCCGTCCTCGATGCTGCCCGGGGCGAACGTCCACCCCAGCACCGAGTCGTAGAAGGCGCGCGAGCGGGCCGAGTCCACGACCTCGTAGGTCAGGTACGCCGGGTCGCCGGTCCGGCGGCCGTTCACGGGCGGCGGGGTGCCGTCGGTCGCTGCCGTCTCGTGCAGCCGGAAGGGCACGCCCTGATCGTCGACGCACTCGGCCACCACGCCCCACGGGTGCCGCTCGATCGCCCCCGGCGACCCGCCGGCGGAGCGCACCCGGTCGACCGCGGCCGCGAGGTCCGCCACCGCGTAGTCGCAGGTCACCATCGGCTCCGGCGACGGCCGGAAGCCGACCGACGGCGTAGCCCCGGCCACCCGACCGTCCGGCAGGTAGCTCCACCCGAGCAGGCGGGAGTAGAAGGCCCGGGTGCGGTCGACGTCCGGTGTCTGCAGCGAGACATGCACGACGTCCCCCGGGCGGTAGGCGACCGGTGGCGCGGCTGGTGACGGCAGCGGCGAGTGCAGGCCCCAGCGGTGGCCGAAGGGGTCGACGATCCAGGCGTTCCGCTGCCCGTAGCCGTCGTAGGGCTCCCGGTCACCGGTGGCGCCGGCGGCCAGGGCGCGAGCGCGGGTGGCGTCGGCGTCCGTCACCGGCAGCATCAGGCTGACGGCCGCCCCAGCGGGCGAGGGCGCGGTGACCCCGATCTCCGGATGCTCGTCGGCCAGGTAGAGCATCCCGGCGCCGATCCGCAGCTGGGCGTGGCCGATGCGGCCGTCGGGCATGACGATCGGGTCGCCGTCCGGGACGGCGCCGAACACGTCCTGGTACCAGCCGAGCGCCCGGCGGGCGTCCCGGACGGCGAGGTACGGCACGGCCGCGCCGAGCGGCTCGGCCGTGGCCGGGCGGTCGGTGGGTTCGGCGAGCTGGTCAGTGGTCATGGGTTCGACCCCTTCCGGGAGTGCGAGAGCGCGCTGCAGGCGCACCCGCAACGAGGCGGCGAACGCCGGGTCGGGATCGACCGGGAGGTCGGGGGCGCGCAGCTCGTCGAAGGCGTCAGTCACGGTCGGCCTCCTCTCCGGCGGTGTAGGCGGTGCGGAACGCACGCCGGGCTCGGACGAGTAGGGCCTCGGTGGCGTGCACGGTGCGGTCGAGGGCGGCGGCGACCTGGGGCACCGGCAGGTCGTCCACGTAGCGAAGTGTCAGCGCCGCCCGATGGTGCGGTGCGAGCTGTGCGAGCGTGTCGCGTGCCCGCAGCGCGTCCAGGCGCTCGTCCCACGGGTCCTCGGTCTCCGGCCCGACGGTCGGGTCGGAGGCGACGGCGCGCACGTTGCGCTCGTCCCGCCAGCGACGCCGCCAGTGGTCGGCGAGCTTGTGGCGGGCGACGCCGATCAGCCAGGCGACGTCCGGGGCGGGCGGGCTCGGGCCCCGCACGGCCGAGGCGGCGGCGAGGAACGTCTCGGCGGTCAGGTCCTCGGCCAGGTCGGCGCTGCCGCATCGGTTCAGCAGGTACCCGTAGACGTGCGGCAAGGCGTGGTCGTAACCCGCGAGCAGTTCCGCTCGCGGGTCGGCGGCCGTTGTGCCGGTATCGGTCACACCCGGATCATCGTCCGCAGCGCCGGATTTCCGACGCCGCCTCCCGAGAAATTCTCGGCGGGCTCGAAGACGGGTGGCAGGGTCAGCGCCGTGGAACGTGTGGTCCGGCTGGATGAGAGTGACGCGGGTGAGGTCCTCACGCTGCAGCGGGCCGCCTACGTCACCGAGGCGCAGGTGCACCGAGATCTCGACCTTCCGCCGCTGCGGCAGGATCTGCCGGGCGTCGCCGCCGAGCTCGCCGACCCCCAGGTGCTGGCGCTCGGGGTGCGTGACGCCGAGGGCCGGCTCGTCGCGGCCGTCCGGGCCCGCCGGGTCAGCGATCAGCGGCAGACGTGGGCCGAGATCGGCCGGTTGACCGTCGCGCCCGACCGGCAGGGCCAGGGCCTCGGCAGCGACCTGCTCGGGACCCTCGAGGCCCGGCTGCCCGGCGAGGTCGCCGAGCTCCGACTGTTCACCGGGGAGCACAGCCACGCCGCCCTGCGCCTCTACCGCCGGCTGGGCTTCGTCGAGACGGCCCGGCAATCGGTGCCCGCGGGCTACGACCTGGTTCATCTCTGCAAGGCGCGCCCGGCGTCTCGCTGATCCTTGTCGTGAAGCGCCTTCGCCGCCAGCAGGCCGACCACGAGCCTCGCGGGCCAGTTCTGCGCGAA
The DNA here is from genome assembly GCA_963776855.1 of uncultured Actinomycetota bacterium. Classification (GTDB taxonomy): domain Bacteria; phylum Actinomycetota; class Actinomycetes; order Mycobacteriales; family Jatrophihabitantaceae; genus Jatrophihabitans. The sequence goes on along the minus strand of CAVZOC010000003.1, from coordinate 120,395 downwards.
CTCTCGAAAACCTTCCGATTGCCGCTGCGGCCACCGCAGCGCCCGGACCGGCGGGTACTGCACTCGACAGCCGGGTTGGCGCATCCGTCCGTCACGCCCCGCGCCTGACCCGCGGCGGTGAGCCAACTCCGCATCCCAACTCCGAGCGCCCGGACATCCGTTCCGGTTTTCGCCCGTTTCGACAAACAAGGAGCCATGAATGAGGGCGTCCCGCCATGCCACGACCACGGCCGACGACCTGGCGCCAGTGCCGGAGCGCTGGCAGCCACGCGGGCAGATCGGCATGGTCACGCGAGCGGCCGCGGCAGTCGCCCTGGCGGTCTCGACCGAGCACTGGGGCGAGTTGACCGATCACTTCGACAAGGCGACCTATCTCGGTTGGCTGTTCGTCGTCGGGGCGAGCGCGATGCTGTACGTCGCGTTCGCGCTCGTTCGCCGGCCGAGCGCTGTCGCCTGGTGGATCGGCGCCGGCGCATCCGGACTCATGCTGATCGGCGGCATCCTGAGCCGCACCACAGGGCTCCCGAGCGCCTCCTTCGACAAGTGGGGACCGCCGCTGATCGTGTCGCTGGTGCTCGAGGCGGCATTCCTCGTGCTGTGGTCAGTCACGCGACTGGGCACCCGGGCCTGACCCACCCTTGCCAGAGGTCCCGACCACCTGATTCGCGGCCTGACAGGGTTGCGTTATTCGTACCTACGTACTAACATTGGAGCATGTCGTCGGAAGTGTCGTTGAGCACCGGCGAGCTGTTGCGCCTGCGGGAGGCGTTGACCGCGAATGCGTCCGTGTCGCCGGCGACCGATGATGCTGACCGTATCGAGCGGGTCCGACTGTTCGAGGAGATCAAGGCGGCCGCGGCGGCGGCGCAGGCGGCCGAGGCGGTCGCCTTTGACGTCTCGCAGCGGGCCGGGCAGGCCGCCGCGGGGGGTGCCCGCCAAGCGGCAGGGTCGTGGGGTGGCCTCGCAGCTGGCGCTGGCCCGGCGGGTCTCGCCGCATCAGGGGCAGCGCTGGCTGGGCAACGCCCGGCTGCTGACTCGGGAGCTGCCCGGCACCTTCCGGCAGCTGGCGACCGGCACCACCTCGGAGCGGCGAGCGTTCCTCGTCGCCCGGGAGACGGTGTTCCTCTCGAAGGAAGATCGGCTGGAGGTGGACGCCGAACTCGCCGCGCACCTGGAGGGCTGGGGTGACCGGCGCACCGAGGCCGAGGCCCGCAAGGCCGCCTACCGAGCCGATCCGGCCGGGCTGGTGGAACGCCGCCGCCGCGCCGAGGCCGACCGGCACGTCAGCGTGCGCCCGGCGCCGGAGACGATGGTGCGACTGACCGCGCTGCTGCCGGTGGCCCAAGGTGTCGCCGTCTACGCCAGTCTCTCCCGCGCGGCCGATACGCATGCCAACCCCGACCAGCTGGGGCGCGGGCAGCTGATGGCCGACCTGCTGGTTGAGCGCCTCACCGGCCGACAGAGCGCCACCGCGGTCCCGGTCGAGATCAACCTCGTGATGACCGACGCCAGCCTGCTCGGCCGATCGGGCGACGAAGGCTACGACGAACCGGCGCATGTCGACGGCTACGGCCCGGTCCCGGCCGCACTGGCCCGCGAGCTGGCCTACCGAAGCACCGGGCAGGCGCGGCGGTGGATCCGCCGCCTCTACACCAAGCCCGGTACCGGGCAGCTGGTGGCGATGGAGTCCCGGCGGCGGGTGTTTACGGCGAACCAGCAGCGGTTCCTGCGGCTGCGGGACCAGACCTGCCGCACCCCCTGGTGCGATGCCCCGATCCGGCATGCCGACCACGTCCATCCCTGGCACCAGCACGGCAAGACCGCGATCGCCAACGGTCAAGGCCTCTGCCAAGCCTGCAACCACGCCAAACAAGCCCCCGGCTGGCAAGCCAGACCCAGCCCCGAGGGCACCATCACCACCACGACCCCCACCGGCCACCGATACCGAAGCCGAGAACCCGCCCCGCCCGGAGCACCCGGACGCCACCCCTCACCCGAGTACGTCCACCCCCGCACCACGGTCGTGGTCGAGCTGGGCCGGCACGCCGCCTGACCGCCGCTCGTTAGGTGACGGGTCGAGCCCGGGCAGGGTGGAGCACGTGACCGAGCTACGAGTCTGGGCCCCCGACGTCTCTCGCCTCCGCGTGCTCGCCGGCGGCACGGAGGCCGAACTCACGGCCGACGCCCACGGATGGTGGAGCGGACCGGACCTCTCCCCCGGCACCGACTACGCGTTCCTCCTCGACGACTCCGACGAGCAGGTCCCGGACCCGGCGTCGCGCCGACAGCCTGCCGGCGTGCACGGTCCCAGCCAGGTCTACGACCAGGACGCCTTCGAGTGGCACGACACCGACTGGGCGGGTCGTGACCTCGAAGCGGCGGTCATCTACGAGCTCCACATCGGAACCTTTACCTCGGGCGCCACCTTCGACAGCGCGATCGAGCGCCTCGACCACCTCGCGGCGCTCGGCGTCACCCACGTCGAGGTGCTCCCGGTCAACGCCGTCAACGGCGTCTGGAACTGGGGCTACGACGGGGTCGACTGGTACGCGGTGCACGAGCCGCTGGGCGGCCCGGACGGCTTCAAGCGATTCGTCGACGCCGCCCACGCGCGCGGTCTCGCAATCGTTCTCGACGTCGTCTACAACCACCTCGGGCCGTCCGGGAACTACCTCCCGCGCTTCGGGCCCTACCTCAAACCCGGCCGCAACACGTGGGGCGATCTGGTCAACGTCGAGGAGCCGGCCGTCCGCCGGTTCATCATCGACAACGCCCTGATGTGGCTGCGGGACTTTCACGTCGACGGGCTGCGCCTCGACGCCGTCCACGCCCTGCAGGACAGCTCCCCCACTCACATCCTGGCGCAGCTGTCGGCCGAGGTGGCCGATCTCGCCGCCGAGCTCGGGCGGCCGTTGCCGCTGATCGCGGAGTCCGATCTCAACGACCCGGTGATGATCACCCCGGTCGCTGAGGGGGGCCGGGGCATGGACGCGCAGTGGGACGACGACGTCCACCACGCGTTGCACGCGCTGCTCACCGGCGAGCGGCAGGGATACTACGGCGACTTCGGTTCGCTCCCGGTGCTCGCCAAGACCCTCACCCGGGCCTTCCTGCACGACGGCACTTTCTCGACGTTCCGGGGCAGGGCCCACGGCGCCCCGATCGACCCCGCCCGGCAGCGGGGCCGGCAGTTCGTCGTCTGCCTGCAGAACCACGACCAGGTCGGCAACCGCGCCGTCGGTGACCGGTTGCCCGAGCTCACCTCGCCGGGACGACTCCGCATCGGGGCCGTGCTGCTGCTCACCTCGCCGTTCACCCCGATGCTCTGGATGGGCGAGGAGTGGGCGGCGAGCACCCGCTGGCCGTTCTTCACCTCGCACCCGGAGCCGGAGCTGGCGAAGGCCACCGGGGAGGGACGGCTGGCGGAATTCGCTGACCACGGCTGGGACGTGTCGCAGATGGTCGACCCGCAGGACCCGGCCGCCTACCGGCAGGCGATCCTGGACTGGTCCGAGACCGGCGCTCCCGAGCACGCCGCCGTGCTCGACCTGTACCGGCAGCTGCTGGCGCTCCGGGCCGCGGAACCCGAGCTACGGGACGACGACCTCGCGCAGGTCACGGTCGACTACGACGAGGACGCACGGTGGCTCGTCGTGCACCGTGGCTCGTTCCGGGTCGCGGCCAACCTCGGCGCCGAGGAGCAGGCCCTCCCCGTCGCCGCGGCCGAGATCGTCCTGGCCACCGGACCCGCCCACGTTGACGGTGACAAGACGGTGCTCGCGCCGGAAACGGCCGCGGTCGTCCGCGTCCGCCGCTGAACGACGCTAGTGGTCGAGGTGGTCCGCGTCCGCGCGCCCGGGCGGCAGCCGCCGCCGCGCGTACTGCAGGGCGCGCGTGACCCGGTTGGGCTGCTGCTGGGACGCGAGTTCCTTCATCAGCGCCACCATCCCCGCGACCGCCGCGGCGGCTCGCTCGTCACCTGAGACGGTGTCGGGATCCGGGCCGACGGCGCGCGGCCCCGGCATGAGCTCGTCGAGATCACCGACCACGTCGTACCCCGCCTCCCGCAGGGAGGCGATCGCCGAGCGGGACCAGTCGACCGCCCAGTCGTACATGTCCTGCGGGAGGCCGATGCGGTCGGTGGAGCGGGCGGCAAGCGGCTTGGTGATGCCGTGCTTGATCGTGCCGGCGTAGAGCGGCCACGGGATCTCGAGATCCCGGATCGCCCGGTTGAAGTCCAGCAGCACCGCCGCCTCGGCCGGCCCCACCGACGAGTTCGCGTCACCGGCGCCGAGCGACACCGACTCCGGGTCGACGCCGATCAGCCCGGCGAAGCGGTCCCACAGCAGATCCCGCGGCGCCCCCGGCGGCGGGACGGTCACCACGTGGACGCGTTCGGGCGGCAGGTCGCGCGACCATCGAGCCAGGATCCCGACCACGTCCTGCCCGGACCAGAACCGGGAGCCCCGGGGGCCACCGCGCGCCCCCGCTCGGACAGCGGAGAGGAACTCCGCGTAGGACCAGCGGCGGCGGTTCTTCAGGCCCTCCTGCCACGCCGCCGGCAGCTGCCGCGCCAGGTCGCGGGCGGTCATCACGATGTGCACCTCGGCGAAGTCGAGGTCGCCGAGAGCCCGATCGACGGCCTCCCGCTTGGCCCCGCCGAAGAACTCGTGGTCGATCACCGAGGTGCCCGGCCAGTTCCGCACCTCGCGGACGAGCCGCCGCCAGGCCCCGCGCGTCGCCTCCCGGCGGTGGCCTTCGAACTCGCGGCCGGACAGGTCGAGGCTGGCCAGGAAGTGCTGGTCGATGCCGCGAGCCGGGTAGAGCAGCCCGCCGCGCTGCAGCGTCTCGCTGTTGCTGTAGAGGATCTGCTGCAGGTAGGTGGTGCCGGTCTTCGGTGCGCCGATGTGGAAGTAGAGGCGAGGCCGATCGGTCACGACTACCCCTCTCCCGGCGCGGCATCCGCCCGGGAACCATACCGGCGCAGTGATCGGTAGCCGCGCCGGATCGCGCCCGCCCACCCGGCTCGGCGGGCCAGCATGCTCAGCCGTTCTCGCGCCCGTGCCCAGGTGAACACCGCGCGGGACGACCCGGCCAGGGCCAGCTCGGCCCGCATCCGCTCGACCTCGGCCCGCAGCCGGGCCTGGTCACGGGCGGAACCGAGCTTCCGGAGCGTTTCGCCGATAGCGTCGACCACCACCTCGAGCTCCGCCGCCGGCGGGATGGGCCCCGGTGGCGTGGCGGGACGATTCTGCCGGGGCAGAAGCTCGGACAGCTCACCGTGAACCCGGTAGCCGGCGTCGGCGAGCTGGTTCACGGACCACTCGGCCCGGCGGCGGACCCAGGCCGCGTGGTCCGGCAGCAGCGTGATGCGTACCGGATCCGCCCGCTCGGCCAGCCGTTCGGCGAGGCCGTGCTTCACCAGGCGGGCGTACCGCGGCCATTCCATTGAGCGGATCTGCGGTAACCCGTTCAGGCGTCGGAGCACGCTCGCCTCGACGGCGCCGAGCGAGCTGTTCGAACTGCGCGGCGCCGAGTCGAACTGCGTGGGCTCGAGGCCGAGCACCCCACAGAAGCGCCGCCACAGCAGTGTGGGGTCGGAGCCGGACGGCGGCAGGGTGACCAGGTGCACCTGGTCCGGCGGGAACGGCGGCCCCCATCGTCGGAGCACGTCCACGACGTCGTGCCTGCTGCGGATCTTTGCCATCGCGGTGCCGGGGTCGTCCGGATCGGTCGGACGCGCCCGCGCGAGGTACCGCTCGTAGGTCCAGACCCGCCGGTTCTTCACCGTCTCCTGCCAGGCGGCGGGGAGGTGACGCTCGAGATCACGCAAGGTGACGATCAGGTGCAGGTCAGCGAAGTCCAGATCCGCGAGGGCGGACGCGACCTGGTCCGGGGTCGCCGAGGAGAAGTTCTCGTGGTCGATGAGCGCGTCGCCGCCCCACTCCCGGATCTCGTCCACCAAGGCTTTCCAGCTGCCCTCGACCCCCTCGAAGGCGTGGCCCGCGAACGCGACCCCGGTCAGGTCCTGGGTGGCGAGGAAGTGTGTGAAGGAACTCGCCCCCGGAACCAGGAGGCCGGCGTCGGCCAGTGCCTGCTTCTGCCGGAACAGCACGTCCTGCAGGTAGGTTGTCCCGGTCTTGGGCAGGCCCACGTGCAGGTAGACGCGGGGCCGCCGGTCGAGCCGCACTCGGCGCCTCGGCGGTGAGCGCCCCGCATCGGAGGCCGCAGCGGTCAATCCTCGCAGCCGGCGGCGCAGTCGGGTCGCCTCGCGCGTCAGCTCGGTCGGTCCGACGGTGAGCGAGGACGCCAGCACGGACAGTGCCGTCCCGCGGAGCCGCTCATCGCTGAGCGCGTCCGGCTCGCCACCGCGCGGGACCCCGTACGGGACGATCTCCTCGAGCGATCCGGTCACCGAGTAGCCGGCCTGCTCAAGCGCCCGTCCCCACTCGGTCGCACGGGCCTGCACCCAGCCGAGTTCCTGCTCCGGCAAGCCGAGCGGCTCGTCCTCGCTCGCGGCGAGGCCCCGCGCGAGCACGCCGTCGACCGCCCGGCGGCGGAACGGCCGGGTCAGCGGGTCGTCCGCCAGCACGGCGTTGACGCGGCGAAGCACCTCCGCACCTCCGGCGCCCACCGCCACCACCGGCACGTCAGGTTCAGCCAGCCCGACCGGCTCGACCTCGAGCCCGAGTACGGCGAGGAACCGCGACCACACGAGCTGGTCGGGCGCCTGGGCCGGCAGCGTCACGACATGGACGCGGGCAGGGGGCACCTCGGACGCCCAGCGGGCCAGGACAGCCGGTATGTCGAGCAGTTCCGCGTACCCGCCGGGATCACCTGCTTCCGCGCGCACCGCGGCGAGGAAATCGGCGTACGTGACCGTCGCGCCGTCCCGCACGAGGCCCTGCCAGGTGGCCGGCAACTGCCGCGCGAGGTCCCGGACGGTGCACACGATGTGGACCTCGGCGAAGCCCAGTTCCCGCACCGTGCGCCTGATCTTCTCGGCGTCGGCGTGGCGGTAGCGGTCGTCGACGAGGACCGTCGGCCCCCGCCGTTTCCGCAGCTCGGTGAGCAGTTCCTGCCACGCCCCGGCCCGGAGGTCTCCGGGCGTGAACACGCCCGCGGCAGCGAGGTCTTCGTGGCCGCGTCGCAGGGTCGCGCGCAGTCTTTCAGCACCTGTTCGCGGTCCCCCGACGTACAGGTAGATCCGGCCGGGCATGAGCGGGAGCCTACTGGCCCTCGCTCAGCCTCCGGGGCGGCCCCGCGCCCGCTCGGCCAGCCGCCACAACAGCATGCGCACCCGCGCCAGGGCGGGATACCGGTTCAAAACCTGGCGAATCCGACGCCGCGCCGCGGGCGACGACTGCACCAGTGCCGCCCCGCGGCCGAGCACACCCTCCCCGGCCGCTCGGGTCGCGTCCGACGTGGGCTCGTACTGCTCGCGCAGCACGCCGGCCAGCGCGGCCACGCCGGCGTCGAGCACCGCCGCCGGCTCCACCCCGTCCGCCGGCCCCGGCGGCTGCTCCGCCTTCGGGGCAGGGATCAGCTCGTCGAGGTCGCCCGTCACCCGCACCCCGAGTTCGCGCAACCGTGCAACAACCCGCTGCGCCCGCGCCCGGGCCCACTGCCGATGTTGCGGCGGCAGCTGCGGACGCACCGACGAGTCCCGGGCCGCCAGCAGGTCGTGCGCCACCAGTTCCTTGATCGTCTCCAGGTAGAACCAGTCCGGTACCTGGCCGCGCAACTGTTCGTTCAGGCGCCGCAGCAGCTCGGTCTCCGCGAAGCCGAGCGACGCGTTGGGTCGCAGTCCGGACAGGTCCGCGCAGTCGGGATCGACACCGAGCACGGCGGCGAACCGCCGCCACAGCTCGTCCGGCCTCGCCCCCCGCGGCGGCACCACGACGACGTGGATCCGGTCCGGGGGCAGCCCGTCGCCCCAGCGCTGCAGCAGATCGAGGGTGTCGTGCGCCCGCCAGAACCAGCGACCGGACTCGCCAGCGCTCTGCCCTTCGCCGGGCTCCGCGGCCGCGATCCGGCCCAGCCACACCGGCCAACGGGCGCTGTTGCGGTGCTTCACGGTCTCCTGCCACTCCGCCGGCAGCAGCGAGGCGAAGTCGCGGACGGTCACCACCAGGTGCAGCTCCGTCCCGCGCAGCGGGGCCAGCGCGCGGGCCGCCTGCTCGGCGGTGGCGCCGGCCAGGCGCTCGTGGGAGATCAGCGCCGCGCCGTCGACCCGGCAGGCCTGCCGGGCCAACGCCGCCCAGGACCCGCCGTATCCGCCCCCGGGGTTGTCCGCCTCGGCCGTGGTGCCCAGCACGTCCTCGGCGGCGCGGAAATGGTCCTGCGCGCTGACGCCGGGCAACACCAGGCCCCGCCGCTCGAGCTCGGCCCGGTTGGTCCAGACCACCTTCTGCAGGAAGGTCGTGCCGCACTTCGGCTCGCCGACGTGCAGGAAGACGCGAGGCGCCATGGGCGGGTCAGCCGAGGGATGCGGCCGTACCGGCGACGCCCGCGGTCACTGAATCTCGCCGACGACGACGCCGGGGTGCGGTTCCTCGATGCGCACGACCGTCGCCGTCGGCGCGTCGCCGGATTCCGCCTCCCACTGCTCCACGAGCCGATTTGCGCTCTGCTGCGCGGCGTCGAACTCCTCGAACGGTCCGACGGCGCGCGGGCCGACGAGCTGCTGCCCCTGATCGGTCAGGACGATGACGAACACCAGCCGAAGGTATCAGCGCCGGCGCGGCGCCGGATCGAGGTCGACATCGAGGTCGATCACGTGGGCCGGGAACGCGCTCGGCGGCGGGCCGAACGCCGTGCGCGCGGTCCGGATGGCCGCGCGGGCCAGCGCGGCGTTGCCGACCGCGCCGACGCCGGCTCCTATCCCCATCGGCAGCGCCCGCCCGAGGGCGAGTGCTCCTTGCCGGGCACCGAACCGGGCGATCAGGATCCGGGTCAGCCGCCCGTTCAGGCCACCGATGCGTTCGGTCGACCCGCTGCGTCCGATGACCTGGGCCCAGCCGGTCGATCCGGCCGGGAAGCGCCCTTCGACGGCCTCGCCCACGACGACCTCGGCCCCGTCGCCGACGAGCACGGCCACCACCAGCGCGCGGCGCACGTCGCGATCGTTCACCGGGACCTCGTGCAGCTCGGCCAGTGCCAGCACATAGAGCGCCGTCGCGGAGACGAACGCGGTGATCTCGCCGGCGCCGGTGGCGAGGCTCGCCGCCGTGCCGGTGCCGGGAACCGCCGCGGCCGCCCCGGAGGCGCCACCGATGCCTACCACCGCGCGTCGGTAGCGGCTCTCGAGATGCCGCGCCAGCTCGGCGGGTGTCATGGCCGGGTACCTCGACCGGATCCGCTCCAGGTAGCGGCGCACCGCCGGCCGCTGCACCGCCAGGCCGCGGTCGAGCGCGCCGTCCAGCGCCGTCTCGACCTGCTGCGGCACCGGCACCCACGCCAGGAGCGCCTTACCGGTCCTTCCCAGCGTCCTCGCCACGCCACATCCCTTCCGTCGCCTGCGAGCCACAGTACGGACGCCGGCCTCCCCGGCCCCGGAGCGCACCGCAGGGCCGGGGTTGGGGACGTGGTGGGATGGCAGGTATGCGATCGGTGCTGCCCGCCCTGGTGGACGACGTCGACGTGCACGCCTACTACGCGGCGGGCTGGCTCGACCGCGGGGGCGTACGCGTCAACTTCGTGGTGTCCGTCGACGGCGCCGTCTCGGCCGCGGGCGTGTCCAAAGGGCTGCAGACACCGGGCGACAACACGGTGTTCGCCACGCAGCGGGATCTCGCCGACGTCGTTCTCGTCGGCTCCGGCACCGCCATCGGCGAGGGCTACCGTCCGGCCCGGTTCACGGCCCGCCGCCGGCAGATCCGCCGGGACCACGGTCTGCAGGAGACCATGCCCGTGGCCGTGCTCAGCCGCTCCCTGGCGCTCGACCCCGGCACGGAGCTTTTCACCGAGGCGGCGCCGGGGGCCCGCACGCTGGTCCTCACCTGCGGCGCCGCGGACGCCGAACAGCGTCGCCTGCTCAAACAGGTCGCCGACGTCATCGACTGTGGCGACGAGACCGTCGAGCCGCTCCTCGCCCGACGGGCGCTCGAGGAGCGGGGGCTGACCCGCATCCTGTGCGAGGGCGGGCCGACCGCCTTCGGCGAGTTCGCCGCCGACGGCGTCGTCGACGAGCTGTGCCTGTCGACCTCCCCGCTGCTGGCCGGCCCGGGCCCCGGGCGCATCACCGCCGGCGCCGAATGGGACGGGCCGCGCCCGCTGCGGCTGGTCGGCCTGCTCGAGGAGGAAGGCGCGCTGTTCTGCCGTTACCGCGCCGCCTGACCTTCCCGCACCGGCCGGCCCGCTCAGCCCAGGCCGGGGACGATGTCGCCGAGCTCGAAGGTCACCGGCTGTTCGAGCTGCTCGTAGGTGCAGGACTCCGGGGTCCGGTCGTCCCGCCAGCGGACGAAGTAGGCCAGGTGGCGGAACCGGGTCCCCTCCATGTGCTCGTACTTGACCTCGAGCACCCGTTCGGGGCGCAGCGGCACGAACGAGAGGTCCTTGGTGGCGTTCCAGCGCGAGACGTTCCCCGGTAGCCGCTGGCCCCGATGGGCCTCGGCGTCCGCCCACTGCGCCCAGGGGTGGTCGTCGCCGTCACGCAACATCAGCGGCTGCAGCTCCGCCGCCAGTTCGGCGCGGCGCTTGGCGGTGAAGGAGCCGACGACGCCGACGTGCTGCAGTGCGCCCTCGTCGTTGTAGAGCCCGAGCAGCAGCGAACCGATCAGCGGCGACCGCTCGGTCGAGGTCTTGTGCCAGCGGAACCCGGCCAGCACGCAGTCGGCGGTGCGGGTGTGCTTGATCTTGAACATGACCCGCTTGTCAGGCTGGTAGGTGCCCTCGACCGGTTTGGCGATGACGCCGTCGAGGCCGGCGCCTTCGAACTCGGTGAACCACCGCCGGGCCTCGTCGAGGTCATCGGTGCTCGGGCACAGGTGCACCGAGCCCCCGGCCCCCGCCAGCGCGCCCTCCAGGGCCGCGCGCCGCTCGGCGAACGGCCGGCCGGTGTAGTCGTCGTCGCCGAGCGCGAGCAGATCGAAGGCGATGAACGACGCGGGCGTCTGCTCCGCCAGCAGGTTCACCCGCGACGTGGCCGGGTGGATGCGCTGCTGCAGCGCCTCGAAGTCCAGGCCCGCGGAGGTGGCGATGACGATCTCCCCGTCGACGACGCACCTCTCGGGCAGCTCGGCCGCGAGCGCGGCCACGAGCTCGGGGAAGTAGCGGGTCATGGGGCGTTCGTTGCGACTACCGAGCTCGACCTCGTCGCCGTCGCGGAAGCAGATGCAGCGGAAGCCGTCCCACTTGGGCTCGTACGAGGCGCCGGCCGGGATCCTCGTCACCGCCTTGGCCAGCATCGGCGAGACCGGAGGCATCACAGGCAGCTGCATCGCTTCATTCTGACCGCTGACCCGCGGCCGAGGTGATCGGCCTATTCTCTGTGACACCTGTTCGTCCACTTGCCGTCCCGGGAGCCGCCCATGGTCGCCGGCAGCGCCGATTCCGGGGCGCAGCGACCCCGGCCCCGGCCGGGCCCACGTTCCGACGACGACGTGGCGCCCGTTCCGCCCTCGACGGCGGGCGACCTCGGCAACCCGACCGCCCGGCGCCCGGACGCCGGCCCGCGCGGCCGCAGGCGGGGCCGTCGCCTCCCCGGCCGAGTCCCCGGCCGAGCGCTCGCCCGGCCGGAGCAGCCGTCCGGCCAACTGGTGGCCGCCACTGGCAACGCCCTGGTCTCGGCCGCCCGCGTCAGCCGCCTGCTCGGGCGCTCCGGCATGCGCATCGCCCGGCAGGTGCCCGCCCTCGCGGCGGTCGAGCAGCAGACGCAGCGCCTGCTGGAGTCCGCGACCTCGGAGCTGGCCCGGCTGCTGAACGCCGAGGCCGGCCCGGGCCGGAGCGCCAACCCCGAGGAGCAGCGGGTGATGCGGCTGGTCGAGGACGCCGCCACCGACCCCGCCCCGCTGCGCACGGCGATGACCGAGCTGCTCGACCGCTCGTCGAGCTCCGACGGCGCCCGCGGCCGCGACTACCTCTTCGGCACCATCGTCAGCCAGTTGGTGCCCGACGAGGCGCGCATCCTGGCCGCCCTGGGCGAGGGTCGCCACTTCGCCGTCGTCGACGTCACCGTGCGCCAGGGCAGCCGCGGCTCGGCCCAGGCCGTGCTGACGAACGCCTCGACCGTGGGTGAGGCCGCCGGTGTCTCGTTGCCGGAGGGCGTCGGCACCTACCTGACGCGGCTCGACAGTTACGGGCTCGTCGAGTTCGCGCGCCCGCAGGCGGACCTCGACCAGCAGTTCCGCGTGCTCGAGTCCGACCCGCACGTCCGTGCCGCCAAGGCCGAGGCCGAACGCAGCCGGCAGGGCACGGTCAAGGTGGTCCACAAGAGCCTCACGCTCTCCCCGCTCGGGCAGGAGTTCTGGCACGCCTGCGCCCCGACCAGCGCCCGGTCGGGCCGCTCCGCGCGGCGCGGCGGCTGACACGCGCGCCGCCCGCGCCCGGGTCACGGCCGCAAGCAGTACCGTGCACCGGGTGCGTGCTCGCGGTCTTCGCTCCCTCGTCGGCGCGGCAGCGATCGCGCTGCTCACGGCCTGCACCACAACGATCTCCGGCGTCGGGTCGACGGCCGGCACCACCGGGGCGCCCCACAGCGCTCCGGCCAGGACGAGTGCCGCCGCGGGCGCCGGGCCCTCCTCGAGCGCCGGCGGGTCCTTCACCGACTGTCGCAGCCTGTTCCGGCTCTCGGTCCTGACCTTCCCCGCCGGTCGCGAGCAGCGGCTCTCGTTCGGCTGCCGGACGCTCGACGTGCCGGCGGACTACTCCAGACCGCACGGCCCGCAGCTCCAGCTGCGGGTGGTCCGTATCCACGACTCGGCCGGCGGCCGGAAGCTCGGCAGCCTCCTCGTCAACCCCGGCGGCCCCGGCGCCTCCGCGTTCGAGTTCGCGGTGACCCTGTCGGCCCGCCTGCCCGAGACGGTGCTGCAGCACTACGACCTCATCGGGTTCGACCCGCGCGGGGTCGGGCTGTCGTCACCGATCCGCTGCCTCACCGACACGCAGCAGGACCACGTGCTCGCGGCCTCCCCGAACGTGCTCACCCACCGCGGCTTCACCCGCGCGAAGCAGCTCGCCACGTTCGTCGATTCCCGCTGCCAGAAGCGCTACGGGCCGGCCCTGCCGGACCTGAGCACCGTCGCCACCGCCCGGGACATGGACCGGGTGCGCCAGGCGGTGGGCGACGACCGGCTCAACTACCTGGGCTTCTCCTACGGCACCGAGCTGGGCGGGGTCTACGCCCACCTGTTCCCGAAGCGGGTGCGCGCCATGGTGCTCGACGGTGCGGTCGACCCGACGACCGGCGACATCCAGTCCTACGCCGACCAGCTGCAGGGCTTCGAGAAGGCCTTCGACCAGTTCGCCGCCTACTGCCGCCGCACCTCCCCCTGCTCACAGCTCGGCGACCCCCGCCATGCCGTCCAGGACGTGCTCACCAAGGCCTCGGTCCACCCGATCCCGACCAGCACCCCGGGCGACGGCCGCCGCGCCACGACCTCGCTGGTCCACTACGGCGTGCTGTCCGCGCTGTACTCCCGGGCCAGCTGGCCCGACCTGGGCCGCGCGCTGCAGCAGGCACTCGACGGCGACTCCCGCGGCCTGCTGGCGCTGTCCGACAACTACAACGAGCGCGCCCAAGGCCACTACTCGAACCTCGCCGCCGCGAACCTGGCCATCGGGTGCAACGACTCGCACCGCGGCCCGAGCGACGCCCGCATCCGCGCCACCGCCCGGTCCTGGACCGACCGATTTCCGCTGTTCGGTCTCTGGTCGGCCGCCACCCTGTTCGACTGCCAGCAATGGCAGCCCGACCGGAGCCCGGTGCCCACACCGACGGCGCCGACCTCGACCCCGGTGCTCATCCTGGGCAACCTGCACGACCCGGCCACCCCCTACCAGGGGGCCAAGAACCTGGCACGTGTGATGGGTCACGCGCGGGTACTGAGCTGGGACGGCGAGGGGCACACCTCGTATCTGCAGGGCAGCTCCTGCGTCGACCACCACGTGGACCGCTACCTGACCACTCTCCGCCTACCGCCGCCGAGGACGACCTGCCCGTCATGACCCGATCGCCCGCCCTCCTTGTCGACGCGGCCCGGAACGGCACCTCGGCCGTCGCCCTCGTGCTGCACGGTGGGCGCGAACGCAGCACGGGCCCGGTACGCCCGCACCAGCTCGCGGTGCTGCGCATGCTCCCCTTCGCCCGGTCACTGCGGACCGCGGGGACGCGACGAGGGCTCGCCGTCGCCCGGCTGCGCTACCGGGCGCGGGGCTGGAACGAGGCCAACCGGGACCCGGTGCCGGACACCCTGTGGGCTCTGGACCGGCTGCGGGAGCGTTTCGGCGAGGTCCCGATCGCGCTGGTCGGCCACTCCATGGGAGGACGGGCGGCGATCCACACCGCGGACCACCCCTCGGTGACCACGGTGGTGGGGCTGGCGCCGTGGGTGGCGACCGGTGACCCTGTCTCGACCATGAGCGGGCGGCGGCTGCTCGCCGTCCACGGCGATGCGGACCGGATGACGTCTCCTGCGGCGTCCGCGCAGTACGTGCGAGACGCCGCTCCGATCGCCGCCGCGGCCTCGTTCGTCTCGATCCGCGGGGAGCATCACCCGATGCTGCGCCAGCCCCGGTTGTGGCACGACCTCACCACCGGCTTCGTGCTCGACTCGCTGCTCGACCTCCCGCCGGAGGGAACCGTCGGCGACGCGGCCACGAACATTCTGCTGCGAGCGCTCGCGGGCGAGGGCCCCGTCGTAGTGTGATTTTCGGGCGCGATCGTGGGACGAAGGGGATGAGATGACGGTCACCGGCGGGCAGCACGGGCAGAGCGAGACCGACGCCGGCCGGCGGACCGGACTCCCCGTCAGCGCCGCCGACCCGGCCCGCTGGCCGGACATCGCCCGCGTCCCGCACACCCCGGTTCGCGCCGCCATCGCCCGCCGGCTGTTCTGCCACGCCTTGACCAGCATGCCGCTGCGGGTCGTCGATCCGGGCGGGCTCTGGTCCGGCGGCGGCACCGGCGCCGACCCCGTCATGCGCCTCGTCCGCCCGGAGGCCTTCTTCCACCGGCTCGGCGACACCGGCACCATCGGCTTCGGCGAGGCCTACATGGCCGGCGACTGGACCACCGACGACCTGCCGGGCGTGCTGTCGGCGTTCGCCGCCAACATGAAGGACATGATCCCGCCGGTGCTGCACCGGCTGCGCAACGCGGTCCTCAGCGTCCAGCCGGGCCACCACGACAACACCGTCGAGGGCGCGCGAGACAACATCCACCACCACTACGACCTGTCCAACGACCTCTTCCGGCTGTTCCTGGACGACTCGCTGACCTACTCGTCGGCGCTGTTCGCGGGCGAGCCCCAGCACAGCCCGGAGGACCTGGCGGCCGCGCAGCGACGCAAGATCGAGCGGCTCCTCACCTCCGCGGCGGTCGGGCCCGGCAGCCGGATGCTCGAGATCGGGACCGGCTGGGGCGAACTCGCCCTGCGGGCAGCGACCCGCGGCGCCCACGTCACCAGCGTCACCATCTCCACCGAGCAGGCCGAGCTGGCCCGCGAGCGCATCGCGGCCGCCGGGGTCGCCGACCGCGTCGACGTCCGGCTGCAGGACTACCGCGAGGTCGAGGGGCGCTTCGACGCCGTGGTCAGCGTGGAGATGATCGAAGCCGTCGGCGCCAACCACTGGAACACCTACTTCCAGACGATCGACCGGGTGCTCGCCCCCGGCGGCCGGGTCGGGTTGCAGGCGATCCTGCAGGACGACTACACCGTGCTCGCGACCAAGGACACCTACACCTGGATCCGGAAGTACATCTTCCCGGGCGGGCAGCTGGCCTCGGTGGAGGCCATCGAGCGGACGCTCGCCGAGCACACCGCGCTGCGGGTGGCCGACCGGTTCAGCTTCGGCCGGCACTACGCCGAGACGCTGCGGCGCTGGCGGCTGCGGTTCGAGGCGATGGCCGACGAGGTCGAGGCCCTCGGCTTCGACGAGACGTTCCGGCGTATGTGGTCGCTCTACCTGGCCTACTCCGAGGCCGGTTTCCGCACCGGCTACCTGGACGTGCAGCAGTTCACCCTCACCAAGGCCAACCTGTAACCGGGGTCGGGGCACGCCGCTACCGTGAGGCGTGACCGTCGTGCTGGGGCTGCTCGCCGCCGTGCTCTACGGCGTGGGGGACTTCGCCGGCGGGATCGGCTCGCGCCGCGTCAGCGCCCTCACCCTGCTGCTCTACAGCTACCCCGTCGGCGCCGTGCTGATGGCGGCGATGCTGCCGCTGTCGAGCGGGCAGCTCGATGCGCAGGTGGTGCTCTACGGGGCGCTCGGCGGGCTGGCCGGCACCGTGGGCGTGATCCTGCTCTACGGGCTGATGGTGGTCGCTCCGATCAACGTCGTCTCCCCCGTCACCGCGGTGCTGGCCGCCATCGTGCCGGTCGTGGTCGGCGTCGGCATCGGCGAACGTCCGCCGGCGCTGGCTTGGTTCGGTATCGCACTGGGCCTGCTGGCCGTCGTCCTCGTCAGTCGCACCGCGGACGATCACCCGTTCGGGCCGGTGGGGATCCGGGTGCTGGCGCTCGCCACCCTCTCCGGGCTCGGCTTCGGCCTCTACTTCGTCTTTCTCGACGCCGCCGGCGACGGCTCCGGCCTGTGGCCGCTGGTGGTGTCGCGGATCGTGTCCGCGCTGCTCATCGTGCCGGTGGCGTGGGGACGGGGTGCCGCCCGGCGGGTCCCCCGGCGACTGCTGCCGCTGCTGGCCTTCGCCGGCGCCTGCGACGCACTGGCCAACCTCGCCTTCCTGCTGGCGGCGCGGCACGGGCTGCTGTCGCTGGCCAGCGTCCTCACCTCGCTCTACCCGGCCGCCACCGTGCTCCTCGCCGTCTGGCTGCTGCACGAGCCGGTCAACCGGGTGCAGCGCGCCGGCCTCGCGCTGGCCGCCGGGGCGGTCGTCCTCATCACCGTCCGATGACCGGCCGCCCCGGCGAAACCGACCTCGCCGCCCGGCTGCGCTCGGCCGGCTGCGTCTTCGCCGAGGAGGAGGCCCGACTGCTGCTGGCCGCCACGCGCGACGACGCCGAGCTGGAACGCCTCGTCGCGCAGCGCGCGGCGGGCGAGCCGCTCGAGACGGTGCTCGGCTGGGCCGAGTTCGCCGGCCGTCGGCTGGTGGTGGCGGCCGGGGTGTTCGTCCCCCGGCGCCGGACCGAGCTGCTGGCCCGGGAGACCGCGCGGCGCTCGCGGCCGGGTGAGGTGGTGGTCGACCTGTGCTGCGGTGTCGGTGCGGTGGCCGCGGTGGTGCTCGCCGATCACGAGGCGGAGGTGCACGCCGTGGACATCGACCCGGCCGCCGTCCGCTGTGCCCGCCGGAACGCCCCCGGGGCGACCGTGCACCAGGGCGACCTGTTCGCCGCGCTGCCGCCGCGCCTGCGCGGTGCGGTGAACGTGATCGCGGCCAACGCGCCCTACGTCCCGACCGCGGAGCTGCCGTTGATGCCGCTCGAGGCCCGCCGGCACGAGCCCCGGCGGGCGCTGGACGGCGGGCCCGACGGCGTCGGGCTGCACCGGCGCATCACCGCCGGGGTCCGGCAGTGGCTGGCGCCGGGCGGACGGCTGCTCATCGAGACCTCCCGGCGGCAGGAGCCGCTCACCGTCGCGGCCGTGCGGGCGGCCGGCTTGCGGGCCGAGACGCTCACCGACGACGACCTGGCCGCGACCGCCGTGGTCGGGACGGCCGGGTCGTGACGAGTCAGGCGCGGCCCAGCATCCGGCGCATCAGTCGGGGCCGGACGATGAACGCCTCCGCCTCCATCGCCGCCCAGCTGATCCGCGGCAGGTCGCGGGCCGCCGGGTAGGACACGTACCGCTCCTCCCACCGGGGCCGGAACTTGGCGTTGAAGCGGTAGAGCGACTCGATCTGCCACCACCGCGAGGCGAGCAGCAGCAACCGACGCCACAGCCGCAACACCGGCCCCGCCCCGATGCGCTCGCCACGTTCCAGCGCGTCCCGGAACATGGCGAAGTTCAGCGACACCCGGGTGACGCCCAGCGCCGGGCAGGCGGCCATGACCTGCGTGATCATGAACTCGTTGACGCCGTTGTCCGAGGACCGGTCGCGGCGCATCAGATCCAGCGACAGCCCGTCGTGGCCCCACGGGACGAAGTGCAGCAGCCCGCGCAGCGCACCGTCCTGCCGCACCGTCACGACGACGCAGTCGGGATCGCCCGGCTCCCCGAGCCGCGACAGCGCCATCGAGAATCCGCGCTCGACGGTGTCCCCGCGCCAGGACGCGGCGGCCGCGCGCAGCTCCTCGAGCTCCGCCGCGTCGAGGTCCCGGACCCGACGCACGTCGGCGGTGTGGCCGGTGCGGGCCACGCGGCTGCAGGCCTGCCGTACCCCGCGCATCGCACGGCCCTCGACGCTGAAGTCGGCGACGTCGAGGAGGCACTCGTCACCGAGGGCGAGCGCCCGTAGCCCGAGCTCACGTTGCACGACGGTGGCGCCGAGCTCGCTGCAGCCCATCACCGCCGGCGTCCAGCCGTACTGCGCGACGAGCAACCGGTAGGCCTCGAGGGCGCCGGGCCACGCCTCGGGATCGCCGATCGGATCGCCGCTGACCAGGGCCACCCCGGCCACCACCCGGTAGGTGACGGCGGCCTTGCCCGTGGCCGACCACACCACCGACTTGTCTCGACGCAGCGCGAAGTAGCCGAGGGAGTCCCGGGCGCCGTGCCGGTCGAGCAGCTCCCGCAACCCGGCCTCGTCCGCGTCCGACAGCCCCGCCGTCGGGGCCACGGTGCGCAGCGCCAGCACGAAGCCCGAGACCACGGCCAGCACGCCGAAGGCCAGCAGGGTGGCGTGCAGGACGTCCCCGAAACGGTCACCGGCGAACTGGATCGTCCCGCCCAGCCCGACGAGGGAGAACACGACCTCCCGCAGCCGGGCCGCGAACGAGGCCGGCTCGGCGAGCCGCCCCGGCAGGGACAGCATCACCAGGCCGATCACGACGCCCACCAGCAGGAGCTGCACTGCGACCCGGAGCGCGAACCAACGGCTGCGGGGATCGGCGCGCGCGGTGAAGCGGGACCGGCCCAGCAGCAGCATCACCAGCAGCACCAGGGTGACGAACGCCTCCAGGGGGCGGCGGTCCTCCCGGACGAGGTCGGCCAGGACCAACGCCGCGCAGACGACCACCGCCACCAGCCACTCGCCCCGCTTGCCCCGCCGCAGCCCGCTGGAGATGCGCAGCAGCAGGAAGCCGCACACGGCGACCAGCGCCACCGCGCCCGCCGAGGCCGGGGTCGGCAGCACGACGATCAGCGCGTACAGCGGACGGAACCGGTGCGGCGCCACCGCGTCGACCAGGGCGAGTACGCCGAGCACGGCCGCGATGCCCGCGACGATGAGCGGCGCGCGTCGCAGGTAGGACTGCAGCGCCGAGGGTGTGGGGCGCGTCTCGGTCGGCCTGACCCGGGTGAGGTGCGGCATCGCCGGCGTGAAGCTCCCGTCGCTGTAGGTGCCTGTCTCGGTGATCGCTGTGTCGGTGCGCCCCTGCAGGTTGCCGCCCGACGGCCCGCGGGACACGAGTGTCTCAGCTCGCTCTTCGCCGCCTGGCAGGCTGGCGAGCATGAGCACTCCGACTCTCGATGTCACCGCCCTGCGCTCGCTGTTCCCGTCCCTGGCCGCGGGGACGGCGTTCTTCGACGGCCCCGGGGGTTCGCAGACTCCGGCCCCCGTCGCCCGGGCGGTCTACGAGACCATGGTCTCGCCGATCTCCAACCGCGGACGGGTCACCGCGTCCGAGCAGCGCGCCGAGGCCGTCGTGGCCGACGCGCGGGCCGCCGTCGGCGATCTGCTCGGCGTGGCTCCGGCGACGGTCGTGTTCGGGCGCAGCATGACCGCCCTGACCTTTGCGTTCGCCCGGACGGTCTCGGCCGGCTGGGGACCGGGCGACGAGGTCGTGGTCAGCCGCCTCGACCACGACGCCAACATCCGGCCGTGGGTGCTCGCCGCCGAGCGGGCCGGAGCCACGGTGCGTCGCCTGGGCTTCGACCCGGCGACCGGGGAGCTGGACGACATCGCCACCGTGCTCGGCGACCGGACCCGGCTGGTGGCGGTCACGGGCGCGTCCAACCTGATCGGCACCCGCCCGGACCTGCCCGCCCTCGCCGCCACCGTCCACGCGGCGGGCGCGCTGCTGTTCGTCGACGGCGTGCACCTGACCCCGCACGCTCCGGTCGACGTGGCCGCGCTCGGGGCCGATGTCTACGTCTGCTCGCCGTACAAGTTCTTCGGTCCGCACTGCGGCGTGCTCACCGCCCGGCCCGAGCTGCTCGAGAGCCTCCGCCCGGACAAGCTCGGGCCCTCGTCGGACGCGGTCCCCGAACGCTTCGAACTCGGGACGCTGCCGTACGAGCTGCTGGCGGGAACCTCGGCCGCGGTCGAGGTGCTCGCGGGGATGTCCGGGGCCGACGGCGGCCCCCGCCGGCAACGGGTTCTCGCCGGGATGGCCGCCGCCGGTGCGCACGAGGACCGGCTGCTCGGCCGGGTCGAGGCCGGCCTGGCCGAACTGCCCGGAGTGACGCTGTGGTCACGTGCCCGCCGCCGGACCCCGACGGTGCTGGTGACCTTCGAGGGCAGGAAGGCCGCCGAGGCCCATCACCATCTCGCGACGCTCGGGGTCAATGCGCCCGCCGGCTCGTTCTACGCCCTCGAGGCGGCGGACCAGCTCGGCCTACCTGCCGGCGGCCTACGCATCGGTCTCGCGCCCTACACCGACACGGAGGACGTCGAGCGGCTGCTCGCCGGGCTCCGGTCGTTCGTCGAGAGCGACGGGTAGGACACCGGCATGCCTCTCGCACCCCTTCCCTCCGATGCCCTGGACCTGCTGCGCCGGCCGAACCCGGCCGTCATGGCGACGATCGCGCAGGACGGCCGCCCCGTCACCGTCGCCACCTGGTACCTCATCGAGCCCGATGGCCGCATGCTGCTCGGGCTGGACGCCGGCCGCGCCCGGCTGCAGCACATCCGCCACGAGCCCCGCGTCTCGCTCACCGCCCTGGCCGAGGGTGACTGGTACACGCACGTCAGCGTGCAGGGCCGCGTGGTCTCGATCGCGGACGACGTCGGCCTGCGCGACATCGATCGGCTCGCCGAGCACTACACCGGCCGCCCGTACGCCAACCGGGAGAACCCGCGCGTCAGCGTGC
Organism: uncultured Actinomycetota bacterium; assembly: GCA_963776855.1. Lineage (GTDB taxonomy): Bacteria > Actinomycetota > Actinomycetes > Mycobacteriales > Jatrophihabitantaceae > Jatrophihabitans. The sequence goes on along the minus strand of CAVZOC010000003.1, from coordinate 99,089 downwards.
ACGTCGAACTCGACCGCTGGCACGGCTGGCAGGCCGGTACCGCCATGGGGTGACGGCCGGCGCTACTCGCGTTCGGAGCCGAGGGAGGGCACCGGCGCGGGCTCGCTCGGCGGCGCGGGGTGCCTGGCCACCAGCTTCGACCGGCCCAGCAGCGCCAGGCCCCCGACCATCACCAGCAGCCCCGCCACCTCGCCGGCCAGCGCGGCCGGGCCGACCCGGATCGACCCGCTCAGGACGGTGACCCCGAGCGCGATGCCGCAGATGGGCTCGGCGGTGACCTGAGCGGGGAACGAGCTGTGCAACGGCGCCATCTCGTAGGCGCTCTGCAGGAACAGGGTGGCCGTGAGCGCCGCCGCGACGATGACGTACGGGTACCAGCTGGTGAACAGCGCGGCCGGCCGGTCGAGCTCGTCGACCGCGACGCTCGTCACCGCGGCCTGCAGCCCGAACAGCAGGCCGGCCCCGGCGGCCAGCATCGGCGCCTGCCGCCGGACGTCCAGGGGACGCCCGCCCAGGGCGAGGGCCAGCGCGAGCACCACGACGACTCCGCCGCCGATGGCCCAGGCCACCGGCGAGGCGCCGGAGTGCGAGATTCTCGACGGGTTCCCCGAGACGATGAACAGCGCCAGGCCGGCGGCGGTGGCGACCGCACCGACCCAGTCCCGCCCGGGGACCCGGCAGCGCCGCCACGCCGCCGCCAGGGGCAGCGCGAACAGCAGCCGCACCCCCAGCAGCGGCTCGACCAGCGCGATGCTGCCGAGCCCGAGCGCCGTGGCCGACAGCCCGTTGCCCAGCCCTGCAGTGGCCACTCCCGCCAGCCAGACAGGGCGACGGACCAGCCACAGCAGTAGTTTGAAGGACATCACGTCCTGGGGCGGCGCCTCGGCGGCGGCGTGCTGCTGCACTACGTTCCCGATGCCGAACAGCAGCGCGGCGCCGAGGGCCAACAGGTAGACGACGAACACGAAGACGCTTAGGCGCGACGCGCAGGGTTAGTCGGGAGCGCACCTTGGGGTACTCGTCGGAAAGTCATGTTCTTCACCTTATGCAGCCATCGCCACTCGAGCCCGAGACCAGCGCCATGTTGATCACCGTTCTCAGCTCTCTCGCGGCTGGCGCCTGTTTCGCCGCCGCCGGGGTCGTCCAGCAGCGGGTGGCCGCCACCCGGCCGTCGGAGGAGTCGCTCTCGTTCCGGCTGATCATCGATCTGGCGCAGCAACCGAAGTGGCTCGCCGGTATCGGCCTGGCCGTCGTCTCGTACTTCTTCCAGGCGCTCGCGCTCGCGTTCGGGCCGCTCGCGGTGGTGCAACCCCTCGTGATCACAGAGCTGCTGTTCGCCATTCCGGTCTCGGCGCGGCTGCAGCACAGTCGCCTGCGCGCCCGGGAGTGGGCCGGCATCCTCGGGGTGGCCGGGGGGCTCGCGGTGGCCATCGCCGCCGCCGACCCCGTCGGCGGCAACCCGTTGCCCGGCGCAACCGGCTGGGTGCTCGTCCTGCCGGCCGTCGGAGGCCTCGCCGTGGTCGCCGTGCTCGTGGGCCGGGTGGTCCACGGCCCGGTCCGCGCCTCGCTGTTCGGCTTCGCCGCCGCCTCCGCCCTCGGCACCCAGGCCGCACTCCTGCAATCGACCACCGCCGACTTCCGGGGCGGCCCCGCCGCCGGCTTCACGAGCTGGCATCCCTATCTCATGGCCGTCTTCTCGATCGTGGGTCTGCTGCTCGTGCAGAGCGCCTATCAGGCCGGGCCGCTGGCGGCGAGCCTTCCGGTGATCGACGCGGTCGAGCCGACGGTGGCCGTCGTGATCGGTGTCGCGATCTTCGACGAGGCGATCCGGACGACGCCGACCGCACTCGGGCTCACAGCCGCCGGACTGCTCGTGCTGGCGGCCGGCATCGCCGTCCTCGACACCTCACCGGTGGTCCACTCGCTCTACCAGACTCAGGGGACCTCCGACGACCCGCCGTCGGAGGAGGCCGCGGCGCCGGCGGGTTGGCAGGCAGCGGAGTCGGGGTAGCCCACTCGGCATGGGCCACGAACAATCCCGCCGGGCGCTGCTGCTCAGCGGCTCGGTCGGGTTGGGCCACGAGATGATGGCACGGGCCTGCACCGAGGTGCTGCGGCCGCACGGCTGGCAGACCGAGACCTGCGACGTCATGACGATGCTCGGCGGTCTCGGCAGCCGGATCGGGGCCGCGGCCACGCGCCGCCTGATGACGACGCGTGGAGCCCACGACGCCCTGCACTTCGGGCACCTGCGCACCGGCAGTCCGACCGCGCTGGCGATGGCGAGGGCCTCGAACGCCCAGGTCGTGCCGGCGCTGCGGCAGCGGACGCGCTCCGGCCCGCCCGACCTGCTCTTGAGCGTCTTCGCGACCGGCGCCGCCGCGGCCGCGGCGCTCAAGCCGGAGGCACCGGAGCGCCCGACCGTTGTGTTCTGCACCGACGCCTGCGTCCACCGGCTCTGGGTCTGGCCCGGCACCGACCTGTTTCTTGTCACGTCGCCGGCGGCGGAGCAGTCGGTACGCCGGTTCCAGCCGGAGGCCGAGGTGCGGGTCGTCCCGCCGCCGGTCCGCGAACGGTTCTTCACCGCGCCCGAGCGGCAGGATGCGCGGCGCCGGCTCGGGCTGCCGGCCGACGAGCCGTGCGTGCTGCTGATGGACAGCGGGTGGGGCTTCGGCCCGGGCTCGGGCGTCGCGGACCGACTCACCGCCGCCGGCGTCCGGGTGATTGCGGTGGCAGGTCGCAACCGTCGGCTGGCCCGCGAGTGGTCGGCCGCCGCGGCGGCGAACCCCCGGGTTCTCGCCTACGGCGAGACCGAGGAGGTCCCCCTGCTGATGGCGGCTGCCGACCTGGTGGTGTGCCTCCCGGGCGCCACCACCTGCGGCGAGGCCCGGGCGCTGGGCCGGCCGCTGATGCTGCTGGACCTCATGCCGGGCCACGGGCGGGACAATCTGCAGCAGCAACTGGACCTCGGCGACGCGTTCGTGTGCGACGCCACGCCGGAGGGCATGAGCTCCGGCATCCTGGCCGCCGTGCGGCGAGGCCTGCCGTCCCGACCACGACGGAGCGCCCGTGAGTGGCCCGCCGCGCTCACCGGCGCGCTGCGCGACATCGGGGTGCCGGTCGACCAACCGAAGGAGGAAATCCCATCGTGAAGCGAACCCTGTTCCTGCACCCGCCGTCGTTCGAGGGCTTCGACGGCGGGGCCGGCGCCCGGTACCAGGCGCGCCGGGAGATCAAGTCGTTCTGGTACCCGACCTGGCTCGCGCAGCCGGCGGCGTTGGTTCCGGACAGCAAGCTGATCGACGCCCCCGCCGCCGGCCTGACGCTCAACGACGTCCTCCCGTTGGCACGCGACTACGAGCTGGCGGTGCTGCACACCAGCTCCCCGTCCTTTCCCGGGGACCTGCAGGTGGCGGAGGCCCTCAAGGAGGCCAACCCGGACCTGCAGATCGGCATGGTCGGCGCCAAGGTGGCCGTCTCGCCGGGGCAGGCGCTGCGCGCCTCGAGCGCCCTGGACTTCGTCGGCCACGAGGAGTTCGACTTCGCGGTCGCCGAGATCGCCGACGGCGCGCCGCTGGAGTCCGTCGAGGGGATCAGCTACCGCGGCCCGGACGGCGAGCCGGTGCACAACAAGCCGCGCCCGATCCTCCAGGACATGGACCAGCTGCCGTTCGTCACCGAGGTCTACCGGCGCGACCTGCGCATCGAGGACTACTACATCGGGTACCTGAAGCACCCCTACGTGTCGATCTACACCGGCCGTGGCTGCCGGTCCCGCTGCACGTTCTGCCTCTGGCCCCAGACCGTCGGCGGCCACAAGTACCGCACCCGCAGCCCGGAGCACGTCCTCGAGGAGGTCAGGCGAATCACGGAGTACTTCCCGCAGGTGCAGGAGATCTTCTTCGACGACGACACCTTCACCGACGACCGGGAGCGGGCCGAGGAGATCGCCCGTGGGCTGGGCCGGCTGGGCGTGACCTGGTCCTGCAACGCCAAGGCCAACGTGCCGCGGAAGACCCTCGAGGTCATGCGCGACAACGGCCTGCGGCTGCTGCTGGTCGGCTACGAGTCAGGCGACCAGCAGATCCTCAACAACATCAAGAAGGGGCTGCGGCTCGACAAGGCCCGGCGCTTCGCGCAGGACTGCCACGACCTCGGGATCACGGTGCACGGCACGTTCATCGTCGGTCTCCCGGGCGAGACCCGGGAGACGATCGAGAAGACGATCCGTTACGCCCAGGAGATCAACCCGCACACCATCCAGGTCTCGATCGCGGCCCCGTACGAGGGCACCTACCTCTACGACCAGGCCAAGGAGAACGGCTGGTTGCCGATGGCCGACGGCCCGCTCGTCGACGAGCACGGCGTCCAGTCGGCGTCGCTGTCCTACCCGCACCTGTCGGAGAAGGAGATCCAGGACGCCGTGGCGGAGTTCTACCGCCGCTTCTACTTCCGCCCGGGCAAGATCACCGCGATCTGCGCCGAGATGGTGCGCAGCCCCGCCGTCGCCCGCCGCCGGCTGCGGGAGGGCAAGGAGTTCGCCGGCTTCCTGCTGCAACGCCACCGCGCGGCGTGAGCAGCGGCTCAGCCCGCCGACCAGCCGCTGGTCAGCCCTTGCCCGAGCGGGTGTGGATGTAGAGCTCGCGTCGATCCTGGCGGTCGACGGCGTGGTGGTCCGGCACCGGCAGCTCGTAGCTCACCGGTTGACGGTGGTCTGCGAGCTGCCGCTCGGCGTTGTAGACGCCGTTGAACTTCCAGATCATCCGGGCGAAGTTCGTCTGCCCGTGCAGCAAGTGCCGGCCGACGATGCGCGCGGTGCTCATCAGCGCCCGCGCCCCGAGGTGCTTGCGGGCCAGCACGCCCTGCGTCTTGACCAGCTCCCGGTAGAACACGTCCAGCGGGAGCTTGGTCGGCAGGACGGCGTGCTGGATGTCGAACAGCCGGTAGTCCCGTGTGGTCAGCTTGCGGGACTCGGTGTGCCAGATCTCGGTGCCCGGGTAGGGGGTCATGACGGTGAGGTGCACGATCTCGGGCACCGACATGGCCCACTCCCGCACCTGCGCGAACTGCTTCTCGTCCCACTGCGGGTCGACGATGAGGTTGATCGCGACCGTGAGCCCGATCCGCCGCGCCAGCTCCAGGGCGCGGAAGTTGTCGTCGGGGTTGACGCGCTTGCGGAACAGCTCCAGGCCCTGCTCGTCGAGGGCCTCCATGCCGAGGAACATGTAGTTCAGGCCGAGCCGGCGCCACCGCTCGAAGACCTCCGGGTGCCGCAGCAGCACGTCGGCCCGGGTCTCGAGGTAGTACTCCTTGCGGATGCGGCGGCGTTCGAGCTCGGCGGCGATCGCGTCGCCGTGCTCGGGCCGGATGAATGCGACATCGTCGACGATGAACACGCCCGGTTCGCGCACCTTGGCAAGATCGTCGGCCGCGGCTTCGGGTGAGGCCTTGCGGTAGCTGCGCCCGTAGAAGGTCCACGCCGAGCAGAACGAGCAGTCCCAGGGGCAGCCGCGGGTGAACTCGACGGACGCGGCGGGGTCGAGGACGCCGATGAAGTACTTGTTGCGCCGCCGCGCGAGGTCCCGCGCCGGCGGCGGGGTGTCGATGCTGTCCAGCATCCGCGGGGCGGGGCCGACGGCGTCAGCGGTCACCACGCCGGGCGCCTCCTGCGGGGCGTTGTCGCGGGCGGCGGCGAGCAGCAGCGGCACCCCGACCTCGCCCTCCCCGCGCTGGATGGCGTCGATCGCGCCCTCGGCCTGGTCGAGCACGTGGCGGGCGATGAACGACACCGAGTGGCCCCCCGCGAAGACGAAGCACCCGGGAAGCCGCTGCTTCACCCTGTGCGCGAGGTCGATGACCTCCGGCACGTTCGCGAGGTAGTTCAGCCCGAAGCCGATCGCCTCGGGGCGGAAGGCCTCGAGCTCCTGGTCGAGTTCGGCGTGACTGAAGACCTGCAGGTCGAGCATCCGGACCTCGTGGCCCGCCTCGCGGGCGGCGGCGGCGGTTCGCTCGAGGCCGAGCGGCTCCAACCGGAGGAACAATTCGGAGTAAAGCAAGGCGCTCGGGTGAACGAACAGGACGCGCATGGAAAAGTGACCTCCGCATACTCAACCGGCCGCGGGGCCACGGGCGCACGCCGGTGATCTCGACTTCCCGTGGCGGTGACGGCCGACCGTCCGATCATGCGTCGCCGTCGCGGGCCGCGGCAACCTGCCCCCCACTCGTTTACCTTCGGCCGGAGTGGGGTAAGCGGGCCTAGGGAGGGCAAACCGGCCCCTTGATCAGAGATGCCGTAGGCCTGTTGCTATGAATCTTGCCGACCGAGTCGTACTCGTCACCGGATCGAGCCGCGGCATCGGCGGCGCCTGCGCCGTGGCGATGGCCAGGCGCGGCGCGCGGGTGATCACCCACGGCCGGGACCCCGACCGGATCGACGGCTCCGTCGCCTCGCTGGGCGTGAAGACGCTCGGGGCCGACCTGCAGCGGTCCGGCGCCGCCCTGAAGCTCGCCGCCGACGCCCGCGACGTCTACGGCCGCGTCGACGCCGTCGTCCACTGCGCCGGGCTCGGGTGGTACGGCAACACCGCCGAGATGCCCGAAGGCAAGGCCGAGGAGCTGCTCGACGTCAACCTGCGGGCGCCGATCCTGCTGTGCCGTGCGCTGCTGCCGGACATGATCGATCGTGGCACCGGGCACCTGGCGTTCGTCGGCTCGATCGCCGGTCTGACCGGCGTGGCCCACGAGGCGGCCTACTCCGCCACCAAGGCGGCGCTGCTCACCTTCGCCGACAGCCTGCGCACCGAGCTCACCGGCACGGGCGTGAAGGTCTCGTGCGTCTCCCCCGGCGCCGTCCGCACCCAGTTCTTCGAGCGCCGCGGCACCCCCTACGAGCGGCGCTTCCCCCGCCCGATGGAGGCCGAGCGCGTGGCCGAGGCCGTCGTCCGCGGCATCGAGCGGGACCGCCCCAGCCAGATCGTGCCGCGGTGGCTCGCGATCGCCCCGGCGGTCCGGGCCGCTGCGCCCGGCCTCTTCCGCAGCCTCAACGCACGCTTCGGCTGATAGCTGGGACCGATCGCCTGCGTCACGTCCCTCGAGCGCCGAGACCATGACCGCGCCGAGGGCTACGGTTGGTGCTGTCGTATTCGTTGAGCGCCTCTGGACCCGACCGGTTGCCGGCGAGAGTGCTGGAGGCAAGAAGGTGTCCCTCGATGGTCGGCATCACCCGGGGGAGGGCCCCCGCCCCACGTCGTCGCTGGTGGGGCGGATCTGCCAGGCGTGTGTGCGCTCGCTTCCGGTCGCGGGCGCGGCGGTGTCGGTGATGACCGCCGCCGGGCACCGCGGCGTCGTGTTCGCCACCGACGAGACCTCGACGCGGTTGGAGGACCTGCAGTTCAGCCTGGGGCAAGGGCCCGGTGTCGAAGCGTTCGGTGACGGTCACGCGATCCTGATCGCCGACCTGGGCGCTGCCCGGCGGTGGCCGCTGTTCACGGCGGCCGCGCTCGCTCTCGACGTGGCCTCGATGTTCGCCTTCCCGCTGTACCTGGGGGCGGCGACGTTGGGTGCCATGACCCTCTACCGCCGCGAGCCCGGTGAGCTGGATGGCCCCGACCTGGCCCGGGCGGTCCGCCTGGGTGAGGCCGCGGCCTATGCGCTGCTGGATCTGCTCGGCGGCATCAGCGCTGCCGACATCGACGACGCCGACGGGCCGGACCAGGTCACGGCGACGAGCGCAGAGTTCTTGCGTTCCGAGGTCTACCAGGCTGCCGGCATGGTGATGGGCCAACTCGAGGTCAATATCGAGACGGCGATGGTGCGGCTGCGGGCTTACGCTTTCAGCACCGGGCGTACCACGGCCGAGGTGGCCCACGAAATTGTGGCGGGCAAATTACGTATGCAGCCGGACAATGGCTGAATGCGACTGTATTGGTGAGGGGTCAGACGACCGTGGCAATCGAACCGAGTAGTCGGGAACAGCGGCTCGCCGAAGTGTTTGTGATGCTGGCCGACACACTGGTCACCGGGTTCGATGTGGTCGGCCTGTTCGATGACCTGGCCGGGGCCTGCGTGGAACTCCTGGACGTCACCGCCGCCGGGCTGATGATCGTGGACCCGGCCGGCCGGCTGCGGGTCATGGCCTCCTCCAGCGAACGCTCGCGACTGCTGGAGCTGTTGGAGATCCAGAACGACGAGGGGCCGTGCCTCGAGTGCCACCGCACGGGTGCACCGGTACTGAGCGCCGACCTGGCCGCCGAGAACGGCCGCTGGCCCACCTTCACCCTGGAGGCAACCCGGGTCGGCTTCGGCGCCGCGTACGCCCTGCCGATGCGGCTACGTCAGGAGACCATCGGCGCGCTGAACCTGTTTCACCGCGATTCGCACGCGGTGACCACAGCGAGCCTGCGCACGGCGCAAGCCCTGGCCGACGTCGCCACCATCGGCATCCTGCAGCAGCGTGCCGTCCAAGCCAGCGCCGAGCTGGCCGACCAGCTGCAGACCGCCCTCAACTCCCGGCTGGTCATCGAGCAGGCCAAGGGCCTGCTCAGCGAACGCGAGAAGACCGACATGGCGGCCGCGTTCGAGCTGCTGCGCGGCTACGCCCGCGGCTCCGGACGCAAACTCTCCGAGGTCGCCGCCGAGGTCATCGCCGGCGAGCTGGACGTGTCCGAACTCAAGGCTGCTCGCCGGAAGCACCGCGGCCCGTCCGCCCCGGCCTGAGCCGACAACCTGGCCGTTTCGTTCCAGAACGCGTATCTTTTGTTCAGATCGGCGACTGTGGCAGCACAGCCTGCCGGTGCTGCCCCGGACCTTGGTGGCACAGATCCAGCACGGAGATGTGACGCGCGGGAGGGTCCAAAATGATGTTCGACGCCCAGCACGCCAGGCCACCGGAGCGAGACCCGTCGCCCGAGGTGACCCGGCCACTGTCTCACCCTCGGTCGGCGGAACCCGATCACCTGCCCGACGGGCACGAGGCCCACCGCGAACCGCGTGAGGCCGACCTCGAACGCCGCGAGGCTGCGGTGGAGGCGCGCGAGACTTTCCTGGGGGCACGCGAGGCAGCCCAGGCCGAGCGGAGCGACGCCGCCCACGACATCCTGGTCGCCGCCGACGCGCGTGACAGCGTCTCCGAGGCCCGCGACGCCGCGGCGGAGAGGCGGGAGAATGCTGCTGACCGCGCTGAGATGCTGGACTCGACGAGCGATTACGGCGCGAACTGGCCCGAGCGGCGACGCGCCCAGCTCGACCGCTTGCACGCGCGCGACGATCGTGTGGCCTCGCGTCACGACCGGTACGCCCTGGCCGGGCGAGGTGCCGAAGACGACACCGACGGCACGTGACCGGCTGGGTCAGGAGCCGACCTCGCGGCCCGTCCTCCGGCCCTCGACGAGATTGCCTTCCTCGTCCCAATGACTGGCGACCCTCCGCGAGGGCTGCACTCGCGGCGGCTCGCCCCGCTGCTTGGGGTAGTTGGGCGGGTAGGGCGCGTCCCCGAGCTTGCGGTCGACCTCGTCCCGGTCTGCCATCTCGAGCAGCGGCTCGATCGACCAGACCGCCTCGTCCATGCCGGCGTGGATGTCGCCGAGGCGCGCGAACCGGTCGGGCATGGTGGCGATCGTGAAGTCGTCCATCGCGACGTCCGGGAGCTCCTCCCAGGTCACCGGCGCGGACACCCGGGCGCGCGGCGACCCGCGAACGGAGTACGCGGCGGCGATGGTGCGGTCCCGGGCGTTCTGGTTGTAGTCGAGGAACACCGCCTCGGGCGGTCGCTCCTCCTTCCACCACGCGGTGGTCACCCGACCCGGGAGCCGGCGCTCGATCTCCCTCGCGAAGGCAAGCGCCGCCCGGCGCACCTCCCGGAACCCGAACCGGGGCTCGATGCGGACGTAGACGTGCACCCCCTTCGACCCCGAGGTCTTCGGCCAGCCGATCGCGCCGAGCTCGTCGAGGACCTCGTGCACGACCGCCGCGACGGCGCAGCACTCGGGCAGACCGGCGTCCGGGCCAGGGTCGAGGTCGATGCGCCACTCGTCCGGCTTCTCGGTGTCGGCGCGGCGCGAGTGCCACGGGTGGAACTCCACCGTCGACATCTGCACGGCCCACGCCACGTCGGCGAGTTTCGTCACGCACAGCTCTTCCGCGGTCCGGCCCGACGGGAAACGCACCTGCACCGTCTCGACCCAGCCCGGGGCGCCCTTGGGCAACCGCTTCTGGTAGATCTTCGCGCCGTCGGTTCCCGTCGGGTACCGGTGCAGCATGCACGGCCGCTCCCGCAGCGCGCGGACGATTCCGTCGGCCACCGACAAGTAGTACTGGACCAGGTCGAGCTTGGTCTCCCCCCGCGCGGAGAAGTAGACGCGCTCGGGGTTGGAGATCCGGACCGTATAGGGCCCGACCTGCACCTCCTCCACCGGCGTCGCCACACCCTCACGCTAGCTGCTTCGGACGCGTCGAGCCCTCACGCCGCGAGCACGGCACGTGCGCTCAGGCCTGCCAGGCGTCGCGGCGCAGCCACCGGCGTCGAGGTAGAGCCAGTAGCCGGCCTTGTTGGCGAGACACTCGCGGTCCGCATGCCGCCGACCGGCCCGGCCCGGAAGGAACGCCCGGCCGTCGTGTCGTACACCGCGATTGACACGGCGCCGTTCGGCTCCCCCGCGATCAGCCGCGCGATCCGTCGGGTCGTCAGGACGAGGAGGCTCGTGATGAGCGCCGCCACCACGGCGAGGGAGAGGATCCACCACCGGCGCGCCGAACGCGGCCGCCCGGGGCCCGAAATCCTGATCACATCCCTAGAGACGCGGTCCGGGCCGGCGGCGTTGCACGGAACGCCGGTGGTTCAGCTCTAACCCTGCTCGCGCATCGCGCGCAGCCCCTGCTTCAGCGACCCCATGGTCGCGAGCACGGCCGTGGGCTCGTAGCCGCAGTGCGCCATGCAGTTGTTGCAGCGGGGGTCGTTCCCGCGGCCGTAGGAGTCCCAGTCGGTGGTCTCGACCAATTCCTTGTAGGTCTTCACATACCCGTCGTCCATCAGGTAGCAGGGCTTCTGCCACCCGAGCAGGGAGTAGGACGGGATGCCCCAGGCGGTGCACTGGAAGTCTCGCTTGCCCTCGAGGAAGTCGAGGAACAGCGGCGAGTGGTTCAGCCGCCACCGCTTGCGGTTGCCGTTGGCGAACGCCTTCGAGAACAGTTCCCGGGTCTCGGTGACGCCGAGGAAGTGGTCCTGGTCCGGCGCCTTCTCGTAGGCGTAGGCCGGCGAGATCATCATGCTGTCGACCTCGGCCTCGTCGTTGAGGAAGTCGAGCACGTCGATGATCGTCTGCGGCGTGTCGGTGTTGAAGAACGTCGAGTTGGTCGTGACGGTGAAGCCCTTCTCCTTCAGGAACTTGATCGCCTCGATCGCCTCGTCGAACACACCCTCCTTCGAGACCGACTCGTCGTGGCGCTCGCGCAGGCCGTCGACGTGGATCGCGAAGGAGAAGTACTCCGAGGGCGTGAAGTTGAACTTGTCCCACCGCTTGCGGATGAGTTCGGCGTTGCTGCACAGCACGACGTACTTCTTGCGCTTGACCAGCTCGTCGACCATCTTGTCGATCTGCGGGTGCATCATCGGCTCGCCGCCAGCGATGGAGACGACCGGCGCGCCGGCCTCCATCACCGCGTCGACCGCCTGCTCGACCGGCATGCGCTGCTTCAGGATCTCGTGCGGCTGCTGGATCTTGCCGCAGCCGTTGCACTTGAGGTTGCAGGCGAACAGCGGCTCCAGCTCGATGACGAACGGGAACTTGTCGCGCCGCTTGATGTAGCGCTGGTTGATGCCGTACCAGCCGATGCGCAGTGCTTGCTTGAGTGGAACGCCCATTATCCTGCTACTCCCTTCGGGAGGGTGAATGTGATCTCTTCGCGTGCGTGCACCTGCTCGGTCACCTCGACCACACCGAACGCACGCAGCGTCCCGATGACCTCGTCGACCAGATGCGGCGGGGCGGACGCCCCGGCGGTGATGCCTACCCGGGACACGCCGGTCAGCCACTCCGGCTGCAGTTCGGTCGCGTCGTCGAGCAGGTGGGCGGTGGCTCCCGCCCGTTCGGCCACCTCGACCAGACGGAGCGAGTTGGACGAGTTCGACGAACCGACGACCAGGACGACCTCGCTCTCCGACGCCACCGCCCGGATCGCCCGCTGCCGGTTGGTGGTGGCGTAGCAGATGTCGTCCGAGGCCGAGGAGGCCACCCGCGGGAAGCGGCGGCGCAGGACGTCGACGGTCTGCTCGGCCTCCTCCAGCGCCAACGTGGTCTGCATCAGGTAGGAGACCTGGTCGGGGTTCGCCACCGGCACCCGCTCCGCCTCCTCCGGGGTCTGTACCAGGTGGATCCGCCCCGGGATCTCTCCCAGCGTGCCCTCGGTCTCGTCGTGCCCCTCGTGCCCGATGAGCAGCACGGTGTCGCCGCGCGCGGCGAACCGCCTGGCCTCGGCGTGCACCTTCGCCACCAGCGGGCAGGTGGCGTCGATGACGTTCAGCTCCCGGCTCTCGGCCTCCTCGCGGACGGCCGGCGCGACCCCGTGCGCGGAGAAGACCACCGTGGCGCCGTCAGGCACCTCGTGCAGCTCGTCGACGAACACCGCGCCGCGGTGCTCGAGGTCGCGCACGACATGTGCGTTGTGCACGATCTGGCGGCGCACGTAGACCGGGTGCTGGTAGCGCTGCAGGGCGAGGTCGACGATGTCGATCGCCCGCTCGACGCCGGCACAGAACGAGCGGGGGCCGGCGAGCACGACCGAGCGGCTCCCGGCGAGCGCGGCCCACTGGCTCAGGGCGGGGCCGATCCGGCGCAGCACCGACAATGCCTTGGCCCCGTTGCGGGCGGTCGCGAACCGCGGCAGCGGCGCGCACGGGGTGTCGACCACCACCCGCACCACGGCGACCGGTCGGCCGTCGAAGCCGCGGACGAGCGGCTCGCCCTCCATGTCGACCGCGAGCGCGCCGGTATCGGCGAGCAGCTGTTCGCGCTCGTCGGCGCCGCCGACGATCCGATCGACGGTGAGCACCGGGCCGTACCTGACCCGCAGCCCCTGGCGCCGCAGCGCGGCCACGAGCGGTGCGCCGCCTCGCAGCGACACCCGACCGCTCGGGCCCTGGATCTCGCTGGCGACCACGACGTCACCGGGACGCAGCGACGGGTCCAGGCCGCCGGACACGCCGGCGACCACGACCGCGCCGGGGTCATCGGCGGCGTCGCGCCGATCGGAAAGTTCGCCGAGCCATTCCTCGGCCCGCACGCGCCCCATCCCGCAGCGGTGCAGCCGGGCACCCGGCACCCGCCCCCGCAGCGCCGCGTACTCGCTGCGCAGCGCGGTGACGACCAGCAAGGAACTGTCGGTCACGAGGCCGTCTCCTCCGCGGTGCCGAGATAGCGTCCCAGCGCGCTGATGGGGAACACCAGCCGGTACATCTCGTAGCTGATGTAGAAGTCCCCCGGGAAGCCGGTACCGGTGTACTGCTCCTCGTCCCATCCGCCGTCGCGGCGCTGCGTCCCGATCAGCCACCGGACGCCGCGGTCGACGGTCGCGCCGTCGCGCTCCCCGGCCGCGAGCAGCGCGAGCAGCGCCCACGCGGTCTGCGACGGCGTCGACTCGCCGCGGCCACGGAACTCGTCGTCGACGTAGGAGCGCAGGTCCTCGCCCCAGCCACCGTCGGCGTTCTGGTGCTCCTCGAGCCACGTCACCGCGCGGCGGATCACCGGGTCGGCCGGGGAGACGCCGGCCTCCACGAGCGCCGGGACGGCCGCTCCGGTGCCGTACACGTAGTTGGTGCCCCAGCGGCCGAACCAGCTGCCGTCGTCCTCCTGGGCGTCGAGCAGCCACGCGACTCCGCGGCGCAGGGTGTCGCCGTCCGGATCGTCGCAGCGGGCGAGCATCTCCACGGCGTGGGCCGTGACGTCGGCCGAGGGCGGGTCGATCACCGCACCGAAGTCACAGAACGGCAACTTCTCGACCAGCCTGCGGGTGTTGTCGGCGTCGAACGCCCCCCATCCGCCGTCGCGTGACTGCATGCCCTTGACCCAGGCGATGCCCCGATCGACAGCCGGTTTCACCGCCGGGATCCCTTCGCGGACCCGGTCGAGCGCGAGCACCACCTCGGCGGTGTCGTCGACGTCGGGATAGCCGTCGTTGGCGAACTCGAAGGCCCAGCCGCCGGCCGGAACGTCGGGGCGCCGGACGGCCCAGTCACCGCGGCGGTCGATCTCCTCGCCGAGGATCCACTCCACCGCCCGGGAGAGCGCCGGATCCTCCGGCCCGGCTCCGGCATCGAGCAGGGCGATGGCCGCCAGGCAGGTGTCCCAGACCGGCGACTGGCACGCCTCCAGCCAGCGCATCGGCCCCTCGGGGGTGTTCTCGTGCACCAGGAAGGTGTCCAACCCGGCGATCGCCTGCGACAGGACGGGGTGGTCGAGCGGGTAACCGAGCAGATGCAGCGCCAGGATCGAGTAGACCCACGGCGGCTGGATGCCGCCCCAGCCGCCGTCGTCCTCCTGCCGAGCGATGATCCACTCGGCCGCCTGCCGCATGGCCAGCGCGCGGCCGGGCCGCATCGGCGCCTTCTCGTACAGCTTCAAGGCCCGGTCGAGCATCCGGAAGCCGGTTCCGATCAGCCCGCCGCGGGGGCCCTCGACGGCCTTGCCGGTGCGGAGCTCGACGAGCGTGAACGGCAGCGGGCGCACCGGTCGCAGGGTCGCGACGACGGTGATCGGCACCACGCTCTGCCGGGCCCAGCAGCCCCAGTCGTAGACGTTCAGCGGGGCCCAGGAGGGCAACAGGACGACCTCGGGCGGCATCGCCGGCAGGTCGTCCCACGACCACTCGCCGAACAGCGCCAGCCAGATCCGCGTGAAGACCCGGCTGGCCTCGATTCCGCCCTCGGTCAGGACGAAGGCCCGCGCGGCCTCCATGTGCGGGGCCTCGGCGGGGTCACCGGCCAGCCGGAGCGCGGCGTAGGCCTCGATCGTGGTCGACAGCTCGCCGGGTCCGCCGGTGAAGGTGGCCCAGGTACCGTCGGCGCGCTGCTGGCTGCGGATCCACCGGGCGCTCTGCTCGAGCTCGTCCTCGCGCAGGATGCCGAGAAACTGGCGTAGCAGGAGGTCCTCGGCGTCCATGGTCACGTTGGTGCGCAGCTCGCCCTTCCACCAGCCCGCCGGTGACTGGCGATGCTCGAGGTGGGCGCGGGCACGCTGCAACGCCTCGTCGGCGCGCCGGGCCGTCGTCGACGACGTCTGGTCACTCGTGATGGTCACGATGTCTGCGCCCTCCGTCCTGCGGTCACGTTCACCACTCCCTCTGCACGAGAAACCGCGCGACATCGACCAGCTCCCCCACCGCGGTTGCGTCCACCAGCGCCGCCCCGCGCAGTTCCGCCAGGGCACGATCGAGCAGGCGTCCGCTTTCGCTGCGCGCCCATTCGATCCCGCCGGCGGCGGTGACGAGTTCGACCGCGCGGTCGACCTCAGCCTCGGTTTGAGGCGCCCCGTCGCGCAGCAGTGTTCCCAACTCGTCTCCCGCGGTGGTACCCGAACGCAAGGCCGCCACCACAGGTGCACTCCGCTTGCCGGCACGCACGTCGGACGAGGCGGACTTCCCTGTTACAGCAGAGTTACCCACAATACCCAGCACATCATCAACAAGCTGGAAAGCGAGGCCGAGCAGCCGCCCGGTCTCGGACAGCGCCCGCTCGACCGCGGGCTCCGCGCCGGCCGCCGCGGCCCCGAGCGCCAACGAGCCGGCCAGCAGCGCGGCCGTCTTTCCCTCCTCCATGGCCAACACGTCGTCGAGTTCCGCGCTCTCGTCCCCTTCCAGGGCGAGGTCGGCCGACTGACCGGAGATCAACTGCTGCACCACGGCCAGCAGCAGCGGCACGGTCCGCTCGTGACGCGGGTCCTCCCGGACCAGGGTGTCGACGGCGGCCGCCAGCATGGCGTTGCCGGCCAGGATGGCCTGGCCCTCTCCGAAGGTGACCCACCCGGTGGGGCGGTGGCGACGCTCGACGTCGCGGTCCATGATGTCGTCGTGCAACAGCGAGAAGTTGTGCACCAGCTCGACCGCGACACCGGCGGGAACGCCGGGGTCCGCGCTGCCGGACACGGCCCGGGAGGCCAGCAGCACGAGCGCCGGGCGGACGGTCTTGCCCTGTCCCTCGGCGGTGGCGACGCCGTCGGCGTCCCACCACCCCAGCTGGTAGCCGGCGATGCGGCGCATCCGCGCATCGGGAATGTGCTCGACGGCCGCGCGCATGGGTGCGGCGACACGGTCACGGGCCGCGGCGAGTGCGGGCGGCGCGCCGGGCCGGGCGGTGCGGGCGGTCATGTCGGGAACCTCGTGCTCTCCGGGGGCACAACGGCGAGGGCGGTCTCTGCCGCCGTCACCCCGCTGCGCACCGCGCTCTCCATCGTGTCGGGCCAGCCGGTCGCGGTCCAGGCCCCGGCGAGCCACAGGCCGTCGAGGTCTGTGGCCGGTCCCGGCCGCAGCGCGGCGCTACCGGCGCACTGTCGGAAGGTGGCGTGCCGCTCGCGGGTGACCCACGAATCCAGCACCGCCGCCTGCCGCGCCGCGGGCAGCAGCCGCGCCAGTTCGTCGACGAACCGTTCGTGCAACGTTGCGCTTTTCTCCTCCATGATGCCGTCTGCCGCCGAGACGGTGACAGCCAGGTACTGTGACCGCCCGTTCCGGCGGGCCAGGCCGGAGCTCTCGGTGCGGTCGAAGAACCACTGCACCGGGGAGTCCACGGCCGCCGCGAACGGCAGGTCCGTGACCCGCCGGTCGTAGACGACGTGCACGTTCACGATCGGGCTCGTGCCGAGTTCCCGGAGCCGTCCGGTGGTGGTGCCGGCCAGCGAGGGCGTGACGCGGACCGCGTCGCGCGGCGGGACCGCGAGCACGATCCGGTCGGCGGCCATCGTCTCGGTCGCGTTGCGGTGGCGAGCGGTGACCGAACCCGGCTCGGCCTTCTCCACCCGGTGGGCCAGCCGCACGTCCACCCCGGCGGCGGCGAGTGCGCGCCCGGCGGCCCCGGAGTGGATCTCGCCGAGCGGGACGGCGGCGTAGCCGACGTCCCCGGCGGCGGCGTGGTCGAGCACCCCGGTCCGGAAGACCTTCGCGGCCAGCGCCAGCGAGGCCTGGTCGGGGTCGAGATTGAGCGTGGCGACCGACAGCACACCCCACAGCCGGTCGATGAGGGCGCGGGTCTGGCCGTGGGCCCGCAGGAACTCCCCCAGCGTGCGCTTGTCGAGCGACGGGTCGGCGGGGTCGAGCAGCCGCAGCGCCAGCGCCGCACGCGCCGCCCGCAGCCGGTCCTGCACCGGTAGCACCGAGTAGCGCGCCAGCGCGCCGGTGAGGTGGGCCGGGGCCGGGACTCCCGGCGTGCGCGCGATCCGCGCGGTCCTGACGCCGCCCGCCACGGCCTCGAGCACCGGGATGTCCAGCCGCCGCTGCAGCGTGGTGCTCCCGGTGGCGCCGAGGCGCTCGAGCAACCAGCGGTAGGCGGAGCAGCAGCGCAGGAAGACGTGCTGGCCGTTGTCGATCGTGAGCCCGTCGCGTTGGAAGGAGAAGGCCAGCCCGCCGAGCCGGGGCCGGCTCTCGAGCAGCGTCACCTCCTCTCCCAGGTCCGCGCAGCGCAGTGCGGCGGCGATCCCGGCCAGCCCGCCGCCGACGACCACCACCCGGCCGGTCACCGTCGCCCACCCCCACCGGCGAGGGCGGCGCCGGCGACCCGGAGCTTGACCGACACCGGCAGCGAGAGCCGGCCCACCATCATGCGGCTCGGGTCCGCGGCGATCCGGTCCAGCAGCTCGCGGTAGATGCCGGCCATGGCGGCGCAGCAGGCGCGGCTGCGGCGATCGAGCACCGGCAGCAGCTGCAACCCGCGGTCGTACCACCCCCACGCCCGGGCCGCCTCGAACCGGACGACCTCGGCGAGGGCGCCGTCGCAGGGGTCGAGCTCGCCCCGGTCGGTCAGCGTCAGCCGGGCGCCGAACAGCTCGACATCCTTGGTCGGTAGGTACACCCGGCCGGTGGTGAGGTCCTCGCGGACGTCGCGCAGGATGTTGGTCAGCTGCAAGGCCACGCCCAGCGCGTCGGCCAGCCCGGACGCGCGGGCGAACTCGTCCGCGGGCAGGTCCGGGGCGAAGACACCGAGCGACAGCCGTCCGATCGATCCGGCGACGCAGCGGCAGTACTCGACCAGCTCGTCGAGGTCGGCGTACGCCCGGCCCGCCACGTCCATCTCGCAGCCGTCGACCAGCTCGCCGAAGGCGCCCAGCGGTATCGGCAATCGCTCCGCGGCGTCGCCCAGCGCCACCAGCACCGGGTCGTCGGTGTGAGCCGCGGGGTCGGTCAGCGACGCCCGCGCCTCGGCCAGCAGCTCCTGCTTGCGTTCGGCCGGGAGATCACCGTCGCCGATGTCGTCGATCCGGCGCGCGAAGGCGTAGACCGCCGAGAGCGCGGAGCGCTTCGCCGGGGGCAGCAGCCGAATGCCCCACGCGAAGTTGCGGGCCTGCTCGGTCGTGATGCGCTCGCACTCGGCGTAGGCCGAGGCGACGGTGACGGCACTCATCGTCGGACCGCCACCAGCGCGAGGGCGTGACGGACGGTGCGGGCGCGGGACGGGCGCACGTCGGCGGCGAGGACGTCGTAGTTGGCCGCGTCGAGCGCGTCGGCGGTCGCCCGGCCGCCGGCGACGAATCCGGCCACGGCCGGCCGGGCCCAGCCCCGCAGGCTCGCGACCAGCGGAGCGCCCTCGTCCAGCAGCTCGCGGCTGCGGCGCACCTGTCGCGCCACGCACGAGCGCAGCCCGGCCCGGGCGTGCGGCCCGGCGAGGTCGGTGGGGGCGACGCCGACGGCGCGGCGGTCGTCGGCGGGCAGGTAGATCCGGCCTGCCCGGGCGTCCTCGCCGACGTCCTGGCAGTGCTCGAGAACCTGCAGGGCCGCGCAGACCGCGTCCGATCGGCGTACCCGCTCGGGCGTGGCGGCCCCGGCCAGGTGGAGCACGATGCGGCCGACCGGCGCGGCAGACAGCACACAGTAGCCGAGCAGGTCGTCGAAACTCTCGTACTCGCTGACCCGCTGGTCGACCCGGTTCGCCTCGACCAGGTCGAGGAACGGGGCGACGGGGACCCGGCCGCCGCGCACGAGGGGGGCGAGGTCGCGGACCGGGGTCAGGGCGACGTCGCCCGGCGCGCCATCGGAGAGGAGGCGGAGCTGCGCAGCAACGACCTCGAGCAGCGCCAGCCGGCGCGCCGGCGAGAGGTCGGTGGCGTCACCCACGTCGTCGACGAAGCGGGCGAAGCGGTAGACCGTCGCGAGCTCGGTGCGCGGCCCGCGGGGCAGCAGCCGCAGCGCGACCGGGAAGTTCTCCGCCGCCATCTGCCGCTGGGCGAGCCCGGCGACGGCCTCGAGGTCACGGAGCGACACGTCTCCCCGCACCTGGTTCCGCGCGGTCATGTCACCCCCACTCGTCGCCAGTCACATCCCCATCGTCATGATGGCCCGGGTCAATCACTTAGCCAGGCTAATGAACGTTGCCTCACCGGTATATCAGAATGTAACGGGACCGAACCGCAGTGGGCGGGAGGCCGGTGATGTCGCGCCGCGCACACTCGAGACCAGCGGCCCAGGCCAGACGACACTCGCACAGGAAGATCAGCGCAGCGATGACATCGGACGACACGTTCCGGATCGCGGACATCCTTCGGGACCGCGGCCCGGAGCGCTACGACCTGCACCGGCGACTGTTGAACCCGCAGCTGCCGCGGATGCTGCACGCGATCGGCTTCGACCGGTTCTACGAGCGCGGCGAGGGCGCCTACCTGTACGACGCGCAGGGCCGCGACTACCTCGACATGCTCTCCGGGTTCGGGGTCTTCGCGCTCGGCCGCCACCACCCGGTGATCCGGCAGGCGATGCACGAGGTGCTGGACCTCGACCTGGGCGACCTGACCCAGTTCGACGCCCCCCCGCTCGCCGGGCCGCTGGCCGAGCAGCTGCTGGAGCGGGTGCCGCACCTCGATCGCGTCTACTTCGGCAATAGCGGGGCCGAGGCTGTCGAGACGGCGCTGAAGTTCGCCCGCTACGCCACCCGCCGCCCGCGGGTCGTCTACTGCCGGGGCGCGTTCCACGGCCTGACCGCCGGCGCGCTCTCGGTCAACGGCGCCAAGGACTTCCGCAAGGGCTTCGGGCCGTTGCTGCCCGACACCGCCATTGGCTTCGGCGACCTGAAGGCGCTGCGCCGCGAGCTCGCGCGCGGTGACGTCGCGGCCCTGCTCGTCGAGCCGGTGCAGGGCAAGGGCGTGGCCGTCAGCCCGCCCGGCTTCCTGGCCGAGGCGCAGCGGGCGCTGCACGAGGCCGGGGCCCTGCTGGTCACCGACGAGGTGCAGTGCGGCGTCGGGCGCACGGGCGAGTTCTTCGCCTTCCAGCACGACGGCGTCGAGCCCGACTTGGTGACCACCGCCAAGGCGCTGTCGGGCGGGTACGTGCCGGTCAGCGCCGTCCTCGGCCGCGAGGAGATCTTCGCGAAGGTCTACTCGTCCATGGACCGGGTCCTGGTGCACGACTCGACCTTCGGCTCGAACGCCCAGGCGATGGCGGCCGGGCTCGCCACCCTGCACGTGATGCAGCGCGACGGCGTGATCGAGAACGCTCGCACGATGGGCGCGCTGCTGACCGACCGGCTGCAGCAGCTGGCGGCGCGGCACGAGACCATCCGCGAGATCCGCGGCCGGGGGCTGATGGTCGGCATCGAGTTCGGCCCGCCGGACGGTCGCGGCGGCCGGGCCCACTGGCGGGCCCTCCAGCTGGCCCGCAAGGGGCTGTTCGCCCAGACCGTGGTCCATGCGCTGTTCCACCGCCACCGCGTCCTCACCCAGGTCTCCGGCGATCACATCGAGGTGATCAAGCTCATCCCGGCACTGATCATCGGCGAACGCGAGATCGACCGGGTGGTGGACGCCTTGGACGACGTTCTCACCGACGCCGAGCGGGGTACGCGGCTGACCCGCGATTTCGGTCGGATGCTGGTCAGCAACACCGTCGGACGGGGTCGCGGCTGAGGCCGCGAGCCTTCCACGGCGCCGTGGTCAGCATCGTCGCCGTCGGGTGAGCCCGGTACCGTCACTGTCATGGGTCTTCGCAGTCGTTCCGACCAGCTGCCACCGGCGACGGTGACGAAGTCCGACGAGGAGTGGCGCGCCACCCTCACCCCGGACGAGTACGCGGTGCTCCGCGACGCCGGTACCGAACGCGCGTTCACCGGCGAGTACACCGACAACAAGACGGTCGGCGTGTACCGGTGCCGGGCCTGCGGCGCCGAGCTGTTCCGCAGCGAGCAGAAGTTCGAGTCGCACTGCGGCTGGCCGAGCTTCTTCAGCCCGCTCGCCGGCGACCGCATCATCGAGCGCAGCGACGACAGCATGGGGATGGCCCGCACCGAGGTGCTGTGCGCCGCGTGCCACAGCCACCTCGGACACGTGTTCAGCGGTGAGGGCTACGACACCCCGACGGACCTGCGCTACTGCATCAACTCCATCTCGATGACCTTCGAGGACGCTCCGCCCGCCTGAATCAGAGGTCATGCCCGCCGAGCCGCCGCCCACGCAGGGCATGCCGACGTCCCCTGAGGGCGCCGGCGGCTGGCGGCTCGGCGATCGGTACCTGGTCACCGGACGCATCGGCGCCGGCGGCATGGCCGAGGTGTTTCGCGCGCACGACGAGATGCTCGCCCGGGACGTCGCGGTCAAGGTCTTCCGCGCGGCCTCGACGGCGGCCGACAGCACCGCCGGGCTCGAGCGGCAGCGGGCCGAGCTGCTCGCGCTCGCGCAGCTCAACCACCCACACCTGATCACGCTGTACGACGGCTCGGTCGGGGACGGCGGGGAGAACGCCTACCTCGTCATGGAGCTGGTCGAGGGCCCGAACCTCGGCGACCGCATCGAGCGGGGGCCGCTACCGCCCGAGGCGGAGGCCCGCGCGATCGGCGCCCAGGTGGCCTCGGCGCTGGCCTATGTCCACGCCGCGGGCATGGTCCACCGGGACATCAAGCCGGCCAACATCCTGCTCGGCGCCGGGTCCGGGCAGGACGAGGCGGTGCGCGCCCGGCTGTCGGACTTCGGCATCGTCCGGCTGCTGGGCACCGAGGGGATGACCGCGGCCGACTCGACGCTCGGCACCGCGAGCTACCTCGCACCGGAGCAGGTTCGGGGCTCGTCCGTCGGCCCGCCCGCCGACGTCTACGCCTTGGGGCTGACCCTGCTCGAGGCGTTGACGGGGTTCCGGTCGTTCGAGGGCGACTCGCCGATCGAGGCGGCCATGCAGCGGCTCGACCGCGATCCGCAGATACCGGCGGACCTGCCGTCGCCCTGGCCGGGTCTGCTGACCGCGATGACCTCCCGCAATCCCGCCGACCGGCCGAGCGCCGAGCAGGTGGCGGCGACGCTACGAGCAGGCGCCACCGGAACGACGCAGTTCCTGACGCCTTCGGCCGGCGCCGCGGGTGCAGCGGGGGCTGCGGCCGGTGCAGCGGGGGCTGCTGCCGGGGCTGCGGGGGCTGCGGCCGGTGCGGGGGCCACCGACGCGACGAGCGTCATCCCGGGGGCTGCGGCGGGCAGCTCGCCTCCCATGCCGCCGGTGCGTCGGGACCAGCCGGTGGACGAGCCGCCGCCACCGGAGCGCCGCGGAGGCGGCGGCCGCGGCGGGCGCGGCTGGATGCTCGCGGGCCTGGCGCTGGCCCTGGCGCTGCTCGCGGTCGGCGTCATCGTGCTGATCGCCACCAGCGGCGACTCCGGCTCCGGCGGCGCCGGTCCGACCACGTCCCCCAGCGG
Source organism: uncultured Actinomycetota bacterium (assembly GCA_963776855.1). Classification (GTDB taxonomy): domain Bacteria; phylum Actinomycetota; class Actinomycetes; order Mycobacteriales; family Jatrophihabitantaceae; genus Jatrophihabitans. The sequence continues at coordinate 76,233 of CAVZOC010000003.1, read as the reverse complement.
GGTGCTGACCGGGCCGCCGACCAGCGCCGGGAGGACGACCCACCGCCGGCGGAGCACGGCGCACAGCACGGCGCCGCGGACCACCCACCGCGCGCCACGCACCACGAGCTCGGCGCCGCGGAGCACCAGCTCACCGCCCACGACCAGCAGCGCACCCCCGACCACGAGCAGCCCGCCCTCGAGCTCCAGCCGGCCCGCGAGCACCACCGCCACGACGTCGACGTCCTCGACGACGTCTTCGGCGGCGGTGGGGGCGGTGTCGAAGACGAGCAGCAGCACCACGCCCTGACGCGGGCGGCCGCCCCGGACTCAGGGCAGGACGTCGATCAGGTCCCCCACCCGGCGGCGGCGGCCGGTGTAGAACGGGATCTCCTCCCGGACGTGCCGGCGGGCGCCGGAACCGCGCAGGTGGCGCATCAGGTCGACGATGCGGTGCAGCTCGTCGGCCTCGAAGGCCAGGATCCACTCGTAGTCTCCCAGCGCGAAGGCCGAGACGGTGTTGGCCCGGACGTCCTTGAAGTCCCGCGCCATCTGCCCGTGCTCGGACAGCAGTGTCCGGCGCTCCTCGTCCGGCAGCAGGTACCACTCGTAGGAGCGGACGAAGGGGTAGACGCAGACGTAGCCACGGGGCTCCTCGTCGGCCAGGAACGCCGGCACGTGGCTCTTGTTGAACTCGGCCGGCCGGTGCAGCGCCATGCTCGACCACACCGGCTCCAGGTGCGACCCGAGGCGGGTGCGGCGGAAGCGCGCGTAGGCGTCCTGCAACGCATCGGCCGTCTCGGCGTGCCACCAGATCATCAGGTCCGCGTCGGCGCGCAGCGCCGCGAGGTCGTAGGTGCCGCGCACGACGACGTCCTTGGCCGCCAGCTGCTCGAACAGCTCGGACACCTCCGTGCCCAGAGCCGCCCGGTCGGCGTCGTCGCCGAGCGGCCGGGCGCAGCGGAACACCGACCAGGCGGTGTAGCGGACGACGTCGTTCAGGTCGCGGGCGCGCTTGCCGTTGCTCATGCCCCTATTCTCCTCGCCCGGCGTTGCCGTCGGCACCGCGCGTCCGGGCGAGCTGCTCGACCGCCGCCCGTGCGGTCCCGATGCAGGCGGGAACCCCGACACCGTCGTAGGAGGCGCCGCATACGGCCAGGCCCGGCACCCCGTGCACGGCCTCCCGGATCCGGGAGACCCGTTCGACGTGGCCGACGCCGTACTGCGGCAGGCCCCCGCCCCAGCGGGTCACCCGATGGTCGACGGGCGCGGCGTCGAGCCCGGTCAGCACCCGCATGTCGTTGCGCACGAGCTGCAGCAGGTCCTCGTCGGGCAGTTGCAGCGCCTGCGGCTCGCCGGCGCGGCCGACCGAGGCGCGTAGCAGCAGCCGCCCGCCGGACTCGACCGGCCATTTGGCGGTGGTGAAGGTGACGCCCTTGGTCGCCAGCCGCTCCCCCGCCGCCACGAGCAGGCCGCTGCCCGCCGGCGGGTCGACCCCCTCGAAGGCGAGCGAGACGATCGCGCTGCTCGCGGTCTCGATGCCGGCCAGCTCGCCGGCCGCCGCCGGCACGGTCTCTCGCAACAGCCGCGCCGCCTTCGCCGCCGGTAGGGCCACCACCACGGCGTCGGCCTCGAGCCGTTCGGCCACGGGGACGGCGCCACACTCCAGGGCGAACCCGGTCGGCGTGCGCGTCAGGCCGCGCACCGTGACCCCGGTGCGCACCTCGAAGCGGCCGGAGCCGGCGAGGACCTGCGGTAACCGCCCCACCCCGCCCCGCAACGAGGTGAAGACCGGGCCGGCAGGGCCCGAGACCCGGGTGCCGGCGCCGCTGACCGCGGCGGCGGCCGAGACCAACGACCCGCCCTCGGCGAGCTGCGCGGCGAGCTTCGGCACGGTCGCGCGCAGCGAGAGCGCGTCGGCCCGCCCGGCGTAGACCCCGCCGAGCAGCGGCTCGACCAGTCGGTCGACGATCTCGTCGCCGAGCCGCTGCCGCACCAGCGCCCCCACCGAGACGTCGTCGACCAGCGGCGGCAGCGGCGGGAGGCCGGGTTCGGCCTCGACGGCGGCGACGGCGGCCTCGGAGACGGCGCCCGAGTCCCGCAGCGCGCCCGCGTCGGCGGGGATGCCCAGCATGGTGCGGCGCGGTAGCGAGTGGTCGGCGCCGCCGGCCCGGATACGCGCCGAGGTGGTCAGCGGGGAGATCCGCTCGTCGCCGAGGCCCAGCTCCTCGAGCAGGCCGACGCCCTCGGGCCGGACGGCGAGGATCGCCTCGGCGCCGACATCCACGGGCACGCCGGCCAGTTCCTCCACCCGCAGGGCACCGCCGACCCTCGGCCCGGCCTCGAGGACGGTCACGTCGAAGCCGAGGCCGCTCGCCATCCAGGCGGCGGCGAGCCCGGAGATCCCGCCGCCGACGACGACCAGGCGGCTCACGACCCGAGAGTCCGGATCAGCTCGACGATCCTGGTCAGGACCTCCGGGTCGGTCGACGGTGGCACGCCGTGGCCGAGATTGAAGATGTGACCGGCGGCGGCGCGGCCCTCGCGCACCACCCGGCGCACCTCGGCCTCGACGACGCGCCACTGCGCGCCCAGTAGGGCCGGGTCGAGGTTGCCCTGCACCACGGTCCCCGGCCCCAGGCGCCGGGCCGCCTCGTCCAGCGGCACCCGCCAGTCGACACCGACGACGTCCGCGCCGGCGGCCCGCATGGCCGGCAGCAGCTCCCCGGTGCCGACCCCGAAGTGGATCCGGGGGACGGTGCCGGCAAGCGGCTCCAGCACCGCACGGCTGTGCGGCAGCACGAAGCGCTCGTAGTCGGCGGGCGACAGCGTGCCGGCCCAGGAGTCGAACAGCTGGACGGCGCCGGCGCCGGCGTCGATCTGCACCCGCAGGAACTCCCGGGCGATGACGGCGAGCCGGCCGAGCAGCTCGTGCCAGAGCTCGGGATCGTCGTGCATCAGCGCCTTGGTGCGGGCGTGGTCCTTGGAGGGGCCGCCCTCGATGAGGTAGCTGGCGAGGGTGAACGGTGCGCCGGCGAAGCCGATGAGCGGGGTCTCGCCCAGCTCCTGGGTCAGCGCACGCACCGCGGCCGTCACGTAGGGCACGTCGTCGGCCTCGAGCGGCCGCAGCGCGGCGAGCCCGGCCCGGTCGCGAATCGGCTCCGCCACCACCGGCCCGACGCCGGGGCGGATGTCGACGTCGAGGCCGACGGCGACGAGCGGCACGACGATGTCGGAGAAGAAGATCGCGGCGTCCACGCCGTGGCGCCGCACCGGCTGCAGGGTGATCTCGGTGATGAGCTCGGCGTCCCGGCAGGCGTCGAGCATCGAGTTGTCCGCCCGAAGCGCCCGGTACTCCGGCAGCGACCGGCCGGCCTGCCGCATGAACCAGACCGGCGGTCGCTCGCCTGGCCGCCCGCGGGCGGCCCGGAGCAGGAGCGGCTCGCCCGGAGGCCCGGCCGGCGGCTGCGGTGACGGCGAGGCGGCGCGGTCGGGATCGAGGGCGTTGGGCGGCATCACCTCTCATCGTGCCACCCCTGGAGGCCCCTCCTCGCGGCGACGGCGCGCCTCCCCCGCTTCCGGGCCCGTCCGTGCCAGCGTCACCTTCGGGCGTAGTCACGCCCGGAGAGGAGTGTTGCGCCATGGCCGAACTGCTGCTGCTGCCCTGCCCCAGGTGTCGACGCGACTGCCTCACCGAGGTTCCGCCGTGCCTGGACGGTCACGGCAGCGAGTGCCCCGACCGGGCCTGCGTCGAGTGCGGCACCGCGCTGTGGATCGACGTGCTGCCGGTCGACGGGGCGGGCGAGCCCGCGGCGACGCGGGCCGCGTGACGGAGGTGACGCGGGTACCGATGTCCCACATCAAGTCCGCACCGGACCCCGGTCCGGGCCCCGGGGGCGGATCCGGGCCCGCGTCCGAACCGCCGAACCCCGAGACGCCCGAGCTGTTCCGGGCTGCCGTGGCCAGCCTGACCGCCACCCGCGTGCGCGCCGAGCTCCGGGTGGAGCCGTTGCGGGCCCCGCAGCGGCTCGCGCCCTACAGCTATGCCGTCAGCGCCGACGTCGTCGGTGCGGACGGCGACGAGCTCGCCACCGGGCGACTGGTGCTGCTGCACGACCCCGACGGCCACGAGGCCTGGGACGGCGTCCTGCGCCTGGTCGCGTACGCTTCGGCCGAGATGGACGAGGCGATCGCGGTCGACCCGATGCTCCCCACCGTGGGTTGGAGCTGGCTCACCGATGCCCTGTCGGACCGGGCCGCCGCGCACCGCGCCGCCGGCGGCACCGTCACCCAGACCACCTCCACCCGCTTCGGCGACGCCGCCGGACCGGCCACCTCCGTCTCGCTGGAACTGCGCGCCTCCTGGACGGCCGACACCCCGGACCTCGCGCCGCACCTGCTCGCCTTCTGCGACCTGCTGTGCACGGCCGCCGGAGTACCGCCCGAGGGCGTCACCGTCCTGTCCTCCTCCCCGTGACCGGCGGCGAGACCCAGGCCGACAGCCAGGAGGAGGCCACGCCGGCGCCGCTGCTCACCGAGCCCCGCGACGGCGTCCCCGAGCCGCTGACCGACCCCGAGCGGCTCAACTCCCTCGTCGAGGCGATGCGGGGCGGGCGCGGGCCGCTGGCAGTGGACGCCGAGCGGGCCTCGGGCTACCGCTACAGCCAGCGCGCCTACCTGGTCCAGCTGCGCCGGGCCGGGGTCGGCACCGTGCTCATCGACCCGATCGAGCTGCCCGATCTCGCCGCCCTCAACGAGTCCGTCGACGGGGCGGAGTGGATCCTGCACGCCGCCAATCAGGACCTTCCCTGCCTGGCGGAGCTGGGGCTGCGCCCGTCGAGCCTGTTCGACACCGAGCTGGCCGGCCGGTTGCTCGGCGACGAGCGGGTGGCGCTCGGCACGATGGTCGAGAAGCACCTGGGGGTGGCGCTGGAGAAGGGCCACTCCGCGGCGGACTGGTCCACCCGCCCGTTGCCGTACGACTGGCTGACCTACGCCGCGCTCGACGTCGAACTGCTGATCCCGCTGCGTGACGTCCTCGCCGCCGAGCTGGAGGCGGCCGGCAAGACCGAATGGGCCCGGCAGGAGTTCGAGGCCGTCCGCACCGCCGCCCCGTCCGCGCCGCGGGCCGATCCGTGGCGGCGGACCTCCGGAATCCACACGCTGCGCGGCCGGCGGCAGCTGGCCGCGGTCCGGGAACTGTGGACCGCGCGGGACGCCTACGCCGCCGAGCGGGACATCGCGCCCGGCCGGGTGCTGCCGGACGCGGCGATCGTCAACGCCGCCCGCACCAACCCGGCGCAGGCGCGCGACCTGGCGGCGTTACCGGTCTTCGGCGGCCCGAAGCAGCGACGCCGCCTCGACCGCTGGTTCGGCGCGCTCGAGAGCGCCCGCGCCCTGCCCGACGACGAGCTGCCGCCGGTCACCGGCGGCAACGCCGACCCGGACGGCATGCCCTCCGGCTCGCGCTGGCGCGACCGCGACCCCGCCGCCGCCGCGCGGCTCGCCGCCGCCCGGGAGGTCGTCGACCGGCTGGCCGAGGAGCACCAGGTGCTCGCGCAGAACCTGCTCCCGTCGGATGTCGTGCGGCGGCTGTGCTGGCTCCCGCCCGAGCGGATCACGAGCGACGCCGTCGCGGCCCGGCTCGCCGACCTCGGCGCCCGGCCGTGGCAGATCGACCTGGCCGCGGGCCAGCTCGCCACCGCCCTCGCCGCCGACTGACGCCACCCCTCGGTGAGTGCCCGCCGAGCTCAGCTCATCGCATCGGCGTTGGCGCGGGCCGGGGCCGTCGCCGGGACGTCCTGGGCGCGGGGCAGCTCGACGCGGATCGCGAGCCCCCCGAACGGCGGGGCGGCGGCCTGCAGCCGGCCCCGGTGTGCCTCGACGATGAGCCGGACGATCGCGAGCCCCAGCCCGGCGCCGCGGGTCGCCGTGCGGACCCGCCCTCCGCGGCGGAACGGCTCGAACAGCTGGTCGACGTCGCCGTCGGCGATCACCTGGCCGCCGTTGGCGACGTGCAGCCACACCTTGTCCGCGCTCTGCCCCGTGGTGATCCGCAGCCAGCCGTCCGGGACGTTGTGGCGGATCCCGTTCTCGACCAGGTTGCCGATCAGCCGCTCCAGCAGGCGCGGGTCGCCGAGCGTGGCCGCCGGCTCGACCTCGGTCTCGACCCGGACGTTCTTCTCGTCGGCCTCCGGTGAGATGCCGTGCAGAGCGCCGGGAACGAGCCACGACAGGTCCACGGCCTCCTTGACCTCGAGCGCGCCCCCGCCGGCAGACTGCAGCCGGGCCAGGCTCAGCAGCGAGTTGACCAGGCGCTGGGCGCGGTCGGTGGCGCTGGCGACGACCGCGCCCATGCGGCGCAGCTCGTCGGCGTCGGCGTCGGGATCGCTGAGCGTGACCTCGAGTTCGGTCCGGATCACCGACAGCGGGGTGCGCAACTCGTGGCTGGCGTTGGCGACGAACAGTCGCTGGCTGTCGAACGCGGCGTCCAGCCGGGCCAGCATCTCGTCGAAGGTGTCGGCGAGCTCGCGCAGTTCGTCGTCGGGGCCGCCGAGGTTGATGCGCTGGTCCAGCGTCTCGGTCGACAGCGCCTTCGCCGTCTGCGTCAGCTTGGCGATCGGTCGCAACGCCTGCTTGGCCAGGAGATATCCGCCGGTCGTGCCGATGACGACGATGATCGCGAAGTAGAACAGCCCGGAGTGCAGCAGGTAGTTCAACGCGCTGCTGCGGGCGTTCCCGACGGCCTGGTTGGCGTCGAGGAGCTGTTCCTTGCCGTTGGGCAGCTTGCGGTAGACCGGGTCGGCGCTGTTGTAGATCGGCAGGTCGGCGATGGCGTGGCTGATCAGGATGATGCAGGTGAACAGCAGCGACAGCCCGACCAGGAAGATGAGTCCGCCGTACAGCAGCGCCATCCGAGCGCGCAGCGTAGGGCGGAAGAGCCTCACTGGGACGTCCCGGCACCCTCAGCGCTCGGTGGAAGGACGTTCGGGTCGATGCGGTAACCGGACCCGACCACGGTGTCGATGACGGGAGGCTCGCCCAGTTTGCGGCGCAGCGTCATCATCGTGACCCGCACGGTGGTGGTGAACGGGTCCGCGTTCTCGTCCCACACCCGGTCCAGCAGCTCCTCGCTGCTGACCACGGCGCCCTGTGCCATCATCAGCGTCTCCAGGACGCCGAATTCCTTGCGGGTCAGCTCGACGAGCTCGCCGCCGCGCGTCACCGTCCGCTTGGCCGAGTCCAGCTCGATGTCCGCGGCGTTCAGTATCGGCGGGGCCGCGGGCGTCGTCCGCCGGCCGAGCGCGCGGACGCGCGCCACCAGCTCGGCGAAGGCGAACGGTTTGGCGAGGTAGTCGTCGGCGCCGAGCGCGAGGCCCTGCACCTTGTCCTCGACGGTTCCGCTCGCGGTCAGCATCATGACGCGGGTCAGCACGCCCTCGTCGGTGAGCCGCCGGCAGATCTCGTCCCCGGTCATGCCGGGCAGGTCGCGATCGAGCACGACGACGTCGTACCGCGTCAACGCGGCCTTGCGGTAGCCGTCGTCCCCGTCGATGGCGACGTCGACGGCCATGCCCTCCCGGCGCAGGCCGCGCGCGACCGCCTCCGCCAGCTGGACCTCGTCCTCAACGACGAGTATGCGCATCGTCGCCCTCCACCACCATGTCGGTCATCCTCCCTGCTCGTCGCCGAACTGTCGCGCCGTGGCGACATCGCTCGGCGTTTCCTCACCGACCGGGGAATCGGATGACTGAAGTGTCGCCGCCCATTCCACGATCCGCCGTCCGACCGTCTGGACGGACAGCCCGACCGCAGCCTTGACGTCCGCGACGCTGCCGTGCTCGAGGAATCGTACGGGCACGCCGAGCTCTCGTGTGGGAACGTCGCGCCCCGAGTCGCGCAGCGCCTGGGAGATGCGGGAGCCGACGCCGCCCTGCGCCACACCGTCCTCGACGGTGACGACGAGCCGGGCGGCGTCCGCGAGCCGGAGCAGGGCCGGGTCGACCGGGGTGACCCACCGCGGCGCGGCGACGCGGACCGAGTAGCCGGCCTGCCGCACCGCCGCCGCGGCCTCCAGGACGTCGGCGGCCGCCGCGCCGATCGCGACGAGCAGGATGTCGACCGGCGCGTCGGGCTCGGGCTCGGCCAGCACGTCGACGCCGTCGACGCTTCGCACGGCGGGCAGCTCCGGCGGCAGCGGGGTCTTCGGGAACCGGAGCACCGTGGGGCCGTCGGAGACCGCCACGGCCTCGCGCAGCAGCCACCGCAGCGTCGTCTCGTCCCGGGGGGCGCCGAGGCGCAGGCCCGGGACCATGCCGAGCAGGGCGAGGTCCCACATGCCGTTGTGGCTGGGGCCGTCCTGGCCGGTGATCCCGGCCCGGTCGAGCACGAGGGTGACGGGCAGCCGGTGGAGTGCGACGTCCATCAGCAGCTGGTCGAAGGCCCGGTTGAGGAAGGTGGCGTACACGGCCACGACCGGGTGCAGGCCGCCGGAGGCGAGCCCGGCGGCCGAGGTGACGGCGTGCTGCTCGGCGATGCCGACGTCGTAGGTGCGGCCCGGGAAGCGGTGGCGGAAGCCGGCCAGGCCGGTGGGGTCGCACATCGCGGCGGTGATGGCGACGACGTCGTCCCGGGTCTCGCCGATCGAGACGAGCTCCTCGCCGAAGACGCTGGTCCAGGTGGTGCCGCGCGACTTGGTCGGGAGCCCGGTGACGGGGTCGAAGCCGCTGGACTGGTGCATCTGGTCGGCCTCGTCGTTCTCGGCCGGCGCGTAGCCGTAGCCCTTGCGCGTGGCGGCGTGGACGACGACGGGGCCGTCGAACCCGCGGGCCAGGCGCAGCGCGTCCTCGACGGCGGCGATGTCGTGGCCGTCGACCGGCCCGAGGTATTTCAGGCCGAGGTCCTCGAACAACCCCTGCGGCTGCAGCAGGTCCTTCAGGCCCCGCTTCATGCCGTGCAGGGCGTCGAACAGCGGCTGGCCGACCACCGGAGTCCGCTCCAGGGCGCCGCGCACCTGCCGCAGCGTCCGCTCGTAGGACGGCGAGAGCCGCAGCCCGGACAGCCGGCGGGCCAGCCCGCCCACGGTCGGCGAGTAGGAGCGGCCGTTGTCGTTGACGACGATGATCACCGGCCGGTCGGCGACCGCGATGTTGTTCAGCGCCTCCCAGCACATGCCGCCGGTGAGCGCGCCGTCGCCCACGACCGCCACGACCGGCCGCCGTTCGCCACGCGCCTCGAAGGCCTTGGCCATCCCGTCGGCGTACGACAGCGCGGTGGAGGCGTGCGAGTTCTCGATCCAGTCGTGCGGGCTCTCGGCGCGGCTGGGATAGCCCGACAGCCCGCCGGTCTGCCGCAGCGTGGGCATGAGCCCGGCCCGGCCGGTGAGGATCTTGTGGACGTAGGCCTGGTGACCGACGTCGAACAGGATGGGCTCGGTCGGGGAGTCGAAGACGCGGTGGAGCGCGATCGTCAGCTCGACCACGCCGAGGTTCGGGCCCAGGTGTCCACTGGTCCTGGCGACCGTGTGGACGAGCAGGTCGCGGATCTCGGCCGACAGGGCCGTCAGATCGTCCGGGTCGAGCCCGCGGAGGTCCGCCGGCCCGGAGATGGCGTCGAGTACCCGTGTCACCCGGCCGATATTACGTGGCACACAGCGACTCGAGTGGTCGACACCGCGGCTCCGTCACCCGAAGATCAGCCGCCGCCAGGTGGGAGCAGCAGCGCGACGCACTCGACGTGCTGGGTCATCGGGAAGGCGTCGAAGGCCTGCAGCGAGGCGAGCGACCACCCCTGATCGACCGCCACGGCGACGTCCCGGGCCAGCGCGGCGGGGTCGCAGGCCACGTATCCCACCGCGCGGGGCGCCAGCTGCAGGATCGCCGCCATCACCTCCCGCCCGGCTCCCGAGCGCGGCGGGTCGAGGGTGACGACGTCCGGCCCGACCGTGAGGCCGGTCAGCTCGGCCGCCGTGATGCGACCGCGCCGCACCTCGGCGTGGGGCAGGTCCCCCAGATTCGCGCCGGCGTCGGCCACCGCCGCCGCCGAGGACTCGACGCCGATCACGGCGCCCTCGGGGCCGACGGCCTCGGCCAGCGCCGCGGTCAGCGCGCCGGCTCCGGCGTAGAGGTCGAGCACCCGCTCCCCCGGCCGTGGACGCACCGCCGCCACCAGGGTCGCGGCGAAGGTCGCTGCGGCGGCCGGATGGATCTGCCAGAAGACGCCGGGGCGGACTTCGAACTCGCGCCCGTCGACCCGCCGCCGCAGCCGCTCCGGGCCGGAGCGCTGCTCGACCCGGTCGGGCGGGCGGCGACCGCGCGGCTGCCGGCCGCGGCCCGGCCGGTGCTCCAGGACGGCGACCTCGTCGTCCTCACCGCGCACGAGTTCGACCCCGACCAGCCCGGGGGCGGCCTGCACCGGCGGCTCCGCGACGCCGGGGGCGCCCAGCGGGCAGCACTCCAGCGGCACCACCTCGTGCGAGCCGTGCCGGCGCAGCCCGAGCGCGCCGTCGGAGGCGCGGGCGTACAGGGTGCGCGTGCGCCAGCCCAGCAACCCGCCGGGCAGCTCCGCCACGCCCTCCAGCAGCGGCCCGACGTCCAGGTGGGCGAGGCGCTGGAACTGGTCGCGGATCACCTCCGCCTTCAGCTGCCGTTGCGCCGGCCCCGTCGCGTGCTGCCAGTCGCAGCCGCCGCACCGCCCCGGGCCGGCGTGCGGGCACGGGGGCTCGACCCGGTCCGGCGAGGCGACGAGCACCTCGATCGCGTCGGCGCGGCAGAAGCTGCCGCCGCGGTCCTCGGTGACGAGCGCGCGGACGGTCTCGCCGGGCAGCGCGTGCCGGACGAAGACCACCCGGCCGTCGGGGTCGGGGTGCCGAGCGACGCAGCTGCCGCCGTGGGCCGGCGCACCGACCCGCAGCTCCAGCGTGCTCCCGAGCAGCGGACCGCCGCCCGCGGCGTCAGCCACGCGGCAACGGGGTGTCGTCCGTGGCGGCGCCGGCCCCCGACCGGTCGCCGTTCTCGGGCGTCCGGCCCGGCGGCGGGCTCCCGGGCATCGCCCTCGCCGTCCGCACCGCGCCCCCGCGAATCGGGGCCGCCGGGCCGTCGGGGCGGAACGGGCGCTTCGCAGCGGCCGCCGAGGAGTCCATCTGCCACGGCACGCTGGTCACCATCACCCCGGCCTGGAACAGCAGCCGGCTCTTGAGCCGCAGCGCGGACTGGTTGTGCAGCAGCTGCTCCCACCAGTGGCCCACGACGTACTCCGGGATGAAGACGCTGACGATGTCGCGCGGCCGCTGTTTGCGCATCTGCTTGATGTAGCGCAGCACCGGACGGGTGATCTCCCGGTACGGCGACTCGACCACCGTCAGCGGCACCGGCAGGTCATGCCGTTCCCAGTCCGCCTGCAGCGCCCGGGTCGCCTCGTCGTCGACGTTGACGGTGAGGGCGGTCAGGCTGTCCGGCCGGGTGGCCCGGGCGAAGGCCAGGGCCCGCAGGGTGGGCTTGTGCACCTTGGACACCAGCACGATGACGTGGTTGCGCGCGGGCATGACGAGCCCGGTGTCTTCGGTGGAGAGCTCGTCGGCGACGCGGGCGTAGTGCTTGTGGATCGCCTGCATGATCATGAACAGGATGGGCATCGCGATCAGCACCAGGTACGCGCCCTTGGTGAACTTGGTGACGACCACGATGACGAGCACGACGCCGCAGAGCGAGCCGCCGAAGGCGTTGATGATGCGGGAGCGGCGGATCCGGGTGCGTTCCCGCGGGTCCCGTTCGGTGCGCAGGTGCCGGTTCCAGTGCCGCACCATGCCGGTCTGCCCCAGCGTGAAGGAGGTGAAGACGCCGATGATGTAGAGCTGGATCAGCTTGGTGACGTTCGCCTGGTAGATGAAGATGAGCACCCCGGCGACGACCGCCAGGGCGACGATGCCGTTGCTGTAGGCCAGCCGGTCACCGCGGTTGTTCAGCTGCGAGGGCAGGTTGCGGTCCCGCGCCAGGATGGAGCCCAACAGCGGGAAGCCGTTGAAGGCGGTGTTGGCGGCCAGCACCAGGATCAGCGCCGTGGTGGCCTGGATGTAGAAGAAGCCCGGTGAGGAGGTCCCGCCGAACACGGCCCCCGCCACCTGGGCGATGACGGTGCGCTGCGGCATGTCTGCGCACGTGGCCGCCGGGACGTTGGCGAAGTGACAGCTGTCGGTCGTCGGGTCGGAGACGTGCACGTGCGAGATCAGCGCCAGCGCGGTGATGCCGATGAACATCGTGACCGCGATCGTCCCCATGGCCACGAGCGTCAACGCCGCGTTGCGGGACTTCGGCGGCCGGAACGCGGGCACGCCGTTGGCGATCGCCTCGACCCCGGTCAGGGCGGTGCAGCCCGAGGAGAAGGCCCGCATGACGAAGAAGATCAGCGCGAGCATCCCCAGCGAGCCGTAGCCGGGCTGGGTCTCGATGACGTCGTTGGCGCTCTCGGCCACCGGAGTGCTGCCCACGAAGGTCCGGACGAGCCCGGTCGCGACCATCACGAACACGCCGGTCGCGAACAGGTAGGTGGGGGTGGCGAAGGCCACCCCGGCCTCCTTGACCCCTCGCAGGTTCACCGCGGTGAGCAGGGTGACGAACAGCAGCGCGAGCTCGACGCGGTGGGGGCCGATGCTCGGGAAGGCGGAGATGATGTTGTCGACGCCCGAGGAGACCGACACCGCTACCGTCATGACGTAGTCGACCAGCAGCGCGCTGGCCACCGTCATCCCGGCCCACCGCCCGATGTTCTTCGACGCGACCTCGTAGTCCCCGCCGCCGGTCGGGTAGGCCCGCACCAGCTGCCGGTAGGACAGCACGACCGCTGCCATGAGCACCACGACCGCGCCGGCGACCCACGGGGCGAGGTACAAGAACGCGGTGCCGCCCAGGGTCAGGACGATCAGGATCTCCTGCGACGCGTAGGCGACACTCGACATCGCGTCGCTGGCGAAGATCGGCAGTGCCAGCCGCTTCTGCAACAGCGTGTGGCCCGCCTCCTCGGAGGCCATCGGACTGCCGATGACGATGCGCTTGAGGATGCGCGTTACCAGGGCCACGTGTGGGAACGATACTGGCCGCCGCAGCGCCCGCTCACGCTCACCGGGGCACTGCGACTAGCCTCAAGTCCCGCTGCCAGTCAGGCCGTCCGGAACCCCGGTCGGTGCAGTGCCGAGGGGAGTCGTGCCGTCCGGTGCACATCGTGATCATGGGCTGCGGCCGGGTCGGCGCCGCGCTCGCGTTGCAACTGGCCCCGCTGGACCACAGCATCGCCGTGGTCGACCAGGACCCGCTCGCCTTCAAGCGGCTCGGCGACGGCTTTCCCGGCCGGCAGGTGACCGGCGTCGGCTTCGACCGCGACACCCTGGTCGAGGCCGGCATCGAGGAGGCCGGTGCCTTCGCCGCCGTCTCCAGCGGCGACAACTCCAACATCATCGCCGCGCGCGTCGCCCGCGAGACCTTCGGCGTCACCCGGGTGGTCGCCCGCATCTACGACCCGCGCCGGGCCGAGGTGTACGAGCGGCTCGGCATCCCGACCATCGCCACCGTGCCGTGGACCTCGACCCGCCTGATGAAGGCCGTGCTGGGCGAGACCACCGCCGAGGCCTGGCGGGACCCCTCCGGGGAGGTGGCGATGGTGGCGGTCCAGCCGCACGAGGGCTGGGTCGGCCGGCGGCTCACCGAGTTCGAGGCGGCCACCGGCACCCGGGCTGCGCTCTACACCCGCTTCGGCGCCGGCGCGCTGCCCGTCCCCTCCACGCTCATCCAGGCCGGAGACAAGCTGTACATGCTGGCGACCGACGAGCACGCCCCGACGCTGCGCGCCGTCGCCCGCAAGGCACCGGACGCAGGGGGGCAGTGATGCGGGTCGCCATCGCAGGGGCCGGGGCCGTGGGCCGGTCGATCGCCCGCGAACTCGTGATGAAGAAGCACGAGGTGCTGCTGATCGACAAGGACGTCGCCAAGATCGACCCCGAGCGCGTGAAGGGCGCGGAGTGGCTGCACGGCGACGCCTGCGAGGTCGACAACCTCGAGGAGGCCCGCCTCGAGGACTGCGACGTCGTCGTCGGCGCGACCGGCGACGACAAGGTGAACCTCGTCGTCTCGCTGCTGGCCAAGACCGAGTACGCCGTCCGCCGCGTCGTCGCCCGGATCAACCACCCCTCGAACGAGTGGCTGTTCACGGCGGCGTGGGGCGTCGATGTCGCCGTGTCGACCCCGCGGGTCCTCGCCGCGCTGGTCGAGGAGGCCGTCGAGGTCGGCGACGTGGTGCGGCTGTTCGGGATCCGGGAGGGCCAGGCCAACCTGGTCGAGCTGACCCTCCCCGAGGACGCCCCCGTGGCCGGGCACCCGGTGCGCGACCTCGGCCTGCCCGAGGACGCCATCCTGGTCGGCATCTGCCGCGGCCGGCGGGTCATCGCGCCGGGGCCGGACGAGCCGCTCGAGGCCGGAGACGAGTTGCTGTTCGTCACCAGCCCCGAGGCCGAGCCCGACCTGCGGGCCGCCGTCGTCTCCGGCTGAGCCGCGTCAGGACGGGTCGGTGACGCGCCTGCGGGCGCGGGTGATGACCAGGAAGGCGAAGCCGACGGCGGCCAGGAACAGCGGGTAGCCCATCGCGATGCGGGCGAAGGCCAGCCAGCCGGTCGCGTTGTCGCCGTACAGGCGCCACTGCACCAGCCCCCGGGCCAGGAAGACGAGCGTCGCCGCCAGCGTGGCCCAGGTGTAGGCCAGCAGCAGCGGGCGCCGGCGGTGCCAGGGCACGTCGTCGTCGATGGGGGTGGGGTCCAGGAACTCCCAGACCAGCCCGACGAGCGGCCGCCGGACCAGCAGTGAGGCCGCGAACGGGACGGCGTACACGAAACTCGTCCAGATGCCGAGCAGGAAGTAGCCGCGCGCCTGCCCCGTGCGCGAGGCGATCACGGCGGCGATCAGGACGCCGAACAGGCCGGACAGCGCCTGCTGGACCGGCTGCCGGCGCGCCATGCGGTAGCCGGTCAGCACGAGCGCCGAGGCCACCGCGGCGACGACCGCGGGGCGCAGCCCGGCGATCACGTTGACGACGACGAAGACGGTCGTGGGGATCGCGGTGACGATCGCGCCCTGCCAGCCGCCGATGCTGGCGATCATCTGCCGGCGGTAGGTCTCCCGCAGGTCCTGCTTGCGCTCCTCCGCCTGGTCCGGCGCGCGCTCGGCGTCCGACTGCGCGTCTGATTCCGCGTCTGATTCGGCGTCCGACAACTCGCTCATGCCTCGGCCGGCACGGCCGCGGGCAGCAGTTCGTACCAGGGGTTGTAGATCGCGTACTTGCCGTTGTGCTCGCCGATCCGCCCCCGGGCCATGACGCAGCGGCCGGGCTCGACGCCGGCGATGCGGCGCCGGCCCAGCCAGACCAGATCGATCGAGTCGGAGCCGTCGAACAGCTCGGCTTCGAGCGTCGGAAGGGTCTCACTCGGGGTGTACACGACGCTCTTGAGCCGGCCGGTCACCTGCACCTGCGTGCCGCGCCTGAGGTCGCACAGCGACGTGCACGCGCGCTGCTCGACGGCCTCCTGGAGGTCGGAGGCCTCGAGCGTCTCGGTGCTGGCGGTGAGGCGGTGCAGCAGCGACTTTCGGCGTCCCACGCGGCCAGGGTAGACGTCCGCGGGAGGCCGCGCCGCCCGGTCCGGCACGGAGGCGCGATCAGGTCATCCCGACTGCGGGTCGAGCCCCTCGGGCAGGCGCAGCGGCACCGGTTCGCGGACCGGCAGCGGGTCGGATCCGCGCACCACCACGATCTGCCGCAGCGAGGCCTCGAACCGCTCGGCCTTGGCCGGGTCGGCGGCGACGGGGCCGGCGAGCATCGCCCGCAGGAACCACCGCGGCCCGTCCACCCCGATGAAGCGCACCGGGACGGTCCCTCGCCCGTTCGGGTCGGGAATCCGGCCGCGCAGCTCGGTGCCGAACGGCCCGTCGTCCTCTGCGGTGGGCGGGTGCTGGGAGTTCGAGTTCGACCCCTTCTGGGAGTTCAGCGACGCCGCGATCTCGGCGCGGACCTCCTCCCAGATGCCCTCGTTGCGCGGCGCGGCGAACACGCCCAGCTGCATCGTCCCGTCCGGGGTGGCGAACGTCACCGCCACGACCTGCTGGGACTCGTCGAGGTCGACGCGGATGTCGAAGTCGGCACCGACGGGCACCTGCAGCGCCCCGAGATCGATCCGTTCGACGTCGTCGGCCGGGGCGTCGCGCTCGTCGAAGGGGCCGGTGGTGAGCTCCGGCTCCTGCCGCGTGCGCTGCTCCCACGGCGGGGTCGCGTCGATCTTCGACGCCTCCGTGCGCTTCTGCCTGCGTCGTCCAGGCACTAGGGGGTTCCTTCCTGCGAGAGTGCGGCGGCGCCGCCGGTGGACCCGTGGCCGCCCGCGCCCCGCTCGGAGCCG
The DNA here is from genome assembly GCA_963776855.1 of uncultured Actinomycetota bacterium. Classification (GTDB taxonomy): domain Bacteria; phylum Actinomycetota; class Actinomycetes; order Mycobacteriales; family Jatrophihabitantaceae; genus Jatrophihabitans. Next base: position 59,828 of record CAVZOC010000003.1, on the reverse strand, counting down.
GGCAGCTGGTCGACCTCGACGAAGCGTGCCTGCTCCACCCGCTGGATCACCAGTTGGGCGATCCGCTCGCCGCGGGCGAGCCGCAGGGGCCGCGCCGGGTCGTGGTTGATGACGATGACCGTCACCTCGCCGCGGTACCCGGAGTCGATGGTGCCGGGGGCGTTGACCAGGCCGAGCCCGGCCCGCGCGGCGAGCCCGGACCGCGGATGGATGAAGGCGGCGTGCCCGTCCGGGAGCGCGAGCGCCAGCCCGGTGGGCAGCACCGCCCGCTCGCCGGGGGCCAGGTCCACGTCACGCGCGGTGACGATGTCCGCCCCCGCGTCGCCCGGAAGGGCGTACACCGGCAGCGGGACGTCCCGGTCGATCCGGCGCACCAGGACGCGAGGCGCCCCATCCGCGGCGCCCCGGGGGTGGTCGGCGTCGTCGGCGGTCACAACGGCTGAGGCTACCCTCGACGCTCGTGGGTAACGGCAGCGAGAGGCGCCCGCCATCGACGGCGGAGGTGGTGTATCGCGAGTCACTGCGCACCCCCTGGTGGTGGTACGTGGTCGGTGTCGGTATCGCCTCGCTGTTCGCGGCCGAGTTCCGCGTCGCCGGCCTCCACCTCACCGTCTGGATCCCGTTCGGCGTGTTGCTGCCGCTGGCCGTGCTGATCGTCTGGTGGCTCGGCCGCGGCTACCTCGAGATCAGCGGCGGCGAGCTGCGGATCCGCGGGGCGCACCTTCCCCTGACCTACGTCACCGGCGCGGTCGCACTCGACGAGCGGACGCTGCACCTGGTGGTCGGCCGGGAGGGCGACCCGGCGGCCTACGTCTCCATCCGGCCGTGGATCAAGCCCGGGGCGCAGGTGTGGATCGACGACGCAGACGACCCCACTCCCTACTGGGTGGTGAGTTCCCGGCGGCCGCGGGAGTTCGTCGGGGCCTTGCGCTCGCAGCTGTAGTTTCGGGCGATGACCTCGACCCCACCCCACTCCGTCCAGCCCGGCCGGCGGTTCGCCGACCGCGTCGCGCTCGTCACCGGCGCCAGCCGGGGCATCGGCCTCGCCGTCGCCGAACGCATCGTCGCCGAGGGGGGCCGGGTGGTGGTCACCGCCCGCAAGCCCGACGGCCTCGCCGCGGCGATCGAGCAGCTGGGTCAGGCCAACGCGACCGCCGTGGCCGGCCGCGCCGACGACCCGGAGCACCAGGACGAGGCGGTCGCGACGGCGGTGCGCGAGTACGGGCGGCTCGACGTCCTGGTCAACAACACCGGGATCAACCCCAGCTACGGGCCGCTGCTCGAGACCGACGAGGGCGCGGCCCGCAAGATCATGGACGTCAACGTGCTGGCGGCCCTGCAGTGGACCCGGCGCGCCGTTGCCGCCGGGCTCGGCGGCAACGGGGGCGGCGCGGTGGTGAACATGGCCTCGGTGGCGGGGCTCTCCCCCTCGCCCGGCATCGCCTACTACGGCGTCAGCAAGGCGGCGCTGATCGGGCTGACCCAGCAGCTGGCCGCCGAACTCGCCCCGGCGCTACGCGTGAACGCCGTCGCTCCGGCGGTGGTCAAGACCGACTTCGCGCGGGCGCTGTACGAGAAGGACGAGGCGGGCGCGACGCGGAGCTACCCGCTGGGGCGGCTGGGCGTCGCCGGGGACGTCGGCGCGGCCGTGGCGTTCCTGGCCTCCGCGGACGCCGCGTGGATCACCGGCCAGACCCTCGTGCTGGACGGCGGCAACGGGCTGTTGCGCGGGGTCTGACCCCTCCGCCCGTCAGGCACAGTCGCGGCAGATGAGCTGTCCCTTGCGCTCGCGGGCCAGACGGCTGCGATGGTGCACCAGGAAACAGGACGAGCAGGTGAACTCGTCGCTCTGCTTGGGCAGCACCCGCACGGTGAGTTCCTCACCGGACATGTTGGACAGGTCGGCGCCGGGAAGCTCCAGCGACTCGGCCAGTTCGGTCTCGTCCACGTCGATCGAGCCGGACTGCGCCTCGGCACGCCGAGCCTTCAGTTCCTCGATCGAGTCCTCGTTCAGTTCATCGACGTCGCCCCGGCGCGGCGCGTCGTAGTCGGTCGCCATGCGGCTGTTCAACTCCTCAGTGGGACTGGCCCAAATTCTCGGTGTTTCGGGTGGATCTCACAGGCCGTTCGCTGGCCTGCGCCGGCTGCGCCGTCTCTCGTGATTCTCGAAAGAAACGATCAGCACGGTGACGTTCTGGGGCTCGAACGTCCGGCAGTGGTGTTTTGTGCCCGGTCCGCTGCGCGGCGTCACAGGGAACGACGAGGCGTCGCTTCAGACGAACCGGCGGCGGAACGGTACACCGCTGACGATGCATCGCAACGCCCGGGCCGCGGTTCGCATTCCCGTCCGGGCCCACGGCTACGATCGAGCCCGTTCCGGGGCGTCCGGAGCTACCGGCGGGGAGGTCACGAGTGGCGAGTTCGGCGGCGCGGCGTCCGCTGCCGGCCCTCATCGCGCTGCTGGCCCTGCTGCTGTTCACCGCGATCGTCTGGTGGCGGGTCATTGCGCGGTCGAGCACCGCGCCGGCCGGCGCGGCCTGCCCGACTCCGACGGCCTCGACCGCCACCACGGCCCCTCCGAGCCCCGCCGGCAGCCCGACCGCGGCGTTGCCGGCGCCGGCGGGGATCACGCTGCGGGTGCTGAACTCCACCCACCGCGGCGGCCTGGCCGCGCGGGTGCGCAGCGGCCTGCTCGACGCCGGGTTCCGCATCCCCACCGCGGCGGCGAACGACGAGTCGGGCGCGAAGAACCCGGGCGTCGCCCAGATCCGCTACTCCCCCGGCGCTGCCCAGGCGGCGAAGACGGTGCAGTACTACCTGCCCGGCTCGAAACTCGTCGCGCACGGGGCCAGCGGCTCCACGGTCGTCGTGGCGCTCGGGCAGAAGTTCAGCTCGATCGCGAGTCCGGCGCAGGCCCGGGCCGCGATGGCCTCGGCCAGGGTGGCCACCACCCCGAGCGCGACGCGCTCCGCCACGGCGGCGCCGTCGTCGCCCGCCAGCCCGTCCTGCTGACCCCGGCCCTCCTGCCGCCGCGGCGCCGGGCGCTCAGGCGACCGGCTCGGCCCCGATCTCGCGAAGGGCGTCGTGCAGCGCGTCGGCCAGAACGGGTGCGCAGGCCATGACGAAGCGGGCCGAGGGCGGCCCACCGTCCGGGCCGTGCACCACGCAGCCCGCCTCGGCCGCGATCAGCGCGCCGGCGGCGTAGTCCCACAGGTGCAACCCGGTCTCGAAGTAGGCGTCGAGCCGGCCGGCGGCGACCGCGCAGAGGTCGAGGGCCGCCGAGCCCAGCCGGCGGATGTCGCCGATGCGCGGCAGCAGCGGAGCCACGGCCGCGGCCTGTCGCTGCCGGGTCGCAGCGTCGTAGGCGAATCCGGTGCCGACGACGGCCCGCTCCAGCGGCACCCTCCGCGGCCCGCTCAGCCGCGCGTCGCCTCCGGCGGCGTCGCTCCTTCGCTCACCCGTCCGCCGCAGCCAGGCACCGCCGCCGCGGCGGGCACGGAAGATCTCCCCGGCGGCGGGATTGCAGACCGCGCCGGCCACCACCTGCCCGTCCAGTTCGGCGGCGACCGACACCGCGTACTGCGGCAAGCCCAGGACGAAGTTCACCGTCCCGTCGATGGGGTCGAGGATCCAGCGCACGCCCGATCGACCCGGCCGGTCCTCACCCTCCTCGGCGTGGACGGCGTCGTCGGGGCGCCGCTGTCCGAGTTCGGCCACCAGCCAGTGCTCGACCTCGCGGTCGACCTCGGTCACCAGGTCGGTGGCGGTGCTCTTGGCCGAGACGCCGAAGCTGCGCTCCCGCCCACGGCGGGCCCGCTCCCCCGCCGCCCGGGCCAGCTCCACGGCGGTCGCCTCGAGCTCCCCGGCGCGGTCCGCGGCCGGCCTACCGGGGTGCGGTGTCGTCACCGGCCCATCGCACCACGCGTCGCCTCGGCGCGGCGCGTCGGGCCGTCCGGCATGTTCGGGCCCCGTACTAAGGTCTCTGACCATGGCATCGGTCTCGGGCTCGGGCGCAGGCCGCGCGCTCGGCATCGACATCGGCGGCACCGGGATCAAAGGTGCGGTCGTCGACACCTCGAGCGGTGAGCTCGTCACCGAGCGGATCCGGATCCTGACCCCGAACCCGTCGACCCCGGACGCCGTCGGCGCCGTGGTGGCCAAACTGGTGGCCGACCTGGAGTGGACGGGGCGGATCGGGGCCACCTTCCCGGCCGTGATCCAGCACGGTGTCGCCCGGTCGGCCGCGAACGTCGACAAGTCCTGGGTCGGCACCGACGTCGACGCCACCTTCACCGACGCGGTGCCGGCCGGCAGCGAGGTGACCGTCCTCAACGACGCCGACGCCGCCGGGCTGGCCGAACACCGCTTCGGCGCGGCGCAGCGCGTCTCCGGCGTGGTGCTGATGCTGACCTTCGGCACCGGAATCGGCAGCGCTCTGCTCATCGACGGCGTGTTGGTCCCCAACACCGAGCTAGGGCACCTCGAGCTGCACGGGCACGATGCCGAGACCCGGGCTGCGGCCTCGGTGCGCGACGAGCACGGCATGTCCTACAAGGCGTGGGCCAAGCGGGTGAATGACTACATGCAGCACGTCGAGCGGCTGTTCACCCCCGACCTGTTCGTCGTCGGCGGCGGCGTCAGCAAGAAGGCGGAGAAGTGGGTTCCGCTGCTCGAGCTGCGGACGCCGGTGCGGACCGCGCAGCTGCTGAACAATGCCGGGATCGTCGGCGCGGCCATGGCGGCGGTCGAACGACTCCACGGCTGAGGGCCCTTCGGTCGCAAGATGCCGCGACGCCGAAGTACAATGAGTTTCTGGGAGCTGCGCTCGTACTGGCCTCGAACCTGAGGCGACAAACAGACGGCCAGATCCCTCCGGTCACGATCACCCGCGTCCTGCGGCTCATCCCGCGCACGGTCCCTCGGTCCGCCGCGTGGTCTCCGTGGTGAAAGGTCATCTGTGGTTTCCAGCAAGCAGAATCCGGCCGACAACGGCCGGCCCAGCTCCGCATCCGGCGAGGTCTCCGGCGCCTCCGGCGGGCGGCGCGCCACAACGGCGACGCTCGAGGGTGACGCGGCCGCCGGCGGCGGGCGCTCCCCGCGAGACCCGAAGACCAAGTCGGCGGCCCCGACGAAGCGCTCCTCGAACCGGTCCGCACCCGCGCGCGGCGAGGCGAGTGAGAACGTCAACGTCGAGGCGCCCGAGAGCGCCGACGGCACCATCGAGGTGCCGGTCGCCGCCGGGGTCGAGGCCGGGGACGACAGCGAGGCCGACTTCACCTGGGACGAGGACGCCGAGGAGGAGTCCGAAGCCCTGCGGCAGGCCCGCAAGGACGCGGAGATGACCGCGTCGGCCGACTCCGTTCGCGCCTACCTGAAGCAGATCGGCAAGGTGGCACTGCTCAACGCCGAGGAGGAGGTCGACCTCGCCAAGCGGATCGAGGCCGGGCTCTACGCCTCGGAGCGGCTGCGCCAGGCCGACGATGCCGGCGAGAAGCTCACCACCCAGATGCGCCGCGACCTGCGCTGGATCTTCCGGGACGGCGAGCGGGCCAAGAACCACCTGCTCGAGGCGAACCTGCGGCTGGTCGTCTCGCTCGCGAAGCGCTACACCGGCCGCGGCATGGCCTTCCTCGACCTGATCCAGGAGGGCAACCTCGGTCTGATCCGGGCGGTCGAGAAGTTCGACTACACCAAGGGCTACAAGTTCTCGACCTACGCCACCTGGTGGATCCGGCAGGCCATCACCCGGGCCATGGCCGACCAGGCACGCACGATCCGCATCCCGGTCCACATGGTCGAGGTCATCAACAAGCTCGGCCGCATCCAGCGCGAACTGCTGCAGGACCTCGGCCGCGAGCCCACCCCCGAGGAGCTCGCCAAGGAGATGGACATCACCCCGGACAAGGTGCTGGAGATCCAGCAGTACGCCCGGGAACCGATCTCGCTCGACCAGACCATCGGCGACGAGGGTGACAGCCAGCTCGGCGACTTCATCGAGGACTCCGAGGCCATCGTCGCCGTCGACGCCGTCTCCTTCACGCTGCTGCAGGACCAGCTGCAGTCGGTGCTGCAGACGCTGTCCGAGCGGGAGGCCGGCGTGGTGCGACTGCGCTTCGGCCTCACCGACGGGCAGCCCCGCACCCTCGACGAGATCGGGCAGGTTTACGGCGTCACCCGTGAGCGGATCCGCCAGATAGAGTCCAAGACGATGAGCAAGCTGCGGCACCCTTCCCGCTCCCAGGTGCTGCGCGACTACCTCGACTAGGAGCGAGCGGGCCGAGCTTGCTCGGGTCTGCCGAACGACGACGTCGAGGTCGAAGGGGCGAAGCCCCGATCACCTACTGAGCCGGACTCAGACCGCCTTTCCACGTGCGTCGCGGTGGGGTGATTGCACCGTGTTGGGTGGGTACATCGCTCCGCAGCCGCCCCACCGGTGGGCGGAATGCTCGGAAGGAGCGCCCATGATCGTGCTCGGGATCATTCTGTTGATCGTCGGGTTCGTCGCGAGTGTCAATATCATCTGGACGATCGGGATCATCCTGGTTGTGGTGGGGGCCATCCTCGCCGTCCTCGGTATGGCCGGACGCGAGGTGGCCGGCCGCCGTCACTGGTACTGACCCCCGCTAGACCCGCAAGGCATGAAGCGGCCCCATCCGGGAATTCCCGGATGGGGCCGCTTCATCGTGTCTGAGACGCGGCGTCGGGCGACACCGGATGCCGCCGGACGAGCTGAGTGCTACCGCTCCTCGAGCGAGGCGGTGGCCGGGACGTTCTCCAGCCGGTCCGACTCGTCCTGGATCGTGGTGGCGATCGCGCGCAGCCGCTCCTCGTTCTCCCGGAAGTGGTGGGCGCAGAGCAGGAGGTCGAAGCCGGAGTCCATGGTGGCCCGTACGTAGGCCTGGGCCCCGCAGCGGTCGCACCGGTCTTCGGCGGTGAGCGGACTCTCAACGATGGTCGGGGTCACAGGACACCTCGTTTCTGCGAAGCGACGGCGGGATGCCGTCGTATCCGGTCACTCTCACGTCCAGATAACCACCGAGTGGCCGCCCGCGGCGGCACGCTCGCCGAAGCGAAACCTGGTTGCAACACCCGGAGCGCCCGGGCCCGCGAGGAGTGACCCGATGGAACAGTCGTTCTCGGGTCGGATGAGGGTTGGTCAGGGGTTGTGGTCGTGCCGTTCTCTGTGTGGTCCAACGACTGATACCCGCCCCACGATTCCCGGAACCACATGACCTTGATGTGATTTCGCGCTCGGTGAACACGCCTCACGCCCCGATGAGACCCATCAGGTGGTCCCGGCGCCGTTCCAGCGTCTCGGCGTCGGCCGCGGCCGACGCCGGACCGGGCACGGCGCGGCGCAGCTGGGCGTGGATCTGGGCGTGCGGCGTACCGGTCCGGGCCGAGAGCACGCCCACCAACCTGTTCACGTCGCGCCGCAGGTCCGCCCCGGCCCGCCAGGCGGCGGCCTCACCGGACGGCTCCGGGAGCTCTGCCGACCCGCCGGCCGGGTCGCCCTCCGTCCCGGCGCCCGCAGCGCGCCGGCGCACGTGGGCGTCCCGGCGGGCGAGCAGCTCCGCGGTCTGTTCGGGCGTGAGGATGCCCGGGAGCCCGAGGAAGTCCTCGTCCTCGTCGGTCAGCGACGAGCTGGCCACGACGGCCCGGCCCCCGTGCAGGATGTGCGCGAAGGAGGCGTCGGCGTCGACCAGTTCGGTCGTCTCCCGCTCGCCGGCTTCGGGCTCCCGCTCCTCGACGTCGAGCAGCGCCTCGTCGCCGGACGCGGACGGCGGTGGGATCACGTGGTTGCGTTGCTGCTCCAGCTCAGCGGCGAGGGCGAGCAGCGGGCGCACGGCCGGCAGGAAGACCGTGGCCGTCTCCCCCGGGGTCCGCGAGCGCACCACCCGCCCGACGCCCTGGGCGAAGAACAGCGGCGTGCGGTAGGAGGTCATCCAGGCCAGGCATGCCGCCCGGGGGATGTCGACGCCTTCGGAGACCATGCGGACGCACACCGCGAGGCGCTGGGTGCCGTGGGTGAAGGCCGTGATCTTCTGCCCGGCCTTGGGGTCGTCGGACAGGATGACGACGGGCGCCTCCCCGGTGACCCGCTCGACGATGCCGGCGTAGGCGCGGGCGTCGTCCTGGTCGCTGGCGAGGATCAGGCCGGCGGCATCCGGCATGCCGGTGGCGCGCAGGTAGGTGATGCGCTCGTCCATCGCCGCGACCACGTGCGGCACCCACTGGCCCTGCGGACTGAGCGCGGTCCGCCAGGCCTGCTTCTCGGTGCGCGCAGTGTTCGGCTCGGACAGCGAGGCGGCGACGACCTCGCCGGCACTGTTCCGCCAGCGGGAGGTGCCGGTGTAGGCGGCGAACACGACGGGTCGGACCACGCCGTCGGCCAGCGCCTCGCGGTAGCCGTAGGTGAAGTCGGCGCTGCTCTCCCAGCCGCCCTCCGCGTCCTGTTCGTAGCGGACGAACGGGATCCGCTCGTCCGGGCGCGTCCGGAACGGCGTGCCGGTGAGGCAGAGCCGGCGCGGCGCCAGCTCGAACGCCGCCGCGACCGCGTCACCCCACGACAGCCCGTCGCCGGCGTGGTGGACCTCGTCGAGGATCACCAACGAGCGCTTCGCGGCCGTGCGGGCGGCGTGCAGTGCGGGCTTGCCCGCGACCTGCGCGTAGGTGGTGACGTAGCCGCGCAGGTCGGCCCGGACGGGCCCTACGGCGTTGCTGAGCGTCGGGTCCAGCGGCAGACCCAGGGCGTCGGCCGCCTCCGCCCACTGCGTCCGCAGGTGGTCGGTGGGGCAGACCACGACGACACGGTCGACGACGCGGTCGTCGACCAGCATCCGCGCCAGCGTCAGCGCGAAGGTCGTCTTGCCGGCGCCGGGCGTCGCGGTCACCAGGAAATCGCGTCGCTTCGGCGCGCTCCGGTAGGCCTCCAGGGCGGCGCGCTGCCAGGCGCGCAGGCGCGGCGGGGCGACCGGCCGGGAGCGGGTCTCCGGGTGCGGGTGGGGTGCGGCCAACGGGCGAGGACCTCCTCGTTCGGCTCGAGGCACAACGAGCGACCACGCTAGTCGGGCACCCCGGTCAGGTCCGGACGCGGCACGCCGGGCGGTGTCGTCGGCGACACCGTGACCCGCGTGCCGTGTCGGTACTTGCGGGCCCATGGACGAGACTGGGTGCCGATGAACCCGCTCCGAACGGTCGCGCACGGCGCGCGACTGACCCCGACACTGTTGCGCCAGGCTGTGGTCAAGGCCTGGCACGACCGCGTGCTGGGGTTGTCGGCGGAGGCCGCCTTCTGGCAGATGCTGAGTCTGCCGTCGCTGTTTCTCGCCCTCGTCGGCCTGCTCGGCTACGTCTCGGGTTGGTTCGGCCAGCGCACGGTCCACCGCACCGAGCTGCAGATCGAGAGCACGCTGGCGCGCGCGTTCAGCCCGCAGGTCGTGGACGAGGTCATCCGGCCGACGCTGCGAGAGGTGCTGCACGGCGGCCGGGCCGGGATCGTCAGCATCGGTTTCGTGCTGGCGCTCTGGGCCGGCTCCTCGGCCACCGCCACGTTCGTCAACACGGTCACGATCGCCTACGACATGCGCGACCTGCGCGGCCCGATCCGCAGCCGGCTGCTCGCGCTGGGACTGTTCCTCGGCACCGTCCTGCTCGGGGTCGTGCTGCTGCCCATGCTCGTGCTGGGGCCGGACCTGCTGCGGCGCACCTTCCCCGACAGCGTCCGCTCCACCGTCAGCAAGCTGGTCGACATCGGCTACTACCCGGTGCTGATCGTCATGCTGATGATCGGCCTCACGACGTTCTACAAGCTGGCCCCGCCGCGGCGGTTGCCCTGGGGGCGAGGCCTGCCGGGGGCGACGCTCGCGCTGCTGGTCTTTCTGGCCGGGTCAGCCGGCCTGCGCGAGTACATCACCTTCGTGCTCGACCACAACCACGCCTACGCGGCGGTCGCGGCCCCGATCGCGGCGCTGCTGTTCTTCTTCGTCCTCGCGCTGGGCGTGCTGCTGGGGGCCGAGTTCAACGCCGCCGTGGAGCAGTACCGCCCCGCCCGGGTGCGCAGCCCGCGGCTACTGCAGGCGCGCGGTTGGCGCCGGTACGACCCCGAGGGCGACGGCGAGCCCGAACCGCCCGGGAGAGCCGCCCGTATCGCGGCCGGCACCGCTGCCGGCGGAGCGGCGTTCGCAGCCCGGACGCTGCGTCGGGCTCAGTCGCGCAGGCTCTCGTAGACCTCTTTGCAGGCCGGGCACACCGGCGAGTTCGGCTTGGGGCTCTTGGTGACCGGGAACACCTCGCCGCACAGCGCCTCGACCATGTTGCCCATGACCGCGCTCTCGGCGATCTTGTTCTTCCGGACGTAGTGAAAGACCTCGGGGGTGTCGCTGTCCGTGGTGGACGGCGATTCCAGGACCTGGGTGTCACTCATGAGGCGCTCCTCGCGGCCGGCGGGGGATCTAACCGTCCACGGTACGGGTGGGGTCCTCCCCCGCCGTGAGCGCCCGCTCGGCGCCGGCGTCGCCGTGGAAACGAGACACCGTGGCGCGCTTGCGGGCCGGCCGGTCGTTGGCGATGATCACCGCGCACCAGGGCAGCACCATGCCGCCCACGACGAAGGCCAGCGCCAACAGCAGGGAGATCTGGTAGGTGAGGGCGGCGAGGACCACGCAGAGGGCGCGGATCGCCATCATGATGGCGTACTTCTTGCGTCGGCGGTCGTACTCGTCGTCACTGCTCTCCGGAGCGCTGGTGATCAGAGCTACCTCATCGTGATGAGCGCGACGCATGAGTTCATCGTCCCACCGTGACCTCCGAAATGCTCGTGGTCTCGAGCTCCGATCGGCGGTACGGGAGGATGCCCGGGTGCCGACCCCGTTCGCTCCGCTGCTGCCACCTGCAGAGCTCGACCGGCTGCGGGCCGCGCTGACCGAGCACTTCACCGACGAGGCGGTGCAGGACCTGCTCGGCCCGGTGGGACGCGGCGCCCACTCGCGCGGCGACCTCGCCGGCGTCGGGCGATCGGTCCGCGCCGCCGGAGGGTCGGCCACCGCCACGCTGGCCCGACTGTTCCTGCTGGGCCGCGCCGTGCCCGCTGCGGCCGCGGCGGCTGCCCTGGCGCCGTTGTCGCTGGCCGCCGCCGAGGCCGCCGGCCTGGTGATCACCAGCAGCGACGAGACCCGCGCCGCGCTCGACGTCCGGCCGTACGGCGAGCGTGACGGCGCGGGCTGGTGGGTGGTGTCCGACCTCGCCGCCGACGCCCGTCCCGACCCCCTTCCCGCCGACCACGTGCTGGGAGTCGGCAGCGCGGCGCTGACGCTGGCGCAGGCCACCCCCCGGGACCCGATCGGCGCGGCGCTCGATCTCGGGACCGGCTGCGGCGTGCAGGCGCTGCACCTGTCCCGGCACGCCGCGGCGGTCACCGGCACGGACGTCAGCGCCCGGGCGCTGCGCTTCGCGGCCACCACGGCCGCCCTCAACGGGCAGCGCTGGGAGCTGCGGCGGGGTTCCCTGCTCGACCCGGTGGCGGGCCGACAGTTCGACCTGGTCGTCGCCAATCCGCCGTTCGTCGTCTCCCCGGGGTCCGTCGAGCACGACTACCGCGACGGCGGGCTGGCCGGGGACGAGGTGTCCCGCCGGCTCGTCTCCGGCATTCCGGCCCTGCTGGCGCCGGGCGGCACCGCCCAGCTGCTCGCCAACTGGATCGTGCCGCGCAGCGGCTCCTGGCAGGACCGGCTGACCGACTGGCTCACCGGCACCGGCTGCGACGCCTGGGTCTGGCAGCGCGAGCTCGCCGACCCCGGCGAGTACATCGTCCTCTGGCTGCGCGATGCCGGCCACCGGCCCGGAACCCCGGAATGGACGACCCGGTACGAGCGCTGGGCGGAGTGGTTCGAGGCCGCGGGCGTGGCGGCGATCGGCATGGGCCTGGTGACGCTCTGGCGTCGCGGGCCGGGCGAGCCGGGAGAGGCCGCCATCGTGTGCGAGGACGTGCCCCAGGCGCTGGAGCAGCCGGTCGCCGCGGAGCTGCCCGCCTGGCACGAGCGGCAGCGCTGGCTGGCGCGGCACGACGACGCCGCCCTGCTCGCCCGGCCGCTGCGACACGCGCCGGGGTTGGTGCGGCGCAGCGACGAGGTCCTGGGCCCGGACCAGGGGGCCGGATGGGAGCTCGGCCGGTGCACGCTGCGGCAGACCTCCGGTCTCTGCTGGGAGGTCGAGGCCGACGAGGCGGCGGCCGCGCTGGTCGCGGCCGCGGACGGGCAGGCCCCGATAGGCGTCCTGCTCGAGCTGATCTACGCGCTGCACGACACCGCCCCCGCGGATCCGGCCGACACCGCGAGGATCATCCGCGACCTGGTGGCGCGGGGTTTCCTGCTGCCGGTCGACGCTCCCGGCGGTGAGCCGGCGTGAGGGCGGTCGTGCAGCGCGTCGAACGCGCCGAGGTCCGCGTCGCGGACGCCGTGGTGGGCGCGATCGACGAGGGCCTGCTCGCGCTGGTCGGCGTGACCCACGACGACACCGAGGAGCAGGCCGAGGCGCTGGCCCGCAAACTGCTCACCCTGCGGGTGCTGCGCGGAGAGCGCGCCGTGGGCGACACTCCCGGGGCAGCGATCCTGGTGGTGAGCCAGTTCACGCTCTACGGCGACGTCCGCAAGGGCCGGCGCCCCAGCTGGTCGGCGGCCGCGCCCGGCTCGCTCGCCGAACCTCTGGTGGCGGCGGTCGTGGCGGCGCTGCGGGTGGCAGGTGCCCGCGTGGCATCCGGGGTATTCGGCGCCGAGATGCGGGTACATCTCGTCAATGACGGCCCGGTGACGCTGGTCGTGGACGTCTGAGGCTGTCCGCACTCGGCGCATCTGAGTCGTGGCTGAGCAGTCGTCCGCGCCTCCGCTCACCGGGGAACACAACCACCCCGTTCGTGCGTTATCACTCGTGACGGCGCTCTTGGCGGCAGCGCAAGCCGCCCGTTCGTCCGCAGCAGCAGACATCCAGGTCTCGATACCAAGGTGGTCCTAGACATCGTGGCAACGTCCCGCAGCGCAACCTCTCGCAGCACGTCCCGCCAGGGAACGGGCGCAGCGTCGCGCTCGTCGTCGGGCGAGTCTCGCGTCGCGGCGCGAGGCCACCGTAGCGTGCGCAAGACCGCACTCACCACGTCCGACGCCCCGATCGACGAGGCCGCGAGCCCCGACGAGGCGACCGCGACGCCTGCCACGAAGGACCGCGCAACCAAGGGCCGCACCTCCAGCTCCGCCGGCCGCCGATCGGGTGGCCGTGCCGCGGCCGCCGAGGCGGAGGGCGCGGCCGCCGATGCCGCCACCACCACCGAGTCCACGGCCCCCTCGGCGGCGTCGGGCTTCAGCGCCGACCCGGCCGAGCTGGTGCGCGGCCGCCTCGACCTCGACGAGACCGCCACCTCCGCGGACCTCGTACGGGTCTACCTGAACGAGATCGGCAAGGTCGCGCTGCTGACCGCCGCCGACGAGGTCGAGCTGGCCAAGCGGATCGAGGCCGGGCTCTACGCCGGTCACCTGCTGAACGAGACCGCCGAGCTCACCTCGGCCCGCCGGCGCGAGTTGCGCGCGGTCATGGTCGATGGCGAGCGCGCGAAGGATCACCTGCTGCGCGCCAACCTGCGGCTGGTGGTGTCGCTCGCGAAGCGCTACACCGGTCACGGCATGCCGTTTCTGGACCTGATCCAGGAGGGCAACCTCGGCCTGATCCGCGCGGTGGAGAAGTTCGACTACGCCAAGGGCTTCAAGTTCTCGACCTACGCCACCTGGTGGATCCGCCAGGCGATCAGCCGGGCGATGGCAGACCAGTCCCGCACGATCCGCCTGCCCGTCCACCTGGTCGAGCAGGTCAACAAGCTGCAGCGCATCCGTCGTGAGATGAGCCAGCAGCTCGGCCGGGAGGCCTTCCACTCGGAGCTGGCCCACGAGCTGGACGTCACCGAGGAGCGGATCCGGGAACTGATCGATCTCTCCCGCGACCTGGTCAGCCTCGACCAGACCGTCGGCACCGACGACGACGCCTCGCTGGGTGACTTCATCGCCGACGAGCGCGCCACCGCCGCGGCGGAGACCGTGGTCGAGGGCGGGCTCATGCGCGCGCACTTGCAGAGCGTCCTGGACACCCTGGACGCCCGCGAGGCCGCGGTGGTGCGGATGCGCTACGGGCTCGACGGCGGCCAACCGAAGACGCTGGACGAGATCGGCAGGGCGTTCAAGCTGTCCCGGGAGCGGATCCGGCAGATCGAGCGGGAGACGATGGCCAAGCTGCGTCACCCGTCCCGCTCCCAGGTGCTGCGCGACTACCTCGAGGACTGACCGGTGTCCGGCCGTCGGTAGCTGTGGCGGGTAACATCCTCACCGCGGCCGCGGAGCGGCCGGAGGCTCGAGGCTCGGAGGCTCGGTGAGTCATCACAGCGACCTGATCGACACCACCGAGATGTACCTGCGCACGGTGTACGAGCTCGAGGAAGAGGGCGTCGTCCCGCTGCGCGCCCGCATCGCCGAGCGCCTGGGCCAGAGCGGACCCACCGTCAGCCAGACCGTCGCCCGCATGGAACGCGACGGGCTGCTGACCGTGGCCGAGGACCGTCACCTGCAACTGAGCGAGCAGGGCCGCGGCGAGGCCGTGGCGGTGATGCGCAAGCACAGGCTGGCCGAGCGGCTGCTGGTCGACGTCATCGGCCTGGACTGGGAGGACGTCCACATCGAGGCCTGCCGCTGGGAGCACGTCATGAGCGACAACGTCGAGCGGCGGATCGTGGCCCTGCTCGAGAAGCCGCTGGTCTGCCCCCACGGCAACCCGATCCCGGGGCTCGCGGAGCTGGGCCTGCCGTTCGCCAGCAGCGACGTCGGCGAGGTCATGACCCTGACCTCCGCCGGCACGGCCGCCGGCCCCGGCGAGCGCACGGTCCTGATCGATCGCATCGGTGAGTGGCTGCAACCCGACGCCGAGCTGCTGCACCGGCTGAGCGAGGCCGGCATGCGGCCGGGCCGGAAGGTGACCATCGCCCCTGCCGACACCGAGATCACGGTCTGGGGCGATGCCGACCGGCGCCAGAGCTTCGGCGCGGACGTCACCGACCACGTCTTCGTCCGGGTGGGCTGAGCTCGGCCGATTTTGGCCGACGTCGGCCGGTCCGTCAGGCCCGACCGATCCGCGGGAGCTGTCTCGGGTCGAGGCCCCACTGCACCGCGGTGGTGAGCAGCTCCGCCGCGCGGTAGGCGCCATCGGCGGCGAGGGCGCGCGTCGCTGCCTCACCGGCCAGGGCCCCGTTGCCGTCCCGCCAGCAGACCCAGCCGAACAGGAACATCGGCGCGGCATCGTGCGGCGCGGGAAGCCGGCGCGCCAGGTTGCGCCAGAGCTCCCGACCGTCCAGCCGGCCGCCGTCGATGGCGCGCCACACCGAGTCCCGAACCGGAACGCGGCGCAGCCCGATGCCGAATCGGGCCGCCTCGGAGTCCGACGGCGGGCGCCAGGGACGTTCCTGTGCCGCCCGCGCGGCCCGGAACAGCGCCCGGGTGACCGAACGGTCCGCCTGCTCGCCCCGCCCGGCCGTATCGGCGGCGGCGGCTGTCCGGGCACGGGACTCGAGCAGCGGTGCCATGCCGCTTCGCCGCTCCTCCGGCTCCGGATCGAGCAGCGCCGTCAGGGCCTGCCGGTTCGGCAGCGCCACCCGGCCGGCGACGGTGGCGGCCATGACGAACTCCGAGGGCGTTTCGGGCACCGGAGTGCCCTCGACCGGGCAGCATTCCGGGGAGTCGCAGCAGCAGGACCGCCAGCGTCCGCCCGCGACCAGCAGGATGTCGAGCAGAACCGGCTGCTCGAGGTCGATCAGGCGACAGATCAACGCCGGGTGCCGGTCGATGATCGTCGGTAACGGCCCGTCGTCGTACAGGAGCGCGACGACCTCGGCGCACCCGCCGCGCACCAACGCCCGCGCCGTGTCGGCCAGGGCTGTTTCATGGCAGCCGTTGTCGACGTTGTCGACGTCGTCGACGTTGTCGACGTTGTCGACGTCGTCGAGATCCAGCCGGGCGGTGACCCCGACCCGGCCGCTCTCGAGCCCGACGAGCACCAGGCTGCGCTGTGGATGGAACCCGAGCAGCTGCGGCACGCCCTGGACGAGCTCGGCGGGGCCGGACAGCCGGCAGACGGTGGTGGGTGAGGGGCGGCGAGGCATGGGCCCAGGCTGCTGCCGAGCGGCGCGGCCGGGGCCGATCCGGTGGCAGTTGTGGACGCCGGCGTCGGGTGTGCACGCGGGCGCGGCGAGCGTCGGTGGGGTGTGGTAGTCGGCTCGGCCGGCTCAGCGCAGGGTGCCGGCGCGCCACCGGCGGGCGGCGGCCACCAGCGCCGCCGCGGCCCGCTCGTTGCGTGCGGCGGCAGCGTCCCCCGGCTCCAGCACTCGGCGCCCGGCCGCCGCGACCCGGAAGAACGCGGCCGCCCGTTCCAGCGCGACCGCGAAGTCACCCTGGTAGACGCCGGTCAGCAGCGCGTCGGCGAAGCGACGCAGATCCTGGTCGTCGGCGAACTCGGCCACCCCGGCGACGGCGGCGTCCGCGGGCGCCAGGGCCTCGCCGGCCCGCCAGAGCCGCCGCACCTCACCGTGGTCCGCGGTGCACCATTGCCGCAGCGCGTAGACCGCCCAGAGCGCGCCCGGCAGGCTGACCGGATCGGCGTCGCGCCAGAGCGCCGCCAAAGTGTCGAGACCCACGTGGTCGGCCAGCGCGACGAAACGATCGCGGTCCGCCGCCTCCCCCGGCGTGCGGCCCGCCTGCACCACCACCGCCGCCGTGGCCTCGGCGATCTCGGCCCGAGATCCCGGCGCCGCCGTCCCGCCGGCGGCGTCGATCATCTCGGTGAGATCGGCGAAGCGCGCGGGACGATGGTGTCGTGGCTGCTCCGGATCCCGAGTCATCTCGACCCCCGAGCCGGCGCGACGGCGCGCCCGGCCCGCGTGAGCGGGCCGGACGAACCGGCGATCTGGGCTGACACGCGATCCACGATACGACCCGGAGGCAGAACGGGATGTGGGTGCGGGAGCGTCCTGCGGGCTAGTACCGTGGGTCGCGGCGTCGGCCCGATCCATGGCCCCCGGTCCCACAATTGCCGCTACGAGCGGCCTTCCGCCGAGAGGCGACCTGGCGGGCCGGCGTCACCATCATCGCCTCGACCTCACGGCGTCCCTCGCTCCGGGGAGAGCCGCACGGGAGGAGTGACGCCGTGGGTGACGGCAACGGCTGGGTGCACTGCGGCTGCGGGCACAAGCACTGGGGCCGGCACGGAGCGGCGGGCCTGCTCGTCGCGAGCGGCGAGTTCGTCCTGCTCCAGCTGCGGGCCGCGTGGACGCACAACGGCGACACCTGGTCGCTGCCCGGCGGTGCCCGCGACAGCCACGAGGACGCGCTCACCGCCGCCACCCGCGAGGCCCGCGAGGAGACGACCCTGCCGGTGGAGGCCCTCACCCTCTGCGAGGAGGTCGTCGACGACCACGGTGACTGGTCCTACACCACCGTCATCGCCCAGCTGGCCGCTCCCGTGCCCGTGACCGGAGCGAACGCCGAGAGCGCGGCCGTGCGGTGGTGCCGGGTCGAGGAAGTGGCGTCGCTGCCGCTGCACTTCGGCTTCGCCCGCTCCTGGCCCGCCCTGCGCCACCGGGTGCAGCGGCAGTGACGAGCGGGCCGGCGCTGACGCGTAGCGTTCCGCCCCGTGCACCTGCTGCTGCCGCCCAGCGAGGCCAAGGCCCCGGGCGGGCGCGGGCGGCCGCTGCGCGGGCGGCTCGGTGAGGGGCCGCTCGGAGCGGCCCGCTCGACGGTGCTGGCCGCGCTGGCCGAGTTGGTCGCAGGCGAGCCTGACGCCGCGGCCCGGGCGCTGCTGCTGCCACGCGGACCGGCGGGCGCGGCGCTCGAGGCCGACCGGCGCGTCCTTGACGCCCCCACGACCGCGGCGCTGCGGCGGTACCGCGGGGTCGTGTACGAGGGTCTCGACCTCGCCGGTCTCGACGCGGCCGAACAACGCCTCGCCGCGCGGTCCTGCCACGTCTTCTCCGGCCTGTTCGGCGTCCTGCGGGGAGACGAGCCGGTGCCCGACTACCGCGTCCCGGCCAAGGCCGCGCTGCCGGGCATCGGCATCGCCGGAACGTTCTGGCGGCCGGTGCTCGCGGAGCAGCTTCCGGCGATCCTGCGGGGCGGACTGGTCGTCGACCTCCGCTCGGCCGACTACGCCGCGATGTGGCGTCCCCGCGGCGAGCTCGCCGAGCGGGTCGTCCCCGTCCGGGTGCTCTCGCCGGTACCCCGCGGCGGGCGAGGCGTGATCAGTCACACCAGCAAACTGTCCAAGGGCCGGCTGGCCGCGGCGCTGCTCCGGCGGGCCGCTCGAGGTGAGCCGGTCGAGGAGGCCGGGGACGTGCTCGACACCTGGCGCGACCTCGGCGGCGCCGGCGGGACTCGCCACTCGGCCCGCGAGCTGGAGCTGTACACCGGCTGATCGCTCGCCCGTGGATCACCTGTGAGGGACCCGCGTGCAAAGCGGCCGGCGCCGTCGGACACCATGTTCGGCATGCGACTGGACCACCTCTCGTACGCCGCGGGACCGGAGGGATTGGCCTCCTGCGTCCAGCGGATCGGCGCACGACTCGGCGCGGGCTTCAATGACGGCGGGCTGCATCCGTCGTTCGGTACCCGCAACTTCGTCCTGCCGCTCGCCGACGGCTGCTACCTCGAGATCGTCGACGCGCTGGACCACCCGGCCGTCGACCGCGCCCCGTTCGGACGGGCGGTGCGCGACCGCAGCGCCGCCGGCGGCGGCTGGCTGGCCTGGGCCGTCCACGTCGACGACATCGGCGTCTACGAGGAGCGGCTCGGCCGCCCCGCCGCCCCCGGTCACCGGCGTCGCCCCGACGGCTTCGACCTGCGCTGGAAGCAGATCGGCATCCTGGACGTGGCCGCCGACCCGCAGCTGCCGTTCTTCGCCCAGTGGGCGAGCGAACCCGAGGAGCACCCCGGCGCGGGAGGCTCGAAGGTCCGGCTGACCCGGATGGAGGTGGCGGGCGACCAGCCTACCGTCGAGCGCTGGATCGGCGCTCCGGTCGAGGACGTCGTCGGTACGGCCGAGGTCGAATGGACCTCGCCGTTCGAGGGCGACCGCGGCCTGGTCGCAGCCACCTTCGAGACCCCCCACGGCGAGGTCCGCATCGACTGACGGGCGGGCCCGGCCCTCCCGTCACTCTCACGCCCCTGCCCGCGGCTCCGGGTGATCTCTGGAACAGTGGGACGGTGCCCACCGTCGCCCTCACCTGGCAGCAGGCCACGGTGGTCGCTGCCTCGCTGATGGCGGCCGGTCTGGCGCTGCTGCTCGTTCCGGGCCGGCCCGGTCCCCTCGCCCGGCGGGTGTCCCCCTTCGTCCGGGAGACCGCGATCATCGCCGCCCTGTACGGGCTCTGGCAGCTGGCCGGGCAGACGTCGCTGTCCGGCAGCAACGGCGCCTTCGCCCGGGCGCGGTGGATCGACCACGCCGAATCCGTCCTGCACCTGCCCTCCGAGCAGGCGGTGCAGCACGTCGTGACCCACTTCTCGGTGGTGACGCAGTTCGCCAACCTCTACTACGCCAGCATGCACTTCACCGGCCTCGGGCTGTTCCTGCTCTGGCTGTTCACCCGGCACCGGGACCGCTACCGGCCGATCCGGCGCGTCCTCGCGCTGACGACCCTGGGCTGCCTGCTCGTGCAGTTGCTGCTGCCGGTCGCGCCGCCACGCATGCTGCCCGGCTTCCAGGACACGGCCGCGGAGTACGGCCAGTCGGTCTACGCCCTCGGCCTGGCCGTCGACCAGCTGTCGGCGATGCCGAGCGTCCACGTCGCGTGGGCCGTCCTGATCGCGTGGGGGGTGTGGCGCAGCACGGGCAGCCGCTGGCGTGGGATCGGCATCGTGCACGCGGTCATCACCGTGACCGTGGTGGTGGGCACCGCCAACCACTTCTGGGCCGACGGCATCGTCGCCGTCGCCATCCTGGTGGCCGCGGCACAGGCCGAACGCGCCGGATCCGCGCTCGGCGCTCGCCTCGCAGCGCCGCTGCGACACCGCTGGACGCAGACCGGGCAGCGCGGGCGCCCGGCCGAGCCGGTTGCCGGGGTGCCCTCCGAGGCGGGAGTCTGACCGACATGGGCACATCGACCGGACCCGCCCTCGACGGCGAGATCGCACCGCAGGCCGTCCCGATCGCCGACCACGGCTTCCTGTCCGACGGCGAGACCACCGCTCTGGTCTCGCCCGGCGGGGCGATCGAGTGGATGTGCCTGCCGCGAATGGACTCCCCCAGCATCTTCGGCACGCTGCTCGGCGTGCACGCCGGCACGTTTCGCGTCTCCCCCAGCGACGCCTCCGTTCCCGCCGCCCGCCGCTACATCCCCGGCACGATGGTGCTCGAGACGAGCTGGGCCACCGCGACCGGCTGGATCGTCGTCTGCGACGCCCTGGTCCTCGGGCCGTGGCGGCACGAGACCGAACGTTCGCGCTGGCAGCGACGGACCCCCACCGACTACGAGGCCGAGCACGTGCTGGTGCGCACGATCCGGTGCGTCAAGGGCGAGGTGCAGACGGTGGTCGAGTGCGAACCGTCGCCCGACTACGGCCGCTCCCGCATGCACTGGGAGTACCCGGGCGAGGGCTACCACCAGGCTCGCGGCACCGCCGAGGGCTGGGACATGGCGCTCACGCTCACTACCGACCTCCGGCTGGGCTTCGAGGGCAGCCGGGCCTCGGCCCGCACCCTGTTGAAAGAGGGCGAGACCCGCTTCGTGGCCCTGTCGTGGGGCACGAAGGAGCCACCGACCGACTATGCCGACGCCCACGCCCGCGTCATCTGGACCGCCCACCACTGGCAGCACTGGCTCGCCCGCGGCTCCTTCCCCGACCACCCGTGGCGCAGCTATCTGCAGCGCAGCGCGCTGACGCTCAAGGGCCTCACCTACGCCCCCACCGGCGCGATCTGCGCCGCGGCGACCACGTCACTGCCCGAGGTGATCGGCGGTGCTCGCAACTACGACTACCGCTTCACCTGGATCCGGGACGCCACCTTCGCGCTCTGGGGCCTGCACTCCCTCGGCTACGAGTGGGAGGCGGTCGACTTCTTCTCCTTCATCGCCGACGTCGCCAGCCGCGACGAGGACCTGCAGATCATGTACGGGATCGCCGGCGAGCGGGACCTGCCCGAGTCCGAGCTCGACCACCTGCCCGGCTACGCCGACTCCCGGCCGGTCCGGATCGGCAACGCCGCCAGCACCCAGAAGCAGCACGACGTGTGGGGGGCGCTGCTCGATTCGGTCTACCTGCACAGCCGGGCGGTGGAGCACATCGATCCCCGGATGTGGGACGTCCTGGACCGGCAGGTGACCGCCGCCCTGCAGAACTGGCGCGAACCCGACGCGGGTATCTGGGAGGTCCGGGGCAAGGCCCGGCACTTCACCTCGTCCAAGATCATGTGCTGGGTGGCCGCGGACCGCGGCGCCCGGCTGGCCCGCGTCATGGGCCAGGATTCGCAGGCGTCGGCCTGGCAGCAGGCCGCGGACGAGATCATGGCCGACGTCCTCGAGCACGGTGTCGACGAGCGTGGCGTGTTCACCCAGCACTACGAGACGACCACGCTCGACGCCTCGCTGCTGCTCGCGCCGCTGGTGCGTTTCCTGCCGCCGGACGACCCCCGGATCGTCGCCACCGTGCGGGCGGTCGCCGACGAGCTCACCGAGCACGGCATGGTGCTGCGCTACCGCACCGAGGACACCGACGACGGCTTCGAGGGCGAGGAGGGGTCGTTCACGATCTGTTCGTTCTGGCTGGTGTCGGCCCTGTGCGAGATCGCCGACTACACCCGCGCCCGCCGGCTGTGCGCGCGGCTGCTGTCGCTGGCCGGCCCGCTGGAGCTCTACGCCGAGGAGATCGACGTCCACACCGGCGGCCACCTGGGCAACTTTCCGCAGGCCTTCACCCACCTGGCGCTGATCAACGCCGTCATGCATGTCATCGAGACCCTGCACCTCCCCGACGGCGAGATCTACCACCGGCCCCGGACGTGACGGCGGACGGTCAGGGAGCGGCGGCCAGCTCGGCGACCAGTTCGGCCACCTCGTCCGGGCGGGACGCGGCGGGGCTGTGCCCGCCGGGCCACTCCCGCACGTCGTCGCAGCGCGCCGCCATGACCCGCTGCAGCGCCGGGGCGACGGTGCGGTCCTCGGCGCAGACGACGTAGGTGGCCGGCCGGGCCCGCCAGGCGACCGCCGCCGGGCGGCCGCGGAACAGGGCCCGGCCCACCGGACGCAGCCGGGCGAGCGCGTCCCGCGCGACCTCGGCCGGCGCATCCGGGTACAGCAGCGCGCGGGCGTACTGCGGGTCGACGCTCACCTCGTCGCCGTCGGCGGAGAAGCGCATGGCGGCGGGCAGCTCGGTGTCGGGCAGGGCGAGGTCGGGCGCGACGCGGGCGATGCTCTCGTCCTCGGTGAGGGCGAAGGCCGCGAGATAGAGCAGCCGGGTGACGGCCGGATGCTCGCCGGCGGCGGTGACGACGGCGCCGCCGTACGAGTGCCCGACCAGCAGCACCTCACCCGACGCGGCGTCGAGGACGCTGCGGACGGTCTCGGCGTCGCCTTGGAGGGTGCGCATCGGCAGCTCCACGGCCCGGGAGGCGACGCCGCGGGCGTCGAGGCGTTCGCGCACCGCCTGCCAGGCCCAGGCCCCGTGCCACAGCCCGTGGACCAGCACGACCTCACGCACGCCCCGAGCCTCCCACGCCGAGGACCGGGAGCGGCCCCGGGTGCGGGACGGTCGCTGCCGCCGGGTTAGCTGGGGGTATGCGCGAGCGCCTCGACATCGATCCCGCGACGCAGGAACGCGGGATCTACCCGTGGCTGACGGCGTCGATCATCCCCCGCGCCATCGCGTGGGTCTCCAGCGTGTCGGCCGACGGGGTGGACAACGTGGCGCCGCACTCGTTCACGACCGTCGCCGGGGTCGACCCGCCGACGCTCTGCTTCGTCTCGGTGGGCACCAAGGACACGCTGCGCAACGTGCGGGCCACCGGCGAGTTCGTCGTGAACATCGGCAGCGACCCGCTGCTGGGGGTGATGAACGACTCCGCCACGAACTTTCCCGCCGACCTGAGCGAGTTCGACCAGGCCGACATCGTCCGGGAGCCGAGCACCGTGGTGGCGCCGCCCCGGGTCCAGGCCGCGCCGATCGCCTTCGAGTGCCGCGCCTCCGGCGAGCACGTCATCGGCAACTGCACGACCGTCTTCGGTGAGGTCGTGCACCTGGCGGTCGACCCCACGGTGCTGGCCGACGACGGCCTGCCCGACGCCCGGAAGGTGGCGCCGCTGGCGCGGCTCGGGCGCGCGGAGTGGTCCCGGCTCGGTGAGGTGGTGTCGCTGAACCGGATCCGCTTCGACGACTGGGAACAGGGACGCCGCAGCGACGCGTGAGCACCGGCCTCAGCGCGGCCGCGGCCGGTCGTCACCCTCGCGGTAGGGCGCGACCCGACCGTTCAACGGCAGGCAGGTGCGGACGAACTCCTCGCCGAAGGAGGTGAGCCGGATGCTGCGCTGGACCAGCTTCGGTGCCCGGCCGGCCCGCTTCATCGCCGCCGCGACCTTCGGCTGCGCCTCGATCACCTGGTAGCGGGTGGGGTTGCGCACCTGCTCCTTGGAGAAGTCGAGCAGCCCGAGCCGGGAGAGGTTGATCAGGTACGGATCGATGCGGTCGACGTTGCGCAGGCCGGCGTGCTCGGCCACCATGCTCATCCCCGCGGCGATCAGCTCCGAGCCGATGCCCAGCGGCCGGTTGGTTCGGATGTCCAGCGCCGGCTGCGGCCCCTCGAGGTAGATGAAGCGCAACACCCGCGCCTCGTCCGGGGTGATCTCCGACAGGATGCGCGCGAACGCCGGGTGGGTGTCCTCGACGACGTGGACGTCGTTGCTGCGACGCAGCAGGTCCTCACCGCGGCGCTGCAGATCGGCGGCGGTCGAGGTGGCCGACGGAGCCGGCGACGCCGTCGGGGCAGCGGGCAGGATGTCCTGCCGCAGTCCGAGCGCGCGCCAGGCCACCGTGCGCAGATCGCGGGCCGCCTCCTGCAGGATGGCCCCGGCCGGCTCGCCCTCGACGGCCCGCCGCGCCACGTAGTTCGCGCTCGCGATGGTCGCGTTCACCGACCAGCCGGCGAGATGCCAGGCCGAGACCGCCGCCACCCGCGCGATGCCGGGGGCGGCCCGCACGATCCCCGGGCCCGGCAGCGGACGGCGCGCCAACGCCGCCGACGGCCGCGGCCGCCCACCGGCCGAGGACTCCGACGGCCTCCCCGGCCGGGGACGCACACGCGGATGGATCTCCGTCGTCTCGCTGACGACGATGTCTCGCGACTCCATCAGACTCCGAAGATTGCCAGGTGCAGGAGACCGGCGAACAGCCCGAGGGCACCGCCGTGGAAGAACAGTAACCATTCGTCCTGCTTGATCGCCGACCGGAGCATCTCCACGAAGTCGTCCGGGCCCATCTGCCGCATCTGGGTGGAGATGTAGTTGTAGATACGCACCGACTGCCGCCGGCTGAACTCGGCGTCGTTGAAGGCGATCGGGGCGAAGTTGGTGGCCTCGGACGCCACCGAGGAGCGGATCTGGTCGTACTCGCGCCCGCCGATCGCCACCCGTACCGCCGCCCGCGCGGGCCCGACGGCCCGGTCGACGGCGGGGCGCAGCGACTCCTCCAGCATCTGCAGGGTGCGGTCGCTGCGCGGCCCGGTGAGCAGCTCGTTGCCGATGTTCTGCAGGGTGATCACCCGATCGGCAACCATCTGCGAGTACATCTCGGTGACCTCGTTCTGCCGCTTGAGCATCAGCCCCTGCCGCCACGGGATCCAGCGCCTCGGCCGCACCGGCTCGAAGATCATCGTCACGCCGACCCAGTTGACGACCCAGCCGATGGCGATCCCTCCCACCGGCAGCACCCACCACTGCGGCAGCAGCTGCAGGATGCCGACGAGCGCGAATCCCATCGGCACGCCGAAGTAGAAGCCGAAGTTCTGCATGAACTTCAACTCCTTGCGCCCCATGATCAGGAACAGTTCGTTGAGCAGCTCCGGGTTCTGCTGGAAGTAGCGGATCACCATCAGCTTGGCGTCGATGAGCTGGTCGACGTTCTCGCCGATCTCGTCGGTGATGCTCTTGACGATCGCGGGCAGCTGGGCGCGGACGCGGGCGAACACGGCCTCCTTGATCACCGGCGGCAGGTCGTGCCACAGCTCCGGGTTCTCCTGCTGCATGATCTGCTCGACGACGTCGCGGATCTCCGCCTGCGCGATGGCGGCGAGGTGCTCGGCGATCTTGTCCGGCTCGAGCTCGCGGTAGAAGTCGTGGATGCTGCCGAGCTTGGCCAACCCCTTGTCGACGCTGATGCTGGCCATCTTGTCGGCCCGCGACGGCACGATGCCCTGCCAGCCGAGGCGTCCGTCGTACCGGATCAAGGGCAGGATCCGCACCCGCCGGGGCAGGTAGGGGAACAGCAGTCGCAGCCCGGGGACGCGGACGCCGTGGAAGCGAATCGGCCGGAACAGCATCAGCACGCCGGTCCAGTTGGTGATGTAGCCGATGACGCCGGTGAACAGCGGAACGCTGATCAGATCGACCAGCAGTTTCGAGTCCATCGCGCCGCCCCCAGGATCGGTCCGTCCCCGATCCGGGAACAACGAGTTCGCCAGAACATCCTCTCCCGTATGGGGCGCCGGCGCACTATCGGGCGTTGGAGGGCGGGCGTCAGCCGGTGCGGCGGGCGCGCAGCACCGCGTCGCGCGCCTCGCCGGTGACGCCGTCGTGCGCGTGCGGTCCGGCCGCGGGGCGGGTCCGGACGGCGCAGGTGTCGACGGTCCAGCCGTCGCCGAGCGTGGCCGCGAGCTGCGCGGCGGTCCAGTCGGTGCCGGGGTGGTGACGGCGGCGCTCGGCGGTGTGCGGGTCGCTCGGGTCGTGCCCGACGACCAGCAGCGTGCCGCCGCGGGCGACCGCGTCCGCGAGCCGGGCGAACACCGCGGCACGATGCTCGGCCGGCAGGTGCAGGAAGGCTGACATCACGAGGTCGTACCGGCCCGGCACGGGCTCCCGGGTCAGGTCGAGGTGGCGCCGGTCGACCGTCACGCCGGCGTCCCGGGCGGCCTGCTCGGCCCGTTGCAGCGCGACCGAGGAGAGCTCCGCGGCCGTCACCCGCCAGCCCTGCCGCGCCAGCCAGACCGCGTCCGCGCCCTCCCCGGCGCCGGCGTCGAGCGCCGTGCCGGGCGAGAGGCCGTCGAGCTCGGCGACGACGGCGGCGTTGGGCTGCCCGCTCCAGACGCGGTCGTGAGAGCCGTACCGCTCGTCCCACGCGGCCTCGCTCTGGTCGAACACCGCCTCGGCGTCCCGCGCGGCGTCGGCGACCGCGAGATCGGCGTTGATCGCGGCGGCGGCGGTGAGGCCGGCGGCGGCCGAGCCGATCACCTGGGCCTGCACGGTCGTGACGTTGCCGGCCACCCAGAGGCCGGGGACAGCGGTGGCGCCGGCCGGATCGGCCTCGACGTAGGTGCCGACCAGGGTCTCCCCCACCCGCAGTTCCGTCGCCTCGAGCCCCAGCGGCGCCAGCAGGTCCGCGCGGGCCCGGCACACCGGGGCGACGACCAGCGCGTCCAGCGCCACGGTCGAGCCGTCGGCGAGCGTGACCCCCGTGAGGCCGTCCGGGCCGCTGGTCACCTCCGCCACCTGCCCCCGGATCCGGGCGACGCCGCGGGCGCGCAGCTGCCCGGCCTCCACCTCGCCCGGCGGCGGGGCGGTGTGCTCGAGCAGCACGACCTCGTCGCTGAGCTGGCGGAACAGCAGGGCCTGGTGGGTGGCGAGCGGCCCGGTGGCGAGCACGCCGATCCGGCGGTCGCGCACCTCCCAGCCGTGGCAGTAGGGACAGTGCAGCACGTCCACGCCCCACCGTTGGGCGAGGCCGGGGATCTCCGGCAGCTCGTCGCGCGCGCCGGTGGCCACCAGCAGCCGCCGGGCGACGCGGCGGCGAGCGGCGCCGTCGCCGTCGCCGTCGGCGAGCTCGACGGCGAACCGTCCGCCGAGGCGCTCGATCCGCTCGACCTCGGCCCGCTCCACCCGGCCGCCGTAGCTCTCGAGTTCGGCCGCGCCTGCGGCGAGCAGCTCCCCCGGCGGGGTTCCCTCTCGGGTGAGGAAGTTGTGCACGTGGCCTGCCGCCGCGTTGCGCGGCACGCCGGCATCGAGCACCAGCACCGTGCGCCGCGAGCGCGCCAGGGCGACGGCCCCGGCCAGCCCGGCGGCACCGCCACCGATCACCACCACGTCGAGAACGTCGGTATCCGTCATGCGGCCAGCGTGCTCCGCCACCGCGGTTTCGACAAAGTTGCTTGCCGAAATGGCAAGCTGGGTTCGTGTCCGACGACGTCCTGGCCGAGACGCTCGCCCGCGTCGGTCCGCGGCTGCGGGCGATCCGGGAGTCGCGGCAGGCGACGCTGGCGCAACTGGCCGAGGCCAGCGGCATCTCGGCCAGCACCCTCTCGCGCCTGGAGTCCGGCCGCAGGCGGCCGACGCTCGAGCTGCTGCTGCGGCTGGCCCGGGCGCACGAGATCCCGCTGGACGAGCTGGTCGGCGGCCCGGTCACCAGCGACCCCCGGGTCCGCTCCGAGCAGGTCGTCCGGGACGGCCGCACGTTCCAGCCGCTGACCCGGCGGCCGGGCGGGGTGCAGGCGTACAAGATGGTGGTGCCGCCCCACGACCGCGCCCCGCGGCCGCGCAGCCACGAGGGCTACGAGTGGATGTACGTGCTGAACGGCCGGCTGCGGCTGTTGCTCGGTGAGCTCGACCTGGAGCTCTCCCCCGGCGAGGCGGCGGAGTTCGACACTCACACGCCGCACTGGTTCGGCAGCGCCGACCGCCGACCGGTGGAGGTGCTGGTGCTGTTCGGGCCCCAGGGCGAGCGGGTGCACCTGCGGGCGCGGCCGCGCGGGCGGAACGCGCCCGGGTGACGGGCGGGCAGGGGCGACGCAGTCAGCGATTCTTCCACGCCGGCGGGCGCTTCTCCAGGAAGGCGGAGACGCCCTCGACGAGGTCCTCGCTGGCAAGTACGTCCTCGAGCGCGGTGGATTGGTGCGCGACGGCCGCGGCGGTGTCGCCGATGCCCTCGGTCTCGGCCATCAGCTGCAGCGAGGACCGGATCGAGGTGGGCGACCCGGCGAGGATCTCCGCCGCGACCCGGCGGGCCCCGGCCAGCGCCGTGCCCGGCTCGACGACGTGGTTGACGAGCCCGTGGGCGAGCGCCTCCTGCGCGGTGAGCCGGCGACCGGTGAGGATCATCTCGGCGGCGAGGGCCCGCGGCAGCGCCCGCGGCAGGCGGACGAGCCCGCCCGCGGCGGCGATGAGCCCGACGCGGACCTCGGACAGGGCGAAGCGGGCGGTCTCGTCGGCGACGATCACGTGGCAGGCCATCGCGACCTCGAGGCCGCCGCCCATGGCGTAGCCGTTCACGGCCGCGATCACCGGCTTGGTGAGGTCACGCCGGTGGGTGAGCCCGGCGAACCCCGTCTTCGGGATCCACATCTGCTTGCCCGAGGCCGACCAGGCCAGGTCGTTGCCGGCCGAGAAGGCGCGGTCACCTGCGCCGGTCAGGATCGCGACCCACAGCTCCGGATCGGCCAGGTAGGCGTCGACGATCTCCGCCAGCTCCTCGTTGGCGGGCGGATGCAGCGCGTTGCGGGCGTCCGGGCGGTTGATGGTGATCTCGAGGAGGTGGCCGTCGCGTCGCAGGAGCGTGTGCTCGTAGCGCTCCCGGAAGGCCGGCGGCCGGATCGGGTGCAGCTCGTCCATCCGCTCGCGGGTGAGCGTGACCTTGTTGCCCGGCCCGAAGGAGCGGACGTACACCCGGGTGCCGACCGGCTCGCCGGCGATCAGCGCATCCAGAATCTCGTCACCCGCGGCGAGGGCGACGAACCGGCGCCGGTCGCGTTCCAGCCGCCCGACCACCACGCCGGTGCGCCCGCCGCCGCGGCCGTAGGCGACGGTGCAGGTCTCGAGCGTGGCCCAGCCGTCGGGGTGCGTGACCTGCTCGACCACGGGGAGGGCGTCGATGCGGTCCTGGGCCTCCTCGTCGTGGGACGGCCGCCAGGGTGTCGGCGCGGTCGAGTAGATGCCGACGGAGTACTTCGACAGGATGCCGCCGTTGGCGCCGACCAGCCCGTAGGCCCCGGGGGTGGCCCGCATCCGGTGCACGGTCTCGGCGATGGCGTGCATCGAGTAGTTGTTGCCGGCGCCGCCGAAGAACGGCAGGCCGCCGGTCAGGGTGAACCCGCGGGGGTCGTCCGGCGCCATTCCCAGCCCGTCGAGCAGGTTGGAAACCGCGATCGGGAAGCAGGAGTACAGGTCGAAGGTGGCGAGGTCGTCGAGACCGATACCGGCGACGCCGAGAGCGTGCTCGACCGCGAGCACGGCGGCGGGGCTGCGGCCGAGGTCGGCCCGCTCGAGCAGCGGCTGCTCGCGCAGGTCGGCGTGACCGTGCAGGAAGACCCACCGGTCGGCGGGGACGCCGAGCCGACGCGCGGCCGCGACGGAGGTGAGCAGCACGGCGGCGCCCTGGTTCACCTGGTCACGCGAGACGAGGTAGCGGGGGTAGGGGTCGGCGATCATCCGGTTGCGGTCGGAGACGGCGGCGAGCTCCGCGGCGTCGCGGACGGTCGGCGCGGCGGCGTGCGGGTTGTCCGCGGCCACCCGGGTGAGCGGGGCGAACAGCCGACCCATCGCCCGCGCGTACTGCTCGCGGCCGAGCCCGAGCCGGGCGCGCCGGGCGGTCTCGCATAGCGCGTACCGGCCGGCGGGGCTGGTGAGCCCGTGGGTGACCAGCGGGCGGCTGACGATGCCGTGCAGCCCGTAGCCGCGGTCCTCGAGCTCGCCGTCGACGTGCTCGGTGAAGTCGGGCGGGTCGACGGCCTCGGCGAGGTGCCGGACCGTCGAGATCGCCTCGGAGCCGACCAGCAGGGCGACCTCGTGCTCGCCGGCGGCGATCGCGCCGGCGAACTCGGTGACCAGGTGCTGCGGGGCCTGTCCGCCGGTGACCTCGAGCACCGCGCGGTGCGGCGTGGCGCCGATCCGGTGCGCCACCGAGCGCGGGTAGTTGTCCGATCGGCCCAGCGGTGCGCTCGCGCCCGGCCGGGAGATCTCGAACTGCCGCACACCGGCCACCACCTCGACGGCGGCGGCGTCGGCCCGGGCGTCGGCCAGCGCGGCCCGGGCCGCCTCGGCGGCCAGCTCGACTGCCGACAGGGCGCGGTAGCCCGGTTGGTCCACCCGCTCCGAGACCTGCCCGACGCCGACGATGACCGGGGTACGGGGATCGAGGTCTTCGGCGGGACTGCTCACGCGACGTGCTCCGTTCGACGGCGGGCTGGGGCGAGACGCTGCCGGACACTACGGGCACGGGGCAGGATGGACGACGGTGAGGACGAGATGAGCGCACGCACCCGCGCCTGGGAGCAGGCTGCCGGCTCGCTCGGGATCGACCCGGGGCGGCGGCTGCCGCGACCGAATCCGTTCCGGTGGCTCTGGTACGCGTTCTGGGGGCCGTTGCCGGGCCGCTTCGCGACCTGGGTGCTCTACGACGCGACCTGCTCGACCTGGGTGCTGCGTCATGTCTCCCGGCTGCTGACGATCCTGGCCCTGCCGGTCGCGGTCACGGTGCTGTTCCTGCCGGGCCCGATCAGCGTGCGGGTGCTCACCGCGGGGGCGGCCGCCGCTGGGTCCTTCCTGTTCACCGCGGTCTGGGTCAACGAGGCAACCGAGCACCGGCTGCTCCAAGCCGGATGGCGACCGAGCCTCGGCTACGAACTGCGCAAGCGGCGATCCGAGATGTGGGAGTGGATGTCGGCGGTGCGGCGGCTCTGATCCCCCCGCGCGAGCAGCTCCTCCTCCACGATCGTCGCCACGTCGCTCGGATAACTTCGACGCGCGTACACCAGCAGCACCGCGCCGGCCAGCACGATGGTCGACAGCGCCACCAGGAACGCGTCGGCCAGGCCGGCGCCGCTACCGGCACCGGACCCCGCGGTCGGGCTACCCAGCCCGGAGGTGCGATCGCCGAACAGCGTCGAGAGATACCCGACGACGAGCGGCGCCACGGCCTGGAACGACGAGCGCAGCACGGTCCGTAGCGCCTCGCCACGCCCCCACATCCGCTCGTCGACGAGGTCGAGGCGGGCGGCGTCCAGCGGCGGGTTCGTGGCCCCGAGCGCGGCCGCGGCGAGCGTGGCGAGCGGCGCGGCGAGCAACAGCGAGCGCAGCAGCAAGCTCGGGACGAACAGGGCGGCGCAGCCCAGGAAGGCGACCCCGGCGACGACCGGCCGGGCCGGGACGTAGCCGCGGGTCAGCAGCCGATCGGCGACGCGTCCGGACACCAGCGCCCCTACGATCGCGCCCGCCCCGACGAGCACCAGCATGCTGCTGGCGATCGTCTCGGTGACGCCGAACCGCTGCTGCATGAACAGCACGCCGAAGGTCTCGATGGCGCTGAAGTAGAAGTAGCCGAACGCGGAGGCGACGATCAGCGTCACGTTGGTGCGGATGGACAGGATGGCCCGCACCGAGTACCAGAACGACGCCTCGGGCTTCGCCGACGGGTGACCGCGCCACGGCCGCACGTGCTGGCGTCGCAACGCCTTGACGAGCGGGCTGCTTTCCAGCGCCTCCGCGTCACCCTCCCCCGAGGCTCCTCCCTGCTGCCGCGAGTCGAGCGAGGTGGCTCCCACCGACAACCGGGAGGCACCGCCACGGGCCGGTTCGGGCGCGCCGTGGACGAACAAGGACAGCAGCAGGCCCAGCGCGGCCAGCGCCCAGAACGCCCACCGCCACGACAGCGCGTCGGCGATGGTGCCGGACAGCACGAAGCCGATACCGGCACCGGCCAGTTCGCCGGAGAGCACGAAACCGTAGATCCGGGCGCGCTCAGCCACCGGGAACCAGTCGCCGGTCAGCGACGCCACGAGCGGGGCGCCCACCGCCATCACGATGCCGAGCGCCAGCCGGCTGGCCAGCAACATCGAGAACGACACCGACAGCCCGTTGACGACCATCGCCACCGACCACAGGACCACGGCGAAAAACAGGGCCTGGGTGCGGTCGACTCGATCGGCGAGCGCGCCGAGTGGCAGCGTCGCCACCGCGGTGATCAACGTCGAGAGCGTGACCAGCAGGCCCACGGCGGTGTTGCCGATGTGCAGACCGCGTTCCAGCGGCATCGCGATGCTGCCGATGGTGGCGGTGTCTGCCGACGAGAGCGCCAGCACCGCGGCCAGCATGGCGACGACGCGCATCCGCGCCGGCCCGCCGACGTTGGCCACCAGCGCGGCACTCGGCCGTTTCCAGAGAGGTCGGGATCGCGCCGGCGGTTCGGTGGTGCGGACGTCCATAGGGCCCTTCGGGTCGCAGCGGGAGCCGCGCGGCCCCTACTGCAGTCCTCCCCGCCGTGCACGCCCCGCTCACGGCGGGCCGCGTCAGGGCCGCGGCCTCGCAGGGACGCTCGCACCGTGCACGACCAGCACCGGACAGGCGGCGCGGGCCAGGCACTTGCGGCCGACCGAGCCGAGCAGCAGGCCGGTGAAGCCGCCCAGCCCGCGGCTGCCGACCACCAGCAGGCCCGCCCCGCGGCTGGCGTCGATCAAGACCTCCGCCGGGTCGCCGTCGCGCACGGCCACCGGCACCTCGGCAGCACGTAGCTCGGCGGCCGGAGCCTCCGCGGCGTCCGGATGCCGTACCGCGAGCGCCTCGACCTCGCCGCCGCCCAGATCGGCGAGCAGAGCGGCCCAACGCCCGGCCTGCCGGGAGGATGCCGATCCGTCAACGCCCACCACGATCCGGCCGCCGAGTAGCGGTGCCGCTGGCTCCGTCACCGAGCCGCCCCCGGTGTGGACGACGAGCACCGGGCACGGCGCGTGCTCGGCGCAGGCGGCGCCGACCGAGCCCACGGCGAGCCCGTCGATCGGGCCGTAACCGCGGCGACCGACCACGAGCACCATCGCCTCCCGGCAAACGGTCAGGAGCCCCTTCGCGGGGTTGTCGTCCCGCCACACTTGGCGCCGCAGGCCCGGCGGCGCCCCGTCCCCGAACGCCCGCGTCACCGCCCGATCCAGGGCGGCGGTCACGTCGTCGTCGGGGTACGGCTCCACCGGGGCGCCGGCGCCGCCGTAGCGGGCCGCGTACGGCCACACCGTCACCGCGTCGATCTCTGCGCTCAAGGAGGCGGCGAGCTCCGCGGCCCGGCGCAGCGCGTCGACGGAGTGCGGCGAGCCGTCCACGCCCACCACGATCCGCCCTGAGGTGTCGGCCGACCGGCCACTCTCCGGCATAGCAACACGGTATCGCCGGGGACCTCCGGCCGCGCCGATTCGGTGGATGATGATCCGGTGGCGACGGGGGCACCATTCGGTAGACAGCCGCGCCGGGTGCTGCTCTCGTCACTGTCCGGCTACCGGCGATCCTGGCTGGGCCCCGACCTGCTCGCCGCCACCACGCTGGTCGTCATTGCGATCCCCGAGCAGCTGGCCACCTCGCGGCTGGCGGGCATGCCGCCGATCACCGGCTTCTACGCCTTCGTGGCCGGAAGCGTGCTGTTCGCGCTGCTCGGCTCGAGTCGCCAGCTGTCGGTGGGCGCGGACTCGACGATCGCCCCGCTGTTCGCGGCCGGGGTCGGCGCGGTGGCGGTGGCCGGATCGCGCCACTACCTCGAGCTGGTGGCCGTGCTGGCGGTGACCGTCGGGGTGTTCGTCGCCCTGGTCGGGCTACTGCGATTGGGCTGGATCGCCGAGTTCCTCTCCGCACCCATCATTAGCGGCTTCCTCGCCGGCATCGCGGTGGTCATCGTGGTGCACCAGTTGCCAGACCTGCTCGGCGTGCACGTCGAAAGCCGTTCGACCATCCACGTCCTCGCCGACCTGGGGGGCCGCCTCGACGAGGTCAACGGCTGGACGCTGACGATCGGCGTCGGCGTCATCGCCGTCATCGTGCTCGCCGGGTATGTCGACCGGCGGGTGCCGGGGGCGCTACTGGCCCTGGTGGTGACGACGGCCCTGGTCGCCGTCACCCCCCTGGAGGAGCACGGGGTGGCGGTCCTCGGGACGATCCGTCCCGGTGCGCCGCACCTCGGGTTGCCCGGGCTGTCGTGGTCGGCGCTGGGCAGCATGGCCCCCGTGGCGGGCGTGGTCGCGCTCGTCGTGGTCAGCCAGTCGGCGGCGACCACCCGCTCGTTCGCCGATCGGGGCAGCTACGAGACCGACATCAACCGCGACTTCCTCGGTGTCGGCGCCGGCAGTGTCGTCGCCGGGCTGGTCGGCGCCTTCCCGGTGAACGCCAGCCCGCCCCGCACGGCCGCGGTCGCCGCCGCCGGTGGCCGGACGCAGGCGGCCGGATTGCTCGCGGCGGCCGCGCTCGTGGCGCTCGTGCCCGCCGCGGCGATCCTGCGGGACGTCCCCACGGCCACGCTGGCCGGAGTGCTGATCTTGGTCGCCGCCCGGATCTTCCCGACACAGGACCTGCTCGCCATCGCCCGCTTCGACACCCTGGAGCTAGCGCTGGCGCTCGTGACCATGCTGACGGTGACCTTCGTCGGCGTTGAACAGGGCATCGCGGTGGCCGTCGGCCTGGCCATCCTCGACCGCACCCGGCTCAGCGCCCGCCCGCAGATGCACGTGCTGGGACGCATCCCGGGCACCACCAGCTGGGCCCCGCTCAGCGTCGCCGAACCGGCCGAGCAGCAGCCGAACGTGCTCGTCGTCCTGTTCGCCACTCCGCTCTGGTACGCGAACGCCGCCCATTTCCGTTCCGAACTGCGCAGCGCGCGGCAGCGGGCAGTGGGTAGCCCCACCGTGGTGGTACTCGACGCGATCGGCATGAGCGACATCGACTTCACCGGCACCCGCGGGCTGGCCGCGACGCTCGACGATCTGGACCACGAGCACATCCGCTTCGCCATCGCCCGCGCCGGGCAGCACGTGCAGCTGAGCCTGGCCCGCAGCGGGTTGCTCGACCGGATCGGCGCCGACCACCTGTTCCCCACCGTCGACCTCGCCGTCAGCAGCCTCACCGCGTCATGACGGCCGGAGGCCGCCGCCCCCCGCCAGGCGCGGAGTTGGTGCAATCGCGCCGGATTCTTGTGCTCGGAGCGAGGCGAAGGCCCGTGGCATCGACCGGACTCGCGCCCGCGTATCAGATTGAGACTCCAGCGCCGCCCTGACGCGCAACTATGGCGTCTCAGAGCACCTTGCTCGGTGGACTCACCGGATCACAGGGGGAGCTTGCGATGACCAGCGCAACAGTCAGCGACGTCACCATCCAGACCGACGGCGTCGGAGGTACGGCACTACCCGTCGTCGAGCCACCCTCGGCGACTTTCTTCGCCGGGAATCCCGCCGCTTTGGGCGTTCCCGTCTTCGTAGCCGGTTCGGTCGCGCTCGCGCTCGTTCTCATCGGCTACGTCCCGGCGGCCGCCGTCGGGGCCAGCATTCCGATCATCGCGACCGCGACCGGCATCGGGCTGATCATTGCGACGGTGTGGAGTGCGGCGGTGGGCCAGAGCGCGGTCGCCGCCGTGTTCGGCATCTTCGCCGGGTTCTGGCTCAGCTATGCCGCCCTGGTCCTCGGCCTCGTGCACAACTGGTACGCGATTCCCCTGCGAGGCCTGGTGCACACCCAGGCCCTGTTCCTCATCACCTGGTTGGTGATCATCGGGCTGCTCACGCTGGTGACACTGCGGCTCCCGGTGGCCTTCACGCTGCTGTTCGCCCTGATCGACGCCGCGCTGGTGGTGCTGCTCATCGCGACCGTCCAGCTCAGCGCAGACCTGACGAAAGTGGGCGGCTGGATCGTGCTCGCCTTCGCAGCAGTCGGCGCCTACCTGTTCGTCGAC
Organism: uncultured Actinomycetota bacterium; assembly: GCA_963776855.1. Lineage (GTDB taxonomy): Bacteria > Actinomycetota > Actinomycetes > Mycobacteriales > Jatrophihabitantaceae > Jatrophihabitans. The sequence goes on along the minus strand of CAVZOC010000003.1, from coordinate 23,877 downwards.
ATCGCCGATCAGGCCACCGGGGGCAAGGGCGTACCGCTAGGGCCTCCGATCCGGAAGTAGCCTCCGTCAGCCGGCGGCGAACAGCGATTCGGCGGCGGCGAGGATCCGGTCGCGCCCGTCGATGTCACACCTCGATGACGTGGCGCGGGTCGGGGCGGCGGTCCGGGGGCGCCTGGCTGTAGTCGCCGAACGGCCCGTCGCGGTCGGTGATGGCCTGCCGCACGCCCGCGTTCTCGGCGGTGTCGATCCACGCCCGCGCATCGGGCGTGTTGCGCATGATGCCGTCGAGGATCGGGCCGAGCGTCTGGACGGCGCCGAGACCCATCTGCTCGTAGGCGTGGTTGACCAGCATCTTCTGGGCCATCAGCTGCGACCACGGGATCGTCCTGAGTTTCGCGACGACCTGGGCCACCCTGTCCTCGAGATCGGCGAACGGCACGGCCTCGTTGATCAGGCCGACGTCGGCGGCCTCGCGTCCGGTGAACGGCTCGCCGGTCAGTGCTCGCCACTTGGCCTCGGCCAGGCCGAGCCGGTAGATCCACATGCCGGTGAGGTACGCGCCCCACATCCGCGAGTACGGCGTCCCGATGATCGCGTCCTCGCTGGCGATGACGATGTCCGCACACAGCGCGTTGTCGCTGCCCCCGCCGACGCACCAGCCGTGTACCTGGGCGATCACCGGCTTCGGGGAGTGCCACATCGAGAAGAACTGCTGGTGCGGGCTGGTGTGGCGGTTGGTGCCCCAGCTGGCGTCCTTGGCCGGGTCCCACTGCCCGTCGCTCGTGAGCGACTCGTCCCAGTGGTGGAACCCGTCCCCGAAGTCGTAGCCGGCGCAGAAGGCGCGACCCGCTCCGCGCACGACGATGATCTTCACCGCCTCGTCGCGCGACGCCCGGGCCATCACCTGCTCGAACTCCTGCGGCATCGGCGGGACGATCGTGTTCAGCGACTCCGGCCGGTTGAGCGTGATCGTGAGCAGCCCGTCGTCCAGGTCTGTCAGCAGGGTCTCGTACGTGGTGCGCGCCATGGCAGCTTCTCTCCCGTCACCGACCGACTAGTTGGTCTGGAGGGTATTCGAGCCCGGCGCATGAGCGCGGCGCCGGAGCCGGCCAGATCAGTGCCCAGCTCCGACTACCTCGATGTGGCAGCGCGGCCCGGCGGAGCGGGCCAGACGCCGGTCGGAGGTCAGGAGCTCGGCATCGAGCAGTTCGGCCAGAGCGACGTAAGCGGCGTCGTAGATCGTGAGGTTGTCGCGCAGCTCCCAGCAGCGGAGGAGTAGCCGGCGGTGCGGCGCGCGATAGATCGGCAGCGCGTCGAGATCCTCGAGCGCGAGAGCGGCTCGACGCGCGTCGAGCCGCCCGGCGCGCAGGTGATCACCGTCGTCGGCGTCGTCGGCCATCGCGGTGGCGATGACGCTGGCGTCAACGACGAGCACGTTCGTTGCGCAGCGTCGCCACGGCATCCTTCGTCGGTACCGAGCCCCCGGAGCGACCGCCGGCTCGATCGAGCACCTCGTCCAGGGTGGGGCGGCTGGTCTCGACGATCAGCCAGCTGCGCAGGTATTCCTGCAGAGACTGATGCGCTGCGGTAGCCCGTTGACGGAGTACGTGCCCGATCTGCTTGGCCTGTACCACGCCACCCTGCTGATGGACTCACCAATGGCGGGAGCCGGAACCCCCGGTCGGGTTCCGGCTGTCGCTTGCCAGCGTGATGGGACCACCGGGTTGCCACGACCTAGGTCGAGGATGCGGTATGCGCGCAGTTTCACGCGGTCGCTGAGCAGGAACCAGATGAGCGCGTACCCCCAGACGAACGCGGCCCAGCCCCAGCCGAGGGGGGTCATGAACAGTCCGTAGACGGCGATCAGGGTCGCGATGGCCTGGGTGCCGACGACGGCGATCCAGAGGATGCGGGCGGGACGGATGGACCAGAACGGTCCCCGGGTACGGGTGAGGAAGATGGTGAGGTGTCCGGCGACGGACAGCATCAGATACATCATGGTCTGCAGGCGGGGGTGGCCGAGGTCGAACACCCGGTCGCCGAGGTAGAACAGGCCGAACGCGGCGATCGGGCCGACGACACCGAGCACGGTGGCGATGCCGAGCACGAGGCGCATGTTCCAGGCTTCGGGCTGGTTCTTGTAGTGCACGTTGTCGTAGGCGATGGAAAGGATCGCACCGTCGTTGAGCAGCGCCAGCATCACGATCATGACCGCGGTGACGGGGTAGAAGTTGAAGACCAGGATGGCCAGGGTGACGAACAGCAGCACGCGCAGGGTTTCGGCGATTCGGTAGATGGCGTAGCTGTTCATCCGCTGGAAGATCTTGCGGCTTTCCTTGATCGCGTCGATGATCACCGACAGGCCGGGGGTGAGCAGCGCGATGTCGGCCGCGGCGCGGGCGGCGTCGGTGGCGTCGGAGACGGCGATGCCGCAGTCGGCCTTCTTCAGCGCGGGGGCGTCGTTGACGCCGTCACCGGTCATGCCGACGATGTGCCCGCGTTGTTGCAGGACGTCGACGATGTGGAACTTGTGCTCGGGAAAGACTTGGGCGAACCCGTCGGCGGTCTCGATGGACCGCGCGACCGCATCGGTCTCACTCTTCTTGACATCGCCCAGCCCGGTGGCGTCGAGAATGCCGCTGCCGAGGCCCACTTTGGTGGCGGTCTCTTTCGCGATGGCCAGCGCGTCGCCGGTGACCATCTTCACCGCCACACCCATCGCGCGGGCGGCGGCGATGGTCGAGGCCGCATCGGTGCGGGGCGGGTCGAACAACGGCAGCACACCGAGCAGCCGGCACTGCCCGGCGGCGTCGGCGCGAGCCACGCCGAGAGAGCGGAAGCCGCGCGCGGCGAAGTCGTTGACCGCCGTATCGACCGCCGGTGTGATCGCCGCGGCGTCGGCGGCCAGCGTGAGCATTACTTGGGGCGCACCCTTGCTGACCGTGAACGTGGCGCCGTCGGGCGCGGTGACGGTGGCCTCGGTGCGTTTGTGGACCGGGTCGAAGGGCTGGAAGTGGGTGACCTGATAACCGTGCAGGGCGTCCTTGTCGGACAGGCCGCCGAGCACGGCCAGGTCGATCGGGTCGTCGTTGTCGGCCCGGGAAGCCAGCGCGGCGGTGAGAATGACGTCCTCGGCGCTCACGTCGCCGACGGTGAACGGCTCCCCCAGGGTGAGGGTGTTCTGGGTCAGGGTGCCCGTCTTGTCTGCGCACAGCACGTCCACGCCGGCGAGTTCCTCGATGGCGACCAACCGCGTCACGACCGCTTGCTTGGAGGCGAGCAGGCGCGCGCCGACCGCCATCGTCACCGACAGCACGGTCGGCATCGCCACCGGGATCGCGGCGACTGTCAGCACCAACGCGAACTGCAGCGTGGTCACCACCGGGTCGCCGCGCAGCAGCGAGGCGGCCGCGATCACGGCCACCAGCGCCACCGCGAGGATGATCAGGTAGTTCCCGATCTTGAGGACCGCGCGCTGGAAGTGGCTGACGGTATGGACGTCTTGCACCAATTCGGCGGTCTTGCCGAAGTAGGTGCTCGAGCCGGTTGCGTAGACCAGGGCACCGATCTCCCCCCGGCGGACGATCGACCCCGGAGTACACCGCCTCGCCGGCGTTGCGGGTAGCCGGCAGCGACTCCCCGGTCAGGGTGGACTGATCGACCTCCACTGGGTCACCGTCCAGCAGCCGCGCGTCGGCCGGCACGATGTCGCCCAGCCGGAGCCGGATCACGTCACCGGGGACCAGATCCCGCGCGGCAGGCGTGACCCACACTCCGTCCCGCTTGACCCGCGCGGTGATCGCCAGCTTGGCTTTCAGTGCCTCGATGGCGTCGCCCGCCTGGCGTTCCTCGGTGAAGCCGACCACCGCGTTGGAGATCAGCAGCACCAGGATGATGAAGAAGTCCGCCCAGTGCCCAACCGCGCCGGACAGGACCACCGCGATCTCGATCATCCACGGGATCGGACCCCAGAAATAGGTCAGAAACTTCAACAGCGCGTTGGTGGTGTGTTCGGCGATCTCGTTCGACCCGTACTGAGCCAGCCGCTTGCTCGCCTCCGCCTGGCTCAGCCCGTCGCCCGAGGTCCCCAGCCGCTTCTCGAGCTCCGACATCGCAAGCGAGGTGAGGTCGTCCCTGCCCTCAGACGTCGCCGATGTCGCGCCCGGAGCATTACGCAGTGTCACAAGTCACCTCTGCCCGCCGGTGTCATCTCCGGCGCAGCCGGATCGTGTCTGGCCTCGACGCCGGGCTCGGCACGCTTCTCACGCTAGCCGTCATGGCACCGCCGTTACGCCGGGCCTTGGTCCTCATTCGACGAGGACATCGGCTTCGGGCCGACTGCGGGGTTGTGCCAGCGTCCGTGCGCAGCGATCAGGGCATCGGCCTGTGTCGGCCCCCAGCTGCCGGGCGGGTAGGGGCGGGCAGGTGGGTGGTTCCCCAGGACCGGGTCGACGACCGCCCAGGCCGCCTCGACCGAATCCGCGCTGGTGAACAGCGCGCCTTCACCGGCCAGCGCGTCGCCGAGCAGGCGTTCGTAGGGTTGTTCCTGGGTCGGTTGCGCGTTCAGCAGGGACAGCTCGCGCTGCTCGCCGAGAAACTGCTCGCCGGCCCGCTTCACCCGGGCTGCCAGCGCGATCTCCGGGTTGGGTGCGAGCCGGAACCGCAAATAGTTCGCCAGACCGAGTCCCGGCACGGAGTCATCGAAGAGGCGCTGCGGAGGCGGCTTCAGCTCGACCAGTACTTCGGCCGCTGTCTCGGGCAGACACTTCCCGGACCGCAGGTACCAGGGCACGCCCGCCCAGCGCCAGGAGTCGACGAACAGCCGTACAGCGCAGAAGGTCTCCACGTCCGAATCGCTCGCCACGCCCGCCTCGTCGCGGTAGCCGGTGAACTGGCCGCGGACCACATCGTCGGCACCGAGCGGACGCATCGCCTTGAACACGTTGAACTTCTCGCCCTGCACTGCCCCGAAACCCTGGTACGCCGGCGGCTCCATGGCCAGTAGGGCGACGACCTGGAACAGGTGGTTCTCGATCACGTCGCGCAGGCAGCCTGCTGTCTCGTAGAACGAGCCGCGACCCTGCACGCCGAACTGTTCGGCGAGGGTGATCTGGACGCTGGCGATGTGGTTGCGGTTCCAGATCGGTTCCAGGAACGAGTTCGCGAAGCGGAAGTACAGCAGGTTCATGATCTCCTCTTTGCCGAGGAAGTGATCGATTCGGAAGATCGCGTCCTCTGGGAACACCGAACGCACGACGCGGTTCAGCTCGCGGGCCGAGGCGAGATCGCGCCCGAACGGCTTCTCCACGATGACCCGCCCGTCACGGGCTAGCCCCGCCGCGACGAGTCCGGCGATCACGGTCGCGAACAACGACGGCGGGATGGCCAGGTAGTGCGCCGGATGACGGACACCCGCGAGCGTGTCCTTCAGCGCGGCGAACGTGGCCGGGTCGCCATAGTCGCCGTCGACGTAGCTCAACAACGACAAGAACCGATCCAGCGCGTCCGGGTCATCGACGCCGCCATCAGCATGGGCAATGCTGTCGCGCGCGTGGTCGCGCAGCTGCGGCAGGTCCCACTGCGAGAACGCCACCCCGACGACTGGAACGGCCAACGCGCCGCGCTTCACCATCCGATAGAGCGCAGGAAAGATCTTCTTATGGGCCAGATCCCCGGTCGCGCCGAAGAACACCAAAGCGTCAGAGACCGTCGCAGTGTCAGAACTGTTGTCACCCATAGTCAGCCTTCCCCTGGCCGTAACGCTCACTCGCGCTACCACCCGCCTCCGACCGCGAGATGCCAACCGCCGAGAAGCCGGGGCTTCTCTACCGCACGACCACCATCCCAAAGTAGCCCTCAAGCGGGCGCCGCATCCGGCGCCTTCGACTCCCACCGGCGCGGCTCGACAGCGGCCAGGCGGTCCTGCGCCGCCCCGGCACTGCCCGGTGCCACGGTCACCGTGCGACTGGTCGACATGCGCGGCATGATGCGGCAGGGCTCGATTGTGGGCGGCGGGACGATGGGCCAGGGTGACTGGCGCCGGTTCCGGCACGGCGTGGTGCGCGTCGTCGCGTCCGCCAACTCCGTCTCGCGCGGGACGGTGTCACTGATCGTCGACAACACCGGCTACCTCACCCACGAACTCGTCGTGCTCCCGCTCGCCGCCGGACAGAAAGCCGCGACGCGCACCCCAGCGCAGATGGGACCGTTGACGAGACCGGCAGTCTCGGCGAAGCATCGCCCACCCGCGCAGCGGGTCCCGGCGACGGCATTACGGCCCGCTCGGTCGGCTGGGTCACGCTCACCCTTCCGGCCGGCCGGTACGAGGTGGTGCAACCTGCCCGGCCACCACGCCGCAGGCATGTACACCGCACTCGACATCACCTGAGTGCCGGCCTGAGAGGACCTTCAACTCCCGCCTTCGTCCCAGTCTGGGGCCACGGTCGGCCGCGGCCACCGGTGCGCGAGATCCGTCGATGCGCGCCACCAGGCCGCGCGACGGTCGATAATGCGGCCGGGTCCAGCGGGTGGGACCTTCGGCGGCGGTTTGAGCCGCCTGGGGTTCGGTGGGCCTGGAGCGGGCTCCTGGACCGCCTCGCCCGCCCGGCTACCCGCCGTCGGTCTCGACTGACGCGGCAGCGTGCAGGTCAAGGCGCGTCACGTGTTCAATTCGAGGCGCACCGTCGGCAGGTCGCCGACCGCAGTGCCGGTGGCCGCCTCAATGCTGGCACGCAGTTTCATCCGCACCCCCCGGGGGGGGGGGGGGGGGGGGCCTGGTGCCGCTGCTGAACACGAGCGAAACAGGGGTCTGCTGCGCTGGCTCGGGGTTACCTTGATGGTGCCAGGGTTGGCTGGCCACGATACGGCCGAGGTAGCGGCTCTCCTCGACCGCCCGCTTCGGGCCTAGGGTCACAGGGGGTACCGCATGAACTGGTGGGTCTGGTTGATCGTGATCGTCGTCGTCGTGGCCGTCTTGGTGGTCGGGTTCTTGCTGGTGCAGGTCCGGCGTCGCCGCGGCGGGGTGATCGTCGACCCGGCCCAGTTGCCGCGCACCCGCGGCCGGAGGTCGGGACGGTGAGCCGGCTGATGCGCACCTCGGAGGTGACCAAGCGTCCTGTCGTCACGCTGGCCGGTGAGGACATCGCGCAGGTCAAAGACGTCGTGTACTCCGCCGCCGGCGGGGCGGTCGGCGGGTTCACCCTGGCCGGACGTGGCCTGTTCGCCGGCCCGCTGAAGCAGGCGCTGTCCTGGTCGTCGGTGATGGCGCTGGGCCCAGATGCGGTGATGATCCGCGACGAGGACGTCCTGGAACCGATCACGGCGGTGCTGGATCGCTCGGGCGGCTCGGGCGGCTCGGGCGGCTCGGGCGGTGACGTGCTCGGGTCGCAGGTCCTCACCGACGCTGGCACCGACCTGGGCACGGTGGTGGACGTGATCCTCGAAGTGGCCGATCAGGGCGGCGGGCAGTGCGATGTCGTCGGCTACGAAGTAGAGGCGTCAGAGGCGCTCGGCACCAAGGGCACCCGGGTGTTCATCCCGTTGCCCGACACACTGGCCGCGTCCGGGGCCCACCTGCTGGTGCCGGCCAGCGCCCAAGATTTCGTCGCCCACGATCTGGCCGGGTTCGGAGCCGCAGTGGACGCCTTTCGACGCCAGCTGGAAGGAACACGCTGATGCTGTTCACGCAGGCCTACGGGCGCGAGGTCGTGAGCACCAGCACCGCCGAGACCGTGGGGCGGGTCGCGGACTTCGTGATCGATCCCCAGTCACGCACGGTGGTGGCCGTGACGCTGAACAAGACCGACCGCGGCGCCAGCGTGCTTTGGGCCAAGATCACCGCCTTTGGTGCCGACGCGGTCACCGTCGCCAGCGCTGAGGTGATCATTGACACGAACGAGGTAGTGACCGCATTGTCGGGCAAGGATCAGCGACCGCTCGGCAAGCGGGTGCTGACCACGTTCGGTGAGGATCTCGGTCCGGTGACGGATGTCGATTTCGACCCGGACAGCGGTGCCGTGATCAACCTCGTGACCGCCGAGGGTGACATCTCGGGAGACCGGTTGATCGGGATCGGCTCCTACGCCACCATCGTGCACGCGGCTTCCTAGACCCGATCCTGCTCGCCGTGCGAGCGGCAGATCCGCACGGCCGCGACCGGCACGATCGGTCGATGACGCGCACCGCGCAACCGGCTCCGGTCGCGCGGTGCGGCGGGCGGGCCTGCCGGGGCTGTCGCGGTCGGCTGCGTCGGTGTCGCGCGGGCGTGACGTCCCTCCATCTGGCGGCGGGGCGCCGTCTGCGACGTCTGCGACCCGCTCGTCCCCGTGGAAGCGCGCGGTCGCGCACACGTTCGCCGCGGTCAAGGCCGAGGCCGAATGCCGCCAGGACCTAACCGAACGGCAGCCGCGGCCGCTTACCCGCGGTGATCCCGACGCTGCGTCAGGGATGCCGGGGTTGGGCTCAGCGCGGTTCGCGCGCTCACCCGATTGCGAGTGTCGGGCGGCAGACAGCGCACGGCGTTCGGTGGTCGAAGCACTGTGGCGAGTGGCTTGAGTTCGGCGCCGAGGAACAGGCTCAGTGTCAGCAGGTACAGCCAGCCAGCAGGATCAGCCCACCGCCGAGCGAGCTCAGGGTGGGGCTGACGCGTGCGGCCAGCGCGACATAGGTTGGCAGCAGCCCGGTGGCCGCTGCCCATCCCAGCACGGTGAGGCTTGCCCCGGCAGCGCCGCGCGCCATCCGCGGTGGGCGCGTGGCGTCTCGCGTGAGGAGCGGAACTGCCAGCGCTACGATGATCGTGCCACTGAGTGGCCAGCGGGCCCCGACCCAAGCGGTATGGAAGACGCTGTCGAGGTGTCCCCCGTTGGAGCTGTTTGCTGTGGCCCAACAGTGGCCCGAGGGTGAACCCGGCCAGCAGGACGGTGCCGACGAGGAGAACCAACGCCGCGAGCAGCACTGCCCGCATCCATTCCCGGCGCACGCTGCGAGGCGGGGCATCGGCGATGGCCGCTAACCCGGTGCTTTCACGGTGACGGCGCGGCGATGAACTGAAAAGTGCTCCGAGCCCAGCAGGATCAGGGATGTCGAAGTCTCTGTCCGGCTCAAGCAAGGAGCACCTTCAAGGTGAAGAATATCGGGCTGTATCCGTGTGTCCAGGCCGACACGGACGGGACGTCGGTCGTCTCCCAGGCCGGCGGGGTGTTGCTGGTCGAGGCGGCCCGCGCGGCGGGTCTGGATCGAGCGCTGTCGGCGGCGCTGTCGCCGTGGCGCAAGCCGATGGCGATCCACGATCCGGGCAAGGTGATCACCGACCTGGCGCTCACCCTCGCTCTCGGTGGCGACTGTCTGGCCGACGTGGCGCTGTTGCGCGCGGAGCCAGCCGTGTTCGGGCAGGTGGCCTCGGACCCGACGGTCTCACGCACGATCGACGCACTCGCAGCGGATGCGCCGCAAGCGTTGAAGGCGATCGGCTCCGCTCGCGCCGCGACACGGGCGAGGGCCTGGAAGCTGGCCGGGGCGCATGCGCCGGATCACGATGCCAGCGCTGACCGGCCGTTGATCGTCGATCTGGATGCCACGCTGGTCACCGCCCACTCGGAGAAGGAGCTGGCGGCGCCGACGTTCAAGCGCGGGTTCGGTTTCCACCCGCTCTGGGCGTTCGTCGATCACGGCCAGGCCGGCACCGGTGAACCGCTGCATTGCCTACTGCGCAAAGGAAACGCCGGCTCGAACACCGCCGCCGATCACATCGCCGTGGTCAAGGCTGCGCTGGCGCAGTTGCCCGGCCACCGACCCGGGACCCGGCCCGGACGCAAGGTGCTGATCCGCACCGACGGTGCCGGCGGCACCCACGACTTCGTGAACTGGCTGGTGTCGCAACGATTGTCCTACTCGGTCGGGTTCACCCTGCCCGACACCTTCGCGGCCAGCCTGGCGACGATGCCCAAGGATGGCTGGAGCCCCGCCTACGACGGTGACGGGCAGGTCCGCGAAGGCGCCTGGGTCGCCGACGTCACCGGCCTGCTGAACCTGCAGTCGGGCCCGAATCCGTGGCCGGTCGGGATGCGGGTGATCGTGCGCAAGGAACGACCCCATCCCGGCGCGCAGCTGCGCATCACCGACGCCGACGGCATGCGGGTCACCGCGTTCGCGACCAACACCATCCGCGGCCAGCTCGCCGATCTCGAACTGCGCCACCGCCGCCGAGCGCGCTGCGAGGACCGCATCCGGGTCGCCAAAGACACCGGGCTGCGCAACCTGCCGCTGCACGAGTTCACCCAGAACCAGATCTGGTGCGCCATCGTCGCGCTCGCCGTCGAGCTCACCGCCTGGCTGCAACTGCTCACCCTCAGCGGTCAGCACGAACACCCCGCTCGCCGCTGGGAACCCAAACGCCTACGGCTACGGCTGTTCAGCATCGCCGGCCGCCTCGCCGAGCACGCCCGCGGCCGCCGGCTGCACCTATCGACGCACGCGCCCTGGGCCGACCTACTCACACAGATGATCACCACCCTGCAGGCACTGCCCGCACCCGGCTGAGCACCCGCCCCAACGTCCCGACAAGCACGCACGACCGGCCAGTGGAACCGGCGACACCGAGCGACCTCGGGCCAACTGTCACGCCCCCACGGCACAATCCCCGGCAACGCTCGACAACAACGTCGAGACGATCAACGTCGGCGGCCCCATGAAAGATCCGGGCTAACGCACGTTGCACCGATCGCACGCAGCGTGCGAGCACAAGCACCGCGGCCAGGCTTCCGATTCCGAGCAGGCCACGGCCGGGGGTGCGCAGCAGTGAGTCGGCGCGACGCCGCCGCGTGCGGTCAACACACGATGCACAGCAGCCGCGCGAGCTCGGCGGACACTCGCGGTGCCGCGTCGCTGCCGAACGCGGGCCGTTCGACCCGCAGTACCGCAACAACAGTGAGTACGGCCGGTAGCAGCGCCAGCGCAGCGAAGAACGCCGCCTCGGCCGCTCGCCCGCTGACGTCGTGGCGCCCGGCCGATGCCAGCACCTCGCGGGACGCGCTCAGCGGTCTGCGGTGTGGCGCGCGGGGCCTACGCGAGTCTCCTCCGCGAGCCACAGAGTCGTGGTGTCCGGCGACGGGCATCGGATCCGCAGTCATGACGTGGGCAGGTCCCGAGGGTCGGGCAACGAGACATCATCAGGATGCAGAGCGAGGGTGTGCCCCGAGGCGAAGCTGACCTGCAGCGTGCCATCAGGGCTGCGTTCGACCACGACACCGGCGGTGCCGCGCCGAACCTTCGGGCGGACGAACCCGCCGAGGTGGTGTACGGCGACCACGCGGTCACCCACGTCGAGCTCGGGCAGCCGGTCCCATGTGAACGATCCCATCAGGGCGTCACTGCGACTCTCGGTTCCCCGATCCAGCGCGGCCGACCGGATCGGCAGATCACCAGTTGGGCCGACAGTGGCCGGGCGGCGGGTTGCGCCTCGGCTGGTCGCGGGCCGATGTGCTCCATCATGGCTCATCGACCCCTGGAACAGGGGTCCACCGGCAGGGATGCCCGGCAAAGTCAGTGACTGGGGCGCCCGCCGCAGCCAGCATCCGGTCACACGCGTACTGGCGCAGACAGTGTGCGGAGGGCGATGATGAGCCGCGCAGGTCAGTCCGTCCATGGCCGAACGGCGGAGGCCGCCAATCCCGATATGACGCGTATCGGTCACGCTCCTAGCCGAAGGTCGGGTTAGCGACCGATCAGCGTCCAGGTGGCGGGCGGTCACGGTCAGTGCGTCGGTGACGGACCGACCGTCGGCCGAACCTTTCCGGGTATGCGAGCAAAGGATCGACGAATGCAGATTCAGGTCAACACCGACGGTAACGTCGACGGGCGGGTCGAACTCGAGACGCACGTCACGTCAGCGATCGAGTCCCGACTGGCTCGCTTCAGCGACGACGTGACCCGGGTCGAGGTTCACCTCGCTGATGAGAGCGCCGGGCGTAGCACGGCGGCCGACAAGCGTTGCATGATCGAGGCGAGGCTGGCGTGGCGGTCACCGGTCGCGGTGACTTGTCACAGCGGAACGGTCGACGAGGCGCTCAGCGCCGCGATCGACAAGCTCGTCACCGTACTGGGCCGGGAATCAGACCGGCGTGGTCACCGCAAGGGCACCTCCTCGATCCGCACAGACAGCCCACCACCCGAGACACCGGCCGACAACACGCAGCGAGATTGATCGCCGCCAGCCGGACCTACCCACAGTCCGGGCGGCGCTCGGTCGGACGCACTGGCGGTCCCCCCGGCACCGACGACCTACTTCCCTTCCTCAGGCAGGACTGACCCTGCTGGCCACGCGCGCATATCGAACGCGCGACGACTGGCGAGCAATCGGCCGCGACGAGCGAATAGTCGGCGTTCTCCGCGCTTGGAATTGGCGGACCGTTGTGCGGATGTGTGGCCGCATTCAAGTGGCGAGTCGCTGCCGCCAGTCGGGCGACGAGGTGCTCTCGCGCGCGGCGAGCGCGTAGGCCTCGGCGGCGAGGCTGGTCCGGCCCTCGACCTCGGAAACGCCGAGGTCGTGGGCCCGCTGACGTGGGGCCTTCGCCCCGAGAAGTGGACACGCGATTTGATGGCTACGCGGCCGTTTGCAGCGTAGCGGCGTGAGCGGTGTTCTCGTAGCTGACGGGGCTGAGGTGGCCGCAGTAGGAGTGCCGGCGTCGGGTGTTGTAGCGGGTGATCCACTTGAACACTGCGAGTCGGGCGTCGCGGGCGGTCGCCCACCGGGCGGCACCATGCAGCGTCTCGCGCTTCAACGTTGCGTTGAACGACTCGGCGAGGGCGTTGTCGGCACTCGATCCGATGGCCCCCATCGAGAGGATGACGCCGAGGTCGGCGCAGAGCTTGGCGTAGTCCTTCGAGGTGTATTGCCTGGGCTCAACCTGTCGTTGCAACACCTGGTTGATGGAGCGAGCGTAGCTGCTCGTCGAAGACCTCGGCCGGCGTCTTCCAGTCGAGGCTCTTTCGGGGCCGGTTGTTGAGCGCGAGAGCGACGGCTTCGAGGTCCTCGGCCGACCAGCGGGATAGGTCCGTGCCTTTCGGGAAGTACTGGCGCAGCAGTCCGTTGGTGTTCTCGTTCGTTGGCCGCTGCCAGGGCGAGTGGGGGTCGGCGAAGTACACCCTCGTGCCCGTCTCGAGCGCGAACTGAGCATGCGCGGACAGCTCCTTGCCGCGGTCCCAGGTGAGCGTCTTGCGCAGCTGTTCGGGAAGCTTCGTCATCGACGCGATGAGCGCGGCGTTCATCGCGACGGCGCCGTAACCGCCCAACGCAGGACCGTTCTTGACCGGCGGGTTCTCACCCCAGCCCTCCAGCCGGGGCAGATGCACCAGCAGCGTCGAGCGGCTGCTGCGTTCAACGATCGTGCCGATCGCGGAACGACCGGTTCCGATGATCAGGTCGCCCTCCCAGTGCCCCGGGACGGCGCGGTCAGCGGCCTCCGCAGGACGCTGAGAGAACACGACGTCGGCCGTGACGTGCCCATGCGGCCGGTTCTGCGCTCGAGCCCGTGGCCGCCGCAGCGCCCGGCCGGTTCGCAGGCAGGCGACGAGCTCGCGTTTGAGAGCGCCACGACCCTGGATGAACAGCGACTGGTAGATCGCCTCGTGGCTGATGCGCATGGACTCATCATCCGGGAAGTCGAGCTTCAGGCGGTGCGAGATCTGCTCCGGACTCCACGCGGTCGCCCACCGCCGGTCCTGCCGGTGCGGCTTGTTCAGCCCCTTCCACGCCGGCGGCTGCGGCCCGACAACGATGGCGCCGTCCGGGCGGCGGACCTCTCCGGCCAGGCGCTGCTGGACGTACTCACGCAGCCTGTCGTCGCTCGCGAGCCTCGCCGTCTTCGGACGCTTCGCCGCCTGCTGAGCCTTCCACTGCGCCACCAGCGCCCGATACTCCTGCTTCCCGCCACGGGTAGCCGCGTTGCGGCGCAGCTCGCGAGAGATCGTCCCGGGATCGCGGCCGATCCTGCGCCCGATCTCACGCACGCCGACCTGCTTTGCGCGCAGCAGCGCGATCTCCTCACGCTCCTCGAAAGACAGATAGCGTCCGGAGGGCTCGGCCAAGGAGATCGGCGGCATGCCGCCAGCGTGGCGAAACCAGCGGGTCCCGACCGGCACAGACACGCCCACGCCCACCGCGGCCTCGGCCGAGGTGACGCCCGTCGCGATCAACTTCCAGAACTGTCGCTGCACCGCCCGCGAGGGCTCAGGCCGCCCAGGCGAGCGCATCGCCGGCCGCAGCGCCCGATCTGCACGCCACTGCCGACGCGCACCCTCGGGTATATCGCTGGTCTTCCTGCTCCAGTCCGCCGTCGCCACCGTCCGCCACCTCCGAAGTCGAGGTGTTGCGACGACCGGTTGAATCCGCCTTGCGCCCCGTGATCATGGTGGACGAACGCGCCGGCCAGGCCGCCGCGTTCGCGCTGCGCGGCACGCAGCGCGTCCTGGACGAGGTCGGTGCGCATGTGCTCGGCGATGGACCATCCGACCAGCCGCCGCGAGCAGCAGTCGATCACCGTCGCGAGGTAGAGATGCCCGCCGTCGTAAGGCAAGTAGGTGATATCGCCGACGTACTTCGTGTTCGGCGCGGTCGCGGTGAAGTCCCGCTTGAGCAGGTCAGGGACCTTGTCATCGGACGGTTCGGGGACGGTGGTGCGGACCTTGCGCCGCAGCCGCAGCCCGGCGATGCCGTGCTCACGCATGACCCGGGCGACGCGCTTGTGGTTCACCCGGTCATCGTCACCGAGGACGGTGCCGTCGTTGAGTTCGGCGGTGATCCGGGGCGCTCCGTACTCGGTGCCCTCGGTCCGCTGCACGGTGCGGATCCGTTCGGCCAATGCAGCATCGGCGGCGGCGCGTTCAGCGCGGGCCGGGGCGGCGTCGAGCCAGGCGTAGAACGACGAACGCGAGACCTCGACGATCTCGCAGAGCCACTTCACCTCGAAGGCGTCTCGGTGGTCGGCGACGAACTGGAAGCGGCTCACCAGTTCGTCTCCCCGGCGAAATACTTCGCCGCCGCGCGCAGGATGTCCTTCTCCTTCATCAGCAGCTCCTCGCGGGCACGCAGCTGCTCGTTCTCGGCGCGCAGCCGGGCCAGCTCGTCGTTCGGGTCAACCGGCGCCGTCGAGGCGTGTCGTCCCCGCACCGGCACGCCCGCGGCCTTGATCCAGGCCGACAACGTCGCATCGGTGATCCCCAGGTCGCCGGCGATCTGCGCGATCGTGGCCCCCTCGGTCACCCGGTACAGCTCGACAGCGTCGCGGCGAAACTCCGCAGAGTACGTCTTCCTCGCCATGAGTGGATCTTCTCGCTTCCCCCGGCAGAAACCGGGATTGAGCGTGTCCACTACTCGGGGTCAGGTCCCCACCCTGTCAAGGGTCCGGCCCTCGTCGTCAGTTCAGCAGTTCAATGTCCCCTGGCCGAAGGAGGGACATTGCTGGCCGAGCATCGGACATTGCTGGCCTAAGTCCGGTGACATTCCGTGACCGTCGACATCAGCTGCAGCCGCTGGTGCTGCCGCAGCCCTCGCAGACGAAGCAGGAGCCGGCCGGCCGCATCTTGGTGCCGCAGTTCATGCACAGCGGGGCGTCGGCGGAGCTGCCGGTCATGGACTCCAGCAGCTCGGTCGAGCTGTGGGCCCGCTCGCCGGCCTCCTCCGACGCGTCCTCGTCGGTCTCCTCCTCGGCCGGGGCGACCGGCACGGACTGGGCCAGGGTCTCCAGCTGCGCCTCCCCCTCGTCGTCCTCCACCGGGGCGTACGAGCCGGTCTCCAGCTGGCGGGTCCGCTCGGTGGCGGTGTGGATGCCCAGCGCCGAGCGCTCGTCGAACGACAGGTGGTCCAGCGCCAGCCGCCGGAAGACGTAGTCGAGGACCGACTGCGCCATGCGCACGTCCGGGTCGTCGGTCAGGCCGGCCGGCTCGAAGCGCATGTTGGTGAACTTCTGGACGTAGGTCTCCAATGGCACGCCGTACTGCAGGGCGATGGAGATGGCGATCGAGAAGGCGTCCATGACTCCGGCCAGCGTGGAGCCCTGCTTACCGAGCTTGAGGAAGACCTCGCCGAGGTGACCGTCGTCGTAGGTGCCGGCGGTCATGTAACCCTCGGCGCCGCCCACGGTGAACGAGGTGGTGCGCGACGGCCGCGACTTCGGCAGCCGGGTGCGGGTCGGGCGGAACTCGACGACCTTCTCCGGCTCGGCCGGCGCGGCCGCCGACTTCGTGGCCTCGCCGGCGGACTTGCCCACCGACAGCGGCTGGCCGACCTTGCAGTTGTCGCGGTAGACCGCGAGCGCCTTCAGGCCGAGCTTCCAGCCCTGGAAGTAGACGTCCTCGATGTCCTCGACGGTCGCCGACTCGGGCAGGTTGACCGTCTTGGAGATCGCACCGGACAGGAACGGCTGGACCGCAGCCATCATCCGCACGTGCCCCATCGGCTTGATGGCCCGCGCGCCCATGGCGCAGTCGAACACCTCGTAGTGCTCGGTGCGCAGCCCCGGGGCGTCGATCACATGGCCGTGCTCGGCGATGTACTCGACGATCGCCTCGATCTGCTCCTGCTGGTAGCCCAGCACCCGCAGCGCGCGCGGCACCGTCTGGTTGACGATCTGCATCGACCCGCCGCCGACCAGCTTCTTGAACTTCACCAGGGCGAGGTCGGGCTCGACCCCGGTGGTGTCGCAGTCCATCATCAGCCCGATCGTGCCGGTGGGGGCCAGCACCGAGGCCTGCGCGTTGCGCCAGCCGTTCTTCTCGCCGATCTTGTTGCCCCGCGCCCACTCCTCGGTGGCCGTCGCCACCACGACGCGGTCGTTCTCGTGCAGCGTGCGAACGCTGTCGTTGGCGGCGGCGTGCTTGCGCATGACGCGGGCGTGCGCGGCGGCGTTGCGGGCGAACCCGGCGTAGGACCCGACGATGCCGGCGAGCTCGGCGGAGCGGCGGTAGGCGACACCGGTCATCAGCGAGGTGATGCCGGCCGCGAGCGCTCGGCCGCCCTCGGAGTCGTAGGCCCGGCCGGTCGCCATCAGCAGCGCGCCCAGGTTGGCGTAGCCGATGCCCAGCTGCCGGTAGTCGCGGGTGTTGGCGCCGATCGACTCGGTCGGGAAGTCGGCGAAGCAGATCGAGATGTCCATCGCGGTGATGACCAGCTCGACGGCCTTGACGAACCGCTCGGCGGCGAAGGTGTGGTCGTCCTCGAGGAAGGTCAGCAGGTTCAGCGAGGCCAGGTTGCAGGAGGTGTTGTCCAGGCTCATGTACTCCGAGCACGGGTTGGAGGCGGTGATGCGGCCGGTCTCGGGGTTGGTGTGCCAGTCGTTGATCGTGTCGTCGTACTGAATGCCGGGGTCGGCGCACTCCCACGCCGCCTGCGCGATCTGCCGGAACAGCCCCGTGGCCTCGACGGACTCGATGACCTCTCCGGTGGCGCGAGCGCGCAGCCCGAACTCGGTGTCCTCGTCGACCGCGCGCATGAACTCGTCGCTGACCCGGACGGAGTTGTTGGCGTTCTGGTACTGCACCGAGGTGATGTCCGAGCCGCCGAGATCCATGTCGAACCCGGCGTCGCGCAGGATGCGGATCTTGTCTTCCTCGCGCGCCTTGGTGGCGACGAACTCCTCGATGTCGGGGTGGTCGACGTCCAGCACGACCATCTTGGCGGCACGCCGGGTGGCGCCGCCGGACTTGATGGTGCCGGCGGAGGCGTCGGCGCCGCGCATGAACGACACCGGGCCCGAGGCGGTGCCACCCGAGGACAGCAGCTCCTTGGAGGACCGGATGCGGGAGAGGTTGAGCCCCGCGCCGGAGCCGCCCTTGAAGATCAGCCCCTCCTCGCGGTACCAGTTCAGGATCGAGTCCATCGTGTCGTCGACCGAGAGGATGAAGCAGGCGCTGACCTGCTGCGGCGAGGTCGTACCGACGTTGAACCAGACCGGCGAGTTGAAGCTGAACACCTGGTGCAGCAGCATCCAGGTCAGCTCGTGCTCGAAGATCTCCGCATCCGCGGGCGAGGCGAAGTAGCCGTTGAGCTCGCCGGCCTCACGGTAGGCGTGCACCACGCGGTCGATCAGCTGGCGCAGCGACCACTCCCGGGTGTCGCTGCCCAGCGCGCCACGGAAGTACTTGGTGGTGACGATGTTCGCGGCGTTCACCGACCAGAAGTCGGGGAATTCCACCCCGCGCTGCTCGAAGTTGATCGACCCGTCGCGCCAGTTGGTCATGACGACGTCGCGCCGCTCCCAGGTGACCTCCGCGTACGGGTGCACGCCCTCGGAGGTGTAGACCCGCTCCACCTTCAGGCCGCCGGGCGGGTAGACGGGGCTGCGCGGCGACTCCGCGACAGCGGTGCCGGCCACGCCGTCGGTCGTGCCGGCGGCGCCGGTCACTGCCTCGGAGGCGGAGTGGGTGGCGTGCTCGGTCATGAGCGAGGTCCTTCCTGGACGACGTAGCGGGGGCGGATGGGGGCGGATGGGTACTGCGACGGAGCCGGCCGGGCGACAAATGTGGTCAGGCGTCCGGCGGTTCGGTGGCGGACCGGTCGGTGCGGTCGGTGCGGTCGGTGCGGAGTTCCTCGATGGCCTTGGCGAAGTCGTCGACCGAGCTGAAGGCCTGGTAGACGCTGGCGAAGCGCAGGTAGGCGACCTCGTCGAGCTCGCGCAACGGGCCGAGGATGGCCAGCCCGACGTCGTCGCTGGGCACCTCGGCGGCCCCGGTGGCACGGATGGCCTCCTCGACCGTCTGCGCCAGCTGGGCCAGCGCGTCCTCGTCGACCGGCCGGCCCTGGCAGGCGCGACGGACCCCGCTGACGACCTTGGCCCGGCTGAACGGCTCGGTGACGCCGCTGCGCTTGATGACCGCCAGAGTCGCCTCCTCCACGGTGGTGAACCGGCGGCCGCACTCGGGGCAGGAGCGCCGGCGGCGGATCACCTGTCCCTCGTCCTGTTCCCGGGAGTCGACAACCCGCGAATCCGGGTGGCGGCAGTAGGGGCAGCGCACTCGAACTCACCTTCTCCCAGGCTCGTGGATGTGGACGATGTTGTCGAAAACTTGTCGAAAACCTGGGGACCGAACTGTGGACGACTGGGCCATCCTGTGGACTCCGGACCCCAACTTGTGGAGGAAGCACATCGTTGTAACTACTAGATGTAGGGGTAACCGTAGATCGCCGCCCGATGTTCCGCAAGAGCGAACCGCCGCGTGTCGTGCGCCGGGTCACGCCCGTCGCCCGGCACCGGTCGGAGCTCAGCGCGTGCGCAACTGCTGGCCCGGTTGCAGCACCGCACCGTCGAGGTGGTTGAGCTGCTGCAGCCGGTCGACGACGGCTCGAGGATCCTGGCCCGCCGCCACCCGGGAGGCGATCGCCCACAGGGTGTCGCCCTGGTGCACTGCCACCACGGCCGGCCCCGAGCGGACGGACCCGGCGTCGGACGGCGCGGAGGCCGCTGCCACCCACACCAGGCCCGCGCACAGCAGGACCAGCGCGAAGGCCAGCACTGCGACCCCACGACGCGTCAGCCGCAGCGGGACCCGGTCGGCGTCCGCCGGCGCCCGGAGCACCCGGACGTTCGCCCCGGCCGGCAGCGCCGCCGCGGCAGCCGCGGAAGGACACGTCGACCGAGCCGGCCGGCCACCGCGGCCCGGCGCAACCGCCGGCACGGCATAGAGCCTCGGTCGGCCGGCCGGAATCGGCGCGGCCTCCACCGCTGCGTCAGTACAGATGTCACTGTCGAAGCCACCGGCGACACCCAGGTCGAATGCGACCGTCATCTCGTTCCCCCTTCTCGGAACCCGCGTTCGAACTGATCGAACAGGCATTCGATAGAACGCCTGATCGAATGTCTACCAGGGGGGTCCGACAAAAACCATCGCGGCGTGTCGTTCGAACAGATGTTTGAGATTCCGATCGGTTGGGTCTAGCGTCGCCGGTGGCGAGGACACACGCCGGACATTCCGCCCTGGTGGCGGCTCGTGACAGGGAGGTTCAGGTGGCGCAGAAGGCGCGTCGGCCGAAGCAGGCCGAGCAGACCGAGCAGACCGACAGACGCGAGTGACCAGCAGTCCGGTGCCCCGGAGAACGCCGACGCCCCCAAGCGGGGGCCGGGTCGGCCGAAGGTCACCGAGATGCCGGATCCCGTCACCGGGCTGACCCGACGCCAACAGGCCATTCTCGACGTCATCCGCGACTCGGTCCAGCGCCGCGGCTATCCGCCGAGCATCCGGGAAATCTGCGAATCCGCCGGGCTGGCGTCGACCTCCAGCGTCGCCCACCAACTGGCCATGCTGGAACGCAAGGGCTTCCTGCGGCGCGACCCGAACCGGCCCCGCGCCGTCGACGTGCGCGATACCCGCCCGTCGGGAACCGGCCTGGGCCGCGGGAAGGCGGCGCGACGCGCCCTGGCGGTCACCGAGGACGCCCCGCGGGGCGAGACCCCGGTCTTCGTGCCGATGGTGGGCCGGATCGCCGCCGGCGGGCCCATCCTGGCCGAGCAGATGATCGACGACGTCCTGCCGCTGCCGAAGTCACTGGTCGGCGAGGGCACGCTGTTCATGCTGAAGGTGGTCGGCGATTCGATGATCGACGCCGCGATCGCCGACGGCGACTGGGTCGTGGTGCGGCAGCAGGACGACGCCGACAACGGCGACATCGTGGCGGCCATGATCGACGGCGAGGCCACGGTCAAGACGCTGCAGCGCCGCGACGGCCACGTCTGGCTGATGCCGCACAACGCCGCTTACTCCCCCATCGCGGGAGACGAGTCGACGGTGCTGGGCAAAGTGGTCTCGGTGCTCCGCAAGGTGTGAGCCGGCCGGCCGGCACGACCGGCCAGGGTCTACCTGCGGGTGGTCTGCGTCGTCGGGTGGTCTACGTGCGGGTGCGGCTCACCTGCTGGCGGCGGGCCCGTTCGGGGTGGGGCGCGGCCGGCTACCGGACGCGGGCGGCGGCACGGCGGCCTCGTTGCGGACCACCTGGGCCCGCGGGGCGGGGCGCTGCTGCTGCCCGGCCTCCTGCGCGGGGCGCGCCGACTCCTGCGCGGGGCGCGATTCGAGCTGTCGCGGGGCCTTGCCACGGGCCTCGTCGTGCGACTCGCGTGCCTTGTCGTCCTCGCCCATGCCCTTGATCTCGGTTTTGAACACGCGCATCGAGCGGCCCAGCGAGCGCGCCATGTCCGGCAGCTGCTTCCAACCGAAGAACAGAACGAGCGCCACGATGGCGATGACGAGCAGGTGCCAGATCGAGAACGGGCCCATGGTTGTTGCCTCCGACGTTGCGTGGCGATCCCGGCCAAGCCTACGCCCGGTGCCGGTCGTCCGCGGTTCTCAGGGCACCCCGGCGGAGGCGAACGGTTCGAGCAGCTGGGCGAGTGCGGCATCGACGCGGGCGTGCAGCAGCGTGCCGCCGCTGGTGTGCTCGGTGTCGAGCACCTCGCCGCGTTCGTGCACGCGGGCGACGAGCTCACCCCGGGTGTACGGGACCAGCACCGTGACCTCCACGTCGGGTCGCGGTAACCGCTCTGCCACCCGGTCGCGCAGCTCGTCGACGCCGGACTGCGTCCGGGCGGAGACGAATATCGCCTCGGGTGCGAGCGCCCGCAGCCGCACCAGCTGCTCCGGGGAGGCGGCGTCGCACTTGTTGAACACCAGCTGCTCCGGGACGTCGAGGGCACCGATGTCGGTGAGCACCTCGCGGACGGCACGGATCTGGGCCTCGGGGTCGGCATCGGCGGCGTCGACGACGTGCAGGACCAGGTCGGCGTCGGCCACCTCCTCCAACGTGCTGCGGAACGCCTCGACGAGCTGGGTGGGCAGGTGCCGCACGAACCCGACGGTGTCGGCGAGGGTGTACTCGCGGCCGTCGCCGGTCTCGGCGCGGCGCACCGTGGGATCCAGGGTCGCGAACAGCGCGTTCTCGACCAGCACGCCGGCGCCGGTGAGGCGGTTCAGCAGTGAGGACTTCCCCGCGTTGGTGTAACCGGCCAGGACCACGCTGGGAACGCGACGGGACTGTCGCCGCGACCGTTTGACGTCGCGCGCGGTCTTCATCTCCTTGATCTCGCGGGTGAGCCGTGCGATCCGGCGATTGATCCGGCGCCGATCGATCTCGATCTTCGTCTCGCCGGGGCCGCGACCCCCGATGCCGACGCCGTTCGCGGCGCGGCCGCCCACCTGCCGGGACAGCGACTCGCCCCACCCGCGCAGGCGCGGCAGCATGTACTGCATCTGGGCCAGCTCGACCTGCGCCTTGCCCTCCTTCGAGCGGGCGTGCTGGGCGAAGATGTCGAGGATCAGCGCGGTGCGGTCGACGACCTTGACCCGCACGACCCCCTCGAGCTGCTGCAGCTGTCCGGGGGCCAGCTCGCCGTCGCAGACGACGGTGTCGGCGCCGGTGGCCAGCACGATGTCGCGCAGTTCCTTGGCCTTGCCGGAGCCGAGGTAGGTGGCGGCGTCGGGCTTGTCGCGGCGCTGGATGACGCCGTCGAGCACGACCGAGCCGGCGGTCTCGGCGAGCCGGGCGAGTTCGGCCAGCGAGTTCTCCGCCTCGGTGACGGTCCCGGAGGTCCAGACGCCGCAGAGCACGACCCGTTCCAGTCGCAGCTGCCGGTACTCGACCTCGGTGATGTCCTGCAGCTCGGTCGAGAGCCCCTCGACCCGCCGCAGCGCCTGCCGCTCGGCGAGGTGGTGGTCGCCGGCGGGGTCGGTGCCGTCGGAGGCCGGTGCCGTCGAGGTCGCGGGCCGGGCCGTCGAGCGCGTCCGCGCCCGGGTCGTGAACGTCTGCCATCGTCCGTCCATCGTGACACGCCGGCGGCGCGGGCGCCGGTGATTTTCCACCGGCTGCTCGCAGGACGGGCCTCAGCCGACGGCGGCGAGCCAGGCGGGATCGACCTCGACCGTGCCGATCAGGACGGCCGGGCCGGTCAGCTCGACCTCGCCGTCCTCCCGCCACCGCACGTGGCAGGTGCCGCCGGGGACGTCCACCCGCCAGGTGGCACCGTCGGCGCCTTCCGGGCCGGCGGTGGCCACGGCGGCGGCGCAGATGCCGGTGCCGCAGGAGCGGGTCTCCCCGACGCCCCGTTCGTGGACGCGCAGCCGCAGGTGCCGCGGCCCGAGCGCGGTCACGAACTCCACGTTCTGGCCCTGCGGCAGGGCGGGCTCAACCTGTGGCGGCCGGGTGAGATCGAGGGTGTCGAGCACTGCCTCGGCCACCGGCACGACGACGTGGGGGTTCGGCATCTCGAGCGCGATGCCCGGTTGCGCTGCTGACGGCCCGCCCGGCTGCGAAGGTGCGGCGGTGGCGATCGGCCGGTCGGCGAGGAACCGGGGCGAGCCCATTGAAACGGTGATGTCGCCATCGCCGTCGGCTCGCACGCGCCGGATCCCGCCGCGAGTCGCCACCGCCGCATCCTGCTCAACGAGGCAGGCCCGTTGGAGGTAGCGCAAAAACACCGAATTCCGTTTCCGCACATTTCGGCCGCGCTGCCGTCGGCGTTGCGGTAGTCCATGAAGAACGGCGCCTCGGCCGCCACCGCCGCCGATTCGAGATGGTTCGCGCTGCGGACGACCCGCAGGATCCCATCCGCGCCGAACCCGGAGCGGCGGTCGCAGAGCGCCCGTACAGCGGCGGTCGAAAGGTCCCGCTCGCCGCCGAAATCCGGCAGCACGAGGAAGTCGTTCTGCGTCCCGTGGCCCTTCCACAGCCGCACGCCCGGCGTCGTCACGCCTTCAGCGTACGGAGCGCGCGGGTGAGCAGGTCCGGGGCGGCCGCGTCCAGCCAGCTGATCCGCGGGTCGCGGCGGAACCAGGTCCGCTGGCGCTTCACGAACCGACGGGTGCCGCGGATCGTCGTCTCGACCGCCTCGTCGAGGTCGCCCA
>CAVZOC010000002.1:0-956270 GCA_963776855.1 uncultured Actinomycetota bacterium | reverse complement strand
ATCGGCGGTCGCCGACAACTCCTTCAACACCGCCGTCTCCGACAGCGGCGGCGACACACGCGGCAGCAGCCTGCGCGCGAGACGGTCGCTGGTGGCCAACTTGACGTAGGAGTTGACCCGGCTGGTGGCGAATTGGTCTGCCGCGAGCGCTGAGTTCTCGCTCGTCGAAGGAGTGCTGACAAAAAACGTCACCGAGCTGGCATACCGCGGAGTCGCGGTCAGCACGACAGTCGCACCGAGCCCTACACCCACCACCACCGCTACGGCGAAGACGACCCAGTGCTTCAAGATGGCCCGTAGTACCCGGCTCGCGTCCATCAGGCCCTCATAGTCAGTGGTTACGTGGTCTTCCCCAGTCCCGGCACGCAGCGCGGCGGGGTGGTCGGGGCTGGCCGATCTTACCGATCGGGTCCGAACAGCGTTCCGCGCAGCGTCGATTACGCCCGAGTCAGCTCCGGCGGCGGGCGCCGGGGCCTCGTGGTCGGCCGTGAACAGGAAGCAGGCGAACGGCACGAGCATGACCGGGAGTAGGAAGAATCGGTCTACGAGCGCGTACGAGACCTCCAGCAAAGATGCCCCGAGGAAGCCGACGAGAACGAGCACCGGTGCGACGAAGCCGATCCGGGCGAGACGCATCGCGCAACCGACCTCGAGCGCGATGACGGCAGCAATGAGAAACGCCAACACGTACCCGCCGGTGACCAGGTCTTGCATGAGCTGGTTGTGTCCGTGATATACGGAACCGCCGAGATTGGCCGAGGTCGAGGCGATTCGATCGAAGAAGTTCGACCCGAGCCCGAAGGACCGGTTGGCGTCCCATTGCCGCTTGAGCAACGTCCAGATGCTCCCGCGGTTGGTGAACGCAGTGGGGTCGGTGGTGACGATCGGCAAAATTACGATGAGCGCGGCGAGCGGAATGGTTGAGCCCGCCACGAGCAGCGGTCGGGTCGGCCTGCGCACGACCCGGAGGAGGCCCGCAAGCACCAGCACCACCGCTATTGCGCCGAGGCATGACCGCGAGCCGGCCCAGGCGGCGGCCACGACGGTCGCTGCCGCCAACACCCAGCGTCCAGTCCGGTGCGGAATCGCCAATACCGCTCCGAGACCGATCGCCAAAACCTGCCCGAGGTTGTTCCCGTTCGGCAAGGGGCCCACGAGTAGCCCTGATGGAAACAGCGCCTTGTCCAACGTCAGGTTTGCGCCCGTCACGGTCTGATAAATGCCGCGAGACGGGAGAAACACCCCCATGCCAATAGAAACGAGCGCTGTGGCCCCTACGAGATACCCCACCCACTTCAGGAGGGTCAGGCGGGGCGCCAAGGCCCAGATCGCCACCACGACGAAGGGGTAGACCAACTCGTACTTGTGCGTCGGCACCCGGAGGTACTGGTCGCGTACGACCATGTAAATCCATGGCGCGAGCACGACGGCAAGGCGCAGGCGGTGTTGCTTCGGCATAGTCCCGACGCGGAGCAGCACGATGAGCGCGCACAACGCAAGCAACAACGTCAGCGACGCCTTGTCGACAAGGCTGGTCAAACCTGAGCGTGGTGGTGCTGCCTGTCCGATATCCGTGTGATATTTCCGCGACGTCAGGCTGTCGACGAGGCCAGGACCGACCGCATACGCATACGACAACAGCACCAGCGCGACTGACCAACGGGTCCGCGCTCGCTCAACCGCGGCGTCCGGTTCCCCCCCGACCGCCGACGTGTGGTCGCTCGCACCCCCCGGGTCCGGGCCTGATCCGCTAGCTTCGAATGCGGTCCGTCGGATGCGAGCATCCGCCGACCCGAGGGTCAACCCGTCAATCGGCATGGGTCAGAAACGCCCTGGCCGCGGACGGCCCTCGGCCGGGAATGTGCCAACTCGACTCCGGTGGAAGCGGACACAGGTTCGTTCGGGAAGACGAGACGCGAGCGACCGCGCCGAGCGGCGAAGTTTCGCGAAGCGGAATACCAAGGCGGCAATGCCGATGTCGGCCGACGGCGTCCGCGGCCGGCGCCAGCGAGGACGACTCCACGATTTTGGCTGCTCTCACGCCTTCCCTCCCCTCTACGCGCGGTGGAGAACCTCGGTACGGCGTAACGCCGACGCCCCTCACGCGCGTTATCAGGAGATCGGTGGCGGCTGCCCCGGATCGACGTTCCATTCTCAGCGGCCGGGTATAGTCCGCCGGACGAGTTTATAGGCGAAGGAGCTTCGGGCGGTGTCACGTTCCGATTCGGACACCCGGATGTCGTCTCCGGCGCACGACGCCGTCCTCATTGCAGTCGCGACGTGCCGCCGCAACGACGACCTCGCACATCTGCTGCCTCACCTGGCCCGGGAAGCCGCTTCGATCGAGCCGCCCGCGGAAATTCTCGTCGTGGACAATGCACCGGCGCCGGAGGCGCGGGACCTGGTTGCCTCAGCGCAGGCGCGCTATGTGCACGAGCCGGAGCCGGGAATCGCCGCCGCCCGCAACCGTGCTCTCGACGTGGCCGGCCAGGCCCGCTACCTGATCTTCATCGACGACGACGAGTACCCCCTGCCCGGCTGGCTACGCGCCTTGCTGGACACTATGTGCGCGACGACGACGGCTGCCGTTGCGGGCCCTGTCATCTCCGAGTTCGATGGTGAACCAGACCCATGGATCCGAGCCAGCGGTCTGTTCGAGAGGCGGCGATGGCCGACAGGGACACTGGTACCGCTGGCGGCGACGAACAACCTGGCCCTCGATCTCGATCAGGTGGGGT
Source organism: uncultured Actinomycetota bacterium (assembly GCA_963776855.1). Taxonomy (GTDB): domain Bacteria; phylum Actinomycetota; class Actinomycetes; order Mycobacteriales; family Jatrophihabitantaceae; genus Jatrophihabitans. The sequence continues at coordinate 953,532 of CAVZOC010000002.1, read as the reverse complement.
CGCTGCGCTTCGATCACAGGTTGGGACTGGTCGGCGGGTCGGACAGCCTTTTCACCCGCCAACTCGTCCGGCAAGGCGGCAAGATCGCGTGGTGCGATGAAGCAGTCGTCATCGATCGCGTTCCTTCCGATCGTGCCACGCGCGCCTGGGTGCGCCGCCGGTCCTATCGCATCGGCAACAGCGAAATCACCGTGCAGCTCATGGACGCGCGTTCTCGGGGCGAACGCGTCGTCATCCGGCTGCGCGCGCTCCGCCGTGGATTCCTGCGCCTTGCGGCAGGTCTTGCGCTCTGCGGCTACGGATACACCCTGCGGCGCCTTCGACCCGTCGCCCAGGGCAGTCGGCTAATTAATCGTGGACGGGGACAGCTTGCCGCTGCCGCTGGGCGGGTCTACGCGGAGTACGGCAGGCCTGTCACCGAACCGTGACCGCTGGGGCGAGCTGCTCCTAGCCGCGAGCCGCGCGCGAACAGGTACGGCGCAAGACGCCCAGTCAGACCAACGGTCAGCCCGTGGTTCCCAGCCCGCAGGCCAACGTGGTCAGGCTGCGAGAGGTAGTCGTCCCACTCAGTCCTCGCTCTTCACCGCCAGGTTGTCCCAGTAAGCCGTCTGCGGAGACCCCGTGCCCGACGCGCCTGACAGATACGTCAGCAGGCCGATGCCACCTGCCCGCTGGAGTCCGGCCGTCGTGTCCGTGACGCTCGCCTGCCACGAGGACGGTTCGGCGTCGCTCGCGTTCCACACCTTGCCTTGGAGTGTTGTCGTCCCGTTGCCACTGACGCGGAACTTCAGCCGGAACGTGTCGCCGACGTGGTAGACGAGCCCTGACAGAAAGACGGTCTTGAGTGTGGTCTGCGAACCGTCGGAGACCCGGGTCAGCTGCAACTCCGTCAGGTCCTGCTGGAGCCGTACGCGAACCCGGTACGACCCGTTCGCGCCCTGTCGGAGAACGACGTAGGCATAAACGCCGCCGCCAGTCGGAGCGTCCGCAAGCGAGAGATCCACCGTGCCGGTCTCGTCCTGCGTCGAGACGGAATTGAGATACATGGACGTCGTCCTGCCGGGAGCGGCCATCGTCATGCTGCCCTGCCCGCCCGCGACCTGCTCGTCGTAGGCATGGCCACCGCTGCGCGTCCAGTCGCCTCCGGTTGCGGCGGTTCCCCAGCCGTTCTGAACCGTGCGGTCGAATTCGTCAGCGGCAACCAACTGGCCGGTGGGTGCAGTGACGCTCACCTGGTGCGTCACCGAATCGGTCGCACCACCGTTGTCGGTCACCGTCAACTTCACCGACTTCGTCCCAGCAGAGGTGTACGAGTGCGTCGGAGTCTTCCCCGACCCAGTCGTCCCATCACCGAAGTCCCACACATACCCGTGATCGTCGCCCCATCCGCCGCGGTCGAACCCGACGCATCGAACGACGCATCCAACCCCGTCGAACTCGACGTGAACGCCGCCGTCGGAGCCGCATGCGCACGACGAAGTCCGGCTGACCTCGTCGTGCCGAATCAGTCGCACCACCGTTGTCGGTCACCGTCAACTTCACCGTGTTGTCACAGCAGGGTATACGAGTGGTCGCGTCTTCCCCGTCCCCGTCGTCCCGTCACCGAAGTCCCACGCATAGCTCGCGACCGCCCCATCCGCATCCGTCGACCCCGACCCATCAAACGACGCACAACCGATTCGAAATCGACGTGAACGCCGCCGTCGGCGCCTGGTTCGCCGACGCCGCCGTCACCGTCACCTCTTGGTGACCGCATCAGTCGCACCACCATTGTCGGTCACCGTCAACTTCACCGAGTACGTCCCCGCCGCGGCGTACGTGTGCGACGGCTTCACCCCGACCCGTCGTCCCATCACCGAAGTCCCACGCATAGGTCGCGACCGCGCCATCCGCATCCGACGACCCCGACCCATCAAACGACGCAGACAGACCCGTTCAATCCGACGTGAACGCCGCCGTCGGCGCTGGTTCGCCGGCGCCGCCGTCACCGTCACCTCTTGGTCACCGCATCAGTCGCACCACCATCGTCGGTCACCGTCAACTTCACCGAGTAGTCCCCGCCGCGGCGTACGTGTGCGAAGGCTTCACCTCCGAACCCGTCTCCATCACCGAAGTCCCACGCATAGCTCGCGACCGTGCCATCCGCATCCGACGACCCCGACCCATCAAACGACGCAGACAGACTCGTGCACACTCGACGTGAACGCCGCCGTTGGCGCCTGGTTCGCGGCGCCGCCGTCACCGACACCGTCTTGCGTGACCGCATCAGTCGCACCACCATCGTCGGTCACCGTCAACTTCACCGACTACGTCCCGGCCGCGCCGAACGAGTGCGAAGGCTTCACCGCCGAACCCGTCGTCCCATCACCGAAGTCCCACGCATAGCTCGTGATCGTGCCATCCGCCTCGACGACCCCGACCCATCGAACACGCATCCAACCCATTCGCACTCGACGTGAACGCCGCCGTCGGCGCCTGGTTTGGTGCCCACCGAGGACGCGTTGAGGTGGTCCTGGATCTGCGTCGCGGAGAGCACGAAGGGGTACACAGCGACCTCATCGATGGATCCGGCGAAGAAGGCGCTGTCGCCGCCCCAGTCCGAGTCCCCGCCGACCCGCCAGTATCCCTGGTAGGCCTGCTGTGACGTCTGTGGGTTCGTGCCACCACGCGGATTCCGTCGACGTACAGCTTCATCCCGCCCGAACCCTGCGTGGCGACCATGTAGTGCCACTTGTTGTCGTTGTAGGAGTCGGTGCGAGGTGATGGTGTTGGCCTGACCGGTCCAGACTCCGAATGTCAGCTGGCCGTAGTTCACTTCTCCATGTAGACGTGCCGGTCGTAGTTGTTTGAGTTTACCCCACTCTGCTGCGTCGCCGAAGCCGATCAGCTTGCCGCCGTGATAGTGGTATCGGTCTTGAACCAGAGTTCCCGGAGTACACGGACGGCCCCTGGTACTGCCCCTGCGAGGACCCGATCGTCCCGTCGGAGCCGTTGAACGTGGCAGCCGTGTTGCCGCTGCCAGCGACCGGGCTGGGCGTGCCCCCCGAGGGTGACCCCGCCGGCATACACACCCGTGGCGCCGTTGACGGACGCGTCGGCGGCGCACGGTGCCGCTTGTCTCGTTCAGCCGCCAGTAGAGTTCCGGGCTGTCGTTGTAGACCGCCGCGCCGTACGAGTCCTTCGGCGCAGGTTGGATGTCCAGGGTCCGGCCGCTGTCGGTGTAGTGCTGCTGCACCGTCTGAAGGTTCAACGCCGTCGGGTAGACAGCGACTTCGTCGATGTCTCCCTGGAAGTACGTGTTGCCGTTCCACGAGGAGTCACCGCCTAGGCGCCAGTAGCCCTGGTAGTTCTGCCCCTGGGTTGTGCCGCCGTTGGTGCCGACCCGTCGGCCGTCGACGTAAAGCGTCGAGTCCGTTGGCAGACAGCGTCCCGACGACGTGGTGCCATTTCCCGTCATTGAGCGCCGTAGGCGAAGTGACGACGTACTCGCCGCTGTTGTAGACGCCGAAGCTCACGCGACCATTCGGGTCCATGTAGATGTGCCGGTCGTAATTCGCTGCTAGTACCGGTGTTCTTGTCGCCGAATCCGATGATCTTGCCGCCGTTCGTGGTGTCGGTGCGGAACCAGACCTCCTCACTGAAGCGATCGGGACCCTGTTCCGCTGCCGTGCCGGCCGCGTATCCGTTGTTTCCGTTGAAGCTCGAGGACGTGTCGGGATCTCCCACGATGGCGCTGGACGTCCCGGTCGTGACTCCGCCGTGAACAGTCATGTTGTCGGTTCCCGACCAGTCGGTGAACGTGCTTCCGGAATCGTCGAAGTCGCCAGAGTGGGATAGCGCCGTCGTTGTAGACGTCCTTCGTGTATTGACTCTTGTTCCTGCGGTCGGCATGACGAACCGACGCATGGAGTGTAGTTCTGATTGCCGCTGGGAAGTCGGCGACCTTTACGTAGTAGGTGTACTACTTGCCCGGCGTCAGGCCGCTGTCGATGGGGAAGCCGAGCGTGGCCCGGCTTCGAGAGTTCCGAGGCGGCCGGTCCGCGTGTCGACGACGCCCTTGTCTGACCCGGCCGAGGTAGTAGGCTAGGTCGCGGTTGTCCGGGTCCGAGTTCGCCGGAGCCGTGATGCGCGGAAGTGCTCGACAAGGCCTGCATGCTCCAGCGACGACTGGCTGCTTCCGACCCGTGGCCCCTGCTTGTTCGGAGTGCATCGGAGGAACGGCGAATCGGACCAGTCCCTGCTGCGGGCGGTCGTCGACCTTCGGGCTCTCGACCGCCCTCGACGACGAACCGCCAGTCGCCCGTCGACCGAGTAGGCGGCCTGCGAGGTGCTGGTGTACGAGCCGGCGGTGAGGTCGGGGAACCAGAGGAGGAGGGACGGCCTCGGGGTGCTGTACGAGCCCCAGTAACCTGGGGTAGGATCGTGGGCAAGGGCGCCCGTCGCCCGCCCGCCGAAGGCGAGTGTGCGGTGGAACGTCCAGGTATTGCCTGCGGGTAGCCGACCTACGTCGCCGCAGAAACGGCCGCGGGCCCGACGGTGTAGATCGCGCTCGCGCTCGGCGTACCCGCCATAGGCGTCGCCCTGGGGGTCTCTACCCAGTTGACAGCACCTCGTGGTCGCCCGCGGCGGAAACTGTGCCCTCGAGGTTGCTGCATCCGTAGTAGTCGTACGTGGTTCCGTAGACGTTAGTGGCGTCGTGGCTGAGGCCAGCAGCATGGGCCGCCCGGTTCCCGGCAACTTCATCGTCGTCCCGTCCCCACGCCTGGCATCGTCTGCGAAGCCGGCCAGTCGACCCAGGCTCCACTGGTGGGGGTCCAGCCGGCCAGGCCTGTCGAGGAGTGGCTTCTGATCTGGGAGAAGTCGCACCCACCGACGATCATGAGGCTGCCCAAGGGATTGGTGGTCATTCGACGACAGAACCGCGTTGGACCTGGGTTCCAGCTCATCAGCGCGCCGTGGTCGGGTCGAAAGCAGCGAGCCGCGATCGTGCAACGCCGTCGGGCCGCGCCGAAGCTGCCGCCGACATAGACCGCAGACGACGTCACGGCGATGGCTTCGATCGTCGCGTCGGTGCCGGCATCGAACGAACCTATGAGCGTTCCGGTAGAAGTGTCGAAGCAGCAATGCGATTGTGCTCCTGGCCGTTAATCGTCGGGAACTTGCCGGCTATGTAGAGGCGCGACTGATCGGAGATAGGGCCATCGTGAGGACCTGGCCGTTGGCCGTGGGCGCCCACGAGGTCATCGCGCCTGTACTGAGGGTGTAGGACATCAGATTGCCGCGCGGCGAGGTGTTTGTCCCTGCCGCGGCGCCGGCGGGACGAGCATCGTGAAGCTCCCTCCGACGAACACCGTGTTGCCGAGGATCTTCTGGTCCCACACCACGCCGTTGATCTGCGCGGTCGGCAGTGCGTCGGCAGTGACGTCGGTGCTCTGCAGAGCGCCGACGGGTCCTGGGTCGGCCGCGGCGGGCACCGCCGCGACGGTGATCGCCACGAGCGCTGCGCCGATCAGACCGGAGACCGCGAACAGCGCCGCCAGTCGTCGAGGCCACTCCAACCGACCTGCTTTGCGGCCTGCCACCTGCCGAAGCACGGCACGCGCTGCCCCACCACATATGAAGCCACTGGAATCCCCCGGGTCGTGCATCTCAGATGCGCGGAATTGCCGCGCCGCCGCAGTTTATTGAGCGTTAGTTTTTGGTTGCGAGGACGAAAGGCCTGAACCGAAACGCCATTCGGCATTTCCGCCGCCGAATCCGCGGGCATGCTTACCTTCCGCCGTTCATCGGGAGGCGCGGCCGGAGAACACGGCAGCGGGAGCACGCGGCGAATAGCTCACATGCACCGCTATGTGACCAGCCTGCTGCGCCTTGCCGACGCGAAACACGTAGACCCCGCGTGCCGTCCGACCGGGCTTGAGCGTCGGTGGCAGCGGCTTGCTCGGAGACGTGCTGACGGGACTTCCGACCTCGTTGTCCGGCCCGGCAACCAACGTCACGACGGCATTGGATAGATCGAGGGCCCGGTGAGACCGGTTGGCGATCTGCACCGACACTGCGAGCGCAGGACCGCTGAGCTCGCCGGGCACAGTGGTGTGTGCCGTTATTGCGCGGACCTGGGTGATGCGTCCGGTTACCCGACGCCCGTAGCTGACGGTGCTGCGGAGTGGAACCGGTGCCCTCGTCTGCTGCGTCGGCAACGGCACGCCCGGCGGCGCTGTCGTGTGTATTAAGGCCCTGGGGGTGCCTTGGGGCCGCTGCGCGGTCGCCGTGGATGTGGGCGAGAGAGCGATGGAGCCAGCCGCCTTCGGCGCTGGGGCATTCGCGTTGGTCGATCGGGTCGGCGTCCCGGCGGTGCCGCTACCGCTGCCCGAAGCGGTGCACCCGGCCACGAGAGCCACGACGAGCAGGAACGAGCCGAGCACGAACGGACAACGGACGTTCAGGGTGAAGCGGGCATCGTGCCCGACGCGTCGGCTCATGTCCGCGACCTCTCGAGCCCGCCGGCGGGGTCGCCTCGACTCGACCTGCGACGCCCGGAGGGCCGATCACACAAGATGGCTTCGCCGACCGTCAGCCTCACAAGCATGTGCTCGTACTTCGCGGCCACGTCGTCCCAGTCGTATCGATAGGCCTCGCGCTGTGCTGATACGCCACGAGCGGCCGTCGCTTCGGGATACCGCTCGGCCAGTTCGACCTCTGAGCGGACGCCGTCCACGGATGCGAAATACCGCCCGGTCTTCGCCGAGCACCTCGCGGTTGAACGACGACGTCGAACGCGATCGTCGCGGCGCCGGCACCGATCGCGCGCAACAGCGACGGGTTGGTGCCACCGACCGAATGACCGTGCAGGTACGTGGCGCAGTTGGCGTACAGCTCGTCGAGCAGCGCCTGGTCCCAGACCCCGCCGAGGAAGCGAACCCGCTCGTCGGCGAGGTCGTGAATCTGGCGCGGTGTAGGCGTCCGAGTACGGCGCCGAGCCCACCACGACGAGCGGCAGCTTCGCGCTGAGCTTCGCCGGTAGCCGTCGACGATCATGTCGACGTGGTTCTCCGGCTCGAAGCGTGCGACGACCAGGTGGTAACCGCGCTGCTCGAGCCCGAGCTTGCTGATGCCCTCTGCCGTCGGGTCGACCAGGATCGGCGCGCCGTAGGCGATCTGCTCGGTCTCGGCGCCGAACTCGCCCTGGTAGTAGTCGGCGATCCCCTGGGCGTCGGCGATGAGCGCGTCCGACCAGCGGACCGCGAGGCTCTCGGCGATCCGGTAGTACGCGCGCCCGAGCCCCTGCCACTTCGAGCGCATCCACTCCAACCCGTCGACGTGGGTGGCGACCGGGATGCCGCGCGCCCGCAGCAGCGGGAGGAACGGCGAGTTGGCGGAGTTGAAGACGATCGCCGCGTCGACCGGGTGGGCCATCAAATGCGCGACCGAGAGCGCGGTGTGGCTCAGGGTCTCCAGCGACTTCTTCTGCATCGCCGGCAGGTGGACCAGGCGCATGCCCTCGTACTCCTGCGGCGCGGGGTCGTCGTTCTCGAGTCGTCCGGCAGTAGACGACCACCTCGTGGCCGGCCTTGACCAGCCGGCGTCCGACCTCCTCCACGCAGGTCTCGAAGCCGCCGTACCTCGCTGGAACCCCCCGGGTTCCGACCAAGGCGATACGCATGATGAAGCCCCCACTCCATTTACTTCAGGCCTGATTGACGGTGGTCACTCAGGTTCAGTAGGCCCCGTCGGCCCGCATTACGGCTCTCGCCGTCTTCCACAGCACCTGCAGGTCGAGGCTCAGCGACCAGTCCTCGACGTAGCGCAGGTCGAGTCGCACCGACTCCTCCCACGACAGGTCGCTGCGACCGCTGATCTGCCAGAGGCCGGTGATGCCCGGCTTCACCAGCAGCCGGCGGCGGACGTCGTCGCCGTAGCGCGCGACCTCGTCCGGCAGCGGCGGCCGGGGCCCCACCAGCGACATGGATCCGGTGACCACGTTCAGCAGCTGCGGCAGCTCGTCCAGCGAGAAGCGCCGCAGCACGCGGCCGATCCGAGTGATGCGCGGGTCCTCGCGCATCTTGAACAGCAGCCCGTCGGACTCGTTCGCGGCCGCCAGCGCCGCGAGCTTCTGCTCCGCGTCCGCGCACATGGTGCGGAACTTGACGATCCGGAACTCGCGGCCGTTCACGCCGATGCGGGTCTGGGTGAACAGCGCCGGGCCGCGGCTGGTGAGCCGGACCAGCAGCCCGATCGTGATCAGCACCGGCGACAGCACCGCCAGCGCGAGCGAGGCGGCGACGAGGTCGAAGGCCCGCTTGACCACGCGCCGGAAGCCGCTGAAGGCCGGCTCCTCGACCTGCAGCAGCGGCAGCCCGGCAACCGGCTGGATGTGCAGGCGCCGGCCGGCGATCTCGGCGACCCCCGGCGACACCACGAGCTCGACGTTCGTGCCCTCGAGCTGCCAGGAGATCCACCGCAGCTTCTCGGGGCTGATCTGCCCGGACAGCACCGCCACCGTGTGCGCGCCGCAGCGGCGGGCCGCCGCGAGAACCGAGTCGACATCGCCGACCACCGGCACGTCGGCCTCGGCCAGCCGGTCGGCGTCGCCGCCTCGACCGGCTCCCGGTCGGTAGGCAGGCACGCGCCGACCACGGTCATGCCCGCGTGCTGGTCGCGCCGCAGCAGCGCCGCGAACGCCGCCACCGACTCGCTACCACCGACCGCCAGCACCGAGGTCAGCGACGCCCCGGCCACGCGGCGGCGGTGCAGCCACTTGCGAGCCGCGTAGCGTCCGACCAGGTCCAGCACCAGCGCCAGCACCAGCGCCGGGAAGACGAACCCTCGGGCCACCGGCAGGTCTGCGGCGTAGAAGAGGAACGTCGCCGTGGCGGTCAGGTGGAGGAAGGCCCGGACGATCCGCGAGAACTCCTCGGTGCCGACCCCGACGTAGCGGCGCTCGTAGGCGCCGTTGCCGGCCGCCGCGAGGCCCCAGGCCACCGGCAGGCTCACGATGCTCAGGATCACGATGTGCGGTGCCGCTTCGGTGTCCGCCCCGAACCGGAAGACGGCGGCAGCAACACCGGCCAGCGTGGCCGTCATGAGGTCGATGGCGAGGAGCGCGAGCTGGTAGCGCCCCAACCACCTCGGACGCGCGTGGCGGGGACCATTGGCGACCTCGCTCGCCAGGTTTGCGGAGTCACGCGCAACCGGACCATTCGTTGCGGCCGGATGCAGATCGTGCGAGCGATCGGTCGCCGGCCGAGGCACATAGCCCGTGGTCCGGCGCACCGCCTCGGCACGATGCGGGCGCTCAGCGTTGATCGGTCGGACGCCTTCGCCCTCGGGCGCGACGTTCGACCCCCCACCCTTGCGCATTCAATTCCCCCCGTGCCGCGGCGGACCCCCCTGCCGTCCCCCCTGGTCGGCCGGTGTCTCACCGCGATCTCACATTCATACCGGCGGCGCAGACGCTTGCGAAACTCAAACTGAACAACGTGCCCGAGTGGAGAAATGACCGGGACTTCCGACCCGCGGCGCCGCGACCAAAGACCAGGGTCGAAACGCCTTTCACGGTCGCCGCGCTCCTTTCGCGGCCCCCACAGCGGCGCGCCGCTGCGGAAGGATGCAGGCGTGAGCACCCACCCCGATCCCGAACTCGACGATCTCGACACTCCGGAGCTCCTCGGCGCCGGCCTCGACGGGACCACCGACGCGCAGCTGCGCGCCGACGTGCGCCGCGTCGGCACGCTGTTGGGCGAGTCGCTGGTGCGCCAGCAGGGGCACGACGCCCTGGAGCTCGTGGAGCGGGTGCGGCGGCTGACCAAGCAGAGCAAGGAGCACGCCGCGGCCGCGTCCGAGGAGGTACGGCAGCTGCTCGCCGAGCAGCCCATCGAGACCGCCATCGTCCTCGTGCGGGCCTTCGCCGCCTACTTCCACCTCGCCAACATCAGCGAGCAGGTGCAGCGCGTCCGCAACCTGCGCACCCGACCCGAGGACGAGGGCTGGCTGGCCCGCGCCGTCGCCGACGTCGCGGAGCAGCAGGGCACCGGCGGGCTGCACGACGCGCTGCGGCAGCTGGCGGTGCGACCGGTGTTCACCGCCCACCCCACCGAGGCCAGCCGCCGCTCGATCCTCACCAAGCTGCGCCGCATCGCCGACGTCCTGGCCACCGACGCCCCACAGGGCTCCGCGCAGCGCTCACGGCAGGACCGCACGCTGGGCGAGCTGGTCGACCTGCTCTGGCAGACCGACGAGCTGCGGCGGATCCGCCCGACCCCGCAGGACGAGGCCCGCAACGTCATCTACTACCTGCAGGACATCGCCGAGGAGACGCTGCCGGAGCTGAGCACCGACCTCGCCGACGAGGTGCACCGGCAGGGCGGGACGCTCCCGGCCGACGCGCTGCCGCTCGCCTTCGGCACCTGGATCGGCGGCGACCGCGACGGCAACCCCAACGTCACCGCCGAGGTCACCCGGGACGTGCTGCGGCTGCAGCATCACGTCGCGGTGCGCGTGGTGGACGCCGCGCTCGAGGGGCTCGTCGCCGAGCTCTCCTCCTCGACCGCCGTGGTGGCCGCGTCGGCCGCGCTCACCGACTCGATCGCCGCCGACCTGGAGGCGCTCGACCTCGATCCCCGTGTCCGGACGCTCAACGCCCACGAGCCCTACCGCCTCAAGCTCACCTGCATCCGCGCCAAGCTGGTCAACACCCGCCGCCGGGTGGACGAGGAGCTGCCCCACCGGCCCGGGCGCGACTACCTCGGCCGCACGGAGCTGCTGGCCGAGCTGGCGCTGCTCGAGGACTCGCTGCGCGAGCATGCGGGAGGCCTGATCGCCGACGGCCTGCTCGCCCGCGTGCAGCGCACCGTCGCGGTCTTCGGGCTGCACCTGGCCACGATGGACGTCCGGGAGCACGCCGACGCGCACCACCACGCGGTGGGGCAGCTGGTCGACCGGCTGGGCGAGGAGACCGAGCCTCCGGCGCCCTACGCCTCGCTCCCCCGCGACGACCGGCTCCGTCTGCTCGCCCACGAGCTGCGCTCCCGCCGCCCGCTCGCCGGCTCACCGCCCCCGCTGGACGAGGCCGGGGCCAAGACCTTCGCCGTCTTCACCGCGATCCGCGAGGCTCTCGACACCTACGGCCCCGAGGTCATCGAGAGCTACATCGTCTCCATGACCCGCGGCCCGGACGACCTGCTGGCACCCGTGATCCTCGCCCGCGAAGCCGGCCTCGTCGACGTCCACGGATCCGGGGCGGGCGGGCAGCGGCGGCCGTTCGCCCGCATCGGCTTCGTCCCGCTGCTCGAGACCGTCGACGAGCTGCGGCAGGCCGGCGAGGTCCTCGACACGCTTCTCGCCGACCCCACCTACCGCCTGATCGTCTCGCTGCGCGGCGACGTGCAGGAGGTCATGCTCGGCTACTCGGACTCCAACAAGCAGGCCGGCATCGCCACCTCGCAGTGGGAGATCCACCGGGCGCAGCGGACGCTGCGGGACGTCGCCGCGCGCCACGGCGTCCGGCTGCGGCTGTTCCACGGTCGCGGCGGCACGGTCGGACGCGGCGGCGGCCCCACCTACGACTCGATCCTGGCCCAGCCCTACGGCGTGCTCGACGGCGAGATCAAGTTCACCGAGCAGGGCGAGGTCATCTCCGACAAGTACACGCTGCCCGAGCTGGCCCGGGAGAACCTGCAGCTGACGGTCGCCGCCACGCTGCGCGCGTCAGTCCTGCACCGCGCGCCCCGTCAGTCGGCGGCGCAGCTGAACCGGTGGGACGAGTGCATGACGCTGGTCAGCGACGCCGCGTACGAGGCGTACCGGGCCTTCGTCGACGACGACGACCTGCCGGACTACTTCATGGCCTCGACGCCGGTCGAGCAGCTCGGCATGCTCAACATCGGCTCCCGTCCGGCGAAGCGGCCCTCGTCCGGCGGCGGGCTCGAGGGGCTGCGCGCGATCCCGTGGGTGTTCGGCTGGACGCAGTCCCGCCAGATCGTTCCCGGCTGGTTCGGCGTCGGCACCGGGCTGGCCGCCGCCCGCGACGCCGGGCTGTCCGACGTGCTGGCCGAAATGCACGCGCAGTGGCACTTCTTCCGCACCTTTGTCTCCAACGTCGAGATGACCCTCGCCAAGACCGACCTCGACATCGCCGGGCACTACGTCGAAACGCTCGTGCCCGACCGGCTGCGGCACGTCTTCGACGTCGTGCGCGCCGAGCACGAGCGGGCCGTGACCGAGATCCTGCAGGTGACCGGCGAGCAGCACCTGCTCGACGACTCCCCGGTGCTGCAGCGCACCTTCGGCGTCCGCGACGCCTACCTCGACCCGATCTCCTACCTGCAGGTCGATCTGCTGGCCCGCCTGCGCGCCGACGACGAGGCCAGCCGCGAGGTCAGCCCGGACCTGCGCCGCGCGCTGCTGCTGACGATCAACGGTGTCGCCGCCGGGCTGCGCAACACCGGCTGAGGCGTCAGGGGGTGAGGTGGGCGGCGAGGGCCGCCTGCCAGGGCCGTGGCGGCGTGAGCCCGGCCGCGGTCCAGGCGGCGGTGGAGAGCACCGACCAGGCCGGCCGCGGGGCGGGACGCCGGAAGGCAGCCGAGTCGGTCGGGCGCACCCGCTCCGGATCGGCGTCGGCGAGCCGGAACACCTCGCGGGCGAGATCGAACCAGGAGGCCCGACCGGCGTTGACGTAGTGCAGCGTCCCGGCCGCCACGCCCGAGCGGCCGAGTTCGATCAGCCCGGCGGCGAGGTCGGCGGCGGAGGTGGGGCAGCCGAGCTGGTCAGCCACGACATCGACGGTGTCGCGTTCCCGCTCCAGCCGGCGCATGGTGTCGACGAAGTTTGCGCTCGGTCCGCCGAACACCCAGGCCGTGCGCACCACCCAGGACGCCTCCGGCAGCGCGGCCCGCACCCGGCGCTCCCCGGCCAGCTTGGTGCGGCCGTAGGCGGTGCGTGGGTCGGGCCGGTCGGTGACCTCGTAGGGGGCGCTCGCGTCCCCGGCGAAGACGTAGTCGGTGGAGACGTGGATCATCCGGCCGCCGTGCCGGCTCAGCGCGGCGGCGACGTTCCCGGCGCCGGCGGCGTTGACGGCCTCGGCGGCGGCCTCGTCGCTCTCGGCGGCGTCGACGGCGGTGTAGGCGGCGGCGTTGAGCACGACCTCCGGACGCAGCGAGGCGACGGTGTGATCCACCGCGGCGGCGTCGGCGATGTCCAGCTCGGCCCGGCCGAGCACGGTGACCTCGTCGTCCGAGGCGGACAGCAGCGCGCCGGCGTGGGTGGCGAGCTGCCCCCCGCCGCCGGTGACCAGCCACCGCATCAGGAGCGCAGGTCCGCGAACGCCGGGGCCGCCGCGTCCTTGGCCGAGACCATCGCCGGGTTGCCCGGGTCCGGCGGGATGGGCCAGGCGATGCCGAGGGCCGGGTCGAGCGGGTTCAGCGCCGTGCCCGCCATGCCCGGCGTCCACTCCACGCCGAAGCAGTAGAGGTACTCGCAGCCACCCTCGGAGGTCGCTTGGAAGCCGTTGGCCACCCCGGCGGGAACGAACATCTGCACCCCGACGGTCAGTACCCCGGTGACGACGCTGCCGTAGGTCGTCGACTCCGGCCGCACGTCCACCCAGGCTCCGAAGGCCTCGCCGGCGGCGAGTCCGACGAGCTTGTCGGCGGCCTCGGCGTGCAGCCCCCGCAGCCCGCCGCGCGCGGTGCGGGTGAGGTTGATCTGGGCCCAGCGCTCCGGCACCGGGACGGCCGCGAAGCCGCTGGTGCGGAAGAACTCGCGCACCGTGCCGCGCTCGTCGGTGACGCTCTTCGTCCCGATCCGCAGCAACCCGTCGATGGCGGTCGTCGTGACCGTCATCGGGGTTATCTCGGGCGTACTCACGCCGACGCCTCGCCGTCGCCGTCCAGGAAGCGCCGGGCGGTGCGGCGCAGGTACTGGGCGTAGCCGGACTTGCCCATCTGCTCGCCGAGTTCGAGCGCCTGCTCGCCGGTGATGAAGCCGCGGCGCATCGCGACCTCCTCCAGGCAGGCGATGGTGATGCCCTGGCGGTGCTGCAGCACCTGCACGAACTGCGCCGCCTCGAGCAGTGCGTCCTGGGTGCCGGTGTCGAGCCAGGCGGTGCCGCGGCCGAGGTCGGCGAGCCGGGCGTCGCCGCGCTCGATGTAGACGCGGTTGAGGTCGGTGATCTCCAGCTCGCCGCGCGCCGACGGGCCGGATCGCAGCGCGCCGCCTCGACCACGTCGGCGTCGTAGAAGTACAGCCCCGTGACGGCGAGATCGGAACGCGGCCGCTCCGGCTTCTCCTCGATGTCGACCAGCCGGCCGGCGGCGTCGAGGCTGGCGACGCCGTAGCGCTCCGGGTCGCTGACGCGGTAGCCGAACAGCGTGCAGCCGCCGGCCCGGTCGACCTCGGCGACCGAGTCGGCGAGCAGGCCGCCCATGCCGTGGCCGAAGAAGATGTTGTCACCGAGCACCAGGGCGGCGGTGTCGTCGCCGAGGTGCTCGGCGCCGATGAGGAACGCCTGCGCCAGCCCGTCCGGGGACGGCTGCACGGCGTAGCTGAGCTCGACGCCCCAGTGCGACCCGTCGCCGAGCAGCCGGACGAACTGCTCCTGGTCGTGCGGCGTGGTGATGATCAGGATGTCCCGGATCCCGGCGAGCATCAGCGTCGAGATCGGGTAGTAGATCATCGGCTTGTCGTAGACCGGCAGCAGCTGCTTGCTGACGCTGCGGGTGAGCGGGTGGAGCCGGGTGCCCGAACCACCGGCCAGGACGATGCCTTTCACCGGCCGAATCCTAGGGCCCGGCGGCCCGCCGGCGACGCGGGGGAGATCACTGACCGCTCTCGGCGTACTTCGCCTCGACCGCGTTCTTGCCCGGCTCCCACCAGTGGGGGTGCGTGTCGTACCACTCGATGGTGCGGGCCAGTCCGGTACGCAGGTCGCCGTAGCGGGGGCGCCAGCCGAGCTCGTCGCGCAGCTTCGAGGCGTCGATGGCGTAGCGCAGGTCGTGCCCGGCCCGGTCGGTGACGTGCTCGAAGTCGTCCGGGGAGCGGCCCATCAGCTCCAGGATCGTGCGCACCACGGTGAGGTTGTCGGCCTCGCCGTCGGCGCCGATGAGGTAGGTCTCCCCGATCCGGCCGCGCTCGATGATCGCCCACACCGCGTCGTTGTGGTCCTCGACGTGGATCCAGTCGCGGACGTTCGCCCCGGCGCCGTAGAGCCGGGGACGCCGCCCGGCCAGCACGTTGGTGATCTGCCGCGGGATGAACTTCTCGACGTGCTGGTACGGGCCGTAGTTGTTGGAGCAGTTCGAGATCGTCGCCTGCACCCCGAACGAGCGCACCCACGCCCGCACCAGCAGGTCCGAGCCCGCCTTGCTGGCGCTGTACGGGCTGGAGGGGTTGTAGGGGGTCCGGGCCGTGAACCTCTCCGGGTCGTCGAGCTCCAGGTCGCCGTAGACCTCGTCGGTGCTGATGTGGTGGTAGCGCACCCCGTGGCGGCGCACCGCCTCCAACAGGGTGAAGGTCCCCGTGAGGTTCGTCCGGACGAAGGGTGAGGGGTCTCGCAGCGAGTTGTCGTTGTGCGACTCGGCGGCGAAGTGGACGACGAGGTCGCTGCCCGCCACCAGCCGGTCGACCAGCTCCTCGTCGGCGACGTCGCCGACCTCCAGGGTGACGCGGTCCTCGATGCCGGCCAGGCTGGCCGGGTTGGCGGCGTAGGTCATGGCGTCCAGCACCGTGATCTCGGCATCCGGCCGGGTCGCGATCGTCGAGCGGACGAAGTTGACGCCGATGAACCCGACGCCGCCGGTGACCAGTACGCGCACGGCTTGCACCCTAACGGGACCCCGCCTGGACGCGTCGGCCGCGATGTCCGGAAACCGCCAGCCGCTGTCGGACCGGAGGTGCAGACTCGAGGACGTGCTGCTGCCGGACGAGGACATCTGCTACCGGGCCGTCGCCTCGCGCGATGCCCGGTTCGACGGCTGGTTCTTCACCGCCGTCCGCTCCACCGGCATCTACTGCCGGCCGTCCTGCCCGGCGATCACTCCCCGCCGCAGCAACGTCTCCTTCCATCCCAGCGCCGCCGCCGCGCAGCGCGCCGGCTTCCGGGCCTGCAAGCGGTGCCGGCCGGACGCCTCCCCCGGCTCGCCGGACTGGCACCTGCGCGCCGACGTCGCCGGCCGGGCGCTGCGGCTGATCGGCGACGGCGTCGTCGACCGCGACGGCGTGCCCGGCCTGGCCGGCCGGCTCGGCTACTCCGAGCGGCAGCTGCACCGCCTGCTGGTCGCCGAGGTCGGCGCCGGGCCGCTGGCGCTGGCCCGGGCGCAGCGCGCGCAGACTGCACGGGTGCTGCTGGAGACCACGGCCCTCCCGGTCGCCGATGTCGCCTTCGCCGCCGGGTTCGCCAGCGTCCGCCAGTTCAACGACACCGTCCGCGAGGTCTTCGCCACCACCCCGTCGGGGCTGCGGGCCGCGCGCCGCGCGGCCGGCCCCAAAGGCGCCGAGCCGGGCACGGTGGTCCTGCAGCTGCCCTACCGCGAGCCGATGGCGCTCACCACGGTCCTGGACTTCCTCGGCGCGCACGCCGTGCCGGGTCTGGAGTCCTACCAGGCCGGCGTGTTCCGCCGCGTCGTCCCGGCCCCAGGGGGCCCGGCGCTGGTGGCGGTCTCGCCCGGCGAGCGCGCCGTGCGCTGCGAGGTGCGCCTCGGCGACGTCCGCGATCTGGTGACGGTCGTGGCCCGCGTCCGCCGCCTGCTCGACCTGGACGCCGACCCGGTCGCGGTCGACGCCGTCCTCGGCGCCGACAGCCGTCCTCGGACCGGTGGTCCGCACCCGCCCGGGGCTGCGCTCCCCCGGCTCGGTCGACGGTTTCGAGACCGCGGTGCGCACCGTGGTCGGCCAGCAGATCTCGGTCAGCGGGGCGCGGACCGTGCTCGGCCGCGTGGTCGCCGAGCACGGCAAGCCGACCGACGACGGGTGGCGCAGCTTCCCGACCCCGGACGCCCTCGCCGCCGCCGACCCCGGCACGCTGCCCATGCCGCGCGCCCGCGGGCGGGCCGTCGTCACGCTGGCCGCCGCGGTCGCCGACGGCGCGCTCGCGCTCGATCCGGGCGCCGACCGGGACGAGGTGCGAGGCGCAGCTGCTCGCGCTGCCGGGCATCGGCCCGTGGACGGCCGACTACCTCGCCATGCGCACGCTCGGTCACCCGGACGTCCTGCTCGCCTCCGACCTCGTCGTCCGCCGCGCCGCCGCCGATCTCCGGCTGGACCTCGCCACGGACCGCCCGGACTGGGCGCCCTGGCGCAGCTACGCCACCCACCACCTGTGGGCCCACCTGTACGCCGACACCTGGAGCGATACACCATGATCCGCTGGACGACCGTCCCGTCGCCGCTGGGCGACCTGCTCCTGCTGCGCGACGAGGTCGGCATCACCGGGCTCTACCTGCCCTCGGGCAAGCACCCGCAGCAGCCGCCCGCCGACGCGGTGCGTGACGACGCCGCGTTCGAGGACGTGCGCATCCAGCTGGCCGAGTACTTCGCCGGCGACCGGGACGACTTTGACCTGCCGCTGCACCCCGCGGGCACCGAGTTCATGCGGCGGGTCTGGGACGCGCTGCGCGAGATCCCGCACGGCGAGACCCGCAGCTACCGCGACCTGGCCGAGGCGGTCGGGTCGCCGGCGGCGGTCCGGGCGGTGGGAGCGGCCAACGGCCGCAACCCGATCTCGATCGTCGTGCCGTGCCATCGGGTCATCGGCGCCGACGGCGCCCTCACCGGGTACGGCGGCGGGCTGCCGGCCAAGCAGTGGCTGCTGCAGCACGAGGCCGCGCAGCTGCGCCTCCTCGGCTGACTGCGGTCGGCGTCCCGACCGGACCTCAGGCGGGGTGGACGCGGTTCTGGGTCGCCTCGACCCCGTCGCAGAGCACCATCTCGACGGCGTCGGCGGCGCGGTCGATCTCGAAGCCGAGATCCTTGCGCTCGCCCGCGCCGAACGGCCGCAGCACGTAGTCGGCCGGGTCCTGCCGGCCCGGCGGGCGGCCGATGCCGACGCGCACCCGGGCGTAGTCCCGGCTACCGAGCGCCGAGCTGGTGGAGCGCAGCCCGTTGTGCCCGCCGTCGCCGCCGCCGCGCTTCACCCGCAGCGTGCCGAACGGCACGTCCAGCTCGTCGTGGACGACCACGATGCGCTCCAGCGGGATCTTGTAGAAGGCCGCCACCGCCTTCACCGGGCCGCCGGACTCGTTCATGTACGACCGCGGCTTGGCCAGCACCACCGGCACTCCGGCCAGCCGCCCCTCGACGACGTCGGCCCGGCTGCGGTGCGACTTGAACTTGCCCCCGACCCGCTCGGCGAGCAGGTCGAGAACGAGGAAGCCCACGTTGTGCCGGGTCGTCTCGTACTGCGGTCCGGGGTTGCCGAGGCCGACGACCAGAAACCTGTCGTCGGCCACGGCGGTGCTGCCGGTCGGTGCTGTTCGCCGGAGAGGGCGTTACTCGGAGGACTCGTCGCCCTCGGCGGCGGCCTCGGCGGCCGTCTCCTCGGACTGGTCCTCCTCGACCCCGAGCTCCTCCTCCGCCTCGGCGGTCTCGGCCTCGAGCTCCTCGGCGGTCGGCGCCTCGCTGATCGACAGGATCAGCATCTCCGGGTCGCTCTCGAGCGTGGAGCCCGACGGCAGCGCGATGTCCGAGGCGTGGATCGCCGAGCCGATCTCCAGCTCCTCGATGTGCACCTCGAACTCGTTCGGGATGTGGGTGGCCTCGGCCTCGACGCTGAGCGAGAGGTTTTCCTGGTTGAGCAGACCACCGGACGGGATTTCGCCGATGACGGTGATCGGGACGTCGACGGTGACCTTCTGTCCGCGCTTGACCGTCAGCAGGTCCACGTGCTCGTAGTAGCCCTTCAGCGGGTGCCGCTGGATCGACTTCGGGATCGCCAGCTGCTCGGCGCCCTCGAGCTCCAGGGTGAGCAGGACGTTCGAGCCCCCGTTGCGGATGGCGGCGGCGAAGTCGTGCGCCGGCAACGCCACATGCTTGGGCGTGTCGTGACCGCCGTAGATGACGGCGGGCACGAACCCGGCACGACGGGTGCGCCGGGCGCCCCCCTTGCCGAACTCGGTGCGGGACGCGGCGGACAGACGGACCTCGGCCACGGCGGAAACTCCTAAAAGAAAGACTCGAATGCGATCGGACGGTGTGGTTGCCGGTTGTGATGCCTCGGCCGCGGGACGCGCGTCGACGATCGACACCACGTCGATGACGGACGCCGCTCGCGCGGTCCCTCGCCGGGGCAACCACGCCACAATACCCGCCGCGGCCGCACCGGCTGACCACCGGGTCGGCGGCCCCGGCCGGCCGCCGGAGCCGGGCCGGCAGGTGATTACGCTCGGGCGCGTGCCAGCACCCCCCGACACCGAGGGACGGCGGTCCGCGGGGCGGGACGCCGCGGTACGCGTCCGGGTCCCCGCGAAGGTCAACCTGCACCTGGCCGTCGGGGACGTCCGGGCCGACGGCTTCCACGACCTCACCACCGTCTTCCACGCCGTCGACCTGCTCGACGAGGTGGCGGCCGCCCCGGCCGAGCGGCTGTCGGTGACGGTGACCGGCGAGGGGGCGGGCGAGGTCCCCACCGACGAGCGGAACCTGGCCTGGCGCGCGGCCCGGCTGCTGGCCGACGTCGCCGGCGTCGAGCCCCGGGTGGCGCTGTCGCTGCGCAAGGCGATCCCGGTGGCAGGCGGGATGGCGGGCGGCTCGGCCGACGCCGCCGGCACCCTGGTGGCGTGCGCCAGGCTGTGGGACCTCGACGTCGCCACCGCCGACCTGCTGCCGCTCGCGGCCAAGCTGGGCAGCGACGTCGCCTTCCCGCTGCTGGGCGGCACGGCCGTCGGCACCGGACGCGGCGAACAGCTTGTTCCCGTCGCCACCACCGGCCGGCTGCACTGGGTCTTCGCGCTGGCCGGGACCGGCATCTCCGCCGGCGCCGCCTACGGCGAGCTCGACCGGCTCCGGGCGGGCGGCCGCGCCCCGGCACCGGCGGGTACGCCGGACGCGCTGCTGGCGGCGCTCGCCGCGGGCGATCTCGCCGGCATCGCCGCGGCCGTCGGCAACGACCTGCAGCCGGCGGCCGTGTCGCTGCTGCCGCACCTGGCCGACACCCTGGCCGCGGGCGCGACGGCGCCTGCCGCGCTGGTCTCCGGCTCCGGCCCGACCTGCGCCTTCCTGTGCACGGACGAGGCTGCCGCGGGACTGCTCGCCGCCGAGCTGGAGGCCGCCGGGGTGTGCCGCAGCGCCCGGGTGGCACGCGGCCCCGCCCCGGGAGCGACGCTGGTGACCTGATGGCGAACCTGGTGAACCTGGAGAACGTCGGCAAGGCCTACGGCACCACCACGGTGCTGGACGGCGTCTCGCTCGGCGTCGACGACCGCGACCGCATCGGCGTCGTCGGCCGCAACGGCGGGGGCAAGTCCACCCTGCTGCGGCTCATCGTCGGCGCCGACGACCCCGACACCGGCCGGGTGACCCGGACCGGCGGGGTGCAGGTGGCGCGGGTCGACCAGCGCGGCGACCTCCCCGCCGGCGCCACCGTCCGCGACCTCGTCGTCGGGGACGCCGCCACCCACGAGTGGGCCGGGGACGCCGCGACCCGCGAGGTCATGTCCGGCCTCGGCCTGGCGGCCGTGGGGCTGGACGCCGACGTCGCCCGGCTGTCCGGCGGCGAGCGGCGCCGCACCGCGCTCGCCGCCGCCCTGGTGCAGCGCGCCGACCTGCTCGTCCTCGACGAGCCGACCAACCACCTCGACGTCGAGGGCATCACCTGGCTCGCCGGCCACCTGCGCGATCGCCGCGGCGCGCTGCTGGTCGTCACCCACGACCGCTGGTTCCTCGACGCGGTCGTCGAACGGACCTGGGAGGTCGGCGACGCCACCGTCCGCGCCTTCGACGGCGGTTACGCCGCCTACGTCCTGGCCCGCGCCGAACGGGCCCGGCAGGCCGACGCCGCCGAGGCGCGCCGCCGCAACCTGCTACGCAAGGAGCTGGCCTGGCTGCAGCGCGGGGCGCCGGCCCGCACCTCGAAGCCCCGCTTCCGGGTCGAGGCCGCGGAGGCGCTGATCGCCGACGTCCCCGAGCCGCGGCAGGGCGTCGAACTGCGGGCCCTCGCCCAGCGCCGGCTCGGCAAGCAGGTCGTCGATCTCGAGGACGTCACCGTCACCGTCGGCGAGACCGGCGACGACGACGGGCGGGGTGCCCGCACCCTGCTGGACCACGTCACCTGGCAGGTCGGCCCCGGCGACCGGATCGGGATCATCGGCGTCAACGGCTCCGGCAAGACGCACCTGCTGCGGCTGCTGGCCGGCGAGCTCGACCCCGACGGCGGGACCGTCCGGCTCGGCCAGACCGTCCACGTCGGCCACCTGAGCCAGGAGATCCGGGAGCTGCCCGGCGACCTGCGGGTGCTGGAGGCCGTGAGCGAGGTCCGCACCTCCGCCGAGCTGGCCGGCGTCGAGCTCAGCGCGGGGCAGCTGGCCGAACGGTTCGGCTTCCCCAACGCGCGGCAGTGGACCCCGGTGGCCGACCTCTCCGGCGGCGAGCGGCGCCGGCTGCAGCTGCTGCGGCTGCTGCTGGCCCAACCCAACCTGCTGCTGCTGGACGAGCCCACCAACGATCTCGACACCGACACCCTGGCGGCGCTGGAGGACCTGCTCGACGCCTGGGCCGGCACCCTGGTCGTGGTCAGCCACGACCGTTACCTGCTGGAGCGGGTCTGCGACAGCACCGTCGCCCTGCTCGGCGACGGCTCGCTGGCGGCGCTGCCCGGCGGCGTCGAGGAGTACCTGCGCCGCCGGCACGAGCGGCAGGTGGCGGGCGAGCGCAGCGACGACGGGTCGGCCGGGCGGGAGCGGCGGGGCGACACCCGCGCCTCCCGCAAGGAGCTGCAGCGGCTGGAGCGGCGGGTCGAGACCCTGCAGCGGCGCGAGGCCTCGCTGCACGAGAAGCTGGCCGCCGCCTCCGCCCACACCCTGGCCGAGGGCTACCTGGAGACGGTCGCCGAGCTCGACACCGAGCTGCGCGGCGTCGTCGCCGAGCGCGAGGCGGCCGAGGAGGCCTGGCTCGAACTCGCCGAGGACGCCGGCTGACGGGCCTCTGCCGACCCGCCGATCAGCTCGCGTCCCCGCCCTGGGGCTCCTCGATGGCGGCCGCTGCCGACGGCGTGGTCCCCGACAGTGTCGCCAGCATCTGCCGCACGTTGGTCAACTGGGCGTTGATGGCGTTGCGCCGCTGCACGGCCGCCGCCAGCTCGCGGTCGGACTCGTCGCGGATGCGCTCGGCCCGCGCCGAGGCCTCGGCGACGATCTGCTCGGCCTTCTGCTCCGACTCCGCGACCGTCTGCGCCGCCCGCCGCTGCGAGTCGGCCGCGGTCCGGTCGGCCTCGGCCCGCGCGTTCGCGACCCGGTCGCGGGCTTCGGCGAGCTGCTGCTCCATCTCGTCGGTGCGGTCCTGGAAGACCTGCTCGGCGGTGTCGCGCCGCTCGGCGAGCGTCTGCTCGAAGTCGGCGGCGGCCTTCGCGGCCCGGGCCCGCTGCTCCTCGTAGATCGCCTCCGCCTCCCCGCGCCGGGCCATCGCGCGCCGCTCGGCCTCGTCGATCATCTGGTCGGCGCTGCGCTTGGCCTCCTCGACGATGCGGGCGGCCTCCTGCTCGGCGTTGCCGCGGATCTCCTGCGCGTACTGGTCGGCCTCGGCGCGCGACTGGCCGGTCTGCGCCTCGCACTCGCCCAGCTTGCGCTCGACCTCGGCCACCGCCGCCGAGCGCATCTCCTCGGCCTCCTCCTCGGCCATGGCGAGGATCCGGCCGATCCGCTTCCCGAAGTCGTGGAAGGTCGGCTCCTCCGGCGGCCTGGGCGCCTGGGTCTGGGCCTGCGCCTGTTCGGCCGAGGCCTGCAGCTGGCTGCGCAGCGACTCGACCTCGCGCGAGAGCTCGTCGGCCCGGGCGTTGGCCTCCGTCAGCGAATCCCCGAGCCCGGCCACGTGGCGGTCGACCTCGGCGGGCTCGTAGCCGCGCATCACGGTGCGGAAGGTGCTGGCGGTCTGCTCGCTCATGGGCGTCCTGCGCTTTCTCTCGTCACGTCGGCACGGTCGGCACGGTCGGTGAAGTCGGAGATGAGGGGACGGAGATCAGTGGGACGGTAGCGGACGGGACTCACTTCTGGCCCGTCGACGGTCGGGAGGGGCGGGGGCGCGGCGAGCCGGCGGCCGGCGGGGCCGTGATGCGCGAGGCGCCGAGCCGGGAGGCGTCGATCAGCGGGGGGTCGGGCGGTTCGGCCTCCGGGTCCTCGGTGGCTGCGGGCGGCGCCGGGGTGGCGGCCGCGGCCTGCAGGTCGGCGCGGGCCCGTTCGGTCGCCTCCCCGTCGCCCGAGCGCTCGGCCACGGCGAGAGCGTTGATCACTCCCGACAGCTCGCCGAGCTGGGAGCTGATCTCGTCCCGGTGGGCGGCGAGGACGGCGACCTCGGCCCGCGCGTCGGCGAGCAGGGCGCGGGCCGCGGCCCGCATCTCGTCGGCCTCGGCCCGGGCCTCGGCGATGACCCGGGCGGCCTCCTCCTTGGCCCGGCGCCGCTCCTCGCGGCCCTCCCGCTGCCGGCGCTGCAGATCGGCCGCCGACTGGCCGCGGACCGCCTCGGCTCCCGACTCGGCCTCCGCGAGGCGGCGCTCGGCGCTCGCCGCCGCCGCCTGCGCGGTCTCGGCGGCCTCGGCCCGCACCCGCTCGGCGTCCTCGTCGGCCTGGCGGCGCCGCCGGTCGGACTCGGTCTCGGCGTCGGCGACGAGCTGCTCGGCCCGCTGCTGCGCGGCGGCCTCCCGGTCGGCCAGCTCCGAGCGGCGCTCGGCGTCGCGGCGCTCGGCGTCCTCGTCCAGCTCGGCGACTCGCTGCTGGGCGGCGGCGACGATCTCGCGGGCCTCGTCGGCCGCGGCCTGCCGGATCTGCTCGGCATCGCGCTCGGCGGCGGCGAGCAGGTCGCTCATCGTCTGCTTGGTCCACGCGGTCTGCTCCGCCGCCGCGGCGGTCTCGCCGGCGGCGGCCTCGCGCGCCTCCTGCACCACCGACTCGGCCCGCGCCTGCGCGTCGGCGCGGAGCCGGTCGGCGTCGGCCCGGGCCTGTTCGACGTGGCCCTCCGCCTCCGCTCGGACGCGGGCGGCCTCGGTCTCGGCCTCGCCGACGAGCTCCTCGTGGCGGGCCCGGACCTGCTCGTAGTCGGCGGCTCGGCGCTCGTCGAACTCGCGGCGCAGCGAGGCCAGGTGCTCGTCGTTGGCGCGGCGGGCGGTCTCCAGCTCAGCCTCGAGCTGCGCCGTCCGCTGCTCCGCCTCGGCGTCCAGCCGGGCGCCGCGCTCCCGAGCGGTGGCCACGATGGCCTCGGCCTGCTCCCGCAGCGCCTGCGCCGCCGCGCGAGCGTTGTCGATCTCCCGCTCGGCGTCCTCGCGGGCGTCGGCGAGGATGAGCTCGGCCGACTCCTCGGCCTGCGAGGTCACCAGGGCGGCCTGCGCGAGGGCGTCGGCGACGATGGCCCCGGCCTGATCGTGGCGCTCCGGCACCTCGGGCGGTGTGGCCGGTGTGGATTGCGTGCCCCCACCGCCGGGTGCGGGCGGCCCGTCCGCGTAGTGCCGACCGGCTCGCCGCGCTTCGGATTCGCCGAGATCGTCGGGTGACTCGTCGATGTCGGCCGAAGGATGCTCAGCGGCCGCATCGTCGTCGTGCACGGGCTCCACGGTCGCAGCCCTCGACGGGTGCTCGACAGTCACCTGAACCATCCATCCCACGGGCGGCCGGAACACGGGAACCTTACGCCAGATCGGGCCTTCCCGGGCGGCGGAGCGGTCTCGGATCGGGCTCGAGGTGACGCAGCCCGTTCCAGCCGAGGTTGACCAGGTGGGCCGCCACCGTCTCGCGGGGCGGGTCCCGCTCCTCCAGCCACCAGGTCCCGGTCACGGCGACCATGCCGACCAGCATCTGGGAGTACATGGGCGCGAGCTCGGTGGCGATCCCGCGGGCCTCGAACTCCCGGCCCAGGATGTGCTCGACCTGGTTGGCGACATCGTTGAGCAGCGAGGAGAAACCACCCTCGGCGCCCCCGGCCGGCGGGGAGTGCCGCAACAGGATCCGGAAGCCGTCGGTGCGTTCCTCGATGTAGGTCAGCAGCGCCAGTGCCGCCTGCTCCACCAGTTGGTGCGGGTGCCCCTCGGCCAGTGCTCTGGTGAGCCGGTCCAGCAGGTCTCCCATCTCGCGATCGACGACGACCGCGTAGAGGCCCTCCTTGCCACCGAAGTGCTCGTAGACGACGGGCTTGCTCACCCCGGCGCGGGCCGCGATCTCCTCGATGGAGGTGGCGTCGAAGCCTCGCTCGGCGAACAGGACGCGGCCGACGTCGACGAGCTGCTCCCGCCGTTCCCGGCCGGTCATCCGCACGCGGGTGCGCGCGGGCCGGGCGTCCTCGCCGCTGTCAGTCATCGCGATCTTGTTGCGCCACCCGCGCCACCCGGCAGCCACCGCAACAAGATCGCCTCACCCGTCACGATCTTGTTGCACTACGCGCGCCACCCGGCAGCCGGGGCAACAAGATCGCCTCACGATCCGCGATCTTGTTGCGCCACTCGGGTTCTCGGCGAGGATCAGGCCTCGACGCGCAGCTTCGTCAGCCGCTCCGGCTTGGGCCAGCGGACGTCGGTGGCCCATCCGAGCTTCTCGAAGACCCAGATGACGCGCGCGGAGGAATCGACCTGGCCACGCAGCACGCCGTGGCGCGCGGCGGTGGGGTCGGCGTGGTGCATGTTGTGCCAGCTCTCACCGAAGCTGAGGACGGCGAGCGGCCAGAAGTTGGCGGACTTGTCGCGCGCGGCGAACGGACGGTCGCCGATCATGTGGCAGACCGAGTTGATCGACCACGTGACGTGGTGCAGCGTGAAGACGCGCACCAGCGAGGCCCAGAAGAACGCGGTGAGCGCGCCGGTCCAGGACATCGTGATCAGGCCGCCCAGCAGCGCGGGGGCCAGCAGCGAGACGAGCACCAGCAGCGGGAAGGCCGAGTCGACCCGCTTGATGTCGCGATCGCGCATCAGGTCGGGGGTGTACTTGTCCCGGTTGGTGTGCTCGAGGTCGAACAGCCAGCCGATGTGGGCGAACCAGAAGCCCTTGGCCAGCCCGGGGAGGGTCTCACCGAAGCGCCACGGCGAGTGCGGATCGCCCTCGCGGTCGCTGTAGGCGTGGTGGCGCCGGTGGTCGGCGACCCAGCGGATGACCGGCCCCTCGATCGCAAGCGAGCCGGCGAGTGCGAGCGCCACCCGCAGCGCCCGGTTGGCCTTGAACGAGCCGTGGGTGAAGTACCGGTGGTAGCCCACGGTGATACCGAGGCCCGAGACGAAATAGAAGCCGAGCATCAGGCCGACGTCGGTCCAGTCGAGGCCCCACCCCCAGGCCACCGGCACCACGGCCAGGAATGCCAGGAACGGGACGATCACGAAGAGATAGAGCATGGTCTGCTCGCCCCGTCGCTTCTGGCCCTCGAAGACGGGCTTGGGTCCTGCGTCGGGGCCGGTGGTGGGACGGTCTTCGACGAGCGTCATACGAATTCCTCCGTCGGGACGGGTGGCGCGTGCGTCAGATTATGCGTGCTGTGGCTGCGGCAGTCTCGAAGACGAGGTTACGGCACCGTAACCTACGATGCCGTAACCCGCTGGGTCGATTGCCAGGCGATCACCCGCGCTGCCGCCGTGCCGGTGGCCTACCCTGGGTGGCGTCCCGTGGGGGATGGGGTAAACGGCAGCCCGCAGGCCTTTGGAGCCTTGCAGTCTCGGTTCGAGTCCGAGTCCCCCAGCCAGCCGGCCCCGTCACGTCCCGCCGTCGCGTCCGAGAGGTGTGATTCAGCGACCGTGTCGCCCTCGCCCCCGCGGCCACCAGCCGCCGTCGTGGTTCTCGCCGCCGGAGCAGGGACGCGGATGCGCTCCCGCACGCTGCCGAAGGTGCTGCACGGCTTCGCCGGCCGCAGCATGCTCGGCCACGTCCTCGCCGCCACGGCACCGCTCGAGGCGGCCGCCACCGTCGTCGTCGTCGGCGACCGGCGCGCGCAGGTCGTGGCCCACCTCGAGGACATCGCACCGGACGCCGTGCCGGTCGTACAGGAGGCCCAGAACGGGACCGGGCACGCGGTGCGAGTCGCGCTCGAGGCGGTACCGGCCGGAGCCGGCGGCGCCGTCGTGGTCGTCCCCGGCGACGCCCCACTGCTGACGCCCGCCGCCCTCACCGCCCTGCTGGCCGAGCACGCCGCCTCGGGCGCCGCGGCCACGCTGCTGACCAGCGTGCTGGGCGACCCGACCGGCTACGGCCGGGTGCTGCGCGCGGAGGACGGAACCGTCACCCGGGTGGTCGAGCACCGCGACGCCGGCGAGGCCGAGCGGCGCGTACGCGAGGTCGCGACCAGCGTCTACGCCTTCGACGAGGCGCTGCTGCGCGAGGCGTTGGGGCGGATCTCCGACGACAACGACCAGGGCGAGGAGTACCTGCCGGACGTCATCGGCGTACTGGTCGGCGACGGGCGACGGGTGTCTGCGGTGGCCGCCCCCGCCGACGAGACCGCCGGGGTCAACGACCGCGTCCAGCTGGCGGCGGCGCGGGCGGTCTACAACCGCCGACTGCTCGAGCACCACATGCGCGCGGGCGTCACGATCGTCGATCCCGCCTCGGTCTGGCTCGACGCCGAGGTCGAGCTGGCCCCGGACGTGACGCTGCAACCCTCGGTGCAGCTCCACGGCGCCACCCGGGTGGGCGAGGGAGCGGTCATCGGCCCGGACACCACGCTCACCGACACCACCGTGGGCGCCCGCTCGCAGCTGCACCGCACCGTCGCCGTCGAGACGGTGATCGGCGACGAGGTGACCGTCGGCCCGTTCGCCTACCTGCGTCCCGGCACGGTGCTGGCCGACGAGGTCCACCTGGGCACCTACGTCGAGGTGAAGAACTCGACCGTCGGCACCGGCAGCAAGGTCCCGCACCTGACCTACGTCGGCGACGCCGACATCGGCGTGCACAGCAACGTCGGCGCCGCGACGGTGTTCGTGAACTACGACGGCCTCACCAAGAGCCGCAGCGTCGTCGGCGACCACGTCCGGATCGGCTCCGACACCATGATCATCGCGCCGCGGCAGATCGGGGACGGCTCCTACACCGCGGCGGGGTCGGTGATCGTGCAGGACGTCCCGCCGGGTTCGATGGCCGTCGCCCGCGCCCGGCAGCGCAACGTGGCAGGGTGGGTGCAGCGCAAGCGCGCAGGAACACCCGCCGCCGACGCCGCCGAGCGGGCCCTCACCGCCGAGGCGGCCGAGGCAGCCGGGGCGGAGCAACCGGCCGAGACCGACGAGAGCAGTGGTGCGTGATGTCGACGTTGCAGGTGGCCGGCCGGAAGAGCCTCGTGCTGCTGTCCGGGGGCGCGTACCCCGAACTCACCGCCGACATCGCCGAGCACGTCGGCGTCACCGTCACCGAGACCACGCGCCGGGTCTTCGCCAACGGCGAGCTGTTCATCCGCCCGAACGAGTCGGTGCGCGGCACGGACGCGTTCGTCGTGCAGTCCCACACCACGCCGATCAACGAGTGGGTGATGGAGAGCCTGATCCTGGTCGACGCCCTCAAGCGGGCCTCGGCCAAGCGGATCACCGTGGTGGCCCCCTTCTACCCCTACGCCCGGCAGGACAAGAAGCACCGCGGCCGCGAGCCGATCTCCGCCCGGCTGATCGCGGATCTGTTCAAGACCGCCGGCGCCGACCGGCTGATGGCCGTCGACCTGCACACCGCGCAGATCCAGGGGTTCTTCGACGGGCCGGTCGACCACCTGTTCGCGATGCCGCTGCTCGCCTCGCACATCCAGCAGAAGTGGGGTGACCGGGACCTGGTCGTCGTCTCCCCGGACACCGGCCGGGTGCGCAGCGCCGAGCAGTGGGCCGACGAGCTCGGCGGCCTGGAGCTCGCCTTCGTCCACAAGACCCGCAGCATCGACGCCGCGAACAAGGTCGTCGCCAACCGGGTCGTCGGCGACGTCGAGGGGCGCTGCTGCCTGCTGATCGACGACATGATCGACACCGGCGGCTCGATCACCGCCGCCGCGGAGCGGCTGTTCGACGACGGCGCCACCGATGTCGTCATCGCCGCCACCCACGGCATCTTCTCCGGCGACGCGGTCGACCGGTTGAAGAACAGCCGGATCAGCGAGATCGTCGTCACCAACACCCTGCCGATCGCCGCCGAGAAGCGGTTCGACAAGCTGACCGTCCTGTCCATCGCCCCGCTGCTGGCGATGGCGATCAAGGAGGTCTTCGAGGACGGCTCGGTCACGAGCCTGTTCCACGGCCGCAGCTAGCGCCGCAGTTAGTTCACGGACCCGCCTGCCGGCCCCACACGGCCGCCAGCCGGGCGTAGGCCCCGACGTCCAGGGTCTCGCCGCGGGCGGCCGGGTCGATCTCCGCCGCCCGCAGCAGGGCCTCCGCGGCGGCGGGTGAGCCGGCCCGCCCGGCGAGCGCCGCGCGCAGCGTCTTGCGGCGCTGCGCGAACGCGGCGTCCACGAGGCCGAACACCAGCTCCCGGTCGACGTCGCCGCGCGGCGGGTCGCGACGCTCCAGACGGACGAGCCCGGACTCGACGTTGGGCACCGGCCAGAACACCGCGCGCGGGACCGCCCCGGCGCGAGTGGCCCGGGCGTACCAGGCCGTCTTGACGCTGGGCACGCCGTAGGTGCGGCTCCCCGGAGCCGCGACGAGCCGGTCGGCGACCTCCGCCTGCACCATCACCAGCCCGCGCCGCAGGCCCGGCAGGCGGCCCAGCAGGTGCAGCACGACCGGGACCGCGACGTTGTAGGGCAGGTTCGCCACCAGCGCGCTCGGCCGGCCCGGGACCTCCTCGAGCCGCAGCGCGTCCGCCGTGACGACCGTGAGCGGCGCCCCGGGCAGCCGTCCGGAGACCGTCGCGGGCAGCGCCCCGGCCAGCACCGGGTCGATCTCGACCGCGGTGACCGGGTGGCCGGCCGCCAGCAGCCCGAGGGTGAGCGAGCCGAGCCCGGGCCCGACCTCCAGCACCGGCTCGCCGGGCTCGAGGGCCGCGGTGCGCACGAGGCGGCGGATCGTGTTGGGGTCGTGCAGGAAGTTCTGCCCGAGCGTCTTGGTCGGCCGGATCCCGAGCGCGCCGGCCAGGGCGCGGACGTCGGCCGGCCCGAGCAGGCTCACCCGGAGGCGGCCGCGAGCCGGTCGGCCGCCAGCCGCGCGTACAGCGCCGCGCCGAACGGCAGGACCGCCTCGTCGAAGACCGCGAGCGGGGAGTGGTTGAACGGGGCGGTCTCGGGGTCGGCCCCGGGCGGGGTGGCGCCGAGGAAGGCCATGGCGCCGGGCACCTCGGCCAGCACACGCGAGAAGTCCTCGGACCCGGGGTGGGGGTTCGGCATCAGCATGCTGGCCGACGGCCCCAGCAGGTCGGCGGCGGTGGCCAGCAGGAAATCGGCCATCTCGCCGTCGTTGAGCGTCACCGGGTAGAGCGCCTGGTAGTCGACCTCGGCCCGCAGCCCGTGCGCCTCGGCGATGCCGCGGCACAATTGGGTGGCCCGGGTCCGCATCGCCGCCTGGTGCTCGGCGGAGAACGTCCGCACCGTGGCCTCGATGGTGGCCCGTTCGGGGATGATGTTGTGCTGGGTCCCCGCGTGCAGGCTGCCGACGGTCACCACGGCCGGGTCGAACGCGTCGAACTGGCGGGTGACCATCGTCTGGAGGGCCGTGACGATCTCGGCGGCGACGACGACGGGGTCCTGCGCGCGGTGCGGGCTGGACGCGTGCCCGCCGGTGCCGACCACGGTCACGTGCAGCACGTCGGCGGCCGACATCATCGGCCCCGGCCGCAGCGCCACCACCCCGCTCGGGATCGCCGAGGAGGCGACGTGCAGGAAGAACGCGCCCGACGGCCGGTTCCCGACGGCCTCCAGCACCCCGTCGGCGATCATCTTGCCGGCGCCGTCGTAGCCCTCCTCCCCCGGCTGGAACATGAACAGGACGTCCCCGTCGAGCGCGTCCCGACGCGCGCTGAGCAGGCGGGCGGCGCCGACGAGCATCGCGGTGTGCAGGTCGTGCCCGCACGCGTGCATGGCGCCGGTGGCGGCGGCGAAGTCCAGGCCGGTCTCCTCGGCGACCGGCAGGCCGTCCATGTCGGCGCGCAGCAGCACCGACCGGGCGCTCCCGCGACCGCCCCGCAGCACCGCGACGACCGAGCCCAGCCCGACCGGCCCGGTGGTGATCTCCAGCGGCAGCCCGGCGAGCGCGTCGAGTACTCGCTGCTGCGTCCGCGGCAGCTCCAGACCGATCTCGGGGTCGCGGTGCAGTGTCCGGCGCAGCTGCACCAGCTCCTCGTGCATCGCGCGCGCACCGGTCAGCACGTCGTCCACCACCCCGCGACCCTATCGCCGACCGCGGGCACCGAGCTGCTCGGTTGGCGGGAGGCGTCGGCGGGTAGATGTGCCCCGGACGGTCACATCGACGGCGGAGGTGTCAGTTGAGCCGGATCATCGGCCTCATCTTGCTCGTGTGGTTCATCATCGGCGCCATCGCCGCTGGACAACGCGGCTACTACGGTTCGAGCGACGGCAACTGCGCCTCCGTGGCGACGACCGTCGTCACCATCCTGGCCGGGCCGCTGAACTACGTGGGCGTCAACCCCAAGGTCGACTGCACGGTGCCCCAGCCGAGCAAGTAGCCCCCGCCGAGCCGGGTTCGGGTCCGGCGCTCAGAAGCACTCAGCAGGGCTCAGTAGTAGTTGTGGGCCTGCCAGAAGCCCCAGGCACCGCAGGGGGTGCCGTAGCGGGAGCGGATGTAGTCCAGGCCCCAGCGGATCTGGGTGCGGGCGTCGGACTGCCAGTTCGGGCCGGCGGCGGCCATCTTCGAGCCGGGCAGGGCCTGTGGGATGCCGTAGGCACCGCTGCCGGAGTTCTGCGCGTAGACGTTCCAGCCGCTCTCGTTGTTCCACATCTGCAGCAGGCAGCTGAACTGGTCGCTCCAGCCGTAGTTGGCCAGCAGCTGGCGGGCGATGGCCTGGGCGCCGGCCGGCCCGCTGGGCTGCTTGGTGCCGACCGCCAGCACCTTCGGGTGCGGCGAGCTGAGGACCGTGCGCGAGGTCTGCACCCGCTTGGTCGGCTTGCCGTCGACGTAGACGACCGAGTAGGTGACCCGGGCCTTGCCGGGATGGCCGGGCTTGAGCACGTGGATGCTGCCGGCGTAGTAGCGCCCGCTCTTCACGCGCTTGGTGCCGAACTTGACGGCCTCGGTGCGCCGGACCTGCTTGGTGGTCACCCGCTTGACGACGACCCGGAGACCGTCGGTAGTGGCCGTGGTCGGGGACGCCGACACCCGGTCGTTCGAGTCGGGATCGATCCCGATCTGGTGGAGCATCGCACCGACGGTCGGCTCCGTGGTGCTCACCTGTCGGGTGTGGCCGTCGGCGACGACGGTAAGCATCCGCGGGGTACGGATCGCGATCGACGTCGGCTTCAGCGGCAGGCGACGGGAGCGGGAGACCGACACGAAATCACCCGTTGTGTAGCCCAGCTGGGAGAGGGCGACGTTCACGGTCGGCGCGGTGGTCCAGACCGACCGGGACCGACCGTTGACGTCGAGGTGCAGCAGGCGACCGCGTCGCAGCACGACGTTCATGCCGTCCTTGACCGGGGTGGAGGGCGTCGGCGCCAGCAGGTCGTGCCGCCCGGCGTCGAGGCCTCGGTCGGCGAGCAACTCGTGCACGTCGGACGCGGTGGTGGTGACCTCGGTGGACGAGCCGTCGACCTTCAGATGAACGGTCTTGTCCATCGAGTTCCAGGCCACCGGGGCGGCGACCAGACCGGCCAGTACGGCGCCGTACAGGCCGTACTTCACGCTTCGCAGCACGCAGATTCCTCCGCAGGGTCGGAACCGCACGGGGTCGCGCGGTCACGGAACGATAACGGATAGGTGAAGGGGCGGTACCGACCAGGGTCAGAGGTACTGCCCGCACACGGGCCAAGGGCTCGAACCCCGGGCGTTGTAGAGCCGGGTCGCGACAGCGATCTGCTGCTCGCGAGTGGCCAGGTCGGCCCGCGAGGCGTACTGCCCGCCGCCGTTCGACAGCCAGGTCGAGTAGTCGAACTGCAGCCCGCCGTAGAAGCCGTTGCCGGTGTTGATGTGCCAGTTGCCGCCGGACTCGCACGCCGCGACCCCGTCCCAGTTCAGGCCGTTGCTCGACGGCGCCGCCGCCGGGGCCGGCTTCGGCTTCGGAGCCGGGCGGGCCTTGGTTCCCACCCGCTCGATCTTCGGCTGCGGCTTGCTGACGACGTTGCGGTTGACGATGTGCCGCTTCACGACCTTGCCGTCGACCTTGACGATCTCGTAGGTGACGCGGGCGCGCCCCTCGTGACCGGAGCGGACGACCTTGGACTGGCCGCGGTAGAGCGCGCCGGTGTTGTGCCGGCGGACGGCGTAGTCGATGGCCTCGGTCTTGACGACCTTGTTCACCGAGACCCGTTGGACCCGGATGGCGAGGTGGTTGCGCAGCGGGGTGTCGGGCGCGGGGCTGACGCGGTCGTTGCTGTCGAGCTTCACCCCGAGCTGCTGCAGCAGGTCGCCGACGGTCGAGGCGGTCGAGCTGGTGCGGTCGACGAGCGAGTCGTGCCGGATCACGACCTGCTTCGGGCGGCGCAGCGCGATGGCGGTGACGCCGCGCAGGGGCAGGCGGGTCGAGCGCGACACCGACACGAAGTCGGAGCGGTCGTACCCGAGCTGCTGGAGCGCGACGGCGACCGTGGGCGCCGTGGTCCAGACCTTGCGGTTGTGACCGTCGACGGTGAGGTGCAGCTGCCGCCCCCGCTCGAGCACGATGCGACTGCCGTCGTGCACCTGGGTGTCGGCGCTCGGAGCGACGATGTCGTGCGAGTCGACGTGGTAGCCCGCGGCGGCCAGGACGCCGTGGACGTCATGGGCGGACGTCTCTACGTGGTGGGCCTTCCCGTCGACGACGAGAGTGACCGGGGTTCCGGAGGCAGCCACCGTGAAGGCAGCAACGCTGCCCACGATGCCGGCCACCACGGCTCCGTAGAGGCCGTACTTGACACTGCGACGCACTGATGCAACTCCTTGCTGGGCCGGCGTGTGCGCTCGTGGCGCAACCGGGTAGATCTACCGGGGTGGGGTTCGGTCACGACAAGGTAACGAACGTTCGGAGCCGCAACCAAACCTGCGTTCGGCGGTATGTCCGGCTTTGCCGGGCCTCGGTGGGGCCCTGCACCACCAATTTCTGAGAACACCTTCAGAATTGGGCCTGCCCGAGCGAAGTCTCGACACGCAGTTGAGACAGATGGGTGCAGCGACGGCGATCCGGGACCTGGGACGGCCCGGGCCCAACGGCCCGGGCCGATGGACTGATCTCCTTCGCACCCCGGCGAGGCGCTCGACGAGCCCGATCCGGCCGCCGTAGAAAAATCATGCTGTGACGGCGCGCACCTCGGCGCGTCGCGCCCGGTTTGCGGGGTTACAGACGGGGTCGGGCGGCGGCTACGCGCCCGGCGCGAAGTGAAGCCCGAAGACCCGTTCACCGGTGCGGCGGACCTGGTCGGCGAGCAGGTCGGGGTCGTGCCCGCCGGCGGCCGCGAGACCGCGCAGCGTGAGCGGCAGCAGCCGGGGTGCGTTGGGGCGGCCGCGCCACGGGTGGGGGGTGAGGAACGGGGCGTCGGTCTCGACGAGCAGCTGCTCGGCCGGCACGACGGCGGCGGCCTCGCGCAACGTCGGAGCGTTGCGGAAGGTCACCACCCCGGGGAACGAGAGCACGTAACCGGCGGCCGCGCACTCGCGGGCCATGGCGGCGTCACCGGAGAAGGCGTGGAACACGACCTGCGCCGGCGCCCCCTCCTCCCGCAGGATGCGCAGCACGTCGGCGTGGGCTTCGCGGTCGTGGATCATCAGCGGCAGCCCGGTGCGCTTGGCCAGGTCGATGTGCCGCCGGAAGTGCTCCTGCTGCTCGGCCGGCTCGGTGCGCTCCCAGTGGTAGTCGAGTCCGGTCTCGCCGATCGCGACCACGCGGGGGAACGCGGCCAGGCGCTCCAGCGCCGCGTAACCCTCGTCGTCCAGCCCGCCCACCTCCGTCGGGTGGACGGCGACGGCGGCCCACACGTCCGGATGGGCCTCGGCGGCGGCCACACACCAGCGGGAGGATGCGACGGTGTCGCCCACGGTCACGGCGGCCACCACGCCGACCGCGCGGGCATCAGCCATCGTCGCGGCCACGAACGCGGCGTCGGCGGCGACCCCCGCCCGCTGGGCCATGGCGTCGAGGTGGGTGTGCGCGTCGAAGACCGGCCGGCCGAGCGGCTCCGGCGGCTCCGGCGGCTCCGGCGACTGCTGCGGCTCCTGCGGCTCCTGCGGCTCCTGCGGCCGCGCGCTCACGACTCGGGGTCGAGCCGGGCCAGCTCCTCCTCGACCACCGACGGATCCAGCTTGGCGAAGACCGGGCGCGGCGGGGCCAGCGGCCGCCCGACCTCGATCGGGGACGATGCCCAGCGCGCTCCGGTCTCGTAGTCGCCGGTCAGCACCGAATACGACGGCGACCCGGCCGCGGTGGTCTCCTGCAGCTCGGTCAGTTGCGGCATCGCGGCCCAGCCGTCCGAGCCCCGCAGCATCGCGTGCACCTTCGTCGAGGACGACGGCAGGAACGGCGTCAGCAGCGTCTTGGCGTCGTCGACGACCTGCAGCGCGACGTGCAGGACCGAGGCCATCCGCTCCGGGTCGCTGTTCTTCAGCTTCCAGGGCTCGGTGTCGGACAGGTACTTGTTGGCGGCGCCCACGACGCTCATCGCCTCGCCGATCGCCGCCTTCTGCCGCGAGCGCGCCAGCAGCTCGCCGACCTGGTCGAAGGCGCCCCGCGAGGTCTGCAGCAGCGTGCGGTCGGCGTCGGTGAGCTCTCCCGGCGGGGGGATCGCGCCGAGGTTCTTCGCCGTCATCGAGATCGTGCGGTTCACCAGGTTGCCCCAGCCGGCGACGAGCTCGTCGTTGTTGCGGCGGACGAACTCCGCCCAGGTGAAGTCGGTGTCCTGGTTCTCCGGTCCGGCGATGGACAGGAAGTAGCGCAGCGCGTCCGCGTCGTAGCGCGACAGCACGTCGCGCACGTAGATGACGACGTTGCGCGAGGAGGAGAACTTGCGTCCCTCCATGGTCAGGAACTCGCTCGAGACCACCTCGTAGGGCCGGTTGAGGGCGCCGAGCGAGCCGGGCTCGCCCCCCTTCGCCCCGATACCGGAGTAGCCGAACAGCATCGCCGGCCAGATCTCGGAGTGGAAGACGATGTTGTCCTTGCCCATGAAGTAGTAGGCCCGGGCCTCGTCGTTCTGCCACCACGCCCGCCAGGCGTCCGGGTCGCCGCTGAGCTGCGCCCACTGGATCGAGGCGGACAGGTAGCCGACGACGGCGTCGAACCAGACGTAGATGGACTTCTCGGGGCGGTCCCGCCAGCCGTCGAGCGGCACCGGGATGCCCCACTCCAGGTCGCGGGTGTAGCTGCGCGGTTTGAGGTCGTCGAGCAGGTTGAGGCTGAAGCGCTGGACGTTCGGGCGCCAGTGGTCCTGCCGCTTGAGCCACTCGGCCAGCACGTCGGCGAAGGCCGGTAGGTCGAGCATCAGCTGCTCGGTCTCGACGAACCGCGGCGTCTCGCCGTTGATGCGGCTGCGCGGGCCGATCAGGTCGACCGGGTCGAGCTGGTTGCCGCAGTTGTCGCACTGGTCGCCGCGGGCGCTGTCGTAGCCACAGATCGGGCAGGTGCCCTCGATGTAGCGGTCGGGCAGAGTCCGTCCGGTGGACGGGCTGACGGCGCCCAGCTGCGTCTGCGGGAAGACGTAGCCGTTCTTCAGCAACCCGAGGAAGATCTCCTGCGCGACCGCGTAGTGGTTCTGCGTCGTGGTGCGGGTGAACAGGTCGTAGGACAGGCCCAGCTGCTGCAGGTCCTCGGCGATGAGCAGCGCGTTGCGGTCGGCCAGTTCGCGCGGGGTGACGCCCTCCCTGTCGGCCTGCACCTGGATCGGCGTGCCGTGCTCGTCGGTGCCGCTGACCATGAGCACCCGGTTGCCCGCCATCCGGTGGTAGCGGCTGAAGACGTCGGAGGGGACGCCGAAGCCGGCGACGTGGCCGATGTGCCGCGGGCCGTTCGCGTACGGCCACGCGACCGCGGTCAGGATGTGCTGGTCACTCACCCGGACCAGGCTACTGGCGGGTCCGCAC
The DNA here is from genome assembly GCA_963776855.1 of uncultured Actinomycetota bacterium. Taxonomy (GTDB): domain Bacteria; phylum Actinomycetota; class Actinomycetes; order Mycobacteriales; family Jatrophihabitantaceae; genus Jatrophihabitans. Next base: position 916,250 of record CAVZOC010000002.1, on the reverse strand, counting down.
CGCATTCGCCCGCCCGCAGTGAGTGGCCTCCTTCCCTGTTGAGTGGCCTTTTTCCTTGTTGAGTGGCCTCCTTCCCTGTTGAGTGGCCTTTTTCCTTGTTGAGTGGCGCGTTTACCCGTGCGTGGTGCGCTACAGCGCACCACGCAACGCGAAACGCACCACTCAACAGCGGTGCTTGGCGGCGACGACGGCGTCGAAGACCTCCCGCTTCGGCCGGCCGCGGGCCCGGGCGACCTCGGCGATGGCCTCCTTGCGCGGCTGTCCGGCGGCCTCCCGGTCGGCGACCTCGGCGGCCAACTGCTCGGGGGTCGCCTCGTCAGCTCCGGGCACGGCGCCGGCGATGACGAGCGTGATCTCGCCCCGGACCTCGCCGCGCGCCCACTCGGCCAGCTCGGCGAGGCTGCCGCGCACCACCTCTTCGTGGGTCTTGGTGAGCTCGCGGCAGACGGCGGCCGGACGGTCGGGGCCGAGGGCGGTGACGAGGTCGGCCAGGGCGTCGGCCAGCCGGTGCGGCGCCTCGAAACAGACGACGGTGCGCGGCTCGTCGGCCAGGGCCGTCACCACCCGCCGCCGCTCCCCGGCCTTGCGGGGCAGGAACCCCTCGAAACAGAACCGGTCGACCGGCAGCCCGGAGACCGCGAGCGCGGTCGTGACCGCCGACGGGCCGGGCAGGCAGGTGACGGCGATGCCCTCGGCGGTGGCCGCGGCCACCAGCCGGTAGCCGGGGTCGGACACCGAGGGCATACCCGCGTCGGTGACCACCAGGACGTCCTGCCCCGCCCGCAGCGCGTCGAGCAGTCCCGCCACGCGCCCGGCCTCGTTGGCGTCGAAGAACGACACGACGCGGCCGGCGGGCTCCACCCCGAGGTCCGCGCACAGCCGCCGCAGCCGCCGCGTGTCCTCGGCGGCGACCACCTCGACGGTCGCGAGCGCGTCCCGGAGCCGGGCCGACGCGTCCGCGGCGGCGCCCAGCGGGGTCGCGGCGAGGACCACACGCCCGAGACCGGCCATGCCCGCACCCTAGGCGGGCTGCTCAGCCGACCGCCCGCGGGCCGCCCTTACTATCGGGCGCGTGACGGCGACGCTCGAGGCCACCGGCCCCGCCGCCGACTCCCCCGAGCCTCCACCGTCCGATCCGGACCGGGGCCGCACCGTCCCCCCGGCGCTGCGCCCGTGGCGGGATCCGCGCCCCGGCGTCGGCTGGCTGGTGACCCTGGGCGTGGCCCTGCTTGCCGGCCTCACCCGCTTCTGGGCCCTCGGCTTCCCGCCCGGCGCGAACACGGTGCCGAAGAACGGCATGAACTTCGACGAGGTCTACTACGCCGTCGAGGCCCAGGAGCTCCTGCGGTTCGGCTACGAGGACAACCGCGGCTACATGTTCATCGTCCATCCGCCGCTCGGGAAGTGGCTGATCGCGGCCTCGGAGTGGCTCACCGGCAGCAACTCCCACGACTACCTGACCAACTCCCTCGGCTGGCGCCTCGCCCCGGCGGCGGTGGGGGCGCTCGGGGTGGTGCTCGTCGCCCGCATCGCGCGGCGGATGTTCCGCTCCAACGTGCTGGGCGCGGTCGCCGGGGCGCTGATGGCGATGGAGGGGCTCTCGCTGGTGCTCGCCCGCACCGCGATCCTCGACATCTTCCTGCAGTTCTTCGTCATCGCCGGGTTCGGCGCCCTGGTGGTCGACCGGGACCGGGTGCGGGCCCGCCTCGGGGCGCTGCTCGCCGAGGGCGCCGACCTGTCCGCCGGCGCACCGAGCCTGGGGCCGCGGCCCTGGCGGGTGTTCGGCGGCGTCCTGCTGGGGATGGCCTGCGCGGTGAAGTGGACGGCGCTGTCGTTCTTCGTGCTGTTCGTGCTGCTGTCGCTCGCCTGGGACCACGGCGCCTTCCGGGCCGCCGGCGTGCGATCGCCCGGAGCGGCGTGGGCGCGGCGGTCGTTCGCGCCCGGCCTGGGGTCGCTGCTGGCCGTCCCGGTGGCGACCTACCTGTTCTGCTGGCTCGGCTGGTTCACCGGCGAGAACTCCTGGAACCGGCACTGGTCCGACACCCACCCCGCCCCGGTCGGCCACCTCCTCGGCATGCCGATCCCTTGGAACTGGGTGCCCGGCCCGATCCGGTCGCTGGCGAACTACCACCTGCAGGCCTATCAATTCCACGAGGGCCTCGACAGCCCGCACCCCTACCAGTCCAACCCCTGGAGTTGGCTGGTGCTGGGCCGGCCGGTCGACTTCTACTACGACGGCAGCTCCACCGCGTGCGGCAGCTCGTCCGGCTGCTCCCGGGAGATCCTGCTCATCGGGACGCCGCTGCTGTGGTGGGCGTTCGTGCCGATGCTGCTCTGGCTCGGCTGGCACTGGTTCACCACCCGCGACTGGCGCGCCGCAGCCGTCTTCGTGGCCTTCGCCGCCGGCTGGCTGGTGTGGTTCCAGGACCTCAGCCGCACGATGTTCCTGTTCTACATGGCCCCGCTCGTGCCGTTTCTCGTCCTGGGGCTGACGCTGGGGCTCGGCTGCATGCTGGGGCCGTCCCCCGAGCCCGGCGGCGTCCCCGAGCGGGTGGCCCTGGCCCGGCGGCGACGACGGCGCGGCGCGGCCGCCGTCTCGGCCTACCTTGGACTGGTGGTGGCCGACTTCATCTGGATGTGGCCGATCTTCACCGGGGGGTTGCTGAGCTACAGCGCGTGGCACGCGCATATGTGGTTGCCCTCCTGGGTATGAGCACGACAAAGTTGTCCCCGCTGGAGGTAGTGAGATCATGAGCCTGTCCGCCAAGTTGCGGCGAACCCCGCTCCGCGTCGTCACCGGCGCTTTCATCCTGAACAGCGGGGTGAGCAAGCTCGGTGCGGACGAGGAGACCGCCAACCAGTTGCACGGCCTGGCGTCGGGGACGTACGGCTTCCTCGGCAACATCGACCCAAAGCTGTTCACCAAGGGCGTCGGCGCGGGCGAGATCGCCGTCGGCGGCGCGGTGCTGCTGCCCAAGGTCTCACCGGTGGTCGCCGGGGCGGCGCTGGCCGGGTTCTCCGGCGCGCTGCTGAACATGTACTGGAACACCCCGTCGCTGCACCAGGACGGCGACCCCCGCCCCACGCAGGCCGGTGTCCCCATCGCCAAGGACCTCTGGCTGTTCGGCATCGGAACCGGGCTGATGATCGACGGCGTCACCAGCCCGGCGCACGACAAGAAGGTGCGGGTTTCCGGCGAGGTGCACGAACGGCTCAGCCGTCGGCAGCGCCGCAAGGCCCGCAAGGCGGCCAAGAAGTCTGCGGTGCGGACCAGTGAGCACGCCCGCGAGCTCGCCTCGAAGCGGGAGGACCTCTCGAAGCGGGCGGCGAAGGCCTCGAAGAAGGCGCAGAAGTCGGACGCCGCGAAGCGGGCGCGGCACACCTCGGAGGATCTCGCCAAGCGGTTCGGCGAGGTGCGGGAGGAGTACGGCCCCGTCGTGGCCGAGCGGGCCAAGCAGGCCCGCGAGACCGCCACCGAGCTCTACGACCAGTACGCGCCGGTCGTGGCCGAGCGGGCCAAGCAGGCCCGCGAGACCGCCACCGAGCTCTACGACGAGTACGCCCCCACCGTCGCCGACCGCGCCCGCGAGGGCGTGCGCACCGCCCGGGCATTGGGCGCCGACCTCTACGACGAGTACGGCCCGGTCGTGGCCGAGCGGGCCAAGCAGGCCCGCGAGACCGCCACCGAGCTCTACGACGAGTACGCCCCCACCGTCACCGAGCACGCCCGGGTCGGGGCCGAGCTGGCCCGCGGCACCGCGGCGGCGTGGTACGACGAGGCGGCGACCGCCGCGGAGGCGCGCGCCAAGGCCGCCGAGAAGTCCCTGTCGAAGGCCTCCGGCAAGGCGGCCAAGGACAGCCGGCGCTCCCTCAAGCGCGGCCGCAAGTCGGCGAAGAAGGCGGCCAAGAGCGCACGCAAGCGCGTGGCCTGACCCGCAGGCGGGCCGGACCGAGATCGCCCGAGCCCCGCGGTGCCGCCAGGCCGGCACCGCGGGGCTCGCCGATTCCCAGCCCCCGGGTGTGGCGCGAGCCACGTCGGAGACGATTGACTCGGGGGTGAACCGTCGAACCGAGAGGTGCCGCCCGTGTACTACCCGCTGACCGTCCGTGATTTCCTCGACCGGGCCGAGCAGGTCTACCCCGACCGGGTCGGCATCGTCGACGAGCCGGAGCAGCCGGCGCCGGGCCTCGGCGAGCTCACCTACCGACAGATGGCCGAGCTGGCCCGGGCCCAGGCGGCCAAACTCGATGCACTCGAGGTGCCGGTCGGCGGCCGGGTCGCGGTCGTCTCGGAGAACTCGGCTCGGCTGCTGACATCGTTCTTCGGCATCTCCGGGTGGGGCCGGGTGCTCGTGCCGATCAACTTCCGGCTCAGCCCGGCCGAGGTCTCCTACATCGTCGGGCACAGCGGCGCCGACGTGGTCTACGTCGACCCGGCGCACAAGGACCTGCTCGACGTCGTCGATGCGAGTCACAAGTTCGTGCTCGGAGACGACGACGACCTCTACCTGCGCGACACCGAGCCCCGGCCGTGGGCCGAGCCGGACGAAGCGGCGACGGCCACCATCAACTACACCTCCGGCACCACGGCCCGCCCGAAGGGCGTCCAGCTGACCCATCGCAACAACTGGCTGAACGCCACGGTGTTCGGCCTGCACACCACCATCAGCGACCGCGACGTCTACCTGCACACGCTGCCGCAGTTCCACGCCAACGGCTGGGGAATGCCGTTCGCAATGACCGGCGTCGGCGCGCAGCACATCATCCTGCGCAAGGTCGACGGCACCGAGATCCTGCGCCGGATCGAGCGGCACGGCGTGACCGCCATGTGCGCCGCCCCCGCGGTGATCGCCGCCGCGCTGGACGCCGCCCCCGACTGGGACGGCGAGATCCCGGGCCGGGGGCGGGTGCGCATCGTCGCCGCCGGGGCTCCCCCGCCGACCCGCACGATCGAGCGGGTGCTGGACGAGCTGGGCTGGGAGTTCATCCAGATCTACGGCCTCACCGAGACCTCCCCGCTGGTGACGGTGAACCGGCAGCGGCAGGAGTGGGACGACCTCTCGTCCCACGAGCGGGCCACCCGCCTCGGCCGCGCGGGCGCCCCCGCCCTCGGTGTCCGGGTGTCGGTCGACCACGAGGGCGAGGTCCTCACCGCCTCCAACCACAACCTGGAGGGGTACTGGGAGCAGCCCGAGGAGACCGCACGCGTGCAGGAGGGCGGCTGGTTCCACACCGGCGACGGCGGCTACCTCGACGAGGACGACTACCTGGTCATCTCCGACCGGAAGAAGGACGTGATCATCACCGGCGGCGAGAACGTCTCCTCGATCGAGGTCGAGGACGCCCTGATGTCCCACCCGGCCGTGAAGGAGGTCGCCGTCATCGGCATCCCGGACGAGAAGTGGGGCGAGCTGGTCACCGGCCTGGTCGTCACCGACGGTTCGGACGTGACGCCGGAGGACCTCATCGCGCACTGCCGGGCGGCGCTGGCGGGCTACAAGTGCCCCAAGCGCATCGACTTCGTCGACGAGCTGCCCCGCACCGCCACCGGGAAGCTGCAGAAGTTCAAGCTGCGCGAGCAGTTCTGGGCCGGCCGCGACCGGCGGGTGAACTAAGCGAGCGCGCTACCGCAGCCGTTCGGGCACCGGCAGCCGCCGGACCAGCCCGTCCAGGCCGAACGCGACCAGCAGCACGACCGCGGGGCCGAGGGCCATGGCCCCGAGGGTGTCGCTGGCGTAGTGGTAGCCGGCGCGGACGAGACCGGCGGCGGCGCCGATACTCCAGAGCAGGGCCACGATGAGGGCCGCGGCCTTGCCCGTCCGCGGCAGCCGGGCGTGCCAGACGATCACCACCAGCAGCGTCAGCATCGTCACCACGCCGGTCTCGTGGCCGCTGGGGAAGGCATACGCGGTGTCGAGCCGGCGCCCGATCCCCGGTTTGAGGACGTAGGCCTCCAGCAGGAACCCGAGGCCGGGGCCGAGCAGGGCGAGCGCGGCCACCCGCCAGCGCCGCCGCAGCGCGGCGACGGCCGCGACGGCGAGCACAATGCCGACCGTCAGCGCCGGCTCCGACAACATCAACAGCAGGTTCTGCGCCCTCACCCCGATGTGCGCCACCAGCCAGGCACCGATCCGGTTGTCGTTCGTCGTCGGCTGCGTAGTGTCGTGCAGCCAGATCCCCATCACCGCCAGCACGAGCGTCCCGGTGGCGACGACGCCCCAGGCGAGCGGACGCAGCGGCGCGGCCAGCAGCGGGCGCGTCGGGGTACCGGTCATGGTCATCGTCGCCGATCGTTCCACCAACCGGCTGAGGCCGGGCTGTCGTCGTCACCCGCCCTCGGCGGCGCGTGTTCTAGCATCCGGGCAAGCCGCCGCACCACGACGCGACACGAGGACGCCACGGATGACGACAGAGGTTCCGCCTGAGACGGTAACGGCACTGGCCTGGCCGGCGAGACCCGCCGACGTCGACGACCGGAGCGGGCTCGACACCACCGCGACCACCGCGCCGCTGCGCCCCGGGCTCCGCCGGCTCGCCTGGTACTGCTACGGCGGTTCACTGCCGGCGGAGCATCACAGTTGGGTGCTGCACGACGTCACCTGCCGCACCTGGTGGCTGCGCCACTTCGCCCGATGGACGATGGTGATCGTCCCGTTGTTCGTCCTCTACCTCGCGGTCGCGCCCATCCCGTTCGGGCTGCGTTTCTACACCGGCATCGCCTTCAGCGGCGGGATCTTCATGTTCGCGCTGGTCAACGTCACCATCGACACCGAACGTCGCGCCGTGCGCGCCGGCTACGGCTCCGACCTGCCGCCCCGCATCCGCGGCGCCCGGGCGATCGAGCGCCAGCGCAACGCGAACTCCCGGCGCCGAGACAGGTTGGCCGAGCGACAGGCACGCCGCCGCGGGTGATCACCGCAGTGGGGCGGAGCCGCTGTTCCAGGTCGCGTCGGCGTGACGTCGGCGGGAGTCGCCAGAGACCATGATCATGGACGGGTACCACGGAGCCGAAGCCCATCGACACGTGTGAAGTCTCGGTGGTTGCGGCTGTGCAGCGTCAGCCCGTGCACCAGCGCCGTGGCAGCGATCAACGCGTCCGGCAGCTTGATACCGACCTGGGCTCGGATACGGCCCGCTTCCTCGGCGACCTGCCGATCAACCGGATGCTCGAGCATCGACGCCAGCAGGCGACGCACAAACGCCTCATCACGGGGATCAGTACAGCCGGCCAGCAACTCCGCCCGGGTAATCACCGAGACGTTCAACCGGGCCCGACGCCCAGGAAGCCGGCTGTCACCAGTGAGGTGATCGATACACACATCGGTGTCAACCAGCAGACCCGCCATCAGCGGTGATCCCACTCCTCACGAGACGGAACCCCCGACCCGAAGCCCGGCCGGAACCCGAACGTCTCGGCCAACACCCTGCTCCGCTCAGCCTCACCAAGATCCTCAGCCAAATACTGGTCGATAGCGGCGCGGATAACCTGCGCCATCGTGCTTCGCTCAGCCTCAGCACGCTGATCCAGGCCGGCGCGCTGCGCCTCGGTCAGATACACCTGCGTCCGCGTCGCCGCCATACAGCACATCATACAGCGCAACACCATCCCGACCCGGCAGGTGCACCCACACGTCCACTCCGGGAATGGTCATCAGCGCTCCGTGGGTTCGAGTTCACGATCAACATCGTGAACGGGCAGGCGGACGCTGAACCACGTTGCACCGGGACGGGAGGTGACGCGCAGGTCGCCGTGATGCTTGTTCGCCACGATGCGCCACGCGATGTCGAGCCCGAGGCCGGTGCCCTGCCCGACCGGCTTGGTGGTGAAGAACGGCTCGAAGATTCGCGAGAGGATCGCCTCGGGTATGCCCGGCCCGGTGTCGCCGATCTCGACGAGCACGTGCTCGCCGTCGCCGCTGGTGCGAACGGTCAGTGTGCCGGTGCCGTCCATGGCCTGTAGGGCGTTGTCGACCAGGTTTGTCCAGACCTGGTTCAGCTCGGCGCCGTAGACCGGGATGTCGGGCAGCGTGCGGTCGTATACACGAACCACGTCGACCCCCTTTCCGATCTTGCGGCTCAGCATGACGAGGGTGCTCTCGAGCAGTTCGTGGACGTCGAGCATCTGGTGCGGTGCGCGATCCACTTGCGAGTACTGCTTCGCCGCGGCGACAAGAGTGGAGATGCGCGCGGTGCAGTCCTCGATCTCGTTCATGAGCAGCTCGGACTCCACGGTGTGGCCGAGCCAACGGACGGCGCCCTCCAGGGTGCCGTCGTCGACCACGCCCTCCACCTCGGCGAGCCACGCGAGGTCCAGATTGGCCTGGACGAAGGTCGGGGCCAGGTCGTACCCGCCCCCGATGCCGTGCTCGTCGAACCAGTCCGCGAGTGTGTCCTCGCGATCGGAGGCCTCGAGCGGTGAGAGCGCCGGCGCCTTGGCGACCTGCTCGACCGCTCGCTCCTGCAGCGCGATCAGGGTCTCGAGTTGCCGGCGGTCCCAGGCGCCTCCGGCGATCAAGGCCAGTTTGCGCCGCATGCCCCCGACTCGTTCGCGCAGCGACGATGTCGCCCGTACCGCCGCGGCGGCGGGATCGTTGAGCTCGTGGGTGAGCCCCGCGGACAGCGAGCCGAGCGCCAGGAGTCGTTCGCGCTGGCCGATGATCCGCTGGGTGTTCTGCGACCCGAAGGTGACGCCCTCTATGAGGTGCACCGCCATCGGGAACCACTCGGTCATCAGGGCGCGGAAGTCGTCGGCGGACAGCGTGTAGAGCCGGACGGCTGTGATCGCGCGCAGGGTCGCGTTGTAGCGGGTGCCCGCGGACCCGGGCAGGAACGACGACCACGCGCCGGCGTAGACGCCGCGTTGGTCGGTGCGGGTGGTTTCGACGTCCTCAGCACCCACTCGGCGCGACAACGCGATGGTGCCGTCGAGCAGAACGTAGAAGCACGTGGCGTCGTCGCCCTCGGAGGCGACCACCCCGGGTTCGTGGTGCTCGATGTGACCGCGCGAGCACAACCACCGGAGTTGGTCGCCGGTGAGCTTCTCGAACAGGAACAGCGTGCGCAGCTCGTCGATGTCGCACGGTAGGTGGTCGACCATCACAACCCCTCGAGGTAGCGGTGGACGAGCATCACGGCCATGGCGCCTTCGCCGACGGCGGAGGCTACCCGCTTGGCCGACTCGGCCCGCGCGTCGCCTGCCACGAAGACCCCGGGGACGCTCGTCTCGAGATGGAACGGCGCCCGGTCGAGACTCCACCCCGCCGGCCGCGCTCCGTCGACGACGAGGTCGGGCCCTGCGGGCACGAACCCGTACGTGTCGCGCATGACCACGCCGTCGAGCCACTCGGTACGCGGTGCGGCGCCGATGAACACGAACAGCCAGCCGGCGGCGACGGTTTCGGTGCCGCGGGTGACGCTGTCACGGAAGGTGATCCGCTCGAGATGCTCGTCACCGTGCGCCTCGAGGACCTCGCAACAGGTCCGCACCGTGACGTTGTCGATTGCCGCCAACTGCTGGACGAGGTAGAAGGACATCGAGTCCTCGAGCGAGCGGCCGCGCGCCAGCAGCGTCACCGACTTCGCCCGGCGAGACAGGTACGCCGCCGCCTGCCCGGCAGAGTTCGCGCCGCCGACGATGTAGACGTCCTGGTCGATGCAGCTCGACGCCTCGGTCAGTGCCGAGCCGTAGAACACACCGCGCCCGGTGAGCGGCTCGAGGCCGGGGGCGTCCAGCTGCCGGTAGGAGACGCCCGTCGCCAGGATGACGGTGTGGGCGTCGATGCTTCCGCCCTCGGCGAAGCGGACGGTCCGCGCCGAGCCGTTCACCTCCAGAGCGACGACGTCGCGGGTGGTGAGCAGCTCGGCACCGAATCGGATCGCCTGCCGGCGCGCGCGGTCGGTCAGCTGCGCGCCGGAGACACCGTCAGGGAAGCCGAGATAGTTCTCGATCCGTGAGCTCTGCCCGGCCTGACCGCCGGTGGCGACGCGCTCGACCAGGACGGTCCGCAGGCCCTCGGACGCGCCGTACACCGCGGCGCCGAGTCCCGCCGGCCCACCGCCGATGACGATGACGTCGTAGAAGTCCTTCGTCGGATCGGTCGGCAGGCCGACGTGCGCGGCGAGCTCCGAGTCCGTCGGCGCGCTCAGCGCCACGCCATCGGCGGCGATGACGAGCGGCAGCCGGTGGGAGTCGGCATCCGCGGCCGACAACAGCCGCTGCCCCTCTGGCGACTCCGAGGTGTACCAGCGGTAGGGCACCTGGTTCCGCGCGAGGAACTCCCGCACCTGCGACGACCTCGCGGACCACCGGTGACCGACCACCTTGGTCTCCGGCACCGGGCGGTGGTCGGTGGCCGACCACGCATCGAGCTGGGTGTCGATGACCGGATACAGCTTCTCCTCGGGCGGGTCCCACGGCTTGAGCAGGTAGTAGTCGAGGTCGACGACGTTGATGGCATCGATGGCCGCACTGGTGTCGGCGTAGGCGGTGAGCAGCACCCGGCGCGCGTCGGGGTACAGATCCATCGCGGCCTCGAGGAACTCCAGCCCGCTCATCCCCGGCATGCGGTGATCGGCCACGAGCACGGCAACGGAGTCGCCGCGCAGCTTCATCTCGCGCAGCGCGTCCAGACCCTGCTGCCCGGAGTCCGCGCGCACGATCCGACAGGTGTCGCCGTACCGGCGCCGTAGGTCTCGCGCGACCGCGCGCGATACGCCGGGGTCATCGTCCACGGTGAGGATGGAGGTGCGCCGCTCGGCACCACCGGCCGTCACCGGGCGGAGACCGGTGCTCACGTCCATGCGTTCACCCGTGGTGGGTCGGGTCGGCGTCGTGATCGCCATCAGCCCGGCGAGCTCGAGCTCAAGGCCGAAGGGTGTGGGACTCCTCGACTGTATTGACGCCTTCCTCGCCGACCGTGTCGATCGCCTCGGCGATGAGCTCGCCGATTGTGGCGTCCGCGGACGAGATCGAGGCGGTGGCCGCGATCTGCTCCGTGGTCTCGATGTCGCACGCGCTGTGCATGAGGGCTTCGGTGACGGCGGCTACGGCGGCCTCGATGCCGCGCTTGAGCGCGAGCGGGTTGGCGCCGGCGGCCACGTTGCGCAGACCTTCGTGGACCAGTGCGAGCACGGTCGCGGTCGTGGTGCCGTCGCCGGCGATGTTGTCGGTCTTCTTGGCAACCTCCTTGACCAGCGCGGCGCCGACGATTCTCAAGGGGCCGTCCAGTTCGATCATCTTCGCGATCAGACGCCGTCGTTGGTGATCGTCGGCACGCTCCACAATGCGTCCAGCACCAGGTTGCGGGCCGAGAGTCACTTTGACGGTGTCGGCGAGGGTGTTCATGCCGCGCTCCAAAGCGCGGCGAGCCTCCTCGTCGAACGCGATCATTGTTGCCATGGCCCTCGCCCTTCACCTCGTGTGCTGATGCAGCACTGGCTCAGCCGACCGGGATACTCGCGACGGGCGGCGCCGGCGTTATAGGCGCCTCATCGAGATCGTTAGCACTCTCAATCAGAGAGTGCTAACGAAGGTTGAGCACCGATCCGGCCCGATGACAACGTTCGGAGGCCGCCGGTGAGAGCCGTGGTGGACACGGCGCGGGGTCGATGCCAGTAGGGTCGTGAGTATCGCTCCGTTACGAGACCGCGGCACTGGAGGAACCCCGGAGATCCGGATGATCCCTTCCACCACGAGGTGTTCTGATGTCGAGCAAGAACAAGGGCGGACGGGAAGTCCGCAAACCCAAACAACCGAAGCAGCCCAAGGTTGAGAAAGCAACGACGGAACTCCGAGCGGAGAAGCGTCCGGGCAAGCCGAAGGCGACGTAGCGCGCTGCGGTGGGCGTAGAGTGAACAACACCGAGGCTCTTTCGCATCCCAGCCTTCATGCTGGCCTCGCCCTCGGCGATACAGCCGGCTGACCCTGACGGGTCGCATTGGGGCACCCGATGACTGTCGACCATCTACTCGGCCCACCCATCAGCACTACGCCGGTCATTGTCCGACCGGTCACTGGCCAGCCGCCCGCTGACCCGGATGCCCGGATCAGCTTTCGCCAGCCGGTCTCCACTGCCGGATATGTCGATGCCGCCTGGTGGCCACGCAGCCTGGACCTGAGCGCCGAACTTCCAGCGCTGTTGGACCTGCTGTGGGCCGCCGGCCGCAACATCACTCGCGTCACCTACAACATCGCGGCCTGGGATCCGGCGCCGCGGCGGCTCTCCGTCGCCGCCCGCGTCGTCCGGCTGGGCGGTTTTACCATCGGTGATCCGCTGATCGTCAGCCTGACCGATGCCTGGGACCAGGAGAGAATCGACATTCTCGTCATCGCCCCGGACACGGAGGCGCGCATCGCCGACCGTGCGCTGCTGCTCGCCAGCGCGGCCGAGGGAACGAACCGGGCCGCGGAGATACTTGACCTCGCCCGCAACGACCACGACGCCGAGACTGGAGCACGACGTTGAGCGACACAACGGGCGTCGCACCTGTATCAGTCGACGGTGAACCGCCGGTGTTCTGTCCCGTGCGCGAGCACAGCCTCGCCAGCCACGGTCCGGTCAGCATGCGCCACTGCCGTGCGCCCCGGACCCAAGCGCACACCCGACGATGCATCTGCCGATAGGCCGCGGCCTCGCGGCGCGGTCTCCACGCACTACCCCCCACTGTGCCGGCGTCCGTTGGGCTCGATCACGGGTAGGGTGAGCAGCGGCATCTGGCCGTCACGCCGGTCGGCGGGCGCGGTCCCACCGATGTGAGCCTCAGCTTCGACCAGCAGCCGATCGAGGTTCTCGCCCTCGCCGATGCCTGCGCGACGGCCTATCGACTGATCTCAGACCCCCGGTGGTTCGAGGGCATCGAGCTCGCGCGGCGGGGGTTTCTTGGCGCGAACGACACGTCGACGCGGCGACCGGTGGCGGCTAGGAAGCCGGCCGCAGCCAGCAGCAACCAGAGATTCGGTCCGCTAGTTGGCTCCACAATGCACCTCTTCCCGGCGGGGAACCGATCTTGCCTAGGCCGCCGACGGCGGCCTAGGCAAGACTATCGGTTGGTTGAGCCCCCTCTTTTTTGGCTCTACAAGGTTCGGGGTGAGGGCGTGGCGTTGACGTAGAAGGGCTCGTGACCCTTCGAGACTGGCTGGTGTTGAGGCACCCAGTCGAAAGGCCACGAGCGTGGATGACGCTACTTCGCTGTTGTTCGACCTGCCAGGATTCGTCGTGATCGAGTGTGTCGAGCTCGACGATGCTGCTCGCAGGGTGGTGATGATGCAGGTCGCCCAGGAGCACGGCTGCCCGCGGTGCGGTGTGGTAGTCGGCGGCAAGCCGTATGACGTGCGCGAGTCGCGGATCAAGGACCTGCCGTTCGGTGAGCGGCCCCTGACCGTGATCTGGCGCAAGCGGCGCTACCGCTGCCCGGAACGGGCCTGTGGCGAGAAGTTCTTCGTCGAACGCAGGAGGTTGTCCCGGGTCTCGTAGAAGTTGAGGTGGCGGTCCCCCGCTCGATGCCTGCCGTCTGGTAGGTGTCGGGCTTCCGCCAAGAAGTTCGACAAGAAGGGGACCGCCGTGACCAAGGGGTACCAGAAGAACGCGCCGAGGACAACCTCGTACGAACTGATCCGCACCAACCAGTGGCCGACGCCGGTTATCCGCATGGGTCGGTTGATCAAGATCCCCTCGAGACCGATCGTGGAGCTGATGACGACAGGTGCCGCAGCCCATCGGCAGACCGCCAGTTGAGTCTGGATGGCCATGGGGTCCGTACCTGCTCGTTACAGGCGGATGGGTGGCTGAGAAGCTCAGGTACTGTCGTTTAGTGGGGGTTGATATCTATAATAGTAACTACGGGTAGACACTTGCCAGACTGTCGTTCACAGTACAGTAGTTACTGGACTCGATATTGGGAGCGACGACATGGCAGTGCCAGCCCGAGTGGTGTCGCGAGGGCTAGCCGGCGTCCTAGCGGAGCTTGAGTTAGCGCAACCCACGGTGGTGAGCCTGTCTGAGGTCGCGGTGCTCGCGACGCGAGCCGGGCTGAAAACCCCCCCAGCCGTAGTTGCAGACCGTTTGCGGCGCCGCGGATGGCTTCTGCCCACCGGGCAGCGGGGGATGTATGAATTCGCGCCCGGCGCGCATGCCGGACCGTACGGGCATGGTGATCCGTTCCTCACGTTCCGGGCCGCGCGGACGTCCCGAGAGTTCGAGGCGTCGATCGCGCTGCAGAGCGCGCTCTGGCTCCACGGGCTCTCCGACCGAGCACCCAACAAGCACGAGCTGGCTGCCGCGCCGGACGCAGCGGTCCCCGACGCGGTGATACGAGAGATGAGGGTGGTGCGGTTCCATGCGCAGCTGGACCCGGCACTCATTGACGGTCTGCCCGTCCAGCACGCCGCCTCCGTACTCGTGCACCTCGCAGCCAAACCAGCGGCGATCAGGAATTGGCCAGTCTTCGCAGAGGCGCTGCCAGAGCTCGTCACGCTGGCAACTTCGACCAACGAGGTCCTTCAGTCGGCAGAACGAAGCGGGACGCGGCGACTTGCCGAGCATCCGAACAGACGGCGCGGCGATGAGGATCTTGAACTCGGACGCCTGCGCGTCGAACTGGCGGGGCGATCCCGCGCGACGACGGTCCGCCTTGCTTATCTGCTCAGCGGCGCCGCACCGGAGATCGCCAGCCGACTCCAGCCTCAGCCAGCAACGGGGGTTGTCTACTTCGGGCCCCGCCAGCCAAGTCGTCGATTCAGCGCCCGGTTCAATGTCGCCGATACGCTCTTGCCCTTCGATCCCATGGAGCTGAAATCGCTGGACAGCCCGCGATGACCGGGGTCACCCCAGGACGATTGGCTCAGCACACCCCGCCCGGGTCCCAGGGACGTTACGCCGCGATCATTGACATTGCGCAGGACCTCCTTCTGGCATCACTGCATAGCGACGGCATCTTCGATCACCTTGTATTCAAGGGCGGCACTGCGCTCCGCAAGCTGTACGCCGGTAACGCCGGACGATTCTCTACGGACCTCGACTTCTCCGTTCGCAATCCTGACGATGACCCAGAGACGGTCGCAGCGGTCCTGCGCGAATCGATTGACGGGAGGAGCGTCGACGGCTTTAACTACCGGGTCGAAGATCATCGTGGTCGTGCCGCGATCTCGTACCACACACCCTTCGGTGACGTCGGCATGCTGCGCACGAAGCTCGACATCGGGCCAGCACCGTGGCTTCCGCCGGACGCGCGTAGCTGGGTCCACCTCAAGGTTCACGAGGCCTACCAGCTACCCGCGTCGCTGCCGGTGATGGCTCTCGCCGAGAACATGGCCGAGAAGATCGGACGCTTGTCTCGTCGCACGCCCGCCCGCGATGTGTACGACCTCGTATGGATCGCGACCAACAGTCCTCACTCAAGCTTCGATCGCGAGCTGGTTCGACGTCTGTCCATTCTGAAGACCTGGGTCGATCAGTACGGACTCCAATCACCGCCCGCAAGATGGCAACCTGTAGCCGGCGCAACGACGTACGACCCGACGCTTTGGACCCGCATGCGTGTCGGCGAGGACTTCGATGACGAAAGCATCGGCATGCTTGCCGTCCCAGCCCCTGACCTCGCTTACAGCTTCCTCGGGTCACCTGATGAACTCGAGCAAGAGATCATAGGCAGCGGAGCTGCGGGCCGCACCCAAGTTATAGCTCAAATCCGGTCGCTGCCGGGGGTCGATTCGATGGCCGGGAGCTGTGGTGACGGTCGAGCCGCCTCCCGGCGGCTGATCCGCGGATCGCCCGCCGGCACTGCGGTACACCAGGCCATGAACGTCACACTCGCGCTGGGTAGTCGTACCGTTCTGGGCCGCGCAGTGCCCCCCGATGTCACCCTGTGTCAGTGACAAATGAGTGACAAATGAGCCTCGACGCGTGCCGACGGAAGCTACGGAAGCCCTAATTTACTGGTCAATATGGGTGGAGCTGAGGGGATTCGAACCCCTGACCCCCTCGATGCGAACGAGGTGCGCTACCGGACTGCGCCACAGCCCCGGGAAACCGGTGCGGCCCGCCCTCGGGCCGCCGACCAGACTAGCAGGGGCGCCGGCCACGCCGTCCGCCCCCGCAGGCCCTGACCGCCGGTCCGGGCCGCCGGCTCAGCTCGCCCGGCGCTGCCGCATCGACTCCAGCTCGGACTCCTCGCTGTAGAGCCCGGTGAGGTCGATGGTGTCCATGCTGTGCAGGTCGAGGTCGTCGTCGTCGATGCGCACCACCGTGCCGGCCGACAGCGGCTCGGCGTACTCGTCGTAGTCCTCGGTGGCGTCGTAGCCGGCGTGGTGCCGCTCGGCCGCCCGCGCCTGCCGGTTCGCCCGACGGGCGCGGTCGTGCAGCGCCTGGCTGCGCAGGAACCAGACGTAGCCGCCCAGGCCGAGAAGGAAGGGCAGGGCCAGCAGCCACATCGCCCCGCCCATGAGCAGGGCCAGCAGGCCGAACAGCACGCTGCCGCCGGCCAGCACCGCCAACGAGCGGCGGCGGCGGGCCATCATCGCCGTCCGGGCCTCGGACAGTTCGGCGCGATCGGGTGGGTACATCAGCGCCTCCTGAGCGGCGGGAACGGGACGGCGGCCGGCGGGGGCGGGAGCCGGGCCGGAGCTCTCGGGCTCCGGTGAGGGTCGGGGGACGAAGACATCGGCGTCGTCGCGGGCGCTGGCGCGGCGACCGAGAGCGCGCATCCCGCGACCGAACTCGGCAATCGACCGCTCCCGCTTCGCCTCGTCGTTGCGGCGCACCACCATCGGGACGACGACGATCGCCCACAGCACAAGCAGGATGATGACCGTCATCATCGGAGATGGCATCGTCGCAACTCCAGTCACACCAGTAACACGACTGGCACCAAGCTAGGGGCGGGAATCCCCAAGATCCCGTACGTGGGACGGCGTGTCGTCCAGGAACCTCAAGGTGAGGTTGAGAAATCAGGTGGGGTGCCGCCAGTCCGGTACCGGCGGCAGCATCCGCAGCCGCGACACCGCGCTGCGTCCGGCGAGCTCCTCGACGGTGAGCGCGAACGCGGCGTGGTCCCGCCAGGCGCCGTCGATGTCGAGGAAGCGCTCGTAGTACCCCTCGCGGCGGAAGCCCAGCTTTTCGACCACCCGCAGGCTCGCCTTGTTCTCCGGCCGGATGTCGATCTCCACCCGATGCAGCCCGACGCCGCCGAAGCAGTGATCGATCGCGAGGGCCACCGCGGTCGGGGTGATGTTGCGCCCCGCGACCGCGGAGTCCACCCAGTACCCGATCGTGCAGGATCGCAGCGCCCCGTGAACCACGTTGGAGACGTTCACCTGCCCCACCAGCCGGCCGCCGTAACAGACCATGAAGGGCAGCATCATCCCGCGCCGGGCCGCGCCGCGCAGGGCAGAGTGAACCCCCGGCCAGGCGCTGGTCGAGTTCCGCTCCGCCCAGTCGTGCTGCGAGGTCGGCTCCCAGGGAGCGAGCCAGTGCTCGTTGCGCAGCCGGATCTCACTCCAGGGCCGGGCGTCGCGCAGCCGCGGCGGCCGCAGCTCCACCGGACCGACCGAGGGGTGCGCCGGCCAGCCCGGGGGTCTAGCCACGCCTCGCGCTCATCGGTTCGACAGCAGCAGCGGCATGACGGTCACCTTCGCGCCCGGCTGGACCTCGGTGACCTCCTCGTCCAGCACGACCAGGCTGTTCGACAGCGCCAGCGAGGCGAGCAGGTGCGAACCCGGACCGCCGATGAACGAGACGCTGTAGCCGCCGGAGGTCTCGCGGTGCAGCACGCCGCGGCGGTACTGCCGCACGCCGTGCGGGCTGGTGGCGCCCTCGAGCGCCGTGGCCTGCACGGTGGCCCGCTGCAGGCCGCGCTTGCCGAGCATCTTGCGGATCGCCGGCCGGACGAACGTCTCGAAGGCGACGAGGCTGCTCACGGGGTTCCCGGGCAGGCAGAAGATCGGGACCTTGTCGCCGAGGTGCCCGAAGCCCTGCGGCTTGCCCGGCTGCATCGCCACCTGGACGAACTCGACGGTGCCCAGCTCGGTCAGCGCCTCCTTCACCACGTCGTACGCGCCCATGCTGACGCCGCCGGAGGTGATGAGCACGTCGGTGCGCAGCAGCTGGCTCTCGAGGGTGTCGAGCAGCACCGCGTGGTCGTCGGCGACGATGCCCACCCGCCGGGCGTCGGCGCCGGCGTCCCGGGCCGCCGCGGCCAGCATGTAGGAGTTGGAGTCGATGACCTCGCCGAACGAGGGCGTGCGCCCGACCTCGATCAGCTCGCTGCCGGTGGACAGCACGGTGACGCGGGGGCGGGGCCGGACCAGGACGCGGTCCCGTCCGAGGGCGGCGAGCAGCGCCAGCTGCTGCGGCCCGAGCGCGGCGCCCGCGCCGATCGCGGGGGCGTCGGCTTCGATGTCCTCCCCCGCCCGGCGGACGCAGTCGCCGGTGCGGACCGAGCGCCGGAGCGCGACGCGGGCCAGCCCACGGTCGGTGTCCTCGAGCGGGATCACGGCGTCGGCGCCGGCCGGCAACGGCGCGCCGGTCATGATCCGCATCGCGAGGCCTGGCCCCATGCCGCTGCGCGACTTGGCCCCGGCCGCGATGTCCCCGACCACCTGCAAGGTCGTGGGGTTCTGCTCCGAGGCGTCGCGGGTGTCGATCGCGCGCACCGCGTAGCCGTCCATCGACGAGTTGTCGAAGCTCGGCAGCGGGAAACGGGCACTCACGTTCTCGGCGAGCAGCAGCCCCTGCGCGTCGAGCAGGGTGAGCTCGATGGGGTCGATCGAACCGATGCCGTCGAGCACGATGGCCAGATGCTCGTCGACCGTCCGCCGGCGACCGTCGTCAGCCACGCCGCTCCCCTCCGGCCGAAGCCGTGTCGCAGTGCCCCACGTCGCGAGGCGCCGTCGTCAGCCCTCCTCGGGCCGGTACTGCTCCAACCATGCCCGAAAGTCGGGCCCGATGTCGGGATGCCGGACCGCGAGCTGCACCGCGGCTTTCATGTAGTCCAGCCCGTTGCCGGTGTCGTAGCGCCGCCCACGGAACACGACCCCGTGCACCGGCACGCCGGCGTGCGCGAGCCGCTGCACCGCGTCGGTGATCTGAATCTCGTCCTTGGCGCCCGGCGGCGTCTCGCGCAGCGCGTCGAAGATCTCCGGCGGCAGCACGTACCGGCCGATGATGGCAAGCGTGCTCGGCGCCTCGTCCGGCGGCGGCTTCTCGACCAGTTCGACGATGCCGACGACGTCGGCCTCGGGGTCGGAGTCCGGGGTGAGCGAGACGCTGCCGTACATCCCGATGTCCCGGCGCGGGACGTCGAGCAGGGCGAGGACGACCCCGCCGTGCCGCTCGTAGACCTCGATCATGGTGGCGAGCAGCGCGTCGCGGTCGTCGACGAGGTCGTCGGGCAGCATCACCGCGAGCGGTTCGCCGCCGGCGAACTGTTCGCCGCAGCCGATCGCGTGCCCCAGGCCGCGCGGCGCGCCCTGGTCGACGTAGGAGTAGTTCGCCAGCTCGGCGCCGCGGCGGACCGCCTCCAGGGTGGCGGTGTCGCCCTTGGCCTCGAGCGCGGACTCGAGCTCGTGGTTCGGGCTGAAGTAGTCCGCGATCGCGCCCTTCTCCTGGCTGACGACCAGGAGCACGTCGGTGACGCCGGTGCGGACGGCCTCCTCCACCACCAGCTGCAACGCCGGCGTGGTGACGATCGGGGCGAGTTCCTTCGGCACCGACTTGGTCAGCGGCAGGAACCGGGTGCCGCGTCCGGCGGCGGGGATGAGGACCTTGCTGACGGCGCTGGTGCGGGAGCTGCTCTGTGGGCTGGGGGCCATGGCCGGAGCGTAACCGGGCGACAATGGCGGCATGCAGCGAGCGCGGCAGAACGGTCCGGACGCGCCCGATCACGGCGTCACGAGCAAGCATCGGCTGCGGGAGGAGCTGCACGCCGCGCGCCGACGGCGCACCTCAGTCCAGCGCGACGAGGCCCGGGCCGCCGTCCGGGAGCACGTCCTCGCCCGGGTCGACGCGACCGGCTGGCGCTGCGTGGCCGGCTACGTCCCGCTGCGCACCGAGCCGGGTTCGCTCGAGCTGCTGGACGCCCTGGCCGCGCGCGGTATCCGCGTCCTGGTGCCGATCACGCTGCCGGACCGCGACCTGGACTGGGCGGAGTGGACGACGGGAGGGGCTGGGACGCCGCTGGGCCCGGCCGCGATCGCGCGGGCCGAGGCCGTGCTGGTACCGGCGTCGGCCGTGACCGCCGGCGGGGTGCGGCTCGGCCGGGGCGGCGGGTCCTACGACCGGGCGCTGCCGCGGACCGCGCCCGGCACGCCGCTGGCGGCGCTGGTGTACGACGAGGAGGTGCTGGCGGCCCTCCCCCGCGACCCGTGGGACATCGCGGTCACCGCCTACGTGGGCCCGGCCGGCTGGACCGACGTCCTCGGCTGAGCCCGTCCCCGGCCGCGACTACGCACCGGGCGGTTAGCAGTCGTACCCTAGGAGTGCCAGCTCGCAGAACGCTGCGGCTGGCGCCCGTCTGAGTCCCTTCGGAGGAACCCGAGCGATGCCCACCTACCAGTACGCCTGCACCAACCCCGAGTGCGGCAACCGTTTCGAGCTGGTGCAGACCTTCACTGACCCGTCCGCGTCCGAGTGCCCCGTCTGCGGCAGCCCGGTCCGGAAGGTCTACGGCTCGGTCGGCGTGGTCTTCAAGGGCTCCGGCTTCTACCGCAACGACAGCCGGAAGGGCAACGGCGCCTCGTCCTCCTCGAGCGACTCCTCGTCGTCGGAGTCGACGAGCACGTCGGGCAAGGACTCGGACGCCGGCGCGAGCAAGGACTCGGGCAAGGGAGCGAGCAAGGAGTCGAAGACGTCTGGCGCCTCCACGTCGAGCAGTTCCTCCTCCGGCGCCTCCTCCTCGGGCTCGTCGTCCAGCAGCGCGCCGGCGGCCTCGTCCGCCTGAGCTGAGCCGGCCGGCCGCGCGCCGTCCACAGCCCCGCGCGGTATCCACAGGCGGTGCGGTCGAGCCTCCGCGACAGGAGCGCGGCCCTAGCGTCGAGGCGTGCTCTCCTCGCTGCGTGACCGGCTCGACCGGGTCGGTCCTCGGGTCCGCTGGCTCGCCGTCGCCGCCTGCCTGCTGCTCGCCGCGGTCAGCGCCCTCGAGGACGCCGGGCACGCCACGTCGCCGCCGCCGGCCGCGGCGGGTCGGCCGGTGGTGGTGGCCGCGCGGACGCTGGCGACCGGCCACGTGCTCACCGCCCGCGACCTGCGCCGCGCCCGCTGGCCGACGTCGGTGGGGCCGCAGGACACCGTGGTGACACCCCGCCGCGTCGTGGGGCGGCGGCTGGCGGCTCCCCTCGGCCCCGGGGACGCCATCACGCCGCGGCGACTGCTCGACGCCCCCGGCCTCACCGCCGGCCTCGACCCGGGCACGGTCGCGGTCCCGGTCGATCTGGGCCTCGACGTCGCCGGGCTCGTGCGTCCGGGCGCCCGGGTCGATCTGATCGCCGTTCCGGCCACCGACGCGCTCGGGACGGACACCGGCCTCGCGACCGGCGCACGAGGCGGCGGCGGAGCCACCGTGGTGGTCCGCGATGCGCTGGTGCTCGCGGTGCTCCCGGTCGGCGCCGACGTGACGGGATCGGGCGCCACCCGCCTGGTGCTCGCGCTGCAGCGCCCGACCGCGCTTCGCGTCGCGGAGGGGCGCGCCTCCCGCACTTTTTCGATCGTCCGCGATCCGCCCTAGACTCTCCTCGCCCGGCGGCGGGGCCCGCCGCCCGCGACACCGGAGGCAGACGTGATCAAGGGCTTCAGAGACTTCATCATGCGGGGGAACGTGGTCGACCTGGCCATCGCCGTGGTCATCGGCACCGCGTTCGGCGCCGTCGTCACGGCATTCGTTGCGGACCTCATCACGCCGATCATCGCGGCGATCGCCGGACAGCCGGACTTCAGCCAGTTGACCTTCACGATCAACAAGAGCACGTTCAAGTACGGCGCCTTCATCAACGCCGTCATCTCGTTCGTGATCATCGCAGCGGCGATCTACTTCGTCGTCGTGATGCCGCTGAACCGGCTCGCCGAGCGGCGGGCGCGGAAGACCGCGAAGGGCGAGCCCGACCCCAGTCCGAAGGCCGAGGACATCGTCCTGCTCGAGCAGATCCGCGACCTGCTGGCAAAGAACGGGGGTGCCCCGGGGCCGGGCACGGCCGGCGAGAAGACGCTCGCCGACTAGCTTCCCCGAGCCGTTTCCGGGCCGCCTCGCAGAACGAGTGCTTACTCGTGGTGCGGGGGTCGCTCCCGGCGGTACCAGTCCGCATCGCGCTCGCCGGGCTCGTCGCCCCAGCCGACGTCGGTCTCGTCCCGGGACACCGTCGGCAGCACCGGCTCGTCGCGCTCCTCGCGCACGCGCCGGCGAGGGGCCCGAGGTCGCCGGTCCGCGGCGTCCTGCGCCGGGCGATCCTGCTGCGGGCGGTCGCTCACGGGCAGTTGACCCACTCGTCGGTTCCGTCGGCGAAGACCTGCCGCTTCCACACCGGCAGCCGGTGCTTCACCTCGTCCACGAGGCGGGCGCAGACCGCGAACGCCTCGCGGCGGTGCTCGGTGGCCACCACCGCCACGAGCGCCACGTCGCCGACGGCGAGGTGGCCGCTGCGATGGCTCACCGCCAGCGCCAGCACCTCGGGGTCGGCGGCGATTTCGGCGGCGACCTCGGCAAGTATCTGCGCGGCGCTCGGATGCGCCTCGTAGTCCAGGGACAGGACGTCGCGCTCGTCGTCGCGGTTGCGGACCACGCCGCTGAACACCACCCGGCCGCCGGCCCGGGGATGGTCGACGGCGCGTTCGTGCGCCTCGAGGTCGAGCGGCTCGGCCGACACTCCGGTCAGCCGTACCGCCGGCGGTGACTCCGGCTCCGCGGCCGCACTCTCGTGCACCTGAGCCCGGGCGATCTTCTCCATCGCGAACTCGCTGATCACACACCTCCACCGGGTTTGTGGTCCCCACCGCCGAGCTGGTCCACGGCGTGGTCGAGCAACGGCGTCAGTACCGCCATTCCGTCTCTGACACCACCGGGCGAGCCGGGCAGCGTCACCACCAGGGTGGCGCCGATCGCCCCCGCCACGCCACGTGACAACACCGACGTGGGGACCCGGTCTCGCGAGACCGCGCGCAGCGCCTCGGCGATCCCCGGGATCTGCCGGTCGAGCAGCGGCACGACCGCCTCCGGGGTCACGTCGGTCGGGGTGAGGCCGGTACCGCCGGTGGACAGCACGAGCCGCGCGCCGGCGGCGACGGCTTCCCGCACCGCGTCCCGGATGGCGGTGAGCTCGTCGGGCACGATCCGTCGTAGCACGATCTCGTGACCGAGCCCGGTCAGGGCTTCGGCGAGCAGCGCGCCGCTGTCGTCGGGGCGCTCTCCCGAGGCCGACCGGTTGGAACAGGTGATCACCGCCGCCCTCACCGGGACTCCTCCCCCTCGGCCCCGCCCGCCGACCAGTGACCGGAGCGGCCGCCGGCCTTGTCGACCAGCCGCACGTCGGTGAGCCGCGCCGCCCGGTCGACGGCCTTGACCATGTCGTAGAGGGCCAGGCCGGCGACCACGACCGAGGTCAGCGCCTCCATCTCCACGCCGGTGCGATCGGCGGTCCGCGTCGTCGCGGTGATATCGACGTGCTCCTCCCCGAGTTCGAGGTCGACGGTCACCCCGTGCAGCGCCACCGGATGGCAGAGCGGGACCAGATCGGGGGTCCGCTTCGCTCCGGCGATGCCGGCGATGCGGGCCACCGCCAGCGCATCGCCCTTGGGCAGGCCGTCCCGGCGCAGCAACGCGACCACCTCGGGGGTGGTCGTGAACCGGCCGGCGGCGACCGCGGTGCGGGTCGTGACGTCCTTGGCCGAGACGTCGACCATGCGCGCCGCCCCCTGCGCGTCCACGTGCGTCAATGCCGCGTCCCGCTGCGTTGCGGACGGCACGGGATCCGGAGGAGGCGACGTCGTCACCCCCCGACCCTAGCCAGCATCGCGGAACCCGCGCCGACTCCGGTGACCCACGGCCGACCCGAGCGAGGGCTCACCCCACCGGCTCGGCGAACAGCGTGATCGCGACGAGCACCGCCGCGAGCAGGCCGTAGCCGATCCGGCGGGGCGTGCCGCGGCTGGTGCGCACCGCGATCACGCACTGCAACGCGTAGTAGGCGGCGAAGGCCCGCGAGGCCACCATGACGATCGTGAAGGTGCCCGCGGTGGCTGCGAGCGCGGCGGCCGCCCCGCCGATGATCAGGTACGGGGTCCGCCTCGGCAGCCGCGGCCACAGCCCGTGCAGGTTGCCGTTGGCCGCCTCGGTGTCGGCCACCGCTGCCGCCAGCTGGCTGAAGAGCGCCGCCAGCACCAGCGGCGCGGTGAGTAGCGGCGTCACCCGCATGGTGATGTCCAGCAGCGTGGCGTCGGGGCCGTCCGGCCCGCCGAGCCCCATCACCGGCGTCGCGACCGCAACGAACCCCAGGTACACCGCGGTCGACACCAGCTGCGCGAGGCGGCTGCCGTTGACACGATCCCGCGGGCCGTACTCGTCGCCGAGGAAGCGCACCACCTCGAAGCCCTGGACGGTGATGAGGATGCCGCCGAGCACCAGCAGCGTCGTGACGGGATGCGACGCCGGGGCGGGGGGCAGCTGCAGGGTTCCCGCCCGGGCATGGGCGATGTCGTGCCAGAGCAGGGTCAGGCCGAGCGCGCTCACCAGCAGCAGCACCGCGCCGAGCGACCAGCGGTCGAGCAGGTCCAGCCCGTGGAAGCCCCGAACGATGCCGATGGTCGTGATGAGTGCGAGGGCACCGACCGCGAGCAGCCGTTCGGCCGCCGCGTCGCCCGCCGGGACGAACCAGCGCACGACGTAGTCGGCCATGATGCGCAGGTACAGCGCGACGGAGATCAGGTAGGCCACCACGATGACGCCGCCGGCGAGCGTGTCGAGCCGCCGGGTGAGGCGGTCGAGCGTTCCGTCCGCCTCACCCGGCTCGACGACCCGGACGGCATGACGCGTCGCCGAACCGACCAGCCACGCCAGCAAGCACACCCCGGCCATCGCGACGACCGACCAGGGCCCGACCGCGCGTTCGAGGACCGGCACGACGATGAGGAAGCCGGAACCGAAGATCGAGGCCAGCGGAGTGACAGCCGCCCGCACCGCGCCACCCCGGGACCGTGCGGATCGTGCCGGCACGCGGGCAGCCTACCGAGCACGAGCCTATGAGGCGGTCATAGCCGAGTGAGCGCGAACCCAGAACGCGACACCGCATGCTCGAGACAGGGCCCACGCCACCTCACGGAAAGGCACGCCGGTGACCGCCTCGACGATCAGCCGCACGCCGCGGGCGGGCACGGCCGCCGGCGGCCGACGGGACGGCGAGTACGCCGTACTCGCCGCGATCGGGTTCGGCGCGGTGCTGGTCGTGGCCCTGTGGTGGCGCGACACGGTCTCGGTGCACGGGCTCGGGAGCTGGCTGACCGGCGCCGGCCGGATCACCGGGCTGCTGGCCGGCTACGGCGTCGTCGTCCTGCTCGCCACCATGGCCCGCATCCCCGCGCTCGAGCGTCGCCTCGGCTCCGACGTGCTCGCCCGCTGGCACGGCGCGGGCGGGCGGTACGTCGTCAGCCTCGCCGTCGCCCACACCCTGCTCATCATCTGGGGCTACGCCGTCCTGGCCCACGCCGGTCTCCTCGGGGAGACCTCGACGCTGCTCACCGGCTACCCCGACGTGCTGATGGCGACGGCCGCACTCGGGCTGCTCGTCCTGGTCGGCGTCACCTCGGCCCGGGCCGCCCGCCGCCGGCTGCGCTACGAGACCTGGCATCTGCTGCACTTCTACAGCTACCTCGCCATAGCCCTGGCCTTCAGCCACCAGTTCGCCACCGGGGCGGACTTCCGGTCGAACGCGGCGGCGCGCGTCGTGTGGTCGGCGCTGTACACCTCCGTCGCCGCCCTGCTGCTGTGGTTCCGGTTCCTGGCCCCGGTTAGATCAGCACTGCGCCATCAGATGCGGGTCCTCGAGGTCCGGCGCGAGAACGCGGACGTCGTGTCGGTGACGGTCACCGGGCGAGATCTGGACCGGCTGGGCGCCGAGCCCGGCCAGTTCTTCCGCTGGCGGTTTCTGACGCGGGAACTCTGGTGGGCGGCGAACCCCTACTCGCTGTCCGCCGCGCCACGCCACGACCGGCTGCGGATCACGGTGAAGATCACCGGCGACCACAGCGCCGCGCTGCTGCGGGTCCGTCCCGGCACCCGCGTGCTGGCCGAAGGGCCGTACGGCGCCTTCACCGCCGGCCGCCGACGGCGCCGGAAGGTGCTGCTCGTCGCCGGCGGGGTGGGCATCACCCCGCTGCGAGCGCTGTTCGAGTCGATCCCGGACGCCGCCGGCGAGCTGACCCTGCTCTACCGCGTCAACCAGGCCACCGACATCGTGCTGCGCGACGAGCTGGAGCGCATCGCCCACCGGCGGCGGGCCCGGGTGCACTATCTGGTCGGGCCCCCGCGGCGCGGCTCGCGGGACCACCTGTCGCGGGAGCGGTTGCTGCGACTCGTCCCCGACCTCGCCGACCACGACGTCTACCTCTGCGGGCCCGACCCCATGATGGCGGCCGCGCAGGCATCCCTCGAACGCGCCGGCATCCCCCGCCGGCACATCCATCGCGAGTCCTTCTCCTTCTGAGACGAGGTGAGGCCTTGAAACGGGTCATCGTCAGCATCGCCGGCACCATCGCCGGACTGGTCGCACTGCTGAGCTACAAGTCCCACAGCGGCACCCTCGCCACCCCGGTCACGCTGCCCGGCGCGAGCGGCCGCGGAGCCGGCACCACGGCCCCGAGTACCCCCGGTCCCGCTCCGACCTCCCCGAAGCAGGGCGCGAGTGACCCGTCCCACCGCTCGACCTCGCGGTCCGGCCCCTCCCACTCGCCGAGCCACTCGCCCACGTCGACGTATCTCGGTCGCTCCGTCACGACCCCGTACGGCGTCGTCCAGGTCAAGGTGACCACCTCCGCCGGCCGCATCCGGAAGGTCTCCTACGCCCAGCTCACCTCGTTCAACGGCACCTCGCAGCAGATCGACAGCTACGCCGCGCCGATCCTCGTGCAGCAGACACTGGCCGCCCAGAGCGCGCAGATCGACGGCGTCTCAGGCGCCAGCTACACCAGCGCCGGCTACCAGCAGTCGCTGCAGAGCGCCCTCGACCAGGCCGGAATCAAGTGACCGCCGGCGCAGCAGCCCCGACGTCCGAGGCCCTGCGACACGCCGAGGCCTGCATGGGCACGGTCGTCAGCTTCAACCTCCGCCTCCCGCCGGCCTCCGAGGCCGGACTCCGCGCGGCCCTGACCGCCGGGATCCACGACGCCGTCCGCTGGCTGCACCGCGTGGACGCCGTGTTCTCCACCTACCGGCCGGACAGCGAGATCAGCCGGCTCGCCCGCGGCGAGCTCTCCCGCCGCACCTGCTCGGCCGAGGTCGTCGAGGTCCTCGACGAGTGCGCCGCGCTGGAGCGCGGAACGGCCGGATTCTTCTCGCCGCGCGCCGGTGGGGCGCTCGACCCGTCCGGCTTCGTGAAGGGGTGGGCCGTCGAGCGGGCGAGCGACATCCTGGTGGCCGCGGGCTCGACCCGCCACTGCGTCAACGGCGGCGGTGACGTCCAGTGCGTCGGGGCGGCCGCGGACGGCCGGCCGTGGCGGATCGGCCTCGCCGACCCCCGCCGCTCGGGCCGGCTGCTCGGCACGATCGCGCTCGACGGCCTGGCTGTCGCCACCTCGGGCACCGCCGAGCGTGGCGAACACGTCCTCGACCCGCACACCGGCTGCCCGCCCGAGGGGCTGGCGTCGGTCACCGTCGTCGGACCCCGCCTCGGCCGGGCCGACGCGCTGGCCACCGCGGCGTTCGCGATGGGCGGTGACGCCGAGGCCTGGCTGGCGACGGTGCCCGGCCACTCGGCCTACGGTCTGGACGCCTCGGGCCGGAGCTGGGTTACGGGCGACTG
The DNA here is from genome assembly GCA_963776855.1 of uncultured Actinomycetota bacterium. Taxonomy (GTDB): domain Bacteria; phylum Actinomycetota; class Actinomycetes; order Mycobacteriales; family Jatrophihabitantaceae; genus Jatrophihabitans. Next base: position 888,262 of record CAVZOC010000002.1, on the reverse strand, counting down.
GAACGACCGAGTTGCGCCGCGATGCCGCTGACCACGACCTCCAGGGCGTGGTCGAATGCGACCTCGTGGCCGGCCGACAGCGCGGCGGCGAACGGGGTCAGCTCCCCGGCCGAGGTCTCCGTGATCGACGGGTCGGCGAGGGTGAAACCGGAGATCTCGGCCAGGGCGAAGCCGCGGCTGAAGACGGCGACGAGGCGGTACGCCGCCACCGCCGCCGCCGGGTCGAGACCGGCCCGGTGCAGGCTCAGCACGAGCGAGCCCGCCGGCCGCAGCGCGATCTCCGCGCTCAACGGGCGCATTCCGACCAGCGCGAAGGCCGTCGGGTGAGCGGCCGCCGCCCGGCGGACGCCGGTGGCGAACGCGCGCACGGCCTCGGGCCACGGGCGATCCGCTCCGGCGACGGGCATCTCACCCAGCAGCAACTCCGCGAGGCCCGCGATCAGGGCGTCCTTGTTCGGCACGTGGTGATAGAGCGACATCGCCTCCACGCCCAGCGAGGCCCCGAGCCGGCGCATCGACAGGCCCTCGGCGCCGTGCCGATCGACGAGGCCCAACGCCTCCCGCAGGATCAGTTCCCGACTGAGCCGGCCGTGGTGGCGGCCGGCCGAAGCCTCGACGGTCATGGCGCTCGATCTCCCGTCCAGGGCGAACATGGCGTGCCGCGACGTTGACGGTCACCCGGGCCGACCGTAGCTTACGGCGTAAGACGGTCCTTACACCGTAAGCCTGTCGACCGGCAGGCCGGGCCCCACTTCGGAAGGAGGACGGCATGCCCAGGAAGACGATGGACTGCCGAACCATGCCCAGCGACAACAACTGCACGGTGGTCATCTCCGGCGAGCCGGACGAGGTGCTCGAGCTGGCCGCGGCGCATGCCATCACCGCGCACGGCCACACCGATGGGCCGGAGTTGCGCGAGGGACTTCGCGAGGCGCTGCGCGACGAGCAGGAACTCCAGGCCGAGGAGGGCTCGTTCGTGCAGCTGATCGAGTTCCACGCCCGCGACCTCGACCGCGTGCGCGAGTTGGGCGAGCAGTGGCGGGAGGGCATCGGTCGCGAGGCCACCGCCCGGTGGTCGGTGATCGCCGCCGACCACGACAAGCCGGACACCTACTTCGAGCTGGTCGGCTTCCCGGACTACGCGTCCGCGATGCGGAACTCCGAGCACCCGGTCACGACCGAGTTCGCCCAGCGGATGCAGGAGGCCACCGAGGGCGAGGCGCACTTCCGGAACGCCGACGTCCGCGAGGTCATGCGCATGTAGCCCCTACCGGTCAGACCCGCCCGACTGGTTCGCGGCGTCACGCTGGCTCCGTCGCTGGAGCCACCGGAACATCCGCAGCGGGAACAGCCCGAGAAGCGGCGCTCGGCGCCCGAGGTCGTCACGGTCTTCGGTGTCGAGTGCCGCTGCGTAGTGCGCCGCTCTCGCGGCCGACTCGTAGGTCTTGCTGTCCCCGGCCCCGCAGCCGCGTTGACAGCTCCAGGTCATCACCCGCCCCTCGGCGTGGAAGCGGTAGCGGTGCCCGAACACCATGCATCCGACCGGCGTCACTCTTCCGACGGTACCGGTACGCTCGACCCCGGCCTCGCCCTCGTAGGGGCAGCAAGAGAACCACTGGAGGCCTCGGAATTGCTGGGGCGCTTGATGCCGGACAAAACGGGCATCGGCGATTCCCGAAACGGATTTCGCCAGGGAAGCCCGGAAACGTTGCCCGCCAGCTGGACTCCGCCGGTCAGATGCGGTTCCAGCCGTCCTCGGTGAGGTTCCAGCGCAGGATGAGCGCGGCTTCGTCGTCGCGGAGCCGGGTGCGCAGGGTCGCGCCGTCGCCGGCCGGGTAGGGCTTGACCCAGTGCCGCGGCATCCACCCCTCGCTTGCGGCTCGGGTGATCATCCGGTTCACCCGTTGACGGGTCGCGCCGGAGTGCCGGGGCCGTCCGTAGCGCTGCCCCCCGCGGGCCTGGCCGCCCGGCAGCGTGCCCTTGGTGACCATCCACAGGTGCTCGGTCATTCCGACGTACACGACGTGGACGACCGGCTCATCGGGGCGTTCCAGGGTGAACGCGTACAGGCCAGGCGCGTCGGGCACCTCCCCCGGGGTGTTCCAGTTCGTCGCGAGCCCGCCGCCGACCTCGACGGAAGTCCTCGCGGTTCCGGCCCATCAAGCACGCCTGGCGTGTCGAGGTCGCCCATGGGCGCATCGGCCGATCGCGCCGGCTCGCCAAGTCGTTCGAGAACACGACTGTCTCGGCGACCGGGTGGCTGCAGGTCGCGTGTCTGATGCTGGTACTCCGCGGCAGTTCCTAGCCGCGCGGCCGTCCATGTTTGGTGACTGCGGTCGCCGCCGACGGTCGCCCCGAAAGGAGGTGCAAACGACCGCTATGACCACTAATCTCGGACCCATGGAGACGGCGACCGAGGCGCAGCTCATCCGCTTCGCTCGGGCGCTGGAGAACCTCGCTGCCAAGCATGGGTTGTCCAACCTTCACTTGGCTGGCGATGGCCAGCTCATCGCTGACATCACGTCCGGCAGAACGCTGCTCGACGTTGCACGATTCGAACTGGAAGCGCAGGCCGTACTTCAGGCCAGGGTCTTCGTTATCAGCTCCCGCGCCCCGATTGCCGAGCAGCTCGACCGTGGTCCCCTGACCGCGGCGCCAGCCGCGTGAACGCCCGCGACCAAGGCCGCCACGAACTGGACGCAGCGCTGGCAGCGTTGGAGCGTGTCTCAGCGTACGTCGACGGTGGCCGCGCAAGCTTTGACGCGTCAACTGACCGGCAGCTTGCTTTGGTGTTCCTCTGGGCCAACATCGGCAGCCAGTTGAAGCAGTACTGCCGCATCCGCGACGTCCCGCCCGGTACGGAACCATTCGCCGGCCCCATCCAGATGCGTGACCGTCTCGTCTACGGGTCGGTGCTCACACTCGACCCAGAAGTCGTGTGGGACACCTGCGTCATCGACGGGCCAGCACTACGCGAACTCATCGACGACATTCGTTCCGCTCTCTGAACAGACACCATCGGGCCCGGCAGTTGCTGCCGGGCCCGATGTCGTTGTGCATCGGGGACGAATAGGAACACACCCAGTTAGCCACCGCCACCGCGCGAGCCTCGATCGCGTCCTTCACCGCGGCGTCGATACGTCGGCCCTGCCCGCCACCGCTCCGCGGCCGCATCGGAGGTTTGGTGCCTGTCCGCCGGGGACGTGACCCGCCGGTTCGCTGTCCCAGGTCGATGCCGAGTGCCCGGAGGTGGGTGTCGTCAGTCACCAGCCAGCCGTTCTGGTTGAGCCGCAGGCCAGCGGGACGCGGCAGGTCGAGGCGACGGACGGGTTCGGCGCGCCAACAGATCGCCGTATTGGCGTCGGACCGCTTGTCAGCGGTGTACTGGTTCCCGCGTACCCGGGCGGGTGTCTCACCGAGCCAGCCGGCGATCGCGCGGATCGCCGCGTTCTTGTCGCGGAACTGGCCGGTGTGAACCGCGCGGGCAGTAGCCAACCAGCTCAGCAGCCCGCCGCCACCGTTGACACCGAAGAGGTGACTGCCGCCCGCGACATGGTCGGCGAACAGCTGTACAACACGGGCGACGGACTGAAGATCGGCTACAAGTACATCGGCTTGAGCATCCGCGACGATCATCCCAACTCGAGCCTCGTGCTCCGCCTTCGGCGTCAGAAGACGACGCAAGAGGCGCAGGCGTTCACCGACGCCGCCCTCGACGTCAAGGCGAAGCTTCCGGGCCTCCTCGCCGTCGTCGCCGACACCGCACTCAGGGGTGAGCATCACCGACAGCTGCTGCGACACGGCATCGTCGGCATCAGCCCGGTCGCCGCCGGATCCGTCGCCGAAGATGACACACGAACCGAGAAGACCGGCCTCCTCGAAGCCAGATACCACGACCACCCGCACGGCTACCGCTGCGAGCACAGGATCTACTACCGCGGCGGTCAGGTGGGCGAGTACGACCTCGATGACAGCGGCACCACATCCTTCGTCGCGTTCGCCGATCCGAAGACCGAGCTGCGGACCGACAAGTCGCACGCCCGCATGTACGCCGTCTACCCGCTCACCTGCCGCGACGGGGTAGTCGACAACGACAGCACCATCGTGTACGGCACCTTGCGACTGAACCTCACCCAGGAAGCCCCAAGGGGCAAGGGTGGCGTCAACTTCGCCGAAAACGTCCGTCTCGTGGCCCCCGGTGGGGAGCGATACCGGCGCACCTACGGCTGGCGCGAGGACAGCGAGAACAACAACCGCCAGCTCGACAACGTCAAGTGGGGCTCCCGAGCCCGAAGCTGGGGCGCCGAGCGCCAGCACTGGAACGAAATCGGCGCAGCCATCGTCCAGGACGGCATCGCGCTGCTTCTCCACCGGCACCGAGTCGCCGGCGGCACCGTCAACACCGTCAAGCGGCACCGACGGAAGGGCCGGCTCCCCGGAGAAGCCGATGCCACCACCCAGCCGGCCACGCCCGCCGTGGCCGCTGCAGCTTGACCTGTCCCCACCCACGCACGCGACACCCCCCAGCGGACTGCTCAACAGCACCTGTGGCTACCGCAGTGGGCCCGCAAGCACCGCAAGGGCAGTGCCGCTTCCGGCAACCGCTCTTGGGACCGGGCGTCGAACCCAGACTCTCGCGCTGACCCCGGCGGCCTCGCGGACGAGGGGCGCGCGCCGTCGATCGGCGGCACCGGCTTCGCCGAAGCAGGTCGACGGCCTTGCTGGCCGAGCCACCGCAGTCACGCTGAACTGTCCGCCGACCTCGAGAGCCGGCGTCGACGCCCGCCGCAGCACCCCCAACCAGCACGCCTCGACTACGCTGGGCTATCAGCGAGAGTTCTCTTGCGGCTTCTCTTGCTCCCCCGCCCTCGTAGCTCAGGGGATAGAGCACCGCTCTCCTAAAGCGGGTGTCGCAGGTTCGAATCCTGCCGGGGGCACCAGCTCACCGCGGGTCGGTGAAGGGGCGGGGAGGGCGTGGCGGCTCGCCGGTCACGGTCTCGATGAGTTCGGCCGCGACCTCGCGCAGTTTGGTGTTGCGTTGTTGCGAGGCGTTTCGCAGCACGTCGAACGCGTCGGACGAGTTGCAGGCGTGCTGTCCCATGATGATGCCGATGGCCTGGTCGATGACTGCTCGGGTTGCCAGAGCCTCGCGCAGCTGGTCTTGCAGCTCCAGCTGGTCGGCGTTGCGGAACACGATCGTCAGCGCGGTCGCGGCCTGCCGGGCGAAGGCCTCGCTGGCGGCGGTCTCCGTGGTGCCGAAGCCGTTCGGTGTCTTGCTGTAAAGGTTCAGCGCTCCCCGAGACTCGCCGTCGATCACCAGCGGCAGCGACAGCGAGCTACGGACTCCGTAGGTGAGGGCGTGGATGCGGTAGTCGGGCCAGCGGTCCTCGCGGGAGAGGTCGGGTACGGCGACCACCGCGTCGGTGCGCAGCGCCTCGAGGCAGGGTCCCTGGCCGCGGCCGTACTGGATCTCGTCGACCGCGACGGAGAACTCGTCGTTGTTGGCGATGGTGGCGATCTCGTGGTCCCGCCGCATCGTGATCCCGCACGAGCTCCCCGGTATCACCGAGGCCGCCAGGACGGCGACCTGATGGAGGAAGTCGGTGACGTCGGGGCGTTCGACCAGCAAGTTCTGCAACTCGGCATACGCAGCGGCGAGGTCGCGGGTGGGCGCGAAGACGTCCTCCGGCTCAGTTGATTCGACCATTGAGATGCTCTCCAGCCCGGCGAGCCTCGGCCTGGCGCTTCGCCTGCTCGGCTTTCCGCCGAAGGTGGCGCCGCCCTGGCCGGCCACGCCTCGAGGAACCCTCAGCACCGGCCGACGCTACGCCCGGGGACCGGACCCGCAACCTGTTGCGATAGTGCGCAATGCCCTAGACTGCCACAAAAGGGTGCGGATAGACGCCCGTGGTTGCTGCTGAATGCGCGGCGACCGGACTGACTCCCAGACCTCGGGTCGGTAGATTCAATGCACCAACAACACCAGCTCAGTGATCCCTCCGTGTTTGCCCCCGGCACCGTCGAACCGCTGGGGAGCGCGGCGTACCAGGCGGCTACGAACGGACGCCATCCGCTCGTAGCCGAGATCGAACGGCTGCAGGACGAGGTGTCCGCCGCCAACGACAAGATCAAAAACTTGGAGATCGCGCTCCAGAGCAGCCGCGAGATCGGCACGGCGATCGGCATACTGATGTGTCAACGCCACGTCACCGCCGACCGCGCCTTCGAGATGCTGCGCACGGCCTCCCAACACAAGCACCGCAAGCTGCGCGACATCGCCACCGACGTCGTCTTCACCGGTGCACTCGACGCCTGAGCTACGTGATCGACACCGCGCTGCCGTCGCGAAACCTCGCGAAAGCTCTGGCTGCTCGGGAAAATTGAGACGGGCGGGGCAGGTTCCTAGGCCCTGCCCACGTCAAGAGCGCCGCCGGCCAATCACACGACCGGCGGCGCTCGTTCATGCCGGTTCAGTCACGCGTTGTCGCTGACAGCTTCGTAGCGGTCCCGCCCGACCGGGCGGACGGCGCCGACGGCCACCGCTCTGCTCAACGCCCGGACGAACACCCCGGGCCCCCAGCGGCGGGCCCCCACGGCCGCGCGCAGGACCCGGCTGCCGCAAGGTCCGTGCACGTGCAGCGCGGTCACGATGGCGCCGATCTCCTCCGACAGGGCAGTCGTGGGGGTGGCGCTGCCGATCGCCGGTGAACCGAGGGTGGAGCGTCCGGGACCGGGCCGGTACCGGCTGAGCCCGCGAGGTTGGGCCGACCCGCCCTGGCCGCCGGTGTCGCGGTACCCCGCGCCGGTGTCGCCCGTATCGCCCGTGTCGCTGGTCTCGTCCTGCGCGTCGTCCGCGGTCAGCGGCATCGCGATGTCCTCGAGTTGCCGGCTCTCCGCCTTGACCCCCCACACGATCTCGGTGATGCCGCCGACTGCCATCACGGCCGAACCGACGTAGAAGGCGATCGCGACGTCGCCGCGCACCCCACTGCCGATGAGATCGCCGAACAGCAGCGGGCCGCTGATGCCGCCGACCGCGGTGCCGATGGCGTAGAAGAACGCGATCGCCAGGGCGCGGGTCTCCATCGGGAAGATCTCGGACGCGGTCAGGTAGGCGGCACTGGCCCCGGCGGAGGCGAGGAAGAAGGTCGCCATGACCACCACGATGAACGTCCACTCGTTGAGCAGCTGACCGGTGAACAGCAGCGCGAGCACGACGCCGAGGACGGCCGAACCCAGATAGCAGCCGGAGATCATCGGCTTGCGCCCGACGGTGTCGAACAGCCGGCCGATGGTCACCGGCCCGAGGAAGTTCGCCACCGCGTACAGGATGATGAACACCGGGACGAAGCCGGAACTCACGTGGTAGAAGCCGGTTATCAGGGTCCCGAGGTTGAACGTGATGCCGTTGTAGATGAACGCCTGCCCGACGAAGAGGGCCAGCGCCAGCACGGCTCTTCGGGGATAGGACGTGAAGGCCACCTTGGCGATCTCGCGGAACGGGATCGACGTGCGCTGCCGGACGGTGATCTGCTTGTCCACCTCCGGCAGCGATTCGTCCTCCTCGGCCTCGATGGCGCGCTCGATGTCGCCGACGATCCGCTCGGCCTCGTCCTCCCGGCCGTGGATGAACAACCAGCGGGGGCTCTCCGGAACGTGCCGACGCACGCCCAGGACGGCGAGTGCGAGCACGACGCCGAGCGCGAAGCCGAGCCGCCAGCCGACGTCCTTGGGCAGCCAGGCGGTGTTGAGCAGCGCGATCGACACCGCCGACCCCGCCGCCGCTCCGAGCCAGTAGGAGCCGTTGACGACGAGGTCGACCCGGCCGCGGGCCCGGGCCGGGATCAGCTCGTCGATCGCCGAGTTGATGGCCGCGTACTCCCCGCCGATGCCGGCGCCGGTGAAGAAGCGGGCCAGGAAGAAGTACCAGGGGGCGAACGACAGGGCCGTGGCCGCCGTCGCCACGAGATAGATCCCGAGGGTGAGCAGGAACAGCTTCTTTCGCCCGAGCCGGTCGGTCAGCTGGCCGAAGAACAGCGCGCCCAGACAGGCGCCGACGACGTAGATCGAGCCGGCCAGCCCGATCTGGCCGGCGCTGATGGTGATGCCGCTGCCGTTCTCGGTCATGCGCGAGGCGATGGTGCCGACGATCGTCACCTCGAGACCGTCGAGCACCCAGGCGGTTCCGAGCCCGAGGATGATCAGCCAGTGGAACCGCGCCCACGGCAGCCGGTCGAGCCGGGCCGGGATGCGGGTGGTGATCGTGCCCGTCTGGACAGCAGTGCTCACGCTCAATCACTCCGGTCAAGTCGCATGCCACGACCGGAACGGGTGGTTTCCGCTGGCCGAGGCCGATGGACCCACTGCTGGGCCCGCGCGAGCGCCGAGGCGCTTCTGCTGGTTCGCTACCCGCGACCCTGTCGGCGCAAACAGCGGGTCAGCGGTGGCGCCAGCGGTGCCCCGCGCCGGCGAGCAGCTCGCTCGCCTCCCGCGGGCCCCAGGTGCCGGCCGCGTAGAAGGGGATCTCTTCCGCGCTCGCCGACCAGTACTCGAGCACCGGATCGACGATGCGCCACGAGCGGGCGACCTCGTCGGCCCGGATGAACAGCGTCGGGTCACCGCGCAGCGCGTCGAGGATGACCCGCTCGTAGGCCTCCGGGTAGTGCTCGGACTCGAAGCCGGCGCCGTAGGCGAAGTCCATGGAGGCCTTGCGGATGTCGAACGCCAGACCCGGCACCTTCGCGCCGAACCGGAGGCTGAGCCCCTCCTCCGGCTGCAGCTGCACCACGAGCGCATCCGGTTCCTCGGTGGCCTCGTTGCTGGGGAACAGCGGCAGCTGCGGGGGACGCTGGAAGTGGATCGCGACCTCGGTGATGCGCTTCGGGAGTCGCTTGCCGGTGCGGACGTACACCGGCACACCCGCCCACCGCCAGTTGTCGATGAGCAGCCGCATCGCCACGAACGTCTCGGTGACGCTCAACGGGTCGACACCCGGCTCGTCCCGGTAGGCCGCGAGGAGGTCCTCGCGGCTGCCGCCGCGCGCGTACTGACCCCGCACGGTGTTGGCCGCGATCTCCTCCTCCGAGTCCCAGGCCCGGATCGCGCGCAGCAGCTTCACCTTCTCGTCCCGGATCGCCTCGGGGTGGAACGACGTCGGCGGCTCCATCAGGAACAGCGACAGCACCTGCAGCACGTGGTTCTGCACGATGTCGCGCATGGCCCCGGTCGTCTCGTAGAACCCGCCCCGCTCCCCGACACCCAGTGTCTCGGCGACGGTGATCTGCACGTGGTCGACCCACGTCCGGTTCCAGATCGGTTCGAAGATCGAGTTGGCGAAGCGCAGCGCCAGCAGGTTCTGGACCGTGTCCTTGGCCAGGTAGTGGTCGATCCGGAAGATCCGCGACTCCTCGAACACCGGCGAGATCTCGGCGTACAGATCACGCGCGGACGCCTCGTCCCAGCCGAACGGCTTCTCGATCACCAGCCGCGACCAGCCGTCTCCACCCCCCACGTTCAGCCCTGCCTTGCCGAGGTTCGTGGCGATCGTCCCGAACACGCTCGGCGGGGTGGCGAGGTAGAAGGCCCGGTTGCCGCCGGTGTGCCGGTCGTGGTCGTCGAGCAGCCCCGCCAGCCGCGCGAAGGTGTCCGGGTCGTCGTAGCCGCCGCTGACGTAGCGGGCGGAGCCGACGATGTCGCGCCACCGGTCGGACGGTCCGCCGGCGCCTGCGGTCGCGGCCAGGCAGCGGTCGCGGAACGCCTCGTCGCTCATGGCGCTGCGGGCGACGCCCACCAGGGCGAAGCGCCTCGGCAACCGCTCCAGGGTCGCCAGCCGCTCCAGCGCCGGCAGCAGCTTGCGTTCGGTCAGGTCGCCGGAGGCGCCGAAGATGACGAGCGTGCAGGGCGGCGCGGCCTCGGGGTGGGACTCCATGGGCCCAGCCTGCCGGTCCGCGGCGACCCTGTCCTCACGGCGCTCTGGCTTGCTATGGTGAACGGCGCCGTCGCCGGTGTCGTGTCCCTTCCGGACGCCGACCGGCTCGCGGTGTCACAAGGCCTTCGCAGACCTCGCAGGCCGTCACGCTGGTACGCGTTGACGAGGAGCGGGCTGCCATGGACTCCGGATCGCCGACAGCGTCCGCCGGGGCCGCCGGGTGCGGCCCGACCACCAGCACGTCGCCGCCCTGACGGGGGAAGGGCGGGGGCGACAGGCGTCCCACGGAGCCACCGGGAGGGAGACTCCGTGGGACGCTGCCCCGCCGTCACAGCCGGAGACCCTCCTGGAGCACCTGTCCGGCCACGTGCCGCAGCGGAGTCCTGGTGTCCATCGAATAACGCCGCAGCAGCGCGAAAGCGGTGTCGACGTCGACGCCCCGAGCGCTCGCGAGGTACCCCTTCGCCTGCTCGATGAGCACGCGGCTGTCGAGCGCCTGCTGCAGCTGCGCGGCGGTGCGACGCTCCTGATCTAGCTGAGCGGTGTGGAGCAGCAGCCCGGCCGCGACGTCGCCGAGGGCGCCGAGCGCGGCGACCTCGCGGGCGCTCCAGTGCCGCGGCTGCCGGGAGTAGAGCTCCAGTACGCCGATCGGGTCGTCACCGCCCGTCAGCGGAACCACGACGACCGACGCGACCCCGAGCGCGACCGCGGCACCGACGAACTGCGGCCACCGGTGTTTCTCGTCGCTCACCCGCCCGCCCGCGACGGCGCGGCCACGTCGAAGGGCCTCGACCCGTGGGCCTTCCTGGTGCCGTTCCTGGGCCTGTGCCAGCGCGGCCGCGGTCTCATCGGTCGCGGCGTCGGCGCCCGGCTGCCCGGACTCCTGAACGTTCGCACCGGCGCCGTCCGTCACCAGCAGCGTGGTTGCCTGCTCGCACAGCCGGCCCAGCACCTCGGGACGTTGCGTGGCGTAGGCCGTCCGCTGCACGAAGTCCGCCAGAACTGTGGCGAGCTGCTGGGCGCCGGCCACCATAACGAGCTCACATACCCGTCACGTGCGGCCGCGATCGGCGAAGTGGCCACCGCGCACCAGGACCAGCCGGCTGTCCTCGCTCATGGGTACGACGGTAGGTGATCGAGCGCAACTATGCTCGCTGCCATGACACGGCGGGTCGCGAACCGGAGCGCCGCCCCGACCACGCCCAGGCTCCCCGGGCAGCTCGAGAGCGCCCCCGAGCGGCTCGAGGCACGCGACTCCTGGTTCGGGGTCCGCGCCGAGGCGGGACTCGACGTGGCCGCCGCGGTCCCGGATCTCGAGCTGATCGAGACGGTGTTCGTGGGCTGCGACCTGTCCGGGCGCAGCCTGACCGGCCTGCAGGCCCGGGACGTGGTGTTCGACGGCTGCGATCTGTCCGGGGCGGTGCTCGACGGCGCCCGCCTCGACCGGGCGGCGTTCGTCGGCTGCCGCCTGTCCGGTGCCGCCCTCAGCGGCACCCGCCTCACCGACGTCACCGTCGAGGACTGCGCTGCGACCCTGCTCAACCTGCGGGCGGCGCAGGCCGAGCGGCTCTACCTCCGCCGCACCCGGCTGGCCGAGGCCGACCTCGGCGGCGCCACGCTGACCGACTCGGCGATCCTCGACTGCGACCTCACCGGCGTCGTCGTCCGTGGCGTCACCGCGCCCGGGCTCGCGCTGCACGGCTCGTCGCTCGACGGGCTGGTGGGGGCCGACTCCCTCCGCGCCGCCCGCATCGGCGAGGATCAACTGGTGCCGATGGGCGCGGCCCTCGTCGCCGCCCTCGGTGTCACCTTCGGTCCGTCGCCCGACCTCGACCGCTGACCCCGGACGTCCTTGGAGTGTCGATGCCTTCCGCCCCTGCGCCACTCGCGCCCGGTCTGGGTTCGGAGATCGGACGCCTGCGGCATGTCGTGACCCACCGGCCGGGCCGGGAACTCGACCGGCTGACGCCCAGCAACATCCACGACCTGCTGTTCGACGACATCCCCTGGGCCTCGCGGGCCCGCGACGAGCACGACCAGTTCGTGGAGGTGCTCGCGAGCCGGGGCGCGGTCGTCCACCGCTTCTCCGACCTGCTGGCCGGCGCGTTGGACACCCGCGACGGGCGGGAGTTCGTGATCGCCCGCACCTGCACCCCCGAACGCTTCGGCGAGCAGATGGCCACCTCGCTGCGGTCCCTGCTGGACGAGGCCGACGCCCCGACGCTGGCCGGGCTGCTCGTCGGTGGGGTGCTGAAGTCGGACCTGCCGCTGCCGGCGTCGGCCGGCCTGCGCTGGCAGGCCCTCGGCCCGGACGACCTCGTCCTCTCGCCCCTGCCGAACACGCTGTTCCAGCGCGACAACTCCGCCTGGATCAACGCCGGGGTCACCGTCAACCCGATGGCGATGCTGGCGCGGCAGCGGGAGTCGGTGCACACCCGCGCCGTCTACCGCTACCACCCGTTCTTCCGCGACGCGGCGTTCACCTTCCTCTACGGCGACGACGACCGCGATCACCGGCCGGCGACGCTCGAGGGCGGCGACCTGCTGGTGCTCTCGCCCGAGGTCGTGCTGATCGGCATGGGTGAGCGCACGACCCCAACCTCGGTCGAGTTGCTGGCCCGGCGGCTGTTCGCCACCCAGTCGGCCCGGGTGGTGATGGCGGTCGACATCCCCGCCGCCCGCGCGACGATGCACCTCGACACAGTGCTGACGATGGTCGACGTCGCGACCTTCGTCGCCTACCCGATGCTCGACCTGGCCGCGCTGCGCGCCTGGCGGCTGACGCCGGGCGAGGAGGCCGAACCGCTGCGGGTCGAGCCGGTCGACGACCTGTTCACCGCCCTCGCCGAGGAGCTCGGGGTCGACGGGATCACCGTGCTGCGGGCCGGCGACGACCCCCACGCCGCCGAGCGGGAACAGTGGAGCGACGGCAACAACTATCTCGCCCTGGAGCCCGGCGTCGTCGTCGGCTACGACCGCAACGTCGTCACGAACGCGCTGCTGGAGCGCCACGGCATCGAGGTGCTGGCGGTCGCCGGTGGCGAGCTCGGCCGCGGCCGGGGTGGGGCCCGCTGCATGACCTGTCCGGTCGTCCGCGACCCGCTCTAGAAGGAGATCGTGACCGAAACACCGCGCCCGGCCGACGTCGCCGCCGAGATCGCTTCCGAACAGGCCCACGTCACCCGCCTCTACACCCTGCGCGACCAGCTGCTGCGCGCGTCGCAGCAAGCGCTCACGCGCACCGAGCGGGACGGCACCGTGGGCACACCCGGCGCCCGCAGCGAGCGCGACGCCTTCATGCGCCTCTACGGCGAACGGGTGCGCGCGCTGGAGGGCGTCGAGTCGCGGCTGTGCTTCGGCCGGCTCGACCTGGCCGGGGGCAGCCGCCACCACATCGGCCGGATCGGGCTGTCCGACGAGGACCGGAACGAGCTGCTGGTCGACTGGCGCGCTCCGGCCGCCGAGCCCTTCTACCGGGCCACCGCGGCCCGGCCCGGCGACCTGCTCCGTCGCCGGCAGATCGCCACCTCCGGGCGGACGGTCACCGGGCTGCAGGACGAGGTCCTCGACCTCGAACGCTTCGAGGCCACCGGCGTCGACGGCAGCCACGTCGTACTCGGCGAGGGGGCGCTGTTCGCGAGCCTCGACGCCGCGCGCGGCAGCCACATGCGCGACATCGTCGCCACCATCCAGGCCGACCAGGACGCGGTGATCCGCGCCCCGCTGTCCGGCGTGCTCGTGGTGCAGGGCGGGCCGGGCACCGGCAAGACGGCAGTGGCCCTGCACCGCACCGCGTTCCTGCTCTACGCCAACCGCGAACGCATCGCCCGCTCCGGCGTGTTGCTCGTCGGCCCCAACCGGGTCTTCCTGCGCTACATCGACCAGGTGCTGCCCGCGCTGGGCGAGGCGGACGCGGTGGTCATGGCCACGCCCGGCGAGCTGTTCCCCGGCGTCGTCGCCACGGCGGTCGACGCCCCCGAGGTGGCCGCGCTCAAGGGCGACCTGCGGATGGCGGCGGTGCTGAAGGAGGCGGTACGCCGCCGGCAGCGGGTGCTCGACACCGGACGGGACCTCGACGTCGAGGGCACCCGGCTGCGGCTGCAGCCGCGCTGGGTGCGGGAGGCGAGGGATCAGGCCCGCCGGTCCCGCGCACCCCACAACCTCGCCCGCACCACGTTCGTCTCGATCCTGATGCGGCACCTGCTGCGCGGGCTGGCCGAGGCTCGCGGCGTGGACGTCGACGACGACACCCGGCCCGGGCTCCTGACCGAGCTCTACGCCGCCCGGGACGTGCGGCGCGAGCTGAACCTGCTCTGGCCACCGATCAGCCCGGCCAAGTTGCTGCGCGACCTCTACGCCGACCCCGACCGGCTGGCCGAGGCGTCCCCCCGTCTCAGCCCGGCCGAACGGCGGCTGCTGCGGCGCGAGCGGGCCGCGCCGTGGACGGTCGCCGACGTCCCGCTGCTGGACGAGGCCGCCGACCTGCTCGGCGAGCGGGAGTCGTCCGGCGGCGGGGCGGACCGGGACGAGGCCGAGCGGCAGCGCGAGATCGAGTACGCCAAGCAGGTGCAGGACACCTTCGGCGGCGCGGAGTTCGCCACCGCCGAGCAGCTCGCCCGCCGCTACACCGGCGGCGGGGAGGTTCGCAGCGTGGCCGACCGGGCCGAGTCGGACCGGGCCTGGGCGTTCGGTCATGTGGTCGTCGACGAGGCGCAGGAGCTGTCCTCGATGATGTGGCGGCTGCTGATGCGGCGCTGCCCGAGCCGGTCGTTCACGATCGTCGGCGACGTGGCGCAGACCGGGTCCGCGGCCGGCACCGCCGGCTGGGCGGCGACACTGGCGCCGCACATCGGCGAACGCTGGACCCTCGCCGAGCTGACGGTCAACTACCGCACCCCGGCGCAGATCATGGAGCTCGCGACCGCGGTCCGCGAGGCGGCCGGCGTGGCGGGCGACGCGCCGACGTCGGCCCGGGTCGGGCGGCACGACCCGCGCACCACCCGGCTGCCCGACGTCGCCACGAGTGCGTCCGGGCTGGCCGCAGTCGTCGCGACCGTCACGGCGGAGTGGGAGGCCACCGGCGAGGGAACGCTCGCGGTCATCACGCCGCCGGACGCCCACGCCGCGATCGCGGCGGCGGTCGCCGAGGCGTTGCCGTCCGGGACGGTGTCGGGTGACACCGACACCCTGCGCACCCCGGTGTCGGTGCTGCCGGTGAGCGGCGCGAAGGGACTCGAGTTCGACACCGTCGTGCTCGTGGAACCCGCCGGAATCGTGGCCGGGGCCGCGCGGGGCGTCAACGACCTCTACGTGGCGTTGACGCGCCCCACGCAACGGCTGCACCTCCTGCACCACGACCCGCTGCCACCCGGGCTCGGGTGAGCCGGAACCGTTACGGGGGCGTCGGTGCCATGCGGTCGAGCAGCGCCGCGCCCACCAGGGTCACGAGCTCCCGGTCGGCGCTCAGCGCGTACCGGAAGCGCCGGTGTGGCTCCGGCTCGCCGCCTTGATCGAGAACGTCGCGGACGACGAGCGCGAGCGACAGGTGCGGGCCCGTGACGACCAGCACCCACTCCTGGCCCAGCGGATCGCCGGGCCGCAGCGGCACGCCGACCACTCCGGGTGCCGGACGGGTCGGCATGCCGACCCCGAAGACGGCCACGAGCGGCGACGTGCGGGCGAGGTCGCCGTAGGTCCGGCGCTCGTCCGGGCCGAACCGGTCGGCCTGCCGCACCGCGGCCAGGACCACCGGTGGGTCGGGCAGCGTCGCCGCCTGACGCTCCATGTCGGCGAGCAGCGCGGTCACCGCCGCGCGCCCGACCTGGTGCGACCCGACCTGCGAGTCGAGCAGCTGGAACGGCGACTCCGGCGGGAGGCGGTGCTCCACGCGGGGCACCTCGAACGCTGCCGCGCCCGGCCGAAGCGCTGTCGCGCCCGGCCGGAGCGCCGCCGGCCGGCCGAAGCGGAACCCCTGCCCGAGGCCGGCGCCGAGCGAGCGGGCCCAGGCCTCCTGCTCCGAGGTCTCGATGCCCTCGGCCACCACCGCGGCCCCGGACCGTTCGCAGTAGGCCGACACGGCGAACATGGTGCGGGCCCGGTCCCCGGCCAGCCGCTCCTGCACCATGCTCATGTCCAGCTTGACCACGTCGGGGCGGACGAACTCGAGGATCGCGAGCGAGTCGGCGTTCACGCCGACGTCGTCCAACGCGACCAGCAGACCGGCCCGCCGCGCGTGCTGGACCGAGGCGAACAGATCGGCGGGCGCGGTGAGGATGCGGCGTTCGGTGACCTCGAAGACGACGGTCAGCTCACTCGAGGCCGCCGCCCACAGCCGGCCGTCGGGCTCGGAGGAGACGGCCCGGCCGACCGGCTCGACGTTCACGAACAGCGCGGTCTGCCGGTCGAGGCCGGCGTTCAGGGCACCCCGCAGTGCCGCGCCCCGGCAGCGACGGTCCAGCTCGGCGAGTCGTGGATCGTTCGTCGCCGCCTCGAACAGCGCGCCGGTCGCCGGCGCGCCGAGCGCCGGCCAGCGGGCCAGGGCCTCATAGCCGACGACGGGGGTGCCGGGACGGCGCAGGTCGACCAACGGCTGGTAGAGCATCGTGGGTTCGCCGGCGGCGAGGGCCCGGCCCACCAGGTCCGTCGCCTCGAACCCGTTCGAGGTCACTGTCACGATCCCACCACCTTCAACCCCGCGGGAGGGCGTGCCGTCACGACTCCCGACGGCACCACGGGTTTACGGCTACGGTGAATCTGTCGAGGTGATGTTCCCCTATTCGCCGGAATCGGGCCAGTTCACACGCCGGTCGCCGGTCCTCCGGCGAGGATCGACCCGGCCACCGACGTCGATGATCCTGCCGCGCGCCGCGGCGACCTGGCGGTTGACGGCCGCCGCGATCTGACCGGCGAGCTGCTGCTCGATCCGCCCGGCCCGGCCCACCAGGCCGGCCAGGGTGTCGCCGGAGCGGACCACCAGGTGCACGTCGTCCGGCCGCACCTCGTCGATGGCGATGACGAGGTGGACGTCCTCGCCGCAGCGGGGCACCAGGTGCAGCGGAACCACGACCTCGGCGTGGAAGCGGTTGCCGCGGCCGGCGCCGGTGAGGCCGACCACGAGGTCCAGCGTGACGGGGAGGGCCACCTCGAAGCCGTCGGGCACCTCCCGCGCCACCCCGGTGCCGATCTCGCCGGTGGCGCGGACGGCGACCAGCTTGCCGGGCCCGGCCCGCAGCGGCCCGACCTCCACGGGGCGCCCCGCGAAGCCGGCGAACGCCTGCCGGACCCGCTCGGCCGTGACGGCGTGGGTGACGAACCGACGGCCCCAGTCCGCCTCGGCTATCCAGCTCAGCGGGTCCGGCGGGGGGCCGCCGCGCTCGCCCTCGATGCGCGCCGCGACGTCGACGGTGCGGGCCTGCCATGAGGCCTCACCGTCGACCAGGACGCCGACCTGGCGAGCCACCTGCCGGCGCAGCTCCTCGGTGACGCCGGCGGGCAGGCCGCCGATCATGCCGCTGACGAGGCCGCTCACGGCGGCGCCCAGACCGCGACCGGCCAGCTCGATCCGCACGTCGGCCGGCCGTATCGGCTCGACGTCGATCACCAGCAGCAGCGGGTCGGCGAACCGGGGCGTCAGGACCAGGTCGACCTCCAGCTCGGCGTGCAGGGCCGACTCCATCCCGAGCCGCACCGCCGCGTCGAGCGTCGCCGGCAGCGTCACCGCGAAGACCGGGCCATCGGGGTTCACGACCTGGATCCGGCCGGTGCCGAGTCGACCGGACGCGGACAGCCCCG
Source organism: uncultured Actinomycetota bacterium (assembly GCA_963776855.1). GTDB lineage: Bacteria > Actinomycetota > Actinomycetes > Mycobacteriales > Jatrophihabitantaceae > Jatrophihabitans. The sequence goes on along the minus strand of CAVZOC010000002.1, from coordinate 870,543 downwards.
CCAACGGTCCGGCCCGGTACGGGCCGAGGTTCAGCTCCCGCCCGGCCAGGTTGCCCACGGCCTTCTCGACCCGCCGCAGATTCACCGCGCGCCGCCGGAACGCGCGCGCGAACTCGGCGTGGCCGACCAGGGCCGGCTCGATGGGCGGCCGCGCCGCCGGGTCGCTCATCGGCCGCCGACTCGGGTACCAGCGGTCACAGTGCCGCGGCGAGCCGCGTGCCCTGGTCGATGGCGCGCTTGGCGTCGAGCTCGACGGCGAGGTCCGCCCCGCCGACGACCCGGACCGCCCGCCCGCGGGCCGCGAGCTCGTCGGCCAGCTCCCGGCGCGGCTCCTGGCCGGCGCAGACCACCACGTCGTCGATCTCGAGCAGCCGCGGCCGGCCGTCGACGACCAGGTGCAGGCCGTCGTCGTCGATCCGCTCGTAGGCCACGCCCTTGATCATCTCCACGCCGCGGCGGCTGAGGGTGGTGCGGTGCACCCAGCCGGTGGTCTTGCCCAGGCCCGCTCCGACGCGGGAGGTCTTGCGTTGCAGCAGGTACAGCTGCCGCGACGGGGTGGGCGGGCGCGGCGGGACCAGGCCGCCGCGGGCCTCCGCCGGGTCGCCGACGCCCCACTCGGCCTGCCACTCGGCGAGCGGCTGCGGGCCGTCGTCGCCTGCGTGGGTGAGGAACTCGCCGACGTCGAAGCCGATGCCCCCGGCGCCGATGACCGCGACACGTCTCCCGATCTCGACGGCGCCGCTGATGACCTCGGCGTAGCCGTGGACGTTCGGCCGGTCGGCCCCCGGGATCGAGATCCGGCGGGCGGTGACCCCGGTGGCGACCACGATCTCCTCGAAGCCGGCCTCCGCCAGGTCGTCGGCGGTGGCGGGACGGCCGAGGTGCACCTTGACGCCGAGCAGGTCGAGGCGGCGGGTGAAGTAGCGCAGCGTCTCGGCGAACTCCTCCTTGCCAGGGATGCGGCGCGCCAGCCGGAACTGCCCGCCGATCTCGGCGTCGGCCTCGAACAGTTCGACCTCGTGGCCGCGTTCGGCGGCCGAGCAGGCCGCGGCGAGCCCGGCCGGCCCCGCGCCCACCACCGCGATCCGCCGCGCGCGGCGCACCGGGGTCAGGCGCAGCTCGGTCTCATGGCCGGCGCGGGGGTTGACCAGGCAGCTGGCGATCTTGTGGGCGAAGGTGTGGTCGAGGCAGGCCTGGTTGCAGCCGATGCAGGCGTTGATCTCGTCGGCGCGGTCGTCGGCGGCCTTGCGGGCCCAGTCGGGGTCGGCCAGCAGCGGCCGCGCCAGCGAGACCAGGTCGGCGTCGCCGCGGGCCAGGATCTCCTCCGCCGTCTCGGGCATCGTGATCCGGTTGGAGGCGACGACCGGGACGGACACCTCCGGGCGCAGCCTTCCGGTCAGGCCGCTGAACGCGGCGCGGGGCACCGAGGTGACGATGGTCGGGACGCGGGCTTCGTGCCAGCCGATGCCGGTGTTGATGATGTTCGCGCCGGCCGCCTCGACATCGTGGGCGAGCGCCACCGTCTCCTCCCAGCTCTGACCGCCCTCGACGAGGTCGAGCAGGGACATCCGGTAGACGAGCACGAAGTCCGGTCCGGCCGCGTCCCGGACCGCCCGGACGACCTCCGCCGGGAAGCGGCGGCGCTTGGCCGGCGTCCCGCCCCAGGCGTCGTCGCGCCGGTTGACCCGCTCGGTCAGGAACTGGTTGATCAGGTAGCCCTCGGAGCCCATGACCTCGACCCCGTCGTAGCCGGCCTGCCGGGCCAGCTCGGCGGCGCGGCCGAAGTGCGCGATCGTGCGGCGCACCTCGCGATCGCTCATCGCCCGAGCGCGGAACGGGGTGATCGGCGACTTCGACCGGGACGCGCTCGCGCTCAGCGGGTGGTAGGCGTAGCGGCCGGCGTGCAGCAGCTGCAGCGCGATGCGCCCGCCGTGGTCGTGCACCGCCGCGGTGATCTCGCGGTGCCGGGCGGCCTCCCGCGAGGTGGTCAGCTTCCCGGCGAACGGCAGCAGCCAGCCCGTGCGGTCGGGAGCGAAGCCGCCGGTGACGATCAGCCCGGCCCCGCCGCGGGCCCGCTCGGCGTAGAACTCCGCCAGCCGCGGCAGGTTCTTCGGCCGGTCCTCCAGACCGGTGTGCATCGAGCCCATCAGCACCCGGTTGCGCAGGGTGACGTGCCCCAGGTCCAGGGGGGCCAGCAGGTTCGGGTAGCGCGAGGTCATGCCGGTATTGAACCCGGTCGGTCCCGGCGGGGCACCCGCTACCGGCGTCACAGCAGCCTGGGCCACACTCGTCCCGTGATCACGACCGACGACCTGCGACGGGCCTGCGTCCTCGTCCGCGAGGTAGTGCCCCGGACGCCGACCTACCGCTGGCCGCTGCTCTGCGACGCCGTCGGGACCGAGGTGTGGGTGAAGCACGAGAATCACACGCCCGCGGGAGCGTTCAAGATCCGCGGCGGGCTGGTGTTCGTCGACCGGCTGCGGCGGCGCAAACCGGACGCCACCGGCCTGGTCGTCGCGACCCGCGGCAACCACGGGCAGAGTCTTGCCCTGGCGGGCACGAGCGCGGGTCTGGAGGTCACCGTGGTCGTGCCCCGTGGCAACAGCGCCGACAAGAACGCGGCGATGCAGGGCTTCGGGGCCACCGTGATCGAGCACGGCGACGACTTCCAGGACGCGCGGGAGCACGCGCAGCGGCTGGCCGCCGAGAAGAGGCTCGAGTCGGTCCCGTCGTTCCACCCGGACCTCGTCCTCGGCGTCGCCACCTACGCCCGGGAGCTGTTCGAGGACAGCCCGCTCCTCGACACGGTCTACGTGCCGGTCGGGATGGGCTCGGGCATCTGCGCGCTGCTGGCCGCCCGGGACCTGCTCTCGCCGAGCACCGAGATCGTCGGCGTCGTCAGCGAGCGCGCCGACGCCGTCGCGCGTTCGGTCGCGGCCGGCTCAGTGGTGCCCACCGCGACCGCCGCCACCTTCGTCGACGGTGTCGCGACCCGCACGCCCGACGAGCAGGCCGTCGCGCGCATGATCGCGGGCCGCGCCCGCATCGTCACCGTCTCGGAGGACGGCGCCGCGGAGGCGATGCGGCTGATGTACCGGACCACCCACAACCTGCCCGAGCCGGCCGGGTCGCTGGCGCTCGCCGGGCTCTGCGCCGACGGCGAGCGGGTCCATGGCCGGCGAGTGGCGGTGGTTCACACCGGCGGCAACGTCGACGCGCCGGTGCTCGCCGAGGTGTTGGCCGGCCGCACGCCGGCCGCGTGAGTCGCCGGGGTCAGCGTTCCTCGGCGATCCGCTTCAAGGCCGCGAGCGTCGCCAGGATGCCCTCGTGCGCCGCGCGCACCCGGTCGGCGATCTGCGCGTCCGCCTGGTCGCCGTACTTGTCGCGGAAGAACTGCCGGCCGGCGGGGCGGAATTCCCACCACTCCGTCAGCCGCGTACCGCTGCCTGCCGGCTGCAGCCGGTAGCCCCACGCGACGAGGCCGCCGTTGACCTCCCACGCGAACTCCTCGCCCCGGCGGGCGGCGATGACCTGCGAGCGGGTCTCCCAGGTGCGGCCGGGGACCTCGTTGCGGCCGGTGAAGTGCGCCCCGACCCGGGGGCCCTCGACGTCCGGTTCGTCGCCCGGGTCCCAGCTGCAGCCGACGCAGATCGGGCTCCACTCCCCGGTGCGGGTGACGTCCGAGACCAGGTCGTAGACGGTGTCGGGGGGCGCTGCGATCTCGACGGAGTCGCGGTAGCGGTACTCGTCGTCAGCCATCGGTGGTCGCCCTCAGCTCGTCCGGCGGCTGCCGCCGCGCCAGTCCTCGGCCACTCCGACCTCACCCTCCGCGACGCCGAAGGCCCGTAGCTGCGGGCGTTCCCGCAGGCTGCGCTTCAGCTCCGCGAAGCCGGGGAACTCGGCCAGCCCGACCACGTGGTCCCACAGCCGGGCCGCCTCCTCCGGACTCGGCAGCCGGGAGATGACCGGCCCGAAGAAGGCCACGCCGTCCGGTGGGCGGAAGTGCAGGATCGGGGTGCCGACGTCCTTGCCGGTGAGGCCGAGGGCCTCGTCGGTCTCGGCCTGGATCACGGCGTCGTGGGCGTCGTCGTCGAGGGCGTCCGCGAGCCTTTCCGGCAGTCCGGCCGCGGCGAGCGCCGGCAGCACGAACTCCCGGGTGCCCCGCTGCTCCCGGTCGCCCCCGCCGGACCGCTCCGGGTCGGTGTCGAAGATCCGGGCCCCGAGGGCCTCATAGAGCGGGCCCACCGCCTCGCGTCCGTGGGTCTCGCGTGCCGCGGCGGCGACGCGCAGCAGCCGCAGCCCGGCGGTGTGCCCGGCCTCGTAGTCGGGCGGGAACCGGGCGTCGTAGTCGACGTCGCGGTTGACCAGCCGCAGCGAGATGAACCGCCAGTCGGTGCGGTAGTCGCGGTCGGCCATCACCAGCCGCAGCCACTTGCTCGTCATCCAGGCGAAGGGGCAGACCGGGTCGAAGTAGAAGTGGACGTCCGGGTCCGGCCCGTCGCTCGCGGCGATCATTTTTCCGACGCTACGCCCTCGGCGTCGCGCAGCACGCGCAGCACGTTGCCGGCGGCGAGCGCGGTGAGCTCGGCGTCGGACCAGCCGCGGTCGGCCAGCTCCGCCAGCAGCGCGGGGTACCCGGTGACGTCCTCGAGCCCGGCGGGCAGGACGTCGCAGCCGTCGAAGTCTCCGCCGAGGCCGACGTGCTCGACTCCGGCGACCTCGCGGACGTGCTCGACGTGGTCGGCGACCTGGGCGAGCGTCGCGACCGGCGGGGGGTCGTGCGCCTCGCGCCGCAGCTCGGCCGCCCGCAGCACGGACAGGTCGCGCGGGTCCTCGTCGCGCTCGGCCATGTCGGCGCGGACGGCGAGGTCCCACTGCCGGCACTCGGCCGAGACGAACGACGGCACGAAGGTCACCATGCACACCCCGCCGTTGCCCGCCAGGGCGGTCAGCACGTCGTCGGGCACGTTGCGGGGATGGTCGACCAGCGCCCGGGCCGAGGAGTGGCTGAAGATCACCGGAGCCCGCGTCGCGGCGAGGGCGTCGCGCATGGTGGTGGCGGCCGTGTGTGACAGGTCGACGAGCATGCCCAGCCGGTTCATCTCGGCCACCACCTCGCGGCCGAGGGCGGTGAGCCCGCCCGCGGCGGGCACGTCGGTGGCGGAGTCGGCCCAGGGCACGTTGTCGTTGTGGGTCAAGGTCAGGTAGCGGACGCCGAGGGCGTGCAGGGTGCGCAGGACCGCCGGCGAGGACGCGATCGAGTGGCCGCCTTCGGCGCCGAGCAGGGACGCCACGCGGCCCTCGGCGATGGCGACGTCGACGTCGTCGGCCGTGAGCGCGAGGGCCAGGTGCTGCGGGTAGCGAGCCACCATCCGCAGCACGAAGTCGATCTGCTCCAGCGTGGCCGCGACGCTGCGGTCACCGCACGAGGTCGGGACGTACACCGACCAGAACTGCGCGGCCACGCCGCCGCGCCGCAGCCGGACCAGGTCGGTGTGGGTGGCGGACTGCTCGACGTCGAGCGGGTAGGCGTCCAGGTCGTGGCCGCCCCGCTGCCGCACCGCCCAGGCGAGGTCGTTGTGGCCGTCGACGATGCCGAAGCGCGGGTGGGGTGCTGTCACACGTCCAGTGTCTCGGCCGGCGCGAGGTGCTGGAACGCGACCCCGTGCTGCCCACCGATCTCGGAGATCTGCCCCTCGACGACCTGCCGCCCGATGTCGGTCAGCAGCGAGTCGTGCAGGTTGACCGCCTTCGGCGCGCGCACCGCGACGACGAAGTCCACCACCTCCGAGGTCTTCGACCACGGCGCGTGGGTCGGGGCCAGCAGCAGCTGGATCGGCGCCGTCGGGACGATCAGCGAGTCGCCGGGGTGGTAGACCCGCTCGTCGATGAGGTAGCCGATGTTCGCGATCACCGGGATGGTCGGGTGGATGACGGCGTGCTGGCCGCCGAAGGCGCGGACGCCGAAGCCGGCGGCGTCGAAGGCCTGGCCCGGCTCGACCGCGGCCGCCTGCTCGCCGAGTTCCAGCTGCCCGACCACCGACTCCGGCGCGAAGACCTGCAGCCGCGGGTTGCGGGCGGCGAGCGCGCGCAGGCCGTCGACGTCCAGGTGGTCGAAGTGCTCGTGGGTGATCAGCACGGCGTCGGCGCCGTCGGTGGCGGCGTCGAACTCGCTGAGCCCGCCGGGATCGATCACCAGGGTGCGGTCGCCGTCGTCGAAGCGCACGCAGGCGTGGGTGAACTTGGTCAGCTGCACGATCAGGCTCCTTCCGGCTCGTCGGTCTCGTGGATCGCGGCCTCCTCGGCGGACGAGGCGCTGCCGGCGCGTCCGACGTCGGTGGCGATCTCGTCCTTCTCGCGGTCCGGGTGCATGCCCTCGTCCGGGGCTACCAGCCGGCCGGCCCGCTGCTGCTCCGCGGCCCGGTCGATCGTGCCGGCATCGACGTCGGGCTGCTCCTCGGCGAGCCGCTCGTCCAGCGTCGGCCCCTCGCGCTCCTCCTCGGCCGTCTCGCCGGGGAACGAGCGAGGTTCCCGATCCGGCGGCGAGTAGCCGGCGTCCAACGGGTCCTCGGTGTTGTCGCCGGTGAGGGTCTCCGACGGGTCGGGCTGGTCGCGGTCGACCACGACGCCCTCGTACAGGTCGTCTGAAGGTTCGCTCATACCGGAGGCATGCCCGGTTACGGGCAGGTCCTCACGGGGAGGCTCGCCCGGGTGACGAGCGTCCTCTGGTTCCGGCGGGACCTGCGCCTGCGCGACCACCCGGCTCTCCACGCCGCCGCCGACGACGGCCCGGTCGTGGCGCTGTTCGTGCTGGACCAGGCGCTGCTGAAGCCGGCGGGAGCGCCGCGCATCGTCTTCCTGTACCGGGCCCTGCGCGCGCTGGACGGGCAGCTGCGCGAGCACGGCGGCCGGTTGCTGGTGCGCCGCGGCGATCCCGCCCACGCCGTGTCCCGGGTCGTCGGGGAGGCCGGGGCCTCCGCCGTGCACGTCAGCGCCGACTTCGGCCCGTACGGCCGCGCCCGCGACGAGGCGGTCGAGGAGGCGCTCGGCGACGTCCCGCTGGTCCGCACCGGCTCGCCGTACGCGGTGGCCCCCGGCCGGGTGACCAAGGACGACGGCGAGCCCTACAAGGTCTACACGCCGTTCTACCGAGCGTGGGCCCGGCACGGCTGGCGCCGGCCTGCGGCCACCATCACCGGTCGGGTCGACTGGCACACCGGGCTGGACGGGGTCGAGATCCCCGAGGAGCCGCCGCTGCCCGCCGGCCTGGAGCTGCCCGACGCGGGCGAGGACGCCGCGCTCGCGGCGTGGAAGAGCTACCGCGAGAAGGGGCTGCCCGGCTACCCCGACGGCCGCAACCGACCCGACCTCGATCGCACCTCGAGAATGTCGGTCTATCTGAAGTACGGCTGCATCCATCCGCGCACGATGCTCGCCGACCTCGGCCAGGACGACGAGATCTTCCGCAAGGAAATCGCTTGGCGCGACTTCTACGCCGCGGTCCTCTGGACCTGGCCGGAGTCGGCGCGCGAGTACTGGCTGCCGCAGTTCGCCGGCATGGAGTGGACCCGGGCCGGCACCCGGACCTTCGAGCGCTACTTCGACGCCTGGCGGCAGGGGCGCACCGGTTACCCCGTCGTCGACGCCGGCATGCGGCAGCTGCTCGCCGAGGGGTGGATGCACAACCGGGTGCGGATGATCGTGGCGTCCTTCCTCGTCAAGGACCTGCACATCGAGTGGCAGCACGGCGCCCGGCACTTCATGCGGCACCTCGTCGACGGCGACCTGGCCTCCAACCAGCACGGCTGGCAGTGGACGGCCGGCACCGGCACCGACGCCGCCCCCTACTTCCGGGTGTTCAATCCGGTCACGCAGGGGCAGAAGTTCGACCCCGACGGGGACTACGTCCGGCGCTGGGTGCCGGAGCTGCGCGGTATCGCGGGCAAGGCCGTGCACGAGCCGTGGGCCGGCGACGCCGGCCGGCCGACCGACTACCCGGCCTGCATCGTCGATCATCAGGAGGAGCGGCGGGTGGCTCTGGACAGGTATGGCAAAATCAAGAACTGATCCGGGTGGGGGCCGTGGATCTGTGCCGAATCGGGGGATGCGGCGTGCTAGCACTGCTTGTCATTGTGCTGCTGTTGACTGCGGGCACCCTTGCCCTGGTCGCCTTCAGCAACCGGCTGTTCGAGGCCAACCGGACACGGGTCGTCCGTGACCACCGCTCGTCCGCCGCTCTCGCCGCCCGCGCGACCGAGGGCGAGGCCGCTTCGCCCTGGCGCACCCTGGTCGAGTCCGAGGCCGTCCCGGTCGGCGCGGCCGTCGCCCCGCGGCCCAGCCGTGACGCGACCGAACCCGCGCCCGCTCCCCCGCCGGACTCGCCCGGCGCCTCCGGCCTGCGCGCCGCCTGACGTTCGCCCGCCCCGCGCGCCCCTCCCCCGGCAGCGCGGCCGGGTGGCCCCGGTGGTGACATGAGCCGCGGGCCGGGATGGTTCGCCGCGCTCCGGTGGCTCGTCCGAGAAGTGCTCGAGGCCAACCTGCGGGCGGCGCTCGACGCGGACGAGGTCGTGGTCCGCACGTCGCGGTACATCCGGCTGGCCATCGTCGGGCTCGTGCTCGGGCTCGCCGCCTCGCTGTCGTTCGAGCTCGAGCGGGTGCATCACGCCGAGGGGCACTGGTGCCTGCTCGGTTCGGTCAGCGCGTACTACTACACGCCCGTGCACGGCTTCCTGATCGGCTCGCTCGTCACCATCGGGGTGGCGCTGTTCGCCGTCCGCGGCAACACCGTGGCCGAGAACACCCTGCTGAACTTCGCCGGGGTCTGCGCCCCGTTCGTCGCCTTCGTGCCCACCGCCACCGTGCCGACCACCTGTCGGGCCGTGCTCGGCGCCGCCCACCGGGACCTGGACATCGCCAACAACGTCGGCGCCACCTTCGTCACCCTGGGGGCCGCCCCTCGTCGTGCTGGGTGTTCTGGGCGGTATCGACCTGACCCATCCCGGTCGCCGACCGACCCCGGCGGCCGTGGTCGCCTACCTGGTCGTGGTGGCCTTCGGCGTCGGCGCCCTGGTGCTGTTCCTGACCGCGCGGAGCTGGTTCGAGGCGTACGCGCACCCGATCGCGGCCATCACGATGTTCGCCCTCATGGGCCTCAACGCCCTGCTCAACGGCTACAACCTCGTCGAGACGCGGCGGCGGGGCCTCGGTCCCCGGCTGCGAAGCCCGGTGCCGCACCTCAACACCTACACCACGGCGGGGACTCTCATGCTGGCCGCCGCGCTGGTGTTCCCGCTGGCCGTCCGGCCGCACTGGCACCAGTGGGTCTTCGGCCTCGAAGCCGCCGAGATCGCGCTGTTCGCCGTCTTCTGGATCCGGCAGACCGTCGAGCTCTGGAGCGCCGGGCTGCGACCGTCCGTCCGGGCGCCGGTCGCGGTGGCTACAGCTCGAGACTGAGCAGTGGTCGCTGGCGGCTGGTCGTGATGAGGAGCTCGCGCAGCTGGGATCGTGGCAGGGCGATGCTGCTGCTGTAGCTGATGTCGGTACCGGGTTTGATCGACCAGCGGCCGAGCTCGTGCCTAACGCCGGCCGCGTCGACGACGGTGAGCAGGTAGGTGCCGGCCCCGCCGCGGTAGCCCGCCGCGGCGGCCTCGTGGCAGGCCAGGGTGACGCGGGTGCCGTCGCCGGCGGGCGTGAGCGTCGCCGTCGCGGTCAGCGGCGTGGCGCTGACGGCCACCATGCGCTCGGACGGGGCGGGCGCGGCCGCCGGCCACAGCGCCACCACGAGGGCGGCGACCACGGCGGCGGCGGCAGCAGCCGCGAGGCCGTACCGGCGGCGGCGGGCGTTCCTGACCCGGCGCAGCAGAGCCGGCAGCGTGGTCTCCGGGATCGGCTCCGGCGGGGCGACCGCCGCCGGGACGTCGTCGGTCTCGAGTTCGCCGAGCAGCGTGGCCACCCCGGTGAGGTTCTGCACGCGGGCGCGGCAGGCGTCGCAGGTGGTCAGGTGGGCTTCGAAGTGTCGCCGGTCGTCCTCGCCGAGCAGGTTCAGGACGTAGGCGGCGTCGTCGTGTTCGAACCGGTCGGCGCTCACTGGTCTGCTCCCATCTCCACGAGGGCCGCGCGTAGCGCGTGCAGGGCGTAATGGGTCCGCGACTTGACGGTCCCCTCGGCGACGCCGAGATGCTCGGCGGCCTCGCTGACCGAGCGGCCGCGCAGGTAGGTCTCCACCAGCACCTCCCGGTGGTCCGGCGACAGGGTGCGCAGGGCACTCACCACCAGGTGCCGGTCCACGGTCTGCTCGGCGGGGTCGTCGACGGCCTGCTCGGGTACGTGGTCGGTGATCGCTTCGGGGTGGTGGAGGCTGCTGCGCCACTGGTCGATCACGATCCGGCGCGCGACGGTGAACAGCCAGCTCCGCTGCGACGATGCCGCCGCCAGCGCGGTGGGGTGGCGCCAGGCGCGCAGCAGCGTCTCCTGCACCACGTCCTGCGCCCGGGCCCGGTCGCCACGCAGCAGGCCGGTCGCGTAGTTCCACAGCGCGGCGCCGTGCTCGGCGTGCAGCGCGCGGACCAGTTCCTCGTCCCGGGCGAGACCCACGGTGGTCATGGCGCCTTCCGGCGCCCCGTCAACGATCCGGCGCGAGGCGCGCTCGCCGGGCTCGGGCGTCGCAGCAGCAGGCCGGCCACGCAGGCCAGCACGGCGGCGGCCTCCGCGGCGGTGGCCAGTGCCTTCCTGGCGAACCAGAACGGCTCGTACATGTCCGGTAGCGGCCCGAGAGCTCCCGGATCGAGGTACCGGTAGAACAGCACCGCGGCCAAGGCCGGGCCGGCGACAACCCCGCCGGTCAGCCAGGCGAACCGACCGCGCCCGACGAGCACCACCAGGGCCGCGGCCAACGCGGCGGCGGCCTGGAGGCGGAACAGCTCGCCCTGGCTGACGAGGCTGCCGCGGTTGGCGTCGTACTCGGCCGCCAGCGACAGGTGGACCACCGCGTCGACGACCAACCCGCCGGCGGCGACCAGCTTGAGCACTAGCGCTTCGACCCGGGCCCGGGTCACGCCGCCCGGCTCAGTACCCGCCACCGTAGCCACCGCCCGCCGGCGCCGAGTTCGCCGGCGCCGAGTTCGCCGGCGCTGTGGCGGCACCGGGTGTGGCCGCCCGCCAGGCGAACCGGACCCCGCCGAAGGAGTCGGTGAAGTCGTTGCCGTTCGCCTGCCCCGACGAGTGGTCCTGGGTGAAGGTGTAGAGCGGCTGCCCGTGGTAGGTGACCTGGCGTCCCGCCGATGTCGTCTGCACCCCCAGCGCCGACACCCCGGAACCCCCGGTCGGCGTGGCGTGGCCCGAGACGGTCAGCGGCTGCCAGAAGACCTGGCAGGCGGTGGTGCACATCTGGTGCGACGCGGTGTCGCGGTTGTTGACGTACAGGGTCGCCCCCGTCGAGTCGACGAGCACGTGCCCGACCGACCCGACCGTGGCCACCGTGACGCTCTTGTCCGACCCGCCGCCGGCCGCGGTGCTGTGCGAGCCGCTGCTGCACGCTGCGACGGTCAGCAGCAGCCCGCCGACCCCGGCCGCGGCGGCCCGCCACCGATACGAGTTGCCGGACGGAAGATGCGAGAAAGCACGCATGGTCCCTCCTTCGAGGGTTACCTGTTGAAACGGTCCGGGGCACGTTCTCGTGCCCTCACCGTCAACGACGCGTGCTCACGGCCGCCGGTTCAACCATCCCGGCGACCGGCACAATGCGTGCCCGGCGGCGGGCGTCAGGCCAGCAGCTTGCGGGCCATCACCATGCGGTTGATCTGGTTGGTGCCCTCGTAGATCTGGGTGATCTTGGCGTCGCGCATCATCCGCTCCACCGGGAAGTCCTTGGTGAAGCCGTAGCCGCCGAACAGCTGGACGGCGTCGACGGTCACCGACATCGCGGTGTCGGAAGCGAAGACCTTGGCCGCGGACGAGGTGAAGGTCAGGTCGCCCTCGTCCCGCTCGGCGCGGGCGGCGGCGGCGTAGACCAGCTGGCGGGCGGCCTCGATGCGCATGCCCATGTCGGCGACCATGAACTGCACGCCCTGGAACTCGCTGATCGCCTTGCCGAACTGCCGGCGCTCCTTGATGTAGTCGGTGGCGGCGTCGAAGGCGCCCTGCGCGATGCCGAGTGCCTGGGCGCCGATCGCGAGCCGGGTGTGGTCGAGCGTGCGCAGGGCGGTCTTGAAGCCGGTGCCCGGCTCGCCCACGACGCGGTCGGCCGGGATCGTGCAGTCCTCGAAGTAGATCTCGCAGGTGGGGCTGCCCTTGATGCCGAGCTTGCGCTCCTTGGCCCCGACCGAGAAGCCGGGGTCGTCCTTGTGCACGACGAAGGCCGAGATGCCGTTGGCGCCCTTGTCCGGCTCGGTCGAGGCCATGACGGTGTAGTAGGTCGAGACGCCGGCGTTGGTGATCCAGCACTTGGTGCCGTTGAGCACCCAGTGGTCGCCGTCGAGGACGGCGCGGGTGCGCATCGACGCGGCGTCGGAGCCCGCCTCCCGCTCGGACAGCGCGTAGCTGAACATGGCCTCACCGGCCGCCAGCGGGGTGAGCACCTGCTTCTTCAGCTCCTCCGAACCGGACAGGATCACCGGCTGCGAGCCGAGTTTGTTGACCGCCGGGATGAGCGACGAGGACGCGCAGGCGCGGGCCACCTCCTCGATGACGATGCAGGCCGAGATCGCGTCCGCGCCCAGGCCACCGTAGGCCTCCGGCACGTGAACGGCGTGGAACCCGTTGCGCACCAGCGCCTCGAGCACATCGTGCGGGAACTCCGCCGTCTCGTCGATCTCGGCCGCGCGGGGGGCGATCTTGTCGTCGGCCAGTTCCCGCACCGCCTGCCGCAGCATGCGCTGCTCGTCGCTGAGTTGATACTGGTCGAAGTCCGGGTTCCCGACGCTCATCCGCCTGATGATAGGACGTCCGACTAGATACTCGCGATCGCAGCCGGGGTCCGTGACCCACGGCATCCCGGTAGGCTCGACAGCCATGTCACAGCCGCAGATCTCGCAGCCGTTCGACTCCGACGCCGCCTCCACGGCCTACCGATCCGCCCTGCAGGTCATCGAGGCGGTCGAACCCACCGTGGCCGGTGCGATCCGCAGCGAGCTCGCCGACCAGCGTGGCTCGCTGAAGCTGATCGCGAGCGAGAACTACGCCTCCCCCGCCACCCTGCTGACGATGGGCACCTGGCTCTCGGACAAGTACGCCGAGGGCACGGTCGGGCACCGGTTCTATGCCGCCTGCCAGAACATCGACACCGTGGAGCAGGCCGCCGCCGAGCACGCGACGGCCCTGTTCGGGGCGCCGCACGCCTACGTGCAGCCGCACTCCGGCATCGACGCCAACCTGGTCGCGTTCTGGGCCATCCTGGCGCAGCGGCTCGAGTCCCCGGCGCTCGCGACCGCCGGAGCCAAGCACGTCAACGACCTGTCCGAGGAGGACTGGCAGCAGCTGCGGCGCGCGATGGGCAACCAGCGGGCGCTGGGCATGTCGCTGGATGCCGGCGGCCACCTCACCCACGGTTTCCGCCCGAACATCAGCGGCAAGATGTTCGAGCAGGCGTCGTACGGCACCGACCCCGAGACCGGCCTGCTCGACTACGACGCCGTCCGCGCCACGGCCCAGGAGTTCAAGCCGCTCGTCCTGATCGCGGGCTACTCCGCCTACCCGCGAAAGGTCAATTTCGCGAAGATGCGCGAAATCGCCGACGAGGTGGGCGCCGTGCTCATGGTCGACATGGCGCACTTCGCCGGGCTGGTCGCCGGCAAGGTCTTCACCGGCGACTTCGACCCGGTGCCGCACGCCCACGTCACCACGACCACCACTCACAAGTCACTGCGGGGCCCCCGCGGCGGCATGGTGCTCTGCCAGCCGGAGTTCGCCGACTCGGTCGACCGCGGCTGCCCGATGGTGCTGGGTGGGCCGCTCGGCCACGTCATGGCGGCCAAGGCCGTCGCCCTGGCCGAGGCGCGTCAGGACTCGTTCCGCACCTACGCCCAGGCGGTCGCGGACAACGCGGTGGCCCTGGCCGAGGGGCTCGCCAAGCGCGGGGTCCGGCTCGTCACCGGCGGGACCGAGAACCACCTGGCGCTGCTCGACGTCACCTCCTTCGGCATTACCGGCCGGCAGGCCGAGTCCGCGCTCCTGGACTCCGGCATCGTCACCAACCGCAACGCCATCCCCCGCGACCCGAACGGCGCCTGGTACACCAGCGGCGTCCGGCTGGGTACCCCCGCGCTCACCTCGCGGGGCTTCGGCACCGACGACCTGGACCGGGTCGCGGAGCTCATCGTCGATGTCCTGAGCGCCACCACTCCGAATGCCGCCCCCAGCGGCGGCACGTCGAAGGCGAAGTACACGATCGCCGACGGCGTCGCCGAGAAGACGCACGCCGCGGCGGCGGAGCTGCTGGCGGCCAACCCGCTCTACCCGGGCCTCGAGCTGACCTGAGCGCAGCGACCGTCACGCAGGGACGGAGGACTCCTCCACCGCCGGCAGGCCGACCGGCCAGCGGCCCGGTTGCTCGACAAGGTCCCAGATCGCGACCAGCTCGCGCGGCCACACCGCCTGGCCGGTGGCGGCGAGCCGGTCGCGGGACCACCAGCGCAGCTCCAACACGGTCTGCTGCTCGTCCGCGGTGAACCCGGACGTGTCGATCTCGAAGCGTTCGGTGTGCACGACGACGAAGGTGTCGTGCTGGTCCACGACCTTGTCGCTGTAGCCGTGGATCACCTCGCGGTGGGCCACGGGGCCGCGCACGTCGGACGCCGGCACCGCCAGGCCGGTCTCCTCGGCCAGTTCCCGGACCGCGGCGGTCACCGCGTCCTCGCCCGGGTCGATGCCGCCACCGGGGGTCATCCACCACGTCGCCGCCGGGATGCCGGGGTCGCTGTCGTGCAGCAGCAGGATGCTGCCCGCGCCGTCGAGCAGCAGCACCCGCACCGTCTCGCGCCGGTGCCGCGGCCGCGGCGCGCCCTGTCGTGTCATCACCGCGACCGACGCTAGCGTCGAGACGTGCTGGACGAGGCCCCGCCCCCTCTCGTGGTCCCGCCCCCGCTCCCGGCTCCGCCGCGACCGCGGGCGGTGGTGCTCGCCGCCCGCGCGATGGTGGCCGCGGCCGTCGTCAGCGGCGCGACCCTGGTGCTGCTGCTGGTGCGCCGCGACGACGTGCGGCGCCACCTGCAGAACGCGGTCCCGCCCCCGTCCCCGGACACCGTGACGACGGCGATGACCGTGACGATCGCCGGCTACGCCGCCTTCCTGCTGCTGTTCCCGCTGCTGACCCGGCACGTCACCCAGCGGCGGAACTGGGCCCGGATCGCGACCTGGGGGCTGGCGGGGCTCAACGCGGTCGCCATGCTGGCCGCGCTCGGCCGGCCGCAGCTGGGTCTGGCCCAAATTCTCGAGGGGGCCGCGATGCTGCTCGACGCCGCCATCGTCGGGCTGCTGGTCGCGCCGGCCAGCAGCACCTGGTTCCGCAGCGGCTGACGCCCGCCGGCCGGCGCCGAACGGCGCGTGTCAGGATCACTGGCATGCCACTCGACCCCAACATCGCCGTCCTGCTGACGTTCATCGAGAACGCCGGCTACCCGCCCATGAGCGAGGGCACCGTGGCGCAGGCGCGCCAGGGGCTGCGCACGCTGATGGTCGACATGCGCGACCCGGCCACGCTGGTCCCCGTGGCGTCGGTGGCGCCGGGCCTGGCCGGTGACGTGCCCGTACGGGTCTACCGCCCGGAGGCCGAGGGCCCCGTCCCGACGATCGTCTTCTTCCACGGCGGCGGGTTCGTGATCGGCGACCTCGACACCCACGAGAACGTCTGCCGGCAGCTGTGCCGCGACGTCGGCGCGGTGGTGGTCAGCGTCGACTACCCGCTGGCGCCCGAGCACCCCTTCCCGGCCGGGCCGGACGCGGGCTGGAACGCGCTCACCTGGGCGGTCTTGCACGTCGACGAGTACGGCGGCGACGCCACCCGGATCGCCGTGGGCGGCGACAGCGCCGGCGGGAACATCGCCGCCGTCTGCGCCCAGCGGGCCCGGCGCGAGGGGATCGCGCTCGCGGCGCAACTGTTGGTCTATCCGGCGGTCGACATGCTGGGCGAGTACGCGTCCCGGGTCGACAACGCCGAGGGCTACTTCCTCACCCTGGCCGACATGGAGTGGTTCGCGACCAAGTACCTCGGCGTCACCGACCCCGGGACGACCGAGGCGGAGAAGCTGGCGCGTGACCCCCGGGTCTCACCGCTGCTGAGCGACGACCTGGGCGGGCTGCCGCCGGCAGTGGTCGCCACCGCCGAGTTCGACCCGCTGCGCGACGAGGGCAACGCCTACGCCGACGCGCTGGCCGCCGCCGCCGGCGACGTCCGCCACCGGCAGTTCCCCGGCCTGATCCACGGCTTCTACGGCATGGAGTCGATCAGTCCCGCCGTCGCCGACGCCACCGCGTGGATCAACGCCGAGCTGCGTGGGCTGCTGGCGCCTCAGGAGTAGGGGCCGGTGACCGTCGCCTCGCCGTCGGCCCCGCCCACGCCCGCCACGGGCGCGCACTACGTTGGAGCCATGAGCAGCGACGCACCCGCCACCATCGGCGTCACCGGCCTGGCCGTGATGGGCCGGAACCTTGCCCGCAACCTCGCCCGGCACGGCCACGCCGTGGCGCTCCACAACCGCACGCACGCACGCACCGAGAAGCTGGTGGCCGAGCACGGCGACGAGGGCACCTTCGTCCCCTCGGAGTCCCTCAAGGACTTCGTCCAGTCGATCGAGACCCCGCGGGCGATCATCATCATGGTCAAGGCGGGCGAGCCCACCGACGCGGTGATCTCCGATCTCGTCCCGCTGCTCGCCGAGGGCGACATCATCGTCGACTGCGGCAACGCGCACTTCGCCGACACCCGCCGCCGGGAGCGGGAGCTGTCGGACCAGGGCATCCACTTCGTCGGCTGCGGTGTCTCCGGCGGCGAGGAGGGCGCCCTCAACGGTCCGTCGATCATGCCCGGCGGGTCGAAGCACTCCTGGGAGCGGCTCGGCCCGATCCTCACCTCCATCGCCGCCCACGTCGACGGCGAGCCCTGCTGCGTCCACATCGGCCCGGACGCGGCGGGTCACTTCGTCAAGATGGTCCACAACGGCATCGAGTACGCCGACATGCAGCTGATCGCCGAGGCCTACGACCTGCTGCGCCGCGGCCTCGACGCCTCCCCCGGCGAGCTGGCGGAGATCTTCGGCAGCTGGAACGACGGCGACCTCGAGAGCTTCCTGATCGAGATCACCGCCGACGTGCTCGCCCACACCGACGACGTCACCGGCTCGCCGTTCGTCGATGTCGTCCTCGACCAGGCCGAGCAGAAGGGCACCGGCCGCTGGACGGTGCAGAGCGCGCTCGACCTGGGGGTGCCGGTGACCGGCATCGCCGAGGCCACCTTCGCCCGGGCGCTGTCCGGCCACGCGGAGCAGCGGGGCCCCGCCCGCGAGGCGTTTGGCAGCGACGTGGCCGACCTAGAGGTCACCGACCGCGACACCTTCGTCGAGGACGTGCGCAAGGCGCTCTACGCCTCGAAGGTCGTCGCCTACGCCCAGGGCTTCGACCAGATCCGGGCCGGCAGCGAGCAGTACGACTGGGGCATCGACCTGGGCGCGATGGCCACGATCTGGCGCGGCGGCTGCATCATCCGGGCCCAGTTCCTCAACCGCATCCGCGAGGCCTACGACGCCGACCCGGACCTGCCGTCCCTGCTGGTCGCGCCGTACTTCGCCGACGCCGTGCGCGACGGCCTGGACGCCTGGCGGCGGGTGGTGTCGCGGGCCTCGCTCCGCCGGCATCCCGGTGCCGGCGTTCGCGTCCTCGCTTTCGTACTTCGACGCGCTGCGGCGCGACCGGCTGCCCGCCGCCCTGATCCAGGGGCTGCGCGACAACTTCGGCGCCCACACCTACAAGCGGGTCGACGCCGAGGGCACCTTCCACGTCGAGTGGGCCGGTGACCACAAGCAGCACGAGGCCTGATCCCTCGGGCTTCACTCGGCTCACTCGCCTGTGGGCAACTCCTCGTGGCCGCCGAAGGCCTTGCGCATGGCCGAGAGCATCTTGTCGGCGTAGACCGCCTCGCCGCGGCTGGAGAACCGGGCGAACAGCGCCGCGGAGAGCACCGGCACCGGCACGCCCTCGTCGATGCCGGCCTTGATCGTCCACCGGCCCTCGCCGGAGTCGGAGACCCGCCCGGCGATGCCTTCGAGCTCCGGATTGCCGTTGAGCGCGCCGGCGGTGAGATCGAGCAGCCAGGAGGCGATGACCGAGCCGCGTCGCCACACCTCGGCGACCTTGGGCAGGTCCAGCTCGTACTGGTAGTACTTCGGCTGGTCCAGGGGGGTCTCCTCGGCGGAGTGGTCGCGCTCCTCGCTGCCGGCGTTGGCCTTGGCCAGCACGTTCAGGCCCTCGGCGTAGGCGGCCATGATGCCGTATTCGATGCCGTTGTGGACCATCTTGACGAAGTGGCCCGCCCCCGCCGGCCCGCAGAGCAGGTAGCCCTGCTCCTCCGGTGCCGGATCGCCCGACCGGCCCCGGGTGCGCTCGATGTCGCCGATCCCCGGGGCGATGGAGGCGAACAGCGGCTCGCAGTGGGCGAAGGCCTCCTCGTCGCCGCCGATCATCAGGCAGTAGCCGCGTTCCAGGCCCCACACCCCGCCGCTGGTGCCGACGTCGAGGTAGTGGATGTTCCGCTCGGCCAGGTCGGCGGCGCGGTCGTAGTCCTCGCGATAGTTCGAGTTGCCGCCGTTGATGATCATGTCGCCGGGCTCGAGGTGCTGCGCGAGCTCCTGCACGACCCGGTCGGTGATGCCCGCCGGGATCATCACCCACGCGATGCGTGGCTTCTCCAGCTTCTGCACGAACTCCTCGATCGTGCGGGCGCCGAGCGCACCCTCGTTCTCGAGTTCGCTGACGGTGTCGGCATTCGTGTCGTAGGCGACGGCGGTGTGGCCGTCGCGCATGATCCGGCGGACGATGTTGCCGCCCATCCGTCCGAGGCCGATCATCCCGAGTTGCATGCTCTACTCCTCTACTCGCCGCGCGGCGCGGTAGCGGCGGATCAGTGCGTTGGTGGAGCTGTCGTGGTCGAGGGCGGGCTCGTCGTCGGCGGCGAGCTCGCCCGCGACCTTCTTCGCCAACACCTTTCCCAGCTCGACCCCCCACTGGTCGAAGCTGTTGATCGACCAGATGGCGCCCTGCGTGAAGACGCTGTGCTCGTAGAGGGCGACGAGCGTCCCCAGCGCGTACGGCGTCAACCGGTCCAGCAGCAGGGTGTTGGTGGGCCGGTTGCCCTCGAACACCCGGTGCGGGACCAGCCAGTCGGCCGTGCCCTCCTCGGCGACCTCCTCGGCGGTCTTGCCGAACGCGAGCGCCTCGCCCTGGGCAAAGACGTTCGCGGTGAGCAGGTCGTGGTGGACGCTGCCGTCGGAGGTGACGAGCGGGTTGAGCGAGTGCGCGAAGCCGATGAAGTCGGCCGGGATCAGCTCGGTGCCCTGGTGGATGAGCTGGTAGAAGCTGTGCTGCCCGTTGGTGCCCGGCTCACCCCAATACACCGGACCGGTGGCGTAGTCGACCTGCTCGCCACCGAGCGTGACGTGCTTGCCGTTGGACTCCATCGTCAGCTGCTGCAGGTAGGCCGGAAAACGGTGCAGGTACTGGCTGTAGGGCAGGACCGCCTGGGTCTGCGCCCCGAAGAAGTCGGTGTACCAGACGGTCAGGAGTCCCAGCAGCACCGGCAGGTTCCGCTCGAGCGGCGCGGTGCGGAAGTGCTCGTCCATGGCGTGGAAGCCCTCGAGCATCTCCCGGAAGCGCTCCGGGCCGATCGCGATCATCGTCGAGAGGCCGATGGCGGAGTCCATCGAGTAGCGGCCCCCGACCCAGTCCCAGAAGCCGAACATGTTCATGACGTCGATGCCGAAGGCGCCGACGGCCTCGGCGTTGGTCGAGACCGCGGCGAAGTGCTTGGCCACCGCCCCGTCGTCACCGAAGGCCTTGAGGATCCAGTCGCGCGCCGAGGTCGCGTTCGTCATCGTCTCGAGCGTGGTGAACGTCTTGGACGAGACGATGAACAGCGTCTCGGCGGGGTCGAGATCGCGGGTGGCCTCGGCGAAGTCGGTGCCGTCGACGTTGGAGACGAACCGGCAGGTGAGCCCGCGCTGCGTATAGTGCCGAAGCGCCTCGTGGGCCATCACCGGGCCGAGGTCCGAGCCCCCGATACCGATATTCACGATGTTGCGGATCGGCTGCCCGGTGTGGCCGGTCCAGCTGCCGGAGCGGATCGCCTCGGCGAACTCGGCCATCCGCTCGAGCACCTCGTGCACGGCCGGGACCACGTCGACCCCGTCGACGAAGATCTGCTCGCCCTTCGGCGCCCGCAGCGCCACGTGCAGGACGGCGCGATCCTCGGTGATGTTGATCTTCTCGCCGAAGAACATCGCGTCGATGCGCTCGGGCAGCAGCGACTCCTCGGCCAGCTGCAGCAACAGCCGCATCGTGTCGGCGGTGATCCGGTTCTTCGAGTAGTCGAGGTAGATCCCGGCCCCTTCGGCGGTGAACCGCTCCCCCCGGCCGGGGTCGGAGTCGAACAGCCCCCGCAGGTGCTGCTCGCGGATCTCCGCCTGGTGCTGCCGCAGGGCCGCCCAGGCGGGCCGCTGGGTGGTGGGCGTTTCCGGGGTCTCGTCGCTCATGTCACGTGCCACCTGGTGAGAATGCCCATACGGCATGCGTACCAGACCGGGCGACGTCGCACGCCGGGAGTGGCTAGCCTGTGGCCATGAGCGAGCAGCCCCGCCTCTCGGTCGTCGGCACCGGCTATCTCGGCGCGACGCACGCGGTCTGCATGGTCGAGCTCGGCTACGAGGTGATCGCGCTCGACGTCGACAAGGACAAGATCGACCGGCTCGCGGCCGGCGACGTGCCGTTCTTCGAGCCGGAGCTGCCGGAGCTGCTCGCCAAGCACCTCGGCGGCGGACGGCTGCGGTTCACGACCTCCTACGAGGAGGTCGCCGAGTTCGCCGACGTGCACTTCATCTGCGTGGGCACGCCGCAGCGGGCCGGTGAGCTGGCCGCCGACACCAGCTACGTCGAGGCCGCGGTCGCGTCGCTGGCGGCGCAGCTCACCCGCAAGGCCCTCGTCGTCGGCAAGTCCACCGTCCCCGCCGGCACCGCCGCCCGGATGGCGGAGCTGCTGCAGCGCACCGCGCCCTGCCGCGACGTCGAGCTGGCCTGGAACCCGGAGTTCCTGCGCGAGGGCCTCGCCGTCCAGGACA
This sequence comes from uncultured Actinomycetota bacterium, assembly GCA_963776855.1. Lineage (GTDB taxonomy): Bacteria > Actinomycetota > Actinomycetes > Mycobacteriales > Jatrophihabitantaceae > Jatrophihabitans. The sequence goes on along the minus strand of CAVZOC010000002.1, from coordinate 849,229 downwards.
CGCTGCGCCCGAACCGGCTGGTGCTCGGGGTGCAGAGCGAGTGGGCCGAGAAGCAGCTGCGCGCGGCGTACGAGCCGGTCATCAAGGCCGGCTCGCCCGTGGTCGTCACCGACTACGCCACCGCCGAGCTGGTGAAGGTGGCGGCGAACTCCTTCCTCGCCACCAAGATCTCGTTCATCAACGCCATGGCCGAGGTCTGCGAGACCACGGGGGCCGACGTCACCAAGCTCGCCGAGGCGATCGGTCACGACCCGCGCATCGGCCACCGCTTCCTCAACGCCGGGCTGGGCTTCGGCGGTGGCTGCCTGCCCAAGGACATCCGCGCCTTCATCGCCCGCGCCGGGGAGCTCGGCGTCGACCAGGCGGTGTCGTTCCTGCGCGAGGTCGACAGTATCAACCAGCGCCGGCGGGTCCGCACCGTGGAGCTGGGGCTGGACCTGCTCGACGGGTCGTACCGCGGCTACAAGGTGGCGGCGCTGGGCGCGGCGTTCAAGCCCAACTCCGACGACATCCGCGACTCCCCCGCCCTCGACGTCGCCGCCGCCATCGGCCGCCGCGAGGGCGATGTGGTGATCTACGACCCGCAGGCGCTGGACAACGCGCGGCGCCTGCACCCCGAGCTGCGCTACGCCGCCTCGCTCGAGGACGCGCTCGAGGGGGCCGACATCGTCTTCCTGCTCACCGAGTGGGACGAGTTCCGCTACATGCACCCCGGCGTGATCGGCAAGGTCGTCCGCCAGCGCAAGATCGTCGACGGCCGCAACATCCTCGACCAGGCCCAGTGGCGGGCCGCGGGGTGGGCCTACCGGGCGCTGGGCCGGCCGTGAGCGGCGCCGCGGCTACGGCACGAGGCTGATCCGCACCGTCCGGAACTGCTGCGGCGTCGCCGCCAGCACCCGCTGCTTGGGGTCCTTGACCTCCAGCCACGCTCCGGTGGGCCGCAGGTGGGACAGCCGCCGGTCGGCGAGCACGGTCGCCACCGCCTCCCTGTCCCCGCCGGCGTACAGCGCCGCCAGCTCCGCCCCGGCGAGGACGCCGGCGGCGTCGTCGGCCGCCCGGGCGAACGCGGCCGCCGCCTGGTTCGCCCGGCGGCGCGCAAACCGCTGCTGCGACTGTCCGCCGGCCTTCGTCGTGCCCTGCACGTAGCTGGACCCGGTCTTGGACGCGACCAGCCGGCCGCCGTCGAAGACCCCGGCCGACCACCCGCCCCGCCGGACGAGCAGCACGCCGACGCGGCGCTCGCACTCCGCGTGCGCGACGAGGTCGTCGAGTGTCCCGCCGGCCAACGGCGGGAACGGCACCTCGACCCAGGCCCGGTCGCCGTCGGCGCCGGTGAGCCCGACGACCTCCGCCCCGATCTCGGCGGACGACCCGCCGTGCCGTTCGGCGAAGCCGCCGAGCCAGCGCGCGAGCCGCTCGGGCGCGACCGAGACGCGGCGGGCGTCGGCGGGGGGCTGCACGGCTACGAGGATGCCCCCGCGAGCGGGATCTCCAGTGCACCGGGCCCGCCGGGCCCGTCGCCGACACCGCCGGCCGCGGCCGCATCGCGGTCGCCGAGCCGCACCAGAGCGATGCCGACGATGACGATGACGCCGCCGACCAGCTGCAGCCGGTCCGGCCGCTGGCCGAGCAGCAGCCACGCGAACAGGATGGCGAACAGCACCTCGGCCAGCCCGACGAACGACGCCAGCCTGGCCCCCAGCCGACGGGTCGCGGCAATGCCGGTGGTGTAGGCGATCACGGTCGACACCAGCGCGACACCGAGCACGGCGACGACCCAGCTGACGGCGTACCCGCCCAGGTGGACGGACTGTGTGGCCACCCGGAACGGCACGACCCGGGCCACCGCCAGCACGCTGAGCACTCCGGCACCGACGACCATGCCCGCCCAGGCCATGACGAGCGGGGGCAGCCCGGAGTCCGACGAACGGGCCGAGACGACGAAGAAGGTGGCGAGGCCGGTCGCGGCTCCCAGCCCCCAGAGCACGCCGACCGGATCGACGTGCTGCGGGCCGGTGAGGTCCAGCACCAGCACCAGCCCGGCGATCGCGACGATGCCACCGATGCTCGTCAGCACCGTCGGTCGTTGCCCGTGCTTCAGCCACATCCAGGCGACGACCAGCAGCGTCCCCGAGTACTCCAGCAACAGCGCGACCCCGACCGAGAGGTGCTGGACGGCATTGAAGAAGAAGTACTGGCAGCCGGCGACGGCCACGAGGCCGTAGCTCGCGACGCCGGCTCCGCCCCGTCGCAGCAGGCCCCAGCGGCCGCGCAGCGCGAGCAGCGCCGGGACGGTCAGGACGCTCGCGGCGACCGCGATCCGGGCGGTGACCGCACCGCCGGGTGACCAGCCGGCGGCCATCAGCGAGTCGGCGAACGTGCCCGAGGTGCCGAAGGTCGCCGCCGACAGCACCGCCGTCCCGAGACCGGCCACCGCTGGGCGCATCGCCGCCTCCCCGACCCATACCTCGTCATGAGCAAAACGCCCTATGCTCGTGACGCTATAGGCGGCGGCTGACAGGAGTCAAGTTGCTTTTTGCTCATGACACCGAGGTGGCGCTCGCGGCGGCGGCCGCGCTGGTGAACACCGAGACCGACGGCGGGCTGGAGTCGGTGGCAGACCTCGACAGGTTCGTCGCCGAGTGGGGCTGGACCGGCTCCCGCCGACACACCCGGGCCGAGCTCGAAGCCGTGCAGGCCCTGCGCCCGCGGCTGCGCGCGCTGTGGCACCACGACACCGACGCCGCCGTTGAGCTGGTGAACACACTGCTGCTCGAGGCGAATGCGCTGCCGCAGCTCGTCCGCCACGACGAGTGGGACTACCACCTGCACGCGACGCCGCCCGAGGCGGCGCTGGACGAGCGCATGGCGGTGGAGGCCGCGATGGCGCTGGTCGACGTCATCCGCGCCGGGGAGCTGGGGCGGCTGCGGGTCTGCGCCGCGGACGACTGCGACGACGTGCTCGTGGACCTCTCCAAGAACCGGTCGCGCCGGTTCTGCGAGAAGGGCTGTGGCAACCGGGCGAACGTCGCGGCGTACCGCGCGCGGCGGGCGAGCGGCTGACCGCCGTGCGGCGATGTCCGCTAGGAGGTGATGTCCTTCCGGTCGAAGCGCAGGAACGCGGCGGCGACGAAGACCGCGGCGTAGACCAGCGCCACCCCCGTGCCACGGATCATGTCGTCGTAGCGCACCGGCATCGACAGGGCGTCCACCCAGGAGAACGACCAGTGCGTCGGCAGGTAGTTGCGGTAGGAGCCGAGCGCGGTGATCTGGTCGAGGATGTTCGAGACCACCACCAGCATGACCGCCCCGCCGACTGCGCCGAGCGGGTTGTCGACGCTGACGCTGAGCAGGAAGGCCAGGCCGGCCACCACGAGCAGTTGCCCGCAGACATAGGCGACGATGAGCAGCAGCCGCAGCGTGGAGGCGCCGGTGCTGAACTCCCCACCGATCGGTGACCGGGCCGGGTCGAAGCCGAAGAACAGCCCGCCGACGACGAAGGCCCACACCGGCAGCAGCAGGTTGGCCAGCACGCACAGGACGCCGGCAACGGCCAGCTTCTGCCGCAGCAGCCGCGACCGTGGCACCGGCTGGGCCAGCAGGTAGCGCAGGGACGACCAGCTGGCCTCGCTGGCGACGGTGTCACCGGCGAACAGCGCGACCACGACCACCAGCAGGAATCCGACCGAGGCGAACTCGGTGAACAGCGCGAAGTTGAAGCCACCGGTGGTGGCGAGTGCGACCAGCTGCGGCGCGTCGGCGCCGGCTCCCCCACCCACCTTGAACGCGATGGCGATGAGGATCGGCAGCAGCACCAGTAGCCCGAAGGTGACCTGGGTGCGGCGCCGCTTCACCTGCCGCACGAACTCCACCCGGAACCGCAGCGTGCGCCCCGGCCGGTAGCTGGGGCGCCGGCCGGGGTCGTAGCCGGCGAGCCGGTCGTGCACCCCGCGCCTGGTCGCCGCCGACCGCGACAACTCGCGTTCACCCATCAGACCTCCTCCCGGGCGGACTCGCCGTCGGGCGACTCGTCGATCAGCTCGAGGAAGACCTCCTCCAGCGGCCGGCGGCCCCGCACCAGGTCGGCGCGGATCCCGGCCGCGGCGAGGACCTTGGCCGCGGCTGCCGGGTCCGAGACCGACAGCTGCGTCTCGTCCGAGGCCGCCAGCTCGGCCACCGAGCCGGCGGAGACGAGCCGGCCCTTGTGCATCACCACCACGTGGGTGCAGGTCTGCTCCACCTCGGCCAGCAGGTGGCTGGAGACGACGACGGTTCGGCCGGTCTCGGCGTAGCGCTTCATCACCTCCCGCATCTCGGCGATCTGCGGCGGGTCCAGACCGTTGGTGGGCTCGTCCAGCACGAGCAGCTCCGGCAGGCCGAGCATCGCCTGGGCGATCCCGAGCCGCTGCTTCATGCCGTGGCTGTAGGTCCGCACCTTCCGGTCGATCGAGGCGCCGAGGCCGGCGATGTCGAGCGCGGTCGCGAACTCCGCCTCGTCGTCCGGCCGGCCGGTCGCGGCCCAGTACAGCCGCAGGTTCTCCCGGCCGCTCAGGTGCGGGAGGAAGCCGGGGCCTTCGATGAAGGCCCCGAGGCGGGCCAGCACCGGCGCACCCGGGGCGACGGGCTCGCCGAAGAGGTACAGCTCACCGGCGGTGGGGGTGATGAGGCCGACCAGCACCCGCAGCGCGGTCGTCTTGCCCGCGCCGTTGGGCCCGAGCAGGCCGACGACGTGGCCGCGCTCGACCCGGAAGCTGACGTCGTCCACCGCGCGGTACCCGCCGGCGTACTCCTTGACCAGGCCCCGGATGTCGACCGGCACGTCGGCGAGCTCGGGGGCCGGCCGGAGCACCCGCCGCCGCCGCACCAGCACCAGCGCGACCAGCAGCAGCGCGGCCAGCACGACGCCCACTCCGGTGAGCAGCCACGCGAGCGGTGCGCCGCCGCTGACCACGGTGCCGCTCGCGGTGGGGACCACGACCGTCGAGCTGCCGCCGGGCAGCGAGATGCCGTAGGTGCGGGCGTCCGAGGGGCCGTCGTAGGCGAAGTCGGACGCGCTGACCGAGAGCACCAGCCGGTGTCCCGGCAGCACTTTCTGCACCACCGAAGGCAGCCGCACGGTCACCGTCCGCGGCCGGCCCGGGGTCAGCCCGGTCAACCGGACCGGCGCCACGAGCTGCGAGGGCAGGCTCGACGTCCCGTCCGGCGCCAGGTCGCGCAGCCCGGCGAACAGCACCGCGTCGCGCGTCAACCCGGGGGTGACGGTGATCCGCACGCGCGGCGCGCCGACGATGGAGAACCCGTTGCGCACCGGCGTGGAGGTGAACAGCGCGGTCTGACCCGGCGCGGTGGCGGCACCGGACAGAAAGGTGTCGAGGCGGCTCGAGACGCCACCCAGGCCGGGGATGGAGGTGATGACGGCGGGCGTCCCACCCGCCGGTGAGGCGATCGGCTGGGCCGCGCCGGACACCGAGACCGTCCGGGTGCGCTGCGGCGTCCCGTCCAGGCCCGGGTAGCCGGGAGCGCGCAGCACCGACTGCTCGACCTCGCCGCTGGCGGCCGAGATGACGCCCTCGTTCTCGGCGAACGTGAACGGCTGCGGGCCGGTCAGGTCGGAACCGGAGAAGACCCGGTCGAACCACGAGACGCCGTCGGCCGTGGCGACGTCTCCGCCCCCGCCGGTGTCGTGACCGCCGGTTCGCCAGACCACCGAGACCGGCGTGCCGTGCGCGGCGATGCCGCGGGCGTTGGCGTCGGCCTGGGTGAGCGGGAACAGCGAGTCCTGCTCACCCTGGATCAGCTGGGTGGGCGCGGTGATGCGGGACAGTACGCGCGCCGGGCTCGCGGCCCGCATGAGCGCCCGCAGCGCGGGCGTCGGCCGGCCGGCGGCGGCCGAGGCCTGGTAGGCGGCGCAGACCCCGGGGGCGAACCGTCCGCAGGACGCCGCCCGCGGGGACCGCGGCGCCCCGGCGGGGCCGCTCGGGAAACCGTTGCCGAACAGCAGCCCCACCCAGAGCTTCTTGAACGCGCCCGCGGTGCCGCCGCCGGCAGAGCCGGTGTTGTTGGGAAAGAACGCCTGCTGCAGCGAGCTCCAGGTGATGTCGGCCGAGACCGCCCGGATCCGGTGGTCGGCGGCCGCCAGCAGCAGCGAGATGGCGCCGCCGTAGGACGAGCCGGCGGCGGCGATCCGGGGCGCCCCGGCCCGCTTCTCGACCACCGGCAGCCGGGCGAGGTGGTCGACGAGCAGCCGCGCGTCGCGGATCTCGTAGTGGGGCGAGGCGAAGTGGATCAGCCCGCCCGACCGTCCGAACCCGCGGGCGGAGTAGGCGAGCACCACGTAGCCGTGCCGGGCGAAGGTGCGCGCCTCGCCGTCCAGGCCGCCCTTGTCACCCCCGAAACCCTGGGTGAGCAGCACCGCCGGTGCCGGGGTGGTCGCGGGCAGGTAGAGCGTGGTGTCCAGCGAGACCGTCGTGCCGTCGGGCTCGGGCGTCCCGGAAACGAACTGGGACCGCGTCCGGACGGCCGGCGAGGACGAGACGAGCGCGACCGTGATGCTCCCGGCGAGCAGCACGACGAGCAGCAGGGCGGCGAGGCGGACGGTTCGGGATCTCAGGCGTTCGCGCAGCGCAGCCGGGCGCACGGGTCAGCCGCCGGCGAGCCGCTGCTGCAGCGCGGCGTCCTTGGCCCGGGCGGTGTCGGCGAGCTCGGACTGGAAGGCGGCCATCCGCTGCTGCAGCGCCGGGTCGGACGCGGCCAGCACCCGCACCGCCAGCAGGCCCGCGTTCCGGGCCCCGCCGACCGAGACCGTCGCGACCGGAACCCCGGCCGGCATCTGCACGATCGACAGCAGCGAGTCCATGCCGTCGAGGTACCGCAGCGGGACGGGAACACCGATGACCGGCAGCGGGGTCAGGGCGGCGACCATGCCGGGCAGGTGCGCGGCCCCGCCGGCACCGGCGATGATCACCCGCAGACCGCGGCCGGCGGCCTCGCGGGCGTAGTCGGCCATGCCCAGCGGGGTCCGGTGGGCGGAGACGACCCGGACCTCGTGCGGCACCTCGAATTCCCCGAGGGCGGTGGCGGCGGCCCCCATGATCTCGTAGTCGGAGTCCGACCCCATGATCACCGCTACCCGTGGATCGCTCATCGGTCGCCGAACCTCAAGTAGTCGACGGCCGCCGCGGCGCGGCCCCGGACCGCCTCCAGGTCGTCGCCGAGCGCGGTGACGTGCCCGACCTTGCGGCCGGGACGGAAGGACTTGCCGTAGAGGTGCAGCTTCACGTCCGGCCATTGGGCCATCAGGTGGTGGACCCGCTCGTCGATGCCGGCCGGGACGACGTCGTCGGGCCCGGCGAGCAGGTTGGCCATCACCGTCCACGCCGCGGTCGGCTCGGTGGAACCCAGCGGGTAGTCCAGCACCGCCCGCAGGTGCTGCTCGAACTGCGAGGTGCGCGAGCCCTCGATGGTCCAGTGCGCGGAGTTGTGCGGCCGCATCGCCAGCTCGTTGACGAGCAGGCCGTCCGCGGTGCGGAACAGCTCGACGGCCAGCACGCCGGTGACGCCCAGCTCGGCGGCGATCCGCAGCGCCAGCCCCTGGGCGGCCTCGGCGGTGTCCTCGTCCAGGCCGGGTGCGGGGGCGACGACCTCGACGCAGATGCCGTCGCGCTGCACGGTCTCCACGACCGGCCACGCGGCCCCCTGCCCGAACGGCGACCGGGCGACGACTGCGGCCAGCTCGGACTCGATCGCGATCCGCTGTTCGGCGAGCAGCTCGACGCCGGAGGCCAGCAGCTCGGCGGCCGCGTCCACGGAGTCGAGCACCCAGACGCCCTTGCCGTCGTAACCGCCGGTGGCGGCCTTGACCACCAGCGGCCAGCCCACCTCGGCCCCGAAGCGATGCAGCTCGTCCGCCGTCGTGACCGGAGCCCACCGGGGGCAGGGGATGCCGAGGTCGGTCAGTCGTCGGCGCATCGCCAGCTTGTCCTGGGCGAAGCGCAGGGCGGCCGAGCCGGGCTGCACGTTGGTGCCGAGCGCCTCGAGCTCGGCGATGAGGTCGTTGGGGACGTGCTCGTGGTCGAAGGTCACCACGTCGCACCCGGCGGCGAAGCCCTTGAGGTCGCCGCTCGAGCGGTAGTCACCGACCACGACGTCGTGGGCGACGAGCGCGGCCCCGTCGTCCGGGCTCGCGGCCAGCAGCCGCACCGACTGGCCCAGCGGGATCGCGGCCTGGTGGGTCATGCGCGCCAGTTGCCCCGCTCCGATCATGCCGACGACGGGGAGCCCGGTCCGATGGTCCACGTCGACGAGCCTAACCGGACCAGCCGTACCGAGGGCGTGACCTCGACACAGGCCGGTATGGGCGGGACGCGGGTAATGTGCGCCCGGATGACGACACTGCGCACGGCCCCGCTGCGTGACCGCCTCCGCGGTTCCGTGCGCGTGCTCGTCAAGGAGCTGGCCGCCTTCGGTGTCGTCGGCGCGCTGGCCTTCGTCCTCGACGTCGGGCTGTTCACCTGGCTCGCGTCCTACGGCGCGTTGAAGGCCAAGACGGTCTCGACGATCGTCTCGACCACGTTCGCCTACTTCGGCAACCGCTACCTGTCGTTCTCGCACCGGGCCCGGACCGGTCTGGGCCGGGAGGCCGCCTACTTCTTCGGCATCAACCTGATCACGCTGGTCTTCTCGCTGCTGATCATCGGGTTCTTCGTCTACCCGCTGGGGTTCGGGCACGCCAGCACGACGGTGCTCGTGGTCAACGTGGTGACCATCGGACTGGGCACCGTGTTCCGGTTCTGGGCCTACAAGCGGTTCGTCTTCCTGCACCCGGATCGGGTGCGGGACCGGAACGTCGACCTCGACGAGGAACTGGCCGAGTAGTCAATCGGCTCCGCCGACCAATCACATCAATCGGCTCCGCCGATGTCTGTCTGGAAGGCCTCGTAGATCAGTTCCGCGCCGCGCTGCCGGTGCCGGACCATCGTGCCCAGCAGGGAGGTCGCCCGTTCGCGCAGCAGCTGCGCGGCGTCCGAGGTCAGCAGGCCGTCGCTGTCGGCGACCAGCGAGGCGAGTTCCGCGGCGATGACGTCGTGCTCGGCGGTGAGCGCGTGGACGGCGTTGGCCAGCCGCAGGTCACCCTCGAGGATCTGGGCGTGCAGCCCGCCGGGGCCGCAGTTGACCTCGACGTGGAGCGCGAAGTCGCCGGCCAGGGTGACCAGCGCGTCGTGGACGTTCTCGCCCCAGACCACCTCCCGGCCGCTGGCCGGCGCGGCGAGGCAGAGTTCGAGGACGTTGAGCGAGCTGCGTAACTCGCCGCGGCGGCGGCGGACGGCGTCGAGTTCGGCGTGCCGCTCGTCGGTGGTTCCGGTGGTGCTCAGGGTCGGGGGGGTGCCGTGGAGCGATTCCATGCAGGCCTCCTGAGATTTACCTGGGAGGCCATCACATACCCCAAATCCACCCGAGTCCACCCCGTGGCCAGGACTCTCGCGGTTTCCTCACCGGCTCACATCAGAGGATGATTGCGTCGATTGCCCGGAATACCCGCTTCTCGCTGACCGGGCGGGGGGTGCCCAGCTGCTGCGCCCACAGGCTGACGCGGAACTCCTCCACGAGCCGGCCGATGTCGCGCACGTCCTCGGCGGCGGCGCGGACCGGCGGCAGTGCCCGCACCAGCTCGTCGTGGGCGGCCTGCACCGCGTGGACGCGTGCCATCCGGGCCCGGTCGGTGTCGACGTCGCGGGGCAGCCGCTCCAGGCGCCGGGCGATCGCGGTCACGTAGCGCACGGCGTCGGCGAGGTGGTCGGCGCCGAGGCGGGTGACGAACCCGGCGGGCAGCAACCGGCGGAACTGGTCCCGGACGTCCTCGATCGCCTCCCGCTGCGGTGGCGGGGGGTCGGTGGGCAGCGCGAGCCGTACCTCATGGGCCGCGGCGAGGACGTCCTGCGTGGCGGTGATGACATCCAGCGTGGTTGCGACCAGTCCGGCGGCCACGCGGGAGCGCAGCGCGGCGAAGTCGTCCCGGCTCCACGCCGGGGTGTCGACGAGCGCGTCCACCGCGGCGTCGGCCGCGTCCTCGACCAGCGAGGTCAACGAACCGTCGGGGTTGGTGCCGAGCACCAGCCGAGCGCGGGCGTCCAGTGAGCGTTCCACCTGCTTGACGGGCGACGGCAGGGAGGCGCGCAGTAGCCGACGGGTACCGGCCGACATGGCGGCCTCCTGCTCGGCCGCCGTGGGTAGCACCCGGACCGCGACGCTGCCGCCCTCGTCCACCAGGGCCGGGAAGCCGCGCACCGTGTGGGCGCCGCTGCTGCGCTCGACCGACCGCGGCAGTTCGGTGAGGTCGGCCGGCCAATCTGTGAGCCCGGCGCGCTCCAGGTCACCGGCGACGGCCGCGCTCACGGCGGCCCGTACCGGGGCGGCGAGCTGCTCCTGCAACGCGGTCAGGTCCTTACCCCGGGCGACGACCTCGCCCCGGTCGTCCTCGACGGCGAAGCCGACCCGCAGGTGCGAGGGCACGCGGTCGAGGTCGAAGGCGTCGAGCGGCACCAGCACCCCCGTGCGGCGCTGCAGTTCGCGCTGCAGGCCGGATACCAGCGGCTCCTGGGCGGGATCGAGAGCCTCGAGGACGGCGCGGGCGGTGTCGGGGACAGGCACGAGGGCCCGCCGCAGGTCCTTCGGCAGCGAGCGCAGCAGAGCCACGACGAGCTCCTCCCGGAGCGCCGGGACCTGCCAGGCGAACTCCTCCCCGCCCAGGCGGGCCAACACGTCGACCGGCACGTGCACGGTGACGCCGTCGTCCTCGGTTCCGGGTTCGAAGCGGTAGCTGACCGGCAGCGCCAGGTCGCCCACGTGCCACTCCTCCAGCGTCTCGGCGGCGTCGTCGTCCTTGCGGAGCAGGTCCTCGCGGCTCAGCGTCAGCAGGTCGGGGGTCCGGTGCCGCTGCTTCTTCCACCAGGCGTCGAAGTGCCGCTGCGAGACGACCGAGGCCGGGACGCGCTCGTCGTACCACGCGGCCAGGTCGTCGTCGGTGACGAGCAGGTCGCGGCGCCGGGAGCGCTCCTCCAGCTCCGCCAACTCCGCTCGCAGCGCCTGGTTGTCCCGGAAGAAGTGGTGCCGGGTGGTCCAGTCGCCCTCCACCAGGGCGTGCCGGATGAACAGCTCGCGCGACAGCTCCGGGTCCACGCGCGAGCAGCCGACGCGGCGGCGCGGCACGATCGGCAGGCCGTACAGCGTCGCCCGCTCGTAGGCCATGACGGCGCCGCGCTCGGCGTCCCAGTGCGGCTCGCTGTAGCTGCGCTGGACGAGGTCGCCGGCGACCCGCTCGACGGTCTCGGGGTCGATGCGGGCGGCGGTGCGCCCGAACAGCCGGCTGGTCTCGACGAGGTCGGCGACGACGACCCAGCGCGGCGGGCGCTTCGACAGGACCGACCCCGGGGCGAGGACGAAGCGAGAGTTACGCGCGCCGAGGTAGTCGCGCGACGGTCGGCCGCGCCCCGATCCCGAGGGACGCCGGGTGTCACCGTCGCGCATTCCGACGTGCCCGAGCAGACCCGCCAGAAGGGCGGCGTGTACGGCGTCCGCCGGCGCGGGCTCGCCGTCGCCCGCCTCGACGATGTCGAGATTTTTCGCAATCATGCGCAATTGACCGACGAGGTCCTGCCATTCCCGGATGCGTAGGTAGTGCAGGAACTCGTCGCGGCACATCCGCCGGAATTGGTTGCCGGACAGCTCACGTCGCTGCTCCCGCAGGTAGCGCCACAGGTTCAGGTACGACGCGAAGTCCGAGTGTTCGTCGGCGAACCGGGCGTGGGCCTGGCGGGCGGCGTCCTCCCGGTCCGCGGGCCGCTCCCGAGGGTCCGGGATGGAGAGTGCGGCGGCGAGCACCAGAATCTCGCGTACGCACCCCTCGGAGTCGGCGGCGAGGATCATCCGCCCCAGTCGGGGGTCGACGGGCAGTTGCGCGAGGCGACGGCCGACCTCGGTGATGGTGTCGTGGGCGTCGAACGCGCCGAGTTCCTGCAGCAGCTGCGCCCCGTCGCGGATGCTGCGGCGGTCGGGCGGGTCCAGGAAGGGGAAGTCGGTCATGCCGCCGAGCCGCAGCGCCGCCATCTGCAGCATCACCGAGGCGAGGTTGGTGCGCAGGATCTCCGGGTCGGTGTAGCGGGGGCGGGCCTGGAGGTCGGCCTCGCCGTAGAGCCGGATGCAGATCCCGTCCGCGACGCGGCCACAGCGGCCGGCACGCTGCGCGGCGCTGGCCTGCGAGATCGGTTCGATCGGCAGCCGCTGCACCTTGGTGCGGCGGGAGTAGCGGGAGATCCGGGCCGTCCCGGGATCGACGACGTAGCGGATCCCCGGCACGGTCAGCGAGGTCTCGGCCACGTTGGTGGCCAGGACGATGCGACGGCCGGTGTGGGACTGGAACACCTTCTGCTGCTCGGCGGTCGACAGCCGGGCGTAGAGCGGCAGCACCTCGGTGGTGTTCGGGTCGGTGACCGCCCGCAGCGCGTCGGCGGTGTCGCGGATCTCGCGCTCGCCGGAGAGGAAGACCAGCACGTCCCCGGGCGGTTCGGCCTCCAGCTCGGCCACCGCGTCGATGATCGCCTCGGTGACGTCCCGGGTCTCGGTCCGGACGACGTCGTGGTCCGGGTCGTCGGCCGCGTCGTCGGCGGCACCGTCGGCGGCGTCGTCGGACGTGTCGTCACCGGGGGCGCTCGCGCCCGGCACCGGCTGCTCCAGTGGTCGGTACCGGATCTCGACCGGATAGGTACGCCCGGAGACCTCGACGATCGGGGCGGCGTCGCCGTCGGCGCCGGCGAAGTGGGCGGCGAAGCGCTCCGGCTCGATGGTGGCGCTGGTGACGATCACCTTCAGCTCGGGGCGGCGCGGCAGCAGCTGCTTGAGGTAGCCGAGCAGGAAGTCGATGGTGAGGCTGCGCTCGTGCGCCTCGTCCAGGATCAGCGTGTCGTAGCGCAGCAGCTTCCGGTCGCGCTGGATCTCGGCGAGCAGGATCCCGTCGGTCATGAGCTTGACCAGCGTGCGGTCGCTGACCTCGTCGGTGAACCGGACGGTGTAGCCGACCACGTCGCCGAGTGGCGAGCCGACCTCGTCGGCGATGCGCTGCGCCACGGTGCGGGCGGCGAGCCGGCGCGGCTGGGTGTGGCCGATGATGCCGCGGACGCCGCGGCCGAGCTCGAGCGCGATCTTCGGCAGCTGGGTGGTCTTGCCCGAGCCGGTCTCGCCCGCGACGACGACCACCTGGTGGTCCCGGATCGCGGCGGCGATGTCGTCGCGCTTCGCGCTGACCGGCAGGTCCGGGTAGCGCAGCTCGGGCACCGCGAGCGACCGGGTCTCCAGCAGCGCCTCGGCCCGAGCCAGCTGTTCGCCGACCTGCGCACGGGCGCGCGGGTTGTCGCGGCGGCGCAGCCCGTCCAGCCGGCGGCGCAACCGGGCGGCGTCGCGCAGCGTCACCCCGTCCAGGCGCGAGCGCAGGTCGTGGGCGGACGGAGGTGCGGGCACTCGCTCCAGGGTAGGCGGCTGCCGGGGCACCGCCGCTCAGGTCACCGGGACGATGCGAGCGGCGGCGAGCCGGCCGTCCACCACGTCGAGCAGCCCCAGCGTGCCGTGCGGCTGCCGGCGCCGGTCGGTGGGCGAGCCCGGGTTGAAGGCCCGCTGCCGGTCGACGGTCTCGTCCCACGGGATGTGCGAGTGCCCGAACACGACGAGCTCCGCGGACGGGAACCAGCGGCGCAGCCGGGCGGCCCGGCCCTGCTTCTGCCCGCTGTCGTGCACCATGGCCACCGCCAGTCCGGCGACCTCGAGTTCCAGCCGCTCCGGCGCGCCCCAGGCCGCCACGTCCGGGCCGTCGTTGTTGCCCAACACCGCCCGCACCGGCGCGAAGCCGGCGAGCTCGTCGAGCGTCGCCGCGGCGCACACGTCGCCGGCGTGCAGGATCAGGTCGGCGCCGGCAAGCTGCCGGGCGACGGCGTCCGGGCAGCGCTTCCAGTGGCGCGGGGCGTGGGTGTCGGCCAGCACCGCCAGCCGCAGGCGGGTCACGTGCCGCGGGCGAGCGTGGCCGTGATCTCGGGCGCCTGCCGCAGGGACTGCAGCACGACGCAGTAGCGCTCGGTGAGCCGGTGCAGCGTGGCGAGCTGCTCGTCGTCGGCGTCGGTGTCGAGCTCGAACGACAGCCGGATGTCGGTGAAGCCGACCGGCGCGTCCTTGGCCACTGCGAGGGTGCCGCGGAAGTCGAGGTCGCCCTCCGCCCGCACGGTGCCGCCCCGGATGTCGAGGCCCAGGGAGGTCGCCACCGCCCGCAGTGTGACCCCGGCGCAGGCCACCAGCGCCTCGAGCAGCATGTCGCCGGAGCACGCCAGCGTGCCGTCGCCCCCGGTCGCGGGGTGCAGGCCCGCCTCGGCGAGCGCGCGGCCGGTGTCGACCGAGCAGCTCACGCCCTCACCGAGGCGGCCGGAGGCGCGCAGCGTGATCCGCGCGGCGGCGGGGTCGTCGCGGTACCTCGCCTTGAGCGGGTCCTGGGTCTGGCGCAGGGACGGCGTCGTCATGAAAACGACAGTAGGCGCGCGCGGCCCAGGGTTCACCGGTTCGTCGACCTGGATTCGCTCGCAGCTCCCCGGTGCCCGACACGATGACCGCCATGAGCGAAACGCCCGACATCTCCCGCCGCAGCATCCTCACCGCCCTCGGCCTGACCGGCGCGGCAGCCGCCACCGGCGCCGTCGTCGGCACCCCCGACGCGCACGCGCACCCGCGGCGACCCCACGGTCGGACGCCGGGCGTCGACCCGGTGGCGATCCCAGCCGTCTCCGGGGTCCACCTGCAGTTCGGCCAGGACCCGACGCGGGAGATGACGGTGTCGTGGCACGCCCGGCAGCGGGTCGACGACCCGCGCGTCCTGGTCGCCCGCGAGGGCCACGCCCACGAGGCGACGACGAGGGCGACGCTCACCAGCTACACCGACGACACGTCCGGGCAGGAGGTCTTCGCCTTTCACGCCCGGCTGCGCGACCTGCGACCCGACACCGAATACGCGTACGCGGCCGTGACGGTCGGAAAGCTGTACGACCCACCCGCCGGCGTCACGCTGAAATACCCGGTATGGACGAACGACAACCTCGGCTCCCCGTTCGCCGGCGACACCACCGCCGGGGTCGAGCGGGTGGCTCCGCTGCTCCACCTGTTCAACGGTGACCTCTGCTACGCCAACCTCGCCGAGGACCGCGTCCGCACCTGGCAGGACTTCTGGGACAACAACACCCGCAGCGCCCGCAACCGGCCGTGGATGCCCACTGCCGGCAACCACGAGAACGAGCTGGGCAACGGACCGATCGGGTTCCGCGCCTACCAGACCTACTTCGACCTGCCTCGCGTCGGCGGCCAGACGGCCGAGACCGAGGGCCTCTGGTATGCCTACACCGTCGGGTCGGAGCGCTTCGTGCACCTGCAGAACGACGACGTCTGCCTGCAGGACGGCGGCAGCAGCTACATCCACGGCTACTCCCACGGCGCTCAGAAGCACCCGGTCCGCGGCCACCGGAACAACCGGACCCAGACGCCGATCCCGCACGGCACGTCGTCGGTCGAGCTGATCGACGCCGAGCAGGGCGCCGTCCACATGATCATCGGCGGGGGCGGCACGTCCGCCCCGTCCAACCAGCTGCTGTTCGACCCGCCGCAGTGCCGGGTCATCGTCGCGGTCGGCGACCCCGACCCGTCGACCGGCAAGCGCCCGCCGGTGTACGTCTACGAGCCGGACGCGCCCTGGTCGGCCTCCCGGGACAAGGCCCAGGCGTACGGCTTCGCCGCCTTCGAGGTCGACCCCGGCCACCGCCGGGGCGGGTACACGACGATGACCGTCACGTACTACGAGGTGGTCGGGACGTACGGCAAGATCCGGCCGTTCGAGACGTTCCGGCTGCGGCGGACCCGCTCCGACGGCTGACGCCGCCGGCGGTCACGAGGCGCGGCTGTCCGACCGGGCGACCATGTCCGACTCGGGTACCCCTGCCTCGCGCAGGCCCTCGCGCATGGCCTCCCCAGGTGTCTCGCCGCGGCGCACCAGGCTGAGGCCGCCCCGCTGCTCGTAGAGGACGAACTCGGCGGTGGTGAGGTCGTGGACGCCGGCCTGCCGCAGCAGCCGCAGGGCGTCGTCGTGCGTCAACCCGGCCGAGCCGAGTTCGCGGTCGCGCAGCTCCCCGTGGCGGACGATGAGCAGCGGGCGCCGGTCGAGCAGGCCACCGAGCCGCCCGTGCCGGTGCAGCGCCGCCACCGCGCGGTGGATGGCCAGCAACGTCACCAGCGCGACCGCGCCGGTGATGAACGAGGTGGTGGACGACGTCGCGGCCCGGCCGACGATCGCGCCGACAGCGACGGTGACGACGAAGTCGAAGACGTTGAGCTGGGCGAGCGTGCGCCGCTCGCTGAGCCGCAGCCCGAGCGCGGCGACCACGAACAGCAGCAGCATCTTCAGCGCGACCCAGCCGAGCTGCTGCCAGTGGCCGATGACGTAGTTCACGACGTCGCCTCCCCCTCGGTGCCCCACGCGGCGCGCTCGGCCGCGGCCCGTCTGCGCAGCGGGCCACCGCCGGGGACGAGGCGTAGCACCGCCCGGGCGATGACGTCCCGGCGCCACTCGTGCCGGGGCGGGGTCGGCCGTCCCCGCGTCAGGTCGTACCAGCCGGCCGCGGCCCAGCCGGCCGCGGCGACGGTGTCGACGAGGCCCGCGCGGGCCCGGTTGCGATCGACGACGGCGAGCCCGACCGCCGACCCGGCGTGCACCGTGTCGACCCAGATGCCCAGCGCAAGCACCTCCGGGCTCGGGCGAACACCGGAGCCGACGGCCTGCGCGAGGTGCCGCGCGCCGAGGATGCGGCCGACCACGACGCTGCGCCGATCGACCTGCAGGCCGTGGACGTGCGACAGGATCTCCCGGGGCCGGCACAGCAGGCCGAGGCCCCACGCCGCGCGGGTGAGTTCGAGGGCCCGGACGCTGTGCGGTCGGCGCGCCATCACGACCCCCGAACCGCGTCGGCGGCCTGGATCTGAGCCAGGTGGCTCAGGGCCTGCGGCAGGTTGCCCATCGCCTGGCCGTCCGGGGTGCACATCTCGGCCATCAGACCCAGCGGCCCGGGAACCAGCTTGTCGAGGCGGTCGTACAGCGCGCGGGCCTCGTCGAATCGGCCCACCCGGGCCAGGGCCTGCACGCGCCAGTAGGCGCAGGCCACGAAGGTCTCCTCCTCCCGCCGGGCTCCGCTGTAGCGGTAGAGCAGCGGCCCCTCGCCCAGTTCCTCGCCGATCGCGTCGATGGTGGTCGACATCTGCTCGCCGCGGTCGAAACCGGTGTCCGCCCCGAGCATCACCGAGGCGTCGAGGTCGTCCGACCCGGCGTAGAAGGTGTAGCTGTTCAGCTTCCCCGACCAGCAGTTCTCCCGGACCCAGGCCCGGACGACGTCGGCCTCGCCGCGCCAGCGTCGCCCGCCACCGGGCAGGTGGTCCTCCTCGGCCAGCCGGGCCGCGGCGTCGAGCGCGCGCCAGCAGTTCATCTTCGAGGAGGTGTAGGGGCGAAAGGTGGGCAGTTCCCAGATCCCGGCGTCGTTGCGGCGCCACTCGTCGGCGCACCGGTCGGCCAGGTCGGCCAGCTCGCGCGTGGTGCGCACGTCCAGGACGTGACCGGCGTGCACCCACTGCGACACGGTGCTGAAGAGCTCGCCGAACACCCCGAGCTGCACCTGCCCGGTGGCGCGGTTGCCGACCTGAACCGGCCGGCTGCCCCGGTAACCCGGCACGGCGGGTTGCTGAACGCCGTGGGGGACGTTGCCGTCGAGGGTGTACATCACGTACACCTCCGGGCCGTTCTCACGAATGGTGCGCAGCAGCCAGGCGACGGCGGCGTGCACCTCCTCCTCCAGCCCCAGCACGGCCAGGGCCTGCACGGTGAAGGCGGCATCGCGGATCCAGGCGTAGCGATAGTCCCAGTTCTTCTCACCGCCCACCCGCTCCGGGAGCGAGGTGGTGGCGGCGGCGGCCACCGCGCCGGTCTGGTCCATCACGAGGGTCTTCAGCGCCAGCGCGCTGCGCACGACGCCGTCGTGTTCGGGACCGTCCCAGCTCAATTGCTCGCTCCACCGGCGCCAGTCGGCGGTGGTGACGTCGATGCGACGGTCGATCGAGTCGGTGCCGGCCAGGAAGATCGGGTCGGCCTCGACGGCGACGACGCCGAGCGTGGCCCGCTCGCCGGCACGCACCCGCACGCGCGCCACCACCCTGGCGTGCTCGCACCGCAGCGCGATGCCCTCGCTCGCCCGCACCGCCAGCGTGATGTCCCGGCCGTGCGCGACGGGTCCGCGCTCGTCGTCCTCGACCCACGGCTGCCACTGGCGCAGCCCGTCGCCGAGGTGGACGGTGAAGTCGAACTCGACCTCGCCGTCGAGGCCGTCGAGCCGGCGGGCCAGCTCGCTCCACGGCAGCGTGCTGCCGTTGCCGGTGTTGAGCGAGTCGGTCATGCGCACCCGTCCGGTCGCGGTGACGAACTCGGTGCTGAGCTGGTTGGTGCCCTCGAGGTAGTGCCGGGTGACCGTGGCGTCGGCGTCGGTCGGGACGAGTCGGATCCGCCCGCCGCGCTCGGGGTCGAGCAGGGCGGCGAAGACCGGCGGGGCGTCGAGCGTCGGCGGCGCCCACCAGTCGATCGCGCCGTCGAGGGCGGCGAGGGCGACGCTGCGCCCGTCCCCCAGCACGCCGTAGTCCTCGAGGTCCGCGTAGCCGTCGTCGTGGCGGATGTCGCGCAGGGTGCGCGCAGCGCCGTCAGCGCCGTCAGCGCCGTCGGTGGCGTTCATGCCGTCAGCTCGCCTTTCGGCGCGCCGCCGCCGCGACCCCGCCCACGAGGGCGGCGCCGGCCGAGGCGATCGCGGCGGCGCGGTGCCGGGCGAGGAAGGCGACCGGGTCGCGCTCGGCCGCCTCGTCCCCGAATGCGCCCCGGGCCCCGCGGTCGGCGGTCTCGTCCCGCGGCTCGAAGATGTTGGCGTCCCAGCGCGGGGCGTCCCGGTCGGTCTGCTGCGAGTTGACGCCCGTCTTGGCCAGGTACCAGTCCACGACAGCGGGCGCGATGCGGTTGCCGAGCACGGTGTAGGCGGTCGCGATGCCGACCCAGCTGTTGCGCCGCGGGTGCTCGGCCGCGAACCGGATCGATCGGGCGGCGACCTCCGGCTGCACGATCGGCGGCACCGGCTGCGGGTGCTTCGACATCTTGTTCAGGTTCCAGTTGAACTGGGTGGTGTTGACGCCGGGAAGGGTCACCGTGCCGATCGTGACCTTGCTGCCGCTGGCCTTGAGCTCGGTGAGGACCGACTCGGTGAGACCCTTGACCGCGTGCTTGGCGCCGCAGTACGCCGACTGCAGCGGGATGGCGCGGTAGGCCATCGCCGAGGAGATGTTGACGATCGCGCCGTGGTCACGCGGGCGCATGAGGCGCAGAGCCGCCCGAATCCCGTTGCTCTGCCCGAAGTAGCTCACCTCGGTCATCCGCCGGAACTCCTCCGGGCTCGTCTCCCAGAACCAGGCGAGCGCACCGACGAAGGCGTTGTTGACCCACACGTCGAGCCGGCCGAACTCCTCCATGACGAGGTCGGCGGCGGCGTCCACCGCCTCGTGGTCGGCGACGTCGACCTGCAGCGTCAGGCAGCGACGCCCGGCCTCCTTGACCTCGGCGGCGACCGCGTCCAACCCGGCGCGTCCCCTCGCGAGCACGGCCACGTCGTAGCCCCCGCGAACGAACTCGCGTACCGTGGCGCGTCCGACGCCTCCGGTTCCTCCGGTGATCACGGCGACCGGCTGTGACTGCGCAGAACTCATCGAAACGATCCTCCTTTCGTCCGTGGCCCGGCTCCGACCGGGACAGCGAGAAACAAATGTCTGATGACAATCGTTTACCCCGGGATGGTGACGAAATCCCTATGACTTCGGTCGCGGACGAGCCCGCCCCCGACGACGGCCCCGACGCGACCACGTCCCTGCCGTTGGGGGCACACGACGGCCTCGACATCGCGCTGCTCGGGCTGCACCGGCTCACCCTGGGTGCCACGATCCGGGCCGGGAACGCCACGACTCCGCAGCTGACCGCGACGCAGATCCGGCTGCTCACCCTGCTCTCGACCGCGCCCGAGGGCCTCACCCTCAGCGCGATCGCCGGCGCCCTGATGGTGAGTGCGCCCTCGGCCAGCAGGCTGTGCCAGCGCATGGTGCGCGACGAACTGGTCTCGCGGCAGGCCGGGCCGGGCCACTACATCATCGTCACGCTGACCGAGGCGGGCGCGGCGGTGCTGCAGGAGGCCAACCGGCTGCGACTGGCCCCGCTCCGTACGCTGCTCGAGGAGCTACCGAAGGCTCGCCGGGCCGAGGTGGTGCGCCTTCTGGACGAACTCGGCCGCCGAGCGGCCCGGCGGGAGGACACGTGGTGAGTCATGGGTGACGAGCTCGAGATCGACGTCAGCGTCCTGGCCCAGCTGGCCGAGTCGTTCCGGGTCCTCGTCGACCACCTGCATCGCGACGAGCCGCAGCGGCTCCGGGTGGACGCCGTGCTGACGGCGGCGAGGTCGTTCATGCCGCGGGCGGACCACGTCGATCTGGTCGGGCGGGACGTCGACAGCATCCATGCCTACGGGGAGCTCACCGACCACACCCGGCGACTGCACACGATCCGGGAGGAGACGGGCAGCGGACCGGTGCACGACGTCATCGAGACCAATGACGTCGTGGTGGCGAACGACCTGTCGCACGACGAGCGCTGGCCCGCGTTCGCCCGGCGGGCGATGACCGAGGTGGGGATCGCCAGCGTGCTGGCCTTCCGGCTGCACCTCGACCGGCGTCGCACCGCCGCACTCGCCTACTACTCGACCTGGCCGCACGCCTTCGACGACGCCGATATCGCCATCGGGGCGATCTTCGCGTCCTACTGCTCGCTCACCCTGCTCACCGAGCAGGTACAGGATGAGATCGTCACGTCCACGCGCTCGGCCGAGGTCTACCGGGAGATCGGGGTGGCCATCGGAATCCTCATGGCGCGGGACGGCGCGGACGAGGCCAAGGCCTACCGATTGCTGCACGACCAGAGCCGCAGAATGCAGCGCAGCCTGCGTGACACCGCCCGGGACGTGACCAACGAGCAGTCCTAGACTGGTGTCGATCGCGGTTGCCGGGTTGCCAGTGGACCTGCGACCACCAGGACGAGGAGGCCGCCATGGCACTCGAGCCGCACAGCCAGTCGCGCGAAGCGGCCGAGCCGAGCGACTACGAGCACGACCACCCCGACGAGGACCCACGCCAGTGGGGGTGGCACGGCGAATGGGGCAAGTCCGCCCGCGGCGCCGGCGTCGTGGTCGGACTCATCCTGCTGGTGATGCTCACCTCCACGAACTACCAGAGCGAGTACCGCATCACCTTGATCATCGGGGCGATCATCGCCATCGGCGTCGTCATCGCCGACCGGGTCCGCCGTAAGAACAGCTGGCGTCGCTGAGCTTTCACGGTCACGTCCGTTCCGAGGGCGGGCGCTAGTTCGCATGCCGTTGTCAGACCTGCTCGGTACCGTGCGCCAGGACCGACCACGGGAGGAGCACATCGATGGCCGACGGCGCCACGGTGATCGCCGAAGACCTCATCAAGACCTTCGGCGCTGACGTCCGCGCGCTCGACGGCGTCTCGTTGCAGGTGCAGCCGGGAACCGTGCTGGGCCTGCTCGGACCCAACGGCGCGGGCAAGACGACCACCGTCAACGTGCTGACCACCCTGCTCCGGCCCGACTCCGGCCGGGCCGAGGTGGCGGGGGTCGACGTGGTGCGCGACCCGGGCCTGGCTCGGCGGCGGATCGGGCTGGCCGGCCAGTACGCCGCGGTCGACGAGATGCTCACCGGCGCCGAGAACCTCGCGCTGGTGGGGCGGCTGAACCACCTGCCCGGCCGGCCGGCCAAGCAGCGCGCGAGCGAGCTGTTGGAGCGATTCGGGCTCACCGACGCCGCCGGCAGGCAGGCGAAGACGTACTCCGGCGGGATGCGGCGCCGGCTCGACCTCGCCGCGGCGCTGGTGGCGCGCCCGCCGGTGCTGTTCCTCGACGAACCGACCACCGGCCTCGACCCGCGCAGCCGGATCGGCCTGTGGGGTGTGATCGAGGAGCTCGTGCGTGAAGGCACGACGCTGCTGCTCACGACGCAGTACCTGGAAGAGGCCGACCGGCTCGCCGACCGCATCTCGGTCATCGACCAGGGACGCGTGATCGCCGAGGGCACGTCGGCGGAGCTCAAGGCGCAGCTCGGCGCGGCTGTGGTCGAGGTGCAGCTGTCCGATGCCGACGAGGCCCGCCAGGCCGCCGGGCTGCTCGAGGGCGTCGGCGAGGGCGAGGTCAGCGTCGAGAGCGAGCTCGTCCGGGTGCCGGCGAGTGCCGGGACGCAGACGCTGGCGGCGGTGGTCCGCTCCCTGGACTCCGCCGGGATCACCGCCCGCGGGCTGCAGCTGCGCGAACCGAGCCTCGACGACGTCTTCCTCACCCTCACCGGGCACAGCGCCGAGCAGGCCGAGTCGACCGGCAGCGACGACGAAACCGACGCCCCGAGGGAACGGAGCCGGGTATGACCGCGACCACGACCACCCCCGCCGGGGGCGGCGGCATGGGATGGGTCCTGCGCGACACCGGAGCGATGGCCGGGCGCAACCTGCGCCGGTTGATGCGCCAGCCCGAGATGGTGATGTTCAACCTCGTCTCGCCGATCATGTTCGTGCTGCTGTTCCGGTACGTCTTCGGTGGGGCGATCAACGGCCTGCAGGGGTTGAACTACGTCAACTACCTGGTCCCCGGCATCGCCGTGCAGACGGTGCTGTTCAGCGCCGGTGTCACCGGTTTCGCGCTGGCCGACGACATGCAGAAGGGCTTCATCAGCCGGCTGCGCTCGCTGCCGATGGCCCGCAGCGCCGTCTTCGGCGGGCGGGTCGCATCCGACTCCCTCAACAACGCCTTCGGGCTGATCATCCTGCTGGCCACCGGCTTCGCCGTCGGGTTCCGGCCGCAGAGCGTGGTCGGGCTGATCCTGGCCGCACTGTTGCTCCTGCTGTTCGCGCTGGCGGTGAGCCTCGGCTACGCCCTGGTCGGGCTCACGGTGCGCAGCCCTGAGGCGGTCAACGCCGCGACGTTCCCGATCATCTTTCCGCTGACCTTCGCCTCGTCGGCCTTCGTGCCGGTCGAGACGATGCCGAGTTGGCTGCAGGGCTTCGCCACCCACCAGCCGGTGAGCGTGGTGATCAACGCTGCCCGGTCGCTGATCCTGGGCAACGAGGCGACGCCGATGCAGCGGGAGCTGCTGCTGGGCGGTACGAGCACGGGCTCGCTGGTGTGGCAGTCGCTAGCGTGGACGATCGGCATCGGCATCGTGTTCGGCCTGCTCTGCACGCGCAAGTACCGCTCACTGAGTAGCTGATACTGCGCGCCCGCAACTCCGGGCACTCGGGCCGAGTCGAGTGTGTATATTGTGTGTTGTGGCTCGACTGAACGTCTACCTTCCGGACGAGCTCGCGGCAGAGGCCAAGAAAGCCGGTCTGAATCTCTCTGCGGTGGCCCAAGAAGCCGTGAGGCGAACACTCGCCGAGCGCTCGACCGACGCCTGGCTCGCCACGGTGGCGACTGCACCCTCGAGGCAGCGAGTGGACCACAACCGCGTGCTCGACGCGCTCGATGCCGCTCGCGACGAGGCCCCCACCCGGCATGGCTGAGGCAGTCGTCGACGCCTCGGCCATCGTCGACCTACTCCTGGACAACGAGCTGGGTGACGCCGTCCAACGGCGGCTCGCAGGGCACGCGCTGCACGCACCGGCCCATCTCGACGCTGAGGTCCTCTCTGTGCTGGGGCGACTGCACCGCGCGGGCGACCTCGAGGCCGGCGACGTCGAGACGCGGCTCCAGGCACTCGCCGCCGCTCCGATCCATCGCCACAATGTGAGTTCTCTTCTGATCGGCACATGGGCGCGGCGTCACCAGTTGCGACTGGTTGACGCCGTGTACGTGCAGTTGGCCGTCTCGCTCGATCACCCGCTCGTCACGACCGACCCTCGGCTCCACGCTGCACCCGCTGTGGACGTGGTCGACGCCTGATCCAGGTCCCTCGGTCCGTGACCCGCGCAGGGATCGACAGACGGAACACATTGAGCCCGCTCGGACGACGCAACCATTCGCAGCGGGCCGGGCAGGCCGCCGGCGGGGTGCCCGTCAAGCGACAGGGCCGCGGGGTGGCCTCGCAGCTGGCACTGGCTCGGCGGGTCTCGCCGCACCAGGCGCAACGCTGGCTGGGCAACGCCCGGCTGCTGACCCGGGAGCTGCCCGGCACCTTCGCTCAGCTGGCCGCCGGCCGGACCTCGGAGCGGCGGGCCTTCACCATCGCCCGAGAGACGGTGTTCCTCGATCGCGAGGCCCGCCTCGAGGTCGACGCCGAACTCGCCGCGCACCTGGAGGGCTGGGGTGACCGGCGCACCGAGGCCGAGGCTCGTAAGGCGGCCTACCGAGCCGATCCGGCCGGGCTGGTGGAGCGCCGCCGCCGCGCCGAGGCCGACCGGCACGTCAGCGTGCGCCCGGCGCCGGAGACCATGGTGCGGCTGACCGCGCTGCTGCCGGTGGCCCAAGGTGTCGCCTGCTACGCGAGCCTCTCGCGGCAGGCCGACATGCACGCCAACCTCGACCAGCTCGGCCGCGGCCAGCTGATGGCCGACCTGCTCATCGAACGCCTCACCGGCCAGACCGGAGCCGCCGCGGTCCCGGTGGAGATCAACCTCGTGATGACCGACGCCAGCCTGCTCGACCGATCGGGCGACGAAGGCTACGACGAACCAGCGCATGTCGACGGCTACGGCCCGGTCCCGGCCGCACTGGCCCGCGAGCTGGCCTACCGAAGCACCGGGCAGGCGCGGCGGTGGATCCGCCGCCTCTACACCAAGCCCGGCACGGACCAACTGGTGGCCATGGAGTCCCGCCGCCGGGCCTTCACGGCGAACCAGCAGCGGTTTCTGCGGCTGCGGGACCAGACCTGCCGCACCCCCTGGTGCGACGCCCCCATCCGGCACGCCGACCACATCCACCCCTGGCACGGGCACGGCAAGACCGCGATCGCCAACGGCCAAGGTCTCTGCCAAGCCTGTAATCACGCCAAACAAGCCCCCGGCTGGCAAGCCAGACCCGGCCCCGACGGCGCCGTCACCACCACGACCCCCACCGGCCACCGCTACCGAAGCCGAGAACCGGCTCCACCAGGGGTGCAGCTCTTCTGGGCGGACAACCCTGCCGTCAAGCACCGGATGCGGATCTACTTCGACCTCGCCGCCTGAGGCGTGACCGATGCCGCCGCCTCAGCGGTGACCCGTGGCCGGATCCCGGTCGGTGAGGCAGTAGACGAGGCCGTCCGGCGCGCGCAGCACCGTCCACCCCTCGAGAACCTGGTCGACCTCAGCCCCCAGCCGCACGTGCCGAGCGGTCTCCGCCTCCCGGTCGGCCACCGCGAAGTCGGGGTGTGCGGCCACCTCCCCGTCGTCGGAGTCGAGCCGCTGCAGCAGCACCCGCAGCCCGCGGGCCGGGTCGGGATCGGCGAGGGTGATGAACTCCGGCCGCGACCCGAGCGCCATCTCCCGGCCGGTGACCTCCCACCAGTACTCGACCTCGGACTCCCAGCGCGAGTGCGGGATGTCGATGCAGATCTGGTCCAGCAACTGCCGGCATCCGGCCCGCGCCGCGCGCAGCTCGCCCGTGTCCGGCCCGGTGACCGAACAGTGCAGCAGGCCACCGGGCGAGCGCACCACCTCGACCTCTCCCCACGTCCAGGCCGGCACCGCGCCGGCCGCCAGCGTGCGAGCCAGGTCGGTCGCCCGGCCGTAACCGGCCAGGTCCGGATGCACCCGGGCAACGTCCTCCGGGATCGCCTGCATGATCAGCCAGGCGTCGCCGTCCGCCGGCTGCAGCGTGACGAACTGCTCGCGGTCGCCCCACGGCGACGAGGCGTCCCATCCGGTCGCGGCCGACCAGAACCGCACCGAGCTTTCCCACGACGCGCGGGGGATGTCGAGGCACAGGTAGATCCAGGGCACGAGTTCGTCCACAGGACCAGCCTGCAGCATCGCTCCGCCGGCCGTAACCCGGCTCATCCGTGCCGGCGCCCGATCCGCCGTTGCTCTCCGTCAGGACTCCGAGACACGCTTTGTCGACCCCCGAGTCCCGCGAAACCCGACATCGAGGAGTCAAGATCGTGCCTACAGTCACCACCAGCGACGGCGTCGAGATCTTCTACAAGGACTGGGGCAGCGGTCCACCGATCGTGTTCCACCACGGGTGGCCACTGAGCTCGGACGACTGGGACGCGCAGCTGATGTTCTTCGTCCACCACGGCTTCCGGGTGGTTGCGCACGACCGGCGCGGACACGGCAGGTCCACCCAGACATCGGACGGCCACGACATGGACCACTACGCCGCGGATGCCGCCGCCGTCGTCGAGCACCTGGACCTGCGCAACACCGTGCACGTCGGCCACTCGACGGGCGGCGGCGAAGTGGCCCGTTACGTGGCTCGCCACGGAGCGGACCGGGTCGCGAAGGCAGTGCTCGTCGGAGCGGTGCCACCACTGATGCTGAAGA
Organism: uncultured Actinomycetota bacterium; assembly: GCA_963776855.1. Taxonomy (GTDB): domain Bacteria; phylum Actinomycetota; class Actinomycetes; order Mycobacteriales; family Jatrophihabitantaceae; genus Jatrophihabitans. The sequence continues at coordinate 822,574 of CAVZOC010000002.1, read as the reverse complement.
CCGACGCGAACCCGGGAGGTCTGCCCATGGAGGTCTTCGACGGCTTCCGCGAGGGGACTGCGAACAACCGCTCGCAGTTCTTCCTCGAAGTCGCCTCCGGGCCGTTCTACGGCTTCAACCGTCCCGGCGTCGAACCCTCCCACGGTGTCATCTGGAACTGGTGGCGGCAGGGAATGACGGGCGGCGCCAAGGCTCACTACGACGGCGTCAAGGCGTTCTCGGAGACCGATTTCACCGACGATCTCAAGCAGATGACCGTCCCGACCCTCGTCATGCACGGGGATGACGACCAGGTGGTCCCGATCGCCGACTCGGCCGAGCGGTCGATCACCCTGCTCAAGAACGGGGTACTCGAGGTCTACCCGGGCTACCCCCACGGCATGTGCACCACTCACCCCGACGTCATCAACGCCGACCTGCTCGAGTTCGTCCGGAGCTGAGCGCCTCGACACGACACGCCGAATCGTATTGACGCCATTAGAACGCCTGTTCGATGATTGACTGGTGTTGGACGTTGCCCTCCGTCGTGCCGACGGCACCGCCGCCGTCGACTGGCAGCACGTGGGCGTGCGCACCGCCCCGCCGCTGCCGGTGGCGGACGCGCTGCGCCCGATCCTGCCCGACGGGCTGCGGCGCGGGAGCACGGTAACGGTCAGCGGCTCGATCTCGCTGCTGTTCGCGCTGCTCGGCGCGGCCTCGGCCGGCGGGGCCTGGTGCGCGCTGGTCGGCTTCCCGCGGCTGTCGGCCGAGGCGGCCCGCGAGTACGGCGTCGAGCTCACCCGGCTCGCGCTCGTCCCTGCCCCCGGCAGCGGCTGGCCCACCGCGGTCGGCGCGCTGCTCGACGCCGTCGACGTCGTCGCCGTCCGCCCCCCGGCCGCACGCGGGCAGCGCGGCAGCTCACTCGCCCCCGGCGACGTCCGCCGCCTCGCCGCCCGGGCCCGTAGCAAGGACGCGGTCCTCGATGCCGTTCGTCGCCGGGGACACCCCGTCGGCATGGCCGGGGGCGGACGTGCGACTCCACGTCCGCGACGGCGTGTGGACGGGCGTCGGTGACGGCAGCGGCCGGCTGCGCTCCCGCCGGGTCGAGGTGAGCGCCGGGGGGCGAGGCCCGGCCGCCCGGCCGCGTTCGGCGGCGCTGCTGCTCCCCGCACCCGGCGGCGGGCTGGCGGCCGCGGACGGCCTCGCCCCCGTCATCGACCTGGCCGCGGGGTGAGGCATGCCCGACGACTCCCGGCGGATATGTATCTGGTGCCCCGACTGGCCGGTCACCACCGCCCGGCTCGAGGCCGGCCACGGCCCGGAGGCCCCGCTCGCGGTGCTGAGCGCGAACCGCGTCGTCGCCTGCTCCCGCACCGCGCGGGACCACGGCGTGCGGCGGGGGCTGAGGCGCCGCGAGGCGCAGGCGCGCTGCCCGTCGCTGGTGGTCCTGGAACGGGACGAGGCCGCCGAGGCCCGGGTCTTCGAACCGGTCGTGGCGGCGCTCGAGGACATCGCCCCCGGCGTCGAGATCACCCGCCCCGGGCTCGCGGCCATCGGCGTCCGCGGCCCCACCCGCTACTTCGGCGGCGAGACCGGGGTGCTGCAGGCGCTCTCGCGCGGCGTCGCCGACCTCCCCGTCCTCGGCGGCGCCGACGTCCTCATCGGCATCGCCGACGGCGCGTTCGCAGCCGAGCAGGCCGCCCGGCGCGGTCTGGTGGTCGACGCCGGGCGGCTCGGCGGCGTTCCTCGAGAACCTGCCGATCGAGACGCTCGACCCGTCCGGCACGTCCGGCCTGGTCGGGCTGCTGACGCGCCTGGGCGTCCGCACCCTGGGGGCGTTCGCCGCCCTGCCCGCCAGCGACGTGCTCGCCCGCTTCGGGCCGGACGGGGCCTGGGCACACCGGCAGGCCGGCGGCACCGACGACCGCCCGGTCGGCGCCCGGCGCCCGCCGGTGGAGTTCACCGTCAGCCTGGATCTCGAACCGTCGGTCGACCGCGTCGACACCGTGGCCTTCTCCGCCCGGACGGTCGCCGAGCAGTTCGTCACCGATCTCGCCGCGCGCGGGCTGGCCTGCTCCTGCTTCGAGCTGCAGGCACTCAGCGAGAACGGCGAGGAGACGGTGCGCCGCTGGCGGCATGCCGGCGTGCTCGGCGTGCCCGACGTCCTCGACCGGGTGCGCTGGCAGCTCGAGGGGTGGCTGTCCGGGGCGTCCCGCCCCACCGGCGGGGTGAGCCGGCTGGTACTGGCGCCGGTCGAGGTCGTCCCCACGGGCACGCACCAGCAGGCGCTGTGGGGCGGCCAGGGCGAGGACGACGAGCGCGCCGCCCGGGCCCTGGCCCGGGTGCAGACCCTGCTGGGCCACGGCTCGGTGTTGGCGCCGGTGCTCGAGGGCGGCCGCGATCCCGGGCAGCGGACCCGCCTGGTGCCGTGGGGTGACGACCCGCTGCCGCTGCGCTCGCCGGAGCAGCCCTGGCCGGGCAGCCTCCCCGCCCCCTCGCCGACGGTGCTGCTCGACCCGCCCCGCCCGGCGCAGCTGCTCGACGCCGCGCGCCGACCGGTCACCGTCACCGATCGCGGGGCCGTCCCGTCACCGCCGGCGCTGTTCAGGCTGGGCAGCGAGGTCGTGGCCGTCACCGGCTGGGCCGGGCCGTGGCCGGTGGACGAGCGCTGGTGGTCGGCCGAGGACGCCCGCCGGGTCGTGCGCTGCCAGGTCGTCGACGTCCGGGGTCGGGCCTACCTGCTCACCGGCACGATGACCGCGACCGGGCCGCCCGCTTGGCAGGTCGAGGCAATCTACGACTGACCTTCCAGCGACCGACCCGGCACCCGGCGTCAGCTGTGGCCGCCCACCTGAACCTGGGTGAGCCGGTTGCCATTGAGGACGAAGTTGACGCGATCCTTCTGGCTGAGCCGGAACTGGTACTGGTTGCCCGTCTTCTTGAACTGCGTCGAACTCGCGGTGCCGACCGCGGCCTCCGCGGCGTCCTTCAGCTCCATGGTCCTGATGTTCTTCAGGAACTGCTCCCACTTCTTCTCGGCAGCGGGAGTCACGTTCTTCTCCTTGACGCGGCCCTCAACGGTGTACGGCGGAGGCATGCGAACCCCTTCAGACTCGATGTTCCGGGCCGACCGTCGACCCGTCCATACGGTCCTCCCGCACCCGAACGGCGTCAAGGTTTCGTTAGCAAGTGACAGGCCGGCACAGCTGAACACTCAACCCAGCGCGCCCGTCAGCGAGACCGCGACCGTTCCCCCCAGGTCGAAACAGGCCTCGCGCACGTCCTTGTCGATCGGGCCGGTGACCTCGACGGCCTCGTGGACCTTCCGCCAGCCGAGCGCCTGCGTGATCGACTCGGCGGCCCGGAGCGCGCCCTGGGTGTCGTTGTTGCCGTGGACCCACAGCCCGTACGGGGCGCCCGGCTTCTCGGTCATCGTCGGGTAGTACATGCCGTCGAAGAAGTGCTTCATGGCGCCGGAGAGGTAGCCGATGTTCGCGGGCGTGCCGAGCAGGAAGCCGTCGGCCTCGAGCACGTCCACCGGCGAGGCGGTGAGGGCAGCCCGGGTGCGGACCTCGACGCCCTCGATGCCCTCGGCTCGCGTGCCCTCCAGTACCGCCTCCAGCAGCTCCTGCATGGCAGGCGACGGGGTGTGGTGGACGACGAGCAGCACGGGCATGGCCCCCAACGTAACGCCCCCGCCCCGGCCGGCCGCTCACTCCTCGAGCTTGAACCCGACCTTCAGGCCGACCTGGAAGTGGGCGACCTCGCCGTTCTCGATGTGGCCGCGGACCTCGGTGACCTCGAACCAGTCGAGCCCGCGCACCGTCTGCGACGCGCGCCGCACCGCGCCCTTGATGGCCTCGTCCATGCTCGTGGTCGAGGTTCCGACGATCTCGGTCACCCGATAGGTGCTGTCAGCCATGGCAGAACTCCTTCTCGTCGTCCGTTGCGGTCTCCTGGTGTCCTGCCCCGGGAACGCCGCTCGTTCACCCGGATGCCGCACACTGCCCGCGTGAGCGACGCCTCGTTGCACCGCCGCCTCGGCACCACCGACGCGGTCGTCGTCGGCCTCGGCGCGATGCTCGGAGCGGGGGTGTTCGCCGCGTTCGCCCCGGCGGCGCGCGCCGCCGGCAGCGGGCTGCTGCTCGGCCTGGCGGTGGCCTCGTTGGTGGCCTACTGCAACGCCACCTCCTCGGCCCGGCTCGCCGCGAACCACCCGGAGTCCGGCGGCACGTACGTCTACGGACGCCGCCGGCTCGGGCCGTTCTGGGGCCACCTGGCCGGCTGGGCCTTCGTCGTCGGCAAGACCGCGAGCTGCGCGGCCATGGCGCTGACCTTCGCCGCCTACGCCGCGCCCGCTCACGTCCGGCTCGTCGCCGTGCTCGGCGTGCTCGCGCTCAGTGCCTTGACCGCGCGCGGGGTGCAGCGCTCCACCACGCTCACTCGGCTGATCATCGCCGTCGTCCTCGCCGTTCTGGCGGCCGTGGTCGTCGCCTGCGGCGTGGGCGCCGACAGTGCCGCGCAGCACTTCTCGCCCTTTCCTGGCACGGACCTGCACGGCGTGCTGCAGGCCGGCGGTCTGCTGTTCTTCGCCCTGGCCGGCTACGCCCGCATCGCCACCCTGGGCGAGGAGGTCCGGGACCCGCGGCGAACGATCCCGCGGGCCATCTCGATCGCGCTGGGCATCACCGTGGTCACCTACGCCGCGGTCGCGGTGGCGACCCTCGCCGCGGCCGGGCCGGAGGTGCTCACGGCGTCGACGGCACCGCTGCGCTCGGCCGTCGAGGCCGCCGGGGCGTCCTGGCTCGACCCCGCCGTCCGGATCGCGGCCGCGCTCGCCGCGCTCGGCTCGCTGCTCGCGCTGCTGCTCGGCGTCTCCCGGACGACCCTGGCCATGGCGCGTGACCGGCACCTGCCGCACCTGCTGGCGCGGATCGACGAGAGATACGGCGTGCCCCGCAACGCCGAGCTCGCGGTGGCGGCGACCGTCGTCGTCCTCGTCCTCACCCTCGATCTGCGCGGCGCGATCGGGTTCTCCTCGTTCGGCGTGCTCGTCTACTACGGGATCGCCAACGCCTCGGCCGCCACGCTGTCCACGGCCGAGCGCCGACCGCCGCGTTGGGTGCCGGCCGTCGGGCTGATCGGCTGCGCCGCGCTCGCCGTGAGCCTGCCCCTGGTGTCGGTACTCAGCGGGGCGGCGGTCCTCGTCGCCGGCGCCGGCGCCTACCTGGTCACCCGGCAGCGGGCAGGCTAGAGCGGCGGAAGCGGGCCGTCCGGGCCGACCCCGCTCCACGACCAGGCGTAGCGCTCGTCGTCACTGACCAGGCCGGCCTCGCCGATCTCCAGCGGGTTGAAGGTGTCGATCATGACCGCGGTCTCGTCGGTCTCGCGCACCCCGTTGCTGTTCTCGTAGGCCTTGATCTGCGGTCCGTGCGAATGCCCTGAGGGGTGCAGCGTCAGCGACTCCACGCCGATGCCGGTGCCGCGCCGCGCGCTGTAGTCGCCGGCGCTGTAGAACAGCACCTCGTCGCTGTCGACGTTGGAGTGGTAGTAGGGCAGCGGGATCGCGTCCGGGTGGTAGTCGAGCAGACGCGGGACGAAGTTGCACATGACGAAGTTGTTGCCCTCGAGCACCTGGTGCGCCGGCGGCGGCTGGTGGATCTTGCCGGTCACCGGCGCGTACTCGTCGATGTTGAAGGCGTACGGGTAGACGAACCCGTCCCACCCCTCGACGTCGAACGGGTGGTGCTGGTGGGTGACCACCGAACCGGCGATGCCGCGCGCCGTCCGGTGCTTGACGTGGACGTCGACCGGCTCGTCCGCCTCGGCGTCCGCCGCGAGCAGCGGCCCCTCGACCGGGCGCAGGTCCCGCTCGGTGATCGGCGAACCGGCGAGGAACTGACCGGTGCGGCCGACGTGGCGTCGCGGGTGGACGATGTGACTGCTCGCCTCGACGCAGAAGGCGCGCACCGGCCCCTCGGTGTCGACCTCGATCGGCAGCCAGCGGTGGATCGTCGCCCGCGGCAGGATCACGTAGTCGCCGCGCCGCACCTCGAGCGCCCCGAAGACGGTCTCGACCCGCGCCCGCCCCGACTGCAGGTAGACGCACTCGTCGCCGGTGGCGTTGCTGTACAGCGGCGACGGCCGGCTCGCGACCACGTAAGCCAGCCGCACGTCGGCGTTGCCGAGCACCAGCCGGCGACCGAGGACGGGGTCGAGGCTCTCGTGCGTGTCCCCCGGGAAGAGGTCGCCGAGGCGCAGGTGCAGCGGCCGCAGCGGGTGGTTGGGGCGGGTCTTCAGGTCGCCGAGGTCCCACGGCCTGGAGTCGATGGTCGCCGACGGGACGCCCCGGTGATAGAGCAGCGACGCGGCCCCCGAGAAGCCCTCCTCGCCGATCATCTCCTCGTAGGCGGGTCCGCCGCTGGGCAGCCGGTGGACGGTGTGTTTCTTCGGCGGGACCGACCCGGCGCGGACGTAATAGGGCATTCATCCATCGTCATCGCCTGCCGGTACCCCGTCAACGCACCCCTCCCGCCGCCCGGCGGAATCGGCGAGGATGTGGCCATGGGCTACTACGACGACGCCGTCCTCCCCCGGCTCATCGACGTGATCCTGGGTGCACCGTTCGAGAAGGTCCGCTCCCAGGTCTGCGCCGGGCTCGAGGGCGACGTGCTGGAGGTGGGGTTCGGTTCCGGACGCAACGTGCCGCACTACCCCGCCGCGGTGACGCGGGTGCGGGCAGTGGACCCGGCCGTCCGCGGGCGGCAGATCGCCGCGAAGCGGCTGGATGCGTCCTCGGTTCCGGTGGAGTTCGTCGGGCTGGACGGGCAGCACCTGCCGGTGGCAGACGAGTCGGTCGACCACGTGCTCGTCACCTGGACGCTCTGCACCATCCCCGAGCCCGAGGTCGCGCTGGCCGAGATGCGGCGGGTGCTGCGGCCCGGCGGCGGAGTGCACTTCGTCGAGCACGGCCGCTCGCCGAAGCCTCGTCTGGCGAAGTGGCAGGAGCGGCTCAACCCGTTCTGGGGACCGATCTCCGGCGGGTGCCACCTGGACCGCCCGGTGGTGGAGATGTTCGCCGACGCCGGTTATCGGGTCGAGTCGCTCGAGGAGTTCGACGCGTTCGGCCCGTCGTTCGTCACCCACATGTTCCGGGGGTTCGCCGTCCCCTGAGGGCCTGGCATTAATCGAAAGCGCGTTCTACTCTCGGAGGCGTGGGCTGGGAGAATCCGGAGATCCCGTGGCGGGAGCTGGAGCGCCGGCTGTCCGGACGCCCGGCGCCGCCCGGCGACGGCGGCGACTCGCCGGCCTGGTCCCACAAGCGGGAGGCCTACGAGGCGGCGCCGATCCTCCGGCCCGAGCCCGCCGTCCCCTACGGCGAGCTGCACGCGCACTCGTCGTTCAGCTTCCTCGACGGCGCGTCCTCCCCGGAGGAGCTGGTCGAGGAGGCGGTGCGGCTCGGGCTCGAGACGCTGACCCTCACCGACCACGACGGCGTCTACGGCGTGGTCCGGTTCGCCGAGGCGGCGACGGCGCACGGCCTCGCCACCGCCTTCGGGGCCGAGCTCACGCTGGACGCGCCGGCCGCCCGCACCCGTTCGGAGGCCGCGGTCGCCACCCGGGTCGGCGTCCCCGACCCACCGGGCACGCACCTGCTCGCCCTCGCCCGTGACCCGGACGGCTACGCGCGGCTGACCCGCGCGATCGGGCAGGCGCACCTGCGCGGCGGGGACAAGGGCCGGCCGGTCTACGACGACCTCGAGGCCCTCGGCGCCGCGGCGGACGGGCACTGGCTGATCCTGACCGGCTGCCGCAAGGGAGCGGTCCGCCGGGCGCTGGAGCGCGGCGGCGAGGCCGCCGCCCGCGCGGCGCTCGACCGGCTCGTGCAGCTGTTCGGCCGCGACAACGTCGCCGTCGAGCTCACTCACGAACTCGACCCGCTCGCCGATGAGCGGCACGAGGTGCTCGCGGCGCTGGCCGACCGGTTCGATCTGCCGGTCGTCGCCACTACCGCCGCGCACTACCACGGCCCGCCGCGGCGACCCCTGGCCACCGCGCTCGCCGCCGTCCGCGCCCGCCGCAGCCTGGACGAGATCGACGGCTGGCTGCCGGCGTGGTCCGGGCAGCACCTGCGTTCGGGCGAGGAGATGGCCGCCCGCTTCGCCACCCGCCCCGATGCCGTGGCCCACGCCGCCCGGCTGGCGAAGGAGATCGCCTTCCCGCTGCGACTCATCGCCCCGGACCTGCCACCGTTCCCCTGCCCGGACGGTCTGAGCGAGATGGCCTACCTGCGCCGGCTCACCTACTCCGGCGCGGCCCGCTGGTACGACGGCACACCGCACGAGGCGCGCGCCTACGAGATCATCGAGCACGAGCTGGAGATCATCGAGGAGCTCCACTTCCCCGGCTACTTCCTCGTCGTCTGGGACATCGCCCGGTTCTGCCGCTCGCGCGGCATCCTCTGCCAGGGCCGCGGCAGCGCCGCCAACTCCGCGGTCTGCTACGCGCTGCAGATCACCGCCGTGGACGCCGTCGCCTACGGCCTGATGTTCGAACGCTTCCTGGCCCCCGAACGCGGCGAGCCACCGGACATCGACCTGGACATCGAGTCCGACCGCCGCGAGGAGGCCATCCAGTACGTCTACGAGCTGCACGGCCGCGAGCACGCCGCGCAGGTCGCCAACGTCATCACCTACCGCCCCAAGTCCGCCGTCCGCGACGTCGCCAAGGCCCTCGGCTACTCCCCCGGCCAGCAGGACGCCTGGAGCAAGACAGATCGAACAAGATTACTATTGGAACTACTCCGCCACCAAGGAGAGTTGCCGGGTCCCGGTCAACTCCGCTCGAGGGGATCCTCGACCCACGACGCGATGAGCGCTCGCGCGAAGAGTCCGCCGCCGCGCGAGCGAAGCGAGCTCTTCGGGTCGCGACGGCGCTCGTCGACAACGGATCGCCAGATCGACCCGAGCGCAGCGAGCGGTCGAGATGGCGATCCGTACCGGCGGATATGACTGACGCTCACATCCCGGCGCAGGTGCTCACTCTCGCAGCCGAACTGCAGAACGCGCCGCGGCATCTGGGGATCCACTCCGGCGGGATGGTGATGTGTGACCGGCCGGTGATCGAGGTCTGCCCGGTGGAGTGGGGACGCATGCCCGGGCGCACCGTGCTGCAGTGGGACAAGGACGACTGCGCCGACATCGGGCTGGTGAAGTTCGACCTGCTCGGGCTCGGGATGCTCTCGGCGCTCAAGTACTGCTTCGACCTGATCGCCGAGCACCACGGCGTCAGCTACGAGCTCGCCACCATCCCCAAGGAGGCGCCCTGCGTCTACGACATGCTGTGCCGCGCCGACTCGATCGGCGTGTTCCAGGTGGAGTCGCGGGCCCAGATGGCGACGCTGCCCCGGCTCAAGCCGCGCCGGTTCTACGACCTCGCCTGCGAGGTCGCGCTCATCCGCCCTGGCCCGATCCAGGGCGACTCGGTGCACCCGTTCATCCGCCGCAAGAACGGCCAGGAGCCGGTCGACTACCCGCACCCGCGGTTGCGGCCCGCGCTGGAGCGGACGTACGGCATCCCGCTGTTCCAGGAGCAGCTGATGCAGATCGCCGTCGCCGTCGCCGACTTCACCCCCGCTGAGGCCGACACGCTGCGCCGGGCGATGGGCTCGAAGCGCGGCCGCGACAAGATCGCGGCGCTGCGGATCCGGCTCTACGACGGCATGGCCACCCACGGCATCACCGGCGAGACCGCCGACCGCATCTACGAACGCATCCAGGCCTTCGCGGCCTTCGGGTTCGCCGAGTCCCACTCCATCTCGTTCGCGCTGCTGGTCTACGCCTCGTCCTGGCTCAAGCTGCACTACCCGGCGGCCTTTTGCGCGGCACTGATCAATGCCCAGCCGATGGGGTTCTACTCGGTGCAGTCACTGGTTCACGACGCCAAGCGTCACGGCATCGAGGTGCGCGGTCCGTCGCTGGCCGACTCGCTGGCCGGTGCCTCGCTGGAGCCCGCGACCGGCCCGTCGCACGGCGACATGGCGGGGTCGCAAGCTCCCCCTTGCTCCTGTCTGGACGCGCCGCAGCCGGCCGTCCGGCTCGGCCTGTCGTCGGTGCGGACCATCGGCGATGACGTCGCCGCCGCGATCGTGGCCGCCCGCGACGCCGACGGCCCGTTCGGCTCGATGGCCGACCTCGCCCGCCGGGTGGGGCTGTTGGCCGACCAGGTCGAGGCGCTCGCCACCGCCGGCGCGTTCGACTGCTTCGGCGCCGGCCGGCGCGACGCGCTGTGGGGGGCGGGCGCGGCCTCGACCGCGCGGCCGGGCCAGCTGGACCTCGCCACCTTCGACGAGACGGCTCCGGCGGCGCTGCCGGCCATGACCGAGCCGGAGCAGCTCATCGCCGACATGTGGGCCACCGGCGTCACGCCCGAGCGATACCCCACCGCGCTGATCCGCCACCGCCTCGAGGCCCTCGGCGTCGTCCCCGCCGCCGGGCTGCGGGCGGTCGCCAACCGCACCCGGGTGACGGTCGGCGGCGTCGTCACCCACCGGCAGCGGCCGGCCACCGCCCGCGGCGTCACCTTCCTCAACCTCGAGGACGAGACCGGCATGGTCAACGTCATCGTCGAGCAGGCGGTCTGGGACCGGCACCGGCGCGTGGCCCGCGACTCCGGCGGGCTGCTGATCCGCGGCATGCTCGAGAACAGCGCCGACGGCGTGGTCAACGTGCTGGCCGAGCGACTGGAGCGGCTGCACCTCGGGCTGCGCACCCGGTCGCGGGACTTCCGGTGAGTGACGCGCCGCTGCGGTGGCGCACAACTGGTGACGACGAGCCCGGCCTGTTCGCCGCCGAGGACCTGCTGGTCCCCGAGCTCGGCACCGGCCGGATGTCCGGCCTGACCTTTCACCACGTCGTCGCACGCAGCATCCTCAACCACGTCCCCGACGCCTCCCGCGCCCCTGCCCGCTGGACGATCAACGTCTACCGCGGCTGCAGTCATGCCTGCCGCTACTGCTTCGCCCGGCCGACGCACGAGTACCTCGGGCTGAACCTCGGCGACGACTTCGACCGGCGGATCGTGGTGAAGATCAACGCGGCCGAGAAGCTGCGGGCCGAGCTCGCCGACCCGCGGTGGCGCCGCGAGGCGGTGGCCATGGGCACCAACACCGATCCCTACCAGCGCGCCGAGGCCAAGTACCGGCTCACCCGCGGCGTCCTGCAGGCGCTCACCGACAGCCGCACGCCGTTCTCGATCCTCACCAAGTCACCGCTGGTCACCCGCGACCTCGACGTGCTCATCGAGGCCAACCGGCACGTGGACGTCAGCGTCAACTTCTCCCTCGGCACGCTCGATCAGGCGGTCTGGCGCGCCAGCGAGCCCGGCTCGCCGAACCCGCGCCGCCGCGTCGCCGCGATGGCGACCCTGGCCGACGCCGGCATCCGCACCGGCGCGCTCGTCGCCCCGGTACTGCCGGGGCTCAGCGACGGCGCCGGGCAGCTGCGTCAGGTGGTGAGCGCGATCGACCGGGCCGGCGGCCACCTGCTCGGCATCGGTGCGCTCTACCTGCGCCCCGGCGTCCGGGAGCACTTCCTGGCCTGGCTGGGCGAGGCGTTCCCGCAGCAGTACCGCAGCTACGTGCATCGCTACGCCGAGAGCGACTACGCGCCCGCGCGCTATGTCGAGCGGCTGTACCGGAGCGCCGGACTGCCGACGCCGTCGTCCTGACTTGGCAGCATGTAAGATTTATGTAAGCTCATCACGCCATGTCTGCGCCCTCCTTCACCCTGCGCCGCGTCAGCATCTCCAGCGTCAGCTGGACGCTCGCCGTGGCGCTCGGCGTGCCGCTGATCGCCCTGGCCCTGGTCGAGACCGTTCGCTCCTCCTCGGTGGCCCTGATCCCGAGCTTCGTCATGGTGGCCGCCCTCGTCGCCGGGCTCGAGCTGCTGCCGCTGGTGCAGGGGCGCGGTCACGACCCGCAGGGCGTCGTGATGTCCACGTCGTTCACGTTCGCGATGCTCTTCCTCTGGGGCCTGTGGCCGACCGTCGTCCTGGTGGCGCTCGCCACGCTGCTGGACGACCTGCGCGCCCGCAAGCATGCCTGGAAGGTCGCCTTCAACCCCTGCCAGTACGCGCTGTCGGTCGGGGCCGCGTGGCTCGTCCTGCGCGGCTGTGGCCTCAGCGGCACCCTCGCCCAGCCGTTGCGGATCTTCCACCCCGGCAACGTGACCTGGATGGTCGCGGCCTGGCTGGTCTACTTCGCGGTCAACTGGGTGCTCGTCGCCGCCGCGATCAGCTGCGACGTGCCCCTGCGGCAGGCGCTCACCGACGACCTCGGCAACTCGGCCATGATGACGTTCGCCGTCCTGGCCCTCTCCCCGCTCATCGTCATCCTGGCGCAGGGCCCGTGGCAACTGATCCCGCTGCTGGCCATCCCGCTGCTGATGATCTACCGCACGGCCCAGATCGCCCTCGAGCGCGAACACACCGCCGGCCACGACGTGCTCACCGGCCTGCCGAACCGCGCGACCCTGCGCTACGTGCTCGACGACGCGCTGGTCGCCCGCCAACGGGGTGGGCCGTCGTTCGCGCTCGTCCTCATCGACCTCGACGACTTCAAGACGGTGAACGACTCGCTCGGCCACCAGGCCGGCGACGACCTGCTGAGGGTGTTCGCCGAGAACGCGAAGGCGGCTCTGCGCCCCGGCGACATGGTGGCGCGGCTCGGCGGGGACGAGTTCGCGGTCGTCGCGTTCGGCGTCACCGAGGACCAGGCCTGCGCCATCGCCGAACGCGTCCGGGAGGCGACCGGCGGCGCGATCTCGATCGACGGCGTCGACATCCGGGTCCGGTTCTCGGCCGGGATCGCGATCTGCCCGGAGCACGGCGACGACGCGGCCACGCTGCTGCGCCACAGTGACGTCGCGATGTTCCAGGCCAAGAGCCGCCACACCGGCGTAGAGGTGTACTCCGACGCCCGTCACGCCGGCGCCGAGACGCGGCTCGGCCTGATCGGCGAGCTGCGCGGCGCGCTGGCCAAGCCCGGCGAACTCTCCCTGCACTACCAGCCCAAGCTGACCCTCCGGGGCGAGCTGCTCGGTGTCGAGGCGCTGGCACGGTGGAATCACCCGCAACGCGGGCTGGTGTCGCCGGACGAGTTCATCCCGCTGGCCGAGCGGTCCGGCCTGATGCCGCAGGTCACCGACCACGTCGTCGGCCTCGCGACGGCGCAGGCCGCCAGGTGGCGCGGGCTCGGGCTCGAGGTGCCGATCGCGATCAATGTCTGCCCGACCGATCTCGGCCCGCACCTGGTCGAGACGCTGGAGGCCAAGCTGGCGGACTACGAGCTGCCGGCCAGGCTGCTGCAACTGGAGATCACCGAACGCGTACTCACCGACCGGTACGAGGAGGCCCGCCGCACCATCGAGGCGCTCCGCGCGATCGGCATCGGCATCAGCCTGGACGACTTCGGCACCGGCTACTCGTCCTTGCTGCGGCTCAACTCGCTCCCCGTCGACGAGATCAAGATCGACAGGGCCTTCGTGACCGGGCTGCACACCGACGAGCGCGCCTTCGGCATCGTCAAGGCCCTGGTCGGCCTGGCCCACTCCCTCGGCCTGCCCGCCATCGCCGAAGGCGTCGAGACCGCCGACGACCAGCAGCTGCTGCAGAGCCTGCAGTGCGACGGCCTGCAGGGCTGGCACATCGCCCGCCCGATGCCGGGCGAGGCCGTGACGGCCTGGATCCGCCAGCACCTCCAGGCGCCGAGGCCCGCCCCGCAGCTCGTCGCGCTCGACGGCGGCAAGCCCGTGGTGGCCTAGCGAGCGTCGCCCCGTCTAGCCTGACGACCATGGAGGCCGGACCCACCCTCGAGCCCGTCGACGAGTCCTGGCAGCGGGGGCTGGTCATCGTCGCCCACCCCGACGACATCGAGTACGGCGGCGCCTCGGCCGTCGCCCGCTGGACGTCGCAGGGCAAGCAGGTCGGCTACTGCCTCGCCACCAGCGGCGAGGCGGGGATCGACGCGATCGACCCCGCCGAGTGCGGCCCGCTGCGAGAACGCGAGCAGCGCGAGGCCGCCGCCGTCGTCGGCGCCGAGGCGGTCGAGTTCCTCGGCTTCCCGGACGGCGTGCTCGAGTACGGCCTGCCGCTGCGACGGGCGATCGCGGCGGCGGTGCGGCGGCACAAGCCGGAGGTGGTGATCACCGGCAACTACCACGACCGCTGGGGACCCGGTGCGCTGAACCAGGCCGACCACATCGCGCTCGGCCGGGCCGTGCTCGACGGCGTGCGCGACGCCGGCAACCGTTGGGTGTTCCCCGAGCTGCACCGCGACCACGGCCTGGAGCCGCACAAGATCTCGACCGTGCTGGTGGCCGGCAGCCCGGTGGCCGATCGCGCCGTCGACGTCACCGACCATCTGGACGCGGGTGTCGCGTCCCTCGAAGCCCACGCGGAATACCTCCGGGGCCTCGGCGAGGCCGGCATGAGCGACGCCCGCGAGTTCCTGGAGTCCATCGCCCGCCCGACCGGCACCCGGTTCGGTACCACCTTCGCCGTCGCCTTCGAGCTCATCCGGTTCTGAGGTTTCCCCTCTGGCGTGACGGGGATCACTGCGGGAAGCTGGCAGCAGGATCCACCCCGAACCCCTGCGAGGTGAACGCCGTGAAGATTGCCGACACGCTCGGCCACAAGCACGCCGGACGCGACCCCGGCGTCGTGAGCGCCGCCCCGTCCGACACCGTGGAGGCTCTGCTCGCCACGCTCGCCGAGCACAACGTGGGCGCGGTCATCGTGCTCGACGGCGGCACGGTCGTGGGCGTGGCCTCCGAACGGGACGTCGTCCGGCAGGCCGCCCGCATCGGCGCGGAGGTCTTCACCCGGACGGTCGCCCAGATCATGTCGGGCGACGTCGTCAGCTGCCAGCAGTTCGGACGACGTCAACTCGGTCGCCGAAACCATGACCAACCGCCGCATCCGGCACATGCCGGTCATCGACGACGGCGAACTCGTCGGGGTGGTGTCGATCGGCGACGTCGTGGCCGGGCGGATCACCCAGCTGGAGAACGACCGCACCCAGCTGGAGCAGTACATCGCCGGCTGAGCGGGCTGAGCGGGCCGGGCGAGCTGAGCGCCCGGCAGCTAGCCCGCTCAGGCGAGAAAGTCCTGCAGGGTCGGGAGCGCGATGCGGCCGACCGTGCCCTGCGCCCGTTCCCGGGCCCAGGAGCGCCAGTCCGCGTCGTCGCCGACCTTGAGCAGCAGCAGGTCCGGGCCGTCCCAGGAGCCGCGGGCCGAGGGGCCGGCGGGGGTCGAGCCGAGCCGAGCCGACCAGTCGCGACTGCGCAGCGCGACGTCCCGCAGGCCGGTCGAGGCCCGCTGGCAGGCGCGCGTCACCGCAGACCGCTCGCGTCGGCGCAGCAGCCGTCGCCGGCCAGCCAGCGACCGGCCTCCGCCACCGTGCGGTCGAGCGCGTCCAGCCCGCTCCGCAGGGCCCGCTGGTGGTCGTGCAGCAGCGTTCCCCACGGCTCGTCGACGTGGTCGGCGAGCACCCGCAGGGTGACCGCACCGTCCAAGCCGATCGACCGGGCCACGGCGTCGACGGTCATCGCGCGCAGGAGCTCGCACTCGGCCACCTGGGCCAGCGCGTCCTGCACGTCCGCATCGGCCGGACCCGACCAGCAGGTGACATCGGTGCGCAGCAGCGCGACCAGCGCCGCCACCCGGTACTCCAGCCGCTCGAGCAGGTCCCGTTCCCGCCACAGCTGCTCGCACAGCGTCTCGAGCCCCTCACCCGCGGGCGGAGACGGGGCGGGGCTCGCGGGCGGGACGCTGGTCATGCCTGTCCAATCGGACGATGTCGAGCTCACCTGAGCATATGGCCCGGTTTCGACCGCGGAATTTTCATCGCGCACTTGCCATCTACGTTAGGTCTCTGTAAAACTCCTCCTTACGCCGATCTAACACGGCGCGCGGCACGGGGGCCGGTCGGTGCGGCAGCACCGGTTCGGGATGTCGATCCCTTCAGCCCCAGGAGACCTGCCCACCGTGCCTCCCGAACTCGCGCCAGCGCCCGTACCCCCGCGTGACGTCGACGTGGACGAACTGGTCCGCAGCCACCTGCCGCTCGTCGATCACCTCGTCCGCGAGACCGTGCGACGGATCCCCGCCCACGTCGATCGCGACGACCTCGCCTCCGCCGGCTACTTCGCGCTCGCGGCCGCCGCCCGGTCGTTCGACCCCTCCCTGGGCGTCCCGTTCGGCGGCTTCGCCTCCCTACGCATCCGGGGCGCCCTGACCGACGAGCTGCGCTCGATGGACTGGGCGACCCGATCGGTGCGGGCCAAGGGCCGGGCCGTCGACGTCGCCCAGGAGAGCCTCACGCAGTCGCTCGGCCGCCTGCCGACCGCGGTCGAGGTGGCGAAGCAGCTGGACATGACCCTGCGGGAGTACGCCGACCTGCGGGCCGACGTGCACCGGGCGACCGTCCTGCGCTCCGACGCGCCCGGCACCCTGGAGGGGGTCACCGACACCGCCGAACGGGCCGACGGCCCCGAGGAGCTGCTGCTTCGCTGCGAGCAGCTCGGGTACCTGCGCGATGCCATCGCCGAGCTTCCCGACCGGCTCCGGACCGTCGTCGAGCAGTACTTCTTCGGCCAGCGTCGGATGTCGGACATCGCCCGGGAGCTGGGCGTGACCGAGTCCCGGGTCTCGCAGCTGCGCAGCGAGGCGATCGTCCTGCTGCGCGAGGGCATGACCTGCAGCGACGCCGGCGACGAGGCGCCGCGCGCCGAGGCCGGCACCGGCCGCCGCGGCAACCAGTACCGCGAGGCCGTCGCCCGCCGCTCCACGCCGGTGCAGCGTCTCAGCCGCGCAGCCTCCCACCGCTGACACGGCGGAACCCGGGCCCATCCCGTAGCCGCCCGGCCGCCCTCAAGTCTGGAGCCACATCGTCGATATGAAAGGTGTGCTGACCCGACTCCGGAGAGAAGGCGAAATGCGACTCTCCCACCGTCCGCTGCTGGACGCGCTGCTCGCGCGTGGCGCCGACGCCCACGCGCTGGACGAGGCGGTCGACGAGAGCGAGCGGTCCGGCCGCTCGATCCGCGACGTGCTCATCAACGACCGCATCGTCACGGAGATGGAGCTGACCGAGGCGTCGGCCGACGCTCACGGGCTGAACAGCGTCGACCTGCTCGGCTACCCCTTGGACGCGGCGGCGATGGCCAAGCTGCCGCTCAGCCTGATGGCGCGGCACCGCCTGATCGGCATCAGCATGCACAACGACTCGCTGGTGGTGGCGGTCTCCGACCCGTCCGACGTCGTCGCGATCGACGACGCCCGGGTCGCGGCCGGCATGCCGATCATCCCGGTCGTCGCCGCCCGCAGCGAGCTGCGCAAGCTCATCGACCGCCTCAAGCGCGAGCAGACCGACCTGGCCGACATCGCCTCCACCCTGCCGGACGACGACGAGGCGTCCACGATGGCGTCGGTGCGTGCCGAGGACCACGACGCGCCGGTCGTCCGCTACGTGAACTCCCTCATCGAGCAGGCGATCCAGAACCGCGCCTCCGACCTGCACATCGAGCCCACCGAGAACGACTTGCGCGTCCGGTTCCGCATCGACGGCGTACTGCACGACATCGACCGGGTCCCCACCTCCGTCCAGTCGCCGCTGATCTCCCGGCTGAAGATCATGGCGAGCGTCGACATCACCGAGAAGCGCGTGCCGCAGAACGGCCGCATCACCGTCCGTCTCGACGCCAACAAGGTGGACCTGCGGCTGGCGACGCTGCCCACGGTGTGGGGCGAGAAGATCGTGCTGCGGGTACTCGACACCGGCGGCATCGACCTGGTCCTACGCAAGCTGGGCTTCGCGGACGCGACCTACGACCGCTTCTCGGCCTCCTTCTCCAAGCCGCACGGCATGGTGCTGGTGACCGGCCCGACCGGCTCCGGGAAGTCGACCACGCTCTACGCCACGCTGACCGAGATCAGCAAGCCCGAGGTCAACATCATCACCGTCGAGGACCCGGTGGAGTACCGGCTGCCCGGCGTCAACCAGATCCAGGTCAACCACAAGGCCGGGCTCGACTTCGCGGCGGTGCTCCCGGCCATCCTGCGGTCCGACCCCGATGTCGTGCTCATCGGCGAGATCCGCGACCGGGCCACCGCGCAGCTCGGCATCGAGGCGGCGCTCACCGGCCACCTGGTGCTCTCCACGCTGCACACCAACGATGCCCCCTCCGCCCCGACCCGGCTGATCGAGATGGGTATCGAGCCCTTCCTGGTGGGGTCGTCACTCGACTGCGTGCTGGCGCAACGCCTCGCCCGCCGGCTCTGCGACTGGTGCAAGCAGCCGTACGCCCCGGACGCGCAGGAGCTGGAGGCCGTGCGCTGGCCGGCCAACATCGAGCCGCCGGAGAAGCTCTGGCGGGCCGGCGGCTGCCGGTCCTGCGGCGAGACCGGCTTCCGTGGCCGGCTCGCCGTCAACGAGGTCATGCCGGTCTCGGAGGAGATCGAGCGCCTCGCCGTCCGTCACGCGTCCGCCAACGACATCCGGCGCCAGGCCGTCTCCGAGGGAATGGTCACCCTCCGCGAGGACGGGCTGGCCAAGGCCGCCGCCGGCGACACCACCCCCGAGGAGATCCTCCGTGTCACCGTCTGACCAGCCCCCTTCCGGAAGTTCCTGATGACCACCCTCACCGACCCGGACATGGGCTTCGGCCGTCCGGCGGTGCCGGACTCGGTCGTCGTCGGCGACGCCAAGGCCGAGATCGACCGGCTGTTACGTCTCACGGTCGAGCGCGGTGGGTCGGACCTGCACCTCACGGCCGGTATCCCGCCCGCCATAAGGGTCCACGGCGCCCTGCGCCCCATCGAGGGCATGGCACAGCTCACGCCCCAGGACACCGAGGCCCTGGTGTCGGCCATCGTCCCGATCGACAAGTGGGACCAGTTCCAGCAGCACAGCGAGCTGGACACCAGCTACTCCCTCGAGGGCGTGAGCCGCTTCCGGGTCAACGTGTTCGTCCAGCGCGCCTCGGTAGGCGCCGTCCTGCGGACCATCCCGCACAACATCCGTAGCCTCGGCGAGCTCGGTCTGCCCGCCGACGTGGAGCGCTTCGCCCATCTGCCCCGCGGGCTGGTGCTGGTCACCGGGCCGACCGGGTCGGGCAAGTCGACGACGCTGGCCAGCGTGCTCGACGTCGCGAACCGCACCCGCTCGGCCCACATCATGACCATCGAGGACCCGATCGAGTACCTGCACACCCATCAGCGCTCGGTGGTCAACCAGCGGGAGGTCGGCGCGGACACCGCCGACTTCCCCACGGCGCTGAAGCATGTGCTGCGGCAGGACCCGGACATCATCCTGGTCGGCGAGCTGCGGGACCTGGAGACCACGGCGACCGCCATCACGGCGGCCGAGACCGGGCACCTCGTGCTGGCCACGCTGCACACGCAGTCCGCGGCCCAGACCATCGACCGGCTGATCGACATCTTCCCGGCCCACCAGCAGTCGCAGATCCGCGCCCAGCTGTCCAACTGCCTGCAGGGCGTGGTCACCCAGGCCCTTGCGCCGACCAAGGACGGCAAGGGCCGCGCGATCGTCTGCGAGGTGATGGTGGTGACGGCCGCGATCCGCAACCTGATCCGCGAGGGCAAGGTGCACCAGATCCCGACCTTCCTGCAGTCCTCGTCGGACCTCGGCATGATCAGCTTCGACCAGCACCTCGCCCAGCGCGTGCAGGAGCAGCTGATCAGCACGCACACGGCTCTCGAGCTGGCTCACGATCCCAACGAGTTCAAGCGACTGGCGAGGTTGACGTCATGACCGCGATGAAGACCTTCGTCTACGAGGCGCTCGACTCCCACGGGACGGTCGTCAAGGGAAAGATCGAATCGGAGAACCGCGACACGGCCGCCAGGATGCTCAGCGGCCAGCGGATGGTGCCGTTGGACATCACCGGCGAGGGCACCGGGCTCAACAAGGAACTCGCGATCCCCGGACTCGGGGGGCGTACCCAGCTGAAGGACCTTGCGGTCTTCGCCCGGCAGTTCGCCTCCATGACCGCCTCGGGCCTGACCCTGCTGCGATCGCTGGGGATCCTCGAGGAGCAGACCACCAAGCCGAAGCTGCAGGCGGCGATCGGTCGGGTCCGTACCGACGTGCAGGACGGCTCGCCGCTGTCCACCGCGATGGCCAAGCACCCGGACCACTTCCCGCCGCTGATGGTGGGCATGATCCGGGCCGGCGAGACCGGCGGATTCCTCGACGACGCGCTGGCCCGGATCGCCAAGATGTACGAGTCGGACGCCAATCTTCGGGCGAAGATCAAGTCGGCGATGACCTACCCCGTCATCGTGCTGCTGTTCTCGCTGCTGCTCGGCGCCGGCGTGATCATGTTCATCGTCCCGATCTTCGAGAAGATGTTCGCCAACCTCGGCGGGAAGCTGCCGCTGCCGACGCAGATCATGGTGGACCTCTCGCACAACATGACCTGGCTGCTTCCGCTGTTCATCGTTCTCGTCTTCGGCGGCCTGCAGGGTTACCGGCGCGGCATGAAGAGCAGCGACGCGTTCCGGCTGCGGGTCGACCGGCTCAAGCTCCGCCTGCCGGTCTTCGGTCCGCTGTTCCGCAAGCTGGCCATCAGCCGGTGGGCCCGCAACCTCGGCACCCTGCTCGGCGTCGGCGTGCCGGTGATCCAGGCCCTCGACGTCGTTCGCGAGACCGCCGGCAACGCCGTCATCGGCGTGGCGATGCAGGACGTCAAGGAGAAGGTGCGGGTCGGCGGCCACATGTCGGCCGCGTTGGAGAAGCACGAGCTGTTCCCCTCGATGGTGACGCAGATGATGCAGGTGGGCGAGGAGACCGGCCAGATCACCGACATGCTCGACAAGCTGGCCGACTACTACGACAAGGAGGTCGAGACGGCCACCGAGTCGCTCACCTCCGCGATGGAGCCGCTGCTCGTCGTCCTGCTGGGCGCGGTGATCGGCACCATGGTCGTCTGCCTCTACCTACCGATGTTCACCGTCTACCAGCACATCCAAGCCGGCTGACGCAGCCACCCACGACGCCGGGCCACCCACAGGGTGGCCCGGCGTTGCGCTGTCACGGAGGCATCACCGACCGTTATCAAAACGTGATCTAAATTGCCGTCGCCGGGCTAATGGAAGCTCGTTCACACGCCGATTTCACATATGCCAGGGCACGAACGGCAGTCCCGCCACCGCCCTCCGACGAGCCTAGGAGGCTCTCATGTACGACCGCCTGCAGAAGCTCCGGGAGGAGCGCGCGAACGGCGAGAACGGCTTCACCCTGATCGAGCTTCTGGTGGTCGTCGTGATCATCGGCATCCTGATCGCGATCGCCATCCCGCTGTACCTCAACTACGAGAAGAACGGCCACGACTCGGCCGCCGAGTCCGACCTGCGTGGCGCGGTCACCTCGCTCGAAGCCTGCAACACCGAGCGACGGCTCCTACCCCGCAACGGCAACGGTGGCACTTCACGAGCGGCGTCCGCGACCCCCTGCACCGGCCAGACGATCACCCTGAGCACCGGTACGACCGTTCGCCTACTTCGGGCAGAGAACGGCAACGACTCGTACACCGATCTTCGACCAGCAACGGTCAGCGGCGGCGGCACACGGTACTACTGCTACGACAGCAGCGAGGGCGGATCCGTCGCAGAAGTACACCGGCACCGACATGACCGCGGCGACGTCTACCAGCGTGTGCCCGTAACACGCAACGACCTGACACTCCGACAGATCGCAGCGCAGGCGCTGCCTCTGCGGGCCGGGAACTCCCCAGTTCCCGGCCCGCGGTGAGAACGCCTGATTGCACCGGCTCCGCACTCCCGCCCAGCCGACCGCCCGAGAGGAGATGGCCGTGCCCCTGCTCGTCACCGCCGTCGCCCTGCTCGGGCTGGCCGTCGGCTCGTTCCTCAACGTAGTGATCCACCGGGTACCCCGGAGCGAGTCGTTGGTGCGCCCCGGCTCGCACTGCCCGGCCTGCGCGACCGCCATCCCCGCCCGGCACAACGTGCCGGTGCTCAGCTGGCTCGTGCTGCGCGGTCGCTGCGGCTCCTGCCGCGCGCCGATCAGCCCTCGCTACCCCACCGTCGAGTTGGTGACCGCCGTGCTGTTCGCGGCGACGGCGTGGGACCTCGGGCGGCTCGCACCTGCTCCCCGCGCTGCCGGCCTACCTGGTCTTCGTCGGCGCCGGCGTGGCGCTCGCGGCCATCGACCTCGACGTCAGGCGGCTGCCGAACGCCATCGTGCTGCCCGCCTACCCCGTGCTGGCGGCGCTGCTCGGCGTCGCCTCGGTCGTGGAGGGCACGGCGACCCCCCTGCTGCGCGCCGCGGCCGGCATGCTCGTGCTCGGCGCCGGGTTCCTGGCGCTGGCCCTCTCCATGCCGGGGGGCATGGGGATGGGTGACGTCAAACTCGCCGGCCTCATCGGCGCGGTGCTCGGCTTCCTCTCCTACCCAGCCCTCGTGCTCGGCGCCTTCGCGGCTTTCGTGATCGGCGCAGTCTTCGGCCTGGTCCTGGTCGTCGCCCGCGGGGCCCGGCGGCGCACCCACGTCCCGTTCGGGCCCGCCATGATCGCCGGCGCGCTGGTCGCGCTCTTCGCCACCGGCCCGCTCGTCGCGGCCTACCAGAACCTCACCCTTCGATCATGAGACGGAACCGTGCAGCCATGAGACACCGCCAGATCGGCGTCGGACGGGCCGGGGTCCTCAACTCCGACGGCCACGCCATCGGACTCGACATCGGCGCCACCGCGGTGCGCGCCGCCGTCCTCGCCCCCGGCACCCTGGAGGGGCGCCCGTCGGTGACCGTGCACGGGGTGGGACAGGTCGATCTCCCCGCCGGCACCGTCACCAACGGGGTCGTGCAGCAGCCGGAGAACCTCACGAGCGCGTTGCGGCAGCTGTGGAGCGAGAACAAGTTCGAGTGCCGCCACGTCATCCTCGGCGTCGCGAACCCACAGGTCCTTGTCCGCGACCTCACCGTCCCGAACCTCGACGCCGAGCGCCGGGCGAAGGCGCTGCCGTTCCAGGCCAAGGAGGTGGTCGCGCTCCCGATCGACGAGGTCGTCCTCGACTTCTGCCAGCTCGGCGAGCCCGACCCCGAGACCGACATGGTCAGCGGCCTGCTCGTCGCCACGCCCCGCGAGCCGATCCTCACCGCCGTGAGAGCGGTCGAGAAGGCCAACCTCAAGGTGGCCCGGGTCGACCTGTCGTCCTTCGGCACGCTGCGGGCGATCGGGGACGAGAACCTGGCCGTCGAGGCCGTCGTGGACTTCGGGGCGCACCTGACCACCGTCGTCGTCCACGACCACGGCGTCCCCAAGCTGGTCCGCACCCTGGCTCAGGGCGGCGAGAAGCTGACCCTGAGCCTCGCGGAACGGATGGGGATCCCGCCCGCGGAGGCCGAGCAGGCCAAGCGCGAGCACGGCCTGGAAGGCCCGAACGAGGAGCTGAGCCGGGCGCTGCGCGAGTGCCTGCGCCCGCTGATGGCCGAGATCCGCACCTCGATCAGCTACTTCCGTTCCGGCAACGACAACGTGGCCATCGACCGCGTGTCACTGACCGGCGGCGGGGCCTGGATGAGCGGGGTCGCCGGAGCGCTGACCGATCAGCTCGGCGTTCCGACCCGCCGTGTGGACCCGATGCAGCACATCCGCAACCGCGCCGCCAAGGAGATCCGGTCGGTGCTGCCCGGCAACGGCGCCAGCTCGGCGGCGGTCGGTCTGGCGATGGGAGCTGCAGCATGACCGCCCTGCTCCACCGCGACGACGCGACCGAGGCCTGGGGCAGCATGCCCGGCTGGGGCATCGTCGCCGACCTCACCCCGCCGGAGCTGATCGCCGCTCGGCGCCTCGCCGTCCTCAAGAAGTACATCGCCGCCGCGCTGGCCTTGGTGCTCCTGCTCTGCGCTCTCGGCTATGTGGTGTCGAAACACGGCCACAGCAACGCCGAGTCCGACTACGCCGCCGCAGCCGACCGGACCGGGCAGCTCAACGCGGCCGCCGCCTCCGACAAACTCGCCGCCGTCACCCAGCTGAAGTCGGAGACCGCCTCGATCGAGGGCCAGGTCGCGACCGTGACCAAGGGCCGGGTGAACGTCGCGAAGCTGATCACGCTCGTGCGCGCCGCGCTGCCCGCGGGCGTGTCCCTCAGCTCGCTCAACGTCACCGTCGACACCAGCGGCTCGTCGGCCACGTCGACGCCGACGCTCGACACCTCCGGCCAGGTCACGGTCGGCACGTTGACCCTGGCCGGCACTGCGCAGCGGATGAACGAAGTGGCCACCTACGTCACCGCGCTGACCAGCACCAAGGGCATCACCAACGTGATCCCGACCGGGAACACCCGCGGCTTGGGCAACGCGCAGTGGACCATCACCGCGCAGGCGACCCGGGCCCTGCTCGCGCGCGAACCCGCCGCCGGAGCGAACACTGCCTCGGGAGGCAACTGATGGCCTCGTCCACCTTCCAGAACCGTCGCGTCTGGCTCGGCGGCGCGGTCGTCGCCGCCGTGCTCCTCGCCGCGGTCAGCTGGCTGTTGCTCATCAAGCCGGTCCGTTCCGCCACCGCCGACCTCGAGGCACAGGCCGCCTCGGTCGAGGCGCAGAACCAGACCCTCATCGCCAACAACGCCGCCCTGTTGCGCCAGTACGACCACATCGACGTGCTCCGCAGCAAGCTGAGCGGCGCCGTCACGGCACTGCCCCCGACGAGCGGCCTGACCACCTTCACCCACGAGGCAACCGCGCTGGCCGCCGCCCGCTCGGTCACCGTCGAGGGCATCAACGTCGGTGCGATCGCACCGCTTGCCAGCGACTCGCAGACCGCGCCGGCCGCCACCACGGACACGAGCGGCGCGAGCAGGACGAGCAGCAGCGGCGGCGTCTTCACCATTGCGGTGACCGTGCAGACCAAGGGCAGCGTCGCCGCCCAGACGGCCTACCTGCACGCCCTGGAGACCGGTCCCAGGGCGGTCGTGGTGACCAGTTCACAGTTCGCCACCGTGTCGCAGGGCTCGCAGGCAGCCTCGATGACCATTCAGCTCACCCTGTTCTCCGCCCCGATGTCGGCCGAGCAGCAGAGCCAGCTGCAGCACCTGCTCGCCGGCAGCTGAGCCGCGCCGGGCCCTCCATGAAGAAAGACACCATGACGTCCGCGCCTTCGCGTCGCCTCCCGGCCGTCGCCGTCGCGGCGCGTGCCGCGCTGCTGCGGCGACTTGCGGGCGACGATGGTGGGTTCATCCTGCTCGAGTCGGTGATCGCGATCGCGCTCATCACCGTCATCATGGGCGCGGTTGGGGCGGAGTATGTGAGCAGCCTGGCGGCGACCAACCGCGAGCGGCTCGCGACCGTCGCCTCGCAGATTGCGGACTCCCAGATGTCGCAGATCCGCGCATTGCACCCGTCCGACCTGCTCACCGGGCGTGGAGCAACCGCCGTCGACCACCAGCGCTCCGACGTCGCACTGTTCACCACGGTCGGGCCGACGTCCCTCGAGGCCTACGACCCGGGGGCGGCCCCGACAGACCCCGGCTCGACGCTCTCCACGGCCGCGTCCACCGAGACGATCGGCAAGGTCACGTTCACGACCTACCGCTACTTCGAGTGCACCACCGCCCCGGCCGGATCATGCAACTCCGCGGGGTCGGGGACGGTCAACAACATCCGCGCGGTCGTGGTGGTCACCTGGCCGCAGCAGGGCTGCAAGCGGGTGCAGACCTCGGCCATGGCCGCCCCTGCCTCGATCTGTTCGTTCAGCACAGCCTCGGCCATCAACAACGACGCCGACCTGACCTTCGACCTCAACCAGCCCTTACCGCCCGCCCCTGTCGTCGAGTCGACGACGGCGTTCACAGTCGCGCGGGGTGACACCGTCGACCGGCAGCTGACCACCAAGGCCTACAACTCCGGCGTCGCGCCGCTCACCTGGAGCCTCACCTCCGGGTCGCTGCCGCCGGGCCTGCAACTCTCGACCAGCGGGGAGATCACCGGCACGGTGACCCCGAGCGCGACCTCGGCGACGACGACGGTCGTGAGCACCTTCACCGTGCGGGACGCCTTCCTGCGCACCGCCTCGCGCACCATCACCTGGACCGTCGAACCGCAGCTGAGGATCACGCCCGTCCCCGACCAGGTCAGCACCGGCGGACAAGCCATCTCCCGGCTCACCCTGACCGCCACCGGCGGGGCCGGGTCGGGGTACACGTTCACCGACCCCCACTCCACCCTCCCGCCCGGCCTGAGTCTGTCCAGCACCGGACGGGTGACCGGCACGCCTGTCACGGGCGGTACCTACCCGGTCGCCCTGCAGATCACGGACAACCAGGCCTGCCCGGTCTGCGTCACGAACCCGCGTACCGCGACGGTGTCGTTCACCTGGAATGTGTCCCGGACTCCGTTGGCGATCTCGCACCCAGGCTCCCAGACCGCCACGGTCGGCACGACCCTCACCGCAGCGAAGCAGGTGACGATGAACGCGGCCGGCGGTGACGGCAACTACACCTGGTCGAGCACAGGCCTACCGGCCGGGCTGACCCTGTCGGACTCCGGCGTCATCAGCGGCACGCCCTCGGCCATCGGGACCTCGAACGTGACGGTGACGGTCAAGGACCTGACCGCCACCGTCGATCCGGTGAGCACGAGCTTCACCTGGGCCGTCGTCGCCCAGCCGACGTTGAGTACCCCCGCCGACCAGCGCAATGCCGTCGGCGCTCCCGTCAACGTGGCCACGTCCCCGAGCTGCCCGGACGCGCCCTGCACCTACGTCCTCAACAATGGCCCGACCAACCTCTCCACCGGCGGCGACGGCACAATTACCGGCGTCGTCGGCGGAGGCGCGAAAAGCTACAGCGGTGTCACCGTGACCGTGACCGACAGCGCCGGCGCGACCGCCACCACCAGTGGGTTCACCTGGACCGTTCTCGATGCCCCCACCGTCGGTTCGCTCGGCACGCACGAGATC
Source organism: uncultured Actinomycetota bacterium (assembly GCA_963776855.1). Classification (GTDB taxonomy): domain Bacteria; phylum Actinomycetota; class Actinomycetes; order Mycobacteriales; family Jatrophihabitantaceae; genus Jatrophihabitans. The sequence goes on along the minus strand of CAVZOC010000002.1, from coordinate 795,599 downwards.
ACCGTGACCGCAGCGGCCAGCGTCCCGGTCACCTACAGCTGCCCGTTCGCGAGCTGCACGCTCACACTCGACGGCTCGATTCCCGGCCTCGGCCTCACCACCGACCGACCGACAGCAAGGCCGACAACACCGACGCGACGCCACTGTCGGTCACACGGCTCCGGCACCGTCTACATCGCAGGCACCGTGCAGGACCACTGCGATCAACGGCTCCACGGAGCACATCGTCTACCACCCGACGGTCACGATCCGCACCACGGACAATGCAACTGCCCAATCGGCGGCCACGCCCTGGGCGGCCGACGCCCCGCCGTGCATCACGCCGCCCGGCGACCAGACCAGCAGCAAGAACGCCACGCGTCAGCCTCGCCGACCGCCGGCACCTGCCCGAACAGCCCTGCTCCTACGCACTCAGCCGGAGCGCCGACCGGGCTCACGATCGACCAGTCAGCGGCCTGCATCTCGGGCACGGTCACGGCTCGACCCCGAAACCTTCCCGGCGTCATGATCACCGTCGAACGACCAGTCCGGCGTTGTGACAACGTCGCGCCGTTCAGCTGGACGGTCGCTCCGACACGAACCTCGCTCGCTCCACAACAACGTCGGGATCACGTCCGACAACACGACCGACCTCGGGAACTTCGACGGCAGCGGCTGACACCTACTCCAACCAGCAGCCCTGACGAGCGCCGGGCTCACCGCCGGGTCAACGGGTCACGCGGCGCTAACTCAGCTTTGTCTGGCCCGCCACCGCAGGAACGGGCAAGCCGGACAATGTGCTCGCGCCAGGGCAGACGATCCTCATCACCGGCACCGGGCCGACGCTCGGCTTCCTGCTCAGCGGCGACTACGGCAGTCCGAGCGGCCAGGGCTATCTGAACTACGCCGACGGCAGCAAGGTGCCGTTCACGCTCGACGCCCGAATTGGTGGGGCTCCTCCGCCGACAGCGCGGTCGGCACCCCGAAATCAATGTCCCCGGCAACTCCCGGAAGAACCAGCAGGTCTACGTCTACCACGTCGAAGTCTCCCTGGCGGCCGGGAAGACGCTGCAGAGCGTGACGTTGCCGGACATCAGCAGCCCGTCGTCAGCAGGCCAAGTGGCCATGCACATCTTCGCTATGTCAACGACGGCGTCATCGCTCGCAGCCACGTTCAACAACATCGGAGTGACCAGTCTGCGAATCGCAAGAGCGGCGACCTTCGACGCCGCCAATGACAGCTTCTCCCAGGAGTACCTCGCCAACGGAACACCGAGTGTGGACTCGGGAGGCACGGTCACTACCAGCGACGGCTTCTCCTTCGCCTGGCCCGCCTCCGCCGGCACCGGTTCAAAGACAACACCGATCGCCGCCGGCCAAAGCGTCGCCATTCGGCGGGAAGGGCTCGACCCTCGGCTTACTGCTCGCCTCCAGCGACACCGAGACGAGCGGGAACGGCACCGTCTACTACACGGACGGCACTCAGCAGACAGTTCAGATCTCGGCGCCCCTGGTGACGTCTGACCAGGGAGCAACCATCTCGACCGACCATTCCAACACTACGAAGACTGGTCACCGGTTCTTCGGTTCTTATCCGATCTACTGGGCCCGGCTGGTCGGTGTTCACCGCCGCGGTGCCTCCCTCACGGACCGGCAAGACGATCGACTCGATCCAAGCTGCCCAACCTCCACCAGCAGTTCGGCGGGAGCCATGCACATCTTCGCGGTGGCCGTGAAATGAGCGCCAGCGACGAGAACCGCACCCGATCGGCCTCACCCGACAGCGCTGGGCACGGCTACGCGACGAGGACGCCGGCACGACGCTGGTGGAGATCATGGTCGGGATGGCGGTCATGGCGATCTTCCTCGGCATCTTCACCACCGCGTTCGTGTCGATGGCGAAGACCGCGAACCAGGTCCGCGCCGTCGCCGACACCTCCGACCGGGCGGCGTCGGCGTTCCTGCGGCTCGACCGGGAAATCCGCTACGCCTCCGACATCAGCACCCCCACCTATACCGCCAACACCTGGCACGTGGAGTTCCTGACCAACACCGTCACCCGCAGCGCCAGCGACGCGGTGAGCAACTCGGTCTGCACCCAGCTGGCCGTGACCCCGCCGGCCGGAGGCGGGTCCGCTGGCGCGCTCCAACAGCGCACCTGGACGGTGGGCGACGCCCACCCGAGCGGCTGGACCCCGCTGGTGGGCGGGGTCATGAACTACGCCGCGACCGACCAACCATTTCCGACGGGGACAGGCATCGCCGGCAGCAGCGCGACTTCGGACTTCCGGCAACTCACCCTGCGGCTGGTAGTCGCACCGCTCGGCCTGGCCCGCGCGGCCACCGACACCACCACCTCGAAATACACCGTCACCGCCCTGAACAGCACCACGAGCACCCCGAGCCCGGTGTGCCAGCAGTTCCCTGTAGGGGGGGCATCATGAAGCTCCGGACGCTGCGCTCCGCTCTGTTGGCGCGGGTGGGACGCCTGCGCGGGGAGGACCGCGGCAGCCTGCCGCTGCTTTTCCTGGTGATCATCGTGAGCGCCGCGCTGGGCGGCGCCATGATGGCGACGTTTCTCAGCAGCGCGCACGTGACCACGTTCGCCCAGAGCCGGGTACGGGAGCTCGACGCCGCCCAGACCGGGATCGACGTGGCGGTGGGGCACCTGCGATCGGCGGTCTCGAGCACCTCCCCGACCATCGGTGACTCCGACCGGCTGCCGTGCGGGCCCTGGTCGGGTTCGGCCGACGACGGCGGAAGCGGCTCCTACGCCGTGCGGGTCGCCTACTACAGCGCCGACCCCGCCACGCTCGGCAACGACCAGCTCACCGACCCCGCGCTGGGCAAGCTCATGAAGTGCTACGGCGCCGGACCGATCAACGTCGTCACCTCGGTACACACCCCGAAGTACGCGCTGATCACCTCGACCGGCACGGGGCCGACCGGCAACGGCGCCTCCCCCGACCGCACGCTGCAGACCACCTATAACTTCCAGGTGCTCGACCAGAACATCCCCGGCGGCCAGATCCGGCTCTACCCGGCCTCGTCCACCCAGCCCACCCAATGGTGCATGGACGTCGGCAGCAACCCCGCCGTGGGCACCGCGGTGACGCTGCAGGCCTGCAGCCAGTCCAACCCGCCCGCGGCCCGGCAGGTGTGGGCCTACCGGCCGGACCTGAGTATCGAGCTGGTGGAGAGCGTCAGCAACCCCGACGCCGCCGGCCTCTGCCTCGACACCGGCAGCGACCCGCGGCAGCACCGCTCCGGCGACCCCATGGTGCTCGAGCGCTGCGCCGTCGCCGACTCCCAGGTGTGCCCCCCCGGCATGTCACCGGCCGAGTACCAGCAGGAGCACCCCGGCGACAGCTGCGCGGTCTCGCCCTGGCACCAGCAGTGGAGCGTAGACAACAACGCCCACCTGGAGGGCGCCAAGACCGACCAGTCGGACATCGACGGCATGTGCATCAACGCCGCCTCCCAGACCCCCCCGGGCGGCGTCGCGCTCACGCTCGAAGGCTGCCAGGGCGGGACACAGGACCAACACCAGACCTGGATCCCGTCGCCCACCGCGGGCGCGGGCATGGCGAGCGCCAGCAACGACCAGCTGGTCAACTTCGAGCAGTTCGCCATGTGCCTCGACGACACCGGCCAGAACGTCGGTGCCGGTTACATGATCCTCTACACCTGCAAGCAGAACCCCAACCCCGACCGGGTGGCGTTCAACCAGAAGTTCGCGTCCGTCCCAAAGGTGGCGGGGGGCCCGACCGCCGCCCTGCTGACCGTCACGACTGGGGGCAACATCTACTGCCTCAAGAGCCCGCAGCACGTCGGTGCCTACCCGACGCTGGTACGGCAAGGCGGAGGGTGCCCGTCCAGCGTCGCGTCCGCCGGCAGCAACAGCCCGTACGTCTGGACGATCTCGCAGCGCTACGCCGACAGCTCCAACAGCACCCCGCTGCCCTACGCGAACCAATACACCATCAAGGACTCCAGCCAGACCCCGCTGTGCCTCGCCCCGGGCGCTCCGAACTCGGGTACGCCGCAATACAGCACCGCGGTCGTCGACAACTGCGACGGTTCCCGAGCCCAGAAATGGAACGCCTCGGCGACCCTGAGCGGCGCGACGCTGACCAACACCAGCGAGCTGCTCAACGGCGAGACCGCGACGTCCGGCGGCTGACCGGCGGCTGCCCCGCTCAGCGCCCGTCGTCGCCCTCGTAGGCCAGGCGAGTGCGGCGGTCGCCGTCCTCCTCGATCAGCCGGTTCAGGAGCTGCTGCACCTGGTCGGAGCGAGGGATGTTGTCGAGCGTGGACTGGCCGTGCTCGCCGGCCGACTCGATGATCAGTGTGCCGGCGCGGACCAGCCGGTCCCACAGCGACTGGGTGAAGGCGACGTCGCTGATCCGCTGCAACGAGATGTCCCGCCCTACGTGGCGCAGCACGCCGGTGCGGATCAGCACCCGGTGGGTGGTGAAGACGTAGTGGGTGGTGCGCCACCGCAGCCAGGGCGCCAACGCCAGCCACACCAGCAGCGCGACCGCCACGACGGCGAGGGCGATGAGCGCCGCCGTGTGCGCGGTGCCGGAGGCCGGCGCGAAGTACACCCCGACCCCCGCGGCGGCGCAGATGAGCACGAAGAAGAAGGACGCCGGTACCAGCGTGATCCAGTGCGGGTGCAGGTGCTGGACGACCTGCTCGTCCTGCCCCAGCAGCTTCTCCGGGTAGCTCACGCCGCGTCCTCGCTTCGCTGCGGGCGACGGCGTGAGGCTCCACGCGCGCTCTGCCCCTGGTTCGCTCGCTGACGCTCGCTCACGGCTCTTCCTCACCCCCCACTGAAGACACTGACCGGGAGCGTAGCCCGCTGGTCACACCCGGCGCAGGTGCTCCACGTCCCCCGCGCCCAAGGCCTGCAGCTGCCCCTCGGCCTCGTCGGCGTCGAGCAGCAGCCGCCCCTCCTCGTCGACCCCGGTCGCCTGGCCCTCCAGCACGCGCTCCGGTGAGACAGTCACCCGCACCCGGCGGCCGAGGGTGTCGCAGCGGGCGCGGTACTCCTCGGCCAGACCGCACGCCTCCGCGACGCCGTGTGCGTCCTCCCAGCCGGAGATCCAGGCGTCGAGCCGGGTGAGCACCGCGCCCAACAGCGCGGTCCGGTCGGGGCCGGTGGCGCCCTCGAGCGCCAGCGAGGACGCCGTCTCGACCGGCAGCTCCTCGGCCGTCGTCGAGACGTTGAGGCCTACCCCGACCACGACCGCGTCGCCGCCGGACGACTGGGCCAGAATGCCGGCCAGCTTGCGCTGCTCGGCACCGCCGGTCACGCCGACCGTCATCAGGTCGTTGGGCCACTTCAGCGTCACGGGAACACCCGTCGCCTCCACCACCGCCTCGGCGAGCGCGACGCCGGCCAGCAGCGGCACCCACCCCCAGCGCGCCAGCGGAGCCGAGGGCCGCAGCAGCACCGAGAAGGTCAGCCCGGCGCGGGCAGGAGAGTCCCACTGCCGGTCGAAGCGTCCCCGGCCCGCGCTCTGGTGCTCGGCCACGAGCACCGTGCGGTCGGGCGCGGCGGCGCGGGCCAGCAGCTCGGCGTTGGTCGAGGGGGTCTCTTCCACCACGTCCAGCTGCGCCCACCGGGAACCCTGCCCGGCGCGCAGCGCGGCGGCGTCGATCGGACTGCGATCCATCGGGCCAACCTAACCCGTTAGGCTCCCGAACCATGGCAGCTGACCCCGTCACCACCGGCAGCACCGACGGATCGGACGAGTCCGGGCCCGACATCCACACCACGGCCGGGAAGGTGGCCGACCTCGAGCGCCGCTACGAAGAGGCCGCCCACGCCGGCTCCGAGCGCTCGGTCGCCAAGCAGCACGAGAAGGGCAAGATGACCGCCCGCGAGCGGATCCACGCCCTGCTCGACGAGGGCTCGTTCATGGAGTTCGACGAGTTCGCCCGCCACCGGTCGAACTCGTTCGGCATGGAGGAGAACAAGCCGCTGGGCGACGGCGTGGTCACCGGCTGCGGCACCGTCGACGGCCGGCCGGTCGCGGTGTTCAGCCAGGACGTCACCGTCTTCGGCGGCGCGCTCGGCCAGGTGTACGGCGAGAAGATCGTCAAGGTGCTCGACTTCGCCATGAAGACCGGCTGCCCGGTCGTCGGCATCAACGAGGGCGGCGGCGCGCGGCTGCAGGAGGGCGTCGTCTCGCTGGGGCTCTACGGCGACATCTTCCACCGCACCGTCAAGGCCTCGGGCGTCATCCCGCAGATCTCGCTGATCATGGGGGCGGCCGCGGGCGGGCACGTCTACTCCCCCGCGCTCACCGACTTCATCGTCATGGTCGACCAGACCTCGCAGATGTTCATCACCGGGCCGGACGTCGTGAAGACCGTCACCGGCGAGGACGTCACCCTCGAGGAGCTCGGCGGCGCCCGCACCCACAACACCAAGAGCGGCAACGCGCACTACCTCGGCACCGACGAGGACGACGCGATCGGCTACGTCAAGCTGCTGCTGTCCTACCTGCCGTCGAACAACCTCGACCCGGTGCCGGTGTACGACACCGACGTGGTCGACGTCGCCGACGAGGGCGACACCATGCTCGACAGCTTCATCCCGGACTCCGCCAACACCCCGTACGACATGCACGAGGTGATCCGCAGCCTGCTCGACGACGACGAGTTCCTCGAGGTGCACGAGCTGTTCGCGCAGAACATCATCGTCGGGTTCGGGCGCATCGAGGGCTATCCGGTGGGCGTCGTCGCCAACCAGCCGATGCAGCTGGCGGGCTGCCTCGACATCGACGCCTCGGAGAAGGCCGCGCGCTTCGTGCGCACCTGCGACGCCTTCAACATCCCGGTCCTGACGCTGGTCGACGTGCCCGGCTTCCTGCCCGGCGTCGACCAGGAGCACAACGGCATCATCCGGCGCGGCGCCAAACTCATCTACGCCTACTCCGAGGCGACGGTCCCCAAGGTCACGGTGATCACCCGCAAGGCCTTCGGCGGCGCCTACGACGTCATGGGCTCCAAGCACCTCGGCGCCGACATCAACATCGCCTGGCCCACGGCCCAGATCGCGGTCATGGGCGCGCAGGGTGCGGCCAACATCCTCTACCGCAAGCGGTTGGCCGAGGCCGACGACCCCGAGGCGCTGCGGGCCGAACTGGTCCAGGAGTACGAGGACGAGCTGTTCAACCCCTACATCGCGGCCGACCGCGGCTACGTCGACGCCGTGGTCAAGCCCTCCGAGACCCGCACCTACGTCATCCGCTCGCTGCGGTTGCTGCGAAACAAGCGGGACACGCTGCCGCCGAAGAAGCACGGGAACATGCCGCTGTGAGCGAGAACCGGCCGGCGCTGCGGATCGTGCGTGGCGATCCGTCGGCGCAGGACATCGCGGTGGTGACGGCGCTGCTCGCCGCAGCCGGCGGCGGCGAGGAGCCCGCCCCGTCGCGGGTGCGACGCGGTGGCTGGAACGACCCGCAGCACGGCTTCACCGCGATGCCGCGCTCCGGGCCGAACGCCTGGCGCTCGTCGCTGCGCTGAGGCTGCGCCGATAGCTACGCCGGTTCGAACTGGCTGAGCATCGCTTCCAAGGCGGCTTGGTCGGGGCCGACGAACGGCCCGGCCTTCGGCGCCTCCAGCAGGGTGTCGATCAAACCGGTGGCGCCGGCGGTGACGGGCGGCAGGTGCGTGCTGAGCACGGTGGAAGGGCCGAAGTCGCGCAGCGGCTGGAAGGACGCTGCGTAGGCATCGGGGTCCACGCCGTGCACCCACGGACTGTCGACCGTGGCCCACAACAACTGAGCATCACGCACGGACCCCGGCGCGGCGACCGCGACGTTCTCGGCGCCGGCGAGCTCGGCGGAAGGGAGCGGCCCGCCGAAGCAGTCGGAGGACAGGCACACGCCGGTGCTGGTGTCGAAGACGCCGACGGTGGCCGGGTTGTCGAAAAGCGGCGGGCGGAACCCGGTGAGGCGCCGGTCGCCGACATCCAAGGACTGGCCCGGGTTGAGCAGGTACACCCGGTCCATCGGCAGTGGCCGTTCGGTCGACATGATGCCGGCACCGATGAAGGTCGTGACGACCCGAGCTCGCGGTGCTGCCTCGAGCAGGGCGAACAGCCCACCGGTGTGGTCGCGATCGGGGTGGGTCAACCAGATCCAGGCGACGTCGGAGGGGTCGAGCACACCGCCGAGCACCCCGACGAAGTCTCGGTCGGGCAGCCCGAGCCCCGTGTCCACGACGACGGGCTCCGTGGCGTGGATGACGAATGCGTTGACCGGCAGGAAACCGAGGCCGGGCACTTCGAGGTAGTCGCTGACGACGCTGACGTCGCGGTGGGCACGGTAGGCACGCATGGTCCTCGGTCCCTTCAGGACATCGGTGACGCTCAGAACGGGACGAGCGCGGTGAGCAGGCCGGCGCCGGCCCCGCGGGGGGCATCCGACAGAACTCGACCGCGTCCATTTCTACGGTCGCGCCGCCCGCTACCGCCACCTTCGGCGGCCTCCCGCTGTGCCGGTCAGGCGCGCCGTGTACGGGTCACCGTGCCGGGCCGACCAATCCTCGACGACGTCCGCCACGAGCACCCCGCCGGGAGTGGCGGTGCAGGGACTCTCGCGAACGACCCGATCGGTCAGGCGCGACGACCGACGTTGAACCGGGTGCGCGTCCCCCAGGACGAGCGGGTGGGTGCGGCCAGCAGCCGGTACTTGCCCGCCAGCCGCCGGCGGAAGGTCACCTGGCCGTTGCGCCCGGTGCGTCGCCGCGCGACCGTGCGCCAGCCGTGCGCGGTGCCGTGCTGCAGGGCGACGGTTCGGTTGTGCGCCCGGTGCCAGCCGGACCGGGAGTAGGTGCGCAGCACCCCGTGGGCTCGGCCGTGCGACCGCGTCGCGACGATGAACTGACTTCCGTACTTCACCGTGAACGCAGTCGCATGCCAGGTGGCGGGGACCTGCTCGTAGTTGGCGTCGTACACCCGGGCCTTGCCGTGGCTGAACACGTAGCGTCCCGGCCGGTCGAGCGACGCGTGAAGCGTGACCTTCTCCCGGGCGCCGAAGTGGGTCCAGCGCTGCGGGTAGGGCTGCGCGCCGGGCTCCAGCAGGTCGGCGGTGGCGCCGTCGTCCGCGGTCTGCGCCGCGCACCCGGCGGTGCCGCGCAGCTGCGGCCGGAGGGTGACGGGCTTCCCGGCGAGCGCCACCCGGTGGCGCACCGTGGCCCAGGCGGTACAGCTGCGGCCGGCGGCCCCGCTCGGCGCGCTCCCGACGGCCAGGGCGCCGGTGACGGCCGCGGCGACCAGCGCACCACCGGCGGCGGCACGGGCGGCGACTCGGATGCTGCGGGCTCGGGCGGGTGACATCGACATCCTCCGTTTCGGTGTACGTCCGTTCACTCATGTGAACGCTAACCACCGAACCGGTCCTGCGAACGCGAACGTCACCGCCGTCACGCGCGAGCCACGTCACGATGTGACGGCGACCTCCCGCGGCTGCTCGACGCTCCGCCGGCCGTGCCGCCGAATGCGGGCAATGCCGATGGCGAGAACCACCGCACCGGCGTAGATCAGCGGGTCGAACTGGTCGGCGTGCAACAGGTAGGTGCCGGTCGCGGCCAGCACGACCGGGATCCACTCCACCGCCCCCGTCAGCGCCACCAGGGCCAGCAGCAGCCCCGCGTACCAGCCGTAGCTCGGCGTGAACACGCAGAAGGTGACCCCCACGACCACCACGGCGGCCCGCTCGGGGCGCTCGCGGTCGCCGCGCCGCCACGCCCACACCGACACCGCGGCCACGACCAGCAGCCCGACCGCGGTGTCGGCCGGGTGGGGCAGCACCTGCCCCAGCAGCAGCAGCCGGCCGCCGCTGCCGTACTGCTCCTCCTGCAGGTAGCCGGGTAGGTAACCGATCACGTCGCCGCCGACGGCCAGGACGTGCGGCACGTAGCTGACCGCGACGGTGACGACGGCCACGGGCGCGACCAGCCAGCGTCGCCGCATCAGCGCCGGCAGGACGAGCGCCGGGTACAGCTTCACCGCGATCGCCGCGCCCACCAGCACCCCGATCACACCGGTCCGGAACCGGCGCCGCGCGAGCACGAACGCCGCCACCACCAGCAGCACCCCGAGCCAGTCGATGTGGGCGTTGTTGGCGTACTCCACGATCGTCACCGGGCACCAGGTCCAGACCGCCGCCAGCCAGGGCCGAACCCCGCTGCGCAGCAGCAGCCAGCCGACCGCGAGCAGGCCGAGCGTCCCGGCCAGTTGCAGCGGCAGGTGCCCGCCCCGACCGCCGAACGCGAGCAGCCGCAACACGGTGAAGGCGGCCTGCGCGACCGGCGGGTAGATGGTGCGGACGGTCGGCCGGTTGATCATGGTCGAGCCGCCGGGGAAGCCGTGCGGGTCGTGGCCGGGCGGCCCGAACAGGAACGGCCCGCGCAGGTGCGCCAGCGCCGGGGAGCTCGGCGGGTACCGGTACGGGTCGGTGCCGGCGAGCTGCACCTTCCCGTCCCACAGGTAGCGGAAGTCGTCGTCGGAGGTCGCCGGCGCGTGCAGCAGCGCGACCAGCGACAGCAGGGCGCCGACGCCGAGCACGACCGCCGCAACGCGCCGGGGCTGCCATCGCTCCAGGGCCGCCACCGCCACCAGCCACAGCGGCACGCTCGTCACCAGCAACAGCTGGGCCCGCGGGGAGGACGCAGAGCGCTCCGGCGCCGCCAGCAGCACCACGTAGAGCACCGCCTGGACCAGCACCGACACCGCCAGAACGGTCGGTGCTGCGCGGCGGAGAAACCTCACGAGCCTGAGCATGCCGAACGCGCGCGACGGAACCGCCGAGGGCCCGGAGGACGTACGAGGGTCGTAAGGAGCGCGCCGCGTCGCCGCCGGGAGGATGGAGCTCGATGACGAACCTGCTGCCGGACCGCGCGCCGCCGTGGTGGCCGCGCTTCCAGAGCCGGTTGCGCTCGCGGGCCCTCACCGCGCGGATCGGGCGGGCGCTCGGCATCAGCTTCGGCATCTGCTTCGTCACCGGCATGCTGAGCCATTACCAGTACCAGCCGTGGAGCTTCCTGCCCGAGCCGTCCGCGCCGGTGTGGGGCTACCGGCTGACGCAGGGGCTGCACGTGCTCACCGGTGTGCTGACGATCCCGCTGCTGCTGCTGAAGCTGTGGTCGGTGTACCCGCGGCTGTTCACCTGGCCGCCGGTCGCCGGCGCCCGCAACGCCCTGGAGCGGCTCTCGATCGCCGTCCTGGTCTCCTCGGCGCTGGTCGAGCTGACGACCGGGTTCTTCAACGCCCTCGACTGGTACCCGTGGCCGTGGAGCTTCGTGCCGGTCCACCGCTTCCTCGGCTACGTGGTGATCGGGTCGATCCTGCTGCACGTCTCGATCAAGCTGCCCGACATCCGCGCCGGGCTGCGGACCCGGCTGGCCGCGGACGACCCCCCATCGGACGACCTTGCGTCCGCGACGCCGGCCGAGCCCCCCGCCGCCGGCCTCACCCGGCGCGGCCTGCTCACCGCCGTCGGGGCCGGGATCGGCGGTCTGGGGTTGGTGATGGCGGGCCAGACGGTGACGCCGCTGTCGCGCCTCGGGCTGTTCGCGATCCGCCGGGAACAGGACGCGCCGCAGGAGTCGCTCCCGGTGAACCGCACCGCCGAGCAGGCGGCGGTCGCCCCCCTCGCCACCGATCCCGGCTGGTCGCTGCAGCTGCGCGGGCCCGCCGGCGAGATGTCGCTGCCGCTCGGGCGGGTCGAGCGGATGGTGGGGCCGCAGGGCCGGGACGCGTCCTGGCCCATCGCCTGCGTCGAGGGCTGGAGCGCGGGCGCCGACTGGCGCGGGCTCCGGCTGCTGGATCTGGTCGAGCGGGTCGGCGGGGACCGGAGCTCCCGCGTCCGCGTCGTCTCGCTGGAGCCGCAGGGCTCCTACAAGGTGAGCTACGTCGAGGGTCCGCAGCTGGGCGTGGCGCTGCTCGCCACGCACCTGAACGGCAGGCGCCTGACCCTCGACCACGGCTACCCGCTCCGGCTGATCGCCCCGGACCGCGCCGGGGTGCTGAACACCAAGTGGCTCAGCCGGGTGGAGGTGCTCTAGATGCGGACGCGGATCGCCCTCGGCGCCGCCGGTGTCCTGCTCGGCCTGTTCGGCGTCTTCCGGCTGCTCACCCAGGTGGCGCTCGGTGACCTGGCGACGCTGGTCGCGTGGCTGGTCGCCGCGCTCGTGCTGCACGACGGCGTGCTGTCCCCGGCCGTGGCCGGAGCCGGCCGCCTGCTGCACCGGTTGGTGCCGTCGCGGGCCCGCACCGTGCTGCAGCCGGCGCTGGTGGTCGCGGGCCTGGTGACCCTGATCGCGCTGCCGATGATCCACCGGCAGGGGCGCTACCCCGCGAGCAAGGCGCTGCTCCGGCAGGACTACACCGTCAATCTGCTGATCGCCGTGGCCGCGATCGCGGGCGTCGGCCTGCTCTGTTACCTCACGCTGGTGGTGCGCGCTCAGCGCGCGAGCACCGCGAACGAGCGTCCGCCCGCGTCCCAGGGCTCGAGGTCGGAGTAGCCCGTCCGGACCGCGTGCCGGTGCAGCGTGCCGGTACCGACGGTGGCCCACGGGAACGTGGGGCCGGCCGGAACTCCGTGGACGGCGAACCGCAGCCGCACCAGCTCCGCCGCGTCCGGGTCCGGATCGCACTCCACCAGCAGCCGGCCGCCCGGCGCCAGCAGCCGGCGCACCCGGGTCAGCAGCCGGCTCGGGTCGCCGCCGATGCCGATGTTGCCGTCCAGCAGCAGCACGGTGGGCCAGCGGCCCTCCCCGGGAAGGTCGGCGAACACGTTGCGCAGCAGCGCCGGCACGCCCTGACCACGGGTCAGGGCGACGGCGGCCTCGGCGATGTCGACGCCGAGCGCGGCCACCCCGCGGGCCGCCAGGGCGGAGACGAACCGGCCCGGCCCGCAGCCGACGTCCAGCACCGGGCCCACGCACCGGTCGAGCACGGTCGCGTCGGCGGCGTCGGTCGGGCCGAGCCACCTCGCGACGTCGAGCGCCACCAGCCGCCCCGACGCGGTCACGAGCTCGGGCACGATGCCGCCGCGCAGCGCGGTCTCGTAGGGCTCGAGCACGGCCTCCGACACGGCGGGCTCAGCCCCGCCCGATGCGGGCCAGCGTGGTGGCGAACGCGGTCCCCGGGGCGTCCCGGGCGACCTCGCGGGCGCTGTCGATGGTGTCGACGTCGGTGAGCGTCTCCAGCAGCTGCACCCGCAGGCCGAGCGCCTCGAGGCGCCGGTGCTGCTCCTCGCCGGTGTGAGAGGTCGACATCGGGACGCCGCGGACGGCGGCCGTGGCCCATCGCGGCTCGGCGAAGCCGAGGGCCCAGTAACCGCCGTCGGTGGCCGGGCCGAGGCAGGCGTCGTAGGCGCGCGGATCGAAGGCGGTCAGCTGCTCGGGCCGCAGCTGCGGCGTATCCATGCCGATCAGCACGGCGGGCCCCGGCCGGACGGCCGTGAAGGCGGCCGCGATCCGCTCGTCCAGCCCGCCGGGCGGCTGCGCCACCGTGTGCCAGCCCTCCGGCACCCAGCGGGCCGGGTCGCCGTCGAACGCGAGCCACAGCCCCGCCGCCGGGATGCCGGCGGCGGCGCGCATCGTGTCCCACAGCGCCGCACCCGCGACCTCGGCCGCCTCCCGTTCGGTCAGCGGCGGCACGAGCCGGGTCTTCACCCGGCCCGGCACCGGTTCCTTGGCGATGACGATCAGCGCGGGGTCCCGCCCCGCCGCCGAGCTCACGCCGCGTCCTCGCTCCGCTGCGGGCGGCGGCGTGAGGCTCCACGCGCGCTGTACCCCTGGTTCGCTCGCTCACGCTCGCTCACGACGCGAGCACCGCGCTCATGTCCCGCACCGCCTGCACGGTGCCACGCACGGTCCCGGTCACCTTCGAGTGACCGACCCGCGGCGCGTACGGCACGTCCGCGCCGGCGACCGTCCACCCGGCCCGGGCGGCGCGCAGCACGGTCTCCACCGGGTAGCCGCTCCGACGATCGGCGATACCGAGATCGAGCAGCGCCTGCCGACGGGCCACCCGCAGCGGCCCGACGTCGCGCAGCGCCACGCCGGTGCGCCGGCGCACCCGGCGGGCCAGCTCGACGTTGGCGAGGCGGGAGGTCAGCGACATCGCCGCGCGGGTCTGCGGCCGGCGGCGGGCGACGACCAGGTCGGCGACCCCGGCGCGGATCATCGCCACGAAGTCTGCGGCCAGCCGCGGGTCGAGCGAGCCGTCGCAGTCGCAGACGGCCACGAACTCGGCGACGGCGGCGCGCAGGCCGGCATGGCAGGCCGCGCCGTAGCCGCGCTGGTCACACTCCACGACCGTCGCGCCCAGCTCGCGAGCGATCCGCGCCGAGCCGTCCCGGGAGCCGTTGTCGACGACCACGGCCCGCGCTCCCTCCGGGATGCGCGCGAGCACCCAGGGCAGCGCCGGGGCCTCGTCCAGGCACGGCAGGACGACGTCGAGGGGGGCGCTCATCATCGTCATCGACACTAGGGGGACGGACCGCCCACGAACGGGCCGTCACGATTACGGAGCGATGACGCCCGCAGCGCTGCCCGCCGACCGGGATCGCGGAGCTGCCTACGATGCTTCCGGGTAGGAGGTGGCGCCGCTGTGGCACGGGTGATGGTGGTCGACGACGACGCCACCGTGGCATCGGTGGTCGTCAGCTACCTGGAACGGGCGGGGCACTCCACCCGCCTGTTCGGCGACGGCTCGACGGCGCTGGCCGCGCTCACCGATACCCGGCCCGACCTGCTGGTGCTCGACCTCATGCTGCCCGGCCTGGACGGGCTCGAGCTGTGCCGGCGCGTGCGCGCCGCGTGGCCGGACCTGCCGATCGTGATGCTGACGGCGCTCTCGGAGCCGGAGGACCGCATAGCCGGCCTGGAGCTGGGCGCCGACGACTACGTCACCAAACCGTTCTCGCCGCGCGAGCTCGTCCTACGGGTGGAGTCGGTGCTGCGCCGGGCGGCGGCCGCCCGGGCGACTCCCGCGCCCGTGCTCGTCGCGGGCGACCTGCGGGTCGACACCGCCGCCCGCCGGGTGACGCGGAACGGCACGCGAGCTGCCGCTGACCGTCCGCGAACTCGACCTGCTGGCCTTCCTCCTGGCTCACCCCGGGCAGGCATTCCGGCGCGAGGACCTGATGCGCGAGGTGTGGGGCTGGACCTTCGGCGACCAGTCCACCGTCACCGTCCACGTCCGGCGGCTGCGCGAGAAGGTCGAGGTCGATCCCCGCTCCCCTACCCTCATCCAGACGGTCTGGGGCATCGGCTACCGGCTGGAGCTGCCGTGCACGTGACCTGGTCGGCGCTGCTGACGTCGCTGGTGTGGGCCGTGCTCGCGGGCGGGCTCGTCTGGCTCGCGCTCCGCCCGCTGCGGCGCCGGTCGATGCGCGGCCTGCTGATCTCGCTGGTGCTAGTCGGGGCCGCTGCCTCGATGGCGGCGCTGTGGGGCGCGATCCGCGGGATGCTCGTGCCCGCTCTGAACCTGCCGACCGCGCTGGCGCTGACGGCCTTCTCCGGCGCGGTGACCGCGGTGGCGGCCTGGGCCGGTGCGCGGGGACTCACCCGGGACGCGGAGACGCTGCGGCACGCGGTGACCGAGCTGGGCGCCGGGCGGGTGCCGCCGGCGGACGGCCCGCGGCTGACCGCCGAGGTCGAGCAGGTCCGGGCCGACCTGCGCGCCACCGCCGCCGCCCTGGCCGCGACGCGGCAACGGGAGCGGGCGCTGGAGACGGCCCGCCGCGAGCTGGTGTCCTGGGTCAGCCACGACCTGCGCACGCCGCTGGCCGGGCTGCGGGCGATGGCCGAGGCCCTCGAGGACGGCGTGACCGACGAGCCCGAGCAGTATTACAAGCAGATCAGCGCCGCGGTGGAGCGGCTGGCCCACATGGTCGACGACCTGTTCGACCTGTCCCGGATCCAGGCCGGCGTGGGGCCGAGCGAGACCGAGCGCCTCGGGCTCGACGACCTGGTCTCCGACTGCGTGGCCGCGCTCGAGCCGCTGGCCGGTGCGCACGGGGTGGTGCTCACCGGGTCCGTCGACACCGCGGCCCCCGTCGTCGCCAACGGCTCGGAGCTCAACCGCGCGCTGACCAACCTGGTCGGCAACGCGATCCGGCACACCCCTGCCCCCGGCGCGGTGGACGTGCGGGTCGGTGCCCGCGACGACGGGTCGACGGCCGAGGTCGTGGTGCGTGACGAATGCGGCGGCATCCCCGGGCCGCACCTGCCGCGCGTCTTCGACGTCGGCTTCCGGGGCGAGACCGCCCGAACCCCGCACGACACCGCGGACGCGAGCACCGACGACTCCGGCGCCGGCCTGGGGCTGGCCATCACCCGGGGGATCGTCGAGGCGCACGGCGGGCACGTCGAGGTCGTCAACCGCGACGGCGGCTGCGAGTTCCGCGTCGTGCTGCCGCTCGACCGCGGCTGACGGTGATGGCGCGCGACCCGGCTGCGGGTGATCACATCCCTTGATCGGCTCGGTCTCGCGTGCTTGAGTTCGCGCGAGGGCGTGACGCGATGGGACGGCTGCTGTGCCTGCTGCACCGGCACGCCTGGGGTCCGGAGCAGATGGACGAGGCGGGGCCGTACCAGACGTGCACCCGCTGCGGGAGGCCCGCGGCTCGAGCAAGCTCGGACCCGGCGCGACGCTACCGGGTCAGGAGTGCTCGGCCCGGGTGTCGAAACCGAGGGGCAGCAGCTCCTCGATGGGCAGGCTGACGACGCCGCCGACGGCGGGCACGATCACCCGGATCTGCGGGTGGTAGTCGGCGAGTACCTGCCGGTCGCGACCGCATGGCGCCTTGACGCCTCGGCCGTGGTTGCCGACCGCCACGATGTGGGTGATCACCCGGGCACCGGCGGCACGCGCCGCGCCCAGCGCGACGAGCTCCGCGCAGGGCCCTCCGGTGAAGTGGTACAGATTCACGCCCACGTAGACGCTGCCGTCTTCGGCTCGCACGGCCGCGCCCATGGTGTGCACGCCGTCCTCGTCCGGCCCGGCGTCGGTGTTGGCATCGATGGCGAGGCGGGCGCGGTCCACCAGCTCCCGCTCCTCAGAGTTGAGCGGGCGAGCCGTGGGCGGCAGGGCAGTCACGATTCCCGACCCTAAGCCTCCGCGCCGAGGCAGTCGCGCGACGACGTCACCGAGGAGTTCGACGTCGAGAACTTCTTCGTCACCACCGGAGCGCCCACCGCGATGTCGCGGTAACGGCGGATCTTCATGGCCGGATGCAGCCCCGGCTGCCGTCGACCATGAAGATCGTGGGCGTGGGGGCGCGACCCGCCGCAATCACGCCTCCCCGTGGCGGAAACCGGCCGCCAGCTCGGCCATTCCGTCCGAGAACTCGACGCGGGGAGCCCACCCGAGTTCCCGGCGGACGCGTGCGGAGTCGGCGGTGATGTGCCGGACGTCGCCGAGCCGGAAGGCACCGGTGACGACCGGCTCCGGGCCGCCGAGCGCGGACGACAGGGACGACGCCATCTCCCCCACCGTGCGCGGCGTGCCCGAGCCGACGTTGAAGGCGCGCACCCCCTCGGTGTGCCGCTCGGCGGCGGCCACGGTGGCGGCGGCGACGTCGCGGACGTGCACGAAGTCGCGGCGCATCGCCCCGTCCTCGTTGAGCCTCGGCGCCTCGCCCCGCCGCAGCGCGGACACGAAGATCGCGGCGACCCCGGCGTACGGGGTGTCCATCGGCAGGCCGGGCCCGTAGACGTTGTGGTAGCGCAGCGCCGCGACGCTGCCGCCGGTCGCCCGGGCCCACGACGCGGCCAGTTGCTCCTGCGAGAGCTTGGTGACGGCGTAGCCGTTGCGCGGATCCGGCGGCGTCGACTCCGCGACCAGCGCCGGCGCCAGCGGCCGGCCGCAGCGGGGGCACGGCGGCTCGAAGCGCCCCGCGGCCAGCTCGGCCTCGGCGCGCGGCCCGGGCGCGACGTCACCGTGCTCGGGGCAGGCGCCCAGGCCCTCGCCGTAGACGACCATCGAGCTGGCCAGCACCAGCCGCGTCACGCCCGCGCGGGCCATGGCCGCCAGCAGCACCGCGGTGCCGTGCACGTTGGAGTCGGCGTAGTCGGGCAGGTCCTGCACGTCCACGCCCAACCCGACCTTCGCCGCCAGGTGCACGACCACGTCGACGCCGGCCAGCGCCGCCCCGACCGCGGCGGGGTCGCGGACGTCGGCCCGGACCAGCCCGTCGATCCGCGGCGGCGTCGCCGCGGTGGACGTCCGGGCGCAGCGAGTCGAGCACCACGACGTCGTGGCCGGCCGAGCGCGGCGCGCACGTGGGTGCCGATGAACCCGGCGCCGCCGGTGAGCAGGACCCTCACGGCAGCCGGTGCGACGCCGGGTAGCCGGTGGTGTCGTTGCAGGCGCAGTCGCCCTGCTCTGCCGGCAGCCGCTCCAGGGTCGCGACCAGCAGCTCCCGCAGCCGCGGCAGGTTCGCCTCGAAGGCCGCCAGCACCTCGGTGTGCGTGACGCCGGCGCCCGCCTCGACCCCGGCGTCGAGGTCGGTGACGAGCGCCAGCGTGGTGTAGCAGAGCGCCAGCTCGCGGGCCAGCGCCGCCTCCGGCATCGCGGTCATGCCGATGAGCGTCCAGCCGCGGGCCTGGTACTCCTGCGACTCGGCCCGGGTGGAGAACCGCGGGCCGTTGATGACGACCAGGGTCCCGCCGTCGTGCGCGCCGCGCCCGGCCGACAGCGCCGCCGCCCGTCCCACCGGGCAGTAGGGGTCGGCGAAGCTGGCGTGGC
Source organism: uncultured Actinomycetota bacterium (assembly GCA_963776855.1). Lineage (GTDB taxonomy): Bacteria > Actinomycetota > Actinomycetes > Mycobacteriales > Jatrophihabitantaceae > Jatrophihabitans. The sequence continues at coordinate 776,839 of CAVZOC010000002.1, read as the reverse complement.
CGACGCCGTCGGCGGCGTCGAAGTAGGTGTGCTCGCGGCCGTGGGTGCGGTCGGCGAGCTGTTCGGGCACGACGAGAGTGCCGGTCGGCAACGACGGCGTCAGCGAGCCGACCGCCGACAGCGCCACCACCTGCCGCACCCCGAGCGAGCGCAGGGCCCAGAGATTGGCCCGGTACGGCACCAGGTGCGGCGCGAAGCGGTGCCCGACGCCGTGGCGCGGCACGAACGCCACCCGGCGCCCGGCCAGCGACCCCACGGTCACGGTGTCGCTCGGCGCCCCGAAGGGCGTGTCGACCGCGTGTCCCTCGGGGTCGTCGAGCAGGGAATAGAAGCCTGATCCGCCGATCACTCCAACTGTCACGGGGTCCGACCTTAGAGTGGCGACATGGACCGCAAGCACTACGAGGACGAGCATCGGGCATTCGGCGAGGCGTTCCGGGCCTTCGTCGACAAGTCGGTCCTCCCGCATTACCTGGACTGGGAGCGGGCCGGGATCACGCCGCGCGAGGTCTTCGCCGAGGCCGGGCGGAGCGGCTTCCTCGGCATGGCGGTCCCGGAGCAGTACGGCGGCGGCGGGGTCGAGGACTTCCGGTTCAACCAGGTGCTGGCCGAGCAGGTCGCCGCCGCCGGGATCGGCGGCACCGGCCTGGGGCTGACGCTGCACAACGACATCTGCCTGCCCTACTTCCTCACCTACTGCAGCGAGGAACAGAAGCAGCGCTGGCTGCCGGGCATCGCCTCGGGCGAGCTGATCACCGCGATCGCGATGACCGAGCCCGGCGCCGGGTCGGATCTCGCCGGTATGCGCACCCGGGCCGAGCGCGACGGCGACAGCTACGTCGTCAATGGTTCGAAGACCTTCATCACCAACGGCATCAACGCCGACCTCGTCATCACCGCGGTCAAGACCGGCGAGAGCGACGACCGCCGCGGCGGCATGTCGCTGCTCGTGCTCGAACGCGGCATGCCCGGCTTCGAGCGGGGCCGCAACCTCGAGAAGCTCGGCCTGCATTCCCAGGACACCGCCGAGCTGTCGTTCACCGACGTCCGCGTTCCGGTCGACAACCGGCTCGGCGAGGAGGGCGAGGGCTTCGGCTTCCTCGCCGCCAAGCTGCCGCAGGAACGCACCTCGATCGCCGTCAGCGGCGTCGCCGAGGCCACCGCGGCGCTGGCCGAGACGCTGCAGTACGTGCAGGACCGCCAGGCCTTCACCAAGAACATCGCCGCCTTCCAGAACACCAAGTTCGCCCTCGCCGAGATGGACACCGAGATCGACGTCGCCCAGGCCTACCTCGACCGCTGCGTCGACCGGCTCAACAGCGGCGAGCTGACCGCCGCCGACGCCTCCAAGGCCAAGTACCACTGCACGGAGCTGCAGGGCCGCGTGGTCGACCGCTGCCTGCAGCTGCACGGCGGCTACGGCTACATGAGCGAGTACCCCATCAGCCGTCGCTACGCCGACGCCCGCATCACCCGCATCTACGGCGGCACCAGCGAGATCATGAAGACCGTGATCTCCAAGTCGCTCGGCCTGTAAGCGCGCAGCCCCGACCCGCCGTGCGCTTCGTCCTCGCGTCCGCCTCCCCTGCCCGGCTGGCCACCCTGCGGGCCGCCGGCGTCGACCCGGAGGTGATCGTCAGCGGCGTCGACGAGGATCCGGTGACCGCCGACTCCCCCGCCGCGCTGGCCCAGCGGCTGGCGGAGTTGAAGGCGACGGCGGTCGCCGCCGGCAGCGGCGACGCGCTCGTGCTCGGCTGCGACTCGGTGCTCGAACTGGACGGCGAGCCGTTCGGCAAGCCCGGCAGTGTCCGGGCCGCCGTCGAGCGCTGGCGCGAGCTGCGGGGCCGCACCGGCGTGCTCCACACCGGACATCACCTGATCGACACCGCGACCGGGCGCGCCGCCGGCCGCACGGCCGCCACCGAGGTGCGCTTCGGCGAACCCGGCGACGACGAGATCGAGGCCTACTGCGGCACCGGCGAGCCCAGCGCCGTGGCCGGCGCGTTCACGATCGACGGGCTCGGCGGGTGGTTCGTCGAGGCCGTCAGCGGCGACCCGCACAACGTCGTGGGCGTCTCGCTGCCACTGCTGCGGCACCTGCTCGGTGAGCTGGGCCGCGGTCTGCTCGACCTCGGCTACCCGTCGGTGCCCGAGACGCCCTGATCGTGCTCCCCGGCGCTCGCCCGCGTGGGCAGGTCGACGACGGCGCGGGCGACGTCGTGCAGGCGACGCGACAGCGAGGCCGACGCCTCGGGAACCCGGACGGTGCGGTAGCTGTGGGTGAGCTCCTCCCGGCCGCGCAGCCGCAGTGAGCGGCCCCGCTGCCACTCGGCCTGCTCCTGCTCCGCCGCCGCGGTGACGGTGTTCTCGCTGGACAGGATCCGCCCGTCCACGCGCTTGGCCAGCTCGGTGAGGCGGGACGCCTCGTTCACCGCGTCGCCGATGACGGTGTACTCCAGCCTGCTGGCGGTCCCGATCTGGCCGGCGATCACCTGCCCGTAGGCGACGCCGATGCCGATCTCCAGCTCCCCGCCCTCGGCGATCCGGTCGCGGATGCCGCGGGCGGCCCGCAGCCCCGCGCTCGGGGCGTCGGGGAGCGGCGCCGGGGCGCCGAAGACGCAGAGCGCCGCGTCGCCTTCGAACTTGTTCACCAGCCCGCCGTGGGCCTCGACCTCCTCGACCACGATCTCGAAGAACCGGTTCAGCATGTCGACGAACTCGGTCGGCTCGGTGACCTGCGTCAGCTTGGTCGACCCGGTGATGTCCACGAACAGCGCCACGACCTCACGGAACTCGCCGCTCAGGGTGACGCCACTGTTGATCGCCTCGGCGGCCACGGCGGGCCCGACGTGCCGGCCGAACAGGTCGGTGACCCGGTCCCGCTCCTGCAGGCCGGCGACCATCTCGTTGACCCCGTTCTGCACCAGCCCGATCTCGCCGGCGTCGTCGAGCGTCACGGCGACGTCGAGGCGGCCGTCCCCGACCTGGCGCAGCGCCTCGACCACCTCGCGCAGCGGCGTGCCGATCGCGCGGGCGATGAGGGCGGTCGAGACCCCGCCGACCAGCAGCGCGATGCCGACCACCACCACCGCGACGCCGATGATGTGCGCCCGGTCCGCCGGGGCGGCCAGCACCAGGGCGAGCCCCACCAGCGGCAGGGCCGTGGTCAGCAGCCAGTTGATGAGCAACCGGCGGCGCACCCCGAACACCGGGGCCTCACGCGGAGGGTGGGCGGCGAGCGCCAGCCGGACGATCTTCCGATTGACCCGGCCGACCACCAGGTAGATGAACCCGCCCGACACCAACCCCGACAGCAGGATGCCGCCGACGATCCCCAGCACGACACGTACCGGCTCGCCGACGGCGCCCGCCACGATGCCGATGACCAGGCTGCTGAACCCCCAGAGCGTGACCGTGATCGTGGCGAGGTCGAACGGCAGCCGCAGCGCCTGCCGCGCGTCGTCGGGCCCCGGGGTCTCGCCGCGCAGCAGCCAGCGCAGCGTGCGCCGCTGCGTGAGCGCGCCCAGGCCCACGCCGATGCCGGTGCTGACGACGGTGAGGACCACGGCGGCGGTGAGGAGGGCCGTGATCTGGCTGGCGGTGGCGGTGGCGTTGATCGCCGCCAGCAGCCCGGCGATGACCAGCACCCCGATGACGTTGAGCAGCACGGTGAGCACCGCGAAACCGACAAAGGTGCGCACCACGAACGGGACGTTCGCCGCGACGCTGGCGATGTCCGTCGGCGCCCGGGGCGCGTCGTCAGACGAGGCCACTCGATGATTCTGCCTCAGCGCGGCTCGCTCGGCAGGCCGACGTGCGGCGGGGCGGTGCTTCGCAGGGCCGCGCGGCGTCCCGCACGCCAGATCGCGTAGGGCGAGGCCGGCGAGTCGGCGTGGGTGCCGAGCAGTGACCGGACGACGACCGTGACCGCGGCGATCTCCTCCGCCGTGGCCCCGCCCCGCACCCGGATTGCGCCCCGTTCGCTCATACCGGCGGCACCCCGTGCCGGCGGGTCGAGAAGTGCCGCGACTTGCCGACCAGGGCCCGGTAGCGCTGGACGAGCTCGCCGCGCAGCTCGGACGGTTCGAGCACGCCGTCGATCACCAGGTCGGCCGCGAGCCGCAGGATGTCGACGTCCTGCTCGTACTCCTCGCGCTTCGCGGCGACGAACTCCTCGCGGGCGGCGTCGTCCTCGAGGGCGGCGATGCGGTTGGCGTACACGGCGTTGATCGCCGCCTGCGGGCCCATGATCGCGATCTTGGCCGTGGGCAGCGCCAGGCAGACGTCGGGTCGGAAGCCCGGACCGGCCATCGCGTAGAGCCCGGCCCCGTAGGCCTTGCGGACGATCACCGAGATCTGCGGCACGGTGGCCTCGGACACCGCCGTGATCATCTTCGCGCCGTGCCGGATGATGCCCTGCTTCTCGACCTCGCTGCCGATCATGAAACCGGGCACGTCGGCGAGGTAGAGCAGCGGCACGTTGAAGGCGTCGCACAGCCAGATGAACCGGGCGCACTTGTCGGCGGAGTCGACGAACAGCACCCCGCCCTTGACCATCGAGTTGTTCGCCACCACGCCCACGGGCGAGCCGTCGATCCGGCCGAACCCGACGACCACCTCGGGCGCGAACAGCGGCTTGAGCTCGAAGAACGAGCCGTCGTCGACGAGGCCGTCGACGATCGCGTGCATGTCGAACGGGACCGACTCGGCCGCTGGGACGCAGTCGTCGGCGAGCTCCACCGCCGGCGGCTCGGCCGCGGCGTCGGGGGCCGGTTCGCGCCAGCAGGTGGGCAGGTAGGAGAAGAACAGCCTCGCCTGCTCGAGCGCGTCGGCGTCGTCGACGGCGAGGTTGTCCCCGCAGCCGGAGACGCTGGCGTGCATCCGGGCCCCGCCCATCTCCTCCAGCGACACCTTCTCGCCGACGACCATCTCGGCCATCCGGGGGGAGCCGAGGTACATCGAGGCGTTGCCCTCGACCATGACCACGAAGTCGCAGAAGGCCGGAATGTAGGCGCCGCCGGCGGCGGACGGCCCGAACAGGCAGCAGATCTGCGGCACCTTGCCCGAGAGCGCCACCTGGTTGTGGAAGATGTGCCCCGCGCCGCGGCGGCCGGGGAACATCTCGACCTGGTCGGTGATGCGCCCGCCGCCGGAGTCGATGAGCCAGAAGACCGGCAGCTCCTCGGCCAGCGCCCGCTCGGTGACGCGGATGATCTTCTCGACCGTCCGCGCCCCCCACGAGCCGGCCTTGACCGAGGAGTCGTTGGCGACGGCGAGGGCGGGCCGCCCGTCGACCATGCCCTGCCCGGTGACGACGGCGTCGGCGGGCAGGTCCCCGGCCAGCGCGTTGGCCAGCTGGCCGTCCTCGACGAAGCTGCCCTCGTCGAACAGCAGCGCGAGGCGGTCGCGGACGTAGAGCTTGCCCTGCTCGGCCAGCTTGGCGGCGGCGCGGTCGCTCGGCGCGAGGGTGGCCTCGCGGGCGGCGTCGATGTCTTTCGGAGTCGAGGTCACGGCGAGGCTCAGGAGACGGGGAGGCCGAGGCCGCGGGCGATGAGCATCCGCTGCACTTCGGAGGTCCCCTCACCGATCTCCAGGATCTTGGCGTCCCGGTAGAACCGCGCGACGGGGAACTCCTCCATGAAGCCGTTGCCGCCGAAGACCTGCGTGGCGGTGCGGGTGGCGGTGACCGCGGCCTCGGTGGCGTGCAGCTTCGCGATCGCCGCGGCCTGTTTCAGCTGGGCCGATGGCCGGCCGGCGTCCTTGAGCCAGGCGGCCTTGTAGGTCAGCAGCCGGGCCGCCTCCACCGAGACGGCCAGGTCCGACAGCGAGAACGCCACCGCCTGCCGGGAGCCGATCGGGGCGCCGAAGGTGTGCCGTTCGTTGGCGTAGCGCAGCGAGTGGTCCAGGCAGGCCTGCGCCAGCCCGACGGCCAGGGCGGCGATGGCGATGCGGCCGTCGTCCAGCACGGCCAGGAACTGGCGGAACCCGTCGCCGCGGTGGCCGAGCAGGTTCGCCTCCGGCACCCGGCAGTCGTCGAAGGTCAGGCCGTGGGTGTCGGAGATGTGCCAGCCGAGCTTGTCGTAGGCCGGTTCGACGGTGAACCCGGGCGTGCCGGCCGGCACGATGATCGAGGAGATCTCGTCGGCGCCGGTGCGCGCGGTGACCGTGACGCACGAGGTGATGTCGGTGCCGGAGTTGGTGATGAACGCCTTGGCCCCGTTGATCGTCCACTGCCCGTCGGCCAGCTCGGCGCGGGTGCGGGTGGCGCCGGCGTCCGAGCCGGCCTCGGGCTCGGTGAGGCCGAAGCCGGCCAGCGTGCGGCCGGCGACCAGGTCGGGCAGCCAGCGCTGCTTCTGCTCGTCGGTGCCGTAGGTGAGGATCGGGTTGATGCCGAGCCCGACACCGGCCTCCAGCGTGATCCCGATCGACTGGTCGACGCGACCGAGCTCCTCGATCGCGACGCACAGCGACGTGAAGTCCCCGGCCGAGCCGCCGTACTCTTCCGGCACGTTGAGCCCGAACAGCCCGAGCTCGCCCATCGCGTGGACCACCTCGACGGGGAAGTGGTGGTCGCGATCCCACTGCGCGACGTGGGGCGCGATCTCGCGCTCGGCGAAGTCGCGAACCGCCTTGCGGAAGGTCTCGTGGTCCTCGCTCAGTTCAAAGGTCATGCCGCTCCGGCCTCTCTTGACGTTTACGTCAACGTCAAGCAACGATAGCCAGGTGACGGGCGTGATGGAAGAGGGCCGGAGCTACGGCGTCCGGGAACTCGCCGACGAGCTGGGCGTCACCACCCGCACGCTGCGCTTCTACGAGGCCGAGGGGCTGGTGCACCCCGGCCGGGACGGCACCAGTCGGGTCTACAGCCAGCGCGACCGGGCCCGGCTGCGCCTCATTCTGCGCGGCCGCCGCTTCGGCATGACCCTCGCCGAGTGCCGCGAGATCGTGGACATGTACGACGGCGCCGCCTCCTCCGAACGCCGCCAGCTGACCGTGCTGCTGACCCGGCTCGACGAGCTGAGCACCGACCTGCGCCGCCGGCGCGACGACATCACCCGCACCCTCGACGAGATCTCCGACATCGGTGAACGCTGCCGGCAGCGCCTGGGGGACCTCGGCTGAACCCGCCCCGGTAGTCTCCGGATCGAACGCCGGAACCGACACCGCGGCCCCCGTCCTGCGGCCGACCCCACGCCGGTCCGGCCCGGGATGTTCGGAGGAGGCGCGACGGTGCGAAAGATCCTCATCGCCAATCGTGGTGAGATCGCGGTCCGGGTGGCCCGAGCCTGCCGCGACGCGGGATACACGTCGGTGGCGGTCTACGCCGAACCCGACCGCGACGCACTGCACGTGAAGGTGGCCGACGAGGCCTACGCCCTCGGCGGCACCACGCCGGGCGACTCGTACCTCGACATCGACAAGCTCATCGAAGCCTGCCGCGCCACGGACGCCGACGCCGTCCACCCCGGCTACGGCTTCCTCTCGGAGAACGCCGACTTCGCCCAGGCCGTCCTGGACGCCGGGCTGACCTGGATCGGCCCCGCGCCGAAGTCGATCGCCGACCTCGGCGACAAGGCCGTCGCCCGGCACATCGCCGAGCGCGCCGGCGCGCCCCTGGTGGCCGGCACCAAGGACCCCGTCTCGGGGGTCGAGGAGGTCGAGGCCTTCGCCGACGAGCACGGCCTGCCGATCGCGATCAAGGCGGTCTACGGCGGTGGCGGGCGCGGCATGAAGATCGCTCGCAAGCGCGAGGAGGTCGCCGACCTCTACGAGAGCGCGGTGCGCGAGGCCACCTCCGCCTTCGGCCGCGGCGAGTGCTTCGTCGAGCGCTACCTCGACCGGTCGCGCCACGTCGAGGCGCAGGTGCTGGCCGACCAGCACGGCAACGTCATCGTCGTCGGCACCCGGGACTGCTCGCTGCAGCGCCGCAACCAGAAGCTGGTCGAGGAGGCACCCGCCCCGTTCCTCACCGACGAGCAGCGCGAGCGCATCCACGAGAGCGCGAAGGCGATCTGCCGCGAGGCCGACTACCACGGCGCCGGCACCGTCGAGTACCTCGTCGGCAACGACGGCGTCATCAGCTTCCTCGAGGTGAACACCCGGCTGCAGGTCGAGCACCCGGTCACCGAGGAGACCAGCGGCATCGATTTGGTCCGGGAGCAGTTCCGCATCGCCGAGGGCGAGAAGCTCCGCTTCACCGAGGACCCCACCCCCCGCGGCCACGCCTTCGAGTTCCGCATCAACGGCGAGGACCCGGGCCGCAACTTCCTGCCCGCCCCCGGCACCGTCACGGCCTACCGCGAGCCCGCCGGCCCCGGCGTGCGCGTCGACTCCGGCGTCGAGGGGCGCTCGGTCATCGGCGGCGCGTTCGACTCGCTGCTGGCCAAGCTGATCGTGTCCGGCGAGACGCGCACCGAAGCCCTGGAACGGGCCCGCCGCGCCCTCGACGAGTACGTCGTCGAGGGCATGGCCACCGCCCTGCCGTTCCACCGCGCCGTCGTGCGGGACGAGGCGTTCACCGCCGAGCCGTTCACCATCTTCACCGCCTGGATCGAGACCGAGTTCGAGAACCGGATCGAGCCGTTCGGCGGCGGCGAGGGCGCCGACGCGGAGCCCGAGCAGCGCGAGACCGTCGTCGTCGAGGTCGGCGGCAAGCGCCTCGAGGTCTCGCTGCCCGCCGGCTTCGGCGCGGGCACCGGCCGCGGTGGCGGTGGCGCCAAGGCGGCCCCCAAGCGCAGCGCGGGCAAGAAGTCCGGCGCCGCGGCCTCCGGCGACTCCCTCACCGCGCCGATGCAGGGCACGATCGTCAAGATCACCGTCGAGGACGGGGACACCGTCGAGGCCGGTCAGCCGGTCGTCGTGCTCGAGGCGATGAAGATGGAGCAGCCGATCAACGCCCACAAGTCCGGCACCGTCACCGGGCTGTCGGCCGAGGTCGGCGCCGTCGTCACCGCCGGCTCGGTTCTCTGCGACATCAAGGACGCCGACTGACGGGCGCAGTACCCGCACCGCTCGCGCGGCTCAGCTGACGCCGCGCTGCCCGCACCGAGGTGCTGGCCAAGTTCGACGCCGGCCACACCATCAAGTCGCAGTTCGTGTTCTCCACGCTGCCGGGCAACGGCAACAACCCGGTCAGCGACCTGGGGGCGCTGCGCGACCAGATCATCGGCACCGCGATCCTGGTGTTCCTCATCTTCGCCGTGACCGATGCCCGCAACTCCGCCCCGCCGGCCAACGTCGCACCGATCGTCGTCGGCCTGATCGTCGTCGCCATCGGCATGGCCTGGGGCACCGACGCCGGCTACGCGATCAACCCGGCACGCGACTTCGGCCCCCGGATCGCGTCCTACCTCACGGGCTACGGCACCGCCTGGCGCGACCAGTACGGTGACCTCTATTTCTGGGTGCCGATCGTCGGCCCGCTGCTCGGCGGCGCCATCGGCGGGGCCTTCTACCAGCTCGGGATCAGCCGCTTCCTGCCTCACGGCCCCGACCCGGCCCAGGCCGACATCTGACCGCGTCCCGATCCAGCCTCCAGCGTCCAGCCTCCGCCGTCCACCCAGCGTCCGCCCAGCGAGGAGAACCCATGCCCGACTACGTAGGCGCCGTCGACCAGGGCACCACCAGCACCCGCTTCATGATCTTCGACCACGACGGCAACGAGGTGGCCAAGCACCAGCTCGAGCACGACCAGATCCTGCCGCGAGCGGGCTGGGTCGAGCACAACCCGGTCGAGATCTGGGACCGCTCCCGTTCGGTCATCCAGAGCGCGCTGAACGCGGCCAACCTCGAACCGACCGACCTCGCAGCCATGGGCATCACCAACCAGCGCGAGACCACCGTCATCTGGAACCGGCGCACCGGCCGCCCGTACTACAACGCGATCGTGTGGCAGGACACCCGCACCGACCGCATCGCCAGCGCCCTCGAACGCGACGGCCACGGCGACACCATCCGGCGCAAGGCCGGCCTGCCGCCGGCCACCTACTTCTCCGGCGGCAAGATCAAATGGATCTTCGAAAACGTGGACGGGGTGCGCGAGGCGGCCGAGAACGGCGACGCCATCTTCGGCAACACCGACAGCTGGCTGCTGTGGAACCTCACCGGCGGACCGGACGGCGGCGTGCACGTCACCGACGTCACCAACGCCAGCCGCACCATGCTGATGAACCTGGAGACCCTCGACTGGGATGACGAGCTGCTGGAGATCTTCGGCATCCCCCGGCGGATGCTGCCCGAGATCAAGCCGTCGTCGTACGCCGAGGGTTACGGCAGGACCGCGATCGCGGCCTTCCGCGGCATCCCGCTCACCGCCGACCTCGGCGACCAGCAGGCCGCGATGTTCGGTCAGGTCTGCTTCGCTCCCGGCGAGGCGAAGAACACCTACGGCACCGGCAACTTCCTGCTCCTCAACACCGGCACCGAGCTGGTCCGCAGCGACAACGGGCTGCTCACCACCGTCTGCTACCAGGTCGGCGACGCCGACCCGGTCTACGCGCTCGAGGGCTCCATCGCGGTCACCGGTTCCGCGGTGCAGTGGCTGCGCGACCAGCTCGGCATCATCTCGGGTGCCTCCGAGATCGAGTCGCTCGCCCGCCGGGTCGACGACAACGGCGGGGTGTACTTCGTCCCGGCGTTCTCCGGGCTGTTCGCCCCCTACTGGCGCTCCGACGCCCGGGGGGCGGTGGTGGGGCTGTCGCGGTTCAACACCAACGCCCACCTGGCGCGGGCGACCCTGGAGGCGATCTGCTACCAGTCGCGTGCCGTCGCCGAGGCGATGACCGCCGACTCCGGCGTCGAACTCGACGTGCTCAAGGTCGACGGCGGCGTCACCGCCAACGACCTGTGCATGCAGCTGCAGGCCGACATCCTCGGCGTCCCGGTCAGCCGGCCCGTCGTCGCCGAGACCACCGCGCTGGGCGCGGCCTACGCCGCGGGCCTGGCGGTCGGCTTCTGGAACGACACCGACGAGCTGCGGGCCAACTGGAACGAGTCCACCCGCTGGGACCCGCAGTGGACCGACGAGCAGCGGGGCGAGGGCTACGCCGGCTGGCAGAAGGCGGTCGAGCGGACGCTGGGATGGGTCGATGTCGAGTGAGTGAGGTGGGACCGATTTCGGCGGGCGTTGGGGGCAGCACCCCCGACTGCGGGAAGGCTGAGCGGGTGAACCCCACCAGCATCGTCGATTCGACCCTGGGCCCCGGCGAGCGGGCCGAAGCGTTACGCCGGCTCGCCGCCGAGGAACTCGACATCCTCATCATCGGTGGCGGTGTCGTCGGCGCCGGCGCCGCCCTCGACGCGGTCACCCGCGGGCTGCGGGTCGGCCTGATCGAGGCCCGCGACTTCGCCTCCGGCACCTCGAGCCGCTCCACCAAACTGTTCCACGGCGGGCTGCGCTACCTGGAGCAGTTCGACTTCCACCTCGTGTTCGAGGCCCTGAAGGAACGCGGCCTGGTGCTGAACACGCTGTGCCCGCACCTCGCCCGACCGGTGCCGCTGATCTACCCGCTCGAGAGCCGCTTCGACCGCGTCTATGTGGGCATGGGGGTCGGGGTGTACGACGTCATGGGCGGCGGCCGCGGCGTCCCCCACCACATGCGGCACATGGGCAAGCGGGCGACGATGCAGTCGTTCCCCTCGGGCAAGGGCGACGTCATCCGCGGCGCGATCCGGTTCTACGAGGGGCAGGTAGACGACGCCCGGCACACCATGATGCTGGCGCGCACGGCCGCCCGCTACGGCGCTCTGTGCGTCAATTCGACCAGAGCGGTCGGGTTCCTGCGCGAAGGTGACCACGTCGTCGGCGTCCGCGCGAAGGACCTCGAGGGCGGCGAGGAGTTCGACATCCACGCCACCCAGGTGATCAACGCCGCCGGCGTGTGGACCGACGAGATCCAGCAGATGGTGGGCGGCCGCGGGCAGTTCCGGGTCCGGGCGTCGAAGGGCGTGCACGTCGTGATCCCGCGCAACCGGATCAACTCCGCCACCGGCATCATCGCCCGGACCTCCTCGAGCGTGCTGTTCATCGTTCCGTGGGGCAGCCACTGGATCGTCGGCACCACCGACACCGACTGGGACCTCGACCTCGCCCATCCGGCGGCCAGCCGGCAGGACATCGACTACCTGCTCGATCAGGCCAACCGGCTGCTGGCCGACCCGCTGACGCGCGAGGACGTCGTCGGCGTCTACGCGGGGCTCCGCCCACTGCTGGCCGGGGAGTCGGACTCCACCAGCACGCTGTCACGCGAGCACGCCGTGGCCTCCCCGGTCCGCGGTCTCACCGTCATCGCCGGCGGCAAGTACACGACCTACCGCGTCATGGCCAAGGACGCCGTCGACTTCGCCGTGCACGACATGGATCGCAAGGTGCCCGAATCGATCACCGAGAACGTCCCGCTGCTCGGGGCCGACGGTTACCACGGGCTGTGGAACTCGCGCCGCAACCTCGCCTCGCGCGTCGGGCTGCGGGTTCACGTCGTCGAACACCTGCTGGGCCGTTATGGCTCGCTGATCGACGACGTGATCGAGCTCATCGAGCAGCGTCCCGAACTTGCGGAGCCGCTGCCCGGAGCGGAGGAGTACCTCAAGGCCGAGGCGCTCTATGCGGCCACCCACGAGGGCGCCCGCCACCTGGAGGACGTGCTCACCCGCCGCACCCGCATCTCGATCGAGGTGCCCGACCGCGGCGTCGCCGCCGCCGAGACAGTGGCGGCGCTGATCGCGCCGGTGCTGGGCTGGGACGACGAGGACGTCGCCCGCGAACTGGAGCACTACGGGCAGCGCGTCGCCGCCGAGCGGGAGTCGCAGCACCAGACCGATGACCTCACCGCGGACGCCGCCCGGCTCGGTGCTCCGGATGTCCGGCTCGGGGCCTCGGCCCGCCGGTAGTACGCGCGGCCCGGCACCGGCGTGGCCTGCGACCCGGACAATCCTGGCCACCTTCTCCGGAACTTCTCAGGATGCTGGTCTGACACTCCTCGGCTCAGGGGGGATCGGACGCCTGGTGGCGAGTAGCGGCCAGGTTCTGGTGCGTGCGTGACCGGCGGCCCGTCCCATGGGATCCAGTCATTCCAGGAGGGGCCATGAAACGAAGCACATCCATCACGGTCGGGGCCACGGCGATCGCCGCCTGTGTGTCACTCGCAGTCCCCGGCGGCGCCGCGCTGGCAGCCGCCGGCAGCGGGGCACGCGCCGGATCGGCCGCGCTGCCGGTGATCAAGGTGAAGATGAACGGCAAGCAGATCTCGGTGAGCGGCGCGCTGCGCTCCGGGGGCGTCAGGGTGGTGTCCACGGTGACCCACGAGCGCGAGGGCGACCCCACGTTCATCCGCCTGCACCCGGGGGCCACGCCGGGCCAGCTGCTCCGGGCCGCCCAGGGCGACCCCAACAACATCTCCAGCGTCGGTCACATCGTTTTCAGCCCGCCGGCCCACAAGGGCACCAGCTGGGCGCAGGCCAGGCTGGGGCCGGGTAAGTACGTGGCCGTCGACCTGGGCCCGAACTCGCAGAAGCCGCCGCTGACGACCTTCACCATCACCAAGTCCGGGTCGCCGGCCACGCTGCCGAAGCCGCAGGCCAGGGTCAGGGCCATCGAGTTCGGCTTCCGCGGTCCCGGCACGCTGCACAACGGCGAACTCGTCCGCTTCGCCAACCGCGGTTACCTGGTCCACATGATCGTGGCGGCCCGCGGCAAGGACCGGGCAGGCGCCCACCAGATCGCGAATCTGCTGCGGGCCGGCAAGGACGGGAAGGCCCAGCGGCACGCCACCGGCTTCACGACCTTCTACAACATCCTGACCCACGGCGCCTACCAGCAGCAGGTCGTCCACGTCCGCCCGGGTTACTGGGTGCTGGCCTGCTTCATGGACGCGCAGGACGGACGCGAACACACCCAGCTCGGGATGGTGCGGGTCATCCACATCACCAAGTGAGCGCAACCCGGCCGGCCCCGTCGTTCGGCTCCGCGAGGCGCGGAGTCGGGGCGGGGTCGGCCGGTCCGCCAGTGAATCACCACCGAAGCTCTACGCGTCACCGTCGGACGCAGCGTCGGCCCGCGCGTCCGCCACCACCCGGGTGGCGAGGGTGAGCACGACGATCAGTCCGCAGCCGCCGGCGACGGCGATGGCCTGCGTGAGCCCGATGAGTTCACCCAGCCCGCCCCACAGCGCGAACCCGAGGCCCTGCAGCACCATCAGCCCGGCCTGGTTGACCGCGAGCCCGCGTCCCTGCATCGCCGGCGGCAGTGCCTCGAGCAGCAGCCGGTTGAGCGCCAGGCCGTAGGAGTAGCCGAGACCGACGAGCAGCAGCAGCCCCACCGCGGGGCCCAGCCCCGGCCCCGTGGCGAACCCGAACAGCGGTAGGCAGGTCAGCAGCGCCCCCGGCACGATCAGCCGTCGCTGACCGGTGACGCCGAGGAAGCGCCCGCCGAGCACGTCGCCGAGCACCATCGTCACCGGAATCGCCGCCAGGTAGATCCCGATGGCGCTGCCCGGCGCGTGGAGCGAGGCCACGTAGGCGGCGGCGAGCGACTCCGGCGCCAGCGCGCAGGTCGGCACCAGCCACTCCAGCAGCATCAGCCGCCGGATCCGGGCGTCCGCCCACACCGTCCGCACGCCGCGCCACGAGTCGCGCAGCAGCGAGGTCGTCGCCGTCACCGCGGCCCGACCGGCCGGCAGGCCGATCCGCGCGACGGCCGCCGAGACCGCGAAGGACGCGGCGTCGATCGCCAGCGCCGGACGCGCCCCGACCGCCGCGAGCAGCACCCCGGCGATCGCGAACCCGACCACCTGCGCGCCCTGGCTGACGATCCGAAAGGTCGCCCGGCCGAGCACGTAACGCTGCCCGCCGCCGAGCAGCTCGGCCAGCAGCGCCGAGCGGGCCCCACCGAAGACAGGCGCAAGGGCGCCGACCGCGAAGTCGAGCACCAGGATGGCCGCCACCGGCAGGCCGGGCAGCAGCATCACGGCGAACAGCGCGGCGCCGGCCAGGTCGCAGGCCACCATCGTGCGCCGGGCCGGCCACCGGTCGGTGAGCCCCGACAGCAGCGCGCCACCGATCAGGTAGGGAAGGAAGTTGACGGTGAAGGTCAGCGCCGACAGCAGCGGCGACCCGGTGCGCTCGAAGACCAGGACCGTCAGCGCGACGTCGGCCGTCATCGTGCCGAGCATCGACACGGTGTGCGCCGAGAACAGCACCGCGAAGGCACGGTGGCCGAACAGGGCGCGGTAGGTGGGCCGGGGCTCCGCCGCCGTCGGAGCCCCCGAGATCGTCACGCCGGTCAGCATCGTCCGGCGCATTGCCTCGCTACCATCGATTCGGTTGCCGCCGAATCGTGGGGGTCGGGTGTTCCGGGTTCGCTTCACCGCGGCCGACATGGCTCGGGTCCGCTTCGCCGTGTCGCCGCTGTGGGAGACGCTGCACGCGGTCCGCTGCCTCATCGACCCTGTGCAGAGCGCCTACCACCTCTCCTGGCTCGACGAGGTCCGCCCGGCGCTCCCCGACCTCGACGTGGCCCCGCTGCTGGCGCTGACACCGCTGCGCGGCTTCCACCCGGACTTCCCGACCCCGGCGCCGGAGCGGCCGCGGCCCGGGATCGAGGAGCAGCTCGCGGCGGTGCGCGCCACCCCGCCGCACCGGGTGCGCCGGGAGCTGGAGCTGGCCGCGGCCGAGCGTGGCGGCGCCCCCGCCCCGCCGGTGCTGCGGGAACTCATCGCCCGACCACGCCGGGCCAGGGACCGCATCGCCGACAGCCTCGAGGCGTGCTGGTGGCGACTGATCGAGCCGCACTGGCGCCGGATCGACGACCTGCTGGCCGCCGACATCGCGCACCACTCGCGGATCCTGGCCGAGGGCGGCCTCGAGCGACTGTTCCCCGCCCTGTCGAGCGCGTTGACCTGGCGCGAGCCGACGTTGCTGGTGGCCACCCGCCAGCACGCCACGCAACGCTCGCTCGGCGGCTCGGGCATCGTGCTGCAGCCCAGCGCCTTCGTCTGGCCCAAGCTCATCCTCGTCGATGACGGCGAGCCGGTGCGGCTGATCTACCCCGCGCGGGGCATCGCCGAACTCTGGCAGCCCGTGCCCCCGCCGACCTCCGCCGCGCTGGGCCGCCTGCTCGGCGGGACGCGGGCCCGACTGCTGAGCTCGTTGCAGGAGGAGGCCACCACGACGATCCTGGCCCGCCGGCACGCCCTGGCGGCGGCGACGGTGTCGGAGCACCTCTCGACGTTGGCCGCCGCCGGGCTGGCGGTCTCGTCCCGCTCCGGCCGGGCGGTCACCTACCGCATCACGCCACTGGGGGCCGCGCTGCTCGCCGGAGACGCCGACCGCCCGCGACCGTAACGCCGATCACCCCCGCTCGTTGTTACCGCCAAGTAACCGCCGGCGAAGGGGCTCACATGCGTCGAACCGTCCGCACCGCCGCGACTGCCATGGCCGTGTCCGCCCTCGCGGCGGCCGGCCTGGGGGTCGCCTCCCACGGGGCCGGCGCGGCCGCGTCGGCCTACACCGTCCGCACCCTGCACTTCAAGGTGCACGTCGGGCCCCACCGCGGCACCACCTGCGACATCGTCGGGGACCTCTACCGGCCCCGGCACGTCGGTCCGCGGCACCGGGTGCCGGCGATCCTCACCACCAACGGGTTCGGCGGATCGAAGGCCGACCAGGCCGGGCTCGGGAAGGCCTTTGCGCGGCGGGGCTACATCGTGCTGTCGTACTCCGGCCTGGGCTTCGGCGGCAGCGGCTGCAAGATCACCCTGGACGATCCGGACTGGGACGGCCGCGCCGCGTCCCAGCTGATCTCCTACCTGGGCGGCGCGCCGGGCCTCGCGTTCACCGACGCGAAGCACACCCACCCCGTGCACCGGCTGCGCGCGGTGCGCCACGACCGCCGCGATCACCACGGCCGCCCCCGCCGCTTCGACCCGCGCGTCGGCATGATCGGCGGCTCCTACGGCGGCGGGGTGCAGCTCGCCGCCGCCTCGATCGACGCCCGGCTGGACACCATCGTCCCGGTCATCACCTGGAACGACCTGTCCTACTCGCTGGCCCCGAACAACACCGCGCAGTACCGCGGAGTCAGCAGCAGGGTCTCCGGCGCGATCAAGCTCACCTGGGGGCTGTCGTTCTCCGCGCTCGGTGTCGCCGACGGCGCGCAGGGGTCGCAGGGCGACCCGTCCCGGCTGTTCGGGTGCCCGAACTTCGCCACCTTCGTCTGCCCGGCGCTGGCCACCGGCGGTTCGACCGGCTACTTCCAACCCCACGCGATCGCCAAGTTCCGACATGCCTCGGTCACCTCGTTCATGAAGCGCGTCCGCATCCCGACGCTGCTGCTCCAGGGCGAGAAGGACACGCTGTTCAACCTCAACGAGGCCGCCGCCACCTACCGGGCGCTGCGCTCGCAGGGCACCCCGGTGAAGATGATCTGGCAGTCCTGGGGCCACTCCGACCTGACGCCCCAGCCCGGCGAGATCAACCTCTCGCACCCCGACCCGCGCACCCAGTACGAGACCGGGCGGGTTGCCCGCTGGTTCGATCACTACCTGAAGGGACACCACCGGACGTCCACCGGCCCGCGCTTCGCCTGGTTCCGCGACTGGGTCCACTACTCCGGAAACGCCGCCCCGGCCTACGCCCACGCCAACCGGTTCCCCGTCGGCAAGCGCCGCAGCATGTACCTCTCCGGTGACAAGACGCTGCGGCAGCAGCGCACGCGGGTCCGCGGTGGGTCGCAGTCGTTCACCACCCCTCCGGCCGGCGCCCCCACCTCGCTCGACCCGGCCGACGTGATCGGCTCCTACAGCCAGGTGCCGAAGTTCCCGGCCAAGGACGCTCCGGGCACGGCGGCCTCGTGGACCGGCCTGGCGCTGCACCAGCCGCTGCGCGTCGTCGGCTCGCCGGTGCTGCGGGTGCGGCTGCAGTCCCCCACGGCGGCGCAGACGCAGGCGGCCGGCCCGGCCGGGCAGCTGGTGCTGTTCGCGAAGATCCTCGACGTCGGCCCGAACGGCAAGGCGTCGATGATCCACGGGCTCGAGGCCCCGATCCGGGTTCCGGACGTGACCACGCCGATCCGGGTGACGCTGCCGGGCATCGTGCACCGGTTCGCCCGGGGTCACCACGTGCGGATCGTGCTGGCGGGCGGCTCGCCGAACTACCGCGGCGGGCTCACCCCGACGCCGGTCACCGTCGCGGGCGGGAAGGGCCAGGTGCTCACCCTGCCGGCGACCTGACGGTCGCCGCTCAGCCGCGCCGGGAACGGATCCGGGCGATCATCTCGGCGCGGCGGCGGGCGAGCGAGCCCATCTCGTCGGTGCGGCGGCGGACTTCGGTGGCGTCGGTGCCGGTGGTGAACACCATCGCCCAGCCGCCGCCCTCCAGCTCCGGGATGCGGGCGACGATCTCGTTCTGCGGCACGTGGTGGGTGCCGGCGAAGGAGTGGTCGTCGGCGACGATCGCCACCAGCACATGCCCCTCCGGCACGTCGGGCAACGCCTCGACGATGATCTCGACGTGCTCGGCGAAGACGTCGGCGGCCCGCGCCTTGCCGTGCGCCGCCTCCCGGGCCTCGGGCGAGTAGTCACCGTGACTGTTGGTCATCCGCGCTCCTCACATCAAGTCGTCGTGCTGCATCAGCTGCCGGGCCGCTTCGGCCACCGACCCGGACAGCGACGGGTAGACGCCGATCGTCGCGGCGACGTCGTTGACGGTCAGGCCCCGCTGCACCGCCAGGGTCAGCGGAAAGATCAGCTCCGAGGCGCCCGGGGCCACCACCACCGCCCCGACGACCGCGCCGGTGGCGGTGCGGCAGAACAGCTTGACGAACCCGTCCCGGTGCCCCTGCATCTTGGCCCGCGCGTTCGTGCCGAGCGGCAGCGTCACCGCCCGGGCCTCCACCTCGCCGGACTCGACCGCAGCGGCCCCGACCCCGACGGTGGCGATCTCGGGGTGGGTGAAGATGTTGGCCGCCACCGTCTTCAGCCGCAGCGGCGCGACCGCCTCGCCCAGCGCGTGCCACATCGCGATGCGGCCCTGCATGCCCGCCACCGAGGCCAGCAGCAGCACGCCGGTGCAGTCGCCGGCGGCGTAGATCGAGGGAACGGACGTGCGCGAGACTCGGTCGACGGCGATGTAGCCGGACGCGTCGAGCTCCACGCCGGCGTGCTCGAGGCCGAGGCCGTCGAGGTCGGGCACCGACCCCACGCACATCAGCGCGTGGGACCCGGGCACGGTCCGGCCGTCCTGCAACTCCACCACCACGCCGTCGGCGGTGCGGCGCACCGCCTGCGCCCGGGCCCGCTTGACCAGGGTGCCGCCGCGGCTCGTGAAGACCTGCTCGATGACCTCCGCGGCGTCGGGGTCCTCGCCCGGCAGCACGCGGTCCCGGCTCGAGACGAGGGTGACCGGCACGCCCGCCTCGCTGTAGCCGCTGGCGAACTCCGCGCCGGTGACGCCGGAGCCGACCACCACCAGGTGCTCGGGCAGCTCGGTGAGGTCGTAGAGCTGGCGCCACGACAGGATCCGCTCGCCGTCGGGCACGGCCGCGGGCAGCACCCGCGGCGTGCCGCCGGTGGCGATCAGGACCACGTCGGCCTCGACGGTGTCGACGACCTCACCCGCCGGGCCGACCACCTCGAGACGGTGCGCGCGGCCGGGCTGCCGGGCGGCGAACCGGCCCGACCCGGCCAGGACGGTCACCCCCTCGGCCACGAGCCGCTCGGCGATGTCCGTCGACTGCTGGTGGGCCAGCTCCTTGATGCGCTGGTTGACGGCGGCGACGTCCACCACCACATCGCCCGCCCCGGCCGTGCCGACCGTGCCGACGCCGACGCGGGGCGCGTCCCGCAGCGCGCTGACCCGGTCGCTGGTGGCGATCAGCGTCTTGCTGGGGACGCAGTCGGTGAGCACGCAGGCCCCGCCGATGCCGTCGCGGTCGATCAGGCTCACCCGGGCGCCGAGTTGCGCGGCCACCAGCGCGGATTCGTACCCCGCGGGACCGCCGCCGACGATCGCGATATGCAGGCCGGACACCTCCTCATTGTCACTGCACACCATGCCACGCCTACGGCGGGTCCTGGCCATGCTCGGTACGCTGCGAAGACCATGACGGGCGATTCAGCAACGCCGGAGGACGCGTGAACGAGCGCGGCGGCATGTACGCCGCCTACGGCTCGAACATGAACCCGGAGCAGATGCTGCAGCGCTGCCCGCACTCCCCCGCCGCCGGCACGGGCTGGCTCACCGGCTGGCGGATCACCTTCGGCGGCGAGGAGTTGGGGTGGGACGGCGCGCTGCCGACGATCGCGCCCGACCCGGAGGGGCAGGTGTTCGTCGCGCTGTACGAGGTGGCGCCGCACGACATGCGGATGCTCGACGCCTGGGAGGGCGCCGACACCGGTCTCTACACCCGCATCCGGCTGCGCGTCTCGATGCTCGAAGGTGACGTGCTCGCCACCGTCTACGTCCTCGACGGCTTCGAGGGCGGGTTGCCGTCGGCCCGGACCATCGGGCTGATGGCCGACGCGGCGGAGGCGGCCGGAGCCCCGGACGAGTACGTCGCCGAGCTGCGCGGCCGGGAGTGCCGCTCGCTCGGCGAGTGAGCGGCACTCAGCCCGCGGCCGCCACCGCGGCGTGGGCGAGCGCGACGGTGTAGCGGACCCCGACCTCGAGGGCGCGTTCGTCGATGTCGAAGCTGCCCTGGTGCAGGTCGAAGGCCGCCCCGCCGGGTGGCCGGACACCGAGGCGGGCCAGCCCGCCGGGCACCGCCTCGAGGTACCACGCGAAGTCCTCGCCACCCATGCTCTGCTCGGTCCCGGTGAGCCCCTGCGGGCCGAGCGCCGCCAGCACGGCCCGCTGCTGCACGTCGACCGCCTCGGCGTCGTTGATCACCGGCGGGACGCCGCGGACGTAGGTCGTCTCGGCCCGCACGCCGAGCGGCGCGACGAGGTCGTCCACCAGCTCGGTCAGGAACGGGCCGGCGCCGTCCCAGGTGTCGCGGTCGAGCACGCGCAGCGTCCCGCTCAGCCGGCCCCGCATCGGGATCGCATTGGCGGCCCGGCCCGCCTCGACCGCCCCCCAGACCAGCGACAGCGCCGCCCGCGGGTCGACGCGCCGGGACAGCACGGCCGGCAGGTCCGTGATGAGCCGGCCGAGGGCGTGGACGACGTCCTGGGTCAGGTGGGGGCGGGCGGTGTGGCCGCCGCTGCCGCTCAGCACCACCTCGATCTCGTCGCAGGCGGCGGTGATCGCGCCGACCCGGGTGCCGATCCGACCGGTCTCGATGCGGGGATCGCAGTGCAGCGCGAAGATGCTCGAGACGTGCTCCAGCCCGCCCGCCTCGATCACGGTGGGGGCGCCGCCGGGCACCCGCTCCTCGGCGGGCTGGAAGATCAGCCGCACCCGCCCGGGCGGCGGCGCCGCCGCCAGCTCGGCCGCCACCGCCAGCAGGATGGCGGTGTGCGCGTCGTGCCCGCAGCCGTGGCAGACGCCCTCGACGGTCGAGCGGTAGGGCACCTGCTTCTGGTCCTCGAGCGGCAGCGCGTCGATGTCGGCGCGTAGGGCGACCAGCGGACCGGCCGACCCGATGTCGACCACCGCGCCGGTGCCGCGGGGCAGCACCGTGGGCGCCAGCCCCAGCCGCCGCAGCTGACCGACGACCACCTCGGTGGTGCGGTGCTCGGCGAAGGCCAGCTCCGGATGTGCGTGCAGCTCCCGCCGCAGGGCGACGACGTCCGTCGGCGCCGGGCGTCCGGCGGCGCTCACCGGCCGCTCACAGTGCCGCTCACAGTGCCGCTCACAGTGCCGCTCACAGTGCCAAACCGTCGCGCAGCTCGGCGACGAGCGCGTCGACGACCGGCTCCAGCCGCCCCTCGTGGGCGGCGGCGACCGCGCGCTGCCGCTGGTAGCCGGCGCCGCGCTCGATCAGCCGCGGGATCGCCTCCAGCTCCGCGCTGCAGTCCAGCCGCCGGGCCACGGGCAGCAGGTCCTCGACCAGGTCGGTGATGGCGGTCGCGACCGGCTGCACCCGCCCGCTGTTGTCGACGACGACCTCGGCGTCCAGCCCGTACCGCGCCGCCCGCCACTTGTTCTCGCGCACCAGCCAGGGCCGCGGGTCGGGCAGCCGGTAGCCGTGGTCGAGCTGTTGGTCGAAGCGCTCCACCAGGCACTGCGCCAGCGCGGCGACGCACCCGATCTCCTCCAGGGAGGCCAACCCGTCGCAGATCCGCAGCTCGACGGTGCCGAAGTTGGGGTGCGGGCGGATGTCCCACCACACCTCGCGGATCGACGCGATCGCGCCCGACTGCATCAGGATGTCCATGTACTTCTCGAAGTCCTCCCAGCCGGGCAGCTGGTAGGGCAGCCCCGCCGTCGGCAGCGCCTCGAAGACCTTGCTGCGGTAGGACGCCAGCCCGGTGTCCCAGCCGATCCAGTAGGGCGAGGACGCCGACAGGGCCAGGAAGTGCGGCAGGTAGGCCAGCAGGCCGTTGACGATCGGCATCGCCTTCTTCGGGGCACGGACGCCGCAGTGGACGTGGACGCCGAAGATCTGCAGCTGCCGCGCCATCCGCTGATTGCGCTCGATCAGCTCGTGGTACCGCTCGGTGTCGGTGATCCGCTGCGTGGACCAGTCGGTGGTCGGGTGGGTGCCGCTGCACATGATGCCGACGTTCGCGGCGTCCGCGTGCGGGCGCAGCTCGGCGATCGTCCCGGCGAGGTCCTCGCAGGCCTCGGGGACGCTGGTGCAGACCCCGGTGATGACCTCGATGCAGGACTGGAACAGCTCGTGCTTGGCCTTGGGGTGCTCGCCGCCGCCCTCGGGCGAGATCGCGGCGAGCAGCGCGTCGGAGGCTCCGGTGAGCTCCCGGGTGTCGAGATCCACGAGTTCGAGTTCCCACTCCACGCCCAGACTCGTGCGCTGGGACGAGGAGAAGTCGATCCGCACCCCGACTAGCTTGCCAGCCGGATCACGATGCGATGAAGACGTCGTCCGGCCCGGCGTCCGATTCCGCCAGGGCCAGCACCTCGTCGCCGGGCTCGAGCACCGTCTCCCCGCGCACCTGCACCAGGCTGCCGCGCCGGCTGATCATGCTCACCCAGAAGTCCTCGCCGACGTCGAGCCCGGCGATGGTGCAGCCGTCGGCCTTGGAGCCGGGCTCGACGACGTAGCGGTGCAGGCCCTGCGGCTCGTCCCGGAAGCGCATGCCCAGCGCCCACGGCTCGGCCTCGACCACCCGCATCGGGACGTGGAACAGCTTCGCGGCCAGCGGCGTCAGCCCGCCCTGCAGCACCACCGAGGTGAACACGACCACGACGATGACGTCGTAGATTTCGTTCGCCTGCCCGACGTTCTCGGCGAGCACGTAGGTACCCAGCAGGATGGGGACCGCGCCCTTGAGCCCGCTGAACAGGACGAACGACCGCTCCCCGCGGGACAGCCGGATCGGCCACAGCACCAGGCCGACGAGCAGCGGCCGGACGAGCAGGATCAGCAGCGCGGCGATGCCGAGCCCGATCCACAGTCCGTGGTCGTCCCACAGCCGACCCAGGTCGACCGACAGGCCCAGGACGACGAACGCCACGATCTCGGAGATGCTGGCGAGCGCCCCGGTGAAGTGCTCGATCTCGCGCTTGTAGGGCGCCCGCGCGTCGCCGACGAGGATCCCGGCGATGAACACCGCCAGGTAGCCCGACCCTTCGAGGGCGGTGGTCAGGCCGTACAGCGCGAGCGCGAAGCCGATCGTCTGCACGGGGTACAGCGCCGCGTTCGGCAGCGTCACCCGCTTCATGATCCGGCCGAGCAGCAGCCCGCCGCCCACGCCGAGGACCCCGCCGACGGCGAGCTGCAGCGCGAAGGTGCCGATGCCCTCGCCGATGGCGCTCCAGCCGCCGAGGCCGCTGGTGGTGGCGCCCAGCAAGGCCACCATGAGGGCGATACCGACGGGGTCGTTCGCGCCGGACTCGCCCTCGAGCAGGGTGCCGGAGCGGCCGGAGATCTCCCGGCGCCCGAGCACCGAGAAGACGACCGCAGGGTCGGTGGGCGCCAGCGCGGCACCGATCAGCAGGGCCATCGTCCAGTCGAAGCCGAAGACCCAGTGCGCGATCACGGCGAGGGCGGCGGTGGTCACGACCGTGCCCATGACGCCGAGCCAGACGACGCCCACCACCGCCGAGCGCATCCGGTTCCAGCCGATGTGCATGCCGCCGTCGAACAGGATGAGCGCGAGCGCGACGGTGACGATGCGCTGGTCGCTGACGATCGACAGCCCCGACAGCGTGGGAACGAACTGGGCCACCGCGGCCGCGACGACGAGAAACAGGGCGGGTGCCGGCACCCGCACCAGCTCCGCGAGCCGGTTGGAACCGATGGCGATGAGCAGCGCGAGAGCCACGAACAGCACGTGGGTGGCGTAGGGGACGAGGTCATTCACGGCCTGCTCAGCCTATCCGGCCGCCGGCAGCCGCTGTGCCCACCCGACAGACGGGTTTGTTCACGCGGACAACGATTGGGGTGTGACGGCGCGAACAGCCGCCGGTGAAGCGTGCCGGCGGCGGGCATGCCTACTGGGGAGTCGAGGAGCACCGGTGCCGCAACCCCTGGCGCCGCCCGAGAACGAAGGAAGTTGTCCGATGCGCCTGAACCCCGCGCTCGCGGTCAACCGAGCCGTCAACGTCCGCCGCCGCGTCCTGCTCACCCTCAGCGGATTGGCCGTCGCGGTGACCATGGTCCAGCTGTCCGCCGCCCGCCGGCGCGGCCGCCCGCCCGAGGCGGCCCGGACCTAGCGCTCGACGCGGTCGACCGCGTCCAGGATGCGGGCGGCGGCCCGGTCGGGGGTGAGGTGCCCGTCGCGGACCTCGGCCTCCGCCGCGGTGACGACCTCCCGGACGCCTGCCGCGTCAAGCCGCGCCAGCAACCGGTCCCGGACAAGGTCCCGGGTCCACGACACCAGCTGCTCGCTGCGCTTGCGGGCCAGCCCGCCGTGCTCGTCGAGGTGGGCGCGGTGCCGCTGGACGTGCTTCCAGACCCGGTCGAGTTCCAGGTTGTGCAGCCCGCTGCAGGTCACCACCGGCGTCTGCCACGCATCCTCCGGGCCGCGCAGGAACCGCAGCGCGGCCGACAGGTCGCGGGCAGCCTGCTCCGACTCCGTCGCGTGCTGCTCGTCGGCCTTGTTGACGGCGATGACGTCGGCCAGCTCCAGGATGCCCCGCTTCATGCCCTGCAGCTGGTCGCCGGTGCGGGCCAGGGTCAGGAACAGGAAGGTGTCGACCATGTCGGCCACGACGTACTCGCTCTGCCCGACGCCGACGGTCTCGACGAGGACCACGTCGTAGCCGGCGGCCTCCATCACCAGCATCGTCTCGCGGGTGGCCTTGGCGACCCCGCCGAGCGTCCCAGCCGACGGCGAGGGCCGCACGAAGGCGTGCTCGTCGGCGGCCAGCCGCGTCATCCGGGTCTTGTCGCCCAGGATGGAGCCGCCGGTGCGTCCGGACGACGGGTCCACCGCCAGCACCGCCACCCGGTGACCGTCGGCGAGGAGGTTGACGCCCAGCTGGTCGATGAACGTCGACTTCCCGACGCCGGGCACGCCGCTGATGCCGACCCGCTCGGCGCCGCCGGTGTCGGGCAGCAGCTCGGCCAGCAGCTGCTGCGCCTGTTCGCGGTGGTCGGCCCGGCGGGACTCGACCAGCGTGATCGCCCGTGCGGTCGCGGCCCGCTCGCCCTGCCTGACCCCGTCCGCCAGCTCAGCGGTGGTCGGCATCGCGCAGCTTGCCCAGCAGCTCCAGCGCCGCCTCGGCGATCACCGTGCCGGGCGGGAAGATCGCGGCGGCCCCGGCCTGCTTCAGCGCGTCGAAGTCCCGGGGCGGGATGACGCCGCCGACGACGATCATGATGTCGTCGCGGCCCTGCTCGGCGAGCGCGTCCCGCAGCTCCGGCACCAGGGTCAGGTGCCCGGCGGCGAGCGAGTTGACGCCCACCACGTGCACGTCGGCCTCGACGGCCTGCCGCGCCACCTCGGCGGGGGTCTGGAACAGCGGGCCGACGTCGACGTCGAAGCCGAGGTCGGCGAACGCGGTCGCCAGCACCTTCTGGCCGCGGTCGTGGCCGTCCTGGCCCATCTTGGCCATCAGGATGCGGGGCCGGCGTCCCGCAGCCTGCTCGAACTCCTCGGTGGCGGCGCGCGCCTGCTCGATGACGTCCACTCCTGCCCCGGCCTCCTCCCGGTAGACGCCGGAGATGGTGCGGATCGTGGCCTGGTGCCGTCCCCAGCTCTTCTCCAGCGCGTCGGAGATCTCCCCGACCGTCGCCTTGGCGCGGGCGGCGTCGATGGCGAAGGCCAGCAGGTTGCCGGTGCCGCCGGAGCCGTCCTTGTCGCCCGCGGCGGCGGTGAGGGCCTCCAGGGTTCGGCGGACCTCGTCGTCGTCGCGTTCGGCGCGCAGCCGCTGCAGCTTCTCGGCCTGCTCCCGCCGCACCTCGGCGTTGTCGACCTTGAGCACCTCGAGGTTGTCCTCCTCGGGCGGGCGGTACTTGTTGACCCCGATCAGTGGCTGCCGGCCGGAGTCGATGCGGGCCTGGGTGCGGGCCGCGGCCTCCTCGATGCGCAGCTTCGGCAGCCCCTTCTCGATCGCCTTGGCCATCCCGCCGGCGTCCTCGACCTCCTGGATGTGGGCCCAGGCCCGGCGGGCGAGGTCGTAGGTCAGCCGCTCGACGTAGGCCGAGCCGCCCCACGGGTCGATGACCCGGGTGGTGCCCGACTCCTGCTGCAGCACCAGCTGGGTGTTGCGGGCGATGCGGGCGCTGAAGTCGCTCGGCAGGGCCAGCGCCTCGTCCAGGGCGTTGGTGTGCAGCGACTGGGTGTGCCCCTGGGTGGCGGCCATCGCCTCGACGCAGGTGCGGATGACGTTGTTGAACGCGTCCTGCGCGGTCAGCGACCAGCCGGAGGTCTGGCTGTGGGTGCGCAGCGACAGCGACTTGTCGTTCTGCGGCCCGAACTGCTTCACCAGCTTGGCCCAGAGCAGCCGGGCGGCGCGCAGCTTCGCCACCTCCATGAAGAAGTTCATGCCGATGGCCCAGAAGAACGACAGCCGCGGCGCGAACGCGTCCACCTCGAGGCCGGCGCCCACGCCGGCGCGGAGGTACTCGACGCCGTCGGCGAGGGTGTAGGCGAGCTCCAGGTCGGCCGTCGCCCCGGCCTCCTGGATGTGGTAGCCGGAGATCGAGATCGAGTTGAACTTCGGCATGTGCTGCGAGGTGTACTCGAAGATGTCGCTGATGATCCGCATCGACGGCCGCGGCGGGTAGATGTAGGTGTTGCGGACCATGAACTCCTTGAGGATGTCGTTCTGGATGGTCCCGGCGAGCTGCTCCGGTTTCACCCCCTGCTCCTCGGCGGCCACCACGTAGAGCGCCAGCACCGGCAGCACGGCGCCGTTCATCGTCATCGACACCGACATCCGGTCCAGCGGGATGCCGTCGAACAGCTGCCGCATGTCATAGATGGAGTCGATGGCGACCCCGGCCATGCCGACGTCGCCGGTGACGCGCGGGTTGTCGCTGTCGTAGCCGCGGTGGGTGGGCAGGTCGAAGGCGATCGACAGCCCCTTCTGCCCCATCGCCAGGTTGCGCCGGTAGAACGCGTTGGAATCCGCGGCGGTGGAGAACCCGGCGTACTGCCGGATCGTCCACGGCTGGTTGACGTACATCGTCGCGTACGGTCCGCGCAGGTAGGGCTTGACGCCGGGGTAGGTCGCGAGGGTGTCGACGTCGGTGAGGTCGGCCGCGGTGTAGAGCGGCGCGACCTCGATGCCCTCGGGTGTCTCCCAGGGCGTCCCCGGGTGTTGGCCCCCCTGCGGCGATGGCGGCGGCGTGTCGCGCCGCTGCGGGGCCAACACCGCGTCACCGAAGTCGGGAATCGTCATGCCGGCACCCCCAGCTCGTCGAAGGTGGTTCGCAGGACCGCGAGGGCGTCGCAGCCGGTGAAGATCGTCGCGTCCACGCCGTCGTAGTCGCCCTTTCCGGCCAGCAGGATCCGCGTCGCGCCGGCCTCGCGCAGCGCGCGGGCCACCGGCTCGGCCTGCTCGGCGTAGACGGCGTCCGAGGAGCAGAGGCAGGCGACCGAGGAGCCGGATTCGCGGAAGGCGGCGACGAGGTCGTCCGGCTCGCCGGTGCCGGTGACGCAGGCCAGCCCGCCGGCCTGGAAGAGGTTGGCGGCGAAGCCGGCCCGGGCGCTGTGCACCGCGATCGGGCCGAGCCCGGCGAGGAACACCGTCGGCCGCTGCGCGGCAGCGTCGGCGCGGTCCCGGAGCGCCTCGTACGGCTCGGCCCGGCGGCCGGGCGGCAACGGCCCGGCACCCCCCGCGTTCCTTCCGTCGGCCGGTGGGCGCTCCACGGGCTGCTCGTCGACGAACGCGAACTCGCTGACCCCGGTGATGGGTGCGCGACGGTGCGCAATGTCGTCGTCGCGCTTTCTGCGGGTCTCGGTGAGCAGCGCGCCGATCGTGCCGTCGTCGAGGGCGGCGAGCGCCCCGCCCGCCCGCTCGATGCCGGTGAAGACGTCCCACGCCGCGGCGGCGAGCTGCTCGGTCAACGACTCGACGTACCAGGAGCCGCCCGCCGCGTCGGTGACGCGGGCCAGGCTCGACTCCTCGGACAGGATCGACTGGGTGTTGCGGGCGATGCGGCGGGCGAAGTCGTCCGACCGGCCGATCGCGGCGTCAAACGGCGTGACGGTGATCGCCTCGGCCCCGCCGACCGCCGCGGCGAAGCAGCCGATCGTGGCCCGCAGCATGTTCACCCACGGGTCGCGCCGGGTGAGCTCGGCGGGCGAGGTGACGGCGTGCTGGGCCTGCCCCGACCGGTCCTCCGGCGCACCGGACAGCTCGGCGACGCGATCCCAGACCCGACGGGCCGCGCGCAGCTTCGCGATGGACGGGAACTGCTCGGCGGTGACGGCCCAGCGGAACTCGACCGCCGCCAGCGCCTCGGACAGCGGCAGGCCGCCGTCGACGAGCGCCCGCAGGTAGGCCACGCCCACCGCGGTGCCGATCCCGAGCTCCTGCGCGTCGGAGGCTCCGGCGTCGTGGAACACGGTGGCGTCGACGGTCGCGATCCGCATGCCGGTCGCGTCGCCGGGACGCCCGGCGATCGTCGACAGGGCAGCGAGGTCGGCGGCAGTGCCGGTCCGTGCGCGGCAGCCGATCGGGTCGGCGCCGAACGAGCCGCGCAGCTCGGCAGGGGCGACGCCTCGCTCGCCGGCCAGCTGCAGCAGCGCGGTGGCGGCCTCGACGCTCGCGGATCCGGCGTCCAGCACGAGCGGCGCCGCGTCGAGCAGCACCCCCTCCAGCGCGCTGGGCAGGTCGGCCACGGCGGTGCCGCCGTCGCCGAGGACCAGCCACAGCGAGGTCGCGCCGGTCTCGAGGTCGTGCAGCGCGGCGGCGTTGACGCGGCCCGCGTCCGGGTCGGCGTGCCGGGTGCGGACCTCCCAGCCCGCGGGGGGCTCCGCCCCCCGCGCACCCCCCGACACCGGCCTCGCCCCGCGGACGAACGGCGGCGCGCCGGGCAGCCCGGCCGCCTCGGGCGTCGGCGCGTCCTCGGCGGTGTAGAGCGGGTGGACGGTGATCCCGTCGTAGGTGGTGTACGCCAGCGCGTCCTCGGAGGCACCGGACGCGTCGTCCCCGGCGGCTCCGGACTTGCGCAGCACCGCGGCGACCAGGTCCTGCCACTGCCCGCGGGACGGAGCCGGGAAGTCACCGGCGAGGGTCAGCGACTCCGGCGCGGCGGGCTCGTCCTGTGGGAGGTTCTGCTGCGTCGCCATTCTCGGATCGTAGAAGTTGGCCCCGCCGCCCGCCCTGCCCAGGTGGCGGATGTCTCGTCGTCAGCCCCGCGGCGGACGACCGGTCACTACTCGAGGCCGAAGATCGGCGCCAGCCCGGCGATGGTCACGGTGCGGCGTGCGGCCAGCGGGATGTCCCGCAGTTGCATCGCCTTGCCGGCGTCCTCGGCCCGGTTGCGCAGCTCGATCCAGCAGCCGAGGCCGGTGGAGTCCAAAAAGGTCAGGTGCTCCAGGTCGAGCACGAGCCCGGCGCAGTCCGGATCGCCCAGCTCTGCGATCGCCGCTTCCCGCAGCCGCGGCACGGTGGCGAGGTCCAGCTCCCCGTCGAGCGACACGACGGCCTGGCCGTTCTCGCGACGTCGGCTCAAACTCAACGAACTCACCCCACTACTCTGGCACACGCCAGACCTGGGAACATCGAACCGGCCGTCCGAGGGAGACGGCGGACGAGCAGGACGAAAGGCGGCGAGCGGAGGCCTTGTCGGCGCCGATCGAGCGCGAGTTCACGGGGAGCACCAACTCTCCCGCCGACGCACGAAGTTTCGTGATCGGCGAGCTCGACAGACTGCTGAACGCGGCCGCGCCGCGCCCGCTGTGCGACGACATCCAGCTCGTCGTCAGCGAACTGGTGACCAACGCCGTCCGGGCCGGCAGCCCTGCCGTCACCGTCGGGGTCTCCGTCCGCGACGGCCGGCTGGTGATCCAGGTCGGTGACCGCGCGGGCGGCTGGCCGCAGCCGCGCGTGGCCGGCGAACACGACGTCACCGGCCGCGGGCTGGCCCTCGTCAGCGCCGTCTGCGCCTCCTGGGGCGTCAGGCTGGCCGAGCAGGGCAAGATCGTCTGGGCCGAGGTCGCGATCCCGGTCATCGAGGGAGTCCGCCGGTAGGGTCAGCCCCCGTGACCGGCACATCTCCCTCACTGTCCTCGCCGCAGTCCCCGGTGCACTCCCCGGCCGATGCCGCCACGGCAGCCGCGGCGGCGCTGGCCGAGCGGACCGGCGCCGAGCAGCACGACATCGCGATCGTCCTCGGGTCCGGCTGGGTGCCCGCGCTCGACGCGCTCGCCCCGCCCTCGGCGGACTTCCCGGTGACCGACCTGCCCGGGTTCCTGCCTCCTGCGGTCGCCGGCCACGCCGGGCGGATCCGCTCGCTGGAACTCGGCGGTCGGCGCATCCTGGCCTTCCTCGGCCGCACTCACCTCTACGAGGGCCGCGGCGTCGACCCGGTCGTGCACGGGGTGCGCACCGCGGCGGCGGCCGGCTGCCGGACCGTCGTGCTCACCAACGCCTGCGGCGGGCTGCGGGACCGTTTCGCCGTCGGCGACCCGGTGCTGATCAGCGATCACCTCAACCTGACGTGGCAGACACCGCTGGTCGGGCCGCGTTTCGTCGACCTCACCGACGTCTACTCGCCGCGGCTGCGAGCACTGGTCCGTGAGCTCGACCCCGGCATCGCCGAGGGCGTGTACGCGATGTTCCACGGCCCGCAGTACGAGACGCCGGCGGAGGTGCGGATGGCCGGCATCCTCGGGGCCGACCTGGTCGGCATGTCCACCGTGCTCGAGGCGGTCGCCGCCCGCGCCGAGGGCTGCGAGCTGCTCGGCATCTCGCTGGTCACCAACCTCGCGGCCGGGCTGGGCGAGGCGCTGGACCACGAGGAGGTGCTGGCGGTCGGCAAGGCGGCGGCGACCCGCATGGGGGAACTGCTCGGCCGGATCATCCCGCGGATATGAGCCCCGCCGAGCGCGTCACCGCCCCCTCCGGCGGCCCGGGCGCCGATGACGCCGACCCGCCGACCGTCCTGCTCACCGGCGCGGCCGGGCGCATCGGCAGCAGCCTGCGCCGGCTGTTGCCGCAGCACGGCTGGACGCTGCGCTGCCTCGACCGGGTCGAGGTGCCGGGCGGGATCGTCGCCGACCTGGCCTCCCCCGGGGCGCTCGACGACCCCATGCGCGGAGTCTCGGCCGTGGTCCACCTGGCGGGCGTGCCCTCCGAGGCGCCCTGGCCCGAGCTGCGTGACGCCAACGTCGAGGGGTTGGTGCAGCTGTTCGAGGCGGCCCGCCGCGCCGGCGTGCCCCGCGTGGTGTGGGCGTCGTCCAACCATGCCGTCGGCTTCACCCCCGCCTCCGGAGAGGTGTCACCGGCCACCGCCGTCCGTCCCGACACGCTCTACGGCGTCACCAAGGCCTTCGGCGAGGCGCTGGGCCGGTACTACGTCGACCGGTACGGCCTGCAGGTCGCCTGCCTGCGCATCGGCACCTTCGCCGAGGAGCCCCCGGACGTCCGGGCGCTGTCGACCTGGCTGTCCCCGGGCGACTGCGCCCGCCTGGTCGACGCCTGCCTGCGCAGCCCGGAACTGACCTACGCGCTGCTGTGGGGCGTCTCGGCCAACACCCGACGCTGCTGGGACCTCACCTCGGCCCTCGCGCTCGGCTACCGGCCGCAGGACGACGCGGAGGCCTTCGCCGACCGGCTGGCCGATCCGGAGCCGCGCCCGACCGACGCCTGGGTGGGTGGCCGGTTCACCGGCCCGGCGTTCGGCATCGACGAGATCCGCGCCGCCGCCGAGGGCAGGACGTGAGCGTCTCCGGGGAGTTGGCCGGGCGCGTCGCCGACTGGATTGCCGACGAGGTCGACCCCGCCGCCGCCGCCGAGCTGCAGGCCCTGCTCGACGCCGGCGACGCCGCCGAACTCGGCGACCGCTTCGCCGGTCCGCTCGCCTTCGGCACCGCCGGGCTGCGGGGGCCGCTGCGGGCCGGGCCCCACGGCATGAACACGGCCGTGGTGCGCCGCGCCGCCGCCGGACTCGCCGCCTGGCTCGGCGAGCAGGGCCGCGCCGGGCGTCCGGTGGTCGTCGGCTACGACGCCCGCCACGGCTCGGCCGACTTCGCCCGCGACTCCGCGGCGATCCTCGCCGCCGCCGGGTTCGAGGCCCGGCTGCTGCCCCGCGTGCTGCCGACCCCGGTACTCGCCTTCGCGGTGCAGCACCTGGACGCCGCGGCCGGCGTGATGGTCACCGCCTCGCACAACCCGCCGCAGGACAACGGCTACAAGGTCTACGACGGCGACGGCGCGCAGATCGCGCCGCCCACGGACGGCGAGATCGAGACCGCGATCCGGGCCGTGGGCGCGACGCGGAGCATCCCGCTGGACCACGACGCGGTGAGGGTGCTGGACGAGTCGATCGTCGAGGACTACGTCGCCGCGGTCGCCGGGCTGCTGCCCGCCGGCGGCCCGCGGGAGGTTCGCGTCGTCCACACCGCCCTGCACGGCGTCGGTACCGCCACGCTGCGCGCGGTGTTCGCCCGGGCCGGGTTCGCCGACGTCGTGCCGGTGGCGCAGCAGGCCGAGCCGGACCCCGACTTCCCGACCGTCTCCTTCCCCAACCCCGAGGAGCCCGGCGCGCTCGACCTTGCGCTCGCGCTGGCCCGCGAGCAGGACGCCGACCTGGTGATCGCCAACGACCCGGACGCCGACCGCTGTGCCGTGGCCGTGCCCACGGCCGGCGGCGGGTGGCGGATGCTGCGCGGGGACGAGGTGGGCGTGCTGCTCGCCGACGCGATGATGCGCGAGGGCGTCGCCGGCACCTACGCCACCACGATCGTCTCGTCGTCGATGCTGGGCGAGCTGGCCCGCCGGCGCGGCGTCGGCTACGCCGAGACGCTCACCGGGTTCAAGTGGATCTCCCGGGCCGCGCCGGATCTGGTCTACGGCTACGAGGAGGCCCTCGGCTACGCGGTGGCGCCGCAGCTGGTCCGCGACAAGGACGGCATCAGCGCTGCGGTGCGGGTGGCCGAGCTCGCCGCCAGGCTGCGGCGGGACGGGTCGTCGCTGCCGAACCGGCTGGAGGAGCTGGCCGCCGAGGTCGGCCGCTACGTCACCGACCAGGTCTCGGTCCGCGTCGAGGACATGGCGGTCATCGCGGCGACGCTGCAGCGGCTGCGCGAGAGCCCGCCGACGACGCTCGTCGGGCAGCCGGTGACGGCCGAGGACCTGCTGCCGGATACCGACGGGCTGCGCTGGCGGTGGGACGGCGGCCGGGTCGTGGTCCGACCCTCTGGCACCGAGCCGAAGCTCAAGGCCTACCTCGAGGTGGTGCGGGCCGACGGGGACGCCGCGGCCGCCGCCGGCACGCTCGCCCGGCTGCGCGACGAGGTCGCCCGCCTGATCGGGTGAGCTGCGTCGCCCGGTATCAGGAGGTCGGGATCAGGCCGCCGGTGCGCCACGTCGTCCACGGCACGTTCCAGTCGCCGTAGCCGTCGCTCATGGTCATCGGTGACCCGGCCGCGTCGGGGTAGGTGACGACGTCACCGACGCGCAGCGTCCGGTACAGCTGCTTCGCGTCGGCCGGCAGCAGGTTGGTGCAGCCGTTGGACGAGTCGATGCCGTTCTTGATGTTGTAGACGTTCCAGGGCGCGGACAGCAGGTACTCGCCGTCGTCGGTCAGCCGGGTGTCCCACTTGATGCCGCACTCCTGGTAGGTGTGCTTGGCGTCGGTCATGCAGGCGCTCGGGCGCTGCTGCATGACCACCTTGGTCCCGCGGTGCGTGGGCGTGGCCCCGGTCCCCAGCGAGACGGGGTAGGTCGCCGTCGTCCTGCCGTCCTGCTGCACGGTCAGGTGATCCGAGCGGCTGTCGACGGTGACGACGCGGCGGGCCCCGGTGCGGAACTCGAGGTCGAGGTCGTCGACGAACCCGAACGACCGCCCGGCGGGCAGGCCCTTGCTGCCGACGTGAACCCGGATGGTGGCGTGGGCGGGCCAGTACGACCGCGGCCGCAGGTGGCCCTCGACCGGGTATCCCTTCTTGGTCGAAGAGGGCTCGAAATACCAGCGCGCGTCGAGCGGGCGGCCGTCGGCCGTGACGGTCGTGGCGTCCTGCAGCGCCCGGGCGTCGGTGAAGCGCTCCGAGAACTGCACGATCACCGGCATGCCGACGCCGTAGGTCCGGCCGCCGGCCGTCTGCACCCGGCTCCGGACCACCGCCGCCCAGGAGCCCGAGCGCTGCGGGCTGGGCGAGCCGGTCGGTGAGTGCCCGGAGCCGTGAACCGACCACGGGTGGGAGACGGCCGGATGCGACGCCGCCCGCTGCTGTCGGCCGCCGCCGTCGGAGCCGGTGAGCGCCACGGCCCCGGCCACCACCGCCGCCACCGCGGCGGCGGCGGCCACCGGGGCGAGCCATCGCGCCGTCCGGCGGCGCGTGGCACCATCACTCGGCCCCTGCTGCGCCGCCGGCACACCGCTTCCGGCCGGCCCCTCGTCCGCGAAGCGCGGCGGCGGCGGGGCGGCGGAGCCCTCGGCCGAGGCCTGAGCCTGGGCGTCGAAGGCGTCGGACAGCAGCCGGCCGAGCTCGTCGTCGTTCACCGCTCACCCCCGAGGGCGCGGTGCAGCGTCGCCATCCCGCGGCTGGCGGCGGACTTGACGGCGCCGGCGGAGATCCCGAGCGTCTCGGCGATCTCCCGCTCGGACAGGCCCGACCAGTAGCGCAGCACCAACACCTCGCGCTGGTGGCGGGGCAGGGCGCGGACAGCCTCGAGCGCGCGGCGGTGCTCCTCACGCAGCAGCACATCGTGGTCGGCTCCGGGCGTGCTGTCCGGCTCGGCGACGATCAGGTGCTTGCGGACGGTCTGCCGCCGCCGCAGCACCGACCGGGCCAGGTTCAGGACCGACGAGCGCAGGTAGGCCAGCGCGGCGTCCGGGTCCCGCAGCGTGCCGGCCTTGCGGTGCAGCGCGACGAAGGCGTCCTGCACGACATCCTCGGCGGCGGCGACGTCGTCGACCATGAGCACCGCCAGGCGCACCAGGTGATGCCAGTGCGCGTCGTACAGAGCGCGCAGGTCGACCGCGGCCGCGGAGGTGGGGGCGTCGGCCGGGAACTCGGGCGCCACCCGCGCCCGCCCCGTCCGTTCGTCCTCGGCCACGAGGAGCAAGGTTGTCACACGCAGGAGACGCGCGGTCCCGGCCTCGGGTTGCCAAATCTATGACGTGGGGGCGCTCACGGCAGGCCCGGAGACGTACTCAGCGCGGCCCGAACTGGCGGTCACCGGCGTCGCCGAGCCCGGGCACGATGTAGGCGTCCTCGTTGAGCCGCTCGTCGATGCTCGCGGTGAACAGCCGGATCGGCAGGCCCGAGCGCCGCAGCGCGTCCAGACCCTCGGGTGCGACGAGCGCGCACACCACGGTGAGGTCGGTGGCCCCGCGACTCGCCAGCAGTTGCAGGCAGTGCAGCAGCGAGCCGCCGGTGGCGAGCATCGGGTCGAGCACGATCACGGGCCGGCCCGTCAGCGACTCCGGCAGCGAGGCCATGTAGGGCGTCGGCTCGTGGGTCTGCTCGTCCCGCGCCAGGCCGACGAAACCCATCTGCGACTCGGGCAGCAGGTTGAAGGCCGCCTCCGCCATGCCGAGCCCGGCGCGCAGCACCGGCACCAGCAGCGGCGGGTTGGCCAGCGCGGTGCCGGTCGTCTCCGCGACCGGGGTGCCCACCGGGCGGGCGACCCGCTCGAGGTCCCGCGTGGCCTCGTAGACCAGCAGCGTGCCCAGTTCGCGCAGCGCCGCGCGGAACTCCGCGTTGCTGCTGCGCTCGTCACGCATGACGGTCAGCCGGGACTGCACGATCGGGTGGTCGACGACGGTCGCGTTCATGCTGCTCACGCCTGCCGACACTAGGCCCCGACGCGCCTGACCGGGGAGCGCCGGTGGCCTTCGCTCCTAGACTGGTCCGGTGACCTCGCTCGCCTCCCCCTCGCCGGCCGACGTGACCCGGGACGACGGCTCGCTGCGCCGTTTCCTCACCGGCCTGCCGGGGGTCGACCAGGTGGGCGCCGAGGCCCGGGCGACGACCCTGGCCACCCGCAGCATCAAGACCACGGCCAAGGCCTGGGCGATCGACGCCGCCATCTCGATGGTCGACCTCACCACGCTCGAGGGCGCGGACACCCCCGGCAAGGTCCGCTCGCTGTGCGCGAAGGCCGCGCGTCCGGATCCCGAGGACGCGTCGGTGCCGCCGGTCGCCGCCGTCTGCGTCTATCCCGACCTCGTCGCCACCGCGGTCGAGGCGCTCGCCGGCAGTCCGGTGCAGGTCGCCTCGGTGGCGACGGCGTTCCCCTCCGGCCGCGCCTCCCTGGCCACCAAGCTGCACGACGTCCGCGAGGCGCTCGCGGCCGGCGCGACCGAGATCGACATGGTGATCGACCGCGGCGCCTTCCTCGCCGGTCGCTACCGGCAGGTGTACGACGAGATCGTCGCGACCAAGCTGGAGATGAGCGCTGCCGCGAAGTCGGGCAACGCAGCCGGGGACCCGCACCTGAAGGTGATCCTCGAGACCGGCGAGCTCGCCACCCTGGACAACGTGCGGCGGGCCTCCTGGCTGGCGCTGCTCGCGGGCGCCGACGTCATCAAGACCTCCACCGGCAAGGTCTCCCCCGCCTCGACCCCGCCGGTCGCGCTGGTGATGCTCGAGGCCGTGCGCGATTTCCACGAGCGCACCGGCGAGCTGCGCGGGGTGAAGCTCGCGGGCGGGATCCGCAGCGCCAAGGACGCCGTGCGCTACCTGGTCATGGTCAACGAGGTCGCAGGCGAGGAGTGGCTCACCTCCCGGCTGTTCCGCTTCGGCGCCTCCAGCCTGCTGAACGACCTGCTGCAGCAGCGGCACAAGCTCGCCACGGGCCACTACGACGGCCCCGACTACGTCAGCATCGACTGAGGAGGAGCGGCGTGCCCGTCTTCGACTACGCCCCGGCTCCGGAATCGCGCGAAATCGCGCGACTGAAGCCGAGCTACCAGATCTTCGTCGGCGGCCGGTTCCGCGACGGCGCCGGCGAGGCCGTGAAGACGATCGACCCCGCCGACGAGCAGCCGCTCGCCGAGGTCGCCGAGGCCGGCCTGTCGGACGTCGACGACGCCGTCCGCGCCGCCCGCCGCGCCTTCGACGGGCCCTGGTCGGCGATGTCCGGCGCCGAACGGGGCAAGTACCTGTTCCGGATCGCGCGAGCCATCCAGGAGCGCGGCCGCGAGCTGGCGGTGTTGGAGTCGCTGGACAACGGCAAACCGATCCGGGAGTCGCGGGACGTCGACATCCCGACGGCCGCCGCCCACTTCTTCTACTACGCGGGCTGGGCCGACAAGCTGGGGCACGCCGGGCTGGGGCCGAACCCGCGGCCGCTCGGGGTCGCCGGGCAGGTCATCCCCTGGAACTTCCCGCTGCTCATGGCGGCCTGGAAGATCGCGCCGGCGCTGGCGTGCGGCAACACCGTCGTGCTCAAGCCCGCCGAGACCACCCCGCTGACCGCGCTGGTGCTGGCCGAGATCGTCGCCGAGGCCGAGCTCCCGCCCGGTGTCGTCAACATCCTCGCCGGCGGCCCGGCCATCGGGCAGGCGATCGTCGAGCACGACGACGTGGACAAGATCGCCTTCACCGGCTCGACCGAGGTCGGCAAGTCGATCCAGCGGGCGGCGGCCGGCACCGGGAAGCGGCTCACCCTGGAGCTCGGCGGCAAGGCGGCCAACATCGTCTTCGACGACGCGCCGCTCGACCAGGCCGTCGAGGGGATCGTGAACGGCATCTTCTTCAACCAGGGCCAGGTCTGCTGCGCGGGGTCGCGGCTGCTGGTGCAGGAGTCGATCGCCGACGAGCTGGTGGCCGCGCTGCAGCGGCGGCTGGCCACGCTGCGCGTCGGGCACCCGCTGGACAAGAACACCGACGTCGGAGCCATCAACTCCGCGGCACAGCTGGCCCGCATCCGCGAGCTGGCCGACGCCGGGGAGGCGGAGGGGGCGACGCGCTGGTCCCCGCCCTGCGAGCTGCCGGAGCGCGGCTACTGGTTCGCCCCGACCGTCTTCACCGGCGTCAGCCAGGCGCACCGCATCGCCCGGGAGGAGATCTTCGGCCCGGTGCTGTCGGTGCTCACCTTCCGCACCCCGGACGAGGCGGTCGCCAAGGCCAACAACATCCCGTACGGGCTGTCGGCCGGCATCTGGACGGAGAAGGGGTCACGGATCCTCTCGGTCGCCAACCGGGTGCGCGCCGGCGTCGTCTGGGCCAACACCTTCAACCGCTTCGACCCCACCGCGCCGTTCGGCGGTTACAAGGAGTCCGGGTTCGGCCGCGAGGGCGGCCGGCAGGGGCTCGCGGCCTACCTCGAAGGATGAGCGACCGTGCCTGATCGCACCGCGGAGCGTCTCGACGTCCGCAAGACCTACAAGCTCTACATCGGCGGCAAGTTCCCCCGCTCCGAGTCCGGCCGGGCCTACCCGGTCTCGACCGGACGGGGCGCGCTGCTGGCCCACGCCGCGCAGGCGTCCCGCAAGGACGTCCGCGACGCCGTGGTCGCCGCCCGGTCGGCCGTGGCGGGCTGGTCCGGCGCCACCGCCTACAACCGGGGGCAGGTGCTCTACCGGGTGGCGGAGATGCTCGAGGGGCGCCGTGAGCAGTTCGCCGCCGAGGTCGCCACCGCCGAGGGCATCAGCGCGCGCCGGGCGGAGGCGCAGGTCGACCAGGCCGTGGACCGCTGGGTGCACTACGCCGGCTGGGCCGACAAGTACGCCCAGGTGGTCGGCTCGACCAATCCGGTCGCCGGGTCGTACTTCACCTTCTCGCTGCCGGAGCCGACCGGCGTGGTGGCCGTGCTCGCCCCGCAGGACTCCTCGCTGCTCGGGCTGGTGTCGGTGCTGGCCCCCGTGCTCACGACCGGCAACACGGCGGTCGTCGTCGCGTCCCAGGCGCACCCGCTGCCCGCGATCTCGTTCGCCGAGGTGCTCGCGACCTCCGACGTGCCAGGCGGCGTGGTGAATCTGCTGACCGGGTTCACCGCCGAACTCGCCCCGTGGCTGGCGTCCCACCGCGACGTCAACGCGATCGACCTCACCGGCGCCGACCCGGACACCGTCGCCGACCTGCAGCGCGCGGCCGCGGACAACGTCAAGCGGGTCCACGTGCCGCGACGGGTGAGCTGGACGGCCGACCCCGGGCTCGAGCGGCTCTCGGCCTTCGTGGAGACCAAGACCGTCTGGCACCCGATCGGGGTCTGAGGCTGCGCCGGGCGGCTCAGGTGGCGTCGTCCCAGGCGGGTCCGTACTCGCTCGGGTACTTCACCTCCCACGCTCCGATCCAGCGGGCCTTCCGCCGGCGCCAGTAGGTCCACTCCGGAACCCAGTCGTCGGTGTAGGGCCAGGCGATGCGCTCCCAGCCCCACCACCCGCCGTCGTCGTAGGTCGGGGTGCGGCCCTGGTCGAGGTGCGCGGGGAAGTGACGCCGGGCGCGGTCCCGCCGTCGTTCGCGTTCCGGGTCGAGCGCGAGCAGCCGCCCGTGCTGGTCGGTGACCGCCAGCTCGTACCCGGTGACGGCGAGCAGCCGCTCGACCGTGTCGAGCTTCGGGACCACCCGGCCTGCCTCGATCCGGTCGATGCTCGAACGTGGCAGCTGCGCCAACTCCGCGAGCTCGCGCTGGCTGATGCGGCGGCTCCTCCGCACCGCGCGCAACCACGCCCCGGCCGGCGACGCCGTCTCCTCTCCGTCACTTTCGCCCACCGGGTCAGGGTGGGCGCTGGGCCACGGCGGACGGCGTCAGGCGTGCGGGCTGTGGACGCGCGCGGCGCCTGTGGACGACTATTCCGGCCGGCGCGTCCCGGGACGTCACAGGCCCGCCCGCGGCTCCTTGAGGTGTGCCCGCACGGATGCACGACCACCCGGTTCGCGGCCCCTTGTGCTCTGCCCGCACGGGTGCACGACAGCCGGGCCCGGGGCCCCTTGTGCTCTGCCCGCACGCATGTTGCCGGCCCGTGCACGGATGCGGGCAGACCTCAAGGCGCCCTCCCGACCCCCGCGCACACGAATGCGGGCAGACCTCAAGGGCCGCGCGCGGACTCCGACGGCCGGCGCTCAGCCGCGCTCAGCCGCGGTCGGCGCGGTCGGCGGGGCCTGCATTCTGCGTCCCGCCCTGCAGGGTCGCGAGCAGGCCGTCGGTCGGCACGCCGAGGCCGGTGCAGGCGTCCCACCCCGGCTCGGCCTGATAGGCGCCGTTCGAGCCGGCAGTGATGTCGCGGAAGCCGGGGACGGGCGTGCCGGCGGTGGCGCCGCCGTAGAGCTTCGGCTGCGCCAACCCGAGCGGCGTGCCGAGCAGCTGCACCAGACGGCAGGTGAGGCCCGCCCAGAGCGGGGCGACGGCGCTGGTGCCGCCGATCACGGTGTCGTGGCCGTCGACCCGGACGCGGTAGCCGGTCTGCGGGTCGGCGACGGCGGCGACGTCCGGGACGCCGCGGCCGGTGGTCGTCCCCCCGCCGGCACGGTCCGGGACGCCGACGCCCGCCTGCCAGCCCGGCGGACCGAAGGCCTGGCTGACGCCGCCGCCGGTGGCCCCGGCGCCGTTGCCGCCGCCCCAGACGGTCTCCGACGCCACCGCCCCGGAGGCGTCGAGCCGCAACGAGGTGCCGCCGCAGGCGAGGGCGTGCGGGCTCGAGGCGGGAAAGTCGACGTGCGGCGCGCCGGTCGGGGTGCCGTCGGCGCTGCCGTTGTCGCCCGCGGCGGCCGACACCGTGACCCCGAGCAGGGCGGCGTCGGCCAGCGCCTGGTCCATCGCCTGGCGACCCTGCAGCGTCCAGGCGTCCTCGCTCTGCCCCCAGCTGATGCTCAGCGCTGTCGGCGTGGGGTCGGCGTGCGCCGCCTGGGTGATCGCATCGACGAAGCCGTCGTCGGTGTTGGGGGCGAAGTAGACGATCTGCTTCGCGGCCGGGGCCACGGCGCCGGCGACCTCGATGTCGAGCAGCACCTCCCCGTCGGCGCCCTGCGGGTCCTGCCCGGGCTGGTTGGTCGCGCCGTCCACCCCGGCGGTCGTGACGGACGGGGTGGGCAGCCCCAACCCCCCGAAGTACGCGTCGAGGTCCGCCTGGCCGAAGCCGCCGCCGAGCTCGATGATCGCGATGGTCTGGCCGCTGCCGTCGGCCTCGGGCATGCCGTAGACGCGGGTGAGGGTGGTCGGCGCGAACCCGGCCTCCGCGGCCGCGGCCGTCGCGACGTGGTAGCGCGTCTCCGCCTGCGGGCGGTCGTCGAGACCGAGGACGCCCTGAACCGCACCGGCCAGCGAGGCGGGCATCGAGAGGGCACCGGCGCGGCGGCGCCGCCCGGTCTCCCGCTCCGGCGCGGCCCGCAGCTCGACGCCGAAGACCTCGGCCATCCGCCCGGCCGTTCCCCGGACGCGCATCGTCCGGGCGCCGGGCGCCACTGACACCACCTCGAGCCCGGCGGCCACGAGCTCGCCCGTGACCGCCTCGACGTCGGCCGGGTCGGCCCCGTATCGCTCGGCGAGCTGTTCCCGGGTGAGGGCGGCGCCGGTGAACGCCTCCGGTGGCGGCTCGGCCCGGCGGCGCAACACCAGGGTGGCGGCCACCTCCGAGCCGGGGTCGATCGGCTCGCCGACCGTCGCGACGGAGGTGCGGAAGCTGCCGGGGACGGGGACGCGGTTGTCGTTCATGCCCCAATCTTGCAGTCGGCACCGACAAAGGCGACAGACGCGGCGGCAGGTAGGTTTCGGCCCATGACCTCCTCCGCCGCCGCCATCGTCCCCATCACGTTGACGGTCAACGACCGCACCGGGCTGACGCTGTGGGCGCCGCCGTGGGAGGACGAGGAGGGCGAGGAGTGGCAGGGCTTCCTGGGCGACGGGCAGAAGATCCTGCTGTTCCCCTCGGCCGCCGAGCTGGCGAGCTTCATCACCTCGGGCGAGGAGAACGACCTGTCCGACCACCCCGGCTACGGCCAGGTGCTGCGCTCGACCCCCGACCAGCTCAAGCCCGGCAGCGAGGAGCAGTACGACCTGGACCAGGTGTACGAGTGGGCCTCGGGCGATCCCGACCCGGTGCACGTCTCGGCGCTGGCCGACGTCGTCGACATGGTCGCGAAGATCGCGGACTGCTGTGACGACGGCATGCTGCGGCGGCTGATCGAGGGCACGCCGGCATTCACCGAGCTGCTGGACGACGAGAACACCTACCAGGGCCGGGACGGGCGCAAGCGCTGGAACGAGCTCGGCGACACCATCGCCGAGTCCTGGGAGCGGGCGATCGGCCGCGTCGACGCCTGGCTGGCCTGGCGCGGCGACTTCAGCGAGACCGACTTCGGCGCCGAGCAGTCGATCTGGGACCGCGTCGGCGCCGCGCCGGTCGAGCTGCGCTTCGCCGACACCACCTACCTGACCGTCCGAGGCGAGGTCCCGGTCGGCGCGGACGACCCCGAGACCGCCGTGGAGTTCCTCGGCGAGGACCAGGAGGTCGCAGTCTTCACCGACCTGGCCGACCTTGCGCGCTTCTGCCGCCGGGCGAAGGAGCACCGGCTCGTCAAGCTCGAGTGGTGGTCGGAGCTGGCCGACGTCTCGGACGACGAGGCCTTCGCGCCCGACGAGGCCCACCGCTACGACCTGCGGCGGCCGTCGTCGGCGGGAGTCGCCATCGTCCGGGAGCTGGCCGGCTTCTGCGGGCTCGAGGCGGACACCGATGTCCTCGACCGCCCCACGGTGGACAAGGACGACTGGACCGGCCTGATCACCGAGTTGCGCACCTGC
Organism: uncultured Actinomycetota bacterium; assembly: GCA_963776855.1. Lineage (GTDB taxonomy): Bacteria > Actinomycetota > Actinomycetes > Mycobacteriales > Jatrophihabitantaceae > Jatrophihabitans. The sequence goes on along the minus strand of CAVZOC010000002.1, from coordinate 733,474 downwards.
CTGCGGGCACGCGACTAACTCCCACGGAACACCGCGGGACCGCGGCCTGTTGGCCCGGGCATGAGTGACGATCGCCTGCTGGCCCCCCTGCCGCTGTCCGTGCTCGACCTGGCGCCGGTCGGGTCCGACGCCACCCCGGCCGAGGCCCTGCAGGCGACGATCGCGCTCGCCCGCCGCGCCGACGAGCTCGGGCTGAGCCGGTTCTGGGTGGCCGAGCACCACAGCATGCCGGGGATCGCCAGTTCGGCCCCGGCGGTGCTCATCGCCGCGATCGCGGCGGCGACCGAAAGCATCCGGGTAGGTTCCGGGGGCGTCATGCTGCCCAACCACGCCCCGCTCGTCGTCGCCGAGCAGTTCGGCACGCTGGCCGCGCTCCACCCGGGCCGCATCGACCTGGGGCTGGGTCGGGCGCCGGGCACCGACCAGCTGGCCGCCGCCGCCCTGCGCCGGGGCGCCTCCGGCGACGACTTCCCGCCGGAGCTCGGCGAGCTGGCCTGCTTCCTCAGCGGCGAGTTCCCCGACGACCACCCCTACGCCGGGAAGGTGCGCGCCGTCCCGGCAGCGAGCCCGCAGCCGCCGCTGTGGCTGCTCGGCTCCAGCGGCTTCAGCGCCGAGCTGGCCGGGATGCTCGGCCTGCCGTTCGCCTTCGCCCACCACTTCAGCGCCGCGAACACCATCCCGGCCCTGGAGCACTACCGCAGCTCGTTCCGGGAGGGCGGGCTGCTGCCGAAGCCGTACGCGATGGTCACCGTGCAGGTCGTGTGCGCGCCGACGGACGAGGAGGCCGAGCGGCTCGCCCTGCCCTCGGCCCTGTCCTTCCTGCGGCTGCGACAGGGCAATCCGGGCCCGCTGCCGACGCCGGAGGAGGCGGCGGCGCACCCGTGGACGCCCGCGGAGCAGCAGTTCGTGCTGCAGCGGCGCGACGGGCAGGCGATCGGCAGCCCCGACACCGTGCGCGAATCGCTTCGGCGGCTGCTGGCCGACACCGAGGCCGATGAGCTGATGATCACCGCGCAGGTCGCCGACCCGGCGGCCCGGATCCGGTCGGTCGAGCTCACCCGGGCGCTGTTCGCCGAGACCCCGCTGGGACTGCAGCAAGGCTGACGGATCGACCCCGTCCCCGGCTCGTAGGGTCGGGCCCATGCGCCGCCTCCCGCTCGTCACCGTGCTGGCCGCCGGCGCGTTGCTGCTGACCGCCGGCGGGTGCACCTCCGGGGCGGCTCCGGCGTCCTCGAGCGCGGCCGGCGACGCCTCGACCGGCTCGACGTCGGCCCTGACCAGCGGGACGCCCAGCTCGGCGAGCGCGCCCTCGTCCGCACCGGCCATCTCGTCGGCTCCGCCCGCCTCGTCTCCGCCGGCGTCGGCATCGACGAGCCGGCGGCCGAGCAGCTCGGCCGCGCGGGCGCTGCAGCGCATGACCCTGCCGCAACGCGTCGGCCAGCTGATCATGATCGACTGCCCGTCCACCGGCGTCAGCGCGGCGACCACCACCGCGATCCGGCGCTTCCACGTGGGCTCGGTGATCCTGGACGGCACCAGCCACGCCGGGCTGGCCGCGACCCGGTCGGTGACCGGCAGGCTACGTTCGCTGGCACCGTCCGGCAGCGGGCTGTTCATCGCCACGGACCAGGAGGGCGGTCTGGTGCAGCGGCTGCAGGGCCCCGGATTCGACCGCATCCCGAGCGCCGTCGGCCAGGGTGGCCTGGCGCCGGCCACCCTGCGGCGGGACGCGAAGGCCTGGGGACGGCAGCTGCGGGCGGCGGGCGTCGACGGCAACCTCGCCCCGGTGCTCGACACCGTGCCGGCGGGCTTCGGCTCGAACCCGCCGATCGGCGACCTCGACCGCGAGTACGGCCACACCCCGGCGACCGTGACCTCCCACGGGCTCGCGTTCCTGCGCGGCATGCGCGCGGCGGGCGTCGAGCCCGTCGCCAAGCACTTCCCGGGCCTCGGCCGGGTTCGGGGCAACACCGACACCACGTCGGGCGTCACCGACGGCGTCACCACCCGGACCGACCCTTACCTGGCGCCCTTCCGGGCCGCCGTCCGGGCCGGCGTCCCGTTCGTCATGATGTCCACGGCGATCTACGGCCGCCTCGACCCCGGGACGCCCGCCGCGTTCTCGCGCCCGATCGTCACCGGCCTGCTCCGCCACCGGCTCGGCTTCCACGGCGTGGTCGTCAGCGACGACCTGGGGGCCGCCAAGCAGGTCGGCTTCCTGCCACCGGGGCAGCGGGCGGTCCGCTTCGTCGCCGCCGGCGGCGACATGGCCCTCTCGGTGGTCGCCGACCAGGCCGGACCGATGACCCACGCGCTGATATCGCGCGCCCGCTCGGACCCCGCTTTCCGCGCGACGGTGAATGCCGCAGCGCTGCGGGTGCTGCAGGCCAAACAAGCAATCGGAATCGTTTCCTGAGCCGCGGCAATTCGTCAGAGCATCCACCGGAACCGGCTTATTCGTCGACCACCAGTTCGACGGCGAGCAGGTGGCGGGGGTCCATGACGAAGGCGCCGGCGGTGTCGACCGGACGCCAATAGGCGACATAGGAGCCGCCGTGGTGCGGAACCTCGAGCTTTGCCGTCACCCAGACCGTCTTGCCCGGGTCGCAGTCCGGCAGCGGCGCATCGGGCTTGCTCGCCAGGACGCGCGGCCCGACGTGCAGGCCGAGTCGCTGCACCCGGCGATCGCGCCACGGCACCGTTCCGACGTTGCGCACCAGCCAGTTGACCGCGAGCGTGTCGCCGGCGACCGTGAGCGCCCCGCTCGGCGGGTCGTGGCGCATCACCCGCAGCACATCCTCGCGGTCGATGCTCGCCCGCTGCGGGCGCGAAGGCGGCAGGCCGGGCACCAGGCCGCGGGTCTCCATCAGCATCGAGTGCAGCTTGCCGTCGCCCTGGAATCGGGCCTCGTACCAGTCGACGGCCCGCAGGTTCGGCCTCGTCCTGCCGGTCTCGATCTGGGACAACGTGCCGCGCCCGATTCCGGACTCGGCCTCCACCTGCCGCAGCGACCACCCGGCGCCGCGGCGCAGATCACGCATCGTCTGCCCGAGCTCGCGCCAGAGTTCATGCATGGGCTCGGCCCACTCGCCAGCCCCGAATGCCGCGTCCCCGTAGCCGTGTCACGTGTGCTCGACCTCCGCCCTCGACCCGCCCGGTGGCAGGCCTTCCCGACTATGGCAAGCCGGAGACAACCGCGAGCACACAAACCATGAACCCGTACGACCCCGTACACCGGCTGCCGGTGCTGCACCCGCCCGTGACGAGGTGTGACGCGCACTACTAATATCCGTTGAATTCGCGGGCGGATGGGATAAGGCGTGGCCGACGGGGCAATTCGTGAACCGAGCAGTATTAACACTCGGGACAGATTCACAGCGGGGTTGCGGGCGATTCGGGAATCGGCAGGTTTCTCCATCCGCGACCTTTCCCGGCGCACCGGAATTCCGTCCGGAACGTTGGGCGGATGGTTCGCCGGTCGGCACCTGCCGACGAGCAACCAGCTCAACTCGCTCGGGGAGGTCCTGCGCGAATGCGGCCTGGACGAGAACGCCGTCGGAGCCTGGCTCGAGGCCGCCCGGCGGGTGCGCCGGAACGAGTCCGGCGCCAAGGCCGCGGCCCCTTACCCGGGCCTGCGTTCGTTCGACGTCGACGACGCCGGCCTGTTCTTCGGCCGGGAGGAGACCACGGCCGTCATGCTCGAGCGGCTGCGCGCGCTGCGGGCCGACCCGGGGCCGAGCGGGGGCGTCCTGTGCGTCGTCGGCGCCTCGGGGTCGGGCAAGACCTCGCTGCTGCGGGCGGGGCTCGCCGCGTCGCTGCGGGCCGAGGGCGTCGAATGCCAGATCACCAGTCCCGGCCACCACCCGTCCGCGGCATTCGACGCCGCCCTCGGCCGGCTGGGCGGCGGCTGCGTCCTCGTCGTGGACCAGCTCGAGGAGGTCTTCACCGGCGGGCTGGAGCCCGACGACCGGGCCCGCTTCCTGGACAGGCTGGTCAGCCCGCCCGACGGCGTGCTGGTCGTGCTCGGCCTGCGGGCCGATTTCTACGAGGCCGCCTCCCGGGAGGGGGCCCTGCTCCCCGTGCTGCGGCACGGGCAGGTGCTGCTGTCCACCCTCCGGGTGCACGACCTGCGCGACGCGGTCGTCAAGCCGGCGGTGGCAGTGGGCGCCACCGTCGACGACGCCCTGGTGGAGCTGGTGCTGGCCGACCTCGCGCCGCGGGACGCGGCCACCCGCGCCCACGACGCCGGCGCCCTGCCGCTGCTGTCCCACGCCCTGCTCAGTGCCTGGAACCGCGCCTCGGGCCCCCGCCTCACGGTGGCCGACTACCGCGACGCGGGCGGCATCGACGGCGCGATCAGCCGCAGCGCCGAAGCCGCCTGGAACGCGCTGCCCCCCGCGGACCGGCCGACGGCCCGCTGGCTGTTCCTGCGGCTCGTCAACGTCTGGGACGACGTCGCGCTCACCCGTCGGCGCGTCAGCAGGGAGGAGATCGACGCCCTCGACGAGGGCAACGGTGACGTCGACCGGGTCGTCGACGACTTCGTCGAGCAGCGCCTGCTCACGGCCACGGCCGACAGCGTCGAGATCAGCCACGAGGCGCTGCTGACCGCCTGGCCCCGACTGCGCCGCTGGATCGAGGACGACCGGTCGCGGCTGCGGCTGCGGCGCTCGGTCACCGACGCCGCCCACACCTGGGCCGCGGCCGACCGCGACCCGTCGCTGCTGCTGCGAGGGACGCGGCTGGCGGCCGCCACCGAACTCGCCGCGGACCCGGCCTCCCCCGCCGGGCTGAACGACCTCGAACGGGAGTTGGTCGCGGCCAGCGACGCCGCGCGGCGCGCCGACCTCGACGCCGCCCGCCGGCGCACCAACCGGCTGCGCTCGCTGCTGGGCGTGGTCGCCGCGCTAGCGCTGGTCGCCGGGGTTCTGGCCGTGGTCTCGGCGCGGGCCCGCTCGGCCGCCGACCGTGCCGAGCAGGACGCCAGCACCGCCCGCGACCTCGCGCTGTCCCGCCAGATCGCCGGGCGGGCCAAAGCGCTGGCCGGCACCGACGCGGCCCTCGCGCAGCAGCTCGCCGTGGTCGCGTTCCGCACCGCCGACACCGAGGAGTCTCGCGGGGCTCTCATCGACCAGTCCGCGGAACCGGCGATCACACGCATCCTCGGCGTGCAGGGTCCGACCTCGCTCGCCGTCTCGCCCGACGGCACCGTGATCGCCGTCAGCCACGCCGACGACGGCTCGGTACACCTGTACCGGTGGGAGAAGGGTGGCGTGCCGACTCCGCTCGGGGTTGCCACCCCACCGCCGGCACCTGCCGGCCAGCTAGCAGGGCCGCAGATCTACGCGATGGCGTTCACGCCGGACGGCCGGACCCTGATCACGGCGGGGCAGCCGTCGACGGTGTCCTTCTGGGACGTCACCCACCCCGAGAAACCCCGGCTGCGCGACACGGTTCCCACCGGGTTCGCGGAGTCGACCCTGGCGATGGCGGTCTCGACGGACGGTCGGCTGGCGATCGGCGGCTCCGGCGATCGGCCGCTGCGGCAGTTCGACATCGCCGACCCGGCAGCGCCCGCACCGCTGCCGAGCCCACCGGGTGCCGCCCAACACGGCGAGATCACCTGCCTCGCCTACACCACCGGCGGGACGCTCCTGGCCGGGACCGACGGCGGGACGTTGCTGGCCTGGCCGGCAGGTGGCGGCGGCTCGGGGCCGTTGTCCAGCTCCGCGACTGTCGCCGCCGGACACCGGTTGAACGCCCTCGCGATCAAACCCCATGCCGACCTCGTCGCGGTCGGGACGTCCGACGGGTCCGTGACCGAGCTGGCGCTGCCGGCCCTGACGACGGTGCGGACCCTGTCCGGCGTCACGACCGGCGCCGTCAACGTGCTCCGGTTCAACCCCGACGGCACGCGGCTGCTCACCGGCAGCTCCGACACGACCGTCCGGCAGGTCGACCCGGGTTCGGGAGAGGTGCTCTCGAGCCTGCCCAACCCGGGCCCCGTGACCGGAGTCGGCTACGGGCGCGATGGCCGGACGGTGCTCGAGGCAGCGGCCGACGGAACGCTGCGGCTGTTCAGCAGCGACCCTGGCCTCCCGAACGAGGCCTCGGTGTTCAACCTCTCCTGGAACCGGACCGGCACCCTGCTGGCGACCGCAGGTTCCACCATCCGGCTGTGGAACTTCCACGATCCCCGGCACCCGGCCCTGCTCAGCTCGCTCGCCGCGCCCGCGAACGCACCGCGGATCTCGAGCACCGGGGCCCTCTCCAGCGACGGTCGGCTGCTCGCTGCCGGAGACGTCGGGGGCGGAGTACGGCTGTGGGACGTCAGCGACCCGGCCCACCCCAAGCAGATCGGCAGCCGCACCCAGATCCTCACACCGCCCCGGAAGATCCACGCCACCGCCGATCTCATCGAGTCGGTCACCTTCTCGCCCGACGGCCGGACCCTGGTGGTCTCCGGTGACGACGGCAGCGTCCGCCTCGTCGACGTCAGCGACCCGGCGGCGCCGCGAACGCTCTCGGTGCTCCGGCCGGGAAACCTCGTGCTCAGCGTCGCCGTGGGGCCGCACGGCCGGCTGCTCTCCGCCGCCGACGCCAACGGTCACGGCTACCTGTGGAACGTGGGCGATCGCGCGCACCCGACGCGGCTCGGTCGCTTCAGTGGGTTCAAGAACTACGTCTACTCGACCGCTATCAGCCCGAACGGCCGGTACCTCGCGCTGGGCAGCGCGGACGAGACCGTGCGGCTGTGGCGGCTGGACGCTTCGGGCCACCCCCACCCGCTCGGGGCACCGCTGATCGGCTCCACGGGCTACGTCTACGGGCTCGCGTTCTCCCCGGACAGCCGCACCCTCGCCACTGCCAGCACCGACGACCACGTACGGCTCTACCGGGTCGGCGATCCCCACCCCTCCCGTGTGCCGCGGGCGACACTCGGCGCCCTCGGCGGCAACGCGTTCGCCGTCTCCTTCCGCCCCGGCGGGAAGGTCCTGCTCGGCGGCGGCCGGCAGAGCTTCGTCGCCGAGTGGAGCCTCGATCCGGCGGCGTACACCAAGCGACTCTGTCGCGCGGCCGGCACGTCGATCACCCGGCAGGAATGGCTGATCGACGTGCCGGGGGCGCCGTACAACCCGCCGTGCACGTAGCGCCGCCGCCTGCTCCGCCCCCAGCTCAGTCGAGCAGCGCGGCGTAACCCGGCTTGATCTGCGAGTTGATGATCGCCAGTCGCTCGTCGAAGCCCAGGAAGGCGCTCTTCATGGCGTTGACGGTGAACCACTGCAGATCGGCCCAGCCGTAGTCGAAGGCCTCCACCAGCAGCTGCATCTCGCGGGTCATGGTCGTGCCGCTCATCAGCCGGTTGTCGGTGTTGACCGTCACCCGGAAGTACAGCTGCCGCAGCAGCCCGATCGGGTGCTCCGCGATCGACTTGGCCGCACCGGTCTGGACGTTCGACGACGGGCACATCTCCAGCGGGATCCGCTTGTCCCGGACGTACTGCGCCAGCCGGCCGAGGTGGCCGTCCTCACCGATGTCGTCGACGATCCGCACCCCGTGCCCGAGCCGGTCGGTGCCGCACCACTGGATGGCCTCCCAGATCGACGGCAACCCGAACGCCTCGCCGGCGTGGATGGTGAAGTGGGCGTTCTCGCGGCGCAGGTACTCGAAGGCGTCGAGGTGGCGGGTGGGCGGGAAGCCGGCCTCGGCACCGGCGATGTCGAAGCCGACGACCCCGTCGTCGCGGTAGCGGACGGCCAGCTCGGCGATCTCCCGCGAGCGGGCCGCGTGCCGCATCGCGGTGGCCAGGGCCCCGACGCGGATCGTCCGGCCGGCGGCCGCGGCCGCCTGCTCACCTTCCCGGAAACCGGCCAGGACGGCGTCGACGACCTGTTCGAGTGTCAGCCCGCCGTCGGTGTGCTGCTCGGGGGCCCATCGGATCTCGGCGTAGACGACGCCGTCGGCGGCGAGGTCCTCGACCGCCTCCCGCGCGACTCGGCGGAGCCCCTCGCCGGTCTGCATGACGGCGACGGTGTGGACGAAGGTCTCCAGGTAACGCTCCAGCGATCCGGAGTCACTGGCGTCGCGGAACCACCGGGCGAGACCGTCGGTGTCGTCCACCGGCAGCGCCCGATAGCCGATCCTGTCGGCGAGTTCGACGACGGTGGCGGGGCGGACGCCGCCGTCGAGATGGTCGTGCAGCAGCACCTTCGGTGCGCTGCGGATGGTCTCCTCGGTCAGCGGCGTCGGCATGGCCCCACGGTAGTCAGCTTCGGTGCCGGCGGCGGGATGTTGTGCCCGGTGGCGCTCAGCCGACGCGCTCGAGCACCAGCGGGGTCGGCCCGCCGGCCGCGCCGATCTCGTACCCGCCCTCGAGCGCCGCCAGGGCCCGCTCGAAGCGGCCGGGGTCGTCGGCGTGCAGCTCCAGCAACGGCTGCCCGGCCACGACCCTGTCGCCCGGCTTGGCGTGCAGCACCACGCCCGCCCCCGCCGAGACCGGGTCGCCCTGCCGGGCCCGGCCGGCGCCGAGCCGCCACGCCGCGACGCCTACGGCAAAGGCGTCCAGGCGGGTCAGCACGCCGCTGTCCGGGGCGGTGACCACGTGGGTCTCGCGGGCGGTGGGTAGCGGCGCGTTCGGGTCGCCGCCCTGGGCGCGGATCATGGCCCGCCACACGTCCATCGCCCGGCCGTTGCGCAACGCCTCGGCGGGGTCGGCGTCGATCCCCGCGGCGGCGAGCATCTCGCGGGCCAGTGCCAGCGTCAGCTCCACCACGTCGTCGGGGCCACCGCCGGCCAGCACCTCGAGCGACTCGGCCACCTCGAGGGCGTTGCCGGCGGTGCGGCCGAGCGGGGTGGACATGTCGGTCAGCAGGGCCACGGTGTGCACGCCGGCGTCCTGCCCCAGCTGCACCATGGTGCGGGCGAGCTCGCCGGCGTCGTGCTGGTTCTTCATGAAGGCTCCGCTGCCGACCTTCACGTCGAGCACCAGCGCCGACGAGCCCTCGGCGATCTTCTTGCTCATGATCGACGAGGCGATCAGCGGAATGGACTCGACGGTGCCGGTGACGTCGCGCAGCGCGTAGAGCTTCTTGTCGGCCGGGGCGAGCCCGTCCCCCGCGGCGCAGACCACCGCACCGACGGACTCCAGCTGCGCCAGGAACTCGGCGTTGCTCAGCGCCGCGCGCCACCCCGGCACCGACTCCAGCTTGTCCAGCGTCCCCCCGGTGTGCCCGAGCCCGCGGCCGGACAGCTGCGGCACGGCGGCGCCGCACGCGGCCACCAGCGGGGCCAGCGGCAGGGTGATCTTGTCCCCCACGCCGCCGGTGGAGTGCTTGTCGACGGTCGGGCGGGAGACCGACGAGAGGTCCAGCCGCTCCCCGGAGGCGATCATGGCCTGGGTCCAGCGCACGATCTCCGCACGGGTCATGCCGTTGAGCAGGATCGCCATGGCCAGCGCCGACATCTGCTCGTGCGCGACGTCGCCGCGGGTGTAGGCGTCGATCACCCAGTCGACCTGCTCGTCGGAGAGGGCGTGGCCGTCGCGCTTGGCCCGGATCACGTCGACGGCGTCGAACCCGGGCGTCGCCCCACGTCGCTCAGCCAAGGTTCTCCCGTCCGAACGCCTGCGGCAGCACCTCGGTCATCGGCAGGATGCCGGTCGGGGTGTCGACCAGCAGGTCGGGGCCGCCGTGCTCCCAGAGCAGCTGCCGGCAGCGGCCGCAGGGCATCAGCACCTCACCGCGCGCGTCGACGCAGGCGAAGGCGACCAGGCTGCCCCCGCCGGTGGCGTGCAGCGCCGAGACCAGGCCGCACTCCGCGCACAGGCCGAGCCCGTAGGAGGCGTTCTCGACGTTGCAGCCGCTCAGCACCCGGCCGTCGTCCACCAGTGCCGCGGCCCCGACGGGGTACTGCGAGTACGGCGCGTAGGCGTGGCCCATCGCCTCCAGCGCGGCCCGGCGCAGGGCGGGCCAGTCCACGTTGCTCACGTCGCTTCGTGCTCCTGTCAGTCCTTGGTGTAGGGCTCGCCGTCGGCGGCGGGAGCCTGCACCCGCCCGACGACGCCGGCGACCGCCACCACGGTGGCGACGTAGGGCAGCATCGACAGGAAGGCCGAGGGGATCGCCACCGGGGTGCCCACGATGCCGAGCGTGATCTGCAGCTGGTCCATGAACCCGAACAGCAGCGCGGCCGCGATGGCGCCGCGGGGGCTCCAGCGGCCGAAGATCACCGCGGCCAGGGCGATGAATCCCTTGCCCGAGGAGATGTTGCTGTTGAACGCGCCGGAGCCGCCGATGGTGAGGATGGCGCCGCCGAGCCCGGCGATCAGACCGCCGATGAGGACATTGCGGTAGCGGGTGCGCAGCACCTTCACCCCGACGGTGTCGGCGGCCTTCGGGTGCTCGCCCACCGCGCGGGTCCGCAGCCCCCACCGGGTGCGGAACAGGCCGATGTCGACGAGCACCACGATGAGGTAGGTGGCGTAGACGATGATGTTGACGTCGAACAGCGCCGGCCCGAGGATCGGGATGTCACCGAGGACCGGGATCTTGATCGGCGACAGCGTCAGGCCCGAGTTGTAGGAGTCGGGACTGGACTGCATCAGCGACTGGAACCCGAGATTGGTCAGGCCGAGCGCGAACGCGTTGAGCACGACGCCGAGCACGACCTGGTTGACCAGGTAGCGGATCGCGAACACCGCCAGCAGGGCGCCGATGGCGGCGCCGCCCAGCACGGCCGCGACGATGCCGACCCCGAGGCTGCCGGAGGTGGAGGCGAACAGCGCCCCGGCGAAGGCGCCCAGCAGCAGCTGCCCCTCGATGGCGATGTTGATGACGCCGGAGCGCTCGCAGAGGATGCCGGCCATGGCCCCGAGGATGAACGGGATGGACGCGATCACCGACTGCCCGACCAGGCCGGTGAGGCTGATCGGGTTCGCCGGGTCGCCGGTCGCCGCCCAGGACAGGAAGGCCAGGACGAACAGCAGCACGGTGCCCGCGAAGGCCCAGCGCAGCTGCCGCCGGGTGTAGCCGAAGGCCAGCTGCCCCACCCCGAGCAGCACGATGCCGACGCCCATGACCATCGCCGCGCCGCCGCCCGGGTAGCGCATGACCGGGACCTGGAAGTGGTCGCCGAACTGCGAGACGAGGAAGGCGGCGTCGCCGTTGCGAGCGCCGAGCCCCCAGCCGAGGAAGGCGATGACGCCGGTGACGACCATGCCGAGCCCGGACAGCACCCGGGTGCGGGTCGAGCCCTTTGCCTCGGCGGCGGTGTGGTGGACGACGAGCTCGTCGTCGCGGGGGGCGAGGGCGGTCATCCGTTCCACCCCTTCGCCAGCTGCCCGCCGGCCCCGCCGCGGGCCGCCCGCAGCCGGAAGATGCCGCGGATCAACGAGGGCGCGGCGATGAACAGGACCGCGACGGGCTCGATGACCGACACCACCTCCGGCGGCGTGGTCGTCTGCGAGCCCATGATGACGCTGCCGGCCCGGAACGCGCCGAACAGCAGCCCGGCGAGCACGGTCCCCAGCGGCGTCCCGCGGCCGAGCAGCGCCACGGTGATCGCGTCGAAGCCGAAGCCGGCGTCGATGTCGCCGGTGAGCTGCTGGTTGGTGCCGAGGATCTGCGAGCACCCGACCAGCCCCGAGAGGGCGCCCGAGATCAGCATGACGACGATGAAGCTGCGATCGGGCCGCATGCCGGCGGTCCGCGCGGCGAAGGCGTTGGCCCCCACCGCCCGCAGGGTGAAACCGAGCGTCGAGCGGGCCAGCAGCCACCACACGGCGACGGCCGCGAGCAGCGCCACGATGATCCCGGCGTGCAGCGACCCGAACAGGTGCGGCAGCCGGGCGGTGCTCTCGACGGTGCGGGAGATCGCCTGGTTCGACCCGCGTGCCTGGAAGCCCTTCACCGTGAGCAGGTAGCCGAGCAGGTACAGCGCGACGTAATTGAGCATGATCGTGGTGATCACCTCGTGCGCGCCGGTCTTCGCCTTGAGCAGGCCGACGAGGCCACCCCAGATCGCCCCGCCGATGATGCCCGCCACCAGCGCCACCAGCAGGTGGATCACGGTCGGCATCGAGAACGCGAACCCGACGTAGCCGGCCGCGATGGCGCCCATGATCAGCTGGCCCTGGACGCCGATGTTGAACAGGCCCGTCCGGAACGCGACCGTCACGGCCAGCCCGCCCAGGATCAGCGGAGCCGCGTTGAGCAGCGTGTCCGAGATCGGGCCGAACAGCCCCACGTTGTTGTTGCTGTAGACGATCGAGTCGGGGTCGACGATCGATCCGCGGAACAGCGCGGCGTAGCCGGCCGAGATCGCGTGCCAGGCGTTGGAGAACGTGTCCCCCGGCGCCTGAAAGAAGTAGCTCAGCGACGAGCGGGTCGGTTCGTCGGCGAGCGCGATGAGGATCGCGCCGAAGACCAGGGCGCACAGCAGGGCCAGGATCGTGACCACGACCTGGTTGCCGTAGAGGTACCCGTCCAGCATCCGGCGTCCGAGGCCGCGGTGCGGCTCGCGTTCCGGCGTCTCGGGTCCCGGGCCGTCGGGGTCCTGCGACTCCTCGTCGATGACGACCGTCACCGGAGACCCCCCTCCGCGCCGGCGGCCGCACCGTCGGGCGCCGCACCGTCGGCCGCCGCGTCGCCGCCGCCGGCCATGAGGAGCCCGATCTGCTCGGGTGAGGTGTCGGGGGCGACCTCGCCGGCGATGCGGCCGCGGTACATCACCGCGATCCGGTCGGCGAGGCCGAGCACCTCGTCCAGTTCGGTCGAGACGAGCACGACGGCGGCGCCCTTGTCGCGCTCGGCGACGATCCGGCGGTGCACGAACTCCATCGACCCCACGTCGAGTCCGCGGGTGGGCTGCGCCACGACCAGGAGCTTCAGCGGTCGGGACAGCTCGCGGGCCAGCACGACCTTCTGCTGGTTGCCGCCGGACAGGGTGCTCGCGGTCGCCAGCGGGGTCGGGGGACGGACGTCGAACTCCGTCACCCGTTCCTGGGCATTGCGGGCGATCGCCCCGAGGTCGAGGCTGCCGAAGGTGGCGAACGGCTTCTGGTCGTGCATGTCCAGCACCAGGTTCTCGGCCACGGTGAACGACCCGACGAGACCGTCGTGCAGCCGGTCCTCGGGCACGTACCCGACGCCGAGTTCGAGGATGTCGTCGGTGGCCGTCGTCGTGACGTCGCGACCGTCGATGCGGATGCCGCCGGCGGTCGGGTGGAGCAGCCCGACCAGGGCCTCCGTGACCTCGGTCTGGCCGTTGCCCTGCACGCCGGCGATGGCGTAGATCTCGCCCCCGCGGACCTGGAAGGAGACGCCGTCGACGAGCACGACGTTCTGCTCGTCGACGACGCGCAGGTCCTGCACGTCCAGGACGACGTCCCGTGGCCGGGCGGCCTCCTTGTCGACGACGAGTTGGACCGGCCGGCCCACCATCATCGCCGCGAGCTCGTCGGTCGAGGTGCCCGGCTCGGCGGAGCCGACCACGGCGCCGCGGCGGATCACGGTGATGCGGTCGGCGATGGTCCGGACCTCGTGCAGCTTGTGGCTGATGAAGATGATCGAGGTCCCGGAGTCCCGCAGCCGCCGCATGACCGCCATCAGGTCCTCGATCTCCTGCGGCGTGAGCACGGCGGTGGGCTCGTCGAGCACGAGCAGCCGGGCGTCCCGGCTCAGCGCCTTGAGGATCTCGACCCGTTGCTGGACGCCCACGGGCAGGTCGGCGATCAGGGCGTCGGGCGGGACGGCGAGGCCGTACTCGCCGGAGATCTCCTCGACCCGGCGGCGGGCCCGGCGGCGGCTGAGGAGGCCGAGGCCGGCGGTGTCCTCGTGGCCGAGCATGACGTTCTCGGTCACGGTGAAGACGGGAATCAGCATGAAGTGCTGGTGCACCATGCCGATGCCGGTGGCCATAGCGTCGCCCGGGCCTTTGAAGCGCACCGGCCGGTCGTCGACGAGGATCTCGCCGCCGTCGGGCTCGTACAGGCCGTAGAGCACGTTCATCAGCGTGGACTTGCCGGCACCGTTCTCGCCGAGCAGCGCGTGGATCTCACCGGGCTCGACGACCAGGTCGACGGCGTCGTTCGCCGTCAGCGAGCCGAAGCGCTTGGTGATAGCGCGGAGCTCGAGTTTCACCGCCGGGGACTTCCCTTCTCGCGCACCGCGGCGGGTGGGGCCGGCTTTCGACCCACACCCGCCGCGCTGCAGTGCCGATCAGGCCGAGGGCTGACTCGGCGAGGTGACCTTGATCTTGCCGCTGATGATGTCGGACTTGACCTGCTTCAGCTGCGACTGCAGCTTGCTCGGCACCTTCGAGGCGAAGTCGTGGAAGGGCGCGAGCCCGGTTCCGTCGTTCTTCAACGTGCCGATGTACGAGCCCGTCGGGAAGCTGCCCGAAGCGGCCTGCTGCACGTAAGTCTGCACCGCGCCGGAGAGGTTCTTCGTCACGCTGCTGATGAAGTACTTGCAGTACTGCGACACTGACTTGCAGCCATCGGTGTCGACCCAGAGGACGTTGGCCTTGCCGCCGCTGGCCTGCGCGGCCGCGCCGGCCCCCAGACCGGCACCGCCGGCCACCGGGAAGATCACGTCAGCGCCCTGGTTGATGAAGGTCTGGCTGATCTGCTTGCCCTTGTTCTGGTCAGTGAACGACTGCGAGAACGTGCCGCCCTTCTGGTTGTTCTCGTTCCAGCCGAGCACCTGCACCTTGGCATTGTTCTTCTGGTCGTAGTACTTGACGCCCTCGTAGAAACCGTCCATGTAGATCGTCACCGGCGGGATGTTCAGCCCGCCCCAGGTCGCGACCTTGCCGCTCTTGCTCATGCCGGCGGCGAGGTAGCCCCCGAGGAAGCCGCCCTGGGCGGTGTTGAACTGCATGCCGTAGACGTTCGGGCCCGTCGACGGGGCGTCCACCTCGGCGAAGTGCTGGTTCGGGTTCGCCTTGGCCACGGCCTTGACGTTGTTCTCCATGAGACCGCCGACGGCGATCACGGTGTCGCAGCCCTTGTCGACCTCCGCCTTGAGATTGGGCGTGTAGTCGTTGCTGGAGCTGGACGGCACGTAGGAGATCTTCATGCTGGAGTTCTGCTGCTGCGCGGCCTGCAGACCGGCGTACGAGGACTCGTTGAAGGACTTGTCGTCGATACCGCCGGTGTCGAGCACCATGCAGGCGCTGAACGCGGGACCGGACGCCGACGAGGTCGAGCCGCCGGTGTTGCCGCCCGCGGTGTTACCGCCTGAAGAGGCGTTGTTGCTCGGCTTGCTGCCGCAGGCGGATAAGGCCAGCGCGGTCGCGACCGCCATGGTCGCGGCCAGTCCGATTCGCATTCGGGTCAACTCGATCATTCCTCTCGTCACGCCCACGCATTCGGGCCGACACGCTTGAACCTGATCACGCTAATCCAGGTCCTGGGCTCCCGAACAGGGCCGAGCGCACCCGAGTATTACCTTGACCAAATCGTTGCCGAACACTCGGTGGCAAGCGAGCGTCACGAATCTTCGCGCGGAGGGCGCAGAGGGCGCGGACGGCGCAGTCCTCGCAGGCCGAGCAGCCCGATCGCGGTGCCGAGCACGAGCGAGACGACGACGAGGACCAGGTGCACGCCGAAGAAGGCGGTCATTCCGTGATGCCAGGAGCGGTCGTCGGCCCAGATGTTCTTCAGGAACGTCGGCCAGATGATCCACGACCAGAGCCCGAAGGCCACGAGGAACACCGACCACCGGCGGGAGAGCACCATGGCCGCCAGTATTCCGGGGCCGGCTGAGACCCCCGCCGAGTCCTACCGCGCATCCGCGCCAATTCCCGGCATGGCGGGTGCCCGAGTCGGCGTGGCGCGGCTACCGTTCGCATGGTGCGTCGGGTGATCGCGATGCTCGCGGCGGGCCTGGTTCTCGCCGTCCCTGCGGCGGCGGTGGCGTCGCCGCATGTCCCGCCGCCCGCGCCCTCGCCGACCGGCAGCGGGAGATCGCCGGCGGCGCCCGACCCGCACCCGCCGCTGGGCGGCCGGGACCCGGACGGGCGACCGGTGGGCGGCCGCGCCCTGCTGCGCCGCGGCCTGGTGGTTCCGGAGGGGGCGCCGCCGCTGCCCCGGGAGCTGACGGCGCGCGCCTGGATGCTGACCGACCTGACCACCGGTCGGGTGCTCGCCGCGCGCGATCCGCACGGCCGCTACCAGCCGGCCAGCATCCAGAAGCTGCTGACCTCGGTCACGCTGCTGCCGCGTCTGCCGGGCGGGCGCGAGGTCGTGGTGTCGCGCCGCGCCGCGCTGACCGAGGGCTCGCGCGCCGGGCTGGTGCCGAACGGCCGCTACACCGTCGACGACCTGTTCCGGGGGCTGCTGCTGGTCTCGGGCAACGACTGCGCCGAGGCGCTCGCGCAGGCGGCCGGTGGCCGAGCCCGGACGGTGCGGCTGATGAACGGGACGGCGCGGCGGCTCGGTGCCTACGACACCTACGTGCAGACGCCGTCCGGGCTCGACGGCTGGCAGCAGCTGACCAGCGCCTACGACCTGACCCTGGTGTTACGGGCGGCGTTGGCCCAGCCTCGATTCGCCGCCTACGACACCGTGCTGCGCTCGCGCCTGCCGCGGCAGCCCGGAGTCGGGCGGGTCGTGCTCTGGAACCAGAACGTCGACTTCCTCACCGGCGTTCGTGGTGCCCTGGTGGCCAAGACCGGATACACCGACGCTGCCCAGCACACCTTCGCCGGCGCGATCCGGCGGCACGGCCACGCCTACGGCGTGGTGCTGCTGCGCGCCCAGCGCTGGCCGATCGACCAGTGGCAGCAGGCCACCCGGCTGGTGCGCTGGGGTGCCTCCCTGCCGCCCGGGACCCGTGCCGTCGGGACGCTGGTGGCGCCCAGCGTCGCGCGTCCCGCCACCGCCGGCGGGACCCGCTCCTCCGCGCGGAACGGCTCACCCGCCCGGAGCCGGGCCACCGAGCTCTCGGTGGCCCCGCCGGCGGCGTCGTCCATCGGGTCCGTGCCGGCGTGGCTGCTGCTGCTTCTCGGGCTCGCGCTCGTGGCCGGCGGGACCACTCTCACGGTGCGGGCGGGCGGCTCGCACCACCGGCGGGGCTCAGGACGGCCGCGAGCCTGACCGGCCGCGGGTGGCCGCGAAGGTCGCCACGGCGCCGGCGAGGGCGCCGGCGCCCACGAGGGTGGCCCCGACCGCGGCCGGAGTGACCGACGACTGCTCGTTCTCAGGCCGCGCGGGCGGCGCCTCGGCCGGGGCCTCGCCCGCGGGCTCCGACTCCGGCTCGGGTCCACCATCGCCCGGCGCGGTGGCCATCCAGGCGCAGCAGAACAGCATCCACCGGGCGACGAGCTGGATCCAGACGAGGATCGCGACGATGCCGGCGAACGGCCCCGCGGTGGGGCTGTGGGCCGTGTGCGCGATGGTGTAGGTGCCGAGAATCTTGAGGACCTCGAAGCCGATCGAGGCCATCACGACGCCGCCGATCGCCGTCCTGCGGCCGGGGTGGACGTCGGACAGCCGGATCAGCACCCACCAGAAGATGATCGAGTCACCGACGACGGCGATGGCGATGCCCAGCACCTTCAGTACCACCACCGAGCCGGGCACGTCATTGAGTCCGATCGCGGTCAGGATCTGCTCGGTGAGCGAGGTTCCGACGGCCGTGACGGCCAGCGAGGCGACGGTGCCGAGACCCAGCCCACCGAGCACGAGCAGGTTGGCCAGCTTCTCGGTGACGACGTTGCGCTTGCTGCGGGCGGCCCCCCAGACAGCGTCGAGGGCCTCGCGGAGGTTGCTGATCCAGCCGAGCCCGGTGAGCAGGACGCCGACGAGCCCGATGACGCCGACCCCGGTGCGGGCGTTGATCGCGCTCGTGATGGCGTCCTTGAGGGTCTGGCCGAACGGGCCGGGAACCTGAGCGGTGATGTGCGCGAACAGCGAGGCCTCGGTGCCCGGGTTGGCCCGCAGCACGAAGCCGGTGACCGACACCGCGAGCAGCAGCAACGGGAACAGGGCGAGGAAGCTGAAGTAGGTGATGGCCCCGGCGTACTGGTTGCCGTGGTTGCGCTGCAGCAGGTTCCAGGCGTCGATGACGTGCTGCAGCCAGGCGTGCTCGTCGCGGTAGGCCCGGAAGCGCGCCATGACCCGGTCTTTGACGCCGGGGCTGCCGTCCACTGGGTTCGGTGTGTTCGCTGTGTCCTCTGCGTCCTGCGCCTGCTGCGCGTCCGCGTGCGTCATGCCCACTGCCTTACCCGTCGGCGGGCCCGGGCTCTCCCAGCCGGAATTCCCGGCGCCAGCGCCACTGCCCCGCCTGGCCGCGGCTGAACAGCACGAAGCTCTGCACCGGGAAGCGGGCCGCGAAGCCCGCCAGCCCGTCGTACGCCGAGTCCAGCGCGGGGTCCGGCACCTCCTGGGCCACCGTGACGTGCGGGTGGTAGGGGAAGGCGAGGTCGCGGGCGAGCACGTCGCTGCGGACCTGCCGCTCCAGCACCTCGCACTGCGAGACGCCGGTGGCGACCTGGATGAACACGACCGGCGAGAGCGGACGGAAGGTGCCGGTGCCGGACAGATGCATCACGAACGGGTCCGCGCCCGCGGCCACCGTGCCGAGGTGCTTCTCGACCTGGGGCATCACGTCCGGCGCCACCGGCGTCGGCGGCAGCAGGGTGACGTGCGGGAAGACCAGCTCGGCCGCGGCGTCGCCGACCCGGCGCCGCCACTGGGTCAGGGTGCTCGCGTGCGGCTGGGGGATCGCGATCGCCACGCCGACGACGACGTCGTCGCCGCCGGGCGTGAGGTCGGGTCCGCCGCCGCTCACGTCACCAGGGCGGGGACGAACCCGACGGCGTCGTAGGCTCGGCGCACCGACTCGTCGGCCACCTCGTTGGCCCGGGCGGCGCCGCGGGCGAGGACCCGGGCCAGCTCACCGCGGTCTGCCATCAGCTCAGCCACCCGGCGGGCGAACGGCTCGGCGAACGCCACCACCGCCTCGGCGGTGGCGACCTTGAGCGCGCCGTAGCCCTTCCCCGCGAACTCGGTCTCGGCCTCGGCGGCGCTGCAGTCGGCGAACGAGGCGTAGATGTTGAGCAGGTTGGAGACCCCCGGCTTGGCCTCCGGGTCGAACCGGATCTCGGTGTCGGTGTCCGTCACGGCCCGTTTGATCTTCTTCTCGATCACCTTGGGGTCGTCGAGCAGGTTGACGGTGCCGGCGTCGGGCAGCGACTTGCTCATCTTGGCCGTCGGCTCCTGCAGGTCCAGCACCTTCGCCGCCGCCGGCAGGATGTAGGCGTCCGGGACGACGAACGTCTCGCCGTAGCGGGAGTTGAACCGTTGGGCCAGGTTGCGGGTGAGCTCGATGTGCTGCCGCTGGTCCTCGCCGACCGGCACCGAGTTGGCCTGGTACACGAGGATGTCGGCCACCTGCAGGATCGGGTAGGTGAACAGCCCGACGCCGACCCGGTCGGCCCCCGCGCGCTGCGACTTGTCCTTGAACTGCGTCATCCGGGCGGCCTCGCCGTAGCCGGTGAGGCACTCCATCACCCAGGACAGCCGGGTGTGGGCGGGCACGTGGCTCTGCAGGAACAGCGTGCAGCGGTCGGGGTCGAGGCCCGAGGCGAGCAGCTGCGCGGCCGAGATGAGCGTCCGTTCGCGCAGCTCGGCCGGCGCCGGCGGGTCGGCCGTGAGCGCGTGCAGGTCGACCACGCAGTAGAAGGCGTCGTTGTCGTCCTGCAGGGCCACCCACTGCCGGACGGCGCCGAGGAAGTTGCCGAGGTGGAAGGACCCGGACGTCGGCTGGATCCCGGACAGCACCCGCGGCCGCGGGGGCGGATTGTCAGCCACGGCGGCTGATTGTTCCACCGGCGCCGGTCGGGCCCGGCGGCGGGCCGTCGGCGGTGACCGCGGAGGGTGTCGCCGCGGTCACGCCGGCTGCGGCGCCGGCTCGTCGCGGTCGGGCGTGACCCGGATCCGCGCCGCCCGGCGGCCGTCCATCCGCAGCACGGTGAGCCGCAGGCCTTCGCACCGCACGCTGTCGCCGGCCTCGGGCAGCCGGCCCAGCGACGCCATCACGAAGCCGCCGAGGGTCGAGTACGGCCCCTCGGGAAGGTCGACGCCGCACAGCGCCTCGACCTCGTCGAGGTTGAGCGTCCCGTCGACCTCGACGTCACCCCCGGCGAGCCGGTCGGTGTCGACCACCTCCGCGTCGTACTCGTCGCGGATCTCGCCGATGACCTCCTCGATGAGGTCCTCGAGGGTGACGATGCCGTCGGTACCGCCGTACTCGTCGACGACGATCGCCAGGTGCTGGCCCTCCCGCCGCAGCTCCGACATCGCCTCGAGGACGTGCTTGCTGCCGGGCAGCACCTTCACCTCGCGCACCAGTTGCGCCACCGTCCGCTCGTCGTCGTGCCGCAGCGACGGGACGAGCAGGTCGCGGATGTGGATGAACCCGAGGAGGTCGTCGTGCCCCCGGCCGATGACCGGATAGCGCGAGTGCGGCGACTCGGCCGCGATGTTCGCCGCCCGCCCGACGGCCATCGCCCCTTCCAGGAAGACGACGGCGGTGCGCGGCACCATCACCTCGTCCACCGCGCGCTCGCCCGCGGCGAAGATGTCGTCGATCAGGGTGCGTTCGTCGGTGCTCAGCGACTCGTGGGCCGCCACCAGCCCGCGCAGTTCCTCGTCGCTGATGGGGGCACGTCCCACGGCCGGGTCGCCGCCGAGCAGCCGGACGACCCCGTTGGTGGAGCGGGACAGCAGCCAGATGATCGGTCGCAGCGCCGCCGCGACGCGCTCCAGCGGCGGGCCGAAGAACAGTGCCGCCCGCTCGGCCCGTTGCAGCCCCAGCCGCTTCGGGGCCAGCTCACCGACCACGAGGGTGACGAAGGAGATGACCAGCGTGACCCCGACGACGCCGGTGGCGGTGGCGAGTCCGCTGCTCCAGCCGTGATGCTGCAGCGCGGTGCTGACCTCGTCGGACAACGTGACGGCGCCGAAGGCGCTGGACAGCAGCGCCGTCGAGGTGACGCCGATCTGCACCGCGGCGAGGAAGCGGTTGGGGTCGCCGACGAGGCGGGCGACCGCGCCGCCGCCGCGGCGGCCGGACTCGGCCAGCCCACGCACCTGGCTCTCCCGCAGCGAGACGAGTGAGATCTCGGCGGCGACGAACAGTCCCTCGACGAGGACGAGGACCAGGACGACGCCGATGTTGACCAGCAACCCGCCCACAGCGGAAGTCTACGAACTCTCGGGCCGCCCTCGACCGCCCGTGTGGAGACAGGTCCGGAATACCCGAAGCGGGAGGCGCCGGTCAGGCAGTGGCCGAGGCGGCGCTGCGGCGGCGCGCGGAGCGGCGGACGCCACGGATCGGGGCGACGGTGGCGGCGGGCTGGCAGCCCTGCAGCAGCACGTTGGCGACCAGGTCGGGGTCGTCGGTCATCGGCACGTGGCCCACGCCCCGCAGGGTGACGTGCTCGGCGAGCGGGAGCACCCGGCGCGCCTGTTCGGCCTGCCAGGGCGGCAGCAGCAGGTCCCGCGCCCCCCAGGCGATGGTGACCGGCACGTCCAGCGGGATCTCGCCGTCGAACGGTTCAGCCGCCGCCAGCAGCGTGCGCAGCGCCGGCCGCGCCCGGCGGAACGCGCGCGCGTCGCCGAGGGCCTGGTCCCGGCTGACGCGACTGGGGTGGGAGGTGAGCACGCCGTACATCACCTTGCGGCCGGCCCGGCTGCGCGACAGCTGCTCGGCTCGCGGGCCGAGCCGGCCGGCCAGCTTGCTGGCGCGGGCGAGGATCTGCCGGGAGTAGGCGAACTCGGTGTCGCTGCGCCAGAAACCGGCGGGCGAGAGCGCGGTGACGGAGCGGGCGTGACCGTTCATCCCGGCGTGCAGGGCGACGAGCCCACCGAGCGAGTTACCCGCGACGTGGGGGCGTTCGAGGCCGAGCTCGGCGATGAAGTCGGCGAATTCGTCGCGCAGGACGTCGGCGACCGGGCGTCCGGCGGCCTCGAGGTCGGGGCTCTCGCCGTGACCGGGCAGGTCGACGAGGATCACCTCGTGCCGCTCGGTCAGCCGCTCCAGGACCGGGTACCACGCCTGCCGCCGGTGGGTGACCCCGTGCACGAGCACGAGGGGCTCGCCGGATCCATGTCGCTCGTACGCCAGCATGTGTCGCCTCCTACGCCCGTTACCGGGCGCCTCCTTCGACGGCCACAGCTGCGACACCTCGTTGTTACCCAGCCGTAACTCCTGACCTTAGCGTTCTCTTACCCAGGTACGCAGCGTGTCACGCATACCGATTCGGTCTCGGGGCGGTGACCGATCGGGGAGAGAAATAGCCCGCCAGCGGGCATTTCTCTCCCGAATCGGCGCCTGTGGACGGACGCGGACGCCGCCGGCGGAATTCGGCAAGCTGTCCGCGTGCAGTGGTGGGAACTCGCCCGGAGCCAGCACGGCGCCATCACCCGGCAGCAGCTCGCCGCCGCCGGAGTCGCCGCCGGCACCGTCACGCGGATGGCCGAACGGGGCGAGATCGTTCGCGTCTGTCACGGCGTCTTCCGGGCCGGCGGGGCGCCGGAGTCCTTCCGGTCCCGGCTGTGGACCGGCGTCCTGGCCACGGAAGGGACGGTCGCCTACCAGACCGCGGCGCGGCTCTGGGGAGTTGTCGCCGACGAGGTCGAGCAGATTCACCTGGTCCTGCCGCACGAACGACGGGTGAGCACCCCCGCAGGGGTTCGCCTGCACCGCGTGCCCGTCCCCTCGACGGAGGTGACGCTGCGATCGGGCCTGCCGATGACGAGACGGTCCTGGACGGTGCTCGACCTGCTCGGCCGTCTGCGGTGGCCGGAGGCGACCCGCCTCGCGGACCGGGCTGTCCAACGGGGGTGGATACGCCCGGGCGACGTCGCCGACCGCGTGCGCCGGCACCCCGGCCGGACGGGTAACCGGCAGCTGCGGGCGCTCGAACCCTTCGTCACCGACGGGGCGGCGGCACAGTCGGAGCGGATCCTGCACGCCTTGCTCCGGCGCGCCGGGCTGCAGGGCTGGAAGCCGAATCTCGACGTCTGGCACCACGGGGAACTCGTTGCGGTGCTGGACGTCGGTTTCCCCGAGCGTCGGGTCGCCGTCGAGGTGGACGGGATGGCCTTCCACGTCGACGTCGACAGCTTCCGGCGTGACCGCTCGCGCCAGAACCGGCTCGTCGCGCTCGGGTGGACGGTCCTGCGATTCACCTGGGCCGACCTCACGGAGCGTCCCGACCACGTCGTCGCGACCATCCGTCAGCTGGTGGCGTGACCGATCGGGGAGAGAAATAACCCGCCAGCGGGCATTTCTCTCCCCGATCGGGAAGCGGCGCGGCCTACTCGCGCAGCTTGGCCAGCTCCTCCTCCACCATCGCCTCGTGCTCCCGCTCGAGCTCACGGGCCCGCTTCGGGCTCCAGGGGCCGGCGAGCAGGAAGATCAGCGGGATGAAGACGATCTCGCCGCCCACCGCGACCCAGAAGTAGTGCTGCCACTGGGTCGGTGAGGCCGCGGCCGCGTTCCCGGCGTCCTGCAGGGTGGCCAGGTCCTGGGCGGGAATGGAGCCCAGGTCCTTCAGGGCGGCCTCGGCGTTCAGCACCTGCTGGCCCTTGCTGGAGACCAGCACCAGCTGGTTCTGCGGGATCTGCGCCAGTGTCTGCAGCGCCTTGACCGCCTCGGCCGAGGAGACCCCGGCGGAGGTCATCTCCTGGACCGCCTTGGCCTGCAGCGTCTGGTCGGTCGGGTTCTGCAGCAGCGCCGACACCGTGGCGAGCGAGATGTGCTGCGCCGCCTGCAGCTCGGGGCCGTACTTGGCGTTCAACGTCGCGATGGTGGTCACCTGCCCCACCGGGACGCCGGAGACCTCGCTGACCGCCTTGATCCCGGTCGCCGGGTCGTTCGGGTTCTGCGCCAGCGCCGCGGCGGTCGCGGGGTCCAGCTTCTGCGCCGCCGCCACCCCCTTCGGGTGCTGGGCCGCGATCTGCTGCGCGGCCGGACCCTTCTCGATCAGCGTCGAGACCGTGGTGACGATCAGCGGAGCAATGAAGACCGAGACCGCGATGACGATGCGGATCACCAGGCCCCAGACCGCGAGGCCCGTCGCAGCCAAGGCCGGGTTACGCGCCTCGACGGTCTCGGTGAAGCTCGCCATCCACGGCGCGTAGGCGATGCCGAGGAAGACCGCCAGCAGGCTGAGGATCACCACGAAGTAGGTGTAGCTGGTGTCCGGGTGCGTGGCCCGGGTCAGGAAGATGATCGTGAACACGATGGCCCCGACCGCCCCGACCACCATGAACGGCTTCCGCACCCGGACCTTGTCCGAGACGATGCCGACGATCAGCAGCGCCGCGGCGTCGAAGGCCCAGATCCAGTTGCCCAGCGAGTTCGCCTTGCTCTGCCCGAAGCCGAAGACAGTCTCGAAGTAGGCGGGGAAGAACCCGACGGCGATGTAGTAGATGATCAGGAAGACGCTGACCGCGAAGGCCGAGCCGACGATGTCCAGCTTGAGCATCTGCCGGAACGGCCGCCGCAGCGCCGCCTGGACGTCGATCCCCTTGGCCCGGGCCTCGATCAGTACCCGGTCGCGAGCGCTCACCATCAACTGGTCGCGCAGCTCCGGCGTCAGCTCGCGCAGGAACAGCAGCGAGACGACCGCCACCACGAGCCCGACGACGCCGGAGATCACGTACTGGTTGTGCCACGGGTAGGTGTTGCTGGTGCTGCTGACCTGGATGCTGACGATCAGCGAGCCGAGCACCGGCCCGAGCGTCCAGAAGCCCATGGCGGACGCCCGGCCGAGCTGCGGGCTGAAGTCGCGGATCAGCGCGGGGGTCGCGACCAGGATGACGCCCTCGACCAGGCCGATGGCGGCGAAGATGATCGCGAAACCGATCTTGCTACTGGCCAGCGGGATGCCGAGCAGGCACAGCAGCGACACCACGAACAGCCCCGCGGTGATGATGTTGACGCGCCCCCACCGGTCGGCGACGCCGGTGACGAACGAGGCGATCGCGCCCAGGATGTAGCCGACGACCGCGATGTTGACGTAATAAACGAACGACATGTTGTAGTCGGGCAGGATGCCGTTCGCACCGTTGGTGCCCGCCGCGACCGCGCCGGCGAGGTAGAACTGGTAGTAGAGGACGATCGTTGCCACCACGACGATGGCCAGACTGAGGTAACGCTGCCCTCCATTGGGGTAGACGTCCAGCTCCGTCCGGCGTTTGGGTCGTGCCGGGCCGATGGTGCTCGTGGTCATGTATCTAGCCCCGATCTGCGCGACAAAGGAGCACGCGCCTGTTCGCGCCCGATCACCCGGTGTGACCGGCGCCACGAGACGTATATCGCGTCAGAGTTTGTTCGGTCAACGAACGCGCCGGTGGCAGTGGCCGAACCGTTACCGAGGCGGAGACGACGCCGGGCCCGGCCGCTCGTCGCGACCGGGCCCGGCGGGGCTGAGTGAGTGCTACATGTCTGCGACGTCGGCCTGCTTGGCGCGCACGGCCTCGGCGGCCTCCTTCAGCCCGGCGAGCTCGGAGTCGGTGAGGTCGCGCTCGACGATCTTCTTGACGCCCTCGCGCCCGATCTCGGCCTCGACGCCGAGGTAGACGCCGCTGATGCCGTACTCCCCGTCGACCCACGCGCAGACCGGGGTGACGGCGGCGGAGTCCTCGACGACCGCGCGGGCCATGCGGGCCGCGGCCGCCGACGGCGCGTAGTAGGCGGACCCGGTCTTGAGCAGGGCGACGACCTCGGCCCCGCCGTTGCGGGTCCTGGTGACGAGCTCCTCGATCTTCTCGGCGTCCATGACGTCGGCCAGCGGCTTGCCGTCGACGCTGCAGGCGGACGGCACCGGGACCATGGTGTCGCCGTGGGAGCCCAGGGTCAGCGTCTTCACCGAGCCCACCGGGACCTCGAGGGTGGTGGCGACGTTGTTGGTGAACCGCGCGGTGTCCAGCACGCCGGCCTGGCCGAACACTCGGTTCTTCGGGAACTGCGAGGCGATCTGGGCCAGGGCGGTCATCTCGTCCAGCGGGTTCGAGACGACGATGATGACCGCGTTCGGCGAGTGCTTCGCGATGTTCTCGGCGACTCCGCGGACGATCTTGGCGTTGGTCTCGAGCAGGTCCATGCGGCTCATGCCCGGCTTGCGGGGAAGCCCCGCGGTGACGACCACGACGTCCGACCCGGCCGTCGCCTCGTACCCGTCGCCCTCGGCGGTGGTGGTGGCGCCGACGACGGTGGTCTCGAAGCCCTCGATGGGCCGCGACTGGTTGAGGTCGAGCGCGATGCCCTCGGGCTTGCCCTCGACGATGTCGGTGAGCACCACGGTCTCGAACACGTCGTACTCCGCGAGCCGCTGCGCGGTGGTCGAGCCGTAGAAGCCCGCTCCGACGACGGTGACCTTCCCGTGGCGGTTCTCAGCCATGTGCGTACCTCTTCCTCGAGTCAGGCGCCGATGCCTTCGGCCAGCCGTGTCGTTCCCGCTTTCGAAGGCTAGTCCGCGGCCCGCTCAGCTGTGCAGGCGGAGGTCGACGAGCAGGATCACCAGCGCGGCGCCGGCGTACATCACGGTGTCGAGCCAGCGGCTGCGGACGGCGAGGCTGCCGACGTGGCGGGTGGGCAGGATCGCGCGGAACGCCGCGGCCAGCAGGACCGACGCGGCGATGGCCCCCGTCCCCCGCTCCCAGTGGCCCGGCTCGAGGAGCAGGTACAGGAACGACGCCGCCAAGCCCACGAGCACCAGGGCGAAGGGCAGCTGCTGCCGACCGCCGCCCTGCCGGCTGCTCGCCATCGTCACGGTTGACCGGCGGCCTGCTGCTCGGCGGCGGTGACGACGTTCACCAGCAGCATCGCCCGCGTCATCGGGCCGACGCCGCCGGGGTTCGGCGAGAGCCAGCCGGCGACCTCGGCCACACCCGGCGCGACATCGCCGACGATCTTGCCCTCGACCCGGCTGACTCCGGCGTCCAGGACGGCGGCGCCGGGGCGCACCATCTCGGCGGTGACGAGGCCGGGCGACCCGGCGGCGGCGACGACGATGTCGCCGGTGCGCACGTGGACCGCGAGGTCCCGGGTGCCGGTGTGGCAGACGGTGACCGTCGCGTTCTCGCTGCGGCGGGTGAGCATGAGTGCGAGCGGACGCCCGACGGTGAGGCCGCGGCCGACGATGACCACGTGGGCGCCGGCGATCGGGACGTCGTGGCGGCGCAGCAGTTCGATGATGCCGGTCGGGGTGCACGGCAGGGGCGCGGGCTCGCCCAGCACCAGCCGGCCCAGGTTCATCGGGTGCAGCCCGTCGACGTCCTTGGCGGGGTCGACGGCGGCCAGGATCGTCGCCTCGTCCAGCCCGGTCGGCTGCTGCACCAGGAAGCCGGTGCACGCGGGGTCGGCGTTGAGTTCGGCCACCACCGCCTCCACCTCGGCCTGCGTGGCCGTCGCGGGCAGGTCCCGTCGGATCGAGGCGATGCCGATCTCGGCGCAGTCGCGGTGCTTCGCGTTGACGTACCAGTGGCTGCCGGGGTCGTCGCCGACGAGCACGGTCCCGAGACCGGGACGCTGCCCGCGCTCGGCCAGCGCGGCGACCCGGCCGGCGAGTTCGGTCTTGATGGCGGCGAGCGTGGCCGAGCCGTCGAGTGTCGTGGCGCTCACGTCGCCCGATCCTGCCAGCCGCGGCCGCCACCGGGGCGACGCCCTGCCCGGGCGGTTCCGCGTCCGCGCATCAGTGCGCGAAGTGCCGGGTGCCGGTGAAGTAGAGCGTCACCCCGGCCTCCTGGCACGCGGCGACGGTGTCGTCGTCGCGGATCGAGCCGCCGGGCTCGACGATGGCTCGCACGCCCGCGTCGAGCAGGATCTGCGGGCCGTCGGCGAACGGGAAGAACGCGTCCGAGGCAGCGACCGACCCTGCGGCGCGCTCCCCTGCCCGGGACACCGCCAGCCGGCAGGAGTCCACCCGGTTGACCTGCCCCATGCCGACGCCGACCGACGCGCCCCCGGAGGCGAGCAGGATCGCGTTCGACTTCGCCGCCCGGACCGCGCGCCACGCGAAGGCGAGATCGCGCAGCGTCGCGTCGTCGACAGGCTCGCCGGCCTTGAGCTCCCACGCCCCGGGGTCGTCCCCGGGCGCGTCGAGGGCGTCGGCGCTCTGCAGCAGCAGCCCGCCGGAGATCGGGCGGCGCTCGACGGCGGGCACGGCCGGTCGGGGTTTGGCGACGAGGATGCGCGTGTTCTTCCGCTTGCTCAGCCGCTCCAGCGCCTCGGGCTCGTAGGACGGCGCGACCACGACCTCGGTCAGCACCTTCGCGATCTGGTCGCACAGCCCGGTGGTGACGGTGCCGTTGGTGGCGATGACGCCGCCGTAGGCGCTGACCGGGTCGCAGGCGTGTGCCTTGGCGTGGGCGTCGGCGATGTCGCTGCCGATCGCGATGCCGCACGGGTTGGCGTGCTTGATGATCGCGACGCACGGCTCGGCGAAGTCGTACGCCGCCCGCCAGGCCGCGTCGGCGTCGACGTAGTTGTTGTAGCTCATCGCCGCGCCCGAGACCTGCTCGGCGTTCGCCAGCCCCTCGTCGCTCTCCGGGGTCACGTAGAGCGCGGCCCGCTGGTGCGGGTTCTCGCCGTAGCGCAGGACTGCGGCCCGCTCGTAGTCGGCGGCCACCCATCCGGGGAAGCCGCTGGCGGTGCCGTCGACCTCGTCGTCGGGCGCGACGACGCCACCGAGCCAGGAGGCCACCCGGATGTCGTAGGCGGCGGTGTGCCGGAACGCCGCGCGGGCCAGCCGCTGCCGCTCCGGCAGCTCGAAGCCGCCGCCGCGCACGGCCTCGAGGACCTGGCCGTAGGAGGTCGGGTCGGTCACGACCGCGACCGAGCCGTGGTTCTTCGCGCCCGCCCGCACCATCGCGGGGCCGCCGATGTCGATCTGCTCGACCACCTCGGGCTGCGAGGCCCCGCTCGCGACGGTCTCGGCGAACGGGTAGAGGTTGACGACCAGCAGCTGGTACGGCTCGATGCCCAGGTCCGAGATCGTGCCGGCGTGCTCGGCGTCGGTCTGGTCGGCGAGCAGCCCGGCGTGCACGTGGGGGTGGAGGGTCTTCACCCGCCCGCCCAGGATCTCCGGGAATCCGGTGACCTCGTCGACCGCCGTCACCGGCACGCCGAGATCGCGGATCCGGGCGGCGGTCGAGCCGGTGGAGACGATCTCGACACCGGCCTCGTGCAGCCCCTGCGCGAGCTCGTCGAGCCCCGCCTTGTCGTAGACGCTGACAAGCGCGCGGCGGACGGCGATCCTGGTCATCGGGTCTCCTCGGCGAGGGGGCGGCTCTGGCCGAGGCGGCGGCAGAGCGTGCTGACGGTGCTGACGTAGAGCGGCTTCTCGGCCTCCTGGACGCGGCGGCGCAAGGTGTCCTCGTCGTCGCCCGGCTCGACCGGGACCTCGGCCTGCGCGAGCACCGGACCGGTGTCGACCCCCTCGTCCACCCAGTGGACGGTGACCCCGGTGGCGCTGACGCCGGCGGCGAGGGCGTCGCGGATGGCATGGGCGCCGGGGAAGGCCGGCAGCAGCGCCGGGTGGGTGTTGACGATGCGGAACCCGGCGACGACACCGGCGTCCAGGACGCGCATGAACCCCGCGAGCACCACGAGGTCCGGCCGGTAACCGGCGAGGCGCCGTTCCAGCGCCCGGTTCCAGTCCGGTCGGCTGGGGTAGGCGGCCAGCGGCTCGGCGAAGGTCTCGACCCCGGCGCCCGCCGCGCGTTCCACGGCCCCGCAGCCCGGGCGGTCGGTGCCGACGGCGAGAACGTGTGGCCGGATCGCTGGAGCGTCCAGCAGCGCCTGGACGGTGCTGCCCGCCCCTGACGCGAGCAGGACGAGTCGGGGCGCGCCGGGCACGCGCCGACCCTACCCGGCCAGCCGGTCGCGCCCTTCGCCCTCCTCCTCGTCGACGCCGGGCTCGGGGTCGGGCTCGGTATCGGCCTCGTCCGGGTACTCCTCGACCGCGCCGAGGGCGGCGAAGGTCGCCCGCAGGCCCGGCCGCACGCCGGTGCGGCGGGCGCGGAGTGCGGTGACGACGGAGGCGCCCCCCACGGCCAGGACGGCGACCGTGCCGGCGCCGGCGGCCACGGCCAGCGCCGTCCGCCAGAGCGAGGGCCCGATCGTGGCGAGCCGGCCGCCGCCGATCCCACCTCCGGCCAGCCAGGCCGCGACGGCTGCCAGCACCGCCGCGGTCGGCACCGCCGCGCCCAGGTGGCCCCAGCGGGTGCGGGTGTCCGGCTCGCGCAGGGCGCCGGCGGCGAGGCAGGCGCCGGCCAGCAGGGCCGTGGCGGCGGCGAGCGCCCAGACGAGCGGGGTGGCGGGGCCGGCGGGCAGGGCGCCGAGCAGCGGAAAGGCCGGCACGAGCCCGGGCGTGCTGCCGGTGAGGCCGACGGTCGTGCCGGTGCCCACGGCGAACCCGGCGCCGGACAGGTAGGCGCCGCCGGCGACCGCGGCGTTCGGCGCGGCGAGCAGGCCGAGGAGCAGCACCGGTAACCCGGACCAGCCACCGCCGACCTGCCCGGTCAGCACGGCGACCCGGTCGTGGTGGCTCACCAGGGACCCGGCGACGAGGACGGCGCCGGCACCGAGGTAGACCGCGGTCACGGCCGCGGCGCTACGGGCCGCGGCCCGCCACAGGCCCGCCCGGTGCGCGAACCGGTCGGCCAGCTGCTCGCCCAGCGCGCTGTGGCGCACCAGGGCCGAGCCGCCGCCGGCCGCGAACAGCAGGAAGCCGGCGAACACCGCCGGCATGACGCCGACCCGGCTGGTGCCCAGCGGCGCCAGGGCGGCGAGCACCCCGCAGGCGAAGGCGAAGGTCGTGGCCTGTACCGCGCCCGCCGTGACGAGCACCGCCGGTCGCCGCTCCTCCACCTCGACGGCGTGGTCGGCCAGGGCCCGTCCCGCCCGCCACGCCAGCGCGAGCACCGCGAGGGTCATCCCGAGCGGCACGAATTGGGCTGGGGTGCCGTCGACCGTGACCCCGCCGTGCAGGGCAGAGAGGAAGGTCAACGTGCCGGCGCGGACCGCCGACCCGCCGCTCCCCGAGCTTCCGGAGGCCGGTAGCCACATCACCGCGACGACGGTCACCGCGACGATGCCGCCGGCGAGGGCGGCGGCGAGCCCGGTCCAGATCGCCTGCAGCGACAGGGACCGTGGCGGGGCGTCGGGCCGACCGCGCCCTGCACGACGGTCGGCACTCATGCATCCAGGCTGGCAAACCGGCCGCCGGATCGGTCCTCGACGCGCCGAGGCCACGCCCGGTGGCTGCTACCGGGGTGCTGCCGGCGGGTGGTTGCTAGTGCGGCGGGCGGTAGGGCCGGTCCTCGTCGGACTCGGAGTCCTCGTCCGGTGCCGCGCTCGGGTCCGGCTCCCCGCCTGGTTGCCCGTACCGGCTGGGCTGCCCGTACTCGGTGGGGTGGCCGAAGTGGGTGGTCTCGTCGTCGGCGGGCGGCGCAGGTGGTGGAGGTGGTGGAGTCGCCTCAGTCGGCGCGGGCGGCGGAGGAGGCGGCGGCGGCGAGGTCGGTGGCGGCCCACCGTAGGTGGGCGGCTGGCCGGGCCCCGGCGCCGGCTGCCCGGCCGAGCCGTGGCCGGGCGGCGGGCCGTAATCCTGCAGCGACTGTCCATCCTGCGGCGACTGTCCCGGCGACTGCGGTGAGCCCCAGTTCGGCGGCGGGGGCGCGGCCGGCATCTGGGTGGTCTGCGCGTAGTCGGCCGGCGGACGGTACCCGGCCTGCTGGCCGTAGCCGTAGGGCGCGGGCTGCCCCTGACCCCCGGGCCCGCCGTAGGGCGCGGGCTGCCCGTAACCGGGGTCCGAGGGCGAGCGGGCGGCCGGTCCGCCGGTCAGACTCGCGAAGGCGGCGGCGAACCCGCCGCCTGCCTGCTGGAACCCGAGGAACGAGGCGATCGCACCGGCGATGAGCAGGACGAGCACGACCCAGTAGGAGAAGCCGTGCCCCTCGCTGACGAACTGGTCGTACCCGGCGCCGCTGGCGCCGTAGAGGTTCGGCACGAGCGGCAGCGCCAGCAGGGTGAACACCACGCCCAGGCCGAAACCGACGAGCGCGAGCAGCCGGGCGGGCACCGGCAGCTTCACCTGCGGCGCGAAGACGGCGAGCGCGACGAGCGCGCCGGCGACCACACCGAGCAGCACTCCGAACCAGCCGAAGAAGCCGCTCCAGGCCCCCGTCGTCTGGGAGTTGCCGGCGTCGAGCCCCTTGCCGGTGTAGCTGTAGTAGCTGAAAAAGGAGAAGATCAACGCCAGCAGCGCCGTCCCCATGGCCGCCCAGTCCATCGGGCTGACCTTGGTGAGGGCCGGGGCCGAGGGGGAGGGCGGCGCGGCGCCCCACCCGCCCGGCTGCCCGTACGCGCCGGGCGGCGGGCCGTAACCCGGAGGCGGCCCGTAGCCAGGCGGCGGGCCGTAACCGGGCGGCGGGCCGTAACCCGGGGGTGGCGCGTAGCCGGGCGGCGGGCCGTAACCCGGGGGCGGGCCGTAGCCGGGCGGCGGTGGTCCGTAACCGGGCGGCGGGCCGTAGCCGCCCTGCGGCGGCCGGCCGTATCCCGCGGGCGGGGGCGGCGGGGCGTACGGACCGTGCTGCGGCGGCGCCGCCGGCGGTTGCTGCGACTCCTCCGGCCGGTTCCAGTCACCCTGCCGGGGCGGAACACCGCGACCGTCCCGGTTGGTCGCGTCGGCGTCCTCGTCCCCGGCGGAGCCGGACGGAGGGCTTCCCGGCGGGTGTGTCATGTCGGTTCGACGTCCTTTCCGAGGATCAGGTCGCGAACCCGCTCGCGGGCGCGCGTGAAATCGACCCTAGGCCATCTTCCGCACCGAACCGGCTCTCGGTGCGCCGGAGGACCGGACGTCTCAGCGAGCCCGTAAGCGCCGACGGCACCTACAGGCCCTACTGCGTACCTACTGCGTACCTACTGCGTACCTACTGCGGGGGCCCGTAGGTAGGCGGCTGGGGTGTCGAACCGGGCGGCGGAGGTGGTGCCGAACCGGGCGGCGGCGGCACCGGGTGGCCGCTCGGCCCACCCTGCGGCCCGTAGCCGCCGATGTCGGGCACCTTCTTCCCGAGGGCGCCCGGCAGCTGCCCGCCGGTCGCCTGGAAGCGCATGAGCGACAGCACCAGCCCGGCGATGATGACGAGGAGGCTGATCCAGTAGCTGAAGCCGTGGCCACTGTCGACGCCGGGGGTGTCGCCGGCCCCGCCGTCGGGGACGACGAACAGCGCCAGGATCACGCAGAGCGTGGCGAGCGCGGACAGGCCGAGGCCGGCGAGGCGAGCGGGGACCGGCAGGTGGACCTGCGGCGCGAACAGCGACACCGCCACGGCGGCGGCGCCCAGCACGGCCAGCAGCGCGGCGAACCAGCCGAAGAAGCCGTGCCAGGCGCTGTAGCTCGCGCTGGCCGACCCGAACCCACCCAGGGTGACGTCGATCGTGTAGTAGTTGAACAGCGAGAAGACGAACGCCAGGAAGCCCGCGCCGAGGATGCCCCAGTCGAGCGGGTTGATGGTCGAGACGTCGACCCCGGCGGGCCGGTTGCCCCCGGGCGGGCCGTAGCCCGGCGGCGGGGGCGGCGGGCCACCGGAGGATGGCGGCGGCGGGGGCGCTGAACTCATCACTTCTCCTTACGTCCGCCGGGCGGAGTCGCACCGGGCTGGGGAAATTCTCAGCAAGATATCGCCACGGCCCCGCGCGCGAAACCCCGAACCGCGGCGACGCGGGCGGGATTCACCCGGCGGACGCTCGATTTACGGCGAATGCCCCGACAGGTCGCCACGAACGACGGCCGCCGGGCGGCCCGAAGGCGCCCGGCGGTCGGTCGGCTCGCCGGGATGGGTCCCGGCGGGCGGGGTCAGCTGAGGATCTCGCGCATCAGCTGGGCGGTCTCGCTCGGCGTCTTGCCGACCTTCACTCCTGCCGCCTCCAGGGCCTCCTTCTTGGCCTGGGCCGTGCCGGAGGAGCCGGAGACGATGGCGCCGGCGTGGCCCATGGTCTTGCCCTCGGGCGCGGTGAAACCGGCGACGTAGCCGACGACCGGCTTGCTCACGTGCTGGCGGATGTAGTCGGCGGCCCGCTCCTCCGCGTCGCCACCGATCTCGCCGATCATGACCACGGCGTCGGTCTCGGGGTCGTTCTGGAAGGCCTCGAGGCAGTCGATGTGGGTCGTGCCGATGATCGGGTCGCCGCCGATGCCGACGCAGGTGGAGAAGCCGAAGTCGCGCAGCTCGTACATCATCTGGTAGGTCAGCGTGCCCGACTTCGACACCAGGCCGATCCGGCCGCCCTTGGTGATGTCGGCGGGGATGATGCCGGCGTTCGACTTGCCGGGACTGATGACGCCGGGGCAGTTCGGCCCCACGATGCGGGTCGTGCTGTTCTTCGCGTGCGCCCAGAAGGCGGCGCTGTCGTGCACCGGCACGCCCTCGGTGATGACCACCGCGAGCGGGATCTCGGCGTCGACGGCCTCGATGACGGAGTCCTTGGTGAAGGCCGGCGGGACGAACCCGACGGTGACGTTGGCGCCGGTCTCGCGCATCGCCTCGGCGACGCTGCCGAACACCGGCAGCTCGGTGCCGTCGACCTCGACGGTCGTGCCGGCCTTGCGGGCATTCACGCCGCCCACCACGGCGGAGCCGGAGGCGAGCATGCGGCGGGTGTGCTTCATGCCCTCCGACCCCGTCATGCCCTGCACGACGATCCTGCTGTTCTCGTCCAAGAAGATGCTCATGCCTCAGGCTCCCGCGTTCGCAAGCTCGGCAGCCTTGTCGGCCGCGTCGTCCATGGTGTCGACCAGCGTCACCAGCGGGTGCGCGGCCTCGGTGAGGATGCGGCGTCCCTCGTCGACGTTGTTGCCGTCGAGCCGGACGACCAACGGCTTGTTGGCCTCGTCCCCGAGCATGTCGAGCGCGGTGACGATGCCGTTGGCCACCGCGTCGCACGAGGTGATGCCGCCGAAGACGTTGACGAAGACCGACCGGACGGACGGGTCGCCGAGGATGATGTCCAGCCCGTTGGCCATCACCTCCGCGCTGGCGCCGCCGCCGATGTCGAGGAAGTTGGCCGGCTTGACGTTCCCGTGCTTCTCGCCGGCGTAGGCGACCACGTCGAGGGTCGACATGACCAGCCCGGCGCCGTTGCCGATGATGCCGACCTGGCCGTCGAGCTTGACGTAGTTGAGGCTCTTCTCCTTGGCCTTGGCCTCGAGCGGGTCGGCCGCCTGCGTGTCCTCGAGCTCGGCGTTGCCCGCCTGCCGGAAGTCGGCGTTGGCGTCGAGCGTCATCTTGCCGTCGAGGGCCATGACCGAGCCGTCGCCCACGCGGGCGAGCGGGTTCACCTCGACCAGCGTGGCGTCCTGGCCGACGAAGGTCTCCCAGAGCTTCACCATGATCTCGGCCACCGGCTCGACGAGGTCGGCCGGGAACTTCCCGGCGGCCGCGATCTCCTTGGCCTTGGCGAGGTCGACCCCCTCCTGGGCGTCGACCGGTACCCGGGCCAGCGCGTCGGGCCGCTCGACCGCGAGCTGCTCGATCTCCATGCCGCCCTCGTAGGACGCCATGGCGAGGAAGGTGCGGTTCGTGCGGTCGAGCAGGAAGGAGACGTAGTACTCCTCCTGGATGTCCGCCCCCGGGTCGACCAGCACCCGGTGCACGGTGTGGCCCTTGATGTCCATCCCCAGGATCTGCTCGGCGTTGGCCCGCGCCTCGTCCGGGGTCTTGGCGACCTTGACGCCGCCCGCCTTCCCGCGGCCCCCGGTCTTCACCTGGGCCTTGACGACGGTCACCCCGCCGAGCCGCTCGGCGATCGCCTTGGCCTCGTCGGGCGTCGTGGCGACCTCCCCGAGCCCCGTGGGTACGCCGTGTGCCTTGAACAGTTGCTTGGCCTGATACTCGAACAGATCCACGCTGACACGTCCTCACCGATGAGTGGACAGATGATTCCCGTCACTCAGCTAACCGCGTCCACGGAGCGAACGGCGCGGCGGGTGGCGGCAGCTGAGACTGGTCTCACCCCGACTCGGTGCCCACCGGGTCGACCGAGCTGACGTTCTCGCGCACCCACGCGACGATCTCGTCCATCGCGGCGGTGCCCGGGGTGAAGATCTTGGCGACGCCCATGGCCTCGAGTTCGGGCAGGTCGACGTCGGGGACGATGCCGCCCCCGAAGAGCACGACGTCGTCGGCGCCGTGCTGCTTGAGCAGGTCGATCGTCTGCCGGAACAGGGTCATGTGGGCGCCGGACAGCACGGACAGCCCCACGGCGTCGGCGTCCTCCTGGATCACCGTCTGGACGATCTGCTCCGGCGTCTGGTGCAGACCCGTGTAGATGACCTCCATGCCGGCGTCGCGCAGCGCGCGGGCGATCACCTTCGCGCCGCGGTCGTGGCCGTCGAGGCCGGGCTTGGCGATGACTATCCTGATCCGCTCCGCACTATCCGCCATGGCCGCAGCTTAGGCCCCGCCGCGCGGGGCCGACCAGGGAGTACGGCGGCCTTGGCCCCGCCAATGACGTTTGGGCGGCGCACCTACGCTGGCGAACATGGCCAGGCCGGTCGAAGTCCCCGACTGACGCGTCGCCACGCCCGTGTCGACGCCGGAGCCGCCCGCGAGCCGATCTCGCCGGTGGCAGTTGGGTCAACCCGCTTCGACACCGAAAGAGCTCTGCCGTGAACCCCCTCAGCCAGGACGACATCCGCCGCGCCCTCGTGAACGTGACGAGGAGCGAGCGCGCCGCCGCCACCTTCGACCCCGCGTTCGACGCCGTGCCCTGGGCGCAGCTCGACTTCTACGGCTGGCGCGACCCCAAGTTCCCGGGACGCGGCTACCTGGTCCGGGAGCACCCGGCCGGTGACCTGCTCGCGGTGTCGCTGCGAGCCCCGGAGAACGGCCTGGCCGGCGGACGCAAGGCGATGTGCTCGCTCTGCCGAGCGGTGGACGCCGCCAGCTCGGTCGCGCTGTTCTCCGCCCGTCGCACCGGCGCGGCCGGACGCAAGGGCGACTCGGTCGGCACCTACATCTGCACCGGTCTCGACTGCTCCGCGCAGCTGCGCGTCGCCGCGCCGAAGGCCGGCCGCTCGATGCTCAGCGACCACGCCCTCGACCCGGACGACGTGGCCGCCGACATGCTCGGTCGACTGGACGCCTTCATCGAGTCGGTGGGCGCGCTCGGGCGACGATGAGCCAGTCGCAGGCCGTCCCGTTGGGCTTTGCCAGTCGTAGGGCTTGGGTGGGGATCGGTAGGTGTGGCCGGTGGGGCTGGTCCAGGTGAGGGTGCCGGCGGGGTCGCCGACGACGCTCCAGCCGGTCTCGTGTTTCAGGTGGTGATGCCGGGAGCAGAGGGTCTCGAGGTTGTCCGGGACTGTCGCTCCGTTGTCGTCCCAGGCGAGCTGATGGTCGATTTCGCAGCGGCGGGCGCTTCTCGGGCAGCCGGGGAAGCGGCAGGTACGGTCCCGGGCGGTGACGTGGTCGGCCACGTCGGCGGCGGGGGTGTAGGTCTGGCTGCAGTCGGTGAGCACCCCGGCGGGGTCGGTGAGTAGCCGCCGCCAGGTGCCGCTGGGGTCGGCCGCGATGGCCCGGGCGATGCCGGCGGGGACCGGGCCGTGGCCGTCGAGCTCGGCCGGTAGTTCGTCCATCCCGAGCAGGGTCGAGGCGTTGACGATCACCTGTACCGAGGGTCTCCGGCCGCGCCAGGCCGGCAGGGTGGGGTCGGTGAGGCGTTGCGCGGCCAGGGCGACCAGGGCGTCGGCGCGCCGCTGATCGGCGGTGCGGCCGTCGGCGAGGTGTTTCTCGGCGGCGGCGACGCTGTTGAGGGTGGTCATCAGCTGCGCCGCGCCGTCGGACGAGAGCAGCGCCCAGATCTCGGCCATCCCGTCGGGTAGCCCGGTGCACACCACCCGGCGGGCCTCGACCGCCTGTCGGTGACCGGCGTCCGGGTCATCGGGATCGACGCCGCCCACGCCGCGATCTCATCCGCCGACACCACCTCGGTCATAGCACTGAAGTTATAAGCAGGGTCTGACATTTTCTGGTCGTCGCGACTCGGCGCGAAAGAGCAATCTGGTCTCATGCGCCCTAGCCTGGCGGCGTGCCGTCGGACGAGAACCCGGCCCGGCTGGTCGAGCACGACCCGGCCTGGGCCGGACAGGCCGAGGCGTTGCTGTGCGAGATCGCCGTGGCCCTCGCCGACCTGCCCGGCGCGGGTGCCGCCCGGTTCGACCACATCGGGTCCACCGCCGTGCCGGGGATCGCTGCCAAGCCTTTGCTCGACCTGCAGGTGCGGATCCTCCCGCTGCCCTCGCACCAGGAACTACAGCGCGCGCTCGCTCCGACCGGCTTCGTGCGCACCCGGGGCTCGCGCGCGAACTCGCCCGGTGTCGACCGGGACCGTCCCCAGGGCGACGAGGTGGTCGATCCGGCGGCCTGGGAGAAGCGGCTCTACGTTGCACCCGGACGGCGGGGCGGTCCTCCACGTCCGCCGCAGCGACTCGCCGTGGGGACGGCACACCGTGTGGTTCCGCGACTGGCTGCGGGCCGAGGCCGGCGCGCGTCGACGCTACGAGGCCCTGAAGCGCCGGCTGGCCGCCGACAACGTCGGCAAGCCCGACTTCGACGACTACACCCGCGCGAAGACCGCGTTCTTCGACGACGTCCTCCCGGAGTTCACCGCCTGGGCGCAGCGCAACTGCCGACCCGTCGTGGGCCGCGGCCTCAGAGCTTCTGGACCGGGGCGTAGCGCAGCATCAGCCATTTGACACCGGTGTCGCCCCCGAAGTCGATCTGCGCCTGGGAGCCCTCGCCCGAGCCGCGGGTGTCGACGACGGTGCCGAGCCCGAAGCCGTCGTGCGTGACGCGGTCGCCGGCCTCGAGCGACGGGATGGCCCGGTTGCCCAGCCCGCCCCGCAGACCGCGGCCGCCGGAGCCGGTGCGCGAGGCGACGAGGCGGTCCTGGGCCGAGCGTCGGGTGCCCCCGGCGCGGTAGCCGTGGTCGCCGTAGCGCGACGGCGAGTCGTCCTCGTAACCACCGCCGCCGCCGCCGACGAACGGCGCCCGGTCGATCTCGCCGGTCCACTCGGCCAGCTCGCCGGGCACCTCGTCGAGGAAGCGCGAGGGCGGGTTCCACTGCGGCGCGCCCCACGCCGCGCGCGACACCGCCCGCGACAGGTACAGCCGCTGCCGGGCCCGGGTGATGCCGACGTAGGCCAGCCGCCGCTCCTCGGCCATCTCGTTCGGGTCCCCCAGCGTGCGCATGTGGGGGAAGATGCCGTCCTCCATGCCGGTGAGGAAGACGACCGGGAACTCCAGCCCCTTCGCGGTGTGCAGTGTCATCAGCGTGACGACGCCGCCCTCCGCGTCGGGTAGCGAATCGGCATCGGCGACGAGCGAGACCTGTTCCAGGAAGGCCACGAGGGTGGGCTCCTCGCCGGCGGCCGCCCGCTGCTCCTCGAACTCGCGAGCGACGTTGACCAGTTCGCGGAGGTTGTCGACCCGAGACTCGTCCTGCGGGTCGTGGGACTGCTCCAGCTCCTTGAGGTAGCCGGTGCGGTCGAGCACCGCCTCGAGGATCGCGCCGGGTACGCCGTCCGGCCCGGCCGCCATGCCGCGCAGCTCGGTGAGCAGCTGAGTGAACGCCTGGATCGAGTTCAGCGAGCGGGCCGCCAGGCCGGGCACGACGTCGGCCCGCTCGAGCGCCGCGCCGAACGAGATCCGCTCCTGGTCGGCGAAGATCTCCACGCAGGCCTCGGCCCGGTCACCGATGCCGCGGCGCGGCGTGTTCAGGATGCGCCGCAGTGATACCACGTCGTCGGCGTTCGCGATCACCCGCAGGTAGGCCAGCGCGTCCCGGATCTCCTTGCGTTCGTAGAAGCGCACCCCGCCGACGACCTTGTACGGCATCCCGACCCGGATGAACACCTCCTCGAACACGCGCGATTGCGCGTTGGTGCGATAAAAGACGGCGATGTCCTGGGGTGATGCTTGACCGGAGTCGGACAGCTCGTCGATCCGCTGCGCCACCCACGCGGCCTCGTCGTGCTCGTTCTCGGCCACGTAGCCGGCGATCTTCTCGCCCGTCCCGGCGTCGGACCACAGGTTCTTCGGCCGCCGGTCGGGGTTGCGCGCGATGACGGCGTTCGCCGCGTTCAGGATCGTCTGCGACGAGCGGTAGTTCTGCTCCAACAGCACCGTGGTGGCGTCCGGGTAGTCGCGCTCGAACTCCAGGATGTTGCGGATCGTGGCACCGCGGAAGGCGTAGATGGACTGGTCGGCGTCGCCGACGACCGCCAGCTCCGCCGGCTCGTACGGCGCGTCCGGCTCGGGCTGGGTGAGCTCCCGGACGAGGACGTACTGGGCGTGGTTGGTGTCCTGGTACTCGTCGACCAGGACGTGCCGGAACCGGCGGCGGTAGTGGTCGGCGACCGCCGGGAAGTCCTGCAGCAGCCGCACCGCGGTCATGATCAGGTCGTCGAAGTCCAGCGCGTGCGCCTCGCGCAGCCGCCGCTGGTAGCGGGTGTAGACGTCGGCGAGCACCTTCTCGCTCGGGGTGGACGCCTTGTCCGCCCAGGCCTGCGGCGTCACGAGCTCGTTCTTGAGGTTGCTGATCTGCGAGGACATCGAGCGCGCCGGATAGCGCTTGGTGTCCAGATCGAGTTCCTTGAGCACCAGCGTCATCAGCCGCTTCGAGTCGTCGGCGTCGTAGATCGAGAAGGACGTCTTGAGATCGAGGTGCTTGGCCTCGGCGCGCAGCATCCGCACGCACATCGAGTGGAACGTCGAGACCCACATCGCCTTCGCCCGCGCCCCGACCAGCGCCGCGACGCGCTCCTTCATCTCGCCCGCGGCCTTGTTGGTGAAGGTGATGGCGAGGATCTGGCCGGGCGTCGCGCCGCGCTCGGCGAGCAGGTAGGCGACGCGATGGGTGAGCACCCGGGTCTTGCCCGACCCGGCGCCGGCGACGATCAGCAACGGCCCGCCCTCGTGCACGACCGCCGCGCGCTGCTGCGGGTTCAGACCCTCGAGCAGGCGCTCGGTCGACGGCTGGGACGGCGCGTGGGCGAAGAGAGCGGGCTGGTTCATCTCGGCGCCAGGGTACGGCGGTCGCCTGACATCATCCGGCATGCCACGGGTTTTCGGACATATCACCAGGGGTACATTGCCGCTCAATCAACGA
This sequence comes from uncultured Actinomycetota bacterium, assembly GCA_963776855.1. Classification (GTDB taxonomy): domain Bacteria; phylum Actinomycetota; class Actinomycetes; order Mycobacteriales; family Jatrophihabitantaceae; genus Jatrophihabitans. Next base: position 692,288 of record CAVZOC010000002.1, on the reverse strand, counting down.
GGAGAGGTGCACCGTGACGACTGTGCAGGAGCGGCCCGGACCTGACCCGGCGCCCGAGCGTGGCACCAACATGCGCCGAGACATCGGCATCGTCGGCCTGCTGTTTGCCAGCATCGGCTCGATCATCGGATCCGGGTGGCTGTTCGGAGCCCTCGAGGCGTCGCAGATCGCCGGCCCTATCGCGATCTTCTCCTGGGCCATCGGCGCCGTCATGATCCTTCTCATCGCCCTCACGTACGCCGAGCTGGGCGTCATGTTCCCGCTGTCCGGGGGCGTCATCCGCTTCCCGCACCTGTCGTTCGGCTCGTTCGCGAGCTTCACGATGGGCTGGGTCAACTGGATCGCCGCGGCCGCCGTCGCCCCGATCGAGGTCGAGGGCGCGCTGCAGTACGCCACCAAGTACGCGCCGTTCACGGCCGCTCACCAGGTCAACGGCGAGACCGTGCACACGCTGACCGGCCTCGGATACGGGGTGGCGGTGGTCGCGATGGCGTTCTTCGTCGTCGTCAACTACTACGGCGTGCGCTGGTTCGCCCGGGTCAACAACGTGGCGGTGTGGTGGAAGCTCGCCGTCATCATCACCGTGGTCCTCGCCTTCCTGCTCACCGAGTTCCACTCGGCCAACTTCAGCAGCCACGGCTTCTCGACCGACGGGTCCCACGGGATGCTGACCGCCATCGCGACCGGCGGCATCACCTTCTCCTACCTCGGCTTCCGGCAGGGCATCGAACTCGCCGGCGAATCGAGCAACCCGAAGCGCAACGTGCCGATCGCCGTCATCGCCTCGGTGCTGATCACCGGCCTGATCTACGTGGCGCTGCAGATCGCCTTCATCGCAGCGGTGCCCGACTCCGCCCTGCAGAACGGCTGGTCCAACCTGGACTTCAAGGACCAGTTCGGGCCGCTCGCCGCGATTGCGTCGATCATCGGACTGGGCTGGCTCGCGGTGATCCTGTACGTCGACGCGATCATCTCGCCCGCCGACACCGGCCTGATCTACACCACGGTGACGGCTCGCATCTCCTTCGCCATGGGACGCAACCGCAACGCCCCGGAGGCGCTGGCCAAGACCACCGACCGCGGCGTGCCGCTGGTGAGCCTCATCGTGACCTTCGTGCTCGGACTCATCGTGTTCCTGCCGTTCCCCAGCTGGCAGCAGCTGGTCGGCTTCATCACCTCGGCCACCGTGCTGTCCTTCGGCACCGGACCCATCGTGCTCGCGGCGATGCGACGCCAGATCCCGGATTTCTCGCGGACCTTCAAGATTCCGTTCGGTGACGCGATCCCGTTCCTGGCCTTCTACTCCTCCAACCTCGTCGTCTACTGGGCCGGCTGGGACGTCGACTGGAAGCTGTTCGTCGCGGTCGCGCTCGGGTTCGTCTTCGTCGGCGCGACCCCGCTACCGCTGGAGTGGAAGCAGCCCGGCAACCGCGACTTCCGGGCCGGCGCCAGCTGGACCATTCCCTGGTTCGTCGGGCTCTTCCTGATCAGCTACTTCGGCAACTACCCGGAGCCGAGCGTCCACGCGGGCAACCGCGGTTATCTCGGCTTCGGCTGGGGTTTCGTCGTCGTCCTCGCGCTCAGCGTGATCGTCTACATCCTCGCCCTGAAGATGCGCCTGCCCACGGCCGAGGTCGAGGAGCGCATAAGCCAGGTGACGGCCGAGGCGACCGAGGAGGAGCAGGAACTCGCGCCCATGCCGTAGGCGCCGTCCCGTCTTCCGTCCTCCATCGCCGTCATGTGGCCCGGTCCCGCTTGCCGTGGGGCCGGGTCACGTGTCAGGATCGTCGACGTGTCCAGCACCGCCACACGATTTTTCTACGGGTACCGCAGTCCGGTGCCCGTCGTTGCTGGCTGATCCAACCAACCGACGCCCCGGGCCACGCCCGGGGCGTTCGTGTGTCCGGCCCGGGCGTGGGACAGAACCCGGAGCGCCCGACCGAGGGAAGAAACCACATGCCTGTCTCCACACCCGACATCGCCGCCGGCGTCACCGACTCCGAGGGCGACTCGATCCCCGTCCTGCGCGGGCAGATCGACAGCCTCGACGAGGCGATCATGCGGCTGGTCGCCGAGCGCGCGAGGCTCTCGGCGCGGGTCCAGACCGCCCGGATGAACTCCGGCGGCACGCGGGTCCAGCTGGGCCGCGAACGCGTGATCATGGACGCCTACCGCGCCGCCCTCGGCCCGCAGGGCCCCGACCTCGCCGACGCCGTCCTGCGCGTCTGCCGCGGCCGGCGCTAGCGCGATCGGGGAGAGAAATGCCCGTCGGCGGGCCATTTCGCTCCCCGATCGAGCTACAGCATCCGGCGGTCGGCGGCCCAGCGGGTCAGCTGGTGCCGGTTGGACAGCTGTAGCTTGCGCAGCACGTTCGACGCGTGCGTCTCGACCGTCTTGATCGAGATGAACAGCTCCGACGCGATCTCCTTGTAGGCGTAGCCGCGGGCGAGCAGCCGCAGCACCTCCCGCTCCCGCGGCGTGAGCTGATCGACCTCCGGATCGACCGCAGGCACCACCGGCGCGTCCCGGAAGGCGTCGAGGACGAAGCCGGCCAGCCGCGGGCTGAACACCACGTCGTCGCCGGCCACCCGGTCGATCGCGTCGGCCAGGTCCCCGGCGGAGATCGTCTTGGTGACGTAACCCGACGCGCCGGCCCGGATGATCTCGATGACGTCCTCGGCGGCGTCCGACACCGATAGCGCCAGGAAGCGCGTGTCCGGGGCCACCGACCGGACCGTGGCGAGGACGGCGGCCCCACCGCCCTCGGGCATGTGGACGTCGAGCAGCACGACGTCCGGCCGCGTCCGCCGGATCACCTCCACGGCGTCGGCGACGGTCCCCGCCTCTCCCACGACCTCGACCCGCGCCCCGAGCTCGGCGCGCACGCCGGATCGGAACATGGCGTGGTCGTCGACCAGCACCACCCGGGCGGTCATTCCCGGACCTCCCGTCGCGGCATGCGGAGCTCCACCTCGGTGCCGCGGCCCGGCGCCGACCGGATCGCGGCGGTGCCGCCGTGGCGCTCGACCCGGGCGACGATCGAGCCCTTGACCCCCTGCCGGTCGTCGGCCACCTCGTCCACGACGAAGCCGGCCCCCCGGTCCTTGACGAACACGCTCACCACCTCGTCCTCGATCTCGGCGAACAGCGAGACCGACTCGATGCCGGCGTGCTTGGCGGCGTTGACGAGGGCCTCCCGGGCCGCGGCCCCGGTCGCGGCGAGACCCTCGTCGACCTCGGCGTCCTCGCCCACCAGCACCACCTCCACCGAGATCGCGTAGGCGTCCTCGATCTCGGCGGCCGAGGTCCGCAGCAGTTCGCCGAACTGTCCGGAGGCCTGCTGCGACTCGTAGAGCAGGTGCCGCAGCTCCCGCTCCTGCCCCCGGGCCAGCCGGCTCACCTCCCGGGGCGAGTCGGCGTTGCGCTGGATGAGCGCGAGCGTCTGCAGCACCGAGTCGTGCAGGTGGGCGGCGATGTCGGCCCGCGCCTGGCTGCGCACCCTCTCCTCCCGCTCGGCCGACAGCTGGGTCACCAGCCGCATCCACCACGGGCCGGTGATCAGGGCGACGCCGACGAGCGTCACGATCACGGCCAGCAGCCCGTCGCGGACGGCGGTCACGTCGGCCCGGGCCAGCACCAGTGCGCCGCCCGAGACGACCAGGGCCGCGCCGAGCACCAGGCGGGCCCGCCCGATGCCCTCGCCGGAGGTCATCGACCGCAGCGACAGCGTCCGCAGCCGGGTGCGTTCCGGCTCGCTCGCCTGCCGCCAGATCAGCGCGCCGCCGAGCACCGCCAGCATGACCGGCACCAGCACGTTGCCGCGCGGCAGGGCGCTGCCGGCGATCCCCACGCTGACCAGCGCGATGACGACCGCCAGCGTCCCCTCCAGCAGCCGGGCGCTCCGCGGCCGGTCGCTCGGGTCGGCAGTGGGCAGGACGATGAAGTAGGCGCCGTAGAGCACGAGCCCGAGGCCGGCGGCGGGGACGAGCGCGATGAACGCGAGCCGCACCCACCGGGCCGGGACGCCGAGGTGGTCGGCGATCGCGGCGGCGACGCCGAGGAGCGGCCCCTGCCCGGGGACGCGCTCCAGGCGCGGCGGTGCCGAAGTGGCGGTCACCGCACCATGATTGCCGAATGACCACCGCCGACGCATCGGGCAGGACCCTGAGCGGCAGGATCAGGGTGCGGTTCAGGGCAGGACCTGATGTGCGCCCGCGCCGGTTCGCGCCACTCTCGTCGGCATGGCCACCGACATGACCGATCCGCTGCCGCCCCAGGCGCCACCCCGCCGGCTGCGCCGCCGCCGCGAGGGGCGGGTCGCTGCCGGCGTCGCAGGCGGGCTCGGCGACTACTTCGCCGTCGACCCGGTGCTGTTCCGGGTGCTGTTCGCGACGTCCGCCTTCTTCGGCGGCGCCGGGATACTCGCCTACCTGCTCGCCTGGGCCGTGGTGCCGGACGAGGGCACCGAGGACGCCGCGATCGACAGGTGGATCTCCGAGTTGCGGCGGCGCCGGATCCCGCTGTGGATCGTGGTCGCCGTCGCCGGCGTGGTGCTCTGGGCTCTCGCGTTCAGCTGGTGGGTCCCCGGACCGGGGCCGGCCGTCCCCATCGTGGCGATCGTGATCGCGTTGCTGTACGCGCGCCGCGGGTCCCACCGCGAGCCGCCGGCGGGCTCGCCTCCACCGGCACCGACCCCGCCGGGATCGCCGGAGGGGTCACCGACGGGGTCGCCGGTGAACCTCACCAAGTCGACGCCGGCTCCGGAGCCGGCGGCCGCCACCTCACCCGCGTGGGTGGGCGAGCTGCGGAACTGGCACGCCGAGTCGCGGGCCGCCGCCCGCCGCCGGCGTCGCCGGGCGATGCCGCTGCGCGTGACCGCGCTGGTGGCCCTCGTCCTCACGCTGGTCGCGCTCGGCCTGGCCGACGCGGTGGCCGGGATCCCGTTCGTCACCTACTTCTGGTCGGCGCTGGGCATCACCGGTGCCGCCCTGCTGCTCGGGCTGGTGCTGCGCCGCACGCCGTGGAGCCTGACGCCGCTGCTGGTCGTCGCCGCCCTCGGCACCCTCGCCTTCGGCGGCAGCCACGCGAGCCTGCACGACGGCACGGGCCGGCAGACCTGGCGCCCGACCTTCGCGCCGCAGCAGCAGTACCGCCTCATGTTCGGCCGGGCCACCCTCGACCTGCGCGCGCTGCCGCCGCAGGCCACGCCGCGGACGGTCCGGGTGACCGTCGGCGCCGGGGAGGTCCGCGTCCTGAGCTCGAGGTCGGTTCCGGTCGCCGTCACCGCGAACGTCCACATCGGCACCGTCACCGTGCACCTGCCCTACGCCGGGTCGGCCGACGGCGGCATGGGCATCACGCGGGACGTGCCGCCCGCGAGCGGCGCGACCGGGGCGCCCGTCCGGGTGATCGTGCACCTGGCCGACGGCCGCGTGGACGTGGTCCGCCGCTAGACGGTTCGATGGGGACGTGCTCGACGACCTCGTCCGCCGGCTGACCGACGCCGCCGACCGGCACCCGGACCGCCCCGTGCTCCTCGGGATCGCGGGGCCACCCGGCGCCGGCAAGACGACGCTGGCCGAAAGCCTCGTCGCCCGGCTGCGCGAGGCCGGGTTCCCGACGGTCCACGTCCCGATGGACGGTTTCCACCTGGCCGACCGCGCCCTGGACACGCTGGGCCTGCGGGATCGGAAGGGCGCGCCGGAGACCTTCGACGCCGACGGCTACGCGGCGCTGCTGCGGCGCGTCCACCGCGGGGAGGAGGTCTGGGCGCCGTCGTTCGAGCGGACGCTGGAACAGCCACTGGCCCAGAGCATCCGCGTCCCGACCGGTACCCGGGTGGTCGTCACCGAGGGCAACTACCTGCTGCTCCCCCGCTGGGCGGCCGCCCACGAGCTGCTGGACGAGGTGTGGTTCTGCGCGCTCGACGCCGGCAACCGCCTCGAGCGGCTCGTCGCCCGGCACGTCGAGTTCGGCAAGTCGCCGGACGCCGCCCGGGCCTGGGTGGCACGGGTGGACGAGCCGAATGCCGCGCTGGTGGAGGCGCACGCCGCCACCGCCGACCTCCACCTCGACCTCACCGCCCTGCGCCCTCCCCGTCCCCCTCGGTGAGTGGCGCGTTACGCGTTCGGTGGCGCGTTGTACCGCACCACTCACCTCGAAACGCACCACTCACCGGTAGGGCGGGAGAAAGCCGGGTGGGCTACTCCCACTCGATGGTGCCGGGGGGTTTGGAGGTGACGTCCAGGGCGACGCGGTTGATCTCGCGGACCTCGTTGGTGATGCGGGTCGAGATGCGTTCCAGCGTCTCGTAGGGGACGCGGGTCCAGTCGGCGGTCATGGCGTCCTCGCTGGAGACCGGACGCAGCACGATGGGGTGACCGTAGGTGCGGCCGTCGCCCTGGACGCCGACGGAACGCACGTCGGCGAGCAGGACGACCGGGCACTGCCAGATCTCGCGGTCGAGCCCGGCGGCGGACAGCTCCTCGCGGGCGATGGCGTCGGCGCGGCGCAGGATGTCCAGCCGCTCTGCGGTCGCCTCCCCCACGATCCGGATGGCCAGGCCCGGGCCCGGGAACGGCTGGCGCCACACCATCTCGGCCGGCAGGCCGAGCTGCTCACCCACCCGGCGGACCTCGTCCTTGAACAGCGTCCGCAGCGGCTCGACGAGCGAGAACTGCAGGTCATCCGGCAGCCCGCCGACGTTGTGGTGGCTCTTGATGTTGGCGGCGCCGCTGCCGCCACCGGACTCGACGACGTCCGGGTAGAGCGTGCCCTGGACGAGGAACTCGACGCTCGCGCCGCCGGCGTCCGCGTCCTGCACGACCTCGCGGGCGGCGGCCTCGAAGCACCGGATGAACTCACGCCCGATGATCTTCCGCTTCTCCTCGGGGTCGCTGACCCCGGCGAGCGCGTCGAGGAACTGCGCGGCGGCGTCGACGACCTTCAGCCGCACCCCGGTGGCGGCGACGAAGTCCCGCTCGACCTGCTCGGCCTCGCCCTGCCGCAGCAGCCCGTGGTCGACGAAGACGCAGGTGAGCTGGTCACCGATCGCCCGCTGCACCAGCGCCGCCGCCACGGCGGAGTCGACGCCGCCGGACAGCCCGCAGATCGCCCGCTTGTCGCCGACCTGGGACCGGATCGCCGCCACCTGGTCGTCGATGATGTTGGCCTCGGTCCAGGTCGGCTGCAGCTCCGCGACGTCGTGGAGGAAGTGCTGCAGGATCGCCTGCCCGTGCTCGGTGTGCATGACCTCGGGGTGGAACTGCACGCCGGCCAGCCGCCGCGACACGTCCTCGAACGCGGCCACGGGGGCCCCGTCGGTGGCGGCCGTGACGGTGAACCCGTCGGGAGGGCGGACGACGGCGTCGCCGTGGCTCATCCACACCAGCTGGTGGGCCGGCAGCTCCCGCAGCAGCACGCCGGGGGCGCGGACGTCGAGCGCGGTGCGTCCGAACTCCGAGTTGCCGGTCCGAGCGACGTCACCGCCGAGCGCAAGGGTCATCGACTGGAAGCCGTAGCAGATCCCGAACACCGGGACGCCCGCCGCGAACAGCGCCGGGTCGGTGCGAGGCGCGCCGTCGACGTAGACCGAGGACGGGCCGCCGGACAGGATGATGGCCGCCGGCCGGCGCGCCAGCATCTCCTCGACCGGCATCGTGCTGGGCACGATCTCGGAGTAGACCCGCGCCTCGCGGACGCGGCGCGCGATCAGCTGCGCGTACTGGGCGCCGTAGTCGACGACGAGCACGAGGTCGGGATTCACGGTAGGAGTCTACGGAAGGCACGAACGCCGGCCCGCCGGTTGGCGCGTGCCCCGGTCACCAGGGGCCCGGTCACCAGGGGTAGGCCAGGCCGGTGAGTTCCTCGCTGACGTGCCAGAGCCGGCGGGCGAGCTTCTCGTCCTGCGCGGCAGGCGAGATTCTGGCCGGGCCGATCGGACCGCGGGTCTCGCCGAAGCGCTGCGGCCCGGTGTAGGAGCCCGGGGCCGCCTCGGTGGCGGCGTACAACGTGGCCCGGGCCCCCGCCTCGGCCGACTGCGTCAGCGCCCGCAGCAGCACCGGCCCGACCGACCGCACCAGCAGCCGCGCCCCCATCCCCTGCCGGCTGCTCACCAGGCCGGTCGCCGACACCCCGGGGTGCGCCGCGGTGGAGCTCACGGTCGAGCCGCGGGCCTCGAGCTCCCGGTGCAGCTGCAGCGCGAACAGCAGATTCGCCAGCTTGGAGTCCTGGTAGGTGCGCTTGGCGTCATAGCCACCTCCGGCGCCGTCGGCATTGGCGTCCAGCACCGCCTCGGTGCCGCCGTGGTGGGCGATCGAGGAGACCGTCACCACCCGCCCGCCGGAGCGCTCCCACAGCGTCGGCAGCAGTAGCCCGGTGAGCGCGAAGTGGCCGAGGTGGTTGACGCCGAACTGCAGCTCGAAGCCGTCGGCCGTGGTGGCCCGGCGCGGGGGCGACATCACACCCGCGTTGTTGACCAGCAGGTCGAGCGGCCCGTCCCACGTCTCGGCAAAGGTTCGCACCGACGCCATGGACCCCAGATCCAGCTCGGCGGCGCTCGCATCCCCACCGTCGTCCCGTATCTGGACGGCGGCGTCCTCGGCGGCCTCGAGGTTGCGGCCGGCGAGCACGACGCGCGCACCGTGCGCGGCCAGCGCGGCGGCGGTGCATCGGCCGATGCCCGAATTCGCGCCGGTCACGACCGCCACCCGTCCCGTGAGATCGGGCAGCTGCCTGGCCGTCCACGTCACAATTCCGATCGTATCGGCCGACACATCGATCAGCGGCAAAAGCGGGTCCGGAACAATCGCCGCCATGACGGCTACCGTGCGGACCCGGCTGTGGCGGGACGGCGCCCTGGAGCGCACCGACCTCGCCCTCGACGCCGTCGGGCAGGCCCTCGCCGACGACACGCTCGTGTGGATCGACCTGGAGCGCCCGACGGCCGCCGAGCTGGAGCGGTTGGCCGGTCACCTCGACCTGGATCCGCATGCTGTCGAGGACGCGCTCAGCCACAACGAGCGGCCGAAGGCCACTCGCTACCCGTCCCACCTGTTTCTCACCGCCGACCCGATCCGGCTGGTGCCGGGCGAGGACGAGCTGCAGGTGGGCCGGGTCTCGGCGTTCTGCCTGCGCGGGGTGTTCGTGACCGTCCGGCTGGACGATCTGGTCGACATCGACTCGGTGCAGCGCCGGTGGGACGACCACGCAGAGCTGATCCCGATCGGGCCGAAGGCCCTGCTGCACGGCCTGCTCGACGAGATCGTCGATCGCTACTTCGAGACCGTCGAGCGGCTCGACGACGCCGTCGAGGACGTCGAGGACCTGCTGTTCGCCAGCGCCGAGACCAACCGCGACCACGGCATCCCGCACCGCACGTTCGTGCTGCGCCGAGCCCTCGTCGACGCGCGCCGCGCGGTCCTGCCGCTGCGCGAGGTCGTCAACACCGTCGCGCGGCCCTCCCGCGAGGACCCCGACACCGAGGCGCTCGCGCCCTACTTCGACGACCTCTACGACCACGTGCTGCGGGTCAGCGACCTCACCGAGTCGCTGCGCGACTCCATCACCTCGATCTTCGACACCACCATGTCGATGTCCGACGCCCGAATGAACCTGATCATGAAGAAGCTGACGTCGTGGGCCGCGATCATCGCCGTCCCCACCGCCGTCACCGGGTACTTCGGCCAGAACGTGCCCTACCCGGGGTTCAGCCAGGAGTGGGGCTTCTTCCTCAGCCTCGGCCTCATGCTGGTGATCGCGGTGATCCTCTACGTCACGTTCCGGCGCAAGGGCTGGCTGTAGACCGATCGGGGAGCGAAATGGTCCGCCGGCGGGCATTTCGCTCCCCGATCGTCATCCGGCGAGGCTGGGCAGGGTGCCCGTCCAGCGTTCGGCGGCGGTGACCCGCTCCGGCGGCACGGGGCCGTAGTCGGTGCGGCGCTGCCGCGCCACGCGGCCGGGCAGCGGGTCGACGATCTCGTGCAGCTGCGCCACCGTCTTGGCGGAGCCGTGCTGCGAGCCGGCCATCCGGCTGATGGTCTCCTCCATCAGCGTGCCGCCCAGGTCGTTGACGCCCCCGGTGAGCACGTCCCGGCAGCCGTCGACGCCGAGCTTCACCCACGAGCACTGGATGTTGGCGATCCGCCCGTGCAGCAGGATGCGCGCCATCGCGTGCACGGCCCGGTTCTCCCGCGCCGTCGGGCCGGGGCGGGCGACGCCGGCGAGGTAGATGGGCGCGTTGGTGTGGATGAACGGCAGCGCGACGAACTCCGTGAACCCGCCGGTCCGGTCCTGGATTCGCGCGAGGGTGCGCAAATGGCCGAGCCAGTGGGACGGTTCGTCGACGTGGCCGTACATCATTGTGGACGACGAGCGGATACCGAGCTCGTGGGCGGTCGTGACGACATCGATCCACTCCGACGCCGGCAGCTTGCCCTTGGTCAGCAACCACCGCACGTCGTCGTCGAGGATCTCGGCGGCGGTGCCGGGGATCGTGTCGAGCCCGGCGGCTCTCGCCTCCTGCAGCCACTCGCGCACCGACAGCCCGGTGCGGGCGGCGCCGTTGACGATCTCCATCGGGCTGAAGGCGTGCACGTGCATGTCCGGCACGGCCGCCTTCACGGCGCGGACGATGTCGAAGTAGGCCGTGCCCGGCATGTCGGGGTGGATGCCGCCCTGCATGCAGACCTCGGTGGCGCCGAGCTCCCACGCCTCCCGGGCGCGGCCGGCGAGTTCGTCCACCGAGAGCGTGTAGGCGTCGGCGTCGGTGCGGCGCTGCGCGAAGGCGCAGAACCGGCAGCCGGTGTAGCAGACGTTGGTGAAGTTGATGTTCCGGTTGACGACGTAGGTGACCTCGCCACCGGCGACGTCGGCGCGCAGCGCATCGGCGAGGGCGGCCACGGCGTCCAGTTCCGCGCCGTCGGCGTGCAGCAGCGCCAGGGCCTCGGCGTCGCTGAGCCCGGCAGGGTCGCGTTCGGCGGAGCGCAGCGCGGCGGCCACGTCGGCGTCCAGCCGGGCCGGCGTCCCGCCACCGGCGCTCTCGACCGAGGTGCCCAGCCGCCGGGCGTCCTCGGCCACCGTGGCCCAGTCGCCGTAGACGCTGTCGAAGTCCGCCCGCCGGTCGGAGGTGCGGCCGACGGTGTCGATCGCGGTGTGCAGGTCGGTGCGGCCGGACGACCCGCCGGCGGCCCACTCGTCCTCCGGCTCCTGCCACGGCCGGCCGACGAGCTCGGCGTCCTCGCGGGCGAGCCCGTCCGGGCCGGCCAGCGCCGCGACGTGCGGCAGCACCCGCGGGTCGAGCCACGGCTCGCCCGAGGTCACGTACGGCGGGTAGGCGGTGAGGCGTTCGACGAGCCGGAACCCGGCCTCGGCGGAGTGCCGTGCCAGCTCGTCGATCTGCGGCCACGGCCGCTCGGGGTTGACGTGGTCCGGCGTCAGCGGCGAGACGCCGCCCCAGTCGTCGATTCCGGCCTCGAGCAGCAGGCGGTAGTCGGCGCCGATCAGGTTCGGCGGCGCCTGGATGCGCATGCGCGGGCCCAGCACCAGCCGGGCGACGGCGACGGTGGCGGCCAGCTCCGCGATCTCGGCGTCCGGCCTCCGGGCCATCGCGGTGTCCGGCTTGGCGCGGAAGTTCTGGACGATCGTCTCCTGGATCGAGCCGTAGGCCCGCGCGATGCGCCGGATCTCGAACAGCGTCTCGACCCGGTCGGCGGGCGTCTCGCCGATGCCGATGAGTAGGCCGGTGGTGAACGGGATGGTGGAGCGACCGGCGTCCTCCAGCACCCGCAGCCGCACCGCCGGGTCCTTGTCCGGGGAGCCGCGGTGGGCGCCGTGCTCGAAGACCTCGCGCGAGGTCGTCTCGAGCATCATCCCCATCGAGGGCGCCACCGGCTTGAGCCGCTGTAGCTCCGCCCAGCTCATCACCCCGGGGTTGAGGTGCGGCAGCAGGCCGGTGCGCTCCAGCACCAGGATCGCCATCGCCCGCACGTAGGCCAGCGTCGAGTCGTAGCCGTGGGCGTCCAGCCATTCCCGCGCCGCCGGCCAGCGCTCCTCCGGACGGTCCCCGAGGGTGAACAGCGCCTCCTTGCAGCCCAGCGCGGCGCCGCGCTCGGCGATCGCCAGCACCTCGTCCGGCGACAGGAACGGCGCCTCCAGCCGGTTCGGCGTGGTCGCGAAGGTGCAGTAGTGGCACCGGTCGCGGCACAGCCGGGTCAGCGGCAGGAAGACCTTGCGCGAGTAGGTCACGACGCCGGGGCGGCCGGCGTCGGCCAGCCCCTGGTCGCGCACGCGCGCCGCGGCGGCGCAGAGATCGGTCAGCGCCTCGCCGCGGGCCGAGAGCAGGATCTCGGCCTCGGTGCGGTCGAGCGTCACGCCGTCGCGGGCCCGGCGCAGGGCGCGGCGCAGGCTCGAGGGCAGGTCGGGGTTCGGTGTCACGGGTGCTCCTCGCGGTTGACCCGGCGACTCCCGCCCGGTGGTACAGGTACTGCGACGCGCCCACGTTGGGCGTCACCCCGGCGGACTCCCCGCCCGGGTCTCCGGGCGACGCTACAACGCGCGCAGCCGCGGCAGGATCTCCTCGCCGTAGAGCTTCAGGAACGAGGCCTGGTCGGGCCCCGGGGCGTGGAAGACGAGGTGGTTGAAGCCCAGGTCGAGGTAGGTCTTGATCCGCTCGACGTGCTCGTCGGGGTCGGTGGAGACGATGAAGCGTTTGGCGGTCTGCTCCACCGACAGGTCGTCGGCCAGCCGTTGCATCTCGACCGGGTCCTCGACGCCCTGCTTCTGCTCCGGGGTGAGACCCAGCGCACCCCAGAAGCGGGTGGCCTCCATGGCCTTGTCCCGGTCGTGGTCGAAGGAGACCTTGACCTCCATCATCATCTCGATGTCCGAGACCTGCCGGCCGGCCTTCTCGGCGCCCTCGGCGACGGCGGGCAGCAGGGTGTCGGTGTAGAGCGAGGGGTCCTTGCCGGAGGTGGTGATGTAACCGTCGCCCTGCCGGCCGGCGAAGCGGGTCGCCGCCGGACCCGAGGCGGCCAGCCAGAGCGGGACCTCCTGCTCCGGCCGGTCGTAGATCGTCGCCTTGTCGGTGCGGTAGTACTCGCCCTCGAAGCTGACCCGCTCGCCGTGCCACAGCTCCCGGATGAGCTTCACCGCCTCGCGGAAGCGGGCGAACCGCTCCTTGCCCTCGGGCCACTCGATGCCCAACGGCACCTCGTTCATCGACTCACCGCTGCCCATGCCGAGCACGACCCGCCCCGGATACAGGCAGCCGAGCGTCGCGAAGGCCTGCGCGACGATCGCCGGGTGGTAGCGGAAGGTGGGCGTCAGCACCGAGGTCCCGATCGTGACCCGCTCGGTGCGGGCACCCAGCGCGGCCAGCCAGGTCATCGCGAACGGGGCGTGCCCGCCGTCGTGCCGCCAGGGCTGCAGGTGGTCGCTGACGAACACCGAGTCGAAGCCGCACTGCTCGGCGAGCACGCCGTAGTCGAGCAGCTCGGTGGGCGGGAACTGCTCGTTCGAGGCCTTGTACCCGAGCCTCAGCTGCTTGCTCATCGTTCTCCCGTCACGATCAACTCGGCCTTCTGGAACTCCTTCAGCGAGGAGTACCCGCACTTGCCCATCACCCGGCGGAGGGCGCCGAAGAGGTTGCGCTGCCCGGTGGGGTCGGCCGTCGGCCCGAGCAGCACCTCCTCCAGCCTAGGCCGGGTCTCGTCGGGGTCGACACCGAAGTCGATGACCGCCGATCGGGGGACGCGGGGATGGGCGGCGGTCGGGTCCCAGTAGCGCCCGCCGCCCGGCGCCTCCGCGGCCTGGGCGAGCGGCTGCCCGAGCATCACCGCGTCGGCCCCGCAGGCGAGGGCCTTGGCGATGTCACCGCCCGTGGTCAGGTCGCCGTAGGCGACGAGGTGGACGTACCGGCCGCCGGTCTCGTCGAGGTAGTCGCGCCGGGCGGCGGCGGCGTCGATCAGCGCGGTGGCCATGGGAACGTCGATGCCGAGCACGGAGTGGGTCGTCGACCCGAGGTGGGCGCCGTAGCCGACGATGACGCCGGCCGCGCCCGAGCGCATGAGGTGCAGGGCGGTCTGATAGTTCGTCACCCCGCCCACGAGCACCGGGACGTCGAGATCGGCGATGAAGGTCTTCAGGTTGAGCCCGGGGACGTCTTCCTGCACGACGTGCTCCGCGGAGATGACCGTGCCCTGGATGACGAGCAGGTCCACGCCCTCGGCGAGCACGTGGGGAGCGAGCTCGGCCGTGTGCTGGGGCGACAGGCGCACGGCCACCCGCGCCCCGCCCTCGCGCACCTGCCGGATGCGCTGCCGCAGCAGGTCGGGCTGGACCGGGCTCGCGTACGCCTGCTGCAGCGCGGCGATGTCCTCGCCCAACCCGGCGAGGCGGTAGGCGGCATCCTCACACCGGGCCCACAGCCCCTCGCCGTCGAGCACGGCCAGCCCGCCGAGCCGTTCGATCTCGGCCGCGGTGTCCGGCGAGACCGTGGCGTCGGACGGTGCCGCGACCAGCGGCAACTCGAAGCCGAGGGCGTCGATCTGCCAGGCGGTCGAGACCATCCGGGAGCCGCGGGTCCGGCGTGTCGGCACCAGCGACACCTCGCCCAGGTGGAATCCTCGACGCGCACTGCGCCCCAACCCGATCTCGACAGACTCCGGCATATCCGCGAGTCTGCCGTACCGGGACGTAAGTCCCGCGTTGCGGGGACGTCCAGCCTCTAGGTTGCCCGAATGCCAGTTCGCTATCGTCGCTTAACATTGGCTTCACTTCGTGGCCGGCCGCCGGGGAGTCGGCACCGCAGTGAATCCGGTCGTTCCGGTCAACTCCCCCCACCGAAAGTGTCTGCCATGACTGCATTCCCCGGCTCCGGGCCTGCGCGGCCCGGGCGGCCTGCGCAGCCTGCGCCGTCGCGCGAGCCGGCGGCGGCGCCGCGCCCCACCGCGCTGCGACGCAACCGCACGCCGGTGCGCCGCCCGTTCGGCGCCGACCAGCTGCGTGCCCTGCTCGACGCCCAGCAGGTGATCACGAGCGATCTGAGCCTCTCGGACATGCTGGACCGCATCGTCCGGACCGCCTGCGAGCTGGTGGCGGCCCGGCACGGCACCCTCGGCGTCCACTCCGGCAGCGGCCAGGTCGAGCACCTGGCGCGCTACGACGCCGACACCGACGCCGACACCGACGCCGACACCGACGCCGAGCCCCAGGCCGACAGCGCCGACAGCGCCGCCGGCTCCGCCGACCCCGAACGCCCTGCGCCCGAGCCCGAGAACGACCAGTTCCTGGCCGTGCCGATCCGGGTCCGCAGCCGGGTGATCGGCGACATCTACCTGGCCGAGCCCGAGCAGGGCAGCTTCACCGCCGAGGACAACGACCTGGTCGCGGCGCTGGCCGCGACGGCCGGGACCGCCATCAGCAACGCCCGCCTCTACGACGAGGCCCGGCGCACGCGGGACTGGCTGGTCGCGTCCGAGGAGATCACCCGCACCCTGCTCGCGGGCGACGAGACCGACCTGCTCGAGCAGGTCGTCGCGCGGGCCATCGAGGTGGGCCGGGCCGACAGCGGGGCGTTGGTCCTGCCTGCTCCCGACGGCGCCACCCTGCAGATCGAGGTGGCGGCCGGCGCCGCCGCCGAACACCTGCGCGGCCGGTCGTTCGCGCTCGACTCCGCTGTCGGGCGGATCGTCACCGGCGACCGTGCCGTCCACAACGATGTCTCCGGCCTGCTCGCCGGCGGGTGCGGCCTGACGAGCAGCGGGCCGATGCTCGTCGCGCCGTTCGGCGCCGACGCCGGGACCCCGGGCGCGCTGCTGCTGATGCGCACGCCCGAGGCCGCAGGCTTCACGAGCCACGAACTCGACGGCCTGGCCAGCTTCGCCGACCAGGTCGCGCTGGGCCTGCACCTCGCGCGGGGCCGGCGGGACGCCGAGTGGCTCAGCGTGCTCGAGGTGCGCCACGAGCTGGCGCGGACGCTGCACGACAACGTCATCCAGCGGCTGTTCGCGATCGGGATGAGCATGGAGCGCATCACCGGCCTCCACGCCGCCGCCCCCGTGGCCGACCGCCTCGGCGAGTTCGTCGACGAACTCGACGCCACCATCAGCGAGATCCGCGAGCAGGTCTTCTCGCTGCGTGACGACGAACCCACCCGGCAGCAGGCGCCGACCGACGCCGTGCCCTATCCGTCGTGACCGCCCCGCCGGACGTCCCGTGCCGCTTTTGCCCTGATCATGGGGAGCGCAGGCAGTCTTCCTGCGTGCGGCCCGGGACCGACGCCCCTAGGATCAAGGTGATTCCCGGGGGGCGCGAGCGCTCGGCCAGGCTTCCCCGGCTGACGCATGATGTGTTGTTCTTACACAGGGACAACACGAGGAGGACTCGCCATGACGGTCTCTGAGACCCCGGGCCCTGTCCCGGCCACTCCGGAGTCGGTCATTCGGCTGTTCCTGCTCGACGACCACGAGATCGTGCGTCGCGGGCTCGCCGACCTGCTCAACGGCGTCGACGACTTCGAGGTCGTCGGGGAGGCCGGCACCGCCGCCGAGGCGCTGCGCCGCATCCCCGCCGTCGACCCGCACGTCGCCATCCTCGACGGCCGGCTGCCGGACGGCAGCGGTATCGAGGTGTGCCGCGTCATCCGGGAGCAGCAGCAGCGGGTCCGCTGCCTGATCCTCACCTCCTACGACGACGACGAGGCGATCTTCGCCGCCGTGCTCGCCGGCGCGGCGGGCTACGTCCTGAAGCAGATCCGGGGTTCGAACCTGATCGACGCGGTGCGGCAGGTGGCGGCCGGCCAGTCGCTGCTCGATCCGTCGGTCACCGACCGGGTGCTGCGCCGCATCCGCGAGGGCAAGCAGGAGGACGCCCGGCTGGCCTCGCTGAACGTGCAGGAGCGCAAGATCCTCCTCCTCATCGCCGAGGGGCTGACCAACCGGCAGATAGGCGAGAAGCTGTTCCTGGCCGAGAAGACGGTGAAGAACAACGTCTCGAGCCTGCTGTCCAAGCTGGGCATGCAGCGGCGCACCCAGGCCGCGGTCTTCGGCGCGAACGTGCGCGACCAGGTGGACGTCTGATCGACCTCAGCGCGAGTAGTTCGGCGCCTCGGCGGTCATCTGGATGTCGTGCGGGTGCGACTCGGCCAGGCTCGCCTGGGTGATCCGGATGAACCGGCCCCGCTCGGCCAGCTGCGGGGTGGTGCGGGCACCGACATAGAACATCGACTGCCGCAGCCCGCCGACCAGCTGGTGCAGCACCGCGGCGAGCGGTCCCCGGTAGGCGACCCGCCCCTCGATGCCCTCGGGCACCAGCTTGTCGTCGCTGGCGACCTCGGCCTGGTAGTAGCGGTCCCTGGAGTAGGACTTCTTGCCGCGCGAGCTCATCGCCCCCAGGGAACCCATCCCGCGGTAGGCCTTGTACTGCTTGCCGTTGACGAAGATCAGATCGCCGGGGGACTCGTCGCAGCCGGCCAGCAGCGAACCCACCATGACGGTGTCGGCGCCGGCGACGATCGCCTTGGCGATGTCGCCGGAGTACTGCAACCCACCGTCGGCGATCACCGGGACGCCCGCGGGTTTGCACGCGAGCGAGGCCTCGTAGACGGCGGTGATCTGCGGCGCCCCGACGCCGGTGACGACGCGGGTGGTGCAGATGGACCCGGGCCCGACGCCCACCTTGACCGCGTCGGCGCCCGCGTCGACGAAGGCCTGGGCCCCGGAGCGCGTCGCGACGTTGCCGCCGATCACCTGGACGTGGGCCGTCGCCGGGTCGGACTTCAGCCGGCGCACCATGTCGAGCAGCAGGCCCACGTGCCCGTGCGCGGTGTCGGCGACCAGCACGTCCACCCCGGCCTCCACCAGCGTCGTGGCCCGCTGCCAGGCGTCACCGAAGTAGCCGATCGCGGCCGCCACCATCAGCCGGCCGTTGCGGTCCTTCGAGGCCAGCGGGTACTGCTCGGACTTCACGAAGTCCTTGACGGTGATGAGGCCGGCCAACCGGCCCTCGGCGTCGACCAGCGGCAGCCGCTCCCGCTTGTGCTGCCGCAGGATCGCGGCGGCGTCCTCGTGCCCGATACCGATCGGTGCGGTGATGAGCGGCGCTCGCGTCATCACCTCGTCGACCTTGGTCGTCGGCCAGTCCGACTGCGGCACGAAGCGCAGGTCGCGGTTGGTGATGATGCCGAGCAGGTGCTGCTGCGGGTCGACCACGGGCAGCCCGGAGATGCGGTACTCACCGCACACCTCGTCCAGCTGTTCGAGGGTCGCGTCCGGGCCGATGGTGACCGGGTTGGGGATCATGCCGGTCTGGGTGCGCTTCACCAGGTCGACCTGCCGGGCCTGGTCGTCGATGGACAGGTTGCGGTGCAGCACCCCGATGCCACCCTCGCGGGCCATCGCGATCGCCATGCGTGACTCGGTGACGGTGTCCATCGCCGCCGACAGCAGCGGCACCTCGACCTCGATCTCCCGGGTCAACCGCGACCGGGTGATCACCTCCGACGGGACGACGTCGGTCTCGCCGGGCAGCAGCAGGACGTCGTCGTAGGTGAGGCCGACGGCGGCGAACTTGGGCGGCAGTCCGGCCCCCTCGTCGCTCGGGCCGGTGAGGTCGAACGGAGCGTCGGACAACGAAAACTCCCTCGCGGTCGCCGAACCGTCATCGTACGCGCGGCCCCCGGCCCAGCTTCCGGCCCTGCGGGCTCCGCGACCGATGGGTTGGCGCGGGGTGCGCCTCTGACACTACGGTGAGGGGCGTGACGCACCGAGCGGGGACACGATGAGTCCCGACGACGGCCCCCGGGACCCGTTCCTCGACGACCCGGACGACCCCGCGACGCTGCTGGACGACACCGAACCGGTGGCGCCGCTGACCGACGACGAACGCTCCGACGTCCTGGCCGATCTCGACGAGCTGACCGCCTTCCGCACCGCCCTCGAGCCGTACGGCGTCGCCGGCATCGCCGTCGACTGCAGCGACTGCGGCGAGCAGCACTTCTTCGGCTGGGACCTCATGGTCTCCAACCTGCGGGCCCTGCTGGGCGAGGGACGTACCCACGTCCACGAGCCGGCCTTCAGCCCGGACCCCGACGCCTACGTCAGCTGGGACTACGCGCGCGGCTACACCGACGCGGTCGCCGCCCTCACCGAGCGGCACTGAGCCGTACCGAGCAGCACCGGCGGCGCTATCTGAGCGCGGCCGGCGCGTTCGATCCGCCCGCCTCGGCCCGGGCCTGGTTCTAGCCCTCGCAACCCTCGGGCGCAACTCGAGGTGAGAAAATCGTGTATCGATGCGTCACCTTTGGGCGTGTCGTTCTTTAGTACTGGCAAGTAGCCCGGCCCGCCCCGGAGGCCGGAGCCCGTACTAAGGACACGTTCGATGGCCGACATCCGACGGCTCCCGCCGCTGCGGGAGGGCGATTGGGACTGGCAGGTCAAGGCGGCCTGCCGTGGTACCGACACCTCGACCTTCTACCACCCGGAGAACGAGCGCGGTCCGTCCCGCGCCCGGCGGGAGCGGCAGGCCAAGGAGGTCTGCGCCGCGTGCCCGGTCGTCGAGACGTGCCTGCGCTGGGCCCTCGAGGCCCGCGAGCCCTACGGCGTCTGGGGCGGCCTCTCCGTCGAGGAACGCGAGCAACTCCTGACGAAACAGCCGGCTTAAAGCGAAGGGTGGCCTCGCGCTGGAACCCGAAGGCAACAGCGCGAGGCCACCGGTAGCTGGTTCAGGACAACAGCAGAGAAGTCCAGTCCGGAGAGGCGGCTCAGAAACCTGGGCCGTGGCTGTGACCGTGACCGTGGCTGTGGCCGTGGTCGTGCTCCTCGGACTCCTCCGGCTTCTCCACGACGGTGCCCTGCGTCGAGATGAGCAGTGACGCCACCGAGGCCGCGTTGGCCAGCGCCGCCTTGGTCACCTTCACCGGGTCGACGACGCCGGCGGCGAGCAGGTCGCCGTACTCCCCGGTCGCGGCGTTGAACCCGTGGTTCGCGGGCAGGTCACGGACCTTCGAGACGACGACGTAGCCTTCCTCGCCGGCGTTGGTGACGATCCAGCGCAGCGGCTCGGCCAGCCCGGCGCGGACCACCGCGACGCCGGTCGACTCGTCGCCGGTCAGCCCCAGGTCGCCCTCGAGGGCGTTGAGCGCGTGCACCAGCGCGGCGCCGCCGCCGGCGACGATGCCCTCCTCGACGGCCGCCCGGGTCGCCGAGATCGCGTCCTCGATGCGTCCCTTGCGCTCCTTCAGCTCGACCTCGGTGGCGGCACCGACCTGGATGACGCCGACGCCGCCGGACAGCTTGGCCAGCCGCTCCTGCAGCTTCTCGCGATCCCAGTCGGAGTCGCTGTCCTCGATCTCCTTGCGGATCTGCGCGATCCGCGCGTCGACCTCGCTCTGCGCGGCGGCGCCGTGGGTGACCGTCGTCGCGTCCTTGGTGACCACGACCCGGCCGGCCCGGCCGAGGGAGTCGAGCCCGATCTGGTCCAGCTTCAGGCCCACCTCGGGGGCGACGACCTCGCCGCCGGTGACGACCGCCAGGTCCTGCAGGAACGCCTTGCGGCGGTCACCGAAGAACGGCGCCTTGACCGCGACCGCGTTGAAGGTCTTGCGGATCGAGTTCACCACGAGGGTCGAGAGCGCCTCGCCGTCGACGTCCTCGGCGATGACCACCAGCGGCTTACCGGTCTCGGCGACCTTCTCCACGATCGGGAGCAGGTCGTTGACGGCGGAGATCTTCTGGGTGGTGATCAGCAGGTACGGGTCGTCGAGGGCCGTCTCGCCGGCCTCCGTGTCCGTCACGAAGTGCGGGCTGATGTAGCCCTTGTCGAACTGCATGCCCTCGGTGAACTCGAGCTCGGTGCTCATCGTCTGGGACTCTTCGACGGTGATGACGCCGTCCTTGCCCACCTGGGTGAAGGCCTTCGCGATCAGCTGACCGATCACCGGGTCGCCCGCCGAGACGGTGGCGACGTGCGCGATCTCGGCCTCGCCGTCCACCGGCTGCGCGGTCGCGTCGAGCGCGGCGGTGACCGCCTCGACCGCGGCGTCGATGCCCCGCTTGAGTGACGTCGGGTTCGCCCCCGCGGCGACGTTCTTCAGACCGACGCGGACGAGCGCCTGCGCGAGCACGCTGGCAGTCGTGGTGCCGTCGCCGGCGACATCGTTGGTCTTGGTGGCGACGGACTTCGCCAGCTGGGCCCCGAGGTTCTCGTAGGGGTCGTCGAGTTCGATTTCACGGGCGATGGTGACGCCGTCGTTGGTGATGGTCGGCGCGCCGAAGGACTTCGACAGGACGACGTTGCGGCCCTTCGGGCCGAGCGTGACCTTGACGGTGTCGGCCAGCTGGTCGACACCGCGCTCCAGCGCCCGCCGCGCCTCCTCGTCGAAGGTGAGGGTCTTGGCCATCGGTTTCCTTTCTTACAAGCCTGGATCTGGTTGCCGGCCGGCGATCTTGTTGCGCTCGCGGCGTGGTGACGCGGGCAGCGCAACAAGATCGGCGCGCCGGGACGGATCTTGTGGCGGACTCAGCGCCGCAGCGCCGGAGGCGCCACAAGATCCACGGACGCGAACGCCCCGGGGCGCACCGGCAGGTGCACCGCCGGGGCGCCGGTCGGGCGAATGCCTACTTCTCGATGACGGCGAGGACGTCACGGGCGGAGAGGACGAGGTAGTCCTCGCCGGCGTAGCGCACCTCGGTGCCGCCGTACTTGCTGTAGAGCACGACATCGCCGACGCTGACGTCGAGCGGGATGCGGTTGCCCTTCTCGTCGATGCGGCCCGGGCCGACGGCCAGGACGGTGCCCTCCTGGGGCTTCTCCTTGGCGGTGTCGGGGATGACGATCCCGGAGGCGGTGGTGGTCTCGGCCTCGTTCGCCTGCACCACGATGCGGTCCTCGAGCGGCTTGATGCTGACCTTGGTGGCGGTCACGTGAGACTCCTTGGAAGAAAGGTCTAAGACAGTCGGTGTGGACGTAGGCGGTTGCCGTCGCGGGTGGTCAATCGCCCTGATTGGCACTCTAACGCGGTGAGTGCCAAGTGTCGACGGTGGGGCCTGCCTACTACCGGAACCTCACAGCCGACCAGGTGCGGCCGGCGTCGCGGGTGGTGCGAATCGTCGTCCCGCCGTCGGTGACGGCGCGGCCGGTGCGCGAGGACTCGAAGCCCACGAAATCCACCGCCCCCGCCAGGGCCGGCACCGGCTGCCACGGCCCGCCCGCCGCGCTGCGGTAGGCGTGGACGTCGGCCCCGGCCCCGGCCGCACCGACCACCACGAGCACGGTGTCGGGGTCGCCCACCACCTGCCCGCCGGCGTCGGCGGGCAGGCGCTGCCCGAACCGGTGGAAGCTGACGCCGGCGTCACGGGAGACCATGAGGAACTCCCGGCCGCCCGCGCGAGGCCGGCACAGTGCGGTGACGGTGTCACCGGCGCCCGCGGCGATCGCGGTGGTGTCGACCTCACCGCTGCCCGGCCGCTGCGGGCAGGGGTCCTGCCTGCTGCTCCAGGTCGCGCCGTCGTCGGTCGAGCGCAGCAGGGTGGAGGTGGCGGACGGGGCGCCGCCGGCCACGTGCCCGGTCGCCAGCAGGTAGACGTTCGAACCGCCACGGACCAGCTGCACCCCGGCCACCTCGCCGCGGATCGGCGGGAGCGGCGGGGACTTCCAGCCCGTGGAGCCGACGATGGCCGTCTGAATCGAGAGGCCGCACGGTCCGGGGCAGCCGCTGCCGCTGGAACGCAGCCGCACCACGTTGCCGTCGAGCGTCTCGACGGCGAGCGCGCCGCCGGTCTGGCGCTGCCAGTCCCGCCCGCCGTCGGTCGTGATGAAGAACGCGGCGGGGCCGAAGGCGTAGCCGATCCGGTCGGTGGCGAAGCGGACGTGCTGGACGCATGGGGCCCGGCACGCCTTCACGCCCGGCACGTTGAACGGGGTGCTGCCCGGGCTGCGGACCCTGCGCCACGTGGACCCGTCGTCGGTACGCAGCAGCGCGCTGCAGCGTGACCCCGGGTCCCCGAGGCACTGCGCCGAGGCCAGCGCGAAGCCGCGGTCGGCGCCGGTGAAGGTGAGGTCCAGGACGTGCACGCCCTGCAGCGCCGGGGTGGCGACCGGGCTCGAGCCCTGCGTGGCGGGGGCGAGCGTCGTCGGCGCGGTGGCAGCGCTGCTCGGGGCGACGACGGCCGGCGCGGGGCGGGTGGCGTGCGTGGGCTGTTCGGCAACTGGCGTACTGGCGGGCTGGTACTGCTCGATCGCGACGGCCACCCCGGCGACGGCGACCGCCGCCGCGGCCGCGGCGACCGGGAGCGCGAGGCGACGCCACCTGGGCAGTGGCCGCGCCCCTGGGGGACTGGACTGCTCCCGGCGTTCGGCGCCGGCGACGATCTGCTCGGCCAGCTCCTCGCCGCGGGGCGCGCGGGCCGCGTGCTCGGCCAGCGACGCGCGCAGCGCCGCCTCCAGCTCGGCGTCGCCGCCCCGGCGGCGGGCGAAGGGGATGGGACTCATGACGTGCTCCCGTGGTCGGGCAGGCTCTCGCGGCCCGACGGGCCGCTGCCGTTGTTCGGCGGGTGGGTGAGCTGCTGGCGCAGCGAGGCCAGGCCCCGGCTGACGAGGCTGCGGATCGTGCCGACCCGGCAGCCGAGGGCGGCGGCGGCCGCCTCGTCGGACAGGTCCTCGAAGAAGCGCAGGACGAGCGCGGCGCGCTGCCGGTCGGACAGCAGCCGCAGGCCGCTCCAGATGGCGTCGCGGTCCTCCAGCTGCGCCACGGCGTCGTGGTCGTCCCAGCGTTCGGGGACCTCGGCGTAGGCGTGCTCGCGGCGGGAGGCGCGCCGCCGCTGGTTGACGTAGGCGTTGGACAGCGATCGGCGGACGTAGGCCAGCGGCACCTCGGCCGCCTCGACCCGGTCCCACTTCGGGTAGAGCCGGCTCAGCGTGTCCTGCACCAGCTCCTCGGCGGCGTGGCTGTCGCCGGTCAGCAGGTAGGCGGTACGCAACAGCGCCGGGGTGTGCTCGCGGACGAACCCCGCGAATCCCGATCTGGTCGCCACCATTGCCTCCACCCCTAGGAGACAGCACGGCGAGGTGATCCGTTGCGGCGACCGGCCGATCAGCTCGCGGGTTTTCCTCCCGATCCGTCCACCTGCTCGTAGTGGCCCCGATCGGTTCGCAGTCGCCAGACCTTCCGGTTGCGGCTCGGAGCCGGGACCCCCTTGGCCTGTAGCGAACGCCAGACCGGCCGGTGCCAGGTCGTCAGCGGGAGGGACGGCACGACCTGCACGTACTCCGGCCGCTGCGCCGCCGGCAACCGGCCCAGGGCGGTGTCGAGGTCGGCGGTCGTCAGCTCGGTGCCCTCGCGCAGCGTCAGCGCGGCGACCAGGGACTCGGTGTCGCCGTCCGGGCTAGGAA
Source organism: uncultured Actinomycetota bacterium (assembly GCA_963776855.1). Taxonomy (GTDB): domain Bacteria; phylum Actinomycetota; class Actinomycetes; order Mycobacteriales; family Jatrophihabitantaceae; genus Jatrophihabitans. The sequence continues at coordinate 667,904 of CAVZOC010000002.1, read as the reverse complement.
CGCCGTAGCAGACGACGAGGTCGGCGGCCGGCACGGTGGCGAGCGCGTAGCGGGCGCCGGCGGGCAGGATCGGCCCGTCCGGGCCGTCGACGATCTCGGCGACCGACCCGGCGAGCCACAGGTCGCCGTGCTCGTCGCGCAGGAACAGGTCCCCGGTCGAGCGCCACGCGTCGCCGCTGACGAAGACGCTGCGCATCGGCGTACCGGACGCCGGCTCGCGCCGGCCGGCCCGGGCGAGCAGCAGGCCGACCTCGTCGGTGGCCGCCTCGTGGGCCAGCCCGTCCGGCCCGAGCCGCAGCCGCCGGGCTTCGAGGTCGTACGCGGCCACCCGGACCTCGGCGGTGCCCGGTAGGGGGCGGCCCATGGAGCCCGGCGAGCGGCCGGTGAGGTTGGCCAGGATCGCCTCGCCCTCGGCGGAGGCGTAGAACTCCAGCACCCGGGTGCCGGGAAAGCGCTCGGTGACCCGGCGCCAGAGGTTCCGCGGCATGCCGGAGCCGATGAACATCCGGATCGGGTGGTACTGCTCGGCCGGGTTCGGCGGGGCGTTGACGACGCTGCGCAGCGACGCCCAGGTGTAGGCCACGTGGGTGGCCCCGTAGCGTCGCACCTCGGTCCAGAACGTGTCCGGGTCCTCGCCGCTGGCCATCGCGAACCGGGCCCCGCCGGCGACGGCGCCGCCGATGCTCATCAGCAGCGCCGAGGAGTGGTACAGCGGCGTGGTGCTGAAGATGGTGTCGCCGGGACGCAGCGACGCGGCCGAGGCCGTGCCGAGAGCCGAGAGCGCCCAGCGCCGGTTGGTGAGCTCGACCGGCCTGGTGGCGGCGCCCTCGCCGGTGAACAGCACGAACGCGACGTCGCGCGCGCAGTGCGGGTTCGGCCGGTACCACGCCGGCAGCTCGACCTCGTCGGGGTCGATTCGTTCCATGTCGACCGCGCCGGCCGGCAGCTCACGGTCCTCGCCACCGCCCAGGACGCCGTGGGTGACGCCGTCGACGCCCAGGGCATCGTCCTGGTGCTCCGGGTCGCTGATCAGCCAGGTGACGCCGCCGAGGGCCGCTTCGTGGCCGACGTCCCCGTCGGGCCGCAGCAGCACGGCGGTGGCGCCCAGCCGGCTCACCGCGGCGATCAGCACGAACGCCGACGGGCGGTTGCCCATGAGCACGCCGACGCGGTCGCCCTGCCGCACGCCCAGGTCGATGAGCCCCTTGACGACGTTGTCGACCCGGTTGCGGACGTCCCACTGCCGGTGGGCCCGGTCGCCGAACAGGAAGGCGATGTTGGTGGGGGCGCGGCGGGCCTGCTCGTCGAGCAGCAGCCCCAGCGAGATCCGGGTGGAGGGGTCGAGCTGTTCGATCCGGGCCAGCTTCGGCAGCTGGCTCGGCGCCTCCCGGGCGACGCTGCGCACGAGCTGCGAGGCGCGGCGGGCGTTGACGAGCACCGCCCGGCCGAGCCCGATACCGAACTCGGTGGCGTGCGCCGCGGCCGTCGCGGCGGTGCCGTGCCGGACGGTGCGGCCGCCGTCGACCGACTCCGCCGGCCGGATCTCCTCCGGCAGCGTCCCCTCCCCCTTGCGCCAGTCCACCCAGGCCGCGACCGTGGGCCAGGTGAGCGTGGAGGCGTGCGAGCCCACCACGAGCCCGAAGTGCCCGCCGGCCAGCGTCACCTCGTAGACCTCGGCCCGCGGCGCCGCCCGGCGGATGGCGCGGACGCTGTCGGGGTGGCCGATGGTGTCGCTGCGCCCGACGAACGTCAGCACCGGCAGGTCGATGTCGGCGAGGGTTACCAGCTCGTCGTCGATCACGAACCCGCCCTCGAGCATGCGGTTGTGGACGACGAACTGCTCCAGCAGCTCGGCGATCGCCGGGCCCGAGTACGCCGTCCAGCCCTGGCTGTCGAGGAACTGGCGCTGCCGCTCGCGGGGCAGCAACGCGTCCCGGTCGTGCAGGGCCAGCAGGAAGCTGATGCGGTCACGGACGGAGCGGGCGGGGTCCAGCGCCTTGAACCCGAAGCGCACCGCCCACTCCGGCAGCGCCACCTTGCGCAGCAGCCCGGACTCCACGAGCTCGCCGGCGACGCGGGCCACGACGTCGGGCGCGATCGGGATGGGCAGCGGCGTGGTGGTGTCGACCGGCGAGCCGAAGGTGACCAGCGAGTCGATGTCCTTGCCGCGCCGGTACGCCGCCACCTGGTAGGCGAACATGCCGCCTTGGGAGTAGCCGGAGAGCACGACGTCGCGGCCGGCGGCCGCCTTGACCCGGTCGATCGCGTCGCTGACGGCCAGGACGTGATCGGTGAGGTCGCGCTCCAGCCCGCCGGGCTCGCGGTCGGGCCGGCCGAAGTCGACGACCCACGGGTCGATCCCGGCCTCGTGCAGGGCGGCGACGGCCGAGGTCGTGGGCGAGACGTCCCACACCTCGGTGGTCATCATCAGCGGCGGCACCAGCAGGATCGGCGTGGCGCCCTCGGGCACGTCGTCGGCGAAGTAGTGCCGCAGCCGGTACACCCGATGCTCGGCGGCGACGGTGTACGGCGACTCCTCGTCGTCGGTCTCCAGGCCACCGAAGCGGACGACCTCGGCCACGTTGCGGGCGGTGTGCCGGACGCGCTTGGCGTAGCGGAGCATCGCGCTCGGCACGCCGGCGATCACCGCGGGCGCCTGCTGGACGGCCTCGGCCGGCATCGGCAGCTCGCGTCCCGGCCTCGCGCCGTCTCCCCCGTCGTCAGTGCTGGCCACGCTGGTCACTGTGCTGCCCACGGGTCGCGGGTGCAACCCAGGGGCAGCGTCGGCTCATCGGACCCGGGTGAACCGCCAGCGGTGGGCCGAGCGGGCGAGCAGGTCGGGCGGCGGATCCGGCGGTCCGCCCCCGGCGTCGTCGATGACCACGACGCGATCGTCCTCGCTGCGGTAGACGGCCGCGCCCGCCGCAGCCCGCTCGAGGACGAAGTCGAGGAGCTCGTCGGCGCGGCCGGAGGCCGCGCGCGCCTCCCACATCACGGCGCGCTCGGACGCCGGCGGAGGCGGGTTCGGGGGCGGGGACGTCACGGCAGCCGGGCCTGGCGCAGCTCGACGGTGGGGACGGCCGAGAAGCCCGGGTCGGACGGCGCGGCGCCGTCGCGCACGAGCAGGTCGCCGATGGCGGCGATCATGGCGCCGTTGTCGGTGCACAGCCGCATCGGCGGGATCCGCAGCTCTATGCCCGCGGCCTCGCAGCGCTCCGCCGCCAGCTCCCGGATCCGGCTGTTGGCGGCGACGCCGCCGACGATCACCAGGGTCTCGACGTCCTCGGCCCGGCAGGCGCGCAGCGCCTTGACCGTCAGCACGTCGGCGACGGCCTCCTGGAAGCCGGCGGCGACGTCCTCGGCCGAGACGTCGGGGTGGGCCTCGACGTGACGGGCGACGGCGGTCTTCAACCCGGAGAACGAGAAGCCGAGCGGCGGGTCGTTCGGGCCGGTCAGCGGTCGGGGGAACCGGATCGCGTCGGGGTCGCCGGAGCGGGCGGCCTTGTCGATGGACGGCCCGCCCGGGTAGGGCAGCCCGATCAGCCGGGCCACCTTGTCGAACGCCTCGCCCGCGGCGTCGTCGACGGTGTCGGACAGGTGGTCGATCGGGGTGCGGACGAGGTCCCGCACCGACAGCAGCGACGTGTGCCCGCCGGAGACGATCAGCCCCACCGAGCGCTCCGGCAGCGGCCCGTGCTCGAGGGTGTCGGCGGCGGCGTGCCCGGCCAGGTGGTGCACGCCGTAGAGCGGCACCCCCAGGGCCAGCGCGTAGGCCTTGGCGGCGGCGACGCCCACGTGCAGCGCGGTGGCGAGCCCGGGCCCGGCGGTGACGGCGACGGCGCCGACGTCGTGCAGGGTGATGCCGGCCTCGGCCACGGCGGCGTGCACGGTCGGCACCATCGCCTGCAGGTGGGCCCGCGCGGCGATCTCGGGGACGACGCCGCCGAAGCGGGCGTGCTCGTCCATGCTGCTGGCGAGCGCGTCACCGAGCAGCACGCCGTCCTCGACGAACCCGACACCGGTCTCGTCGCAGGAGGTCTCGATGCCCATCACGATCGTCACGCGGGCGGCACCTCCGTCAGGTCGCGGCGCATGGTCACCGCGTCCACGCGGCCGCCGTCGTAGTAGCCGGGCCGCAGCCCGACCCGGGCGAAGCCGTCGGCCTCGTAGAGGGCGAGGGCCGCGGGATTGTCGACGCGCACCTCGAGGAAGGCCTCGCGGGCGCCGCGGCGGACGGCCTCGGCCACCAGCCCGGCGAGCAGCTGTCGCCCGAGGCCGCGGCGCCGCGCGGTGGGCACGACGCCGACGGTGAGGATCTCGGCGGTGGGGCCGATGACCATCACCCCGGCCCAGCCCAGCAGCGTGCCGTCGGCGTCCTCGGCGGCGAGGTAGTACCGCGAGCGGCGGTCGGCGAGCTCGGACCGGTAGGCGGCGGCCGACCACGCCTCGGGGCCGAACATCGAGCGCTCGTGGGGCATGAGGGCGTCCACGTGGGCGTCGGTCATGGCGACGATCACCTGGTCACCCGCTTCGGCGCGCCGGGGACGGCGGCGTCGGGACGGCGCAGGTAGTGCGGCTCGAGCGGCTCGCCCGGTGCCTGGTCGCGCAGCCGGTCGAGGGCCAGCGACACCAGCCAGACCGGGTCGGGGTAGCGCTCCGGGCGGCGGCGCAGCCCGGGCCAGGTGTCCTGGTACAGCTCGCCGGCGGCGCCGGCGACGGCGCCGACCCCGTCGAGCGGGACGTCGGCGGGGCGGGCGACCGCGGGCTCCCCGACGCGATGCCCGTGCCGGTAGCGGGCCCAGTAGACCTCGCGGCGGCGGGCGTCGGTGACGACCAGCAGGTCGGCTTCGTCGGCGCCGGCGGCACCCAGCGCGTCGAGGGAGCAGACGCCGTAGGTGGGGACGCCGGCGGCGTCCCCGATGGCGGCGGCGGTGACGAGCCCGACCCGCAGCCCGGTGAAGGGGCCGGGGCCGGTGCCGGCCACGATCGCGGCGAGGTCGCCGGGGCCGATCCCGGCGTCCTGCAGGCACTCGTCGATCGAGGGCGTGAGCAGTTCCCCGTGCCCTCGGGCGCCGAGCGGCACGCGCTCGGCGACGCGGGCAGCGCGCCCGTCCTCGACCGAGACCACTCCCGCCGTCACCGCCGGGGAGGAGGTGTCGATCGCCAGCACGAACACGTCGACGAGCCTAGTGAGTGCCGGGGAGGGCGACGGCCGCCAGCCGCTCGGCCCAGTCGCCGCCGTGGGGGGTGAGCGTGGCGGTCCGGGTCTCGGACCCGGTGGTGCGCTCGAGCCGGATCAGCAGGTGGGCGTCGGCGAGCTGCTCGGCCATCCCGGCACCCCACTCGACGGCGGTGACGACGCTGCCGGCGTCCAGGTCGAGGTCGAGGTCGTCGACCTCGGCCAGCGAGGCGAGCCGGTAGGCGTCGACGTGCACGAGCGGCACGCCACCGCGACCGGCAGGGTGGACGCGGGCGATGACGAAGGTGGGCGAGGCGATCCGGCCCTGCACCCCGAGCCCGGCGCCGAGGCCCTGCACCAGGGCGGTCTTGCCGGCGCCGAGCGGCCCGTCGAGGAGCACCAGGTCGCCGCGGCGCAGCACCGCCGCCAGCGCGGCGCCCAGCGCGTGGGTGTCCTCGGCGCTCGGCAGCGGCAGCGTCCGGACCCCGAGCTCCGTGGTCACGACCCTGCCTCGCCCACGTAGCTGCGGGTCACCCGCGGGCCGACGCGGGTGACGATCTCGTAGTGGATGGTGTCGACGGCGCCGGCCCAGTCCTGGGCCGTCGGCTCGCCGCGCGTGCCGGGCCCGAAGAGCACCACCTCGTCGCCGGGGGCCACGGCGAGGTCACCGACGTCGACGACGATCTGGTCCATGCAGACCCGCCCGGCGACCGTGAAGCGCTCGCCGTTGACCCAGAGGGGACCGACCGACGAGGCGTGCCGCGGCACCCCGTCGGCGTAGCCGAGCGGGACGAGCACGAGGGTCGTCTCGCGCGCGGTCGTGTACTCGTGGCCGTAGGAGACGCCCGCCCCGGCCGCCACGCGCTTCACCCCGGCGACGGCGGCGTGCAGCGTCATGGCGGGTACGAGCCCGAACTCGCCCGGCACCGGGGGGAGCCCGTAGACCGCGATGCCGGGCCGGACGAGGTCGAAGTGCGCCGCCGGAAGGGTGAGCGTCGCGGCCGAGTTGGCGAGGTGCTTGATCGGGGGCTCCACGCCGAGCCCTTGCGCGGTCTCGATCGCCTCGCTGAAGACCCGGATCTGCGCCGCGATGGTGGGGTGGCCCGGGGCGTCGGCGTAGGCGAAGTGGCTCCACAGCCCGATCGCCGTGACCTCCTGCGCCGCCTCGGCCTTGGCCACGGCGCGGACGAGGTCCGGCCAGTCGCGCGGGTCGCTGCCGTTGCGCGACAGCCCGGTGTCGATCTTCAGGTGGATGCGGGCGGTCCGGCCGGTCGCGGCCGCCGCGGCGCGCACGGCCTCGAGCTGCCACTCGCTGCTGACCGAGAGGTCGATGTCGGCGGCCACGGCACGCTCGATCGCGCCGGCCTCGTCGGGGGTCCAGAGCCAGGCCAGCAGCGGGGCGGTGATCCCGGCCTCCCGCAGCGCGACGGCTTCGCCGACGATGGCGGTGCCCAGCCAGGTGGCGCCGCCGGCGAGTGCGGCCCGGGCGCTGGGGACGAGCCCGTGGCCATAACCGTCGGCCTTGACCACCGCCATCACCTCGGCGCGGGTCCCCTCGGCCATCGCCGCCACGTTGCCCGTGATCGCAGCCAGGTCGACGACGGCTTCGGTGCGCAGCACCCCGCCAGTCTCCCAGACCGGCAGTGGGGCTCAGCCGCGGCGGATCGAGCGCAGCGCCGCACGCAGCGAGTGCAGCACGTCCTGGGACGACGGCGGGCCGTTCTGTGCGGCGAGCTGGCCGGCCAGACCGTGCACGTACGCGCCGACGGCGGCGGCCAGTGGCGGGTCGACGCGGGCGGCGAGCAGCGACCCGATCAGCCCGGACAGCACGTCACCGCTGCCGGCGGTGCCCAGCCAGGGGGTGCCGGTGCGGTTGACCCAGGCCCGGCCGTCCGGGGCGGCGACGATGGTGGCGTCGCCCTTGAGCAGGACGACGGCGTCGAAGTCCCGCGCCGCCGCGCGGGCGGCGCCGAGCCGGTCGGGGCCCGGCCCGCCGTCGACGAGCCGCGCGAACTCGCCGTCGTGGGGCGTGAGCACGGTGGGCGCGGGGCGGCTGTGGACCAGCGTCGGGTCCTGCGCGACCAGGGTGATGCCGTCGGCGTCGACGATCACGGGGACGTCGTCGTCCAGGACGCTGCCGAGCAGGTGGTGGGCGGCGTCGTCGGTGCCGATGCCGGGGCCGGCGGTCCAGGCCTGCACGTGCAGCTGTCCGGGCGAGCCGCCGGGCTGCACCACGACCTCGGGGTAGCTGGCGCGGATGGCGTCGGCGGCCGTGCCGGCGTAGCGGACCATCCCCGCGCCGCCGTGGATCGCGGCGCCGGTCGCGAGGACTCCGGCGCCGGGGTAGGCGTCGGAGCCGGCGAGCACGCCGACGACCCCGCGGGTGTACTTGTCGTCGGCGGCGGTCGGGGCCGGGAGCAGCGCCGCCACGTCGCCGGCCTCGAGCACGAAGGTCGAGGCGTCGGGCAGGGTGGCGCCGAGGCCGATGTCGACGAGCCGGACCTCGCCGGCACGCTGGGCGCCGTCGCCGAGGACGAGGCCCTGCTTCAGCGCGCCGAAGGTGACGGTGAGGTCGGCGTGCACGGTCTCCTCGCCCGCGGCGCCGGTGTCGGCGTCCACGCCGGAGGGGACGTCGACGGCCACGGTGAGGGTGTCGCGGGCGGCCCGGGCCAGCGGCACGGCGTTCTCGCGCAGCCCGCCGCTGCCGCCGATGCCCACGATGCCGTCCAGCACCAGGTCGGCCGTGCGGACGGCGGCCGGGTCCGGATCGCCGATCAGTCCGCCGGCCATGCACAGCGCGTCCAGACCGCCGGGGTGAGCCTTGTCCGGAGCGAGCAGCATCGCCGTGACCCGCGCGCCGCGGCGGGCCAGCGCGGCGCCGGCGTAGAGGGCGTCACCGCCGTTGTTGCCGGCCCCCACCAGCAGCACCACCCGGGCGCCGTACACCCGGGGCAGCGCCCGGCCGCAGGCCACGGCCAGGCCGAAGGCGGCGCGCGCCATGAGGGCACCGTCGGGCAGCCGGGACATCAACTCGTCCTCGGCCGCACGGATCTGGTCCACGGTGTACACGCCCTGCACGGGATCTTCTTACCAACCCTCGGCGATCACCGTCGCGGCGGCAACCCCGCCGTCGTGCGAGAGCGAGACGTGCCAGCCGGAGACGCCGAGCGCGGCGGCCCGGGCCGCGACGGTGCCGCGCACCACCAGCGACGGGCAGCCGCGCCCGTCCACCACCACCTCGGCGTCGGTCCAGACCAGCCCGCCGCCGGCGCCGAGGGCCTTGGCCACCGCCTCCTTGGCGGCGAAGCGGGCGGCGAGCGATTCGGCCCGCCGGGGCGCGCCGGCCGGGGTCAGCCGCTCGGCCGGGGTGAACAGCCGCTCGGCCAGCGCCGGGGTGCGCGTCAGGGCGGCGGCGAACCGCTCGACCGCCACCACGTCGGTCCCGAGTCCGACGATCACGCGCCGGCCGTCGGCGAGGCGGCCGCGGCCTCGCCCGGCGCCGGCGCGTAGTCCGACAGGTGGCCGGGGAACGCGGACTTGCCGGGATTGAGGTAGGCGTAGGCGTTGTTCACCGCGGTCGCCACCTCGCCGAAGCCGGTGGCGATCAGCTTGACCTTGCCCTCGTAGTCGACGATGTCGCCGGCGGCGTAGACGCCCGGCACCGAGGTCTCCCCGGTGGTCGAGGTCATGATCTGCCGCTTCTGGATATCGATGCCCCACTCCATCAGCGGTCCGAGGTTGGCGGTGAAGCCGAGCGCCGCCACCAGCTTGTCGCAGGGCAGCACGGTGGGCTCGTCCTCGCCCTTGACGGTGACCTCGACCTCGGCGACGTCCGGGTCACCGCGCACGCCCGAGATCTGCGCGTCGGTGAAGATCCGGACGCGGGAGGCCTTCAGCAGGTCGACCGAGTGCTGGTGGCCGCGGAACTCGCCCCGGCGGTGGACGATCGCCACCGAGGCGGCGATGGGTTCGAGCATGAGGGCCCAGTCCAGGGCCGAGTCGCCGCCGCCGACCACGACGACCTGCTGGCCGCGGTAGGCCTCGGGGTCCGGGACGAAGTGCACCAGGCCGCGCCCGAGGTACTCACCGCCGGTGGGCAGCGGGCGGGGCGTGAAGGTGCCGATGCCGCCGGTGATCACGATGGCGCGGCACGCGATGCGGTGACCGGTGGCGGTGGTGACGGCGAAGGTGCCGTCCCCCCGTTCCAGCCCGACGGCCTGGTGACCCAGCAGGTAGGCCGGTTCGAACGGCGCGGCCTGCGCGAGCAGGTTCTCGACCAGGTCGCGCCCCTTGATGGCCGGGAACCCGGCGACGTCGAATATCGCCTTCTCCGGGTACATCGCGGTGATCTGCCCGCCGGGCTCCTCGAGGGAGTCGAGCACCGCCGTCGAGAGGGTGCGTACGCCGGCGTAGTAGGCGCCGAACAGGCCGACTGGGCCCGCGCCGACGATGAGCAGGTCCACCGATTTCACCGCTGTGCCGCTGGTCACGGCCCCGACTCTAGAGCCCGGCGCGACGCACGCCGAGACCCTCTCCGCTGCGGGCTACTCGACGGTGACCGACTACTCGACGGTGACCGACTTGGCGAGGTTGCGCGGCTTGTCGATGTCATACCCGCGGGCGGCCGCGATCTCGGCCGCCAGGACCTGCAGCGGAACCGTGGTGACGAGCGGGGAGAGCAGCGTCGGGACCCGCGGCACCGTGATGAAGTGGGCCGCGGCGTCCCGGGCGGCCGTGTCGTCCTGCTCGCCGATGACGATCGTGCGGGCGCCGCGGGCGCGGATCTCGGCGACGTTGGACAGCATCTTCTGGTGCAGCACCGGCCGGCCGACGGGCGAGGGCATGACGACCACCACCGGCAGGCCCTCCTCGATGAGCGCGATCGGGCCGTGCTTCAGCTCGCCGGCCGGGAAGCCCTCGGCGTGCATGTAGGCCAGCTCCTTCAGCTTCAGCGCGCCCTCGAGCGCCACCGGGTAGCCCATGTGCCGGCCGACGAACAGCACCGCCTTGGCGTCGGCGATCTCCCGCGCGAGCGCCCGGACCGGGTCCAGCCCGGCCAGCACCGTCTCGATCGCCGCCGGCATCTCGCAGAGCGCCTCGTACTCGCGGGTGATCTCGTCGGCGTACTTGGTGCCGCGCGCCTGGGCGAGCGCCAGCCCGACCAGCTCCACCGCGGCGACCTGCGCGACGAACGTCTTGGTGGCCGCGACGCCGATCTCGGGCCCGGCGTGCGTGTAGAGCACCGCGTCGGACTCGCGGGGGATCTGCGCACCGTTGGTGTTGCAGATCGCGAGCACCTTGGCCCGCTGCTCGGCGGCGTGCCGCACCGCCTCGAGGGTGTCGGCCGTCTCGCCGGACTGGCTGATCGGGACGACGAGCGTCTGCCGGTCGAGCACCGGGTCGCGGTAGCGGAACTCCGAGGCCATCTCGACCTCGACGGGGACCCGGGTCCAGTGCTCGATGGCCTGCTTGCCGATCAGCCCGGAGTGGTACGCCGTGCCGCAGGCGACGATGAAGACCTTGTCGACGTCGCGCAGGTCCTGCAGGTCGAGCCGCTGCTCGTCGAGCACGATGTGCCCTCCCACGAGGTGCCCCAGCAGGGTGTCCCGGACCGCCTGCGGCTGCTCGTCGATCTCCTTGAGCATGAAGTGGTCGTAGCCGCCCTTCTCGGCGGCGGTGAGGTCCCACGAGATCGTGAACGGCCGGCCCTCGGCGGGGTGGCCGTCGAAGTCGGTGACGGTGTAGCCGTCGGCGTCGATCTCGACGACCTGGTTCTGCGCCAGCTCGACGGCCTCGCGGGTGAACTCGATGAAGGCCGCGACGTCGCTGCCGAGGAACATCTCCCCGTCGCCCACGCCCACGACGAGTGGGGAGTTGCGGCGCGCGGCGACGATGTGACCCGGCTCGTTCCCGTCGGCCACCACCAGGGTGAACGCCCCGCTGAGGCGGCGGCACACCGCCCGCAGGGCGTCGGCGAGGGTGTCCCCGGCGGCGCGGCGGGCGGCGACGAGGTGCGCCACGGTCTCCGAGTCGGTGTCGCTGGCCAGCTCGACCCCGTCGGCCTCCAGCTCGGCCCGCAGCACCTCGAAGTTCTCGATGATGCCGTTGTGGACGATCGCGATCCGCCCGGCGGCGTCGGTGTGCGGGTGGGCGTTGCGGTCAGTGGGGGCGCCGTGGGTGGCCCACCGGGTGTGGCCGACCCCGGTCTGGCCGCCGATCGAGTGGCTGGCGAGCTCCTTGTCCAGGTTCTCGATCCGGCCGGCCTTCCGCGCGACCTGCAGCCCGGCGTCGCCGACGACCGCGACGCCGGCGGAGTCGTAGCCGCGGTACTCGAGCCGGCGCAGCCCGCCGACGACGACATCGAGCGCGGACCTCGGGCCGACGTAACCGACGATGCCGCACACGGCGTTCCTCCTGGTGTCCCTCGGCGCACTGTCCTTCGGCGGACGTGACGTCGTGACAGCTTAATCCCGACGCGACCCGGCGCCGGGTCGCGAACCGGTGTCAGGGTGCGGTGGGGCTCGCCGGCGGGGCGGCGGTGGGGGCCGCGCTCGACGTGGCGGCCCCGGAGGCCGGGTCGCTCGACGCGCTCGACGGCGGGGCGGCGGTCTCCGTGGGCGTGGTCGTGGTGGTCGCCGGCGCCGTCTGCGTGACCGTGGGCGTGGTGACGACCTCGTTCGGCGCCACCGTCCGGGTCACGGTCGGGGCGGGGTGCGGGCCGGCCGCCCGCGGGGTGCCGCCCAGCAGGCTGGTCCCGGTGCCGGACCGGCCGCGGACCAGGTCGGAGACCGGCCGGCCGGCCGCCAGCTCGACGGCGGTGACGACGGCGAGCAGGGCGGCGAACACGGCCACGGCGGTCAGGGCGACGTGCTTCCAGGCGCGCGAGACCCGCGGCCGCTCCCGGGGCCCCGCCGCGGGCAGCGGCGGCGGGCCGGCCTCGGGCTCGCCGGGGGCCGGCGGGCTCGCACCCGGCGTCCGGCGGCGCGGCACGGCGGTGCGGACGCGGTATCCGGTGTGGCGCAGCGAGGTGCCGTAGACGGCGTTGCCGATCGCGGAGGCCACGCTGACCACCGCGGCGCCGATGATGGTGCCGCTGACACCGAGGTAGGAGGCGACGAAGGTCGCGGTGACCGCCGCGAACCCGGCGGCCACCAGCTGGGTCAGCGACAGTCCGAAACGCGGCGCCCGCGGCGGCGGCGGCGGGGGCGCGGCGGCGGGGCGGGGGCGGGTGTCCGTCGTGGTCATGACGGCACCACTATGACAAGCCGGAAGCGCTTGCAGCGGCTGCCCTCACGACCCTCTCATGCCGGGGCGGAGTCCAGGCCCCGGAGGCCGGTGGCCTACCGTGCTGACCATGGCCGACACGCCCGAGGACGACGCCCGGCACGCCTGGGAGAACCCGGGCGCGCACGAGGTGGCGCCGGGGATCCACCGGATCCCGCTGCCGTTGCCGAACGACGGGCTGCGGGCGGTGAACGTCTACGCGGTGCGCGACGGGGACGAGTACGTACTGATCGACGCCGGCTGGGCGCTGGCCGAGTCGCAGGAGCTGCTGGCCCGGTCCCTGCGGGCGATCGGCACCGAGCTGGGCGCGGTCCGCGAGTTCCTCTGCACCCACCTGCACCGCGACCACTACACCCAGGCGGTCACGCTGCGCCGGCAGTTCGGCAACCGGGTGGCGGTGGGCGCGGGCGAGCAGAGCTGCCTGGATCTGATCCTCCACCCCACCGGCCCGCCCCCGGACCTCGCCCGGATGACCGAGGCCGGCGCGCACGATCTCGTCCGCACGCTGGCGAAGACCCCGATGGAGCATGACGAGTCGATCTGGGAGTACCCCGACCGCTGGCTGGCCGACCGGCAGGACATCGAGCTGACCACCCGCACGCTGCAGGTCATCGCGACACCGGGGCACACGCGCGGGCACGTCGTGTTCCACGACCCCGCGAACGCCACCCTCTTCGCCGGCGACCACGTGCTGCCGCACATCACCCCGTCGATCGGCGTCGAGCTCAACCGGCCGCCGTCGCCGCTGCGCGACTACCTCACCTCGCTCGAACTGGTCCGCGCGCTGCCCGACGCCCGGCTGCTGCCCGCCCACGGCCCGATCACCGACTCGGTGCACGACCGGATCGACGAGCTGCTGCGCCACCACGCCGAGCGCCTGGACGAGACCGAGAAGGCGGTGCGGGCCGGCGCCACCTCGGGCTACGAGACCGCGCGGGCGCTCGGCTGGACCCGCCGGCGGCGGCACTACGACGAGATGGACTTCTTCAACCAGCTGCTGGCCGTCCAGGAGACGATGGCCCACCTGGTGGTGCTGGTCGAGCAGGGGCGGCTGCGCAGCGAGCACGTCGACGGCGTCGCCCGCTTCCTGCCCGCCTGACGGCGCCGGAGGCGCCTCAGACCTGCCCGACGACCTCGGCCAGCCGGCGCGCGACCGTGCCGGCCTGCTGCCCGGTGGCGGCCTCGACCATCACCCGCACGAGCGGCTCGGTGCCGGACGGGCGCAGCAGCACCCGGCCGGTGTCCCCGAGCTCCTGCTCCGCTCCCGCGACGGCCTCCGCGACCCGGGGGGATGCGGCCACGGCGGCGCGGTCGCTCACCCGCACGTTCAGCAGCACCTGCGGCAGCCGCTGCACCACGGCGGCGAGCTCGGCCAGCGGAGCGCCGGTCCGGGACATCTCGGCCATGACGTGCAGGGCCGTCAGCAGGCCGTCGCCGGTGGTCGCCGAGTCGGTGAACACCAGGTGCCCGCTCTGCTCGCCGCCGAGCGAGAGGTCCTTCGCCCGGAGCGCCTCCAGGACGTAGCGGTCGCCGACGGCGGTGGTGAGCACCTCGATCCCGGCGGCGCGCATGGCGTGGTGGAAGCCGAGGTTGCTCATGACGGTGGCGACGACGGTGTCGTCCCGCAGCCGGCCGGCCTCCCGCAGGCTCACGGCGCAGATGGCCAGCAGCTGGTCACCGTCGACGACCGTGCCGGACGCGTCGACGGCCAGGCACCGGTCGGCGTCGCCGTCGTGCGCGATACCCAGGTCGGCCCCGAGCGCGGCGACGACCTCGGTGAGCCCCTCGAGGTGGGTGGAGCCGACGCCGTCGTTGATGTTCAGCCCGTCCGGCTCGGCGTTGAGCGGCGTGACGCGAGCCCCGGCACCCCGGTAGATCTCCGGAGCGACGAACGAGGCGGCGCCGTGGGCGCAGTCGACGACCACGTGCAGCCCGTCCAGCCGGGTCGGCTGCGCGCCGAGCAGGTGCGCGCCGTACCGGTCGACGGCGTCCGCGCGCGGGCGCAGCCGGCCGATCCGGTCGCCGGTGGGCCGGGCGCGGGGCACGCCGGCCGGGTCGGCGACGGCTCGCTCGATCTCGGCCTCGAGGTCGTCGGGCAGCTTGTGCCCGCCGGCGGCGAACAGCTTGATGCCGTTGTCCGGCATCGGGTTGTGCGACGCCGAGAGCACGACCCCGATGTCCGCGCCGTAGGCGGCGGTCAGGTGGGCGACGGCCGGCGTCGGCATGACGCCGACGAGCAGCACGTCGGCCCCGGCCGAGGTCAGCCCGGCCACGACCGCCGCTTCCAGCATCTCTCCGCTGGCGCGCGGGTCGCGCCCGACGACCGCCACCGGGCGGTGGGTCGCGTCGTGCGCGATCAACACCCGGGCCGCGGCACCGGCCACCGCCAGCGCCAGCTCGGGCGTCAGGTCCCCGTTGGCCAGTCCGCGGACACCGTCGGTGCCGAAGAGGGAGCCCACTGCGGGATTACCGCTTGGAGTACTGCGGGGCCTTGCGGGCCTTCTTCAGGCCGTACTTCTTGCGCTCCTTGGCCCGCGGGTCGCGAGTGAGGAAGCCGGCCTTCTTGAGCGCGGGGCGGTCCTCGGGCTCCTCGCCGATGAGCGCGCGGGAGATGGCCAGGCGCAGCGCCCCGGCCTGGCCGCTGGTGCCGCCGCCGGACAGCGTGGCGAGGACGTCGTACTGGCCGTCCTTCTCGAGGGTCACGAACGGCTCGCGGACGAGCTGCTGGTGCACCTTGTTCGGGAAGTAGCTCTCCAGCGACCGGCCGTTGAGCGTGAACTCGCCGGTGCCGGGCACGAGGCGGACGCGGACGACGGCCTCCTTGCGGCGACCGACCTTCGGGGTGTTGACGGGACTGGTCACTGCGACACCTGCTTGATCTCGAACGGCTGCGGCTTCTGGGCCGCGTGCGGGTGGTCCGGGCCGGCGTACACCTTCAGCTTTTTCAGCTGGGCGCGGCCCAGGGAGTTCTTCGGGAGCATGCCGCGGACGGCCAGCTCGACCAGGCGCTCGGGCCGGCGCTCGAGCAGCTCGCCGACGGTGACCTGCTTCAGGCCGCCGGGGTAGCCGGAGTGCCGGTACCGGGGGTTGTCCAGCTTGGACGGCCCGACCGCGACCTTGCCGGCGTTGACGATGACGACGAAGTCGCCGGTGTCGAGGTGCGAGGCGAACTGCGGCTTGTGCTTGCCGCGCAGCAGCCGCGCGGCGTGGCTGGCGAGGCGGCCGAGGACGATGTCGCTGGCGTCGATGACGTGCCAGGCGCGCTCGACCTCCCCGGCCTTGGGAGAGAAGGTGGAGCGGGTGTGCCCGCGGGAGGAGACGAGCCCGGAACCCGGGCTACGGCGAGACGGCATGCGTTCACTCTTTCCGTGTCGGTCTTCACGCGTCGATCGGTCGATAGAGCCGAACCGACGGATGCGCCCCCGCGGTCGGGCTCGCGAGCGAGCCGGGTAACCCCGAGGCATGGCCGGAGGTACGCCGATCGGCGCACCGACGGACAAAGCTACCGGTCCCAGGGCTGCCGCGCCAAATCCGCCACCGGGCCGGCGGCGCCTCTCGGCGGGCCGGCGGGGTCCGTCTCGTCTACCCTGACCGGTGATGATCGAACGCTCCTCCCACCGTCGGGAGTCCCGCTCCCCCAGCACCGTCCGCCTGCTCGAGCGCGTCGGATGGGTCCCGTTCGCGTGCGTCCTCGCCGCGGTCCTGGTGCTGACGGCCGCTCTGATCACCTGGAACTCCTCGCCGTACTACGGCCGGCCGCAGCAGGCCGTGGCCGCCGGCCCGTCGGGGCCGTCCGGGCCGCCGGCGACGCCGTCCAGCGATCCGGTGCCCTCCACCCCGGGGCGCTACGCCTTCGCGGTCTCGCCGAACCGGATCGTCATCCCGAAGCTGAAGTCGCACGCCCCGATCGTGAAGGTGGCGACCAGCTCCGACGGCGAGCTGGAGATCCCGGAGAACCCGCGGAAGGTCGGCTGGTGGACCCCCGGCGCGCGTCCCGGTGCCCGCGTCGGCACCGCCGTGCTCGCCGGTCACATCAACTACGCCGGCGTCACCGGCGCCTTCGCCGACATCGGCACCCTGAAGCCGGGCGACAAGATCGACGTCTACGGCAAGTACAACGCCCACCGGGCCCGGCACGGCGCCCGCAGCTCTCACAGTGGTGAGATCACCTTCGTCGTCACCGCGGTGCGCACCTACCACAAGACGCAGCTGCCCTACCGGGAGATCTTCGACCAGCACGTCCCCGGCCGCATCGCGCTGGCCACCTGCGGCGGGCCGTTCGACGCCTCGACCGGCAACTACCTGGACAACATCGTCGTCTACGCGGTGCCGAAGCAGAGCTCGTCGGCCTGACGCCCGAGCGGCGATCTGCCCGATTGCCACTGAAGTTGCCGTTTGGTACCGGTGAACGTATGGTCGCGCTGCGTCCAAACGATCATGCTTCGCGCTGTCAGCCCTCCCCCCGGGCGCGTCGGCCTGGCAGTCGACCGAGACGATGGGCCCTCATGCGCAAGTACCTCCCGCTCCCCCTGCTCGCCGCCCTGGCGCTGGTCGCCCCGTGTGCCCTCGCGGCCCCCGCCTCGGCCCAGCCGACCACCACTCGCTACGTCGACAACGCGAACGCAAACGCGACTGACGGCAGCAACGACTGCACGACGGCAGCGACCCCGTGCGCCACGATCCAGCACGCGCTGGACGAGGCCGGTTCGGGCGACACCGTGTCCGTGCAGCCCGGCACCTACGCTCCGGTGACCATCTCGAAGCCGGTGACCCTCACGGGTGACACCAACGACCCCGTCCGCCGTCGTCATCGACGGGCAGGGCTCCGTCACCAGCGGCCTCGTCCAGGTGGCGTCTGGCGTGGCCAACGGACTTCAGGACCAGGTCACGATCGAGGGCCTCACCCTGACGAACCCCGGCATCACCGGCTACGACGCCTCATTGCAAGACGGGGACAGCTCCGACACCGTCACGCTGCGCCACGACGTGTTCAAGGGCAACGACCTGGACAACGGCGCCGTGCTGGCCGTCAACGTCCCCGTCGAACCAGCAGGCCAGGACTGTCGTCGAGAACAGCACGTTCGACGGCGTCTTCCAGGGAGTCCAGGTCGAGAACGGCGGCCCGCTCACGGTCTCCGGCAGCACGTTCCAGAACCTGCAGAGCTATACGACGGCACCTCGATCTACGGCGGTGAGGGCATCCACCTTCTCTCCGACCACAGCGGACTGCTCGACGACCAGGTGGTCACCGGCAACACCTTCACCGGCTACCAGGGCTGGGGCGTCAAGGTCGAAGCCGGATACGCCGCCGGGGGATGCTCCCAGGTCACATGTGACGGGAACGGAGCAGTGACCATTACCGGCAACACGTTCACGTTGACGGCGAACGGCAGCCCCCGCGCCCACCGAGAGTCGGCCGCGATCACGCTCAACGCCGAAAACTCCACCGACGCGCTCGATGCCACGCTCGGCGACAACACCGGGACGGTCGTCTCCCCCGTCGCCACGATCAACGAGCCCGGCTCCGGGATCGGTCGAACGTGACCGCGAAGGGCAGCCCGAACGCGATCGTTCCGCAGGCCTCCGACGGCGGGACACTCACGGTCGCCACGCACTTCCCGTCGCACCTGACGCCCGGCGCCGGTCCGGCCGAGTTCACCGGCACCGCCTCGAACGGCTCGGGGCAGAGCCTGCACCTCATCTACGAGTTCCGCTTCACCGGGTCGCCCGACCTGGAGGCGAGCCAGCTGCACCTGGACTACGACCAGAGCACGACCGAGCGCCCCGAACTGGACCTCGATCCCGCTGAGCGGCTCGACGGCCGCCGGCGGCGCGATCACCGGCTACTTCGGACCGCCGACCGGCTTCGACTTCCCCGCCACCGCCCAGAACACCACCCCCTTCCGGGTATCGGTCGACTCCGGCATCGGGAACGGCACGCTCCACGGCACCACTGACGTCGACGAGATCCCCGGCTCCACGCCGGTCAACACGGTGGCGTCGGATTCCGCCGCCCACCACCATCGGCTCGACCGGTGGCGGCGGGACCACGACCCCACCGCCACCCCCCTCACTCCGACGTCCCCCCGTCTGCGCCCGTTCCACGACCAGATCAGCAAGCTGACGAAGCAGGGCGTGATCAACGGGTTCCCGAACGGCACGTTCAAGCCGCTGCTCCCCGCGTCACGAGGAGCCGCTCGCCGCCTTCGTGTACCGCCTGCTGGATGCGAGCGCCGCGAGCGGCGACGGTACCTGCGCACCTGGTGGCAGCAGCTTCCCGGACGTGGCGGACTCCAACCCCTTCTGCCAGGCGATCAGCTTCGTGGCCAGGGAGAACATCACGCAGGGCTTCGCGGACGGCACATTTCGCCCCGCGGCTGCGATCTCCCGGCGAGGCGGTCGCGGCCTTCATCGAGCGGGCACAGTCGTGGCTGGCCAACGACAAGGACGCCTCGCAGGTGAGCGGGGCGCCGTGCACGACGCCGACGCCGTTCACCGACCTCACCACCGCCAACCCGTTCTGCGGCGAGATCGAGTTCCTGGACAACGCCGGGATCAGCACCGGGTACTCCGACGGCTCCTTCGGCACGGACGACCCGACGACGCGGCAGGCCACCGCGGCCTTCCTGGTCCGTTTCGAGAACTACGTGAACGGCGGCTCGTGACCCGACGCCGGACCGCGCCGCTGGGGCGCGTCATCCGGCTGTGCTGTCCTAGCTAGGCCGTAACGGACGAGCGGGGCACAATCGGGTGATGGACGGCACACCGGCCCGCGACCTCGCGAAGCTCGCCGAGGCCCTGCCACCCGACACGCTGATCACCGACCCCGACGTGGTCGCGACGTATCGGCAGGACTGGGCCCGGGACCCCGCTGCCGGCACGCCGCTGGCGGTGGTGCGCGCCAACAGCGTCGAGGACGTGCAGGCGACGCTGCGGTGGGCCGGCGAGCAGCGGGTGCCGGTGGTGCCGCGCGGCGCGGGCTCGAGCCTGTCCGGCGGGTCCACCGGTGTCGAGGGTGGCATCACGCTCTCCACCGAGCGGATGCGGACGATCACCATCGACCGGGCCACGCGGGTCGCGATTGCGCAGCCCGGCGCATTCAACGCCGAGGTGAAGGCGGCGGCCGCGGCCGAGGGGTTCTGGTACCCGCCGGACCCGTCGTCGTTCGAGATCTGCTCGATCGGCGGCAACGCCGCCACCAACGCCGGCGGGCTGTGCTGCGTCAAGTACGGCGTCACCACCGACTACGTGCTGGGCATGCAGGTCGTGCTCGCCGACGGCACCGCCGTCCGGCTCGGCGGCCCGAGGCTGAAGGACGTCGCCGGGCTGTCGCTGACCAAGCTGTTCGTGGGTTCGGAGGGGACGCTCGGCGTGATCACCGAGCTCACCCTGCGGCTGCTGCCGGCGCCGCCGCCGGCCTGCACGCTGGTCGCGACCTTCCCCACCATCGAGTCCGCGGCGGCCGCGGTCGTGGCGATCACCGCCTGCGGCCGGCCCTCGATGCTGGAGCTGATGGACAACGGCAGCATCAACGCCGTCGAGGACATGGTGCGGATGGGCCTCGACCGGCAGGCCGGCGCGCTGCTGCTGGCCCGCTCCGACTCCCCGGGCGCCGCCGCCGCGGCGGAGATCGAGCAGATCGAGCAGGCCTGCCGGGCGAACGGGGCCGCGGAGGTCTTCACCACCGCCGACGCCGACGAGGGCGAGGCCTTCGCCGCCGCCCGCCGGGCCGCCTTCCCGGCCATGGAGGCGTTCGGCACGCTGCTGCTGGAGGACGTCGGGGTCGCCGTGCCGGAGCTGCCCGCCCTGGTGCACGGCATCCGGGAGATCGCGGAGCGGCGTGACACGCGCATCGTCGTCGTCGCCCATGCCGGGGACGGCAACACCCACCCGATCATCGCCTACGACCCGGCCGACGCCGAGGCGGAGCAGCGGGCCCGCACCGCCTTCGGCGAGGTGATGGAGCTGGCCCTTGCGCTCGGCGGCACGATCACCGGCGAGCACGGCGTGGGCCGGCTCAAGGCACCGTGGCTGCCCGACCAGCTCGGCCCGGACGTCATGGCGCTCACCCGGCGGATCAAGGACGCCCTCGACCCGGACGGCATCCTCAACCCCGGCGTGGTTCTCGGCCGCTGACCCCTCGACATCCGCTTCGGGGTTGGTCACACTTATGACCATGCCGGAGTTTGCATCCGTCGCCGACGCCAAGGCACACCTGTCCGAACTCGTCTCGCGGGTCGGGACGCAGCACGAGCGTGTCACCGTCACCGTGCACGGCCGCCCGACTGCCGTCCTGCTGGCGGTCGACGATCTCGAGGCGCTCGAGGAAACGATTGCCGTGCTGTCTGATGCCGCGGCGGTGCGCGCGCTGGCGGAGGCCGACTCCGAGCTCGCGCGAGGCGAAGGCGAGGGTGAGGACGCGTTGCGTGAGGCGATGCGATCGCGGCGAGCCTCTGCGTGAGCGACGACCGGTACCAGCTGGTCGTCGCGCCCTCCGCACGGAGGCAACTGACCGAGGAACTCCCGGAATCCGTGGCCGCCGCAGCGTACGAGTTCATCGTCGGACCGCTGCTCGCAAATCCGCGACGCGTCGGGAAGCAGCTACGACCCCCGCTCGACGACCGCCACAGTGCACGGCGAGGCACCTACCGCGTCATCTACCGCATCGACGAACGCCGCCGAACGGTCACTGTCGTCGGCGTGTTCCCGCGTCCGGACGCCTACCGCAGCGGCTGACCGGCGAACTCCTAGGCTGGGGCCCGTGCCCCGTCGACCGCAGCGCAGCGTTCCCACCCTCGTCGTCCCGGGCTGGCAGGGCTCGGGCGAGGGGCATTGGCAGACCTGGCTGGAGGCGGAGCTGGCCGAGGCCGGCCGCGAGACCCGCCGGCCGGAGTTCGCCGACCTGGACCACCCGCAACTGACCCCATGGCTCGACGCGCTGCACGCCGCGGCCGACGGGCTGCCGGCCGACGGGTACGACGTGGTGGCCCACTCGCTGGGGGCCGT
Source organism: uncultured Actinomycetota bacterium (assembly GCA_963776855.1). Taxonomy (GTDB): domain Bacteria; phylum Actinomycetota; class Actinomycetes; order Mycobacteriales; family Jatrophihabitantaceae; genus Jatrophihabitans. Next base: position 646,435 of record CAVZOC010000002.1, on the reverse strand, counting down.
GCTGTGGCTGCACCACGCCGTGACGCCCGGCGACATGCCACGCCCGGCCCGCGTCGCGCTCGTGTCTCCACCGTCTCCCGGCTCCGAGGTCCCGGAGCTGGCCGAGTTCCTGCCGCCGCCGCTCGACCTCGACGCGGTGCGGGCGGCCGCGGACGGCACGGTGCTCGTCGGCGGCGCGGACGACCCGTACTGCCCCGAGGGCATCGCCGCCGCCTACGGCCTGCCGCTGAAGATGGCCACCACCGTGATCCCCGAGGGCGGCCACCTCGACCCGGCGGCCGGGTTCGGCCCGTGGCCGGCGGTGCGGGACTGGTGCCGCCGCGACAACCTCGCCTTCTACTGATCGCCATGGCCGGAAAAGTCTGCGGCGTCGGCTGGGCCAAGACCGGCACGACCACCCTCGGCGACTGCCTCAAGGCGCTCGGGTACCGGCACGTCAGCGGCAGGCTCGATCTGGTCCGGCACCTCGACGAGCGCGACCTCGAGCCGGTGCTGCGCGTCGCGGCCCGCTTCGAGAGCATGGAGGACTGGCCGTGGTTGCTGCTCTACCGCGAGATCGACGCGGCCTTTCCCGGCACCAAGTTCGTGCTCACCACCCGGGACCGCCCGAGGTGGCTGCAGAGCTACCGGAACATGCTGCGCACCCAGGGCGAGGCCACTGCGCAGATGAACCGGATCCGGCAGGTCCTCTACGACCTGCCGTTCCCGCACGTCACCGACGACGCCCTGCTCGCGCGCTACGAGCGGCACGTCGCGGAGGTGCGGGAGTACTTCCGCGACCGCCCCGACGACCTGCTGGTGGTCGACTGGGCGCGCGGTGACGGCTGGCCGGAGCTCTGCTCGTTCCTGGGGCAGCCGCTACCCGACCGCCCCTTCCCGCACGCCAACCGGGGCAGCTACGACAGCTGACTCCGTGGCCGGTTGCCACCCCGGTGGCCCGAAGACCCGCCCGGCGCGTTCCCGCCACGTGGTCCCGGCGCGGACGTCGCGGGCGATGGCGGCGTACTCGTGGTACTGCAGCCGGAACGGGTTGAAGCTGTCGATGTTCTTGGTCAGCCCGTAGGTCGGCCGGTGGGTCTCCTCGGCGTAGCTGCCGAACATCCGGTCCCAGACGATCAGGATGCCGGCGTAGTTCTTGTCCAGGTACTCCGGGTCGCTGGCGTGGTGCACCCGGTGGTGGGACGGGGTGTTGAAGACGAACTCGACCGGCCGCCACATCCGGTCGACCTGCTCGGTGTGGACGAAGAACTGGAACACCAGGTTGATCGAGAAGGCGGTGAAGATCAGCCACGGCGGGACGCCGAGCAGCGGCAGCGGCACCCAGAACAGCAGCTCGCCCCACGGGTTCCACTTCTGCCGGACCGCGGTGGACAGGTTGAACCGGCGGCTGCTGTGGTGCGCCTGGTGGCCGGCCCACAGGATCCGCACCCGGTGCGAGGCGCGGTGGTAGAGGTACCAGATCAGGTCGACGCCGAGCAGCACCGCGACCCAGGTCCACCAGCGATGGGTGTCAAGGCGCAGCGGCGTGAGCACGTACAGGGCGGCGTAGCCCAGCAGGGCCACAATGCGGGCCGCGCCGTTGACCACCAGCGAGCCCAGCCCCATCAGGATGTTGGTGCGGGTGTCGCGGCGTTCGTAGCCGCGCGGCGTCCCCGCGCCGGTGGCGTCCTCCTCGTCGAGGAAGCGCAGCGACAGCACCTCGAGAGCCATGAAGGCCAGGAAGACCGGGATCGCCAGGACGACCGGGTCGCGCAGGCTCTCGGCGAAGGACATGCCGCCTCCTAACTGACTTTCGGGTCACTTACCCTAGGGTAAGATCGCGGGCGTGTCCACCGCGGCGATCGGCACCAAGGGGGTGCCCCGGGCCCAGCGCGAGCAGCAGATCGTGGCCCTGGCGATCGACGAGTTCGCCCGGCACGGCTACGCCGGCGCCGCGGTGCTCGACGTCGCCCAGCGCGCCGGGATCTCCAAACCGCTCGTCTACCAGTACTTCGGCTCCAAGGACGGGCTGTTCCTGGCCTGCCTGCACCACGTCGCGGCCGGGCTGCTGGACCGGCTGGCCACCGCGGAGCTGGCCGTGGACGAGACGGTGGCCTCCCGCATCCACCCGCTGCGGGCGCTGTTCGAGGCCCTGGAGCCGCAGCGCGCCGCCTGGCGGCTGCTGTTCGACCCTTCGATCCCCGCGGCCGGGCCGATCACCGACGCCGCGGCGGGCTACCGGGAGCGGCTGCGCGAGCTCGCCGCCGGCGGGTCGCAGCGCTTCCTGGCCGCCCGCGGCAACGACGACGGCTCGGACGCCGAGGCGCTCACCGCGGTGTGGATGGGGCTGGTCGGCTCGCTGGTCGACTGGTGGCTGGATCGCCCGGACGAGTCCGCCGAGCAGATGGTGCAGCGGTGCGGCCGGCTGCTCGGGGCCGTCCTCAGCTGACCGGCCGTCCTCGGGGGCTCAAGCGTCGCCGGTCACCGGGGCGCGGCGCGCGCGGCTCTCGGCCGCGCGGGCGGCCAGCTCGGCCGGCTCGGGGTACCCGACCTCGACCAGGGTCAGCCCGTGCGCCGGCGCTACGGTGACGTCGCCCGCCCGCCGGTCCAGGGTGAGCAGCGACGCCGGCCAGTCGGCGGCGCGCCGGCCCTCGCCCACCGCCAGCAGCGCGCCGACCAGCGAGCGGACCATGGAGTGGCAGAAGGCGTCGGCGACGACGGTGCAGACCAGCAGGTGGCCGGTCCGCTCGATCTCGAAACGCTGCAGCGTGCGGACGGTGGTGGCGCCGTCGCGCTGCTTGCAGAAGGCCGCGAAGTCGCGCAGCCCCAGCAGGTGGCCGGCGGCGGTGGCCATCGCCCGCTCGTCCAGCGGCCGGGGCCAGGCCAGCCGGTGGCGCCGCTGCAGCGGGTCGTCGCCGGTCGGGTCGTCGGCGATCAGGTACTCGTAGCGTCGCCACACGGCGCTGAACCGGGCGTCGAAGCCCGCGGACGCGAGCTGCAGCCGGCGCAGCCGCACGTCGGCCGGCAGCATCCGGTTCACGCGGCGCAGCAGCCGCGCCAGGTCGGTGCCGGCCGCCAGGTCGGCGTGGGCGACCTGGCCGGCGGCGTGCACCCCGGCGTCGGTGCGGCCGGCCACGGTGAGGCGAACCTCCGGCTGCCGCAGCACGGTGGCGAAGGCGTCCTGGACGACCCCCTGCACCGTCCGGCGTCCCGGCTGCACCGCCCAGCCGGAGAAGTCGGTGCCGTCGTAGGAAAGATCGAGGCGGACCCGCTGCTGCGGATCCGCCTCGATCGGGCCGTCGGCGAGCGTGGCTACTTCTCGCCGTCCGGCTTCTCGGTCTCCTGGGCGCCGGCCTCCGGCTCGTCGCCGACCGTCTCGGCGCCGGCCTCGGCCGCGCCCTCGGCGTCCTCGCCACTCAGGCCGAGCGCGGCCAGGCCGCCCTCGCCCTCGTTCTCGGGAGCCTCGGGCTCGACGGCCTCGTTCTCCGCAGCCTCGTTCTCGGCCTCGGCGGTCTCGGCGACCGAGGCGGCCGTGGCGGACTCGCCCGCTGCGTCCTCCGCGATCTCCTTGGTCCGTCCGGTGGGGGCCTTCTTGGCCGCGGTACGGGTGCCGCGGGCCTTCTCGGCCTCCTTGACGGCCGTCTGGTATTCCTCAACCAGCTCGATGACCGCCATCGGGGCGTTGTCGCCCTTGCGGGGGTTGGACTTGATGATGCGGGTGTAGCCGCCGGGGCGCTCGGCCATCTTCGGGCCGATCTCGGCGAACAGCTTGTGCACGACGTCCTTGTCGCGCACGACCGCCATCACCTGCCGGCGGGCGTGCAGGTCGCCGCGCTTGGCGAAGGTGATCAGCCGCTCGGCCAGCGGCCGCAGCCGCTTGGCCTTGGCCTCGGTGGTGGTGATCCGGTCGTGCTCGAACAGCGCGGTCGCCAGGTTGGCGAGCATGAGCCGCTCGTGCGCGGGACCGCCACCCAGGCGGGCTCCCTTGGTGGGCGTGGGCATGGTGTCGTGCTCCTCGGTGTGGGGCTCGGGTGCGGCCGGGCTTAGAGCTGCTCGGTCTCGGCGAAGTCGTCGTCGCCGCCTTCGGTGGTGAAGTCCTCGTCGCCGTAGGACTCGACCGAGCTCGGCAGCGTGAATCCGGGCGGGCTGTCCTTCAGCTGCAGGCCGAGGCCGGCCAGCTTCACCTTGACCTCGTCGATCGACTTCGAGCCGAAGTTGCGGATGTCGAGCAGGTCGGCCTCGCTGCGGCCCACCAGCTCACCGACGGTGTGGATGCCCTCGCGCTTGAGGCAGTTGTACGAGCGCACGGTGAGGTCGAGGTCCTCGATCGGCATCGAGAAGGCGGCGGCGTCGGCGACCTCGGTCGGCGACGGGCCGACGTCGATGCCCTCGGCCTCGTCGTTCAGCTCCCGGAACAGCCCGAACAGCTCGACCAGGGTGTGGCCGGCCGAGGCGACGGCGTCGCGCGGCGTGAGCGAGTTCTTGGTCTCGACGTCGACCACGAGGCGGTCGAAGTCGGTGCGCTGCTCGACGCGGGTGGCCTCGACGTTGTAGGTCACCTTCAGCACCGGCGAGTAGATGGAGTCGACCGGGATGCGGCCGATCTCCTGGCCCTGCTGCTTGTTCTGGGTGGCGGTGACGTAGCCGCGGCCGCGCTCGACGACCAGCTCGATCTCGAGGTGGCCCTTCTTGTTGATCGTGGCGATGTGCAGGTCCGGGTTGTGGACCGTGACGCCGGCCGGCGGGGCGATGTCGGCCGCCGTGACCTGGCCGGGGCCCTGCTTGCGCAGGTACATGACCACCGGCTCGTCGCTCTCGGAGCTGACGACCAGCTCCTTGAGGTTCAGGATGATGTCGGTGACGTCCTCCTTCACCCCTTCGACGGTGGTGAACTCGTGCAGCACGCCGTCGATGCGGATGCTGGTGACGGCCGCGCCGGGGATGGACGAGAGCAGGGTGCGGCGCAGCGAGTTGCCGAGCGTGTAGCCGAAGCCCGGCTCCAGCGGCTCGATGACGAACTTGGACCGGTTCTCGCTGACGGTCTCCTCGGCGAGCGAGGGGCGCTGAGAGATCAGCACGGGAGGTACTCCTTGAGGTCGTGGGCGACCGCTATATGACGCCCGACGGGCCTCGAAGCGTGCTTCGAGGCATGCTCTTCAGTTTTTTCGCCTCGAAGCACGCTTCGAGGCATTCTTTTCAGCTTTTCGTTCTTCTGCTTTGTGCTGTTGTTCTGTCGGGGCCGTCGGGGCGGAGCCCCGACTGCCCTTACTTCGAGTAGAGCTCGACGATGAGCTGTTCCTGGACCGGGATGTCGATCTGGGCCCGGACCGGCAGCTGGTGCACGAGCACCCGCAGCGTGTCCGGTACGACCTGCAGCCAGGCCGGGACCGGCCGCTCGCCGAAGGTCTCGCGGGCGATGATGAACGGCGTGGTCTCGAGCGACTTCGGCCGGACGTCGATGATGTCCCACTGCGACACCCGGTAGCTCGGGATGTTCACGTTGTGGCCGTTGACCATGAAGTGGGCGTGGCTGACCATCTGCCGGGCCTGCCGGCGGGTGCGGGCGATGCCGGCGCGGTAGACCACGTTGTCCAGGCGGGACTCGAGGATCTGCAGCAGGTTGTCGCCGGTCTTGCCCTGGCCGCGGTTGGCCTCCTCGTAGTAGCGGCGGAACTGCTTCTCGAGGACGCCGTAGCTGTACTTGGCCTTCTGCTTCTCCTGCATCTGGACCAGGTATTCGCTCTGCTTGATGCGCGCGCGGCCGTGCTGCCCGGGCGGGTAGGGGCGGCGCTCGAAGGACGAGTCGCCGCCGATGAGGTCGACGTTGAGGCGACGCGAGATGCGCGTCGCGGGTCCGGTGTAACGAGCCATGGTGGTTCTCCTCCTCAGACCCGGCGGCGCTTGGGCGGGCGGCAGCCGTTGTGCGGCTGCGGCGTGACGTCGGCGATGTTGCCGACCTCGAGGCCGGCGGCGGTCAGCGAGCGGATCGCGGTCTCACGGCCCGAACCCGGGCCCTTGACGAACACGTCGACCTTCTTCACGCCGTGCTCCTGGGCCTTGCGGGCGGCGTTCTCGGCCGCCATCTGCGCCGCGAACGGTGTCGACTTGCGCGAGCCCTTGAACCCGACGTGACCGGCCGAGGCCCAGGACAGGACGTTGCCCTGCGGGTCGGTGATCGACACGATCGTGTTGTTGAAGGTGGACTTGATGTGCGCCTGCCCGAAGGTGATGTTCTTCCGCTCCTTGCGGCGCACCTTCTTCGCGGCTGCCTTGCGTGCCGGACCCGGCATTCAGATCACCCCTGCCTGCTGTGTCCGGCGCGCGGACTCTGTGCGGTGCTCGCTCACTTCTTCGCCTTCTTCTTGCCCGCGATGGTCTTCTTCGGGCCCTTGCGGGTGCGGGCGTTGGTCTTGGTGCGCTGGCCGTGGACCGGCAGGCCGCGGCGGTGCCGCAGGCCCTCGTAGCAGCCGATCTCGACCTTGCGCCGGATGTCGGAGGCGACCTCGCGGCGCAGATCGCCCTCGACGCGGTAGTGGGCGTCGATGTGGTCGCGCAGCTTCACGACGTCGGCCTCGGAGAGGTCACGGACGCGGATGTCGGGGCTGACGCCGGTGGCGTCGAGCGTTTCCTTCGCCCTCGTCCGGCCCATGCCGTAGATGTAGGTGAGCGCGATCTCCAGCCGCTTCTCGCGGGGGAGGTCCACGCCGGAAAGACGTGCCATACGGGCGGTTCTCCTGGTGTCTCGTCGAAGGTGTGGGGCGCACCCGCTCCCTCACCCGCCCGGGTGGGGCTCCGGCCTTCGTTCCGGAGGTGGACCCGCCGGTGCGACCCGCGGGCTGGTGTGCGCTTAGAGGTGGTGCTGCTGCGACGCGGTCGCTGCCTCAGCCCTGGCGCTGCTTGTGGCGCAGGTTGGAGCAGATGACCATGACGCGGCCGTTGCGACGGATGATCTTGCACCGGTCGCAGATCGGCTTGACGCTCGGCTTGACCTTCATGCCTCGGCTCTCGGTCGTCTTGCCGGGGCGAGGCCCCGGAATGTCGGTCTCGTGCATTGCCTGGGGCGAAGCCCCAAAGTCGAAGGCGAAGCCTTCGGCTTAAATCTCTTGCTCTTCAGCTTTGGCTCGTGCTCTGAGCCGTTGCAGTCCAGGGGGAATGCGGGGGCCGAAGCCCCCTGCAAGCTTGTTGCTTTGAGCAGTTGTAGTTGCGTTTGGGGGACTTTGGGGGGCAAAGCCCCCCAAATGCTATTTGTACCGGTACACGATCCGGCCGCGGGTGAGGTCGTAGGGCGAGAGCTCCACGACCACGCGGTCCTCGGGCAGGATGCGGATGTAGTGCTGCCGCATCTTGCCGCTGATGTGGGCGAGAACCCTGTGCCCGTTGGTCAGTTCCACCCGGAACATCGCGTTGGGCAACGGCTCGACCACGCGACCCTCGACCTCGATGGCGCCGTCCTTCTTTGCCATGTCCTCCGCATTCCGTAACGTGTACCGACCGCAACAGAAGAAGCGGTAGTCGAAACTCGAACCATGACGCCCACGTGAGGGTCCGCTCCCTGCCGATCCGCGGCCACAGCGGACATGATGACGGGGCGGCGTGCGCCAGCGATCTACTCTACTAGGGCCGCGCCGATGCTCCAAACCGCGCTGCGAAGCCCACCCGGTCCGCGTGAGAACCTAATGCCCATGGACGGCCCCGCCACCACCGAGACTCCCGCCACCCCGGTCCGTGCCCTGGGCACGCCCGACCCGGCGGGCTTCCGGCTGCTGCGCGACGTCGGCTCCAGCTACCGCGACGGCGCGGAGGAGATGGTGCTCGAGACCGTCCTGGCCGCAGACGACTGGAGCGCCGACACCGACGAGCTGCTGCCGCACGCGCGGGGGTGGGCCCAGCGTTACCACCTCGACCCGTCGCGGACGAACATCGTCCGCTGCCTGGACCTGCCGCCCGACGCCCGGGTGCTGGAGATCGGGGCCGGCTGCGGAGCCATCACCCGCTACCTCGGCGAGCGGTGCGCGACCGTCGACGGGCTGGAGCCGGTGCCGGGCCGGGCCGCCGCCGCGCGGGCCCGGACCCGGGACCTGCCGGGGGTCGAGATCCTGGTCGGCGAGATCGACGACGTGCCGGCCGAGCCGACCTATGACGTGGTCGTCGTCATCGGCGTGCTGGAGTACGTGGGGGCCGGGACGGCCTGGCCGCGGCCCTATCTGGACTTCCTGGCCGCCATCCAGCAGCGGCTGGTCGACGGCGGGACGCTGGTGCTGGCGATCGAGAACCAGCTGGGCGTCAAGTACCTGGTGGGCTCGCCGGAGGACCACACCGGCCAGGTGTTCGACTCGGTCGAGGGCTACCCCCGCGGCGGCAAGGCGCACACCTTCTCCCGGCGCGAGCTGGAGGCGCTGATGGGCGAGGCCGGCCTGCAGCCGGAGACGAAGGTCGCCTTCCCCGACTACAAGATGACCCGGACGGTGCTGGGCGAGTTCCCGGAGGCCGCCCGCACGCTGCTGCGCCGGATCCCGAACTTCCCCAGCCCGGACCGCTCCGGCCCGCGGCCGCGGCTCGCGGCCGAGGCCCGGGTCTGGCGGCAGCTGGTCGACGCCGGCCTGGAGCTCGACTGCGGCAACTCCTTCCTCGTCCTGGCCCGCAAGGGCGAGGCCGGCCCCTCGCTGTGGCCGGCCTCGCGCGCCGGCATGTACTTCAGCGTCGGTCGCCGCCGGCAGCTGTCGGTCGACACCGAGGTCGAGGTGGCGGACGGGTCGGTCCGCTTCCACCGCCGCGCCCGCGCCGCCGGCCACCCGGACCCCGGTGACGGCGGGCCGATCGGCGCGATCCACGTCGTCGAGTCCACCACCGACTACCGGCCGGGCACCGACCTGATCGAGGTGGTCGCCGCCGGCGGCGTGGCCGCCTTCGGCGAGTTCGCCGACCGGTGGCTGGCGATGCTGCGCGAGGCGCTGGAGCAGTCCCCCGGCTCGGCGATCGACCTGGTGCCGCACAACCTGGTGATCGACGACGACGGGCGCCCCTACCCCATCGACCACGAGTTCGACGGCTGGCCGCTGCCGTTCGAGCAGATCGTCCGCCGCGGCATCTACCAGCTGGCGGTGCGGGTGACGCCGCTGGCGCCGCCGGAGCGCTGGGCTCCGGCCCAGACCGTCGGCGAGGTGATGATCGCGCTCGGCAAGCTGGTCGGGCTGGCCGGCGACGGCTCCTGGGTCGAGCAGTTCCTGGACGAGGAGATCACGCTGCGGGCCGCCGTCGACCCCACCCCGCTGGACGCCGAGCAGTGGCACACCGCGACGCGGGAGTGGCTGCAGACCACGCTGGCACGGCGGCTGGAGAACCAGGCGCTGGGCGAGCGCACCTACGACCGGATCGCGACGGTGCGCAAGAACCTCACCGAGGCGCGCCGCCGCGCCGACCGGCTGCAGCGGGAGCTCGACCAGGCCCGCGAGCAGCTGGAGCGGGCCCGCGGGCTCACCGAGTCACCGGAGGCCCGGGTCGCCGCGCGGCTGGTCCGGGCCGGCGAGGCGGCCCTGCCGGCCGGGACGCGGCGCCGCGCCGCGGCCGGGCGGCTGGCGCGCCTCCGCCGCAAGGCAGGCTCCTGACGGGTCAGGCCGCCGCCGCAGCCGTCGGTATTCGGATCGGTGCAGTCCGGTACCAGCAAGTCAGTGAGCCATCCCGACGGCAACACCACGAGCTATACTCACCGCATGGCCAAGGTCATGGTCTCGCTGCCGGATGACCTCCTCGCGCAACTCGACGCCGAGGTCAAGCGGCGGTCGACGAGCCGCAGCGCGTTCTTGGCCGCCGCAGCGCGACGCGAGTTTGCTCGGCACGATCCGGCCGAGCTGGCCGAAGCGATCGAGCGTTCCGAACGCCGTTTTCGTAGCGCCGGCAACTTCGAGTCCGCCGATCTCGTGCGGACGGACCGAGACGCCCGGCGATGACGCGACTGCTGGTCGACACGTCGGTGTTGATCAAGTGGTTCCACGAGGCGGGCGAGAGCGAACTCGATGAGGCACGCGCGCTACGGGATGCCCACATCCGTGGGGACCTCAACGCACACGTGCTCGATCTGGCGATCTACGAAGTCGGAAACGTCTTGGCCAGGGCACTGCGGTGGACCGCCACTGATATCAGCGATCAACTCGACGACCTGCTCGCGATCGTCGGCGCGCCGATCGCGATGGCACAGGAATGGCTGCGCGGCGCCGCCGAACTCGCCGAGAGGCACACGCTCTCCTTCTACGACGCCAGCTGGGCGGCCTCGGCCGGTGCGCTCGGCGTCTCGCTCGTCAGCGCCGACCGCAGACTCGTCGCTGCCCGGCTTGCAGAGACGCCATCCACTGCCGCCGCGCGCCTCGGCCTGATGATGTGACTCTTGTGCTACATTGGGCGCGTGGAGACGGTGGGACTGCGGGAACTGCGCCAGGACGCCTCGGAGCTGGTCCGGCGGGTGGAGGCCGGCGAGGAATTCACGATCACCGTCGCGGGGCGCCCGAGCGCACGGCTGGTTGCGGCCGACACGCGGCAGTGGCGCGACTTCGAGGCGGTCGCGGAGTTGTTCGATGGCCCGGCCGATCCCGCGTGGGAGGCGGATCGCGAGGGTATCGACCACGCGGTGCGTGACCCGTGGACTGCTCCGTGAGGGCGATCCTCGACACCAGCGTGGTGATCGCCAGCAACATCGGCCCGCTGGAGGGAGAGCTGGCGATCAGCTCGGCCACGCTGGCCGAGCTGCATTTCGGGGTACTCGTGGCCAGCGAACCGAGCGTTCGCGCCGAACGGCTGCGACGCCTGTCCATCCTGCAGCGCCGGTTCGACGCCCTGCCCGTCGACGATGCGGTCGCGGCCAGCTACGGACAACTCGCCGCAGCCGTAGCGGAGGCGGGGCGTCAACCGCGCGCGCGGACGATGGCGCTGCTCATCGCCGCCACCGCGCACGCGCACTCCGCCCGCGTCTACACGCGCAACCCGAGCGACTTTGCCGGAGCGGACAGCCTGGTCGACGTCATTCCCGTGTGACGCCGTTCCCTGTAACCGAGCCCGGGGCCGCTACGGAGGGTCGCTCCCGACAGTGTCTTGCGGGTGGTCGGACCGGGTGATGTGCATGCCGTCACCACCGGTGGCGAATTCGACCCGTGGCAGGTGATGAGCGGCGTTCCGGATCGGTTTCTGGTCCGGATCCAGCCAGGGTGGCGGTAGCCATTCCGGGAGGCCGTGGTTCATGCGGACCTGCCAGTCGCCGCGGTCGAGCATGCGGTGGTGCTGGCCGCAGAGCAAGATCAGATTGTCGATGTCGGTCAACCCACCGAGCAGCCAGGCGATGACGTGGTGGACCTCGCACCAGGCGGCCGGTCTGGTGCAGCCCGGGAAGGTGCATCCGCCGTCGCGGGCGGCGGCGGCGCGGCGCTGGGCGCGGTTCGCGAGCCGTTCCTCGCGCCCGCACCACAGCACCTCCCCGGCCGCGTCGAAGCTGACCGGGATCAGGGCGGTGTCGGCGCCGCCGATGCGCAGCACCTGCCGCATCGAGAGCAGCCGGCCGTGCGCGGTGGGCAGCAGGGCGTCGGGGTCGACCAGCTGCTCGGGGGTGCAGCGGACAAGGACGGTTACCGGGGTGCCGCCGGTGACAGGCAGGCTGCCGGAGTTCAGCAGCCGCTTCCCGGCCTCGCCGAAAGCGTCGTGGCGCCGTTGGGCCGGCGACCGGTCGTCCTCGGCGACCGTCTTGCCGTCCACCTTCACCGGTTGCGGTGCGGCCAGGGAGTCGAAGACCGCCTCCCAGAGGGCGGCGACCTCGCTGGTGAGTTCCCCGGTCACCTTCACCCGGTCACCACAGTGATGCAGGCTCAAGCCCCGGCGTCGCTGCTGCAGCTCCTCGCGCGGCTCCTGACCGTCCGGGTCCAAACGCGCCAGCAGCAGCTGCGCGGTGCGACGCAACGCCCCCGGCTCCTCATGCCGCGCCGCCTGAAGCAGGAACTGCTCGGCCGGGCCGGCCGCCTCGGCCGCAATGCTCGCCGGCAGGTGACCCAGCGTCTCGCCGATCGCAGCCACGTGACCGGCATTGATCACACCGGCGGCCAGCGCGTCGGCGGTGGCGGCGTGAATCGGCTCCAACGCCTCCCCACTCACCGCCCGCCGCGGCCCCAGATCCCGCGCCCGCGCCGCCCGGGCCCGGGCCTCACCGCGGCCGACGCGCAGCCGAACCGAGAGCAGATCGGCCACCGACGTCCGCCCCAGATCCCCGGCGATCCGCCGCTCCTCCACCTCCGCCAGCACCCGCGCATCCACCGCATCGGCGCGGCGGCGAACGGTCTCCAGCCGCTCCACCACCTCGACCACATCGAGCGAGGCCAGCGCCGCCAGCGGGGCGGACAGCAGCGTCTCGACCGCCCCGTCCAGCGCCGTCAGCGCCCGATCCACCGCCCCGTCCATGAACCAAACGCTAGAACAGGGGTACGACAACTAATGGCGTGGTTGCTAAGAGACGAGCGGGCTGATGGCGTCGAGATCGTCGCCGAGTTTGTCCTTGGCGAGCTCACGTTCGTAGTCGGCCTGTAGTCCGGTCCAGAAGCCCTCGGACATGCCGAAGTATCGCGACAGACGCAACCCGGTGTCGGCCGAGATACGACGCTTGCCATGAGTGATGGCACTGACGCGGGTCTGTGGCACCGAGAGGGCCTGGGCCAGCTTGTAGTCGGTGATCCCCATCGGATCGAGGAATTCCTCGCGCAGGATCACGCCCGGATGGGTCGGCGTCATGATCGGTTCGTCGTTCACGATGACCACCTCCGTCTCAGTGATAGTCGGTGATCTCCACGCCCTCTGGCAATGGTCGCTCCAGCGGAAGCAGAGGCGCCATTGCTGACTGACGCGACGCCGGCCGGCCCCAGGAACGGGAGCCGGCCGGCGTGGGCCTCACGCGGTTAGCCCCGATGCGACCGGCGATGCAGGAAGGCGGTCATCGCCCCGCGAGCCGACTCGTGCCCGCGGAACGAACCGCGCGGGTGATGGTTCATCCACCAGGTGAGGAGACGGCAGAGCTTGCTGTCCGCCGGCAGATGGGTGAACGGCGGGGCACAGGCCCCGGTCGTGCCGCCGCGGTTGACGACCTCGACCGACCCGATGTCACAGCCGGCCCCCTGCGGGCGGGCGACGCCGCGCTGGTCGGTGCCCGAGCAGCTGCTCACCGACGCCGGAACGGCGTCGATCGCCGGGCTTCCCGGGTTCGGTTTCATGGTCTCGGTCGGGCCGCCGTTGGCGGCCGGCGGGGTGAGCTGCGGGTCGGTGCCGCTCTGCGAGTGGTTGGCGGTGGTGAAGCCGCACGAGGTGCCGACGTCGATGTTGTAGCCGCCGTCGGTGATGGGAGCGTTGCCGCCGCAGCTTTCCGGGCCGCTGGCCAGGATGCTGCTCGCCACCGTGGTCACCACCGTGCCCGGGGTGCCGGCGTAGGCGTGGATGTCGCTGCCGGAGACCTGGCTGGTGTTGCCGGCCATGGTCGACGAGGTGACCGAGGCGGTGCCGAAGTTCTGGATCGCCCCGCCCCCGTTGGAGCCGCCCTGGTTGTTGAAGAACGTGCTGTCGGTGACCGAGAGGCCGGCGTCGTTGTCGATCGCCCCGCCGCCCAGGGTGTAGCCGGTGGTGTCCACCGCGACGTTGTTCGCGAACGTGCTGCCGGACACCGTCGTCGTGCCGGATCCGTTGACGACGGCGCCCCCGCCGTAGTCGGTGGCGGTGTTGCCGTCGAAGGTGGTGTCGCTGATCGTGGTGGTGTCCTGGGCGAAGATCGCCCCGCCCTCCTGGGCCACGTTGTTGGTGAAGGTGCTGTCCGCCACCTGCAGCGGGCCGGCGCTGTCGATCGCCCCACCCGAGGTGCCCGAATGGGAGGGCGAGACGTTGTGATCGAAGCTGACGTGCGACACCACCAGCGAGCCGTGGTTGCTGATCGCTCCGCCGCCCCAGCCGCTGGCCGGCGGCGTCGCAATGGGCGCCAGACCGTTGTTCAGCGCCACGTCGCTGATCTTCAACGCGCCACCGGCGGCGACGTCCAGCAGCCGAAACGCCGGGGTCCCCGACCCGGCCGCCCGAGCGATCGTGGCCCCGTTGCCGATGACGGTGACGTCACCGGTGATCACCGGAAGGGCCGTGCCGCCGTCGACGGCGTTGTCCGGCGCGTGCAGGGTGTAGCCGCACCAGGGCGGGAGCACGATCGTCCCGCCCCCGCTGTGGGCGGCGAAGGCGCGGACCAGGCTCGTCGTGCTGCACGGCGGCGCTGCCTCGGCCGGGACGGCGCCCACGACCGCCGGCAGGACGCCGGCGGCGAGCGCGACAGCGGCGATGAGCCCGCCGGTTCGGACGGAGCGGCGTGGGCGCGCACCGTCCGTGGATGAAATGAGCATGAGTTCCCCCCGAGTTCACTAGGACATCGCACATGATCACAGCGGATTTCGTCCGGCGACTCATCCAGCAGAACCGTCTGTTCCCCTGCAAATAGAGGAGATCCGGGGGCCGGGTGGCTGAGCGGCGGGCGGTTCGGTCTGCCGGATCACGACCGTCTCCGCCTTCGGTGAGTAGGCGGCCCCAGACGGCACGCACACTGCCGGCCGGCCCCTCGCGGGACCGGCCGGCAGGTGTCGTGCGTCCGGACCGTTACGGCAGTGTCGACCGGCGGTGCAGGAAGGCAGCCATCGCCTCCCGGGTGACCGGGGCGACGGGGTGGAAGCTGCCGTCGGGGTAGCCCATCGTGATGTGCTGATCGGCCAGCCAACGGATGTCGCCGCAGAACGGATTCGAGGCCGGGACGTCGCTGAAGGCGGCGCCGGAGCAGGTGGCGTCCGTACCGGAGCCGGTGGTCAACCGGTACAGGAACGCCGCCATCGACTGCCGCCTGATCGAGCCCGCCGGGTGGAACCCGCCGTCGGCGTAGCCACCGGTGATGTGCTGCGACTTCAACCAGCTGATGGCGCCGCAGAACGTGCTGCCGGCCGGAACGTCCGGGAACGGCTTACTGCTGCACGCCGGCGCCGTGCTCCCGGCGTGCTGCAAGCGGTAGAGGAACGCCGCCATCGCCGCTCGGCTGATCGACGCCACCGGGTGGAAGGAGCCGTCCGGGTAGCCGAGCGTGATCGACTGGTTCTTCAGCCAGGTGATGTCGGCACAGAACGTGCTGTCGGCCGGGACGTCGGTGAACGGTGCAGCGCAGCCACTCCCCGTGCCGCCGCCACCGCCGGTGCCGCCACCGCCGCCTCCACTGCTGACGACGACCTCGAAGGACCCGATGTCACAGCCGGGGCCCTGCGGGCGGGCGATGCCTCGCTGGTCGGTGCCCGAGCAGCTGGCCACAGTGGGTGGCACGGCGTCGATCGCCGGGCTCCCCGGGGTCAGCGCCATGGTCTGGGTCGCTCCGCCGTTGGCTGCCAGCGCAGCGAGCTTCGGATCGGTGCTGCTCTGCGAGTGGTTGGCCGCGCCGAAGCCGCACGAGGTGCCGACGTCGATGTTGTAGCCGGCGTCAGTGACCGGGGTGTTGCCGCCGCAGCTGTTCGGGCCGCTGGCCAGGATGCTGCTCGCCACCGTGGTCACCACGGCGGGCCCCCCGCTGCCGGCGTAGGCGTGGACGTCACTGCCGGAGACCTTGCTGGTGTTGCCGGACATGGTCGACGAGGTGACCGACGCGGTGCCGAAGTTCTGGATCGCCCCACCCCCGTTCGACCCGCCCTGGTTGTTGAAGAAGGTGCTGTTGGTGACGGCGATGACGTCGTCGTTGTCGATCGCCCCGCCGCCCAGGGTGTAGCCCGTGGTGTCGACCGCGACGTTGTTCGCGAACGTGCTGCCGGAGACCGTGGTGGTGCCGGCGGCGCTGACGATCGCCCCGCCGCCGTAGTCGGTGGCGGTGTTGTTGTCGAAGGTGGTGTCGCTGATCGTGGTGGTAGCCTGGGCGAAGATCGCCCCGCCCTCCTGGGCCGTGTTGTTGGTGAAGGTGCTGTCCACGACGTTCAGCTGGCCCGAGCTGTCGATCGCCCCACCCGAGGTTCCGGAGTGCGAGGGCGACACGTTGTGATCGAAGCTCACGTGCGACACGTCCAGCGAGCCGTGGCTGTTGATCGCTCCGCCGCCCCAGCCGCTCGTCGGTGTCGTCGCGGTGGGTGGGAGACCGTTTTTCAGCGTCACGTCGCTGATGTGCAGCGAGCCGCCGCCGGCGACGTCCAGCAGCCGGAACGGCGCGGTCCCCGCGTCGGTCGACCGCGCGATCGCTCGCCCCGTTGCCGATGACGGTGACGTCGCCGGTGATCACCGGCAGCGCGGTGGCGCCGTCGGTGGCGTTGTCTTGCATGGTCAGGATGTAGCTGCAGCCGGACGCGAGCGTGATCGTGCCGCCGCTGCTGGTGGAGGCGAAGGCGTTGACCAGGCCCGCCGCAGTGCACGGGACGGCCGCCTCGGCCGAGGCGACGCCGACACCTGCTTGCATGACACCGGCGGCGAGCACCACCGCTGCGACGAGTCCGCTGGCACGAACGGATCGGCGTGCACCCACGCCGTCCATGGTTGAAATGAGCATGAGTTCCCCCCGAGTTTGCTAGGACACCGCACATGCTCACAGGGGATCTCCTGATGCGGCTCCCCCACCGAAACCAACCGTTCTCCTGCAGATGGGTGAGCTCCCCTGGACCATCGGGTGGACCGGTCGGTGGTTGGGGCGTGTTGCCCGGCCGGTACCGGTTGGAGCGTCAGGACCGTGCGTCGGCGAGCGAACGGACCCGCTCCCGGAGCCGCTCGTCGCGGACGAGGCGGCCGGCGGCGAGGCCGTCGGCGACGTCCTGCTCGGTGAGTTGGCGGGCATGCCAGGCGCGCCGGAGGGTGCCGCGCTGCAGCCGCTCGTAGTCGGCGCGCCAGTGCCAGCCGAAGGTGTCGGCCAGGCCGGGGTTGGTCAGCAGGCTGCGGCCGCCGATCTCGATCTTGTGAGCGAACTGCTCGTAGCTGCGGTCGGGCACGTGCAGGACGGTGATCGGGGTGCCGGGCCAGCGCTCGCCGAGGCGGGGGCCGGCCAGCTGGTGGTTGCCCTGGCGGACCACGATGCTCCGGGTCGCCGCGGTGGCAGACCTTGTTGCCGATGCGGCCGCCGCGCTGGTGCAGCGAGAGCAGGTCGCGCAGCACCAGCCGCTGCCACCACTCCCCCTCCCGCGCCGGGTCGGCGACCAGGTTCTCCCGCGGCGCCTCGACCCTGCCGTAGCGGGCGGGAAGCACCGCCAGCGCCTGCGGGAGCGTCTGCCCGTCGCGCGGCCACCAGAACTCGTCGGCGTCGGCGTTGATGACCCAGTCGGCGCCGTGGGCCTCGGCGGCGAGGCGGGCCATGCGGGTGACCCAGCGAGCCTGGTCGTAGTTCTGCTCCGGCTCGTGGATCAGCTCCAGGACGCCGGCGTCCCGGTAGCGCTCCAGGATCTCGACGGTGCCGTCGGTGGAGCCGTTGTCGGTGGCCACGACGTGGTCGACGCCGGCGGCGAGGTGGTGGTCGAGCATGGCGGCGACGACGTCGGCCTCGTCGCGCACCAGCAGGGTGAGGACGAGCCTCATCGCCGCCCCTCGTGGAGCAGCTTCTCGGCCAGCTGGGCGGCGTGGGTGGCGTCGTCGGCCCAGGCGGTGATCGGGCTGGGGTGGGTCCAGGTGCGGTAGGTGCCGGAGACCTTGCCGTAGGAGTTGTCGAGCACGACGTGCGGGATGCCGGCCAGCAGCGCCATGAGGTGGCCGTGCAGCTTGTCGGTGATCACCACCCGGCCGCGGGCGAGGATGTCCAGCCCGCGCTGCACGTGCCCCTCGGCGTAGGGGGCGAAGGTGGCGGCCAGCGGCCGCCAGGCGCGACGCGCCCAGCGGGGGTCCTGCTTCACCCGGGGCAGCAGCCGGTCGTTGGCCTGCCTGGCCAGGCGGTGACGGGCGCTCCACCGCGGCTCAGGCGTGACGGGCTTGAGCCACTCCACCTCGGTGACCGAGAGGCCGGTGTCCAGCCGCCCGTGGTCGACGTACTCGGGGTCGCCGGGCAGCCGGTGCAGCCAGAGCAGGTCGCTCACGCGGTTCGCGCGCCGGCGCGGCAAGCGACCCCAGGGCGAGGGCGGAGTCAGGGGCCAGGACGGTGTCCGCCTCGAACTCGCGCTGCGCCAGCTCGTAGCTGGCCTGCTCGCGCAGCATCAGGGTGACGTCCCCGTGCTCGGCGACCTGCCGCCGCACCCGGTCGAGGTTCTTCCGCTGGGCGAAGTGGATGCTCTGCGGCAGCTGGATCACCGGCCGGCCCCGCAGCTCGCGGAAGACCCGCTCGCGCAGGCCCTGCTGGCCGCCGTAGAGGTCACCGAAGTTGCCGCCGCCGTTGAGCAGCACCGGCCCCTCCGGGTGGGCCGCGGCGAGCGCGTCGGGGTGGTAGCCGGTCCAGGCGCACTGGTAACGGACGGAGATCCCGAGGCGGCGCAGCGACGCTCGGGCGCCGAGCCAGATGGCGTCGTCGCCCGGGTTGCCGTGGTTGGGGAAGTTCAGCAGCGCCACCTGTCGGGCTCCGCGAAGGGCGGAAGCCAGCTCGGTGTCGAACCGATTCGCAAGCTCGGCGCACAGTCCGGCGGCGGAATGGTCGGCGGGCACGGCGCCACTCTAGAGGAGCGGGTTAACGCAGTTCGGGCGCCGGCCCGAAGGCCGACGCCCGAACTGTTAGGCGGCTAGCGCCCGGTCAGGTGGCCGGGTGCTGGAACTGCTCGTAGCGGTACAGGAACGCAGCGGTCGCGGCGCGGCTGGAGCCGGCCAGCGGGTGGAAGCTGCCGTCCGGCGTACCCGTTCGAGAGACCGTTGTCCTTCAGGAACTGGATGTCACCGCAGAAGGTGTCGCCCTTGCTGACGTCCGTGAAGGGGTGCTGCACGGTGCAGACGGCGTCGCTGTTCGGCGGCACCGCGTTGTTGCCGTTGTTCTCGTACACGTAGGTGCGGTAGACGAACGCGGCCTCGGCCTCACGGGTGACGGTGGTGAGCGGCTTGAAGGTGCCGTTCGGGTACCCGTCGATGATGCCCAGACCGTTCAGCGAGTTGATCTCCGAGCAGAACTGCGAGGAGTTCGGCACGTCCGAGAAGTTGCTGTTGTGATCGTAGCTGCCCGAACCGTCGTTGCACGGTCCCGAGGTTGAAGCCGTGGCCACGGCCGGAGTCGTGGCCGTCGCCGCTGGCGTGTACGGGTACTCGTCGTGCAGGTACCGCGCGATGAACGCGGCGAACGCCTGACGGGTCACGGTCACGTTCGGACGGAAGGTGCCGTCGAAGTACCCGGTGATGACGCCCTGGTTGCTCAGGCCGTAGATCTGGTCCGCGAACTGGTTGCTTGGCCGGAACGTCGCGGAACAGGTCACGTGTCGGTGAACGCCGGCGAAACGACGTCGTGCGGTGCCACCGGCCGGGGTCGCCGGGTTGCTGCCACCGGTCGGGTTGCCGCCGGTTGTAGTCGTGCTCGCGGAGCCGCCGTTGCCGTTGTTGGCGACGACGTAGTACACGTTAGTCTGGCTGGAATGTAGGTGTCCGTCATGGTGGCACGTCCGCGGTGATGGTGCCATGGTCGGCGTCGAACTGAGAAACCGTCGTCCAAGGTGTACGCTGTCTCGGCGTTACCCGTGATCGTCGCCGGCAGTCGCGATCGCCGTACGTAGCTCGTGACCGTGCCCGTGCTATCGCGTTGATGTGCCGACTGAGTAGACCGTGTAGGTGTTGCCCGAGTCCGGCAGCGGCTGCGTCGTGACGAACTGGTCGCTGTACTTCGTGGTGCACCGTCGCGGCCGGCACAGAGTTCGCGAAGGCGGCGGCGTGCGGGCCGACGATGCGCGGTGCTGCCGGTGTTGCTGGTGGCGACGACGTTGTTCGGCGTCGTCGCTCAGCGTGAACGGTCGTGGTCAGCGTTCCGGTCGGAGTTGCTCGCCGGTCGACCGAGAGCATCGTAGGCGAAGGTCGTCGCTGCTGCTCGCCGCCGTCGTGACGCCGTGCGGTCGTAGTCGAAGTCGCCGAGCAGGTACCGGAGGTGCCGCCGGTCGCCGGTACCGAACGCCGGGCCAGCACGTGTCACCAGTCGGGGCGCGTGGTGGCCGGCGCGAACGTCGACGCTCGAGCAGGCGACGCCGGACGGCACGGTGTAGTTGACCGTCAGCGAGTCAGCCAGCGCGTTGGAGGTGTCGGGGTTGGTGACCTTGAGGGTCAGCAGGCTGGCGTCGCTGCCGGTGTTGCTCAACCTGAGCCGGGGCGTTGTTCACCAACGTCGGGGTCGTGGTGGCGGCGTTGGCCGGGCCGGCCATCACGAGACCGCCGACGAGGGCGACCGCAGCGCCGAAAGGCACGATGGCCTTGGCGCCCGCACGGCCTCGCAGGGAGGACATCAAACTCATAACCTTTCCTTCCCCCGGCACGGGACCGGGCGGACTGCGGCGATGGGAACTTCCCATCCGTCGGGGGTGACCTTACGTCACGATCACCGAGTTCGCGCAACTTGGCGCTGGCGTTTCCTTGCGCCAATCGTGCGATTTCGCGGTTTTGCGTGTTCGAACCCGCGATCACGGAACTTCAAGGTCAACCTGGCCGAGAATAACTGGTGATCATGCCCCTGCAAAGGGGCACGAAACGGTCAGTCAGGCGGCGCTGGCGGACAGCGCGACGCCGCGGCTCGCAAGGGCCGCTCGTCCCCCGTCCGCCGCCGTCAGCACCCAGGGCCCGTCGTCCAGCAGGGCGATCGTGTGCTCCCAGTGCGCGGAGAGTGAGCCGTCGGCGGTGACGACGGTCCAACCGTCGTCCAGCTCGGCGGTGGCATGGCTACCCAGGGTGACCATGGGCTCGATGGCCAGGGCCATACCGGGCACCAGCTTCGGACCCTTGCCGGGGCGGCCGTAATTCAGGATGTGCGGGTCCATGTGCATCTGCGAGCCGATGCCGTGGCCGCCGTAGCCGGTGACAATTCCATAACGGCCGGCGGTTTGGATCGAGGTCTCGACGGCGTGAGAGATATCGGATAGCCGGCTGCCGGTCGCGGCGGCGGCCAGGCCGTCCCACATCGCGGCCTCGGTCACCTGCGACAGCTGCCGGGCCTCTGGGGCCACCTCGCCGATCTCGACCGTGATCGCCGAGTCGCCGTGCCAGCCGTCGACGACGGCGCCGAAGTCGATCGAGATCAGGTCACCGTCGGCCAGCTTCTCGTCGGCCGACGGGATGCCGTGCACAACCCTCTCGTTGATCGAGGCGCAGATCACCGCCGGGAAGCCGTAGTAGCCCAGGAAGGACGAGGTGGCGTCGGCGTCGCTGAGCACCTCGCGGGCGAGGGCGTCCAGGTCGGCGGTGCTCACGCCCGGCGCGGCGGCCTCCCGCATCGCCGTCAGGGCGCGGGCGACCACCAGGCCGGCCTCGCGCATCAGCGCGAACTGCTCCGGCGTCTTGAGCTGGATCTGCTCCTTGGAGCGGCGCATGGCGGCGCGCCTAGTCGGCGTGCGGGTCGAGCGCGCCGAACGCCCGCTCGGAGACGTCCTCGACGGCGCCGAGGGCGTCCACCGAGACCAGAACCCCCCGCTGCCGGTAGAAGTCGATGATCGGCTCGGTCTGCTGCGCGTACACCTCGAGCCGGTGGCGGACGGTGTCGGCGTGATCGTCGTCGCGCTGGTACAGCTCGCCGCCGCAGAGGTCGCAGACGCCCTCGCTGGGTGGGCGGGTCGAACTCCAGGTGCCACACGTGGCCGCACTTCTTGCAGGTCCGCCGGCCCGAGAGCCGCCGCACGACCTCCTCGAAGTCGACCTCGAGGTCCAGCACCACGCTCAGGCCGGAGCCGAGCTGGTCCAGGATGCCGTCCAGCACCTCGGCCTGGGCGGTGTTGCGGGGGAAGCCGTCCAGCAGGAACCCGGCGGTGGCGTCCGGCTCGGCGAGGCGGTCGCGGACCATCGCGTTGGTGACCTCGTCGGGCACCAGGTCGCCGGCGTCCATGTACTTCTTGGCCTCGCGGCCCAGCTCGGTGCCGCCGGAGACGTTGGCGCGGAAGATGTCACCGGTCGAGATCTTGGGGATGCCGTAGCGCTTGGCGATGAACTCCGCCTGCGTCCCCTTGCCCGCCCCTGGCGGACCGACGAGAACCAGTCTCACGAACGCCTCCCCTCTCTCAGCGCAGGAAGCCCTCGTAGTTGCGCTGCATCAACTGGCTCTCGATCTGCTTCACCGTGTCCAGGCCGACACCGACCATGATCAGGACCGCGGTACCGCCGAACGGGAAGTTCTGGTTGTTCCCGCTGGTGAGGTTGAAGAAGAAGCTCGGCAGCAGCGCCACGATGGCCAGGTACAGCGCCCCGGGGAACGTGATACGCGAGAGGACGAACTGCAGGTACTCCGCGGTCGGCCGGCCGGGGCGGATCCCCGGGATGAAGCCGCCGTACTTCTTCATGTCGTCGGCCCGCTCGACCGGGTCGAAGGTGATGCCGACGTAGAAGTAGGCGAAGAAGATGATCAGGAGGAAGTAGATGGTCAGATAGACGGGGTCGGTCTGGTTCAGCAGGTGCTGGTTGACCCAGAGCGCGAAGCCGGAGTTGTTGTTGTGGCTGACCAGCTGGCTGATCAGCTGCGGGATGTAGAGCAGTGACGAGGCGAAGATGACCGGGATGACGCCGGCCTGGTTGACCTTCAGCGGCAGGTAGGTGGATGTGCCGCCGTACTGCCGCCGGCCCACCATCCGCTTGGCGTACTGCACCGGGATGCGTCGCTGCGCCTGCTCCACGAACACCACCGCGACGATGATGGCGAAGCCCAGCAGCAGGATGAGGGTGAAGACGAACCCGCCGGCGTTCTGCAGGATCACCCGCCCCTCGGACGGGATGCGGGCCGCGATCGAGGTGAACATCAGCACCGACATGCCGTTGCCGACGCCCCGGTCGGTGATCAGCTCGCCCAGCCACATGATCAGGCCGGTGCCGGCGGTCATCACGATGACCATCGAGGCCAGCGTCCAGACGCTCTGGCTGTACAGGATCGGGTGCTGGGTCTGGTCGCAGCCCTGGAACAGCTGCCCGGAGCGGGCCAGGGCGATGAAGCCGGTCGACTGCAGGATGGCCAGCCCGATGGTCAGGTAGCGGCTGTACTGCGTCAGCTTCGTCTGCCCGGACTGCCCCTCCTTCTTCAACAGCTCGAAGCGAGGGATCACCACCACCAGCAGCTGGATGATGATGCTGGCCGTGATGTAGGGCATGATGCCCAGCGCGAAGACCGACAGCTTCAGCAGCGCGCCGCCGGAGAACAGGTTGATCAGCGAGTAGACGTTCTTGCTGCTCTGCGAGGCGCCCGACAGGCAGGCGTTGATGGCCTGCGTGTTGGTGTTCGGGGTCGGGACCGACGCGCCGAACCGGTACAGGGCCAGCATGGCCAGCGTGAAGAGAAGTTTCTTCCGCAGGTCAGGCGTGCGAAACGCCGATGCGAACGCGCTGAGCACGGGCCCTCCTGGGTGACGCTGGTCCGACGCACCCGTCCGGGTGCGGGACTCACTCTATGTCGGCGCCGGTGGCGCCCGCTGGCCGGGCGGCGGACGGTCAGGGCCCGGTAAGCCCTCGCGACCGTCCGCCCGCGGGACTCAGCGCTTGGTGACCGACCCGCCGGCGGCAGCGATCTTGTCCGCGGCGCTGCCGGAGAACGCGTCGGCGGTGACGTCGACCTTGACCGAGATCTCGCCCTGGCCGAGCACCTTCACCGGCTCGCCCCGGCGCACCGCACCGGCGGTCACCAGCTCGTCGACCCCGACGGTGCCGCCGTCCGGGAACAGCGCGCCCAGCTGGGCCACGTTCACGACCTGGTAGGCCACCTTGTTGCGGTTCTTGAAGCCCTTGAGCTTCGGCAGCCGCATGTGGATCGGCGTGGTGCCGCCCTCGAAGCCGACCGGCACCTGGTTACGGGCCTTGGTGCCCTTGGTGCCGCGGCCGGCGGTCTTGCCCTTGGAGCCGTCACCGCGACCCACCCGCGTCTTCGGGGTGTGCGAGCCCGGCGCGGGCTTGAGGTGATGAACCTTCAGCGACATGTCAGTCGACCTCCTCGACCGTCACCAGGTG
This sequence comes from uncultured Actinomycetota bacterium, assembly GCA_963776855.1. Taxonomy (GTDB): domain Bacteria; phylum Actinomycetota; class Actinomycetes; order Mycobacteriales; family Jatrophihabitantaceae; genus Jatrophihabitans. The sequence goes on along the minus strand of CAVZOC010000002.1, from coordinate 622,393 downwards.
CGTGACGGTCCGGACCATCCCCCGGACCTGCGGGGAGTCCTCCTTGACGACGGTGTCGTGCATCCGCTTCAGCCCCAGCGAACGCAGCGTGTCCTTCTGGTTCTGCTTGTAGCCGATGCCCGACTTGGTCTGGGTGATCTTCAGCTTCGCCATCATCCTCAGGCCCCCTGGCCGGCGCGGGCCCGCAGCATGCCGGCCGGTGCGACGTCCTCGAGCGGCAGGCCGCGACGGGCCGCGACCTCCTCGGGCCGCACCAGCTGGCGCAGCGCGTCCTCGGTGGCGTGCACGATGTTGATCGGGTTGTCCGAGCCGAGCGACTTGGACAGGATGTCGGCGATGCCGGCGCACTCCAGCACGGCGCGCACCGGGCCACCGGCGATGACACCGGTACCGGGGCTGGCCGGCTTGAGCAGCACGACACCGGCGGCCTTCTCGCCCTGCACCGGGTGCGGGATCGTCCCGGCGATGCGGGGGACGCGGAAGAAGTTCTTCTTCGCCTCCTCGACGCCCTTGGCGATCGCGGCCGGCACCTCCTTGGCCTTGCCGTAGCCGACGCCGACGGTGCCGTCGCCGTCGCCCACGATCACCAGGGCGGTGAAGCTGAAGCGCCGGCCGCCCTTGACGACCTTGGCGACCCGGTTGATGGTGACGACCCGCTCCAGGAAGGTGCTCTTCTCGGCACCGCCCCGGCCACCGCCCTCGCGGCGGTCCCGGCGGTCGTTGCGACCGCCCTGCTCGTTGCCGCCAGAGCGCGGTCCACGCTGCTGTCCGGGCATCAGAACTCCAATCCAGCTTCACGGGCGGCGTCGGCGAAGGCCGCGATACGCCCGGTGTAGGTGTTGCCGCCACGGTCGAACACGACCTTGCTGACGCCTGCGGACTTGGCGGTGTCGGCCAGCGTCGCGCCCAGGGCCTTGGCCTGGGCGGTCTTGTCGCCGTCGGTCAGCTTGTAGGTCGACGCCGACGCCAGCGTCGTGCCCTTGGTGTCGTCGACGATCTGCACGAACAGGTGCCGCGCCGAGCGGGTGACGACCAGGCGGGGACGGTCGGCGGTACCGACGATCTTCTTGCGCAGCCGGAAGTGCCGGCGCGCCCTCGATGCGCGACGCTTGGCCGAGATGTTGGCCGAGCTGCGCGCCTGCCGCGTGATGGTGGATGCGCCCATTACTTCTTCCCTGCCTTACCGGCCTTGCGCCGGATCTGCTCGCCCTCGTAGCGGACGCCCTTGCCCTTGTAGGGGTCAGGGCGCCGCAGCTTGCGGATGTTCGCGGCGACCTCGCCGACCTTCTGCTTGTCGATGCCCGCGACCGAGAACCGGGTGGGGTTCTCGACGGCGAAGGTGATGCCGTCCGGCGCCTTGATCAGGATCGGGTGGGAGAAGCCCAGCGCGAACTCCAGGTCGCCGCCGCGGGCGGTGACGCGGTAGCCGGTGCCGACGATCTCCATGCGCTTGACGTAACCGTCGGTGACGCCGGTGACCATGTTGGCGATCAGCGTCCGCGACAGGCCGTGGAGCGACTTGGACTCGCGCTCCTCGTCCGGACGCTGGACCGTGATCGCGCCGTCCTCGTCACGCCCCACGGCGATCGGCTCGGCCACCGAGTGGCTGAGCTCGCCCTTGGGGCCCTTCACGGTGACGTGCTGGCCCTCGATCGCGACGTCGACCCCGGACGGGATCGCGACGGGAAGCTTTCCGATGCGACTCATGTCAGCCCCCTACCAGACGTAGGCGAGGACTTCCCCGCCCACTCCACGCTTGGCGGCCTGCCTGTCGGTCAGCAGGCCGGACGACGTCGAGATGATCGCGGTGCCGAGTCCACCCAGCACGCGCGGGAGGCCCGTGGACTTCGCGTAGACGCGCAGTCCGGGCTTGGAGACGCGGCGGACACCGGCGATGCTGCGCTCCCGGTTCGGGCCGTACTTCAGCTCGACGGTCAGCACCCGGCCCACCTGGCCCTCGGGGGCGTCGCCCACCGAGAAGCCGGCGATGTAGCCCTCCTGCTTCAGGATCTCGGCGATGTGCCCCTTGAGCTTGGAGTGCGGCATCGCCACGGTCTCGTGGAAGGCCGTGTTGCCGTTGCGGACACGCGTCAGCATGTCCGCGATCGGGTCAGTCATGGTCATAACAGGTTCTTCTTTCTCACGCTGGTTCCCGTCCGGACGGTGTTGTCGCCGGGCCTGGCGCGAAGTGTGGTTACCAGGAGGACTTGGTGACGCCGGGAAGCTCGCCGGCGTGCGCCATCTCGCGCAGGCAGATCCGGCACAGGCCGAACTTGCGGTACACCGAGTGGGCCCGGCCGCACCGCTGGCAGCGGGTGTAGCCGCGCACCGCGAACTTGGGCTTCGCGGCGGCCTTCTGCTTCAGAGCCGTCTTGGCCATGGTCAGTTCTCCTTGAACGGGAAGCCGAGTGCCCGCAGCAGCGCGCGTCCCTGGTCGTCGGTGTCGGCCGTCGTCACCAGCGTGATGTCCATGCCCCGCGGCCGGTCGATGGTGTCGGGGTCGATCTCGTGGAACATCGACTGCTCGGTCAGGCCGAAGGTGTAGTTGCCGCTGCCGTCGAACTGCCGGTCCGACAGACCGCGGAAGTCACGGATGCGCGGCAGCGCCAGCGACAGCAGCCGATCCAGGAACTCCCACATCCGGTCGCCGCGCAGCGTCACCTTGGCGCCGATCGGCATGCCCTCGCGCAGCTTGAACTGCGCGATCGACTTGCGGGCGCGCTGCACCAGCGGCTTCTGCCCGGTGATCAGCGTCAGGTCGCGGACGGCGCCGTCCATCAGCTTGCTGTCCTTGGCCGCCTGACCGACGCCCATGTTGACGACGATCTTGGTGAGGCCCGGCACCTGCATGGGGTTGGTGAAACCGAACTCCGAGGTCAGCGCCGGCGCGATCTCCGACCGGTACCGCTCCTTCAGGCGCGGGGTCGGGGCCGCTTCGGTCGTGGCCGTCATGACAGATCCTTTCCGGAGCGGCGCGAGACGCGCACGTTGCGGCCGCTCTCCTCGTCACGTCGGTAGCCGACGCGCGTGGGGTTGCCGTCGCTGTCGATCACCATCACGTTGCTGGCCGCGATCGAGGCCTCGATGTGCTCGATGCCGCCGGCCTTCGCGCCGCGGTTGGTCTGCGAGACCGCCGTGTGCTTGGTGACCCGGTTGACGCCCTCGACGACCACCCGGTCGGTCTTGGGGTCGGCCGAGATGACCTTGCCCTTGACGCCGCGGTCCTTGCCCGCCACCACGACGACCTCGTCGCCTTTACAAATCTTCACTTAAAGCACCTCCGGCGCGAGCGAGATGATCCGCATGAACCGCTTGTCGCGCAGCTCCCGGCCGACCGGCCCGAAGATGCGCGTGCCGCGCGGCTCGTTGTCGGCCCGGATCAGCACCGCCGCGTTCTCGTCGAAGCGGATGTAGCTGCCGTCCGGGCGACGCCGCTCCTTGGCGGTGCGGACGATGACGGCCTTGACCACGTCGCCCTTCTTGACGCCGGCGCCGGGCAGCGCGTCCTTGACCGTGGCGACGATGATGTCGCCGATCCCGGCGTAACGACGCCCCGACCCGCCCATCACCCGGATGCACAGAATTTCCTTGGCACCCGTGTTGTCGGCGACCCGAAGCCGCGACTCCTGCTGAATCAACTCATTCTCCTTCGGAGAACCACGAGGCCGGAGGCCTTGTGGTCTGGAAGCTCCGCGGGCGCCCTGCGCCCGTCCTTGCAGTTGTGTGCCGGCCGCGGAGCGGCCGCCCGTTCAGTTGTTTCGCCATGCGAGGCGGTTTCACCCGGATCGGGTGTGCGGGCGAAGCCCGCAGTTACTTGGCCTTCTCCAGTACCTGCATGACGCGCCAGCGCTTCGAGGCGGAGCGGGGGCGGGTCTCCATGATCTGGACCCGGTCGCCGACGCCGACCTCGTTGCTCTCGTCGTGCGCCTTCAGCCGGCTGCTGCGGCGGATGACCTTGCCGTAGCGCGGGTGGGTGACGCGGTCCTCGACCTCGACCACCACGGTCTTCTCCATCTTGTCACTGACGACAAGACCCTCGCGCAGCTTGCGGTAGTTGCGTCCGGACGCCTTCAGCTGCTCCGCCATCTCGTGGCGGAGGACCTCGGCGACCTCGCCGTCGGTCGACGCGTCGGTGTCGGCCGCGGACGTCGTCGGCTCACTCATGCCGTCACCTCTTCATTCGGGGCGACGGACAGGCCGAGCTCACGCTCACGCAGGATCGTGTAGATCCGTGCGATCTCGTGGCGGACGTCCCGCAGTCGCCGATTGTTGTCCAGCTGCCCGGTCGCCATCTGGAAGCGGAGGTTGAACAGCTCCTCCTTCGACTCCCGCAGCCGACTGGCCAACTCGTCGTCGTTGAGCTCCCGCATCTCGGCGGTGGTCGTGCTCATCAGTAATCACTCATTTCACGGGTGACGACGCGGCACTTCATCGGCAGCTTGTGAATCGCGCGGGTGAGTGCCTCGCGGGCCACCGCCTCGTTCGGGAACGACAGCTCGAAGAGCACGCGTCCCGGCTTGACGTTGGCGACCCACCACTCCGGCGAACCCTTACCGGAACCCATGCGGGTCTCGGCAGGCTTCTTGGTCAGCGGCCGGTCCGGGAAGATGTTGATCCAGACCTTGCCGCCGCGGCGGATGCGCCGGTTGATCGCGATACGCGCCGACTCGATCTGCCGGTTGGTCACGTACGCGGGCTCCAGCGCCTGGATGCCGTACTCGCCGAACGACACCTCGGTGCCGCCGGTGGCCATGCCGGTCCGGCTGGGGTGGTGCTGCTTGCGGTGCTTCACCCTGCGTGGCATCAGCATGGGTCAGCTCTCCATCTTCTCGGCGTCCGCCGCCGGAGCGTCCGGCTGCGGCGCGGTGGCCTGGATGCCCTCCGGGCCCGCCGCGTCGGCGGCCTCCTTGGCCGCCTCCTCGGTGGGGGTGTCGGCGGCGACGTCGGCCTGGGCCTGCGCCTCCGAGGTCACCTCGGACTCCTGCAGGTTCGGCTCGACGGCCGCGGGCTCCGCGGCCGCGGCACCGGTGGCGGCCGCGGTGTCGGTCGCTGTCTCGGTCGCGGTCTCGGTCGTCGCCGCGGTCGTGGGCTCGGTTTCGGTCGTGGCGGCGGTCTCGCTCGTCGCCGTGTCGGCGGCGGGCTCGGCTGCAGGCCGCTGCCCGGAGGCGGCGCGGCCGGCGTCGGTGCTGACCCCGGTGGTGCCCTGCGAGCCGGAGCGGCGCGGCCGGCCGGCCGGCCGGTCACGGCGCTGCCGCAGCGCCTCGGCCGCAGCCGCGGCCTCGCGCTCGCTGCGGGAGCCGGCCGGGACCTCGCCCTTGTAGATCCACACCTTCACGCCGATGCGGCCGAAGGTGGTGCGGGCCTCGTAGAAGCCGTAGTCGATGTCGGCGCGCAGCGTGTGCAGCGGCACCCGACCCTCGCGGTAGAACTCCGAGCGCGACATCTCGGCCCCGCCGAGGCGGCCGGAGCACTGCACCCGGATGCCCTTCACGCCGGGGCTCTTCAGCGTCGACTGCATGCTCTTGCGCATGGCGCGACGGAAGCTGACCCGGTTGGACAGCTGCTCGGCCACGCCCTGGGCCACCAGCTGCGCGTCACCCTCGGGGTTCTTCACCTCGAGGATGTTCAGCTGCACCTGCTTGCCGGTGAGCTTCTCCAGCTCGCCGCGGATGCGGTCGGCCTCGGCGCCGCGGCGCCCGATGACGATGCCCGGGCGGGCGGTGTGGATGTCGACACGGACGCGGTCGCGGGTGCGCTCGATCTCGACCTTGGAGATGCCGGCGCGCTCCATGCCCGTCGACATCAGCTTGCGGATCTTGACGTCTTCCTTGACGTAGTCCGCGTAGGCCTTGTCGGCGAACCAGCGGCTCTTGAAATCGGTGGTGATCCCGAGGCGGAAGCCGTTCGGGTTGATCTTCTGACCCATCAGCTACGGCCTCCCTTGCCGAGGGCGTCAACGCTCTCGACCTCGATCGTGATGTGGCTGGTGCGCTTGCGGATGCGGTAGGCCCGCCCCTGGGCGCGCGGCCGGAACCGCTTCATCGTCGGGCCCTCGTCGACGTACGCCCGCGAGACGACCAGCGACTCGGGGTCGAGGTCGAAGTTGTGCTCGGCGTTGGCGATCGCGCTCGCGAGGACCTTCGCGACCGGCTCGGCGGCGGCCTGCGGCTGGAACTTCAGTTCCGCCAGCACCTGCTGCGCCGGACGGTTGCGGATGAGGTCGACGACCCGGCGCGCCTTCATCGGCGCCACCCGGACGTAGGACGCCCGCGCGAAGGCGGTCCGCACCTCGTCGGTGTCGGGGCTACTCATTGTCTCAGTCCTGTCTGTCTCGTGCGGATCAGCCGCGCCGGGCTCGGCGGTCGTCCCGGATGTGCCCCTTGAAGGTGCGCGTCGGGGCGAACTCGCCCAGCTTGTGGCCGACCATGCCCTCGGTGATGAAGACCGGGACGTGCTTGCGGCCGTCGTGCACCGCGATCGTGTGCCCGAGCATGTCGGGGATGATCGTGGAACGCCGCGACCAGGTCTTGATCACGTTCTTGGTGTTCTTGTCGTTCTGCACGTCCACCTTGTGGAGCAGGTGGTCGTCGACGAACGGACCCTTTTTCAGACTGCGGGGCATCCCGGTTACCTCTTCTTGTTCGTACGACGACGGCGGACGATCATCTGGTCGCTGGCCTTGTGCCGGCGGGTCCGGCCCTCGGGCCGGCCGTTCGGGTTGACCGGGTGGCGACCACCGGAGGTCTTGCCCTCACCACCGCCGTGCGGGTGGTCGACCGGGTTCATCGCAACACCGCGGACGACTGGGCGCTTGCCCTTCCAGCGCATGCGGCCGGCCTTGCCCCAGTTGATGTTGCTCTGCTCGGAGTTGCCGACCTCGCCGACGGTGGCGCGGCAGCGCACGTCGACGTTACGGATCTCGCCCGAGGGCATCCGCAGCTGCGCGTAGGCACCCTCCTTGGCGACCAGCTGGACGCTGGCGCCGGCCGAGCGCGCGATCTTCGCGCCGCCACCGGGCCGCAGCTCGATGGCGTGCACCACGGTGCCGACCGGGATGTTGCGCAACGGCAACGCGTTGCCGGGCTTGATGTCGGCGCCGGGGCCGCTCTCGACCTGGTCGCCCTGCTTCAGCAGCCGCGGCGCCACGATGTAGCGCTTCTCGCCGTCGGCGTAGTGCAGCAGCGCGATGCGGGCGGTGCGGTTCGGGTCGTACTCGATGTGCGCGACCTTGGCCGGCACGCCGTCCTTGTCGTGCCGACGGAAGTCGATGACCCGGTAGGCGCGCTTGTGGCCGCCGCCCTGGTGACGGGTGGTGACCTTGCCCGAGTTGTTGCGGCCGCCGCGGTTGTGCAGCGGCTTGACCAGCGATTTCTCGGGGTGGTCGCGGGTGATCTCGGCGAAGTCGGCGACCGAGGAGCCGCGTCGGCCCGACGTCGTCGGCTTGTACCTACGAATTGCCATGACAGTCCTCCGGACGGGAAGTCGAACTCACGTACTGACTCATCGCCCTCAGCCGATCTGTCCGAAAACGTCGATGCGGTCGCCGGCGCGCAGCGTCACCACGGCCCGCTTCACGGCGCGGCGGGTGCCGAAGCCCTGCCGCGTCCGCTTGCGCTTGCCCTGGCGGTTGAGCGTGTTCACCGTCAGTACCTTGACGTTGAACACCTTCTCGACCGCGATCTTGATCTGGGTCTTGTTGGCCTGCGGGTGGACGTCGAAGGTGTACTTGTTGTCGTCCAGCAGTCCGTAGCTCTTCTCCGAGATGACCGGAGCGAGCAGCACGTCGCGCGGATCGTCGAACATCAGGCCTCGCCGCCCTTCTTCTCGGCCGACACCGTCGCGGCGGACGGGCGGGCGACGAACGCGTCGAGCGCGTCGCGCGTGAACACGACGTCGTCGCTGACGAGCACGTCGTAGGTGTTGAGCTGGCTCGGCTCGAGCAGGTGCACGGTCTCGACGTTGCGCAGGCTCTTCCACGTCAGCTCGTCGCTGCGCGAAGCGATCACGAGGACGTGCTTGGCGCCGCTCACCGCGGCCAGCGACGAGGCCGCCGTGCGGGTGGAGGGCGCCTCGCCGGCGACCAGCGACGACACGACGTGGACGCGGCCGTTGCGGGCGCGGTCGGACAGCGCCCCGCGCAGTGCGGCCGCCTTCATCTTCTTCGGCGTCCGCTGCGCGTAGCTGCGCGGCACCGGGCCGTGCACGACGCCGCCGCCGACGAACTGCGGGGCGCGCGTCGAGCCCTGCCGGGCGCGGCCGGTGCCCTTCTGCCGGTACGGCTTCTTGCCGCCGCCGCGGACCTCGCCGCGGGTCTTGGCCTTGGCCGTGCCCTGGCGGGCCGCGGCCAGCTGGGCCACGACGACCTGGTGGATCAGCGCCACGTTGGGGGTGACGTCGAAGATCTCCGCGGGCAGCTCCACCGAACCGGACGTACCGCCGCCGGCCGGGTCCTTGATCTCGAGGGACAGGCTCATGACGTCACCCCACACCCTTCTCGATCTTGGTCAGCTCGCCGGACTTGCCGGCGCTGCGCACCACCACCAGGCCGCCCTTGGGGCCGGGAACGGCGCCCTTGATCAGCAGCAGACCGTTCTCGGCGTCGACCTTGTGGATCACCATGCCGGTGGTGGTGGACTTGACGTGGCCCATCCGACCCATCATCCGGGTGCCCTTGAACACCCGGCCCGGCGTGGCGCAGCCGCCGATCGAACCCGGCTTGCGGTGGTTGCGGTGCGCACCGTGCGAGGCCGAGACGCCGGAGAAGCCGTGCCGCTTCATGACACCGGCCGTGCCCTTGCCCTTCGTGGTGCCGGAGACATCCACGCGGGCGCCGTCACTGAAGACCTCGGCGGTGAGTTCCTCCCCGACCGTGTACTCGTCGATCGAGTCGGTCCGCACCTCGACGAGGTGGCGGCGCGGTGTCACCTCCGCAGCCTTGAAGTGGCCGGCGACCGGCTTGGTCACCTTCCGCGGGTCGATCTGCCCGTAGGCGAGCTGGACGGCGGTGTAGCCGTCCTTGTCTTCGGTCCGGATCTGGGTGACGACGCACGGCCCGGCCTTGACGACGGTCACCGGAACGATCCGGTTGTTCTCGTCGAAGACCTGGGTCATGCCGAGCTTCTCGCCCAGGATCCCAGTTCTGTCGTTAGCCATATCCCTATCTCGCCTACTGGATGTTGACGTCGACCGACGCCGGGAGGTCGATGCGCATGAGCGCGTCCACCGTCTTCGGGGTCGGCTCGAGGATGTCGATGAGCCGCTTGTGGGTCCGCATCTCGAAGTGCTCGCGGCTGTCCTTGTACTTGTGCGGCGAACGGATGACGCAGTACACGTTCTTCTCCGTCGGCAGCGGCACCGGGCCGACCACCCGCGCGCCGGTGCGCGTCACCGTCTCGACGATCTTGCGCGCGCTGGCGTCAATGGCCTCGTGGTCATAGGCCTTGAGCCGGATGCGGATCTTCTGTCCCGCCATGGTGGCTGACTCACCTTCATGCTCGATGGCGCCGACGCGTGTGGTGGCGCGTGCGGCGGCGTTGCGGTGTCGCTCTGGTGCTCTTGTGAGGATCGAGCCCGCTCGCCAGGCTTCGGCGAAGGGCGCCCGCTCCGGGTGGATACCGGCCGTGGCCGGTCCACCCGGAAGCGGGTGGCGCGGTGGTGCGGCGTCCGCCTAGCTTGCAGGCGGACCGTGGAACTCTTACTCGACGATCTTGGTGACGCGGCCCGCACCCACGGTGCGGCCACCCTCGCGGATGGCGAAGCGCAGACCGTCCTCCATGGCGACCGGCTGGATCAGCTCGACCGACATCTCGGTGTTGTCGCCCGGCATGACCATCTCGGTGCCCTCGGGGAGGGTCACCACTCCGGTCACGTCGGTGGTGCGGAAGTAGAACTGCGGGCGGTAGTTGTTGAAGAACGGCGTGTGCCGGCCACCCTCGTCCTTGGACAGGATGTAGACGTTGGCCTCGAACTTCTTGTGCGGGGTGGTGGTGCCCGGCTTGATGACGACCTGGCCGCGCTCCACGTCCTCGCGCTTGATGCCGCGCAGCAGCAGCCCGACGTTCTCGCCGGCCTGGCCCTCGTCGAGCAGCTTGCGGAACATCTCGATGCCGGTGACGGTGGTGGTCTGCTTGTCCGGCTTGATGCCGACGATGTCGACGGTCTCGTTGACCTTCAGCACGCCGCGCTCGATACGGCCGGTGACGACCGTGCCACGCCCGGTGATGGTGAAGACGTCCTCGATCGGCATCAGGAACGGCTTGTCGGTGTCGCGCTCCGGGTTCGGGATCGACTCGTCGATCGCGCCCATCAGCTCCATGATCTTGTCGCCCCACTCGGCGTCGCCCTCGAGCGCCTTCAGCGCCGAGACCTTGACGATGGGGGCCTCGTCGCCCGGGAACTCGTACTGGGTCAGCAGCTCGCGGACCTCGAGCTCGACGAGCTCCATGATCTCCTCGTCGTCGACCATGTCGGCCTTGTTCAGCGCGACGACGATGTAGGGGACACCGACCTGGCGGGCCAGGAGCACGTGCTCCTTGGTCTGCGGCATCGGGCCGTCGGTGGCGGCGACGACGAGGATCGCACCGTCCATCTGGGCCGCACCGGTGATCATGTTCTTGATGTAGTCGGCGTGACCCGGGCAGTCCACGTGAGCGTAGTGCCGGTTCTCGGTCTGGTACTCGATGTGCGCGATCGAGATCGTGATGCCGCGCTGCCGCTCCTCGGGCGCCTTGTCGATCATGTCGAACGCCTCGGTGCCGGGGTTCATCTCCGGGTACTTCTCGTGCAGCACGCGAGAGATCGCCGCCGTCAGCGTGGTCTTGCCATGGTCGATGTGACCGATGGTGCCGATGTTGACGTGCGGCTTCGTCCGCTCGAACTTGGCCTTCGCCACTTGGATCCCTTTCCCTCTGGGACGGCGCCGGTCATCTACGCCGGCGGATTTGGACTGTTGTCTTTGAAACTCTTGGTGGGGCGGAGCCTTCGGAGCGAAGCTCCGGCCACGAAGCTAGCTTCGTGGCAAAAAGGCCATGCCTTCAGTCAATGCAGTTGTGTGGGGGGAGTGCGGGGGGCAAAGCCCCCCGCAGGTCATTCTCCGGTCACCTTCGCGATGATCTCCTTCGCGACGTTGGCCGGGACCTCGCCGTAGCTGTCGAACTGCATCGAGTAGCTGGCGCGGCCCTGCGTCTTGGAGCGCAGGTCACCGACGTAGCCGAACATCTCCGACAGCGGCACCAGCGCCCGCACGAGGCGGGCACCGCCCCGCTCCTCCATGGCCTGGACCTGGCCCCGGCGGGAGTTCAGGTCGCCGACGACGTCGCCCATGTTGTCCTCGGGCGTGGTGACCTCGACGGCCATCATCGGCTCGAGCAGCACCGGGTTGGCCTTCTTGGCGGCCTGCTTGAAGATCATGGAGCCGGCGATCTTGAAGGCCATCTCCGAGGAGTCGACGTCGTGGTAGCCGCCGTCGAGCAGCGACACCTTGACCCCGACCATCGGGTAGCCGGCCAGCACGCCGAACTGCATGGCCTCCTGGCATCCGGCATCGACCGAGGGGATGAACTCCTTGGGGATGCGGCCACCGGTGACCTTGTTGTCGAACTCGTAGCTGGGGCCGTCGGCGTCGGTGGACATGTCCAGCGGCGCCAGCGCGATCTGCACCTTCGCGTACTGGCCCGACCCACCAGTCTGCTTCTTGTAGGTGAGGTCCTCGCGCTCGACCGTCCGGCGGATGGTCTCGCGGTAGGCCACCTGCGGCTTGCCGACGTTGGCCTCGACCCGGAACTCCCGCTTCATGCGGTCGACCAGGATCTCCAGGTGCAGCTCGCCCATGCCGGAGATGACCGTCTGCCCGGTCTCCTCGTCGTTGTGGACGCGGAAGGTCGGGTCCTCCTCGGCCAGCTTCTGGATGGCGATGCCGAGCTTCTCCTGGTCGGCCTTGGTCTTGGGCTCGATGGCGACGTCGATCACCGGCGCCGGGAAGGTCATCGACTCCAGGACGATCGGGTTCTGCGAGTCGCAGAGCGTGTCGCCGGTGGTGGTCTGCTTCAGCCCCGCGACGGCGATGATGTCGCCGGCGCCGGCGCGCTGCAGCTCCTCACGCTTGTTGGCGTGCATCTGGTAGATCTTGCCGATCCGCTCCTTGCGGTCCTTGGTGGAGTTCAGGACCTGCGCGCCGTTGTCGAGCACACCGGAGTAGAGCCGGACGAAGGTCAGCTTGCCGAGGTGCTGGTCGGTGGCGACCTTGAAGGCCAGCCCGGACAGCGGCTCGGCCTCGTCGGCGTCGCGGTGGGCCGCGGTCTCGCCGTCGAGCAGCAGGCCGTTGACGCCGCCGACATCCAGCGGCGAGGGCAGGTAGTCGACCACCGCGTCGAGCAGCGGCTGCACGCCCTTGTTCTTGAAGGCCGTGCCGGTGAGCACCGGGTTGACCAGGTCGGCCAGCGTGGCCTTCCGGATCGCGGCCTTGATGGTGTCGACGTCGAAGTTCTCACCCTCGAGGAACCGCTCGGCGATCGCGTCGTCGACGTCGGCGAGCTGCTCGAGCAGCTTCTCCCGGTACTCGGCGGCCTGCTCGGCCATCTCCGCCGGGATCTCCTCGATCTCGTAGTCCTCGCCCATCTTCGTCTCGCCGCGCCAGGTGAGCGCGCGCATGCCGACCAGGTCGACGACGCCGATGAAGTCGGACTCGTTGCCGATGGGCAGCTGCAGGACGAGGGCGTTGGAGTTCAGCCGATCCTTCATCATCTCGACGCAGCGGTAGAAGTCGGCACCGGTGCGGTCGAGCTTGTTGACGAAGCACATGCGGGGCACGGAGTACTTGTCGGCCTGTCGCCAGACCGTCTCGGTCTGCGGCTCGACGCCGGCGACACCGTCGTAGACGGCCACCGCACCGTCCAGCACGCGCAGCGACCGCTCGACCTCGACGGTGAAGTCGACGTGGCCGGGCGTGTCGATGATCTGGATGGTGTGGCCCTTCCAGGCGCACTTGGTGGCCGCGGACGTGATGGTGATGCCGCGTTCCTGCTCCTGCTCCATCCAGTCCATCGTGGCGGCGCCGTCGTGGACCTCACCGATCTTGTAGTTGATGCCGGTGTAGTACAGGATGCGCTCGGTCGTCGTGGTCTTGCCCGCGTCGATGTGCGCCATGATCCCGATGTTGCGGGTGTTGGCGAGCTCGGCTGCCTTAGCCATTCATTCCTCCGGAAGGGAACCGGAACCTGGCGATGGTCACTGCCGGATTCCTTCCTGTCGTCTCTGGGCGAGTTGCGGTGCGGTCCGCCCGGCGCGATCGGCGCCGGACCTACCAGCGGTAGTGGGCGAAGGCCTTGTTGGACTCGGCCATCTTGTGGGTGTCCTCGCGACGCTTGACGCTGGCACCGAGGCCGTTGCTGGCGTCGAGGATCTCGTTCATGAGCCGCTCGGTCATCGTCTTCTCCCGCCGCGAGCGGGAGTAGCTGACCAGCCAGCGCAGCGCCAGGGTGGTGCTGCGGCCGGGCTTGACCTCGATCGGCACCTGGTAGGTGGCACCGCCGACGCGGCGGCTCTTGACCTCGAGGCTCGGCTTGACGTTGTCGAGCGCCCGCTTCAGCGTGACCACCGGGTCGGCGCCGGTCTTGTCCCGGGTGCCCTCGAGCGCGCCGTAGACGATGTGCTCGGCGATCGACTTCTTACCGCCGACGAGCACCTTGTTGACCAGCTGGGTCACCAGCGGGGAGCTGTAGACCGGGTCGATGACCAGCGGCCGGCGCGGGGCCGGTCCCTTGCGCGGCATCAGCTCTTCTCCTTCTTCGCGCCGTAGCGGCTACGAGCCTGCTTGCGGCCGCGGACGCCCTGGGTGTCCAGCGAACCGCGAATGATCTTGTACCGGACGCCCGGGAGGTCCTTCACGCGGCCACCGCGCACGAGCACGATCGAGTGCTCCTGCAGGTTGTGCCCCACCCCCGGGATGTAGGCGGTCACCTCGATCTGGCTGGTGAGCCGGACGCGCGCGACCTTGCGCAGCGCGGAGTTCGGCTTCTTGGGAGTGGTCGTGTAGACGCGGGTGCAGACGCCGCGGCGCTGGGGCGAACCCTTCAGCGCAGGCGTCTTCGACTTCTCGACCTTGTCCTCGCGGCCCTTGCGGACCAGCTGCTGGATCGTAGGCATGCGGCCTGCAATCTCCTCGTTCGTCGTCCTGCTCGTCTGCGGACCCGCTCGAAGGCGCACGGCCTTCGAGGACTCCCTGCTCTCGTGTTGTCCGCTCACACCCCGAGGTCGGGCGTGTCGCGCCGGGCCGCTTGCTCCCGACGGACTTTGCCGTCCGCCCCTGGTGGGTGAGCCCCGCTCCCCGGGTGCCGCCCGAATCCGCTGGATCCGGCCGAGGTCACCGGTGGCACAGGTGATGGCCCAGACGAATCCGGGCACGAGATTCAAGAGTACAGAGGGCACCGCGGCATTCCAAATCGCGGGGCCCGGAGGCCCCGGACCTCGCCCCGGGCGGGGCGGGCGCCGGGCTCGTTAGGCTCGCCGGGTGACCGCGCCCGAGCTCATCACCGACCACGCCGATCCTGCCGTCCAACGCATCCTCGACCTGATGAAGCCGTCCCGCAAGGCGGTCCGGACGGCGCTGATCGAGGACGCCGAACCCCTGGTCCAGGCCATGGCGGCCGGGGTGCAGTTCGTCGAGGTCTACTCGATCGCCACCACCCCGGTTCCGGGCGCCCTGCTGGAGGCCTGCCTGCGCCACGACGTCCCGCTGCGGCTGATGGACGCCTCGGTGGTCAACCAGCTGTTCAAGGGCGAGAAGCGGCCCAAGACCTTCGGGGTGGCCCGGGTGCCGCGGCCGCATCGCCTGGCCGACCTCGCCTCGGCGACCGGCGACGTCGTCGTCCTCGACGGCGTCAAGATCGTCGGCAACATCGGCGCCATCGTCCGCACCGCCTTCGCCCTGGGCGCCGGCGGGATCCTGCTCGTCGACAGTGACCTCACCACCGTGGCCGACCGGCGGCTGGTGCGGGCCAGCCGGGCCTACGTGTTCTCCCTGCCGGTGGTGCTGGCCGACCACGACGAGGCACTGGCGTTCCTGCGGGAGCAGCAGCTGCCGCTCGTCGCCCTCGACATCGAGGGCGACGGGCCGATGAGCGACCTGCAAGACGTCGGCGGTCGGATCGCGCTGGTCTTCGGCAGCGAGAAGCGCGGCTCGTCCGGCGAGCTGGAGCGGCTCGCGACCCGGACGGTGTCGATCCCGATGAACCCGGCCGCGGAGTCGCTGAACGTCTCGGTGTCGGTCGGGATCACGCTCTACGAGCGGGCCCGGCGCCCCCGCGAGGCCGGCGCTCCGGAGCGTCCTGGGGCGGGCGGCGTCGGCGCCTGACCGGGCAGACGGATCTTGTTGCGCTTACCGCGCCCGGCGGCCGTCGGCGCAACAAGATCGGGCCGGGCAGACGGATCTTGTTGCGCTTACCGCGCCCCACCGCCGCCAGCGCAACAAGATCCCGCAGGCCCCCGATCTTGTTGCGCTCCCCACGTCCCACCGCCGCCAGCGCCGGCGCAACAAGATCGCTGGACCGCGCCCAATTCGGGACGGGACCGTCGGGCGATATCCGGCGGCCGTGAATCGCCGTAGCGTGCGAGGTGGCCGGCGCACGGCCGGTCGCCGAGACCGAGGAGGCGGCGTGCCTGACACCGACGACCTGGAGTCCTTCGACCTGTTCATCGACGGCCGCAGCGTGCCGGCCCGCTCCGGGAAGACCTTCCGATCGCCGAACCCCTACACCGGCAGACCGTGGGCGGCGCTGGCCGACGGCGGTCCCGAGGACGTCGACCTCGCCGTGGCCGCGGCCCGGAACGCGTTCGACGGCGACTGGGGCCGCAAGACCGGCTTCGAGCGGGCGGCGGTCATGCGCGAGATCGCGGCCGCGATCACGGCCGACGCCGAGCGACTGGCCCTGCTGGAGGTGCGCGACTCCGGCAAGCTGCTGCGCGAGATGCTCGGCCAGATGCGGGGCCTCGCCGGCTGGTACCTCTACTACTCCGGGCTGGCCGACAAGCTCGAGGGCAAGACGGTGCCGGCGGTCGCGCCGCAGAACTACTTCACCTACACCGTGCGCGAGCCGCTCGGCGTGGTCGCCGCGATCACGCCCTGGAACAGCCCGCTGCTGCTGCTCACCTGGAAACTCGCGCCGCTGCTCGCGGCCGGCTGCAGCTGCGTCTGCAAGCCCTCCGAGCACTCCCCCGCCTCGAGCGTCGCCTTCGCCCGGCTGCTGCACCAGGCGGGGCTGCCGGCCGGCGTGCTCAACGTCGTGACGGCGCTGGACCGGCAGACCGGGGCCGCGCTGGCCGCCCACGACGGCGTCGACAAGGTCGCCTTCACCGGCTCGACCGCGACCGGCGCGAAGGTCGCCGCGGCCGCCGCCGGCAACATCCACAAGGTCAGCCTCGAACTCGGCGGCAAGTCGCCGCAGGTCGTCTTCGCCGACGCCGACCTCGACGCGGCCGCGAACGGCCTGGTCGCCGGGGTGTTCGCGGCCACCGGGCAGACCTGCATGGCCGGCTCGCGCCTCATCGTCCACGAATCGGTCAAGGACGAGCTGATCGGCAAGGTGGTGGCCCGCGCCGAGGCGATCACGCAGGGCGACCCGACGCTGCCGGAGACGGAGATGGGCCCGGTCGCCAACCAGCCGCAGTACGAGAAGGTGCTGGCCTACCTCGAGGGCGCGAAGGCCGAGGGCGCGACCGTCGCCTGCGGCGGCGAGCCGAACGCCGAGCTCGCCGGGCTGTTCGTGCGTCCCACCGTGTTGGTGGCCGATCCCGGATCGACGATCGTGCGGGAGGAGGTGTTCGGGCCCGTCCTGGCCGCCTACACCTTCACCGACGAGGACGAGGCGGTCGCGCTGGCCAACGACACCGACTACGGCCTGGCCGGGGCGGTCTGGACCAAGGACGTCCACCGCGCCCACCGCGTCGCGGCCAAGCTGCGCGCCGGCACGGTGTGGGTGAACGCCTACCGCGTCGTCGCACCCAACATGCCCTTCGGCGGCTACAAGCGCTCCGGCATCGGTCGGGAGAACGGCAGCGACGCCGTCAACGACTACCTGGAGGAGAAGTCGGTGTTCATCGAGCTGACCGGCGGCACCCGCGACCCGTTCCAGCTGGGCTGAGCTCCGCCGCCCGCCGGCACCCGGCCGACCCCATCTTGTTGCGCTCCACGCGCCCGGCAGCCGCCACCGCAACAAGATCGCCGCACCTCGGCGGATCTTGTTGCGCCACCCGCGCCCGGCGGCAACCCGCGCAACATGATCGCCGCCCACTGCCCGAGCGCCCGCGCGGCGGCACGACGACGAACGGGCCGGCCCTCCGCTGGGAGGGCCGGCCCGTTCGGGTGGTGCCCGTGTCTACCGGTGTTCGGCCGCTGCGCGGCCTTCGATCGCCTCGGAAGAGGGAGCAAGCTCCCTCTTCACTCGGCTCACTCAGCGATAGTCGTCGTAGCCGAACTCGTCCAGCGGGACGGCGGGGCCGACGCCCGCGTTGCCGAACCCGTAGTAGTCGTTCTCGTCGTAGCCGGCCATGGAGAACGCCGCCGCGCGGGCCTCCTCGGTCGGGTTGACGTCGACGTTGCGGTACCGCGAGATACCGGTGCCGGCGGGGATCAGCTTGCCGATGATCACGTTCTCCTTCAGCCCGACGAGAGCGTCGGACTTGGCGGAGATCGCGGCGTCGGTGAGCACCCGGGTGGTCTCCTGGAAGGAGGCCGCGGACAGCCACGACTCGGTCGCCAGCGAGGCCTTCGTGATGCCCATGAGCACCGGACGACCGGAGGCCGGCTCGTTGCCCTCGGACACCGCGCGCCGGTTCTCGCTCTCGAACATCGTCCGCTCCACCAGGGACCCGGGCAGGAACTCCGTCGCCCCGGACTCGATGACGGTGATGCGCTTGAGCATCTGCCGGATGATGACCTCGATGTGCTTGTCGTGGATCGCCACGCCCTGGCTGCGGTAGACCTCCTGGACCTCGCGGACGAGGTGCAGCTGCACCTCGCGCGGGCCCATGATCCGCAGCACGTCGTGCGGGTTCACCGCACCCGAGATCAGCTGGGTGCCGGCCTCGACGTGGTCACCGTCGTTGACGAGCGGGCGGGCCCGGCGGGTGATCGGGTACTCCTTCTCCTCCTCGCCGTCGTCCGGGGTCACCACGATGCGCCGCGACGAGCCCTTCGAGCCGTCGGACTCCTCGATCCGTACCCGGCCGGCGTCCTCGGAGACCGGCGAGACGCCCTTCGGCGTGCGCGCCTCGAACAGCTCGCCCACACGCGGCAGGCCGTGCGTGATGTCGTCACCGGCGATGCCGCCGGTGTGGAACGTCCGCATGGTCAGCTGGGTGCCGGGCTCACCGATCGACTGCGCGGCGATGATGCCGACGGCCTCGCCGACGTCCACCAGCTTGCCGGTCGCCAGCGAGCGGCCGTAGCAGGTGGCGCAGGTGCCGAGCGTCGACTCGCAGGTCAGCACCGAGCGGACCTTGACCTCGCTGACGCCGGCCTCGACGAGCTGGTCGATCAGCACGTCACCGAGATCGGTGCCGGCCGCCGCGACCGTGGTCTTGCCGGAGGTGATGTCCTCGGCCAGCACCCGGGCGTAGACCGAGGTCTCCACGTGCGGGTCCTTGATCAGCGTGCCGTCGGGGCCCTCGGTGGCGATCGTCATCGACAGGCCGCGGTCGGTCTCGCAGTCCTCCTCGCGGATGATGACGTCCTGCGAGACGTCCACCAGCCGGCGGGTGAGGTAGCCGGAGTCGGCGGTCCGCAGCGCGGTGTCCGCCAGACCCTTGCGGGCACCGTGCGTGGCGATGAAGTACTCCAGCACCGAGAGGCCCTCGCGGAAGTTCGCCTTGATCGGCCGCGGGATGATCTCACCCTTGGGGTTGGCCACCAGGCCGCGCATGCCGGCGATCTGCCGCATCTGCATCATGTTGCCGCGCGCGCCGGAGTTGACCATGACGTAGACCGGGTTGCTCCGCGGGAAGTTCGACTCCATCTCCTTGGCGACCTCGCTGGTCGCCTTGGTCCAGACCTCGACGAGTTCCTGCCGGCGCTCCTCCTCGGTGATGACACCGCGGAGGTACTGCTTCTCGATCTTGTCGGCGTCCTTCTCGTACCGCTCCAGGATCTCGGCCTTCCGCGGCGGCGTCACGACGTCGTCGATGGCGATGGTGATGCCAGACCGGGTCGCCCAGTGGAAGCCCGCCGACTTCAGCGCGTCGAGGGTGTTGGCGACCTGCACCTTCGGGTACCGCTCGGCGAGGTCGTTGACGATCTGGCCGAGCTCCTTCTTCGTCACCGGGTAGTTGACGAAGCGGTAGTCGTCCGGCAGCGCCGCGTTGAACAGGCAGCGCCCCAGCGTCGTCTCCACCAGCGCCGGCTGACCGGGCTCCCAGCCCTCCGGTGCCTCCCAGCGGGCGTTGCCCTGGCCGTTGTCGACCGAGCTGACCTTGGGCAGCCGGATCCTGACCGGCGCCTGCAGGTGCAGCGTGCGGGTGTCGCGGGCCATGATCGCCTCGGCCTCGGAGCCGAAGACGCGGTCGGAGCCCTCGGCGTCCGGGCGGGTCGCGGTGAGGTGGTACAGACCCAGGATCATGTCCTGCGTCGGCATCGTCACCGGGCGGCCGTCGGCCGGCTTGAGGATGTTGTTCGTCGACAGCATCAGGATGCGGGCCTCGGCCTGCGCCTCGGCCGACAGCGGCAGGTGCACCGCCATCTGGTCACCGTCGAAGTCGGCGTTGAAGGCGGTGCAGACCAGCGGGTGGATCTGGATCGCCTTGCCCTCGACCAGCTGCGGCTCGAAGGCCTGGATGCCGAGGCGGTGCAGGGTCGGTGCGCGGTTCAGCAGCACCGGGTGCTCGCGGATGACCTCCTCGAGCACGTCCCACACCACCGGGCGGGCCCGCTCGACCATGCGCTTGGCGCTCTTGATGTTCTGCGCGTGGGACAGGTCGACCAGCCGCTTCATGACGAACGGCTTGAACAGTTCCAGCGCCATGCCCTTGGGCAGGCCGCACTGGTGCAGCTTCAGCTGCGGGCCGACGATGATGACCGAGCGGCCGGAGTAGTCGACGCGCTTGCCGAGCAGGTTCTGCCGGAACCGGCCCTGCTTGCCCTTGAGCAGGTCGGACAGCGACTTCAGCGGGCGGTTGCCCGGCCCGGTGACCGGGCGGCCGCGGCGGCCGTTGTCGAACAGGGCGTCGACCGACTCCTGCAGCATCCGCTTCTCGTTGTTGACGATGATCTCGGGGGCGCCGAGGTCGATCAGCCGCTTGAGCCGGTTGTTGCGGTTGATGACCCGGCGGTACAGGTCGTTGAGGTCGGAGGTCGCGAAGCGGCCACCGTCGAGCTGCACCATCGGGCGCAGGTCCGGCGGGATGACCGGGACGCAGTCGAGCACCATGCCGCCCGGCGAGTTGGTGGTGGCGAGGAAGGACGCCACGACCTTCAGCCGCTTCAGGGCCCGCAGCTTCTTCTGGCCCTTGCCACTGCGGATCGTCTCGCGCAGCAGCTCGGCCTCGGCGCCGAGGTCGAAGCCGGCGAGCAGCGTCTGCAGCGCCTCGGCCCCCATCCCGCCGCTGAAGTAGTCGCCGAAGCGGTCGCGCAGCTCGCGGAACAGTCCCTCGTCGCCGATCAGCTGCTTGACCTCGAGCTTGCGGAAGGTGTCGAGCACCTCGTCGAGGCGGTCGATCTCGCGCTGCGCGCGATCGCGCAGCTGCCGCATCTCACGCTCGCCGCCCTCGCGGACCTTGCGCCGGACGTCGCTCTTGGCGCCCTCGGCCTCGAGCTCGGCCAGGTCTGTCTCAAGCTTCTTGGCCCGCGCCTCGACGTCGCCGTCGCGCTTCTTCTCCAGCGTCGACTTCTCGGCGCTGATCTCGGCCTCGATCGTGGGGAGGTCCTCGTGGCGCTGCGCCTCGTTGACCTCGGTGATCAGGTAGGAGGCGAAGTAGATGATCTTCTCGAGATCCTTGGGCGCCAGGTCGAGCAGGTAGCCCAGCCGGGAGGGGACACCCTTGAAGTACCAGATGTGGGTGACCGGCGCGGCCAGCTCGATGTGGCCCATGCGCTCGCGGCGCACCTTGGCGCGGGTGACCTCGACACCGCAGCGCTCACAGATGATGCCCTTGAAGCGGACGCGCTTGTACTTGCCGCAGTAGCACTCCCAGTCCCGGGTGGGACCGAAGATCTTCTCGCAGAAGAGGCCATCCTTCTCCGGCTTCAGGGTCCGGTAGTTGATGGTCTCCGGCTTCTTGACCTCACCGTGGCTCCACTGCCGGATCGCCTCGGCCGTGGCCAGACCGATGCGGAGTTCGTCAAAGACGTTGACATCGAGCACTTCGTGCTCTCCCTACTCCCCTTGCGGGGTGAATCTTGCGTTGCGCGACAAAAGAGTTCAATGCCTGGTCGGGCCTCGCCCGGCTCAGCCCGTTCCGCCGAAACCAGCGCTTCGCGCGTTCCGACGGTCAGCCTTCGGCTGAGCCCGGCGTGCCCTCCGTCAGACTTCCTCCACCGAGCTCGGCTCGAAGCGGCGGGAGAGGTCGATGCCGAGCTCCTCGGCGGCGCGGTAGACGTCGTCGTCGGTGTCGCGCATCTCCACGGCCGTGCCGTCGGAGCTGAGGACCTCGACGTTGAGGCAGAGGCTCTGCAGCTCCTTGAGCAGCACCTTGAACGACTCCGGGATGCCGGGCTCGGGGATGTTCTCGCCCTTGACGATCGCCTCGTAGACCTTGACGCGGCCGAGGATGTCGTCCGACTTGATCGTCAGCAGCTCCTGCAGCGCGTAGGCCGCACCGTAGGCCTGCATCGCCCAGCACTCCATCTCACCGAAGCGCTGCCCGCCGAACTGGGCCTTACCACCCAGCGGCTGCTGGGTGATCATCGAGTACGGGCCGGTCGAGCGGGCGTGGATCTTGTCGTCGACCAGGTGCAGCAGCTTCAGGATGTAGACGTAGCCGACCGAGATCGGGTCCGGGAACGGCTCGCCGGAGCGGCCGTCGAACAGGTTCGCCTTGCCGCTGGCCCCGATCAGCTGGTGCCCGTCACGGGTCGGCAGCGTGGAGTCCAGCAGCCCGGTGATCTCGTGCTCGCGGGCGCCGTCGAACACCGGCGTGGCCACGTTGCTGTCCGGCGCGCCCTCCCGGGCGTGGTCGCCGAGGCGCGCGGCCCACTCGGGCTCACCCTCGACCTGCCAGCCGGTCTTGGCCACCCAGCCCAGGTGCGTCTCGAGGACCTGGCCGACGTTCATCCGGCTCGGCACGCCGAGCGGGTTGAGCACGATGTCGACCGGGGTGCCGTCCTGCAGGAAGGGCATGTCCTCCGGCGGCAGGATCTTGGCGATGACGCCCTTGTTGCCGTGCCGGCCGGCGAGCTTGTCGCCGTCCTGGATCTTGCGCTTCTGAGCGATGTAGACCCGGACCAGCTCGTTGACGCCCGGGGCCAGCTCGTCGCCGTCCTCGCGGCTGAACACGCGGACGCCGATGACCTTGCCGCCCTCGCCGTGCGCGACCTTCAGCGAGGTGTCGCGCACCTCGCGGGCCTTCTCACCGAAGATGGCGCGCAGCAGCCGCTCCTCCGGGGTGAGCTCGGTCTCGCCCTTCGGCGTGACCTTGCCGACCAGCACGTCGCCGGGCACGACGTCGGCGCCGATGCGCACGATGCCGCGCTCGTCGAGGTCGGCCAGGACCTCTTCGGAGACGTTCGGGATGTCCCGGGTGATCTCCTCGGCGCCGAGCTTGGTGTCGCGGGCGTCGACCTCCTTCTCCTCGATGTGGATCGAGGTCAGCACGTCGTCCTGGACGATGCGCTGGTTGAGGATGATCGCGTCCTCGTAGTTGTGCCCTTCCCAGGGCATGAAGGCCACCAGCAGGTTCTTGCCCA
Organism: uncultured Actinomycetota bacterium; assembly: GCA_963776855.1. Taxonomy (GTDB): domain Bacteria; phylum Actinomycetota; class Actinomycetes; order Mycobacteriales; family Jatrophihabitantaceae; genus Jatrophihabitans. The sequence continues at coordinate 599,505 of CAVZOC010000002.1, read as the reverse complement.
GGGCCATCTCGCCGTCCTGGGTGGACGGGCCGTCGGCGACGACCTGCCCGACCTCGACCCGGTCACCCTCGTCCACGACCGGCTTCTGGTTGTAGCTGGTGCCCTGGTTGGAGCGGGCGAACTTGGCCAGCCGGTAGGTCTGGTGGGTGCCGTCGTCGGCCATGACGGTGATGTAGTCGGCCGAGAGCTCGGTGACCACACCGGCCTTCTCGGCGGTGACGACGTCGGCGGCGTCGACGGCCGCGCGCAGCTCCATGCCGGTACCGACCAGCGGCGCCTCGGACCGCAGCAGCGGCACCGCCTGGCGCTGCATGTTGGCGCCCATGAGCGCGCGGTTGGCGTCGTCGTGCTCGAGGAACGGGATCATGGCCGAGGCGACCGACACCATCTGGCGCGGCGAGACGTCCATGTACTCGACCTCGTCGCCGGCGATCAGCTCGACCTCGCCGCCCTTGCGGCGCACCAGCACCCGGTCGTCGGCGAACTTGCCCTGGGCGTCGATGACCGCGTTGGCCTGGGCGATGACGTACCGGTCCTCCTCGTCGGCGGACAGGTAGACGATCTCGTCGGTGACGTGCCCGTTCTCGACCTTGCGGTACGGGGTCTCGACGAAGCCGAAGGCGTTGACCCGCCCGTAGGAGGCCAGCGAGCCGATGAGCCCGATGTTCGGGCCCTCCGGGGTCTCGATCGGGCACATCCGGCCGTAGTGCGACGGGTGGACGTCACGGACCTCCATGCCGGCGCGATCGCGCGACAGACCGCCCGGCCCGAGCGCCGAGAGGCGCCGCTTGTGGGTCAGCCCGGCCAGCGGGTTGGTCTGGTCCATGAACTGCGACAGCTGGCTGGTGCCGAAGAACTCCTTGATGGAGGCGACGACCGGCCGGATGTTGATCAGCGTCTGCGGCGTGATGGCCTCGACGTCCTGGGTGGTCATGCGCTCGCGCACGACCCGCTCCATGCGGGACAGACCGACGCGGATCTGGTTCTGGATCAGCTCGCCGACGGTGCGCAGCCGCCGGTTGCCGAAGTGGTCGATGTCGTCGGTCTCGTAGCCCTCTTCGCCCGCGTGCAGCCGGATGAGGTACTCGATCGTCTTGACGATGTCGTCCTCGGTGAGGGTGCCGGTCTCGAGGTCGGTGTCGGTGCCGAGCTTCTTGTTGGCCTTGTAGCGGCCGACCGTGGCGAGGTCGTAGCGCTTGGGGTTGAAGAACAGGTTCTCCAGCAGCGCCTGCGCGGACTCGCGCGTCGGCGGCTCGCCCGGGCGCAGCTTGCGGTAGATGTCGAGCAGGGCCTCGTCGCTGGTGCCGATGTGGTCCTTCTCGAGGGTGGCCAGCAGCGTCTCGGACCAGGAGAAGTGCTCGCGGATGCGGTCCTCGGTCCAGCCCAGCGCCTTGAGCAGCACCGTCACCGGCTGCCGACGCTTGCGGTCGATGCGGACGCCGACGGTCGAGCGCTTGTCGACGTCGAACTCCAGCCAGGCGCCCCGGCTCGGGATGATCTTCACGCCGTAGACGTCGACGTCGGAGGTCTTGTCCAGGGCGCGGTCGTAGTAGACGCCGGGCGAGCGGACCAGCTGGCTGACGACGACGCGCTCGGTGCCGTTGATGATGAAGGTGCCCCGCCGGGTCATGATCGGGAAGTCACCCATGAACACCGTCTGCGACTTGATCTCGCCGGTGGTGTTGTTGATGAACTCCGCGGTCACGAACAGCGGCGCCGCGTAGGTCATGTCCTTGTCCTTGCACTCCTCGATGGAGGCCTTGACCTCTTCGAAGCGAGGGTTGGAGAAGGACAGGCTCATCGAGCCGGAGAAGTCCTCGATCGGGGAGAGTTCGGTGAGGATCTCCTCCAGACCGGACCGGACCGTGCTGTCGGCGCCCATGCGGGCGCGCCAGAGGTCGTTACCGACCAGCCAGTCGAACGATTGGGTCTGCAGCGCCAGGAGGTTGGGCACCTCCAGCGGTTCGCGGATCTTCGCGAAGGAGGTCCGGGGGGGTGCGCCGGGGATCCCGGACCGAGTGGTGGAACGTGCTGTACCGGAGCGCGAGACTGCCAAGATGCGTCCTTCCGAGGACTCGAACCACGAGCACTGCGCCCCGAGGGACACGCTGGGCAGGCCTGCCGCCCCGGCGCACAGTGGTGCTGGAGTTGTGTGGTGCTGGAGTTGTGGGTACTACGTGCGCAGAACCCGGCCCCGATCGGTGCCGTGCGGGCGCGTCAAGGCGAACCCTGTAACGGGCCGAGGGAGGACGAGGGCAGCGCAAAGGGCAATAGTAACGCGCGAGGGCGCGACGAGCAAACCCACGAGCGGGCTCTCGCCGGTCGCGACCCGAGGGCTCTGCTGCTCGCGGTTCGTTCGAACCTGGCCCAGGGCCCGCCGGGTGTCGCGTACAGATCGAAGCGTGCCTGGCCCATGGCCCCGACGTCAAGCGCTACGCGCCGTTCGACGGGCAGTTCCGGAGCCCGATGGGTCGGTCAGCCGAGCGCGCTGAGCGTCTTGAGCTGGGCGATGAGCCATTTGTCGCCCTTCGAGGCGTCCTGCTGCATGGTCACCGTGGCGGCGAACGGGTCGACGCGCCCCTTCTTGCCGGTCTGGGAGTTGGTGATGTTCAGCTGGCCGTAGACCAGCACGTCCCACTGCTTGCCGTTGGGCGAGACCTGCTCGATGCCGGCCTCGTTGATCTGCGCCGTCTGGGTGAACTTCTGCTTCGGCGCGTTCGGCTTGATGAAGCGGTCGACGGCGGACTGGAACTTCTTGGTGAACTGGCCGGTGGTGCAGGCCGAGCCCTTCTTCCGGAAGCTCGCCACGTCCGTGTATCGGTAGGTGTTGGTGACCGCGACGCACTGCTTGGCCGCGGCCAGCACCTGCTCGCGGGTCTGCGCCGAGGGCACCTGGGGCCCGGACGGCCCGGTGAGCCTGCTGACGAGGGTGAGGACGAGGAAGGCGACGGCGGCGGCGGCAAGCACGCCGGCGGTGATCCACCCTGACATCGCCGCGACGCCGCGGCCGCGGGTGGAGCCCGCGTCCGCCGGGGCCGAGGCGTCGATCTGTTGAGGTATCCGCGGCGTGGTCGGTGTCGGCCCGGTGTCGTGTCGGCGGGTGGTCGGCATCGGCGGTGACGACAGTGCCGGAGCCGGCGGCGGCGGACGCGTCGTTCGAGCCGGCCGAGCTACGGCCGGAGCCCGGCTCCGGCGCGGCCGAGCGCGCCACCGAGCCCGCCATCCCGCCGATGCGCCTGGCGCGCGAGGTCGCCGAGCGTCGGCCCCCGGCGGCGTGCCGCCGGCCGTCACCGGCGGCGCCGCCCTGGGCGTCCGGGCCGGGTGCGGGCTCCGGGGTCTCGAGGTCGCGAGTCGGGGTGGACTCGCCGGGGTGCGTCTCGTCGTCGCTCACTGGGTTCCGATGCTCTTGACGTTGTTGGCCAGCCACTTGCCCTTTTTCTTGACGACCGTGACCTCGAGGTTCTGCAGGGTCGGCTGATTGGGCTGGGTGGAGCGGTAGCCGTTGATGCTGACCAGCACCACGTAGCTGGGCTGCGCGGACTTCTGGACCTGCCCGACGAGCGCGGTGTGCGTGACCTCGGCCCGCAGGTCGAACTTGCCCTGCTGCATGGTCTTCAGCGTGGTGGCCTTCTTGCCGGCGATGTCGGAGCGGAGCGCGCCGGTCGCGCCCGCCAGCGCCCGCGAGAAGTCGGCCTGGAAGTGGGCGCGGCGGAAGGTGAGCAGGTTGGCCGTCTCCGTCCCGGCGGCGTTGACGGCGTGCCGCTCGGCGCTGGAGAAGGTCACCACCTTGTCGCCGCCGGAGTGGCCGTCGTCGCGGACCACCACCCAGGCGATGATCGCCGCGGCCGCCGCGATGGCGGCCGCCAGGGCCGTGAGCCACGGCACGAGGGCCGGGTGTCTGGGCATGCTCGGGGTAACTCCTCGCTGCAGCGGGCGAAGTCGACTGGTGCGGAGTGTGCCGCGATGCTACGACGCGGCGATGTGAGTCACCGCACGGCCGCCGTCAGCATCGCGAGCCACCCGGCGTCGCCGAGCTTGAGGTGCTGCAGCGAGGTGTCGATCTGCTCGGTGTTGCCGGTGACGGCCCGCGGGTAGGCCACGCCGCCGCCGGAGGTGCTGATCGGGTCGCCCCCCGGGACGTGGGCCGACCCGCGCACGTTCACGCCGCTCGACGCCGGCGCGGTGCAGTGCGCCGCCGTGTTCGGGGCCTGCGGCGAGAGCGCGGCCGGCGACCGCTTCTTGCCGTTGTAGCCCTGCCGGCCCTGCTTCGGGTCACCGCAGTCCGGCGGGTCGTTGGCGTTGCTGAGCACCAGCCCGAGCGCCCCGACGTAGCGTCCCGCGGCGGCCTGCGGGTTCGGCCGCAGTACCGACTGGCCCCCGGCGGCCAGCGCCGGGTAGAGCTCGAAGACCTCCTCCACCCCGTTGAGGTGCCGCACGACCATGCCGCCGAGCGTGGAGAGATTCGCCAGCACCACGCCGAGGTCGGTGCGGTTGTTGCGGATCAGGGCCCGGACCGTGCCGAGGTCGCGCGGACCGTGGTTCAGCAGCCGCCGGATGTCGGGATCGCTCTTCTTCAGCTGCTGCGAGAGCAGGTTCAGGCTGTGGGTCCAGGTCTGCAGCGACGGCTGGACGTCCAGCTGGGTGCTGAGCACGGTGTCGGAGTTGTTGATCAGGGCGATGGTGTCGGGCAGGTTCCGCTGCGCCGACTGCAGCAGCGAGTCGGTGGCGTCGAGCAGCCGCCCGAGGTCCTGGCCCCGACCGTCCAGCGCCTTGCCGAGCTCGTGGACGGTGGTCCGCAGATCGTTCAACGGCACCGACTGCACCAACCGGTTGAGGTTGCGCAGCAGGGTGTTGGTGCTGGTCGGGATGCGGGTGTGGGACTCCGGGATGAGCGAGTTGCTGTCGAGGTACGGCCCGTGGAACCGGTTCGGGTGCTCGCTGTCCGTCGGCTGCGGGATGAGGTTGATGTACTGCTCGCCCACCACGGAGCGGTCGGCGACGACGGCCGTGGCCGACTTCGGCACCCGATTGGTCGTGCAGTCGTCGAGGTTGAGGTGGACGGTGATGCCCTGCGGGCGGAGGTCGATGGCACCGACCTTGCCGATCTGCACGCCCCGGTAGGTGACCTCGGCGTTGGTGAAGATGCCGCCGGAGTCGGCGAAGTTGACCCTCGGGCGGCAGGGGGAGGCGAACAGGTTGCGGCCGATGCCGACGTACTCGGCCGAGACGTAGGAGATCCCGACCAGCGTGATGACGATGAACAGGATCAGCTGGATCTTCGTGGCGCGACGCAGCATGTCAGCTCACCCTCCCGATCCGACGATCATGGGTACCAGGGGGCGGCTCTCCGCCGAGTTGCCGGACGCGCCACCGGTCGCGCCCGAGGCCGCCTTGGAGACCCCCGCCGCGGTCAGGCCCGGGCACAGCGCCTTGGACAGACCGCACAGCGTGTCGGTGAGGTCCAGGTTCAGGTAGACGTCCAGGTTGGCGTAGTCGCCTGCGACCAGCTGGCGGGTGACCCCCAGCGGGAACGGGAAGGTCCCCAGGATCCGCAGCGACTTGGGCAGGTCGCCGCCCGACAGCCGCAGCTGCTTGAGCGTCGGCTCCAGCGCCTTGAGCGTGGTCACGGTGTTGCGTTCCGAGCCGTTGATGACGCCGGTGGCCACCGAGCCGAGGTGGCTGAGGCTCGACAGCAGCTTGGTCAGCTTGCCGCGCTCCTGCGCCAGCACCCGCAGTGCCGCCGGGTAGGTGTCCAGCGCCTGGGTCAGCACCTTCTTCTGCCGGTTCAGCGTGACGACCAGGGTGTCGATGTTGTCGAGGGCGGTGGTGATGTCGTTCTTCCTGCTGTCCAGGATCCCGACGAAGGTGTTGAGCTTGTCGAGCAGATCCCGGACCTTCGGCTCCCGCCCCTTCAACGCGGTGACCAGCTCCTGACCGATCACGCGGACCTGCCGCAGGCCGCCCTCGTTCAGCAGCAGCGAGAGGGCGCCCAGCACCTGCTCGACGTCCGCGGCGCTACGGGTGTGGTCGATGCCGATGACCGCACCGTCGGCCAGCTTCGCCGAGCTGGGGGCGCTGGTGGGCGTCTTGAGCGAGACGTATTTCTCGCCGAGCAGCGAGGTCTGCGCGATCTCGGCCGTCGAGTTGGCGGGCAGATCGACCTCACCGTTGACCTGCATCACCACCTTCGCGGTCCACTTGTGCAGGCTGATGGCGGTGACCTTGCCGACCGCGACGTCGTCGACCTTGACCTCCGACTGCGGCACGAGGTCCAGGACGTCGTCGAAGTAGGCGGTCACCGTGAACGGATGGGCGCCGAGGGAGGGGCCGCCGGGCAGCGGAGCGGAGTACAGGCCGGTGAAGCCGCACCCGCTGAGCAGCATGGCGGCCACGGCGAGCACCGCCACCACAGGCTTCGCGCGCATCATGAGTTTCCTCCGACCAGCCCACCGACCGGATTGCTTCCGACCAGCCCACCGAGACCGCCGGTGAGCGTCTGCTGGAGTTCGCCGGCCAGCTGCCCCGCCACCTGCTGGAGGGCCGAGCCGGCCAGCAGCCCGGACAGGTCCGGACTGTTCTTGATCAGCTTGGTGCAGGTCGAGACGATCTGCCCGGTCAGCGGGCCGAGGGCGTTACCGAGCCCGCCGGGGAGCAGCGAGCTCAGCTTGTCCGTGGTCGCCTTGAGGATCAGGCACACCTGGCCGGGGTCGGTCAACGAGGCGAGATTGCTGCGCGTGGCGATCACGCCGAGGTTCGGCTGGTAGGAGTGCACGATGTTGGCCAGCGCCACCGGGGCGATTGCGAGCGTCTCGTCGATCGACGCCTTCTGCTTGATCAGCACGTTGGTGATCCGCTTCAGCCCGCCGATGTCGGTGTGCAGCTTGCCGCGGTTCTGGCGGACGAATCGGTTGACGGTGTCGAGCGCGATGCCGAGCTGCTTCAGCGCCCCGCCGAGGTCGCTCCGCTCGTTGGCCAGTTCGGTCGAGACCTCGGCCAGCTGCTTGTTGAACAGCCGCACCTGACCGTCGCTGTCGGACAGCGCCTGGGTGAAGCTGCGCAGGTGGCGGACGGTGCCGAAGAGGTTCCCGCGCCCGTCGGCCAGGGTCCGGGCGGCCTGCGAGAGGTTCTCGATGCTCTGCCCGAGCTTGGTGCCGTTGCCCTTGAGGTTGGCGGCACCGACCTTCAGCAGCGTCGACAGCGCGCCGGTCTTGTTCGCCCCCTGCGGCCCGAGGGCCTTGGACAGCGTGTTGAGCGACTTGTAGATGTCGTCGATCTCGGCAGGTGACGACGTCCGCTTGATCGGGATGGTGGCGCCGTCGGACAGCGTCGGCCCCGTGCCCGAATACGCCGACAGCTCGATCGACCGGTCGCTGACCAGCGAGTTCGCGATCTCGGTGGCGTGGGCCCGGGCCGGCAAGGCGTACTTCGAGTCGTAGGACATCCCGACCTCGACGTAGCTCACCTTCGGCGTCACCGACGTCACCGTGCCCACGTCCACCCCGAGCTGCCGCACCGGCGTGCCGGGGTAGATGCCGACCGCGGCGGTGAAGCGGGCCGTGACCGCCATCTTGGTGCCGGGGCGGGTGAAGTAGTACACGCCGCCGGCCACCACGGCAGCGACGACGACGATCGCCACGATGCGGCTGAGGTTCTTGCGGATGGCGGCCATCAGTTCGATCCCCCCACCTGTCCCGTGAGCAGGCTGACGACCCCGCCGGAGTTGAAGTTCTGGATGTAGTTGTCGAACCAGCGCCCGTTGCCGATGACGTTGTTGAACACCCGGTAGAACGGGCCGAGCAGCGCCAGCCCGCGGTCGAGGCTGTCCTGGTTGTTCTCCAGCGTGGTCAGCAGCTCGTCGACGTTGTTCAGCAGCGGCTTGAGGGTCTTCTGGTTGTCGTGCACCAGCCCGACCAGCTGCTTCGAGAGGACCTGGGTGTTGATCAGCAGGGAGTGGATGGCGTCGCGCCGCTGGTGCAGCTCGGCCAGGAGCTTGTTGCCGTCACTGAGCAGTTGCTGCAGGTCGGAGTCGCGGGCGGCGAGCACTCCGGTCACGTCGTTGGCCCGCGAGAGCAGGGTCTGCAGCTGCTGGTCGCGGGAGGAGATCGTCTCCGACAGCCGCGACAGCCCCCGGACCACCGGCCCGACCGACTTCGGCGTGCCACTGAAGTCCTGCGAGAGAACGTCGAACGACTTGGCCAGCTGCTTGGTGTTGATGTCCTGGACGGTCTTGGTGAGCTTGGTGAACGCCGGATACACGTCGAACGGCGACGTGGTGCGCTTCTCCCCGATGGTCTGGCTCGGGTCCTGCGCCTCGGTACCGATGGAGTCGATGGCCAGGTACTTCGCGCCCAGCAACGTGCGCAGCTTGATGTCGACCAGGCTGCGGCTGCCGAAGAAGGCGTCCTTGACGGTGAAGACGACCTGCACCGTGTCGTCGTGAAGCGTGACGCTCTGCACCTCGCCGACCTTCACGCCGGCGATGCGGACGTCGTCGCCGCTGCCGAGGTTCGCCGACTGGGTGAAGTTCGCCGTGTAGTCGGTGCCGCCGCCGATGAACGGCAGTTTCGAGGCGTTGAAGGCCGCGAACAGCAACACCAGGATGAACACCAGCCCCACGGCGCCGATCGGCGTCGGGTTACGGGCCGAGAACGACTTGCCGATCTTCGGCGCCTTCCGGGTGGTCAGCGGCTTGGTGTCCGGGGCGCCGCCGCCCGTCTTCTCGTCGCTCATCGGTGGCACCTGTTGTTGTCGACCGCACCGGCCTGCGTGTGCGGTATCGGGACAGCGAGGTTTCCGATCTTGACCTGGCCCTGGACGCCGCAGAGGTAGAAGTTGAACCAGGACCCGTAGGAGGCGGTCCGGATCAGGCCACCGACGGTGGGCGGCAGCTGGCGCAGCACGAACCTGGTCGTCGCCTTGTTGGCGTTGAGGTTCGCGACCAGCCCGTTCAGCTGCACGACGTCCTTCTTCAGCGGCTGCCGCACCTGGGTCAGCAGCCCTGCCGTGGAGGTAGCGAGGTTGTTGATGCCGTCGATGGCGTTGCCGATCGTGTAGCGGTCCTTGGCCAGCCCGGAGACGAAGTTCTTCAGCTGGACGATCAGCTGGGTGAGTTCCTGATCGCGCTGACCCACGGCATTGAGGACGCTGGAGAGGTTGTCGACGACGCTGCCGATGACCTTGTCCTTGTCGGCCAGGGCGTTGGTGAGGTCGGCGAGATTCCCCAGCAGCAGCTGCAGGCTGCCGGACTCCCCCTGCAGCGTCTTGATGATCTCCATCGACAGCTTGTTCAGCGTCGCGCCGTCCAGGCCCTGGGTGAGCGGCCGGAACCCCTGGAACAGGACGGTGAGGTCGACCGCCGGTGTGGTGTGGTCGAGCGGGATCGTGCCGTGGGCCGGCAGCATCGCGTTCGACGTGCCGGCCCCGCGCTGGATGTCCAGGTAGCGCTGCCCGACGAGGTTGCGCCACCGCAGCGCCGCGGTGGCGCTGCGCGGCAACGGCCGCGACTTCTGCACGGTGAAGCCGACCTCGGCAACACTGCTCTGCCCGCCCGTGCGGCGCAGGATCTGGATGCTGTCGACGGTGCCGACGCGCACGCCGGCGATCCGGACGTCGTCGCCCTCGTAGAGCCCGGTGACGTCACTGAAGACCGCGTCGTACTGGACCGCCGCGCCGTAGGAGGTGTTCGAGATCGTCGCGGCCAGCACATAGCTGGCCAGCGTGGTGACCACGAGGAAGGCCACGAGCTTGATCAGCGGCGACAGGACGCCTCTCATTTCATCACCACCTGGTGCCCGCGCAGCAGGGGTGCGGCCAGCATCGTGGCGACCGGCGGCACCTTGTCCGGGGTGGTGTGCATGTCACCGGCGATCAGCGAGTTGACCAGCGCGTCCTCCTCCGGGGAGTTGAGCGCGGAGTACCCGGCGGCGCTCGGCCCCTGCGCGCACGGATCCTCGGTCAGCGCGGCACCGTCGTTGAGGCAGCGGTACTTGCCCGGGATCTGGAACTTGCCGTTCACCAGCGGCTGCGGGTTGTTCGGCAGCCCGAAGCAGTTCGGCCCGTAGCCCGTGACGAGCCGCGGCTGATTGCCCGGCACGTACTTGCCCTGGTTGGAGGTGTCGACGGTGGCGCTGAGGTGGATCGCGTGGTCGTACACCGTCTTGCTGGCGTCGACGAACAGCTTGTTCACCCCGGCGAACAGGCAGGTGAACTCGGGCGAGTACTGGGCGAGCAGCGGGAAGATCTTGGCGCCCTGGCCCGCCACCGAGATCAACCGCTCGCGGTTGTTCTCCAGGAAGCCGGACAGCACCGCGGAGGTACTGGCACCGACGGTCAGCAGGCTGTCGAGCGCCTGCCGCTTCTGCACCGTGGTCCGGACGGTCGTCTCCAGGTTGGTCAGCGCGTCGAAGATCTCCGGAGCGACGTTGTTGTACTCCAGCGACACCTTCCCGAGCTTCTTCAGGTCGCCGACCAGCTTCTGGGTGTGGGGGTTCAGGGAGGTGAGGTAGTCGTCCAGGTTGACCAGGGTCTGCCCGAGCTTCTCGCCGCGGCCCTGCAGTGCCGTGGCGACGGCGGTGAGGGTGGCGTTGAGGTCGGCCGGCTGTACCGCGGTCAGCACCGGGTACAGGTGGTCGAGGACGGTCTGGGCCTCGAGCGCTCCCTTGGAGCGGTCCTGCTGGATGACGGTGTTGTTGGTCAGCGGCCCGTGCTGTTGCAGCGCCTGCGCGGGGTCCGGGGGCAGGATCAGCGAGACGAACTGCTCACCGAACAGCGTCTTCGGCAGGATCTGCGCCCGCACGTTGCTCGGGATGTTCTTGGCCTTGTCCGGCTGCAGGTGCAGGTAGACGGTGGCGTGCTCGCCGTTGGCCTTGATGCCGCGGACGCTGCCGACGATGAGCCCGCGGACCTTGACGTCGGAGTCGAACAGCAGCTGGTTGCCGGTGTGGTTGGTCTTCAGGGCGACGTCGGTGGTGGGGGTGAAGGCCTTGTTGTAGATCGCGATCGACAGCGACACGAAGCCGACGACGATGACGATGAACAGCACCCCGAAGAGGCGCCGCTTGGTGACCTGGGCGAGAGACTCCTGCCGCGCCACGTCAACCAGCCACCCGGACGGTGGTGGTGGAGCCCCAGATCGCGAAGGAGAGGAAGAAGTCCAGCACGATGGTGGCGATGATGGCGAAGCGGACGGCGCGCCCGACCGCGACGCCGACACCGGCGGGGCCGCCGGAGGCGGTGTAGCCGAAGTAGCAGTGCGTCAAAATGATCACCACGGCGAAGATCAGGACCTTGAAGAAGGACCAGAGGATGTCGATCGGTGGCAGGAACAGATGGAAGTAGTGCGAGTACGTGCCCGCTGACGCCCCGTCGACGTAGACCACGATCGCGTAGGACGCGAGGTAGGACGACAGCAGCCCGATGATGTACAGCGGGATGATCGCGACGAAGCCGGCGATGATCCGCGTGGTCACGAGGAACGGCAGGCTGGGCACGGCCATGACCTCGAGGGCGTCGATCTCCTCGGAGATCCGCATCGCCCCCAGCTGGGCGGTGAACCCGCAGCCGACCGTCGCCGACAGCGCCAGGCCCGCCTGGATGGGTGCGATCTCGCGGGTGTTGAAGAAGGCCGTGATGAAGCCCGAGTACGAGGCGACACCGAGCTGGTCGAGGGCGGCGTACCCCTGCAGCCCGACCTCGGTGCCGGTGAAGAAGCACAGGAACGCGATGACGCCGACGGTGCCGCCGATGATCGCCAGCGAACCGCTGCCGAAGACCACCTCCGACAGCAGCCGCATCGTCTCCTTCTTGTAGCGGCGGATCGTCCGCGGCGTCCACGCCAGGGCGCGGCCGTAGAACGAGAGCTGCTCGCCGAGCTGGTCGAGCACGCCCAGCGGCGCGTGGACCGCCTTGCGGGCGGTGGCGATGAGGTCGGTGGCCATCAGGTGCCCTTCGCAGGCACGATCTGGAAGTACACGGTGCTGATGACGAAGTTGCTCGCAAACAGCAGCATGAACGTGATCACCACCGACTGGTTCACCGCGTCGCCCACGCCCTTGGGGCCGCCCTGCGGGTTGAGGCCCTTGTAGCAGGCGGTGACGCCGGCGAGCACCCCGAAGACCAGCGCCTTGATCTCGCCGGCGTACAGGTCGGGCAGCTGGGCCAGGGCCGAGAAGCTCGCCAGGTAGGCGCCCGGGGTGCCGCCCTGCAGGATGACGTTGAAGAAGTAGCCGCCCATCACGCCGACGACCGAGACCAGGCCGTTGAGCGCGACCGCGATCAGCGTGCAGGCCAGCACCCGCGGCACCACCAGGCGCTGCACCGGCGAGATGCCGAGCACCTCCATGGCGTCGATCTCGTCGCGGATCTTGCGGCTGCCGAGGTCCGCGCAGATCGCCGACCCGCCGGCGCCGGAGATCAGCAGCGCCACGACGATCGGGCTGGCCTCGCGGATGATCGCGAGCACGCTGGCCGAACCGGTGAACGACTGCGCGCCGATCTGCCGGGCGAGCGTGCCGAGCTCGAGGGCGATGACCGCGCCGAACGGGATCGTGACCAGGACCGTCGGCATGATGGTGACGCCGGCGATGAACCAGGCCTGCTGGATGAACTCCTTGACCTGGAACGGCCGCTTGACGCTCATCCGCGCGACGTCGAGGAAGAGCGCGAACAGGCTGCCCGCCTGCCGGACCCCGCCGACCGGGGAGAGTGAGGGCATCAGCCCCGCCCGGCCGGGGTCGGCTGGGGGCGGGGCGTGTCGCCCTGACCGGATTCGAAGGACTGGCCGTTCGACGACCGGCCGATGGCGGAGCCGCCGGACTTGGCGGCCTCGGCGTCCTCGTCGGCCATCAGCTTCTTGATCGCATCCTGGGCCGCCTCGGGCAGGGTGTGGAGCATGTCCAGGACGCGCTGACGGCGACGCTGGGCGGCCGCGCGCTCCGGCAGGCCGGGGCTGGGCTGGATCTGCGGCGGGACCCCGGACCCGGAGGCGCCCTTCGGCCCGGTGCCGGCCGCGGGCGGCCCGTCGTTCTCCAGGCTGGCCAGCTCGGCGGCGACCTGGCCGGCGTCCTTCTCCTCGCTCATGCCGATCGGGCCCTCGCGGCGGCCGTTGAGGAACTGCTTGACGACCGGTTCCTCGCTGGTGAGCAGCACCTCGCGGGGCCCGAACATCACCAGCTCGCGCCGGAACAGCATGCCGAGGTTGTCCGGGACGGTCCGGGCGGTGCCGATGTCGTGGGTGACGATCAGGAAGGTGGCGTCGGTCTGGGCGTTGAGGTCGATGATCAGCTGGTTCAGGTAGGCGACGCGCACCGGGTCCAGCCCGGAGTCCGGCTCGTCGAACAGGATGATCTCGGGGTTGAGAACCAGCGCCCGGGCCAGGCCCGCCCGCTTGCGCATACCGCCGGAGATCTCACCCGGCAGCTTGTCCTCCGAGCCGGCCAGACCGACCATGTCCATCTTCTCGAGGACGATGTCCTTGATCTCCCGCTCGCCCTTCTTGGTGTGCTCGCGCAGCGGGAAGGCGATGTTGTCGAACAGGTTCATCGAGCCGAACAGCGCACCGTCCTGGAACAGCACTCCGAACAGCTTGCGGGTCTCGTAGAGCTTCGACTCGCTGCAGCGGGCGATGTCGACGTCGCGGATGACGATCGAGCCCTTGTCCGGTTTGAGCAGCCCGATGAGCGATTTCAGGAAGACCGACTTGCCGGTACCGGAAGGGCCGAGCAGCACCGACACCTCGCCCGGAGGCAGGGTGAGGGTGACGTCTCCCCAGATGGTCTGCCGGCCGAACGCCTTGGTCAGCTCGTGAACCGCGACCTCAACCCCCACGAGCACTTCCTTCCTCGCCGAACGGCTCTGCGCGCATTCCGGCCGGCGACGGGGTCGTCCGGCAGTGTTGCCCGTCACGGTGTGACCGGCGGAACGCGACCAATCTAACGAGCAGCTGTACCAATTGGTAACGGCTGGTTTCGAGCAGCGGCCACGACGCCGCCCCGAAGCCTCGCATACATTGCCGCGACACGCCGTCCGAGGTTTCGGAACCGTTACCTCGGGAGGTTTCGGTGGGCCCCGGGACGGCCCGGGGGCGCCCGCCGGTGCCACCCCGCCGCCGGCCGGCCGGGGGCGGGTTACGCTCGCCGCGCCCCGCCTCGCACCGATCCCCGAGGAGACCATGGCCGTCCAGGACCCTGCCGAACAGCTCCGCGCCGCGCTGGGCGACGAGCCGCCGCCCGCCGTCCGCGACCTCGACGAGGCCACGCTGGCGCAGCTCACCGAGCTGGTGGCCGAGGCCCGCCGGGAACAGGCCCGCAGCCTCGAGGAGGCCTTCGCGGCCACCGTGAAGCAGGTGCCCTTCCCGGTGCGCGGGGTCGTCCGGAAGATGCTGTTCGGATGAGCCTCACCGCAGCCGAGTTGCGCAAGCTCGCGCACACGCTCGGGGTGAAGCCCGACCGGGTCGAGATGCTCGCCCACCTGCCCGCCGAGGACGTCCGCGCCCTGCGCCGCCAGGTGGCCGAGGCACTGTTCCAGGCCGACCGCCCCCACTTCGTCCGCGTCGCCAACATCGCCAAGGCCGTGCCCGTGCCGATCGCGGCCAAGGTGACCCAGGCCGTCCTGCCACCGCTGCTCGCGGCCCGCTCGGCCGAGCTGCTCGACCCCGCGCGCGCCGCGGAGCTCGTGGCCCGCCTGCCGGACGCCTACCTGGCCGACGTCTCGGCCGCCATGGACGCCTCCCGGGCCCCGGAGGTCGTGGCGGCGATCCCGCCGGACCGGGTCGCCCGGGTCGGCGCCGAGCTCGCCCGGAGGCAGGAGTGGGTCGTCATCGGCGGCTTCGTCAGCGCCGTGGACGAGCAGGCCCTGGCCGAGAGCATCGCCATCTTCGACGGCGAGCAGCTGCTGCGCATCGGGTGGGTGCTCGAGGATCCCTCCCGCGCCGACGCGATCGCCGGCGTGGTCAGCGACGAGCAGGTCGCGGACCTGGTCGCGGCCCCGCCGCGCGCTGATCTCTGGGCGGAGTTCGCGTCGCTGGCCGGGCAGCTGGCCCCGCCCCGGCTGCAACGGCTCGCGGCCGCCTGGCGCGCGGCCGACGCCGACCTGCAGCACCGCTACCGCACCGCCGCGGCCGACGGCACGCTCGACGCCGCGCTGCTGGCGTCGCTCGAGGCATGACCTCCGACGCGCCGGGCACCCCGGATCCGGTCCTGCTGGAGGTCACCCGCGGCGGCCGGGTGGAGTCGCGCCACCGCGGCTCGCTCGTGCTGCTCGAGCCGGACGGCAGCGTCGCGGTCGCTCTCGGCGACCCCGACGCGTCCGAGTTCGCCCGCTCGTCGCTCAAACCGTTCCAGGCGGCGGCGATGCTGCGCAGCGGCTGGGCGCCGCCGGCGGCGTCCCTGGCGCTCGCGGCGGCCAGCCACGACGGCGAGGTCCAGCACGTCGAGGGCGCCCGCCGCACCCTGCGCCAGGCGGGGCTGGACGAGTCCGCGCTGGGCTGCCCGCCCGCCCTGCCGGCCGACCCCGAGGCCCTGCTGGCCTGGGCCGCCGGTGGCGGTCGCGAGGCCCGCATCTGCCACAACTGCTCCGGCAAGCACGCCGGGATGGTGGCGACCTGCGTCGCCGCCGGGTGGGACGTCGCGTCCTACCTGGACCCGGAGCACCCGCTGCAGCAGGCGATCGTGGCGGAGATCGAGTCGATGTGCGGGGCCGGGATCACTGCCAGCACGGTGGACGGCTGCGGAGCACCCGCCCACGCCGTCCCGCTGGCGGCGCTGGCCCGCGGCTTCGCCGCTCTCACGACGGCGGCGGAGGGCAGCCCGGAGGCGGCCGTGGTGACGGCGATCCGCGCCCATCCGCAGCTGCTCGGCGGGAGCCGCCGGGCCGTCAGTGGGCTGCTCGCCGCGGTGCCGGGGCTGCTGGCGAAGGACGGCGCCGAGGGCGTGTGGGGGGCCGCGCTGCCCGACGGCCGGGCGTTCGCGGCCAAGGTGGCCGACGGCTCCGGGCGGGCGCTGCCGCCGCTGCTGGCCGCGGCACTGCGATTCTGGGGCCAGGACGGGCCGGAGATACGCCGCTGGTCGGCCGTCGAGGTGCTCGGCGGCGGCCGTCCGGTCGGGGCGATCGGCTGGGCGGCGCCGCTGCGGGACACGCTCGGTCTGCCCGCCTGAGCGACCAGCTGCGCCGATCCGGCGCCGAGAGCGACGAAACCCCCCGGTGGGACGGCTTCGGCGGGACCTGAAGCCGTCGAACCGGGGGGTTCGCGGTAAAGCGGGGTGCTACTTGACCGTCACCGTGGCGCCGGCGGCCTCGAGGGCCTCCTTGGCCTTGTCGGCGGCCTCCTTGTTGACCTTCTCCAGCAGCGGCTTCGGCGCGCCGTCGACGAGGTCCTTGGCCTCCTTCAGACCCAGGTTCGTGAGGCCACGGACCTCCTTGATGACCTGGATCTTCTTGTCGCCGGCGCTCTCGAGGACGACGTCGAACTCGTCCTTCTCCTCGACAGCGTCCTCCTCGCCGCCACCGCCGCCGGCGGCTGCGCCGGGTGCGGCGACCGCGACCGGCGCGGCCGCGGTGACGTCGAAGGTGTCCTCGAACTGCTTCACGAACTCGCTGAGCTCCAGGAGGGTCATCTCCTTGAAGGCGTCCAGCAGCTCGTCGGTGCTGAGCTTCGCCATGATCGGCGTTCCTTTCGTCTCGATGCCGGGTGAGCCGGCGCCTTGGTGTGGGTGTTACTCCGCCGGCTCGTCGGCGGGAGCGTCGGCCGGCGCGGTGTCAGCGGCGGCGTCGGCGGGGGCGTCGGCCGCGGGCGCGGCGTCGGCGGGTTTCTTCTCCTGCAGGGCCGCGGCGAGGCGGGCCACCTGGGCGATCGGGGCCTGGAACAGCCCGGCGGCCCGGTTCGGCAGCGCCTTGAGGCCGCCGGCAACCTTCGACAGCAGAACCTCACGGGACTCGAGGTCGGCGATGCGGGCGATCTCGGTCGCGGTGACCGGGTTGCCGTCGAACACACCGCCCTTGATCACCAGCGGCGGGTTGGTCCGGGCGAAGTCACGCAAACCCTTGGCGGCCTCGACGGCGTCGCCCTTCACGAAGGCGATGGCGGTCGGTCCGACCAGCAGCTCGGTGTCCAGCGGCACACCGGCGTCGCTGGCGGCGCGCTTGGTGAGCGTGTTCTTGACGACCGCGTAGACCGTCTCGTCACCCAGCTTCCGGCGCAGGTCGGTGATCTGCTTGACCGACAGACCCCGGTACTCGGTCACGAGGGCTGCGGTCGACGACGAGAAGTGCTGCACGATCTCGGCGACGGCGTCGACCTTCTCGGGATTCGGCACCTGGTTCCTCCTCTCGTTCTCACATCGGGCTGGACGGCCGCCGTGGCGGCGGCGTGGAACAGCCCGGAAACGAGAGACGCCCCGGCGCAGGAGCGCACGGGGCGGCAACAGCCGTACCTATGCCATCCTGCGCGGGTCGCTCCGACGCTTCGGAGACGTTCCGCCGCGTGTGCGCACGCGGCGACCAGCGGTCTTCGGGTGGATCGTGGACGAGAATACGCGGTAGCGGGTGCGGGAACCAAATCCGTTCCCCGGGCGCTACTTGATGACGTCCAGGTCCGTGGCCGCGGGGATCTTCGGGGTGAAGTTCGCCGCGGTCAGCTCGTCCCAGAGCGCGATCCAGCCCTGCGAGGGGGAGAACGTCCCGCCGCTGGCACGTAACTCGGTGAGCGACCCCGCGAAGTGCAGCGCCCCCTTGGCCTGCAGCGCCAGGTTCGCCCACTGCTCGGCCTGGACGGTGTAGTAGATCTGCGGCAATACGTCGGTGTGGGGATCGGAGTCGAGCGCTACGCGGCGAGCCTGCGTCCATTGGCCGTCACCTTGCGGGGGGCACTTCCCGCCGGTCGCGCCGATGGTCGTCGGGCAGCCGTCGGCCGAGCCGTTGTCGATCAGCCGCAGCCCGGACACCGACCCGGCCGCGGTCAGGTAGCCGTTCACCCAGGTCTTGGTCTGGGAGTAGGTGGCGCTGAAGCCGGGCTCGATGTCGTCGGCGGCGACATAGGTGATGCCGGCCGGCGCGCTGTCCCGCAGCGGCTGGACGACCTCGGTCCACCAGTCGGCCGCCTTCTTGGCGGCGGTGTAGGTCTTGGGCCCCCACGTGCCGTCGTTGTTGGTCCCGACCGCGACGGTGGCCTTGCTGCCCCCGGCACCGATGTAGCCGCTGACGTAGGCCTGCACCAGGCTCACCAGCTTGGCGTAGGTGATCCGGATGCAGTTGTAGGGCTTGCCGTTGGTCTTGTCGCAGTTGGTTGCCGTCAGCCAGACGCCCGGGTTCGCCTTGGACAGCGGCGCACGCACCTCCTGCGCCCCCACATCGATCAGGTGCAGGTGGGGGCCGCTGACGTTCGCGTCGATCGCGGCGTCGGCCTGCCCCGCCACGCTCGCAGCCTGGGGGTCTTTCGAGCGGAGGTAGTGGGACACCGTCTCGTTCGGCGCGGGGTCGGCGAGCCGGTGCAGGAAGGCGGCCATGGCCTGGCGACTCACCGCGTCGGCGGGGTGGAACCCACCGTCGGCGAAGCCCTCCGCGATGCCGTCGCTGGCCAGCCATTGGATGTCGCCGCAGAATGGACTGTCCGCCGGCACGTCGGAGAAAGCCGCGGAGGAGCAGGACGGGGCGTCCGTGTCGTGCTGCAGTGCATACATGAACGCCGCCATCGCCTGCCGGCTCACCGAGGCCGTGGGGTGAAACCCACCGTCGGCGTAACCCTGCGCGATTCCCTGGTTCGACAACCACGAGATCTGCGGGCAGAACGGCGAGTCCTTCGGGACGTCCGAGAACGGCGCCTTGGTGCACGCTGCCGGTGTGGTCGAGCGATTCCGGAATGCGTACAGGAAGGCGGCCATCGCCTGCCGACTCACCGTGGCGGTCGGGTGGTAGCCACCGTCCTTGTAGCCGTCGGCGATGCCGTGCCGGACCAACCAGGTGATGTCGCCGTAGAACGGCTGGCTGCGCGGCACGTCGTTGAACCGGGTGGCGGCGGCGGCCGGGCCGGCCAGACCGACCGTCATGGCAGCGAGCAGCGCGAACGCGACGCCTGCTCCGGCGAGGCGCCGGAGCAGGCGGTGACTGCGGATCATTCAGACCCCTAGGGCAAGTGCGACGATCAAGACCGCCCGACCCTAACGGGTACCGCGATCATGCGCTCGAGGCGGCGTCCTCGAGCAGGTTGCGGGTGCGGTTGACGTCGACGGGGACGCCGGGGCCCATGGTGGTCGAGAAGGTGACCTTCTTGACGAACTTGCCCTTGGCGGCCGACGGCTTGGCCCGGAGGATCTCGTCCAACGCCGCGGCGTAGTTCTCGACCAGCTGCTCGGGAGAGAACGACGCCTTGCCGATGATCAGGTGCAGGTTGGCCTGCTTGTCCACCCGGAAGCTGATCTTGCCGCCCTTGATGTCGCCGACTGCCTTCGCGACGTCCGGGGTCACGGTGCCGGTCTTCGGGTTGGGCATGAGCCCGCGCGGGCCGAGCACCCGGGCGATGCGCCCGACCTTGGCCATCTGGTCCGGGGTGGCGATCGCGGCGTCGAAGTCCAGGAAACCGTCGGTGATCTCCTGGATCAGGTCGTCGCTGCCGACCTTGTCCGCGCCGGCGGCGACGGCGGCGTCCGCCTTGTCGCCCGTGGCGAAGACGATGACGCGGACGGTCTTGCCGGTGCCGTGCGGCAGGCTGACGGTGCCACGGACCATCTGGTCGGCCTTGCGGGGGTCGACGCCGAGCCGCATCGCGACCTCGACGGTGCCGTCGAAGCTCGACGACGACGCCTGCCGGGCGATCCCGGCGGCCTCGAGGGGGCTGTAGATGCGGCCGGGCTCGATCAGTTCGGCGGCCTTGCGGTAGGCCTTGCTGCGCTGTGCCATGTGAATGCTTCTTTCGTGAGTGGTCAGGCGGGGCGCCGTGGGGCGCCCCTCCCACGGGGGTCTCGCCGAGTCTCGGCTCGCGGGACCCCGCGGAGTTCTCGGGTAGCTGAGGGCTGCGGGCCGTTACTCGACGGTGATGCCCATCGAGCGGGCGGTGCCGATGATGATCTTGGCGGCCTGCTCGACGTTGGTGGCGTTGAGGTCTTCCATCTTGGTCTGCGCGATCTCGCGGACCTGGTCCATCGAGACCTTGCCGACCTTGGTGGCGTGCGGTTCGCCGCTGCCCTTGTCGACACCCGCGGCCTTCTGCAGCAGCTTGGCCGCCGGCGGGGTCTTGGTGACGAAGTCGAACGAGCGGTCTTCGTAGACCGAGATCTCCACGGGGATGATCTGGCCCCGCTGTGACTCGGTGGCCGCGTTGTAGGCCTTGCAGAACTCCATGATGTTGACGCCGTGCTGGCCGAGCGCCGGGCCGACCGGCGGAGCGGGGTTCGCGGCGCCGGCCTGGATCTGCAACTTGATGATCGCGGCCAGCTTCTTCTTCGGAGGCATGCTCTCTTCTCTTTCCTACTCGTGGTCAGGCAGACCGGGTCCGTCCCGGCCCTCCCACACCCGGAAGCTTGCTTCCGGTGCTTGACATCTGTCCGGGCGAACGGGAAGCTCCGCTTCCCGTTATGAAAATCTGTCCGGGCAAAGCGGGCCTTGCCTTTTTTTGGGGGGGTATGCGGGGGGCGAAGCCCCCCGCAGGCTAGAGCTTGCTGACCTGGCTGAACGACAGTTCGACCGGCGTCTCCCGGCCGAAGATCGAGACCAGCACCCGCAGCTTCTGGTGCACGGGGTCGATCTCGCTGATGGTGGCCGGCAGGGTGGCGAACGGGCCGTCCATGACCGTGACCGACTCGCCCACGGTGTAGTCGACCTCGAAGGTCTGCTTCTCCTCGCCGCCGCCCGACTTGGCCTTCTCGCCCTTGGCGACGTCGACGGCCTTGGTGGTGGCCGGGGCCAGGATCTTGACGACCTCGTCCTCGGACAGCGGTGACGGCTTGGAGGTGGCGTTGACGAAGCCGGTGACGCCGGGGGTGTTGCGGACCGCGCCCCACGACTCGTCGTTGAGGTCCATCCGGACCAGGATGTAGCCGGGGAACACCTTGCGCTGCACCTGCTGGCGCTTGCCGTTCTTGATCTCGACGACGTCCTCGGTCGGCACCTCGACCTGGAAGATGTACTCCTCCATGTCCAGGCTCTGGATCCGGCTCTCGAGGTTGGTCTTCACCTTGTTCTCGTAGCCGGCGTAGGAGTGGACGACGTACCAGTCGCCCCACTGCGTCCGCAGCTCGCGGCGCAGCGCCTCGACCGGGTCCTCTTCCTCCTCCTCGGCCTCGGCGGCGCCGTCGGGCTCGGCGGCGGGCTCCTCTGCCTCGGCCAGCCGGCCGGCTGCGGCGGCGACGGCATCGGTCGCCGCGGTGCCGTCGTCGACGGCGTCGTCGCCGGTCGCAACGGCCCCGTCGGCGGTAGCCGCACCGGGGGCGGCGTCGGTGTTGTCGCTGCCGAGGCCGAGGTCGATGTCCTCGTCGACCGGGGCAGCGGGAGCGGTGAGGTCGTCGTCGTCGGCGCCCAGGAGACGCGCGGCCTCGGAGACGCCGGGCTCGGGGGGCGCGTCGGTGCGCGACTCGTCGGCGGCGTCGGACGTCTCACCGGACGCGGCAGCGCCGGTGGTCTCGTCGTACTCGGACACGATCACTCTTCTCTGGTTTGTTGCGTCGGCCCGCGGGGCGGGCCAGGGACGGGCAGCGGCCGCGGCTCAGCCGAGGACGGCGAGCACGGCCTTGGCGAAGCCCAGGTCGAGGCCGGCCACGATCGCGACCATGATCACCACGAAGATGATGACCACCACCGAGTAGGTGACCAGTTCGCTGCGGGACGGCCACAGCACCTTGCGCATCTCCGAGACGGCCTCGCGGACGAAACGGGCCGGCGCGCCGCCGCGGCCACGGGTCGACCGGGCCGCCGGGGACTCGGAGCGAGTCGTGGCCACGTGCTCTCCTAACTCGTCGGACGCGACATCGGACACGCCCGTTGGTGGGTACTACGCAGGGGCGACAGGATTCGAACCTGCAACCGCCGGTTTTGGAGACCGGTGCTCTACCAGATTGAGCCACGCCCCTAAGCGCTGTCCGCAACCGCTGTCGCGACCTGCGGACACGCTGACGCAAGGCCCTGCCGGACCCCGAGCTGCGATTCTACGGGGCGGGGCGGCGGTCCTCCAAGCCGGCGGGCCATCGCACCGCGGCCCGTGCACGGGCGAGGACGGTCTCGCCGTCGACGGTGGCGGTGAGCGTGACGTCGAGCAGGCCGTCGTCGCGGACGCTCTTGACCGTGCCAGAGACCCGGAGGGTGGCCCGCCCGGGGTCGGGGACGACGACGGGCCGGGTGAACCGGACGCCGTACTCGACGACCGCGGCGGGGTCGCCGGCCCAGTCGGTGAGCAGCCGCGCGGCCGTGGCCATGGTGACCATGCCGTGGGCGATGACCCCCGGCAGCCCGACCTCGGTGGCCACGCGCTCGTTCCAGTGGATGGGGTTGAAGTCGCCGGAGGCCCCGGCGTAGCGGACCAGGTCGGCGCGGGTGATCGGGAACTCCCGGGCCGGGATCTCGTCGCCCACGGCCGGCACGGCCTGTCCGGTGTCGGCCGGCGCGGACTGGTCGGGGCCGGTCATGAGGCGCCCCGGGAGACGAGCGTGGTCCAGGACGACAGCACGGCCTCGCCGTCCTCGGTGGTGACGTCGCAGCGGGTCTCCAGGACGTCGTTGCCGCCCATCGTCTTCACGTTCTCCACCGTGACGGCAACGGTGAGGCGGTCGCCGGCGACCACGGGGCGCAGGTGGCGGAATCGCTGGTCGGAGTGCACGACGCGGGAGTAGTCCAGCCCCAGGTCGGGGTCGTCGATCACCTGCTGGGCCGCCGCCAGGGTGAGGGTGATGGCGAAGGTGGGTGGGGCCACGACGTCCCGGTGCCCGAGCGCCCGCGCCGCCTCCGGGTCCCGGTAGGCGGGGTTCGGGTCGCCGATGGCCTCGGCGAACTCCCGGATCTTCTCCCGGCCGACGCGGTAGGCCTCGGTGGGCGGGTAGCTGCGGCCCGCGAAGGATTGATCGACCGGCATGGGGAGCAGGTTAGGCCCCGCCCGGGCGGCGGGTCACCTCGCGGTGTCGCGGGCGGCCAGCGCCCGGGCGATCGGCAGCGGGCCGTCGTACTCGACGGTCAGCCCGTGGTCGCGGGCGGAGCCCTCCAGGATGTGCCAGACCCCGGTGCAGACGTGCTCGGTGAAGACCTCGCGGGTCATGCTGCGGTGCCGCAGCCACCAGCCGCCCGCGGACTCGACGAAGCCGACGACGCCGTACGCGCCGGGCTCGGCCTCCTCGGCCTCGACCCCGAACGCGCCCAGCAGCAGCTTCAGCAGGGCGGCGACGGCATCGGCCAGCGTGGTGGCCACCGTCTCGAGCCCGCCCTCCTGCCCGGAGCGCAGGAACAGGTAGAGGTTGGGGTGCTCGTCGAGCCAGCCGACCACGGTGCCGATCGCCGCGCCGATGATCTGCCGCGGCGTCGACTCGGCCGTCAGCTGCAGCTTCGGCATGACGCTGCCCAGAACCTGGTTGGCGACGTGCTGGGCGATGGCCTGGCGCAGGTCGTCCCGGTCGCGGAAGTAGCGGTACAGGACCGTTCGGCTGATTCCGGCGGCCTCGGCGATCTGCTCGGCCGACGCGCCCGGCCCGTGCCGGTCGATGGCCTCGGCGCCAGCGGCGACGAAGGCGGCACGGCGCTGCTGCCGGTGCGCGGTCCACCGCAGCCGGCGGCCGTCCACCGGCGCTTCAGCACCCCGTGGTGCGCGTCCGGCCATCGCGCCCCTCCCGTGGTGACGTCCTTCGTTCGCACTCTAACCCGGACAGATCGCCGCGCCGTAGCCGACGGGACGGGCTGTGACACCCCCTGGTGGCCTCACCCGTCCGGCCGGTCGAGCGCGGCGACGGCGGGGCCGATGACGACGACCGCCGGCGGCTCGACCGCCGCCGCGCCGATCGCCTGCGCCAACCGGTGCAGCGGCGCCCGCACGGTGCGCTGCTGCGGTGTCGAGGCGCGGTGGATCGCCGCGGCCGGGGTGTCGGCCGGCAGGCCGTGCGCGATCAGCTCGGCGGCGATCAGGTGCAGCCGCCCCATCGCCATCAGCAGCACCAGCGTGCCGCCGGAGCGGGCCAGGCGGATCCAGTCGACGCTGCCCGCGGCCGGGCCGCGGGGGTCGAGGTGGCCGGAGACCACCGTGAACTCGGTCGCCACGTTGCGATGCGTCACCGGGATCCCGGCCAGCGCGGGAGCCGCCAGCGCGGAGGTGATGCCCGGGACCACGGTGACCGGTACCCCGGCCGCGACGCAGGCGAGCCACTCCTCGCCGCCCCGCCCGAAGACGAACGGGTCACCGCCCTTGAGGCGCACCACCCGCCGGCCGGCCAGCGCCCGGTCGACCAGCACCTCGTTGATCTGCTGCTGGGTGAGGGTGTGCCGCGTCGAGGACTTGCCCGCCTCGACGACCTCGACCTCGGGCCCCAGCGTCCCCAGCAGCTCCCGCGGCGCCAGCCGGTCGGTGACGACGACGTCGGCCTCGGCCAGCAGCCGGCGCCCGCGCACGGTGATCAGCTCCGGGTCACCCGGCCCGCCGCCGACCAGCGCGACCCGACCGGCCGTCGCCGCCCGGCGCGGCGGCGCGGCGAGGTCACCGGTGTCCAGGGCCGCTGCGATGAGGTCGCGCAGCGCCCGGGCCCGGCCCGGGTCGCCGCCCCCGTGGACGGCGACGGTGACCGCGCCGTGGCGGGCGACGGCGGGGGTCTGGGCGCTTCCCGCGGCGCCGAGATCGGCCCGGATGCAGAAGATGCGCTGCCGGTCGGCCCCCTCGGCGACCGTGGCGTTGACCGCAGGGTCGTCGGTGCAGGCGATCGCCAGCCAGGCGCCGTCCAGGTCGGCGGGCCGGAACGCCCGCTCGAGCACGGTGACACCCGGCCCGGCGATCCCGTCGCGCACCCGCGGCGCCACGACCGTCACCTCCGCGCCCGAGGCGCGCAGCGCCGCGACCCGCCGGGCGGCCACCGCCCCGCCGCCGACGACGAGCACGCGGCGGCCCGCCAGGTCGAGCAGCAGCGGGTAGCCGGTCGGGGTTTCGGGATCGGACACCCGGCGATTGTCCCGTGTGCAAGGATGGTCGACATGGCGCGCACCTCGACCCACCTGGTGTCGCGTCGTCACGTCGACCTGCTCCGGGTGGTCGCGGCGAGCTGTTGAGCCTGTCCCCGGCACTTCGTGCCGAGACGCTCCGGCTTGTTCCCGCACCACCCTTCGGAAGGACCCGCAGCCATGCCTGCGCGCACCGACGCACCCCGCACCGACACGCCCCGACGGGGCCAGGGCCAGTGGGCCCTGGGCCATCGCGAACCGCTGAACGCCGTCGAGCGCGGTAAGCGGGACGACGACGGGCTCAACGTCCGGTCCCGGATTCTGGACATCTACTCCAAGTACGGCTTCGCCAGCATCGACCCCGGCGACCTGCGCAACCGTTTCAAGTACATGGGGCTCTACACCCAGCGCCGCGAGGGCATCCCCGGCGGCCGGACGGCCACCCTGGAGCCGGAGGAGCTCGAGGCCGAGTTCTTCATGATGCGGATCCGCACCGACGGCGGCGCGCTCACCAGCGAGCAGCTGCGGGTGATGGCCGACATCTCCACCACCTTCGGCCGCGACGTCGCCGACGTCAGCGACCGGCAGAACGTCCAGCTGCACTGGATCCGGATCGAGGACGTCCCCGAGATCTGGCGACGCCTCGAGGCCGTCGGCCTGTCCACCACCGAGGCCTGCGGCGACGGCCCCCGGGTGATGCTGGGCTGCCCGCTCGAAGGCGTGGCCGAGGACTCGGTGCTCGACGCCGGCCCGGCTCTGCGCGAGACGGTCGAGCGCTACCTCGGCGACCCCGAGTTCTCGAACCTGCCGCGCAAGTTCAAGACCTCGATCTCCGGCTGCGCCCGGCACTGCACCAACCACGAGATCAACGACGTCGCGTTCGTCGGAGTGACCGGCCCCGACGGCACCCCGGGCTTCGACGTATGGGTCGGCGGCGGGCTGTCCACCAACCCACGCTTCGCCGAACGCCTCGGGGTCTTCGTCCGCCCCGACGAGGTGAGCGAGGTGTGGGCCGGCGTCACCTCGGTCTTCCGGGACTACGGCTACCGCCGGATGCGCACCCGGGCCCGGCTGAAGTTCCTGATCGCCGACTGGGGGATTGCGAAGTTCCGGCAGGTGCTGCAGGACGAGTACCTGCACCGGGCGCTGCCGGACGGCCCCGCCCCGGAGACCTCCCCCGCCCACCGGGACCACGTCGGGGTGGAGCGGCAGGCCGACGGGCTGCACGCGGTCGGCGGCACGACTCGTGCCGGCCGGACGTCCGGCACCGCGCTGCACGCCCTGGCCGGGCTGGCCGACGAGTACGGGCAGGGGCGGGTGCGGCTGACCGCGCAGCAGGGCGTCGTCGTCCTGGACGTCCCTGATGACCGGATCGACACCCTGGCAGGGGCGATGACCGGGATCGGCTTCACCACCCGCCCGAGCGCCTTCGAGCGCGGCACCATGGCCTGCACCGGCATCGAGTTCTGCAAGCTGGCGCTGGTCGAGACCAAGGGCCGCGCGGACTGGCTGCGGCAGGAGATGGAGCGGCGGCTGCCCGGCTTCGACACCCCGATCACCATCAACGTCAACGGCTGCCCCAACTCCTGCGCCCGGTTCCAGGTCGCCGACATCGGCTTCAAAGGCATGGTGGTCAAGGACGGCGACGGCCACGACCAGGACGCCTTCCAGGTTCACCTCGGCGGCCAGATGGGCACCGAGGCCGAGTTCGGCCGGAAGTTCCGCGGGCTCAAGGTCACCGCGGCCGAGGCGCCGGACTACGTCGAGCGGGTGCTGCGCGGCTACCAGGAACGGCGCCAGGACGGCGAGTCCTT
This sequence comes from uncultured Actinomycetota bacterium, assembly GCA_963776855.1. Taxonomy (GTDB): domain Bacteria; phylum Actinomycetota; class Actinomycetes; order Mycobacteriales; family Jatrophihabitantaceae; genus Jatrophihabitans. The sequence continues at coordinate 572,587 of CAVZOC010000002.1, read as the reverse complement.
CGCGGCCTACGTCACCCGGGCGGACGAGCAGTGGCTGCTCTGACGGCGACCCGGCGGCTGCAGGACGTCGCCGAGCGGGCCGGGCGGGACCTCGAGGGCGCCTCGGCGCTGGAGATCCTGGGCTGGGCGGAGACCACCTTCGGCGACAGCTGGGCGGTGACCTCGTCCATGGCCGACGCCGTGGTGCCCGACCTCGCCGCGCGGGTCCGGCCCGGCGTCGACGTCATCTTCCTCGACACCGGCTACCACTTCGCCGAGACGCTCGGCACCCGGGACGCCATGGCCTCGACCCTGCCGGTGACCGTCCGCACGGTGACGCCCGCGCAGAGCGTGGCGGAGCAGGACGCGTCCTTCGGCCGGCAGCTCCACCGGCGCAACCCCGACCAGTGCTGCGCGCTACGCAAGGTGCTGCCGCTGCGCTCGGCGCTGCGCGGGTATTCGGCGTGGGCGTCGGGCCTGCGGCGGGACGAGTCACCGACGCGCCGGCACGTCCCGGTGGTCGAGTGGGACGCGCGGCGCTCGATCGTGAAGCTCAACCCCATCGCGAGCTGGGCCCAGCAGGACGTCGACCGGTACATCGCGGACAACGGCGTCCTGGTCAACCCGCTGCTGTCCGACGGGTACGGCTCGGTCGGGTGCGCCCCGTGCACCCGGCGCCTGGAGCACGGCGAGGACGCCCGCGCCGGCCGGTGGGCCGGCAGCGGCAAGACCGAATGCGGCCTGCACTGATCGCTCAGCCGCCCGCCGCCTCGTCGTAGCGGCGCCAGGCCAGCTCGACGAGGGCCGGGTGGACGCCCAGCGGCGGCGCCACCCGGACGCGGTCACCCGCCGCGGCCGCGAGGGTCTCGCCGAAGCGCCCCTCGGCCAGCAGGTAGGTCGCCACCCGGACCGGCGGCGCCGCCCCCGCGAACGCGTCGGCCAGGCCGTCGCCGACGGTGCCGGCCGTGACCGGCTCGCCGAGTCGCTCCCCGAGCGCGGCGGCGACCTCGGCCACCTCGCGCGCCGCCCCGGGGCGGCTGGAGCCGGTCGCCACCAGGACGGTGGAGCCGAACCGCCCCGCGGGCAGCCGGTCGGCCAGGGCGTCGACCAGCAGCGGGTGCGGGCCGAGGTGCCGGGCCACGGCGATGTCGGGGCGTGCCCGCACGGCGGCCGGGATGTCGGATTCGACGTGGTAGCCGGTGGACAGCAGCAGCGGCACGAGGACCGCGTTCTCGTCAGCCCGCGCCACCGCGTCGGGCAGGGCCGGCTCGGTCACGTCGAGGTAGCAGAGCGACACCGGCACCGTGGGCCGAGCCGCGGCGATCGCGGCCGCCAGCGCCCGGGTCGTCGCCGTCCCGGCCGGCGAGCGGGTGCCGTGGGCCACGAGCAGCAACGGCCCCGCCGGACGGGTCCGGCGGGGCCGTGTGGCCATTGGTGGCGTCTGTGGCGCGCTGGTTCAGGGGAACCTGATCAGCGCGTCTCGCGGTGCTCGGTGTGCTTACCGCAGTGCGAGCAGAACTTCTTCATCGCCAGCCGGTCCGGATCGTTGCGCCGGTTCTTGACGGTGATGTAGTTGCGGTTCTTGCACTCCTGGCACGCCAAGGTGATCTTGGGGCGAACGTCGGTGGCTGCCACGGGTGAATCCTTCGGATCGACGAATCTGGAACTGTCGGCTGTCGGCCGGCAGTAGCGAGGGCGGGACTCGAACCCGCGACACCACGATTATGAGCCGTGTGCTCTAACCACCTGAGCTACCCCGCCGCGGGCAGGCCCGCGGGCCTGCCGGAGCCCCCTTACGGAATCGAACCGTAGACCTTCTCCTTACCATGGAGACGCTCTGCCGACTGAGCTAAGGGGGCCGACGCGCTGCAGTACCGCAGCACTGCCGCGCCGACATATCAGCCTACACGACCCCCCGCGTGCGCCCGCCACCGAATCATCGGCGCCCGCGCGACGGAAAATGATCAGCCCCGACGGGCGACAACGGTTGGCAACCGCGACCTGGTGGGCCAGACTCGGCTCTCGTGACGCGCGCAACACGAGAACCCCCCACCGGCGCGAACGCCCGGCCTGCCGGCGTCAACGCGCCCGGCCGGGCCGCCATCGCCGCCCGCACCCTCCGCACCGACGAGTGGCGGACCGCCCCGGCGGTCACCTTCGTCCTGCTGTCCGGGTGGGTGCTCTACGCCACGCTGCGGACGGTGTGGCAGGCGGCGTATTACGTACCGTCGGCCCACTACCTCTCGCCGTTCTACTCGCCGTGCGTCACCGCCAGCTGCGTGCCGGGGTCCCGGGACTTCGGCACGTGGTTCGGGCACTTCCCGCCGATCATCCCGTTCGCGATCGTGACGCTGCCGTTCCTGCTCGGCTTCCGGCTGACCTGCTACTACTACCGCAAGGCCTACTACCGCTCGTTCTGGGCCTCGCCGCCGGCCTGCGCCGTCGCCGAGCCGCACGCCCGGTACTCCGGCGAGACCCGGCTCCCGCTGATCCTGCAGAACCTGCATCGCTACTTCTGGCTCGCGGCGATGCTCATCTCCCTGGTGAACACCTGGGACGTGGTGCAGGCATTCCGGCCCATGACGGCCGACGGGGGGCACACGTTCGGCCTCGGGCTCGGCACGCTCATCATGCTCGCCAACGTCGTCCTGCTCTGGGCGTACACGCTCTCGTGCCACTCCTGCCGGCACATCGTCGGCGGCAAGTTGCGCAACTTCTCCCGCCACCCGATGCGCTACCAGGCCTGGACGCTGGTCTCCCGGCTCAACGCCAAGCACATGCAGCTGGCCTGGACGACGCTCGGCACGCTGCTGCTCACCGACCTGTACATCGCGCTCGTCGCGTCCGGCGCGTTCAGCGATCCGCGCATCCTCAACTGAAAGGGCCTGCATGACTGCGACGCCAGAAATGCCGGCGGCGACCGCGCACGCTGACGACGAGAGCATCGAGCGGCACAGCTACGACGTCCTCGTCATCGGCGCCGGGGGCGCCGGCCTGCGCGCGGCCATCGCCGCGCACGAGGCGGGTCTGCGGGTGGCGATCATCTGCAAGTCGCTGTTCGGCAAGGCCCACACCGTCATGGCCGAGGGCGGCTGCGCGGCCTCCATGGGCAACGCCAACCCGAACGACAACTGGCAGGTGCACTTCCGCGACACCATGCGGGGCGGGAAGTTCCTCAACAACTGGCGGATGGCCGAGCTGCACGCCAAGGAGGCACCCGACCGGGTGTGGGAGCTGGAGACCTACGGCGCCCTGTTCGACCGCACCAAGGAAGGCAAGATCAGCCAGCGCAACTTCGGCGGCCACGAGTACCCCCGGCTGGCGCACGTCGGCGACCGCACCGGCCTGGAGCTCATCCGGACGATGCAGCAGAAAATCGTCTCGCTGCAGCAGGACGACGCGCGCCGCATGGGCCGCGACCACGGCGCCGACGACGGCCGGTTGAAGGTCTTCGCCGAGTGCACCATCACCGACCTGATCCAGGACCGCCGCGGCGGACCGATCGCCGGCGCGTTCGGCTACTACCGCGAGACCGGCGGCTTCGTGCTGTTCCGGGCGCCGGCGGTGGTGCTGTCCACCGGCGGCATCGGCAAGGTCGCCAAGGTCACGTCGAACTCGTGGGAGTGCACCGGCGACGGCATGGGGCTCGCCCTGCGCGCCGGCTCCTCGCTGCTGAACATGGAGTTCGTCCAGTTCCACCCCACCGGCATGGTCTGGCCGCCGTCGGTGAAGGGGATCCTCGTCACCGAGGGGGTACGCGGCGACGGCGGCGTGCTGAAGAACTCCGACGGCACGCGGTTCATGTTCGACTACGTGCCCGATGTGTTCCGGGCGCAGTACGCCGACAACGAGGACGAGGCCGACGCCTGGTACACCGACCCCGAGCACAACAAGCGCACCCCGGACCTGCTGCCCCGCGACGAGGTCGCCCGGGCCATCAACACCGAGGTCAAGGCCGGGCGCGGCTCGCCCCACGGGGGCGTGTTCCTCGACATCGCCTCGCGGCTGCCGCGCGAGGAGATCCTCCGCCGCCTGCCGTCGATGTATCACCAGTTCAAGGAGCTCGCGGACGTCGACATCACCGCGGAGCCGATGGAGGTCGGTCCGACCTGCCACTACGTCATGGGCGGCATCGAGGTCGAGCCCGACACCGGCGCCTGTCAGGGCGTCCCCGGCCTGTTCGCCTCCGGCGAGGTCGCCGGCGGGATGCACGGCTCGAACCGGCTGGGCGGCAACTCGCTGTCGGACCTGCTGGTCTTCGGCCGGCGCTCCGGCGAGGGGGCCGCCGCCTACGTCCACTCGCTCAAGGGTCGCTACCCCGGCATCACCGACCAGCAGGTGCGGGCGTGCCGGGCCACCGTCCTGGCCCCGCTGGAGCAGCGCGACGGCGAGAGCTCCTACGAGCTGCACTCCGAGCTGCAGCAGATCATGAACGACCTCGTCGGCATCATCCGCCGCGCGAGCGAGATCCAGGACGCCCTCGAGCGGCTCGAGAAGCTCAAGGAGCGCGCCCAGCACCTCCGGGTGGTCGGCGAGCGGCAGTTCAACCCGGGCTGGCACCTCGCGCTCGACCTGCGCAACATGCTGCCGGTGGCCGAGGCGGTCGCCCGGGCGGCCTTGCTGCGCGAGGAGTCCCGCGGCGGCCACACCCGCGACGACCATCCCGGCATGTCGGCCGAGTGGCGCAAGAAGAACCTGATCTGCCGGCTCAACACCCCCGGCGACGGCATCGACATCACCGAGCAGCCGCTCGTCCCGATGCGCCCGGATTTGCTGGCGCTGTTCACGAAGAGCGAGCTGGCGAAGTACTTCACCGACGCCGAGCTCGCCGACGTACCCGACGATGTGCAGCCGGAGGAAGCCCGATGACCGCTGTCGAGCAGAACGCGAGCGTCAGCCCGGACGAGGCCCTGGCGGCGGCGAAGAACAAGGCCGCCGAGCAGGACAAGGGCTACGACGCGCACTTCCGCGTCTGGCGGGGCGACGCCGACGGCGGCGACCTGGTCGACTTCACCGTGCCGGTGAACGAGGGGGAGGTCGTCCTCGACATCATCCACCGGCTGCAGGCCACCCAGGCGCCCGACCTCGCGGTGCGCTGGAACTGCAAGGCCGGCAAGTGCGGCTCCTGCAGCGCCGAGGTCAACGGCCGGCCGCGGCTGATGTGCATGACGCGGATGTCGACCTTCGAGCGCGACGAGGTCGTCACCGTCACGCCGATGCGCACCTTCCCGGTGATGAAGGACCTCGTCACCGACGTCTCCTTCAACTACACCAAGGCCCAGGAGGTGCCGGCCTTCGCGCCGCCGCCCGGGATCGCGCCGGGCGAGTACCGCATGGCACAGGTCGACGTCGAGCGGTCGCAGGAGTTCCGCCGGTGCATCGAGTGCTTCCTGTGCCAGGACGTCTGCCACGTGGTGCGCGACCACGAGGACAACAAGCCGGCCTACTCCGGACCGCGGTTCCTGATGCGGATCGCGGAGCTGGACATGCACCCGCTCGACGCCCTGGACCGGCAGCACACGGCCCAGGAGGACCACGGCCTGGGCATGTGCAACATCACCAAGTGCTGCACCGAAGTCTGCCCCGAGAACATCAAGATCACCGACAACGCGCTGATCCCGCTCAAGGAGCGCGTCGTCGACCGCAAGTACGACCCGCTGGTCTGGCTGGGCAACAAGATCCGCCGCCGGCCGAGCTGACCCGGCACCGACGCCGCCGCCGGGGGCGAGGCGGCGGGCACCCCTTTCGGGCAAGAAAAAGGCTCAGGCGAGCGTACGGGGGGGACGTTCGCCTGAGCTCTCAGTACCGTAGGCGCATTGACACCGCCCGCGCAAGTTCTCTCGGACTGTCAATGAATGTTGATAATTCAACCTTTGTGAACTGCGCATCAGGCCCCGTAGGTGGGGGTCGCCGTGGCGGCGACCCGGGCCGGTCAGTGCACCGGACCGGTGGCGGCGAACAGGTCGTCGTAGTCCGGCGAGAGCTGGGCCAGCACGTCGTTCAGCTCCCCCTCGCTCAGCGCCGACTTCATGCCGGCGGCCACGGCGCGGGCGTGCCGCCGGGCCTCGGCCGGCTCGGCCAGATCCTCCACGTCCGCGACGCGGCGGTAGAACTCCTCGACGTCGAAGCGTTCGCCGGGCCCCTCCTGCGGCAGCACCTCCGCGAGCCCCGGCGGGAGCTGCCCGGCCAGGTCGGCCGTCTCCCCGCCGGCGAGCCGCTGTCCCAGCACGTACAGCGTGGCGCGCACCGCGCGGGCCGGGGTTGGGCCGCCGGAGCTCGGCGCACCGGCTCCGGGCAGCGGGCTACCCGCTCGTCGGATGGGGAAAACGACGGTGCAGGAGCGCGGAACGCTGCGGACCGCTGACGGCGCAGCGGGAGAGGTGGGCCCGGGTCGGGCACGATCGGTATGGGTGGCGGGTGTTGGGTTCGAACCAACGTAGGCTGAGCCGGCGGTTTTACAGACCGCTCCCTTTGACCACTCGGGCAACCCGCCTGGGTGTTCGACCGGATCGCTCCGGCCAACGCGCAACCCTACCGGACCGGTACGCGTGCTCTCCGCCCCCGGGTGGGGATGCGTGCCACCGACTGCCAGGAGGCAACGAATCATGGCGGATCCGTCGTTCGACGTCGTCAGCAAGGTCGACCGGCAGGAGGTCGACAACGCGCTCAACCAGGCCGCCAAGGAGCTGGCGCAGCGCTTCGACTTCCGGGGCGTGAACGCGAGCGTCGAGTGGTCCGGGGAGCTGGGGGTGGTGATTCGCGCCGACACCGAGGAGCGGGCCCTGGCCGCGCTGGACGTCTTCAAGGAGAAGCTGGTGAAGCGGTCCATCTCGATGAAGGCGTTCGACGCCGGCGAGCCCAAGCAGTCCGGCAAGGCCTACGTCATCACCGGCTCGCTGCGGCAGGGAATCGACCGCGACCACGCCCGCGAGATCGTCAAGCTCATCAAGGACCAGGGGCCCAAGGGCGTGCAGGCCGCGATCCAGGACGACCAGGTGCGGGTGACCGGGAAGAAGAAGGACGCGCTGCAGGACGTCCAGGCGCTGCTGCGCGGCGCCGACCTCGACGTCCCGCTGCAGTTCACCAACTACCGGTAGCCGGGCCTACCGGTACCCGGGCCCGGAGTCGCGGGCCATCCGCTCCAGCCGGGCGATGCGGTCGGCCATCGGCGGGTGGGTGGCGAACAGGCTCTTCGCGCCCCCGAACGGGTTGGCGATCATCAGGTGGCTGGTCGTCTGCAGCTGCGGCGTCTTGACCAGCGGCACCCGGCGGGTACCGGCGTCCAGCTTGCGCAGCGCGCTGGCCAGTGCGAGCGGGTCGTGACTGAGCTCCGCGCCGGAGGCGTCGGCCTGGTACTCCCGGGACCGGCTGATCGACAGCTGGATCAGGGTGGCCGCCAGCGGCCCCAGGAAGATCATCAGCAACTCCGCGAGCGGGTTGCGCTCCCGGTCGCCGCCCCCCGGAGCGAAGAAGATCGCGAACTGGGCGAGCATCGTGATCCCGGCGGCCAGGGCGCCGGCCACCGAGGAGATGAGGATGTCGCGGTTGTAGACGTGAGACAGCTCGTGGCCCAGCACGGCCCGCAGCTCCCGCTCGTCGAGGATCTGCAGGATGCCGGCGGTGGCGCACACCGCCGCGTGGCGGGGGTTGCGGCCGGTGGCGAACGCGTTGGGCTGCGGAGTCGGTGAGACGTAGAGCCGCGGCATCGGCTGGCGCGCCTGCGTGGCCAGCTCCCGCACGATCCGGTACATCGCCGGCTGCTCCGCCTCGCTGACCGGACGGGCGCGCATCGAGCGCAGCGCGATCTTGTCGGAGTTGAAGTAGCTGTAGGCATTGAGCGCCACGGCGATGAGAAGCCCGATGACCAGGCCCTTCGTACCGGCGATCAGACCGCCGCCGACGACCAGGACGGCCCCGAGCAGCCCGAACAGGGCCGCGGTCTTGAGGTTGTTCTGCATACCGGACACGTCGTCACAACGCACGAACACAGCCGCCGCGTTCCCGCGCCGAAATCCGCCCGCGCCGCCGGCTGCGCCGCTGGCGGGGAAGCTGCCAAGATGACGGGATGACCGCCATCGACAGGCTGCTGCGCGCCAACGAAACCCACGCCTCGGAGTTCTCCGGCCCCTGGCCGGGCGAGCCGTCCCAACGGTTGGCAGTCCTGACCTGCATGGACACCCGCATCGACCCGTACGCCGCGCTCGGCATCGAGGTCGGCGAGGCGCACCTGATCCGCAACGCCGGCGGCCTCCCGACCGACGACGCCCTGCGGTCGCTGGCGATCAGTCAGCGGGCGCTGGGCACCCAGGAGATCGCGCTCGTCCACCACACCCGTTGCGGGATGGAGAACTTCGACGACGGGGCTTTCCGGGCCGAACTCGAAGCCGACGCCGGGCAGGCACCGACCTGGGACGTCCCCGGCTTCGCCGACGTCTACGAGGACACCCGGCGGGCCGTGGAAAAGGTGCGCTCGTGCGGGTGGCTGCCGAACCGGGAGGCCGTCCGCGGCTTCGTCTTCGACGTCGACACCGGGCAGTTGACCGAAATCTCCTGACCGGTCACGAGTCGGGTCAGTTGAGCTGCCAGCGGAATGAGGTCATCAGCGCCTCGACGCGGCCCTGCAGCTCGTCGCTGCTGTCGGCCGAGATCATGAACTCGGCCAGCAGCGCGAGTTGATGCCCCGGGGCGGGGACGACGAAGCGCCGTGTCCCGGGCGCGAGGTCGGGATCGAGCATCTCCTGCGCGGGTGAGCCCGGAGCCACGTCGCGCAGGACGAGGTCGTCGCTGCCGTCGAGGAAGCCCACGGTCAGCCCGCCGGTGGCCTCGAGCACGTCGTCCTCGACGACCATCGTGCTCAGCACCGCCAGCAGGGGCGCGCCGCCGACGTCCTCGGGCATGCCGACCTCGGTCGGGTTGGTGACGATCCAGTCCCGGCAATCCAGTTCGAAGGCCGGAAGTACGAGGTCGCTCATCGTGCCTCCTTCGTGCTGACCGTGCCGATGCGTCCCCCCGCGCAGAGCCCGACAGGCCCGACAGAGGCTTCCGCACCGTCACTCGAGGTCGTTGTACCCCTGCACCCGCAGCTCCTCACCCATTGCCATGTACCCGACCGGCCAGTAAGTGAGCAAGCCCACCGCGCGAAACCGGCGTGAAACGTAGGATGGCGAGGTTGCGGCGACGACAAGGTCGGCCACCCGCCGGTGCCGGCGATCGAGGGTCGTGACGTGGCAGGTCACGCACAGGGAAGAGGCGCACGCGGGCATGAGCAAGAACGTCGAGCAGCTGGAACGAGTGGTCATCCGCATCGCGGGGGACTCCGGTGACGGGATGCAGCTGACCGGCGACCGGTTCACGCAGGAGACGGCCCGGTTCGGCAACGACCTGGCGACCTTCCCGAACTTCCCGGCCGAGATCCGGGCACCGCAGGGGACGCTGGCCGGTGTCTCGTCCTTCCAGCTGCACTTCGCCGATCACGACATCCTGACCCCGGGCGACCGGCCGGACGTGCTGGTGGCCATGAACCCGGCGGCGTTGAAGGCCAACCTGGGCGAGGTCCCCAAGGGCGCGACGATCATCGTCGACACCCGCGACTTCACCACCCGCGCGCTGGCCCGGGTGGGCTGGTCGGCCAACCCGCTGGAGGACGGCACGCTGGAGGGTTACCAGGTCCACGCCTTCGACCTGACGCAGCTGACGTTGGATGCCCTGACCGGTAGCGAGCTGAGCCGCAAGGACGCCGGCCGCAGCAAGAACATGTTCGCCCTCGGCCTGCTGTCGTGGATGTACTCCCGTCCCACCGAGGGCACGATCGAGTTCATCCGGGCCAAGTTCCAGGCCCGGCCGGAGATCGCCGACGCCAACGTCACCGCGTTTCAGGCCGGCTGGAACTTCGGCGAGACCACCGAGGCCTTCGGCGTCAGCTACGAGATCAAGCCGGCCACGGTGGCGCCGGGCACCTACCGCAACATCTCCGGGAACCTGGCGCTGGCCTACGGGCTGGTGACCGCGGCCCGCCGGGCGCAGCTGCCGCTGTTCCTGGGCGCCTACCCGATCACGCCCGCGTCGGACATCCTGCACGAGCTGTCCAAGCACAAGCGCTTCGGCGTGCGCACCTTCCAGGCCGAGGACGAGATCGCCGGCATCGGGGCGGCGCTGGGCGCGGCCTTCGGCGGGTCGCTGGCGGTGACCACCTCCTCCGGCCCGGGGGTCGCGCTGAAGGGCGAGACCATCGGGCTGGCGGTGAGCTTGGAGCTGCCGCTCGTGGTGTGCGACATCCAGCGCGGCGGGCCGTCGACCGGCCTGCCGACCAAGACCGAGCAGTCGGACCTGCTGCAGGCGATGTACGGGCGCAACGGCGAGGCCCCGGTGCCGATCGTCGCCCCCCGCTCCCCCGGCGACTGCTTCGACGCGGCGCTGGAGGCGGCGCGGATCGCGCTGACCTACCGCACGCCGGTGTTCCTGCTGTCCGACGGCTACCTGGCCAACGGCTCGGAGCCGTGGGCGGTGCCCTCGGTGTCCCAGCTGCCCGACCTGCAGGTCGAGTTCGCCACCGGCCCGAACGGCACCGGGGATTCAGCCGGCGAGTTTCTCCCTTATCTGCGCGACCCGGAGACCCTGGCCCGGCCGTGGGCGGTGCCGGGTACGGCAGGGCTGGAGCACCGCATCGGCGGCATCGAGAAGGCCGACCGCACCGGCAACATCTCCTACGACCCCGACAACCACGACTACATGACCCGCACCCGGCAGGCCAAGGTCGACGGCATCGCCGCCTCGCTGCCGCCGATGGAGGTCGACGACCCCGACGGCGACGCCCGGGTGCTGGTACTGGGGTGGGGCTCGACCTACGGCCCGATCGGCGCCGCCTGCCGCCGGGTGCGCGAGACCGGCGCCTCCATCGCGCAGGCGCACCTGCGCCACCTCAACCCCTTCCCCGCCGACCTGGGCGAGCTGCTGGCTCGCTACGAGCGGGTCGTGATCCCCGAGATGAACCTCGGGCAGCTGGCCACCCTGGTCCGGGCCCGGTACCTGATCGACGCCGTCAGCGTCTCCCAGGTCCGCGGCCTGCCGTTCAAGGCCGACGAGCTGGCCGAGATGCTGCTGTCCACGATCGAGAGCGACGTGACCACCTCATGACCGAACGCGCTGACCGAACCGACATCGGCCTGAAGGCCAAGGACTTCAAGACCGACCAGGAGGTCCGCTGGTGCCCCGGCTGCGGGGACTACGCCATCCTGGCCGCGGTGCAGGGCTTCATGCCCGAGCTGGGCGTGCCGCGGGAGAACGTCGTCTTCGTCTCCGGCATCGGCTGCTCCTCCCGCTTCCCGTACTACATGAACACCTACGGCATGCACTCGATCCACGGTCGGGCGCCGGCGATCGCCACCGGGCTGTCGTCCTCACGCCCCGACCTCTCGGTGTGGGTGGTCACCGGCGACGGCGACGCGCTGTCCATCGGCGGCAACCACCTCATTCACGCGCTGCGCCGCAACGTCAACCTGAAGATTCTGCTGTTCAACAACCGGATTTACGGGCTCACCAAGGGCCAGTACTCCCCCACCAGCGAGGTCGGCAAGATCACCAAGTCGACGCCGATGGGCTCGCTGGACAACCCGTTCAACCCCATCTCGGTCGCCGTCGGGGCCGAGGCCACCTTCGTGGCCCGCACCCTGGACTCCGACCGCAAGCACCTGCAGTCGGTGCTGCGCGCCGCCGCCGACCACGACGGCGCGGCGCTCATCGAGATCTACCAGAACTGCAACATCTTCAACGACGGCGCCTTCGAGGTCCTCAAGGACGCCGACACCCGCGACGACTGGACCATCCGCCTCGAACACGGGCAGCCGCTGCGCTTCGGCACCCCCGACGAGAACGGCCTGGCCCCGCACGCCGTCGTCCGCGACGAGCTCGGCCGCCTCACGGTCGCCGAGAACGCCGCCGCCGGCGATCCCCGGGTGGTCGTGCACGACGCGTACACCGACGACCCCTCCTACGCCTTCGCGCTGTCCCGGCTGCAGTCGCTCGACCCCCGTTACGCCCCGATGGGCGTCTTCCGCGCCGTCGAGAAGCCCACCTACGACGCCGCCATGGCCGCCCAGCTGCAGGAGGCCGCCGACCGCGCCCCCAGCGACGACGCCGCCCTGCAGGAGCTGCTCATGGGCCCGGACACGTGGCAGGTGGCCTGACGGGGACGCCCGCGCCACCCGCGCCCGACCCGGCGGCGGAGCGGCGGCAGGGACTGCTCTACGGCACCTCGGCGTACTTGCTGTGGGGGCTGTTCCCGCTCTTCTTCCCGCTGCTCGAGCCGGCCGGCACGGCCGAGATCCTGGCCTCCCGCATGGCCTGGACGCTCGTCGTCATGGTGCTCGTGCTGCGCCTCACCCGCGGCTTCGGCGGGCTGCGTCGCGTCCTGCACGACCGCTCCGAGTTCGGGTTGCTCGCGCTGGCGGCGGTCTTCATCACCTCCAACTGGGGCACCTACGTCTACGGCGTCAACACCGGCCACGTCATCGAGACCAGCCTCGGGTACTTCATCAACCCGCTGTTCACGGTCCTGCTCGGCGTCGTGGTCCTGCGGGAGCGGCTGCGGCGCACCCAGTGGGTCGCGGTCGGTCTCGGCGTCGTGGCGGTCGTGGTGATCGCCGTCGACTACGGCCGGCCTCCGTGGATCGCCCTGCTGCTCGCATTCAGCTTCGGCATGTACGGCTTCTGCAAGAAGCGGACCACGGTCGGGCCCGCCGACTCGCTGACCGTCGAGAGCGCGGTGATGTTCCTCCCGGCCGTGGCCGTCCTGGCGGTGGTGGCGGCAGACGGCGACCTGGTCTTCGGCACCCGGTGGTCGACCTCGTTGCTGCTCGCCTCGGCCGGCGTCGTCACCGCCGTCCCGCTGCTGCTGTTCGCCGCAGGGGCGCGGCGCCTGCCGCTGAGCGTCGTCGGCCTGCTGCAGTACCTGACCCCGGTCCTGCAGTTCGCCGTCGGCGTGGGCATCCGGCACGAGCCGCTGCCACCGGCGGAGCTCGCCGGCTTCGTGCTGGTCTGGATCGCGCTCATCATCCTGACCGTGGACGGTTGGCGCAGCGGCCGGGCGGCGCGACAGCTGGCGCGCTCCACGGTCGCCGCCTGAGGCCGCCCGTGTCAGGATGGCCCGGTGCCCCAACCGACCGCCGCGCTGCAGACGCTGCGGACCGCCACCGCCGCCCTGACCAAGGACCTCTCCGAACGCCAATGGTCCGACGCCGAGGCGCACGCCCCGTCGCTGCTCCCCGGCTGGACCCGCGGGCACGTCCTGACGCACCTCGCGCGTAACGCCGACGGCATCGCCGCCACCCTCGCCGGCGCGCTGCGGGGCGAGGTGGTGGAGCGCTATCCGGACGGCTGGGCCGCCCGCGATCAGGACATCGAGGACGGTTCGACCCGCCCGGTTGCGACGCTGCTGGCCGACGTCACCGAGTCGGCCGAGCGGCTCGACCGGGTACTCGCTGCCGTCGAGGACGCCGACGCGTGGGAGGCCACCACCGAGCACGACCAGCCGGCGGCCGCCTGGCCGTCCCTGCGGCTCCGGGAGGTCGAGATCCACCGCGTCGACCTCGGCACCGGCTACCACCCGTCGCAGTGGCCGCCGGGACTCGTCGGCCCGCTGTTGCCCCACGTCGCCGAGACCCTTGCCGAGCGAGCGCCGTCCGCGTTGCACGTCGTCGTGCGGGCCGACGACCTGGTGGTCGGCGATCTCGCGGGCCGAGAATGGCGAGTGGCCGGCGACGGCGAGCCGGTCGAGGCGGCCGGGCCGGACTGGGCGCTGCTCGCGTGGCTCGTCGGCCGGGGCGCTGTGGTCGCCGATTCGCTCACCGCGGTGCCGCCGCTGTCGCCCTGGCGCTGATCCGCCGCCGCGACACTCACGATCTTGTTGCGCCACCCGCGCCCGACGGCACACCACGCAACAAGATCCAGCCTGCCCCCGCGATCGTGTTGCGCCACCCGCGCCCGACGGCACACCAAGCAACAACATCCACCCCGGCCGGCGATCTTGTTGCGCGCGGCCCACGCGCCGGGAGGGCCCGACGGCGCTATCCGGTGCGGTCGATCACCAGATCGGTGAGGGCCGCGAGCGCCGCCCGGGCCGGAATGTCCGGGAGGTCCTCGAGCAGGGCGCGGGAGGCGTCCGCGCAGGCCTGCAGGGTCGCGCGGGCCTCGCCCATCGCGGCCGAGCCGCGCAGCAGCGTCAACGCTTCCGCGTGCCGCTCGTCGTCGTCCAGGGGGCCACCGACCAGTGCCCGCAGCCGCGCCGACTCGGCGTCGCCGGAGCGGAGCGCGTAGAGCACCGGCAGGGTCCGGATGCCCTCGCGCAGGTCGGTGCCCGGCGTCTTGCCGGACTCGTCGGACTCCGAGGCGATGTCCAGGATGTCGTCGCTGACCTGAAAGGCGATGCCGATCTGTTCGCCGAACGACCGCAACCGTGCCACGGTCGGCTCGTCGACGCCGGCGAAGTGGGCGCCGAACTCGGCGGCGGTGGCGATCAGCGAGCCGGTCTTGTCGGCCAGCACGCCCAGGTAGTGCTCGATCGCGTCGTCGCCCGGCGCGACCCCGACCGTCTCGTGGATCTGCCCGATCACCAGCCGTTCGAAGGTCTGGGCCTGCAGCCGGACGGCCCACGGGCCGAGGTCGGCCAGCAGCTCGGACGCCCGGCTGAACAGGAAGTCCCCGGTCAGGATGGCGACCGTGTTGTCCCACCGGGAGTTCGCCGAGGCCGCCCCCCGGCGCACGGTCGCCTCGTCCATGACGTCGTCGTGGTACAGCGTGGCCAGGTGGGTGAGCTCGCAGACCAGCGCCGCCGGCACGATCTCCGGGCGCGCCGGGTCACCGAACTGCGACGCGAGCACCGACACCAGCGGTCGGAACCGTTTCCCGCCGGCGTCGACGAGGTGGCGCGCGGCCTCGGTGACGAAGCTGTCCTCGGAGTGCACCGACTCGCGCAGCGCCGCTTCGATCGCGTCGAGGCCCGACCGGACCGACCGCTCGAGCGCCGGGTCGTCGAACTCCAGCGCGAACGACGAGGTCATCCGCGCGGCCGGGAGCGCACGGTCACCCCGTCAGCCGGGCGGCCCGGCCGGCGAGGTCCAGGATCGGTTGCGGGAACACACCCAGCACGATGGTCACGACGACGCCGAACGTCAACGCGATGGAGGTCGACCAGCCGGGAATCGCGATGGTGGGCCCGTTCTCGGGCGGCTCGGCGAAGAACATCAGCACGACGATGCGGAGGTAGAAGAACGCCGCGATCGCCGAGGCGATCAGGGCGATCACCACGAGCGGGCCGGCGCTGCTGTAGGCGGCGCGGAAGACCACGAACTTGCCGGTGAACCCGGACGTCAGCGGGATGCCGGCCATCGACAGCAGCAGGACGGTCATCGTGATCGCGACGGCGGGGCTCTTCTTCGCCAGGCCCGACCACTGCGACAGCCGGGTCGCCTCCCCCTCGGAGTCCCGGACGACCATCAGCAGACCGAAGGCCGCCAGCGTGGTGAAGCCGTAGGTCAGCAGGTAGAACATGACGCTGGAGATGCCGGAGGCGGCCATGGTGCCGTTGCTGTTCACCGCGAGCAGCCCCACCAGGATGAACCCGGCGTGCGCGATCGACGAGTACGCCAGGATGCGTTTCACGTCGGTCTGGGTGAGCCCGAACAGCGCCCCGACCACCATCGAGGCGATCGCCGCCGCCCAGATGATCGGGCGCCAGTCGTAGCTGGTGGTGCTGAACCCGACGTACAGGACGCGGATGATGGCCCCGAAGGCCGCCACCTTGGTGCAGGCGGCCATGAACGCCGTGACCGGCGTGGGCGAGCCGCAATAGACATCGGGCGTCCAACTGTGGAAGGGCGCGAGGCCGGCCTTGAACAGCAGTCCGACCAGCAGCAGCGCCAGCCCGGCGTAGAGCAGGATGTCGGACTTCCCGGACGTCCGGGTGGCCTGCAGGATCGTCGGCAGGTCGACCGAGTCGGCGTAGCCGTAGAGCAGGGCCAGGCCGTACAGGAAGAACGCCGACGCGAACGCCCCGAGCAGGAAGTACTTCACCGCGGCTTCCTGCGACAGCAGCCGGCGACGACGCGCCATCCCGGCCATCAGGTACAGCGGCAGCGACAGCACCTCGAGCGCCACGAACATCAGCAGCAGGTTGTTGGCGATCGGGAAGATGAGCATCCCGGCCACGGCGAACAGCGCCAGCGGGAAGATCTCGGTCTGCACCCGCGAGCTGCGGGCCAGCCGCCGGTCCTCCGGCGAGCCGACCACCACGGCCGCGGAGGCGACGATGGGGCTTCCCACGTCGACCGTTCGCTCGGCCATCAGCAGCACCGCCATGATCGCCAGCGCCAGGATGGTGCCCTGCAGGAACAACCCGGTGGAGTCGACGGCCAGCGAACCGGCGAACGGCACGTTGCTGCCCTCCGGCGACGGGGTCGCGGTGTTGGTGTCGTGAATGATGCCGACGGCCACGGCCGCCGCGATGAGCGAACCCAGGGTCAGGGTCAGCTGCGCGGCGAACCGGTCCCGCCGCGGCACCACGGCCTCCGCCGCCACACCGACGATCCCGGCGCCGAGGACGATCAGGATCGGTGACAGCGCCGCGTAGGAGACCGACGGCGCGGAGATCTGGCCTCCGGACCCGGCCGCGAGCAGCAACACGTGGCTCATTTCTGTCCTCCGACGGCCGACTGGTACTGCGGGGTCGGATCGGTCTTGCCGACGCCGTGCAGCGTCACCTGGACCGACGGGTTGATGACGTCCAGCACCGGTTTCGGATAGACCCCGAGGAACACGATGATCGCCAGCAACGGTGCGACCGCGAAGACCTCGCGGGCGTTGAGGTCACGGAACTTGGTCACCTTCTCGCTCACCGCGCCCTGGAAGGTGCGCTGGTAGAGGTAGAGGACGTAGATGGCGGCCAGGATGATCCCGGTGGTGGCGATGATCGCGTAGCCCTTGTAGCGGATGAACACCCCCACCAGCACCAGGAACTCGCTGATGAAGGTGCTCATGCCCGGCAGCGCCAGCGCCGACAGCCCGGCCAGCAGGAAGAGGCCCGCCAGCCGCGGCGCCACCTTCGCCACGCCGCCGTAGTCCTCGACGCTGCGGCTCTTGCCGCGGGCGATCAGCAGCCCGAGCACGATGAACAGCGCGCCGGTCGAGAAGCCGTGGTTGACCATGTACAGGACGGCTCCGGAGCCGCCCTGCGTGGTGAACACGAAGATGCCGAGGCCGATGAAGCCGAAGTGCGCCACCGAGGTGTAGGCCACCAGCCGCTTCATGTCGCGCTGGCCGATGGCCAGGAACGCGGCGTAGAGGATGCCGATCACCGACAGCACGAGCACGGCCGGGGCGAAGAACTTCGACGCGTCCGGGAACAGCGTCAGGCAGTAGCGCAGGAAGCCGAAGGTGCCGACCTTGTCCAGCACGCCGACCAGCAGCGCCGCCCCGCCGGCGGGGGCCTCGGCGCCGGCGTCCGGCAGCCAGGTGTGGAAGGGCACCAGCGGGGCCTTGATGGCGAAGGCGAGGAAGAAGCCGACGAACAGCCAGCGCTGGGTGTTGTTGTCCGGCAGCGGGTGGGACAGCAGGTCGGTCATCGCGAAGCTGCTGGTGCCGGCGGCGACGTAGAGCCCGATCACCGCGGCCAGCATCAGCAGACCGCCGACCAGCGAGTACAGGAAGAACTTCATCGCGGCGTACTGCCGCCGCGGGCCGCCGAAGCTGCCGATGATGAAGTACATCGGCACCAGCATGGCTTCGAAGAAGACGTAGAACAGGAAGACGTCGGTGGCGATGAAGACGCCGATCATGAAGAACTCGAGCAGCAGCAGCAGCGCGAAGTAGTTCGTGACGCTGCGCCGGCGGGTGACCGTGCCGCCGGTGGCCGTGCTCGGTTCGGGCTCCTCGGCTCCGGCCTTGCTGTCGAAGGCGTTCCAGGAGGCCAGCATCACGGTCGGCACCAGGATCGTGGCCATGGCGACCAGCACGATGGCGATGCCGTCGGCGCCGAAGTCGATGTGCACGCCCAGGGCCTTGATCCACTGCACGTCGAACGCCCACTGGTAGCGGTCGCCGACGCTGGTCGGCATCGCCGTGTTGAAGGTGAACAGCAGCACCACGGCGTAGACGGCGACGCCGATCGAGATGGTGATGCTGATGAGCTTCGCCAGCCTGGCCTGCTCGTCCTTCATCGCGAAGACGCCGAGCGAGCCGACCAGCGGAATGAGCAGCAGGATCAGCAGTGCCGGGTTGTGCATCGTCGTCACTGGAACCGCACCGCCAGGAGCACCGCGACGAGTGCCACGGCGCCGCCGAGCATCGACAGCGCGTAGCTGCGCACGAAGCCCGTCTGCACCCGTTTGGTACGGGCGGACCCGCCGCCGAAGCCGGCTGCGAGACCGTTCACCGCGCCGTCCACCCCTCTGTTGTCGAAGTACACCAGCGCCCGCGTCAGCCACTGCCCGGGCCGCATCAGCACCAGCTCGTTGAACTTGTCCGCGTACAGGTTGTTCCGCGACGCGACCGTGACCGGGGAGCCCGGCGGTGGCGTCTCCGGAACCGGGCGGGCGCCGAAGGCGAGGTAGCCGCCGATGACACCGAAGATCACGACAACGAGCGTGAGCACCGACAACACCACCGGCGAGATCGTGTGGACGCCCGCCTCGATCGGGGCGCCAACCGACGGCGCGAGCCAGTCTTGCACGCCGCCGTTCAGGACCAGCAGGTAACCCCCGACCAGCGAGAGCAGCCCCAGGATGGTCATCGGCACGGTCATGATCGGCTTCGCCTCGTGCGGGTGGACGTCGTCCTCCCAGCGGTTACGGCCGTGGAAGGTCATGATCAGCGCCCGGGTCATGTAGAGCGCGGTGAGCCCCGCGCCGAGCAGGGCGCAGATGCCGAGGATCCAGCCGGACGTGCCGCCCTTGTCGAACGCGGACTCGATGATCTTGTCCTTGGTGAAGAAGCCGGTGAACGGCGGGCAGCCGATGATGGCGAGGAACCCGGCGCCGAACGCGAAGTAGGTGACCGGCATGACCCTCATCAACGCACCGAGCCGGCGCATGTTGATGCGGTCGTTCATGGCGTGCATGACCGAGCCGGCCGACAGGAACAGCGTCGCCTTGAAGAAACCGTGGCCGAGCAGGTGGATGATGCCGATCGCGTACACGCCGGGACCTAGGCCCACGGCGAGGAACATGTAACCGATCTGACTGATCGTGGAGTTCGCCAGCACCCGTTTCAGGTCGTCCTGCCCGGCGCCGTTGACGCAGCCGTAGAGCAGCGTGATCGCGCCGATGATGGTGACGACGGTGCGGGCCGCCTCGGCCGAGTTGAAGATCGGCGCCGACCGGGCAATGAGGTAGACCCCGGCGGTGACCATGGTGGCGGCGTGGATCAGCGCCGACACCGGCGTGGGGCCCTCCATCGCATCGGGCAGCCAGGTCTGCAGCGGGAACTGGCCGGACTTGCCGCAGGCGCCCAGCACCAGCAGCAGCGCGATCGCATTGGCCACACCGCTGGAGAAGTGGGTGTTCAACACGGTCTGGAAGGCCGACGTGCCCGTCTCGGCGAACATCAGCATGATGGCCAGGGACAGCCCGACGTCGCCGACCCGGTTGGCGAAGAAGGCCTTGTTCCCGGCGGTGGCGGCGGTGCTGCGGTTGAAGTAGTAGGCGATCAGCAGATAGGACGCGAGACCGACGCCCTCCCAGCCGACGTAGAGCAGCAGGTAGCTGTCGGCCGTGACCAGCAGCAGCATCGCCGCGATGAACAGGTTGAAGTAGCCGAAGAACCGGCGCCGGCCGGGGTCGTGGTCGAGGTAGCCCACGGCGTAGATGTGGATCAGCGACCCGACGCCGGTGATGAGCAGGATGAACACCAGCGACAGCGGGTCCAGCAGCAGGCCCGCCTCGATGTGGAAGTTCCCCACCGGGGCCCAGTTGAACAGGTGCTGGTCGACGTGCCGCTGGTCGCTCGGCAGGCCCTGCACCGAGAAGAACAGGAAGACGCCGTAGACGAACAGCGCCACCGGGACGAGCGCGCCCAGCCAGGGGCCCCACCGGTCGGTACGCTTGCCGGTCAGCAGCAGGACGGCGGCCGAGAGCGCCGGAACGGCGATCAGTAACCAGACACCCGCCTGGATGCCGGTTGCCTCGGTGAACACTCGGGAGGGCTCCTAGTACTTCAGGAGGTTCGCGTCGTCGACGGACGCGGACCTGCGCGTGCGGAAGATGGCCATGATGATCGCGAGGCCGACCACGACCTCGGCCGCGGCGACGACCATGACGAAGAACGCCATGACCTGACCTTCGAGATCGCCGTTGATGCGGGAGAACGTCACCAGCGACAGGTTGACGGCGTTGAGCATCAGCTCCACCGACATGAACACGACGATGGCGTTGCGGCGGACCAGCACCCCGACGGCGCCGATGGTGAACAGGGCGGCCGAGAGGATGAGGTAGTAGCTCGGGTCCATCAGCCTCGCACCTCGCTGTCCTCGTACTCGGTCGGGTCGAGCGCGGCCGGTGAGCCCTCGTCCGGTGGGAGGGTCCGGTCGGTGCCCATCAGCGAGTCCTGCGCGATCGTGCCGTCCGGCAGCAACCCCGGCGTGTTGGTGGAGTTGCTGGTCGACAGCACACCCGGGCCCGGGTAGGGCTGCGGGCGACCGCTGCGGATCCGCTCCCGGGCCAGGCTCTTCTGGGTCGGGCGGGGCCCCTCGCGCTCGATGTGCGCCAGCACCATCGCACCGACCGCGGCGGTGATCAGCAGCGCGGAGGTCAGCTCGAAGGCGAACAGGTACTTGGTGAACAGCAGCTGCGCGATCGACTGCACGTTGCGGCCGTGGGCGTTCGGCTGGTCCAGGTCGGCGGGCTTCAGCTCGCCGGTGAACGCCTTGCCGAGGCCGATCGCGATCAGCAGGGCGAAGGCCAACCCGAACAGCGCGGCCGCCACCCGCTGGCCCCGGAGCGTCTCGACGAGGGAGTCGGAGGAGTCGCGGCCGACCAGCATCAGCACGAACAGGAACAGGATCATGATCGCGCCGGTGTAGACGATGATCTGCACCAGCCCGAGGAACGGGCCCTGCTCGATCAGGTAGAACGCCCCGAGGCTCATCATCGTGGCGACCAGCGACAGCGCCGAGTGGATGGCGTTGCGGAACAGCACCATGCCGATCGCCCCGGCGAGGGAGACGGGCCCGAGGATCCAGAACGCCACCGCCTCGCCGAGCGGCACGGTGCCGTTCATCAGCGGCGCGCCGGCCAGCAGCAGGTCAGCCATGGTGCCGCCCCACCTCGACGGCGTGGCCGGTGATCGGCTTGCCGGCGACGTTGGCGGTGCTCATCGGCTCGCCCTGCTGCGTCGGCGCCTGCGAGGCAACGGTGTAGTAATCCTTCTCGTCGTCGCCGAGGCGCATCGGGTGCGGCGGAGCCTCCATGCCCGGCAGCAGCGGAGCCATCAGCTGCTCCTTCGTGTAGATCAGCTCCTGGCGGTTGTCCAGGGCCAGCTCGTACTCGTTCGACATCGTCAGCGAGCGGGTCGGGCAGGCCTCGATGCACAGGCCGCAGAAGATGCAGCGCAGGTAGTTGATCTGGTAGATCGCGCCGTACCGCTCACCGGGCGAGTAACGGGCCTCGTCGGTGTTGTCGCCGCCCTCGACGTAGATCGCGTCGGCGGGGCAGGCCCAGGCGCAGAGCTCGCAGCCGACGCACTTCTCGAGGCCGTCCGGGTGCCGGTTGAGCACGTGGCGCCCGTGGTAGCGCGGCTTGGTGCCGTAGTAGTCGAACGGGTACTGCTGGGTGTAGACCTTCTTGAACATCGTCTCGAAGGTCAGGCCGAACCCCTTCGCGAATCCCAGCGCGCTGCCCGACGGCTCGGGCAGCGGCGCGGACTTCGCCGGGGTCGTCGAGGTCCGGTCCGGCGGGCCGGAGCCCCCCGGGCTGGCCGGTAGATCACTCATCGTTGCTCCCTGCAGACGCGGGCGACCCGTGGTCGCCGGCATCGAGTTCGGCGGTGCTCCGCCCGACCCCTGCTGAGGCGAGCGGGCGCGGCGGCTCGGGCACCACCAGGTCCATGGGCGGCACGGGGAAGGTCAGCGGCTGGGCTTCGGCGTCCTCGTCCTCGGCCGCCTCGTCGGCGGCCCGCCGGGCGGACGCGCCCTCCCACACCATCAGGGCGGGCAGGACGACCACCACCAGCACGATCGCCAGCGGCACCACCGTCGCCTCCCAGGACGGCCAGCCCCGGTCGCGCAGCACGTGGATCGAGGTCACGGCGAGGATCCACACCAGGTTGAGCGGGATCAGCACCTTCCAGCCGAACTGCATGAACTGGTCGTAGCGCAGCCGCGGCAGGGTGCCGCGCAGCCACACGAAGACGAACAGGATCATGACGACCTTGATGGTGAACCAGAGCATCGGCCACCAGCCGGAGTTGGCTCCGGCCCACAGCGACAGCGGCCAGGGGGCGCGCCAGCCGCCGAGGAACAGCGTCGTCGCCAGCGCCGAGACGGTGACCATGTTGATGTACTCGGCGAGGAAGAACATCGCGAACTTGAACGACGAGTACTCGGTGTGGAAGCCGCCGACCAGCTCGGACTCGGCCTCGGGCAGGTCGAACGGGGCCCGGTTGGTCTCGCCGACCACCGAGACGGCGTAGATCGCGAACGAGACGAACAGCGGGACGACGTTCCAGATGTGGCTCTGGCTGGCGACGATGCCGGAGGTGGACATGGTGTTCGAGAAGAGGAACACCGCCACCATCGACAGCCCCATCGCGACCTCGTAGGAGATCATCTGCGCCGCGGAGCGCAGCCCACCGAGCAGCGGGTAGGTCGACCCGGACGCCCAGCCGGACAGCACGATGCCGTAGACGCCGAGGGCCGAGCAGGCCAGGACGACCAGCACGCCCACCGGCAGGTCGGTCAGCTGCAGCGGGGTGCGGTGACCGAACATCGAGACCTCGGGACCGAACGGGATCACCGAGAAGGCGAGGAACGCCGGGACCGCCGAGAGGATCGGAGCGATGAAGTAGACCGGCTTGTCGGCCAGCGTCGGGATGATCTCTTCCTTGAAGGCCAGCTTGACGCCGTCGGCCAGCGACTGCAGCGTGCCCCACGGCCCGACCCGGTTCGGACCGATGCGGTTCTGCATCCGGCCCACGACCTTGCGCTCGAACACGATGGTGAACAGCGTCATGACCACGAGGAAGGCGAAGACACCGATCGTCTTGATCAGCCAGATCCAGAACGGCTGCACGCCGAAGCCCGGCAGGTTCTGCGACACGGCCAGCACCGGCTCGGCGCCGGTCACCATGGCTGGACCCATCACTGCTCCTCTCCGACGACCGGCGGGGCGTCGGCCTTGGTGAGCGTCACCGGGCTGCCGGCGAGGGCGCCCAGGGTCGCCCGCACGGCACAGCCGCGCGCGTTGGTGGGCAGCCAGACGACGCCATCGGGCATCTCGTCCACGGCACAGGGCAGCACGACCACGCCGCGATCGGTGCCGACGGCGACCTCGTCACCGGCGGCGACGCCGAGGCGGGCCGCGGTGGCGGCGCTGAGGCGGGCCAGCACCGGCTTCGCCGTGCCGGCGAGGTGCTCGTCGCCGACCTGCATCCGGCCGGCGTCGATCAGCTCGGCCCAGGTGGCGAGCAACGCCTGCCCCTCGCCGGGGGCCGGCGGCGCCGACGCTGCGGCGGTCGGCAGCGCGGGGCGCGGGCCGTTCGGGGCCAGCTGCAACAGCTCGGCCCGAATCGCCTCCACCGAGCGGAGGCCGACCTCGATGTCCATCTCCTCGGCCAGCGCGTCGAGCACGCGGGCGTCGGTCATCGCCCCGGTGCCGGCGATGGTGAGCTCGAACGGGCGGCGGCGACCCTCCCAGTCGACGTACCGGCCGGCCTTCTCCGCCTGCGGCGCGACCGGCAGCACGACGTCGGCGTGCTCGGTGACCGGGCTGCGGCGGATCTCGAGGCTGACGACGAAGCCCGCGGCGTCCAGCGCCCGCTCGGCCAGCTCGGGGTCCGCGGTGTCGGCGGGGTCGACCCCGCCGACGACGAGGGCGGTGATGCCGCCCTCGGCGGTGGCGGTCAGGATGCCGTCGATGTCGCGTCCGGGCCGGGCGGGGACGCTCGCGCCCCAGACCGCCTCGACCTCGCCGCGCCGGGTGGCGTCGGCGACCGGGCGGCCGCCGGGCAGCAGCGTCGGCAGGGCCCCGGCGTCGACGGCCCCGCGCTCACCGGCGCGCCGCGGCACCCAGGCCAGCCGGGCGCCGGTCTTCGCGGCGAGGGCGCCGGCCGCGCTCAGCGCGCCCGGGGAGGTGGCCAGCCGCTCGCCGACCAGGATCAGCGCACCCTCGGCCCCGAGGGCCTCGACGAGCTCGGCGGGCAGGGCGGCGAGCGCCTGCCCCTCGGCCCCGGGGACGCACGGGATCAGCGTGCCGTCGAGCTTGGCCACGCCCCGGGAGCGCCGGGCGGCCACCGAGGCCACCCGAGCGCCCTTGTCCCGCGTGCCCTTGCGCAGCCGCAGGAAGACGATCGGCGACTCCTCCTCCGGCTCGAAGCCCGCGAGCAGGACCATGGGGGCGTTCTCGACGTCGGCGTAGGAGACGTGTTCGGGCCCCAGCCCGGCGACGGCCGCGGCGAGGAAGTCCAGCTCCTCGTCCGACACCGGGCGGGTGCGGGCGTCGACGTCGTTGGTCTCGAGGGCGAGCCGCGCGAACTTGGCGTAGGCGTAGGCGTCCTCCTCGGTGAGCCGGCCGCCGGGCAGCACGCCGACGCCGCCGCGGTCGACGGCCTCCCGCAGCCCGCGGGCGGCCCGCTCGAGCGCCTCGGGCCAGCTCGCCTCGACCAGCCGGCCCTCGTCGTCGCGGACCAGCGGCGAGAGGATGCGGTCGGGCTGGTCGGCGTAGTGGAACGCCCACCGGCCTTTGTCGCAGTTCCATTCCTCGTTGACGTCCGGGTCGTTGCCGGCCAGCCGCCGGGTGACCTTGGAGCGCCGCCAGTCGGTGCGCTGGGCGCAGCCGGAGGAGCAGTGCTCGCAGATGGAGTCGGTCGACTGCAGGTCGAACGGCCGCGCCCGGAACCGGTAGGACGCGCCGGTGAGGGCTCCCACCGGGCAGATCTGCACCGTGTTGCCGGAGAAGTAGGACTGGAACGGCACCTCCTCGGAGGTGCCGATCTGCTGCTGCGCCCCGCGTTCGAGCAGCTCGATGAACGGGTCGCCGGCGATCTGCAGCGAGAACCGGGTGCAGCGCTGGCACAGCACGCACCGCTCGCGGTCGAGCAGCACGTTGGAGCTGATCGCGACCGGCTTGGGGAAGGTGCGCTTCGCCTCTTTGAACCGGCTCTCGGCGCGGCCGTTGCTCATCGCCTGGTTCTGCAGCGGGCACTCGCCGCCCTTGTCGCAGATCGGGCAGTCGAGCGGGTGGTTGATCAGCAGCAGCTCCATGATGCCCTGCTGCGCCTTGTCCGCGACCTCGGAGGTCAGCTGGGTCTTGACGACCATGCCCGGCATCACGGTGGTGGTGCAGGACGGCGGCGGCTTCGGCATGCCGCGGCCGTTCCCCATGTCGGGGACCTCGACGAGGCACTGCCGGCAGGCACCGGCCGGATCGAGCAGCGGGTGGTCGCAGAAGCGCGGGATCGAGATGCCGAGCTGCTCGGCGGCCCGGATCAGCAGCGTGCCCTTGGGCACGGAGATCTCGATTCCGTCGATGGTGACGGTGACCAGTTCTTCCTTCGGGGGTGCTTCACTCATGCCCGGCTCCCGCCAGCGTGCGGCTGCCCGCGAACGGGCAACCCCGGTGTTCCAGGTGCGCCAGGTACTCGTCCCGGAAGAACTGGATCGACGAGGACACCGGGCTGGTGGCGCCGTCGCCCAGGGCACAGAACGAGCGGCCCAGGATGTTGTCCGACAGGTCGAGCAGGGTGGCGAGATCCTCCTCGGTGCCCTCGCCGGACTCCAGCCGGTCGTAGATGCCGACGTACCAGTACGTGCCCTCACGGCAGGGGGTGCACTTGCCGCACGACTCGTGGCGGTAGAACTCCGACCACTTCTTGGTCGCCCGCACCACGCAGTCGTCCTCGTCGAAGATCATCAGCGCCGAGGTGCCGTTCATCGACCCGGCCAGCACGGCCCAGTCGAAGTCCAGCGGGACGTCGAGGTGCTCCGCGGTGAACATCGGGGTGGACGACCCGCCGGGCGTCCAGAACTTCACGTCCTTGCCGCGGCTCATGCCGCCGGCCATCTCGATCAGTTCCCGCAGCGTGGTGCCCATCGGGGCCTCGTACTGCCCCGGGTTCGCGACGCGGCCCGACAGCGAGTAGATGCAGGGGCCGGCGGAGCCGCCTTCGGCGGGCTTCTTCGCCTCCGGATGGGCCGAGAGGTAGGAGCGGGTCCAGGGGGTGTCGACGTCGGCGACGACCTTCTTGAACCAGTCGGCGCCGCCCAGCACGATGTAGGGCACGCTCGCGAGCGTGCCGGCATTGTTCACGACCGTGGGCGCGTCGTAGAGGCCGTTGGTGGCCGGGAACGGCGGCTTGAGCCGCGGCTGCCCGCGTCGCCCCTCGAGCGAGTCGAGCAGCGCGGTCTCCTCCCCGCAGATGTAGGCGCCGGCACCGCCGTGGACGGTGATGCGGCAGTCGAACCCGCTGCCGAGGATGTCGGTGCCGATGTAGCCCTTCTCGGTCGCCTCCAGCACCGCGCCGGTGACGCGGCGGATGGCGTGGACGGCCTCACCCCGGATGTAGATGAACGCGTGCTCGGCCCGCACGGCGTAGCAGGCGATGAGGATCCCCTCGATCATCGAGTGGGGGTCGTTCATCATCAGCGGCACGTCGCGGCAGGTGCCGGGCTCGCTCTCGTCGGAGTTGACGACCACGTAGTGCGGCTTGGCCGGCTCCCCCTCCTTCGGCTGCGGGATGAAACCCCACTTCATACCGGCGGGGAAGCCCGCGCCGCCCCGGCCGCGCAGGTTGGAGTCCTTGACCAGCTGCACGAGGTCGTCCGGCGGCGTGGTCAGCGCCTTGCGCAACCCGGCGTAGCCGTCGAGACGTTCGTAGTTCTCGATCCGCCACGGCTGGTTGGTACCGAACCGCTTGGTGAGGACGGGTGTGAGAGGCACTAGTCCTCCTTCTCGGTGTCGCCGGCCGGATCGGTCGGGTTGTCGGGGTCGGACTCGGCCGTCTCGAGCGGGGCGTCGTGCTGGCTGGTCGGCTGGCCACCCGCCGTCTCCCGCGCCGCGGCGCCGCGGACCTCCTGCTCGCCCTGCTGGGTACCGGACTCGGAGCTCGGGACCGGGCCCGGAGTCGGCGTCGAGGACTGGCGCCGGTCGTCCACGGCGTACGAGGGCGCCGACTCCCCGCGCTCGACCGCGAGCCGGACGCCCGCCTCGGTGGGGGCGCCGGTGGCCGGCGCGTCCAGGGCCAGTTCCGGCTCGTCGAAGAAGCCGGCGATCTGCCGCTCGATCCGCTTGAACGAGCACAGCGGCGCGCCGCGGGTCGGCACCGGCGGCTCCCCCGACTGCAGCCGGCTCACCAGGGTGCGAGCGGAGCCGACCGTCTGGTTGTCGAAGAACTCGTAGTTGACGGTGACGACCGGGGCGTAGTCACAGGCGGCCAGGCACTCGGCGTGCTCGATGGTGATCGAGCCGTCCGGCGTCGTCTCGTTGTTGGCGATCTCGAGCTGCTCGGTGAGCGCTTCGAAGATCTCGTCGCCGCCCATCATCCCGCACAGCGTGTTGGTGCAGACGCTGACGAGGTAGTCGCCGGTCGGGTGGCGCTTGTACATCGTGTAGAATGTCGCGACCGCCGAGACCTGCGCCTTGGTCAGGTCGAGGGTCTCGGCGCAGAAGGCGATGCCGTCGGGCGAGACGTAACCCTGCTCGGACTGCACCAGGTGCAGCATCGGCAACAGGGCGGAGCGGCCCTGCCCCTCCGGGTAGCGCGAGATCAGCTCCTGGGCGTCCGCGCGCAGCTGGTCGGAGAAGACCGACGGGTCGCCAGGGTGCTCGATGTGGATGACGCTGCTGCGGAAGTTGGTCCGCTCGGTGTCGGAGTTGGTCGGCCGCTGCCTCGGGGGGGCGTCGCTGAAGGTCTTGAATTCGTACTCAGGGGGCATTGTTATCGGTCCTCACCCCGACCGCTCGCTACGCTCGGGCCCGGCCTCGGCCCGATACGCGCTCCGCGCGCCGATACTCTCTGGTTCGCTCCGCAAGCGTCGCTCCATCGGTCCTCACCCCGACCGCTCGCTACGCTCGGGCCCGGCCTCGGCCCGATACGCGCTCCGCGCGCCGATACTCTCTGGTTCGCTCCGCAAGCGTCGCTCACCGGTCACACCCGCCCATCACCGGATCGATGGAGGCGACGGACGCGATCACGTCGGCGATCAGGCCGCCGATCGACAGTGCCGCCACGCCCTGGAGGTTGACGAAGGAGGGGTCGCGCAGGTGCACCCGGTAGGGCCGGGTGCCGCCGTCGCTGACCACGTGGGCGCCCAGCTCGCCGCGGGGCGACTCGACCTTGGTGTAGACCTGCCCCGGCGGCACGCGGAAGCCCTCCGTCACCAGCTTGAAGTGGTGGATCAGCGACTCCATGGAAGTGTTCATGATCCGCTGAACGTGCTCGAGCGAGTTGCCCAGCCCGTCCGGGCCCAGGCTGAGCCGGGCCGGCCAGCCGATCTTCGGGTCGTCGTGCATGGTGTCCCCCGGCTCCAGCCGGTCGAGCACCTGGTCGATGATGCGCAGCGACTCGTGCATCTCGGCCACGCGGACGACGAAGCGGGACCAGCAGTCGCCGCGGTCATCGGTGGGGACCTCGAAGTCGAAGGTCTCGTAGCCCAGGTACGGCTCGGTCTTGCGCAGGTCCCACGGCAGGCCGGCGGCGCGCAGCAGCGGCCCCGTGATGCCCAGCGCGATGCAGCCCTCGACGCCGATCCAGCCGACGTCCTTGAGCCGGTTGACCCAGATGGGCTGCCCGCGCAGCAGCCGGTCGACGCCGCGCAGCTCCTCCCGCTGCTCCTTCATGAAGCCGCGGATCATCTCCTCGTAGTCCTCGGGGAGATCCTGGGCGACGCCGCCGGGCCGGACGTAGGCGTGATTCATCCGCAGGCCGGTGATGGCCTCGAGGACGTCGAGGCAGCGCTCCCGGGCCCGGAAGCCGTTGGTCATGGCGGTGAGGGCGCCGAGCTCCATGCCGCCGGTGGCCAGCCACACCCAGTGCGAGGAGAGCCGGTTGATCTCCATCATCAGGATGCGGATCAGCTTGGCCCGCGACGGCGCCTCGATGCCGAGCAGCTTCTCGACGCCGAGGCAGTAGGCGGTCTCGTTGAAGATCGGCGAGAGGTAGTCCGCGCGGGTCAGGAAGGTGACCGCCTGCGTCCAGGGGCGGAACTCGGCGTTCTTCTCGATGCCGGTGTGCAGGTAGCCGACGACCACGCGGGCGTCGGTGACGGTCTCGCCCTCGAGCTCGACGACCAGCCGGAGCACGCCGTGGGTGGACGGGTGCTGCGGGCCCATGTTGAGGACGAGCCGCTCGTCGTTGATGGGGTCGGTGCCGCCGAAGACCTGGTCCCAGTCGCCGCCGGTGAGGTTGTAGACCCGGCCCTCGGTCGTCGACCGGGACGGGGCGTAGGTGTCGTCCTGGGTGGTCACTTGTAGGCCCTCCGCTCGTCCGGCGGTGGAATGGTCGCGCCCTTGTACTGGACGGGAATCCCGCCGAGGGGGTAGTCCTTGCGCTGCGGGTGGCCGTCCCAATCGTCCGGCATGAGGATCCGGGTCAGCGCCGGGTGGCCGTCGTAGACGATCCCGAGCAGGTCGAAGGTCTCCCGCTCCTGCCAGTCGGCCGTCGGGTAGACGGGGGTGATCGAAGGCAGGTGCGGGTCCTCGACCGTCACCGCGGTCTCGAGCCGCAGCCGGCGGCGGTAGGTCATCGAGGTCAGGTGGGCCACCGAGTGCAGCCGCCGCTCGGCGCCCAGGTAGTCGACGCCGGACAGGCTGGAGCACAGCTCGAAGCGCAGCGACGGGTCGTCGCGCAGCGTCTTGGCGATGCCGAACAGGTGCTCGCGGGCGATGTGCAGGGTGAGCTCACCGCGGTCGACGACGACCTTCTCGACGGCGTCGTCGAAGTCCCGGTAGGCCGCGGCGAGCGCGTCGACGACCTCGTCGAACCAGCCGCCGTAGGGACGCTCGGAGCCCGGCGGCGTCCACGGCTCGCGCACGAGACCGCCGAAGCCGGAGGTGTCACCGGTACCGGAGACGCCGAACATGCCGTGCTGCTGGTTGCCGTAGGGCGCGTCGCTGGCAGGGCCGACTCCCCCGGTGCCCTGGCCGACGGTGGCGGGTGCGACCTCGTGAGCGCGCTGCTCGGGCGTGGAGTCGTTCTTCTCCGGACCGCTCATCGTCCCTCCTCAGCGCCCGTACTTGTAGGACGAGGGGACCAGCTCGACCTCCTGGTCGGCGAGCTTGGCCGCCCGCTTCGGCCCGAGCGGCTCGTTCATGATCTTGTGGTGCAGCTTCAGCACCGCGTCGATGAGCATCTCCGGGCGCGGCGGGCAGCCCGGCAGGTACATGTCGACCGGGACGATGTGGTCGACGCCCTGCACGATCGCGTAGTTGTTGAACATGCCGCCGGAGCTGGCGCAGACGCCCATGGCGAGCACCCACCGGGGCTCGGGCATCTGGTCGTAGATCTGACGGACGACCGGCGCCATCTTCTGGCTGACCCGGCCCGCGACGATCATCAGGTCCGCCTGCCGCGGCGACGGCCGGAAGACCTCCATACCGAAGCGGCCGGAGTCGTACCGGGGCGCTCCGAAGGTCATCATCTCGATGGCGCAGCACGCCAGGCCGAAGGTGGCCGGCCACAGTGAGGACTTGCGCGTCCAGTTGACCAGCTTCTCGACGCTGGCCAGCAGGATGCCGTCCGGAAGCTTCTCTTCGATACCCATGTCTGTTGTCTTTCAGTCCCAATCCAGTCCGCCGCGACGCCAGACGTAGGCGTACACGGAGAACACGGTGATGACGAAGAGGATGATCTCGATCAGCCCGAACAGCCCCAGCGCTTTGTTCGCGACGGCGTACGGGTACAGGAAGATGATCTCGATGTCGAAGACGATGAACAGCATCGCCGTGAGGAAGTACTTGATCGGGAAGCGCTTCGGGCCGGTCGGCAGCTGCGCCGGCTCGATGCCGCACTCGTAGAAGTCCAGCTTCGCCTTGTTGTAGCGGCGGGGGCCGGTGATCGGCGCGATCGAGACCGAGAACAGCGCGAAGAGGAAGGCGAGGGTGAACAGCAGCACCAGAGGCAGGTAGGGCGCGAGCATCTAGCGCACACTCCCCTTCTCGGACCGGGCGGTCTCGGATTGATCGGACGAACGCAGCGCCCAGGCTAAACCTGGGGCGACCCCCGATCGGTGGTTAGGCATACCTAATTGATTCATTCCTACCGGGCCGCCGGAGTGAGCCGCGTCAGGGTGGTGATCAACCGGTCGGCCAGGTCGCCGTCGCTCGGGTCGGTCAGGTTGGCCAGCAGCTTGAGCACGAAGCGCATGAGCGCCGGGTGCGGCAGGCCGTGCCGGGTGCAGGCGCGCATGACGGCCGGGTTGCCGATCAGCTTCACGAACACCCCGCCGAGCCGGTAGTACGCGCCCCATTCCTCGCGCATGCGCTCGGGGTAGGCGGCCAGCGCCCGTTCCCGTCCCGGGCCCGCCGGCCGGGCCAGCGCCTGGACAGCGGCCTCGGCCGCGTACTTGCCCGACTCCATGGCGTAGGGGATCCCCTCGCCGTTGAAGGGGTTGACCGACCCGCCGGAGTCGCCCACCAGCAGCAGCCCCCGCAGGTAGTGCGGGGTGCGGTTGAACCCCATCGGCAGCGCCGCGCCGCGGGTGGGGCAGGTGGCGTTCTGCTCCCGCAGCCCCCATTCCTCGGGGGTGTTGTCGAGCCAGCGGGTCAGCATGGCGCGGTAGTCGGTCTTCTGGAACCCGCTGCTGGAGTTGAGCACGCCGAGGCCGGCGTTGACGGTGCCGTCGCCCATCCCGAAGATCCAGCCGTAGCCGGGCAGCAGGTCGGACTCCTCCGGCTTGCCGTCCCACAGCTCCAGCCAGGACTCCAGGTAGTCGTCGTGGGTCTTGGGACTGGTGTAGTACCGGCGCACGGCCACGCCGAGGGGGCGCCTGTCGTTCCGGTGCACCCCGAGCTTCTGCGCGAGCCTGCCGGACACCCCCTCGCAGGCAAGCACCAGCGGCGCCCGGAAGCGGACCGGCTGCTTGTCGGCCGTGCGACCGGCGACCCCGACGACCCGGCCCGCGGCGTCCAGCTCCGGCTCGGTGACGGTGGTGTTCTCGTACAGGCGGGCCCCCGCGTCGACCGCCTGCCGCGCGAGCAGCGCGTCGAGGTCGGCTCGGGGCCGCACGAGCCCAAAGGGCGGGAAGCTGGTCAGCTCCGGCCAGTCCAGGTGCAGGCGCTGGCCGCCGCCGATCACCCGGAGCCCCCGGTTGTGCAGCCAGCCGTTGGCCTCGCTGACGTCGATGCCCATGTCGACGAGGGCGCGCGTGCCGCGCGGGGTGAGCCCGTCGCCGCACACCTTCTCCCGCGGGAAGGAGGTCTTCTCCAGCACCGCGACGTCCAGGCCGGCGTGGGCCAGCCAGTACGCGGCGCTGGCGCCGGCGGGCCCGGCCCCGACGACCACGACGTCCGCCTCGGTCACGGCCTCCGGGGACGAGGCCTCCGGCCGGGGCTGCGAGGAGGTGGCTTCGACGCCGTCGGCCCGGGTTCGGGCGCGGCTGGCCGATGCCGACATGGGGGCGCTCCAGGATGGGACGAGTTTGTGAACGCTTTCACGAGCGCGTCCCCGCGAGTCTATGCCCGCGGTCGGGGGCGTCCCAACCGGCCGGGGGCGGCGGGGTTACGACGGCGCGTTCGAGGTGACCGCTACCCCACGCCGAGCAGGTCGATGACGAAGATCAGGGTCTTGCCGGCCAGCCGGTGGCCGCCGGCCTGGACGTCGGCGCCGTAGGCGAGGTGCGGCGGCACGATCAGCTCGCGGCGCCCGCCCACCCGCATACCGGGGATGCCCTCCTGCCAGCCGGCGATGAGTCCCGCCAGCGGAAACTCGACCGGCCTGCCGCGGTTCCACGAGGCGTCGAACTCCTCGCCGGTGTCGAACTCGACGCCCACGTAGTGCACCTCGACCTGCGCCCCGGGCGTCGCCTCCGGCCCGGCCCCGACGACGAGGTCGGTGAGCTGCAGCTCGGTGGGCGGTTCGCCGCCGGGGTAGTCGACGAGTGGCTTGGAGCGCGTCATGGCGTCCATCCCAACACGCCACCGGTCTGGCAGGCTCGCGGCGTGGGTTTCGTCGTACGTGAGGCCGGCCTGCGGGAGCTGGATCAGGTCACGCTGTACCGCATCCTGGCGCTGCGGTCGCAGGTCTTCGTGGTCGAGCAGGACTGCGTCTACCTGGACCTGGACGGCCGGGACGCCGAACCGTCCGCCCGCCAGCTGTGGATCCAGGACGACGACGGCGAGGTGCTGGCGACGCTGCGGCTGCTGGACGACGCCGGGACGGCCCGTATCGGCCGGGTCGCGACCACCCACGCCGAGCGCGGCCGGGGGCTCGCGGCGGCGCTGATGCGGCGGGCAGTCGAGCTGATCGGAGCGCGGGACTCGGTGCTGGAGGCGCAGACGCACCTGCAGGACTGGTACGCCGGCTTCGGCTACGAGCGCTGCGGTGCGGACTACCTCGAGGACGGCATCCCCCACACCCCGATGCGGCGCGCGGGCCGGGGATAGCATCCGGGTCGTGCCGGATCCCTTGCCGTTGACACCGGACGCGCTCGGCATGAGTGCCCACCCGGAGGGCGGGTGGTACCGCGAGACCTGGCGCCACGAGACCACCCTGCAGACGGCGGCGGGCCCCCGCGCCCTCGCCACCTGCGTCAGCTTCCTGCTGCGCCCGGGCGAGCAGTCGGCCTGGCACCGGGTGGCCTCGGCCGAGCTGTGGCTGTGGCAGGGCGGCGCTCCGATGCTGGTCACGGTGGGAGGCACCGACGACGCGCCCGTCCCGGCCTTCAGCTGCGAGCTGCGCGAGGGTGGGCAGTACCTGGTCCGGGCCGGGGAATGGCAGACCGCGCGTCCGGGCGGGCCCGGGGCCTCGCTGGTCGCCTGCGTGGTCTCACCCGGCTTCGACTTCGCCGACTTCGAGCTCGCCGGCGACTCCCCGGCGTGACGCCGACCATGCATCACCCCTGGCCCGAGAACGACGGCGGCCCGTTCGGACAGCCCGGCGGCGAGGCCTACGCCGCCCTGGCGGCCGAGCGGCGCCGGCTGGCCGACCTGCTCTCCGGCGCCGTGCTCCCGGACCAGCTCGCCCACGAGATCACCGAGCGGTTCGCCGACATCAGCCGCCTGGTCGACGGCCACCAGGCGCCCGAGCAGGACCGTGTCGACGGCTGGCGCCCGGACCTGCCGGGGCGCGGCCACCCGCTGCTGCCGCCGTACGTCGTGGACGAGCACACCGCGAACGGGTTGCGCGGACGCGTGTCCTTCGGCCGCTACCACCTCGGCGGTGGCGGGGCGGCCCACGGCGGCACGCCTCCCCTGCTGTTCGACGACCTGTTGGGCCGGGTCGTCAACCAGGGGATGGCCACGGTGGCGCGGACGGCGTTCCTGCGCACGGACTACCGGCGGATCGTGCCGCTGGACGTCGACCTGCGCTTCGAAGCCACGCTCGACGGCGTCGAGGGGCGCAAGCGGTGGGCCTCGGGCCGGCTGACCGGGCCCGACGGGGCGGTGCTCTGCGAGGCGACGGCGCTGTTCGTCGAGCTGCGGCCGGGCCAGCCATAGGGACCGCCGGCCGGCTCGACCGCCGCCACGAGGTGGCCGCGACCACGGACTGCACGCTGCGCGACATCGCCGCGCGAGGATCCGCGGGCGGGGTTAGGGTTCGTCGGTGATTTCCGAGCACGCCGTCACGCTCGCACTGCAAGGCGACATCGACGTTCGCACCGCGACCACCGTCAAGGCTGACGTCGCGGCCGCGCTCGAGGACGGCCTGCCCGATCTGGTCGTACTCGACCTGGCGGAGGTCAGCTTCCTCGACTCCGCCGGCATCGGCTTCCTCGTCGCCCTGAACCGGCAGATCGAGGACGCCGGCGCCGCGATGCGGCTACGCCACCTGCAGCCGCGGGTGGAGCGCGCGCTCGCCGTCACGGGCCTGCAGGACGTGCTGCGCAGCGAGGACACGCCCTGACCGACGCGGTGCTGGGTAGGGTCAGGGGCCGTCGGCGGACGGGTGGCGGCTGAGCGGCTCCCATCCGCCGGGACAGCACGAGTCGAGGGAGCGGTATGCGCGTTCTGGTCACCGGCGGCGCCGGGTACATCGGCAGCGTCGTCACGGCCCAACTGCTGGCCGACGGCCACGAGGTGATCGTCGTCGACGACCTGTCCACCGGCCACGAGGACGCGGTGCCCCCCGGCGCGGAGTTCCACAACCTCTCCATCACCGCCCTCGACCGCGTCCTCGGGGACTGGAACGTCGAGGCCGCCGTCCACTTCGCCGCGAAGTCCCTCGTGGGCGAGTCCACGTCCGAGCCGTCGATGTACTGGCGCAACAACGTCATCGGGACCGTGGCCCTGCTGGACACGCTGCGAGCGTTCGGGGTCGGGCGCATCGTGTTCTCGTCCTCGGCGGCGACCTACGGCCAGAGCGAGCAGCAGCCGATCGGCGAGCTGACGCCGGCGCGTCCGACGAGTCCGTACGGGGCCACCAAGCTGGCGATCGACCTGGCCCTGACCGACTTCGCCCGCGCGTACGGCCTGGCCGCGGTGAGCCTGCGCTACTTCAACGTGGCGGGGGCGCTGCACACCGCCGACGGCAGGTGGTACGGCGAGCGGCACGGCCCCGAGACCCACCTCATCCCGAACGCGCTCCGAGCTGCGGCCGGCAGCGGCACCCCGCTCTCGCTGTTCGGCACCGACTATCCGACCGACGACGGCACGTGCGTGCGTGACTACATCCACGTCGTCGATCTCGCCGCGGCCCACATCGCGGCCCTGGGGGCGGGGGCCGGCGGGGAGCATCACATCGTGAACCTCGGCAGCGGCACCGGCTACTCGGTCCGCCAGGTGCTCGACACCGTGGCCGAGGTGACCGGCCGGCAGGTGCCCGTCATCGAAAGCGACCGTCGCGCCGGCGATCCACCGGTGCTCATCGCGTCCAACGACCGGGCCCGCGAGCTGCTCGGCTGGAGCCCCGAACTGGGCCTGGACCGGATGGTGGGCGACGCCTGGGAGTTCGAGCAGTCGCGGAGCGACTGAGCCCGCCGGAGCCCGACTGAGCCCGCGGCCTCCCGGCCACGGGCCGCGACAGCACACCCGCTGAAGGTGCCGATAAAGGTGCCGATAAAGGTGCCGATAAAGGTGCGCGCGACGGCCGATCGGGGGACCAGCCGTCGCGCTCGGCGAGCATACGCACGGCCGGCTCGGCGACGCCAGCCCTCCGACGCGATGTCCCCGGGAAATCCTCCCGGCCGTGCCCGGGAACATCCCGGCGAAGGGCGGTTCGTCCGACCCTGTTCATCGCGTGCGGACGCCTCTCCGCGGCGGGCGTCCCGGCTTTTCCGGGGCGGTCGCACCGCCCGGTTGATGACCTTCGGCCCGCCCGGAGCGGGCGCCGGTGGCCGGGTGCCGTGAACCGTCCGGGTGGCCCTGGTGGTGCCGGACGCCAGCAGCTATAACTGGTGCGCACTTCCGGATCGACCGGCGGCCGTACGCGGCCTCGGTCGGCCGGGGGTATCGGGGGGTTCGCCGCGTGTGCCGCATGTCGCGCACGGCGATCTGCAATCGGGGGGACACATGCTCGACGATGACCTGTGCGCCGCCGCGGCGGCCGGGCGATCAGGGCCGGTGCGCGGCCGGGGTGCCGCGCGCCCGGGTCGACCCGTGTGGTCCCCGAACGCGTCGCTGTACGCGCCGACCCCCACCAGTCCGGCAGTCCGGTGGTCGAGGTGTGTCTCGGGGGACTTCGACCGCCGGACCGCCGCCGGACCTCGGCCGGGGTCCGGCTGCCGAGCGGCGCCCGGGGTGCCTGCTCGAACCGCGACGGCCGAACCGAACGGCGGTGCGGGGTGTGTCCGCTCTACCCCCCTGCGTCACACCCCGCGCCGCCCCCACGAGTCGCACGGCTCCTCCGCGGCCCGCGGCAGCCACGGACCGCCCGGCGCCGGGGGCGTCTCAGCTGGGCACGCCGTGGTTGCACTCCGCGCACTCGAGCGTGACGGGACGGACCGCGTCCCGCGACACGACCTCGCCGCAACGGCACACCCACCCGGCCGGGCGGGCCGGGTTGCCCAGGACCAGCTGATGCGCCGTCACCGAGCGGGTGACCACGGCACCGGCGGCCACCAGGCAGTGCTCGCCGAGGGTCACCCCGCACACGACAGTGGCGTTGGCCCCGATCGACGCGCCCCGCTCGACGAGGGTCGGAGTCAGCAGCCACTCGCCGGTCGCGCGCGGGTTGCGGTCGTTGGTGAAGACCGCCGCCGGGCCCACGAACACCTCGTCGGCCAGCTCGACACCGGCGTAGACCGACACGTTGTTCTGGATCTTCGCGCGGTCGCCGATCCGCACGTCCGCGTCGACGAAGACGTTCGCGCCGATGGTGGCGTCGCAGCCGATGACGGCGCCCGACCGCAGATGCGCGTGACGCCACACCCGGGTGCGGGCGCCGACGACGACGCCGGGTTCGACCTCGACCGTCTCGTGGATGCCGGCCGTTGGATCCACGCCGGCCTGCGGGCCGGAACCCGCGGCACCGGGGTCCGTGGTGTGTCCCTGCATGTCGTCCCCCTCGCGACCTGGACCGCGAGCATAGGAGACGCCGGCGGGCGCCCGCGGGCCCCGGACCAACCTCACGGTCGATACCGACCACGGCACCGCCCGCCGGGACGTCCGTTCGCGGCGGCAGTTTCATATCGGGGGGACAGAAATACATGAGCTGGAAGATTGCGGTGGTCGGGGCCGGCTACTGGGGACCGAATCTGATCCGGAATTTCCGGGCGAGCAACGAGTGGGACCTGGTCGCGGTCTGCGACCTCGACGAGGAGCGCGCCCGCAAGGTCGTCGGGCGCCGCAGCCTGGTCGAGGTCGAGACCTCGGTGGCCCAGGTGCTGGCCAGGGACGACATCGACGCCGTCGCCGTGGCCACGCCGGCGCGCACGCACAGCGCGGTGGTCACCGCCGCGCTGCAGGCGGGCAAGCATGTGCTGGTCGAGAAGCCGCTGGCCGACGCGCGCGGCGACGCGGCCCGCATGATCGAGCTCGCGGACGAGCGCGGCCTGGTTCTGATGACCGACTTCACGTTCTGCTACACGCCGGTCGTCGCGCAGATCCACGAGCTCATCGCCGACGGCACGCTGGGCGAGCTGCTGTTCGTCGACTCGGTCCGGATCAACCTCGGCCTGGTCCAGCCGGACGTGGACGTCTTCTGGGACCTCGCGCCGCACGACCTCTCGGTGCTGGACTACGTGCTACCCGGCGGACTGCTCCCCCGGGGGGTCTCGGCGCACGGCGCCGATCCGCTGGGCACCGGACGCGCCTGCGTCGGTTACCTGACTATGCCGCTGGCCGGCGGCGCCATGGCGCATGTCCACGTCAACTGGCTCAGCCCCACCAAGATCCGCCGGTTCGTGATCGGCGGTAGCCGCCGCACGCTGGTCTGGGACGACATGAATCCCCAGCAGCGGCTCTCGGTCTATGACCGCGGCATCGATCTGGCCATCGCCGACGCCGACGTCGCCACCCGCGCGGCGGCCACCGTGTCCTACCGCCTCGGCGACATGAGCGCTCCGGCGCTGCCCGAGCGGGAGGCGCTGGCGGATGTCGTGGCCGAGTTCGCCGCGGCGATCCGGGAGCGCCGTCCGGCCCGGACGGACGGGCGGGCCGGGCTGCGCGTGCTCGACGTCCTCGACGCCGCGAGCCGCAGCCTGGCGGCCGACGGGGAGATGGTCGGGCTCGCCGAGCGCGTGCCGGCGGGAGCGTCGGCGTGAGCGCGCTGACCGGAGCGAGCGTGCTGGTGACCGGCGGCGCGGGCACCATCGGCTCCACGCTGGTCGACCAGCTGCTCGGCGCCGGGGTCGACCACATCGATGTGCTCGACAACCTGGTGCGGGGGCGCGTCGAGAACCTCGCCGGCGCCCTCGAGTCCGGGCGGGTGACCCTCGTGGAGGGCGACCTGCGCGACCGCGACCTCGTCCACGACGTCACCCGCGGCAAGGACCTGGTCTGCCACCAGGCGGCGATCCGGATCACCCAGTGCGCCGAGGAGCCACGGCTGGCCCTCGAGGTGCTCGTGGACGGCACGTTCACCGTGTTGGAGGCGGCCGTCGCCGCCGGGGTGGAGAAGGTGGTGGCGGCCTCGAGCGCGTCGGCCTACGGCCTGGCCGAGACCTTCCCGACCGACGAGCGGCACCACCACCACAACAACGACACGTTCTACGGCGCGGCCAAGTCGTTCAACCAGGGCATGCTGGCCAGCTTCCGGGCGATGTACGGGCTGAACTACGTCGGCCTGCTCCCGTTCAACGTCTACGGCCCGCGCATGGACGTCCACGGCGTCTACACCGAGGTCTTCGTGCGCTGGATGGAGCGGATCAACCAGGGCCTGCCACCGCTCATCTTCGGCGACGGCCGGCAGACGATGGACTTCGTCTACACCGAGGACATCGCCCGGGCAAACGTGCTGGCGCTGGCCGGCGACGTCCGGGAGGGCTTCTACAACGTGGCCAGCGGGGTCGAGACCAGCCTGCTCGGGCTGGCGCAGGCGCTGCTGCGGGCGATGGACGCCGACCTCGAGGTCGAGTTCGGCCCCGCGCGCGCCGTCAACGGCGTCACGCGCCGGCTGGCCGACACCTCGGCGGCCACGCGGGACCTCGGCTTCACCGCCGAGGTCGGCCTGGACGACGGGCTGCGCCGCCTGGTGACGTGGTGGCGCGCCGAGCGGGGGGTGCTGGTGCCATGAGCGCTGGTCCCAGGAGCGACGCAGGCGAAACGGTGCGGAGCCGGGTGGACGTC
Source organism: uncultured Actinomycetota bacterium (assembly GCA_963776855.1). Lineage (GTDB taxonomy): Bacteria > Actinomycetota > Actinomycetes > Mycobacteriales > Jatrophihabitantaceae > Jatrophihabitans. Next base: position 532,535 of record CAVZOC010000002.1, on the reverse strand, counting down.
GCGCGGCCGTGGATCGGGGACGAGGAGTCCGCCGCGGTCGCGGCGGTGCTCGCGTCCGGCTGGGTGGCGCAGGGGCCGAAGGTGGCCGAGTTCGAGCGCCGGTTCGCCGAGCGGGTGGGCGCGGAGCATGCGGTGGCGCTGTCCAGCTGCACCGCGGCCCTGCACCTGGCCCTGGTGGTGGCCGGGATCGGACCGGGCGACGAGGTCGTGGTGCCGTCGTTCTCGTTCATCGCCACCACCAACGCGGTCGCCTACGTCGGCGCCACCCCGAGGTTCGCCGACGTCGACGCGGCCACCGGCAACCTGACGCCCGCGACGATCGCCCCGGTGCTGACGCCGGCCACCCGGGCGGTCGTGCTCGTCCACCAGGGTGGCGTGCCGGCCGACGTCGCCGCGGTGCGCCGGTTGTGCGAGCCGTTGGGGATCGTGGTGGTCGAGGACGCGGCCTGCGCGGCCGGCTCGGTGTACCGCGATCGCCCCGTCGGGGCGGACGCGACGCTCGCAACCTGGTCGTTCCACCCGCGCAAGCTGATCACCACCGGCGAAGGCGGCATGCTCACCACCGACGACCCGGAGCTGGCGGCCCGGGCCCGGCGGCTGCGGGAGCACGCGATGAGCATCAGCGCGGCCGACCGGCACCGCAGCGTCCTGCCGCCGGCCGAGCAGTACCTCGAAGTCGGCTTCAACTACCGGATGACCGACCTGCAGGCCGCGGTCGGGATCGTGCAGCTGGGCCGGCTCGATGCGATCGTCGCCCGGCGCCGGGAGATCGTCGAGCGGTACAGCGCGACCTTGGCCGGAGTTCGCGGGCTGCGGCTCCTGGCCGACCCCCCCTGGGGGAGGGCGAACTTCCAGTCGTTCTGGGTGGAGCTGCTGCCCGGGTTCCCGCTCGATCGCGAGGGCCTGCTCGCCCAGCTGGCCCGCCGCGGCATCTCCGCCCGGCGCGGGATCATGGCCGCCCACCTGCAACCGCCGTACCTGCACACGCCGCGGTGCCCGTTGCCGGTCACCGAGAGGCTGGCGGCGAACACCCTCGTCCTGCCCGTCCACCACGAGCTCACCGCCGAGGAGCAGCAGCGGGTCGTCTCGGCGCTCGTCACGGCCGTCGAGGACGCGGCATGACCGGGGGCGCGCGGATCCCCGGCCTGCGGGGCGGTGCACCGGGGAGCGCGGTGGTACTGGTGGCGGCGAGCGGGCTGGCCCGCGAGGCGCTGGAGGCGTTGCGGGCGGGGCGCCGGCACCGGGTCGTCGGCCTCGTCGACGACGACGCCTCGCTGCGCGGTCAGCTGGTCGCCGACGTCCCGGTGCTGGGCGGCGTCGAGCTGGTGCAGAACCACCCCGACGTCGATGTGGTGCTCTGCGCCGAGAGCGGCGCCACCAGGCGGGCCTTGGCGCAGCGGCTCGACCTCGCCCCGGAGCGGTATCTCACCGTGGTGCACCCCTCGGTGCGCGTCCCGACCTCGTGCCGTGTCGGGGCCGGATCGATCCTGCTGGCCGGCTGTGTCCTGACCGCCGCCGTGAGCCTCGCCCGGCACGTCGCGGTGCGGCCGAACGTGACGCTCAGCTGCGACGACGTCGTCGAGGACTACGTCACGCTGGGCGCGGGGGTCTCGCTCGGCTGCCGGGTGACGGTGCGCACCGGGGCCCACCTCGGCGCCAACGTCGCGGTCGACGACGACCTGCAGGTCGGCGCGGACAGCACGATCGGCCTCGGCGCGGCCGTGCTGTCCGACGTCCCCGCCGGGGCGATCTGGGCCGGCAATCCCGCCCGGCCGCTCCCGTCGAACGCGACCCGGACCCCGGCGGGGGCCGCGTCGTGATGCGGCTCGAGCGGCCGCGGCCGCTCGGCCCGCCGCCCCGGGTCTCGGTGGTCGTGCCCTGCTACAACTACGGCCACTTCCTGCCCGAGGCGGTGGGCAGCGCCCTCGACCGGCAACCCGGCGTCGAGGTCGACGTCGTGGTGGTCGACGACGCCTCACCCGACGGCAGCGGCGAGATCGCCCAGCGGCTGGCCGACGCCGACCCGCGGGTGCGGGTCATCCGGCACCGGACCAACGCCGGCCACGTCCGCACCTTCAACGACGGGCTGCACGCGGTCGACGGGGACTACGTGGTGCTGCTGTCCGCCGACGACCGGCTCAGCCCCGGTTCGCTCGGCCGCTCGGCGGCGCTGCTCGAGGCCCACCCCTCGGTCGGGTTCGTCTACGGGTACGCGCCCCGGTTCACGACGGACCCGCCGGCCGCGACCGGCCGGGTCCGCAGCTGGGGCATCTGGCCCGGCGACGAGTGGTACCGCGCCCGCGCCCGCCGCACCCGGAACCCGATCTTCTCGCCCGAGGTGGTGATGCGGCACGAGCTGGTGCAGCGGCTGGGCTACTACGACCTCGACATGCCGCACACCTCGGACCTGTACCTGTGGCTGCGGGCGGCGCAGGTGACCGAGGTCGGGCGCGTGAACGGCCCGGCCCAGGCCTACTACCGGGTGCACGGCCACAACATGCACCTGACCCGCTACGCGGGGATCCTCGTCGATCTCCGGGAGCGGGCGGCGACCTGGGACAAGGCCGTCGCCCGCGATCCGTTCTGCCGCACCGCGCTGCGGACGCAGGCCCGCCGCGGGCTGGCCCGGGAGGCGATCGGCCTCGCCACCGGCGCGCTCGACCGGCGCGACCTCGACGCGATGCCGGTCGCGGAGCTGGCCGAGCTGGGGCGCGAGCTCTGGCCCGGCATCACCGGCACGGTGCAGTGGGACCTGTTCCAGGCCCGCCGCCGATCCGCGGTGTCGGCCCGGGTCCTCCGCGGCACCGCCGGGCCGCGAACCCTGACCGACAAGCTCGCCTGGCGCCGCTGGCGCCGCTACGGCACCTGGTGACCACCGACCCGACAGGACTGCCCATGCCCGACGCCATCCCGCTCGTCGACCTCGGCGCGCAGCACGAGCTCGTCGCCGAGCAGGTCGCGGCCGGTTTCGCCCGCGTCCTGGCCGCCGGCAGCTACGTCCTCGGCCCCGAGGTGGAGAAGTTCGAGCGCGAGTACGCGAACTACTGCGGTGTCCGCCACGCCGTCGGTGTCGGCAACGGCACCGACGCGGTCGAGCTCGCCCTCCGGGCCGCCGGCGTCGGCCCCGGCTGTGAGGTCATCACGGCCGCGAACACCTTCGTCGCCACCGCCGAGGCCGTGGTTCGGACAGGCGCCGAGCTGGTGCTGGTCGACTGCGACGAGAACTTCCTGCTCGATGCGAAGGGGGTCGAGTCCGCGGTCACCGCCCGGACCCGCGCGGTGGTCCCGGTCCACCTCTACGGGCAGCCGGCCCCGATGGCCGAGCTGCGGGAGGCCGCCGGCCCGGACGTGGTCCTGATCGAGGACGCCGCCCAGTCGCAGGGGGCCACCCAGGACGGCCGCCGGTCGGGGTCGCTCGGCCTGGCGGCCGCCACCAGCTTCTACCCCGGCAAGAACCTCGGCGCCTACGGCGACGCCGGCGCGGTGACCACCGACGACGACGCCGTCGCCGAGCGGGTGCGGGCGCTGCGCAACCACGGCGGGGTACGCAGGTACGAGCACCGCGAGCTCGGCGTCAACTCGCGGATGGACGGGCTGCAGGGCGTCGTCCTCTCGGCCAAGCTCGCGCATCTGGACCGGTGGAACGGCGAGCGCCGCGCGGCCGCGGCCCGCTACACCCGGCTGCTCGCCGGCGTCGAGGACGTGGTGACGCCGGCGGTGCTGCCCGGCAACGAGCACGTCTGGCACCTCTACGTGGTCCGGGTCCCGCGCCGCGACGCCACCGTGGCGGCACTCAACGCCGCGGGCATCGGGGCGGGAATCCACTACCCGCTGCCGGTGCACCGGTTGCCGGCGTTCGCCTTCCTGGGTCTCGCGGAGGGCAGCTTCCCGGTGGCCGAACGCCTCGCGAGGGAGATCCTGTCGCTGCCGATCCACCCCGCCCTCTCCGCCGCCGACCAGGAGCGGGTGGTCGACACCCTGCTCACCCACCTGTAGCCGTGTCCGCCGCCCTCGCCGACCCGGGCGCCCACCCGGCCACGGACACGAGCGAGCTCGGCTCGCGGGTGCGCAAGGGCGCGCTGTGGAACGGTCTCGGGACGCTGGTGCTCAAGCTGGTGAGCATCGGGGTCACGGCCGTGGTGGCGCGGCTCGCCAGCCCGGCGGAGTTCGGCACCTTCGCCGTCGCGCTCGCCGTCTACACGGTCGTCGCGGGCATGAGCGACTTCGGGGTGCTGTCGGTGCTGCACCGGGGCGACATCGACCTCGACGAGCTGGCGCCCACCGCGACGACGATCACGGTCGTCTCGTGCGGCTTCTTCGCCGCGGGTCTCACGGTCGCCGCCCCCGCACTGGCCGACGCCTTCAGCACGCCGGACGCCGTGGCCGCGATCCGCGTGATCGCACTCGTGGTGGTGCTGTACGGCCTGTTCGCGGTGCCGATCGCGACCCTCACCCGGGACTTCCGCCAGGACCAGGTCTTTCTCGCCAACATGATCGGCTTCGTCCCGGCGAACGCCCTGCTCATCGTGCTCGCGCTGGCCGGTGAGGGGGCCCTGGCCTTCGCCTGGTCGCGCGTGCTCGGGCAGTTGGTCGTCGGGATCGCCGCGACGGTGTTCGCCACCCGCAGGTACCGCTGCCGCGTGGCTCGGCGGCCGCTGCGCTACCTGCTGGCCGTGGGGACGCCGCTGGCGGGGGCGAACCTGGTCGCCTTCGTGCTGCTCAACGTCGACTACCTGTTCGTGGGGCACGCGTTCGGCCCCAAGCAGCTGGGGATCTACCTGCTGGCCTTCAACGTCTCCACCCTCACCACGGCGCTGCTGAGCTCGATGCTGAACAGCGTCGCCCTGCCGGCGTTCTCGCGGGTCCGGCACGATCCGGTGCGGTTGGCGGGCGCCGTGGTCCGGGCCAACAAGCTCGTCGCGCTGCTCGCCTGGCCGCTCGCGGCGGTGCTGGTGGCCACCGCGCACCCGCTCGTCGACGTCGTCTACGGGCCGCGGTGGGGCCAGGCCGCCGCGGTCATCGCACTGCTGGCCCCGTGCGGGGCGCTCCTCGTCCACGAGACGCTGTACTCCAACCTGCTGGTGGGGGGTGCGGGCCACACCCGGGCGCTGCTCGCGATCCAGCTGCTCTGGCTCGCCCTGCTCGTACCGGCCATGTGGTTCGCGGTCGAGCACGGCGGGACCACGGCAGTGGCCGGAGCGCACCTGCTCGTGGTCGGCGGGGTGCTGCTGCCGGTCTACCTGCGCACGACCAGACGGTTGTGCGGCATCCCCGCCGGGCCCAGCCTCCGTGCCGTCGCCCCGATCGTGCTGGCGGCGGCAGTGGCGGGAGCCGCCGCCGCCGGGGTGGTGGCGGTCGCGCCCGGTGACCTGACCCGGCTCGTGCTCGGCGGCGTGACGGGCGGGGTCGTCTATCTGCTGCTGACCGCGCCGAGCCTGCGGGAGATGCTGGGCGACGATCGCCCCTGGGCGGTGCTGCGGCCCGCGGTGGCCCTGCTCGACGGGCTGATCCGGGTCCGGCGGGCGGTTCTGCCCCGTCGGCAGTCGGTGGCGGCGTCATGACGGCGTCGCCGGTCGCTCGGGCGTGGTTGGGGCTGCGCCGGGTCGGGCAGCCGTTGCTCGCCCGCGCGCCGGGCCCGGTGCAGCGGCGGGTTCGGCGGCTGCTCGGCGCGGTCGAGCTCGGCAGCCCGGAGCAGCTGCTCGAGGACTGGTCCCAGCCGCTGGTCGGGGACCGGCCGTGCCGGCCCGGGGTTCCGCAGCAGTCTGCCGGCGCCCCCTCCCCCGCCGCGCCCCGGGCGGCGGTCCGGGCCGCCTCGCGCGAGCTGACGTGCGTGGTCGTGACGGCGCACCTGGACGTCGGCGGCATGGACGAGGTCATCCGCACGCACGTCGACCGGTTGCCGGCGCACGGCTTCCGGGTCGCGGTGCTGCAGGCGCAGGACCGGGCCGAGGCGCTGCGGCCGATGGGCCGCACCGGCGAACACCTGCGCTCGCGGGGCGTCGAGGTCGTGGATCACCGCGCGGGCGACCCGGCCGCCTGGCTGGCCGGGCAGGCCCCGGACGTCGTCAGCGTGCACGGCGGTGCGACGTGGGCGATCGAGCTGGCCGGGCGGCTCGGCGTGCCCTGCGTCGAGACGGTGCACGGCATGCACTTCCTCTTCGATGCCGACCCCGAGGAGGTCCGCCGTCGCGACGCGCTGCTGACGGCGGTCGTGCCGGTCAGCGAGTTGGTGCGCGAACAGTACCTGCGGGCGGTGCCCGGCGCCGACACCACGCGCCTGGTGACGATTCCCAACGGGGTCGACCTCTCGGCACGCCGCGCCGTGTCCCGGCAGCGGGCCCGCGCTGCCCTCGGCCTCGAGGACGAGTTCCTCGTCACCAGCCTGGCCCGGCACTGCGTGCAGAAGAACGCCTACGGCCTCATCGACGCCTTCGCCGACGTGGCCCGGATGCACCCGGACGCGCACCTGCTGGTGGCCGGCCGGCCGGACAGCGCGACCTACCTCGCCCAGTGCGCCCACCGGCGCGACTCGATGGCGGGCGGCGACCGCGTCCACCTGCGCGACCACCTCCCGGAGCCGGCGCTGCTGCTCGCCGCCTCCGACGCGTTCGTCCTCGACTCGTTCTTCGAGGGTTGGGCGCTGGCCTCGATGGAGGCACTGGTCATGGGGGTACCGGCCGTCTGCGCCGACGTCGGCGGGGCCCGCGAGCAGCTCGCCGGCCCGGAGCCGCCGGGCCGGCTGGTGGCCAACCCGCTCGGGGATCCGGCGGCGGTCAGTTGGGAGACGATCCGGCGCGCGCAGTACCAGCCGCAGGTCAACCGGGAGGAGCTGATCGGCGCGCTGGACGAGCTCGTCCGGGACCGCGATCGGTGGCGGGCCCGGTCCGGGCGGATCGCCGCCTCCGCCCGTACCCGCTTCGACCTCGACGTCGCCGTGCGGCGCCACGCCCAGGTGCTGCGCTCCGCCGCCACGCGGCGCCCGCTGCTCACCACGGTGGAGGGACGGTGCTGAGCCGGCGGGCCCGCCGCCGCCTGCTCGGCCTGGCCACGGTGATCACGGTGGCCGGGACGGTGCTGGGGCTGGCGGCGTGCAGCGGCTCCGGGCAGCCGGCCCCGACACCACGGCCGGCGCCGCCCGCGACCTCGAGTTCCGTTCCGGCCTGCGCGGGCGGGCAGTGCGCCGCCCGGCCGGCCGACACCGGCTTCCGCGGCGACCGGAGCGCGCTGACGACCGTTCCCGGCAACACCGTGCCCGCCGGCTGTGCCTGGGTGGCAGACATTCGCACGTTGGAGTGCCACCGCGACGCCGTGCTCGACCACGTGGACGTGCAGGGCGCGGTCGACGCCTACGGCAGCCTCACGATCACGGACTCGGTGGTCACCGCCGGGTCGCACAACTGGATGCTCGTGAACGAGCGCTCCAGCTCGGGCCGCTGCACCGTCCGCGACAGCACCCTGCGCTTCGACGCCGGGGGCTCGTACCCGCTGGGGATGACCTCCTGGGGAGTGGCCGGCATCAACGACATGAACGGCTGCCGCGGCGACTACGAGGGCAACGACATCTCCGGCACTCCCGACGGCATCGACACCGGCACCCCCGGCAGCGTGATCCGCGGGAACTGGATCCACGACCTCGCGGCACTCGGCACCCCACCGGAGGGGACGCACAACGACGGCGTGCAGCTGTTCGGGTGCAGCCGGTGCGAGATCGTCGGCAACACCATCGACATCGGCTGGGACGGCGTGCATCAGAACGCCGCCGTCTTCGCCTCCGACGGCCCCGGCGGCGAGGGCATCGTCGTGCGGAACAACTACCTCGCCGGCGGCGGCATCACGCTGCGCAATGAGGTCGGGCGCGACATGACGGTGGTCGGGAACACCTTCCGGCTGCTGCCACGGCAGTTCGGGCCGACGTCGGTCAGCTCGGGCGCGAGCTTCGCGACGTGGAGCCGCAACACCACGACCGGGGGGGCGCCCGTGCCCGAGCCGGCTCCGTGACTCAGTCGATCTCGCGCCAGTCGCTGTAGTAACTCTCCCGGTTGACCAGGTAGCGGACGGTGACCCGAGGCAGGTGCCGCACCCGCAGCCGTCGGCTCAGCCGGTGCACGAACTCCCAGTCCTCGGCCGGCAGCGTCTGCCGGCCACGCGGGAGCCTGCTGAAGTGCACGCGCGGCGAGCGCCGCACGACCACGGCGTTCAGGTCGACGAAGCCCGAGGCGTCGGTCACCTCGCGCCGCGAGAACTCCCGCGACAGCACGTCCAGCGTCGTTCCGTCGGCGCGGACCCGCTCGACCGCGGTGTAGACGAGGTCGGCGTGGTCGGCGTCCAGCGCCTCGAGCGCGCTCTCCAGATGGTCGGGCGTCCAGGTGTTGTCGTCGTCGAGAAAGGCGACGTACGGCGAGTCGGTCAGCCGGATGCCGACGTTGCGGACCACCCCCACGGTGTGCGTGTTGCGCGTCAGCGAGACCGCCACCAGGCGCGGGTCGTCGGGCAGCTCCGGCAGCCCGCCGCCGTCGTCGATCACGATCACCGTGCAGGCCACGGTCTGCGCCAGCGCGGACCGGACCGCCGCCACCAGCAGCTCCGGGCGACGGTAGGTCGGCACGATCACGGTCACCGGGAGCAGCGGCAGCGGTCCGAGCGCGGACCGCAGCCGGGTGACCTCGGCGTCCTCGAGGCGCCGCAGCCGGCGACCGGCCGGCGCGAGCAGCACCCGGTTGCGGGCCTCGTAGAGAACCCAGATCCCGAACCGCGCGCGCAGGACCCGCTTCACGGCAGCCAGCGGACCGCTCACCCCACACCCCCTCGCCCCTCCGGCCGGGGTCGGGGGCACGGTACAGCGCGGCGGCGCACCGTCACCGGTGCGCCGCCGCGTGCCTCAGGCGGGGGTCAGGCCCGAGCGGTCATGAGCCGTCAGGGGGTCGGCTCGGGCACCGCGGCCCCGCCGGTCGTCTTGTTGCCCGACCACTGCTTGAAGCTGGCCCTGTTGCTCGTCAGCGTCAGCCCGAACTGGTTGGCCACCGGGTGGAAGGTGTTGCCCACCACCGTCATGTGGGTGCCGATGATGTTGCGGAAGGCGTACCCGCCACCGGAGACGTAGTTGTCGTCGAAGGTGATCGAGTCGCCGGGGGAGCCGTCGGACTCGAAGAAGCAGGAGTTCTGGTGGACGCCGTCCCAGCCGATGTCGAAGTAGTTGTTCGAGATGTTGCAGCCGGTGCAGCCGAACAGCTGGACGCCGTCGTTGTGGGTGTTGTTCGGCGGGCTGCCCAGCATCGCCAGGTCGTGGATGTAGTTGTAGCGGATCACCGCACCGTGGGCGGCGGTCTGGATGCCGTCCGGGGTGCCGGAGATGTCGTTGTACTGGTAGTTGCCGTGACCGCACTGGCTGGCGTCGGCGATCGCCGGCGTGCCCCAGCTACTGAGGCCGGCGGGCATGTGCCCGCCGTTCTTGAACACCAACGTGCTGTGGGTGATCGAGCAGCTGTTGCCGCTGCCGCCACGCTCGCTGACCAGGACCGACGAGCTGGGAGTCGCCTCGACCACGGAGTGGGAGATGGTCAGGTTGGCCTGGGCCTCGATGGCGCCCTTCACGTACATGTGGTCGATCGTCACGTTGCCGTTGCAGCTGAGCAGCTTCGCCCCGGAGTTCCAGCTGCATCCCGCGGGGACCTTCTGGTCCGGCACCACGGTGAGCGCCGACCGGTTGCCGGTGAAGCCGGCCTGACTCGGTTTGACGAAGCTGCCGGACGCCGGCGCCGAGGTCGTCGACGAGGTGCCCGAGGCGGGTGACGACGAGGTGCGCGGGGCGGACGACTTCGTACGCGGTGTCGAGGTGGTCTTCGACGACCGTGACGAGGGCGGCGCGCTCGTCGGGCTCAGGTGGCGCGTCCGGGTGGGTCGGGGCGCGGCGGTGGTGGTGGTCGGGTCCGGCGCCGGCCGCTGCCCGGTGTCGGGCGTGAACAGCACGTCGAGCCAGTAGTTGCTGGCGTGCCACGAGGCGGTCGGGACGCTAGTGGCGGAGCCGTAGGCGTAGACGCCGTCGCTCCCTCCCCACGGGGCACCCGTGGTGAGGTACCGCGATCGGTGGGCCCGCCGCGTCCGGGGGCCGAACCAGTGCTCGCTCGAGGCGTAGCCGCTCGAGGAGTGGTAGGCGGCGGTGTAGGTCTGCCCCGCGGTCACCGGGACCGGCTTGGCGAAGGTGGCGTACTCCCACCCGGCGCCGCGGGCGGCCGGGAAGGTCAGGTGGGCCAGCGCGGTACCGCGCGGGGACCACAGCGTCGCCGGGTGGGCGGCCGTGTCGCCGGCGGCCCGGTACACCCGGAGCCCGACGAGCTTGCCGCTCTGCCGCGGCCGGAAGCGCAGACCGAGTTCGACCGGATGCCGGTCGGGGTCCGCGGTGCGGTCGGCCGGGTGGCTGTGCCGTCCGAACAACGTGGCGTAGCCGGCGTACCGGGCGGAGAGCGTGGCCAGCGTCGGCGGACCGTCGGAGCCGCCGGTTCCGCTGGTCGGCAGGGCGGCGAGCAGAGCGACCACCGTCAGGGCGCTCGCGGCCAGGGCGAGGGTGACCGCCCGCGGCCCGCGGCGTGTGACGGGAGCGGCGAAGGCGGCGAGCAGCGGGCGGCGGGCCCGCGCGGCGTGCCGGGCCGCATCGGAGGGACGGAGTGCGTGCCGACCGGCAGGGCGGCGCACGGGATCGTGACGGGGTGGCATGGTGGGGTCCTCGAAGGTCGTGAACACGAGCCGTCCCGACCCCTGCAGTACACTGCGCGGGCCACGCCAATCGTCGTCGTCGACGTCGGCGGCCGCCGGGCGGCTCCCGTCCAAGCGGGTGGAAATCCCGGCCGAAAAAGGTCCTCCGGCCTTGTGATCTCCGTGCTGTGCAGCCCCCTGCGAAAAACGACAGTACTGGCGCCGGCAGGCCAGTCAAGGCCACGAGCGCAATACGGTCACCGTGCGTGTCCCGAAAACCAAGATCGAGCGGTCCCATTACGCGATCATCGGCCGCGCTCCAACCCAGAAGAAATGGGAGCCGCGCGAGACGTGGATCTTTATCGGCCCGAATACCTAATAGATCTTGAAACGAATTCTCGGACCGTGATCGCCACGACGGGCGCAGAGCGTGACCACGCGCCGGAAACCTGTGAGATCGTTGCGAACCCTGCCCCGTCCACACCGGATCGGGGTCCTTCGGAGGGTTCCCACCACCCCTCAGACGTTAGTATCACTGCACGCTCTATCGGGGGGACGGCGGCCGCGGCCGCCGATCGGGGGACTCTATGAATGCGTTGGACGTCTTGCGTGTCCTCAAACGCCATCCGGTTGTTCTGACCATTCTGCTCGCCGTCACGCTCGGCGGCGTCTTCGCGGTTTATCAGACATTGCCGGTGACGTATCAGAACACGACGGCCGTAGCACTTCTCGCACCGAACAAGACGCTGAACGACCTGGGCCAGCCGGAGAAGGTCAACCCGCTCCAGGTGGCCGGGAGCAGCTCGGCCGAACTGGCGGCGAGCGGGCTCGTGCTCGTCGCCAACAGCACCGCCTTCGAACGGCAACTGAAGCGGGCCGGGGTCACCTCCGCGGTCACGGTCATCAGCGACCCGGACGGGGGCGGCATCGTCCTGGACGTGACGACGGCCTCGCAGTCCCGCGCGACCGCAAATGCGGACCTGCCGAAGGTGACGTCGGCGCTCACCGCCTGGCTGCGGGACCAGCAGGTCGGCCTTGGCGCGCCGAAGCGCACCATGTTCACGCTGCACGCGCTCACCGACGCGGGGCCGGCGACGAGGGTCTCGAGCGGGCGGCTGAAGACGTCTGCCGTCGCGGGGGTGGTCGGCATCCTCGTCTCCATCGGGCTGGTGCTGCTCTACGACGGCCGGCAGCGGCGTCGCGCGGCGACGCCGGCGCTCACTCGGCCCCCGAACGGGGCGGGGGCGCGAGGGGCCGCGCGGCGGGGCGCCGACCGGCCGAGCGACGGCCCACCCGGCCGACCGGGCCGGGGCAACGGCCGCACCAGGCCGGTCCCCGGAGCGGCTCGGACGCGGCTCGGCGGAGCGCGGGACCGCCGCACCCCGGCCGTGCCCGACAAGCTGCCCGGGTAGTGCCGTGACGGTCTCGGCGACGGCCACCGAGTACCGCCCCAGCCGGTCGTCGGCCGCGGCGTGGACGGCTCTCGGCACGGGCCTGCTCGCGGTCGCCTTCCTGCTGATTCGCAACGGCCAGACCGGTCTGTGCCTCGTGCTGCTCGCCGCGGTACCCGCCGTGGCGGCGGCGGCGCGGTTGAGCCGGACGCTGCCCGGACTCCTCGCGATCGGCATCGTGCTGCTGTGCCTCGTTCCGGCTCGCAACCGGATCGAGGCGTTGAACTCATTGGGGACCCCGGGCTCGCTGATCGGCGTGCTCGCCTTCGCCACATGGTGCTACGGCCGGGTCACCGGTCGCCCCTGGCTGGCCCGGGGCTCGCAGCCGCTGCGGGCGGCGGCCGGCTGCTACGCGGGCGCGGTCCTGCTGAGCTACCTCGCCTCGGCCTACCGGCTGCGGCCTCCGGAGGAGGTGCGCGCGGCCGACCGCGGCCTCATGCTGACGGCGGTGATGCTCGGCACCATGCTCCTCGTCGCCGACGGCGTCCGCACCCGCGACCAGCTGCGCACCGTGCTGAAGGCGATCGTCGCCGGCGGCAGCCTGATCGCCACGCTCGGCATCGTCCAATTCGTGACCGACACCGACTGGGCGGCGCGGATCCGCATCCCGGGAATGACGTTCATCCCGTCGGACTACTCCGCCCTGCGCTCCGGCTTCAGCCGGATCGTCGCGACGGTCAGCCACCCGATCGAGCTCAGTGTCGTACTCGTGCTGGCCTTCCTCGCCGCGTTGCACCTGGCCTTCACCGAGCCGGCATCCGCCCGGCGACCGTTCGTGGTCGCCGCCTGCCTGATCGGGGTGGCGGTGCCGTTGACGGTGTCCCGGACGGCGGTGATCGCGCTGGTCGTGGTGGCGCTCGTGCTGTTCCCGTCCTGGGACGGCGTCCGCCGGGCGAACATGGCGGTCGTCGCGGTCGTCGGCGTCGTGGCCATGCGGCTGCTCGTCCCCGGTCTCGTCGGCACGCTGATTGCGTTCTTCACCAACTCCTCGAACGACCCCAGCCGGCAGTCACGGGCCTTCGGTTTCGACTACGTCCTGCCCTTCATCGCCGAGCGGCCGTTCTTCGGGCGGGGGGCGAGCACGTACATCCCGACCGAGTACGCCTACCTGGACGACCAGATACTCACGACCGTCGTCGAGACCGGATTCGTCGGGCTGGCCGCGCTGCTGCTGCTGTTCTGGGTCGGCGTCGGACAGACCCGGGACGTGCGTCGCTGGTCTGCGGACCGGACCGACCGCGAACTCGCGCAGACGCTGCTGGCGGGAATCGCGGTCGGCTTTGCGACGGCGTTCACCTACGACGAGTTCAGCTTCCCGACCGGCCTCGCGCTGCTGATGGTCTTCTTCGGTCTCTCCGGCGCCCTGTGGCGCATCGTCCGCGACGAGCGCCGCAGCGCTGCCGCGAGGCCGGCGGATCGGCGGGGTCAACGGAGTCGGCCGCCGGGGGTGTCCCGGTGGCGCTCACCGATACCGCGGTGACCCCCGTCGTGCGCCCGCCGGTCGTGGGCGTAGCCGTGGTCACCTACAACAGCGCGGACGTCGTGGCCGCATGCCTCGCGAGCATCCCGGCGGCGGCGGAGGGCGTGCGGCTCGTCGGTGTCGTCGTCGCCGACAACGCCTCGGCCGACGCCACCGTCGCACTCGCGGCCGCGTTCGACGGTGTCACCGTGCTCCCGCTCGGACGCAACGCCGGGTATGCGGCCGGCGTGAATGCCGCCGTGGCCGCCCTGCCGGTGACCGACCTCGATGCCGTGCTCGTCCTGAATCCCGACGTCCGGCTCCGACGGGGTTCGATCGCGCGGCTCGCGAGCGCGCTGGACCGGGACGGGGTCGGCATCGCGGTGCCCAGGCTGCTCGCGCCCGACGGCAGCCTGCAGCCGTCCCTCCGCCGCCCACCGGCGGTGCGCCGGGCGTGGGCCGAGGCCCTGCTGGGCGGGCACCGGGCCGGACGTCTCGGGACGCTCGGCGAGCGGATCATCGATCCCGCGCGCTACGAGGTCGCCGGGCCGGTCGCCTGGGCCACCGGCGCGGCCCTGCTGGTCGCACGCCGGACGGTCGCGCGGGTCGGGCCCTGGGACGAGTCGTTCCTGCTCTACGGCGAGGAGGTCGAGTACGCCCTGCGGGCCGGCGACCTCGGTTACGCCACCTGGTACGTCCCGGACGCCGTCGCCGAACACGTCGGCGGCGAGCTGGCCCGCAACCCGTACTTGTATTCGCTGATGGCGAGCAACCGGGTGCGGCTGTTCGCCGGGCGGCACGGCCGTGCGGCGACCCTGCTCTACCGGGTCGCCGTGCTGGCCGGCGAAGCGGTCCGGGCAATGTCGGGACGGGCGACCTCCCGGGCCGCCGTCCGGCTACTGGCCTTCCCCTCCCGCCGGCCGGAGGAGCTGCCGCAGTTGAAGTCGCGGGCGTGACAGCAGTGCGGACCGGACTCAGGTCCGGCTGCTCTCGTCGCGCAACCACTCGGTGGGCCGGCCGGTGCGCTGCCGTCGCCGGTGCCCGACGCGCCCGGCGGCCGTGACCGCGAGGAAGGCGGGCAGGTGCGGCACGATCGTGGGCTCGGCGAGCACGAGCGCCCGGACGGCCCGCGCGCTGCCGCTCGCGGTGGCTCCCGCGCCGAACCGGTCGGCGAGCTCCGCGTTGCCCTGGGCGGTGCGGATGCGGCGCCGGACGAGGTCGGCGGTCCGCCGCGGTCCCCAGACCCGGGCGCGGGCATCGGCCACGATGCGTCGCTCGGTTCCGGCGAAGCGGGAGTGGAGGTACCGGTCGTCGCCGAGCACCGCCGGCCGCTCCCCGAGCCGGCGGTAGCCCGCGGCGTTCACGCCGATGACCCCGCGGCCGTACAGTCCGCCCCGGACAGCGGGCAACTGCCCCCAGACGCGGTAGTACGACCGCACGAGGTGGGAGGCACCCGTGAGGTCCAGCTCGCGTTCGGGCGCCACCGCGCGAACGCCGGGCTCCCCCAGCGCCGCGACGAGCGCGCGGGCGCTCGCGGTGTCCAGGACCACGTCGGCGTCGACGTAGAGGCGGGGAAAGAGGGTCGTGCACCGGTCGCCCTCGACCAGGGCGGTGTGCTTCGAGGCCTGGTCCACTTCGATCACCCGCACCGCGTCCCCGTGGTCCCGGGCGCGTCGGGCGGTGGCGTCCGTGCACCCGTTGCAGACGACCAGGATCTCGAACTCGTCGGGCCCGGCGGCGTCGAGCAGCGCCGAGAGCAGGCGCCCGACCGTGCGCTCCTCGTTGTGCGCCGGGATGATCACGCTCGCGATCGGCACCGGGCCCGACCGTCCGCTCGTGCTGCCACGGCGCGCTGCGGCATGCGGCTGTGCGCCATCCCTCGGCCCCCGATCGGGCCCGCGCGGGGCCCCTGCCAACCAGATGACGGCAGCCTAGGCGCGAAAGCAGCTGCGACGGGAGTCCCAGGACTCCTGGAGGGTCCGGCTCGGGTCGTTCGGCACCCCGAACCCTGCCCGTCCGCCTTGTAACGTGAGCCACGCGTTTCCTCTCGTCCATGACGGAGGGCATCGCAGTACCGCTGGTCACATCGGGGGAGGCCGGCGCACCGCTTGGCCGCGCGGTCAAGCAGGTACCTGATTCGGGGGACAGGTATGTACGATTTCGCGCGCATCCGCGCTATCACGTCACTGCTCGCAGGGCAGAACTCTGCCCGTACCGCCGGCTCGTGTCGGCCGGAACGAGGCCGCCGGTAGACGCGCGCGCTCACGACATCCAGGTAATCAGTTATGAGCAGGCGTTCGCGCCCACTTCAACGTGCCCGAATTCTCATTATTGTTCAGAATTTGCCGGTCCCGCTGGATCGACGGGTGTGGCTGGAGTGCCAGGCCCTCATCGCCGCCGGTTACGGGGTGTCGGTCATCTGTCCGAAGGGGCCCGGCGATCCGTCGTTCCACGAGGTCGACGGCGTGCGGATCCACAAGTACGCGCCACCACCGGCGGCGCGCGGGGTGGTGGGGTACCTCCTCGAGTTCGTCTACTGCTGGCTGCGGACCGCGCGACTGTCGGTCCGGGTCTGGCGGCGCGAGGGCTTCTCGGTCATCCAGGCGTGCAACCCGCCGGACACCTACTGGGCGCTCGCCCGGCTGTACCAGCCGCGCGGCGTCCGGTTCGTGTACGACCAGCACGACCTCAATCCGGAGGTCTTCCGGTCGAGGTTCGGTGAGCCGAAGGGGATGTTCGACCGGGCGCAGCTGGCGTTCCTCCGGTGGCTGGAACGACGCACCTACCGGACGGCGGACCACGTCATCTCCACCAACGAGTCCTACCGCCGCGTCGCGATGGAGCGCGGTGACGTACCTGCCGAACGGACGGCCGTCGTCCGCAGCGGCCCGTCCACCGCGCGGATGCGGCCGATCGAGAGCCGGCCCGACCTGCGCCACGACCGCGAGCACCTGCTGGTGTACCTGGGCATCATGGGCCCGCAGGACGGGGTGGATCTGGTTCTGCGGGTGATGCACGTGTTGGCGAACCGCTGGCAGCGGGACGACGTCCACCTGGCATTGCTGGGCTTCGGCGACACCTACGACGAGCTGGTCGCGCTGGCCCACGAGCTCGGTCTAGACGAGCGGGTCACCTTCACCGGGCGGGTCGGCCCGGCGGAGATTGCGCAGTACCTCTCCACCGCCTCCATCGGGCTGTCCCCGGACCCGTTGAGCCCGCTCAACGACGTCTCGACGATGAACAAGACCATGGAGTACATGAGCTTTGCGCTGCCGGTGGTCTCCTTCGACCTGGCCGAGACCCGGATCAGCGGCGGGGACGCGGTCGAGTACGTGCCCGCCACCGCCGAGGTCGACGAGCTGGTGGTGGAGCAGTTCGCGCTCACGGTCACGAAGCTGCTCGACGACCCGGACCGCCGCGCCCACTTCGCGCTGGCGGGTCGCCGCCGGGCGGAGCGCGAGCTCGACTGGGCGCCGCAGCGCGTGGCCTACCTCGGCGTCTACGACCGACTGACGGGCCACGCCTCGCCGCCGCCCGCGCCGGACCTGACCGAGCCGACGCTGGCGGAGGTGCTCGGCGGCGCACTACTCGACGTCACGGACGACGACGCCGTGCGGTACTTCGGCCGGACCCGGCGACTGCCCGCCCCGCCGCCTGCCGCCGGCATGCGCCGCCCGGGAGGCGGCGCCGCGCTCCGGCGCCGTGCCGGGCGGCTGACCGGCGTCCCGCAGCGTTGACACGGCCCTGGTGAGACGGAGGATCGCGACATGACGCTGGAGCTGAAGCGACGGATCGGCGCCCGTCTGCCGCTGGCCCGGGCTACGGTCGCTGCCGGTCGGATGTATCTCGAGCGGCAGGCACTGGCCACCGCCGGTCGGGACGCCGGCCGGCTCTCCGGCCGGATCCTGTGTTACCACTCGGTCGACCAGGCGGACGTGTGGCGGGTGAACGACGTGCCGGCGCGTCGGTTCGCGCAGCAGATCGAATCGGCCTTGGCCGCCGGCTTCAGCTTCGTCAGCCCCGCCCAGATCGCGGTGCACGGCGGAGAGCCGAACCAGCTGGCGATGACCTTCGACGACAACCCGAAGAGCGTCCTCACGTCCGCCGCTCCGGTACTGGCGAGCTACGGCATCCCGTTCTCGGTGTTCGTGGTCGCCGACTGGGCAGAGGGCGTGGCCGGGCCGCCACCCGAGGCGCTGCTCGGCTGGGACGACGTGTTGCGGGTCGCCGAGCTCGGGGGCGAGATCGGAAACCACTCCGCGACCCATCCGGACTTCGCCCGGCTGAGCGCGGACGAGGCCGCCGAGGAGATCGGGCGGGCCGCCGAGGTGATCGAGAAGCGGACCGGGATACACACCTCCGCCTTCGCGATCCCGTTCGGGCAGTCCGGCAACTGGCCGGCCCGGGCCGCGCGTGCTGCTCGCTGTGAGGGCTACTCGCTGGTCTACGCACAGTGCGAGCAGACGCGACCACCCGGCACCGTCGCCCGGACGTTCGTGACGAGATTCGACAGCCCCAGGATCTGGCGAGCGCTGCTACGGGGGCGCTACGACCGCTGGGAAGAGTGGTACTGAGATTTACCGCACATTCGCGCAAATAGAGGTACCGAGGCCGGGCCGCGACCCGGCGAGGAGGGAGCGATTCATGCGTGTGGTTACCGCCGGAGACCGCTCGCGCACGCGGACGCGAGGATGGCGCGTTGATGTCGTCGACGGCTCCGGTCATGCGTTTCTCGACGCCGTGGACGAGCTCACCCACGACCAGTGCGACGCCTACCGCGAGGTGCACCGCATGCTGGCCGGGCGCACGCGAATCCCGAAGAAGAACGTCCTCGTGTCATACCAGGGCGAACTCGTGCTCGCGACGACGCTGCGGGCGAGGGCGGCGGGCTGGGAGCTTGCGACGGCGACGTGCGCACCGCACCTGCCGATCCCGTGCCGCCCCGCGTTTCTGGAGGACGCACTGGCCGTACTCCACCTCCCCGTTCTCCTGCCGGACTACTTCGGCGATGCGGCGGCCGACTTCGACCGCAGCCTCGTCACCCCTTTCGAGGTCTTCGTCGCCGAGCTGCACGGGTTCGACTTCGAGGCGTACTGGAAATCGACCAGGATCTGGAACACGATCCGCCTCACCTCCCGCAAGACGGCCCACCTGCAGGTCCGCACCGACGACCTCGCCTCGCTCCGCTGGCTGATCGATCGGTGGGAGAGCAACTGGTCCTCGAGCCCCACTGACGAGATCGGAGCCGCCGACGACCTGCGCGAAGTGTGGCCCTACCTCCTCGATCAGGGACTCCTGACCACGGTGGCCCTGGTCTCCCCGGACGGTGCCCCGGTGGCCGCGTCCGGCAACGCGATCGACGGGGACACGTCCCTCGGTCTGGTCCTGGCACGGGACACGGCATGGCCGTCCCGTGGCTCGCTCGGCACCCAGATCATGGTCACGTGTTTCGAGGTCGCTCGGCAGGCGGGTCTCGCCCGGGTTGACATGGGCGGCTACCACGAACACAAACGACTCCTCGCGCCCGCGGGCGGGGTCCGGCACACGATTCAGGTCTCGCCGGCGCTCCTGCGCGGCGGCAGGGCCAGGCGGGCCGTCGCGGCGGCGCGCCGCCGCGCGCGTGGGCTGGCCTCGGGGGCCGAGACACCCGAGACCTGACCGGCAGCCGGGCGACCGGCCTCGCCGCCGCCTTGCTGATCGCACGAAATGCCATAGCCGGTACAACAGAACAAGGACCAGTAGCCGATGCGAAAGACATTGACCGGTATTCGACGCAACCTGCTCCGGGAGCCTCTTGAGCGGCAGGGACGCCATCCCGATCCCGGCACCGAGGCGAGCGTCGCCCGACCACCGAAGCCCGGCTGGGAGCGAGGGCTGGGCGAGAGTGCGGCCATGAAGGCCTTCGAGGCGAGCCTGCGGACTCCCCGCCACCAGGAGGTCAGGGCGGCGGTCCTCGAGGAACTGTCGACGTACTGGCAGCGCGACCCGGACGAGACCCTGGAGCGGTGCCTCAACTGGGAGGACTACAGCGTCGCCGAATGGCAGCAGGAGGATCGCAGCACCCCGGAGGGGCTGGACAACTTCTATCAACGCTGCGAGTCATGGGCCTACGACCTGCTCTGGTACGACTACCTGCGGACCTGCGGGTTCGGCGTGTCGATGGTCGTCGCGATCGCCGACTGGCTGTCGACGCACTCCGAGCCGGGACGCCACCTCGATTTCGGCTCCGGCACCGGTACGACAAGCCTGATGTTTCATCAGCTCGGCTGGAAGTCCACGATGGGCGACGTCTCGATGCCGCTGCTGGACTTTGCTCGCTGGCGAGCAGCACAGCGAGAACTGCCGATCGACAGCTTGGACGTCCGCGAGCCGTTACCTGCGAACGCCTTCGATGTCGTGACGGCGATCGACACGATGGCCCACGTACCCGACGCCTACGAATCGGCCCGCTCGCTGCACGCCGCCGTGCGACCGAACGGTTACCTGTTCGCGAACTTCGACGTGCGCGAACCGACGGACTTCAACGCGTGGCACCTGTACAGCCAAGACCACACCCTGCACTGGGACATCCGACGCGCCGGTTTCCGCTACGTCACGTCGATCGCAGGCGGGCACATGCATGTCTTCCGGCGCGCTGATCCGACTTCCGGCTCACAGCGCGTGCGACTGTCGCTCGACGCGTTCCGGTACGGCCCCCCGTCCCACGTCTACTGGCGAGGACGACGAGCGGCTCGGCGACGCGCACGCCGGCTCGCGCAGCGCGCAAGACGCAAACGCCGTACGGGGCTGGTGACCACGAGAAGTACGAGATGTTGACCCAGGTACCGTCCCGCCGCGGCGGCTGATGCGCCGCGTCGTCACAGAATGGTGCGCGTGTCGAGGCGTTGGCGGACCAGACGCTCCAGCAGCTCCCCCATGGCGTGCGGCGGGCTGCCCTCGAGCTCCTCGCGGCAGCGGTTGACCAGCTCGGCGAGGACGCGGAGTTCGCGGTGTTGCGCCCCGGTGCCGACGAGGAGCCGCTCGAGGAGCACGACGTCGGTCGGCACGGTCAGGCGGAGAACCGTGTCGTCCATGTTCGCCGTACCGTCGGGGACGTCGCGGTCACGGCCGGGAGCGATCGGGGCAGGTTTCGGCTGCGCCCGGCGCGTCCTCGACGCCAATGCCCTCACGGCATCCCCCCACGTTCGCGTCGTCGACCGGGCGACGACTCAGCCCATCGGTACCTGCTGCCTCGTCCGCACGTCCGGTGACGGTCGCACTGGTTCCCCCGGCCGGCCGCCGTGCACGATCAGCGCGTAGACCACGGCGACGCCGATCGCGATGTAGGTCAGCGACCAGATCGGGTAGTACGGCATCCACCAGATCGCACTGATCGCGCCGACGATGCCGGCGGCGACGCCGGACCACCGGGCCAGCTGCGACCCGCTCGGCACCGCGATTCCGGCCACCAGGAGAATCGCGGCCACGACCAGGTAGACCCAGCCGTAGGTGTTGAGGCTGTGTCCGAAGATCGCGTCTTCCAGATTCGCCGGCAGCGTCCCCTGGTACCGGAAGGCCCAGATCGCGTCGAAGATGCGCATTATGCCCGCGGTCACAAGCACCACGGCGGCGAATGCGACCCACCCCGTTCCCTTTCCGTCCACCGCAGTCCCCCTTCGTCAGAATCGAGGCGCGCAGCGCTCCGACCACCCTTACGGTATGGAGCCACGGCCGCCCGTGGATCCTCCGGCGGGCATGAGCGCTCGCCCCGAGCAGGTCAAGCAGCTCGGTCGGGCTCACGGCGGACGACCTCCGCGGTGGTCGCCGGCAGCCAGTCGTAGATCACCGAGGTCCGCAGCAGCACGTCCTGCACCGACCGGTTGGCCGGACTGACCGCCACCCACAGCACGCCGATCGGCAGCACGACGCACGCGAGCGCGCGCACCAGCGCGCCGACGGCACGCATCCGCTCGCCCCGGCGGCTCACCGTGCGCAGTCCCAGCACGGCCTGCCCGTAGGTGCGGCCGGTGATGGTCCAGCACACCGCCAGATAGGGCACCGCCACCGCGAGGACGACGGCGGGGATGCTCCGGCCGATCCCCGAGGGGAAGCTGAACGAACTCGGGTGCAGCAGGAACAGAAACCCCGCCACCACCACGTACGTCAGGCTCACGATGAGAATCACGACCAGCAGGTCGAGGACGTTGGCGATCATCCGCGTGACGATGCCCGCCCGCCGGCCCTGGAGGTCGCGCGCCGCGGTCCCCGCGTCCGGCCTCGGCCGTCGCTCAGCGCGGGGTCGCATCGCGAGCTTCGACCGGTATACGCACCTGACCCCCCGCGACCTTCCGCGCGCCGCCGCGCAGTAAGAGACGGTCCACGATCCGGTTGACGCGCTGGTCCGCCTCGATGCTCTGTATCCGCAGGCCGACGACCGCCTCGGACCGCATCGCACCGGTGGACTCGCGGATGATCTCCGGCAGGTCGATGTCGTCGATCACCTGCCGGGCCAGCTTGGGCAGGTCGAGGCGATCGACGATCGGGTCCAGATCGAGCCGCGCGGCCACGGCGTCGATGTCGACCCGCGCGACGACCGCGTCGAGATCGATGTATTCCAGTACCGCGTCGACGACGACGGACACCAGCCCGTGCAGCGTCTCCTGCAGCCGGCGCACGTCACCGAGTCGTGCAGGTGCCCGCAGCCAGGTGATCGGTTGCAGCAGAGCCGGCAACGGCGGCCGCAGCAGGAGGTTCGCCATCGGACGGACGGTCACCCTTCGAGGGTCAGCTGCGCACGACGTCCCCCGCTCCGGAACCGGCCGCCGCGCAGCTGCCGCCTGCGGCGTCATCTCCACCCCCTCGCTCGCACGTGCTGGTTCTACGTGCCGCCCGCGCGCCTCGCCTTGGTCGCGAAAGGGTCCAAGGCCGCACCCTCGGGTGCCTCGCCCTCGAGTTCGGCTTTGGCCTCCTGCAACGCCTTCCGGGCTTCCGCCGAGACCAGCGGGAACTTCGGGTCGATCCCAACCAGCGTGTGCACGAGGACGGCCGCCGCGCAGATGCGGGCGAACCACTTGCGGTCGGCCGGTACGACGTACCACGGGGCCCACTCCGTACTCGTCGCCGACAACATCTCCGAGAACGCGAGCTGGTAGTCGTCCCACCACCGTCGCTCCCGCGCGTCGGCCGCGGAGAACTTCCAGTTGTGGTCAGGCAGGTCCATCCGCCGCAGGAACCGGATTCGCTGCTCCTCCTTCGAGAGGTTCAGCAAGACCTTCACGACCTTGATGCCGTTGTCGTCCAGGTAGTGCTCCCAGTGGTTGATCTCCCGGTAGCGGCGTTCCCAGATGTCCGGGCCCTTCGCCCTCTCCGGCAGCTTCTGCCGATCCAGGTTTTCCAGGTGCACGCGCACCACGAGAACCTCCTCGTAGTGCGACCGGTTGAAGATGCCGATGTCCCCCCGACGCGGCACCCGGCACGCGTAGCGCCACAGGAAATCGTGATCGAGTTCCTCTGCGGACGGCACCTTGAACCCCTGCACGGTGACACCCTGCGGGTTGACCCCGCTCATGACGTGGCGGATCGTGCCGTCCTTTCCACCGGCGTCCATGGCCTGCAGACAGAGCAGCACGCCGTACGTGTTCTGCGCGGCGAGTCGTTCCTGGTACTGCGCGAGCAGCGTGACGCCCAGCTTCAGCAGCTCGACACCGTCCCGCTTCCTCATGAAGTCGGCCTTGTATCCGGGATCGAAGTCGGTTGTCAGGTCGACTCTGGATCCGGGCACAACCCGCAGCGGCTCGATGAACTCGGCGATTCGTCGCTGCTGAGTAGACGTCGCTGGGTCGCTCATCGTGCGCACATCCCTTCGTCGTCCGGGCGGCCGAGCGGACCCCCGCGGCCAGCATCGGCGCGCTCGGCTTCCCAGCCTTCATCCTGCGGGGATGATGTCTGCGCCGAGTAGGCGCGGCACGGTGGGCAGCGACGATGTCAGAGCGAGGTCCCGGAGGCGAAGCCATGGCACAGGCATCCGATTTCGGCAGCGGACAGGTGTTCCTGTCCATGCTGTGGTTCTTCTTGTTCTTCATCTGGATCTGGCTGCTGATCACGGTGTTCACGGACATCTTCCGGAGCCACGACCTGTCCGGATGGGCCAAGGCTGCGTGGCTCATCTTCGTCATCGTGCTGCCGTACCTCGGCGTGTTCGTCTACCTGATCGCTCGCGGCCACGCGATGCAGCAGCACGGGCAGGATGCGGCGGCGGCCCGAGACGCCCAGCTCCGCGACTACGTCAAGAACGTCGCGGACTCGCCCGGAAGCGGAGGCGCCGACGAGATCACGCGGCTCGCCGACCTGCGCAGTCAAGGCGTCCTGACCGACGCCGAGTTCGAACAGGCCAAGGCGAAGGCGCTCGCCTGAGCCCGCCCTGCCTCCGGCACTCGGGTGAGTAGCTCCGGTCGAAGGAGGTCCGAATCCGGACGAACCACCCTGCGGAGGCCAGGGTGGGGCCCGCCGTCGGACGAAGGGTGGTGACGATGTCGATCCGCAACGAGCCCCACCGGCACGCCGTGTCACCAACCGGCGAGAGTTCACCGCCCGCAGCCGCGGTCTGGTTGGCTCGGCTGGCCGTGCTCGCCGCGCTCGCCGCAGTGGCGGCGCTCGTGGTCGGCAGCGATCGAGTGCTCGGCTTCGCGCTCGCCGTTGTCGTGGGTCTGGCGACGGTGCTCGCGGGAGCGTGGTGGTTCGTCAGTCGCACCGGGCCGCTGCGCTGGGCGGCGGCCGGCGTGGTGGTCGCCGCTCCGGTCGCCTTGGCCGTACTGTGCATCGTCCGCGGCCAGGTGGTGATGCTGGTCGTGGCCGTCGCCCTCGCAGTGGCGGCGGCGGCGGCCGGACGGGCCGCCGTGCTGCGGGCGCGTCCGACCCCGCGCATGCCTGAGCACCCCGCTCCTCCCCCGCATCGCCCGCTGCTGATCATGAATCCACGTTCGGGGGGCGGAAAGGTCGGTCGGTTCGATCTCGTCGCGAAGTCCACCGCGCTGGGAGCTCAGGTCGCACTGCTCGAGGGTCCGGGCCCGGTCGACGTCGAGGCACTGGCTCGTCACGGCGTCGCGGACGGCGCCGACATGCTCGGCGTGGCCGGTGGCGACGGGACGCAGGCGCTTGTCGCGGGCGTCGCCGCCGAGCACGACCTGCCGTTCCTGGTCATCTCGGCGGGCACCCGCAATCACTTCGCGATGGATCTCGGCCTCGACCGCGAACGCCCGGACGCGGGTCTGGAGGCGTTGACCGACGGGGTCGAGCTCTGCCTGGACCTCGGTTCGATCAACGGACGAACCTTCGTCAACAACGCGTCGTTCGGCGCGTACGCCGAGGTGGTGCAGAGTCCGGCCTATCGCGACGACAAGCGCGGCACCACGCTCAGCATGCTGCCCGACCTCCTCACCGGCCAACGCGGGCCGCGACTGTCGGTGCGCATGGACGACCTCCCTCCCGTCGAGGCCCCGCAGGCCGTGCTCGTCAGCAACAATCCCTACGAGACCGGGGACCTCGCCGGCCTGGGCCGGCGCGCCCGCATCGACGCCGGCGTGCTCGGCGTGATCGTCGTAACGGTCGACAGCTCCGCCCGCGCAGCCGGCCTCCTCCGGGGCAAGCGGGCACGTGGCGTTCGCTACGCCCGGGCCCGCGAGGTGATCATCGACGCCGACGCGGACGCGATTCCGGTCGGAATCGACGGCGAGGCCGTCATGCTCACGACGCCGGTGCGTTGCACGATCCGGCCTCAGGTTCTGCGGGTACGCCTGCCCCGGCATCGCCCCGGGCCTCCGCCCGCCGCGCCGCTCGACAGCGCGGAGCTGCTCCGGCTCGCGCTGAACCGGCCCTTGGCCGCCACGCCGCCCTCGCGGCGATGAGGGCTGCGGTCGTCGCGGTCCCCTATTGGACCGTGTCCGGGCTGTCGGCTCCCGACTTCCCGAGGCGCGCCGAGCCGGACCCGTCCGGTAGGGAGTCGTCTCGGCGGACCCACTCGGCCCGGAACTCCTCCTGGAAGGCCGTCACCGCGGCGCCGAGCGTCGGGAAGAAGCGCGCGCCCTCGATGCACCACGTGACCCCGTACCGCTCGAGCTTGCGCCGGACCGGGTCCTTCAGCTCGGCGAGAACGAGGCAGACGCCCTGCCGCTCCAGGGTCGCATCGAGACTCTCGAGCATGTCGGCTGCCGTCGTGTCGATGTCGGTCATCGCCTCGGCCGCGACCACGATCCACCGCGGCCGCGGATCGTCATTCGCCAGGCGCAGCACCAGCTCCCGGAAGGTCGTCGCGTTGGCGAAGAACAGCGGCGCGTCGAATCGGAAGATCACCAGACCGGGAAGATGTCGAGCGTCGGGGTACGAGCGGGTGTCGTGATAGCCCGGCATCCCGTCCACGCGGCCGAGCGTCGTCTCGTAAGGCCACCAGGCGCGGCGGAAGACGTTGAGGATCGACAGGCCGACCGCGACCGCGATGCCAGGGAGCACGCCGAGGATCGCCACGCTGAGAAAGGCGACGATGCTCAGGAGGAATTCGGTCCGACGCTGGCGCCAGAGGCGAACAGTGCCACCGATGTCCGCGAGGGAGAGCGAGGCGGTGATGACGATCGCGGCCAGCACCGGCTGCGGCAGGTTCCGGAACAGCCCCGGCAGCAGCATGATCATGGTGGTGATCAGCAGCGCTCCGACGAGCCCGGTGAGCTGGGTCCTCGCGCCCGAGCGTTCGGCCACTGCGGTGCGCGAGGCGCTCGTGCTGACCGGGAACCCCTGGAAGAAACCCGCCAGCAGATTCGCCGTGCCGATACCGACCATCTCCTGAGTGCCCCGTACCTCCTGACCGCTGCGCGCCGCGAAGGATGACGCCGTCGAGATGGTGTCCGCGAGTGAGACCAGCGCGATGCCGAACGCGCCGGCGAGCAGGGGGCCGACATCGGACAGCTGCACGCTCGGCACCGTCAAGGGTGGGAAACCTTGTGGCAGCACCCCGATCAAGTCGACGCCGTGATCGCCGAGGTTGAAGAGCAGGACCGCGGAGATCGACAGCAGCACCGCAATCAGCAGCGCCGGGACCTTCGGTAGCCACCGCTGCAGGACGAGGATCACCACGATGCCGGCTATACCGACCGCAGCGGCGGCAGGGACCGTCTTTCCCTCCCCGAGCCCCTCGACGAAGCCGGTGAGTTCGCCGAGGAAGCGGTCGGCGTCGACCTTGAACCCGAACAACTTCGGCAACTGGCCGACGAAGATCGTCAGCGCCAGGCCGTTCATGTAACCGATCATGGTGGGCTTCGAGAGCAGGTCGGCGATGAAGCCGAGGCCGGCGACGGCCGCAGACAACATGATCACGGCGACCATGACCGCGAGCATGGCCCCCAACGCCACGGCGCGTGCCGGATCACCGTTCGCGACCACGAGGGGCACGATCGTCGCGGCGATCATCGGCCCCAGGGAGGAGTCCGGGCCCAGCACCAGAATGCGGGACGGCCCGAAGACCGCGTACGCGACCAGGCACATGATCGAGGTGTAGAGCCCGGTGATGGGCGGCAACCCGGCCAGCTCTGCATAGGCCATGCCTTGCGGCACCAGCAGCGTCGTCAGCACGAGCCCGGCGAGCACATCCCGGAACAGCCACTCGCGCCGGTACGACCGGAGCACCTGCGAGCCCGGCACCAGCCGGGACGTCGGCACGACACCAGCCTTCACGGCGACCCCATGACCCACTGTCGCGGCGGGAGCGGGCGGCGGCATCCCCCGGTGCGGGTGATCGGACCGCCCGGCACTATCGCGATGCGTCCGGGCAGCCGCGGCAGGCGAGCGTCGCCACCACAGCGATCTCCTGCTGCACCGCGAACACCAACCGGCTCACGGCAAACCGGCGAACATACTGGTCCAGATGGAGCCGCCTCGGGGAATCGAACCCCGGACAACCTCATTACGAGACGGTCCGAACCCACACCGGATGATCCCGCATGACCCCGTAACCCCCCGTTTTATGGGGGCTGCGGGATAGTCGTGCCCCTCCCTGACTCGGGTCGTCACTGGTCACAGCCGCTCGTGTGTGACCAACCGTGTGACCACTTCTCCTGGCGCGACTGCACCCACGCCGGCTCCGGACCCAAAGTCAGGAGATCTACCTATGTCATCGCTCGTTGCACGACCGTTGGGCGTCCCCGTGACGCGACTCAGCGCCACGCACTGGCGCCACCTCGCCGATATCTACCGGCAGGCGCTCCCCGAGAACCGTTGGCGAACCGCTCGGGAGTGCCGCAACACCCTCGCCAACGTGATCGCTGACGCCGTCAGCGACGCTGCGCCGGTCGACGACCACGCCTGACCGCGTTCCGGATCTTCGAGCGGATCTGTCGGACGCACCTCGCGACCTACAACCGCACGCAGACAACCCGTTTGTCCGGCGCCGCAAGCACCGGCCCGCAGAACCGCTGACCGAACTCACCCACGACAGAAGGAGCGGAAACCAGATGCACACGACCTCACGACAGAACCCGCCGCGCCCGAGCCGGCGCTGCCGTCGAGCAGCAGGACCGCGGCGGGAGTGCCCTCCCGTACGATCAGGCGCAAATTGCCCGGACGGTGCTCCCCATAGGCCTGTGGGCAGCCGTCGACAAGGTCTTCTGCGCCTCGGCTTTGGGATCCCGGCCGGGCATGGCCCAGCCGATGGTGACCTGAGGAGATTGGGTGGCGATCTACTGTGTGATCGAGTGGGCCGAAGGGCATCACGACGCCTATCGCGTGACGGTCAGTACATCTGCCGGCTCGCGGCGCGGGGTGCGGACCAGCTCGCTGGGCGGGCTGGTGGGATAACCGATCCGCAACATCATCTGCGGAAAGCCGACCCACCCCATCAGGCCTTGGACGCGGGTGCGGAACGTGGCGAAGTCCACCGCCTGGCTCAATGGGCAGCTGGACAGCCCGCGCAGTTCGGCAGCAACGAGCAGCCGCATCGTCGCCCGCCCTGCCTGGAGGTGCTCGATCGGCCGGTCGAAGTTGGTGAGCACCACGGCGATGAGCGGCCGCTCGTCCACCTCGCGTTCGATGAGCAGCTTTCCGGTCACACCCACCTCGAAATCGCGCAGCGGCACATCCGCATGTCGCGGCGTCTCGGCCGACACGTGCGGGATCGTCTCAACCGGCACGCCATCGACCGACGGGTGCACATCGGGGTCACGCAACCACCGGTTCATCTCCGCCAGGTAAGCCTCGTCGTTCCGTTCGACCCGGTCCGCCCAGCTCACTGCTACCGCCAGGTCGATGCGCTGGTCCTCGTGGCGTGGGAAGTCCACATACGCGTCGCGATCACTGGCCGCCACCCGCAGCTGCTCGGTCACAGCGGTGGGGATCGGCTTTGGCAGGAAGGGTCGCCGATCGCTGCGCCGCCGCAACGCGGCCTCCACCTCGGCTTGCGCGTCGGGGTCAGGCTCGTCTGCGCGCAACGGACGAAAGCGTGCCAACGCGTTCGGGTCGCCGGGCTCCGGCAGCAGCGTCGTCTCGATCGTCCAGCCTTGCGCGCGCAGAGCCAACTCGGTCAGATGCAGTGCAGCCCCGCAGCTGACTAGCAGCGAGTGTCCGTCCGGATCGGCGACCGTCAACTGGCGCGTCCGATCAGCCCGCAGCACCAATCCAGCCGAGTCCAGTTGCCAGGCCCACGGCTGCGTGTTGTGGATCGACGGCGCCCGCACGGCGACCGCCAACGCAGCCTCCACGTCGGTACGAGGGAACAAGGGTGGATCGGTCTGCCTGGTCGTCATGGGATCCAAATCTGCTTTATCACAACGTCCACGCTACGCAGCGACAGACCTAACGGCGCAGGCAGCGCTGTGTCCTGTTGCCGTGCTCAAATCACATAGCGGCGGCTCGGCCGTGAGCCAGGATCTCCGCCGTCTCTGGGGTGCGGCGGGCGTGCCAGAAACCCAAAGCTCCGAGGATCAGCATGACCGCGGCGGCGATGTAGGCGGCTAAGGCTGCCCATCCGGCGATGCTGCCCATCGTGCCGAAGGCGTAGGCGTTGAGCAGCAGCCCGCGCAGCGTCTGACCCTTGAACATGGTGTCCACGGTGGCGGCCAGCTTCGCGTTGTTGGGGTGGGCCTGCGCCTCGCTGCTGAGCTGCGCGTAGGTCTTGCCGCCCCCGATCTCGTTCAGGTGCACGGCGATGAAATGGTCGGCGTAGGTCTCGGCCTGCGCGCCGGTGGTCAGTTGCTGCCCGCCGTATTGGCGCATCGGCGCGAACTCTGGACCCTTCACCGCCGGGCTGTCGCTCGGCGGGAAGTAGATCTTCTGCGCCGCCAGCTGAGTGTGCACCTCGTGCTCGACGAAGTTGTGCGCCCAGGTCAGCAGGGCGCCAGCCACCACCAGCACCGCGGCCAGAAAGATCCCCACCGCGCTGACGATCACATCGAAGGTTCTACGTTTCATTGCCGCTCTCCTTTACCGTCACCGTCCTCGCTGCGGTCGGGGTGGACGACGAGCACCGGGCAGTGGGCGTGTTCGGCGACCGCGGAGCTGACCGAGCCGAGCAGCAGGCCGGCGAACCCGCCATGTCCGCGGCTGCCCACGATGAGCATCCGCGCGCCGGCGCTGGCATCGAGCAGCACCTTCGCCGGCATGCCCTGGTACACGAGCTGCCGCAACCCGGCGGGTGGGTCGGTCCCGAACACCGCGTCGATGGTGCCGGCCAGGCTGGTCCGGGCGTCGTGTTCAGGATTCCAGCCCTCTGGGAAGCCCCAGGCGCTGCCGGCGGGAAAGTGCCACGCCATGATCGCTTCGATGCGGGCGCCGAGGCCGTCCGCCAGCCGCGCCGCCCACCGCAACGCCAGCCCTGACTGCTCGGAACCATCGACACCGACGACGATCCGCTGCCCTGCATGCCGCTGTTCGGGTTCCACCTCGCCACTCCTGCCCAAGAGACGTTCCACGCCACCCCCGGGCAGCGCGCCAACACCGTACTAGCCCGCCCCCGAGCAAGGTCAGCCACCCCGAGGCTCGGGTCATTGCCGTTGTTCGGAGGTGCCGTGGTTGATCGCGATCCAGGGCAGGAGCCCAAGCTCATGGCCGAAGGTGGGCGGATATTTCATGCCGCCCGGCGGGGAATTCGTGTACTCCGGCGCCGACGACGAGCCCGACGTCACGATCAAAGTCGGCTACGAAAACGGCGCCCACTATCTCTGTTCCGTCGAGATCTCGGCCCGCGACTTCCGAAGCCAAGTAACCGATGCCGACATCCGACAGCTCACCCGACAGCACGCCGAAGGCTGGGTCCAATGGATCATGGCGAACCTGCTCGCCTACGAAATCGCGGCGGACGGCACCCTCGGCCCCCAGGCGCCACGTGAAGTAACCACCACGTTCACCGAGTTGCGGCGAGCGGTTCGACGGGGCCGAAGCGATTGGCGGCATACCGAGGTCGCACGGGTCTACCTCGAGGGAGGTCGCCCAGGGGCGCAAGCGGTCTCTGAAGAGTTCGGCATCTCGCATTGAACGGCGCAGTTGTGGATCCAGCAGGCTCGCGACGCAGGCAAGCTCGGCGAAGCACTCAAGGGGAAGGCAGGACAGCAATGAAGGGTCTGTTTACAAGCGGTGCCCGTGCCGGGTTGAGCGGAACGCGCGCGGCGATCGGCTGGCCTGCAAGAAGAACCACGGCAGCTGGTACTACGTCGCCGACGCGGGCCGTGACCCGGAGACTGGCCGGCGACGCCAGGTCAAGCAGGGCGGGTTCGTGACGAAGAAGGACGCGGAGGATGCGCTCGCCGAGCTCGTCGACTCCGCGGCCAAGGGCACCCTCACCCACGACGATCGGCAGACCGTCGCCGCGTACCTGCGCAGCCGGGTGGACAAGAAGGTCAGTAACGGGTTGCGCCCGAAGACCGAGGCGGCGTACCGCGCCCACATCGAGCAGTGGTTCGTCCCGAGCTTCGGGCACCTCCGGCTGCGGGATCTCCGCCCCACGCATGTGCAGGCGATGTTGACGGCGATTGCGACGCCGCGGCCGGGCCGGCGCCAGCCGATGGGCCCGGCGTCGGTCCGGCGGGTTCATGCCACGCTGCACTCTGCGATGGCGACGGCGAAGCGTCGCCGGCTGATCGCGTTCAACCCGGCGACGGACGTCGAGCTGCCTGCAGCTCCGAGGCCTCGTGTGCGGCCGTGGGAGCCGGCCGAGCTGGGCCGGTTCCTCGATCATGCCGCCGGCGATGAACTCGGACCGCTGTTCGAGATGGCGGCAGCGACGGGGCTGCGGCGAGGCTTGCGGGCTGCGCTGGCAGGACGTCGAGCTCGAGGGCGGGGTGATCACCGTGCGGCAGCAGATCGTCACGCTCGGCGGCTACGCCAAGCCCTGCCCGGTCTACGGGGAGGTGCACCGCGGCATCGCGTTCGGGCGGCCCAAGACCGCGAGCGGGGAGGACCGGGTGGTCGAGCTGGATTCGGTGGTGGCGGGCTCGCTGATGGCGCACCGGCTGCGGCAGGACCTCGAGCGCGCCCGGTGGGGCGAGGCGTACGTCGACCACGGGCTGGTGTTCGCCCGGGAGGACGGCACGCCGCTGGTGCCGCACCGGGTCACGGTCAGGTTCACCGAGCTCGCCGCGGAGGTCGGGCTGCGGCCGACCCGGCTGCACGATCTGCGGCACGGGTGGGCGTCGCTGCTGCTGGCGTCCGGAACGGATATCGCGTTGGTGTCGAAGCTGCTGGGTCACTCGTCGATCGCGATCACGGCCGACAGCTACTCGCACCTGCTGGCGGGGGTCGGCCGCGACGCCGCGAACCGGGCGTCCGCGCTCGTCCCCCGCACCCCGCGTGACCAATCGGTGACCAACCCGGCCCCGGAGACAGAAAAAGATCTCCTCCACGACGACGGAGGCCCCGGATTTACTGGCCTGGATGGAGCCGCCTCGGGGAATCGAACCCCGGACAACCTCATTACGAGTGAGGTGCTCTGCCGACTGAGCTAAGGCGGCGTGCACCCGTCGCCGGGCGCGAGGAATGAGTCTAGCTGCTCGCCGGTGGTGGATTCACACGGCCGGGAGAGCGTCGACGGCGGCCACGGGCGAACAACCGGCAACCTTCCGGTGCACCGCAGCGACCATCGCCGAAAGAGTGCGTGAACCAGGGCCGGAACCGGGCCATTCGGCGGCCACGCCTTGGCACCGTGTGGGTGTGCGGTACCAGGACTGCCCCTCCCCGTTGGCCGTCGCCCACCGCGGCGGAGCCGGGCTGGCCCCCGAGAACACGCTGGAGGCGTTCGAGCGGTCCTTCGCCCTCGGCGTCCGCCACCTCGAGACCGACGTGCGCGCGAGTGCCGACGGCGAGGCCGTCGCCTTCCACGACGCGCGCCTGGAGCGGGTCACGTCGGCGTCCGGCCGGGTCGGCGAGCGGACGCTCGGGCAACTACGGCAGCTGAGGGTGCTCGGCGGCGGCCCGGCGATCCCGCTCGAGGAACTGCTCACCACCTTCCCGACCGCCTGCGTCACGCTCGACATCAAGGATCCGGCCGTCGTCGGACCGCTGGCGCGGACGCTGCGGCGCACCCACGCCGTCGAGCGGGTCTGCGTCGCCGGTGCGCGGCGCTCGTGGGTGCGCGAGCTCTCCGACGCGGTCGCGCGCCCGATCTGCACCGCGCTGTCCTGGCGCGAGCTGGCCCGGCTGGCTACGCCGCGCGCCGGCGGCTACTACGGCAGCGCCGCCTTCGCGCACGTACCGCTGCGACTCGGGAACGTGCCGGTGTTCCGCGAAGGTCTCGTCGCCCGCGCGCACGATGCCGGGCTGCGGGTGCTCGTCTGGACCGTGAACGACGCGGCCACCATGCACCGGTTGCTCGACCACGGGGTGGACGGCGTGATCACAGACCGTCCCGACCTGCTGCGGGAGGTCCTGCTCGCCCGCGGCCAGTGGCACACGCCCGACGCCCACCCGGCACCGCTCACCGGCTGAGGCGGTCCGCACCGCAGAAAGTGTCGTATCCCTGTTCTAGGTTCGAATTGTGACGGGGACGGTAATCGAGTCGGCGGCGGGGGCGCGGGTGGCGCTGTCGGCCGCGGTCGATGGCTTGCTCTCGGCGCCGTTGGAGGCGCTGGCCTCCTCGGAGGTGACCGGGCTGCTGGAAGAGCTGGAGGTGGCCCGCCGCCGGTTGGATGCGGTGGATGCGCGGGTGCTGGCGGAGGTGGAGGAGCGCCGCATCGCCGGGGATATGGGGCGGACGTCGGTGGCAGATCTGCTGTCGGTGCGGCTGCGGGTGGGGCGGGGTGAGGCGCGGGCGCGGACGGCGCGGGCGCGGGATCTCGGGCCGCGGCGCGCGGTCAGCGGGGAGCCGCTGGAGCCGATCCACGCCGCCACCGCGACCGCGCTGGCCGCCGGGCAGATCAACACCGGACACGTGGCGGTGATCAGCGAGACGCTGGGTCACCTGCCGGCGAGCATTGCGGCCGAGGCGGCCGGCCCGGCCGAAGACTTCCTGCTCACCGCCGCGGAGCATGAGGAGCCCGGCGCGCTGCGGCGCACCGCGCAGCTGTTGCTGGCCCGGCTCGACCAAGACGGTCTCGAACCGCGGGAGGAGCTACAGCAGCGGCGCCGCGGGCTGACGCTGCACCACTGCGGCGACCGGATCAAGGTCATCGGTGAACTCACCGGGGAGGTGGCCGCGATCTGGGAGGCCGTCTTCGACTCCCTGGCCGACCCCCAACCCGCCAAAGACTCGGCCGGCAAGACCATCTCCGACGACCGGTCCCCGGCGCAACGGCGCCACGACGCCTTCGGTGACGCCGGACGACGGCTGCTGCACAGCGGGTCGCTCCCGAGCACCGGGGGGACGCCGGTGACGGTGCTGGTGCGCTGTACCCCCGAGCAGCTGGTCGACCCCGACGCGCTGCTCCAGACCGGGCACGGGCGGCTGCTGTCCACCCGGCAGGTGCTGCGCATCGCCGGGGGCGACACCACCCTCATCCCGGTCAGCTTCGACGCTCACGGGGAGGTGCTGTGGTGCGGACGCGGAGGAGCGGCTGGCCACCCGGGCCCAGCGCCGCGCCGCCGCTGCCCGCGACGGCGGGTGCACCTTCCCGTCGTGCACCCGGCCCGCGGCCTGGTGCCAGGTGCATCACGTCATCCCCTGGCTCCCGGACGGGCTCACCGACATCGACAACTTGGCCCTGGCCTGCGGTCACCACCACCGGATGCTCGACCACGGCGACTGGCAGGTCCGGATGAACCACGGCCAACCCGAATGGCTGCCACCACCGTGGCTTGATCAAGAGCAACGACCGCTCCGGAACACCGCCCACCACCTCCCCCAGATCGAATTCCGGCAAGGTCCAGACGGCTTGCGCATCACCCGACCCGACACCGGCGGCAGCAGCGCCGATACCAGCGGCACCGACCCGCCCTGACGGCCGCGCGGCTTGGTTCAGATTGGTTCAGTTCAGATCGTCGGCGTTCTCGGAGACGGTCGCGTTCCGCCCGTCGTAGGCCTTCCGGGCGGAGCAGACCGACGCGAGTGCGCACGGGGTGCGACGGCCGTCGGCGCTCATCCGGACCACCACCTGCTCCCCCGGGACGTTGTGGCCGACGACAGTGCCGGCGCCGTCGTCGGTCTCGACCTGGGCGCCGACCTCGGGCGCCCGCTCGGCGAAATCCTGGTACAGCGGGTGCTCGTACTTCAGGCAGCACATCAACTTGCCGCAGGCACCGGAGATTCGCAGCGGGTTGGCGGGCAGGTCCTGGTCCTTGGCCATGCGCACGCTGACCGGCTCGAAGTCGACGAGGAAGGTGGAGCAGCAGAGTTCGCGGCCGCAGCTGCCGATGCCGCCGGTGAGCCGTGCCTCGTCGCGGGCGGACAACTGCCGCAGCTCCACCCGGCAGCGCAGCGTAGCGCCCAGGTCGCGGACGAGCGCTCGGAAGTCCACCCGGTGCGGAGCGGTGAAGTAGATCGTCGTGCGGTTGTCGTCGGGGACGTGGTCCACGCCGACCACCTTCATCGGCAGCTGGTGCTCCCGGATCAGGCGCCGGGCTGCAACTCTCGCTTCCGCTCGGATCTTGCGCGCCGCGGCCGCCGCCTCGACCTCGGCGGCGCCGGCCGTCCCGCGCAACGTCGGCAGGCCACCGACCTCCTCGCTGACCCACTGCGGCGCCCACATGACCTGGGCCACCTCGTCGCCGTCGTCGGTGGGGTACAGGACATGATCGCCGACCGCGAGGGACAACGCCCCCGGGTCGGCGTAGTAGAGCCGGCCGTGCGGCTGGAACACCACCGCGCAGATCATCGGCATATCGCGAGAATATCCCGGGGCGACGGCGGTGCGGGCCGGACGGCCGGAACCGACCGGCCCGCGACGCGCGAACGTCGTCAGAGATGGGCGTTCACCACGATCTGGTCGCGCTGGCGGCCCAGCTGCAGCGACCCGGTTACGGCCGGGAGCTGCGCTTCGCCGGGACCGAGCTGCCGGACCCTACCCCGGTGCGGGTGCCGACACGGCACGGGCGGGTGCGATGCCTGCGCTACCCGGGCAGCCGGGCCGGACACCTGGTCCACTTCCACGGCGGCGCCTTCATGACCCGGCACCCGCAGATGGACGACTTCTGGTACGGCGCACCTAGCTTCAAGGACGCCGCCCGGCGGGCCGAGCCGACGGCGCACCGCTGCGGGCGGACGACCTCACGGGGCTTCCGCCGGCGTTCGTGATCACTGCCGAGCGCGACACGCTTCGCCGGGAGGGCGACGCCTACGCCACGCGGCTGGCCACCGCCGGGGTGCCGGTCGAGCACGTCGTCGCCCCCGGCGTCGACCACTACTTCCTGCACGGGGGCGGCAGCGGCCAGGCCGAGCGGCTGATGACCCGAATGGCGGCCTGGCTGGAGCGGACCGCGACCTGACCGCGAGCGGGCGGTGTCAGAGTGTCAGTCCGGCAGCCGGAGGGCCGCGGTGAGCGCCTCGACGGCGATGCGCGGCTTGACGTTCTCCTCGATGGCCTGCCGGCAGGCGAGGATCGCATCCAGCCGCTCCAGCACCCCGGGCCCGTCGAGTCGGCGGGCCACCCGGGCGACGTCCTCTCCGAAGTCCGGGTGGGCGGGCGCGACGTCGGCCCCGGACAGGCGCAGCAGCACGTCCCGGTAGAAGGCGGCGAGATCGACGAGGGCCCGGTCGAGGGCGTCGCGCTGGGTGCGGGTCGCGCGCGACTTCTGCCGCCGCTCCAGGTCCTTGAGCACGCCGGCGGAGCCGCGGACCGAGCTCGCCACCCCCTTGCCGGTGGCGCCCTGGCCGAGCGCGACCTGCAGCGACTCGGTCTCCACGGCGTCCAGATCGGCCGACAGCGCCGCCGCCTCGGCCTCGGCCGCCTTTACGAGGTGGTCGGCGGCCTCGAGGCACGCCCGCAGCGAGCTCAGCGACGCCGGGATCGCGAGGACGTCGGAGCGGCGGTTGCGCGCCTCGTCGTCGCGGGCCAGCCGCCGGGACCGGCCGACGTGCCCCTGCCCGGCCGCCGCCGCCCAGGCGGCGGTCTCGGCCTCCACGCCGTCGCGGCGCAGCACGCCGGCCACGGCCTCGGCCGCGGGGGTTCGCAGCGTCACCAACCGGCAGCGGGACCGGACGGTGACCATCACGTCGTCAGGATGCAGCGACGGCGCGCAGAGCAGTAGCACCGTGCGCGACGGCGGCTCCTCGATCGCCTTGAGCAGGGCGTTGGAGGCGCCTTCGGTGAGCCGGTCGGCGTCCTCGAAGAGCACCACCTGCCAGCGGCCCAGCTGCGGGCGGCGGGCGGCGCGGCCCACGATCTCGCGCATCTCGCCCACGCCGATCGACAGCCCCTCGGGGACGACGAAACGGACGTCGGGGTGCGAGCGGGCGGCCACGGTGCGGCACTGCGCGCACTCCCCGCAGCCGAGTTCGTCGGGCCGGTCGGCCTGCCGCTCGCACTGCAGCGCGGCGGCGAAAGCCTGGGCCGCGACCGAGCGCCCCGACCCGGCGGGGCCGGTGAACAGCCAGGCGTGGGTCATCGCCACCGACGACACGGGGCGCCCGGCGGCGATGTCGGCAGCTGCCGACGCGGCCCGTCGCAGCAGCGCGACGACCTCGTCCTGCCCGACCAGGGCGTCCCAGACACTCACGGCCGCGCTCCGAACACGGCGGGCGCGGAGGGCGCAGGCGGGACGGAACCGGTCATGGCTCGAGTGTGCCTGCCGGCTCCGACGACGCGCGCAGCAGCAGCGCCCGAAGCGAGGCGGCGAGCGGCTCGCGGGCCTCCGAGGGCAGCGGCGTGAGCAGCTCACGCTCGGCCGCCAGCAGCACCTGGAACGCGGCGTCGACCAGCTCGCGGCCTGCCGGTGTGAGGGTCACCCGCACCAGGCGGCGGTCGGCGGGGTCCGGCGCCCGGGCGACGAGGCCGCGGACGGTCAGCCCGTCGAGGCGGCTGGTCATGGTGCCGGAGGTGACGTAGGTCCGCGCCGCCAGCTCCCCCGCGGTGAGCTGGAACGGCTCGCCCTCCCGCCGCAGCGCGGCCAGCACGTCGAATTCGTGCCGCCGCAGTCCGTGGCGGGCGAAGATGCGGGTGCGGCGCTCGGCCAGCACCCCGGCCAGCCGGTCCAGCCGGGACATGACTTCCAGCGGGGCGACGTCCAGATCGGGCCGCTCCCGTCGCCAGGCTGCGACGATCTCGTCGACCTCGTCCCCGGCACCGGCTGTCACCCCCCGATGATCCCACATCTCTTGACGCCGAGAGGTCTTCCGGGACCCTCAGGCCAGGCGGGCGGAGACGGCGTCGCGCACCTCGACGGCCAGCTCCTCCGGGCCGCGGGTGGCGTCCAGGAGCAGGTAGCGCTCCGGCTCGGCGGCGGCGAGGGCCAGGAACTCGGCGCGGACGGCGCGGTGGAAGTCCGGCGAGGCCGACTCCAGCCGGTCCGGCCGGGCGCGCCGACCGGCGCGGGCCAGCCCCTCGACCGGGTCGAGGTCCAGCAGCACCGTCAGCCCCGGCGTGAGCCCGCCGGTGGCCCAGGTGGTGACCGCCCGGGCCTCGTCGCCCAGGCCGCGGCCGGCGCCCTGATAGGCCAGGGTCGAGTCGACGTACCGGTCGGTGAGCACGACCGCGCCGCGCTCGAGCGCCGGGCGGATGACGGTCTCGACGTGGTGTGCCCGGTCGGCGGCGTAGAGCAGGGTCTCGGCCCGGGGGGTGATCTCACCGGCCGGGTCGAGGACGAGGCGGCGCAGCTCCGCGCCGAGCGGGGTGCCGCCGGGCTCTCGGGTGGTGACGACCTGGTGGCCCGTGGCGGTCAGCCAGTCGCGCAGCAAGCCGATCTGGGTGCTCTTGCCGACGCCCTCGCCGCCCTCGAAAGCGACGAACAGCCCGCTGCCAGCCCTCACGGGCGGGGCGCGGAGCCGGTCACGCCGCCCTCGCCACCCCGACCAGGGAGTCCAGCCGGGTGAGGTTGGCCGGCACGGCCGGGTTGCGCACCACCCGATCGACCCGCATGCCGGCCGCCGCCGCCGTGCTGCGGTGGGTCTGCGGGGTGAAGTGCCAGATGTGCTCGGTGGGCTTGAGCGTCCACCACCGGGACCGCAGCAGGCGGGCCGGCAGGGACGAGAAGTACGGGGTGGAGAACAGCGCGACCCCGTCGTCGGTGAGCAGCCCCCGGATCCGGCGCCAGAACGAGACCGGGTCGGGCACGTGCTCCAGGGTGTCCCAGGCGCAGACGACGTCGAACCGGCCGTCCAGCGGCGCCGTTTCGAGCTGGGTGGAGTGGACGGTGAGCTCCAGCGAGCTGCGGGCGTGCTCGGCGGCCGTGTCCGAGAGCTCGACGCCGGTGACCCGGTACCCGGTGCGGCGCGCCGAATCGAGGAACAGCCCGTGCCCGGCGCCGATCTCGAGCATCCGGGCGCCGCGCCGCGGGCTGCCGAGCTCCTGGGCGGCGAGCCGGAGCCGGCCCGCGGTCCAGGCGCGCTGCAGCAGCATCGTCGGTGAGAGGCGCCCGGGGTCGCCGTAGACGCCGTCGTGGTATTGCGGGGCCTCGTAGAGACGCTGCAGCGCCTCCGGCGTCAGCCGTGGGCTGACGAAGACCAGCGAGCACTCGGGGCAGCGGACGAGCCCGAACGGTGGTAGCCGGAACAGCAGGTCACCCGGGCGGTCGCACACGCAGCAGCGCACCGCCTCGGTGTCGTCGTCGTCCCACGCGCAGGTGGCGCCGGCCGCGCCGTCCGGGCGCGGCATCACGGGGTCGAGCACGGGGCCTCCTCGTCGGGTACGGGCGGGTGAACGCTATCGCGTGGCGTCCTCACGTTCGCTCGGCGCCGCCGTTCGGCCGTTGCCGTCGTCACCCGGCGCGGCCGGCGGGGAGCCGTCCGTGGCGACAGGCGGCGCGGCCACCTCGACCGGGGCGGTGGCCGAGGGCCCCGGCGTTCCGGGCTCCGCCCGCCGCCCCGCCACCAGCCGCTCCAGCCGGCGCAGGACCTCCTCGGGCAGTTCGGCGGGCGAGGGGTCCTCGCAGCGCACCAGGCGCTGCGGGTCGGCGTCGATCTCGTCCTCCAGCGCGTGCCGCGCCGCGGCGAGGTCGAGGTCGCCGTGCGCCTCGCCGGCCGCCTCGACGACCAGGCTCAGGTCGGCGGTGAGCTCGCCGGTGGCCCACGCGTTGACGGAGCGGATGCGGTCGAGGTCGCCGCCCCGGCCGGGGCCGTGGACGGCGAGGGAGGTGAGGGCGAACCGGTCGCAGACGACGAACTCGCCGCGCTCGAGCGCGGGCCGGATCCGGGTGGCGACGTGCTCGGCGCGGTCGGCGGCGGACAGCAGCGCCGCGGTCTCGGGCTCGACGTCCCACGGCCCGCCGGCCGGGTCGCGGTCCGCGTCGGCGTCCCCGCCGAGGGGCGCCGTCGGTTCGGCGGTCTCGACCACGTGCAGGGACCGCTGCCGCGCCACCTCGGCGACCAGCGCGGCGTAGCGGGCGGTGGCGGCAGGGTCGAGACCGTCCACCGTCACGAACAGACCGGGCCGCTCGCGGTGGCCCGCGGTCGACTTCAACAACCGGCGGCGGACCGCGTCCCGCAGCCGCCGGCGCTGCCCGCCCGCGCGGGAGGTGGCATAGAAGGAGACACCGAGCGCGAGCACGCCGCCGAGCAGCAGCGTCAGCCCCGGGCCGGACAGGATGAGGTAGGAGTCGCGGCCCGCCCGGATCGCGTGGGTGCCGAACAGGCCGGCGAGGTTGGGCCCGACGGCGATCGTCAGCAGCAGGATCAGCCGGACGCTGGACAGCACGAAGGCGAAGACCCGGCCGCGCAGCCTGTCCTCGACCTCCTGGCCGATGAGGGTGTAGCCGATGATCCACGCCATCCCCGAGAAGAAGCCGACGAAGGCGGCGAGGACGACCGCCAGCACGAAGTCCCGGATCACCGACGCGCCGAACAGCGTCAGGCCGGCCGCGCCGATGGCGAGGCCGAACACGCGGTTGCGGCGGTAGGACGGCAGCACCCGGGGCCCGAGCAGCATGCCGAGCGCGAGGCCGGTGAAGACCACGCCGAACATGATCGAGTAGCCGGCGGTGCCGGCGTTGAGCGTCAGCACCCAGGGCTGCGCCACCCCGACGACGAGGCCACCGCCGGCGAACGCGCCGATGATGCCCACGTAGAGCCCGCGGATGAGCGGGTCGTGGCGGACGAAGGCGATCCCCTCGCGCAGCAGCCCGAAGATCCCCTCCTGCTGCTCGCGCGCCTGCGGCGCCACCGGGATCTCACGTCTACTGAGGAAGATCGTGGTCGCGCTGACGACGAACGTCACCGTGTTCAGCAGCAACGCCACCACGATCGAGACGTGCACCCCGCCGGAGCCGCCGCCGGAGACGAGGCGGTCGACGGTGGAGAGCACGGCGAACAGGCCGGCGGCGATCGGGACGGTGCCGTAGACCGAGAACAGCGAGATCTGGTTGGCGGTCGGGAGCAGCCGCTTCGGCACGATCGCCACCCAGATGACCTGCTTGCAGGGCTGGGTGAACAGCCCGGTGGCCTCGATGACGAATTGGGCGACGTAGAGCCACAACAGGTTGTAGCCGAACGCGATCGACGCGTAGAGCACGCCGACGAACAGATCGCCCACGATGACGGTCTTGCGGCGGTCGAGCTTGTCCGACAGGGCGGCGGCGAACGGCCCGAACAGCAGGTCCGGAGCGAGCCGGACGAGGATGACCCCCGAGATCGCGGCGCCCTGCGTCGACAGCGACTGCTCGCGGGTGAGCTGCTGGGCCAGCGCCGTGTTGGCGAGCAGGCCGAGCCAGTCACCCAGGCTGGAGAAGGCGATGGCGGCCCACACCCGGCGGAAGACCGGGATCCGGAGCAGGGCGAGGAGCGCGTTCTCCCGGGGTGGGCGGTGCCGGCGGCGCTCGCCGCCGGTCACGGTCCGGCCCCCGGCGTCTCGGCGGCGGTCACCAGCTCGGCGGCGCGGCGCCGGGTCACGGAGACGTCCGTGGCGCCGAGCCCGCCGCAGGTGACCTCGTCGACGCCCCACAGCCTGCGGGTGGCGCGGTCCAGGTGCAGCACCGACAGCGATACCGGTGTGGGCGGGTCGGCCTGGACGCCGCGCAGCCCGGCGCCGCCGCTGGTGCCCTGCACCAGCACCGTCGTCCCGTCGTAGTGGCGGACCTCGCGACGATGGATGTCGCCGGCCAGGACGAGCGGGACCAGGCCGGCGAGGGAGCGGGCGGCGGCGGGTGAGTGCACCAGCGCCACGTCCACCTCCTGGCCGCGCAGCTGCTCGGCGAACCGCGCCGCGGCCTCCGCCACGCGGTGGTGGGCGTGGTCGTCGCCGGTGGTCTTGTCGGGGGTGAACCGCGGGTCAGCCATGCCGGCGAACCGAAGCCCGGCGAGCTCGCGGACGCCGCCGTCCGCGGACAGCACCGTCGCGTTGGGCTGCCGGGCGACGGCCCGCGCCGTGCCGTCCGAGTCGTGGTTGCCCTTCACGTACACGTACGGCACGCCGAGCGCGGCGATGCCGCCGGCCAGGGCGTCCTCGGCCGGTGTTCCCCAGTCGACGAGATCGCCCGTGTCGACGACGGCGTGGGCGTCCTGGCTGCGCACGAGGGAGGCGGCGAGCGGCAGGGCCAGCGGGCTGAGGTGGACGTCGGAGATGTGCACCAGCCGGATCGCGTCCTCGGGCGGTGCCGCCGGCAGGTCCCGGACGCGGGCGTGGACGTCGGCGGCGGTGGCGAGCAGTTCGGCCAGCTGGTCGCGATAGGTGGCCAGCCGCGCCGGAGCCTCGCGCAGGTCGCCGAGCACCAGCGGCGCCCGGGCTAGCAGGCCCTCCAGCCGCGGGTCCCGCCAGGCCTCCTGGTCGAGAGTCGCCGCGGCGCGGCCCGCCGCCGCCGCGAGGGTCACCACGGCGACGAGGGCCGCCGCCCCCGCCTCACGGGGCCGCCGCGTGGTGACCGCGGCGAGCAGCGCACCCCCGAGCACGCCGCCGCTCGCGGCGCGCAGCGCAGCGTCACGGGCCAGCTGGCGGATTTCGGGCCCTCCGGCGGCGAGGGCGGTGTCGAGGCGGGCGCGCAGATCGGCCGCGGATGCGTCCTGGCCGGGGGCCTTCAGCAGGCCGGCGGCGGCGTCCGGATCGACCCCGGTGAGCGTCACCGTGGGGCGCAGCGGACCCCGGTGGGTGGCCAGCAGCGCCCGGCCCAGTGGCGGCAGCTCCACCGCGGTGCCGCCCGCGCCGAGGTCCACGCGGGCGCGCAGCCGAAGCGGACCGACCGCGCCGTCCGCGGAGGGAGCCACGCGGATACCCAGCGCCGTCCCGACGGCGCCGACCAGCGTCCGCCCGATCAGCCGCCGCAACCGCATGTCGCCTCGCTCCTCAGCCGGGTGCACCGCGTCGGCGCGGGCACGAGCACTGGGTCGGCACGGCAGCGAGTCTAGTCGTGCTGATCGCCGCCCTCGCGGCGTCCGCGCCCGCGTCGCAACATCCCCTCCCCTTTTCGGTGAGTGGTGCGTTCGAAGGTGAGTGGCGCGTTGTAACGCGCCACTCACCCCGAAGTGCCCCACTCACCGAGGTGGCGGGGGTCAGTCCGACCACCGCGGTAGTGGGGGTCAGTCCGAGGAGTCGCCGTCCCCCGAGGACTTCCGGGCGCCGGTCTTCGCCGTCGTCTTCTTGGCCGGCCGGCTTCTTGGCCGCGGCCTTCTTCGTAGTCTTCTTGGCCGCGGCCTTCTTCGTGGTCTTCTTGGCCGCGGCCTTCTTCGCCGTCTTGCGGCCGGACT
Organism: uncultured Actinomycetota bacterium; assembly: GCA_963776855.1. Classification (GTDB taxonomy): domain Bacteria; phylum Actinomycetota; class Actinomycetes; order Mycobacteriales; family Jatrophihabitantaceae; genus Jatrophihabitans. The sequence continues at coordinate 488,734 of CAVZOC010000002.1, read as the reverse complement.
TCTTGGCCGGTCCGCGGGCGCGGCGGTCGGCGAGCAGCTCGGCGGCGCGCTCGTCGGTGACCGACTCGACCGCGTCGCCCTTGCGCAGCGAGGCGTTGGTCTCGCCGTCGGTGACGTAGGGGCCGAACCGGCCGTCCTTGACGACCATCTTCTGGCCCGACGCCGGGTCCTCGCCCAGCTCGCGCAGCGGCGGCGCGGCGGCCGCCCGGCGGCCACGCTGCTTCGGCTGCGCGAGCAGCGCCTTGGCCTCCTCGAGGGTGATCGTGAACAGCTGCTCCTCGGTCTCGATCGAGCGCGAGTCCGAGCCCTTCTTGATGTACGGGCCGTACCGGCCGTTCTGCGCGGTGACGTCCTCGCCGTCCAGCTGACCCAACGTGCGCGGCAGGGTCAGCAGCTTCTCGGCCTCGGCCAGCGTGATCGTCTCGAGCGACATCGACTTGAACAGCGACGCCGACCGCTCGCCGTTGGTGACGTAGGGGCCGTACCGCCCGTTCTTCGCGGTGACCTCGCGTCCCTCGACGTCCGTGCCGAGCTCGATGTTGCCGGACGGGGCGGACAGCAGCTCCTCGACCTTCTCCGCGGTCAGCTCGTCCGGGGCGAGGTCCTCCGGCAGCGAGGCGCGCCGGCTCTCCTCCCCCTCCCCCTGCTGCAGGTAGGGCCCGTAGCGGCCCACGCGGACGACCACGCCGTCCGCGGCGGCGGTCAGCGGGATCGAGTTGACGCCGCGGGCGTCGATCTCCTCCAGCCGCTGCGCGATCAGCCGCTTCAGCCCGCCCTGCGACGAGATGCGCTGCGGCTCGGCCTCGGCGCTGCCGTCCCCGGAGCCGAAGTAGAACTTTGTCAGCCACTCCACCCGGGACTTCTCGCCGGAGGCGATGTCGTCGAGGTCGTTCTCCACCGAGGCGGTGAAGCCGTAGTCGACCAGCCGGCCGAAGTAGGACTCCAGCAGCCCCACGACCGCGAACGCCGTCCAGCTCGGGACCAGCGCGGTGCCCTTCTTCCAGACGTAACCGCGGTCCTGGATGGTCTGCATGATCGAGGCGTAGGTGGAGGGGCGGCCGACGCCCATCTCGGTCATCGCCTTCACCAGCGACGGCTCGGTGTAGCGCGCCGGCGGCGAGGTGGTGTGGCTGCTCGGCTCGAACTCGCGGGCGTCCAGGCCGTCGCCGCGGGCGAGCTGCGGCAGCCGCTTCTCGGCGTCGTCCTTCTCCGCGCGGTCGTCGGTGTCCTCGACGTAGGCGCGCAGGAAGCCGGGGAAGGTGATCGTCCGGCCCGAGGCGGTGAACACCACCGACTCCTCGGCCGCGGAGGTCGCCCCGAGGCGCACCGAGACCGTCGTGCCGACGGCGTCGGCCATCTGCGAGGCGAGGGTGCGCTGCCAGATCAGCTCGTAGAGCCGGAACTCCTCGCTGGACAGCTCGTTCGCCAGCTGCCCGGGGGTGCGGAACTGGTCACCGGCCGGACGGATCGCCTCGTGCGCCTCCTGCGCGTTCTTCACCTTGCGGGTGTAGACGCGTGGCTCGGCGGGCACGTACGCGTCGCCGTACAGGTCGCGGGCCTGGGACCGGGCGGCGGTGAGCGCGGTCTCGGACAGGTTGGTCGAGTCCGTGCGCATGTAGGTGATGTAGCCGTTCTCGTACAACCGCTGCGCGGTGCGCATCACCTGCTGCGAGGACCAGCGGAACTTGCGTCCCGCCTCCTGCTGCAGCGTCGAGGTCATGAACGGCGGGTACGGCCGCCGGCGGTAGGGCTTCTCCTCGACGCCCTGGACGCTGAACCCGCGCCCCTCGAGCCGGGCGGCCAGCCCGCGGGCGCCGGCCTCGTCCAGGTGCAGGACGTTCGACGGGGCCCTGCCGGTGGCCGGGTCGAAGTCGCGGCCGGTGGCCAGCCGCTGGTCGTCGACGCTGACCAGCGTCGCGGTGAAGGTGTCCGGGTCGTTCGGCTTCGGCTGCTGCGGCGCGAAGGTGCCGACGACGTCCCAGTAGGTGGCCGAGCGGAACGCCATGCGCTCGCGCTCCTTCTCGACGACCATCCGGGTGGCCACCGACTGCACCCGGCCGGCGGACAACCCCGGCAGCACCTTCTTCCACAGCACCGGGCTGACGCCGTACCCGACCAGCCGGTCCAGGATCTGGCGAGTGCGCTGGGCGTCGACCAGGTCGTCGTTGATGGCGCGCGGGTTCTCCAGGGCGGCCGCGATCGCGCCCGGGGTGATCTCGTGGAAGACCATCCGCCGGGGCTCGACCTTGGGTTTGAGCGTCTCGACCAGGTGCCAGGCGATGGCCTCGCCCTCGCGGTCCTCATCCGTGGCGAGGTAGAGCTCGTCGGCTTCTTTCACCAGCGACTTGAGCTTGGTGACCTGCTGCTTGCGGTCGGCGCTGACGATGTAGAGCGGCTCGAACCCGTTGTCGACGTCGACGCCGAGGTTCGCCCAGGGCAGGCCCTTGTACTGCGCGGGGACGGACGCCGCGTTGGGCGGGAGCTCCCTGATGTGGCCGATCGAGGCCTCGACCACGTACTCGTCGCCGAGGTAGCCGCCGATGGTCTTCGCCTTCGAGGGGGACTCGACGATCACCAGCTTGGTGCCCGTCCTGCTGCCTTTCGCCGCCACGACGTCACCTCCAGCTGAATCGTCCCGGGCGTCTCGCCTGTCCAGTGGCGGACGGTACAGGACGCGCACCGCGCGCACCGCGTTCCCGTGGCCGACTGTCAGCCGGAGGACGCCCACGGCCGTACCGGCGACGGCCAGTCCTGCTCGCCGCCGGCAGGCGCCGGACCGAGCAGCTCCACCAGCCGGCGCAGCCGCCGCGACGAGGTCACCCGCCAGCCGCGGTCGGCGCGCCGGGTCAGGGAGGCGGCCGCCACCCCGAGCCGGGACAGCTGCGCCCCGGCGGCCTGATGGACCACCTCGTCGGCGGAACCGGTGGCCAGCAGGTACCCGGCCTCGACCCGGCGTCCGGCCGCCAGCGCCCACAGCCGCAGCCCCCCGGGGCCGAGTTCGAAGGCGCGGGGCAGTCCCTGGTTCGCCCCGCGGGTCCAGCGACCGGCCGCCGCGACCAGCTCGGGGCAGAAGCCCGTCCGGGCGGCGAGCCCGGCCGTCGCGGGGACGACGGCGTCGTCCCCGGCCCCCACGCCGCGTTCGACGAACGCCGCGGCCAGCGCGTCGGCGCGCCATCGGTCGGCCACCACCACCGACACGCGCGCGCCGTCACCGTTGGTGACCCAGCGGCCGCCGGCGAGCAGCACGCCGTCCAGGTCGGCCAGATCCGGCGGTACGGCCTCGGCCCCGAACAGCGAGAACTGGGTCACCGCGCCATGGTGCCCGACTCGCCCCGCCTCCGGGGCCGACGACGCGGCCCGGACACCCGACGACCCCGGTCCTGGTGCGGACCGGGGTCGTCGGGGTCGTCGGGTTGCTCGCGCCAGGCCCTACTTCCGCACGGCCGCCGCGGGCTTGGCCCCCATGGAGACCTCGCGCCGCTTGGAGACGATCACGGCGGCCGCGATGATCAGGAAGGCGATGATCGCCACGACGGCCCGCACCGCGTTGTTCTTGTTGTCGCCGACGCTGAACTGCACGACCGCCGGCGCGATCAGCACCGCCACCAGGTTCATCACCTTGATCAGCGGGTTGATGGCCGGGCCGGCGGTGTCCTTGAACGGGTCGCCGACGGTGTCGCCGATGACCGTCGCCTCGTGGGCGTCGCTGCCCTTGCCACCGTGGAGGCCGTCCTCGACCATCTTCTTGGCGTTGTCCCAGGCCCCGCCGGAGTTGGCGAGGAACACGGCCATCAGCACGCCGGCGGCGATGGCGCCGGCGAGGTAGCCGGCCAGGGGGCCGGCCCCGAAGGCGAAGCCGATCGTGATCGGCGCGAAGATCGCCAGCAGACCCGGCGTCGCCAGCTCGCGCAGCGAGTCCTTGGTGCAGATGTCGACCACGCGGGCGTAGTCGGGCCGCTCGCTGTAGTCCATCAGGCCCGGCTTGGTGCGGAACTGCTCGCGCACCTCGAACACGACGCGTCCTGCCGCCCGGCCGACCGCGCTGATCGCCAGGCCGCTGAACAGGAACACCGCGGCCGCGCCGATGATCGTCCCGACCAGCACGTTCGGGGAGACGATCGTGAAGAATCGCGCTCCGATGCTCGCGTTGTACTTGTTCGCCGCGGTGTGGATCGAGTCGGTGTAGGAACCGAACAGTGCGGTCGCGGCGAGCACGGCCGTCGCGATCGCGATGCCCTTGGTGATGGCTTTGGTGGTGTTGCCGACGGCGTCGAGCTCGGTGAGCACCCGCGCCCCGGCGTCGTCGATGTCGCCGCTCATCTCGGCCACGCCCTGGGCGTTGTCACTGATCGGGCCGAAGGTGTCCATCGAGACGATCACCCCGGCGGTGGTCAGCAGGCCGGTCCCGGCGAGCGCCACCGCGAACAGCGAGACGCTGATGGAACCGGTTCCCAGCAGGAACGCCCCGAAGACCGCCAGCGCGATGAGCACGGCGGTGTACACGGCGGACTCGAGTCCGAGCGCGACGCCGGACAGCACCACGGTCGCGGGCCCGGTCAGCGACGTCTCGGCCACGTCCCGGACCGGGCGGCGGATGGTGTCGGTGAAGTAACCGGTCAGCTGCTGGATCAGCACGGCCAGGACGATGCCGATCAGCACCGCGACGAAGGCGATCACCGCCGGATTGCCGTCCACCGCCGGGACGTCCTTGAAGTCGGCGAAGTTCGACGGCAGGAACACGAACGCGGTGATCGCGACGAGCACGAGCGAGACCAGAGCGGAGATGACGAAGCCCCGGTTGATGGGGACGAGGCCGTTGCGGTCGCTCTCGCGCAGCTTGGTGGCCAGGATGCCGACCACCGAGCTGATCACGCCGATGCCGCCGATGATCAGCGGCAGCACCAGCCCCTTGGCGCCGAAGGCGGCCTGGCCGAGGATCAGGGCCGCGACGAGGGTGACGGCGTAGGACTCGAACAGGTCGGCCGCCATGCCGGCACAGTCACCGACGTTGTCACCGACGTTGTCGGCGATGGTCGCGGCGTTGCGGGGGTCGTCCTCGGGGATGCCGGCCTCGACCTTGCCGACCAGGTCGGCCCCGACGTCGGCCGCCTTGGTGAAGATGCCGCCGCCGACCCGCATGAACATCGCGAGCAGGGCGCCACCGAAGCCGAAGCCCTCGAGCACCGTCGGCGCGTTCTGGTTGAAGATGATCAGCACGATGGAGGCGCCGAGCAGGCCCAGCCCGACCGTGAGCATGCCGACGATGCCGCCGGTACGGAAGGCGAGGTGGAAGCCGCGCTCGCTCTTGCCGCCGCGGGCCGCGGCGGCGACCCGGACGTTGGCGCGGGTGGCCATCGTCATGCCGATGTAGCCGACGGTCGCGGAGAACGCGGCGCCGATGAGGAAGAAGATGGCCCGGCCGATGCGGACGCTCGCGCCGCCCTCGTTGACCGGAAGGATCAGCAGCAGGACGAAGACGATGATCGAGAACAGCCCGAGCGTCCTGAACTGCCGGTTCAGGTACGCCGCCGCGCCCTCCTGGACCGCCTGCGAGATGTTCTGCATGTTGGTTGTGCCGGTATCGCCCGCCAGGACCTCGCGCACCAGGACGTACGCGTAGACCAGTGCGAGTAGCGCGATCACGCCGATCACGGCGACGAACGCGCGCTGCCCGCCGGTGATGGCGGGTAGGTTCGCCGCGAGCTCAGGTACCGCAGCGATGTGGTGCGAGGCCATAGAACTCCCCTGCTCGACGCACGGCGCCATCGAGCCGATCGGCACCAGTGACGTAGTGATGCGCCGGAGACACCCGTTCGCACGGGATGCCCGGCGCCGACGGCCGGAGTTTAGCCCGAGGTGTGACGCAGGCGACGTCAGGGGGCGGCTCGTCGAGTGGGGAATGCCACAACGGGCGACCGGTTCCGAGGCGTGGAACCGTCACCGGGCGGCGGGGATCACCCCTGCAGGGACGTGACCGCCGCGTCGACGGTCGGGTGGAGGGAGAAGACGCCGTCGAGGCCCGTGATCGAGAAGAGCTTGAGGATCCGGTCCTGGTTGCACACCAGAGCCAGCGCGCCGCCGGCCTCCGTGGTCGCGGAGCGGGCCTCGACGAGCGCGCCGAGGCCGGTGGAGTCCAGGAAGCCGACGTCGGTCAGGTCGACGATGACCGTCGATGCGCCGCCCTGGAGCAGCTCGGTGAGGCTCTCCTTCAGCGCGGGGGCTGAGTAGACGTCGACCTCTCCGCTGACGGCGACGACCGGAACGCCGTCGACCGATTGGCGCGAGACCGCGAGTTCCACGCGTGTCCATCCTTCGTGGTCGGTACGGGACCGGATCGATCGCAGCGCGCCGGTCTGTACCGATGCGCCTCGAGGGGCGGCATTGACCGACAATGGACGACCGTCCGGAAGATTGCTTTCACAAAAGTCTGCCACAAGCAGCCGGGAGGGCGGGGTGCGCGGTGCGGCAACTGCTCGACCGGGTGCTGCTGGGGGTGCCGCCGGGAGAGTCGCCGGTCACGCACGTCGAGTCGGTCGCCGCGCGTGACGGCGTCACCGACGAGTGGCCCGGCTGGGTGCCGGAGCTGCTCCGGGGTCGGCTCGCGGCGCGCGGGGTTGCCGCCCCGTGGCGGCACCAGGCCGAGGCGGCACAGCACGCTCACGCCGGCCGTTCGGTGGTACTCGCCACCGGGACCGCGTCGGGGAAGTCGCTGGCCTACCAGCTGCCCGGGCTCACCGCGCTGCTCGAGGACGACCGGTCGCGGGTGCTGTACCTGGCGCCGACCAAGGCGCTGGCCGGCGACCAGCTGCGGGCGCTGCGGGAGTTCACGCTGCCGGCCCTGCGGGCGGCGACCTACGACGGCGACACGCCGGCCGGGGAGCGGGAGTGGGTGCGGCGGCACGCCAACTGGGTGCTGACCAACCCGGACATGCTCCACCGCGGGATCCTGCCGGGGCACGCCCGCTGGCAGACGCTGTTCCGGCGGCTGCGTTACGTGGTCGTCGACGAGTGTCACGCCTACCGCGGCTTGTTCGGATCGCACGTCGCGCAGGTGCTGCGGCGGCTGCGCCGCGTCTGCGCGCGCTACGGCTCGCAGCCGGTGTTCGTGCTGGCCTCGGCGACGGCCGCGGAGCCGGCCGAGTCCGCGGCGCGGTTGGTCGGCGAACCCGTCGTCGCGGTCACCGAGGACACCTCGCCCCGCGGCGCGCAGACCTTCGCGCTGTGGGAGCCGCCGCTGACGACGCTGCGGGGCGAACACGACGCGCCCGTGCGGCGGGCCGCGGGCGCCGAAGCCGGCCGCATCCTCGCCGACCTGGTGGTCGAGGGCGCCCGGACGTTGGCGTTCGTCCGGTCGCGTCGCGGTGCCGAGTTCGCGGCGCTCGGGGCGGTCCGCCGGCTCACCGACAGCGGACTGACCGAGCTCGCCGACCGGGTCGCGCCCTATCGCGCCGGGTACCTGCCCGAGGAGCGGCGCGCGCTCGAGTCGGCGCTCAGCGCCGGCCGGTTGCTCGGGGTGGCCGCCACCAACGCCCTCGAACTCGGCCTGGACATCAGCGGGTTGGACGCCGTGGTCCTGGCCGGCTACCCGGGCACGCTGGCCTCGCTGTGGCAGCAGGCCGGGCGCGCGGGCCGGTCCGGGGCGTCGTCCCTGGTCGTCTTCGTCGCGCGCGACGACCCGCTGGACACCTACCTGGTCCATCACCCCTCGGCGGTGTTCGGTCGGCCGGTGGAGGCCAGCGTGTTCGACCCGCTGAACCCGCACGTGCTGGGCCCGCACCTGGCCTGCGCCGCCTCCGAACTGCCGCTGCGAGAGGCCGAGCTGTCCTGGTTCAGCGCCGCCGTCGATGCGGACGCGAGGCAGTGCGAGGCCGCGACGGTGGCGGCCGTCCTCGACGAGGTGACGGCTGCGGGCCGGCTGCGGCGCCGGCCGGCCGGCTGGTTCTGGACCGGGCGGGGGCGCCCGGACGTGGACATTCGCGGGACCGGTGGGGCGCCTGTCGCCGTGGTCGAGGGCGCGACCGGCGCCCTGATCGGCACCGTCGACGCGGCCGCCGCCCATTCCACCGTCCATCCCGGAGCGGTCTACCTGCACCAGGGGCGGGCGTACGTGGTGGACCAGCTCGACCTGACCGACGGCGTTGCCGCCGTCCACGCCGAGTCCCCGCCGTGGTCGACCGCCGCGCGGGACGTCACCGACATCGCGATCGTGGCCGAGGAGACCGGGGCCACCTTCGGCGACGTCCGGGTGTCCTACGGCACGGTCGAGGTGAGCAACCAGGTGGTCGGCTACCTGCGACGGCGCCTGGACACCGGCGAGCGGATGGACGAGACGCCGCTCGACCTCCCCGCGCGGCAACTGTCGACCCGGGCGGTCTGGTACACGATCTCGCAGCAGGCCCTGGACGCCGCCGGCCTCGATCCGTCGCTGGTGCCGGGCGCGGCGCACGCGGCCGAGCACGCCGCGATCGGGTTATTGCCGCTGTTCGCCACCTGCGACCGCTGGGACATCGGCGGGGTGTCCACCGCTCTGCACCCCGACACCGGGGCCCCCACTGTCTTCGTCTACGACGGCCATGCCGGCGGCGCGGGGTTCGCGCGCCGGGGCCACGACGCGCTGCCTCGCTGGCTGCGGGCGACCCGGGAGGCCATCGCCGGCTGCGAGTGCCCGGCCGGCTGCCCGTCCTGTGTCCAGTCGCCCAAGTGCGGCAACGGGAACGAGCCGCTGGACAAGGCGGGGGCGGTTACCCTGCTCGATCTGGTGCTGCGCGCGCTGGCGGGCTGAGGCCGGGTGAGCGGGCCGGGTGAGCGGATCGCGGTGGTGACCGGCCCGGGCAGGCGCGCCGCCCGGGCACGTCCGGTGACCGGCCGGGCGCCGAGCACGGCCAGGTGCGTCCGGACCCGCACCACGACCAGAGCGGTGCCGCTGCGCCCGTCGGCAGCGAGCGCCACGCGGCAGGTTACGGCCGTGGCGCCGTCGGCCGCGGCGATCCGGGCGGCCACCGCGCAGGCGTCCTCGCCGACCCCGATGCGCCCGGCCGCGGCCAGGGCCGCGAGGTCGGCCGCGGCCTCGGCGCGGTGCCGGGCCAGCACGGCGGTGGCCCGCAGCACCGCCACCGCTCCCACCAGCAGCACGAGGGCGCAGCAGGCCAGCACCCACACCGTCGCCGAGCCGCGCTCGCCGCCCGCCGCCCCGCGCCGCCGGCGGTCAGCGGATGTCACGGCGCCGGCCCCCGGTCCGCGCTCGCGGCGGCCGCCGGACCCGGTTCCCGGGCCGCCGCTGCTCGGACGCTCACGTGCAAGGCGGGCAGGAAGGTGCCGACCGGGTGCACCGTCAGCCGGACCCTCGCGGTGACGACGTCGCCCGCCTGCCCGATTTCGAGCGTCGCGCCGGGGGCGAGGCGGGCCACGAGGCGGCGGGCGCTCTCCGAGTCGCCCCGGGCCACCACGCGGACCGCCTCCCGGGCGGCGTCCTGGGCTCGGATCCTCGCCGAGACCACCGACACCGCACTGATGGCGACACCGAGCACGAGCAACAGCACCGGCAGACTCGCCGCCAGCTCGGCGGTGGCCATGCCGCGCTCGCCCTCCCGGCGGCGTCGCCGACGTCGTGGGTGACAGCGCCGCCGCCGGTCAGAGCGCATGCAGCGCCGAGGTGACGATGCCCTGCAACGCCGAGGCGACGGCGTCGCTGCGGACGATCTTGTAGAGGACGACGGCGAAGCCGACCGCGGCGACGGTGCCGACGGCGTACTCGGCCGTGGACATTCCGGCGTCGACGCTCGCTCGGACGCGGCGGGCGCCGCGGCCGATGAGGCCGGCAATATTCAGGGACAGGGCGCGGAGAAACTGGAGAATGGGCATGCCTGCAGCCTGGTCCGCCGCGGCGTTGCCGGGCCCCGTCGAACAGGATCTGTGGACACCCGCGGCGCCTGTGGACGGCCGGTCGCCGAGGTGTCGGCCCGTCGCTGCGGGCCGTCCTGCTCAGCGCAGCAGCTCGTGCACTCCGTGGGCGGCGGCGAGCCCGACTCCCAGGGCGGCCCAGCTGCGCCAGTTCTCGAAGGTGAGGCCACGCTTCCCGCCGCGCGACGAGGGCGGCAGGGGCTACTTCGCCTGCTCGATCGGCACCTTCACCCCGGCCGGAACTGAAGTCGGGACCGGGACCCGCACCTCGAGGATGCCGTCCTTGTAGCTGGCCTTGACGTCGCCGCCGCTCGCGCCCTGGGGCAGCTGGACGTGGCGCTCGAACTTGCCGTAGCGGAATTCCGAACGGTAGCTGTCGTCCTGCTTGTCCTCGGAACGCTCCTCGCGATGCGCCGCGATGTGCAGCGCACCGTCCGCGACCGTGATGTCCACGTCCTTGGCCGGGTCGATGCCGGGCAGCTCCGCCCGGATCACGCAGGTGTCACCGTCGCAGTACTCCTCGACGCGCATCAGATCCGCGATGCGTCCCGTGGTCGGCGCGTCGAAGAACCGCTCGAGGAGTGTGGGCGGCGTGAACCAGCCGCGCATCATGTCGGGGAACACCCGCTCGGTCCAGGTCTCCAGCCCGCCCGGGTCCATCGGCCACGGCGAGCGCCCGCCTCGTGCCACCGTCATCGTCACGTCACCCCTGTTGTTTGTCGGTCGGTCGGTCGATCCGTCGTGTCGCCCGTGTGCGTCCGGCCGCTCCCCCGATGCGGCCGGACGCCTCTTCAGGCTCGCCGCGGGCGCTCGGCCCAGGTAGGGACGAAGGGCACCCCGGAGTCCTGGCCGGGATCCCAAGGGGTCAGCCGGGGTTCGGCCAGCCGGCGAATCCCCGCATCAGCCCGACGACGACCGGCACGACCCCGAGCAGGACGAAGGCCGGCAGGAAGCACGCTCCCAACGGGGCGATGGTCAGCGTCCCCGCCCGCTGCGCCCGGGCGGCGGCGGCCGCCGCAGTCTCCTGCCGCAGCTCGGCGGCGAGACGTTCCAGTGTCGAGGCGAGGCGCAGCCCGCTCGCGGCGCTCCGGGCGCTCGCCGCCGCGACCGGCTCGAGCGGATCGCCGCTCGGCAGCGCACCCCAGGCCGTAGCCGGCGTGGCGCCCAGTCGTAGCAGCCCGGCCACCCGTCGCAGAGACAGCGCGACGAGCGGCTCGGCGGCCGCGACGGCATGATCGATGGCCGCCGGCAGCGGCTGGCCGGCCCGCAGCGCCGCCGCGAGCAGGTCCAGCACCAGCGGCAGCGTCGCCGGGACCGCAGCCCGTCGGCCGCTCCCGGCCGAGCGTCCGGCCGCCCACCAGGCCAGGAGCGCGAGCACCGCCGCCGCCGCAGCGCCGGGGCCCGTCCCGAACAGCGCCACGCCCGCACCACCGGCGGCCAGGGCCGCCACCGCCCGTGGCGGCCACCCCCGCCGAGCCCGGTCGCCCGAGCCCGGCACCCGGCGCCCCGCTCGCCCGCGGCCACCGCCGCGCGCTTTCGTCGCCGGCACGAGCGCGACCGCGGCTGCCACCGCGACCCAGGTGACGATCATGCCTCGGCCCGGCGGACCAGCCGCTCCACCCACAGCACGCCGCCGGCGTCCAGCAGGGCGCCGAGACTGCACAGCACCTGCCCCACCGGCTGGCCGAGGAGGAAGTCCAGCGGCCGGGCCCCCATCGCGCCGCCGAGCAGCAACCCCACCGCCGGGAGCGCCGCGAGCACCAGCGCCGACGAGCGGGGGCCGGCGGTGGCCACCGCCACGGCGCGGCGCTGCTGCTCGCGGGAGGCCAGGTCGTCAGCCACCCGTCCCACCACGTTGGCCGTCCCAGCGCCGGTGACCTCGCCCAGCCGCCACGCCGCGCCGAGGGCGCGGCACGACGGTTCCGCCGCGGCCAGCAGCGCCACCGCGGCGTCGCCGCCCGCCGCGGCGGCGGTGGCCGCCTGCCGCAACGGCGCGCAGGCCGCCGGGTCGGCGGCGGCGGCCGCGCCGAGCGCCTCGGCCGGGCGGGCGCCGGCGTCGAGGTCGGCGGCGAGCAGCCGGACGGAGTGGGCGAACCCGCGGTCCCGCCGCTGCGCACGGGCCCGGCGTCGCCCACTGCGCAGCACGCTGAGCCCGCCCGTCACCAGTCCGGCCGCCCCGGGCACCAGCAGCGGCCCGCCCAGCACCCCGACCGCCGCCACGAACGCGACCGCGCCGACGACCGAGACGCGGAACGGGTGGGCCGCGGCGGCTCGCCGGCTCCCCCGCCCGTCCCCGCCGAGCCCGCCGGCCACCCGACTGTCAGCGGACGGGCCGAGCCGCCCGCGTTCCGCGAGAGCGACGGCTCGGGTCCGGGCGGAGCCGGGAGCCGCCAGCTCGGCCGCGAGACCGAGCGCCAGCCAGCCGAGGGTCATCGCCGGACCCGGTCCCGCACCAGGCGGGCCACCGCCGGAGCGCCGGGGCCGGGCCCACCCGCCGCCGACCACACCGGTTCGACCGTCAACTCCCCGCCCCGGCGGACCAGCCGCCCGATCTCACCCACGGTGCGGGTCGGGCCGCGACGCCGGAGGTGTACGACGAGATCGACGGCGCTCGCCACCAGGCTCACGACGGCGTCGGCCGGCAGCCCGGCGAGGGCGCCCAGGGCCGTGAAGCGGGACGGGACGTCGGCGGCCGAGTTGGCGTGCATCGTCGCCGCGCCTCCCTCGTGGCCGGTGTTCAGCGCGACCAGCAGGTCGACCATCTCCACCCCGCGGAACTCGCCCACGACCAGCCGGTCGGGACGCATCCGTAGCGCCTGCCGGACGAGGTCGCGCAGGCCGACCGCGCCGGCGCCCTCGACGTTGGCCGCCCGGGCCGCCAGCCGCACCACGTGGGGATGCTGGACGACCAGCTCCGGGGCGTCCTCGATGAGCAGCAGGCGCTCGGAGGGCGGGGCAGCGCCCAACAGGGCACCGAGCAGCGTCGTCTTGCCGCAGCCCGTGCCGCCGGTGACGACGAACGCCAGGCGCGCCGCCACGACCGCCCGCAGCAGCCGCGACACCGCGTTGGGCATGCTGCCCGAGGCCACCAGCGCCGGCAGGTCCAGCGGTCGCCGGGCCAGCACCCGCAGCGACAGGGTCGTGGCCTCGGCCAGCGGCGGGAGGACGGCGTGCAGTCGGGTGCCGTCGGCCAGCACGGCATCGACGTAGGGCATCGCGTCGTCGAGCCGCCGACCCGCGGTGGCGGCGAGCCGCTGCGCGAGCCCGCGCACCGCCGCGTCGTCCGGGAACCGGACCGCAGCCCGCTCCAGCCCCGCGCCGCGGTCCAGCCAGACCGAGTCCGGGCCGTTCACCAGCACGTCGGTGACGTCGGGCGTGGCGAGCAGCGGCTCCAGCCGACCGGCCCCGCTGACCTCCGCGGCCACGTCCGCCCGCAGCCGGTCGAACACGGTGTCGTCGACGATCCCGCCGGACTCGGCCCGGACCGCCTGGCCCAGGTCGGGCAGGTCGGTGACCATCCGCCGCCGTACCCGGTGCACCAGCGTGCCGTCGGGCTCGCTCACCGACCCACCGCCCGGATGCCGGGCCCGGCGGCCGCAGCCCCCGGGCCGAGCCCCGCGAGGATCGCGGTGGCCACCCGTCGCAGCGGCCGGGGCGGCCTGGTCGGGTCGACGTGGCGGCGGCCTGCCGACGGGAGGGTCCCCAGCACGGGAACGCCGAGCAGCGCGCCGGCACGCCGCGGCGCCACCTCGCCCCGCCGGACGACCACCGCGACCGCGCCGGGGACCTCGCCGAGCCCGGCCAGGGTGGCGTGGGCGGCGGCCAGTCCGCCGACGTCCGAGTCGATCAGCACGGCGACCAGGTCGCACGCGGCGAGCGCCGCCGACCGGGCCGCGATCGGCTGCCGTGGCAGGTCGACGATCACGGGACCGGCGCTGGCCGCGGCGCCGAGGACCTGCTCGGCCGCGTCCGCGTCGAGGTGGGCGACGTCGGCGGCGAGGACCGCGATGCCACCGACGCGGGGTAGGCCGGCCAGCAGGTCCTCGGGGTCGAGATTCCCGCCGCCGAGGGCCAGCCCGGACCAGCGAGCCCCGTCGAGACGCTCGGCGCCGAGCAGCACGTCGATGCCGCCGCCCGCCGGATCGAGGTCGACGAGCATCGCCGGCGCGGCCGCCAGCGCCAGTGCCGCGGCCAGCGTCGAGGCCCCGACCCCGCCACGGCCGCCGATCACCCCGACGACGGGCCCCCCGTCGACACCGCCGTCCGTCTTAGCACCCACGCCCCCACCGTCGCCCGTCGCGCGACCGGGCCGGCGACAATTCCGCCCGCTGTGGACGACGGCCCGGGTGTGGACCGACGGCTTGACACGCCCGCCGGAGCCCTCTCGGCGTCGGGCGGACACCCGTCGCCCGTATCCTCACGGCGTGGGATCACCGGGTCGCACCGCGGCGTTCTTCGACCTCGACAAGACGATCATCGCCAAGTCGAGCGTGCTCGCCTTCGGCCGGCCCTTCTACCAGGGCGGGCTGATCAATCGCCGCGCGGTGCTGCGCAGCGCCTACGCGCAGTTCATGTTCGCCCTGGCCGGCGCGGACTCCGACCAGATCGAGCGGATGCGGGCGTATCTGACCAGCATGTGCACCGGGTGGGACGTCGCGCAGGTCCGCGAGATCGTGAACGAGACCCTGCACGACATCATCGCCCCGATCGTCTACGACGAGGCGGTCGACTTGATCGCTGTGCACAAGGCCGCCGGCCGTGACGTCGTCATCGTCAGCACCTCGGGCGAGGAGGTCGTCGCTCCGATCGGCGCCATGCTCGGAGCCGACCACGTCGTCGCCACCCAGATGGTGATCGAGGACGGGAAGTACACCGGCGAGATCTCCCGGTACGCCTACGGGCCGGAGAAGGCCGTGGCCGTTCGGGCACTCGCCGAGGAGCGCGGATACGACCTGGCGGCCTCCTACGCCTACTCCGACTCGGCCACCGACGTGCCGATGCTCGAGGCGGTCGGCTACCCGTACGCCGTCAACGCCGACCGGGCACTGCGCAAGGTGGCCGGCGAACGCGAATGGCCGACCCTCTCGTTCTCCAACGCGGTGCCACTGCGCGAACGCATCTCGGGGCTGCGGCCCGAGCACCCGGTCCGCTCCGCCGGCGTCGTCGGCGCGGGGATGGGCGCCGCGGGTCTGGTCTGGTACTTCGCCCGCCGCCGCCTGCGCGTCTGAGCACCTCGGCGACCCGGTGTCGAGGGCGCCGGCCGTCCTGTGCACGAGCGACGACTCGCCGCGAAGGGGTTGTGTTCCAGGTCACGTCGGGTGTCCACTATGGGCACGGAACGACAATCGATTAATGACAGTTAGATCGCCACTCGGTTGCCGTTCCCGCACGGACGATCGGGCACCCACGCGGCGAACCCACCACGCAAAAGGTGAGTCGGCGCGGAACTCGGCGGCAGCGGCAGATTTGTGGCGTCGCCGGGGCCGCGTCAGACGTTTCCGAACAGGGCACGCTTGGTAACCCGCTCGTCCGAGCTCGACGGCGCCGCCCCGCAGGGACGGCGCCGTCGCCATGTCCGGCTGGTTCTACCCGCCCGGGTCGAGCGGGGCTGCGGCAGGTTCAGCCGCGGGTCAGCGCCTGGCAGATCGCCGCCGTCTCCCGGGCGCCGGCCACCAACGCGTCGGCGCAGTGCACCAGCCAGCGGCCGATCCCCTCGCGGGTCCCGCTGCGGTAGGCCGCGAGCGCGTCGCCGTACTCCTGGGCCAGTTCCCGGTGCCCCACCTCGACCGCGACCAGGGACTTCGGGTCCAAGCCACGCTCGATCAGCGTCAGCCGCACCGCGGCGCGCGCCACCAGGCCGGAGGCCGGCGCGAACGCCTCGAGCCCGAGGATCTCGCCGTGCACGATCCCGGCCACGACCACGGCCGGCGCCGTCGTGGCGGCGAGGACCGCCGCGAGGATGTCGAGTCGCGCCGCGGCCGCCGCGGCGGGTCGTCCCAGCGACTCGCGGCCGGCGTCGGAGTCCTCGACCAGGTCCGCGGCCGCGAGCGCGTGCAGCCGGGCGAGCGCCTGCCGCGGCGCCGGTGTCCAGGTGTCAGCCAGCGTGCCGATCGCGGCCTGCACCCGCAGCGCGCCCTGCACCGTCGGGTCGGCGGCGGCGGTGCCGTCGCGCAGGTCCGCCAGCGGGACCTCCGCGCCGGCCAGCCACGCCGAGGCCCAGGCGCCGCGCAACGACGACTCGGCCGAGACGTCGGCCGAGCGGCGCCGCAGCAGCCGGTTGCCGAGCAGATCGTCCACCGCGGTGCGCGCCCGCGCCACGCCGTCGCCGACGCCGGGCAGCTCCAGCAGGGGGGCGAGCGGGTCGTCGGGTGAGCTTCGGGCGGCGCTCTGCGCACCGGCCGGTCGGCGTCCAATCACCCGGCGAGCCTACGAGCCGACCACCCCGGAGCAGGCAGGGCGGGTGATCCGATCACCGGTGACCCGATGCCCGAGCGTGGGGAGGCTGCAATGATGCAACGGGCCGACGCGATGGGCGAGCTGTCAGCTGGAAGGGCCCGCCCGCCGAACGAGACGAAGGAGACGACGTGACCGTCCCCGAACAGCAGGCACCCTCCCGGACGAGCCCACAGCAGCAGGGCGGCGGCCCTGCCGCCTCCGGAGCCGAGGGCGCGGGCCGGCACGCCGCGGAGCCTTCGCTGGGCGAGCTCGTCTCCGACGCCTCCGCCGCTCTGTCCACCCTGGTGCACAGCGAGATCGAACTGGCCAAGCTCGAGCTGCGTTCCTCGGTCAAGAACGCGGGCGTCGGCGTCGGCCTGTTCGCCGCCGCAGCGGTGGTGCTCGTCTTCTCGCTCACCTTCGGCTTCTTCGCCCTCGCGGAGGGCCTCAACGCCCTCGGGCTCTCGCGATGGCTCAGCTTCCTGGTCGTCTTCGGCTTCCTGCTGCTGGTGGTGCTGCTCTTCGCGTTCATCGGCTTCCGGAAGGTCAAGCGGGTCCGGGCCCCGGAGAAGACGATCAAGACGACGAAGGACACCGTCGACTACCTCAAGAAGTCCCGGACCTAGCCTCCGGTGGGATTCGGGCCGCTCCCGGGGGCGCCGGACAGCTCGGTCGTCCTCGCCCAGGGGCCGTGGACGCACCGGATGGTCCGGGCCAACGGCATCGCGCTGCACGTGGCCGAGATCGGCACCGGGCCGCTCGTCCTGCTGATCCACGGCTTTCCCCAGTTCTGGTGGGGCTGGCGCCACCAGCTGGTCGATCTCGCCGACGCCGGCTACCGCGCCGTGGCCGTCGACCTGCGGGGCTACGGCGCCAGCGACAAGCCACCCCGCGGTTACGACTCACCCACCCTGGCCGCCGACATGGCCGCGCTCGTCACCTCGCTCGGCGAGGCGGACGCCACGGTGGTCGGCCACGACATCGGCGGCACCCTGGCCTGGACGATGGCGTCCTGTCACCCGCAGGTGGTGCGCAGCGCCGTGGTGCTCGGCGCCGCGCACCCGCTGCGGTTCCGCGCCGCGATCCGGCCCGGCGCCGGCCCGGAGCAGCGGCGCGCCTCGCAGTACGCGCTGCGAACCTTCCAGGTCCCGCGGCGGGCGGAGAACCTGCTCTCCCGCGACCCGCACTGGGTGCGGGAGCTGTACCACCGTTGGACGGGGCCGCGCTGGCGGGACACCCCGGATTACGTCGCCGCCGTCGACCGGTACGCCGAGGCGATGCGGATCCACCCGGTGTCGTTCTGCGCCGCCGAGCATTTCCGCTGGACGTTCCGCTCCCTGTTCCGGGCCGACGGACGACGCTATTACGCGGCGCTGCGAAATCCGGTCACGGCGCCGGTCCTGCACCTGCACGGCGACCTGGACACCTGCAGCCTGCCGAGCACCGCGCAGGGCTCCGGCCGGTACGTCACCGGTGAGTACGTGTGGCGGCTGCTCGACGGCGTCGGGCACTTCCCCCACGACGAGGTGCCGGAGCTGATCAGCGGCGAGGTCCTGCGCTGGGTGAAGACGCACTGACCGGTACCGGCGGACGGACGCTCACCCGGGGGTGCAGGTCTGGGTGCTGACGCTCCGGCCCGCCTGCGCGGCCTTCCGCGCCGGCTCGGTCTCGGAGTCGGTCAGCACGAAGCCGGTGTCCGAGGAGTCCAGCGCGGTGGCGAAGACGATGCCCAGCACGCGGCCTTGGTAGTCGAGCAGCGGGCCGCCGGAGTTGCCGCTGCGGACGACGGCGCGCACCGAGTAGATGCTGCGGGTGACGTCGCCGTGGCCGTAGATGTTGGTTCCCCGCACCGTCGTGCGGGAGCGCACCCGCGCCGCGCGCACGGTGTAGCCGCCGTCCTCCGGATAGCCGACGACGACCGCCGGGCTGCCGCTGTCGGCCGCCCGGCTCGCGAACGGCAGCCGCGGTGAGGACAGGCCGGGCACGGCGAGCACGGCGACGTCCCGGTTCGGGTCGAAGGCGATCACCCGGGCGGGCGTGGTCCGGGCCTGCCCGGACCCGGTCTGGCCGACGACCACGCCCACCTTGTCGGTGCCCGCCACGACGTGGGCGTTGGTAAGCACCCGGTGCGGGGCGTAGACGAAGCCGGAGCCCTCGATGCCCCGGCCGCACTGGGGGGCCTCGCCGTAGATCTTGACAATCGAACCGCGGTCGCGGGTCACCGTCTGCCGCACCGAGCCCGGCAGGGAGGCCGGGGGCGGATCCACCGGGACCACGGAGGTGGAGGGCAGGTCGCCGAGCACCGGCGGGAAGCCGCTGCGGTTGAAGTAGGTGCGCAGCGAGGAGTAGAGCGTGCGGACCGGGTCGGGCACCACCTGGTTGACGGCGCGCACGATCTTCGACTGGCTCGCCTGGGCGGCGAGCGTGGGGTAGGCGGACGTGGCGAGCGGCAGCGCCACCATCCAGGCCACCAGCAGCACGGCCGCGACCCCGAGCACCGCCCCGACGGCGGAGTCGAGCGGCTGCCCGCGGCCGCGCAGGAGGTGACGCTTCACCTGGTGGGCCAGCATGACGCCGAGCAGCTGTCCCAGCATGGCCAGCAGCAGCACGCAGAGGATCGCGATCGGGATCTGGGCCCGGCCGTTCACCAGCGCCGAGCCGATCGGCCGCGCGACCTGCGCGCCGACCGCCGCGCCACCGAAGAAACCGACCAGCGAGAACAGGCCGACCACGGCGCCGCTGCGGAAGCCGCCGATGCCGTAGGCGACCGCCGCCAGGATGATGACGATGTCGAGGAGGTTCACGACAGGTGTCGCTTCACGACGAGCGTCCCGGTCATGCCCTGTTGCACGTGGAACGTGCAGACGAACCGGTAGCGGCCCGGCTTCGGCGCCGTGAACGTGGCGGTGACGGTCTGGCCCGCGCCGGCGGCCGGGACGTACGCGCCCGGCACGCCGGTGACCTTCAGGTCGTGCGGCGCACCGTTGCGCTCGGTGTTGTGCAGCCTGATCCGCACCCGGCCCGGACCCACCACGATCGTGGCCGGGTGGAAGCGGTAGTCGTCGCTCGCGTCGACCGTCACCACCTGTACGCCGTGGCGTGGCGACGCGGTCGCGGTGCCGGTGTGGGGCCCGCTGGCGGCCGGCGCCTGGGTGTTGCTGCAGCCGGCACAGAGGGCACAGAGGGCACAGAGGGCACAGACGACACTGCCGAGCGACGCGACCGTGGCCGCTGCCGCGCCGCCGGGCCGGGCCGGGACGGGTGGCGGTTGTCGGTCGGCGACGCGGGCTGGCATGGCACGAAGGTACCGGCGGCTCCCGACGGTTCCGGCGGCGTCTCCCGCCGGTCTCTTGGTTGTCGCGACCCGACGCTTAGTCGAGGCGACGCGCGAGGCGGTCGGGCAGCTCGCGCTCCCGTGTCCTGTCCCAGCTGCGGGCCCAGCCGCCGAGGGAGAGCAGGCGATCGAGCAGGCCGGCGGTGAAACCCCAGACGAACAGTCCGCCGGCCTCGAAGGCGGGGCCGCGCCAGCCCGACCGGTGGCGGACGTGGAACCGGTTGGCGGGGTCGGCGAGTTCCGCGACCGGCACGAGCGCCACCCGGGCCACCTCCCCCGGGTCGACCGGGGCCACCGGGTGCGGGCTGTGCCACCAGGCCAGCACCGGCGTGACGACGAACCCGGACACCGGGATGTAGATCGCCGGCAGGTCGGTGACGAGGCGCACCGAGTCCCGGGTGAGCCCGACCTCCTCGTGGGCCTCCCGCAGGGCCGCGTCCCGGGCCGAGGCGTCGCCGGGGTCCAGCGCGCCGCCGGGGAAGGCGACCTGGGAGGCGTGCTCGCGCAGGTCCGGTGCGCGTTCGGTCAGCAGCACCGAGGGCCCCCCGGCGGCGTCGGTGAACGCCATCAGGACGGCCGACGGCCGGCCGCTGCCGTCCTCGGGCGGCAGGAAGCGGGACAGGTCGCGCCCGGAGATGCGGCCGGACGCGGCGGCGAGCGGCTGCAGCCACTCCGGCAGTTCGGACGGCACCGCGGCCGGGGTCTTGGCCGCAGGGTCGGGTGCCGTCATCCGGCCACCATCTGCGCCTCGGACTTCACCAGGGCCGCCGCCGCCTCGGGGTCGGTGGGGCCCTCGCCGAACGAGGGGCACCAGCGCGCGATGGGGCAGGCGCCGCAGGCCGGCTTGCGGGAGTGGCACACCCGCCGCCCGTGCCAGATGGCCCGGTGACTGAAGATCGTCCACTCCTTCTTCGGGATCAGCTCGGCCACGACGTGCTCGACCTTGACCGGGTCGGTCTCCTCGGTCCAGCGCCACCGCCGCACCAGGCGCCCGAAGTGGGTGTCGACGGTCAGCCCGGGGACGCCGAAGGCGTTGCCCAGCACGACGTTGGCGGTCTTGCGCCCGAAACCGGGCAGGGTGACCAGCTCGTCCAGCCGGTCCGGCAGCTCGCCGTCGAACCGCTCGACGAGCTCGCGGCCGAGGTTGATCAGCGACGTGGTCTTGTTGCGGTAGAAGCCGGTCGACCGGATCAAGGCCTCGAGCTCGTCGCGCTCGGCGCCGGCGTACGCGGCGGCGGACGGGTACCGGGAGAACAGCGCCGGGGTCACCTCGTTCACCCGCTTGTCGGTGCACTGGGCCGACAGGATCGTCGCCACCGCCAGCTCCAACGGGGTGGTGAAGTCCAGCTCGCAGTGCGCCTGCGGGTAGAGGTCGGCCAGCTCTCGGTTGATGCGGCGGGCCCGCCGCGTGAGGCCGAGGGGGGTCTCGTCGTCCCGCCGACGGGCCCGGGCCGGGCGGGGCGTCGGTTTTCCGCCGTCTTCGGTCACGTTCGCGAGCCTACGGCGCCGCTCCGACCGGGGTACGGCAGAATGAGCACATCATGATCGGATTCGTACTGCTGCTGTTCCCCTTCCTGCTGCTCGGCTTCGTGTTGCTGATGCAGCGGGTGGAGGAACCACTGTCGGCCGTGTCCGTCGAGCGGGAGATCGAGCAGTTCCTGGACGACGCCAGCCCGGCCGAGCTGTCGCAGTTCGTGCGCGAGGGCACCGACTCGGGCCTGCAGCGCTTCCGCCGCCGGCTGCGGTTGGGTCGATTCCGTCGCGGCTGGCGCCGCGCGCCGCACTGATCTTGTCCCGGGGCCCGACGGGGCCGAGTATCGGTGCCCTAGACTCCGTCACGAATTGTGACGTGGTTCGCACCCGCGCGAACGAACGAGGAGCGTACGTGGACGAGAACCTTCGCCGAGCCGGACTGTTCCAGGGGGTGGCCCCGGAGGACGTCGACGCGCTGTCCGGCGAATTCGAGATGATCGACGCCGCGCGCGGCACCGTGCTGTTCCACGAAGGCGAGCCCGGCGACAGCCTGTACATCGTCGTCAGCGGCAAGGTGAAGCTGGGGCGTCGCTCACCGGACGGGCGGGAGAACCTCGTCGCGATCTACGGCCAGTCCGACCAGTTCGGCGAGCTGTCGCTGTTCGACCCCGGCCCGCGCACCGCGACCGCCACGGTCGTGACCGATGCCCGGCTGGCCAAGCTGCCGAAGGCGGCACTGCAGAAGTGGGCCACCGACCGGCCGCAGATCGCGCTGCAGCTGCTGCGGGTGGTCGCCCGGCGGCTGCGCCGCACCAACACCATGCTCGCCGACCTGATCTTCGTCGACGTCCCCGGTCGGGTGGCGAAGCAGCTGCTGCAGCTGGCGCAGCGCTTCGGCTCGATCGACGGCGGGCAGCTGCGGGTCACCCACGACCTGACCCAGGAGGAGCTCGCCCAGCTCGTCGGCGCCTCCCGCGAGACCGTCAACAAGGCACTGGCCGACTTCGCCTCCCGCGGGTGGCTCCGGCTGGAGGGCAAGAGCGTGGTCATCCTCGACCGGGAGCGCCTCGCCCGCCGCGCCCGCTGAGCGATGCCGCCTCTCCGGACCTCTCTGCTGTCGTCACGTACCGGCCTCGGCTGACCGACACGCGGTTGCCTTCGGCTTCCGGCGTCAGGTTCGCAGGAACTCCAGCTGGGCCTGGACCGAGAGTTCGGCGGCGTCCCAGACCGAGCGGTCGACGTCGGCGTAGACGTCCTCGACCACCTGCCGGGCGGTGACGTCCGGGCCCAGCCGTGCGAGGGCGGCGCGGACCTGCTCCAGCCGCTCCGCGCGGTGCGCCAGGTAGAACGCCGCGGTCTCGGCCACCGAGGGCAGCTCCCCGCCGTGGCCGGGCAGGGCCGGCACCGGCCCGAGAGCCCGTAGCCGCTCCAGCGAGTCGATGTAGTCGCGCAGATTCCCGTCGGGGTGCGCCACCACGGTGGTCCCGCGGCCCAGGATCATGTCACCGGTCACCACGGCGGCGCCGCCGTCGAGGACGAAGGACGTCGAGTCCGAGGTGTGCCCCGGGGTGGCGAGCACCTCCAGCCGCAGCGCGCCGCCCTGCACCACCTCGCCGCCGACGAGCGGAACGCCGCCGTGGCAGTGCTCCGGGTCGGCGGCCCGCACGGGGGCGCCGGTGCGCTCGTGCACGGCCGCCGCGAGCTGCGTGTGGTCGTGGTGGCGGTGGGTGATGAGCACCAGGCCGGGTCGGGGGGCGGCGGCCAGCAACCGTTCGAGGTGCTCCGCCCCGGAGTTGTCGGACTGCCCGGGGTCGACGACGACCCCGCCGTCGGCCAGCACGCCGTCCGTCAGCTCGCCGAGCAGCCACGTGTTGGTGCCCTCGAGGGTCATCGGCCCCGGGTTCGGCTGCAGCAGCACCGACGCGAACGGCAGCACCTGCCGCACGGCCCCCGGCGCGGGGTGCGCCGGCGTCACGACGGTCGCCCCGGCCGGACGAGCAGCATCCGGCCGTCCGGAAGCTCCACCTGCACCGACTGGTCGTCGCCGATGTGCAGGACGGGCCGGACCGGCTCCAGCGAGGTGGTCTCCGCGGCGGCCAGCACCTCCTCGACGGTGGCGCAGGCGGCCAGCGCGTCCAGGGTGAGCATGGTCGGCGGCAGCAGGCCGCGCTCGCCGCGCTGCCCCTGCTCGATGGCGGTGCGCACCGGGACCCAGGCGGCCTCGCTGGACTCGGTCGTGGCGTCGGTGGCGACGGCCCCCTTCGGCAGCGCGCCGACGAAGAAGCGGGTGTCGTACCGTCGCACCTCGCCCTCCGGGGTGACCCACCGCGACCAGGGGTGCAGGGCCGACGCGTCGACGGCCAGCCCGTGCCGCTGCAGCAGGTCACCGAAGTCCATCTCGCCGGCCTCCACCGCGGCGCGGTGCTCGGTGAGGTCGCCCGGCGGCGCGGTGAGCAGCACCCCGGCCTCCTCGAAGGTTTCGCGCACCGCCGCGCCGACGAGCGCGCGCATCGCCGGCTCGGCGCAGTCGAACCGGGCGGCCATTCCGGCGAGGTCGCCCCCGGTCATCGGCAGGTCGGCGTCGCCGGACTCGACCCGCCCGCCGGGAAAGACGCTCATCCCGGCCGCGAACTGCATTCCCGTGACGCGGGTGAGCAGCCAGGCCTCGACACCGTCCGCACCGTCGCGCAGCAGCACCACGGTCGCGGCGTCCCGGACCGGCACCGCGCCGTCCCCGCCGACCCGGCTCGCCGCGGTCACGACACGATCTCGACGATCAGCTCGACCTCGACCGGCGCGTTCATCGGCAACACTGCGACCCCGACGGCGGAGCGCGCGTGCACACCGGCCTCGCCGAAGACCTCGCCGAACAGCGTGCTGGCGCCGTTCAGGACGGCCGCCTGCCCGCTGAACCCGGGGGCGCTCGCGACGTACCCGACGACCTTGACCACCGCCGCCACCGCATCCAACCCGGCGACGGAGTCGACCGCGGCCAGCGCGTTCAGCGCGGCGACCCGCGCCAGGTCGGTGGCCTCCTCCGGGCCGACCTCGGCCCCGACGAGGCCGGTGGTGGGCAGCGCACCGTCCACGAGCGGCAGCTGCCCCGCGGTGAACACGAGATTCGCGCAGCGACGCGCGGGAACGTAAGAGGCCAGCGGGGTGGGGACGGGCGGCAGGGCGAGGCCGAGCTCGGCGAGCCGGGCGGTAGGGGTGGGCATGCCCCGACCGTACTGGCGCGCCGGTCGCGCCCGGAACGGCCGCGGCGACCTCGGGCCGCCCCGCCGAAGCGCTTCTTCTACGCTGAGCCGATGGTCGTGACCCCCGCTGTGGAGGCGGCTCCGTCCCTGGTCGACGCGGTCGCCCGGCGCACCCGGGCGCGGCTGCACGTGGTCACCGGCAAGGGTGGCACCGGCAAGACCACCACCGCCGCCGCGCTGGCGCTCGCGATCGCGACCACCGGCAAGAAGGTCCTGCTCATCGAGGTCGAGTCCCGCCAGGCGCTCGCGCAACTGTTCGACCGGCCGCCGATGGCCTACGGGGAGGAGCACCTCGCCGGCGCGCCGAACGGCGGCGAGCTGTTCGGTCTCGCGATCGACCCCGAGGAGGCGATGCTCGAGTACCTCGAGCTGTTCTACGGCCTGAAGCGGGCCGGGAAAGGCCTGAAGAAACTCGGCGCCGTCGACTTCGTCACCACCCTCGCCCCGGGACTGCGGGACGTCCTGCTCACCGGCAAGCTGAAGGAGTCCGTCGTGCGCAGCGGCGACGACAAGCGTCCCGTCTACGACGCCGTCGTCCTCGACGCTCCCCCGACCGGACGCATCGCGCGGTTCCTGGACGCCACCCAGGAGGTCGCCAAACTCGCACGCATCGGCCCGATCCGCAGCCAGAGCGACGGTGTCATCCAGCTGCTGCACGGTCCCCGCACCACGGTCCACCTGGTGACGCTGCTCGAGGAGATGCCCGTCCAGGAGACCCTCGACGCCGCCGCCGAACTCGAGCGCCTCGGCTTCCTGCTGGGCGCGGTCGTGGTCAACCGGGCCAGACCTGCGCTGCTCGACCCGGAGACGCTCGGCCCCGACGGTGCCCTCGATCCGACCGTCCTCAGCCCGGGGCTGAAGAAGGCCGGCGTGCCGGTGGCACATGCCCCCGCGCTGGCGCAGGAGATGGCCGAGTACGCGGTCCGGCAGCGGGTGCAGGAGGAGAACCTGCGGGCCCTGGATTCCCTGGAGCTGCCGCGCATCGAGCTGCCCGACCTCAATCCCCCCGTCGAGGTGGGCGAGCTGAACGACCTCGCCGCTCGGTTCCTGGTCGGGGCCGACGCGTGACCGAGCGGTTCGACCCGATCGCGCTGGTGCGTGATCCCAGCACGCGCGTGGTCGTGACCTGCGGCAGCGGCGGGGTCGGCAAGACCACCACCGCGGCGGCGCTGGCGATGGCTGCCGCCGAGGCGGGCCGTCGCACGGTCGTGCTGACGATCGACCCCGCCCGGCGGCTGGCGCAGTCGATGGGGCTCACCGAGCTCGACAACAGTCCCCGGCCGGTGAAGGACGCGGGCACCGACAAGCTCTGGGCGATGATGCTGGACATGAAGCGGACGTTCGACGACGTCGTGCTCGAGAACTCCAGCCCCGAACGCGCCGAGCAGATCTTCGCCAACCCCTTCTACCAGTCGCTGTCGTCCTCGTTCGCCGGGACGCAGGAGTACATGGCGATGGAGAAGCTGGGTCAGCTGGTGGCCCAGAACGAGTGGGACCTCATCGTCGTCGACACGCCCCCGTCCCGCTCGGCGCTCGACTTCCTCGACGCCCCCAACCGGCTCGGCCGGTTCCTCGACGGTCGCATGATCAAGCTGCTCTCGGCCCCGGCGAAGGCGGGGGGCGCGCCTACATGAAGGTGGTGACGGTCGGGGTCGGCATGGTCGCCCGCGTCTTCACGAAGGTGATCGGCACCGACCTGCTCAACGACCTGTCGACGTTCGTGACCGCGCTCGAGTCGATGTTCGGAGGGTTCCGGCAGCGCGCCGAGCAGACCTACCAGCGCCTCAAGGCCCCGGGCACCGCGTTCGTCGTGGTCGCGGCCCCCGAACCGGACGCCCTGCGCGAGGCCTCGTTCTTCGTCGAACGGTTGAGCACCGAGGCGATGCCGTTGGCGGGCGTGATCGTCAACCGCACGCGGCGGCCGGCCCCGGTCGCCGGCCGCGACCCGCTCACCGCCGCCCAGGCCCAGGTGGCGGCCGACCGGATCGCCGGCAAGGCCGGAGCGGAACCGGCCGAGACGGCGCTGCGGGTCCACGTCGAGGTCGCCGCCGCCGCCGAGCACGACAGCCGGATGACCCGCCGTTTCGCCGCCGCTCACCCCGCCGTCCCCCTCGTCGGGGTCCCCGCGCTACCCACCGACGTGCACGACCTGGACGGGCTGCGGGCGATCGGCGACCTGCTCGGCACCGGCTGAGGCGCTGAGCCCGCCCCCAGCGCTCGGCCGCGCCCGGGCCGCGCGTTCCGTACCCTGACCCTTCGTGGCAGCGAATTCAGGGTCCCCCTCGACGGCGAAGACGCTCGGGAAGCTTCTGGCGGCACTCGTGGCGATGGGGGTGCTCGGCGCCGGCGTCGTGCTGCCCTACGTCGGCGGCATCGGGCTCGTCGCGGGACACGAGGCGACGAAGTTCCAGGACACCACCTGCAACCTGCAGCAGACCAAGCCGCCGCAGAAGACGGTCATCTACGCTCGCGACGGCAAGACGCGGCTCGCGACGCTGTTCAGCCAGGACCGGGCGCCGGTGAAGCTGTCGAAGGTGCCCAAGGTGCTGCAGCAGGCCCTGGTCGACACCGAGGACCGGCGCTTCTACAGCCACCACGGCGTCGACATGCGTGGCCTGATCCGCTCGGCCATCAACACCTCCAGCGGCGACACCCAGGGCGGGTCCACGCTGACGATGCAGTACGTCAAGCAGGTCCGGTACTACGAGGCGGGTCAGAACACCAAGAAGCAGCAAGCAGCGATTGCGGTCACCCTCAACCGCAAGATCGAGGACGCCAAGTGTGCGCTCTACCTGGAGAACACGCTGCACCAGTCCAAGGGCACGATCATGCAGAACTACCTGAACATCGCCTTCTTCGGGGAGAACTCCTACGGGGTGCAGATCGCGGCCAAGACCTACTTCAACAAGGACGTCTCGCAGCTGACCCCCGAGGAGTCGGCGCTGCTGGTGGGGCTGCTGCGCGCGCCGTCGGCCTTCGACCCCTTCGTCAACCCGACGGCGGCCAAGGCCCGGCGCAACGAGGTGCTGCAGAACATGGTGTCGGTCGGGGACATGTCCCGGGCGCGCGCCGCCACGCTGAAGGCCCGGCCGATCCAGCTGGCGACCGACGCCCCGCCGCCGGTCCACGAGGGGTGTGACAACTCCGTCACCACCGTGAAGAACATCGGGTTCTTCTGTCACTTCGTCGTGAGCTGGCTGCACCAGGTCACCGGGCTCAGTGACCAGCAGCTGCAGACCGGCGGCTACAAGATCATCACAACGCTGGACCCGAAGATCCAGAACACGGCGCAGGCGCAGATCTCCAGGCAGGTGCCGGCGGCGTCGCCGTACACGGCCGTGCTGCCGGTCGTCGAGCCCAAGACCGGCAACATCCTGGCCATGGCCGCCAGCAAGCAGTACGGCGTGAGCAAGAACCAGACCGAGCAGCCGATCTTCACCGCCCAGACGGCCGCCGGCGCCTCCACCTACAAGCTGTTCCCCCTGCTGGACGCGCTGCAGACCGGTGTCGGCCCCAACTGGGAGCTGAACAGCTACGCCGACAGCCCCTACGGGCACTACAAGACCCAGAACTGCAAGAGCCTCCAGCACACGGGCAACGGTGACGCCAACGAGAGCTACAACCAGAACGAGACGCTCGCCTCCGCGACGGCCAAGTCGTCGAACACCTTCTTCCTCGCCTTCGCCGACCGCTTCCTCGACTGCCATCTGCAGTCGGTCGTCGACCTGGCCAAGAGCCTCGGCATCAGCAGCTTCGACCAGAAGGAGAGCGGCAGCGAGACGGTGGGGCAGACGATCGTCGACACGCAGCAGGCCCAACGGCTCGTGCTCGGTTCGGTCGCGACCAGCCCGCTCGAGCTGACCGGTGCCTACGCGACGGTCGCCGACGGCGGCGTCTACCACAAGCCCGCGCCGGTGACCGCAATCTTCACCAGCGACGGCAACGCGCTGAACCCGAAGCGGGACAGCTCCGGCACGCAGGTGGTCTCGGCGCAGACAGCCGCCAAGGCGGTGCGGATCCTCACCGGCGACACCCGCGACGTCGGCACCTCGGCGGAGCAGTTCTCCTCGTGGTACGCCGACCATTCCAGCGAGATCGCCGGCAAGACCGGCACCCAGCAGGCTGTGCCGCAGTCGAAGCAGAACAGCGCGATCTGGTTCGCCGGGCTGACTCCGGACGTCGCCGCCACCAGCGCGCTGATCAACTTCTCCAGCCCGTACGCCCCGCAGCGAGGGCTGAAGGGCGTCCCGAACGGCCAGGCGTACGGCGACTACGCGGCCGGTATCTGGCTGGACGCGCTCGGGCCGTCGATCGACTCCTCGAGCTGGACCTGGCCCAAGCCCGGACAGGTCGACGGCGACCGGGTGCCCGGCATCAAGGGGATGCAGCTCGGGGCTGCGAAGAAGAAGCTGCAGCAGGCGGGGTACTCGATGCAGCGGCTGGGCGCCTCGAGCAGCCTGCTCTGCCCGAGCAGCGCTCCGCTGTACTCGGTGGGTTACTTCGGTCCGACCCGCGCCCCGCAGGGCACGACCATCACCGTGTGCGAGAGCTCCGGCGTGCCGCAGCCGGTCTACACCCCGCCGCCGCCCCCCCAGCCACCGGCAGACACCGGCAACGGCGGTAACGGTGGCGGCCACGGCGGCGGTGGCGGCAACGGCGGTGGCGGCAACGGCGGTGGCGGCCACGGCGGTGGCGGCCACGGCGGTGGCGGCCACGGCGGCGGTGGCCACGGCGGCGGTGGTCCCGCAGGCGGCGGGCCCGGCGGCGGCCCCGCAGGAGGCGGCCCCGCAGGAGGGCCGGGCGGGGGTGGTCACGGGGGCGGCGGCAACTCCCCCGGTAGCCGGACCTCCTCCGGTTCCGGGAGCCCGGCCGGGCCCGGAAGCTCCTCCGGTTCCGGAAGCTCTCCCACCGGCGGCTGAGCGCCCGCCGCTCAACGACGCTCGGCCGCAGGGCGGGCCGGCTCAGCCGGCGAGCTGGCGCCTCACCTCATCGCTGACCCGGCGCCCGTCGGCCCGGCCGGCCACGCGCGGCTGGACCGCCTTCATCACCGCACCCAGTTGCGGCAGGCCCGTGGCGCCGGTCTCGGCGATGGCTGCCCGAACCAGCTCCGCGAGTCCGGCGTCGTCCAGCTGGGCGGGCAGGTAGGACTCGAGCACCTCGCCCTCCGCACGTTCCCGGGCGGCCAGCTCGGCGCGACCGGCGCCGTCGAAGGCCTCGGCGGATTCCCTGCGCTTCTTCGTCTCGCGCGCCAGCACCCGCTGGACCTCCTCGTCGGACAGCTCGCGGGCGCTCTTGCCGGCGACCTCCTCGGTCCGCACCGCTGCCAGGGTCATGCGGAGGGTGGCCGTCCGCAGCTCGTCGCGCGCCTTCATGGCGGCGTTGAGGTCGTCGTGGAGTCGGTCCTTGAGCGAGGGCATGGCCGAAACGCTACCGGCGCGGGCCGAGGGACGGGCCCCGTACGCTGAACCGGTGCAGTCCCTGAAGCGCGCCGCCGCCGGCGCCGGCGCGCTGGGTGCCGGTGTGCTGTTCTACGGCACGGTGATCGAACGCAACGCCTTCACCACCCGGTTCCGCGACGTGCCGGTGCTCGCGCCGGGCAGCGACCCGATCCGGGTACTGCACATCTCCGATCTGCACATCACGCCCCGGCAGCAGCGCAAGATCGCCTGGATCCGGCAGCTCGCCGATCTGGATCCGGATCTGGTCGTCAACACCGGCGACACCCTCTCCGCCCTGGACGCCATGCCCGCGGTGATGGACGCCCTGGAGCCGCTGTTCGCGTTCCCGGGGGTGTTCGTCCCGGGAAACAACGACTACTACGCGCCGACGCTGAAGAACCCGGTGCGCTACTTCAAGCCGACGGACGGCCCGGTCACCAAGGGCATACCGCTGCCCTGGCCGACGCTTGCCGCCGCGATGGCGCGTGCCGGCTGGACCGATCTCACCCACGTGCGCACCAGCCTCGCCGCCGGCGGTTCGAAGGTGGCGATCGCCGGCACGGACGATCCGCACCTGCACAAGGCCCGCTACGAATTGATCGCGGGGCCGGCCGAGCGCGACGCGGACGTCCGTCTCGGCGTCACCCATTCCCCGGAGCCGCACATCCTGGCCGGCTTCGCCGCCGACGGCTACGACCTCACCCTGGCCGGTCACACCCACGGTGGGCAGGTCCGCATTCCGTTCGGCCCGGCGCTCGTGACCAACTGCGGCATCGAGCGTTCCCGTTCTCGCTGGCTGCACCGGTGGGAGAACGGCATGTACTTCCACATCAGCGCGGGGCTCGGGACCAACCCGTTCTCCCCCATCCGGCTCTGCTGCCGGCCCGAAGCCACCCTGCTCACACTGGTCCCCCGCGACTGAAGCGGTGGATCTGCTCAGCTATGCTGGGCCGGTTGCCACGGGGTGTGGCGCAGCTTGGTAGCGCGCTTCGTTCGGGACGAAGAGGTCGCAGGTTCAAATCCTGTCACCCCGACGCAGGCCGAGTGGCATCGAGCTTGCTCGAATGCCCGAGGCCCAGGAAGGGGTTGAGGCGCGCCAGCGCTGATCACCCCGACGCAGGCCGAGTGGCATCGAGCTTGCTCGAATGCCCGAGGCCCAGGAAGGGGTTGAGGCGCGCCAGCGCTGATCACCCCGACGCAGGCCGAGGGCAGAGGGAGCTTGCTCACTCTGCCGAGGCCGATCAGCCCGAGGCCCTGCCCGTCGCGCAGTGAGATGATTCGAACTGCCCGACCGCAGCAGGAGACGAGTGTGAGCGAGACCCCACCCAAGATCGTTGTCGTCGGCGACCCGGTGCTGTCGTCCCCCGCGGCCGAGGTCACCGAGTTCGACGAGTCGCTGTCGCGGCTGGTCGACGATCTGTTCGCCTCGCTCGCCGTGGCCGAGGGCGTCGGGCTGGCGGCCCCGCAGATCGGGGTCGGCCTGGCGGTGTTCGTCTACGACTGCCCGGACGCCTCCGGGGAGCGCCGGCGCGGGCACATCGTCAATCCGGTGATCGAAACCAGCGGCCTGCCCGACCTCAACGACGAGGGCTGCCTGTCGGTGCCAGGCCCCTACCACGAGCTCGAGCGGCCGTCGGTTGCGACGGTTCGCGGCGTCGACCGGACCGGGGTACCGGTCGAGGTCAGCGGCACGGGGTTCTTCGCCCGCTGCCTGCAGCACGAGACGGATCACCTGCGCGGCGTGCTGTACATCGACCGCCTGCCCCGGAACCGGCGGCGCCGGGTGCTGCGGGACATCACCCCGTTCGAGTGGAACGCCCTGTGATGCGGGGCGCCGCCCTCGTCAGGGCAGCAGCAGCTCCGCGATCTGTACGGCGTTGAGCGCGGCGCCCTTGCGCAGGTTGTCGTTGCTCACGAACAGTGCCAGCCCGCGACCGTCATCGACGCCCGGATCCTGCCGGATGCGGCCGACGTAGGACGGGTCGCGGCCGGCCGCCTCCAGCGGCGTGGGGACCTCGGACAGCTCGACGCCCGGCGCGTCGGCCAGCAACTGCAGCGCCCGGGCCACCGGCAGCGGCCGCTCGAACTCGGCGTTGATCGACAGCGAGTGGCCGGTGAAGACCGGCACCCGGACGCAGGTGCCGGACACCCGCAGCCCGGGAATGTCGAGGATCTTGCGCGACTCGTTGCGCAGCTTCTTCTCCTCGTCGGTCTCGAACTCACCGTCGTCGACGATCGAGCCGGCGAGCGCGAGGACGTTGAAGGCGATCGGGCGCGCGAACTTCGCCGGCTCCGGGAAGGCGACGGCCGACCCGTCGTGGGTCAGCGCCGCCGCACCGTCGGCGGTCTTGCGGACCTGCCCGTCCAACTCTTCCACGCCGGCCAGACCCGCGCCGGAGACAGCCTGGTAGGTCGAGACGACCAGCCGGGTCAGCCCCGACTCGTCGTGCAGCGGCTTGAGCACCGGCATCGCCGCCATCGTGGTGCAGTTCGGGTTGGCGATGATGCCCTTCGGCGCGCTGTGGATCGCCCCGCCGTTGACCTCGGCCACCACGAGCGGGACCTCGGGGTCCATGCGCCAGGCGCTGGAGTTGTCGATGACGGTGACGCCCGCCGCCGCGAAGCGCGGCGCCAACTCCTTCGAGGTGGAGCCGCCGGCGGAGAACAGCGCGATGTCCAGACCCGAGGGGTCGGCGGCGGCGGCATCCTCGATGCGCACGTCGACGCCCTCCCACGGCAACGAACCGCCCGCCGAGCGGGCGGACGCGAAGTAGCGGATCTCGTCCACCGGGAACTTGCGTTCGGCCAGCAGCCGCCGCATCACGGCGCCCACCTGACCCGTGGCCCCCACGACCCCTACCTTCATGCCCTGCTCCTCGCCTCGTGTGCCTCTTCGCGGATCTTGTTGCGCTGCCGGCGTTCCGCGGCACGTCGAGCAACAAGATCCGTCGTCCGTCGGAGATCTTGTTGCGCCACCCGCCCCCGGCGACGCCCGGCGCCACAAGATCCGCGTTCAGTTGTGGATCTTGTTGCGCCGACGGCTGCCCACGGCACCCAGCGCAACAAGATCGGCCGCGACGGCCCCCTCAGCGGCCCGTCCCGCCGTACACCACGGCCGCATCGTCCTCCGAACCGAGCTCGAAGGCGTCGTGGACCGCGCGCACGGCGTCGTCGAGGTCGGTATCCCGGCAGACGACCGAGATCCGGATCTCCGACGTCGAGATCATCTCCATGTTGATGCCTGCCTGCGAGAGCGCCGTGAAGAACCGCGCCGAGACGCCCGGGTGCGAGCGCATCCCGGCGCCGATGAGCGAGAGCTTGCCGACGTGGTCGTCGTAGAGCAGGTCCGAGAACCCGATCTCGCTCTGGATCCGGCGCAGCGCCGCCAGGGCGTTCTGCCCGTCGGTCGCCGGCAGCGTGAACGACACGTCGGTGCGGCCGGTCCCGCCGGTGGAGACGTTCTGCACGATCATGTCGATGTTGATCTCGGTGTCGGCGAGCACCTGGAATATCGCCGCGGCCTGGCCGGGCTTGTCCGGTACGTCGACGACGGTCACCTTCACCTCGGAGCGGTCGTGCGCGACGCCGCTGATGATCGCCTGCTCCACGGGGAGGTCCTCCATTGATCCGGTGACGATCGTGCCCGGCTTCGCCGAGTACGAGGAACGGACGTGCATCGCCAGGCCGTACCGCCGGGCGTACTCGACGCTGCGCAGGTGCAGGATCTTGGCGCCGCACGCGGCCAGCTCGAGCATCTCCTCGAAGGTGACGGTCTCGAGCCGTTTGGCGTTGGGGACGATCCGCGGGTCGGCGGAGTAGACGCCGTCGACGTCGGTGTAGATCTCACAGACATCGGCCTTCAGCGCGGCCGCGATGGCGACCGCGGTGGTGTCCGAGCCGCCGCGTCCCAGGGTGGTGATGTTCATCGTCTCCTTCGAGAACCCCTGGAAGCCCGCGACGATGGCGATGTTGCCCTCGGCGATGGAGTTCTCGATGCGGCCCGGGGTGACGTCGACGATGCGGGCCTTCCCGTGCACCGAGGTCGTGAGCACGCCGGCCTGCGAGCCGGTGAACGACTCGGCGTGGTAGCCGAGCGAGTTGATCGCCATCGCCAGCAGCGCCATCGAGATGCGCTCACCGGCGGTGAGCAGCATGTCGAACTCACGGCCCTCGGGCACGGGGACGATCGATTCGGCGAGGTCGATGAGCTCGTCGGTGGTGTCCCCCATCGCCGAGACGACGACGGCCACGTCGTTGCCCTCGCGCTTGGTGGCGACGATGCGTTCGGCGACCCGCTTGATCCGCTCCGCGTCGGCGACGGAGGAGCCGCCGTACTTCTGCACGACGAGGCCCACGAGCACTTACCTTTCGACGACGGGCGGCGGAGCCTTCAGCGTACCGAGACCCAATGACCGCTTTCGCGCCTGACTCCGCCGGCCGGCCCGCGGGCCGCTACCGGGCTCTGCCGGGCGCACTCGGGACAGCCGCCGAGGCGGCTGCTGGCCGGCTGCGCCGGGAATGGGCTAGCCTGGTTCCCATCATGACGCGCGGCCTGCTTCTTGCCAGCCGCGGCGAGGCCCGGTTCTAACCCACCGGTCGGCCCCTCGTCGCGGGCTGTTTCCCTGCGCCGACCGCTCCCCGCACTTCTCGCCCTCAGGAGCCCGAGCGTCATGAGTCCCACCGGATCGTCCGTCCCTGCGCCGCAGCGCCCGTCGGGCATGCCGTGCCACCGGTACCGCCCCTTCCCCGCCGTCGACCTGCCCGACCGGCAGTGGCCCGGCCGCAGGATGACCCAGGCCCCGCGCTGGCTGTCCACCGACCTGCGCGACGGCAACCAGGCGCTCATCGACCCGATGAACGCCGCCCGCAAGAACACCATGTTCGACCTGCTGGTCCGGCTGGGATACAAGGAGATCGAGGTCGGGTTCCCGGCCGCCAGCCAGACCGACTTCGACTTCGTCCGCTCCCTCATCGAGAGCGGCCGCATCCCCGACGACGTCCGCATCTCGGTGCTGACGCAGGCCCGCGAGGAGCTCATCGAGCGCACGATCCAGTCGCTGGTCGGGTCGCAGAACGCCACCGTCCACATGTACAACGCCGCGGCGCCGGTGTTCCGCAAGGTGGTCTTCGGCTGGGACGGCGACGGCCGGGCGCAGTGCCGCGCCGTCGCGGTCGACGGCATTCAGGCGATCATGAAGTACGCCGACATCCACCTGCCGGACACCGCGTTCGGGCTGGAGTACTCGCCCGAGATCTTCATGGACACCGAGCTCGACTTCTCCCTCGAGATCTGCGAGGGCGTCATGGACGTGTGGCAGCCGGACGCCGACCGGGAGATCGTCATCAACCTGCCGTGCACGGTCGAGCGGTCCACGCCGAACGTCTACGCCGACCAGATCGAGTGGATGAGCCGGCACTTCAGCCGCCGCGATCACGTCTGCCTCTCCGTGCACACCCACAACGATCGCGGCACCGCCACCGCCGACGCGGAGCTCGCCGTCCTGGCCGGGGCGCAGCGGATCGAGGGCTGCCTGTTCGGCAACGGCGAGCGCAGCGGGAACGTCGACCTCGTCACGCTGGGCTTGAACCTCTACAGCCAGGGCATCGATCCGATGATCGACTTCAGTGACATCGACGAGATCCGCCGGACCGTCGAGTACTGCAACCGGATCGGGGTGCACGAGCGGCACCCCTACGCCGGGGACCTCGTCTACACCTCCTTCTCCGGCTCGCACCAGGACGCCATCAAGAAGGGCTTCGACGACCTGCAGCGGCGTGCGGACGACGAGGGACGCCCGGTCACGGACCTGTCCTGGAACATCCCCTACCTGCCGATCGACCCGAAGGACGTCGGCCGCTCCTACGAGGCCGTCATCCGGGTGAACTCGCAGTCCGGCAAGGGCGGCGTCAGCTACATCATGAAGAGCGAGCGCAACCTCGACCTGCCGCGCCGGCTGCAGATCGAGTTCAGCCACGTCATCCAGCTCTACGCCGACGGCGAGGGCGGCGAGGTCGCCGGCCCGCTGATGTGGGACATCTTCTCCCGCGAGTACCTCTCCCCCGGCGCGATCGAGCTGGTCGAGACCCAGGTCGTCAGCGACTCCGGCACCGAACGCATCACCGCCACGGTGCGGGTCGACGGGCAGGAGCACCGCATGGAAGGGATCGGCAACGGTCCCGTCTCGGCGTTCTGCGACGCCCTGACCCGGGTGGACCTCGGCTTCGGCGGGCTCGCGGTCCGGGTGCTGGACTACCACGAGCACGCGCTGACCAGCGGCCAGAACGCGGAGGCCGCGGCCTACCTCGAGATGGAGATCGGCGACCACGTGCTGTGGGGCGTCGGGATCAGCGAGTCGACGACACAGTCGTCGCTGCGCGCCGTGATCAGCGCCTGCAACCGCGCCGTGCACCGCATCCGCGGCTGAGCGTCCGCCCGGCCTGCGCCGCGATGCCGCCGGTCAACCGGACGGACGCGGCGGGGGCGGCTGCTCCGGCGGCCGGGGGTGCGCCGGCGGCGAGGGCCGCTCCGGCGGCGAGGGCGGCTCCGGCGGCGAGGGCGGCTCGGTGTAGAGCGCGGCCAGCGCCCGGCGGCGGGCCCGGTGCCGGCGGGTACCGGCCACGGCGAGCAGCAGCAACACCAGCAGCCCGCCGACGATCAGCGCGCCGGCTTCCAGCAGGGCCGGGGAGAGCCAGGACCGGGACCCGACCCGGACGGTGCCCAGCTCGGCGGGGCCGGTGGCGGCCGGGGCCGGCGCTGCGGTGGCTGCCGGCCGGTGGCGCAGCGCCGCGTCGCGTCGGAGGAAGGGCGTCACCGCGTCGTAGACGGGGTTGCCGGCCTTGAGGTCGACGTCGGCCGTGACGGCCCGCAGCGTGTCCAGCTTGCCGTAGCCGTAGGCCTTGCTGTGGGCCGGCGGGCGGTCGTCGAGCGTCTGCAGCAGCCGGGTGACGACCTGCCGCCCCGTCAGCGAGGGGTAGTGCGACCAGACCAGCGCCGCCGCGGCGGAGGCGATGGCGGTGGCCTGGCTGGTGCCGTCCCCCGCGAAGGCGCTGCCGCGCAGTCGCCCCAGGGACGGGATGTTCACACCCGGCGCGGTCAGGGTCAGATACGGCTCCCGGGCCGAGAAGCCCGCCACCGTGCCGGCCTGGGTGAGCGCTCCGACCGAGACCACGCCGAGGCAGACCGCCGGCTCCTCGACGGTGTTGCGGGTCGGCCCGGTGTTGCCGACCGAGGCCAGCACGATCGCTCCCTTGCGCAGCGCGTGGAAGATCGCGGCCTGGTCGGCGTC
Organism: uncultured Actinomycetota bacterium; assembly: GCA_963776855.1. GTDB lineage: Bacteria > Actinomycetota > Actinomycetes > Mycobacteriales > Jatrophihabitantaceae > Jatrophihabitans. The sequence continues at coordinate 451,611 of CAVZOC010000002.1, read as the reverse complement.
CGGGCAGGACGTGGTGTCGGAGCCGGCGGTGCGTTCCCCGCCGAGCGACATGCTGATGATCTTCGCGCCGTGGTCGGCGGCGTAGCGGATGCCGCTGGCCAGCCGGTCCGGTCGGCCGGCGTCGGTGGTCCCGTTGAGCGGTACCGCCACCGGCAGCACCCGGGCGTCGGGCGCCATGCCGGTGATGCCGAGGGTTCCCGGCCGCGCCACCATGATCGAGGCCATCGCGGTGCCGTGCCCGAAGGTGTCTCCGTCGCGGTCGATCTCGCCGTTGCCGCCCTCGCCGAGGTCGGTGCCGGCCACGACCCGGCCGGACAGCTCGGGCAGCGACGCGTTCACCCCGGTGTCGATCTCGGCAATCGTCACGCCCTGGCCGCGGATGCCCTGATCCCACAGGTGGAACAGCTGCCACCGGTCGAACCAGTACTCCGGCGCGTTCGCCGGGCCGGGGGCGGCCGCGGCCGGCGCGGCGGGGCCGAGCATGGTGAGCGCGGCGAGGGCGACGGCGAGCGCGGCCGCCGCGGCGTGGGCACGCCGGACGACACGGCGACGGTCGCCGGTGCGGACGTCCGCGCCACGGGTCGGGCGGCTCACGTCGGCGCCGTCCAGGCGATGCGAGCCGGCGGCACGGCGACGGCGGTGGCGGCGATCGGCAGCGAGACGTTGCCGCTGCGCTTGGTCTGCTGGTTGTCGAACGTCAGCCCGGTGTAGGTGCCGGTCACGGAGGCCTTGCCTTGCACGCTCAGGACGCCCCGCGCCGCCGAGCCCACCGAGACCTGGGTCGACTGCGCCAGCGGCGTCACGATCCGCCCGGTCAGCGAACCCGGGACGCTCCGGGCCGACGGCTGCGGGCACCGCGGCTCGCCGGACCCGTGCAGGCAGCGGCGCAGCGCGGCGGTGAGGGCCGTCAGCACGGCCCGGCGGCCCCGCGGGCTGACCCGGACCTCGAGCTCGGTGGTCACCGGGGCCCGGAACCCGACGCGGTCCTGCGCGGGGTCGAGCCGCAGGTAGGGGGTGTCGAACCGCACCGGGGCCGGGCCGGGGAAGACGAGCACCGTGCCGGTCGGGACGCGCCCGCCCAGCAGCGAGGCCCGCTGCCCGGCCCGGACGAACTGGAACTGGGTCGCCTCGGCGGAGCGCGCGAGTTCCCACCGTCCGCCGCGGCGGACGACCGTGACCGGTTCGGTGACGCGGCGCGGGTCGCCGGCAAAGCCGAGCGTGTAGGAGGCCGTGACCTGGGCCCGGTCGCCGGTGGCCGTGACCGTTCCGATCGTGATGCCGGTGATCGGGGCGATGCGGTGCTGCTCGGCGAGCACCCGGTCGGTGAGCAGGCGGCGGTCGCCGGGAGGCACCGCTCCGAAGGCGAGGGCGGCCGGTGCGTCCGCCCGCGCGAGCGCGTCGAGATAGCCGCGGACGGTGCCGGCGGGCCCGCTGTCGTGCTGCCAGGCGCGGACGCCCAGGACGGTGCCACCGGCCACCGCCACCACCGCGACGAGCACGGCCGTCCAGAACAGCCGCGGGCGGCGCCGCGGGCCCGGTTCGAGGGTCACCGGGCTACTCGATCCGGCGGCGGCCCGAGAACGCGCGCCCCAGCGTCACCTCGTCGGCGTACTCGAGGTCGCCGCCGACCGGCAGGCCGCTGGCCAGCCGGCTCACCGTCAGTCCCATCGGCGCGAGCAGCCGGGCCAGGTAGGTCGCCGTGGCCTCGCCCTCGAGGTTCGGGTCGGTGGCGATGATCAGCTCGGTGACGGTGCCGTCGCGCAGCCGGCCGAGCAGCTCCCGGATGCGCAGGTCGTCGGGCCCGACGCCGTCGATGGGGCTGATGGCGCCTCCCAGCACGTGGTAGCGGCCGCGGAACTCGCGGGTGCGCTCGATGGCGACGACGTCCTTCGGCTCCTCGACGATGCAGATCACGGTGGCGTCGCGGCGCGGGTCGCTGCAGATCCGGCACACCTCGGCCTGCGCGACGTTGCCGCACACCGAGCAGAACACCACCTCGTTCTTCACCCGCAGCAGCACGTTGGCCAGCCGCTCGACATCGGTCGGCTCGGCCGCCAGCAGGTGGAACGCGATCCGCTGAGCACTCTTCGGGCCCACGCCCGGCAGCCGACCGAGCTCGTCGATCAGGTCCTGGACCGCGCCCTCGTACACGTCCGCCTTACCGCGTGATCTACAGACCCGGCAGCCCGAGGCCGCCCCCGAGGCCGCTGGTCACCGGACCCATCTTCTCGGTCTGCAGGTCGGACGCGGCGCGGTTCGCGTCGCGGACGGCGGCCACCACCAGGTCCTGCAGCGACTCCACGTCGGCCGGGTCGACGGCCTGAGGGTCGATGGCCAGGGCGGTCAGCTCACCGGAGCCGGTGACGGTGGCCTGCACCAACCCGCCGCCGGCGCTGCCGGTCACGGTCGCGGCGGCGAGCTCCTGCTGCGCCGCCTGCAACTGCTCCTGCATCTTCTGCGCCTGCTGCAGCAGCTCCTGCATGTTCGGCTGGCCGCCGCCGGGCATTCCTCCACCGAGCTCGCTCACGTGGTGTCCTCCTCGAAGGTGGGTGCGGGTCGGTTCGCGCGCGGCGACGCGGGGCCCGCCGACGAACCGCAGATCGCTGGCCGCGATCGGTGCCGGGCCCAGGGTAACCGGCCGTGCTGGGGCCACGCGCGCGACGACGCTCGCGCGGGTGCGAACAGCTCAGCCGCCGTCGTCGAGCGGCCGGGCCCCCAGCTCGCTGGTCAGCAGTTTGATCGCTTCGGCCTCGGGGTCGGCCGGCTGCTGTCCCGAGCCCGGCGAGCGGTCTCCGGCCGTGTCCACCGGATTGGGGTCCTCGTCGCGTGGGTCCGGCTCGGGCGGGGTGGCCGGGCGAGGCTCGGCGCGCTGTGGTCCGGACCCGGCCGTGCCGCCGGAGACCGCGCCTTCGACGGTGACGCTCCACTGCCCGCCGACGACCTTGGTCAACGCCTGCTTGAGGGCGTCGGTGTTGCTGTCCTCGGCGATCATCTTGGCCAGGGCGCTGGGGGCCGTCAGCCGGACCGACTCGCCCTCGGCGTCGACGATCTGCGCGTTGTCGAGCAGCGCGCGGGTGCGCCGGCTGGACTGCTTGACGACGTCGAGCACCTCCGGCCACAGCCGCCGCAGCGCGTTGGCGTCGAGCGCGCCCGCCGCGGCGGGCGCCGGCTCGGCCGGCGGCGGCGCCTCCGCCGGTTCGGGTTCCGGTTCCACGGCGGGCGACTGGGGCGGCTGCGGCGACTGGGGCGGCTGCGGGGGCGTCGGTGGCGCCTCCCGCGCGGCGACGGTGGCGGTCGGGCGCTCGGCGGTGACCGGGTGCACCGAGGCCGTCGGCTGCTCGGCGTGGGCGCGCTCGGCGGCGCGGTCGGCGGCCCGGTCGGCGGCCCGGTCGGCGGCACCGTCGCGGTCCGGAGCGGCGGTGTCGTCGGCCGGCGGTTCGTTCTGCCGGGCGGGGGCGGTACCTGCCCGCTCGCGGGAGCTGCGCTCGGCCGGGCGGCCCGGCGCTGGGGCCGACGCTGTGGCGGGCGCTGAGGCCGGCGGCGCCTCGCCCGCGCCCGCACCCGCGCTGAGCCGGCGCTCCAGCCGTTCCAGGCGCTGCAGCAGGGCCGCGGAGTCGTTGGCGGCGTCGGGCAGCATCATGCGGGCGCAGAGCAGTTCCAGCACCAGCCGGGGCGAGGTGGTGCCGCGCATCTCGATCAGTGCCGTGTGCACGATCTCGGCGTAGCGGGTGAGCGTGCCGCCGCCGAGGCGCATCGCCTGGTCGGCCATGTGCTCGAGCTGGTCCTGTGGGACGTCCACCAGGCCGCGTTCGCCGGCCTCGGGGACCGCGTCGAGCAGGATGAGGTCGCGGAACCGGTCGAGCAGGTCGGCGGAGAAGCGGCGCGGGTCGTGGCCGGCCTCGACGATGCGGTCGACGGTGCCGTAGACCCCGGCGGCGTCCCCGGCGGCGAGCGCGTCGACCATGTCGTCCAGCAACGCGCCGTCGGTGACGCCGAGCAGCGCGACCGCTCGCGCGTAGGTCACGCCCTCCGGGCCGGCGCCGGCCAGCAGCTGGTCCATGATCGACAACGAGTCGCGGGCCGAGCCGCCGCCGGCCCGGACCACGAGCGGCAGCACCGCGGGCTCGATGTCGATGCCCTCGGCGGCGGTGACGCGTTCCAGGTGCGCTCGCAGCGCGGCCGGCGGGATGAGCCGGAACGGGTAGTGGTGCGTCCGGGACCGGATCGTGGTGAGCACCTTGTCCGGCTCGGTGGTGGCGAAGACGAAGACCAGGAAGTCCGGTGGCTCCTCCACCAGCTTCAGCAGCGCGTTGAACGCCGCCGTGGTCACCATGTGCGCCTCGTCGATGATGTAGACCTTGAAGCGGTCCCGGACGGGCGCGAAGAACGCTCGCTCGCGCAGCTCCCGGGCGTCCTCGACGCCGTTGTGGCTCGCGGCGTCGATCTCGATGACGTCGATCGACCCCGGCCCGTTCGGTGCGAGCTCGCGGCACGACGGGCACACCCCGCACGGTGTCGGGGTCGGGCCCTCGGCGCAGTTCAGGCTGCGGGCCAGGATGCGTGCGCTGGAGGTCTTGCCGCAGCCCCGCGGGCCGCTGAACAGGTAGGCGTGGTTGATCCGGCCGGCGGCGAGCGCGGCCTGCAGCGGAGCGGTGACGTGATCCTGGCCGATGACCTCGGCGAAGGTCGCCGACCGGTACTTGCGGTAGAGCGCGAGGTTGCCCGACCCGGGCGGAGCGCCGTCGGCCCCGTCCACCGCTGCGTCTGTCACCCGACGACCCTAACCAGCGGCACCGACAGCCGTCATGCCCGTCACCGGACGCGGGCGCCACGCCGACGAGAGGACCCCCCGCGCACCCGTCAGAGCCTGCTTATCCTTGCTGCCTTCCGGCCCTGGGGAGGTTCACAGGATGGACGCCACACGGGGGGTCGGAGGCCCAGTCTAGGCATGCCCGCTCGCAGGTGACACGGCCGCTCGCCGAGGCGGTCGTCACCGCCGGGCGGCTCGGCCGGCCGGCGGTGCCGGCTGTCGCCGACGCGGTCGGACTACGTATCCTGTCTTACGGAGGATTCGCCTAGCGGCCTATGGCGCTCGCCTGGAACGCGAGTTGGGGGAGACCCCTCATGGGTTCAAATCCCATATCCTCCGCCGCGGGGTGCACGAAGCATCCCGATCGCCGGCGCCGAGGCCCCGCCTGCAGCCGCTGCGGGCGGGGCCTCGCGCCGTCCGGCTAAGGTGCGTCGGCACGACCGAATTGGCGACCCGCACCGGCGGAAGCGGGCGCCTCGCGACCTTCGGCCCGTACCGGGGTCGTGGCGACCGCGAGCAGCGGGAAGGCCACGACGAGCGCGAATCCCAGCGCGTAGTGGGAGTGCCCGATGATCGCGGCCAGCACCGGAGGCGTCGAGATGGCGGCGAGGTTCTGCACGGTGTTCTGCACCCCCAGCGTCCGGCCGGACCACTCGCGTCCGGCGATCTCGGCCACGGCGGTGTAGGCGAGCCCGTTGTCGGCGACGGTGACAACGGCGCCGAGCGCGAACCCTGCGACGACGAACCAGGCCCCGGTCGCCGCACCCACGGCGATGAGCAGCATCAGCGCGGCGCTGGCGATCGCCAGTTGCCGCATCGGGCGCAGCCGGCTGCCGACGTGATCTGACCAGAGCCCGGACAGGATCCGCCCGACGGCACCGGCGACCTGGAAGGCGAAGACCACCCGGCCCGCCGCCGCGCCGTCCCAGCCCCGGACGTCGACCAGATAGACCAGGGTGAAGGCGGAGACCGCGAACTGCGGCACCACCAGCAGCGCGCTGGAGAGATGGATCCGGGGCAGCGTCCGCGATCCGCGATACGGCGAGCGGGCCGGCGGGGCGCCCGGAGCGGGCTCGGGTCGGGCCGGGTCGCCGGCGAGCACCAGGGTCGCCAGGCCGGCCGCCGCGCACAGCGCCGCCGGGAACAGCAACGCGAGGTGCGGCCCGTGGCTCGCACCCAGCCCGGGCAGCACGAGCGCCGCGAGCGCGACGCCCAGCGGCTGCGCGGTCTGCCGCGTCCCCATGGCCAGGCCGCGCTCGCGAGGGGGGAACCAGCCCATGACCAGACGACCGCTCGCGGCGTTCACCGAGGCCCCGGCCGCGCCGGCGAGTGCCAGCAGCAGCGCCAGGGCGACGAAACCGGGAACGACAGCTGCGACGCCCAGTACCACCGCCGCCGCGCCGACGCCGATGGCGATGACCGCTCGCTCGCCGTAACGGTCGGCCACCGCGCCCCAGGCGATCAGCGTGAGCAGCAGACCCACCAGGGGAGCGGACACCACGAGGCTCGCCCGGAACAGGCTGAGCCCCTCGGCCTGCAGCGCCGGTACCAGCATCGGCATGCCGTACAGGAATGAACAGGTCGCGGCCTGCGCGAGCGTGCCGACGGCGAGCACCACCCACCGCCGCCGCGCCGCCACCGGGCCAGCCTAGCGACTTATCCCACCACTAGAGACCGCCGTCTCACTTTGCAGGACGGGTCTCCGAGATGAAGCCGGCCACCTCGTCCGCGAAGCGCTGCGCCGAGGCGCGGTGGGGCTCGTGCGACCTCGCCGGGAAGACCACCAGCCGGCTGCCGGGCAGGTGCTCGTGGGCGGCGCGGGCGTGCGCGACCGGAATCACCGGATCCCGCTCGTTCCACACCAGCAGCGTCGGGACGTGCTCGGCGAGACTGTCCATGTCGAGGAAGGAGCCGCGCTGCCCGCCCGGCTTGATCACTCCGCGCAGCGCGGCGAAGAAGGCGGCCTGCCCCTCGTCGCTGCCCAGCGCCCGGCCCGCGCGCCGCAGGTTCGTCACGTTGTCCGGGGTGAGTCGCAGCGCGCGGTGCAGGGCCGGCCGCCGGAAGAACGCGCGCCAGCGCGGCCCGGTCACCAACCGGAGCACGGCCGGCGCGATCGGCAGCGACGCGGCCCGCAGCAGCGGATGCACCTCGCGCCCCAGGCCGCCCGCCGAGACCAGCACGAGCCGCTCCACCCGTTCCGGGTGCCGCTCGGCGAAGAAGACCGCCACGGCACCGCCGAGCGAGTGGCCCGCCAGTGTGGCCCGCTCGAGGCCCAGCGCCGCGAACACCTCGAGCACCGAGTCGGCGAAATCGTCCAGCAGGTAGGAGCGGTCGGGCTTGTCGGAGCGTCCGTGCCCGATGAGGTCGACGGCGTAGACGTGCAGGCCGTGCGCGGCCAGGCCAGGGACGGCGCGATCCCAGGTGTTGCTGTCCGAGGCCAGGCCGTGCAACAGCACGACGACGGGACCGTCCACCGGGCCGGCTTCGACGTAGGCGATGCGGTGCCCGCCGGCGTCGACGGCGCGCTCGCGCGGCGGGTCGTCCAGGTCCACAGCGACCGAACCTACCGCCGCCGGCTCGGCGCGTGCTCAGCGATCGATGACCAGGCGCACCGTGGTGCCGGCCGGCGAGGACCGAATCTGCACGAGGTCGCAGAGATGATGCGCCAGCCACACACCCCGCCCGTTCACGGCCTGCCGCGACGGAGGGAACCGACCCACGAAGGGGTCGTCGATGTGGCCGCTGTCCCGCGCCTCGCAGATCAGCGAGACATCGTCGGCCCAGATCGCGAGACGGCACTCGCCGCCGCCGTGCCGGATGCTGTTGGTGACGATCTCGTTGGCGGCCAGCACCAGGTCGTCGATCCGCTCGGCGTGGAGCCGGTCGGACTCAGCCCGGCGGCGGACCACCTCGCGCATCCGGACCAGATCGCGCGGGCCGATCGTCCACCGCTCGGCACCGTGCGGCGCCGGATCGAGGTTTCGGTGGTACAGCTCGTCGTTCCCGTCCGGAAGGTAGCCCGGGTTCTCGGCCTCGCCCCGGATGACGGCATGACTCTGGCGCATCCGGGCGAGGGCATCCGGCGCCAGCGCGGTGCGGTCGTAGGTGCAGACCAGCGTCATCGGCCAGACGGCCACCCGGGCCGCGTTGAGCGCGAACTCTGCGAGTTGGGCCTCGAGCAGAGTGCGGGAGGGGCGGCCGGCCAGCACCGGCTCGCTGATACCGAGGCAGTGGCGCCCCCGTCCGTCCGCCTGGAAGCCGTCCAGCAGGTTGATGAGGCGGTGCGGATTGCGTCCCACCCGGTCGAGCGGCATGAAGGTGACGCAGGAGGCGGCGTCGCCGAGCGCCTCGGCGAGCGGGTCGATCTTGTCCTGCCGCGCGAGCACCAGCAGGCGGCTGCCACGCTCCAGCCCCTCGTGCAGGACGTTCTTGCACGTGGGCACGAAGTCCCGGGTACCGGCATACGTCAGCGCTTCATGGCGGAAGCTGTCTGGCATCAGATCCATCATCACAACCGAGGCACGGCCGAAGCGCGAGGGCGGCACGGCCCGGTGTCGACGAGGTGATCGAGCCGAGTGGCCGGGTGGCGCACGTAGGGGCGGGTCGGACCCGCGGCGAGCTCGACGATCAGGCGGCGCGGCGCTTGCGCGAGCGCTTCGGCGCGGCGGCCGGCTGCAGCATCTCGCCACGCGCGGCGCGGACGACGTCGTCGTCGAGGCCGAGGATCGAGAGCAAGGTGCGGCAGTCGGCAGCGTCGATGGAGGACGCCGCGACGACCTTCACCGCCGCCCGACGGTGACTGGCGTGCAGGTCTTCCTCGGCCTGGATCTTGGCCAGATCCGCATCGGAGATCGGCGTGCCGTCGACTGACATGGTTCCCACTCGCGCTGTCATGACCGCACCATTCCCCCGCACAACGGGGTTCTAACCCAGCTCCTGAGGCAGTGTTTCGGCCCGGGCCGCTGATCAGGCGCAGCCGGCGGAAGGATCGGGCGGGTCGCAGGGCTCGGCGCAGGCGGCGGCGAGCCGGTCGAGCGTGCCGCCGGCGATCGAGGCCAGCGCGTCGACCTGCTCGGCACTCAACCCGTCGAACAGGTAACGGCGCACCCCGGCCACGTGCACCGGCGCCGCCGACTCCACGGCCTCACGCCCGGCGTCGGTCAGGACGGCGACGGCGCCTCGGCGGTCCTCGGCACAGTTCGACCGCCGGACGAGCCCGCGCTGCTCCATGCGGCTCAGCTGGTGAGACAGCCGGCTCTTCTCCCACCGCAGGGTGCGGCCGAGCTCGAGCACTCGCTGACGCCCGTCGGGGTGCTCGCTGAGCTGGACCAGAACCGCGAAGTCTGCGCTGGAGAGCCCGGCGTGATCCTGCAGCTCGCGGTTGAGCCGGGCGTTGAGCTGGGCCTGCATGTCCAGAAAGGCGCGCCAGGCGCGCTGCTCGCGATCACCCAACCAGCGCACGCCGTCGTCCGGAGCCAGTGGCACGGTCTGGATGGCGTCGCTCATGAGCCCATCATACCGCCTTGTTGACACATCATCCAATGTGGAGTAGAACTGGTTGATGAATCAACCACAACCCCCTCCGAGGAGCTCCCGATGACCACCGCCACCACCGATTTCTCGACCCTCACCGGCACCTACACCATCGACACCGCCCACAGCCGGCTCGGCTTCGTCGCCCGCCACGCGATGGTCACCAAGGTCCGGGGCGGGTTCAACGACTTCGAGGGCACCGCTCACCTCGACGGCGAGGACCCGACGCGCTCCCGTGTCACCGTCACCGCGCAGGTTGCGAGCATCGACACCCGCAACGAGCAGCGCGACGGCCACCTGCGCACCAACGACTTTCTCGACGCCGAGACCTTTCCCGAGCTGACCTTCCGCTCCACCTCGATCCGTCACCTCGGCGGCGGCGACTTCGAGGTCACCGGCGACCTCACGATCAAGGGCGTCACCCGCGCAGTGACCTTCCCGCTGGAGTTCCAGGGCCAGGCCAAGGACCCGTTCGGCAACCTGCGGATCGGCTTCGAGGGCTCGACCGAGATCGTCCGCAGCGACTACGGCGTGAACTTCAACGCCGCACTCGAGACCGGCGGCGTCCTGGTCAGCGACAAGATCACTCTCGAGCTGGAGATCTCCGCCATCAAGTCGGCCTGACCCCCGACCGGCGCCTGCGATCTTGTTGCGTCACCCGCGGCTGGCAGCACTGGGCGCAACAAGATCTCAGGCGGCCGGGTTCACCGGCCGTGTCCGGTGAACTTCGCCATCGAGTCGTAGACCCCGGTGCGTCGCAGCCAGACGTCGCGCAGCCTGGTGGGCAGCACCCCGGTCACGGCCTGGCTCAGCCGCGAGGTCCAGGGCAGCACCAACATCGGCCCGCCCTTGAGCATCTCGGCCCAGGTGTCCTTGACGACGTCGTCCTGCTCCAGCATCGGCGTGAACAGGATGCCCTGCGCGCCGTCGAACATGCCGGTGTTGATGTAGGTGGGGCAGACGGTCGTGACCCGGACGTGCGAGTGGCCGGCCTGCTCCAGCTCCAGCCGGACCGAGTCCGACCAGCCGGTCGCGGCCCACTTGGAGCCGCAGTAGGCCGCCAGCCGCGGCACCGCGGTCAGGCCCGCCGACGAGGCGATGGTCACGACCCGACACTCCTGCCCGGAGTCGATCATGCCGGGCAAGAACTCGCGGGTGATGTACATCGGGGCCAGCGCGTTGATGGTCACCGTGGCCTCGACGTCCTTGACGTCGTTCTCCCAGAAGTAGCCGTTGCCGCGCACGATCCCGGCGTTGTTGACCAGCACGTGGACGTCGCCGACCTCGCGGCGGACCGCGGCGGCGGCCTCCTTCACCTTGCCGCGTTTCGAGACGTCCACGGTGTCGAACCGGACGCTGCCACCCCGCGCCTCGAGCTCGGCCGCGGTGTCCTTGAGCTTCGCCTCGTTGACATCCCACAGCACGACGTGGGCCGCCTTCTCGTCCACCGCCCGGGCGGCGAACCGCTGCCCCAGCCCCTGCGCTGCCCCGGTGACCAGCACCGTCTTGCCTGCGACCGACTTCATCTCGTTCCCCTTCACGACGACTACTTCACCCGCAGGCGCTTCATGGCCCACAGCGCCACGGTCATGGTCCTGGCCCACACAGCATCCGACATCCCCGGCAACGGCGCGATCGGAAGCAGCCGCTGCACGGCGATCGTCTGCGTGTGGGTGTACTTCAGGATGCCCTCGGCGCCGTGCCGGCGCCCGAGGCCGGAGTCGCCGACGCCACCGGACGGGGCCTGCACGCTGGCCCACGCGGCCGTGTAGCCCTCGTTGACGTTGACGGCCCCGGCGCGCACCCGCTGGGCGAGCGCGCGGGCCCGGCGGGTGTCCCGCGACCAGATGCTGGCGTTCAACCCGTAGCCGGTGTCGTTGGCGCGGGTCACGGCCTCGTCGTCGTCGGCCACGCGGTACACCGACACGACGGGTCCGAAGGTCTCGTCCCCGTGCACGGCCATGTCCGGGGTCACGTCGGTGAGCACCGTCGGCTCGTAGAAGTAGGGGCCGAGATCGGGGCGGTGGTTCCCGCCGGCGAGCACGGTCGCCCCCTTGGCCACGGCCTCCGAGACATGGTCCTGCACGGTGGCCAGCTGCCGCGGGAACGTCAGCGACCCCATGTCGCTGCCGTACTCCAGCGCCGCCCCGAGGCGCATCCGCTGCACCCGCGCGACGAACTTCTCGACGAACTCGTCGTAGACGTCGGTGTGGACGTAGAGCCGCTCCATCGACTCGCACAGCTGCCCGGCCGAGGAGAAGCAGGCCCGCACCGCGCCGGCCGCCGCCTGGTCGACGTCCGCGTCGGCCAGCACGAGCATCGGGTTCTTGCCGCCGAGCTCGAGCGAGACGCCGATGAGCCGCGCCGCCGCCTGGGTGGCGATGGTCCGCCCGGTGGCGGTGGAGCCGGTGTAGTCGACGAAGTCCGCCCGCTCGACCAGCGGCCCGCCGAGATCGCGGCCGCGGCCGAGCACCACCTGCCACAGCTCGGCGGGCAGCCCTGCCTCGACGGCGAGCGCGTGCGCCCACAGCGTGGTGAGGGCGGTCTGGTTGTCCGGCCGCGAGACCACCGCGTTGCCGGCGACGAAGGCGGGCAGCGCGTCCGACACCGACAGCGCCAGCGGGTAGTTCCAGGGCGAGATGACGGCCACGACACCCTTCGGGTGACGGACTTCGCGCGCGGTCGTCAGGCCGGGCAGGACGCCGGGCCGGGTTCTCGAGGCGAGATGCCCGGCGGCGCTGCGCGCGTAGTAGCGCGCGTTGATCGCGACGTCGGCGACCTCCTCGAAGGCGTGGGCCCGGGCCTTGCCGGTCTCGAGCTGCAGGATGTCGAGGATCTCGCCCTGCCGGGCGAGGACCAGGTCGTGCAGCCGGGACAGCACCCTGGCCCGTTCGGAGAGCGGGCGCGCCGCCCATTCCCGCTGCGCCGCCCGGGCGGTGGCGAAGGCCCGGTCGAGGTCCTCGGGCGAGGATTGCGGCAGTGTCCCGATCAGCTGCCCGAAGGCCGGGGCATGGGTCTCGACCGACTCCGCGCCACCGGCGCTCGCGCGGGCGGTCAGCTCGTCGACGCGCTGCGGCGGCAAGGCGTCGGCCACCGTCCAGGGTGCGGCCGTCGTCACGCCCTCCCGGCGCTGGGCCTTCGTGGAGGCCTTCGCGGAGCGGGCTCGGACGCCGGCGGTCATAGGCACCTCATTCGTCGTGGTGATGCTGGGTCACAGGCGTTTCGTGAACGCCATTGTTCATTGAACAATGTTGTTAGAGTAAGCAATCATGCCGGACGTCACCACCTCGGTCTCCCGCTCGCCGGCGCGGCCCCGCGGCCGCCCCCGGCAGAGCGAGGATGCCGCCCGCGCCGTCCGGGAGCGGATCGTGGCGGCCACCGCGCAGGTCTTCGCCGAGCACGGCTCCCACGGGATGAGCGTCGCGCTGATCATCGAGCGGGCCGGCATCGCCCGGCCGACCTTCTACCGGTATTTCGCCAACGCCGAGGAGCCGCTGCAGGCCGTGCTCGACGCCTCGGACCACGCGCTGCTCGAGGGGCTGCAGGCCGCACTCGACGCCGCCTCCGACGAGGTGCACATGGTGGTGGCGGGCATCGACGCCTACCTGCAGTGGGCCCGCGATCTCGGCCCGGCGCTGCCACCGCTGTTCGCCGAGCTGCACGACCCGAGCTCACCGGTCTCCGCCCACCGGGAGCACACCCTGGGGCTGCTGCGGGCCCGGCTGGGCCTCCGCCTCGAACACCTCGGCCGCCGCCGTCCCCACGACGCGGACATCGACGTCCTGCTCAACACCTTCGAATACATCGGCTACCGCGTTGCCCGTGTCGACCGCGTCGCCCGTGCCCCCCGCTCCGCCGACGGCGAGGGGACCGACCCGAGCCACACCGACATGGCGTGGGCCCGGCAGACGATGGCGCGCGTGGCCGTGGCGCTGCTCGGGACGCCCGACGAGCTGGCCGAGGCGCTGGAGATCCCGGACCTGCTGCGACCCTCGGGCTGACCGACACACCGCCCGACCGGCCTCGCCGAGCGATAGAGGAGCCGCAGAGGATTCGCAGAGCCGATCGGTGCATGGTGTAGCGGTGTCATCGCAACTGACCTGGCTGCAGTCCGGCGTCATCGGGGCCCTGCAGGGCGTCTCCGAGCTGTTTCCCGTCTCGAGTCTCGGCCACAGCGTGCTGCTGCCGGCCGTGATCGGCGGGTCGTGGGCGCGCAACCTCGACGTCTCGCAGTCCGACTCGCCCTACCTCGCCTTCGTCGTGGCGCTCCACGTGGCGACGGCACTGGCGCTGCTCGTGTTCTTCTGGCGCGACTGGGTGCGGCTGATCGGCGGCTTCGTCACCAGCATCGTGCGCCGGGAGGTACGCACCTCCGACCAGCGCCTGGCGTGGCTGCTCGTCCTGGCCACCATTCCGGTCGGGCTCGTGGGACTACTGGGCGAGCACTTCTTCCGCACCGAGCTGGCCCGGCCGGTCCCCACCGCGATCTTCCTGGTCATCAACGGCGGGATCCTGCTGTTCGGCGAGCAGTACCGACGCCGCTCCGGAGACAGCCCTGACACCGAGTACGTCGACGAGCGGGTCACCGGCCCGGAATCGGACCAGCGGCTGTCCGGCATGCAGACCGTCCCAGCAGTGGCGATCGGCGCCACGCAGATCGCCGCCCTGGCGCCGGGGATCTCCCGCAGCGGCATCTCCACCGTCGCCGGAATGGTGAAGGGACTCACCCGCGAGGACGCCGCGCGGTTCTCCTTCCTGCTGGCGACTCCGGTCATCCTGGCCGCCGGCGTGCTCAAGCTGCCGGTGCTGTTCGGACCGGAGGGCGACGGCATCCGCGGCCAGGCACTGTTCGGCGCGATCCTGTCCGGAATCGGGGCCTACCTGTCGGTGCGCTTCCTCACCCGGTACCTCGCCGACCGGTCGCTCCGGCCGTTCGGCTACTACTGCATCGCCGCCGGCAGCGCCTGCCTGGTGTGGTTCGCGGTCCGCTGACGCTCCGCAGGCCCCGACTCAGCCGGCGGAGGGACGTCGCTCCGCCCGCCAGATGCTCGCCCCGACGCTGACCACCACCGCCACCGGCAGCAGCCACCAGGCCGGCACGCCGGCGAGGACCAGGCCCCATGCCGCGAGCAGGGCCACCAGCACCGAGGCGGCGACGGTCCAATCGTCACCGACCACGAAGTCGTACCAGAACATCCCGAAGGCGCGTATCCAGTTCCAGATCCGTCCCATGGCTCAGCTCCTCGCTCCGGCCGCGGCCGGCTGGTCGTGGCGTGCATCGGCCTCGCTGCGCGGCCACCCGCTGCGCAGCGCAAACACGAAACCGGTCGCTGCGAGCACGTAGAGCGCGAGCAGGCCGAGGATCGACGCGTCCGCGCCCGGCCAGGACACCCCGATGCCCTTCGCCGCCCAGAACGTGCCGAACGACGCCAGCATGGTGCCGACGATCAGCTGCAGGGCACTGCGCGGGATCTTCTGCACCAGCCGGTGGGCGCTGGCACCGGCCACGCCGAGCACCACGATGGCGGCCGCGCCGCCGATGACCGCGGAGCCGAGGTGACCGGAGGTCGCACCGAAGGAGACCACGATGAAGGTGATCTCCAACCCCTCGAGCACCACGCCCTTGAAGGCCAGGACGAACGAGGTCCAGTCCAGCGCGCCGGAGTCGTCCGGCGTGTCGTCGACCTGGTCGCCGGACATGCCGGCGAAGCCGTTGGCCGCCACCCGGCGGACGCCCTTGCGCAGCCATTGCAGCCCGAAGACCAGCAGCAGGGCGCCGACGATCAAGCGCAGCACGCCGATGGGGATAGCGGTGAGGGCCGCGCCGAAGCCGACGACGAGCGCGGCCAGCAGGACAAACCCGCTTCCCGCCCCGACGAGGGTCGAGCGCCAACCGCGGACCGCGCCCACGCCGACGACGATGATCACCATCTCGATCACCTCGACGGCCGCGGCCAGGAAGGTCGCCGTGAAGGTCGTACCGAAGTTCATGACAGGGGCATCTCCTTCGTATGGCTGGTACAGCTGCTACTGCGTTTCGGTCTCACCGAATGGCCTCCCCCTTCGGGCCCCGCCACCCAACGGGTGATCGCCTCTGCAGTGCCTCTCAATCCGCCCGTCGCGTCGCCCCATGACCACCGCGCGGGTTTTCCGACCTCCAAGCTCGGTCTACCCTGAGATCAGGACACTCTTGCAGCGTCCCGTTGAACCTCAGCGTCCACCGTCGTCTCCGGTGCCCGGCGATTGATCCGGCCCCGAACGAAGACACCGACGGACACGGACTGTGCCGATGAGCCTCACCTCCCGCTTCCGACGCGCCGCGGTCACGGCCGAACGACAGGCGGGGAGGCACGACGAATCGCTGCGCCCCGCCTGGCTCACCCGCGCGGCCGTGGCGGTCCTCCCGGTGGACGCGGCCAGCCTCGGCGTCCACTATCACGGCGCGCGGCTGCCGCTGGGATCGAGCGACGCCGCCGCGGCCCACGCCGAGCAGGTGCAGTTCACCCTGGGCGAGGGGCCTTGCCTGGAGGCGACGGCCAGCCGCATGCTCGTCGCCGCCGACGAGACGCGGATGGGCCGCCGCCGGCCGGTGCTCGCCGACGCCTGGATCGCCGGAACCCCGTTCCGCTCCATGGCCTCGGTGCCGGTGGACCTGAGCGGCGCGGTCGGAGCCCTGGACCTCTACTCCCGCGCCGAACAGGTCGCCGAGGCCCTGGAGCCGGCCGACGTCACGACGGTCGCGGCGCTGATCGGCCGCGCGCTGGGAGCGGACGGCCGTGCCTGGCTCGCCTCGGAGAACGCCCGCGGGCGCCAGGCCGTGTGGGTGGCGGTCGGCATGGTGATGGAGCGGTGGGGCGTGACCGACCCCGAAGCGCTGGCGCGACTGCGCGGCCACGCCTTCGGCAACTCGCTGACACTCGACGACCTCGCCCGCGAGCTGCTCCACTGCCCCGAGCGCGTCGAGGAACTGAGGCCCTGACCGGCCTCAGCCACCCTGCCTGGCACGCCCAGAGTCACCCGGCGAGGACGAGGCGCCGGTCCGGGCAGCGCGGAAAACTCGGCTTCTCGAACGGCGACAGGAAGGTCGAGACCATGCTCGCCAGCAGCGAATATCTCGCCAGCAGCAACTATCCGTTCCTCAGCGTCATGTGGTCGATGTTCGTATTCTTCGCCTGGGTGCTGTGGATCTGGATGCTGATCTACGTCTACATGGACATCTTCCGGCGCCACGACATCGGCGGCTGGGGCAAGTTCGGCTGGATCATCTTCACGATCTTCCTGCCCTTCATCGGCGTCTTCACCTACCTCATCGTCGAAGGCCGGGCGATGGGCGAGCGCCGAAGCCTCGAGGCCCGGCAGGCCCGCTCCGACACCGACGCCTACATCAGGTCGGTCGCCGGCAACGGGGTCAGCAGCGCCGACCAGATCGCCAAGGCGAACGAGCTGCGCAGCTCGGGGGCGATCACCAACGACGAGTACGAGAAGCTCAAGGCGCACGCACTGGCCCACTGACCTGGACCGAACACCAACTTCATCTCGCCTCGCGCCTCGCGGATCGAGCGGGCATGCTCCGCCGACAGCATGTCCCGAGATCGCCCCGGAGGCGTTTGTGCGACTGTCCACGCCGGTCCGTTTGCTCGCCCTGGTAGCCGTCGCCGCCACCGCGCTGACGCTGATCGGCATCGCTCCCTCGGACGCGGCGTCGGGCACCGGCCACTACCGCCTCCACGACTATGCCGACGGCCAGGCGCTGAGCATCCTGCCCCCGGGTGAGAACGGGCTGGTCAACACCACCGACGCCGCGGCGTTCGAGGCGACGCAGAAGCGCCCGGCAGGCAGCCAGGACCAGCTGGGCAAGTACGCCGACCTGCTCTACGGCTACCAGCACCTGACCGACTCGACCCTGTCGAAGTACTACCTCGACGAGTCCTTCGGCGTGCGCGACAAGGACATCGTCCGCACCGAACACCCCGAACCCGGGGTGACGATCTACCGCGACCGGCACGACATCCCGCACATCTACGGCAACAGCGACCAGACAATGGCGTACGGGGCGGGCTACGCCCAGGCCGAAGACCGGCTGTTCCTCATGGACGTGCTGCGGCACTACGGCGAGGGCACGCTCGCCTCCTTCCTCGGCGGTTCGTGCGAATTCGAGCAGATGGACCACGACCAGCTGCTGCTCTCCCCCTACACCGCGGCGCAGGCCACGGCCCAGGTGAACGACCTGCCCCAGGAGTACGGGAAGGCGGGTGCGCTCGCGAAGTCGGTCATCTACACCTACGTGAACGGCATCAACGCCTACGTCGCGGCGACCCGGACGAATCCGGCTCTGCTGCCCGCCGACTACGGGGCCGCCGCCCCCTCGCTCCTGCCGAAGAAGTGGACGGTGGCCGACGTCGTCGCCATCGCCGGACTGATCGGCGGCATCTTCGGCCGCGGCGGCGGCACCGAGGTCGCGAACGCGCACCTGCTGCAGTATCTGCAGAAGAAGCTCGGCGCCACCGCCGGCGCCAAGGCGTTCGCCCAGTTCAAGACCGCGAACGACCCGCTGGCACCGACCACCGCCGACAAGCCGTTCCCGTACGAGATCCCGGGCACGACCGACCCCTCGACCACGGCGCTGCCGGACAGCGGCGCCAAGGTCACCGGCGGGCCCGTCGACACCGCGAGCGACTGCAACCTCACCCCGTCGAACCCGCTCGCGCTGTCCGTCATCAAGGGCCTCGGTGCGATGCCCCAGCACATGAGCAATGCCCTGGTCGTCAACGCCGCGCACAGCAAGGCAGGTCACCCGATCGCGGTCTTCGGGCCCCAGGTCTCGTACTTCGCCCCGCAGATACTCGTCGATGAGGACCTGCACTCCCCCGACTACGCCGCCGAAGGCGCATCGTTTCCCGGCACCGGCATCGTGGAGCTCGGCCGCGGTGAGGACTACGCCTGGTCGGCCACCTCGGCCGGCAGCGACCTGATCGACCAGCGGCTGGAGAAGATCTGCAACCCGGACGGCGGCGAGCCGGCCGCCGAGGGCACGTACTACGAGTTCGACGGCAAGTGCGTCCCGATGGTCAACGAGCACTTCCGCGAGACCGCCCTTCCGAAGCCCGGCGGGCCCGGCGGCCCCACGTACCTCGACCACGCCATCCATCTGACCCGGCACGGCGTGGTGCAGGGCTGGACGACCGCGAACGGCCGGCCGGTGGCGATCGTCAACCAGCGCAGCACCTACAACCACGACGTCGACTCCGTCGTCGGATTCGTGCAGTGGGGCCAGCCGTCCAAGACCCACGACGTGAAGTCCTGGATGGCCGGCGCCGCAAAGATCGAATTCACGTTCAACTGGTTCTACGTCGACGATCACGACACCGGGTACTTCACCAGCGGTCGCGACCCGATCCGGCCGTCCGATGTCGACCCGAGCCTGCCGGCGTGGGGTACGGGCAACGCCGAGTGGCAGGGCTTCCTGCCCGCCGGCCGGCACGTGCACGAGATCAACCCGCCGACGGGTTACTTCGTCAGCTGGAACAACAAGCCCGCGCCGAAGTTCGCCGCTGCGGACGATCAGTACGGCTACGGCCAGGTGTTCCGGTCGGTCATGCTCACCCGCCAGCTCGACGCGAAGCTCGCCGCGAACGGCGGCAAGGTGACGCGGGCGCAGGTGGTGCAGGCCATGGAGACCGCCGCCTCACAGGACCTGGACGGGGTCACCGTGATGCCACTGCTGCTGCGGTACCTGCGCGGCCGCGACGTCCCCGCCGGCGTCAAGGCGATGTTGACGCAGCTGCAGACCTGGGCCGAAACCGGGGCGCACCGGCACAAGGCGAAGGCGGGCGACACGCAGTACGCCCACGCCGCCGCGGTGGCGATCTCCGACGAGGTGATGACGAACCTCATCCACGCGCTCTACGACCCCATCCTGGCTGCCGGTGGCTCCGGCAGCGAGGGCTCCAACGGCGGCGGCACGGCGGTCTCGTACAGCGTGCTGCCGATGCAGTACGTCAACACACCGAACTCCGGCGGCGCGCACCTCGGCAGCGCCTACGACGGCGGCTACGAGAGCTATCTCGTCACGACCCTGCAGCAGCTGCTCGGCCAGCACCCGGCCGACGGGTTCGGCAGTGCCGTCACCGACCGGGAGTGCAACGGCGGGCCGAGCACCTGCGCCGCCGCGATCACGTCTGCGCTGACCGCGAGCTACCACGCCCTCGTGAAGGCCAACGGCGACAGCGACGTCGCCTCCTGGACGCAGTCGACGGGATCGAAGGCAGCGGGCCAGACCATGCCCGTGTACGACGCGATCCACTTCCGCGCGCTCGGCCTCGTCGGGCAGCCGGCGATCGACTGGCAGAACCGGCCGACCTTCCAACAGGTGGTCCAGTTCCCGCGCCACCGCGCGCGCGGCCCGCGAACCGGTGCGACCGGCTCCTCGCCGCAGCCGTCGCAGTCTCCCGCCGGAGCGAGCGCCAGTGCGGCTGCGGGAGCGGACGCGGGGTCCACTGCGGTGCCTACCGCGGTGCCCGCCGGCACGGCGCCGATCGGGTCGACGGACCCGGCCGTGCTCGGGTGGCTGCTGGGCATCGCGCTGCTGCTGACCGGGCTCGCGCTCGAGGCATCGCGCCGGCGGCGCCGCGTTTGAGCCCCTGACCGACGTGAGCGGTGGGCCGCCTACCGCCCCTCGGAGACGGTTAGCGCGTCATCGAGGCTGACGGCGGCGTCGATCAGCGCGAGGTGGGTGAAGGCCTGCGGGAAGTTGCCGATCTGCTCCCCGGTCAGGGCGATCTCCTCGGAGTACAGCCCGACGTGGTTGGCGTAGGTCAGCATCTTCTCGAAGGCCAGCCGCGCGTCGTCGAGCCGGCCGGCGCGGGTGAGCGCGTCGACGTAGGCGAAGCTGCAGAGCGAGAACGTGCCCTCGTTGCCCCGCAGCCCGTCGGGTGAGGCGTCCGGGTTGTAGCGGTAGACCAGGCTGTCGGTGACGAGCTCCTCATCCATCGCGGTCAGCGTCGAGGCCCACATCGGGTCGCGGCCGTCGATGAACCCGACCGTCGGCATGCGCAACAGCGCGGCGTCGAGCACCTCGGTGTCGTAGTGCTGCACGAAGGCCTGGCGGCTCGGATGGAAGCCACGCCGGATCACCTGCTCGTAGACGCGGTCGCGGGCCGAGACCCACCGCTCCAGCGGTGCCGGTCGGCCGGCTTCGGCGGCCATCCGGACGGCCCGGTCGAACGCCACCCAGCACATCACCCGGCCGTAGGTGAAGTCCTGGCGTCCCCCGCGCGTCTCCCAGATACCCTCCTCGGGCTGGTCCCAGTGCTCGGTGAGCCAGCCCACCACCCCGCTCAGCGCCTCCCACCCCCGGTGCGGCAGCGGCAGCCCCGCCTGGTAGGCCGCGTAGAGGCTGTCCAGCGCCTCGCCGTAGATGTCCAGTTGCAGCTGGTCGGCCGCGCCGTTGCCGACCCGGACCGGGCTCGACCGGCGGTACCCGCGCCAGTGGTCGAGCACCTCCTCCTTGAGCTCGGAGCTGCCGTCGATGCGGTACATGATGTTGAGCGGCGCTCCGTCCGTGCCGGCTCGCTCGCGCACCCGGTCGCCCAACCAGTGGGCGAACTGCCCGGCCTCGTCCACCATGCCCAGCCGCAGGAGGGCCCGCACCGAGAACGAGGCGTCGCGGATCCAGGTGTAGCGGTAGTCCCAGTTCCGTTCGCCGCCCACCTGCTCGGGCAGGCTCGCCGTCGGGGCGGCGACCAGCCCCCCGGTGGGTGCGTAGGTCATCAGCTTCAGGGTGATCGCCGAACGCTGCAGCTCCTCGCGCCACCGGCCGCGGTAGGTCGAGCGCGCCAGCCACGACCGCCAGAACCGCTCGGTCTCGTCGAACAGCGTCATGACCTCCGCGACCCGCACCTCGCGCGGCGGCCCCGCGGCGCCCGATTCGAGCAGGAGGCCGCGCCGCTCGCCGGCGCGCAGCTCCAGGGTGGCGTGGACGTCGCCGTCCTGGACCCGGAGTTCGGCGCGTCGCGCGTCCTCGGGCTCGCGGACGACGTGGACGGTCAGCTTGCTGCCGTTGGCCGACAGGACCGCGCCGTTTTCGGTCACCTCGGCCTCGTGCCGGAGTCGCCCGTAGTCGAAGCGCGGCGCCAGCTCGACGTCGAAGCGCATCGTGCCGCGGACGCACTGGATCATCCGCACGAGGCGGTGGTGCTCGGTCGCGACGTCGCCCGCCGGTGGCATGAAGTCCACCACCTGGCCCAGCCCGTGCTCGGAGAAGTACCTGGTCACCACGATCGCGGTGTCCGGGAAGTACGTCTGTTTGGTCGTGTAGGACGTCCCCGCGGGCCGGACGCGGAACCGTCCGCCGCGCTCGTCGTCCAGCAGCGCGCCGAAGACGCTCGGCGAGTCGAAGCGCGGCAGGCAGAGCCAGTCGATCGACCCGTCGGTGGTGACCAGGGCACTGGTCTGCAGATCGCCGATCAGGGCGTGATCGGCGATGGCGGTTTCGGGCATGGCGCCTCTTCCCGGCTCGAGTGCTGGCTGCGCGAACCGGGCCACCGTGCCCACCGGACCGGCCGCGTTGCCTCATTCCTCAGGGGTGAGGCGAAGCGCCGACAAGCCCGCGCATCGTGGACGCCAGCGCGGCGTGCCGCGGGACGAACCACCTGGTTGGGAGTGTCCGATGACAGAACGTCTCGAGGAAGTCGACGAGATGGGACCGATCGACTACCTCGTCGTGGAGTACCCGGACGGTGAGGTCACCGGCGGTGCGCTGCCGCTGCTCGTCGATCTGGTGAACCGGGGAACCATCCGCATCATCGACCTCGCCTTCCTCCGCAAGAATCCCGACGGCACGGCGGAGGCGCTGAACCTCGTCGATCTGCAGGCGGAGACCCTGCTGGCCGAGCTGGCGCTGTTCGAGGGGGCGCCGTCCGGTCTGCTGCTCGAGCAGGACCTCGAGGAGGCGGCCGCGGCGCTCGAGCCCGGCAGCGCGGCGGCAGTCCTCGTGTACGAGAACCTGTGGGCCGCCCCCTTCGCCGTGGCCCTGCGACGGGCGGGCGCCCGGCTCGTGGCCAACGGCCGCATCCCCACCCAGGAGTTGGTGGCGACCCTCGACGAGCTCGAACAGCACCCCGTCACGACCTAACCGGCAGCAACGACGAAGCTCAGGAGCCGACATGCCAGGACTGCTCCGCGGCGTGGCCCGCACGGCGGTGGTCGCCGGGACCGCCACCGCCGTATCCCACCGGGTCTCCCGCCGCCAGGCCGGCCGCTGGGCCAGTCAGGACGCGGCCGCGCAGGAACCGCAACAGCAGGAACCGCAACAGCAGGCCGCCCAGGCGCCGCCGCCGGAACCCGCCGCACCCACGATGGACGACAAGCTCGCCCAGCTGGAGAAGCTCGGCGAGCTGAAGAAGTCGGGCGTGCTGAACGAGGACGAATACGCCCAGCAGAAGAGCCAGATCCTCAACTCCTAGGCGCCGCAGTCATTCCTCGAAGTTTGGCTGCTAGCGATCGGCGACGATGTCCCACGCCTCCTTGCTCGCGTAGTAGACGAGCACGTAGCCGGCGAGCGGATCGGCCCACCACCAGCCGGCGGCGGCGTTGAGGCACAGCCCGACGAGCACGGCGAGCGCCAGCAGGCCGTCGATGGTGGTGACACGGCCCTCCGTGCGCAGCACCGGGTTGTCCAGGGCCTGTCCGGTGCGCGCCTTCCCGGCGGCGAGCACGAACATGACGGCGGCGGTGGCGGCGGTCCACCCGATGCCGGCCGAACTGTGCCCCGGATGGAAACCGGTGATCAGCGCCCAGCTCGACTGCACCGCGAGGTAGAGGGCCAGCCCCGTGAACGCGGCCGCGATCAGCAGCAAGGCGCGCCGCTGCCGGGACTCACCGGTGCCGGCCAGCTCCCACAGCACGACGGTGCTCGCTCCGATCTCGATCAGCGAGTCCAGCCCGAACCCGGCCAGCGCGACGGACCGGGCGGCGAACGCAGCGAACGCGAGCACGACGATGCCCACGACGTTCCACCCCAGGGTCACGACCTCGAGCAGGCGACCCCGCCGGAGCAGTGCCACCTCGAGCGTGTTCGGGACAGGGGTCTTCGCCATGCCTCACTCCTCGTCGACGGGAGCGAGCGCCGGAGCCGCAGGGCCCCGCTCCGCCGGCACGACCGGCAGGGCCATGGGGGCATCGGCCGGGGCCGTGGCCGCACGCCGCCACGCCCTGTCGCGCAGCAGCCGCAGCCCGTTGAGTCCCACGATCACCGTCGAGCCCTCATGGCCCGCGACGCCCAACGGCAGCGGCAGGTGGCCGACCAGATCCCAGGTGACGAGGCCGAGGATGATCGCGGCGGCGACGGCGAGGTTGGCACCGACCACGCCGCGGGCGCGGCGGGACAGCGCGACGAGCCGGGGCAGGCAGCTGAGCTCGTCGCGGACCACCACGCCGTCGGCGGTCTCCAGCGCGAGATCCGAGCCGTGCCGGCCCATCGCGATGCCGAGGTGCGCGGCAGCCATGGCCGGGGCGTCGTTGACGCCGTCCCCGACCAGCAGTACGCGCGCGCCGCCGGCTTCGAGGTCACGCACCGCCGTCACCTTCTGCTGGGGCAGCAGCCCGGCGCGGACCTCGTCGATCCCCACGGCGGCCGCGACCTGCCGGGCGGCGGCCGGGTTGTCCCCGGTCAGCAGCGCCGGCGGCTGCTCGGTGATGCCGATCAGCGCGGCGACCGCAGCCGCCGCGTCAGGCCGCAGCCGGTCGGTGAGCGACAGCACGGCGACCGGGGCCGCGTCCAGCAGCACGAGCACGGCGGTGTCGCCGCGCCGCTGTGCGCTGTCGAGGACTCTGCAGAGCGACGCCGACACCGGTGTGGCGGCGGCGGTCGGGCTCAGCACCTCGACCCGGCGCCCGGCGACGGTGGCCGTGACCCCTCGCCCCGGCACCGACTCGAAGGCCTCGGCGCGAGGGACGGCCAGGCCGGCGTCGTTCGCGGCGGCCACGACCGCGGCACCCAGCGGATGCTGGCTCGCCACCTCCGCGGCGGCGGCCAGGCGCAGCGCCTCACACTCGTCGAGCGGTCCGTCGACGGTGACGCCGGTCAGCCGGGGCCGCCCTTCGGTGAGGGTCCCGGTCTTGTCGAAGGCGACCCGGCTGGTCTGCCCGAGTTGCTCCATCACGACGGCGGACTTGACGAGCACCCCGTGCCGCCCGGCGTTGGCGATCGAGGACAGCAGCGGCGGCATCGTGGCCAGGACCACCGCACACGGCGAGGCGACGATCATGAACGTGATCGCCCGCAGCAAGGTCGGCTGCACCGCGGCGCCGAACAGCAGCGGCACCACGAACAGCACCACCGTGGCGGTGACCATGCCGACGGAGTAGCGCTGCTCGACGGTCTCGATGAACAGTTGAGTTCGGGCCCGGCTCTGTGACGCCTGCTCGACCAGCGTGGCGATGCGCGCGACAACGCTGTCCCCGGCCGCGCGGGTCACCTCCGCCCGCAGCGCCCCGGTGCCGTTCATGGTTCCGGCGAAGACCTCGTCGCCGCGGTGCTTGGCCACGGGCAACGGCTCGCCGGTGATGGCGGCCTGGTCGACGTCCGACGCGCCGTCGACAACCCGGCCGTCGGCACCGATCCGCTCACCCGGGCGTACCAGAACCACGTCCCCGTGCCCGAGTTCGGCGATCGGCACGACCTCTTCCCGGCCGTCGCAGTCGACGCGGGTGGCCCGTTCGGGGGCCAGGTCGAGCAGGGCGGTCACCGACTCGCGGGTCCGCTTGGTCGCCAGCGCCTCGAGCGCGCCGGAGGTCGCGAAGATGACGATCAGCAGCGCCCCGTCGAGCACCTGGCCGATCGCGGCGGCGACGACTGCGGCGACCACCATCAGCAGGTCGACGTCCAGCACCTTGTCCCGCAGAGCCTGCAGGCCGGCGAGTCCCGGTTCCCAGCCCCCGGCGGCGTAGCACAGCAGGTAGGCCGTCCACCACGTCGCCGCCGGTGCGCCCGCCAGCTGCAGCAACCCCCCGGCGCCGAACAGGCCGAGGGCCAGCGCCGCCCACCGCGCCTCCGGCACCGGCCACACCCCGCCCGCGCTGCGGGAGCGGCCCTCGACGGCCGGGGCACTGGGAAACTCCGTTGTCACGCCGCCACCATACCGACATTCATGTACAGGTGTTCATGCCATCCGGCGGCGTACGCTGCCGCCATGGGTCACGAACCGCACGGCACGGACGCACCGCCGGCCGAACTCGACCCCGCCGGCGCCACCGCGGTCGCCGAGACCCTGCAGGCCCTGGTTGCCCCGAGCAGACTGCTGATCCTCTCCCGGCTGCGCCGGGCTCCCGCCACCGTCACCGAACTCTCCGAGTCGATAGGCATGGAGCAGTCAGCGGTCTCCCACCAGCTGCGCCTGCTGCGAATGATGGGCATGGTCACGGTGGCGCGGTCCGGACGCACCGCCCGGTACGCCCTGTTCGACCAGCACGTGGCGGCGCTGCTCGACGAGGCGGTCTACCACGCCGAGCACGTCCGGCTCGGCGCCGTCGACCCGGCCCGGTAGCCGGCGATCAGACTCGGCCGGCGCGATCAGGCGCGGCAGGCCGGCGGATCGGTGCCCGCCGGAGCAGCGTGGCTGCTCCGCTCCTCATCGAGGGGGCCGGGCGACGACCGGGCTACCGGCGCGGCGCGTACATGATCACCGCGACGCCGATCAGACATCATGGGCGGCAACCGCGCGCAACGTTCCGGGGCCGCTGTCCCCTGAATCGGTCGAGCACGTTGGCGAGCGGGGGAACATAACTGACGCCCCGAACCAGGGGCGTTGTGGCGGGCGCTGCAGACGTGGCCTGCCCTTGAACGTTCACGAGGTCTGTTCGCAGCCGATCGACGCTAGAGGTCGAAGATCAGGGCCAGCGTCTCGCGCAGTTGGCGCAGGCTGACCGCTCCGACGTTGCCGAGGTGGGCACCGACCCTTCCGGTGGCGATCGCTCGGAAATGCTGGCACTGCGCGGCCGAGCGCACCGACAGGCCGTTACTCGCGGCGGGCTCGATGACGACCTCGCCTCCGCTGGACCGGATCGTACGTGTCAACGGGACCACATGGACTACGCTCGGACCGCCCCGCAAGATCCGGTCCGCGGTCACCACCACGGCGGGGCGTACCAGGCCGGCCTCGGACCTCTCGGGAAACCCGAGATCCAGCTCGACGATGTCACCCGCCCTCAGCATCGAGCCAGGCCGTCTCGTCGGTGGTCAACGGCGCCGCGAGGTCGCGGCCGATCTGTTCCTGCTCAAGGAGCCGTACCGCTCGCGATGCAGCCTGCGCGACGGTGATGTGGCGCTCGCGTGCCAGTCGGTTCAGGTGATCTCGGGTCGACCGATCGACCCGGATCGTCGTCGTCTCGGCCATGGCCCCGAGGATATCGAGTGTAGACGAATCCATCTACAGAGCCGCAGACCGCGATGGTCGCCGCATAGAGAGCCGGCGCGTCGGTCACCAGGACGTCGCCGGCGTCAACGGCCTGGCGACACACGGACCGACCGCCCTCGCGAGAGGCGCGCAATCGCGAACCGCGCCGCCCGGTCCGCTTCTGCCGGCAGGGACCGCGAACGGGAACGCCGCCCCCCGTGGTCCGATGAGTTAGCGCGTCACGTGGGCTCAGCGCGCGGGAGGAGCGCGGCTGGGAAGAGCCACTGGGCGGCGGTCTGGAGGACCCATCTGCGCCACCGCTCGCGCGGCCACTGTCTTTCCAGCACGAGGAGGCGGTGGAGGTCGTCGCTCACCAGGGCATACAAGATGTCCGCGGCCTGCTGCCGCGGCATGTTCGGCGTGTGGCCGGGTTTTCGCGCCAGCTCGCCCGAGAGCACGCGCAGCGTGTCCAGCCGCTGAGCCTTCGTGCGGTCGAGGAACTCGCGAACCTCGGCGTCGGCCGCCGCCGCCTGCATGACGCCATAGATCGGGCTGACCCGCTCGATGATGAGCAGGGCCCGCTCGACCAGGACGGTCAGCGCACGCATGCCATCGGGTTCCGCGCGGATCCCGGCTACCCAGGGGCGGTCCAGGACCGGCAGAGGCTCCTCGTCCCCCACGACGGCACGGTCGTGCACCGCCTCCAGGATCGCGACCTTCGAGCCGAAGGCGAGGTACAGGGTTTGGACGGAGACACCCGCCTCTGCGGCTATTGCCGCCATCGTGGCCTCGAGATAGCCGCGTTCCTGGAACACCCTGGTCGCGGCGTCGACGATCTTCGCCCGGGTCTGCCGTCCACGCTCGCTCTTGCCTGCCCTCGGCATCCTCACCCCTTGACAGTCCCTCGAACTTGAATCACATTACACATTATGGCTCCAGGAACGAGCGCCGCACCGGCTTCGCGCCTGCCACACCGGCGTGGGCACCGGCCCACCACCACCGGGAGCCTCCCGCACCGGCAGCTCGACCAGCAGCCGACCGAGCTTGCCATCCGCGAGGCTGTCGTCGAGCTCGCCTTCGCCCTGCCCGGCGTACGCGAGCAGCCCAGCGTCGTGTCCGTGCCAGGCGCGCGGGCCCTGGTGCTCGACCGTCGAGGGCCGGTGCGGGTGGCCGACGCGTTCTTCGTCGGGTCGGAGTTCGCGCTCAGCACCGCGTCCGACCGCCCGACCCCTCTGACCCCACGAGCAGGAGGTGTCGAACCGCGATGACCATCACCGGGTTCCGCCACGTGGCATTGAGTGTGCACGACCTCGACCGGAGCAGGGCCTGGTACGCCGACGCCTTCGGGTTCGAGGAGCTGTTCCGGGAGTCGAACGAGGTGCGCTCGGCTTCTGTCATGCGCATCCCCGGTACGACACTCATCTGCGGGCTCGTCCAGTTTGCCGGCGCCGCCCACTCGGGGGTGAAGCAGATGTCGACAGGCCCGATCCTGAATCTCGTCGACCCCGACGGGATCGCGCTCGCACTGTCGCTCGCGCCGACCTTCGACGCCACGCAAGGAGCGCAACGATGACCGTCCTCAATGCGCTCGGGAGTTTGGTCGAGTCGGTACGAGGTCCCGTCTTGACCTCGAGCGACGACGGGTACAGCGAGGAGACCGCCGGCTTCAACCTCGCCACGACGCACACCCCGGACGTCGTCGTCGGCGCCACCTGCGCCGACGACGTGGCGGCTGCCGTGGCTTGGGCAGCGGCTACCGGCACGCCCGTGGCCGTGCAGGCGACGGGGCACGGCGCGAACGTCCCCGTGGATCACGGGCTTCTTCTCACCACTTCGCGCATGGCGACGGTGGCGATCGACGCCGAGGCCCGTACGGCCGCGGTAGGGGCGGGAGCGAAGTGGCGTGACGTCCTGGATGTCGCCGCTCCGCACGGGCTCGCCGGGCTCAACGGCTCGTCGTCCGACGTCGGTGTGGTGGGGTACACGGTGGGCGGAGGCCTGCCGGTGCTGGGGCGCGCCTTCGGTTATGCCGCCGAACGGGTGCGCAGCCTCCAGGTCGTCACCGGCGACGGCCGGCTCCGGGCCGTCGACTCTCAGCAGAATCCGGAACTGTTCTGGGCCCTGCGCGGCGGCAAGAGCAACGTCGGCGTCGTCACGTCGATGGTCTGCGAGCTGCTGCCCGTCGCCCGCGTCTACGGCGGGGGCCTGTACTACCCCGGGCCGTACGCGGACCGGGTGCTCGAGGCGTACGCCCACTGGGTCGCCACCGTCCCCGCCGAGATGTGCAGCGCATTCGCGTTTCTGCGGCTGCCATCGTTCCCCGACGTTCCCGAGCCGCTTCGTGGGCAGTTCGTCGCCCGCATTGCCGTCGCCTGGGTGGGGGACGCCCCAGAGGGCGCGCGTCTGCTCCAACCGATGCGTCGGGCCGCACCCATGCTCGTGGACACCGTCGGCGAGATTCCGTACACGGACATCGACCGGGTCTACGAGGATCCGCGGCATCCGGTCCCGGCCCGAGAGGGGTGCAGCCTGCTGCATGAGCTCACCCCGGGCGCCGTGGCCGCGCTGCTCGACCAGGCGGGGCCTGGGACGGCGTGTCCGCTGCTGATGGTCCAGGTCCGGCACATGGGGGCGAGGCTTGCGGCGCCGGCGGCCGAGGACGACGCGATCTGTGCGCGTGACGCCGGCTTCCTGCTCGAGACGATCGGCATCCTCGCCGAACCGCACGCCGGGGCCGTCCCGGCCGCCATCGCCGTACTGCACGAGGCGATGCGTTCCCATTCGACCGGTCGCACGATGGTGAACCTGCACGGAACTCCGGGGGACGAGGAGGACCGCGCTCGGGCGTGGACGCCGGAGACCCATGCCCGGCTTCGCCGGGCCAAGGCGACCTACGACCCGGCCAATCTCTTCCGCTTCGGCCACGCCGTCACGCCGTGAGAAGCCGGAATTCAGGTGTTCGTGCGGCTGTACGACGTCCCATGAGACACGACGCAGCCTCTACCCGAGAGGAAAGGAGACCGGGATGGACCGCCGCATCATCAACCCGTGGACGTGGCAGGACCGAGCCGGATTCGTTCAGGCGAACGAGGTCGTGCACCCGTTCAGACGCTGTACTGCGCCGGCGTGGTGTCCGTCGACGCCGAGGGCAACCCGGTGCACGAGGGCGACATGCGAGGGCAGGCGCTGCAGGCGCTCGACAACCTCGAGACGATTCTGTCAGCGGCTGGTTACCGACTCGGGGACGTGGTTCGCCTCAACACCTACGTCATCGATGTTGGTGCGTACGTCGCCGCACGTCCGGCCGTCCAGCAGCGCCTCGATGCTGCCGGGTGCCGTTACGCCGCCACGCTCCTCGGCGTCGCGCAGCTGGCACGGCCGCAACTGCTCATCGAGATCGAGGCGACGGCAGCCGCGTGACTATGCCTCCGCGCTGCAACACCGGCTCTCCCCTACGGGAGTCTCGTTGGCGGTGGCGGTGGGATTCGAACCCACGGTGGTTTTACCCACACACGCTTTCGAGGCGTGCTCCTTTGGCCGCTCGGACACGCCACCGCCGAGAAGGCTACCAGCGCCGGTCGGCGAAGAATCCGGTGAGGAGGGCGGCGCACTCGTCGGCACGCACGCCGCCCAGCACCTCGGGCCGGTGGTTCGCGCGGCGGTCGCGCAGGAGGTCCCAGACCGAGCCGGACGCACCGGCCTTGGGGTCCCAGGCCCCGAACACCACCCGATCGACGCGGGACAGCACGACCGCACCCGCACACATCACGCACGGTTCGAGCGTCACCACCAGCGTGCAGCCGGTGAGCTGCCAGGTGCCCAAGGCGACGCCGGCCCGGCGCAGCGCCAGCACCTCGGCATGTGCTGTCGGGTCGTCGGCGGCCTCCCGCTCGTTGTGGCCCGAGGCGACCGGCGCGCCGGCGCTGTCGAGAACGACGGCACCGACAGGGACGTCACCGGCGGTGACGGCGCGGGCGGCGTCGAGCGCGGCGCCCATCGCGTCCAGGTCGGACGCGGACGGCCTCACCCGCGCAGGCCCTCGACGTCGTCACCGCAGCCGGCTCGTTCACACGCCGAGACCGCCGACAGGGCCGCGAACCAGGGCACCGTCACCTCACCGTGGCGGCGGCGGTGGCACGGCCGTAGGTCTCGCTCAGATCGAGCCGCTCCATGATCGTGTCCAGGACCTCCTCCGGCGACAGCTCCGGGTCGTCGAGGATGTCCTCCATCTCGTCCTCCGACAGATCGAGGTCCTCGAACAGGTCGAGGTCGCCGACCGGCCAGACGTCGTCCAGCTCGTCGTCGTTCGGCGGGTCCTCCCCGAGCCGGGCGATGGCCTGCTCGGCGAGCGGGTACTCGACCGCGGCGGTGAGATCGGACAGCAGCAGCGAGATCCGGGCCCCCTCGGCGCGGGCGATGACGAAGAACTCGTCCTCCACGCAGGCGACCACGAACGGCCCACCCTCCGGCGGCTGCGAGCGCAGCGCCGACACCAGCATCCCGAGGTCGTCGAGGACCGCGGGAGGGAGCGGGTCGACCCGCCACTCCGGCCCCTCCCGAAGGGCCGCGACACCGAAGCCACGCTGCGCCATCAGACCCACTCCTCGAGCGTCGCCCCCGCGGGCGACCCGCCACGATCCTGGCACGTTCCGGGGGCCGCAGGTAGCCGGGACGAGGGTCCGCGCGGTCAGCCCGGCCACAGCGCGCCACGCGAGAGCCCACTACCGTCGCGGAGGTGAACTCCCCCGTCGCCGCTTTCCGCCGCGTCGCCGTGCTGGGGCTGGGGCAGATCGGCGGCTCGCTCCTGCGCGCGCTGCGGCAGGCCGGCGCCGAGGTCGTCGGCTTCGACACCGACCCGGGCACCGCCGGCGCGGCCAGCGCCGCCGGCTATCCGGTGGCCCCCACCCCCGCCGCCGCCGTCCACGGGGCCGACCTCGTCGCCCTCGCCATGCCGCTGCCCGACGTCGGGGGCGCGCTGGCGTCCATCGCGCCGCACCTCGCGGCGGGTACGGCGCTCACCGACGTCGGGACCCTCAAGCAGCCGGTGCTGGACGCGGTCCGCCAGGCGATGCCGGCCGCGGACTTCATCGGCGGGCACCCGCTGGCGGGCGTCGAGGAGACCGGGTGGGAATCCGGCGATCCGTTGCTCTTCCGTGACTGCTCCTGGGCGCTGACGCTCGAGGCGGACACGTCCCTCGAATCGTGGCTGCGGCTGGCGGGGATGGTCTGCGACCTCGGCGGCCGCCCCGTCCCGACGACGGCCGCGGAGCAGGACACCGCGATCGCGCGGGTCATCGGGCTGCCGCACGTCCTGGCCGAGGCGCTCGCCCTCACCGGGCTGGCCGGCGGCCCGCTGGGGCTGTCGCTGGCCGCCGGGTCCTACATGTCCGGCTCCCGCGTGGCCCGGACCCGCCCGGAGCTCGTCACCTCCTGGTGTGACGGCAACCCCGCTCTGGTGGACGCGATCGACGACACGCTCGGCCGGCTGACCGCGGCCCGGGACGCCCTGGCCGCGGGCGGGTCGGTCTACCCGCTGGCCGCGGCAGGACACGGGGCCCGCACCGCCTGGGAGCACCGCTCGGTCACCCCCGTGGAGTTACCGGCCGACCGGGACAGCCTGCTGGGCCACGGCCGCGCCGGCGGCTGGATCACGGCGGTGCTGCGCGACAGCGACGGGGTCCGGCTGCTCGGGATGCGTCCCGGCTGAGCACGGCGGCCGGTGGCGGCCGTTTTGGAGGTCGGTTGCGGCGTCCCCTATGCTGGGTGCGTGCACCAGCGGGGCTAGCATGGGGCCCGGTGTTCGTCGCCGCCCTCATCGTCTAGAGGCCCAGGACGCCGCCCTTTCAAGGCGGTAGCACGGGTTCGAATCCCGTTGGGGGCACACGGCAGTACCGCCATCGGATCGCCGAGTGCGATCTCCTGGCCCCGTAGCGCAGTTGGTTAGCGTGCCGCCCTGTCACGGCGGAGGTCGCGGGTTCAAGTCCCGTCGGGGTCGCCGAACGGACGCGGGCGGGCGCACAGTGCGCCCGCCCGCGTCGGGTAGGGTGAGGCGCTGGCGCGCGGTGCGCCACCCGGCCAGGTAGCTCAGTTGGTACGAGCGA
Organism: uncultured Actinomycetota bacterium; assembly: GCA_963776855.1. Taxonomy (GTDB): domain Bacteria; phylum Actinomycetota; class Actinomycetes; order Mycobacteriales; family Jatrophihabitantaceae; genus Jatrophihabitans. Next base: position 418,774 of record CAVZOC010000002.1, on the reverse strand, counting down.
CCGCCTGAAAAGCGGTAGGTCGGCGGTTCGACCCCGCCCCTGGCCACCCGAAACCCCCAGAATTTCCGTGCCGGACACCGAGCAACATCTTGTCCGGTTCCGTCGAATCGATCAGAATCTCGCGACATGACCGGTGTGCGAGTTCTCGTCGGCACGCGCAAGGGCGCGTTCGTGCTCACCTCGGACGAGGGCAGACGGGAGTGGCAGGTCGACGGCCCCCATTTCCCGGGCTGGGAGGTCTACCACGTCGCCGGCTCCCCCGCCGACCCCGACCGCCTCTGGGCCGCCCCGTCCGGCGGCTGGTTCGGGCAGGTGATCCAGCGCAGCGACGACGGCGGGCGCAGCTGGGACCCGGTGGGCAACGACTTCAGCTACGCCACCCCCGCCGGGCAGCACCAGTGGTACGACGGGACGCTGCGGCCCTGGGAGTTCGCCCGGGTGTGGCACCTGGAGCCCTCGCCGACCGACCGGGACCTGGTGTGGGCCGGCATCCAGGACGCTGCCCTGTTCCGCACCACCGACGGCGGCGACAGCTGGCACGAGCTGCCCGGGCTGCGGGAGCACGGCTCCGGCCCGCAGTGGCAGCCCGGTGCGGGCGGCATGTGCCTGCACACGATCCTGCTCGACCCGTCCCGCCCCGACCGGATGACGATCGCCATCTCCGCCGCCGGCGTCTTCCGCAGCGACGACGGCGCCGCCAGCTGGCGGCCCATCAACCAGGGGCTGCTGTCCGACGGTATCCCGTCGCCCGCGGCCGAGGTGGGCCACTGCGTCCACCACGTCACAGCCCACCCGGACCGTCCCGAGACCCTGTTCATGCAGAAGCACTGGGACGTCATGCGCAGCGACGACGCCGGGGAGAGCTGGTACGAGATCAGCGGCAACCTGCCCAGCGACTTCGGCTTCCCGATCGCCGTCCACGCCCACGAGCCCGACACCGTCTACGTGGTGCCGATCACCAGCGACTCCCATCACTTCCCGCCGGACGGCCGGCTGCGCGTCTACCGCAGTCGGCAGGGCGGGCACGACTGGGAGGCGCTCACCGACGGGCTGCCGCAGCAGAACTGCTACGTCGACGTGCTGCGCGACGCCATGGCCGTCGACGCGCTCGACGAGGGGGGCGTCTACTTCGGCACCACCGGCGGGCAGGTCTACGCCTCGCCCGACGGCGGGGACAGCTGGACGACGGTCGTGCACGACCTGCCGCCCGTGCTGTCGGTCGAGGTCCAGACGCTGTGAGGACGGCCCTCCCGTGAGCGTCCGCGTCGTGCTGCCGGCGCACCTGCGGCAGCTGGGGCGCTGCGGGCGAGAGGTGACGCTGGAGGCGGAGCCGACCCAGCGCGGCGTGATCGACGCCCTCGAGCGCGACTATCCGGGCCTGCGGGGGACGCTGCGTCCCCCGGGCACCGACCGGCGCCGACCGTACATCCGCTTCTTCGCCCGCGAGCAGGACCTGTCCCACGAGGAACCGGACGCGCCGCTACCGGCCGAGATCGCCGACGGGCGGGAGCCGCTGCTGGTCATCGGGGCGATGGCCGGCGGCTGACCCGACTGACTCGGCGGCGGCTGATCAGCGCGCGGCCAGCACCGTCCGGAACGCCTCGGCGAGCTTCGGGTGCTTGTCCAGGACGGTCCGCATGGCGTCGTTCTCCACGCGCAGCCCCGCGACATGGCTGGACGAGGTGACGGTCGCGCGGCGCTGCCCGCCCTCGAGCAGTGCCATCTCCCCGACGAGGTCACCGGGCCCGAGCTCGGCGATCTGGTCGCGCTGGTGGAAGACCCGCGCCGTGCCTTCGGTGAGCACGTAGCAGGCGTCGGCGGGGATGCCCTCTTGCACCAGGGGCCAGCCGGTCGGCAGCGTGAACGGACCGCCGGCCTCGACCAGTGCCGCCACGTCGCCCTTGCTGCATCCGGCGAACGTCTCGTACCCGCACAATGTCGCGACGAGCTGCCGCCTGTCGCCACCAGCCATGAGGTCCCGTCCTCTCCTACTGCTGCCGTCGGCGACCGGATCCGGCCGCTGCCTGCGAAGCCTAGGGGTGTGCGGACGGGCTCGCAGCGCGACCGGGGTCCGGGTGGTCGTCCGGCTCGCTGCCGGCCGGGGTCACGGCCTCCGCGGAGACCGGGACCGAGTTGGTCGGCGCTGACTGCGCCGCGGACGCCGCCGCCCGGCGGGCCTGGTCTCCGGACATCGTCCGCAGCGGGATCTCCCGCAGCAGGATCGACAGCACGAGCGCCGCGAGCAGCAGCAACCCGCCGGCGAGGAAGACGCTGTCCATGGCGTCGGAGAAGCCCGTCAGTACCGGGTGCCGCTGCGTGGGAGTCAGCCGCGCGAGCGAACTGGTGTCGTTGAGGTTGAAGCCGGCGTACACCCGCGGGTCGACGCCCGACTTCGCGATCTCGGCCGGGATGTTCAGCGACGCCCGGGTGAACAGGATGGACAGGAAGATCGCGGTGCCGAGCGAGCCACCGACCTGCCGGAAGAAGGTGACGCTCGAGGTGGCCACGCCCATGTCGCCGGGCTCCACCGAGTTCTGCATCGCCAGCACGATGCTCTGCATGTTCAGCCCCAGGCCCATGCCGAAGCAGGCCATGTAGATGTCGGTCTGCCAGAGCGGGGTGTCCGCCCCGACCCGGGTCAGCAGCAGCATCCCGACGACCATCAGGACGGACCCGATGACCGGGAAGATCTTGTAGCGGCCGGTGCGGGCGGTCAGCTGCCCGGAGACCAGCGAGGCCACCATGATCCCGCCGACCAGTGGCAGCAGCAGCAGGCCGGACTCGGTCGGCGTGGCGCCCTTGACGATCTGCAGGTAGAGCGGGATCGCGGCGATGCCGCCGAACATCCCCATGCCGATGACCATCGACTGCGCCGAGCCGACCGAGAAGTTGTGGTTCCGGAACAGCCGCAGCGGTAGCAGCGCGTCGTCACCCATCCGCCGCTCGATGGCGACGAAGGTCGCCAGGCCGAGCACGCCGACGAGGTAGCAGGCCCACGCCCCGAGCGAGGTGAAGCCCCAGCTGCGCCCCTGCTCGGCGATGATCAGCAGCGGCACCAGCCCCACCACGAGGGCGGCCGCGCCGTTCCAGTCGATGCGGGGGTTGCGGCGCTCGTGGTCGAGGCGCAGGACGCGGCTGACCACGATCAGCGCGAGCGCGCCCACCGGGACGTTGATGTAGAAGATCCAGCGCCAGCCGGAGAAGCCCAGGATGCTGGCCTGGCCGGCGAAGAAGCCGCCGATGACCGGGCCGAGCACCGACGAGGTCGCGAACACGGCCATGAAGTAGCCCTGGTACTTGGCCCGTTCGCGCGGCGGGATGATGTCGCCGATGATCGCCAGCGCGAGCGGCATGATGCCGCCCGCGCCGATGCCCTGCAGCGCCCGGAAGCCGGCGAGCATGTACATCGACTGGGCGAGGCCGCAGAGCATGGACCCGGCCACGAAGATGGTGATCGCGAGCATGAACAGCGGCTTGCGGCCGTAGATGTCCGACAGCTTGCCGAACAGCGGCGTGGCGATCGTCGAGGTGATCAGGAACGCGGTCGTCACCCAGGCCTGGACGCTGAGGCCGTTCAGGTCGTCGCCGATGGTGCGGATCGCGGTGGCGACGATCGTCTGGTCCAGCGCGGCCAGGAACATGCCGAGCATCAGCCCGGAGAGGATGCTCATGATCTGGCGGTGGGAGAGGCCGCCGGGTTCGGCGGTGGCGGAGGCGGCGTCGGCGGTGACGTCGGCGGACAGGGCCATCAGTGGTTGCTCCTCGACCGGGCGTGCTGCTCGTCGCTGCGCTCGGTGATCATTCGGTCGTAGGCGTCGACGAAGCGACGCAGGCGGATGCTGAAGTCTTCGAGTTCGGTGGCCGGCCAGTCGGCGACCAGCTCGGCGAGACGGTTGACGCGGGCCCGGGCCTGCTCGGCCAGGACGGCGTCGGCCCGGGCAGTGAGCACGAGCAGGCTGGCCCGCCCGTCGTCGGGGTCCGCGCGGCGTTCCAGCATGCCGTCGCGCACCAGTGTGGCGACCTGCCGGCTGACGGTGGACGGGTCGAAACCGAGCGACTCGGCGATGGCGCCGGAACGCATGGGCCCCTCCGCGTGCAGGCAGCGCAGCACCGCCAACGTCGACCACTCCACGTTCTCGGCGGCGGCCGCGAGCCACCACTGCCGGCCGCGGTTGGCGGCCCGGACCAGATCGGAGACCGAGTCGGCCAGCTCGGCCACGTGCTCGAGATCGATCGCGGGGTTCGCCGCCGGCGCGGGGCACGCGGTCGCGTCCACGGTGGTGGTGTCACTCATCACAACTCCGATGCATGCTTCATGCAACTAGTTGCACGGTACACCGACCCGCGCGATCGGGGAGCGAAATGCCCGCCTGTGAGCTACTTCGCTCCCGGATCGAGTCCGAGCAGGCGGAGCGACTCGTCCCGCATCTCGACCTTGCGGACCTTGCCGGTGACGGTCATGGGGAACTCGTCGACGACGTGGACGTAGCGCGGGATCTTGTAGTGGGCGAGCTTGCCCTGGCAGAACTCCCGCACCGCCTCGGCGGTGAGCTCCTCGACCCCGCTGCGCAGCCGCACCCAGGCCATCAGCTCCTCGCCGTACTTCTCGTCCGGGACGCCGATCACCTGCGCGTCGACGATGTCGGGGTGGGTGTAGAGGAACTCCTCGATCTCCCGCGGGTAGACGTTCTCCCCGCCGCGGATGACCATGTCCTTGATCCGACCGACGATCTGGACGTAGCCGTCGGCGTCCATCGTGGCGAGGTCGCCGGTGTGCATCCAGCCGTGGCGCAACACCTCGGCCGTCTTCTCCGGCTCGCTCCAGTAGCCGATCATGACCGAGTACGCCCGGGTGCACAGCTCGCCGGGCTCCCCGCACGGCACCGGCAGGTCGGTCTGCGGGTCCACCACCATCACCTCGACGTGCGGGTGCACCCGGCCCACCGTGCCGGTGCGGCGCTCGAGGGTGTCGTCCTTGCGGGTCTGCGTGGATACCGGCGAGGTCTCGGTCATGCCGTAGGCGATCGTGACCTCCTCCATGTTCATCTCGGTGATGACCCGCTTCATCACCTCGACCGGGCACGGCGAGCCCGCCATGCAGCCGGTCCGCAGCGAGGACAGGTCGTAGGTCGCGAAGTCGGGCAGCGCCAGCTCCGCGATGAACATCGTCGGCACGCCGTAGAGCGAGGTGCAGCGCTCGTCCTGCACCGCCTGCAGGGTCGCGGCCGGGTCGAAGCCGGGCGCGGGGATGACGATGCAGGCCCCGTGCGAGGTCGAGGCCAGGTTGCCCATCGTCATGCCGAAGCAGTGATAGAAGGGCACCGGGACGCAGATGCGGTCCTCGTGCGTGTAGCTCATGCCCTCGCCGACGAAGTAGCCGTTGTTGAGGATGTTGTGGTGGCTGAGCGTCGCGCCCTTCGGGAAGCCGGTGGTGCCCGAGGTGTACTGGATGTTGATGGCGTCGTCGAAGGACAGGCCGGCGGCGCGCTCGGCCACCTGCTCGGCCGCACCGTCTGCACCGCCGGCACCGCCGGCGACGAGCTGGTCCCAGCTGGCGTCGCCGATGAACACGACGTCGCGCAACGCCGCCAGCCCGGGGCGGACCTCCTCGACCATGGCCCGGTAGTCGCTGGTCTTGAACGAGGTCGCCGAGACCAGCACACTGAGGCCGGACTGCCGCAGCACGTACTCCAGCTCGTGGGTCCGGTAGGCCGGGTTGATGTTGACGAGGATGGCGCCGATGCGCGCGGTGGCGAACTGCACCAGGAACCATTCCAGGCAATTCGGCGCCCAGATGCCGACGCGGTCGCCCTTCTCGACGCCACGCGCCAGCAGCCCCCGGGCCACCTGCTCCACCGCGGCGTCGAGCTGGTCGTAGGTCAGGCGCCGGCCGGTGGCCACGTCGACGACGGCCTCTCGCTCGCCGTGGCGGGCCACGGTGGCCTTCAGGTTGCCGTCGATGGTCTGCCCCAGCAGCGGGGCGGCGGAGGTGCCGCTGGCGTAGGAGTTCTCGAGCGTCATGGAGCCGAGACTAGGTGGGCCGAGTCACACCGCACCAGCGCCGCCGGGGAATGGATGCCCGGGGATTTTCGACCGAGGCGCCCGCTCAAACGTCGACACCGCGCCCGGCCCGCGCGGCAGCAACGGGGGGACGCGGTGGCGATCAGGCAGGGGTCGAGTCAGCTCTCAGCCGAGGCGGTGTTGCCGTCGAGCAACGAGCGGACCTCGGACTCGCGGTAGCGACGGTGGCCGCCGAGAGTGCGGATCGACGTGAGCTTGCCGGCCTTGGCCCAGCGGGTGACCGTCTTGGGGTCGACGCGGAACAGTGTTGCAACCTCAGATGGGGTGAGCAGAGCCTCGGAATCCGGACGAACGCGAGCCGTCGTCATGGTGATGCCGCCCTTTCGTGTGTTCACGTCACGAGAAGTCCTGTTCCCCGTGCGCTAGGTCGAGTATGCCCGGTGTGAAGCCACGGCGGAATAGCTGCACACTCAACTGTCCACTCTGTGCCATCCGCGTCCACCCTGCCCGAATTTTCGGGGTTCGATAACCCACCAATCTGGGCACTACCGGACACCGGCTGGCCCGGATGTCACCAGCGTGCAGAGGTACTTCCGCGCGAGGTAGTCTGAGTACACGACATGACAACTTTCCCGGCGGATCCTGTGGACGGCGTTCAGCCGATCCAGCCGGATGACTGCGCGAGCGAGGGGGTCGAGCCATGGGGCGCGGCCGTCAGAAGGCCAAACAGCAAAAAGTGGCCCGAGAGCTGAAGTACAACAGCCAATTCACGGACCTCGACGCTCTCCAGCGCGAGCTCGGAGCCGCCTCCAACGGCGACCACGAGGTCGGCGGACGTGGCGACGAGGACGACTACGACGAGTGGACCGGCACCGACCGCTGACACAGTCGTGACCCTTCGCGACGACGGCGTCGCATCCGCGGGCAGACAGTGACACAGACAGTGACGGTGCGCCCGGTTCTCAGCGACCTGTCACTTCCGTGTCATGCCTTTTCATTGATCATGGCACGGGTTGATCGGTTCGCGCCTGGGATCGGGCCGGCGTGGAGTGGTGTCAGCGCCACTCGCCGGCCGCGCCGGCGTAGGCGCCGGACAGCATGACCGCTGGTTCTCCGTCGCCGTGGTGGATCTCCCCGAGCGGCCAGGCGGGCACGCCGCGGTCGGCCAGCAGCTGGATCGCGTCCTCCTGCCGGTCGCGCGCCACGACGGCCACCATGCCGACGCCGAGATTGAACGTCCGCTCCATGTCGGCCCGTGACACCGCGCCGGTCGCCGCCACCAGCTGGAAGATCGCCGGCGGCGCCCACGTCGCGCGGTCGACGACGGCCCGGGAGTCCTCGGGCAGCACCCGGGCCAGGTTCCCGGCGAGCCCGCCGCCGGTCACGTGGGCGAAGGCGTGGGCGCCGCACTCCGCCGCCAGCGCGAGGCAGTCGCGGGCATAGATCCGGGTCGGGGTGAGCAGTTCCTCGCCCAGGGTGGCTCCGCCGAGGACCGCCGGGGTGTCCGTGAGCTGCAGGGCGCCGGTCTCGAGCAACACGCGGCGCACGAGCGAGTAGCCGTTCGAGTGCACGCCGCTGGAGCCCAGCGCGATCAGGACGTCCCCGTCGCCCACCCGCTCCGGCCCCAGCACCGCGTCGGCGTTGACCACACCCACCCCGGTACCGGACACGTCGTACTCGTCGGGTGCCATCACCCCGGGGTGCTCGGCGGTCTCACCGCCCACGAGCGCGCATCCCGCCTGCACGCAGCCCTCGGCGATGCCGGCCACGACCTCGGCGATCCGCTCCGGGACGACTCGCCCGGTGGCGATGTAGTCGCTGAGCAGCAGCGGCTCGGCGCCGACCACCACCAGGTCGTCGACCACCATCGCGACCAGGTCGATGCCGATGGTGTCGTGGCGATCCAGCGCCCGGGCTATCGCGATCTTGGTTCCGACGCCGTCGGTGGAGGTGGCCAGGACCGGCTGCGGGTAGCGCGACAGGTCGAGGGCGAAGAGCCCGGCGAAGCCGCCCAGCCCGCCGAGGGTGCCGGGCCGGTCGGTCCGCTTCACGGCGTCGCGCATCAGTGCCACGGCCCGGTCGCCGGCCGCGATGTCGACGCCCGCGCCGGCGTAGGCGTCGGGCTCCGGTGGGCTGGTCACGGGCGCTGCAGCGCGTCCTGCGCCCAGCCGTCGGAGCGCTCCGGCTCCCGTCCCCCGAAGCTGGGCTGTGCGATCGGTACCGGGCGGCCGGCGCCGTTGAGGCCGATGCCCTCGAGAACGTGCTTGCCGCCCACCGACTCGGGGATCTCGATCGGGTACTCGCCGTCGAAGCAGGCGCGGCACAGCCGCGTCTTCGGCTGCTCGGTGGCGGCGATCATGCTCTCGGGCGAGACGTAGCCCAGCGAGTCGGCCCCGATCGAGGCGCGGACGCCGTCGGTGTCCAGGCCGTTCGCGACGAGCTCGGCGCGCGAGGCGAAGTCGATGCCGTAGAAGCAGGGCCACCTCACCGGCGGGGCCGAGATGCGCACGTGCACCTCGATCGCGCCTGCCTCGCGCAGCATCCGCACCAGGGCCCGCTGCGTGTTGCCGCGCACGATGGTGTCGTCGACGACCACGAGCCGCTTGCCGCGGATGACGTCCCGAAGCGGGTTCAGCTTCAGCCGGATGCCCAGCTGCCGGATCGTCTGCGACGGCTGGATGAACGTCCGCCCGACGTAGGAGTTCTTCACCAGCCCGAGGCCGTAGGGCAGCCCGGAGGCCTCGGCGTACCCGATCGCCGCCGGCACGCCGGACTCCGGAACGGGAATGACGAGGTCCGCCTCGGCCGGGTGCTCCCGCGCCAGCCGGCGCCCGAGCTCGACGCGGGCCGAGTGGACGCTGCGGCCGGAGATGGTGGAGTCCGGCCGGGCCAGGTAGACGTACTCGAACACGCACCCCTTCGGCTTCGGCGCCGCGAAGCTCTGCGACCGCAGCCCGTCGGCGTCCACCGCGATCAGCTCGCCCGGCTCGATCTCGCGCACGAAGCTGGCGCCGACGATGTCCAGCGCCGCGGTCTCGGAGCTGACCACCCAGCCGCGCTCGAGCCGGCCGAGCGCGAGCGGCCTGACTCCCTGCGGGTCCCGGGCGGCGTAGAGCGTGTGCTCGTCCATGAACACCAGCGAGAACGCGCCGCGCAACTTCGGCAGGACCTCGAGGGCCGCCTGCTCGACGCTCATGTCCGGCCGCGCCGCCAGCATCGCCGTCAACAGCTCGGAGTCGGTCGTCGCACCGACGGCGCTGCTGCGGATGCCCGCGGCGGCGGCCTCGTCGGCCAGCTCGGCGGTGTTGACGAGGTTGCCGTTGTGGCCCAGGGCGAGGCCGGTGCCGGCCGGGGTGGTGCGGAAGCTCGGCTGCGAGTTCTCCCAGGTCGTCGACCCGGTGGTGGAGTAGCGGGTGTGACCGACCGCGATGTGGCCCTGCAGGGTCGCGAGGGTCGGCTCGTCGAACACCTGCGACACCAGGCCGAGGTCCTTGTAGACCACCAGCGACGAGCCGTCGCTCACCGCGATGCCCGCCGCCTCCTGGCCCCGGTGCTGCAGCGCGTACAGCCCGTAGTAGGTCAGCTTGGCGACCTCCTCGCCCGGCGCCCACACACCGAACACGCCGCACGCGTCCTGCGGTCGCCTGTCGTCCGGGTCGGGGTCGTGCGTGAGCCTGCCATCGCCTCTCGCCACGGCCCCGAGTGTACGGGCGCGGTCGGGGTGGAATCGCGGCGGCTGACCGTCGCTCGTCCCGTCCCCCGCCCCGTCCGGTGAGTGGCGCGGTTCGGGCTGGGTGGCGCGTTGTAACGCGCCACCCAGCCCGGAACGCCCCACTCACCGGACGGGGGACGGGGAGGGAGGGGCCGGCGGGGTCGGTCAGGAGAGCAGGGGGAGGTGGTCGGTGAGGTCGCTGCGGGGGCCGGTGGCGCGGACGAGGCCGTGGCGGACGGCCTCGGTGACGGTGGTGCGGCCGGTGGCGAGGCGCAGCCACGTGACGGGGTCGGTCTCGACGACGTTCGGCGGGGTGCCGCGGGTGTGACGGGGGCCGGGGACGGCCTGCACCGCGACGAACGGGGGTACCCGCAGCTCCACCGAACGGCCCGGCACCTGCGCGGCGAGGATCTCGGCCAGCGTGCGGACGGCCGAGGCCAGGGCGGGGCGCAGCAGCGGCACCGGGTCGTCGTCGGGACGGCTCTCGGTGACGTCGACGACATGGACCACGAGGTCGAGCACGCGGGTGCGGGCGAAGTCCAGCGCGGTGCTCGGGCCGCGGGGGGCGGCGACCACCGTGGTGTCGGCGACGCGGTCGGGGGCGGCAAGGGGCTCTCGCAGCCGGGCCAGCAGGGCGTCGGGGCGCTGGTCCCCGGTCGCCGCGACGGTCTGGGCGGCGATCTCGGCGGCGGCCGGCGCGTAGGCCCGCACGTACTGCGCCGGCGGCAGCGGCCGGCCCTCCCCCGGGACGGCCAGGTGGTGGACGAGACCGGCCCTGCTGCCGACGAGGTGGCCGAGCAGGGTGCGCAGGTCCCAGCCCGGAAGGACCGAGGGTTCCTCGAACGCGGCGGCGGGCAGGTCGGCGAGAGCGTCGGCGAGCGCGCCGCACTGCTGCTCGTAGGCGGACAGCTCGGCCGTCAGCCTCATCGCTCGAAGCGACGCGGCAGCGTGCCGGCCCATGCCTCCCGCAGCTCGTGCAGCGGGATCCGGAAGCGACCGCGGATCTCGAGCTGCGGCTCCAGCAGGTCCACCGAGCCCAGCGGCGTGCACGGCACGCCGCCGGCCTCACAGAGCTCGGCGAACTCGGGCACGTCGGCGCGGGTGACGCTGACCAGCACCCGGGCCGAGGACTCGCTGAACAGCGTCACGAAGTCGTCGCCGTCCGGAAGCTCGACGTGGGCGCCGAGGTTGCCGCGCAGGCAGGCCTCCACCAACGTCTGCGCCAGCCCGCCCTCGGACAGGTCGTGGGCGGAGTCGATGAGGCCCCGGGAGGCGCCGTCGGCGAGGAGGGCCCCGAGCCGCTGTTCGGCCTCGAAGTCGACGGCCGGCGGCGCCCCGCCGAGGAAGCCGTGGACCGCGTAGGCCCACTCGGAGCCGCCGAACTCGTCCCGCGTCTCGCCGAGCAGGAACAGCCGGGCGGAGTCGGTGCGGAATCCTTGCGGGATCCGCCGCGCGACGTCGTCGATGACGCCGAGCACGCCGATGACCGGCGTGGGGAGGATCGGCGTGTTGCCGGTCTGGTTGTAGAAGCTGACGTTCCCGCCGGTGACCGGCGTGCCGAGCGCGCGGCAGCCGTCGGCCAGGCCGCGGACGGCCTCGCCGAACTGCCACATGACGCCGGGGTCCTCGGGCGAGCCGAAGTTCAGGCAGTTGGTGACCGCCAGCGGCCGGGCCCCGGTGACCGCGACGTTGCGGTAGGCCTCGACCAGCGCGAGCTGCGCTCCGACGTAGGGGTCGAGCCGGGCGTACCGGCCGTTGCCATCGGTGGCCAGCGCCAGCCCCCGCGAGGACGAGGCGTCCACCCGGACGACCCCGGCGTTCTCGGGCTGGGCGAGCACCGTGTTGCCCAGGACGTACCGGTCGTACTGGTCGGTGACCCAGGACGGATCGGCCAGATTCGGGGAGGCGGCCAGCCGCAGCATGGTGGAGCGGAGGGCGGCCGGGGTCCGCGGCCGGGGCAGGGTGTGCCCGTCGTGCTGCACCAGCGCGTCCTGGTCGAGCGGGCGCTCGGTCGGCCGCTCGTAGACCGGGCCCTCGTGGGCGGCCGTGGTGGGTGGGAGGTCGACGATCTGCTCGCCGCGCCAGGTCATGCGGACGCGACCGGTGTCGGTGACGGTCCCGATGACGGTGGCCAGAACGTCCCACTTGCCGCAGACGGCGAGGAAGTCCTCGAGCCGGTCCGGGGCGACGACCGCCATCATCCGCTCCTGGGACTCGCTCATGAGGATCTCCTCGGGAGCGAGGGTCTCGTCCCGCAGCGGGACGCGGTCCAGGTCGACGTCCATCCCGCCGGCGCCGGCGGAGGCGAGTTCGGTGGTGGCGCAGGAGATGCCGGCGGCACCGAGGTCCTGGATGCCGACCACGAGATCGGCGGCGAAGATCTCCAGGCAGCACTCGATGAGGACCTTCTCGGCGAACGGGTCACCGACCTGCACACTCGGGCGCTTGGCGGCGCTTTCGGTCTCGAAGGTCGCGCTCGCCAGCACCGAGGCGCCGCCGATGCCGTCGCCGCCGGTCCGCGCGCCGAAGAGCACCACGTGGTTGCCGGGGCCGTCGGCCCTGGCCAGCTTGATGCCGTCGGCGCGCATGACCCCGACGCAGAGCGCGTTCACCAGCGGGTTGCCGACGTAGCTCTCGTCGAAGCGGATCTCCCCGCCGACGTTGGGCAGGCCGAGGCAGTTGCCGTAGCCGCCGACGCCGGCGACGACCCCGGGCAGGACGCGTCCGGTGTCGGCGGCACTGAGCGGCCCGAAGCGCAGGCTGTCGAGCACCGCCACCGGTCGCGCGCCCATCGTCAGGATGTCGCGGACGATGCCACCGACGCCCGTGGCCGCTCCCTGGTAGGGCTCGACGTACGACGGGTGGTTGTGCGACTCGATCTTGAAGGTGGCGGCCCAGCCGTCGCCGACGTCGACGACGCCGGCGTTCTCCCCCATGCCCACCAGCAGCGCGTCCGTCTCGGGGGCCTTCTCGCCGAACTGCTTGAGGTGCACGCGGGAGGACTTGTAGGAGCAGTGCTCGGACCACATGACGCTGTAGATCGCCAGTTCGGAGCTGGTCGGCCGGCGGCCGAGGATGTCGCGGACCCGCGCGTACTCGTCCTCGGCCATGCCGAGTTCCTTGTAGGGCTGCGGCTCGTCCGGGTTCTCGACGGCCCGGGCGACGGTGTCGAGGGGGGTCATGCGGACACCCCCGCCAGCAGCGAGGTGAAGAAGCCGAGACCGTCGGTGCCGGGGCCGGTGAGCGGCTCGATCGCGTGCTCCGGGTGCGGCATCAGCCCGACGACGGTGCCGGAGCCGTTGGTGATCCCGGCGATGTTGCGGCTGCTGCCGTTCGGGTTGCCGCCGGTGTAGCGCGCGACGATCCGGCCGTCGGCCTCGAGGGCGTCGAGGGTGTCCGGGTCGGCCACGTACGCCCCCTCCATGTTCTTGATCGGCACCACGAGGTCCTGTCCGGCCTCGTAGGACGCCGTCCAGCGGGTGGCGGCGTTCTCGATCCGCAGGCCCTGGTCGCGGCAGACGAACCGCTGGTGGTCGTTGCGGATCAGGGCACCGGGCAGCAAGTGCGCCTCGCACAGCACCTGGAAGCCGTTGCAGATGCCGAGGACGGGCAGGCCCTCGTGGGCGGCGGCGATCACCGTGTCCATGACCGGGGCGAAGCGCGCGATGGCGCCGCAGCGCAGGTAATCGCCGTAGGAGAAGCCCCCCGGGAGCACGACCGCGTCCACGTCGTGCAGCGAGGGGTCGCCGTGCCACAGCGGGACGGCCTCGGCACCGCCCAGGCGAACGGCCCGGGCGGCGTCCCGGTCGTCGAGACTGCCGGGAAAGGTCACGACACCGACGCGGAGTGGCACCGGTCCAGGTTACCGAGGGCCACCCGGAGTCCGGGAGGCGCCGAAGATTCGGGGGCGGCCGGCGGCGCGGCGCGCCGCGCGGGCTCGGCGGGCGGTCAGTCCCGCCGGATCGTGAAGTTCTCGATCACCGGGTTCGCGAGCAGCGTGTCGGCGATCTTGGTCAGCTCGGCGTCGTCCAGGTCGTCGGCGACGTCGAGTTCGAAGTGCTTGCCCTGCCGGACCCCGTTGACGCCCTCGATGCCCAACCGGCCGAGCACGCCGAGGATCGCCTGACCCTGAGGGTCCAGGATCTCCGGCTTGAGCACGACGTCGACGACCACGCGGGCCACGGCAACTCCGAGGTATGAGGCGAATGGGACGCCTCGATCGTAACGGCGCGCCCGGGCCGGCTGCGGTCAGCTCGCGGCGCGGACCGTGGCCAGCGGGCCACCGAGCTTGACCAGCTCGTCGAGCATGGCCTCGGCCGACTGCTCGACGATCTCGGTGGGGGCGAACCCGTCGTCGCCGAACATGGTCCTGACCATGGGCATGGTGACCGCGTCGGCGACCGGGATCATCCGCAGGGTGGTGACCACCTGCTTGAGCATCTGGACGGCGCGCATTCCCCCGGAGACGCCGCCGTAGCTGACGAACCCCACCGGCTTGTACCGCCACTCGTGGTGCAGAAAGTCGATGGCATTCTTCAGCGGCGCGCTGAAGGCGTAGTTGTATTCGGGCGTCACCATGACGACCGCGTCGGCCGCCGCCACCCGGGCGCTCCAGTCCCGGGTGTGCTGGTGCTCGTACCGGCCGCTCGCGGGGTGCGCCGGCTCGTCGTGGAACGGCAGGCCGATCTCGGCCAGGTCGGCGAGGTCGACTTCGAAGCCGGCGTGCTTCTCGGCCCGCTCGACGAACCAGTCGCCGATGGTGCGACCGATCCGGCCCGGTCGGGTGCTCGCGACGATGATCAGCAGACGCATGGCGTATGACCTCCGATGTGCGACGAATCGACCGTCACACTACCCGAATAAGGTTGACGCATCACCTAAAGGTAGTGCGGCTCACTGTCCGAGCCAGTCGGCGAACCGGAGTCCGGTCAGGCGTTCGTAGGCCTCGACGTACCGGTCCCGGGTGGCCGCCGCGACGCTCTCGGGCAGGGGCGGCGGCGGTTCGGTGCCGTGCCGGTCCCAGCCCGCCTCGGGCGAGAGCAGCCAGTTGCGGACGAACTGCTTGTCGAAGCTGGGCTGCGGCCGGCCGGGCTGCCAGTCGTCGGCCGGCCAGAAGCGGGAGGAGTCCGGGGTGAGCACCTCGTCGCCGAGCACCAGCGTGTCGGAGCCCGGCTCGCGGCCGAACTCGAACTTGGTGTCGGCCAGGATGATGCCGCGCTCGGCGGCCAGCCGGGCGGCCAGGCCATAGACCCGCAGCGTCAGCTCCCGCAGCTCGGCGGCGGTCTCCGCGCCCACCTGCGCGGCCACCGCGTCGTAGGAGACGTTCTCGTCGTGCTGACCCACCTCGGCCTTGGTCGCCGGCGTGAAGATCGGCTCGGGCAGCCGGTCACCGTCGACCAGCCCCGGGGGGAGCGGGATGCCGCACACCGCGTCGGTCGCCTGGTAGTCCAGCAGGCCGGAACCGGTGAGGTAGCCACGCGCCACCGCCTCCACCGGCAGCATCTCGAGCGGCCGGCAGAGCATGGCGCGACCGCGCCAGGCCGCGGGGATCATCGGATCGTCCACCGACAGCAGGTGGGACGGGACGATCCCGGCCAGCTGCTCGAACCACCAGGCCGACATCGCCGTGAGAATGCGGCCCTTGTCGGGGATCACGGAATCCAGGACGTGGTCGAAGGCCGAGATTCGGTCGCTGGCCACCATGAGTAGCCGACCGTCTGGCGTGCGGTACAGGTCACGCACCTTGCCGCGGTGCAGGTGGACGAAGCCGGCCGGGGAGGACGTCACGACGACGATGGTCTCAGCTGCCGGGAACGAACCGATCCCGCCCTCCGTGCCTCGGGGCCCGGCGGGCCGGCGAGCCGCTGCCGTGGAGAGCGGGATCGGTATCGGTGTGTCGCAGCCGTCAGGACGCCGGTGCGACGGTTCGAACTACCACCACCAGTCCATCGCCTGCATGCGGGAGTGCGGAGCCGACACGTGGACCGGGGACGAGGTGGGGGCGGGCGAGGCCGACGCGGCGTCGGCCACCCCGACCGTGACGGCGCTGACGAGGGCGATGATCGCCGTGATTCGGGCAACGAAAGTACGCATCGCGAGCCTTCCCTCCGCGGCCGCCGACCGCCCGGTCGATTACGGGGCCGCGGCGCTGTTTCACATCATCAAGACATGTGCCCCTAGAATCCCCAGAAGCATCGGAGATTCACAAATGAGCGAAGTGGCAGGTACATGCCTGGCACGAACTGACGGGCGAGCGGCATGAGCGAATTCGGCGATCTGGCCGAGTTCGACGTCGCGCTCTACCGGACCGCGCTGATGCAGACCTCCGGCACCGCCGCCGAGCTCGCCGCCGCCATGGGCGTGACGCCCGAGGACCTCGACAAGTCCGTGGCCCGGCTGCTGGACATGGGCCTGCTGCGGCTGACCGACGACGATCGGCTGGCCGGCGTGAGTCCGATGCTGGCCGAGGCCACCGTCCTCGGCGCCGAAGACCTCGAGCTGGGGGCGCGCCGGGCGGCGCTGGAGCAGCGGCGCGACACCATCCGACGCCTCGTCCCGACCTGGACGGCCGCCTACGGCGGCGACAGCGCCGAGGGCGACGTCGACGTGATCACCGACCAGACGGCGATCGCGAACATCCTCATGCACTACGCCGACCGGTGCGAGAGCGAACTGCTGTCCGTGGCCCCGGGGCGGCTGCCCTCCACCCGGCTGGACGGCAGGACCCGGGTCGCGAACGTCTACTCGGCCCGCCGCGGAATCCGCACCCGCGCCCTCTACCAGCACACCGCGCTGCGCGATCGCGCCACGCGCGCCTATCTCGACGACCTCGCCGACAACGGGGCGCAGATCCGGTTCGCCCCGTCGGTGCCCGGGCGCAGCCTGGTGGTCGACCGCTCCGTGGCCCTGCTGCCGATCCCCACCGGCGACCCCGGGCGGCAAGGGCTCGCGGTCGTTCGCGAGCACAACGTCATCGCCTGGGTCGTGGCCACGTTCGAGCAGTTGTGGTCCGAGGCCACGCCGCTGGAAGACGTCCTGAACCGACACCAGGACAGCACCGAACTGGACGAGACCCGGGCCGCCATCCTCCGCCTGATGGCCGAGGGTGAGAAGGACGAGGCGATCTCCCGCCGCCTGTCGATCTCGGTACGCACCTGCCGCCGCCACATCGCCGACTACATGGCCCAGGTCGGCGCCAGCAGCAGGTTCCAGGCCGGCGTCATCGCCGCCCGGGCCGGCCACACCGACTCGCCCTCGGCGCCGTAGCCGCCGGATGTCCCCACTCGCGATCGCGCTCGTCGTCGTGCTGGCGGTGACGAACCTCGTCACACTGGCGGTGCTGCTGCTCCGCGCGGTGACGCCGGACGACCCCCCGGCCCCGGACCCGTCCACGGCCGCCGCGCTCGATCGCTCCCCACGGCCCCCGGCGGCGATGCGCGGCCCGCGCCGGCTGATCACCATCGAGATCCTGAACCCGATCGAGCTCGCCGGCACCCGCGGACGACTAGCCTGGCTCGCCGGGACGCTCGCACCCGGGATCACCCGACGGGTCGTCTACGACCAGACACTCAAGATCCTCAAACAGCAGCTCGAGACCGAGCAGGTCGTCGCCGACGTCCGGGTCCACACGCTGCAGCCGGTGCCGGCCGATCAGCCGGCGCCGACCGGCTCGCCGACCGAGTACGCCGACGAGGTGCGCCACGTCGACCTCGAGGTGGTCGACGAGGCCCCGCCAGCGCCGGACCGCTCCGCCGGGCCGGACAACGGGCGCCGAACCACCGAACCCCCGCCCGCGGGTGGCACCGACAGCCCGGGAGCCGGCGGCACGCTCGAGGCCTGACGCCGCCCTGCCGCTCGGCCTCGGTCCCGGGCGCGTCAGCCCAAGAACCGATGAACCGGTTAACCCGGTTCGTGACGTTGTGTCCGGCCCTTGGGGGCGTAACACTGAAACGGCAAGGACACGAGGACGGTCGCCACCACCGGCCGCCCCGCACCGACCCGCGGTTGCGCTGCAACCGGTCCGGACCTGGAGGGGCGGATGACCGCATCCCGGCAGAGCCCTGCCCGCACCGTAAGTCTCTCCACCGCCCCCGGCCCGTCGGCCGGGCTCGACGAGCAGCTCGCCGACCCCCGTCGGGCCGTCTCCGCGGCCCGCGAGCACATCGGCCGCGCCGCCCTCACCGACACCCCCGCCGGACGAGTGGGGCTGGAGCTCGAGTTCCACCTCGTCGAGCTCGCCCGCCCGGACCGGCGACCCTCCTGGGCCCAGGTGCAGGAGCTCACCGCCGCGCTGCCGGCCATGCCGGCCGGCAGCACGGTCACCGTCGAACCCGGGGGCCAGCTGGAGCTGTCCACGCCGCCCGCGCCCGGCATCGTCGCCTCCGTGGCGGCCCTGCGCACCGATCGGCGGGCGCTGCGGCAGGGACTGCTGGAGGCCGGCTACGGCGCCGCCCCGCTGGGCACCGACCCCGAGCGTCCGGCGGAGCGGGTCAATCCCGCGGCCCGGTACGTCGCCATGGAGCGCCACTTCCAGGGCCTCGGCTGCGCCCGGGCGGGGAAGGCGATGATGACCGCCACCGCCGCGCTGCAGGTCAATCTCGACGCCGGCCCCCGCGCCGGGTGGCGCGAGCGCCTCACTGACCTGGCCGGGCTCGGCCCCGTCCTGGTCGCGGCGTCCTCGGCCTCCCCGATCCTCGCGGGCGGGGCGTCGGGCTGGCACTCGATGCGCCAGCAGGTGTGGCACGACATCGCCGGGGGCCGCAGCAGCCCGGTGGCGTGCGGCGAACCCGGCGAGGCGTGGGCCTCTTACGCCCTGGACGCCACGCTCATGCTGGTGCGCGACGGCGAAGGCGCCAGCCCGGTGACCGCTCCGTCGACGCTGGCCCAGTGGCTCGGCGGCGCGGGGCCGGTGACGCGCCGCCCGACCGCCGCGGACCTGGACTACCACCTGACCACGTTGTTCCCGCCGGTCCGGCCGCGGGGCTACCTGGAGATCCGGTGCATCGACGCGCTGCCGGACCGCTGGTGGCCCGCGCTGGCCACCCTGGCCACGGTGCTCGCCGACGACCCCGCCGCCGCGGCGGTCGCGGCCGAGGTGACCGCGCCGGTGGCCGGGGCCTGGATCGCCGCCGCCCGCCACGGGCTGCGAGACCGGCGGCTGCACGCGGCCGCCGTCGGCTGCGTCCGGGCCGCCCTGGAGCGCTGCCCGCCCGAGCTGCACGACGACCTCGACGCCTTCGCCGAGTTGCTCGAATCCGGCCGCACCCCCGCCGACGAGCTGCGCGACCGGGCCGCGATCGTCGGTTCCCGACGCCTGCTGGAGGAGGAGGCCCGTGCCTGATCACCCCACCGTCCCCCCCGTCCCCACCGTCGAAGTCGCCGCCACCGCCCTCGCCGCCGCGAGAGCCCGGACGCTCGCGCTGACCGACTTCGACGAGGTCGAGCTCACCACCCAGCACAGCCCGCTGATGAGCCCGCTGGTGTGGGATCTGGCCCACGTCGGCCAGCAGGAGGACCTCTGGCTGCTGCGCGGTGGCGACGCCGCGGCACAGGGCCTGCTGTCGTGCCAGGTCGAGCGGCTCTACGATGCCTTCGAACACCCGCGCGCCTCCCGGAACGCGCTGCCGCTGCTGGGCCCCGACGAGGCCCGAGCGTTCATCGCCGACGTCCGGGGCCGGATGTTCGACCGGCTCGACGCCGTCCGGGATCCGCATCCGGCGGACCTGTTCCCCTACGTGATGGTCGAGCAGCACGAGCAGCTGCACGACGAGACTATGCTCGCCACCCACCAGCTGCGCGAGGGTGCCCCGCTGCTCGGCAGCGGGGCACCGCTGCCGCCGGGCCGTCCGCCGCCCGCGGGTTCCGTCCTGGTGCCGGCCGGCGAGGCCGCCCTCGGCGTCGACGGCACCGAGGAGCCGTGGTCGCTGGACAACGAGCGCCCGGCCCACACCGTCCACCTGCCGGCCTTCCGGATCGGGCGGACGCCGGTGACCAACGCCGAGTACGCCCGCTTCGTCGAGGCCGGCGGCTACGACCAGCAGCGGTGGTGGTCGGCGCGAGGCTGGCAGCACCGGCAGCAGGCCGGGCTCGAGCGTCCGCAGTTCTGGCGTCCGGACGGCACCCGCCGCCGGTTCGGCCTCGTCGAGGAGATCCCCGCCGACGAGCCGGTCCAGCACGTCTGCTTCTTCGAGGCCGAGGCGTACGCCACCTGGGCCGGGGCCCGGCTGCCCACCGAGCAGGAGTGGGAGAAGGCCTGCGCCTGGGATCCGGCGCGGGGCCGGCGGCGCCGCTGGCCCTGGGGCGACGCCGAGCCCACACCGTCGCTGGCCAACCTCGGCGGCGCGGCGCTGCGTCCCGCCCCGGTGGGCGCTTACCCCGCCGGGGCCTCCGCCTATGGCGCCGAGCAGCTGATCGGCGACGTCTGGGAGTGGACCTCCTCGGGCTTCGAGCCGTGGCCCGGATTCACCCCGATGCTCTACCGGCAGTACAGCGAGCCGTTCTTCGGGGGCGACTTCCGGGTGCTGCGCGGCGGATCGTGGGCCACTGCGGGCCACACCGTCCGACCGTCGTTCCGCAACTGGGACCTGCCGGTCCGCCGGCAGATCTTCACCGGGGTCCGGTTGGCGTGGGACGCGGAGGACGCCGATGTGTAGGCACCTGGCGTGGCTCGGTGAGCCGCGCAGCCTGGCGGCGCTGATGCTGGAGCCGCCGTGCGGGCTGCAGACGCAGGCCTACGCCCCCCGACGCCAGACCCGCGGCCGGCTCAATGCCGACGGGTGGGGCGCCGGCTTCCTCGACGGCGACGGCGAGGTCCGGCGATGGCGCTCGGAGAAGCCGCTCTGGAACGACGCGTCGTTCGCCTCGATCGCGCCGGTGCTCGCCTACGGGACCGTGCTCGCGGCGGTGCGCTCGGCCACGGTGGGCATGCCGATCGACGCCACCGCCGCCGCTCCGTTCACCGACGGTCGGCGGCTGCTGTCCCACAACGGGCGGGTCGCGCGCGACGTTCTGCCGGCCACTCGCGCCGCCGAGTCGGTGTGCGACTCGGCCGTGCTCGCGGCCTACCTGTTCACGGTGCCGACCGGCCAGATGGTCGAGTTGTTGCGGGCGGTCGCGGCGCAGGATCCCGACGCCTACCTCAACGTCCTGGTGACCGAGCCCGGCCACGTCCTGGGGGTCACCTGGGGCGACGAGCTGAGCTACCTCGTCGAGCCCGACGGCGTCGTCGTCGCCAGCGAGCCGTGGGACGACGACCCGCGCTGGGTCACCGTGCCGGACCGCCACCGCGTCGAGGTGACGTCCGCCGGCGTCACCGTCACGGAGCTGGAGAGCTAGTGCCGATTCAGGAGACCGTCGTCCACCTCGACCCCGGCGCGCTGGCCGCGCAGCTGGCCCGCGACGTGCGCGCGGGGCTGACCGGCGAGCCGAAGACGCTGCCGCCGAAGTACTTCTACGACGCGCGCGGCAGCGATCTGTTCGACCGCATCACCCGGCTGCCGGAGTACTACCCCTTCCGTGCCGAGGGGGCGATTCTCGAGCGCCGGGCCGACGAGATCGCCGCCGCGGCCGGCGCGCGCACGCTCGTCGAACTGGGCAGCGGGACCTCGGAGAAGACCCACCGGCTGCTGGCGGCGATGGCCCGGGCCGGCGGGCTGGAGGGTTACGTCGCCTTCGACGTCGACCCCGCCGTCCTCAAGGACGCCGCTGCCGGCGTCGCGGAGTCCTTCCCGCGGTTGCGCATCGAACCGGTGGTGGGCGACTTCGAGCGCCACCTGGGTGAGCTGCCGTCCCGCCCGCGGCGGCTGATCGCGTTCCTGGGCTCGACCATCGGCAACCTCGACCCTGTCAAACGGGCCCGGTTTCTCGGCGCGCTGCGTGCCGGCATGGTCGCAGGTGACGCGCTGCTGCTCGGCACCGATCTGGTGAAGGACACCGAGCGGCTTGTGGCCGCCTACGACGACGCCCAGGGCGTCACTGCCGCGTTCAACAAGAACGTCCTGACCGTGCTCAACCGGGAACTGGACGCCGGGTTCGACCCCGACACCTTCGAGCACGTGGCCGGATGGAACGAGGCGCAGGAGCGGATCGAGATGCGGTTGCAGTCGAGCCTCGAGCAGACGGTGCCGATCGCCGGCATCGGTCTCGAGGTCCACTTCGGCCGCGGGGAGGAGATCCGCACCGAGATCTCCTCGAAGTTCCGGCGCGAGGGAGTCACGGCGGAGCTCGCGGCGGCCGGGCTCGCCCTGACCCACTGGTGGAGCGACCCTGCCGGCGACTACGCGCTCTCACTGGCGGTGCCACGGTCACTCGCCGGGGGCATCCCAAGAGCGAACCCATAGCGACGTCCGGTACGAAGTGGGGTCGTGGAATCCGATTCGGTCTATCGCGTCGTCGTCGCGCTGTTCCGGGGGCTGTTCCGGCTGCTGGGGCTGCGCTTCGACATCCGCGGTGCCGAGCACCTGCCCGAAGACGGGCCGGGGGTCCTGGCCAGCAACCATCTGAGCTACCTCGACTTCACCTTCGTCGGGCTCGCCGCCGGCCGCCGCCGACGGCTGGTGCGCTTCATGGCCAAGCAGGCCACCTTCACCCACCCGGTCGCGGGACCGCTGATGCGGGCGATGGGCCACATCCCCGTCGACCGGGCGAGCGGCGCCGCGGCCTACCGCCGAGCCGCCCACCGGCTGGCGGCCGGCGAGCTGGTCGGGGTGTTCCCCGAGGCGACCATCAGCCGCTCGTTCACCCTCAAGTCCTTCAAGCTCGGCGCCGCCACCCTGGCCGTCTGGGAGCAGGTCCCGCTGATCCCGGTCGTGCTCTGGGCCCCACAACGGACCTTCACTGTCGACCGTCGCTACAGCCTGCAGCGCGGCAAGACGATCATGGTGCTGGTCGGGGAGCCGCTGCGGCCGGGCCCGGACGCCGACCGCGGCGAGGTGGACGGCGAGCTGCGCCGCCGGCTGCAGCAACTGCTGGACACCGCGCTACGCGAGTACCCCGATCGGCCGCGGGGCGAGGCGGACCGCTGGTGGCTGCCGGCCACCGCCGGCGGCACCGCCCCCTCGCCGGAGGTGGCCGCGGAACGCGAGCAGGCGGCCAAGCAGCGGGTTCGGGCGAGGGCGCTGGCCAAGCAGGAGCGCGCGGCGGGCCGACGGCGTAGCCGGTAGCGAACCGCCGGTAGGAGGGAGACTGGAGGCATGCGCAGGCTCGTGCCCTCCGGGGACTCCCGCGCGCTCGCCGCGCCGGCCCTGCTCGCGGTGGTCAGCGGTGCCCTGTTCGGGGCCGTCTACCTGGTGACCGTCCGCACGCTGTCCGGCCGGCTGTTCGACGACGCCTCGCTGCGCGGTGCGGAACTGACCAACACCACCGGAGCCGAGGTCGTCGACACCGTGCTCGGGGTGGTCTCGGTGGCCTCGCTGCTCGCAGGGATCGCCGCGGTCATGCTCGTCGCGTTGCTGCGGCTGCGCCGCGGCCTCGGCCTGGCCGCCGCGACGGTGCTGGTCGTCGCCAACGTCGCCACCTACCTGTTGAAGCGGATCGTGCTGCAGCGGCCCGACCTCGGCCTGAACGAGGTGAGCCCGGCCACCCACAACAGCCTGCCGAGCGGCCACGTCACCGCGGTCTTCAGCGTCGCGGTGGCGCTGCTGTTCGTCGTGCCCGCGGCCTGGCGACGGGCGGTCGGGCTGCTCGGCGCCGTCTGGACCACCGTGACGGCCCTCGCGGCGATGTCGGCCGGCTGGCACCGCACCGGCGACGCCGTCGCCGCCGTCCTCCTGGTCACTGCCGTCGCCGGGGCCGTCGGCTGCCTCGTCGTGCTGGCCGGGGCCGCCCCGCCGCGTCCGCCCGCCGCCCGCCGGCCCGCACCGCGGTGGTGGCGCCTGCTGGCCCGGCTGGCGCTGCTGGCACTCACGGCCGGCCTGCTGCTCGTCGCGGCGCTGCTGGTGTCCGCCTCGCTGCGCGACAGCACCACCGGCCAGGTGCTGGCGTTCCTGGCCGGTGGTCTGCTCATCGCCGCCGCCACGTCCGGCTGCACGCTCGGGCTCGTCGCCGTGCTCGACCGCGTCGCCGCCGATCGGCGGTATCAGCCGCCGGAGCGGACCGCCGCCGTGGCCCGCGACGATGATCCGGCCGGCGCGCCGCCGGCGGAACCCGGAGAGGCCGGCGAACCCGGAGAGGCCGGCGAGGTGGGCGTCAACTCCGTCGCCGACGCCCCCCACCCCGGCCGCTAGGTCTAGTGACGCAGCTCACACGCGGTTACTTGTGGCAGATGAGTTGAGCGCTCTAAACTCAAGTTATCTGAGCGAGGCCCGAAACGGGTCGAGCCATCCACACCGATCACCCGCCCTCCGAGGAGACGCGACATGACCACCATCTCCGGCTACCGCCACCCCTTCCCGGCCCGGACCCGCCTCGCCCAGCGGGACCCCTTCGGCGAGTTCGACACGATCGTGCGCCACGCCTTCGGCGCGCCGGCCACGCCCGGTTTCCGCCCGGCGGCCGAGATCCTCCGCGACGGCGACGACGCCGTCGTCCGCCTGGAGATCCCCGGCGTGGACGTCGAGAAGGACGTCACGGTCGAGGTCCAGAACCGACGCCTGATCGTGCGTGGCGAGCGGCGCGACGAAACCGCGGAGGGCGACGCCACCCGCACCCTGCGTGAACTGCGGTACGGCGCGTTCGAGCGCAGCTTCGCGTTGCCGGCCGGTGTCGCGGCCGAGAAGGTCAGCGCCACCTACGACAAGGGCGTGCTCAGCGTCCGCGTCGCGGGCGTCCACGCCGGCAGCGAGCCCACCCGCATCGCCGTCAGCACCGCCCCGGCCGTCGTCGAGGGTGGTTCCGGCACCGAGGGCGAGCAGGCCTGACGTCCGCGCGAGTGGGGAGCGTCCGCCGCGGACGCTCCCCACGTCACCGGCTGTCGGCGGCCACGGGCGACACCCGCCGGGGCGCGACCAGCAGCAGCGAGAGCAGCCCGCCGGTGATGCAGAGGCCGCCGGTGATCAGGACGGCGTGGTGGAAACCCGCCGACAGCGCCGCGGCGTCCCGGTAGGCGGCGGGCGTGATCCCGGCCAGGCCGGGCAGCACCGCCACGGCCAGCAGGGCCGCCACGCGGGCGATGTCGTTGTTCACCGCCGAGGCGATGCCGACCTGCCGCGGCGGCGCGGCGGCCAGCGCCGTGGCGGTCAGCGGCGCCACCGTGGTCGAGAGCCCCAGCGCGAACACCAGCACCGCCGGTAGCACGTCGGCGAGGTAGGACGCGTGCTCCCCCACCCGCACGAGCAGCGCCAACCCGGTACCGGCCACGATCGGGCCGACCGTCATCGGCACCCGCGGGCCGATGCGGCTCGCGAGCCGCCCCGTGTGTGGCGACAGCAGCAGCATCACCGCCGTCACCGGCAGCATGGCGCTGCCGGCCGCGACCGGGCTGAAGCCCGACACCCGCTGCAGCTGCACCGGGATGAGGAACAGCGAGGCGGCGAGCGCCGCGTACATCACGAACGTCACGGCGTTGGCGGCGCGGAACTGCGGCTCGGCGAACAGCGACAGCGGCAGCATCGGGTGACGGCGGCGCGACTCGACCACCAGGAAACTCAGCAGCAGCGCGCCCCCGGCGACGAGGCTGCCCACCGTCCACACCGGCCAGCCGCGGTGCGGGCCCTCGGTGAGCCCGAGCACCGCCAGGGCCAGGCCACCGGCGGCCAGCGCCGCGCCGCCGAGGTCGAGCCGGCCCTGGACGTCGTCGTCCCGGGTGTCGGGCACGTAGCGCACCGACAGCCAGATCACCGCCGCGGCCAGCGGCACGTTGATCAGGAAGACCAGCCGCCAGCCCCACGGCGCCACGCCGACCAGCACGCCGCCCAGCACCGGTCCGACGGCGTTGGCCACGCCCCCGAGACCGGTCCAGGCGCCCACCGCGGCGGCGCGGTCGACCGGGCGGAAGACCGACTCCAGGATCGCGAGCGAGCCGGGGGTCAGCAGGGCCGCGCCGACGCCCTGCAGCAGCCGCATGCCGATCAGCACGCCGGCCGTCGGGGCCAGCGCGCAGCCGACGGACGCGGCGACGAACCAGGCGACGCCGACGGTGAAGACGCGGCGGCGGCCGTAGCGGTCGCCGAGCGCCCCGCCGAGCAACAGCAGCCCGGACAGCGTCAGGGTGTAGGCGTTCACCGTCCACTGCAGGGCGGTCAGCCCGGCGTGGAGGTTGCGCCCGATGCGGGGCAGCGCCACGTTGACGACCGTGGTGTCGAGCATCGCCATGCCGCTGCCGAGCACGGTGGCGGCGAGCACTCCACGGCCCTGGGTGGTTCCGAGCGCCAGCCACCGCTCCCCCGGCTCGTCGGGCGGCGGGGAAACGGTCACCGGTTCGACGGTACCGATGGGCGACCCGGCAGCACTCAGCCGTGGGGCGCGAGACCGTAGACGCGCTCGGCGTTGCCGGCGAGCACGGCCGCCACCGTCTCGTCGTCGGGCAGCAGCTTTGCGACGGCCCGCGCATTCGCGGCGATGCCGGGGATGCCCGGCCAGTCCGTCCCGAAGATCATCCGCCGGGTCAGCCGCGCCCAGTTGTGCCGGGCGTAGTACGTCTGCAGCCGCGAGGGCGGCAGGCCCGACAGCTCGATCCAGACGTTCGGATTGGCCAGGGCGAGGAAGGCCGCGGCGTCGTACCACCAGCCGCGGCCCCCGTGGGCGAGCACCAGCTGCAGCGAGCGGAAGTCGCGCAGCACGTCGTCGAGCAGCACCGGGTCGCCGAACTGGTTGCGGGCGCCGGGGAAGGTCGAGGTGCCGCAGTGCAGGACGACCGGGATCCCGCGCTCCTGGCACATCGCGTAGGCCGGGTAGAGGGCGCGGTCGTTGTAGGCGATGCCGGCGTGCACGGGGTGGACCTTGAGCGCCACCGCACCGAGGTCCAGCTGGCGGGCCAACTCCTCGTCGACGGGGTGGTGCACGTGCGGGTTGACGTTGGCGGCGAACCGGATCCGCTGCGGGTTGGCGGCGGCGAGCGTCGCCATCTGCTCCGCGGTCTGCCAGCCGGTGACCCGCGGGCTGTACTCGCACAGCGCGACGCCCACGTCCACGCCCTCCGCGGCGAGCAGCGCGTCGAGGCGCGCGCCGTTGACCGCGCCGTCCGGGTCGTACAGCGCCTCGAGATCAGGCGAGTCGAAGTCCTGCGTCCACACCGCCCACGGCAGCTTCAGCCCGCCCCGGTGCGCCGGGTGCAGGTGGACGTCGACGAGTCGGTAGCCATCCAGCATGCTCGCAGCTTCTCAGACCGGTTCGGCGGGTGCGCCGACGCGGCGCCGGAGGGTGCCGTCGGCCGATCCGGCGAAGCCGTGCGTGGTGAGCCAGGTGGTCATCCAGGCGGGGTCGGGGTGGCCGGCCGGGACGACGTTGTAGATGTAGTTGAGCCCCCGCGCGGCGGCCTCGCGCTCCAGCCGGCGCACGATGAAGTCGCCGACGCCGGCGCCGCGCAGCTCCGGGACGACGAGGAACGAGATCTGCGCGTCGCCCCATTCCGAATCCAGCCAGCCGTAGCCGACCGTGGTGCCGGCGTCGTCGGTCACCCGCCACCACTCGTCGGCGACGGGCGCGTCGGCGGCCGGGGCGGCGAGCCCGACACTGGCCAGCTCGTCTTCACCGAAGATCCGCTGCTTCTCCGGGTCCCAGCGCGGCGCGTCCTCCCGGACCCAGTGCAGCTCGCCGCTGACCTGCACCGGCGGGGTACTGGTCAGAGCCGTCTCGGCCATCGCCCGCAGCTCGACGCGGCGGATCTTGCCGGTGGCGGTGGTGGGGTAGCCGTCGACGAAGACCACCTTGCGCGGCCGCTTGAACGACGGCAGCGCCTCCCGGCACCACGCCACGAGGGCGTCCTCGCCGGGGGGCTCGGCACCGTCCCGGACGACGACGTAGGCGACCGGCTTCTCGAGGCCGTCCGCGTCGCGCGCCGCCACCACGACCGCCTGCGCCACCGCCGGATGCGCGAGCAGCCGGGCCTCGACCTCGGCGGGGCTGACCCAGATGCCGCTGGCCTTCAGCATGTCGCCGGTGCGGCCGAGGCAGGAGTAGTAGCCGTCCTCGTCCTGGACGTAGGTGTCGCCGGTGCGCAGCCACTCGCCCTGGAACACCTGCCGCGACGCCTCGTAGCGCGCCCAGTAACCGGTGGCGGTGGAGGCGCCGCGGACGAACAGCGTCCCGGGCGTGCCGGGTTCGACCTCACGGCCGTCGTCGTCCAGGATCCGCAGGTCGTACCCGGGGACGGCGACACCGGTGGTTCCCGGCTTCACCGCCCCGGACGGGTTGGACAGGAAGATGTGCAGCATCTCGGTCATGCCGATGCCGTCGAGGATGTCGACGCCGAAGTGCCCCGTCCACCGTTCGTAGAGGCTGGCCGGCAGCGCCTCCCCTGCGCTGGCCGCCAGTCGGACACCGCCGAGCGCATCTTTGCGCATATCCGCGCGAAGCATGTTGGCGAAGAAGGTCGGTCCGGCGAAGAACAGCGTCGCGCCGTGCTCGCGGGCCCGGTCGGCCATCAGATCAGGGCGGGACGGCGACGGCTCCAGGATGGTCGCCGCGCCGACCGAGAGCGGGAACAACACCGAGTTGCCGAGGCCATAGGCGAAGAACGCCTTCGCCGCGGACAGGCAGCGGTCGTCCGGGCGGATCCCGAGCACCTGCGACCCGTAGGTCTCGCAGGTGTAGGCGATCGACCCGTGCCGGTGCATCGCCCCCTTGGGCAGCCCGGTGGTGCCGGAGGTGTAGAGCCAGAACGCCGGGTCGTCGGCGGTAGTGGGATACACCGAGTCGTCGTCGCCGGTGATCTCGTCGAGCGCGTACACCGGCGAGCCGGTCGCGACCTCGGCCCCGGGGCCGGCGAGCACGCCCGCGACCCCGCGCGCCGCCGGCAGCGCCTCGGTGGCGAGCGCCCCGAACTCCCGGGTGGACGCGAGTAGCCGGGCACGGGAGTCGTTGAGCAGATCGGCGAGCCCCTCGGCGCGGGTCATGGTCGAGACCGGCACCGGCACCGCGCCCATCCGCATGGCCGCCAGGTACACCACGACGAACTCCGGGGAGTCGGCCATGAGCATGAGCACCCGCTGCTCCGGCTGCAGCCCGATCCCGCGCAGGCCGGCCGCGACGCGGCACACCCGCTCGTGCAGCGCGGCATAGCTCACCTCGCCGGCCGGCCCGGTCAGGGCGATCCGGCCGCCGTCACCCGCCTCGAGGCGCCGGTCGAGCAGGTACTCGCTCGCGTTGAACAACTCCACGCTCATCGATGTCCTCCGCTCGGTGCTCCCGGTCAGTGCTCCTGCGTCGTCCCGTGGCCCGTCCCCTCCTGGTCAGTGGCCCGGCGCCCTCTTGGTCAGTGGCGCGTTTCGGGGTGAGTGGTGCGAAATATCGCACCACTCACGCCCGAACGCACCACTCACCGTGGGTGGGAGGGCGGTCGCCGCGGGCCGTGGGCGGGTCGAACAGCGTCAGGGCAGGTGCACGTAGTCGTAGTCGAAGGGCTGGCCGTTGATCCCCTGCCGGGGTGGCGCGATCCAGGAGGCGATCTTGCCGCGCTCGTAGACCGGGTGCATCAGGGAACGGACGTGGGTCTTGTCGACCTCGGTCGGCAGCCAGGCACCGCGGCTGCGCTCCCACTCGTCGGCCGACACCAGGCGGCCGTCCGGACCGGCCTCGATGCCGGCGAAGGCACCGACGCGGCGGTTGAAGGCGACGTGCGGCAGCGCCAGTCGCTGCGACAGGCCGTGCCCCTCGAGAATGCGGTTCCAGCGCTTCACCCCGCCTTGGCAGTCGCTGATGTACTCGCGTCGCAGGTCGGTGTTCAGGCCCACCAGGGCCGAGACCTCGCTCGTCGCGATCGCCCCGTCGATCACGGCGTCGACGTCGATGGCGTCGTCGCTGAGGATGTGGTCGTCCTTCCGGCGGTCCTCCATCCACCGGCCCTTGAGCCCGGCGGTGTAGTAGTTGGCGACGTTGGTCGAGGTCTCACCGCCGAACAGGTCGAGGCTGACCGAGTAGTGGAAGTTCAGGTACTTCTGGATCACGTCGAACGGGATGCCGCCGGCCCCGGCGATGGTGGCGGAGTCATCGGTGTCGTGCTCGACCATGAGGGCGGCGGTGCGCTCCACGACGCGGTCGACGCCGGTCGTGCCCACCATCATGTGGTGGGCCTCCTCCTTCAGCATGAACTCGCAGGTGCGGCTCAGCGGGTCGAAGGCCGACTCCTTCAGCGTCCCGAGCTGGTACTTGCCGTCCCGGTCGGTGAAGTAGGTGAACATGAAGAACGACAGCCAGTCCGGGGTCTCCTCGTTGAAGGCGCCGAGGATGCGGGGCGCGTCATCGGAGCCGGAGTTGCGGTGCAGCAGCTCCTCGGCCTCCTCGCGCCCCTCGCGGCCGAAGTAGGCGTGCAGCAGGTAGACCATCGCCCAGAGGTGCCGCCCCTCCTCGACGTTGACCTGGAACAGGTTGCGCAGGTCGTACAGCGACGGCGCCGTCGCCCCCAGGTTGCGCTGCTGCTCCACCGACGCCGGCTCGGTGTCGCCCTGGATGACGATCAGCCGCTGCAGGTCGGCGCGGTACTCACCGGGCACCTTCTGCCACGCCGGCTCGCCCTTGTGCTGGCCGAAGCCGATGCGACGGTCGCCGTCGCGCTCGGCCAGGAAGATGCCCCAGCGGTAGTCGCGCATCGCGACGTGGCCGAACTGGGCCCAGCCGTCCCGGCCGACGTTCACCGCGGTGCGCAGGTAGACGTCCTCGGTCGGCAGCGCCGGGCCCATCGACTCCCACCAGTTGATGAAATTGGGCTGCCACGACTCCAGCGCCCGCTGCAGCCGCCGGTCCTCGTGCAGCTCGACGTTGTTCGGGATCTTCTCGCTGTAGTCGGCAGTCGCGGTCATGGGCGGGCCTCCAGGTCGGGCGAGGAACGGCGATCTTGTGGCGCGGAGCACCGTGGGCCAGAAGAGGCGCCACAAGATCCGGCCGTGGGCAGCGATCTTGTGGCGGTTGCGCCCGTGGGACGCGGAGGGCGCAACAAGATCCTGTCGGGGCGCGCGATCTTGTTGCCGCGGACGCGCGGGGACGCCGGAGCCGCAACAAGATCGGGGATGGGCATCACACCCGCCTCCGGTCGAAGTCGGCGCGCTGCCCGGTGCCGAACTTGCGCAGCGCCCCGTCGGGACCGCTCGCGTTCGGTCGGTAGAAGATCCAGTTCTGCCAGGCGGTGAGCCGGCCGAAGATCTTCGTCTCGAGCGTCTCCGGCCCGGCGAAGCGGTAGTTGGCCTCGAGGCCGGTGAGCGCGTCGGGGCTGAAGGAGGCGCGCTCCTCGACGGTGATGCGGACCTCCTCGTCCCAGTCGATGTCGTCCGGGGCGAAAGTGACCAGCCCGAGCCGCTCGGCGGCCTCGGCCTCGAGCGGCTCGCCGGCGACCTTCTCGACCTCCGCCATCGCCTCGTCGTCACCGAGGAAGCGGGTCTGCAACCGGGTGAGGCCGTTGCCCATCGGCAGCGGGCCGAGGTTCATCGGCCCCACCGTGATCGTGGCCGGGTCGGCGTCGGGGTCGACGTCCTCGAAGACGCCGAACAGCTGGAACGACCGGTCGGCTGCAAGCGCGAGCTCCAGCAGGGTGCCGGCGAACGCGGAGCCCGGCTCGATCAGCGCCACCAGCGACCGGCTGGTGACGTCGAGACGTTTCAGCGTCCGCTTCAGGTAGTGGACGATCTCGTTGACCAGCCAGTCGTCGCGGTGGGCCGCCAGCAGCTCGTCGTAGGCCAGCACCCGGGCCCCGTCGCCGGTGGTCTTGAGCACCCAGGTGCCGATCTCGAGTTCGTTGGTGCGCAGGTCGAGGATCGCGTCGTCCAGTTCGCGGGCGACGGCGAGCGGCCAGAACCCGGCGCCCTGCTCGTGCACCCCGGCGACGTCGCCCGGCGGGCCGGTCTCGGGGGCGGCGACGGTGATCGTCGCGGTGCGGGCCTCGCGGTCGAGCACCACGTGCACGTGGTCGTAGTCGATGGTGTCGCCGGCGCGGTCCTTGCGCAGCGGCGTCAGCTCGACCCCGGCGGCGTCCGCGGGGCGGGAGGAGGACGCGCCGAGCGCCGCGGCGCGCTCGGCCACGGCGTCGTCCCACTTCTGCCGCGGCACGACCTCGTCGACGAGCTGCCACGCCAGCGCCTTCTTGCCGCCGAGCCCCTCGGACTTGGTGGCGAAGTAGTCGGCGCGGTCGCGGCGCACGTGCCGCTTGTCCACCACGCGGGTCAGGCCTCCGGTGCCGGGCAGGACGCCCAACAGCGGCAGCTCGGGCAGCGACACGCTCGACGAGCGGTCGTCGACCAGCATGATGTGCTCGCAGGCGAGCGCCAGCTCGTACCCGCCGCCGGAGGCGGTCCCGTTGACCGCCGCCAGCCAGGTCTGCCCGGAGTGGGCGGTGGCGTCCTCGATGCCGTTGCGGGTCTCGTTGGTGAACTTGCAGAAGTTCACCTTCCACGGGTGCGGCGAGGCGGCGAGCATGCGGATGTTCGCGCCGGCGCAGAAGACCTTCTCCTTGCCGCTAGTGACCACGACGCTGCGCACCTCGGGGTGCTCGAAGCGCAGCCGCTGCACCGCGTCGTACAGCTCGATGTCCACGCCCAGGTCGTAGCTGTTGAGCTTCAACTCGTAGCCGGGCACGAGTCCGCCCTGCTCGTCGACGTCCATGGTCAGCGTCGCGAGGGGCCCGTCGAGGGCCAGCCGCCAGTGGCGGTAGTCCTCGGGGCGGGTGCGGAACTCGACGTGCGGGGTGTCCTGCGGGCCGGAGTCGGACGGTGTCCCGTCCGCAGCGGCGGCCGGTTCGGCGACCAGAGTCATATCGACCTCCTCGACGGCATTCACACTACATACTGTTCCTTACACGTCAATGGTTCGTAGCATGTTCTTAGCGGTCCCGTCCCTCGCCGATGGGCGGGACCCCGGCGACGCCAGACGGTGACCCCGGCGACCGAAGACAGGGGGAAGAATGCCTCGGATGACCCCCGCCCGCCCGCACGAGCCGCGCGGCGACGCAGGCGAGCCCGGCCCGACGCTGTCCCGCCGCCACGCGGCGGGCGCCGGCAGTGCCCGCGGGCTGCTGTTCACGGTGCTGGGCGAGTTCGTCCTGCCCGGCGGCGGCAGCGCGTGGACCTCCGCGTTCATCGAGGTCCTCGGCCGGCTGGGCGTGGAGGAGAAGGCCTGCCGGCAGGCCCTGATGCGCACCGCCGGCGACGGCTGGCTGGCCTCCGAGCGGGTGGGGCGGCGGACACGCTGGTCGCTGACCGCCAGCGCCGAGCGGCTGCTGATCGAGGGCACCGAGCGGATCTACGGCTTCGGCGACGCCGTCGGCTCGTGGGACGGCCGGTGGCTGCTCGTACTCGCCCGCGCCCCGGAGACCGAACGCCCGACCCGCCACGTGCTGCGGACCCGGCTCACCTGGGCCGGGCTCGGCACCCCGGCGCCCGGCGTCTGGGTCAGCCCGCACGCCGACCGGGTCGCCGAGGTCGAACGCGCGCTCGACGAGGCCGGGATGCTCGCCGAGGCGCAGGTTTTCGTGGCCGAGCACCGCGGCCAGGGTGACCTCACGACCATGGTGGACCAGGCCTGGGATCTCAGCGCGGTGGAGCAGGCCTACGAGCGGTTCCTCGCGCGCTTCCGCGAGGCCGACGGCCGCGACCCGCTGGCCACCACCGTCGAACTCGTCCACGCCTGGCGCCGCTTCCCGTGGGTCGACCCGGCCCTGCCGCCCCAACTCCTGCCGCCGACGTGGAGCGGGACAGCCGCCGCCGCGCGGTTCGCCGAGCTGCACGCGCACCTCGCCCCTGCGGCCCAGAAGGAGTGGGCGGAGCTGTCCTGAGCCTCGGTACAGCTACGGTGACCGCGTGCCCGACCAGCGCTTCGAGCAGGTGCGCCACCGCCCGCCGGCCCCGCTGACGAAGCCCCGACAGCTCGCGGTCGCGTGCGCCCCGATGCGCAGCAACGTCAACCTCTCGACGATCGCCCGCACCGCCGGCTGCTGCGCGGTGGAGCGGCTGATCGTCTGCGGGAACGCCCGGCTCGACCGCACCGTCGCGCGTGACGGCGCGGACAGCGTCCGGCTGGAGGTGCGCAACTCGCTGCCGCCGGTGCTGCGTGCGCTGCGTGACGAGGGGTACCGCCTCGTCGGGCTCGAGCAGACGACGAACTCCCGCAGCCTGCACGACTACCGGTTCCCCGAACGGACGGCCCTGGTGATCGGCAACGAGCGCGCCGGACTGGCCGAGGCCGAGCTTGCCCTGCTCGACGACTGCGTCGAGATCCCGGTCTGGGGCCTGCCGTACAGCTACAACGTGGCCACCGCGACGTCGATGGCGCTGTACGAGTACTGCCGGCAGTACCCGTCCTGACCGATTCGGGAGCGAAATGGTCCGCCAGGGCGTTTCTCTCCCGGGTCGCGTGTGGGGCAGGCACGTCAGCCGACCGTTCCGCGAAGGGTGAGGACGGCCAGCTCGTCCCGGGCCGAGCCGAGCCGCTTGGTCCACGAGGTCCCCAGCGCGGCGAGCGCCTCGGCCGTGGGGCGCTCCGCCGAGTCGAGCGTCCAGCCGGCCCGAGCGTAGGCCGGTGCCAGCACCTCCCGGGCGGACTCCGGCGTCGGCTCCGGGGTCTCGCCGACGTCGGCGACGGGCGGACGCCATGCATGCAGGTTGAGCGTGACGAGAAACGGCGCGCCGGGGCGGCACTGCGCGGCGATTCGACGGAGCACGGTCTCGTCGGGTGTGACGAGCGCGCGCAGCAGGCTGCCCCACGGCATCAGGCAGTGCAGCTCGTCGACGGGCGCCAGCGCCGCCGGCAGCGCCTCGGCCGCAGCCCACACGAACACCGCGTTCGGCGTCCCGCCCCGGGCCGGCTTCGCCGCGGCGCGGTGCGCGGTCTTGCGCATCGCGTCCGGCTGGGCGTCGACACCCACAACCAGCGCGTCGGGCCGGGTCCGGGCGAGCGCGAGCACGTGCTTGCCGTCGCCGGTGCCGAGGTCGACGACCAGGGTGCGATAGGGCGCCCGCACTGCGGCGAAGGCCGCGTCGTCGAGGTCCGGCGTCGTCTTGCCGATCACCCGCCGCAGCACCCTCCGGACGGTACCGCCGCCGACCCGCGCCGCCGCTCTTAGGCTGGCGTCGTGCGGTTCGTCGGGCGAGGCCATCCTGCGATCCGCGCGACCCACGCCAAGACCCTGGAGCTGACCCCCGAACCGGACGTCACCGAGCGGGGCACCTGCGTCCTGGCCGTCGGCGCGGACGCCGAGCCGCCGTCACCGATCGCCGGCCCGGTGCGCATCCGGCTCACGGCCGGTGCCGGCCGGTGGAGCCTGGAGGCGCTCGCCAACCCGTCCTGGGACCCGGCGGGCTCGGCGGTGATCCGCCGCGGCCCGCTGCGGCTGCCGGGGACCTTCGCGACCGACGCCACTGCGGCGGCCGCCGACCTGCCGCGCGACCTGCTCGCCGCGTTGCAGGACCCGGGCACCCTGGTGACGGTCGACGTCCTGCCCCTGCCGCCGGCGGCACCCACCCTGATCCTCGCCGCCGCCGACCCGCTCGCCGCCGCGGCCTCGGCGGCGCTCGCCGCCGAGCTGGAACGGGCCGACGAGGTGCTCACCGAGGACGCGGACGCGCGGCGGCTGGCCGGACCCGATCGGGGCGGACCCGGCGGGCGGACGCTCGTGGTGGCAACCCGGGACTTGCCGGGCCGCCGCGTCCTCGACCGGCTGAGCGGGAGCACGGTCGACACCATCGGTCTGCCGCCGCCGCTCGCAGTGGCCGCCGCCTGCCCATCGCGCGCTCCCGTCGTCGTCACGTCGGATCCGGACGATCTCGGCCGGGTACCGGCCGGACACCGTCTCGTCCTGCTTCTAGGACGCGCGGACCTGCCCCGAACGTTGCAGCGGGCCGCGGATCGGCGCGGCGGCGCGGCCACGACGGTGATGCAGGACCACGGCCGGCCGCTGCCCGCGACGCCCGACACGATCCCGGAGCTGCCGGGAGCGGACATGGTCGCCTGCTGCCTGCACCCCGCCGTCGAGCCGGACGCCCTCGACCCCGCCGTCGCGGCGGCGCTGGACGCGCTGCTGGCCGAGGGCACCCCCACCCGGGCGGCGGCGCGGGCCCTGGCCGCGCTCACCGGATGGGGCCGCCGACGGGCCTACGACGCGGTGCTGCGCCGGAGCCGGTGAGCGCCGGTCACCGGCGGCGGAATCGCCGCCTCCGCCTGCCGGGACGCGAGTGATCGTGCTGCGACACTGCCGTCATGCGCCGACGCTTCACCCGGACGACCGTCGTCGCGTCCCTGCTGGCCCTCAGCGCCGCCGGGGCCTGCGCGTCGACCGACGCCACGACGCCGCCGCCCGGGCGCGGCCACTCGCCCGGCCCGTCCCATCCGGCCCGCGCGTCGGGACGAGACCGCAGCACGCCACCCCTGTCCGTTGACGGGGCGACGCGCATCTCCACGAGTCCGGCCCCCACCACCTCGGCCTCCTCGACGTCCGCCCCCGCCCCGACCCAATTGCCCCGAGGCGGGCAGCGCCTCCTCGGTCGCGACCGGGTGGTGGCCTACTACGGCCTGCCCGGCACCGGCGCGCTGGGCGTGCTGGGCGCGAGGGACCCGGAGCACACCGCGCGGGCCATCGAGCGGTGCGCCGCCCGCTACCGGGGCTACGGCCGGACGGTCCTGCCGGCGATGGAACTGATCGCCACCGTCGCGCAGGCGGCTCCGGGCCCGGACGGCGACTACTCGAGCCCCACGGACCCGGCCGACATCCGCCGCTACCTGAACGTCGTGCACCGGCACCACATGCTGCTGATCCTCGACCTGCAGCCAGGGCGGGCCGACTTCCTGGCGCAGGCGAAACGGCTCACTCCGTTCCTGCGGGACCCTTCGGTGGCGCTCGCGCTCGACCCGGAGTGGCACGTCGGCCCCGGGCAGTCACCCGGGGACGGGCTGATCGGCTCCGTGCACGCGCCCGGCATCAACGCCGTCGGCCGGTGGCTGTCGGGAATGGTCCGACGCCGTCACCTGCCCGACAAGCTGCTCATCGTCCACCAGTTCACGCTCTCGATGCTCCCCGACCGTGGCCGGATCACCCAGCACACCGGCGTGGAGACGGTGCTGCACGCCGACGGCTTCGGCTCGGTGCCGGAGAAGAAGGCGGTGCTGCACCACCTTCACTTCCCGTCCCCGCCGTTCGGGGTGGGGTTCAAGCTCTTCCGGACGCAGGACGCCCGCCTGATGTCGCCGGCCGAGGTGATGCGGCTGCGCCCGCGCCCGGACGTCGTCACCTACCAGTGACGGCCCCGCCGGCCGGCGGGACGGCGCGAACTCACGGCTGCGGGCGCCGCCAACTCCCGGCCAGATGCGGGGTCCGGCTGACCAGCGGCGACGCGTCGGGTTCGGTGCTGAGCCGCTGCCCGAAGACCGTCGCCCACACCTCGTCGCCGCGCTCGTGCCGCACCACCAGCGCATCGGGCGCGTCCGACGGCACGCAGCCGGTGACGACCTCGAGCCAGTCCGTGTCCCGGAACCGGGGCAGGAAGCGCCGGGAGCGGGGATGGTCGGCGTCGACGCCGGGGGGGGTCACCAGGTGGGTCCCGGGCACGAGTTCCTCGCGCTGCAGCTCGGTGCCGTCCCAGCTCCAGACGGTGACCCCGGCGCTCGAGGCCCGGACGAGGTTGAAGCTCGCCATCTCCCGCAGGTCGACCGCGTCGCTCCAGGCGTCGCCGTGCGCGAGCAGCGCCAGCGGCAGCACGCCGCGCGACGGGGCGCCGGTCGGGCGCTCGGGGCGGTTGAGCAGCATCGCGATCGTCCCGGTGCGGGTGTCGGTGGCGCACCAGGTGCCGCCGGCGCGCCGGTCGCGGCCGCCGACGGCGTAGGGCTGGTCCGGCCACCAGGCGGCGGGCTCGTCGAACTCGCGGGCGACGAACTCGTCGCGCAGGGCGAGGATCTCGGCGGCCTCGCCGGGATGCCACCTGGTCACCACGGTGCACACGCCCGATCAACAGCGGCACCGGTCCCCCTGTTCCCCGGCCCGGGTCGCGGTTTGGACTCCCCCGGGCCGGAGCAGGATGGCGGTATGGACTTTCGCTACCTCGGCAACTCCGGCATGCAGATCTCCGAGATCACCTACGGCAACTGGCTGACGCACGGCTCGCAGGTGGAGAACGACGTCGCGACGCAGTGCGTGCGGGCCGCGCTCGACGCCGGCGTCACCACCTTCGACACCGCCGACGTCTACGCCAACGGGCAGGCCGAGACCGTGCTCGGCGAGGCGCTGAAGGGCGAACGCCGCGACTCACTCGAGATCTTCACCAAGGTGTACTGGCCGGTCGGCCCGAATCCGAAGGGCAAGAACGACACGGGCCTGTCCCGGAAGCACATCCTGGAGGGCATCGACAACTCGCTGCGCCGGCTGCAGATGGATCACGTCGACCTCTACCAGGCGCACCGCTTCGACATGTTCACCCCGCTCGAGGAGACGATGCAGGCCTTCGCCGACGTGGTGCGGGCCGGCAAGGCCGTCTACATCGGCGTCAGCGAGTGGACCGCCGACCAGATCCGCGCCGGGCACGAGCTGGCGCAGGATCTCGGCATCTCGCTGGTCTCCAACCAGCCGCAGTACTCGATGCTCTGGCGGGTCATCGAGGACGAGGTCGTCCCCACCTGCCGCGAGCTCGGCCTCAGCCAGGTCGTCTGGTCGCCGATCGCGCAGGGCGTGCTCACCGGCAAGTACGCCCCCGGCGCCGAGCCGCCGGCCGGCTCCCGCGCGACCGACGAGTCCGGCGGCAAGCAGATGATCTCGCGCTGGATGAAGGACGACGTGCTGGAGCGGGTGCAGCAGCTCGCCCCGATCGCCGCCGACGTCGGGCTGTCCATGGCCTCGCTCGCCGTGGCCTGGGTGCTGCAGAACGACAACGTCGCCACGGCGCTGGTCGGCGCCTCCCGGCCGGAGCAGGTCACCGAGAACGTCAAGGCCGCGGGCGTCCGGCTGCCCGATGACGTGATGCGGCGTATCGACGAGGCACTGGGGGATGTCGTCACCTCCGACCCGGCGATCGTGGCCAAGTCCACCCCGCAGCAGCGGGCGGTCTGATCCCGCGGGGGTCGGCGTGGTGGTCGCCGGTCAGGCCAGCTCGGCGTCCACCACGTCGGCCGGCACGGCCGGCGACCAGTAGTAGCCCTGCCCGTAGGTGAAGCCCAGCTCGGTCGCCAGGCGGATCTGCTCCGGCGTCGTCAGGCCCTCGATCGTCGCGGTCATGCCCAGCTCGCCGACGAGCCCGGTCACCGCCCGGGCGATGGCATTGCCCCACGGGGTGCCGAGCTTCTGGGCGACGCTGCGGTCGAGCTTGATGCCGTCGATGCGCAGTTCGAGCATCCAGGCCAGTGACGACCAGCCGTTGCCGAAGTCGTCGAGCACGACCTTGTAGCCGTGCTCGCGTAGTTCGAGGATCGTCTCCCGGGCCCGCTCGGGGTCGATGATCGCCCGCGACTCGGTAATCTCGAGGGTGATGGACGCGGGGTCGACCCCGGCGGCGCTGATCACCGCGTGCAGCCGGGCGGCGCCGTCGTCGGTCTCCAGGTGGCGGGTGGAGAGGTTGACCGCCAGCCGGAGGGCGGGGTCGACGGCCGCCCAGCGCGCCTTGTCCTGCGCGGCGGCGCGCATCACAGCCAGATCGAGGTCGAGGACCACGTCGCTGCCCTCCGCCTTCGGCAGGAAACGGTCCGGTGCCTCGACCTGTCCGTCGGGTCGCCGCCACCGGGCCAGGCACTCCCAGCCGATGCGCCGGCCGGTACGCAGATCGAAGGCCGGCTGGTACCAGGGCACGATGTCGCCGCGTTCGAGGGCCCGCAGCATCTCCCGCGTCGTGTACTGCTGGCCGGCGCCGTCCTCGGCGTCCTGACGGACCAGCTCCAGCTGGTCCTCGACGATCGCCGCGAACTCGCGCAGCTGCTCGACCATCCTGGCGTCGACGGTGCGCGGCTCCCGGTCGAAGAGGCAGACGGTGCCGATCGGCTGCCGCTCCCGGCCGGTGATGCAGGTGCCGAGGTAGCTGCGGACGAGGCCGTCGCGGACCTCGGCGAGGTGCTTCGTACGCCCGTCGGCCGTGAGGTCCTCGATGACGAGGGTGCCGCCCTGGCTCACCACATGGCGGCAGATCGTCTGGTCCAGCGGCAGCGTGCGCCGGCCGCCGGCGTCGAAGTCAGCGACGGTGTGCTGCTGGTCCTCGTCCAGGATGTTGATCTGGCCCATCGGGAACCCGAGCGCCCGGGCCACCAGCCGGACGGTCTGCTGCAACCGGGCCTCGCGGTGGCCCGGGACCAGATAGCGATTGGTGAGTCGTTTCAGGCTTGGCGGCCGACCCTGCACCCCGCCTCCCAGCGCTGTTTCCGGCCGGAGCGCGTCCGTGGGCGGTCCCGGCCCGTGATCTTCATGCTCTGCCGTCCGAGCGCAGTTAACCGCACGCCGCCGGATCCGGCACCCCGGGGTCCCTTACGCGGCGTTGGTCCCCCACGCGGGGGCGCCGGGAACCACCCGCGATGGGTGATGCCGGTCCGCCTGGCGCCGTGCAGGGTCGGTCGTGGTGATCCCGCCGGAACTCGTCCGAAAGAAGTCGTGCCATGCCGAAGTCGTTCAACGGCAAGATTGCTGTAGACATCCGCGATTCGGTCCCGGATTGGACGCCGTATCTCGCCCCGAAGGCCCCCGCCGGCTCTCCGAATGTCCTGTTCATTGCGTGGGACGACGTCGGCTACGGGACGATGGACTGCTTCGGGGGACCGGTGAAGGCGCCGACGATGACGCGCATCGCGGACATGGGCTTGCGCTACGCCAACTTCCACACGACCGCGTTGTGCTCGCCCAGTCGAGCCTCGCTGATGACCGGGCGCAACGCGACGTCGAACGGCATGGCCACCATCGCCGAGTTCAGCGCGGGCTTCCCGGGTATTTCGACCCGCATCCCGTTCGAGAACGGGTTCATCTCCGAGGTCCTGGGCGAGCGTGGCTACAACACCTACTGCGTCGGCAAGTGGCACCTCACGCCCGGTGAGGAAACCGGGATGGCCGCATACAAGCGCCGCTGGCCACTGGGCCGGGGATTCGAGCGGTTCTACGGTTTCCTGGGCGGCGAGTCGAGCTGCTGGTATCCGGATCTGATCCATGACAACCATCCGGTCGACCCGCCCGCCACGCCCGAGGAGGGCTATCACATCGCCAAGGACCTGTCCGACAAGGCGATCGAGTTCATCCGGGACGCGAAGGTCGTCGAGCCGGACAAGCCGTTCTTCATGTATCTGTCTCTCGACGCGGCGCATGCGCCGCACCACGTGTTCCAGGAGTGGGCGGACAGGTACCGCGGCGTGTTCGACGAGGGGTACGAGGCCATCCGTCCTGAGGTCCTTCGTCGCCAGAAGGAGCTGGGACTGCTGCCCGAGAACACGCAGCTGTCCTCGATCAATCCGCACGGCGAACCGGTACGGACCGGCCCGGACGGCCAGCCATGGCCGGTTCTGGACACCGTCCGGCCGTGGGACTCGCTCAGCGCCGACGAGCAGCGGTTGTTCGCGCGGATGGCCGAGGTCTTCGCGGGCTATGTCTCCTACAGCGACGACCAGCTCGGCCGGGTCATCGACTTCCTCGAGGCCTCGGGAGAGCTGGACAACACGATCATCGTCGCCGTGTCCGACAACGGCGGAAGTGGCGAGGGTGGCCCCGACGGCACCTTCAACGAGTGGCGCTTCTTCAACGGTCTGCCCACCCCGACGGAACTGAGCCTGGAACACATCGACGAACTCGGCAGCCCGTCGTCCTACAACCACATTCCCACCGGGTGGTCCTGGGCGTTCGACACCCCGTTCCCGTACTGGAAGCGGTGGGCCGGCTACGAGGGCGGCGTCGCCGACATGTGCCTGGTCGCGTGGCCGGCCGAGGTCAAGCCCGACCGCGAGGTACGCCAGCAGTATGTCCACGCGGTCGACATCGTCCCCACGATCTACGAGCTGCTCGACATCGAACCGCCCGAGGTGATCAACGGCTACCCGCAGAGCCCGATCGAGGGCGAGAGCTTCGCCGCCTCGCTCACCGATCCTTCCGCGGCCGGTCGACAGACGCAGTTCTACGCGATGCTCGGGCAGCGGTCGATCTACCACGAGGGGTGGCTGGCGAGCACGCTGCATCCGCCGCTGAGCGGATGGGCAAAATTCGACCGCGACGAGTGGGAGCTCTACAACCTCACCGACGACCGAGCGCAGTCGAACGACGTGGCCAGGCAGGAGCCCGAGCGGCTCGAGGCCCTCAAGAGTCTGTGGTTCTACTATGCCGGCATCTACAACGGGCTCCCGCTCGACGACCGGACCGCGCTCGAGCAGACGCTGGCCACGCGCCCCCACGGCACTCCACCGCGTGATCAGTACACCTACTACCCCGACTGCGCGGCAGTGCCCGAGCAGTCGGGGGTCATGATCAGCGGCCGCTCCTACACCATCTCGGCGGGGGTGAGGATCGACGCCGGCGATGCGCAGGGCGTGCTGTACGCGCACGGCGGCGTCGCCGGCGGCCACAGCCTGTACATCAAGGACCGGCACCTGCATTACGCCTTCAACTGGGTCGGCACGACCCTGCAGACCGTCGATGCCGACCGCGAGATCACCGCCGGACAGCACGTCTTCTCCGCCGACTTCGCCGCGAAGGGCCCCAGCGGCGACTCCGCGATGCCCGGCGCGAATGGCACACTCACCCTCTACATCGACGACCACGCCGTCGGAAGCGCCGACATCACCACCCAGCCCGGCCTGTTCAACGCGGTCGGCGACGGCATCTGCGTCGGCCGCGACGACGGCTCACCCGTGACCC
This sequence comes from uncultured Actinomycetota bacterium, assembly GCA_963776855.1. Classification (GTDB taxonomy): domain Bacteria; phylum Actinomycetota; class Actinomycetes; order Mycobacteriales; family Jatrophihabitantaceae; genus Jatrophihabitans. The sequence goes on along the minus strand of CAVZOC010000002.1, from coordinate 376,175 downwards.
CGGCCTACGCACCGCCGTTCCGATTTACCGGCGGTGCGATCGCCAAGGTCGTCGTCGACGTCTCCGGCGAGCGCTACATCGATCACGAAGCGCAGGTCCGTGGCTGGTTCATGATCGACTAATGACGCGTTCGACATAGTGGTACACCGTGGGCGGTGCCGGCGGTGCCGACAGTGTGACTCGGGCTCTGCGCGAGGACATGGCCGCCGGGCGCCGACGGAGAGGGCTTGGCCGGCTACATCGCAGCTACATCGTCCAGCTCGCATGGTGGTCTTACGCGGTCAACCGGCCGTCAACCACAACCAGGATCCGAAGCGGATCCAGGAGCTGGAGCACACATCATGTCCACGACGACCAACCGCCGCATCTCGCTCGTCGCAGCCGGGACGCTGCTCACCGGAACGGCGGCCGCTGCCGCGTTCGGCCTGCTGGGCGCCGGCACCGCCGGCGCTGCCACCGTGCACCCGGCCGCGACTGGCACCGCTCACGTGCGAAGCGTCGACAACTCCGGAAAGAGCTCTGCGGACCACCACAGCCGCGACCACAAGCGGGAGTCCAAGAGCGAATCCCGGCACGACGGCAGCCGCGACCACAAGCGGGAGTCCCGGCACGACGGCAGCCGCGACCACAAGCGGGAGTCCCGGCACGACGGCAGCCGCGACCACAAGCGGGAGTCCCGGCACGACGGCAGCCGCGACCACAAGCGGGAGTCCCGGAACGACGGCAGCCGCGACCACAGCCGCGACTTCAAGACCGGCGCGTCGCGACACTGAGCACAACCCAGTAACCGGAGCAGGCGCACGCTACGTCATCGCCGCATCATGGAACTGTCGGCTGCAGCCGCTGGACCGGCGCCGGAGGTGACGTGGTGCGCCTGCTCGTAGTAGAAGACGACGACCGGCTTCGTGTTCTGCTCGAGCGGGCCCTTCGCGAGGACGGCTACGCCGTCGACACCGCCGCTGACGGCACCGAGGCGCTCTGGCTCGGTCAGGAGAACGACTACGACGCGGTGGTGCTCGACGCGATGCTGCCTGGGATGGACGGCTTCGAGGTCGTTCGGCGCTGGCGGGCAGAACACCGGTGGGCGCCGGTGCTACTGCTGACCGCGCGCACCGGTGTGGAAGCCCGCATTGCCGGGCTGGACGCCGGCGCCGATGACTACTTGGGCAAACCATTCGACCCGGGCGAGCTGACAGCGCGGATCCGTGCGCTGGTCCGCCGCAGCGTCAGCGAGCGGCCGCCGGTGCTGACGGTCGGCGACCTGAGCCTGGATCCCGCGGCGCGGCGGGTGACCCGCGACGGGGTCCGGATCGACCTGACGGCAAAGGAGTTCTCACTCCTGGAAGTGCTGATGCGCCACCCCGACGAGGTCCTCTCACGCACCTACATCCTCGAACACGTCTGGGACTTCGCCTACGACCCCGCCAGCAACATCGTCGACCAGCACATCGCATCGCTACGCCGCAAACTCGACCGCCCCTTCGGGCGTGCAGACATGGAGACGGTGCGCGGCGCCGGCTACCAACTACGCGCCTCGACCGATTCCACGTCCGACCGATGAGCGGCCACGCCGATTCCTCACCCGCGCCACGAGCGCGGCGCCCCGCGATACCACGCGGGCTGCGCGGTATCCGCGGACGACTCGTGGCGACCTACCTGCTCGCCGCAGCGGCCCTGGCTACGCTCGGCGCCGCCCTGCTCGTGAACACGCTCGTCCACGGCCTGCGCGACTCGATCGACTCCGGTCTGCGTGCCCAGGCCGCCGTACAGATCGCCGACCTGGCCGCGACCGTCGGCGAGGGACAGCACCCCGCTCCCGCGCTGGCTCGGCCCGGCTCGGTGGCCTACCGAGCGGCACTGGCTGGGGGCCTGGACGGGTTCACCGCGACGCTGTCCCCGCATGGGCGCCTCGTCGAGGCGCAGCCCTCGCCGCTGCCACGCCCCGCACTCGCCGGGTTCGGCGCACGCCCGCCGTCGACGCCTACGCTTCGCAGCGTCGCGGTCGGCGGCAAATCGCTGCGCGTCCTGGCGGTTCCGGTGCACCGCCCTGCTGGCACCTGGACCGTCGTGACCGGGGCGAGCCTGTCCGGTGCCAGCGAGGTTTCCGCCGAGATCAGCAAGGTGCTGTGGATCGCTGCGCCGATCGTGGTGGCACTCGTCGGACTCGGTGCCTGGCTGCTGTCCGGTGCCGCGCTGCGACCGGTGGACCGGATGCGTGCGGATGCGCAGACGCTCGGTGAGCACGCACCGTCCGGGCGGTTGCGCGAACCCGGCACCGCGGACAGCCTCGATGCGCTCGCTCGCACCTTCAACGGACTGCTCGGCCGGTTGCACAGTTCCCTGGGGCGACAGCGTGCGCTGGTGGCCGACGCCGGCCACGAACTACGCACTCCGCTTGCGGTGCTGCGCATGGAACTGGACACCGCGTTGCGTCCCGGGCGCAGTCGTGACGACCTGATCGACTCGATCGAACACGCCCAGGTCGAAGTGGCGCGGCTGGCGACCCTTGCGGAGAACCTGCTACTACTCGCCCAAGCCGACGAGGGGCGGCAGCTCATTGCGCCAGAGCCGACCGACGTCGCCGACATCGTGGCCGCGGCCGAGCGTGGGGTGGCCGAACACGCACGCCGTCAAGAGGTGCAGCTCATCGCTGACACGCCGGTGAACCTCGTGATGCAGGCCGATCCGCGCGCTCTGCGACGGGTTCTCGACAATCTGCTGGGCAACGCGCTGCAACACACGCCGCGTGGCGGCACCATCACCGTGTCCGCCGCGACCGACACTGCACGGGACGGGGCACCGATGATGCGCCTCGGCGTCACTGACACCGGCCCCGGTTTCGCCGCTGAGTTCCTGCCGCGCGCATTCGAACGCTTCGCCCGAGCAGATGGCGCGCGCACCCGGGCCTCGACGAGCTCGGGCTCGGGACTGGGCCTGTCGATCGTTGCCACTCTCGCCGAGGCGCACGGCGGGACCGTCACAGCCACCAACCGACCAGGCGGCGGCGCGTCGGTGCAGGTGCTGCTACCCATGGGTGGGCCGCACGAGCCGCATACCCCGGGCAGGAGCACCGACGCGCGGGACCCGGTGAGACTCAAGCTGCCGCAGCCAGGCCCGCGCTAGCGCGCAGCGGGGTGCTAACAATTGCCGCCGGCCGGGCCTGGGAGCGTCTGGCGAACATGTCACTTACACGGTTTCGTCAGGCTACTTACACTGCCGCACCGTCGCAGACCGTGCCGAGTGTGTGGCCGGAGAATCCTGAACTGCGCTCAGCTCTCATTCTGTGTTGCGAGCAGCCAGGGTCCCATTCCCGGCGTGATGAAGTGAAGACGGCCGTCTCCGGTGTTGTAGATGGTGCCCTTCTTGAGGAGCCTCTCCCGTAGGTAGGAGACCGCATGGGCGTCCTCGCCCAGTCGGGCCGCGACCTGTCCCCCTCCGGCCGCGGTCCCTTCGTCGAGGAGCTCGGCCAATGCGCGCAGGTACTTCCGCTCCTTCGGGCTGGCGTCCTCCCACCTGCCTTGGAACAGGGTCGCCAGTTCCGTGTGGATGTGCGGTACGGCGGCGCGGGCATGATTGGCTGTGATTCTGGCGCTACCGTGCGAGGCACGCCAGGCGTAATGCCCGGCGAGTTGAATGGCATAGGGGTAACCGCCCGTGACGTCCAGAAGCACGTTTTGCGCCTGCGTGCTCATCGACCTGCCGCCCTGCTGTGCCGGGCCTGCAAGGGCGTGCCGGGCAGCTTCGCGCGGGAGGTCGCCGAGCACGTGCCACTCGGCGCGTTCGAGGTAAGTGGGCAGGCGGCGCGATCCCCTCGTTCGCCGCAGTGACGGTAGGGCGGCGATCGCGACAACGAGCGGCCAGTCCTCCGGGACGCTTTCCTGGAGCGTGCCGGAGATCAGCTCCAGCTCGTGCTGCGGTGCGTTCTGAAGCTCGTCCAGGGTGATGATGACCCCGGCGCCTGGGGGTCTGCGCAACGCCTTCTCCATGGTGGAGCGCAACGCCGACAGCAAATCCTCCTCGCTGGCGTCGGCCGGAGCGAGGTCGACCGCGGCCTCGACGCCGAGAGCTTTCGCACCGACGCGGCCGCCGGTGATGCGCGTCCGGCGCCGGCGCACAGCCGCTGGGTCCTGCCCGTCAAGCAGCGTTCGGGCCACGGACAGCCGCGCAATCAGGTCGGCGATGAGCGAGGAACCAGCTTTCGCTTCGGCGCGCACAGCCACCCAGCTGTAGCTGCTCTCGGCAATTCCGACGATCTCGCCGAGCGTCACGGTCTTGCCGAGCCCGCGTGGGCCGACCAGGATGAGCGGGCGGGGCGTTCGGCCGTCCCGGGCCGCGACCTCGAGCGCCTCCCGCGCGCCACCGAGGACAGTGTCGCGGCCGGCCAGGATCAGAGGGGCCTGGTTGAAGCCAGGACGGTAAGGGTTGGCCTGTCGGTCCACTGGGGTCTCCTCCGGCGCTGTCGAGCATGTATAGCACGAACGGTGCCCGTATAGCACGATATAGCATTGCTGCGCCGTTGGGCCTGGCCGACACGCGCGGCTTGGGGTCCGGAGCGACGAAACGGCCCGCAAACAGTGTGCTTGCGGGCCGTTCTCGAGCTACCCGGCGCTCAATTGTCAGCCCGGAGGCGAGCAATCGTTAGCCCCTAGCCGCGGGGTGCTAACACTTGCCGGCGGCCGCCGCGGGGTGCTAACACTTGCCGCGGGCCGGTCCGTCGGCGCAGCTGGCGCCGCGGTTACTTACAACGTTTCCGGCGTTTACTTACACAATCTCGCTCAGCTCGGTCTCGGGTCTCCGCGTCAGCCAGCAGTGATCACCAGGTCGATCTGATGTCCCTGGCCATCGCTGATCGTCGCCGGACCGGTCTGCGCGTCGCTGGGGACGGTGAGCTGTGCAGTGAAGGCGCCGCCGCTGTCGGGGTGTTCGGTCGCGAGGAGCCGGGTCTGTCCGTCGGATGTGGTTAGCCATAGCGGTACCGGACCGGCCGGTGCCGCCGAAGGTGTCTGACCGGACGCGTTGGTGTCCTGGCACGGTCCGCTGAAATACCACCTGCCGTAGATGGTGACGCGCTGACCAGGGCTCACCTGCCCGAGGAACGGCTTATCGCCGGGGCCAGTCGCGGCCGCACCTCGTGTCGTGCTCAGGACCGGCGCGACGCAGGACGTCTGCGCACCGGTCGATCCGCCGGGGTTCCCGGCGGCCGGAGAAATCATGAGGTAGCCGAGTTGCTCGCCGGTGCTGAGGTGTGTCAGGTCACCGGACGGGTCACGGTAGGCCACTGCCATCTGAACATCGATCGGGTACCGGCCGGCGGCCGGTACGACAACGGTTGCAGTGATCTGTTGCCCGTCGGCCGGGCTTCCCGGGTGAAAGCGCCTCGCGGCGATCTGGTTGCTGCGTTTGCCCACGAAGTCGGGTCCCATTGCCGGGCCGCTGCCCGATCCGGGCTCCGCGTTCGGGGTTCCGACGATCAGGTCGAGACTCATTATGCGTCCAGGCCGGTGCCCCACGACGTGGATCGTCACGGTGATCCGGACGGGCTTGCCGACGGTGCCGCGAGCGACGGTGGCTTCCTCACCTTGGCCGGGTCGTGCTCCGACGAGAGTCAGGGTGAAGGGCGGGGAAAACGCAGGGTGCACCGATGTGCCCGGAGGGCTGCTCGCGGTCGACCCCGCACTACCCCCGGCGAGCGGGTGAGGAGAGGACCCGGCGAACATGCCCGTCAACCACAGGGTGAGCGCAGTAACGGCACCTGCCGCGACGAGCAGCGACGCCGCGACGCGGGGGCCGGCTGCCCGCCAGGCCCGCCCGCGGTGAACTCCCTTGTTTGATTCCACGCCGGTGGACGTGTCGAGCAGCTCTGCGAGGCTTGGGTCCGGGCCGAGGCCGTGACGCCAGCGCTCGCCTTCGGCAGTGAGCAGGTCGTGGATCGGGTCGGTCATCGGTAGTCCTCTCCCAGCCTCGAGCGCAGACTGCTACGAGCCGAGGCCAGCGTCGATTTGACGGTCCCCTCCGCGCAGCCCATGACGGCGGCAGCCTCGCCCAGCGGCAGCCCGAGGAAGTAGCACAGTTCGACCGCGAGGCGCTGCCGTCGCGGCAGTGCTCGGATGGCGCGCTCGACATCGATCCTGGTCGACGGTGACTCGGGGGTAGCGGACGCGTCGTCCAGCGGGGCGTGACGACGCGTAGCACGCAGCGCCTTCTTGGCGTGGTTGGCGGTGAGCGCCAGCAGCCATGCCTGAGCGGTGCCGCGGTCCGGGTCGAAGCGGGACCGGTGCCGCCAAGCGGCGACCAGCGCCTCCTGCAGCACATCGTCCCGGCGGTCCGGGCCTGCGAGGCGCTCGGCGAGGCGGCGCATCGCCGGCCAGTGCGGCGCGACCCAGTCCTCGAACGCCCCGTCGGCGGTCGCGGCCGCGTCGCCCGCGGACGTGCGCTGCCGCGCTGACCGGATCATCTCCACACCCCGTGTTCCCTACAGCCGTCCACGCGGTTCACTCTCGTGACCAGATCGTGACCATCGACGGCTGACGGGCAGTCGTCATCGCGGCACCGCTGCCCGTGCCGCGCGCTGTCGCCGCAGATCTTCGACCTGACCGCGCATGCGCGGGCTGTTGTGCAGGATCGCCTCGATCACGTGCGCCGCGGTCGGGTCGGCCAGGCCGGACAGATCGACATCCAGCGGCCGACCGCCCGGTGGAGGCGAAGCATCGGACGCGGGTTCCTTGGCGGGGCTAACTGGCGTACTCGGTGGACCAGGCGGGGCGACGGAGATCTGCAGGTTGAGCGCCTTGGCCAACCGCGCGACAGTCGCCAGATCCGGCCAGGCGCGGCCGGCCTCGATCTTGCCGACGGTGTGCTGACCGACACCGGCCTCGCGGGCCAGCAGCGCGCGGGACCACTTGCGCGCGGTGCGGCGTTTGACGATCGCGGACGCGGCCGCGGCGACGGCGCGCGCGGCGGCGAGCTCGCCGGGCTGTTCCGGCTGCCTGTCAGGGACGGCGAACGGGCCGTCCGGCCACGTGCCGACGCAGTAGCTGAGCGGGTGGCGGTTGTACGGCATGCACGACCCTTCACGAGCACCTCGGGAAGAACATGATCGCCTACAGCCACACACCATGCGCCTCGACGCGCACACGGCAGTCGAAACCAGCGTCAGGACAGGACTGCGTCGGCACGGTACCGCGGCCCGCACCCAACCGATCACCGGAGACACCGCCGCCCGATGCCCCGCACCACCCGCACGCCCGCCCTGCCGGACGACCCGGCCGCCGCCTGCGAGACGCTCGCGGCCAGCTGCACCGAAAAGGTGCGCACCCTCGCCGAGAACTACCGCGCCTACGGCATAAGCAAGTCCGACTGGGCCGCCGCGGGCCCGCTCGTCCGGCTCGCGCTGCTGGCGCTGGCTCCGAAGAGCCGGAACCACGCGACCAATCTCGGCTGGACCGCGGCCGTGCACGTGCGCGCCTGCCTGGCCCGCGGCGCCGACCGGACCGTGACCGGCGTGTGGGCCAGCGAGCAGGTCGAGCACACCCTCGCCTCAAAACTCCCGGTCGGCGACACCTCCCGGGCGTCGATGGCCGCCGTGCTGCGCCGCGTCTCCCGAGAGCTGGTGCCGGCCGGGCAGCCGCTGCAGGCGCTCAAGCATCCGCGCAGCGCGAACCTCGGCCCCTACCGCAGCGGCGAGTTCGCCGGGCTGGTTGATGTGGTCACCACTATCGCCGCGCCGCTGTGGCGTGCCCGCGCCAGCCTGCTCGTCGCGCTCGGGGCGGGCGCGGGCATCACCAACGCCGACGCCGCGCTGCTCGAGCCGGATGACGTCACGCCGACCCGCCACGGGCTGCTCGTGAGCGTGCGCGCCAGCGCCCGCGCCCGCGTCATCCCCGTCCGGCATGAGCTCGAGCAGCTCGCCGCCGCCGCGCACACCGCGCTGCTCGCCGCCGCGGCCGCCGACCCGCGCGCCGACGGCGGCCGGCTATTTCCCGGCGACGACGCCGCCAGCCGGCTGTTCAGCCAGCTCACCTGGCCGCCGGGCGTGGCCCGGTCGAACACCCACCGGCTGCGCGCCACATGGTCCACGCTCACGTTCGCCTCCGGCTGCGGGCTGCCCGCCTACCTGCGGGCCGCGCACATCACCAGCCTCGACAGCTGGATGGCCCCCACGGCGTTGCTGCCGCAGCTGCCGCTGGATGTCTACTGCGCGCAGGTCCGCGGCGCCACCGGACCGTTCGCGCCCGACGGCAGCGTGCTGGACGGGCAGCCGTGGCCGGCGCCGGCCATCCCGCTCCGCGACGACGACACCCGGGCCACGCGCCGGCCCCGCGCTGCGACGAAGCGGGGCGGGCGATGACCAGCGCTGCGGGCGTGAGCCTGCGCGTCGACACCGCCACCGTCCGCCGCCTCGAGGGCGTCATCGACGCCTCCGGGCTCGGGCCGTGGTTCGAGACCGAGCTGCGCGCGGTCACTGGCCGGCTCGGCGGCCGCCGCCGGGTGCTCACCGCTCGGCCGCTGCTGGTCGGGCTGCTGGCACTGTCGGTCGCCGAGCAGCCGCTCATCCTGCGCGACGTCGTCCGGCTGCTCAACGCCCTCCACCCGTCAGCGAAACACCGGCTCGGCATCCCGCGCCCGGGCGTCGCAGGCGAAGGCTGCGTCACCGAACGGCAGGTGTCCTACCTGTTCAACCGGATGACCGCCCTGCTCGACCCGTCACCGCACGCCACGGCCAACCGCGAGAAGTACCAGACCGCCCGCGACGCCGTCCTCGCCGCCCACGCCGAGGACGCCCGTGCCCTGCCCGACCCGGACGCCGCGCAGCAGAACGAAGCCGCCGCGGCGCTCGAGGCGGCGCTGGAGCAGGTCCAGACCGAGCACCAGGCGCTGCTCGACGGCCGGCACGCGCGGCTGCGGTGGGTGCTCGACCGCGGCCTGGAGGCCACCCTGCCGACCGAGGTCGAGCACACCGGCTCCTACGCCCTCGACGGCTCCGAACTACGGACCTGGGCGCGGCAGAACCGCCGCGCCCCGAAACGGCCGTGGCTCCACCCGGACCCGGACGCCGCCTGGAACGGCAAGAAGTCCAAGGTGCAGGGCACCCCGTCCCGCGGCTGGTTCGGCTACTGGCTCCACGGCCTGGTCCGGGTGGGCGAGGTCGGCGGCCCGGACATGCCGTGCCTGGTCGAACGCATCGACATCACCCCGGCCAACGCCGACGCCCGCGTCGCCGGCATCGGCATGCTCACCCGCATGGTCGCCGACCACGAAGCCGCCGACGCTGCGGCCGGCCAATCGGACCGGCCACGGCACGACGTGCTCGCCGACCGCGCCTACACCTCCGAGTCCCGCCGCGCCGATGACTGGATATGGCCGCTGTGGGAGCACGGGTTCACCTCCGTCCACGAGCTCACCGAGCACCAACTCGGCCCAGCCGGCCGAGGCACCCCGCGCCCCGGCTCCGGCGCGCTGGTCATCGACGGACAGCCCTACTCGCCCCGGCTACCGGCTCACCTGCGCCGCATCGACCCGCCGAAGCTCGGCGCGACCCGCGCCGACATCGCCGCCTACCAGGCGCGCATCGCGCAGCGGAAGCTGTACGCACTCCACGCCGTCGGCGGCCGCAACGCCGACGGGTCATGGGACTTCGGCTGCCGCGCCATGGCACTGCTCGGGCAGCTGCGCTGCGACCTCAAACCCGACTCCCTCCAACTCCCGCACACCAAGCCGACCACCGCGCCGGGCGTCTACACGCCGGCGAACGGGCGGCTGCCCAAGGTCTGCGGGCAGCAGAAGGCCCGAGTGCTACGCGACGAACTGCCGTACTGGCAGCCCGACCTGTACGGGTCGGCGGACTGGTACGCCTCCTACAACCGGCGCAACCGCATCGAAGGCATCTTTGGCAACCTCAAGAACGACGCCGCCCAGGACATCACCCGCGGCTCGGTCCGCGTGATGGGCCTCGCGAAAACCGCGTTCCTGACCATGGTCGCGGTCATGGCCGTCAACCTTCGGCTACTCGACCGCTGGCGCGCCCGGCAAGCGTCCAAGGACGACTATGTCCCACCGCCGGTGCGCCGCGGACCCCGGCGGCGGACCCGGCTGCTCGCCGACACCCGCGCCGCCATTGCCGCCGCCCAGGCCCGCGCGGCCGCCATCGCCGGCCACGCCCCGGCACCACCACCGCAGGAGTAGCCGCCGCACAGCGGTAGCCGCAACTCCACACCAACGACCTCGCCCGCCGGCCACAAGCGCCGCGCGGGCCACAACCATGTCCGTACCAGCGCCAGATCCGGCGAACAGCGCCACGATCAGGCAGCTCGAGCTGGCCGCACCCCGGGCCCGGCAGCCTGGACACCGAAACGGCCCGCAAGCACACTGCATGCGGGCCGTTCTTCGTTCCTGCCGGGCTCAATTGTCAGCCCGAAGGTCGGCAATTGTTAGCCCCTGGCAGCGGAGGGCGTGGGATTCGAACCCACGATGACTGTCACCAGCCATAGCGGTTTTCAAGACCGCCGCCATCGGCCTCTAGGCGAGCCCTCCTCCGGCCCCCTGACCTGCGACAATGCGTGCGGCAGGGGATCGACAATGCCGACGGTAGCAACGCCAGCCACGCCACAGCCACAGCCGGTCGAACATCCACCACCGTTCCCCGCGGTTGGCGGGACACGCCGCCCACGCCGGCTCGGCGGTGGTGACCCTCGAGGTCACGCCCCCCAGCAGCGACCACGGAGGGGCCGGTCTCGACCTCAGACGGGCCACGGCGTGGGGGCGAAAGGTCCCACGCCGCAAAGTCGCCCTGGCTACCGCAAAGCCGACACTCGGCGCCGCAAAGTCACCCTCGGACGTCGACGCGCTCACACCCTCGGACGTCTCGAACGTGAGCGTCGCCACCAGCGCCCGGTGTGCGTCGTCTCCTCGGCAGCCGGTGGTATCTCCGTCTCGGTCATTGCGCGGATTCCGTCCCGTCCGCGTCGGGGTCGGCCCGGTCGGCCGTGGTCGCCGGGGTCTCGGGGGCTGGCGCCGGGGGCGGCGCCAGTCCCGGTGCTGGCTGCGGCAGCCACCGGGAGAGCCTGGCTGAGGTGACCCACGCGACGACGACGGCGACGATGACCACCGAGATAAGGTCGACGGCATCGGAGGACAGGAACACCAGGGTGAGCAGGACCGAGGTCAAGGGCAGCCCGCCGAGCATGACAACGGTCATCGCGCCGATGCCCAGGCCGACGCCGTCGATCAAGGGGAGGCCGGGCAGGTGGGAGAGGGCGACTCCGCCGGCCGCGCCGATGAACATGCCCGGGAAGGTCGGGCCGCCGCGGAAACTGCTCAGCGACAGGCTGTACGCGAGGCCTTTGCAGATCATGAGCAGGACCAGCGCGCCCACCGACCAGGTGGCGGCGTGCTGGATGAGGGGGGCCAGGGCGTTCTCGCCGGAGAACAGGACCTGGTCGGTGCCCTTGCCCGTTGCCGCATCGAAGATGATGGCTAGCCCGCCGATCGCCAGGCCGAGCACGGGCATCAGCAGTAGCTTGCGGCGCTCAATGATCGGCTGCAGTTGCAAGGCCACGCGACGGATGGCGGTGCCGACGACCGCGGCGGCCAGGCCGATCCCGATGGCCCAACCGAACTCGCCGACGGTCGGGGTGGTGGCGGCGGGGATGTGCGGCACGGCGAGGGAGTAGGTCCCGGCGCCGGTCAGATTGCCCAGCCCGACGAAGATGAGCGCGCCGACCCCGGCGGCCAGCAGCCCGGGAGCCAGCACCACGCTGACCATGCCGCCGCCGATGCCGACCGCCTCCAGCAGCATGAACGCTCCCACCAGAGGTGAGACCAGCAGGGTGGACAGGGCCGCGAAACTGCCGGCCGCGCCGATCACCACGACGGCCTGCGCCGGTGCGTCCGTCTTGACCAAGTGCACTATCAGCACCGCGACGCCCGCGCCGATGAGGATCAGCGGCGCCTCGGGCCCGAGCACCGCTCCCAGAACCAGGGTGGCCAACGACGCGCAAAAGATGCCGAGCAGGTCCCGCGCCGTGACCGTCCCGCCGGCCTTGAACCCCTCCGCCGGATGGTGACCCCCGATCCCGGGCAGGTACTGCAGGGACAGGGCGACCAGCATGCCGCACAGCGCCAGCATCGGCAGCGGCCACCACGCCGGTGTCCCGTGATAGCCCAACTCGCTCGGCAGAGTCGTGAAGAAGTACTTCTGGCCGTCGGCGACCAGCTTCAGGAAGTAGTAGGCGATGACCGCCACCGGGACCCCGACAATGGCCCCGAACACGAGCAGGGCCACGTAGCCCCGGCTCTTGACAATGTCCATCGGGTCGGGCGGGGCGGGGGTCGGTGCCGCGGCCGGCGCACTGGGAGCGGTGGTCATGACCTCGACGACTTCCGCGAACACTCGCATGTGGCGGCAGGGTCTGAATGCTTCATCGGGCTGCTCCTTGCCATCCCGGGCCGCACTTCCGAGGCGGACAGGTGCGGCGTCCGGGAAGCACAAGAACGCGTCGGTCAACCCGCTGCTCTGTCCTGCACGTTCTGATCATGTTGCGGCGTTTCGGTGCGAAGCGCCGGTCGGCTGTTCCTGTGATGGACGTCCGAGGTCATGGAGATCCCGAACACGTCCGTTTCCGGGGACCCCAGGATCGCGTCGGAATCACAGTCGTGCGGAGCACCATGAGACTCTCCGACACGGCGTCGCCTCGCCTCACCCGAGGCGGATGACTCATTCTCCTTGCTGTTTCACCCGGCGTCACCAGTCGAGGCTCGTGGGTGGCATTGCCGGGCCTGGCGGACTGCGGTGTTGACGTCACCATCCTGTGACGAGGCGAATCGCGCAGGCGTGCATCTGCACCTGCTCTGATCTGATCTGATCGCGTGCGGGCGGCGCGTCGTCAGACCCCGTCGACCGCGTCGATCCGCCCCCTGCGCACGGCGTCGACGCAGCTGGCGTAAGCCCGCTCGTTCTGGTCGGCGTAGCGCCGCAAGAAATCGGTGATCGCCTCGTCGAGGGCGTTGAATCGGCCCCCATTTAGACCGCCGCACCAGGCCACTATGCGAGCCCTCCAGAGGCCCGAAACTACCGTGGCTACGGGGCTGCGGTTCCGGTGGCATCCGTCGAGGGCGATTCGTCCTGCGGGGGCCGGAGCCTGCCCACCGCCCCTTGCGCGGCGGCGGCCCCGCCGAGGTCGGCCGAACCGCGAAGTAGCCAGGCGAGCAGGACGGCGAGCAACGCACCGGCGAGCGGGCCGACGACGTACACCCAGTAGTGCGAGAAGTCGGCCAGCGCGACGTCGGGGCCGAACGAGCGCGCCGGGTTCATCGACGCGCCGCTGACCGGACTCGACCACAGCCCGGCCAGGGCGATGTATCCGCCGACGGCCAGGGCCGAGACGGCGCCGACGTTCTGGGACCGCGAGGCCGTACCGAGGATGGTGCTCACCAGACCGGCGGTGAGCAGCAGCTCCATGAGCATCGCCTGGAGGTCGTCGAATCCAGGTCCCGGCTCGGTGGCGCCGAGCATGCCGATCTTGCCGAACATGGCCCACAGCAGCAGGCAGGCCGCTGTGGCTCCGGCAAGTTGGACGAGGAGGTAGCCGGGGACCCGCCGCCACGGGAAATCTCCTCGCACGGCGAAGGCCAACGTCACGGCCGGATTCAGGTGGGCACCGGAGACCGCCCCCATGAACAGGATGATCGCCATGACCATCAGAGCCGGCGCGGTGACCGCGGCCGCCCGCTCGATGGCCCCCGCGCTGGCCGCCGAGACCACGGCACCGCCGGCGCCCACCACGACGAGGAGAAACGTGCCGAGCAGCTCGGCGAACAACCGACGCCACTCGTGCCGCGGGTCGTCGAAGTCGGGCCCTCCCTGGACCTCGAGTTCCAGTAGCGGCCAGCGCCGCCCCACCGGCCCGGGGCGGGCGGTGCGCGGGCTGGTCGGCGAGTTCCGGATCAGGACGCGCCAGCCCCCGCCGGCGCCTCCTGCTCGGCCGACTTCATGTCGGCAGCGAGCCGGTCGGCGTCCATGTCGGTCGCCTTGGCCACGGCCCGGTTCGCCGCCTTCACGTTCGCCTCGATCTGCTCGCCCATGTTCGTCGCGTAGACCGCGATCAGGCCTGCAGTTCCGGCATCCAGGGCCTCCCCCAGGTCCTTGAGGTCGCCGCGGGACACTCCGCCGGCAACGTGCCCGGTCACGGCGCCGATGGCGGCTCCTGCACCGCCCGCGGTGGCGAGGCCCACGCCGACGGGCGGGAACAGCATCGCGGCCACGCCGACCGCGAGCCCCCAACCGAGTCCGACGGCCGCGCCATGCCGGGTGGGCTGCTCGTGCTTCTTGACGATCCTGACCTTGCCGTCGGCGCGCTTGGCGATGACGGCAGCGTCGAAGTCGTGGGACGACTTGACGGCTCGGTACAACTCTTTGACCGACTCGTAGTCGGCCACTGCTGCGTCTACGTCGTCGTAGGTGGCAGCGATCACGTACAGGGTGTCCTCATCCCGCTTCGCCATCAGAACCTCACTTCGGTGGGTAGTGAACGTGTCCCACGTTCACCCCCACCTGCGGCGAGGCCCTCGTCCACCGAGGATGAAACTGCGTCGGCCGGTGTCTCCCCCCGGTGACACCGACCGACGCGGACCGTACCGCGGCCCCGGATCGGGCCGCGCGCGATGAGTCGATGTTGCCCGTCCTCGCCCGTCACCGCGCGGTCGATCTTCCGCCTCTTAGAATTCAGGGACTGTTGGCCCGGTCAAATCGCCGCCAATCGGGCGGCTAACAGCGGGGCGTCGTGGCGTCCCGCACAGGGCGCGGGCGGCTCACCGGCTCAGCAGCTCGCCCAGCGTCCGCACCGCCTCGTCCACGTGGTCGAGGGGAGCCCACACGGCGTCGCCCGCCGCCGCGAGCTCGGCCGCCGCCTCGGTGTCGTCGCCCGGCGCCAGGACGACCAGTTCCGGGATCGCCAGCGCTGCCGGCGCCGGATCCTCCTCGTCGGTGGCGCGGCAGTCCGACAGCAACACGACCACCCGGCGCGTCGCGCGGGTGTCGGCCAGCTCCGCCGCGGCCGCCCGTAACGCGCCGGCCAGGCCGGTGACGCCGTGACCGCGCAGCCGCAGCACCCGGTCGACGACCGTCTCGGGCGGGACGGTCTCGTGCACCCGGCGCAGCGGGCGCACGTCGCGGGCGAACGCGAGCACGGCATGCTCGGCCGGCGCCCGCAGCGCGCAGGCCGCGGTCACCATCGCCGCCGCCGCCAGCCGGGCTCCGGTCATCGACCCGGAGTCGTCCACGAGCAGGCAGATCGCGAGCGACGGCATGCCCCAGTCCCGGGCGATCAGGTCGTCCAGGTGCGGCGGCCGGTGCTCGGCCCGCGCCGTCGCGATCGCATCCAGCGAGGCGTCGACGTCGAGGTCACCGCCCGCGCTCGCCCGCACGGCTCGGGGACGCCCGGTGCCGCGGGCCACGCTGCGACCGGCGCGGGAGCGCTCGAGCACCACCCGCGCGGCCAGCCGCCGCGCCCGCACCCGCAGCGCCTCGTCGGTCGCGGTGGTGAGATCGGCCAGCAGCGCCAGCGCCGCGTCCGGGTCGTCGCCCAGCTGCTGGGCCAGGGCGTCCTCGTCCAGCACGCCGACCTCGGGCGAGAGCTCGGCGAAGCCGGGGTGCCGGCCGAGCTGGCCACGGCCGGTCGTCCGGTCCCGCGGTTGCGGCCGCCGTCGCCGATCCGTCGGTGGTTCGGGAGCGCCCGCCCCGACGGGCGGGCTCAGGCTCCCCCCGACGGCTCACCGCCCTCCGCGCCGGGCTCCGCCGGCTCGCGCCCGAAGACCGACTCGTACAGCTCGCGGACGATCTCCTCCGGCGCCCGCGAGGAGGACTCGAGCAGCCGGATCCGGCCGGACAGCGCGACCGTCGCCGCGTCCAGCCCACTCCGCCAGTCGGTGACCGGCACGCCCCGGGCCGCGGCGAGGCGCCGGGCGACGCCGACCAGGTCGATCGCGCCGCGAACCGACGAACCGACCCGCACGTCCTGGTGCTCGCGGGTCCGGCGCACCAGCTCCACCACGCGCTCCCGCCAGGCCGGGTCTGCCGGGTCGTCACCCTCCCCGTCGGTCATCGCGACGATCCCGGCCTCGGTGGCGGCGGACTGGTAGCCCATCGCGATCCGGCAGGTGCGGTCGTAGACGGCGGCCGAGATGCGGGCCGTGCCCACCGCGTCGTAGGGGTTCATCGCCGCGACCAGGCGGAAGCCGGGTCCGGCCCGCACGGTGCCGAGTCGCGGCACCACCAGCTCGCCCTCGCTCATCACGGTGATCAGGACGTTGAGCGTCTCCTCCGGGACTCGGTTGATCTCCTCGATGTAGAGCAGCCCGCCGGCCGGGGCGCAGCGCAACGCCGAGACCAGCGGGCCGTCGACGAAGATCTCCGGCCGGTAGCCCTCGCTGAGCACCAGCGACGGGTCGAAGTGGCCGACCAGGCGCGCCGGCGTGAGCTCGGCATTGCCCTCGACGAGGAAGTACGGCACCCCCCGGGTCCCCGCCAGCGCCCGCAACAGGGTCGACTTGCCGGTGCCCGGCGGCCCTTCCAGGACCACGTGGGCACCGGCGTCGAGTGCTGCGGTCAGCAGCTCCGCCTCACGCTCCCGGCCGAGGACGCCGGGGGCGTGGGTCACGCGGCGTGCTCGTGCACGACGACGCCGCGCACGTTCTTGCCCGCGAGCAGGTCGTCGTATCCCTCCTGCACCTGGTCCAGGGTGTAGGTGCGCGTGATGATCTCGTCCAGCTTGAGGTCGCCGGACTGGTAGAGCCCGAGGATCTTCGGGATGTCGTAGGTCGGGTTGCAGTCGCCGAACAGCGAGCCCTTGATGGACTTGCGGAACAGCGTGAGGACCGTGCCCGGCAGCTGGATGCTCGGCTCCTCCAGCTTGTTCAGGCCGGTGAGCACGACGCTGCCGCCCTTGCCGACCGCGTTGAACCCGCCGCCGACGATCTCGGCGGTCATCAGCCCCGGCGTGAGGATCGCGGAGTCGGCCATCTGGCCGCGGGTGAGGTCGGCGATGGTCTGCATCGCCTCGTCGATGCTGCCGAAGGCGTGGGTGGCCCCGAGCTCCATCGCCTTCTCCCGCTTGTTCTCCAGCGGATCGATGGCGATGACGTTCTTGGCCCCGGCGTACCGGGCGCCCTGCACGGCATTGATGCCGATGCCGCCGACGCCCATGACGACGACGGTCTGGCCGGGCTTCACCTCGGCGGTGTTGACCGCCGAGCCCCAGCCGGTCGGCACGCCGCAGCCGACGAGCACGGCCTTCTCCAGCGGCAGGTCGTCGTCGACCTTGACCACCGAGTTCTGGTGGATCGTGCCGTACTGGCTGAAGGTGCCGAGCATGCACATCGCGCCGTAGTCGCCTCGGGACCCCTTGTACGGGAAGTGCTCACCGGGCAGGTAGCCCTCGAGGATGGAGGCGCCCATGTCGCAGATGGACTGCTGGCCGTTGGCGCAGTACCGACAGGTCCCGCAGTTGGGGATGAACGAGCAGACCACGTGGTCGCCGGGCTTGACGCGGGTGACACCCGGGCCGACCTCCTCGATGATCCCGGCCCCCTCGTGGCCGAGCACCATCGGCAGCCGCGCCTCGAGGTCGCCGTGCGCGACGTGGACGTCGGAGTGGCACAAGCCCGCGTGCGTGTACCGGATGAGCACCTCGCCCTCGCGAGGCCCGTCCAGGTCCAGCTCCTCGATCTCGATCGGCTTGCCGGGCTCGTAGACGACTGCGGCCTTGGTCTTCACCGAGTGCTCCTTCGTTTCGACGAAATACTCCTCACCAGCATCGTCACGCGTCACACGGGCGTGGCACAAGGCTTGGCGACGAGGAACTGTGCAGGAGACCACAGTGTGCCCGAGATCTCGCTGCCGCGGGGAGAAAACCGGAGTTACGGGCTCCGGATCGCGGGTACGGTCTTCAGTGAACCGGAGGCACCACCTCCGGTAAGACCTCATCAGTTCTCACGTCGGGAGACACCCGTGACCACAACCGTCGACACGCAGCGGCCACACCCCGGCCCGCGCTCCGGCGCCGACCGCGACACCGGCTCCAGGCGCTGGTGGGTCCTCGCGCTGCTGGGCCTGGCTCAGCTGATGGTCGTGCTGGACGTGACCATCGTGAACATCGCCCTGCCGACCGCCCAGACCGCACTGCACTTCGACGAGGGCGCCCGGCAGTGGATCGTCACCGCCTACGCCCTCGCCTTCGGCAGCCTGCTGCTGATCGGCGGCCGCATCGCCGACTTCTTCGGCCGGCGCAACGCACTCATGGTGGGTCTCACCGGCTTCGCGATCGCCTCCGCCATCGGTGGCGCCTCGGTGGACTTCGCGATGCTGGTCACCGCCCGCGCCGTCCAGGGCGTCTTCGCCGCCCTGCTCGCACCGGCGATCCTCGCGCAGCTCACCACGACCTTCACCGAGCCGCAGGAGCGCAGCAAAGCCTTCGGCATCTTCGGCGCCATCGCCGGTGCCGGCGCGTCGGTGGGGCTGCTGCTCGGCGGCGTGCTGACCGAGTACGCCAGCTGGCGCTGGACCCTCTACGTCAACCTGTTCGTCGCCGTCGTCACCTTCACCGGCGCGCTGCTGCTGCTGCCCGGCCACCAGCGCCCCGCCGAGCGGGAGCGCTCGGACTTCTGGGGCACCTCCACGGTGACGCTCGGCCTGTTCGCCCTCGTCTACGGCTTCTCCAACGCCCAGCAGCAGAGCTGGACCGCGCCGCTGACCATCATCTGCCTCGTCGCCGCGGTCGTCCTGCTGGTGTCGTTCGTGCTGGTGGAGCAGCGGGTCGCCAACCCGATCCTGCCGCTGCGCATCGTCGCCGACCGCAACCGCGGCGGTGCCCTGCTGGTGATGTTCATGGCCGGCATCGGGATGTTCGCGGTCTTCCTGTTTCTCACCTACTACCTGCAGCAGAACCTGGGCTACAGCCCGGTGAAGTCGGGGGTGGCCTTCCTGCCGCTGACCGGCTCGCTGATCGTCGCCGCCTCCACCGGCAGCGTGCTGCTCATCCAGCGGGTGTCGGCCCGCATCCTGATCCCCAGCGGCATGCTGCTGGCCGCGATCGGGCTGGCGCTGCTGACCCGGGTCTCGGTGCAGGGCGACTACCTCTCGTCGGTTCTGCCGGCCACCATCATCATGGGCATCGGCCTCGGCCTCACCTTCGCCCCCGGCTTCAACCTCGCCGTGCTCGGGGTGGAGCCGCGCGACGCCGGCGTCGCCTCCGCGTCGGTCAACGCCATGCAGCAGGTCGGCGGCGCGGTCGGGACGGCGCTGTTCAACACCATCTTCGCCTCGCTGGTCGCGAGCTACATCGCCGGCCATCAGGCGCAGCTCGCCGGCGTCCCGCAGCAGCAGATGAAGCAGGCCGGCCAGCTGCTGCAGGCTCACGGCCTGGTGCACGGCTACCAGATCAGCTTCTGGATCGCGGCGGCACTGTTCCTGGGCGGCGCGGCCGTGGCGGCGCTCGTCCTGCGCTCGGGCATCGCCCAGCCCGACGCCGAGGCCGCGCCGGTCGCGATCTGATGAGCGCCGGCGACACCGTCCCTGCGGTTTCCCCGGCGGCCGAGGAGAGCCCTCGGCCGCTGCGCAAGGACGCGGCGCGCAACCGGCAGGCGCTCGTCGCCGCGGCCCGGGAGGTCTTCGCCGAGCGAGGCCTCGACGCCAGTCTGGACGACGTCGCCCACCACGCCGGGGTGGGCGTCGGCACCGCCTACCGGCACTTCGGCAACAAGCACGAGCTGGCCCGCGCGGTGTTCGCCGAGGCGATCGAGAACGTGATCGAGCTCGCCGAGCGGGCGCGCGAGGCCGAGGACCCCTGGGACGGGCTGGTGCAGTTCATCGACGGCGCGGCCGCCGCCCAGGCCGCCGACCGGGGGCTGCGGGAGGCGCTGCAGGGCGCGCACGACGCCGAAGAGTTCGAACGGGTCAACAGCCGGCTGACCGAGGCCATCACCGACGTGCTCGAGGCGGCCAAGCGCGCCGGCACCGTGCGGGCGGACGCGGGCGTGAGCGACGTCGCCGTCGTCATGGTCATGCTCGGCGCCGTCACCGAGGTCTTCGGGCGCGCCGATTCCGACCTCTGGCGCCGGTACCTGCCGGTGCTGCTGGCGGGACTCCGGGCGGGCGAGCCGCTGCCGGTGCCGCCGCTGGAGGTCGCGGTGGCCCAGGCGGCGATGACGACCTACAAGGAGCGGCTGCTGCACGGCGGTGGGGGCTGCTGAGCCGCCCGGCCCGTCACACCCTTCAGGACAGCAGCTTGACCCGGAGCGCCGCGGCGTCGCCGTCGGTCCAGCCGTTGTCGCGCAGCCACGCGGGCACGCCGCCGTGGAGGTCGTCGACGGCGTCGAGGACGCGCTGCATCGTCACCGCCTTCGGGCGGTGCCGATCGACGTCGTCGTCGCGGGCGAGGTCGTGCCGATAGGTGGCGCTGGCGCGCAGCCGGGCCAGGATCGCCTCCACCCGCTCGGCCGAGCGGGCGTAGTCGGCCACCACCGCCTCGCGTGCCACGCCGACCTCGGTGAGCGCGAAGGCGACGACGATGCCGGTGCGGTCCTTGCCGGCCGCGCAGTGGACGATGGTGGCGCCGTTCGAGTAGGCGACCGTGCGCAGCGCCTCGACCACCGAGTCGGCGCGGTCGTCGAGGTACTGCAGGTAGACGCCCGTCGCGCCGCGGCGCCGCTCGTCCCCGGTCTCGGGCAGTTCGCGCTCCTGCCAGGGCATCACCGGCGGACCGCCGTCCGCGGGCGCGAGGTCCTCACTCGGCGTCGGGGCCTCGGGAAACAGCGACAGGTGCCGCACGTCGACCAGCGGCTCGAACATCAACGGGCCGGGCCCCTCGGCGCGCACCTCGACCCCGGTGCGCAGATCGACCACCGAGCGCACCGAGAACCGGTCGACAAGGGTGCGGACGTCGTCGGGCGAGAGGCCCTGCAGGTTGTCCGAGCGCAGCAGCCGCGCCGGGCGCACCTTGTCCCCGTCGTCCGCCGGAAGGCCGGCCAGGTCCCGCACGTTGGCGGCCCCGGCGAGATCGATCCACTGTGCTTCGACTAGCTCCACCTCCTTGACACTACGAGGCTCGCGTGAACGCGGATTCACCGCACCGAAACGGGACCCGAACACGCTCCGGCGACGCGGTGGACGTGGGCGTCAAGCAGCCGTCCCGGCGCCTTGAGGTCTGCCCGCACGGGTGCACCCGCGCGTGGCGCAGGGATGCGGGCAGACCTCAAGCGGGTCTCCGGTCACGACGGTCAATCCCACGCGGGGCCCGCGGGCGGCGCGTCGTCGGCCAGCACCGTCCCCTCGATGAGGCCGAAGGGACGATCATCGGCGTGGTAGACCTCGCGGTCGTTCTCGAGGCCGAACGGCGCGAGGTCGAGCGGGAAGTGGTGCCGGTTCGGCAGCGACAGACGCACCTCGCACACCTCCGGTGACGAGTCGACGATCGCAGCGCCCATGGCGTACAGCGTCTGCTGCAGCGAGTACGAGTAGGTCTGCGCAAACGCGTCGAGCAGGGCGTCCCGCGCCCCGGTCCACCACGCGGCGAAGTCCCCGTCGACGCCGCGGTAGCGCCAGCTCGCGTCGACCGACGTCGCCAGCATCCGGTCGTCGGTCTCGGCCAGCGTCGTGTAGCCGTCGCGCGGGAAGCCGTGGAACTCCGACTCGGTGGTCTTCAGCACCACCAGATCGCGGAGCCCGGCGACCACGCTGCTGCCGGCCTCGGCGTCGTGCACGACCGCGCACGTCCGCACCAGATCGCCGTCGCGGCGGAAGGCGTGCTGCCCGTGGCCGATCCGGGTCCAGCCGTGCTCGTCGACCCCGACCCGGGCGCGCGTGATCCGCCCGGCGACGAAGTGCCGCGCCAACGCCAGCGCGAACTCCTCGGGCTCGGTGTCACCGAGACGCTGCGAGAAGGCGTGGACGGTGTTCTTCTGGGTGTCGGTCGCGAGCACCGCGCTGTTGTCGCCGGACAGGTGGGTCGCCGCGAGGTGACCGGACAGCGAGGTGGAGACGGTGCGGTCCCGCAGCACGTCGCCGCCGCCCGGCCCGAGCCCCCGGCCCACCCGGACGACGCGGATCTCCGCCTTGCCGTACCGGTTCGGCCCCAGGGTCGGCATGCTCACACCCCCACGATGTGCTCGGGACGGACCGGGACCCGCGGCAGCTCCCGCCCGGTGGCGGCCCGCAGCGCCGACACCACAGCCGGGGTGGACGAGATCGTCGGCGGCTCGCCGATGCCCCGCAGCCCGTAGGGCGCGGCGGGGTCGGCGAGCTCCAGCACGTCCAGCCGCATCGGCGGGGTGTCGAGGATGGTCGGGATCAGGTAGTCGGTGAACGAGGGGTTGCGGATCTGCCCGTCCCGCAGCTGGATCTCCTCCATCAGCGCCAGCCCGATGCCCTGGGTGGTGCCGCCCTGGATCTGCCCCTGCACCGACAGCGGGTTCATCGCCTTCCCCACGTCCTGCGCGGTGGCGACCTCGACCAGCCGCACCAACCCGAGCTCGGTGTCGACGTCGGCGACGACGCGATGCGCCGCGAAGGCGAACTGCAGGTGCGCGTCGCCCTGGCCGATGTCGCCGGCCCCGCCGTGATCGGGTGACAGCGGGACGGTGGGGCGGTGGTGGTACTCGCGGGTCTCGTCGAGCACCTCCTCGCCGAGCACGTCGACCAGCGGCGCGTCGGCCGGCAGCGCGCGCGCCGCGCGCAGCCCGGCCACCCGCTCCTGCACCGCCTGGCAGGCGGCCTGCACCGCGCCGCCGGTGACGTAGGTCTGCCGGGAAGCCGAGGTCGAGCCGGCCGAGCCGACGGAGGTGTCCGCCGGCGCCATCACCACCCGGTCCACGCCCAGCTCGGTGCGGGCGATCTGGCCCAGCACGGTGATCAGCCCCTGGCCGACCTCGGCGGCGGCGACGTGCACGGTGGCGACAGGCTGGCCGGCGGTGACCTCGAGCCGGACGCGGGCGGTGGAGTAGTCGTCGAAGCCCTCGCTGAAGCCGACGTTCTTGAACCCGACCGCGTAGCCGATGCCCCGGCGGACGCCCTCGCCGTGCGTGGTGTTGGCGACGCCGCCCGGCAGCTCGAGCAGGTCGGAGGCACCGCCGGGTTCGGGGGGCAGCGGCATCGCCTGCACCCGGCGCAGCAGCTCGGCCACCGGCGCCGCGCTGTCCACGACCTGCCCGGTCGGCAGGCGGGATCCCTCGCTGAGCGCGTTGCGGATCCGCAGTTCGACGGGGTCCATGCCCAGTGCCTCGGCCAGCCGGTCCATCTGCGACTCGTGGCCGAAGCATGCCTGCACCGCCCCGAACCCGCGCATCGCCCCGCAGGGCGGGTTGTTGGTGTACATCACCTGCCCGTCGAGCTGCACGTTGTCGCACTCGTACGGCCCGACGGCGAAGCTGGCGGCGTTGCTCACGACCGCCGGCGAGCTGGAGGCGTAGGCGCCGCCGTCGAGGAGGACCGAGGCGCGGACGAAGACCAGCGTCCCGTCCCGGGTCGCCCCGTGCGCGAAGTGCATCCGCGCGGGGTGGCGGTGGACGTGGCCGTAGAACGACTCCTCGCGGGAGTAGACCATCTTCACCGGCCGGTTCGTCCGTAGCGCCAGCAGGCAGGCGTGGATCTGCATCGAGACGTCCTCGCGGGCGCCGAACGCGCCGGCGACGCCGGCGAGCGTCAAGCGCACCTTCTCCTCCGGCAGGCCGAGGCAGGACGCGACCTGCCGCCGGTCGACGTGCAGCCACTGCGTGGCGATGTAGAGGTCGACCCCGCCGTCCTCGGCCGGCACGGCCAGCCCCGACTCCGGCCCGAGGAAGGCCTGGTCCTGCATCCCGACCTCGTAGTCGCCGGTGACGACCACGTCGGCCGGGGTGTCGGGGTCGCCGCGGCGGATCCGGATGCGTCGCAGCACGTTGCCGCCGCCGGGGTAGTGGTCCTGCGTCGGGGTCTCGTGGACCAGCGCGGACGCGGGGTCCAGGGCGGCGGTCATGTCCGCGATCGGCGGCAGCGGCTCGTAGTCGACGACGATGCGGGCGGCGGCGCGACGGGCGGTCTCCGGGTGGTCGGCGGCGACGATCGCCACCGGCTCGCCGGCGTAGCGCACCTGGTCGATCGCGAGGACGGGTTGGTCGGCGATCTCGAGGCCGTAGGTCGGCGCTCCGGGCACGTCCTCGTGGGTCAGCACGGCTGTCACCCCGGAGGTGGCGACCGCAGCCGAGACGTCGAGGGAGCGGATGCGGGCGCGGGGGTGCGGACTGCGCAGCGTGACGCCCCAGAGCATGTCCTCCATCCAGGCGTCGGAGGAGTAGGCGAACTCGCCGGTGACCTTGCCGATGCCGTCCGGGCGCAGCGGGCTGTCGCCGATCCGGCCGGTCGCGGCCGTGTCGACGCCGGTGCGGGTGGCGGTCACGGCGCACCCCCCTCGGTGCGGGCGGCGGCGAGGCGCACGGCGTCCAGGATCTTCTCGTAGCCGGTGCAGCGGCACAGGTTGCCGGCCAGCGCCTCCCGGATCTCGGCGTCGTCCGGGACGGGGGTGCGGGCCAGCAGGTCGTGGGTGGCGAGGATCAGGCCCGGAGTGCAGAAGCCGCACTGCACGGCGCCGGTGTCGACGAAGGCCTGCTGCACCGGGTGCAGGTCCGGGCCGGCGGCCAGCCCCTCGACGGTGCGGACCGCCGCGCCCTCGGCCTGCCCCGCCGCCACCAGGCAGGCGCAGACGAGCACCCCGTCGAGATAGACCGAGCACGACCCGCACTCGCCCTGCTCGCAGGCGTTCTTGGTGCCGGGAAGACCCAGCCGCTCCCGCAGCACGAACAGCAGGTTCTCGCCGGGCCACACGTCGTCGGCCTGCCGGTCGGTGCCGTTGACCTCGAGGCTCAGTCTCATCCCGTCACCTCCCGGTACTCGTCCCACGCCCAGGTCAGTGTGCGCCGCGCCAGCACGCCGACGGCGTGGCGCCGGTAGTCCGCCGAGCCGCGCACGTCCTCGATCGGCCGGGCCGCGGCGGCCACCAGCTCGCCGAACCGCGCCGCGACGCCCGGGGCGAGCGGGCCGCGGCCCGCCCAGTCCAGCTCACCGGCGGCGAACTGCTCGGCGGACGCGGTCGGCAGCACCGTCGGCCCGGCCGAGCCGATGCAGCCGGCGACCGTCCGACGGGTGGTGTCCAGCGCGAGGGCGAAGGAGCAGACGGAGATGACCATGGCGTTGCGGGTGCCGACCTTGGCGAATTGCTGCGGCCCGGCCGCGACCGGGAGGACGACGGCGCGGATCAGCTCGTCCGGTTCGAGCACGGAGCGCTTCGGCCCGGCGAAGAACTCCCGCACCGGGACCGTCCGCGCACCGCGCTCCGAGGCCACCTCGACAACGGCCTCCGCGGTCAACAGCGGCGGCAGCGCGTCTCCGGCGGGCGAGGCGGTGGCGAGGTTTCCGGCGAGCGTGCCGCGGTTGCGGATCTGCGGCGACCCGACCGTCCGGGAGGCGATCGCCAGCCCCGGCACCCGCGGCCCGATCTCGTCGATGATCCGGGTGTACGGGACGCCCGCCCCGATGCGCACCGCCCCGTCGGCGGCGAGCTCCCACTGCGCGAGCTCGGCGACGCCGTTGAGGTCGACCAGCGCCTCCGGCCGCCGCCGGGCGAAGTTCAGCTCGACCATCAGGTCGGTTCCACCGCTGATCGGCACCGCCTCCGGGCGCCGGGCCTTGATCGCGAGCGCTTCTTCCCAGTTCGAGGCGGGCAGGAAGTCCACTCAGGCCTCCGCGATCGTGGTGGCGGCCGTGGCCGCGGCGGCGGCCAGGGCGGCGGCATCCGCGGTGACGAGGACGCCGTCCTCGACCACCCGGCGGCCGGCCACGTAGAGCGCGTCCAGGCTGGGAGCGCCGAAGACGAGGGCACAGACCGGGTCGGCGATCCCGGCGCCGGCGAGCTCGCCGGTCCGCCAGACGGCGAGGTCGGCCAGCTTGCCGACCTCGATCGAGCCCAGCTCGGCCTCCCGGCCCAGGCACCGCGCCCCGCCCAGCGTCGCCATCGTCAGCGCTTCCCGGGCGGTCAGCGCCTGCGGCCCGCCGCTCATCCGGGCCGCCAGCAGCGCCTGGTGCATCTCGTCCACCATGCGGCCCGATTCATTGGAGGCCGAGCCGTCCACGCCGAGCCCCACCGGCGCCCCCGCATCCAGCAGCCGCCGGACCGGCGCGATCCCGGCCCCCAGCCGGCCGTTCGAGGTCGGGCAGTGGGCGACGCCGGTGCCGGTGGCGGCGACGCGGGCGATCGCGTCGGCCGGCAGGTGCACGCCGTGCGCCAGCCAGACGTCCGGGCCGAGCCAGCCGAGCTCCTCGGCGTACTCGGTGGGGGTGCGGCCGTAGGTGGCCCGGCAGAACTGCTCCTCGTCGTCGGTCTCGGCGAGGTGGGTGTGCAGCCGCACCCCCTTCTCCCGGGCGAGGGCTGCGCTGTCGCGCATCAGCTCGGTGGTCACCGAGAAGGGCGAGCACGGCGCCACGGCCAGCCGCAGCATCGAGCCCGGGGACGGGTCGTGCCAGCGGTCGATCGCCTCGGCCGTGGCGGCCAGGATCGTGTCGTGGTTCTCGACCACCTCGTCCGGCGGCAGCCCGCCCTGCGAGGCGCCGAGGTTCATCGAGCCGCGACTGGGGTGGAAGCGCAGCCCGATCTCGCCGGCGGCGACGATCTCGGCCTCCAGCAGGTCACCCCGCCCGCGGGGGAAGACGTAGTGGTGGTCGCTCGAGGTGGTGCAGCCGGTGAGCGCGAGCCACCCCAGGTTGGCCGCCGCGGCGGCGTGGGTGAGCTCGGGGGTCAGCCGCGTCCACACCGGGTACAGCGCGGCGAGCCACTCGAACAGCGTCCCGTCGACGGCGTGGCCGCGGGTGATCCACTGGTAGAGGTGGTGGTGGCTGTTGACCAGGCCGGGGGTGACGAGCGTGCCGGCGGCGGCCACGCGCTCGGCGCCGTCGATCGAGGGGGCGGGGCCGGCGCCCACGGCCGCGATCCGGCCGTCGGTGATCACAACGTGCCCCGCGCGGTGCTCGGCACCCTCGGCGTCGACGGTCGCCACCGCGCAGCCGTCCAGCACCGTCGTGGTCATGACGTCACGACCCCCGGTAGGTGGAGTAGGCGAACGGGCTCAGCAGCAGCGGGACGTGGTGGCGCGCGGCCGGATCACTCACCCGGAAGGTTATCGTCACCTCCGGGAAGAAGGCCTCCGAACCGGCCCAGCCGGCGACGTCGAACCGCAGCCGGTGCACCCCGGCGCCGTGCTCCGGCGCGAGGTCGGCGACCCGGCCGTCGGCGTCGGTGGTGCGGGCGGCGAGCTCGCGCCACCGGTCGCGATCGGCCGGGTCCGGCGCTTCGAGCACGAGCCGCACCCCGGCGGCCGGGCGTCCGGTCGCCGCGTCCAGCACGTGGGTGGAAATGCTCACGCGGGTTTCCTACGCCAGCGTCCGGGCCAGCCGCAACCGGGTGATGGCGGCCAGCTCCCGGCGGGTGGCGATCTGCTCCTCGACCCGGTCGTGGCCGAGCCGCTCGGTGAGCGCGTCGAGCAGCTGCCCGGCGTCGAGCCCGGAGGCGCAGATCAGGAACACCTGGCCGAACTTCTGCTCGTAGGCGATCGTGCCCTCGGCCAGCCGGCGCGCGGTATCGGCGTCCGCCTCGGCCGCGCCGGCCTGCTCCTGCCGCGACCAGGACGCCTCCGGCCCCGCCGCCTCGGCCCGGTCGCCGATCCTCGGGTGGGCCTCGAGGGCCTTCTCGACCTGCGTCCAGGCGAGCGCGGCGACCACCGAATCCGAGACGTCCTGGGCCCGCTGCAGGGTGCCGTGCGGACGGCGCGCCACCATCGCGTCCATCCAGGCCGGGCTGGCGCAGACGGGGCGCACCAGCTCCAGCGCCGCCGACGGCGAGACGGCGTCGAAGGCCGTGACGTCGAGTCGGGCATCCGGCTTGTCGTTCACGATCGCGACCGTACCCGCCGCGAGGGCCGTCGCTCGTCACCCGAAATGACGATCGCGTGTGCCACGATCTGTCGGGTGAGCGTCGACGCCAGCCGCACCGTGCTGCGTGCCCGCCGCGTGGTCACCCCGGACGGCGAGCGAGCGGCCGACGTCGTCCTGGGCGGGGCGCACATCGAGCAGATCGCGCCGTACGGCACGGCGCCCGGCGCGCTCGTCGAGCTCCCGGACGACTGCGTGCTGCTGCCCGGTCTCGTCGACAGTCATGTGCACGTCAACGAGCCCGGCCGCACCGAGTGGGAGGGCTTCGCCACCGCCACCGGCGCGGCCGCCGCCGGCGGCGTCACCACCGTCGTCGACATGCCGTTGAACTCGATCCCGCCGACCGTGGACGCGGCGTCGCTGCGGACCAAGCGAAGCGTGGCGCGCGGGCAGCTGGCCGTCGACGTCGCGTTCTGGGGTGGCGCGGTGCCCGGCAACACCGGCGAGTTGCGGCAGCTGCACGACGCGGGCGTGGTGGGGTTCAAGTGCTTCCTGCTGCCCTCGGGGGTGGACGAGTTCCCGCCGCTGGCGCCCGACG
Source organism: uncultured Actinomycetota bacterium (assembly GCA_963776855.1). Classification (GTDB taxonomy): domain Bacteria; phylum Actinomycetota; class Actinomycetes; order Mycobacteriales; family Jatrophihabitantaceae; genus Jatrophihabitans. Next base: position 347,637 of record CAVZOC010000002.1, on the reverse strand, counting down.
AGCTCGACGCCGCGATGCGCGAGATCGCCGGGTTCGGCGGCCTGCTGATCGCCCACGCCGAGGACCGCGCCCTGATCGGTGAGCCGCATGGCCGGCGGTTCGCCGACTTCGCCGCGACCCGCCCGCCGGAGGCCGAGGCCCGGGCCGTGGCGAGCCTGCTGGCGCTGACCCGGCGCATCGGCTGCCGCACCCACGTCGTCCACGTCTCGGCGGCGGCGACGCTGCCGCTCCTGCGGGCGGCGAAGGACGAGGGGCTGCCGGTCACCGCCGAGACCTGCCCGCATTACCTGGCGCTGGACGGCGACGACGTCGCCGACGGCGCGACCGAGTTCAAGTGCTGCCCGCCGATCCGGGGCGGCGCGGACCGCAACGCACTGTGGGCAGGGCTCGTCGACGGCACCCTCGATCTCGTGGTGTCGGACCATTCCCCCTGCCCGGTCGAGGCCAAGCGGCGGGACAGCGGCGACTTCGGCGACGCCTGGGGTGGCATCGCCTCGCTGCAGCTCTCCCTCCCGGTGACCTGGACCGAGGCGCGCGGGCGCGGGGTGGGGCTGCCCGAGCTCGCCCGGTGGATGGCGACCGGGCCCGCAGCCCTGACGCAGCTGTCGGGGCGCGGTGTCATCGCCGCCGGGGCGAGGGCCGACCTCTGCGTGTTCGCGCCGGAGGAGACCTTCGTCGTCGACCCGGCGGCGCTGCGCCACCGCCACCCGGTCACCCCCTATGCGGGCCGCACCCTGCACGGCGTGGTCCACGAGACCTGGCTGGCCGGCCGGCCGGTCGTCGACGGCGAGCGACGCGGACGGATGGTGGCACGCGGATGAGTGACTTCCAGCAGTGGCCCGACGTCGCCTCCCGAGCGCTCGGCGGCGCGGTGATGGGCGCGAACGACGCCTCGTTCGCCGACGTCCACGCCCTCATCGACCCGGCGCCGCCGGCGCACGATCCGCTGGCGTTCGGGCCCCGCGGCAAGATCTACGACGGGTGGGAGACGCGCCGCCGCCGGACACCGGGCTCCGACTGGGCGGTCGTGCGGCTGGCGGCGCCGACCCGGGTGCGCGGGCTGGTCGTCGACACCGCCTTCTTCTCCGGCAACTATCCGCCGGCCGTGTCGGTCGAAGGCACGACGATGCTCGGCCATCCCGCCCTCGACGAGGTGCTGGCCGCGGGCTGGACGGTGCTGGTCGACCACGCCCGGATCGCCGGCAACACCCGCACCGTCCTGCCGCTCGAGAGCGCGGACCGGCCCGTCACGCACGTCCGCCTCACCATGCACCCGGACGGCGGGATCGCCCGGCTGCGCGTGCACGGCGAAATCCTGCCGGAGCCGCTTCGACTCACCGGCCGGATCGACGTCGCCGCCGCCGTGCTCGGCGGGACGGTCACCGACTGCAGCAACATGTTCTACGGCTCGCCGGCCAACGTGCTCGCCCCCGGGGTGGCGCGGGTGATGTCCGACGGGTGGGAGACCGCCCGGCGGCGCGACGCCGCCCACGACTGGCTCGTCGTCCGCCCGCTCGGCCCGAGCGTCGTCGACACGGTCGTCGTCGACACGACCAGGTTCGTGTTCAACGCCCCGGGCGAGGTCCGCGTCACCGACGCCGACACCGGCGCGGAGCTCCTGCCGCGCACCCCGCTCGTGCCCGACTGCGAGCACCACTTCCCCAGCGCGCTCGCCGAGCCGGTCAGCCGGGTGCGGGTCGAGATCTTTCCCGACGGCGGGCTCTCCCGGGTCCGGTTGCTCGGCACGCTCACCGAGCAGGCCCGCCGGGGGCTGGCCGCGGAGTTCACCAGCCACCTCACGGCCGACCAGATCGCCGCAGGGGCCGCGGCCGGGCGCCTCCCGCGCTCGCCCGACGGCGAGTGAGCGCGACGATGCTGGACCCCTCGTTCCTCGACCGCCTGGACCAGCTACTCGGCCCCGACGACGCCGAGCGCGCGGCCCGGTACCCCGGCGACGCTCCCGGCCGGCAGCCGGTGCACACGGTCTACGTGCCGGCCGACCGGTTCGGCGAGCACACGGTGGCCGAGTGGCGCGCCGGCGCGATCGCGGCGATGGACGAGCACGGCCCGCTGCCGATCGGCGACGCCGCGCTGGAGGCACGAGTGCGGGACAAGCTCGCTGTCGAGCCGGTCGAAGACCTGCGCGTCGATTTCGAGGACGGCTACGGCGTCCGCGACGACGAGACCGAGGACGCGGCGGCGCGGGCCGCGGGGACGGCGCTCGGCCGGACGTCCCGGCCGCCTTTCGTCGGCATCAGGATGAAGTCGCTGGAGGGCCCGAGCCGCCGCCGCGGCGTCCGCACGTTGGACCTGTTTCTGCAGTCGCTGCTCGCGCACACCCACCTGCCGCCCGGCTTCCGGGTGACGCTGCCGAAGGTGACCTCGGTACGACAGGTGGCGGCGATGGTCGAGATCTGCGCGGCGTTGGAGTCGGTGTACGCGCTGCCCCGGCTGCGCTTCGAGATCCAGGTCGAGACGCCGCAGGCCGTGCTGGCCGCCGACGGCACCGCGGCGCTGGCCCGGATGGTGCACGCGAGCGCCGGACGCTGCGCCGGGCTGCACTACGGCACCTACGACTACAGCGCCGCCCTCGGCGTCGCGGCCCCGTGGCAGGCGAGCGACCATCCGGTCGCCGACCACGCCAAGAACGTCATGCAGGTGGCGGCGGCGCAGACCGGCGTTCCGGTGTCCGACGGGTCGAGCAACGTGCTGCCGGTCGGGTCGCGCGAGCAGGTGCGGGCCACGTGGGCGCGCCACGGCGGGCTGGTGCGCCGCTCACTGGAGCGGGGGGTCTACCAGGGCTGGGACCTGCACCCGGCGCAGCTGCCCACCCGCTTCGCCGCGACCTTCGCGTTCTTCCGCGCCGGCGCCGACACCGCCGGAGCGCGGCTGCGGAGCTACCTCGACCGGCGCTCGTCGGCCGTGCTGGACGAGCCGGCCACCGCCCGCGCCCTCGCCGGCTACCTGCGCCGCGGCCTGGACTGTGGCGCGCTCGCGTCTGCCGAGCTCGAGGCGTGCTGTGGGCTGGACGCCGAGGCGCTCGCCGCCCTCTGTTGACCGCGGCCCGTTCGGGGAGCGCGCACCCCCTTCGTTGAGTGGCGCGTTCGCGGTTCGGTGGCGCGTTGTAACGCGCCACCGAACCCGTAACGCGCCACTGACCGGGCGGGGCGGGGCGGGTCAGCCTGGCCCCGTCGTCAGCTCAGAAGGCCGACTCGGCGATCTCCATCAGCGCGTTGTCGGTCGACTCGGCCGACTGCCGGCGTGCGGCCAGTTCGGGCAGCACCGTGGTGGCGAAGAAGTGCGCCACGGCCGGCTTCCCGGCGTAGAAGGCGCGGTCGGACTCCGACAGGCCGTTCTCGTCCAGGCGTCGCAGCGCGACCGCGGCCTGCTTGAGCAGCAGGTAGCCCACCATGAGGTCGCCGGCGGAGAGCAGCAGCCGGGTGGCGTTCTGGCCGACCTTGTAGACGTTGGCGATGTCCTCCTGCGCGCTCATCAGCTGGTTGAACATCGCCGCGACGATGCCGCCGAAGTCGTCGAGGCCCTGCTTGAGCAGCGCGGCGTCCTCCTTCAGCCGACCCTCGTCCGAGATCGACTCCAGGAACTCGGTGATCTCCGTGGAGACCGCGCCCAGGGCGGTGCCCTTGTTCCTCACGATCTTGCGGAAGAAGAAGTCCTGCCCCTGGATCGCGGTCGTGCCCTCGTAGAGGGTGTCGATCTTGGCATCGCGGATGTACTGCTCGAGCGGGTAGTCCTGCAGGTAGCCGGAGCCGCCGAAGGTCTGCAGCGCCTGGGCCAGCTGGTCGTAGGAGCGCTCGGACCCGGCGCCCTTGACGATCGGCAGCATCAGGTCGTTGATCGCCTCGTCCAGCTCGACGTCCGTGCCGGCCGCCTTGCCGGTGATGATGCGGTCCTGGATGGTCGAGGTGTAGTAGACCAGCGCCCGCATGCCCTCGGCGTAGGCCTTGTTCATCATCAGGCTGCGGCGCACGTCCGGGTGGTTGATGACCGTGACCCGCGGGGCGATCTTGTCCGAGGCCTTGGTCAGGTCGGCGGACTGGACGCGGGTCTTGGCGTACTCCAGCGCGTTCAGGTAGCCCGTGGACAGGGTGGCGATGGCCTTCGTGCCGACCATCATGCGGGCGTGTTCGATGACCTGGAACATCTGCGCGATGCCGTCGTGGACGTCGCCGACGAGCCAGCCCTTGGCCGGGATGTTGTCGATCTCGCCGAAGCGCAGCTCGCAGGTGGTGGAGGCCTTCAGCCCCATCTTGTGCTCGACGTTGGTGACGAAGGCGCCGTTGCGCTCGCCGAGCTCGCCGGTCTCGGCGTCGAAGTGGAACTTCGGCACCACGAACAGCGACAGCCCCTTGGTGCCCGGGGCCGCTCCCTCCGGGCGCGCCAGCACCAGGTGGACGATGTTCTCGGTGATGTCCTGCTCGGCCGAGGTGATGAAGCGCTTGACACCCTCGATGTGCCACGAGCCGTCGGGCTGCTCCTTGGCCACGGTGCGGCCGGCGCCGACGTCGGAGCCGGCGTCGGGCTCGGTGAGCACCATGGTCGCGCCCCAGCCCCGGTCGACCATGCGCTGGGCCATCTGCTTCTGCGTCTCGTTGCCGTTGCTGTAGAGGATGCCGGCGAACGGCGCGCCCGCCATGTACATGTGCAGTGCCGGGTTGGCGCCCAGCACCTGCTCGGCCACCGCCCAGACGAGGGTGCGGGGCACCAGCTGACCCCCCAGCTCGGGAATCGTCTCGAGGCGCCACCACTCGCTGTCCATCAGCGCCTTCCAGGACTTCTTGAACGACTCCGGCAGCGTCGCGGTGTAGTTGGCCGGGTCGTAGACCGGCGGGTTGCGGTCGGCGTCGGCGAACGAGGCCGCGAGCGGGCCCTCGGCCAGTTTCGCGACCTCGGCGAGGATGCCCCGCGCGGTCTCGACGTCGACGTCGGCGAACGGCGCGGTCTCGAGCGTCTTCTCGGTGCCGAAGACCTCGAACAGGTTGAACTCGATGTCCCGCACGTTGCTCTTGAAGTGGCTCATGGCCGATGGCTCCTGCTCTGGCGCTAATACGGTTACCGGCTAGTAACTTCAGCGTATTACTCGTCGGTAACCAATGCAACGGCAGGGCGGTTTTCGTGCGGCGCGACACGGTTCGGCACGCGGTCGGGCGCGGTCGGGCGCGGTCGGGCGCGGTCGGGCGCCCCTGTCCCCGGTGAATGGTGCGGAAGGGGCTCAGTGGCGCGCTACGACGCGCCACCGAACGCGAAACGCGCCACTCACCGGGTGGGCGTGGGGTGGGGGTGGGTCAGAAGATGACGCGCAGGCTGATCGTCTCGGGCATGGCCCGCATCTCGTCGACCATGGCCTGGGTGGTGCCCGAGGCGCTGTCGGTGACGACGTAGCCGACCTCGCCGCGCGTGCCGAGCATCTGCCCCTCGACGTTCACGCCGTGGTCGGCGAGCAGGCTGTTGACCCGCGCCAGCACGCCGGGGACGTTGCGGTGCAGGTGCACCAGCCGCAGCGTCCCGTCGGCCCGGGGCAGCTGCAGCTGCGGGACGTTCACCGACATGGCGGTGGACCCGTTCTGCACGAAGTCGGCGAGCTTTCCGGCGACGAAGCGGCCGATGTCCTCCTGCGCCTCCTCGGTCGAGCCGCCGATGTGCGGGGTGAGGATGACGTTGGGCAGGCCGCGCAGCTCGGACTCGAACTCTCCGCCGCGGACCTTCGGTTCCTTGGGGAAGACGTCGACGGCGGCGCCGGCGATGTGACCGGACTCGATGTGCCGACGCAGCGAGGCGTAGTCGACGACGAAACCGCGTGAGAGGTTGAGGAACAGCGAGCCGGGCTTCATGGTCGCGAACTCGTCCTCGCCGAAGAAGCTCTCGTTCTGCGGCCGGCCGTCGACGTGCAGCGTCACGACGTCGGACTCGACCAGGACGTCCTTCATCGACAGGCAGCGGCGGGCGTTACCCACGGCGAGCCGGTCGGCGGTGTCGTAGAAGACGACCGACATGCCCATGCTCTCGGCGAGCACCGACAGCTGGGTGCCGATGTTGCCGTAGCCGATGATGCCCAGCGTGCGGCCGCGGACCTCGTGCGCGCCCGAGGCCGACTTGTCCCACACGCCGTCGTGCATCAGGGCGTTCTTCTCGGTGAGCCGGCGGGTCATCGCGATGATCTCGCTGATCGCCAGCTCGACGACCGAGCGGGTGTTGGAGAACGGCGCGTTGAAGACGGCGAGGCCTCGCTCGGAGGCGCCGACGAGATCGATCTGGTTGGTGCCGATACAGAAGGCGCCGATCGCGACCAGTTTGGAGGCGGCGTCCAGGACCTGGGGGGTGATGTGCGTCTTGGAGCGCAGCCCGACCAGCTCGTAGTCACCGATGCGCGCGACGAGCTCGTCCTCGTCCAACGACCCCTTCTCGGCGTCGACCTCCACCCCTGCGGACTCCAGGATCTCGACGGCGTCCGGATGGATCGACTCCAGCAGGAGGGCACGTGCGGGAGCATCGGTCATGAACGTTCCTCCTACGGACTCGGGCCGTCGTGGCTCGGCGACTCTCAGCCTTCGAGTGTAGAGAGGCCGTTCAGGCCGAGACGGTCCGGCTGATGCCGATGCCGCCTGGCGTGGCGTCGCCGTACCGCTCGATCTCGGCCTCCAGGTCGAGCGGCCGGATCCCGGCTCGGGCCGCCAGCGTGGCCTCGTCCAGCCGGTCGGCCGGCACGATCCACGCCACCTCGAACTCCAGGCCGTCGGGGTCCCGGCCGTACAGCGACTTGGTGGTGCTGTGATCGGTGGCACCCACCAGGGCGCCGGCCTCACCGAGCGCGGCCGCGAGCGTGCGCAGGTCGGCCAGCGTCTCGACCTCCCACGCCAGGTGGTACAGCCCGACCGTTCCGCGCCCGGCGGAGGACTCCCCCGCCTGCGCCCCCACCTCGAACAGCCCGAGGTCGTGGTCGTTGGACGAGTCCGCCGCCCGCAGGAACACCGCCCGCCCGCCGCCGGCCTCGAGCACGACCTGAAAGCCGAGCACGTCGCGGTAGAACGCCGTACTGCGGGTGGCGTCGCGGACGTACAGCACGGCGTGGTTGAGGCGGTGGATGGGCATCGTGACTCCTGTTTCGGTGCGGCACCCCCAACCCTACGCGGAATAGTTGACCGTTCACCTATTTTTCTGAGAAGCCGATCGCTATGGGGAAGACCGGGCCGAATGGCCGTTTAGGCTCTGATCGTGACGCGATGGCTGACGCCCGACCAGCAGCGGGCGTGGCGGGCCTACCTGATGTCGACGAAGGTGCTGTTCGACGAGCTCGACCGGCAGCTGCAGCGGCGCGCCGGCCTGCCCCACGGGTACTTCGAGGTGCTGGTCCGGCTGTCGGAGGCCGAGGACCGGTCGCTGCGGATGAGCGAGCTCGCCGAGAACACGCTGTCGTCGCGCAGCCGGCTCTCGCACGCCGTCGCCCGGCTCGAGGAGCGCGGCTGGGTGACCCGTTCGCGCGCCGAGGACGACCGCCGCGGGCAGATCGCGACCCTCACCGACGAGGGGTTCGGCGTCCTGCAGGACGCCGCCCCGGGCCACGCGGCGGATGTCCTGCGGCTGATGATCGACCCGCTGGACGACGGGCAGCTGGACGCGCTGCGCGACATCTGCGAGACGATCATGAAAAGCGTGCGGGGAGAACAGCGCTCCGCCGGGTGACCGCACCGAAGGGCGCGGGCGGCACCGGCCGAGCCCGTCTACCTGCTCAGCGCGTGCGGCGCAGCAGGGCCCGCCAGGTCGCTCCGGTCATCAGACCGTTGGCACGCAGGTGGACGCGGCGCTGCAGGGCCCGGACCGCGCGGACGGTCCGCCCGTCCTCCTGACCGGTGGCCGGCACGTGCAGGCGAAGCTGCAGCGCGGTCACGGCGGGCCCCGTCCACCCGGCCCGGGTGACGACGCCCGAGTACCGGACCAGCGTCCGCTTGAGGGCCGTGGCGCCCCGGGCCGCCGAAACCGTCCGGTGCGGCGGGCACTGCCGCGGGTTGGCCCGCCGGCGCAGGCCCGCCCAGTTCAGGTCGCGGGCCAGGCAGGGGCCGTAGTCGGTCGCCCAGAGCCGCCGCGTCCAGAAGGTCGTGGTGCCCATCGCGCCGTTCCAGCCCAGCGAGATGTGCATGTGGGTGCGGTGGCAGGCGTTGTCGTGGGCCTGGCCCGGCGTCTTCGCGCAGGAGTTGTACGGCTCCCACCGCCCGTCCCACGCTCCCCACATCCGGTTGTCGTAGATGACGTACATGACCCCGAGCCGGCGGGCCATGGCGAAGCGGTTGCCCGCCGGGTCGGTCGCCAGCAGCCAGGACAGGAACGACCGGGCGGCCCGGTGCTGGCCCCGGTCGTGGACGTCGACCATCCAGTCGATGGCCCGGCCGTCGTAGTGCTCGCTGCGGCTGCCGTCGGTGCCGCAGGCGTAATCGGAGGCCCAGCTCGCCCCCGCGCTCCGGTAGGTGGTCATGAGCAGCCGCGCGAGCTTCGTGGTGCCCGGCCGGCGGCGAGGGTCGCAGGCGACCTGCTCGACGTAGGGCGTGAGCGGCTCGATCGCCCCGGGCAGCCCGCGGGGTGTGCGCGGCGGACGCGGGAGGGGGACGGTCGCGGCGCCAGCCGTGCTCGCGGTGGCGGCGGCCGGAACAACCAGGCCGGTGAGCAGCAGCAGGACGAGGGCCGCGCGGAGCGGCGCGGCGAGGCGAGAGGTCGGCAGCACGGGAGTTTCCTGGTTCGAGGGCGGTCGGACATGGCTCGGTTCGGCCCCCGCCGGTTCCCCGCAACATCATCACCGACCGACCCGGATAAAGAAAGTGTTAGGCGGAAGAAACATCGGGGAAGACCGAAATGCTGTTTGAAGGGCCGAGCACAGGGGTAGTGCTGGTGTGACCTCACCCACCGCCGGACTCCCCGCTCGTACCCGGAGGCGCCCATGTCCCTTGCACCGCTCTCGGCGATGCCGGCAGACCCGGAGCCCGAATCGGCGCCGAGCGACACCCTCCACCCCGCCGACCGGTGCCTCGAGGTCGCCACGATCAGCTCCGACACGCTCCGGGCCGGCATCCGCGTCAGCGGCGACCTCGAACCCACCAACGCAGGCCTGCTGACCGGCATCGTCCGCACCCACCTCACCGCCGGGCGGCGCTACCTGCGGGTGGACCTGGCCGACGCCGGCGTCGCGGACCCGGCCGTGGTGGAGGTGCTGGTGCAGAACCACCGCGCGGTCTCGGCGCTCGGCGGCATGCTCATCTTCGAGCGCGCCACTCCCGCCGTGGTCGACGCCATCCACTCCTCCTGCCTGTTCGTGCGCCCGGCCGAGGACTGATCGCCGGCGCCGCACTCGGCGCGGCATGCGGGACACTCGACCGGTGCGCGTGGCGGTATTCGCGACCTGCCTGGTCGACGGCCTGTTCCCCGACGTCGGCCTCGCCACCATCCGGCTGCTGCGACGGCTCGGGCACCGGGTCGACGAGGTCGACCTGCCCGCCGCACAGACCTGCTGCGGCCAGATGCACGTCAACAGCGGCTACGCTCGCGACGCGCTGCCGCTGGTGCGCAGCTACGTGGACACCTTCGCCGGCTACGACGCCGTCGTGGCCCCGAGCGGCTCCTGCGTCGGCTCGATCCGGCATCAGCACGTCGACGTCGCCCGCCGCTTCGGGGGCCGGGCCCTGGCCGCCGGCGCCGCCGGCCTCGCCGCCCGGACCTTCGAGCTGTCGCAGTTCCTCGTCGACGAGCTCGGCGTCGAGGACGTCGGCGCCTACTACCCGCACCGGGTGACCCTGCACCCGACCTGCCACTCGCTGCGGGTGCTGCGCGTGGGTGACCGTCCGCAGCGGCTACTGCGCCGCGTCCGGGGCCTGGAGCTCATGGAGCTGCCCGACGCCACGTCCTGCTGCGGTTTCGGTGGCACCTTCGCGCTGAAGAACGCCGAGGTGTCCGCGGCGATGCTCGCCGACAAGCTCCAGCGGATCGCCGACACCGGCGCCGAGATCTGCACTGCGGGCGACTCGTCCTGTCTCATGCACATCGGCGGTGGGCTGGCCCGCTCCGGCTCGCCGGTGCGCACCGTGCACCTGGCCCAGATCCTCGCCGCGTCCGACGGCACCGACGGCCCGGGGGGCACCTCGTGACCCGAGCGTTCCTGGGTATGCCCGCCGGGGCCGGGGAGCTGGGCGGCGAGCGGCCGTTCCCCGCCGCGGCCCGCGACGCCCTGGCCGACGCCCAGCTGCGGCACAACCTGCAGAACGCGACCCGCACGATCCGCGGCAAGCGGCAGGCCGTGGTCGACGAGCTGCCGGACTGGGAGCAGCTGCGGGCGGCGGGCGCGGCGATCAAGGACCGCACGCTGGCCGAACTGGACACCCACCTGCTCCGGCTCGAGGAGCAGGTGAGCGCCCGCGGCGGCACGGTGCACTGGGCCCGCGACGCCGCGGAGGCCAACCGCATCGTCACGGCGCTGGTCGAGGCCACCGGCAGCGACGAGGTGGTCAAGGTCAAGTCGATGGCGACCCAGGAGATCGGCCTGAACGAGGCCCTCGCCGCCCGCGGCGTCCACGCGATCGAGACCGACCTGGCCGAGCTGATCGTGCAGCTGGCCGACGACCGTCCCAGCCACATCCTGGTCCCGGCGATCCACCGCAACCGGGCCGAGATCCGGGAGATCTTCCGGCACCACATGCCCGGCGTCGACCCTGAACTCAGCGACCGGCCCGCCGCGCTGGCCGAGGCCGCCCGCCGCTACCTGCGCCAGAAGTTCCTCACCACCCGGGTCGCCGTCAGCGGCGCCAACTTCGCCGTGGCCGAGACCGGCACGCTCGCGGTGGTCGAGTCCGAGGGCAACGGCCGCATGTGCCTCACGCTGCCCCGCACCCTCATCACGGTGATGGGCATCGAGAAGCTGGTGCCGAGCTGGCGTGACCTCGAGGTCTTCCTGCAGCTGCTGCCCCGCTCCTCCACCGGCGAGCGGATGAACCCCTACACCTCGATGTGGACGGGCGTCACCGAGGGCGACGGCCCCGAGGAGTTCCACCTCGTTCTGCTCGACAACGGCCGCACCGCCGCGCTGGCCGACCCCGACGGGCGGGCCGCCCTGCGCTGCATCCGCTGCTCAGCCTGTCTCAACGTCTGCCCGGTGTACGAGCGGGTCGGCGGGCACGCCTACGGCTCGGTCTATCCCGGACCCATCGGAGCGGTGCTCTCCCCGCAGCTCACCGGGGTGGCCGCGAACCCGTCGCTGCCGTTCGCCTCGACGCTGTGCGGCGCCTGCTACGACGTCTGCCCGGTCGCGATCGACATCCCCACCATGCTGGTGCACCTGCGCGAGCAGGCGGTCGACGCCGCCGGCCCGTCCCCCGAGCGGGCGGCGATGCGTGCCGGGGCGCGGGTGATGGCCTCGCCGCGACTGTGGCCACGGGCGCTGCAGGCGCTGCGGGCTGGCCGGCTGCTGCCGCGGCATCGCCGGCTGCCGGGGCCGGCCGCGGCCTGGACGGCGTCGCGGGACATCCCGGAGCCACCGCCACGGACCCTGCGGGAGCGGTGGCGCGACGGGGAGCGGGGATGAGCGAGCTCGACGCGCGCGAGGAGATGCTGCGCCGCATCCGCACGGCGCTGGCCGACCGGCCGGCGCCACCGGAGGTGCCCCGCGACTACCGGGGGGCGGGGCAGCTCCCGGCCGACGTCGGGCTGTTCGTCGAGCGCGTCACCGACTACCGGGCCGAGGTGGTGCGCTGCGGGGACGACGCCGCCGAGGTGCGCCGCGCGATCACCGCCCGGCTCCGCTCCCGCGGTCACACCCGCGTGGTCGTCCCGGCCGGTTTCCCATCCGGCTGGCGCCCGGACGTCGAGCTCGTGGCGGAGCCGGTCTCCACCGATCAGCTCGACCGGGTCGACGCGGTGTTGACGACCTGCCGGCTCGCCGTGGCCGAGACCGGCACGATCGTGCTCGACGCCGGTCCCGGCATGGGGCCGCGCTCGCTGAGCCTGGTCCCGGACCACCACGTCGTCGTGGTCCGGGCATCGCAGGTGGTGGCCGGGGTCCCCGACGCCGTCGCCGCGCTGGACCCGACCCTTCCGCTCACCTGGATCAGCGGGCCGAGCGCCACCAGCGACATCGAGTTGGACCGGGTAGAGGGCGTCCACGGCCCCCGGGTGTTCGACGTGGTGCTCGTCAGCGACCACCCTTCTCGGTGAGTGGCGCGTGCCGGCTTCGGTGGCGCGTTACAACGCGCCACCGAAGCCGAAGCGCACCACTCAACTGGCTGGGGGCGGGGCGTAGTCGAACCAGTCGCGGGGTCCGAGGACCCGGAACGACTGCACCGCGCGTCGGCCGATCGTCACCCCCGACACCCGGGTGACCCCGGTGCCGTGGACGACGACGACCGTCTGGCCGCCCCGCTGCTGCCCGGCGTGCCGCGACAGGGAGCGCACCGTCGGCGGCGGGTCCGGGAACTGCCCGCCGGGCAGCAGCTGCCGCGCCGTGGCCGACAGCACCCGGCTGATCGGCGAGCCGTAGGTCGAGATCGGCCCTCGGGCGAGGATCGCGACGGCGTACCGGTTGCCGTCGACGTAGCCGGTGGTGTTGAAGTCGGCGCCCGCCGGGGTAGGTCTCTGGGCGGGCACACGTTGAACGACTCGCCCGGGTGACCGCAGGCGGCCGGATGCTCGCCGGTGAGCGAGGCGCGCGATCTCGGACACGCTCTCGTCCTGCGGGCCCTGCGGCACCACCAGCAGCCGCGTGCCGGCCGGCCGCGGCACCGGGCCGGCCAGCTCCTGCCAGAACACCGAGCACGAGTCGCAGCCGCTGGACCGAACTGCACCACTCACCACAGGCAAACTGTGTCATTGACGAATGATACAGTTGGTGGTGCACTGACCTCATGCTCGGTCTCGGACGCAGGCGCAGCCACGCGGCCAGAGCCGTGGTCACCGGCGCCGGCAGCGGCATCGGCCGCGGGTTCGCGCTGGAACTGGCCGACCGGGGCGGTCAGGTGGTCTGCAGCGACGTGGACGAGGACGCCGCCGCCGGTACCGCCGCCGCCATCCGCGACCGCGGCGGGCGGGCCACCGCCGTCGGCTGCGACGTCGCCGACCCCGATGCGGTGGCCTCGCTCGCCGAACGCGCCCAGCAGTGGTTCGAGGACGTCCCCACCCTGGTGATCAACAACGCGGGCGTGGGCATCGGCGGGACGCCGGTCGGCCAGGTCTCGCTCGACGACTGGCGATGGGCGCTCGGCATCAACCTGTGGGGGCCGATCCACGGCTGCCACGTGTTCGCGCCGCGACTGCGCGCCGCGGGTTTCGGCGGGATCATCAACGTCGCCTCGGCCGCGGGTTTCACCGCCGCGCCGCAGATGGCCCCCTACAACGTCGGCAAGGCCGGCGTCGTCTCGTTGTCCGAGACGCTGGCGGCCGAACTCGCCGGCACCGGCGTGCACGTCACCGTCCTGTGCCCCACCTGGGTCAAGACCAACATCCTGGCCTCCGAGCGCATCACCCGACGCTCCACCGAGGCCGCCGGCACGCTGATGCGCTGGGCCGGGCTGTCGGCCGAGCGGGTTGCGCGTCACTGCCTGGACGTCCACGACCGCGGCGGGCTCTACGCCGTCCCGCAGGTCGACGCGAAGCTGCTGTGGCACGCCAAACGGCACACCCCCGGCCTCTATACCCGCACCGCCGGGCTGCTCGGCCGCCTCGGACCGCTGCGTCCGGATCCCGCGCCCACCGCGCCTACCGGCAGTACCGACGCCACCGACACCGTCACCGGGAGCTGAACGATGGACCTCGAGGCCATGCTGGCCAAGATCAAGGACCGCCAGTGGGCGCTGGCCGACATCGACTGGGACGCCCCGGGCGCCGAGATGATCGACGAGGCGTTCCGTCCCAAGCTGAAGGCCTTCATGTCCGATCTCACCTGGATCGAGAACGTGGGCGCGCGCGGGTTCGCCGCCATGGCGAAGAAGACCGACGACCCGACGCTGGCCGAGATCTACCGGTACTTCCACGCCGAGGAGCAGCGGCACGCGAACGCCGAACTCGCCCTCATGAAGCGCTGGGACATGCTCGAGGAAGGCGAGATCCCGGAGCCGAACGTCAACATCAGGCTCGCGATCGACTGGCTCGACACCTACGCCGACGACATGCCGCTCTCGGTGCTCGGCACCGTCATCCCGATGCTCGAGGTGGCCCTGGACGGCGCGCTGCTGAAGTTCCTGCTCGACGAGGTCGACGACCCCGTCTGCCACCGGGTGTTCGAGAAGATCAACAGCGACGAGTCGCGGCACATCGCCGTCGACTTCGAGGCGCTCTCGCGGCTGGGCCACGCCACGCTGCGCAGGCTGTTGATCGATTTCGTCGGCACGAACGCGACCCCCGGGCTCATCCTGGGGGTTCTGCTCTACGTCCCGTTGCTGAACAAGATGCGGGACAACATCGTCTCGATGGGGCTGCAGGAGGAGCGGCTCTACTCGGCCATGAAGCGGTTCCGGCACCTCGGCGAGCGCTCGGCCACCTCCCGGCGCGTGCCGATGTACCAGGTGCTCAAACACCACTCGGGCATGGTCGTCGACCGCCGCCACCCGTACCACCTCGTCGCCGACCGCCTGGTGTGGCTGTCGGGCAAGTACCCGCGGCGACTGCTGCGGCCGATCCCCTCATGGTTCAGCGAGCTGACCTACGAGCCGACCAGCGACGCCGCATGACCGCGGCCACCACCGGCCGGCCCTCGCGGCGGCGGCCCCGGACGCGTGTCCACGACGTGGTGGTCGTCGGCGGGGGCTTCGCCGGGCTCGGCGCCGCGATCCGGCTGCGGCAGGCGGGCGTCGAGAACCTGGTGATCCTCGAACGCGGCGAGCGGGTCGGCGGCACCTGGCGCGACAACACCTACCCGGGGGCGGCGTGCGACATCCCGTCGCTGCTGTACTCCTACTCCTTCGCGCAGAACCCGGAGTGGTCGCGCGGCTACTCCGGCAGCGCCGAGATCCTGGACTACATCGACGGCATGGTCGAGCGCTTCGAGCTCCACCGATTCCTGCGCTTCGGACAGGACGTCACCGAGGCCGTGTTCGACGAGACCACCGGCCGGTGGACGGTCGGCACGGCCACCGGCGAGCAGTTCGTCGGACGCGCCGTGGTCATGGCCTCCGGCCCACTGTCCAACGCCGGCCTGCCGGCGATCCGCGGTATCGACACCTTCCGGGGCCGTAGGATCCACAGCGCGCGGTGGGACCGCGACTTCGACCCCGCCGGGCAGCGGGTGGGGGTGATCGGCACCGGCGCCAGCGCCGTCCAGATCGTGCCCGAACTCATCAAGACCGCGGCCGCGGTCAAGGTCTTCCAGCGCACCCCCGGGTGGGTGCTGCCGCGGCCGGACTTCCGCACCCCCGGGGTCGCGAAGGCGGCCTTCCGGCACGTCCCGCTGGCCCAGCGGCTCGCCCGCGAGGGGCTGTTCTACACCCACGAGGCGATGGCCACCGGGTTGGTGTGGAAGTCGCCGGTCACCTCGGCGGTGGAGCGGGTGGCCCTGGCCCACCTGCACCACCAGGTCAAGGACGCCTGGCTGCGGCGGCAGCTGACCCCCGGCTTCCGCGCCGGCTGCAAGCGGATGCTGATGTCCAGCGACTGGTACCCGGCGCTGCAGGCGGCCAACTGCAAGCTGATCACCTGGCCGATCGCCACGATCAGTCCCGACGGCGTCCGGACCAGCGACGGCATCGAGCACCGCTTCGACGCCATCGTCTTCGCGACCGGTTTCGAGGTCTCCACCCAGGGCGCGCCGTTCCGGGTCGTGGGCCGGGGCGGCCGCGAACTCGGCACCGACTGGCGGGAGGGAGCGCAGGCGTACAAGAGCATCAGCGTGCACGGCTACCCGAACCTGTTTCTCACCTTCGGCCCGAACTCCGGTCCCGGTCACAACTCCGCGCTGGTCTACATGGAGCAGCAGCTGGACTACCTGGTCCGCGGGGTGCGGACGATCCTCGAGCGCGACCTCGCCGTCCTCGACGTCATGCCGGACGTGCAGCAGCGCTACAACGAGCAGATCCAGAAGCGGCTGCGGCGCACGACGTGGAACTCCGGCTGCGCCAGCTGGTATCTCACGGCCGACGGCTACAACGCGACGATGTTCCCCGGCTTCGCCACCCAGTACCGGCGCCAGATGGGGCGGCTGCGGCTCTCGGACTACGAGGTCGTGGCCCGGTCCGAGCTCGCTGTCGGCGACCGTGGCGTCGCGTGAGGCCGCAGCTGCCGTCGCGACCGCCGAAGGGGTCATGGCGCATCTGCTGCAGGTAGTGTTGCCGACCCCGGAGCGCAGCACGGGAAGGGGCGGTGGCGCGGTGGAGTACCGCATCGACGATCTCGCGCGCGCCGCCGGCATGACCACTCGCAACGTCCGGGCCTACCAGGACCGCGGACTGCTGCCGGCCCCCCGGCGATCGGGGCGCGTCGCGCTCTACGACGACCGGCACCTGGCCCGGTTGAAGCTCATCGGCTCCATGCTCGGGCGCGGCTACACCACCGCACACATCGCCGAAATGCTCGAAGCCTGGGAGTCGGGCAAGGACCTCGCGGCCGTGCTCGGGCTGGAGGAGACCCTCAGCAGCCCCTGGAGCGACGACCGCCCCACCTCCGTGCCGACCGCGGAGGTCCGCCGGATCGCCGGAGACTCCGCCACGATGGACCGGCTGACGGCGCTGGGACTGATCAAGCCCAAGGGCATCCGCACCCTCGTGGTGCGCCCGCAGTTGCTGGCGGCGTTCGAGGAGCTGCGCGGCGTCGGGATCCCGACCGAACAGGTCATCGCGCTGTACGAGTCGATCAGCCCCAACGTCGACGCGATCGCCTCCGCGCTGGTCCGGGCAGCCGCCGCGCACGTGACGTCGGTCAAGGGCCCCCGCTGGGTCCCGACCGGCAGCGAGATCGCTGAACTCACCGAGCTCATCACCCGATTCCGGCGGATCGCGCTCACGACCGTCCAGCAGTCGGTGGCGGCGGCGCTGGAGCAGTCGGTGGCCGAGGTGCTCGGCGAGTACGTCGCCGACCTCAACCCCGCCTAGGACCGCCTAGTAGGTTCGGACGCGGGACCGGGTCAGGCGCGGGCCTGCCGATCACGTTTGCGCGCGACATGGTCGGCCGCCGCGGCCCGAAGCGGGCACATCACGCGAACAGGTGATCGTTTCGATCAGGCGACGGCACGGGCGGCGGCTCCGGCGTCCACAGGTCGAACGGGGCATCACGTCCAAGTCGAGGCTGTCTGCACGGCCTGATCGTCGTCCTTCGCCGCGGGTTCGAGCAACATCTGGATCTGCCGCTGTCGCGGCGCGGCAGGTCCATGGCCCATGACAGACCGACCGGCCCTAGCTCGGACGGCTCACCCGGGTCTCCTCGAACACGGCCTCGTCCGACTCGTAGACCCGGCCGTCCGCCCCGAAGACCAGGAACCGGTCGAACGAGCGGGCGAACCAGCGATCGTGTGTCACGGCGAGCACGGTGCCCTCGAAGGAGTCCAGCCCCTCCTCCAACGCCTCGGCGCTGATCACGTCGAGGTTGTCGGTCGGCTCGTCGAGCAGCAGCAGCGTCGCGCCGGCCAGCTCCAGCAGCAGGATCTGGAAGCGGGCCTGCTGCCCGCCGGACAGTGACCCGAACGTCTGGTCGCCCTGCTGGTTGAGGCCGTAGCGGCGCAGCGCCGACATGGCACGGCCGCGGTCGACGCCCGGGCGTCCGTCCGCCCCCTCCCAGAGCACGTCGACCAGGGCGCGGTCGAGCCACTCCGGGTGGGCGTGCGTCTGCGCGAACAGCCCCGGCACGACGCGGGCCCCCAGCTTCCACGCCCCGGTGTGTGCGATCGGCGCCCCGTCGAGCAGGCGCAGGAAGTGCGACTTGCCGGCCCCGTTGGCCCCGAGCACCCCGACCCGCTCGCCGTAGAAGATCTCGGTGTCGAAGGGCCGCATCAGCCCCGACAGTTCCAGCCCGGCGCAGGTGATCGCCCGCACGCCCGTGCGCCCGCCGCGCAGGCGCATCGTCACCTTCTCGTCCGCCGGCTTGTCCGGTGGTGGCCCCTCGGCCTCGAAGCGTTCGAGCCGGCGGGCCTGGACGCGGTACTTCTGCGCCATGACCTCGCTGCGCTGGGCCTGGATCTGCAGCGTGCGGACGAGCTCCTTGAGCCGCGCATGCTCCTCCTCCCACCGCCGCCGAAGCTCCGCCATCCGCTCGTGCCGGTGCGCGCGGGCCTCGTGATAGGACTCGAAGCCGCCTCCGTGCACCCAGGTCGTCGCCCCCTCGACGGTGACGACGCGGTCGGCGACGCGGGCGAGGAGTTCGCGGTCGTGGCTGACGAACAGCACCGTCTTGGACGTCTCGCGCAGCCGCTCCTCGAGCCAGCGTTTGCCGGGAACGTCCAGGTAGTTGTCCGGCTCGTCGAGCAGCAACACCTCGTCGCGGCCGCGCAGCAGTAGTTCGAGCGCGAGCCGCTTCTGTTCGCCGCCGGACAGCGTCGTGAGCTCGCGGTACTTGCAGTTCTCGTAGGCGATGCCGAGCGCGGCGACGGTGACGGTGTCCCAGAGCACCTCGGCGTCATAGCCGCCGGCGTCGCCCCATTCGGCGATGGCATGGGCGTACGCGAGCTGCGCGCGATCGTCGTCGCGCTCCATGAGCACGAGTTCGGCCTGCTGCAATGTATCCCACGCGCGCTTCAGCGCCGGCGCGGCGAGACCGGCCAGGAAGTCCTGGACCGTGGTGGAGTCGCGCACCGATCCGATGAACTGGCGCATGACGCCGAGTCCGCCGGAGCGGGCGACGGTGCCGCGCTGCGGCGTCTGGTCGCCCGCGATCAACCGCAGCAGCGTCGTCTTGCCGGTGCCGTTGGCGCCGACCAGCGCGGCCTTCACCCCGTCACCGACCCGCAGACCGGCGCCGTCCAGCAGCACCCGTCCGTCCGGCAGCTGGTGGTAGATGCCGGCCGCCTCGACGTAGCCCATGCGCCCCAGTGTCGTCGACGTCCGCGGCGGCCTGCACGCCAATAAGCAGGTCACGGGCCGGCTGAGAGCCGGCCGCGGCCCTGTACCGCCCGCAGCTCGCGTTCAGGCCCGCGAACGTAACTTGCGACCATGGGGCGCGGCATCGGCAGGCGGGAGTTCCTGCGGATGACCGGGGCGGTGGTGGTCGGCGGCGGGGTCGCGGCGGCGCTGCGACACGCGGAGGTCAGCGAGACGATCGGGCGGGCGTTCGCCTTCGACCCGGGCTCGGCCCGGTCGTTGTCCGACATCGACCACTTCGTGTTGCTGCTGCAGGAGAACCGGTCGTTCGACCAGTACTTCGGTGCCCGCCCCGGCGTGGTGGGCCTCGCCGATTACGCCGCGCAGGTCGCGGCCGGCCGGCTGCCGGACGCCGGGCTGTTCCGCCTGCCGGACGGCGCCCGGCGCGGCGCCACGGAGGATGTGCGCTACACCAGCCCGAGCCACAGCTGGGCGGCGGCCCACGAGATGTGGCACGGGGGGCGCGCCGACCCGGCGCGCGTCCTCGCGAACAGCACCCAGAAGCGTCGGGCCGCCACCGGCTACTACACCCGAGCCGAGTTGCCGGTGCACTACGCGCTGGCCGACGCCTTCACCCTCTGCGACCGGTACCACTGCTCGGTGCTGGGCCCGACTGCGCCCAACCGGCTCTACTGGATCTCCGGGACGATCGACCCGTCCGGGCACCACGGCGGGCCGGTCGTCGGGAACGTGAAGTCGCGATCGCACGGCAGCCTGTCCTGGCCGACGATGCCCGAGGTCCTCACCGAGGCGGGCGTCGGCTGGAAGGTGTACCAGGCCCACCCGCCCTCGGGCCACGGCGGGTTGAGCACCATGCTGCCGGGGTTCCGGAGTTTCGGACCGCACGGCAGCCGTGAGCTGGCGCGGCGCGGACTCGAGCCGCGGTGGCCGCACGACTTCGTCGCTGACGTGGCGCGGGGCACCCTGCCGAGTGTCTCGTGGATCGTTCCGTCCGTCGCGACCAGCGAGCATCCCTCGCGGCCGCCGGCCGTGGGCGCCGAAGGCATCATGGCGGTGCTGCGGACCCTGCTGTCCAACCCGCGGGTGTGGGAGCGGACCGCGTTCATCGTGGCGTACGACGAGAACGGCGGCTTCTACGACCACGTCGCGCCGCCGGTACCGCCACGCTCGGCACGCGACGAGCGCCTTGCCGTCCACGGCTCCCCGCCGCAGCCGATCGGGCTGGGCTTCCGCGTGCCGTGCCTGGTGATCTCACCGCTGACCCGCGGGGGCCGGGTGCCGTCGGGCACGTACGACCACACCTCGCAGCTACGGCTGATCGGCGCCCGCTTCGGTGTCCCCGTCCCCAACCTCTCACCGTGGCGGCGCTCGGTCACCGACGACATGACCGCGCTGTTCGGCCCACCACCGTCGACGGCTCCGCGTGCAGCGCCGTTGCCGGATCGCGCCACCGTGGACACCTTGGCCGACCGCGCGCTGGCCGCGTGGCGCGCTGAGCAGCGCGAACGGGCGACGGACGCTGCCGCCCCGCGTCGGACCGGACCCGTCCCGCGGTCCCTGGGAGGCTCGTGAGAGCCGCCGCACCGCACGCGGGAACCTCGGCGGCGCCGGCGCCGACTAACCGATCGTGACTGCGGACATGCCGCTGCTGCCGTCCTGGCTGCGCTACGCGTGGGCCGCCGCGCTCGTCGTCGTGTTCGTGCTGCACCTGCGCCACGCCGCCGAGATGCGCGGCGAGGCCCGCCGCTGGCACACCGGGCACATCCTGATGGCGGCGGGGATGGTGGCGATGTACCTGCTGCCCCAGCACGCGCACCCGCACCTGTACCAGGTCGGCGTCGGGGTGTTCGCCGCCCTCACCCTCGCCGTGCTCACGTCCGGGGTCATGGCGCGGCTCGGCGGCAGCACCGCCGGCTGGCTGTGGGCCGCCGCGACCCTCGACATGGCGATCATGACCTACATGTCGGAGCCGCACTACGACCGCGACGCCCCGGTCACCTACGTGCTCGTGGCCTACCTGGTCCTCGAGGCCGGGCTGTGGCTGGTCGCCCGCCGTCCCGGCCTGCCGACCGAGTCCGACCTCGACGCCCACGGCACCGTCGCCGCGACCGGGCGAGTGGTCGTGCTGGGGGCCGCTCCCACACCGGCGCCGCCCGGCTCCGCGACGCTGACCGCCCCGCCGGCCCGCGCGACCCGCGCGCGCGGCCTCCTCTGCCGGCGCCCGGAGTGCGACGTCACCGTAGGGGTCCGCGTCACACTGGCTGTGATGGCACTGTCGATGGCGTGGATGCTGGTGGGGATGCAGACGATGCGGATGGCAGCCATGCACATGACGGGGGCGTCGTGACGACCGAGCAGGTACCGGCCGCACCCCCCGCAGCGACCGAGGCGATCGAGCTGACCGTCGGCGGCATGACCTGCGGGTCCTGCGCGGCCCGGGTGCAGAAGAAGCTGAACAAGCTCGAGGGCGTCGAGGCCAGCGTCAACTACGCCACCGGCGTCGCCGCCGTCACCCTCAGCACCCCGGTTCCCGTCGAGGATCTCGTGGCCACCGTGGAGCGGGCGGGCTACAGCGCGGAGCCGGCCGCCTCGGCCCCGGAACCCGAGGAACGCGACGCCGAGGCCGACGCCGAGGTCCGGGCGCTGTGGCCGCGGCTGGTGGTGGCGCTGCTGCTGTTCGCACCGCTGGCCGACCTGTCGGTGGCCATGGTGCTCGCGCCGTCGCTCCGCTTCACCGGCTGGCAGTGGGTGCTGCTGGCGCTCACCGTCCCGGTCGCGACCTGGTGCGCCTGGCCGTTCCACCGGGCGGCGTGGCGCAACCTGAAACACCGCACGGCGACGATGGACACCCTCGTCTCGGTCGGCGTGCTCGCGGCCAGCCTCTGGTCGCTCTACACCGTGTTCTTCAACCAGGCGACCGAGAACCAGACCGACGGCGTGTGGGGGCTGCTGTTCCGCCCGTCCGGGTCGGTCTACTTCGACGTGGCCGCGGGCGTGACGACCTTCGTGCTCGGCGGCCGGCTGCTGGAGGCGAAGGCGAAGCGCCGCGCCGGCGGGGCGCTGCGGGCACTGGCCCGCGCGGGCGCCAAGGAGGCCTGCCTGCTCGCGGCCGACGGAACCCAGTACCGCGTCCCGGTCTCTCGGCTGCGTCCCGGGGACAACTTCCTCGTCCGCCCCGGGGAGATCGTCCCCACCGACGGGGTGGTGGTGGACGGCGCCGCCGCGGTGGACACCGCCACCATGACCGGCGAGTCGCTCCCGGCCACCGTCGGCCCGGGCAGCGAGGTGCTGGGCGCGACCGTGGATCTCGACGGCCGGCTCGTCGTCGAGGCCACCCGCGTCGGGTCCGAGACGCAGCTGGCGCAGCTGGTCCGGCTGGTCGAGCAGGCCCAGCAGGACAAGGCGGCGGTGCAGCGGCTGGCCGATCGCATCAGCTCGATCTTCGTCCCCGTCGTGTTCGTGCTGGCGGCGCTCACCTTCGCCGGCTGGTGGTGGGCCGACGGCTCGGCCGCGACGGCGGTGACGCCGGCGCTCGCGGTGCTGATCATCGCCTGCCCCTGCGCCCTGGGCCTGGCCACGCCCACGGCGCTGATGGTGGCGTCCGGGCGGGGCGCGCAGCTGGGCATCTTCCTCAAGGGCCAGCAGACGCTGGAGTCCGCGCGCACCATCGACACGGTCGTGCTGGACAAGACCGGGACGGTCACCGAGGGGCGCATGGCCGTGGCCGACGTGCGGGCCGGCGGTGTCTCCGCCGCGCGGCTCCGGAGCCTCGCCGCCGCCGTCGAGGACGGCTCGGAGCACGTGATCGGCGCCGCGATCGTCGCCCACGCCCAGGCGAACGGTGTCACCGTCCCCGCCGCCTCCGACTTCGAGGTGGTGCCCGGCCTCGGGGCCCGCGCGACGGTCGAGGGGCAGCAGGCCGTGGTGGGCTCGGTGCGGCTGCTGCAGCGCGACGGCGTGCCGGTGACCGACGAACTGCAGCAGTGGCGCGTCGAGTGGGAGGCGAAGGGCTGCACCGTCGTACTGGTGTCGCTCGACGCCACCGTCGTGGGCGGCTTCGCTCTCACCGACACCGTCCGCCCCTCGGCGAAGGGCGCGATCGAGGAGCTGCAGCGGCTCGGGCTGCGGACGGTGCTGCTCACCGGGGACAACCGGGCCACCGCCGAGACCGTGGCGGCGTTCCTCGGGATCGACACCGTGATCGCCGAGGTGCTGCCCGCCGACAAGGCGGACGTCATCGCCGGACTGCGTGCGGAGGGCCGGGTCGTGGCGATGGTCGGCGACGGCGTCAACGACGCCCCCGCGCTGGCCGGCGCGGACCTGGGCCTCGCCGTGGTCACGGGCAGCGACGTGGCCATCGGTGCCGCCGACCTCGTGCTCGTGCGCGACGACCTGGCGGTGGTGCCGACCGCGGTGCGGCTGGCGCGGGCGACGCTGCGGACGATCCGGGGCAACCTGGCCTGGGCCTTCGGCTACAACGTGGCCGCGATCCCGCTGGCCGCCGCCGGGCTGCTCAACCCGCTGGTCGCGGGGGCGGCGATGGCGATGTCCTCACTGTTCGTCGTGAGCAACAGCCTCCGGCTGGACCGGTTCGAGCGGCGAGGCGAACTGTGGGGCGAGGGATGGGTCACCGCCCCCGCGGACGCCGCGCTGCCCGAGCGCGCCCGCGCCTGACCGCTCCCCCTCGTCCGACGGGTCGGTGATGTCGTCGAGCGTCGGCCACCGCCGCAGCAGCAGCAGCACCGCCGCGAACAGCGCGGCCTCGCCGAGCGCCAGCGCCCAGACGCCGGCGGCGTGCTGGTCGGCCGGCAACGAGTGCACCCACGGCAGCCCGATCGCGCTGTACATGTTCGCCGACCGGGCCCCGTTGCCGATGATGCGGGCGGTGCTCATGACGAGCGCGGCGAAGACGGTGAGGAACGGCGTCGCGGCCAGCAGCATCCCCAGCCGGGCCAGGTTCGGCAGCCGGCGCGGCAGGGGGTCCGCGCCCACGACGGTCCAGGTGAACAGGTAGCCGACGACCAGGAACCACCCGTCGATCGCGATCGCGGCCCAGTGGAACCGCACCGCCTCGTCGAAGGCGGGCGTGAAGTAGAGCAGGAACGGCGAGGCGACGAAGATCCCCAGCGCCACGACGGGGTGGGTGAGCACCCGGGCGAGGGGGGACGAGTCGAGCAGCGCGATCCAGTCCCGCCGCCCGGGCAGCCGGGCCGGGTCGTCGCGCCGCGTGGCCCGCGCCAGGGTCAGCGGCGCGCCCTGGGCCAGCAGCAGCGGGACGACGAGCGCGACCAGCATGTGCGAGATCATGTGGACGCTGAACTGCGCCGCGGCGTAGCGGCCGACCCCGGAGCTGGTCGCGAACAGCAGCGCGGCGCAGCCGGCGAGCCAGCCGGCCGTCCGCGACCGGGGCCAGGGGGCGCCGGCACGATGCAGGCGCCGCACCGCGTGCAGGTACGCGGCGGCCAGCCCGATCGCCAGCGCCGCGAACGCCACCTCGACCCGCCAGTCGAAGAGCAGCCGCAGCGCCGTCGGCGGGCCGGAGAGGTCGTAGCCGAGCAAGGTCTGCTCGATCGAGGCCGAGTTGCCCAAGAACGCCGGCGGCGGCAGCACCGCCAGGGCCGCCGAGGTGCCCGCCGCGGCGAGCAGCAGCAGCAGTTCTAGGCCCAGCACCCTCGCGGCCCGCCGGGGCGCGGTGACGCGTCGCTCCGCCACGGCCACCAGGAGGCCGACCCCCAGGACGAGCAGCGTCTTGAGCAGCAGCCACTGCACGTAGACGTAGCGGCCGACGTCGGCGCTCGGCGCCAGCGCGAGGGCGTCGACCACTCCGGAGGCGACCACCACCGCCGCCAGCGTCCATCGGGCCCGGCGGTAGCGCGCGAGCACGGGCTCGGCCCGGCCCCGGCGCACTCGGTCCAGGACCGGGACGAGCAGCCCGAGCCAGAGCAGCGCCGCGGGCACGTGGATCCAGATCGCGGCGGTGGCGAAGTCGTGGTTCGCGTCCGACGAGGAGTGTCCGGCCGCGAGCGACGGAAGCACCGCGAGCATCGACCACACCAGCAGCGCGGCGGTGGCCCGCCACTGCAGCGCGAACCGGCAGGCGACCCAGCCGACCAGCACCATGCCGGCCGCCACGGCCCACCCGATCGACTCCTCCTGCGAATTGAGCAGGCGCCAGAAGTCCGAGGGCGACTGCAGCCGGCCGAGCGGGAGCCCCGCACCGTGGGCCGTGGTGAACACCGTGGTGGCCACGACCGCGAGCAGCCAGAGGCCCGACCACCGCCGCGCCCACAGCAGGGCGCGGTAGCCGTCCGGCGTGACCCCGCCGGTGCGGTGGTCGGGACGGGTGAGCAGCACGACGAAGCCGCAGGCGCCGATCGTCATGGCCGCGGCGACGTCGGCGAGCAGCCGCAGCAGCGGGGTGGCATAGCGCACCACGCCCCCGGCGTACGAGCCCCCGAGGGCCGTGGCCGCCGCCGGTCCGGTCGCCGCGATGGCGACGGCGACGAGCACGAGCGCGAGCAGCAGGCCCGCCGGCAACCATCCGCGGGTGCGGATGTACCGGCCCGGCCGGTGCCCGGTGACCGGTGGGGGTGCGGTTCGCGGGTCTGTCACGGTCATTACCTATGACAGTCCCACAGCGGCGGTGAGGAGTTCCCGGCGAGCGCCGAGACCTCCGGCACAGCCGGGGTCGTCGCGGCGCCCGCCGAACGCGAAGAGGGGCCGGTCACCCGCGTGGGTGACCGGCCCCTCCGAGCCGGACGGGAGTCCTCAGTGGAACTGCTCGTGCTGCTCCTCGTAGACGCGCCCGTCCGGGCCGGTGCGCTGGACGGTGCGCTTGGTCCGCCGCGACGCGACCTGGTAGGCGATCTCGGCGATGAAGCCGACGATGCCGACGATCATGAGGATGATGCCGACCGTGCCGAGGTTGAAGTCACCCTGGGACTGGTCGGTCAGCGCGAACTTCAGGATGGCGCCGAGCGCGATGAGGAACAGACTGAGTCCGAGACGCATGAGGGCTCATCTCCTGACGTGACGGGTCCGGGCTCTCCGGTCCGCTGGCCGACAGTGTTCCGCGGCGTGAGGTATGTGTAACGCCCTATCTCCGGCAAGATTGCCCGACATTTGCCTCCAAAACCGGCGAAACATCCCGACGGACGGCCGCCGGCGGCGCCACTGCCAGGGTGCAGCTCCGTGCCGCCGGCGCCGCCGGTACGCGCCGTGCCGCCAGTGCCGCCAGCGCGAGCAGCGCCAGGACGACCACGCCGAGCCCGTACTCCACCGCCGTCCGGACGAGGTCGCCGCTGTTCACGGCGAGCACCCCGCCGATCATGGCCGGCACGCCGAGCGCCAGGTAGGAGACCACGTACAGCAGCGACAGCAGCCCCGCCCGCTCGTGCTCCCGCGCCAGGGGCATGACGGTGCGCAGCGCGCCCTGGAAGGCCGCGCCGAACCCGCCGCCGGCGACGAGGGTGGCGGCGAAGAACCCGACCGTGCTGCCGGCCGCGGCGGCCACGACCGCGCCTCCGACGCCCACCGCGATCGCCCCCGAGCCCACCGTCATCACGGTGCTCGCGACAAGGCGTCCCGTGGCGAGCACCGTCGGCACGGCGCTCACGGCCAGCACGAACAGCGGCACGCCACCGAGCAGCAGCGAGGACGAGCCGCTCAACCGCGCCACCAGCCCCGGGCCGAGCGAGGCGTAGAAGCTCGGCAGCGCCCAGGACGCCACGATGGCCGGGGCGGCGGCGAGCACCGCGGTCCGGGCCGCGCGCGGCACCGCGATCTCCGGACGCATCGAACGCAGCGCCCCCGCCGCCCGTGCCACCGGCTCGCGCATCAGCACGACGCCGACGAACTGCAGCGCGAACACGGCCGCGAGGACGCCGTAGACGAGGTGGGTCGGTGCGGGCAGGAACTGTGCCGCCAGGCCCGCGCCGAGCGCGCCGGAGCCGGTGCCCAGCGGGGCGCTCACCGCGTTCGCCGCCGTGCCCTGCGAAGGGCGCAGGTCGAGCAGCCCCGCTCCGACCGCGCCGGCGGCGGCGCCGGTGGCCACCCCCTGAATGATGCGGGCCACGATCAGGGCCGGCACCCCGTCGGCGAACTCGAAGACCACCATGGCGGCGGCCTGCAGCACGAGCGCGGCGAGCAGTACCGGCCGGCGGCCGACGTGGTCGGACATCCGGCCCAGCACGAGTAACGCGCCCAGCACGGCGAGGGCGTAGATCCCGAAGACGACGGTGGTGGTGATCTCCGAGAAGCCCCACTCGGCGGCGTAGGTGGCATACAACGGGGTCGGGGCTGCCGACCCGGCCAGGAACCCGATCAGGATCGAGGCGAGCAGCCAGAACGCCGCACCGTCCGGGAGGTGGTGCCGACTAGACCGGTCTGTCTGCATGACCTCACGGTAGACAGGTCTGTCTGGTATCGTCAACCTGGATATGACCGACACCGCAGTACCTGCAGCCCCGGCCTCAGCGCCGGCCCGCCCGACGGCGCGGCAGCGCCTGCTCGACGCCGCCGCCGAGCTCTTCTACGCCGAGGGCATCCACACCGTAGGCATCGATCGGGTCATCGAGCGGGCCGGGGTCGCGAAGGCCTCGCTCTACAACACCTTCGGCAGCAAGGACGAGCTGGTCCGGGCCTACCTGCGGCAGCGTCACGCGGCGACCCGGGCCCGGGTGACCGCTGCGCTGGAACGCTGGGACGACCCGCGCGAGAAGATCCTCGGCGTCTTCGTGGCCCAGGGCGAGCGAATGGCCGAGCCGGACTACCGCGGCTGCCCGTTCGTCAGCGCGACGGCCGAGAGCCCGCCCGACAGTCCGGCCCAGCAGGCCGCGGCCGAGTACCGCTCATGGTTGCGCGGCCTGTTCGGCGATCTCTGCCGCGCCGCCGGGCTGTCCGACCCGGACGTCCTCGCCGGACAGCTGGTCATGCTCTACGACGGGGCGGCACTCGCGCTGCGAATGGACGACAACCGCGCCGCGGCCGGCACTGCCCGCGCGGCGGCGGCCGCGCTGCTCGCCGCGGCCGGCTGAGCTACGGCTCGCCGGGCGGAGGACGGGTGGTCTGCTCGTCGTCCAGCGTCCCGCCCAGGGCCGGATTCCGGGCCAGCGCGGCGCGCCGGGCGGCGCCGGTGATCGAGCGCACGACCGCGCCGATCAGGATGAGGTTGCCGATCATCTGAACCGTCACCAGAACGCGTGCCACCGCGCTGACGGGCGTGATGTCACCGAATCCGACCGTGGCGAACACCGTGACGACGAAGTACAGCGCGTCGGTGCGCGAGAGGGGCTCGCTGAAGCTCTGTGGCTCGCCGTCGGCCAGCACCACATAGGTGGCCGCGAAGAGCACCAGGAAGATCGGAACGGCCAGGGCCAGGGCCTGCGCGGCCCGCAGGCCCGGGATGCGGGAACGAAGCACGGCCCGCACCTGCCAGGTCACGAGGATCGCGACGACGACCAGGCCGCCGGCCAACGCCAGCACGGTGCGCCAACCGAAGTTCCCGCGCAGCGGCAGCAGGTAGTACCCGACCAGCACGGCCAGGAAGTTGGCCAGCGCGCGGGCCAGCGCGCCGGCCACCGTGCGGCGGTTCGGGCGCGACGCTGCCGGCGGTGCCGGCGCAGGTCGGGGCGTCGCGGGTCGCTCCGGCACCGCCGGAGCGCCGTCCCCCGGCGCGACGGGCTCGTCCATGCCCGCCACCCTGCGCCGGGAGGTCAGGCCCCGCGTCGTCCGCGACCGGTGGTTGTGCGCCTCGGCGCGCTACCGTCACGCCGCGATCGGCGGCTCACGCATCACCCGACGCGTACGAGGCGCGATCGTCGCCGATGGTCTTGACTGACCCCATGATTCTGCGGCTCGTCGTGCGGCTCCTCGTGCTGGCGTTGATCATCGGGGCCGTGGCGGCCCTCGTTCCGGGCATCGACGTGCACGGCGGGTTCGGGGCGCTGCTGTGGATCGCGGTGCTCTTCGCGCTGGTCAACGCCGTGATAGGGCCCATCGTGCGGCTGCTGAGCCTGCCGTTCATCGTGCTGACCCTGGGGCTGTTCCTGTTGGTCGTGAACGCCGGCCTGCTGGCGCTGACGGCGGCGCTCACCAGCCGCCTCGACATCGACGGTTTCTGGGACGCGGTGCTCGGCGGCCTGCTCATCGCCGTGTTCAGCTGGCTGGCGGAACTGGTGCTGCCACTGCGCAGCCCTCACCGCGACAGGGTCACGCTGAGCTGACGGCCGCCAGCCCCCCGGCCTCGTAGGCCCGTCCGATCATCCCGACCAGTTGCGCGACGGCGTCCTCGTTCGGGGCGAACGGTCCCGGGACGAAGTGCGGTCCGGCGAGCCCACGCTGCACCGACTCGCAGGCCGCCCAGTCCTGGCGGTTGGTCACGTCCCAGAAGTCGACGGCGTCACGCGCTCCGGGCGATCCGGGCAGCACGAACCAGGAGCACTCGATCCAGGTCCGGCCCGGCTCGAGCGGCACCAGTCGGTGCGCCATCACGTAGTCCGGGTGCGCGGACAAGAGCAAATTCGGCAGCAGGTGGACGTACTCGACCCGGCCGGCCGGGGCGCCGGGCAGCGGCGCCGAGGCCAGCGCCCCGGTGACCGACATGGTCGCCATGCCGTCGCGCAGATCCATGGAGCCACCGACCCACGAGCCCGGCAGGTCGTAGTTGTCGCCGGAGTCGGGGGGGCTGACCCGGCACAGCTCCGGGTGGATGAGCGGGCAGTGGTAGCACTCGTGGTAGTTCTCCGCGATGACCTTCCAGTTCGCGGCCACCTCGTAGGAGTGCCGGTCGGCCAGCACCAGGCCGCCCAGCGCGTAGGGCTCGACGATCCTGACGACGTCGCCGAGGTACGCCTCGAAATCCGGGGCGGCAGGGTCGCCGACCCGGTGCAGCGCGTGCCCGAGGACGAACCCCTCCCACACCCGCACCGGCAGCTCGACCAGGCCGTACGCGGCGGCGTCGAAACCGTGAACATCGCCGTCCTGGCCACGCAGGAAGCCCTTGGCGCCGATCAGCGTCCCGCTGAGGTCGTAGCTCCAGGCGTGGTACGGGCACAGGATGCTGCGCCGCTGCGAGGTCCCGCCGTCGGGCAGCAGCTCGTGGCCGCGGTGCCGGCAGGTATTGGCGAACATGCGTACTGCCTCGCCGTCGCGCACCAGCAGGCAGCTGATGTCACCCACCCGCACGGCGCGCTGGCTGATCGCTCGCTCGTCCTCGCCCGCCGGCAGGCGATCCTCGACGCGACCGAGGCACGTCCAGCCGGCGGCGAACAGGTGCCGGAGCTCCCAGGCCAGCACGTCCTCGGACGTGTAGGCGGCGGCAGGAAGCATCCGTCCCGGCTCGATGGTCATGTACTTCTCACTCATCGTGGTCCTTCGTCTGGGCCCGCTGTTCGCTACGAGCCGAGGTTACGACGAGGTCTCGAATTGCTGGACGGACCGTGAGACACACCCAGGCAGGACCGGGGCCTCCTTGACGCGGCCTCCGGAGGCGGCCAACCTGTCTCAATCAGTCGTTGACTGTTCGTCGCCGATCAATGAGGGGCCATCGAATGCGCGTCACACGATCACTCGCGGTAGCTGCCGTCGGCGCGCTGGCGGTGACGCTCGCGGCCTGCGGCTCCAGTTCGCCGTCGACGAGCTCCGGCACCGGCGCCGGCACCGGCGCCGCGTCCGCCGCCAGCTTCGGGAACTGCAAAATCACGAGCAAGCGGAACAGCATCTCGATCAAGCCGGTCACCGCCGGCACCCTCACCGTCGAGACGACGCTCCCGGCCCAGGGCTGGTGGAACGGCACGACACCGTCCTCGATCAAGGACGGCTACGAGTACTGCATGGCCTCGGAGCTGGCCAACATGGCCGGCCTGAACTCGATAACCGTGAAGAACGTCTCCTTCGATCAGCTGGTCGCGGGCCGGACGAACACCTTCGACATCGCGCTGGCCGAGATCTCGATCACCCCCGAGCGCGCCAAGGTCGTCGACTTCTCGACGCCCTACTTCGACTCCAACATCGGCGTCCTGGTCAAGAAGGGCTCCGGCGTGACCCAGGACAACATCAACTCGAAGTCGTGCGCGGCCTACTCCGGCACCACGTCGGTGCCGTTCATCCAGGACAAGCTCTCCTGCAAGTCCCGGATCTATCCGAACTCGCAGACGCTGTACCAGGGCGTGCTCTCCGGCCAGGTCGACGCCGCCTTCCTCGACACCGCAATCGTGCTGGCCGAGGCCAAGTCGACCGGCGGCAAGCTCGAGGTCGCCGGCCAGTACCAGACCGGCGAGAAGTACGGTGCGATCTATCCCAAGGGCTCGTCGAACGCGACCGCGCTCGACAAGGGGATCACGACCCTGAAACAGGATGGCACGCTGGACACCCTGTCCAAGACCTATCTCGGGCCCGCCTTCGGCGGCGACCCGTCCTCGGTGCCGATCTGGACGATCAAGTAGTCCGACGATGACCACCTCGGAGCTCGTCACCCAGGAGGTGCAGGCGAGCCCCCCTCCGAGCAAGCCGCAGCCGGTCGTCGTGGTGGCCACGGTGGGCCTGGCGCTCGCGGTGGTGGGGATCCTGCTCATGCTGCTGGCGGCGAGCCGTCTGCGGGCCTACAACCACGACGCCGTGGCTGCCACCGTGGTCGGGGCCGTCCTGGTCGTCGGTTCCCTCTACCCGCTGTGGCCCAGCCTGCAGTCGTTCGGTGCGGCGCGGCGCCGGGCTGCGCTGCTGCGCGACGACCAGCTGGTGCCGGCACGCCGGGCGGCGGCGGCCGGCCGCGAAGAGGCGCACATCGCCATGGGGTACGCCGTGGCAGCCATGATCGTGGCGGGGCTGCTGCTCATGGCCTTCGCCAGCAACGCCGGGATCACGCAGACCTTCTTCACCGCGAGCGCCTGGCGTCAGTCGTTCCCGCAGATGATCCGCGCGTTCTGGACCAACATCTGGGTCGCGCTGGTCGCGCAGGTGCTGGTGCTGCTGTTCGGCCTGCTGCTCGCCGTCATGCGCATGCTTCCCGGACGGGCGGGGGCGCCGCTGCGCCTGATCGCGCTGGTCTACTGCGACATCTTCCGGGCCGTCCCGGCGATCGTCACGATCCTGCTGATCGTGTTCGGGCTCCCCCTCGCCCTGCCGACCACCGCCCACTGGCAGACGGCGTGGCTCGGCGTCATCGCGCTGACACTGACCTACTCGGCGTATGTCGCCGAGGTCTACCGGGCCGGGCTGTCCTCGATCCACCCGAGCCAGAGCGCCGCCGCCCGGTCGCTGGGGCTCAGCCACGGGCAGACGCTGCGGACGGTGCTGATCCCGCAGGCCGTGCGGCGGGTCATCCCACCGCTGCTCAACGACTTCATCAGCCTGCAGAAGGACACCGCGTTGCTGTTCACCGCAGGCATCCTGGAGGTGCTGGGAACCGCCAGCCTCTGGGAGAGCAAGCTGTTCAACCTGGCGCCGGTCACGCTGGCCGCGGCGTTCTTCATCGTCATCACCATCCCGCAGGCTCGCTTCACCGACTACCTCATCGAGCGCGACGCCCGACGGCGAGGACAACGCTGATGCCGTTCCTCGAGGTCAACGACGTGCACATGGCCTACGGCCTGCACGAGGTGCTCAAGGGCGTCTCGCTGAACGTGGAACGCCACGAGGTGGTGTGCCTCATCGGCGCCTCCGGGTCGGGGAAGTCGACGCTGCTGCGCTGTGTGAACGCGCTGGAGGAGATCAGCGCCGGTGAGATCTGCATCGACGGCGACACCGTCAGCGGGGCCGGTGTCGACCTGAACGTCCTGCGCCGCGACGTCGGCATCGTGTTCCAGAGCTACAACCTCTTCCCGCACATGTCGGTGTTGGAGAACATCACTCTGGCGCCGACCCGGGTGGGACACCAGTCGAAGAAGGAGGCGCGCGAGCGGGCGATGATGCTGCTGGAGTCGGTGAACATGGCGGAGAAGGCGAAGGCCTACCCCGACGCCCTCTCCGGTGGGCAGCAGCAGCGGGTCGCGATCGTGCGGGCGCTGGCCATGCAGCCGCGCGTGCTGCTGCTCGACGAGATCACCGCGGCGCTCGACCCGGAGCTCGTCGGCGAGGTGCTGGAGATCGTCCGGCAACTCGCCGAAGCCGGACTGACGATGCTGCTCGCCACCCACGAGATGGGCTTCGCCAGGGACGTGGCCAGCCAGGTGTGCTTCCTCGACGCCGGATGCATCCTCGAGCGCGGCCGCCCCCAGGACATCTTCGAAAACCCCCGCGAGCCTCGCACCCAGCAGTTCCTGAGCCGGGTCGTGCAGGCCGGCCGCCTCTGAGGGTGGAGCTCGAGGAGACGCTGGGCGAGACGCGTGCCCTCGGCGCGCAGTGGTCGATCTCGGTGCGCCGGGACGACGAGCCGACCGCGTTCCTCGAGCACAGCCCACGGACGCTGCTGCGGACCGCCAGCGTGGCGAAGATCTTCGTACTCCTGGAGCTGGCCGACCGCCTGTCCCGCGGTGCCCTCGACCCCGGGCAGCTCGTCGACCGCCGCTCGACTCCGCCCGTGCACGACTCCGGGCTCTGGCACGCCATGCGCGTCGAGGCGCTTCCCGTCGCCGACCTGGCCGTCCTGGTCGGCGCGGTCAGCGACAACTGGGCCACCAACGCGCTGATCGACGTCTGCGGGCTGGAACGGATCCGGGCTCGCGCGGCCGACGCCGCGCCGGGCGGCTCCATGCTCCACGACTACGTCCGCGACGACCGCAGTAGCGACGTGCCGGAGACGCTGAGCGAAGGCTGCGCCGAGGACTGGGCGGGCATCATGCAGCGGCTGCATCACGAGCGTGACGCCGACGCCGCCCGCCTCGTGCTGTCGTGGCTGGCCCAGAACGCCGACCTGTCCATGGTCGCGGCCGGATTCGACCTCGACCCGCTGGCGCACGACACCGACGACCTCGGTCTCCGCCTGTGGCACAAGACCGGCACCGATCCGGGAGTGCGGGCCGACGTCGGCCTGATCCGTTCCCGGTCCCGCGTCGTGTCCTACGCCGTCGTGTGCAACTGGCCGGCCGGCGACGACGACGCGCAGGTCCGGCGGGCCGTGCTGGCGGCGATGCGCCGGCTCGGCGAGCAGATCGGCACCTGTCGCTGAGGAATCGGGGTACGAGCGGCTGGGCCTCGGGCGTTCGACGGCGCCGGCCCGGTGGTGCTTTCCCGGTGGTGCTTTCCCGGTGCCGGCCCCACGTCACTCGGCGCGCGGGGCGGCGTGGCCCAGCGCCTGGCGCATGAACTCGAGGACGGTTTCCTGTGCCTCGGTGATGGGCCGCGGCTGCGCCGGGCTGATCCCACCTTTGTCTACGTTGGTGAGCAGCGGAATGTCCGGCTCACCGTCGGCGGCAACCTTGGCCATCGCCCATCTGCCGAACACCCGCTCGGGGACCTCCCCAGTCTCCAGCAGACTGACATTTTCATGTCGGTCGTCCTCGTAGATTTTCGCGTACAGCTTGCGAACCACGGGCTCCGGGCCTTCCAGGGTCTGGACGAACTCATCGTCAGTGATCAGCAGGGCTCCGGTGACGTCGATCTGCTTGTTCGTCGGGCGGGCGACGCTGAAGATCCGGCCCAGTTGGTACTTGCGCTCGGTAGCCGGGATCCGGCTGCGACTGCGATAGATGAGTCGGAAGACCGGTCCCGAGTTGCCCGCCGCCGTGTCGGTCATCGGCCAGCCCTTCCCGCACGTTCGCTCAGTGACGTGATGGGCCACCGGGCAACCACACCCGGAGAGTCCGCACCCAGATATCAGTACCAGTGATAACGCCGCACGGGGACAGCTTCCGTCTCAATTTGCAGCAGCACGCTGACAGGGCGGGCCGTCATCCGGGCCAGCGCCCCGGGGGCGCGGTCACCGGGTGCGGGTGACCTGGGATTGGCACGTGCAGGTGGGTGGAGCGGGTGACGGGAATCGAACCCGCACTGTCAGCTTGGGAAGCTGATGTTCTGCCATTGAACTACACCCGCGAACGGTCCCGACCCTACCTGAAGGGCCCTTCACGGGGCCTCGGGCGCCGCGGGTCTTGAACCTGACGGCCGCTGTTCGCTGTTCGCTGTTCAAGTCAGGGTATCGACTGCCACGCTGCCGGCGAAGAAGACTGGTGCCAGCAGCCGTTGACACCAGTGCGGCCGCTACACCCGCCATCACGAGAGTGACCGGCACCGAGAAGGGACACCGTCATGGAGAAACGATCGCTGACTGCGCTGGGCCGAGAACAACTCGCGACTGCGAAAACCGTCAGCAACGGCCGCAGCGCCCACACGGTGTACGGCGGCCACGAACACATCCTGCGGCAAACCCTGATCGCCCTGACCTCCGGTAGCGCGCTCAACGAGCACGACAGCCCCGGCGAGGCCACCGTGATCGTGCTGCAGGGCCGGGTCCAGCTCACCAGTCCCGACGCCAGCTGGGACGGGGCGGCCGGCGACCACCTCACCATGCCGCCCAGCCGGCACGCGCTCAACGCGATCGAGGACTCCGTCGTACTGCTCACGGTCGCCAAGCCCCACACGTGATCGACTCGCCGGCCGCGGCCTCGTGCTGGTCCGAACCGCTTGCCGACGTCGACTCGCCGGCCGCGGTCGGCGGGCTTGACCGTCCGCCTCGCGTCCAGCTAGCCCGGTGCTTTCACGGTGACGGCGCGGCGATGAACTGAAAAGTGCTCCGAGCCCAGCAGGATCAGGGATGTCGAAGTCTCTGTCCGGCTCAAGCAAGGAGCACCTTCAAGGTGAAGAATATCGGGCTGTATCCGTGTGTCCAGGCCGACACGGACGGGACGTCGGTCGTCTCCCAGGCCGGCGGGGTGTTGCTGGTCGAGGCGGCCCGCGCGGCGGGTCTGGATCGAGCGCTGTCGGCGGCGCTGTCGCCGTGGCGCAAGCCGATGGCGATCCACGATCCGGGCAAGGTGATCACCGACCTGGCGCTCACCCTCGCTCTCGGTGGCGACTGTCTGGCCGACGTGGCGCTGTTGCGCGCGGAGCCAGCCGTGTTCGGGCAGGTGGCCTCGGACCCGACGGTCTCACGCACGATCGACGCACTCGCAGCGGATGCGCCGCAAGCGTTGAAGGCGATCGGCTCCGCTCGCGCCGCGACACGGGCGAGGGCCTGGAAGCTGGCCGGGGCGCATGCGCCGGATCACGATGCCAGCGCTGACCGGCCGTTGATCGTCGATCTGGATGCCACGCTGGTCACCGCCCACTCGGAGAAGGAGCTGGCAGCGCCGACGTTCAAGCGCGGGTTCGGTTTCCACCCGCTCTGGGCGTTCGTCGATCACGGCCAGGCCGGCACCGGTGAACCGCTGCATTGCCTACTGCGCAAAGGAAACGCCGGCTCGAACACCGCCGCCGATCACATCGCCGTGGTCAAGGCTGCGCTGGCGCAGTTGCCCGGCCACCGACCCGGGACCCGGCCCGGACGCAAGGTGCTGATCCGCACCGACGGTGCCGGCGGCACCCACGACTTCGTGAACTGGCTGGTGTCGCAACGATTGTCCTACTCGGTCGGGTTCACCTGCCCGACACCTTCGCGGCCAGCCTGGCGACGATGCCCAAGGATGGCTGGAGCCCCGCCTACGACGGTGACGGGCAGGTCCGCGAAGGCGCCTGGGTCGCCGACGTCACCGGCCTGCTGAACCTGCAGTCGGGCCCGAATCCGTGGCCGGTCGGGATGCGGGTGATCGTGCGCAAGGAACGACCCCATCCCGGCGCGCAGCTGCGCATCACCGACGCCGACGGCATGCGGGTCACCGCGTTCGCGACCAACACCATCCGCGGCCAGCTCGCCGATCTCGAACTGCGCCACCGCCGCCGAGCGCGCTGCGAGGACCGCATCCGGGTCGCCAAAGACACCGGGCTGCGCAACCTGCCGCTGCACGAGTTCACCCAGAACCAGATCTGGTGCGCCATCGTCGCGCTCGCCGTCGAGCTCACCGCCTGGCTGCAACTGCTCACCCTCAGCGGTCAGCACGAACACCCCGCTCGCCGCTGGGAACCCAAACGCCTACGGCTACGGCTGTTCAGCATCGCCGGCCGCCTCGCCGAGCACGCCCGCGGCCGCCGGCTGCACCTATCGACGCACGCGCCCTGGGCCGACCTACTCACACAGATGATCACCACCCTGCAGGCACTGCCCGCACCCGGCTGAGCACCCGCCCCAAGTCCCGACAAGCACGCACGACCGGCCAGTGGAACCGGCGACACCGAGCGACCTCGGGCCAACTGTCACGCCCCCACGGCACAATCCCCGGCAACGCTCGACAACAACGTCGAGACGATCAACGTCGGCGGCCCCATGAAAGATCCGGGCTGATATGTAGTGCCTGTTTGTCAAGTGGGCGCGCCGGATTGGTCCTTGATCGTTCGAGTCAGGACGGGGATCTCCGTTTCCCCGATAGCTGCCGCTTGGGACGGCGCCCGGAGCCGGTGTCAAGGCTGGCCCGTCAGGGCCACCCGGAGGGGCTTGGCCTTGACGCCGGTGAGGACGTCGTCAGGCTTGGCGGCGGTCGGGGGACGGAGAGCGGGACCGTGGAGGTCGAGGTCGAGGTCAGCGTGTCGTTGCACGACGCGTGGTCGAGGCTGATATGCGCGGGTTGGTTACCGCAGGACCGTGTGTTCGGCTGGAGCGCTGCGCGGGTCTAAGCACGAGCGTGGCCGGGTTCGCCTTGTGAAGAAGCGGGTTTCGGGGCTGCTCATAGCCTCGGGTGCGCGTTGCTCCTCGCGCTGCGGTCCTCGGTCGTCGACCCCCACGGTCAGCTCGGGGGGGCCGGGTTTCAGTCGGGTAGCACCGCCAGTGACCAGCACCAGCCGGCCAGCTCGCGGGCGACGGCGACGTTGGCGATCACCGGCCGCTTCTTGCGCAGGTTCAGGTTGACCCACCGCTGGTGCAGCCGCTGGTTGCCGGCATGGGCGCGGGCCCGGGCCGCGGCCGGGGCCTGGTCCCAGCGGCGCTGCAGCGTCACGCCGGGGCCGCGGTAGGTGCATGCGGTGGTGCCAGGCGGCCTCGACCAGCAGCCGCCGCACGTGGGTGTTGCCGGTCTTGGTGATCGCGCCCTGGGACGCGGCTCTGCCCGGAGGAGTGCTCGCTGGGCACCAGCCCGAGGTAGGCGCCGATGCTCGAGCCGGTGAACCGGTCCCAGTCGCCGATCTCGACCGCGAGGGCGAACGCCGGTCAGCGTGGAGATGCCGCGCAGGCACGCCAGCCGCCGCATCACCGGCGTGAACTCGCTGTCCTCGGCCAGCGCGGCGATCTTCTCATCCAGCCGGGCCCGGCGGGCCGTGGCCAGCGCGACGGCCTCGTAGGCGTCATCGAACGCCGCCTGCGTCGCGGCGGCGTCGAAGCGCTGCTGGTGCAGCCACCGGTCATGCAGCGCCGTCCACGCCTTGCCGCCGCAGTACACGATCCCGTGCCGCAGCAGCAGCTTCGACAACCGGTGCCGGGCCCGCATCAGATCCTGCCGCGACGCCTCCCGGGCCCGGACCAGATCCCGGGCCGCTTCCTCGGCCGCGGTCGGGACCCGCACCGACGTCACCTCGTCCAGCCGCAGCAACCTCGCCAGATGCATCGCGTCACGGGCGTCGGTCTTCACCCGATCACCGGCCGGGCGCTGCAGCTTCGACGACGCCGCCACCTCGCACCGCACCCCGCCGCGGCCACCGCCCGCGCCAGCCCGAACCCGGTCGGACCCGACTCATACACCACCGCGCACGGCCCCGGCAGCGCGCCGACCCAGTCCAGGACCTCCGCGTGAGACGGCGCCAACCTCGCCCGGAACACCTCCCCGGTCAGCCCGTCGATCGCCGCCGCGGCCACCGACCGGGCATGCACATCCAGCCCAACACTCGTACGCTCACTGAACACCGGGGCCTCCTCGCACATGTGGAAAGGCCGAGCGCGGGACCGCGCTCGGTAACCCACGAGATTGCGCGAGCGAGGCCCCGGCCAGCAACACGGTCGCGTCCCAGCCCGGGTGTAAATGACAACGGACGTAGGTTCCTTCAAGAGCTACCAACTCAGCGAAGGAAGGACTACGCCCGTGTCTGCACGAGTATCTCCCACCGACCGGATCCGGGGCGAGATCGATGCCCTGTTCGACGGCTCGCGTGAGCTGACCGAGATTATCGAGGACGTCGCCCGTCTGGGCGCCCGGCTGATCATCCAGACCGCGGTGGAGGCCGAGGTCGAGGTGTTCCTCGGCCGGGCCCGCTACCAGCGGGCCGCCGACGTTCCCGACGCGCGGGCAGGTTCGCGCAACGGCTACCAGGACACGACGATCAAGACCACGGCCGGGCCGGTCACGGTCGCGCGGCCGAAGCTGCGCGGCACCACCGAGCGGTTCGCCTCGCAGCTGTTCGGTAAGACGGTCACCAAGTCCAACGCGCTGGAGTCGTTGGTGATCGCTGGGTTCGTGCGCGGGCTGTCGGTGCGCGATGTGGAGAACACCCTGGCCGACGCGCTCGGCGCCGAGGCCGCGCTGAGCAAGTCGACGGTGTCGCGGGTCTGCCAGGCCATCGGCGACGAGTTCGACCGCTGGTCGACTCGCTCGCTGGCTGATCTCGAGCTGGACTACCTGTTCCTGGACGCGTCGATGTTCAAGATGCACCCCGGCGCCCGCGCCGAGCCGGTGCTCGCGGCCTGGGGCATCACCACCGAAGGAGCGCCGGTGTTCGTCGCGCTCGCGGCCGGCGGCAGCGAGTCCACCGACGCCTGGGGCGACTTCCTCGACGAACTGCAGGCCCGGGGACTGCGCCCGCCGCTGCTGGTCATCTCCGACGGCGCGGCCGGGCTGATCAACGCCGCCGAGACCGCGCTGCCGCGCTCGCTGCGGCAACGCTGCCTGATCCACCGATGCCGCAACTACCTGGCCAAGCTGCCCGCCGAGGCCCACACCGAGATGCGCGAGGCCTACTGGGCGATCTTCGACGTCGAGGAGCTGCTCGCCGCCGGGATGACGCACGGCCACGAGCTGGTCGCGGCCGTGCAACGACGCATCGACTCCTTCGCCGAGCAGTACCAGCGGGCCTACCCCGCCGCAGTGAAATGCCTGCTCACCGACCGCGAGCAGCTCACCAGCTACCTGCGCTTCCCGGCCGAGCACCACAAGCGGATCCGACACTCCAACTTCATCGAACGCACCTTCGGCGAGACCCGCCGCCGCGTCAAAGTCATCGGCCGGCTCCCCGGCGAAACCTCCTGTCTCAACCTCCTCTGGGCCGTACTCGACCGGGCCTCACGCGGCTGGCGCGGCATGACCATGACACCCGCCGCCACCCGAGTGCTGGCCGACCTACGCCACCAACTGCTCGACCCACCAACCCCAATCCGACCCAAGACCGACACCGATGCCATCGCCGATCCAGGAACTGTCGGCGCCGTCGCCTAACATCACCAACCAGGAACCCAGTCCGGGGTCATTTACACCGAACCTGGGACGCCACCCCAGCAACCGCCGAGATCAACAAGCGGTCACGTCATACGGTCTCAGCGGCTGATCGCCATGCGCACGTCTTCCGCCGGTTCGGACTCGCCCGCGCGTCCGCGTTCCGAGCCTCGGTTCTCACCGGAAGACAACCCGGATGACGGGTTCGGCGACGCACACAGGCCTCGCCGAACCATCGGATTCGAGACTGACGCGCAGCACCAGTTGCACGCCACGTTCGGTGATCTCGGCCCCGGCAACCACGACTCGGGCGCGAATCCTCGAGCCGCTACGCACCGGGGCGGGGAGGTGGAACCCGGTTCAAGCCGTAGTTCACCGTCATGATTGCGTTGTCGAAGTCGATCACTTCGGCCATGAGCATGGGCATCAGCGACAGAGTGAGGAAGCCGTGTGCGATCGTTGTCCCGTGCGGCCCGTCAGCTGCGCGGGCGGGGTCGACGTGAATCCATTGGAAATCGCCGGTCGCCTCAGCGAACTTGTCGATTCGCGCCTGGTTCACGGTGTGCCATTCGCTGACCCCGATCTCCGTTCCCACGTCGGGGTCGAGTTGTTCGGCACTGGCATAAACGCGAAGCGGCCCGCGCTTGAGTTCAGGGTAGGTAGACGACATTGCCGTTCTCCTCCAGACGGTAGCGCCGACCACCCGACTGCACTGACCGGTCGGTACCTTAGACAGCGCTACGATGTTTTCGACAATTCGGTGGTAAAGGGGAGGCGCCGATGGCGCGGGCAGCAGCGAACAAGAACGGGCAGAGTGCTCGCGCAACCCCGAGCCGGACGACCGTCAGCGACGACGCCGAACCGAACTCCGTCACTAGCCGGATCCTCGCTGAGGCGACCAGGCTGTTCGCCGAGAAGGGGTTCCTCGGCACGCCGGTCCAGGAGATCGTGGACGTCGCGCGGGTGACCAAGGGCGCCTTGTACTACTACTACTCCTCCAAAGACGAGCTCCTGTACGAGATCTATCACCGCGTGATCCAGAAGGAGCTGACCACTCTCGATCGGGTGCTGGCTATGGATCGCTCGCCGTACGACACGGTGGAGGCACTGATCACGGACGTCATGCTCACTACGGCCGCCCACCGCGACGACGTGACGATCTTCCTGCGCGAGATGCACCGGCTCTCGCCGGAGAAGCTCAAGGCGGTGCGCCGTGATCGCCGCAGGTACCACGTGGCCTTTCGCGGAGTCATCGAGCGCGGCCAGGGAAGCGGCGAATTCCGCTCGGACGTCTCCGCGGAACTGGTCGTAATCGGCTTCTTCGGCCTTGTGCATCACTACTACACCTGGTACGGCAACGACGGTCGCTTCAGTCCCGAGTACATGGCGCGAGAATCCGCGCACTGGTTCCTGCAGTCGTTGGAACCTCGACGAGGTACGGAAGCGCCGGCGAAGGACGGCAGCGGGTCCCGATCCGGACGCAAGGCCTCCGCGGCCGGTCGCGCGTCTGCGAAGGGGCGCCCGAAGTAGGCTTGCGGCCGCCGAGCTCACCGAACCCGGCGGCCGCGAGCTGATTTCAGCCTTATTTGATCGCCTGGGGATTGACGGGCGATCCCCACCGACCCGGTCACGGTCAGCGGTGGCGCCACCAGCATGAACTCGTAGACGCCGATTGCCTGTTCGCAGTCGGCCGCGAGGTCTTCCATGTCCCACATCTCGCCCAGGTGGATACCGGCATTGACCAGCATGATGATGTGCAGCGGTTGCCACACGTCCGGCGTCTCGTTGGGGAGCACCTCCGTCCCCCAGGTGTCGGTGGCCACCGTTGCCACCCGACGCGGGCAGAAAAGTCGGCCGCGCTGATGGCCAGGCCGGGAGCTGGTCCGCCGGCGAAATCCCCCCACGCTCCGGCGCTACGGCGCTCGAGCAACTGACCGGTACGCACGAGCACGAAATCGCCCTCACCGATCTCGACTCCCTGCTTGGCCGCGCATCCTTCGAGGTCCTCGGCGGTGATCTTCTCGCTGGTATCGAGCCACTGCTTCCCTCTGTAGCGCGGAATATCGAGCAACACACCGCGGCCGACCGCGCGATCTTTGATGTTCGTGATGCTGTTCTTCTTCGCACCCAGGCTCGTGACTTCCCCGGTTCCGTAGCCGTTGTACATTTTGCCGTCGTGATAGATGTGCGACAGCGCATCCCACTGCGTCGAGCACTGCAGCACTAGGTAGACGGCATCGTCGGTGTAGCGCAGGGTCGGGAGGTGATTCTGCGCTCCCGACTCGATGTCACCGCCGTCTTGCAGCATGAGGTGAACCGGGTTGATGCGGCCGAGCCCCCCGGTCATGGGGCCTTCCGAGTCAAGCGGCAACGCTAGCGAGAAGACGCGTCCCTTCTTCACCAGGTTCGCGGCGGCAGCAACCTTCTCCGCAGTCACGTAGTTCATCGATCCGAGTTCGTCCTCGGGACCCCACTTACCCCAGTTGCGGTACTTCTGAGACAGCTCGAGAACGGTATTGATATCGAGGGCGCCCGCTGTCATTTGTTCCTCCTTGGCTGGATGGTTCTGACTGGTCAGGCCGACTGCTGACGGGCCGACAACACCGCCGCAATGATCGCGACGGCGTACACGATCTGTTTCACTGCATCGGGAAGCGAGGTCCCCGACAGGGTGGTGGTGATCGTGGTGAGGATGATCGCGCCACCCAACACACCGACATAGAGCCCGCGCCCGCCGAGTATGTTCGCGCCTCCCACGACCACGGCCGCGAGCGACAGCAGCAGGTAGGGATCCCCCAGACCGAGGAAGCTCTGGTTGCCGTATTCCACAAACGTGTCCTGCCCGCCGAGCGCGGCGCAGAGGCCGCTGATGGCATACACGGTGACCAGCAACCGGTTCACCCGTACGCCGGACAGATAGGCGACCGCCCGGTTGCTGCCCACCGCGTAGACGTACCTACCGAAGACCGTCTTGTTCAGCAGCACCGTCCCGACGATCGTGAACACCACGAGCAAGATGATGATGTATTCGGGTATCGTGCCGCGGAAGTTGCTGCCCTGGACCATCTTCCACCACAACCAACGGTGTCCGGCCCTTGGGCGTCCCGTTCGTGTAGACCAGGACAGCTCCACTGAGGATCACGTTCACCGCCAGGGTCATGACCACCGGTGAAAGCCTTAGGTAGACCACGCCCAAGCCGTTCACGGCCCCGATCGCGGCGCCGAGCACAAGCACGAGGGGCAGTACCCACCACGCACGGCTGTTGATCCCGAGCGACAGACCGGTCATGACGACGCTCGCCGTCGTCATGACACTCGGAATGGATAGATCCAGCCCGCCGGTGAGAACGACGATGAACTGCCCGAACGCCGCGACAGCGGTGAAAGCCGAGAGCGCGATGACGGTCTTGGTGAAGCCCAAAGTGCCAAACGACGAGCTGACGGCCTTCGAGGCCAGGATCAGCACCACCAGGAAGGTGTCGACGCCCCGACCGAGACGGTAGGTCCGGTTGGTCCACAATCTCGCGATAGGTGTGCGTAGTTTGTCGGCCTTGGACTAGGGGGGGCTCGCCGTGTCGGTATGCGGGTCGCTGGGCAGGGCCCCACCCTCGTCGCGGGTGTCGCTGCTTGTCATTCGGCTCCCCTCGGTGCCGTCGCGTCGGACGTATCGGGGCCGCGGACAGTGTCGCAGGGGTCTCGCAGGAACCACCCACGCCCGGACGCCGGTAATCGACCCGGCGACAACGGCGGTCAACAGCACCACTCCGTTGACGATGTTCGTGTAGAACGATGAGACGCCGAGGGAGAACAAGATATCGGCGATGATGTAAAGGATGTAGGCGCCGATCAGGCTGCCGACGACATCCCCCCGCCCACCGCCGAACACGGTGCCACCGATGACGACCGCAGCGAAGACCGGAAGCAGCAACGGATCGCCGAGGTGCGGGTCGCCGCTGGCACTCTGCGCCGTGAGCACCACCCCGGCCACCCCGTAGAGCAGGCCGGCCAGAACGTAGGCGAGCACCGAGGTCAGCTTCACCCTGATGCCGTTCGCCGCGGCGGCAGCCGAGTCGCCGCCGACCGCGTAGATCGCCTGT
The DNA here is from genome assembly GCA_963776855.1 of uncultured Actinomycetota bacterium. Taxonomy (GTDB): domain Bacteria; phylum Actinomycetota; class Actinomycetes; order Mycobacteriales; family Jatrophihabitantaceae; genus Jatrophihabitans. Next base: position 303,162 of record CAVZOC010000002.1, on the reverse strand, counting down.
CCGAACCTGGTTCTCTTGAGCAGCAGCCAGAGCCCGACGATCACAAGTATCAGCACGAGTACCGCCGGCATCGCGGTCCCGATGTTGCCGGTGAACCAGTTCACGAACTGCAGGGGCACCTCGCCGCCCGGCTGAGACAGGACCAGCAGCGCCACGCCGCCCCAGAAGAACGACATCGCCAAGGTCGCAACGATCGACGGTATCCGGACGAGATTGACGAGGAGACCGTTGATAAGTCCCGTTCCGGCGCCGATGCCGATCGCGAACAGGACGACGGCCACTTCGGACCCTTGCGTGTTACCGATCTGAGTGGCTATCACAACGTTGGTCAGCGACAGCACGGCGCCCACCGACAAGTCGAATCCGCCGACGAGAAGCACCAGGGTCTCACCCGCTGCGGCGATCGCGACGGTCGCCGCTTCGTTGGTCAAGGTGTTGAACTGCACGACGGTGAAGACCGACGGGCCAACCATCGCGTAGATGATGAACAAGGTGATCAGCACCACGCCGGGGCCGACGCTCCCTGTCGCCGAGAAGCGTCGCGTGTAGACGCTCGCCCGACTCAACCAGGTCGGCCGCGAAACGGCCGGCGCGGCGGTCACTATGCCGCCCCATCGATTGTTGTGCCGTCGGGTGGCGTGGCGGTCGGCGCATTGGTCGAACCGAGCATCGCTGACAGGACGGCGCTCCTTGTGAATTCCTCCTGGCCCAGTTCGGCGACCACGCGCCCGCGGTAGAGGACGATGATTCGGTGACTCAATGCGAGCAACTCCTCGATGTCGGTCGAGTAGAAGACAATCGCTTTACCCTCGCGGGCGAAGTCACGCATCATCGAAAAGATCTCGGTCTTGGTGCCGATGTCGACCCCTCGCGTCGGGTCGTACATCAGAAGGATCTTGCTTCCGGTGAGCATCCACTTCCCGAGGACGAGCTTCTGTTGGTTTCCGCCGCTGAGCGCCGAAACGTCTTCGGCCATTGCCGACATACGCACGTTGAGCTGGCGGAAGACCTTCTCCGCGCCGGCCCGCTCGGCGCGCTTGTTGATCAAGCCCATACGGGCGAAGGAGCTCAGGTGGGGCAGCGTGACGTTGGCCAGTGCCGACATGCTGAGCAGAATGCCCTCGGACTTTGCGGTCCTCCGGGATCAGGTTGATTCCAAATCCCTTGTGGACTGCGTCGTGCGGTGATCGCAGGCGGACGGGGCCGCCATTGACGGTCATCGTGCCGCCGGTCGTCCGGTGGGCGCCGAATAGCGACATGAACAGCTCGAACTGCCCGTGGCCCTGCAGGGCGGCGACTCCGAGGATCTCGCCGGAATGGAGGGAGAACGAAGCCCCGCTGAGACCCGACTCGGCCTCGAGGCCGTGAACGTTGAGGACCTCCTTTCCGGGCGCGCGTTGCCCTCCCTTGTCGACCATGATGGTTTCGACCGCGCGGCCGATCATCATCTCGACCACCTCGTCGTCGGTCGCAGATGACGTCTCGAAGGTGTCGACCTCGTGACCGTTGCGCAGTACGGTCACCCGGTCGCAAATCTCGCGTACCTCGCCCATGCGATGGGAGATGAACACGACCGTCCCGCCCTCGTCGCGCAATCGCTTGATTTGCCCGAAGAGCCACTCGACCTGTACGGCTCCGAGCGCAGCCGTTGGCTCGTCCAACAGCACGACGGGCGTCCGGCGGCTGAGCACACGGACCAGTTCGATCTGCTGCCGGACCGAGAGAGGAAGGCCGCCGACCGGTGTGTCGGGATCGAGGTCTTCCAGCTCCCACTGGCCCAGGGATCTGCCGCGCAACGCTCGCCAACCGGTTGCTGGTGACCAGGCGAAATTTGTTACGTGGGCCTCGGCCAAGCATGAGGTTCTGTGCGACGGTGAGGTGGCGGACGAGGGTGAGCTCTTGGAAGGCGGTTGCGATCCCCGGCCGCGAGGGCGTCACGTGACGAGCGAAGCCGAACCGGCTCACCCGCCACGGAGACGCTGCCCTCGTCGGCGTGAACGCTGCCGCTGAGAATCTTGACCAAGGTCGACTTCCCCGCCCCGTTCTCGCCAATCAGGGCATGAACCTGCCCCTTTTTCGACCGAGAACGAGGCCTCGCGAAGAGCAACCGTCGCGCCGTAGCGCTTGTAGACTTATTCGCCGCGTAAAAGCCGACCGGGCACTCACTCGATCTCCAACCTTTCATATGAAGCGTGACAATGCGCCAGCTTGTGCTCAGTTGCCCCCGAATCGTGTTATCGACCGTCCAGCTTGTCCTGCGTCTTCCAGTCGATGACTTGGTCGCCTTGCTTGGCAGAGCTAGTCCAGTCCGGCGTCCCGTTGAAAACCTCATCCAGACCTTGTTCGACGAGCGGGTTCCAGAAGTCGCCGAAGAATCCGGGGTTGTTCACCTTGCTCGGCGGGAACACCAGCGCACCCTGTGCAGGGTTGTCGCCGACGGCCTTGACTCCTTGACTTGTCGAGGTCACTGGTGGTGAACTTCGGTAGCGGCAGGATCGTGTCGTGCGCGACCTTCTTGCCATCGAGGATGCGGATTGAGTTGATCAATTGCAGTTGCGCCCGATTCAAGACCGGCGACCCGGCCGACGAGCTCGGCAGATCGACGCACATTTCTCGGCCGGGACCCCGGCCTTCTTGCACACGTCCGGCGAGAGCATGTAGAGGTGGTGCCCGTTGCTCATCTCACCGGCGCACGGCAACGGCTTTTTGTTGCTTGAGATGAGGTACTGGGTGATTGCGTAGCAGCCCGCCTCGGCGTACACGCCGTCCAGATTGGGGTGGCCGGCCTCGATCGAGGTGAACGCGGTCTTCCCCTGGGCCTGCGCCCAGGCCCCGTTGGCAGTGCCTGCGATCTTGATGCCCGGGTACTTCTTCAGCACGTCCTTCAGAGCCTTTTCCCGGTCGGTGTCCACCGTCGTGCCGGGCACGCCGGAAATGTTCGCGATCGACCCCTTGCCGCCGAGCTTCTTGGCCAACCAGGTCGCGCTGTACACGCCCCACTCGTACTGGTCGATATGGGCGTTGTATGCGCACGGCGCGGTCACGAGGCTGTCGTAGGCGTACACGACAATTCCCTTCGCACACGCCTTCTGAATCGTTGCGTTGAGCGCGGTCGGCGAGATCGGGTACACGATGATCGCGTTGATCCCTGTGGAGATCTCGTTGTTCAGCGTCTGGATCTGCTTCGTGACGTCGGCCCCCGCGATGTCGACGCGCAGATCCACACTCTTGCTGTAGGGCGGGGTTGCCGCCTCGGCCTTGACCAGGTTCGCGGCCTCGTTCTGCCAGTCGTTGCCGGTGTAGCTGAGGCTCAGTGCCACCTTCCACTTACCCGAGTGGCTGCCTCCGGTGGCTCCGCCGCTGTTCGACCCCACCGATTGTCCGCATGCAGCAAGAGCAGCCACCAGGACGGCGGCGAAGAGGGCGATCCCGAGCTTGTGTCGGATCACGTGTATCTCCCTTCGATGCACGGGATCATCCCGTGGCGGATTGACCACACGGCGTCGCTCCACGATCTCGGGCGGTATGGGCGAGTCAGCTGAACGTCGAGATGTTCACCAGCCCACGAACCGTCCGCGACATCCACGAACTCGCGCTATGCGGAGTACCGACTGGTCGGTATAGTCGCCGATTTCGCGAATCACCGTCGGACTGTCAAGAGATTCCCGCAATAAAGTCGTAACGATTGGACTCGGCTGGCGACCAGCTGGTAGAGCCGCCGTCGACGCCCGCCCGTGCGTTTCCGGCACCCCACACGTCGGGAGGGACATGGACACCAAGCACGGGGTGCAGGTACGCCCGCGTAGCGCCCGGCGCCGCGATCGCCGGCGCGACGTGAAGGTGCAGCTCGTCGATGCCGGCACGGCTCTGTTCGCCCAGCAGGGTTTCCACCGGACCTCGGTGCAGGCCGTCGTCGAGGCGGCCGGCGTGACCAAAGGGGCCTTTTACCACTATTTCCCGACGAAGGAGGACCTGCTCTTCGAGATCCACAACGAGATCGTCCTTACCGAATTGCGCGACGCCGAACGCATCATGTCGCAGGAACTCGACTCCGTCGAGTCCCTGCGCCTGTTGATCGTCAATCTCATCGAGTCGATCGCACAGTTCCAGGCCGGCGTGACCGTCTTCTTCCGCGAGATGCATCGACTCTCGCCCGACAAGTGGCGCCTCGTCCACGACGTCCGCCGTGAGTACTCCGACGTGTTCTTGCGGACCATCGCCCGGGGGCAGGCCGAAGGCGACTTCCGGGCGGACATGAACGCGAAGGTCGTCACGTATGCGCTGCTGGGGTCGTGCAACTGGTTCTACACCTGGTACTCGTCCTCGGGCACGTGGTCAGCCCACGAGCTCGGTCAGCAGCTGGCAGGCGTTTACCTGAACGCCCTATGCCCCCTGGCGGACGAGCCGAACCTCCTGCCTCCACCACCGGCGTCGCAGCCCGGCGCCAGGCTCGAGAGATCGTGAGCATATGGATCCAGAAGAGGTCCGTTACGAGGTCCGCAACCACGTCGCGCTCATTACCTTGAATCGCCCGGAGCGCGCAACGCCGTCAACGTCTCGCTCGCACAGGCGCTCAACCGCACCATGGGCCGCTTCGAGGACGACGCGCGGGTGCGCGTCGGCGTTCTCACCGGTGCCGGCGACGTGCCTTCAGCGCGGGCGCAGACCTGCACACGATAGCCGCGGGCGAGGCGCAGTCGCTGCAGGTCGAGCCCGGCGGCTTCGCCGGCTTCGTTCGCTACCCGCGAACCAAACCCGTAATCGCTGCCTGAACGGCTTGCGTGGCCGCGGTTGCGAACTCCACCTCCTGCGACATCGTCCTCGCCTCCGTGAACGCATCGTTTGGCTCCCGGAGGTGACTCGCGGCATCGTCGCGGCTGCCGGCGGCGTGTTCCGGCTGCCGCGCGTCATCGCCCCCGGCCGGGCGGCGGAACTGACGTGACAGGTGACCGGCTCAACGCGACGAGGCACACCAACTCGGCTGGTGAACTCGCTCCTACCGGCTAACGACCTGCTTGCGACCGCCCTGGCCGTCGCGGGGCGGATCGCCGCGAACGCCCCGCTGGCGGTCGCGAGCCCCTGTCCGTATTCCGCGCTCGTTCGCCGCCGACGACGCTCGGTGCTGGGAACTGATTGAGCAAGCGGCCGCGCGAGTACACGCCAGCCAAGACGTGCTCGAGGGCGCGCGGCGTTCACCGAGAAGTCGCCTGCCGCGCTGGCGCGGCCGCTGACCCCCGTGACAGGTAGGCCATCACCCACTGTAGACAGCTGCCTTCCGCCGCGATGGAACGCCGGCTGGGCATCCAACGAGTCCAGCGTTGACAGATCGCCGGGGTCGACCCCGAGGAGCCAGGCACGCGCGGCGCGGCGGTGCACTTTCCCGGACCGCGTGATCGGCATCTCGTCCCCCACGACGACAGCCCCCGGAGTCATGGCCCTGCCGATCGCCGTCGGATCTCCCCTCGCACCGCGCCGATCAGCGACTCGCGATCGCATCCGGTCCGACGGCACACCACGACAACGACCTCGCCTTCACGGGACCGGAACGCCGACCGCAGCCGCCCCTCGACCCCCGGCACCCGCTCAGCGAGCGCCTCATACTCAATAGGGACGACGCGCTTGCCGGCGACGTTCATCACCTCGTCGGACCGTCCGGGGATCTCCCAGGAGCCATCGGCGTGCCGGATCGGCGGTCGCCGTGGAACCCAGACACCGGCCAGCGTGATCTGTAGCTCTCGAGGAGCGCTCCGGCTCATTCCAGAAGCCCCGGGTGATCGACGGCCACGGCTTCGTAATGACGAGTTCGCCGACCTGGTCGGTCACCGGGCGTCACTCCGTCGACGACGTCGACGGACATGCCCGGCGCCGGCCCGGAGAAGCGCCCTTCGGGGATCGGCAGGACCGGGCTTCCCACCAGGATCCCGCAGCCGACCTCTGTCCCGCCCGACCAGTGATGGTTGGCGCCACTCCGCCCGCGACGTTGTGGTGCAGCCAGCGCCAGGCGGGTGAGGTCCACGGCTCACCGGTCGAGCCCAGGACACGCAACGAGGTGAGCTCGTGGTCGGACACCCATGGCTCGTCCTTACTCGCGAGCAACCGGACGAGGTCGGGGACAGGCGAGGTGGGTGATGTGCTGCCGCTCAACCAGGTCCCACAGCCGACCGGGACCCGGATGGACGGGGACACCGCTGAACAGCACGGTGGTCGCGCCGAGGGCGAGCCGGCCCGACCGTGGAGATCGGCCCCATGACCCAGCCCATTTCGGTAGTCCACCACAGCCGCTCGCCAGCGTTCAGTTCGAAGCTCCACCTCAATTCGATGGCGATCCGGTACGGCATGCCCCCGTGGGTGTGGATCACGCCTTTGGGTCGACCCCTGAATCCCGACGTGAACGCGAACAGGAAGGGCGTCTCGGCCGACGACTCCGGGGCCTTGTTCCCGCCGGCTCGGCTCAGCAGGTCCGCCCGGAGCGAGCACCGGTACGCGGCTCGGCGGTGACGGCACGCCGAGCCGATCCACGCCAACGACACACGTCACAGTGGACACGGACGCCGCGGCATCCAGGGCGGTGCCGACCGTCGAGACGACCCTCCCCCGCCGCAGGAAGCGGTCCGCCGTGACCAGGACCTTGGCGCCGGCGAGCTCCAACCGCTCAGCAAGTGCCGCGGCGCCGTACCCGGAGAACGCGGGGGCGGCGATGGCACCGATACGTGCGGCGGCGAGCAGGACGACCACCGCCTCGGTCAGAGCGGTAGGTACATACCGATCACGTCGCCTTCTCGCACCCCGAGCTCGCTCAGGCCGCGCGCCGCCCGCAGGATCGGTCGTGCAGCTCCTCGTAGCTGAGTCCGCCGGCACTCCGTCGTCAGCCTCCCAGACGATCGCGGTCCGGTCGGTATCCGCCCAGCGCTGGACGGCAAGCCACGCGACGTTGGTGCGACCGCCGGTCAACCAGGTGGCCCATTCCGGCCCGTCGGACAGGTCCGCGTACGCCGAGTACGGATGCAACCACGGGAGGTCGAGATCGTCGAACGCGGCGCGCGTGAATTCGGCTGGGTCCTCGGCAGCAGTACGGATCAGTTCGGCGTAGGAGCTCAGGCCGCGCCGGCGCATGAGGCGGGTGGCGCCACCGCGGGTCTCGATGACTTCGTCGACGACATCGGGATGAAGTCACCGGGCAGCAGGTGGTTGCAGCGCCCGGCTGACCCGGACCACGATCTTGCCGGTGACGCGGCGGGCGGCGAGCTCGCTCACCGCGTCCGCTGCGTGCTCGAAGGGCACGACGCGCTGGATGACCGGGTCGATCGCGCCGGTGCGGTACAGCTCGAGGAGTTCGGCGTGGGCCTCCGGGATGACCTCGGGCATCTTCTTCCGGTAAAGGCCCCAATACACGCCGACGGCCGAGAAGTTGCGCAGCAGCAGGTGGTTGGCGCGGACCTCCGGGATGCGCCCGGACGCGAACCCCACTACCAGGATCCTGCCCTCGAAGGCGATACACCGCCGGGTCCAGCCGAAGACGTCCCCGCCCACCGGGTCGTACACGACGTCGGCGCCGCGGCCTCCTGTCGCCTCGTTGACGGCCGCTACGAAGTCCTCGGTGGAGAAAAACCCCACCGCGACCTCGGCCCCCAGCTCACGACAAAGGCGGAGGCGCTCCTCGCCGCGGGCCGTCGCGATGACCCGGGCGCCGCGCGCGACGCCCAACTGGATCGCCGCGGTTCCGACCCCGCCAGCTGCCCCGTGCACCAGCAACGTCTCGCCGCTTTTTAGCTCGCCCCGGCGGTATAGGCCCACCCATCCCGTCTGGTACGTGATGGCTATGCTGCTGCTGCTGGGGACTGGCATGTCGTCGGGGACTGCGAGCAACTCGTCCGCCCGCAGGATCGTCTGCTCGGCCAGCCCGCCGCGCGGCAGCGCCGGAAACCCGACGACCCGCTTGCCCACGCGAGGCGGCGGTCCGAGCCCACGATCTCCCGGACGCACCCAGTCACCTCGATCCCCGGCGTGAACGGGGGGTCGGGCGACTCCTGGTATTCCCCGCGACAAAGGAGCACGTCGGGAAAGTTCAGCGACGCGGCGTCGACATCGACGAGCGCCTCGCCCTCACGTGGGACGGGATCGACCACCTCGTCCAGCCGCATGACCGCGGCCGGTTCCCCGCGCGAATGGATTTGCCATGCTCGCATCGATCAGCGGCCTCCTCGGCTGGGCGGGTCCGGGCGACTCGAGCGCATAATCACCCCGCGGTCGCCGCTCCCCGCAGCTCGCGCCGCAGGATCTTGCCGGTGACGGTCTTGGGCAACTCATCCATGAACTCGATGCGTCGCGGGTACTTGTACGCCGCCATCTGGGACTTGCAGTGCTGCTCGAGTTCCTCGGCCGTCACGCTCTCGCCCGGCTTGAGGCTGACGAAGGCCATGACGGTCTCCCCCCGGTACTCGTCGGGCACGCCGATCACCGCGGCCTCGCGCACGGCGGGGTGCGTGTAGAGCACGTCCTCGACCTCGCGCGGCCAGACCTTGAACCCGGACGCGTTGATCATGTCCTTCTTGCGGTCGACGACGTAGAACCAGCCCTCCTCGTCCATCACACCAACGTCTCCCGTGTGAAACCAACCGTCACGGAAGGCGTGGGCCGTCTCGTCGGGTTTCTCCCAGTACCCGGGCACGATCTGCGGGCCTGCCAGGCAGATCTCGCCCACCTTGCCCGGCTTCACCTTGTTGTCGTTCTCGTCGAGAATCGCCGCGGACGTGTTGAAGATCGGCACCCGACCGCCAGCGCGCCGGAACCGGGGTCCACCGGGGAGCGGCGCTTCAGCGGGACGAAATGCGACGGGGACGTCGACTCCGTGAGGCCGTAGGCCACGTGGATATAGGCCCCCATCTTGCGCTCGAATTCCTCGACGACGCTGGGGGGGACGGCCTGCCCGCCGGTGTAGACCTTCATCAGCGACGCGACGTCACGCTCCTTGGCCGACGGCTCGTTCATGAGCGCGACGAAAACGGTGATGGAACCGATCGTGAAGGTCACGCGGTAGCGCTCGATCAGTTCGAGGATCACCGCTGCGTCGAACCGGTAGCCGAGCACCAGCGGGGCGGGCATCAACAGGCACAGCGCCATGTGCCCGATCAGCCCGGTGATGTGAAAAAGGGGCGCGACCCCGAGCACGACATCGTCCGAGGACAGCTCGATCCAGTCCCGGTAAGCCTTGCCGTGAACACCACGTTGCGGTGTGTGTTCATCGCGCCCTTGGACGGCCCGGTCGTTCCGGACGTGTACGTGAGGAACGCGACCGAGTCGGGCGTCAGTTCGACCGGTGGCGGCGTGGAGCCCTCGTGGGCGGTGATGAGTTCGAGGAGGTCAACCGTTCCCTCGGCACGGTGCCGCCGCACCTCGGCGAAGAGTTTCGGGTTCGGGCTGTGCTGGAAGTCCAGTTCCGATGTCGTCACGGCGAACCGCAGTGGCGTCGAATCCCGCACCTTCGAGATCACCTCCGTGTAGAGGCTCTCGAGGCAGATCGTTGCGACCGCGCCGGAGTCGTTGAGCAGGCCGCCCACCTCGCGCCCGCGATACATCGGATTGATCGAGACCATGATCGCGCCGGCCTTCCAGATCGCGACCATGCCGATGACGAACTGGGGAACGTTCTGCAGATATACAGCCACACGATCGCCGGGCTGCACACCGTTCTCGAGTAACCCGACCGCGAGGGCGTCACTCATCCGATCGACGTCGGACACCGAGAGCGCGGAGTCCATGTAGTGGATGAGCGCCGAGTCGGGCGATCGCTGCACCGAGGCCTTGAACATCGCCAGCGCGCTCTCGTACTCGAGCTCGATACTGGCCGGTTGTCCCTCGTCGTACAGCGCCAGCCAGGGCTTCTGTGCCGATGACATCTACTAGCTCCAATTCTCCCGCAGCGGGGGATTCGAGTGCTGTCCGAGCCGCGAGCGCGCCGGGCTGGCTATCAGGCCGGGGCCGCGTTCAGCCCATCTCGAGCCGAGTCTCTGCGTGGTTTGCGGGCCTCCTAATCACCGAACCGCTGTCGCCCTTTTCTGTCCACGTTCCGGCTGAAACTCGGGGTCACCACCCTCCGCCAGTCGGCCGCCATCTGTTTCGGAACCCGGCTGGCAGGTAGCGTACCGACTAGTCGGTACTCCGCCTAGCCCCAACCTCCAGGAGCGCGCATGACTGATTTAGTGTTCGTCGAAACCGAGAACGAGCTCGCCACCGTCACGCTCAACCGGCCGGACCAGCTCAACTCGATGACGCCGGGAATGCTCGAGCAGTTGCTGTCTGCGATCGAGGGGGTCGCCGACGATTCGGACGTCCGGGTCGTCGTCATCACCGGCGCGGGGCGCGGATTCTGTGCCGGAGGGGATCTCTCGGCCGGTGCGGGAGGCGGCGTGATGAGCGACGGCACGACCTCGGCCGACATTCGGCGGTTGCGCACCTTCATGCGCGTTGCCCAGCTTGTGCACGAGATGCCGAAGGTGGTGATCGCGGCGATTAACGGGGCATGTGCCGGGGCCGGTCTGGCGCTGGCAGGTGCCTGCGATCTGCGCTATGCCGCCGATACCGCGGCCTTCAACACGGCGTTCCTCACCGCCGGGCTGTCCGGCGACTTCGGCGGAACCTGGACGCTGCCGCGCATCGTCGGCCCAGCCAAGGCACGCGAGCTGTATTTGCTGTCGGAGAAGTTCACGGCCGCCGATGCGCTGCGCTTCGGTCTTGTCTCGGCGACCGTGCCCCGCGACGATCTTGCCGACCATGTCAGGGGTGTGGCGCGGCGACTGTTGACAACGGCGCCACTCGCGCTGCGCTCCATAAAGGCCAACCTGAACGACAGCGCGGACAGCGGCTTTGCCGAGCATCTCGAGACCGAGGCCGTCAGGCATATTCGGTGCGGTCGCACCGCGGACTCGCGCGAGGCGACGCGCGCGTTCCTGGAAAAGCGCGTCCCAGTCTTTACCGGGCAATGACGGCCGTTCACGGCGACATAACCTCCGTCCCCCTCACGCGCCGACGGGCGAGACGAGCACCGAGGTCGCGGTGAACTCACTTGGCACCCTGTGTGTCGCCGCTTTGCGCACGGCTCAGCCGCCTGGCTGGCTGGCGCCGTGGCTGAGCACGAGCCTCCGTTACGCCCTCGTTCTGCCAGTCCTCGACCTCGACGTGACCGGGCACACGGCGGCCGAACCGTCACGCGACGAGGCCGCCGCCGCCGTATTGCTCGCCCAAGGGTTGGCCCCGGCGAATTCCCGCTGGTACCTCGCCCGGGCCGCCGCGGGCACCGTCCCGCCATGGGACGACGTGCGGTTCGAGCCGACCTCAGCGCCCGCGGCGCTGACGGCCGTCGCCGCTGGGTTGCGCGGTGCCGTACAGGTCGCCCTCGTCGCTACCGACGGCCAGTCGCCGCCGGTGACGGTGCGTGAGGCAGCTTCGAGCGCCGAGGTCCTCCTCGTCGTGCTCGGCGCCGGACACACCGCAGTTCTCGGCGCGCCCGCGGTTCTCGCCCGCGCCGACCGAGCGGGCGCGCATCTGGTGCCCGACGTCATGGACCCGCCACCCGGCGGGGAGCGGCTTTCTCGCCGCCACCGGGCCGGCGCCGGCGGGCGTGGCCGTTCGTCGTGCGCACCTGCGTTATCGCCGCTGTGGTCGTGACGGTCGTCGTAGCGTGGCCTCGGATAGTGGGCCCGCCTGAATCCAGCGGCGGACGCACGGGGGCCCAATCCGCCTCGTCCGGCCCAGGTCTAGCCGGAGGCGGGATGGTCCTGCCAAACACGTCGGGCCGGTCACCGGGCGGGCGCAATGGCGCGAGCATCGCCTACGACCCGCTGACCGGATCGATCACGCTGTTTGGCGGTGGCCGGCTAGGGAGGAGCGCGTCCGCACAGCTGTTCCCGCGCGACACCTGGTCGTGGGACGTCAACGGTTGGCGCCGGCACGCAACATCCACCGCGCCACCCGCGTTGACCGACGCGGCCTTTGCCTACGACGAGACCACCGGATCGGCCATCCTGTTCGGCGGCATCGGCGCGCGCGGCGCCACCTGGCGCTGGAACGGCCTGACGTGGAGTCGGCTAGCCCCGCGACACCACCCGCCGCCGAATGCATTCACCTCGGCGGCCTTCGATCCTCGGCGAGGCTCAATCGTCCTCGTCGCGGTGTGCTGCCAGAACTCCCCGGCCGGTAGCGACGCCCTCGTGCAGGCGTGGGCCTGGCTCGGCACGGACTGGACCTTGTTGCCTGGGAGAAGCGCACCGACGGTGTTCCGGGCTCCGTTGATCACCTACGACCCCTCCCACGGGGCCCTACTGCTATTGACCCAGGGGCTGACGCCGCCCAGCGACACCACCGATCAGATCACCACGACCAGTTCGCTGTGGAGTTTCGACGGCACCACCTGGCGCAGGCTGCCCACACCGACGTCCCCACCATTCGACCCGATCCGCGACCGCCTCGGCTACGACCCGGCCAGCAAGCGGGTCGTGCTCTTCCAAGGCGGGGACCTGCCGACCTGGACCTGGAACGGGCGCACCTGGCGCAAGCGCGCCGCCAGCGGGCCCCTGTTTGGGAGCGCGCTTGTTACAGACGCAACCGCCGATCGAATCCTGTTGTTCGGCGGCCCGGTCGGATCTGCCGACTTTTCGACCGTGTGGACGTTCCGCTCCGGCTACTGGACGAAGGCGACCGGCCGGTAGTCGCGTACTAGGCACGCGCCGCAATCGAGACCGCCGCGCCGCGCCGTCCTCGCGGGCGGCACGGCCCGCCCGACAGACAGGAAACCCGCCCATGGACTTCAATCTCGACCAGAGCGTCAAGGAACTGCACGACAAGGCGACGGAGTTCCTGCAGGAACTCGTGCTGCCGGCGGGGCCGGTCTATCAGGAGCAACGAGACGAGGTCGCCCATGGGGTACTCCCCCGATCATGGAGACGCTGAAGAGCGAGGCGCGGGCACGCGGTCTGTGGAACCTGTTCCTTCCCGACCCCGAAGTCGGAGCCGGGCTGACCAACCTCCAGTACGCCCCGATCGCCGAGGTGACCGGTCGAAGCCCGTGGATCGCACCCGAGGCGATGAACTGTTCGGCGCCGGACACGGGCAACATGGAGATCCTCGTCCACTTCGCACAGCCCGAGATCAAAGACAGGTGGCTGCGTCCACTGCTCGACGGCGAGATCCGCTCGGCGTACTCGATGACCGAGCCCGCGGTGGCCAGTTCGGATGCCTCGAACATCGCCACCGAGATCGTCGAGGACGGGGATGTCCTACGCATCAACGGCCGGAAGTGGTGGTCGAGCGGAGCCATGAGCGACGCCTGCGCGATCGCGATCGTCATGGGCCGCAGCGACCCGGCAGGCGAGCGGCATCGAACGCACAGCATGGTGGTCGTCCCGCTCGATACCCCAGGCGTGCACGTCCTTCGTTCGACCCGCGTGTTCGGGTACGCCGACGGCTCGCACGGCGGTCACGCCGAGATCGTCTACGACGATGTCGAGGTGCCGATGTCGCACCTGCTTGGCAGGCTGCACGAGGGCTTCGCGATTGCCCAGGCTCGGCTCGGACCCGGCCGCATCCACCACGCCATGCGGCTGATCGGAATGGCCGAGAGGGCCTTCGACCTTATGTGCGAGCGGGCGGTGGCACGGGTCGCTTTCGGCAAGGCCGTCGCCGACCAAGGCGTGTTCCGGGATGGGATCGCCGAGGCGCGCATCCGGATCGAACAGGTAAGGCTGCTGGTCCTCAAGACGGCCTGGCTAATGGACACGGTGGGAAACCGGGCTGCGGCGACCGAGATTGCCGCGATCAAGGTGGCGGCACCGTCGATGGCGACCTGGGTGATTGACCACACCATCCAGGCTCACGGAGGTGGTGGGGTGAGTCAGGACTTCCCGCTAGCCGAACTCTACGCGCAGGCGCGCATACTGCGGATCGCCGACGGCCCCGATGAGGTGCACAAGATGACGCTCGCCCGCCGTGAGCTGCGTCGGTACGGCGTGGCCCACACATAGCCGGTGCGTCGGCGAGCAGTCGGCTTTGGGAGCCGCCGACCTGCTACCGAACTTCAGCGGCGGGCGCGGACGACGTCGCCCGGATCGCGCCCAGCGCGGGTCACGGGTTGGCCCGCGGACGCTCGAGGCCGTCCAGCAGGCCGTCGCGGCGGGCGACGGCGGCGGCCTCGGTGCGGCCGCCGACGCCCAGCTTGGCCAGGATGTTCGAGACGTGCACGCTGACCGTCTTCTCGCTGATGTAGAGGCGCTGGGCGATCTGGCGGTTCGAGCGCCCGTTCGCGATCAGCTCCAGCACCTCGCGCTCGCGAGGGGTGAGCGGCAGCGCGACGCCGGCCGGCCGGGCCGCGCCCCGGTCGGGCGCGGCCGCCAGACCCGAACGGATCTCGACGTCGCCGGTGGCGCGGCCGACCGGGCGGGCCAGCGCCGCCGCCTGCTCCGCGCCCGCGGCGTCGCCCACCGCGCGCAGCACCCCGGCCAGCGTCGTTCGCACGCGAGCCAGCTCGACCACGTTCTCGTCGTAGTCCGCGGCGTCCTCGGCGGCCCGCCAGAGCCGGAGGAGTTCCGCGTGCGGCGGCGGGTCGATCCCGGCTGTCCACCGCAGCCGGGACCACTCCGCCTCCACGCGGGCGACCCAGGCCCGGCCCTCGGGTCCGAGCGTGCGGCCCGGCGGTAGCCCCCGCTCCCGGGTCAGGCCGGCCTCGCGGCGGAACCGGGCGCCGGTCGCGATCAGATCCCGGCGGCGGGCCTCCCCCGCCACCCGCGAGGCCTCGGTCAGCGCGGCCAGCACCCGGGCGGAGAGCTCGATGCGGGCCAGGAACCACTCGTCCAGCCACAGCCGGCCGAGCTCGGTGACCAGCTCGTCGGCGAGCGCCACCGCCTCCTCCATCCGGTGCCGGCGGGCCAGCAGCGGCAGGACGGCGAAGACGCACTGCAGCGCGATCTGCCCCTCGTCGTTCCAGCGCCCCCGCAGGGTGGCGGCGGTCTCCAACGCCTGCTCCTCGTCGCGCCCGGCGGCCACGGCCAGGGCGGCCGAGCGGAGTACCGCCACGGCGACCGGCGGGGCGTCACCGTCCTCCACGGTCAGCACGCGCAGGGCCGCGTCCCAGTCACCCCGGGCCCACCGCAGCCGTCCGACCATGCTCTGCGAGAGCACGGTGTAGGCGTCCCAGCGCCGCCCCGCGGCGACGCCGCGCCCCCAGGCGGTCTCGAAGGCGGCCCGGGCCTCGGCCAGCCGGCCCTGGTCGTGCAGCAGCGCGGCCTGCAGGTAGCGGGAGCGCACCTCGGTGCCGTACTCCCGCAGCTCGTGCGCCTCCTCGGCCGCGGCCGCGAGGGCGGCCACCGCGCTCTCGGGGTCGCCCGCCCGGCGCTGCAACGACGCGCGCGCCGCCTGGGCGTCGGCCAGCGCGGCGGCGTCGCCCGCCGCGGTGGCGAGCGCGACGGCGTCCTCGACCAGCCGCTGCGCCTCGGCGTCGCGCCCGAGCGCGGCCACCAGCCGCGACTGCAGCGACACCACCCGGGCCCGCAGCCCGGAGGCCGGCTCGTCGCTCAGCATCCGCGCCGCCTCGGAGATCGCGCGGACCGCCTCGAGGTCCCACTCGCCGGCGGCCGCCGCCGTGGCCCAGGCGTAGAGCAGCGCCGCCCGGTCGACGCCGGAGGCGTCGTCGGGCAGGTCGTCCAGCTCGGCCCGGACGATCCGCAGCGCGCGCCGGCTGCGGCCGGCGGCCAGGCTCGCCTCGACCATCGCCAGCACGATGTCGTTGCGGTCGTGCGACGGCTCGTCGACGTGCGCGGCGATCTCCAAGGCCGCCTGGAACTGGCCGAGCGCCTCGAACGGGGCGCCGACGTCGAGGGCCTCGTGACCGGCGCGGATCGACGCATCCAGCGCGAGGGGCAGGTCGTGCGCGGCCCGGGCGTGCCGGGCGAGCGCCGCCGCGCCGGGCGCGGCGCCGGCGGGGTCGTGGGACAGCTGGGCAGCGGCCGCGGCGTGCATGCGGACCCGTTCCCCCGGCAGCAGGTCGTCGTAGACCGCCTCCTCGAGCAGCGCGTGGCGGAAGCGGTAACCCGGCCGTCCCGGCGACTCGGACGTGGTCTGCAGCACGTGGGCGTCGATCGCTTCGCGCAGGCCGGCCTCGACGCGATCGTCGGGCAGCCCGGCGATCGCCCGGACCAGGCCGTGGGGGACGCCGCGCCCCCCGACCGCGACGGCGCGCACGATCCGCCGCGCGTCGTCGCCCAGCCGGTCCAGCCGGACGAGCAGCACGTCGGCCAGCGCCTCCGGGATGTCGGGGTCGCCCCGGCGCGAGGACTCCAGCAGCTCCTCGGCGAAGAAGGCGTTGCCCTCCGCGCGCCGCACGATGTCGGCCACCGCCGCGTCGTCGACCGTCGCGTCCAGGCGCCGCAGCAGGGCCCGGACGTGAGCCGGGCCGAGCGGGTCGAGGTGCAGCCGCCGGACGGACGGCAGCCGCGTCCACTCGGCCAGGGCCACCCGCATCGGGTGACGGCGGTGCACCGCGTCCGAGCGCACGGTCACGATCAGCCCGATGGGGGTGTGAGTCAGCGTGCCGAACCGGGTGAGCAGGTAGCCGATCACGTCGCGGGTGGCGGTGTCGGCCCAGTGCACGTCCTCGATGACGAGCAGCACCGGGCCGGCGGCGGCGAGCCGGCGCAGGACGCCGATGGCGGCGTCGAGCACCGCGCCGCGGTCGAAGCGTTCCCGTTCGTTCCCGCCGGCGGCTTCGCCGTCCGACGCCGGGACGGCGCCGGTCAGCAGCGCCCCGACCGGCGGATGGTGGTGGACGAGGTCGGCCACGACCTCACGGGGCAGCTGCGACAGCGCCTCGATCAGCGGCAGGTAGGGCGGGGGCCGGTCACCGAGGTCGACGCAGTGGCCGGTCAACACCGTCGCGTCCGGGTACCGGCCGGTCAGCTCGCCGACGAGCCGAGTCTTGCCGACGCCCGCCTCGCCGTCGACCAGCAGCCCGGACGGAGTGCCGGCCGCGACGTCGGCGAGCACGGCGCGGGCCGTGGTCAGCTCGTCGTCGCGGCCGACGAAGGGGGATGCGGGGCGGGGCACGCCCACCATCATCCCGCGCGGCGCCGTTGCCGGCGCCACGGTGACGATGGTCAGCGGGCCGCCCGCGAGGCGCGGCGCATGGCGCGGCGGGCCCGTCGGCGGTCGGTGCGGCGGTAACCGGCGACGAGCAGGTCGTGCGTGTGGGCCTTGGCGAGTTGCTCGGCGATGTACGGGTGCATGACATTCCTCCAGCTGCGTCGGCGGTCCGATCCGCCGTACGACTCGAGATTCGTCGGCTGAGGAGGCCGGTCGCATCGGAAGTTCTCCCTAGATGCGCCCGCACGGGACGGCCGCGCGGCGGGTAAGCCGTTGTCGGCGTCACACCCCACCGAGAAAGGCCGGCGATGACCGACAGCAATCCCCGCCAGAACGTGAGCTTCCCCAGCAACGGCGGGGAGGCGCACGGCTACCTGAAGACCCCGACGGCCGACAGCGGGCCCGGGCTGGTCGTCATCCAGGAGTGGTGGGGGCTGGACGACCACGTCGCCGACCTCGTCGACCGGTTCGCCGCCGAGGGGTTCGTGACCCTCGCGCCGGATCTCTACGGCGGCCGGGTCGCCCACGACGCCGACACCGCCGGCCAGATGCTGCACGAGCTGCCGGTGGACCAGGCGGTGCGCGACCTCGCCGGCGCCGTGGACTACCTGCTCGGCCTGCCCGAGGTCGAGGGCGACACGGTCGGCACCGTCGGCTACTGCATGGGCGGCGCGTTCGTCCTGAAGCTCGCCGTCGAGGCCGGCGACAAGATCGGCGCCGCGGTGCCGTACTACGGCGCCGGCCCTGCCGTGCCGGACGAGTTCCGCACCGTCACCGCGCCCATCCAGGGCCACTACGGCGAGCAGGACCAGATGTATCCCGTCGACCAGGCGCGGCAGCTCGAGCAACACATCCGCCAGGAGTCACAGGCCCCGGTGGAGTTCTTCTACTACCCGGCCGGGCACGCGTTCCACAACGACCGGGACAAGCTGGGAACCTACGACCCGCAGTCCGCGACGCTGGCGTGGAACCGGACGCTGGAGTTCCTGCGCTCCCAGCTGGCCTGACTGCCCCCGGCGCCGGGCTTCACTGCCCCACCGCGCGGCGCGCCGCGGCCGCGAAGTCGGCCACGGCCGCGGCGTGGTCCCGTCGCCACGCCAGCTGCAGCGCCACCTTCGGCGCGGTGCCCTCCAGCGGGCGGAACACGACGCCGTCCGGCAGCGCCCCGGCGTAGAACGACGGTTGCAGCGAGACGCCGAACCCGGCCGCCACCAGAGCCAGCTGGGTGTCGATGTCGCCACCCTCCGCGATCACCCGCGGGTTGAAGCCGTTCCGGCGGCAGAAGGCGACGACGATGTCGAAGAAGTCCGCGCCCAAGTGCCGCGGCCAGCTGACGAAGGGTTCGTCGGCCAGCACTGCCGGCGGCACCGCCTCGACCGCGGCCAGCCGGTGGTCGGCCGGCAGCGCCAGCATCAACGGCTCGGCGACGAGCGGCTCGACCACCACCGCCTCGGTGGGCGTCGCCGCCCGCACCACGCCGACGTCGATGCGCCGGTCGGCCAGGGCCCGCAGTTGCTGCCCGGTGTCCATGTGCACGATCTCGAGGCGGAACCCGGGCCGGCTGGTGGCGAATTCGCGCATCACCCGCGGGACGATGCCGGCCAGCCCGGTCCGGACCGACCCGATGATCAACCGGCCGGTGGTGCCGACCGAGGCCCGCTTGGCCGCCTCCAGCGCCCGGTCGAGCTCGTAGAGCGCGCGCGGCGTGGCGCCGTAGAGCGCCTCTCCGGCCGGTGTCAGCTCCACCGAGCGGCTGGTCCGGGCGAACAGCGTCACCTGCAGTTCCTGCTCCAGGGCGCGGATCTGCTGGCTCAGTGCCGGCTGGCTCAGGTGCAGCACCTCCGCTGCCCGGCTGAAGTGCAGCTCCTCGGCCACGGTCAAGAACGCCCGCAGCCGTCGCGTATCCAGATCCATTCGCCGATCTTATGGAATCAGTCGCGACGTCGATCAAGATTGACGCCACGGATTGATCCGGAGCGCTCACGCTGGGCGCCATGAACAGCAGCCACCCCATCGTCGTCATCGGATGCGGCGGGCTCGGCTCGGCCGCCTGCCACTGGCTCGCGCAGGAGGCCGGCAGCGCCGTGCTCGGGCTCGAGCAGTTCGAGCTCGGCCACGTCCGCGGCGCCTCCCAGGACCACTCCCGCATCATCCGGCTCGCCCAGCACCAGGACGCTTACGCCGATCTCGCTCCGGACGCGTACGCGGCGTGGGACGCCGTCGAGCGGGCCTCCGGCGTCACCCTGCACGTGCGCACCGGCGGGCTGGTGATCGAGGACGTCGCGGTCCGCGACGCCGCGACCACCGGCACCCGCAACGTCGCCGGCTACGAGGAGGTGATGCGCCGCCACGGCGTCGAGTTCGAGCGACTCACCGCCGGCGAGATCATGCAGCGCTGGCCGCAGTTCCGCCTGGCCGGCGACGAGCAGGGCATCTACCAGGCCGAATCCGGGCTCGTCGACGCCGGCAAGGCGAACGCCGTGCACCTCGCCCTGGCCCGGGCCGCGGGCGCCACGATCCGCGACCGGACGCCGGTACTGGCGCTGCGGCCGCGGGGCGACCGCGTCGAGGTCGTCACGGCCGGGGAGACCTACCTCGCCGAGAAGGTGGTGATCACGGCCGACGCGTGGACCAACACGCTGCTCGCCGGGCTGGGCCGGCAGTTGCCGCTGACCGTGACCCAGGAGCAGGTCACCTACTACGCGACGCCGAACCTGCGCGAGTTCGCGCCGGACCGCTTCCCGGTGTTCATGTGGCACGGCCGGGACAACTTCTACGGCTTCCCGGTCTACGGCGAGGTCGCCACCAAGCTGGGGCAGCACAACGGCGGCCACGTCGTCACCGCCGAGACCCGCAGCTTCGAGCCCGACCCGGTGCGGGTGCAGCGGCAGCGGGACTTCCTGGCCGAGCACGTCCCCGGCTTCCTCGGCCCGGGGCTCTACACCAAGACCTGCCTCTACACCCTCCCGCCGGACCAGAACTTCGTGCTCGACACCGTGCCGGAGCACCCGAACGTCGCCGTCGCCGTCGGCGCCGGGCACGCCTTCAAGTTCGCGAGCCTGCTGGGGCGGGTGCTCACCGACCTCGCGCTGCGGGGCAAGACCGGCTACCCCGTCGACGAGTTCGCCCTCGACCGCCCCGCGCTCACCGATCCGCACTTCGAGAGGAGCTTCCATGTGTGAGCCGTACTCGGCGCCCGCCCCGCTACCGGAGCGGACACCGGGCTGGAGCCTGCCGGCCGCGTACTACACCGACGAGCGGATCTTCGCCGCCGAGCTGGAGGCGGTCTTCGGTACCGGCTGGCTGTTTGCCGGGCACAGCTGCGAGCTCGCCCGCCCGGGCGACTTCCTGACCTTCACTCTCGGCAGCGAGTCGGTGCTCGTCGTCCGCGACCAGGCCGGCGAGCTGCGCGCGCACCACAACGTCTGCCGGCACCGCGGCTCGCGGCTGTGCGACGAGCCGCGCGGCCACGTCCGCGCCTTCGTCTGCCCCTACCACCAGTGGGTCTACGGCCTGGACGGCGAGCTGCGCTCGGCGCGGCTGATGGGCGCGGACTTCCCGACCGGCCGTTACCGCCTCGGGGCGGCGCTCGTCCACGAGGTCGCCGGGCTGGTCTTCGTCTCCCTCGGGCCGGGCGCACCCGAGCCGTTCGAGTCGGCGGCCGCGAGCCTCGCCGCCCAGCTCGCCCCGCACCGGCTGGAGCACGCCCGCATCGTGGCCCGGCACACCTACACCGTCCAGGCCAACTGGAAGACCCTCGTCGAGAACAACCGGGAGTGCTACCACTGCCGCGGCAGCCACCCGGAGTTCCTGGAGTCGAACTTCGAGTTCGGCTCGCACGGCGACCCGCGACGCTCCGAGACCTACGAGCGGGTGCTGGCCGAGGCCTACGCGCGCTGGCGCGCCGAGGGCCTGGCCCCCGACGACGTCAGCTTCCCCGACGGGCAGTGGTTCCGCGTCTCCCGGCTGCCGCTGCGGGCGGGTTTCCGCACCGAGACGCCGAGCGGCGCGCCGGTGGCTCCGCCGATGGGCGCGGTCGGTGACAGCCCCGGCAGCCTGCGGGTGATCACGCTGCCGACGATGTGGGCGCACGCGAACCTGGACTACGCCGTCACCACCCGGCTGACCCCGGTCTCGCCCTCACGGACCGACGTCGAGGTGTGCTTCCTGGTCGACGCCGATGCCGCGGACGGCGACGTGGACCTGGCGGCGCTGACGACGGTGTGGACGGCCACCAGCGAGCAGGACTGGGCGCTGTGCGAGGCCAACCACGCCGGCATCCGGTCGCGGGCGTACGAGCCCGGCCCGCTGTCGCCGCTGGTGGAGGCGTCGGTGGCGCACTTCCTGGACTGGTACGTCGAGCGGCTCACCGGGTCGGCGGCGGCGCGGTCGCCGGTGTCTGCGGTCTCGGTCGCCGGCTGACCCGCTACGCGGCCACTCGCGCCGCCCAGGCCCGCTCCAGCGCCTGCAGCAGGACGTCGGCCGGTTGGGCGCCGGAGACACCGAACCGGCCGTCGAGGACGAAGAACGGCACGCCGCTGATTCCGTACTCGTGGGCCTGCTCGACATCGGCGCGGACGGCCTCGGCGTACCGGTCCGAGGACAGCACGGCCTCGACCTCCTCGCCCGGCAGCCCGGCCTCGAGCGCCACCTCGCGCAGCGCCGCGTGGTCGGACACCGGCAGGCCCTCGGTGAAGGTCGCCCGGTCCAGCCGCTCCTTCAGCTCGTCCTGCCGGCCGTGGGCGGCGGCCAGGTGCAGCAGCCGGTGGGCGTCGACGGTGTTGCCCTGCCGCGCCAGGTCGAACCGGAACTCCAGGCCCTCGCCCGCGGCGGTGGCGGTCATCTGGTCGATCATCGACTGCGCCTGCGCCTCCGGCACGCCGTACTTGCGCGCGAGGCGCCCGGCGTAATCGGCCGGCTCGGCCGGGCTCGGTCCGGCGCCCGGATCGAGCTGGAAACTGCGCCACACCCGCTCGACCTCGTCGCGGTGCTCGAAGCGGGCGAGCGCCGCCTCGAACCGGCGCTTGCCGATGTAGCACCAGGGGCAGACCACGTCGGACCAGATCTCCACGGCCATCGTCATACCGGCCGCAACGTGCCATCGGGTGCGGGGCATTCCGTCGCTCCTCGTCGTGGGTAGGTTGCGAAGGCATGGAGACGCTGCGGACGCCGGACACCCGGTTCGAGAAGCTGCCCGACTTCGACTACGACCCGCACTACGCGGACGTGCCCGACGGTGAGGGGGGCACGCTGCGAATGGCCTGGGTGGAGGCGGGCCCGGCCGACGGTGAGGTGGTGCTGCTGCTGCACGGCGAGCCGTCGTGGTCGTTCCTCTACCGCTCGCTGCTGCCCGTCCTGGCCGACGCCGGGCTGCGGGCGATCGCGCCCGACCTGGTCGGCTTCGGCCGCTCCGACAAGCCGACCCACGTCGAGGACCACAGCTACGCCCGCCACGTCGAGTGGGTGCGGGCCCTGGTGTTCGACGTCCTCGACCTGCGCGAGGTCACCCTCGTCGGCCAGGACTGGGGTGGCCTGATCGGGCTGCGGCTGGCGGCCGAGCACCCGGACCGGTTCGCGCGCATCGTCGCGGCCAACACCGGCCTGCCCACCGGCGATCACGACATGCCCCCGATCTGGCACAGCTTCCGGGAGGCGGTGGAGAACGCGCCGCAGCTGGACGTCGCCCGCTTCGTCGCCTCCGGGTGCGCGCGTGGGCTGTCCGACGAGGCCCGGGCCGCCTACGACGCGCCGTTCCCGGAGGAGTCGTTCAAAGCCGGGCCGCGGGCCATGCCCGGGCTCGTCCCCTACCGTCCGGACAACCCGGCGAGCGAGGCCAACCGCGCGGCCTGGGCGACGCTGGCCGCCTCTTCGACCCCGATGCTGGTGGCCTTCGGCGACAGCGACCCGATCACCGGTGCCATGGGCCCGATCCTCATCCGCACCATGGCCGGGGCGCAGGGCCGGGAGCACCCCACCATCGCCGACGCCGGCCACTTCCTGCAGGAGGACGCGGGAGTCGAGCTCGCCCGCACCGTCGTCGACTTCGTCCGCGGCACCTGACGTGCGAGCGCCCGGCCCCGCCGACGCGGGGCGCCGCGGGCCAGCCGCTAACCTCGGCGCGTGGACGATCTGCCCCGCGAGGTGACAGCGTGCTGCTGAGCGACGCCGACATCCGGGCGGAGGTGGCGGCCGAGCGGCTCGTGCTCGCCCCCTGGGACCCCGAGCTGGTGCAGCCGTCGTCCGTGGACGTGCGGCTCGACCGTTTCTTCCGGGTCTTCAACAACTCCCGCTACACCCACATCGACCCCTCCCTCCAGCAGGACGACCTCACCACGCTGGTCGAGCCCGACGCGGACGAACCCTTCGTGCTGCACCCGGGCGAGTTCGTGCTCGGCTCCACACTGGAGGTGGTGACGCTGCCCGACGACCTGGCCGGGCGGCTGGAGGGGAAGTCGTCGCTGGGCCGGCTCGGGCTGCTCACCCACTCCACGGCCGGGTTCATCGACCCGGGCTTCAGCGGCCACATCACGCTGGAGCTGTCCAACGTCGCGAACCTGCCGATCGTGCTCTACCCGGGCATGAAGATCGGCCAGCTGTGCCTGTTCCGGCTCTCGAGCGCGGCCGAGCACCCGTACGGGTCGGCGGTCTACGGTTCCCGCTACCAGGGCCAGCGCGGCCCGACGCCGAGCCGCTCCTACCAGAACTTCCGACGGTGGCCGACGTCCTGACCACGGGTCAGACGCACACCCTCGCCCAGCGCTGCGCGACCGCGGCGTCACCGTCGACCCGCACGGCGGCCGGACGGTTCCACACCCACAGGTAGAGCTGCGACGAGGTGCCGCTCACCGTGACGTCCGGCGGGTGCTCTCCCCGCTCGGCGACGATCCGCTCGCCGCCGAAGCGCAGCGACCACGCCGGCCCGTCGCTCGCCCGCAGCACGATGCACCCGGGCTCGTCCTGAGCGAATGCGCGGGAGCGCGCGAAGCCGGTACAGAGTTCGGCGATGCCGTCCTGCGCGAACGCCGGCGCGTAGCGGGACTCGACGAGGCCGGCCGCCGCCTCGGCGTCCGCCCGGTGGATCGCCGTCTCGTGCGCCTGCCGCCGGCACCAGAAGGCGACAGCGTCGGCGCACGGCCACAGCGTGAGCATCTCGGCGCCGGGCGGGGCCGCCCGCAGGGCGTCGAGCAGGTCGGTCAGCCCGGCCGCGTACCACTCGGGGAGCCCCGCATCGGCGGGGCCGGTGCCGATCGCGCGGCGGGCGTCGGTCAGGAACTCCTGCGAGCCGGTGCGGACGATGTCGGCGGCCCAGCGGTGGACGCCGCCGGTGTGCAGCACGAGCTCCCGCACGGTCCAGTCCACCGCCGGGACCCGGGCGTCCCACCCGGCGGCCTCGGCCGCCGCGAGCAGCGCCCGGCCGTCCTCCTCCAGGCGGGCCAGGAACTCCGGGGTGCTGACCGGCATGGTCAGTGGAACTGCGCCGCGACGATGTGGGCCGTCCGGATGGCGATCTCGCGCTTGCGACGGACGTCCGGGGGGCTGGTGCTCAGCGAGTTCGCCATGATCTCGAAGTGCACCTGACGGGTCAGCCCGTCGACCAGGATCGTCTTGCCCTTGCCCTTCGAGGTGATGAACGCGGCTCGTCCGAGGTGGGGCAGCGCGGCGGGCCCGGCGCGGCGCAGCGACCGACGTTGGGCCAGGTAGTCGTCGCGCGGATCGGGGCCGATGTAGCGCAACCCGATCTGCAGCAACGGGTACGTGGAGACGTCCGGGGCGTAGAAGCAGTACCGGTTGCTGCGTTTGACCGTGACCGGCCCGCCCACGAGAGCCGCCGCGCTCGACTTGGGCAACAGCGTGCACGGGTCGGGGTAGCGCGGCAGGGCCACGGTGCGGTCCGGGAAGGAGTAGGAGCGGTGGGCGCCGCTCACGGTCGCCGGGTTGAAGCTCGGGATGGGCGGCTGGGAGGCGGCCGACCCGCAGGCGGTGAGGGCTCCGGCCCCGGCCACGACCGCGGCCATGCCGATGAGCAGGGGCCCCCGACGAGGGCGGAATCCGACGGGCGAACGGGGCTTGGCAGACAGGGCGGGCCTCCCTCGGCGCGGATTCGGCAGCCGAAGTATGACCACAACTTCGGGCATCCAACCAGTCGAGAGGCCGCCGGGGTCAGGCTGGGATCAGGGGGTGCATCCAGCCGTGGGTGTCCTCGATGCGGCCGGTCTGGAGGCCGAGCAGGTGCTCGCGCAGCTGCATGCTGATCGGGCCGGGAGTGCCATCGCCGACCGTCCAGCCGCCGGAGGCGCTGTCGACGGAGCCGACCGGGGTGATCACGGCCGCGGTCCCGCAGGCGAAGACCTCGGTGATCGCGCCCGACTCTGCCCCCTCGCGCCACTCGTCGGTGGTCAGCTTGCCCTCCTCGGTGCTGTAGCCGAGGTCGGCGGCGAGCGTGAGCAGCGAGTCGCGGGTGACGCCCGGCAGCAGCGTCCCGCTGAGCGACGGGGTCACGATGCGGGCGGACGGGCCGGAGCCGTAGACGAAGTAGAGGTTCATCCCGCCCATCTCCTCGACCCAGCGGTGCTCCGCGGCGTCGAGCCAGACCACCTGGTCGCAGCCCTGGGCGGTGGCGTGGGCCTGGGCGACGAAGGCCGCCGCGTAGTTGCCGGCGCACTTCGCCTCCCCCGTGCCGCCGGGCGCCGCCCGCGTGTACTCGGTGGACAGCCAGACCCGGACCGGCTTCACGCCGCCGGAGAAGTAGGCGCCGGCGGGCGAGGCGATGAGCAGGTAGGCGTAGGCGGACGAGGGCTTGTTGACGCCCAGCCCGACGTCGGTGGCGATCATGAACGGCCGAAGGTAGAGCGACTCGTCGGGGTCGGTGGGAACCCAGTCGCGGTCGACGTCCACCAGGGCGTGCAGCGACTCCACGAACAGCTCCTCCGGCAGCGGCGCCATGGCCAGGCGCCGGGCGGAGCGGGCGAAGCGGGCGGCGTTGGCCTCGGGGCGGAAGGCGGCGATCGAGCCGTCGGCCTGCCGGTAGGCCTTGAGCCCCTCGAAGATCTCCTGGCCGTAGTGCAGGGCCGCGGTCGCGGGGTCCAGCGTCAGCGGACCGTAGGGCAGGACCGCCCCCGGGCCCCAGGCGCCGTCGGCGTAGTCGATGCGCACCATGTGATCGGTGAAGTGGGTGCCGAAACCCGGGGCGGCGAGGATGGCCTCGCGGTCCGCGGCGCTGCGGGGGTGAACGTTTCGGACCACGTCGAACGGCATGAGCGAAGTTTAGGACCCCCGGGCAACAGCGCGGCCGGTGGCGAGCGCGCCGGCGGGCTGCACGTCGCCGCCCGCGATCGCGAGCACGAGCCCCGGCAGCGAAGCCGCGAGCATGTCCTCCAGCGCCGCACGCGCCAGCGAGCGGTTCTCCAGCCAGCGGATCACGCACTCCTCGGCGAAGGCAACCCAGCCCTGGACGGCGAGCTCGCCGGCGTCGTCCAACGCCAGACCCGACTCACCCAGCACCGCGACGATCCGGGCGGCGAGCGCCCCCCGGGTCTCGTCGAAGATCGCCCGCATGGCGGCATCGCCGCTGGCGGCGCCGCGGACGAGGGACTTGTAGTTGTCGGGGTTCTCCTCGACGTAGTCCACGAAGGCGGTGATCGAGGCCCGCAGCGCCTGGTCCGGCGGCAGCGACGCGTCCCGCTGCGTCCGGCGCAGCATCTCCGCGGCGGCGGCCCGGGCCACCTCGGTGTGGAAGTCCTGCTTGGAGGAGAAGTAGTGGAACAGCAACCCCCGCGAGATCCCCGCCGTCTCGGCGATCAGCTCGACCGAGAGCTCGTCCAGCCGGCGGGTGGCCAGCAGTTCGACGCCGAGGGCGATCAGCTGGGCTCGCCGCGCCTCGGGACTCAGCCGAATCCGTTTCGTCGTGCTCACGTGAGGCACGCTACTCCTATTGAGCAATGTTCAACACGCTATTGACGGTCGTTCAATTCTCTTCGTAGCCTGACACCATGACACAGACAACCGCCCGCCCCAGCCGCCGATCCGGCCGCGCCTCGCGCCGGGACGCCCACGCTCCCGCGGGGGAGAGCGGCCGGCGGCACGTCGAGGTGCTGATCATCGGCAGCGGCTTCGCCGGGCTCGGGGCGGCCATCCGGCTGCGGCGGGACGGCCGCGAGGACTTCCTCGTGGTCGAGCGCGGCAGCGAGGTCGGCGGCACCTGGCGGGACAACACCTATCCCGGCGCGGCCTGCGACGTCCCCTCGCACCTGTACTCCTACTCCTTCGAGCTCAACCCGGACTGGTCGCGCTCGTTCTCGCCGCAGCCGGAGATCCAGGACTACCTGCGCCGTACCGCCGAAAAGTACGGCGTGCTCGAGAAGCACCTGTTCGACACCGACGTCACCTCGGCCCGGTGGGACGCCGCGGCCGGCCGCTGGCTGGTCGACACCACCAACGGACAGTTCAGTGCCACGGTGCTCGTCGGCGCGGTCGGCGCCCTCGCCGAGCCGCAACTGCCCGACATCCCCGGCGTCGAGACGTTCCGGGGCGAGCTGTTCCACTCCGCTCGCTGGAACCACGACGCCGAGCTCAGCGGCAAGCGGGTCGCGCTCATCGGGACCGGCGCCTCGGCCATCCAGATCGGGCCCGCTGTCGCCGACTCCGTGGCCCACCTCGACGTCTACCAGCGCACCGCACCGTGGGTCATGCCGCGCCACGACCGCGACTACTCGACCCTCGAACAGCTGGCCTACAAGCATGTTCCCGGGCTGCAGCGGCTGGCCCGCGAGGCGATCTACTGGGGCCGGGAGTCGTTCGTCCTAGGCTTCGCCTTCCAGCCGAAGGTGCTCAACCTGGCCCAGCAGGTCGCCCAGCGCAACATCGCCAAGGGCATCAGCGACCCCGCGCTGCGCGCGAAGGTGACGCCCGACTGGCAGATCGGCTGCAAGCGCATCCTGATCTCGAACAGCTGGTACCCGATGCTGGCCCAGGAGCACGTGGACCTCGTCACCGACGGGATTGCGGAGATCCGCGAGAACTCCATCGTCACGAGCGACGGCACCGAGCGCGAGGTCGACGCCATCGTCGTCGCCACCGGGTTCCACGTCACCGACTCGCCGACCTACCAACGGATCATCGGCAAGGACGGCCGCAGCCTGGCCGAGGTGTGGGACGCCGAGGGGCAGCAGGCCTACAAGGGCGCGGCGGTCGCCGGCTTCCCGAACCTGCTGTTCGTGGTCGGGCCCAACACCGGCCTCGGCCACAGCTCGATGGTCTTCATGGTCGAGTCCCACCTCAACTACCTGTCCAGCGCGCTGGAGACGATGGACCGGGAGCGGATCGGCACGTTCGAGGTCGAGCGGGAGGTGCAGGACGGCTTCAACGCCGACCTGCAGTCGCGCATGGGCCGCACCATCTGGAAGACCGGCGGCTGCGCCAGCTGGTACCTCGACAAGCACGGCAACAACACCACGCTGTGGCCGTCGTTCACCTTCGCCTTCCGCTTGCTGACCCGTAGTTTCGACGTGGCGAACTACCGCACCACCGCCCGCACGGCCGACCGCGATCTCGCGGTCGGCGGCTGACCCGACGGACGCACATCCCTTCAGGAGGACGCACACATGACGGACGTGAAGAACAAGGTCGCCGTCGTCACCGGCGCCGGCTCCGGCATCGGCCGGGCCCTGGCCTACGAGCTCGCCCGCCGCGGCGCCAAGCTGGCCCTCAGCGACATCGACGCCACCGGCCTCGCCGAGACCGTCAAGCAGGTGAAGGTCATCGGGGCACCGGTGCACGACGCCCGGCTGGACGTCAGTGACCGCAACGCCGTGCTGGGATACGCCGACGAGGTCGTCGCGCACTACGGGGTCGTTCACATCGTCATCAACAACGCCGGCATCGCGTTCAGCGGCGACATCGAGAAGATGAGCTTCGAGCAGATCGAGCGGGTCATGGCCGTCGACTACTGGGGCGTCGTCCACGGCACCAAGGCGTTCCTGCCGCACGTCATCGCCTCCGGCGACGGGCACGTCGTCAACATCTCCAGCCTGTTCGGCCTGCTCAGCGTGCCCGGCCAGGCCGCCTACAACTCCGCCAAGTTCGCCGTCCGCGGCTTCACCGAGGCGCTGCGGCAGGAGATGCTGGTGGCCGGCCACAACGTCAAGGTCACCTGCGTCCACCCGGGCGGGATCAAGACTGCGATCGCGCGCAACGCCCAGGCCGTCGAGGGCGAGGACGCTGCCTCCCTGGCGGAGTTCTTCGACACCAAGCTGGCCAAGACCAGCCCCGAATCGGCGGCGGCCCAGATCCTGCGGGCGGTGCGGAGCAACCGGCCGCGCTCGGTCGTCGGCTACGACGCCAAGTTCTTGGACCTGCTCGTCCGGGTCGTCGGCCCCGGCTACCAGCGCCTGCAGGCCTCCCTGATGGGGCGGGTCAGGCCCGGCGCCGGCGCGAACTCGTCCGCGGGCTCCCCGAGCGCGAAGGCGAAGGCCGACGCCTGAGCTGTGACGAGGCTCGCCGACGAGCCGAGTGCGGGTCGTGTCGTATCGACGATGCGATCCGCATTCGCGTCTCGCCGGGACGACCGGGAACAATGACCGGCGCCCGGACGTCATCGGGACAGCCACGCGACCCGGAGCTCAGGAGGACGTCACCATGACCGTCGGCAAGGTACTGCTCGCGCTGCTCGCCCTGTGGGTCCTGCTGGCGGTGATCGGCCTGGTGATCAAGGCGCTGTTCTGGCTGTTCGTCCTCGCGCTGATCGCCTTCGGCGTCACCGCCGTCACCGGCGCGAAGCGCAACCGACTCACCCGGCGGTGGTGACCGTCCCGGCCAGGTGCGGCTTGCCCGAGCGCGCGTCGCGGACGTCGAGTTCCCAGCCCGTCCCCGTGTCGACCGCGCTCGAGGACACCGTCGCCGGCAGCAGCACCGGCAGCTTGAACGACACCGAAGCGGTGTAGGCCTCCGGCAGCCGTCCCTCGAGGGTCGCCAGCGTGCGGGCCTTGAGCCACATGCCGTGCGCGATGGCCGAGGGGAAGCCGAACAGCTTGGCGCTCAACGGGTGCAGGTGGATCGGGTTGCGGTCCCCGGACACCCCCGCGTACCGACGGCCGATGTCGCCCGGGACGGCGATCCGGGCCGTCGCCCCCCGCTGGGGCGGTAGCTCATCCCGCTGCTTCTTCGCCCCGCCCTCGCCGGCGCCCCCGCCGCGGCGCAGGTAGGTCGAACGCGAGGCCCACACCGGCTCGCCGTCGACCGTCGCCTCGGCGAGCAGGTCCACCTGCCGGCCCGACGGGTGCGGGCGCAGGTCGGCGGCCCGGACGGTGAACGACACCGCCTCGTGCGCGCGCACCGGACGCTCCACCCGGATCTCGTTGGCCACGTGCACCAGCCCGACCAGCGGGAAGGGGAAGGCCTGCTCGGTCATCAGCCGCACCGACAGCGGGAAGGCCAGCACGTGCAGGTACGTCGGCGGCAGCACGTCGGTCACGGCGAAGCCGCACACGCGCTGGTAGTCGACCAGGTGCTCGGGGTCGATCGCCTGGTCGGCGAGGGTGTAGACCGACGCCGGCAGCGCCTCGCCGCCCCGGTGCAGCGGCCCGGTGAGGGCCGCGCGGGCGAACAGCGGCAGCAGGGACGGCGGGGAACTCAGCTCCGGCATGGGCGCTCTCTCCTCGAGTGGTCGGTGCTGCGCCGAGTGGTCGCGCTGCGCGCGACCACTCGCGCGCGCAGCGACCACTCGGCGGTGTAAGGGGTGGGGTCAGGCACCGACGAGGTTCTGGCCGCAGACCCGCAGCACCTGGCCGTTGACGCCGCCGGCGCCGGGCGAGGCGAGCCAGGACACGGCCTCGGCCACGTCGACCGGCAGGCCGGCCTGCTGCAGCGACGACAGCCGGCGCGCGACCTCCCGGGTGGCCAGCGGCATCCGCGCCGTCATCTCGGTGTCGATGAACCCGGGGGCGACGGCGTTGATCGTCGAGTCGCCGTGGCCGGCGAAGGCCGCGGCCGAAGAGCGCACCATGCCGATGACGCCGGCCTTGGTGGCGCCGTAGTTGGTCTGGCCCCGGTTGCCGGCGAAGCCGGTGGTGGACGAAAGGCTGACGACGCGGGCCTGCTCGTTGAGCTGGTCGCTGTCGAGCAGGGCGGCGTTCATGGCCAGCTGCGACTGCAGGTTGACCGCGATGACGGAGTCCCACTGTTCGGGCTTCATGTTGGCCATGAGCTTGTCGCGGGTGATGCCGGCGTTGTGCACCAGGATGTCCAGGCCGCCGGTGTGCTCGGCCAGGTAGGCGAGCAGCTTCTCCGGCGCGTCCGGCGCGGCGACGTCGAGGTGCAGCGCGCTGCCGCCGATCGAGTTCGCGACCTTGGCCAACGCCTCGCCGGCCCCGGCCAGGTCGGCGGCGACGACGTGTGCGCCGTCGCGAGCCAGAACCCCCGCGATCGCCGCGCCGATGCCGCGGGCGGCGCCGGTGACCAGCGCGGTCTTGCCGGCCAGCGGCTGCTCCCAGTCCGCCGGCGCCGGGGCCGCCCCCGGCCCGAGCAGCAGCGGCTGACCGTCGACGTAGGCCGAGCGGCCGGACAGGAAGAACCGCAGCGCGGCCGGCAGCGACGCCTCGTCCCGGACCCAGAGCAGGTTGGCGGTGGCGCCGTGGCGCAGCTCCTTGGCCAGCGAGCGGACGATCCCGTCCAGGGCCTGCCGGGTGGCGTCCGTGGCGACGTCCTGGCCGTCCGGCGGCGTGCCCAGCACCAGCACCCGGGCCCCGCGGCCGAGCGCCTTGACGGCCGGTGCGAGGAACGCCCGCACCGAGGCGAGGTCGGTGGGGGTGGCGACGCTGCGGGCGTCCAGCACCGCGGCGCCGAGCTCGGTGTTCTCCGCTGTACCGTCCAGCACCTCGGCACCGGCGGCCACGACGGCCTTGCGCAGCGCGGCGGCGGGCTTGCCCGCGGTCGAGCCGAGCGACACCGGCCCGGGCAGGATCGGCGCGCCCGGCTCGTAGCGCCGCAGCACGGCGGGGCGGGGCAGCCCCACCCGCGAGGCGACGGCCGAGCCGACCGACGAGTTGACAAGACTGAGGTAACGGTCGGACATCGGGTGCGTACTCCTAGGGGTGACGGTTGGTGACGGTTGGCCTCCCTGCGGTGCGCCACGCCGGGCGCGGCGCCGCAGCGGAGCCAACGACTACTTCTCGAGGATCGCGGTGACGCCCTGCCCACCGGCGGCACAGATCGAGATCAGCCCGCGGCCGCCGCCGTTCTCGTGCAGGGTCTTGGCCAGCGAGGCGACGATCCGCCCGCCGGTGGCGGCGAACGGGTGACCGGCGGCGAGGGAGGAGCCGTTGACGTTGAGCCGGCTGCGGTCGATCGCGCCCAGCGGGGCGTCGAGGCCGAGGCGCGCCTTGCAGAAGTCGGGGTCCTCCCAGGCCGCCAGCGTCGTCAGCACCGTCGAGGCGAACGCCTCGTGGATCTCGTAGTAGTCGAAGTCCTGCAGCGCCAGGCCGTGGCGCGCCAGCAGCCGCGGCACCGCGTAGGTCGGGGCCATCAGCAGCCCGTCGGCCTTGCGGTCGCCGTGGACGTAGTCGACGGCACCGGTCTCGGCGTCGACGAAGTAGGCCAGGACCGGCAGGTTACGCTCGGCGGCCCACTCCTCCGAGGCCAGCAGCACCGTCGAGGCGCCGTCGGTGAGCGGGGTGGAGTTGCCGGCCGTCATGGTCGCCTCGTCCCCGAAGGACTTGCCGAAGGCCGGCTTGAGGGAGGCGAGCTTCTCGACGGTGGAGTCCCCGCGCAGGTTGGCGTCGCGCGTCAGGCCCAGGAACGGGGTAATCAGGTCGTCCTGGAACCCGCGGTCGTAGGAGGCGGCGAGGTTGCGGTGCGAAGCGACCGCCAGCTCGTCCTGCGCCTCGCGGGAGATGCCCCACTCCCGGGTGGTGATGGCCTGGTGCTCGCCCATCGACAGGCCGGTGCGCGGCTCCGAGTTCTGCGGGATCGAGGGGACCAGCTGCTGCGGGCGGATGCCGGCCAGCGCCTTGAGGCGGGCCGCCGTCGACTTGGCGCGGTTGGCCTCCAACAGCACCTGCCGCAGGTCCTCGTTCACCGCGATGGGGGCGTCGGAGGTGGTGTCGACGCCGCCGGCGACCGCGGAGTCGATCTGACCCAGGGCGATCTTGTTCGCGGTGAGGATGACCGTCTCCAGGCCGGTGCCGCAGGCCTGCTGGACGTCGTAGGCCGGCGTGGTGGGTGCCAGCCGGGAGCCGAGGACCGACTCGCGGGTCAGGTTGAAGTCGCGGCTGTGCTTGAGCACCGCCCCGGCCGCGACCTCACCGAGCCGCGCGTCCTGCAGCCCGAACCGGGCGACGAGGCCGTCGAGCGCCGCGGTGAGCATGTCCTGGTTGGAGGCATGGGCGTAGGCCCCGTTCGACCGGGCGAACGGGATGCGGTTGCCACCGACGACGGCGGCACGGCGGTTGTTGGCAGGGCTCACAGCGGTTCCTCTCGACAGACATCTGCATCCGCAGTTCTCGGATCCGATAACGGGGTGCCCGCAGCCCTGGGACCACGCGCGGCGGCGACCGGATCGCTGACCAGTCCTCAGAGTATCGGGTACTTTGTGTCCCGTGAAAGATGCTGTGTCACGGATTACGCCCGGCACCGCGCCGGACCCGGCCACCACCGATCCCGCCGCACAGCCGCAGGACGGTCGGTCCGCCCGCTGGGTCCGGCACCGCACCGCCCGCCGCGAGGAGCTCATCGAGGCGGCGATGGACGCCATCGACGCGCACGGCCGCGAGGTGGGGCTGGAGCAGATCGCCGCCCTCGCCGGCACCAGCAAGCCGGTGATCTACCGCTACTTCGCCGACAAGAGCGACCTCTACCGGGCCGTCGGCGACCGGGTCGTCACCCGCATCGTCGAGGCCATCCGGCAGGCGCACGCCGAACCGGTGCCCGGCGGACCGGACCGGCAGAGCGGACAGAGCGGACAGGCCGGACAGGGCGGACAGGGCGGCCGGCGCGGAGCGGATCCGCGGGCGATGCTGCGCCGAGCCATCGACGGCTACCTGCTGCTGCTCGACGAGCGCCCCACGCTGTTCCGCTTCGTCACCGAGAACCGCCTGCTGTCCCGCCGCGGCAGCGACGAGCCGACCTCGGCCGAGTACAGCGGGAGCGTCACCGCCGTGCTCACCGAGGCGCTCGCCGAGCAGCTGGCCGGCGTCGGACTCGACCCGGCGGCCGCGCAGCCGTGGGGCGAGGCGGTGGTGGGCTTCATCCGCGCCGCCGGGCTGTGGTGGCTCGACCACCCGGACTCGATGAGCCGGGCGCAGCTCACCGACTACCTCGGCGCCTTGCTGTGGGGCGGGGCCGCCGGGGTGTACCAGGCGGCGGGCCACGAGACCGACCCCCGGCCGGCCCCGCATGTGTTCCCTCCGGTCGCGGGTACACCGCCGACGTGACTGCTACAGCCGGCGACACCGCCTCCGACCGCTCCGACCCCCCGGACGCCCGCGCGCTGCAGCGCATCCTCGACGGCCGGTGGGCCACCGTCCGCGAGCAGGCCCGCGAGCTCGCCGCCGATCCGCGTTTCGCGGTCCGCCACGGCGAGAGCACCGAGACCCAGCGCGAACGCGTGCTCGACCGGCTCCGGCTGCTCTCGGAGACCGGCTACTCCCAGCTCGGCTTCCCGACGCGTTACGGCGGGCGCAACGACGTCGGCGGCTCGATCACCGGCTTCGAGATGCTCGCCATGGGCGACCTGTCCCTGCTGGTCAAGGCCGGCGTGCAGTGGGGGCTGTTCGGCGGCGCCGTCCTGCACCTGGGCACCGAGCGCCACCACGACGCCTACCTGGCCGACATCGCGAGCGGCTCGCTGCTCGGCTGCTTCGCGATGACCGAGCGCGGGCACGGCTCCGACGTCGCGAACGTCCGCACGACTGCGACCTACGACACCCACACCGGCGAGTTCGTCATCGACACGCCGGACGACGCGGCCCGCAAGGACTACATCGGCAACGCCGCCCGCGACGGCCGGCTGGCGGTCGTGTTCGCCCAGCTGATCACCGGCGGCGAGCCGCGCGGGGTGCACGCCTTCGTGGTGCCGATCCGGGATGCTCACGGCGCCCCGATGCCCGGCGTCGGCATCGAGGACTGCGGGGAGAAGGCCGGGCTCAACGGCGTCGACAACGGCCGCCTGGCCTTCTCGGAGGTCCGCATCCCCCGCGACAACCTGCTGGACCGATACGGCGCGGTCACCGCCGACGGCAGCTACTCCACCCCGATCGAGAACAAGACCGCCCGGTTCTTCACCATGCTCGGCACGCTCGTGCAGGGACGGATCAGCGTCGCCGGCGGGGCCGGCAGCGCCACCAAGGTCG
The DNA here is from genome assembly GCA_963776855.1 of uncultured Actinomycetota bacterium. Lineage (GTDB taxonomy): Bacteria > Actinomycetota > Actinomycetes > Mycobacteriales > Jatrophihabitantaceae > Jatrophihabitans. The sequence continues at coordinate 267,697 of CAVZOC010000002.1, read as the reverse complement.
CGCTGGCGATCGCGATCCGCTACGGCGAGAAGCGCCGTCAGTTCGAGCACCCCGACGGTCACGAGATCGCCGTGCTCGACTACCTCGCCCACCAGCGCAAGCTGCTGCCGGCGCTGGCCAAGACCTACGCCCTGCACTTCGCGCAGCTGGACCTCGTGGCGGGCCTGCACGAGACCACCCCCGACCTCGACGTCCCGGTCGAGCAGCAGGACCCGGCCGAGCACCCCGAGCGCCGGGAGTTGGAGACGCGGGCGGCCGGCGTCAAGGCCGTCGGCACCTGGCACGCGACCGCCACCATCCAGGCCTGCCGGGAGGCCTGCGGCGGCGCGGGCTACCTGGCCGCCAACCGGCTGCCCGGCCTGAAGGCCGACACCGACGTGTTCACCACCTTCGAGGGCGACAACACGGTGCTGCTGCAGCTGGTGGCCAAGGAGCTGCTCACCGGGTTCCGCGATCACTTCGGCTCCTTGGACCTGCGCGGCACGGCCCTGTTCGTCGCCGACCAGCTCGTCGAGACGGTCATCGAGCACGCCGGCGGCCGGCGCCTGCTGCAGCGGCTGCGCGACGCGGCGCCGGTCGGCGACGACCGCAGCGTCTTCGACCATGGCTGGCAGCTGTCGATGTTCGACGGCCGGGCCAAGCACCTGGTCGAGTCGCTGGCGATGCGGCTGCGCCGGGCGGCGGACGCCGACGACCCCTTCGCGGTGTTCAACGCCGCGCAGGACCACCTGCTCAGCGCCGCCCGCGCCCACATCGACGCCAAGCTGCTCGAGGCGTTCGTCGCCGCCATCGACCAGCTGCCCTCCGGCCCGGAGAAGGACCTGCTCGTCGAGGTCTGCGACCTCTACGCCCTGTCGACGATCGAGGCCGACCGCGGCTGGTTCCAGGAGCACGGGATGCTCACCGCCGCCCGCTCGAAGGCGGTCATCGCCGCGGTGAACGAGCGCTGCGAGAGCCTGCGACCGCACGCCCGGACGCTCGTCGACGCCTTCGGCGTTCCCGAGCAGGTCGTCGCCGCCGAGCTGCTCGACTGAGACCACCCCGGCCCCGTCGCCGGACACCCAGGCGTCACCCCGCCGCCATCATCCGGACACGAGGTGGTCGATCTGTGTCGCCGTGATGTATCGTCGTGATACATCACGTCGAGACACCCGCTGTGCGGTGTCGAGACAGCTCGGTAGTGGCGCCGCAACCAGGTTCGAGGCGAAAGGGGACGGCTTGTGCTCGAGTTCGCCGTCCTCGGCCTGCTGAACGAGAGCCCGATGCACGGCTACGAGATCCGCAAGCGGCTCGCGGCCCTGCTCGGCACGTTCCGGGCGTTCTCCTACGGCTCGCTCTACCCGACCCTGCGCCGGCTCGCCGAGGCAGGGTGGATCACCGAGGAGTCGCCGGACACCGCGGCCGGCAGCCGCTCCCGCCGGGGCAAGCGCGTCTACCAGCTGACGGGCGAGGGCAAGGAGCACCTCGCCGAGCTGCTGGCAGAGGTCGGACCCGACGCCTTCGACGAGGAGGGCTTCGGCACCCGGCTGGCGTTCTTCGCCCAGACCCGCTCCGACATCCGGTTGCAGATCCTCGAGGGTCGCCGCCGCCGGGTCGAGGAACAGCGCGAAGGCATGCGCACGTCGCTGGGGCGCACCGGTGAACGGGTCGATCGCTACACCGAGGAACTGCACCGCCACGGCCTGGAGTCGGTGGACCGCGAGGTCCGCTGGCTCACCGAATTGATCGAGCACGAGCGGACCAACGAGTCCGGTAGCTAGGCCCCACCATCATCGCAGTCGAAAACGCAGCATCTATCTGAAGGAGGAGCCCAGATGGGTTCGCAGTCCGCGGCCGGCAAGATCCGCGCCGCCATCGTCGGCGTCGGCAACTGCGCCGCGTCGCTCGTCCAGGGCGTCCACTTCTATCGCGACGCCGACCCGAAGCAGAAGGTCCCCGGCCTGATGCACGTCGAGTTCGGGCCATACCACGTGCGCGACATCGAGTTCGTCACCGCCTTCGACGTCGACGCCAAGAAGGTCGGCCTGGACCTCTCGCAGGCGATCAACGCCAGCGAGAACAACACCATCCAGATCTGTGAGGTCCCGCACCTGGACGTTCCGGTCCAGCGGGGGCACACCCTCGACGGCCTGGGCAAGTACTACCGCGAGACCATCGAGGAGTCGCTCGACGAGCCGGTCGACGTCGTCCAGACGCTGCGGGACGCGGAGGTCGACGTCCTGATCTGCTACCTGCCGGTGGGCTCCGAGGCCGCCGCCAAGTTCTACGCGCAGTGCGCCATCGACGCCGGCGTCGCCTTCGTCAACGCCCTTCCGGTCTTCATCGCCAGCACCCCCGAATGGGCCAAGAAGTTCGAGGACGCCGGTGTGCCGATCGTCGGCGACGACATCAAGAGCCAGGTCGGCGCCACCATCACCCACCGTGTGCTGACCCGGCTGTTCGAGGACCGCGGCGTGGAGGTGCAGCGCACCTACCAGCTCAACGTCGGCGGCAACATGGACTTCAAGAACATGCTGGAGCGCGACCGGCTGGAGTCGAAGAAGATCAGCAAGACGCAGTCGGTCACCAGCCAGATCACCGACCGCCAGATAGGCGAGCGCAACGTGCACATCGGCCCGTCCGACTACGTCGCGTGGCTCGACGACCGCAAGTGGGCCTTCGTCCGGCTCGAGGGCAAGACCTTCGGTGACGTGCCGCTGAACCTGGAGTACAAGCTCGAGGTCTGGGACTCCCCCAACTCGGCCGGCATCATCATCGACGCCGTGCGCGCCGCCAAGATCGCCAAGGACCGCGGCATCGGCGGACCGATCCTGTCCGCCTCGAGCTACTTCATGAAGTCCCCGCCGGTCCAGTACTTCGACGACGTCGCGAAGCGGGCCGTGCAGGACTTCATCGACGGCACGGTAGACCGCTAGTCGATTCCGCCTCTCTGATCCGCCTCTCCGGAATTCACTGCTGTCGTCGCGTTCCGGCCGTCGGTGACTGATCCGCCTCTCCGGAATTCACTGCTGTCGTCGCGTTCCAGCCGGTCGGTGACGGGTCCGCTGTCAGCTTCCAGCGGATCCTCACCTGCCGGTGCATTTCGCTGTAGCGTGTCGGTTCACTGCGGCGATCGGGGGACGCGATGAGTGATGACGTGGTGGAGCGCATCCACGCTGCCACGGCCTGGGGGGCGATCGGGTTCGGGGCGGTCGCGACCGCGGCACCGAACCTGTTCGCCGCCGCGTACGGGCTGCCCCGCGAGGACAACCTGCGGACGATGATCCGGCTGTGGGGCGCCGCCACCGGTGCGCTCGGCACGCTCCTCGTCGGTACCCAGGATCCGGGCACCGCCCGGCGGATGATGACCGTGGCCACGGCCATGAACACCGTCAACACCGCCGCGATCGCGCTGTCCGGCCGCGGGGTGCGGCCCCGGGCCCGCCTCGGCGGCGCCGTCACCTCGGCGGCCTTCGCCGCCGCGGGTGCCTACGCCCTCGCGCAGGACTAGGCCGGACTAGGCCCGGCTGCGATCCGCTCGCCTCAGTTGCGGATGGGGTCCTCGGGGTAGGTGGACAGCAGCGACAGCGGTGGGGGCTGGCGGCGTAGCACCGTCCGCCACATCACCCGCGGCTGCTCGCTGAACAGGTCGTCCGGGCTGCCCGGCAGCACCCACCACGCGCCCTCCTCGATCTCGTCACCGAGCTGGCCCGGCGACCAGCCGGCATGCCCCGCGAACACCCGCAGCCGCCGGTTGCTCGTCGCGATGGCCCCGAGGTCGCCGTCCAGGTCGACAGTGGTGACCCCGTCCACCAGCTCCTTGGCGTGCTCCCCGGCGTCGGCAGCGGGGCCGAGCTGCCCGAGACACAGCGCTCCGTCCGGCTGGACGGGTCCCCCGCTGAATACCACCGCCGGGCCGCTCACCGCGTCGTGCCAGTCCGGCAGCACCTGACCCACCGGGGTGTGGCTCGGGCGGTTGAGCACCACCCCGACCGTCCCCCCACCGTCGTGCTCGAGCAGGTACAGCACGGTGCGGGAGAAGTTCGGGTCCCGCAGCAGCGGCGTGGCGACCAGCAGGTGTCCGGCCGCCGCCGGGAGCAGCCCCGGCACCGACGTCCAGTCCGCCTCAGCCATGCGCACATCTTCGCGCCCCGGCGTCGCTCGGGCCATCCACCCCTCCCGGCCGAGCCGTCGGACGCGGTGGCTGGCTAGCGTGCGGGCGTGCGCCGTGCTCACCGTGCCCCTCGTGGCCACCTGCGGCGGGCGCTGGCCGCTCCCGGTGTCACGCGGCTCGTGACCGCCCGGCTGGCCGGCCAGTTCGGCGACGGCATCTTTCAGGCCAGCCTCGCCGGCGCGGTGCTGTTCAATCCGGAGCGACAGGCCGGCGCCGCGGACGTCGCCGCCGGCTTCGCGGTGCTGCTGCTCCCCTACTCGCTGATCGGCCCGTTCGCCGGCACCCTGCTCGATCGGTGGTGGCGCCAGCGCATTCTGCTGCTCGCCAACCTGGCCCGGGCCGCCGGGCTCGGGCTGTTCGCCGTCGGGCTCGCCCAGGGGCTGGCCGGGGTCGGGTTCTACGCCGCCGCGCTGGTCCTGATCTCCACGGCCAGGTTCATCCTGGCCGCGCTCGGCGCCGCGCTGCCCCGGGTCGCCCCCGCCCGGGAGCTGGTCACCGCCAACGCCGCCGTCACCACCGCGGGCACCGTGGTCGCTGCGCTCGGGGGCGGGCTGGCCGTCGGGGTGCGCGGCCTGCTCGGGGCGGGCGACCGCGACTACGCCCTCGCCGCCGCGCTGGGTGTCGTCCCCTACGTCGCGGCGGGGCTCGCGGCGGCCGGCTTCGCCCGCGACCGGCTGGGGCCCACCGCCGCCGAACGGCGCCACCGCCCCACCGTCGCCGACGCGCTGGCCGACCTGCGGGCGGGCCTCGTCCACGTCCGGCACCGGCCGCTGGTGCGGCGGGCGCTCACCGTCGTCGGCATCCAGCGGCTCGGCTTCGGCATCACCTCGGTGTGCGTGGTGCTGCTCTACCGCAACCGGTTCGTCGACGACGGGCTCTTCCCCGCCGGGCTCGCCGGGCTGAGCCAGGTGGTCGCCATGCTCGCCGCCGGCGGCGCGCTGGCCGCGGTGGTCACGCCGGTCGGGTTCCGGCGGATCGGGCCGGTGGGCTGGCCCGCGAGCGTCCTGGCGGCCTCCGGAGCCGTCGAGCTCGCCGCCCTCCTGCCCTACCGGCAGCCGCCCCTGCTCGTCGGGTCGCTGCTGCTGGGCTTCGCCGCGCAGAGCGTGAAGGTCTCGGTCGACACGCTGGTGCAGCAGGGGGTGGACGACGCGCACCGGGGCCGCGTCTTCGCGCTGTACGACGCGCTGTTCAACATCGCGCTGGTGGTGGCGGCGGTGCTCGTGGCGACCGTGCTGCCGCCCGACGGCCGCTCCCCGGCCGCGGTGGTGACGGTCGCGGCCGGGTACGTCGTGACCGGAGCCGTGTGGGTGGCGGTCTCGCGCCGGGCCGCGCCCACCCCCGACCCGGCCGGGTGAGGCGCGGGGCCTCAGCCCGAGTGGGCGGCGGCCCAGGCCTGCAGCTCCGCCACGGCCCGCTCGTGCCCCAGCGGGCCGTGCTCCATCCGCAGGGCCAGCAGGTGGCGGTAGGCCTCGCCCACCTCGCGGCCGGGCGGGATGCCGAGGATGGTCATGATCTCGTTGCCGTCGAGGTCCGGCCGGATCGCGTCCAGCTCCTCCTGCTCCTGCAGGGTGGCGATGCGCTGCTCGAGAGCGTCGTAGGCCGAGGACAGGGCCGCCGCCTTGCGCCGGTTGCGGGTGGTGCAGTCGGAGCGGACCAGCTTGTGCAGGCGCGGCAGCAGCGCGCCGGCATCGGTGACGTAGCGGCGTACGGCCGAGTCGGTCCACTCGCTGCTGCGGTAGCCGTAGAAGCGCAGGTGCAGGAACACCAGCCGGGAGACGTCGTCGATCAGCTGGTTGGACGCGCGTAGCTCCTTCAACCGCTTGCGGCTCATGCGCGCACCGACGACCTCGTGGTGGTGGAAGGTCACCCGGCCGCCGGGCAGGAACGCGCGGGTCGCGGGCTTGCCGATGTCGTGCAGGAGCGCCGCCCAGCGCAGCACGAGATCGGGGCCGTCGTCCTCCAGGTCGATCGCCTGGTCCAGGACCTGCAGGGTGTGGGCGTAGACGTCCTTGTGCTGGCCGTGCTCGTCGGCCGCCATCCGCAGCGCCGGCAGCTCCGGCAGCACGACGTCGGCCAGGCCGGTGTCGACCAGCAGCTCCAGCCCGGCGCGCGGTGCGGCACCGAGCAGCAGCTTGCTCAGCTCGGTCAGCACCCGCTCGGCCGTGATGCGGCCGAGGTCGGCCGCGTGCTCCGCCATCGCGGCCGCCACCTCCGGATCGACCCGCACCCCGAGGGTCGAGACGAAGCGGGCCGCCCGCAGCATCCGCAGCGGGTCGTCGGTGAACGACTCCCGCGGTGTGCCGGGCGTCCGCAGCACGCCGCGGGCGAGGTCGGCCAACCCCCCGAACGGGTCGGTGAACCGCCGCGCCCCGCTCACCTCGAGCGCCATCGCGTTCATGGTGAAGTCCCGGCGGTGTAGGTCGTCCTCGAGCCGGTCCCCGAAGCGGACCTCGGGATTGCGGCTCACCCCGTCGTAGTCGTCGGCCCGGAAGGTCGTCACCTCGCAGTTCGTGCCGGCGATGCGCGCGCCCACTGTCCCGAACCGGATCCCGGTCGTCCACGTGGTCGAGGCCAGCGGTTCGACGATGCGCTGGATCTCGTCGGGGCGGGCGGGCGTGGTGAAGTCCAGATCGTCGCTCTCGCGACCCATGAGCGCGTCGCGGACCGGCCCGCCCACCAGGTGCAGCTCGTAGCCGGCACCCTCGAACGCCTCCCCCAGACGCTGCATGGCTGGGGTCAGCGGGATCAACTCGCCGGGGCTCGTCACCTGGTACCTCACGTCCTGTGCTCTGCCGTGGTCCGCGCTGGTGCGCCGGTGAAGCTGCCGCCGAGCCGGCCTCGGCACGGCGCCGTGCCGACGACTCACGACCGGCCAGGTTACCGACCGGCCGGTTACCATCGGGCCATGTCTCAGGGCCGGAACCGCCGCTCCGGACGGCGCGCGGGACCGGCTCCGTCCCCACCGCGCCCCGATAGCCGAGCCGGCTCCGACGCCGACCCGGCCGCAGGCAGCACCGACGGCAGTACCGACGGCAGTGCCGCCGGGGGCGCCAGGCCCGGCCCGGCGGGGAAGGGCGAGCGCGGGGGGAACCGGCGCCGCGGCCCGGCGGCGCGGCGCCGCCCCCGCCGATGGCTGCGGCAGGTCGACGAGTTCTCCGCCGGCGGCCTGATCCTGGACCTCCGCGGCGACGTGCCGCGAGGCGCCCTCATCGGCCGCATCGACCGGCAGGGACGCCTGTTGTGGTCGCTGCCCAAGGGCCACATCGAGACGGGCGAGACCGCCGAGCAGGCCGCGGTACGCGAGGTCCACGAGGAGACCGGCATCCGCGGCACCATTCTCGGCGAGCTGGGCACCATCGACTTCTGGTTCGTCGCCGAGGGCCGCCGCATCCACAAGACCGTGCGCCATTACCTGATGCAGATGACCGGCGGCGAGCTGTCGGACGCCGATGTCGAGGTGGACGAGGTCGCCTGGGTCCCGCTGCCCGAGATCCGCGGCCAGCTCGCCTATCCCGACGAGCGCGGGCTGGTCGACACCGCGGGCAGGATGCTCGCGGAGAGCGCGTGAGCGCGCCTGGTCGCGCTGGGCGTGCTCGTCGCGCCGGCGGCACCGTTCGGGCGGCCGCCGCGGCCGCGGCAGCACTCGCCGTCCTGCTGCCCGGCCCCGTCACGGCGCACGCCGCTCCCGGCGTCGCCCACAGTTCCATCCACGCCGCCACCGCCGGCTCGGACGTCAGGCTGCAGGCCGTCGGCTTCTCCCCCGCGGTCCCGGCGATCTCGCGGAAGGCCCAGTCGCTGACCGTGCGGCTGCAGCTCACCAACGACAGCGGTCGGGACCTCTCCGACGTCTCCATCAGCGCCCAGCGCGGCCAGCCGATCGGCAGCCAGTCCACCCTGAACGACTCTTTCGCCTCGAAGAGCGTCGACACCGGCACCGGGCTGGCCGTACCGGCCAGCAAGCCGGTCACGGTCTCCGTACCGGCCGGCGCCACCAAGACCGTCGCCTTCCGGACGGTCACCGGCCTGGCCGACGACGGAACCGGCATCTGCCTCTGCGCCGACGCCGTCTACCCGCTCGACTTCAGCGCGCACGTCACCACCGACGGCCAGGACGAGGTGGTGGCCGACACCCGCACCTACCTGCCGGTGTTCAAGGAGGCCGTGGATCCGGTCCAGGTGGGCTGGGTCTGGCCGCTGCTCGACCGGCCGCACCGGCTGACCGAGAACTCCGTGTTCACCGACGACGCCCTCGCCCGATCGGTGTCCCCCGGCGGCCGGCTCGACCGGGCGCTGCAGGTGCTGGAGGCACTGCCCGGCGACATCCCGATCACGGTCGTCACCGACCCCGACCTGCTCGACGAGCTGGAGACGATGGCCTCGGGCGACTACACGGTGCAGCCGCTGGGCAGCTCGAAGAGCTCGAAGGGAACCGGCGCCGCCGCGGCCAAGGCCTGGCTGGACCGGTTCACCCGGCTGCTGACGACCAACCAGTCGCTGCAGGTGTCACTCACCCCCTACGCCGACCCGGACGTCCAGGCGCTGGCGCGGCACCGGCTGACCTGGTCGACGGTGCCGCCGAAGGCCATGGCCCAGAACGTCCGTCGCGCCCTCGGCGGACGCGTTCCGGCCAGCGAGGTCTCCTGGCCGCCGGGCGGGGTCGTCGGTGCCCGCACGCTCAACGCGCTGGCCCGCTCCGGCACCGCGACGGCCCTGCTCCGGTCGAACGCCGTCGCCGCTCGCACGACGGCGACCGGACTGACCGAGTCCGTGGCGCGGCTGCGGACCAGCAGCGGGCCCGTCACGGCCGGGCTGCTGGACCCGACCGAGGGACGGCTGGTCGACACCGCCGTCGCCCCCGACAGCGCGAACGATGCGGCGGAGCGGCTCATCTCCGAGATCGCGCTGCGCGCCGACGCGAACACCGGCGACAACCACGACCCCGCCGCCGGGTACCGCGTCCTGGCCCCCGGGCGCTACGTCGACCCGGGCGTCGCCGCGGCGGTGAAGCTGATCACGGCGACCAGCGACAGTCCCTACACCCGACCGACCTCGGTGCGCGGCCTGTCCGCCGGCCGCCCCGCGCACCCCGTCCGGCTTTCCGGCCACACCTCCGGCCTGCCGATGCAGCTGATCCGGACGGCCCGCTACGCCGACCGCACGGCCCCGACGATCCTCGCGATGATCGGCGACCAGCCCAACTCCGCGGAGGCCCAGGCGCTCGCCGACGGCCTGCCCGAGGCCATCCAGCGGGTCACCTCCGGCTCGTGGCGGCCGGCCGAGAGCGACGAGTTCGGCCGTCTGGGCCTCGCTTACGGCGCCGCGCTGCGAGAGCAGATCCGCTCGCTGGCCCACGGCGTCCGCATCGTCAAACCGTCCTCCGGCTACACCCTGGGCTCCCAGGACTCCTCGCTGCCGGTCACGATCGAGAACCAGCTGTCCTTCCCGGTCACCGTGGACGTCAACGTCTCGACCGAGAACGGGCTGCCCGGCTATCAGAGCGGCAAGGTCAAGCCGCAGACCATCGCGGCGTCCAGCAAGCAGACGGTGCAGGTCCCGAGTCACGTCGACCGGTCCGGCCCGCTGAAACTCGAGGCCCAGTTGCTCAGTCCGAACGGCGTGGCCCTGGGCTCACCGGTGCCGTTCTCGGTGCGGGCCACCATCTTCGGCACCGTCGGGCTGATCATCACCGTCGGCGCCGGCGCGGTGCTCGTCGCGGCGCTGCTCGTGCGGCTGGTCGGCCAGCTGCGCCGCCGGCGGCGGCCGGCCGGGCCCGCACCCGCCCCGCAGGGGGAACTCCACGAGGTCGGGACGTGACGTGACCACCGTGTCGGACCACGAGTGGAGCGAGCCGACCCTCTACAACGGCAGCCGGTCGATCGAGCCACGCACCTTCACCGAGGCCGACCCCATCTCCGCCGTACTGGTCGCCGACTACCCGGACGACGGCCCCGACAGTATTCCCGCCAGCGCCGCGCCCACCTGGAGCAGCACGACCTACGTCGGCCGGCCGCGCCGTCGGGACCGGAAGCGGAAGCGGCCCGACGCGGCCGACGGGTCGCAGTCGCCGGTCGAGGCCCCGGCGGTCGAGCCCGTGGCCGAGACCGCCGAGCCGGACCTGCTCGACGCCGTCGGCGCCGAACCCGTCGGCGCCGGCTCCGAGCCCGAACTCGCGGCGCCGGCGGAGGCCGACCGGCAGGAGGCCGGCCCGGATCCTGCCGTCGAGGACACCGAGGCCGCCGAGCGCAGCAACCGGGGGCTGCTGGCCGCCAGCGGCTCGATGGCGGTGGCCAGCCTGGTCAGCCGAATCACCGGTTTCCTGCGGACGATCTTCCTGGTGGCCGCGCTCGGTGTCGGCGCCGTGGGCAACGCCTACAACTCCGGCAACAACTTCCCGAACATGGTCTACGAGCTGCTGCTCGGCGGCGTGCTGTCCAGCGTGCTGATCCCGCTGCTCGTCCACGCCCAGAGCGAGGACGACGACGCCGGCCAGGCCTACACGCAGCGGCTGCTGTCGATCGCCGCCGCCTCGCTGGCCGGCATGACGATCCTGGCGGTGCTGGCCGCGCCGCTGCTCGCCGCCGCGTTCGTCGAGCCGGGCCCGCAGCGGGAGCTCACGAGCCTGTTCGCGACCCTGCTGCTGCCGGAGATCTTCTTCTACGGGCTGGGCGCGATGTTCATGGCGGTGCTGAACATCCGGCACAGCTACAAGCCGGGCGCCTGGGCCCCCGTCCTGAACAACGTCGTCATGATCGTGACGGTGCTGGTGTTCTGGCTGCTGCCCGGTCCTGCCACCCTCAACCCAGCGTCGATCACCACGCCGCAGGTGCTGGTGCTGGGCATCGGTACGACGCTCGGCATCGCGGCGCAGGCGCTGGTGCTGGTCCCGTCCCTGCGCTCGGTCGGCTTCCGCTGGCAGTGGCGCTTCCGGGCCCGCGCCCACGAGATCGGGCGGATGCGCGAGGTCGGGGTGCTCGGCGGCTGGGTCGTCGCCTACGTCGTCGTCAGCCAGGTCGGGGTCACGGTCATCCAGAAGGTCGGCATCGCCAACGGCGGGTTCTCCGTCTTCACCGCCGCCGACCTGCTGTTCCAGATGCCCTACGGGATCCTGGTGGTGTCGCTGCTGACCGCCATCATGCCGCGGCTGTCGCGGGCCGCGCTGCGGCGTGACGACGCCGCGGTGGTGGGTGACCTCTCACTCGGCGCTCGGCTGGCCGCCGTCGGTCTGGTCCCGGTCACCGTCGGGCTTATCGTCCTCGGCCCGGTCATGGCCGTGACCCTGTTCGCCTACGGCAAGACCGCTATCGCCGGCGCCCATCTGATCGGGTCGTCGTTGGCGCTCTCGGCCTTCGGGCTGTTCCCGTTCGCGGTGGTGATGCTCCAGCTCCGCGTCTTCTACGCCATGCGCGACGGCAAGACCCCCGCGCTCATCAACGCCTTCATGGTCGGTACCAAGGTGCTGCTGGTGCTGGTGACCAACGAGATCTTCCGCGCCCCTCCCGGTACCAACGTCAACCTCCACCCGTCGACCCACGCGGTCGAGTGGCTCAACATCTCCACGTCCCTGTCCTACGTCGTCGGGGCGGTCGTGGGGCACGCCGTGCTCACCCGCCGGCTCGGCCGGCTCGGCTTCGGTGCGGTGCTGCGGACGGTGGCGCTCGTCGGGGCGGCGTCGGTGGTCGGGGGGGCCGCGGCCTACGGCGTCGTCCAGCTCGTCACCCGGGCGCTGGGCGAGGGCCGCGCGGGGTCGGCCACCGCCCTTGTGGCCGGCGGTCTGGTGGGGCTGGCGGTGATGGTGGCCGTGGCGTGGCGGATGCGGATCCCCGACGTCCGCTACGCCGTGTCGACCGTGCGGGGCGGCTGAGCCGCGTCACGCGGGAATCGCAGCGCCCCGCTCGCTGTTGGGCTCCCCGCGGGCCGAGCGCTGACCCCGCATACCATCCACGCAGCGGTGTCCACGCCGCCGCAGCCTCTTGAGAAGCAGTCCGGAAAGGGCAGCATGACCAAGCATCGCAACGTGATCGTGGTGGGTTCCGGCCCGGCCGGCTACACCGCGGCCCTGTACACCGCCCGCGCCGACCTCGACCCGCTGGTGTTCGAGGGCTCGCAGTACGGCGGAGCGTTGATGAACACCACCGACGTCGAGAACTTCCCCGGTTTCCCGGAGGGCGTGCTCGGCCCGGAGCTGATGGGCCACATCAGGTCGCAGGCCGAGCGCTTCGGGGCCGAGCTGGTCGCCGACGACGTCACATCCCTCGAACTCACCGGAGCGGTCAAGACCGTCCGCACCCTGGGCGACGAGTACACCGCCGACGCCGTGATCCTGGCGATGGGTTCGGCCTACCGGAAGCTCGGCATCACCCGCGAGGACGAGCTGTCGGGCCACGGGGTCAGCTGGTGTGCCACCTGCGACGGCTTCTTCTTCCGGGACAAGGACATCGTGGTGGTGGGCGGCGGCGACACCGCGATGGAAGAGGCCACCTTCCTCACCCGGTTCGCCTCCTCCGTCACGATCGTGCACCGTCGCGACAGCCTGCGGGCCTCTCGCATCATGGTCGACCGGGCCCGGGCCAACCCGAAGATCCGCTGGGAGTGGAACAGCGCGGTCATCGACATCCACGGCCAGTCCTCGGTCACCGGGCTGCGGCTGCGCGACACCGTCACCGGCGCCGAGCGCGACATCCCGGCCGAGGGGCTGTTCATCGCGATCGGGCACGAACCGCGCAGCGAACTGGTCGCCGGCCAGGTCGATCGCGACGCCGAGGGCTACATCCTCACCGGTGAGGGCACCCGCACCAACCTGCCCGGCGTCTTCGCCGCCGGCGACGTCGTCGACCACACCTACCGGCAGGCCGTCACCGCCGCCGGCACCGGCTGCCAGGCCGCACTCGACGCCGAGCGGTTCCTCGCCGCCCGGGCTGACCCGGCCACCACAGACCCGACGACCGAGGCCGCCGGCGCCACCGCCGGGTGAGCCTCGAGACCCCGAATCGGCGCGCCTCGCTGCCGGGAATGCCCAGCTCGCGACCGACGTTTCGCCGCGTGAGGCGTGGCGTGCACGCGCCCCACTGACCACTACCCGGACGGAAGGTACTCATGGGCTCGAACACCAAGCAGGTCACCGACAGCAGCTTCCAGCAGGACGTCCTCGGCGCCGACGTGCCGGTCGTCGTCGACTTCTGGGCGGAATGGTGCGGCCCCTGCCGCCAGGTCGCCCCGGTGCTGGAGGAGATCGCCGCGGAGCAGGCCGGCAAGCTGACGGTGGCAAAGCTGAACATCGACGAGAACCCGGAGACGGCCCGCAACTACCAGGTCATGTCGATCCCCACCATGGCCGTGTTCCGGAACGGCGAGCTGGTGAAGACGATCGTCGGGGCCCGCCCCAAGGCCGCGATCCTCAAAGAACTGGCCGAGTTCACCTCCTAGCGGCTCCGCACCCCGTCGGCACGGACCCGGTCCGGGGCAGCTCGGCGGCGCGCCCGCGCCGCCGACGCTGCCCTCCGGCCGGCCCGCGTGAGGCAGAATGGCCAGCTGATGCTCTCTCGACCGGACCCGAGTGGCCCTGACCTCATGCACTCCCTGCGACAGCCGCTGCGTCGCGGGGCCACCGGCAGCGCGGTGGCCGAGGTCCGGACCATGCTCGCGACCATCGGGTTGCTCAACAACACCAACCCGGCCGACCGCCACGTCTTCGACGACTCCACCGAGCTGGCCGTCCGGCACTTCCAACAGCGCCGCGGGATCTCCGTCGACGGCACGGTCGGCGTCGAGACCTACTTCGCCCTGACCAGCGCCCACTGGAAGTTCGGCGACCGGGTGCTCGCCCACGACGCCGGCCAGCTGCTGGTGGGCGACGACGTGACCGAGCTGCAGACGCAGCTGATCGAACTCGGCTACGCCCTGGCCAAGGCCGACGGCATCTTCGGCGGCGCGACCGCCGAGGCGCTGCGCGGGTTCCAGCGCGACTACGGCCTCGTCCCGGACGGCATCTGCGGCCCGGACACCATCCGCTCGCTGCGGCAACTGGGGCGCCGGGTGGTCGGCGGTCGGCCGCAGCTGCTTCGCGACATGGTCGCCGTGGCCGAGGCCGGCCCCAGCCTGCTCGGCAAGCGCATCGTCATCGACGCCGGTCACGGCGGGGACGACCCCGGCGTGGTCGCCGCCGGCATCACCGAAGCCGACCTGGTCTGGGATCTCGCCTCCCGCCTGGAGGGGCGCTTCGCCGCCCTCGGGGTGCAGACCTGGCCGACCCGCGGCCCGAGCAACGGCCCGACCGAGGCCCAACGGGCCCAGCTGGCCAACGACGTCGACGCCGACCTCGTGCTCTCGCTGCACGTCGACGGCTTCGCCTCACCGCTCGCGAACGGCATCGCCAGCTACTGCTACGGCGCGGGGGAATCCACCTCCACGCTCGGCGAGCGCCTCGCCGACCTGGCCCAGCGGGAGCTGGTCGCCCGCACCGGCATGGGCAACAACCGCATCCACACCAAGACCTGGGCGCTGCTGCGGCTGACCCGCATGCCGGCGGTCCGGGTCGAGGTCGGCTACCTCACCTCCGCCGCCGACCGGGTCAAGCTGCTGGACAGCCGGTTCCGCGACGCCGTCGCCGAAGGCCTGCTCGTCGCGGTGCAGCGCCTCTACCTGCCGACCGCGGACGACCCGCCCACCGGCGTCATGCAGATCAGCGCCACCGCGGTCTGACCTCCACTTCCGGCCGTGCCGGCCTGATGCTCTGCAGCAGGACAGTAGGACAGCGGGGCCAGCAACGCCGCGGCTTCACAAGTCGCCCTGGTACTCCGACAGGAAATGACCCAGTCGCCCGATCGCGTCGGTGAGCTCGTCGACGTGCGGCAGCGTCACGATGCGCAGGTGGTCGGTGTGCGGCCAGTTGAACCCGGTCCCCTGCACCACCAGCACGTGCTGGGACCGGAGCAGCTCCAGCACAAATCGCTGATCGTCCTTGATCGGGTAGCGCTCGGGATCCAGGCGCGGGAAGACGTAGAGCGCGCCGGACGGCTCGGCGCACGAGACCCCCGGGATCGCCCGCAGCCCCGAGACCGCGGCGTCCCGCTGCGCCGCCAGCCTGCCGCCCGGCAAGATCAGATCGCGGATGCTCTGCCGTCCCCCCAGCGCCACCTGGACGGCATGCTGCGCCGGGACGTTGGCGCACAGCCGCATGTTGGCCAGGATCGCGATGCCCTCGAGGTAGCTGCCGGCGTGGCGGGTCGGACCGCTGACCACCATCCAGCCGGAGCGGAAGCCGGCCACCCGGTAGGCCTTGGACAGCCCGTTGAAAGTCAGCGTCAGCACGTCAGGGGCCAGCACGGCGAACGGGGTGTGGGTGGCCGAGCCGTAGAGGATCTTGTCGTAGATCTCGTCGGACAACACGACCAGGCCGTGGTCCTGGGCCACGGCGGCGATCTGGTGCAGCGACTCCTCACTCCACACCGCGCCGGTCGGGTTGTTGGGGTTGATGACGACGATCGCCTTGGTGCGCGGCGTGACCTTCGAGCGCAGGTCCTCGACGTCGGGCTGCCACCCCGCGCTCTCGTCGCACAGATAGTGCACCGGCCGGCCGCCGGCCAGCGAGGTCGCCGCCGTCCAGAGCGGGTAGTCCGGCACCGGCACCAGCACCTCGTCGCCGTTGTCCAGCATCGCCTGCAGGCTCATCGAGATGAGCTCGCTGACCCCGTTGCCCAACCACACGTCGTCGACGTCGATGGAGTCCAGACCGCGGGTCTGGTAGTGGTGCACGACCGCCGTGCGCGCCGATAGCAGGCCGCGGGAATCCGAGTACCCCTGCGCCGTCGGCAGGTTCCGGATGACGTCGACCAGGATCTCGTCCGGCGCCTCGAAGCCGAACGGAGCGGGGTTGCCGATGTTCAGCTTTATGATCCGGCGCCCCTCCTCCTCGAGACGCTTCGCCTCGTCCAGGACCGGGCCACGAATGTCGTAGCAGACGTTCTCGAGTTTGCGCGACTGGGTCAGTTCCACGGTGCACACGATGACACACACCCGGCCGCTGCCCCGAACGCATTACCGGCCTGGTGGCGTGTTCCACGTGGAACCACCCGGCGGTGGCATGCTGCCCGGGTGGAACTACGCGATTCGGTGCTCCGTCGACGAATGGTGCGCGCCTATGACCCCGACCGTGCGATCCCCCGCGACGAGCTCGCAAACCTACTTAACCTGGCGATTCGGGCACCGTCGGCAGGCCATACCCAGGGCCGCGAATTTTTGGTGCTGGACGACATAACATCGCGCGACCGATTCTGGTCCGTGACCGCAGCCGGCGAGCCCGACCGCTGGCAGCGCGGCCTGCGCACCGCGCCCGTGCTGGTCCTGTGTTTCTCCGACAAGCAGTCCTACCTCAACCGCTACGCCGAGCCGGACAAGGGCTGGCAGGACCGGGACGAGAACCGATGGCCGGTCCCCTACTGGGACGTCGACACCGGCATGGCCGCGATGGTGCTGTTGCTCGCCGCCGTCGACGCCGGCCTCGGGGCCTGCTTCTTCGGCATCCCGCCGGAGCGGATATCCGCCGTCGCCGACGCGTTCGCCGTGCCGGCCCGGCTCCACCCGGTCGGGGTGGTGAGCCTCGGTCACCCCGCGCCGGACCATCGTTCGCCCTCGCTGCGCCGCGAGCGGCGCCGGGTCGAGGACTGCGTGAGCTACGGCGCGTTCGGCCCCGCCTGACGGCCACGCTCCACCTCGGGCGCCATCAGGCCCACGATGCGCTGCAGGTCGTCGATGGAGGCGAACTCCACGGTGATCTTGCCCTTGCGCCGGCCCAGGTCGATCCGCACCCGGGTGTCGAAGACGTCCGAGAGCTTGTCGGCCAGGTCGGCCGCGGCCGGTGCGGTGATCTTGCGGGCGGGCGGGCGCGACTTGGACGGCTGCTCCCCAGCGTCCCGGGCCAGGGCGACGAGTTCCTCCGTCGCCCGCACCGACAGCCCCTCGGCCACGATGCGTCCAGCGATCTCGTCCTGACTGCCCGCCTCCTCGAGCGACAGCAGCGCCCGCGCGTGCCCCGCCGACAGGATGCCGGCGGCGACCCGCCGCTGGACGGCGATCGACAGGTTCAGCAGCCGGATCGTGTTGGTGATCTGCGGCCGGCTGCGCCCGATCCGCTGGGCGAGCTCCTCGTGCGTGGTGCCGAACTCCTCCAGCAGCTGCTGGTACGCAGCCGCCTCCTCCAGCGGGTTGAGCTGCACCCGATGGATGTTCTCGAGCAGCGCATCGCGCAGCATCGCGTCGTCGGCCGTGGAGCGCACGATCGCCGGGATGGTCTCCAGGCCGGCGGCGGTGGCGGCCCGCAGCCGCCGCTCCCCCATGACCAGTTCGTAGCCGTCGTCGTCCTGCCGGACGACGATCGGCTGGAGCACGCCGAACTCCCGGATGGAGTGGGTCAGCTCCTCGAGCGCCTCCTCCTCGAAGACCTGGCGCGGTTGCCGCGCGTTGGCGTGCACCGCGGTCACCGAGATCTCCTCGAACGAGGCCCCCGGAACGGGGCGCGGGCCGTCGTCGGCGGGCGCGCTCTCCGGGTCGGTCGCCGGCTGCTCGGTCTCGCCCGGGTGGCCGACCGGGCCGGCGCCTGTCGCCCCGGCGCCGTTCTCGCCCGCCGGCGTCGTCACTGCGTCCGCGTGTGATGCCGCGTCCGTCTCCGGCGGCTTCTCCTCCACCGAGACGCCCGCCGGTGCGGTGGGAATCAGCGATCCGAGCCCCCGACCCAGACCACCCCTTCGCTTTGAGCTCACTCGCCGTCCTCGCTCTCGTGTGCTGTTCCCCCGGAAGCCCGATCGGCGTCCGCGCCCGGCTCGCCGGCCGCACCGTCCGCATCGGCCTTGCTGTTCGCGACCGGCACGGCGGCGCCCCGATCGGCGAGCTCCCGTGCCGCTTGAAGGTAGCTGACCGCCCCGCGCGACCCGGCGTCGTAGGTGATGACTGTCTGCCCGAACCCGGGAGCCTCGGAGACCCGGACGTTCCGCGGGATCATCGGTCTCAGCACGACGTCACCGAAGTGGCTTCGCACCTCGTCGGCGACCTGGTCGGCCAGCCGGGTCCTGCTGTCGTACATCGTCAGCAGGACGGTGCTGACGTTCAACGTGGGGTTGAGGTGGGACTTCACGAGCTCGACGGTGTTGAGCAGTTGGGCCAGGCCCTCGAGCGCGTAGTACTCGCACTGGATCGGGATCAGCATCTCCTTGCCGGCCACGAGGGCGTTCAGGGTCAGCAGCCCGAGTGAGGGCGGGCAGTCGATGATGACGTAGTCGAGCGGCTCGCCCTCCGCGGCGAGCAGCTTCTGCAGCGCCCGCTGCAGCCGGTGTTCCCGGGCGACCTGGCTGGTCAGCTCGATGTCCGCGCCAGCGAGGTCGAGGGTCGCCGGCGCACACTGCAGGAGCGGGGCGAAGTCGGTCGCCTGCGCCACCTCCACCAGCGGCACACTGCCGAGGAGCACGTCGTACACCGACGGCGTGCCGACGCCGTGCTCGATGCCCAGCGCGGTGCTCGCGTTGCCCTGGGGGTCGAGGTCGATCAGCAGCACGCGCAGGCCGTGCAGCGCCAGCGCGGCGGCGATGTTGACGGCGCTCGTGGTCTTGCCGACTCCGCCCTTCTGATTGGCGACGGTGAGCACTCGCGTCCGCCCAGGGCGCGGCCACTGTTCCTGCCGGATGTTCAGGACGTCGACGGCGTAGCGCGCCTCGCGCCCGATCGGGGTGTCCAGGAAGTCGTCCACTGTCGAGGTATCGGTTGAGCTGCCGGTCGAGGTCTCGGTCGGGGCCTCCATCGACGGCTCGGTCGACGTTTCACGGGAAACATGGCCGTCGGTTCCGGCCGAGGCAGCGGACGGTTGGTCGGTCGCTGTTTCACGTGAAACGCGCTCACCGTTGGGGGCGGGCAGCTCGCTCATTCACACTCCCTTTCGCGTCCGCGCTCTGGTCTGGCCAGACCGCGACACACTCACGACGCGTACCACGCCACCGACCCGGTCGGCCAGCTCGTGCATCTCGACCGAGCCCGCGCCGAGCCGGCGTAGCGCCGACCGGTGCCTCGACAACTCTTCGACGGCGCTCGCACCCTTCAGGGCCAGGATTCGACCACCGGGCCGCACCAGCGGAAGGCACACTTCCACCAAGCGGTCCAACGGGGCAACCGCACGCGCCACCACCACGTCGGCCGTCAACTGCGCATGCTCCGGCCCACCGGCCCGACCGCGCACCACCGTGCACTGCTCTTCGAGACCGAGCTCCTCGGTCGCGGCGATCAGGAACCGGGTACGGCGCAGCATGGGTTCGAGCAGAACCATCCGCAGCTCTGCAGCCCGGATGGCCATCGGCAGACCCGGCAGCCCGGCTCCGCTCCCGACGTCGATCACCTCACTGCCGGCGGCGACCACATCGGTGACCACCGCGCTGTTGAGCAGGTGGCGTTCCCACAGCCGGGGCACCTCACGGGGGCCGAGGTGGCCATGGGACACCCCGTCCCCGGCCAGCATGCCGGCGAACCGCACCGCCAGCGGGAGCCGATCCCCGAAGACGTCGACCGCACCCTCCGGCGGCGCCGGCAGGGACGCGGCCTCGGCGCGGCCCGCCGCGCCCGAACTCACCGGTCGCGAACGACGACGACCCGGCGACTCGGCTCGACACCCTCCGACTCGCTCGTCACCCCGTCGATCCCGGCGATCGCGTCGTGCACGACCTTGCGCTCGAACGGGTTCATCGGCGCCAGCCGCGCCGGCTCTCCGGACTCGACCACACGCGAGGCCGTCTCGGATGCGAGCCGATGCAGCTCCTGGCGGCGCTCCCGCCGGTGGCCGCTGATGTCCAGCATCAGCCGGCTGCGCAGCCCGGTCTGCTGCTGCACGGCCAGCCGGGTCAGCTCCTGCAGCGCGTCCAGCGTCTCGCCATGGCCGCCCACCAGCGCGCCCAGGTTGTTGCCGACGATGGCCACAGCGGCACGGCCGTTCTCGACGTCGAGGTCGATGTCACCGTCATAGTCGACGATGTCCAGCAACCGCTCGAGGTAGTCGGCGGCGATGTCCCCCTCCCGGACCAGCAGGGTCTCGTCGGACTCCGGCTTCTCCTCGCTGCTCGATTCGGTCTCGGCGGTGGTGTCGGCGGTGGTGTCCGCGTCGGTGTCAGTCACGGCAGGGTCGTCCCTTTCCACGTACGAGCCCGGCACGTCCGGGCGGACGGCGACGCGTCAGCGACGCTTTTTGGCTTGGGTGGGGCGCTTGGCCGGGCGCTTTCCGTTCTGCCGGTTCGGCCGCTGGCCCGGGCGCGGGGCACTGCCGCCGCCGCCCGGCTTGCCACGGTCACCGCCTCCGCCACGCGAGCCGTCGGCGCCGGCTCCGGTGTCGGGCGGTGGCCCGGCGTCCTTACCGAGGTTCACCGAGTCGGTGGTTCCGGCCGCCGGCTTGCCGCCCCTCGGCGCTCGCTGGGGTTTCTGCCCCGGCCGTGGCGCGAGCGTCTTGCCCATCTCCCCGGCCGGAACCACCGGCTCTTCGACGGCCGGATGGAATTTGTAGATATAGGCCTGCTGCGCCAGCGTCCAGGAGTTGTTGGTGAACCAGTACAGCAGCACACCGAGCGGGAAGTTGAACAGCAGCCCGGAGGCCAGCACGCCGAGCGGAACGATGTAGAGCATGAACCGCTGGATCGTGGCCGACATGCCCTCGGGCGTCGTGGTGGCGTTGGCCCGGACGATCAGCTGGGTCCCGAACGTGGCCGCGGCGCTGATCAGCAGCAGCGGCAGGATGACCAGGCGGGTGTGGGTCGCGGAGCCGGTGGGGTCTCCGCCCAACAGCTCGATGATCTTCTGAGAGTTGTCCCGGAAGGAGGCCGCGAGCGGCGCTCCGAACAGGTCGGCCTTCGCCGCGGCGCAGGTCTCCTTGCTGGAGAAGGTGTACTGCGAAAGCAACGGGTTGCCGAACTTGCCCGCGTTGCACAGCGTCACCGAGTTCGCGAGGTGCCGGAGCACGTGGTACAGACCGATGAAGACCGGGATCTGCAGCACCAGGGGCAGGCACCCGGTCAGCGGATTGAAGCCCTCCTCCTGCTGCAGGGCCATCATCTGCCGGTTCATCTCTTGCCGGTCGCCCTTGTACTTCTCACGGATCTTCTGCATCTTCGGCTGGATCTTCTGCATGTTCCGCTGGTAGTGCACCTGCTTCACGAACAGGCGGAACAGCAGCAGCCGGGCAGTGATGACGAGGAAGACGATCGACAGCGCCCAGCCCAGACCGCTGGTGTCACTGAAGCCCAGCAGCCGGAACAGGTCGTGCCAGCGCAGCAGCACCCACGAGACGGCGGTGTACAGGAAGTCCAGCACTCAACTACTCCTTGCCGGGGGCGCCGGGGCGACCATGCTCATTCGAAGGACCTACTGCCCCTGCGGGCAACGGGCGACGGGACCGGGTCGTGCCCGCCGGCGTGGAACGGGTGGCAGCGCAGCAATCGTCGCAACGCCAACCAGAGACCTCGGCCGGCACCGTGGACCCGGATCGCCTCCGCAGCGTAGGCGCTGCACGACGGCGTGTACCGGCAGGCGGGAGGGCGCAACGGGCTGATCGCCGTGCGATACAGCTCGATGGCGGCGACCAGCGTCCTGGCGAGCCACCGACCCGCGCGGCGGCGCGGCACCGCGCCCGGCTCGGCGGCCTCGCTGAGCGCGGTGGGAGTGGTCATGACGCCCCCGTCGCGCGGCGCAGGCCGCGATCCAGGTCGCGGCCGAGCTCGCTCGACGACGCTGCGGCGGCCGAGGGCAGTGCGCGCACCACCGTCCCGCTACCGGCCGGCAGCTGCGCGAGGCGGGTGGACATCTGCGCCCGGAGACGGCGAGTGACCCGATGACGGGTCACGCTGTTGCCGACGGTGCGACCCACCACGAAGCCCACCAGCGGGGCCGCGTCACCGGATCCCGCTCGGTAATGGACGACCAGCGCGCCGCCGCGCGCGCGGCGACCGGAACGCACAACCGCCGAGAAGTCGCTCGCGTGGCGCATCCGGTGGGCAGAGGGAAGCACGGCCGGTGCGTCCGAGCAGCCGGGAGCCGCTCAGGCCGACAGCGCGCCGCGGCCCTTGCGACGCCGCGACGAGATGATCGACCTGCCGGCGCGGGTCCGCATGCGCAGCCGGAAGCCGTGCGTCTTCGCGCGGCGACGGTTGTTCGGCTGGAAGGTGCGCTTACTCACGGTCGGACTCCAAGACTGGTCAACTCAGGCGTCGGGCGACCAGACGTGCTCAGGCCGCGGGCCACTGCGGGCCGCGGCCGACGACACGAAGACCGCTCGATTCGGCAGCGTCCCGCGACCGGTGGTCGGTCGCAACGTCGCTGCGCAGGACCCTGTAACGGTACGGATCGGGACACGCCACGGTCAAACCCGGCTCCGTAGCAGGTACCACGAGGTAAACGGATGACGACACGCCGGTGACCATTGTCGGCACCCCTGACCCCTGTTAGCTTTCTGCCTCGTGTCCCCCAACGGCGGGTGACGCGGCTCCGGCACCGGGTGCCCACCAGGGATACGTGTCCGCCGCGTTGTACACAGCTTGTGGACTGCCCTGTGGATGTCCGGTCGACCACCGGAGCATGAGACGCTCGTCGATGCCGGTCCGGCCTGCGGACCCGTCAGGCCGAACGCGTGACTCAGAGGTGGACCCGCCAGTGGACGACAGCGCCGAACTCGTCGCCGTGTGGAACCGAGCTCGCCCGCGTTTCAACGATCCCTCGATCCGGCCGCAGCAGAAGGCCTGGATCGGGCTCACCCGGCCACTGGGGCTGATCGGTGGGACCGCGTTGCTGGCCGCTCCCAACCCGTTCGCCAAGGACTACCTGGAGAACCGGCTGCGGCCCCTCATCGCTTCGGTCCTCAGTGAGGAGTTCGGCCGCGAGATCAACGTCGCCGTCACCGTCGAGCAGAACCCGGGCGCGGACCTCGACGACAACCCCGACGGTTTCGACCAGTACGACGAGTTCGCCGGCGTCGAGCCCGGCGAACTCGCCCTCGCCGCCGAGGCGGGCGAGGAGGACGACCACCCACAGGAGCAGGCCCGCCCCCGCCCCACGCCGCAGCAGCCCCCGGGCGACCACGCGCCACGCTCGCCCGACGCTCGCCCCCGCCCCGCGCCGGCGACCGAGGCCGAGGCCTCCCGGCTGAATCCGAAGTACACCTTCGACACCTTCGTCATCGGCTCCAGCAACCGCTTCACCCATGCCGCCGCGGTCGCGGTGGCCGAAGCACCCGCCCGCGCCTACAACCCCCTGTTCATCTACGGCGACTCCGGCCTGGGCAAGACCCACCTGCTGCACGCCATCGGCCACTACACCCGGCGGCTGCAGCCCCACATCCGGGTGCGCTACGTCTCGAGTGAAGAGTTCACGAACGACTTCATCAACTCGGTGCGCGACGACAAGATGCAGGCCTTCCAGAACCGGTACCGCTCGGTCGATCTGCTGCTGATCGACGACATCCAGTTCCTGGAGCGCGCGGAGCGCACGCAGGAGGAGTTCTTCCACACCTTCAACACCCTGCACAACCAGGACAAGCAGATTGTCATCAGCTCCGACAAGTCCCCGCGGCAGCTCAACTCGCTGGAGGATCGGCTGCGGACCCGCTTCGAGTGGGGCCTGATCAGCGACGTCCAGGCCCCCGATCTCGAGACCCGCATCGCCATCCTGCGCAAGAAGGCGGCCCAGGAGGGCATGAGCCCCCCGCCGGAGGTGCTGGAGTACATCGCCTCCCGCATCCAGAGCAACATCCGCGAGCTCGAAGGCGCCCTCATCCGCGTCACCGCGTTCGCCAACCTGAACCGGCAGTCGGTCGAACTCGGCCTCGCCGAGACCGTGCTCAAGGACCTGGTCGGCGAATCCGACGCGCCGGAGATCAGCGCGACGACGATCATGGCCGTCACCGCCGAGTACTTCCAGATCTCCATGGACGATCTCGTCAGCAGCTCCCGCAGCCGCGTGCTCGTCAACGCGCGGCAGATGGCGATGTACCTCTGCCGGGAACTCACGGACCTCTCGTTGCCCCGGATCGGCGAGAAGTTCGGCAACCGCGACCACACCACGGTCATGCACGCCGAACGCAAGATCCGCGCGGCGATGAAGGAGAAGCACCAGGTCTTCAACCAGATCACCGAGCTGACCAGCCGGATCAAGGTGCGGGCTCGGACGTGAGACCGCCGTCCACCTGCCGGCGCCGTCCCCGCGCCGGCCGCGCCGGCCGCGCCGCTCACGGTGCGCGAGCCGGCGTCTCCCGTTATCCACAGCTTGTGTGTTCGACTGTGGACGACACTCCGAATCTTGTGGATGTCGGTGAACGTTCACCCGGTATCCACCGTGGGACGACATGGCAGGGGATGACCACGGCTTTGTCGTCCACATGCGGCAGGATTCCCCCGGGCAATGTTTACGGGCGTTCCCGCTCGTCGTCCCCAGCATCCACAGCTGCGAAGACGACAGACGAGAATCACTCATTCCAGAAGAGCAACGACAAGAGCTGTTACCTGGTGGAATCTGGGGACAGTGCCTCGATCACGAGTAGGTGTGGCCAGTGAAGTTCCGGGTCGAACGTGACGCCCTCGCCGACGCTGTGGCCTGGGCGGCCCGCAGTCTGGCGAGCCGTCCTACGCTGCCGGTGCTGGCCGGTCTGCTGCTACGCGTCGACGGTGATCTGCTCACGGTGTCCGGTTTCGACCTCGAGGCCTCCACCGAGGTCGACCTCGAGGTCACCGGCGGCGAGTCGGGCAAGGCGCTGGTCTCCGGTCGGCTGCTCGCCGACATCAGCCGCTCGTTACCGCCGCACCCGGTCGATGTCGCCCTCGACGGGTCCCGCCTGACCATCGCCTGCGGTTCGGCCCGCTTCACGCTGCCGGGCATGCCGGTCGAGGACTACCCGACCTTGCCCGCGATGCCGACCACCGCCGGCACCGTCGCCGGCGCGGAGTTCGCGGCCGCCGTCGCCCAGGTCGCGATCGCGGCCGGCCGGGACGACACCCTGCCGATGCTCACCGGCGTCCGGATGGAGATCGAGGGCGAAAAGCTCACCCTCGCCGCCACGGACCGGTACCGGCTCGCGGTCCGCGAACTGACCTGGAGCCCCGGCGACCCCTCGTCGGCCGACGCCCAGGTCCTGGTCCCGGCCCGCACGCTGGCCGATGCCGCCAAGAGCCTGGCTCACACCGAGTCGCTGACGATCTCGCTGTCGGCCGGCGGCTCGGGGGAAGGCATCATCGGCTTCTCCGGCACCGCGAACGGACGCGCCAGCCGCGCCACCACCCGGCTGCTCGACGCCACCTTCCCCGCCTATCGCTCGCTGCTGCCCTCGGAGTGGTCATCCACGGCCGAGCTCGCGGTGGCGCCGCTGGTCGAGGCGGTCAAGCGCGTCGCCCTGGTCACCGACCGCAATGCGCCGGTGCGGATGGAGTTCGCCGACAACGCGGTCTCGCTCACCGCCGGTGGCGACGACGAGGGTCGGGCCGAGGAGCAGCTCGAGGTGAGCTACGACGGCGACGGCATCACCGCCGCCTTCAACCCGCAGTTCCTGCAGGACGGCCTCGGCGCGCTCGGTAGCGGCACCGCGCGCATGCTGTTCACCTCACCGACCAAGCCGGTCGTGCTGCGACCGGCCGACGCGGCCGCGGACACCGCCGAGGAGTACACGTACCTGATCATGCCGGTGCGGCTACCGGGCTGAGCCTGCGGCGTGTACGTCCGGCACCTCACCCTCGTCGACTTCCGCAGCTGGGAGTCCGCGGACCTCGCCCTCGCTCCGGGTCCGGTCGTCCTGCTCGGAGCCAACGGCCAGGGCAAGACGAACCTCGTGGAGGCCATCGGCTACCTGGCGACCCTCGGCAGCCACCGCGTGGCCGGCGACGCCCCGCTCGTCCGGGCCGGGGCCGAACGGGCGATGGTTCAGGCGGCGGTGGTCGCCGACGACCGCGAACTGCGGGTGCAGGTCGAGATCGTCCCCGGGCGCAGCAACCGGGGGTCGCTGAACGGAGCGCCGACCTCCCGGCCGCGCGACGTGCTCGGCGCCGTCCGGACGGTGCTGTTCGCCCCCGAGGACCTCGCGGTGGTCCGCGGTGACCCGGGAGAGCGGCGGCGTTTCCTCGACGAGCTCGCGGTCGCCCGCCGCCCACTGCTGGCGGGGGTGCGGGCGGATTACGAGCGGGTGTTGAAGCAGCGCTCGGCCCTGCTGAAGTCCGCCGGCGTCCGCCGGCAGCATGTCGATCTGTCGACGCTGGACGTGTGGGACGGTCACCTCGCGGCCCACGGGGCACAGCTGCTGACGGCTCGGCTCGAGACGCTGCGGGCGATCCGACCCCATGCGCTCGCCGCCTACGCACAGGTCACCTCGCAGCGCGGCGAGTTCGGGGTGCGGTACGCCAGTTCGCTGGAGACCGACCCGCCGCTGGATCCGTCCCCCGAACTCCCGCTGCCGGCGGCCGAGGCCCTGGAGGAGGCCCTGCTGCGGGATCTCGCGGCGGCCCGCCCGGCGGAGCTGGACCGGGGGGTGAACCTGGTCGGTCCGCATCGGGACGAGCTCGAGCTGTCGGTCAACGGACTCCCGGTCCGCGGGTACGCGAGCCACGGCGAGGGGTGGGCGGCCGCGCTGGCGCTCCGGCTGGGAAGTTACGAGCTGCTGCGCAGCGAGGGGTTGTCCGGCGGCGATCCGGTGTTGATCCTGGACGACGTGTTCGCCGAACTCGACGCCGACCGTCGGGCCCAGCTGGCCCAGGTCGCCGCGACGGCGGAGCAGGCGATCGTCACCGCCGCGGTGCCCGAGGACGTGCCACCCGAACTGCGGGGCCGCCGCTTCCGAGTCGAGGCCGGAACGGTGCAGCGTGCGGACTGATCACGGCGGCGACGGGACCGACGATGCGGACGCACCCGCTGAGACGTGCGCCACACGGTTGTCCCCAATTCATGGTGGACAACCGGCCACGCCTGTGGGTAGCGGGTCTTTCGGCGACTCGGACGGCCGGAATGGTGCGGTTCGCGTCACACCAACCAGCCCACAGGCTGTGGACAACCCTGTCGATAACTTCGGTCCCGACGGCGGTGCCGACACCGATTCTGCCGGGCCCGTCGACGCCGGGGGCGAGCCCGCTGCTGCTGACGCCGCCGACCTCGCCCGCTCCGTACTGGACGGCGCCCGTCGCATGGCTGACGGACCGGGTCGCCGCCGCGGCGGGGCCGGCGCGCGCCGCCGAAACCGGCGGGAGAACCTCGCCGGACGGGGCGGCCGGAACCGCGGCGGCTACTCGGCGGCCGGGCCGGACGCCGAGCGCGACCCGGTCCGGCTCGGGCGGCTGCTGAGCGGACTGGTCAACGACCAGGGCTGGGAGCGGCCGTTGGCCGAGGCGCGGGTGTTCTCCGACTGGGACAGCCTGGTCGGCGGCGACGTCGCCGCCCACGCCCATCCGCAGCAGCTGCACGACGGGGAGCTGCGGGTGGCCGCGGAGTCGACGGCCTGGGCCACGCAGCTGCGGCTGCTGGCCGGTACTCTGGTGGCGCGGCTCACGGCCGAACTGGGCCCCGGCGTGGTCACCCGGCTGGTGATCACCGGGCCGGTCGCGCCGAGTTGGCGCCACGGTGGCCGCACCGTCCGCGGGGCTAGGGGCCCGCGCGACACCTACGGCTGACCGCCGGCGCCGAGCAGCGCCACGGCTCGCGGCCCCGCGTCGCTCATCGGTCGTGCACGGAGCGCCAGGGGTGTTCCAGGTGGGCCCCCGCGCGAGGAGCGGTACGACACCGTCAGCAGTGAAATCAGACCGCGTCCTGCAAGGTTCTGTCGTCCCGGTGAGCTAGACTGGAGACGAAATCTCGGGGTTGGTGTGGTCGGCTCGTCACGGCGCCCAACCGGGTCCGGCAGGATCCGGTCCGGGCCTGCCAGGCGTTCTCGCCGGCCGGACCCACCCCGGCTTCATGCGTGGGTACCGGGCGAGCCGCGGTCCACGCACCGACGTGCCACGCACGACGCCAGTGCACTCGAGCAATCGCCTTGCGGCGAGAAGGGTCGGGCCGTGACCAGCAGCCCCACGAAGTCCCAGGCCACCCCGGCCACCAAGGCCACCAGTGCCAACGGCCGGTCCGGCACCGGTAAGAACAGCTACACCGGCAGTTCCATCACCGTCCTCGAGGGGCTCGAGGCCGTCCGCAAGCGGCCCGGTATGTACATCGGCTCCACCTCCCAGCGTGGGTTGCACCACCTGGTGTGGGAGGTCGTCGACAACTCGGTCGACGAGGCGCTCGCCGGCCATGCCGACCGCGTCGAGGTGACGCTGCAGGCCGACGGCGGGGTCCGGGTCAAGGACAACGGCCGCGGCTACCCGGTCGACATGCACCCGACGCAGAAGCGGCCGACCCCCGAGGTCATCCTCACCGTCCTGCACGCGGGCGGAAAGTTCGACGGGAAGGCGTACGCGGTCTCCGGCGGGTTGCACGGGGTCGGCGTCTCGGTCGTCAATGCGCTGTCCTCCCGACTGGAACTGAGCATCTGGCGCGACGGGTACCAGTGGTTCCAGCCGTACGAGAACCAGAAGCCCGCGGCCGCGCTCGAGAAGGTCGGGCCGGCGAAGCACACCGGCACCGAGCTGACCTTCTGGGCCGACGAGGCCATCTTCGAGACCACCCACTACGACTTCGAGACCATCCGGCGCCGGATCCAGGAGTACGCCTTCCTCAACAAGGGCCTGACCATCGTCCTGCGGGACGAGCGGGTGGAAGAGATCGTCGACGAGGACGACGCGGTCGACAGCAAGGCCCCGAAGCGGGCCCGCGAGGTCACCTACTCCTACGCCGACGGCATTGCCGACTTCGTCAAGCACATCAACCGGACCACCGACAAGGAACCCATCCACAAGAACGTCATCTCCTTCTCCGACGAGGACAAGGAGAAGGCGCTGTCGGTGGAGATCGCGATGCAGTGGAACAAGTCGTTCTCCGAGAGCGTCCACACCTTCGCCAACACCATCGCCACGATCGAGGGCGGCACCCACGAGGAGGGCTTCCGCGCCGCGCTCACCAGCGTCGTTAACCGCTGGGCGGTCGACAAGAAGCTGGTCAAGGACACCAAGGAGGACCGGCTCACCGGCGACGACATCCGCGAGGGCCTGGCCGCCATCATCTCGGTCAAGCTGGGTGAGCCGCAGTTCGAGGGCCAGACCAAGACGAAGCTGGGCAACTCCAGCGCCAAGACCTTCGTCCAGGCCGCCTGCAACGACTACCTCAGCCGCTGGTTCGACGCGAACCCGGCCGAGGCCAAGACCATCGTCACCAAGATGACGCAGGCCGCGCGCGCCCGGAAGGCCGCGCAGCAGGCCCGCAAGCTCGCCCGCAAGAACGCCCTGGACACCTTCGGGATGCCGGGCAAGCTCGCCGACTGCCGCTCCACCGACCCC
Organism: uncultured Actinomycetota bacterium; assembly: GCA_963776855.1. Taxonomy (GTDB): domain Bacteria; phylum Actinomycetota; class Actinomycetes; order Mycobacteriales; family Jatrophihabitantaceae; genus Jatrophihabitans. Next base: position 238,138 of record CAVZOC010000002.1, on the reverse strand, counting down.
GGCGAGAGCGAGCTCTACATCGTCGAGGGCGACTCGGCCGGCGGCTCGGCCAAGTCCTGCCGCGAGTCGCGGTTCCAGGCCATCCTCCCGATCCGCGGCAAGATCATCAACGTCGAGAAGTCGCGCATCGACCGGGTGCTGAAGAACAACGAGGTGCAGTCGCTGATCACGGCGCTCGGCACGGGCATCCACGACGACTTCGATCTCGCAAAACTGCGCTATCACAAGATCGTGCTCATGGCTGACGCCGACGTCGACGGCCAGCACATCACCACGCTGCTGCTCACGCTGCTGTTCCGGTTCATGCGGCCGCTCATCGAGGCCGGCCACGTCTACCTCGCCGCCCCACCGCTCTACAAGATCAAATGGCAGAAGGGGCAGCCGGACTACGCCTACACCGAGCGGGAACGCGAGGCGCTGGTCAAGGCCGGCCACGACGCCAACCGCAAGCTGGCCAAGGAGGACGCGGTCCAGCGCTACAAGGGTCTCGGCGAGATGAACGCCACCGAGCTCTGGGACACCACCATGGACCCCGAACACCGCATCCTGCGCCAGGTCACCCTGGACGACGCCGCCACCGCCGACGAGCTGTTCAGCGTCCTCATGGGTGAGGACGTCGAGGCCCGCCGCTCGTTCATCATCCGCAACGCCAAGGACGTCCGGTTCCTGGACATCTGATGGGTGCTGTCTTTGTGGTCGGTGGGGCGCAGGCCCGTCCGATCCTTCGCATCCGCCCCTCGCTTCGCTCGGGGGGCCAGTCCCAACCACACTCAGGATCGAACCGGCCTGCGCCCCACCTCCGTCCCGCTTCCATCTCTCGTTCCGTTCGGAGCGGGCGGCGTTGCGGATGCCGCCCGACCCCCTGCCTCGTGAGATGCGTAAACACAAGCCGTCCCCACCGGCAGACCGACCACGCGACTGAACCGAGGATCGCCCGATGACGGATACGACCGAACCGCCCGAGACTCCGTACGACCGGATCGAGCCGGTCGACCTGCAGCAGGAGATGCAGCGCTCTTACATCGACTACGCGATGTCGGTGATCGTGGGGCGGGCGCTGCCGGACGTGCGGGACGGGTTGAAGCCGGTCCACCGCAAGATCCTCTACGGCATGTACGACTCGGGCTTCCGGCCCGACCGCAACTACGTCAAGTGCGGCCGGGTGGTCGGCGACGTGATGGGCAACTACCACCCGCACGGCGACAGCGCGCTCTACGACGCCCTGGTGCGCATGGCGCAGACGTGGTCCATGCGGCACCCGCTGATCGACCCGCAGGGCAACTTCGGTTCCCCCGGCAACGACCCCGCGGCGGCGTATCGGTACACCGAGTGCCGGCTGCAGCAGCTGGCGATGGCGATGCTGCAGGACATCGACGAGGAGACCGTCGACTTCGTCCCCAACTACGCGGGCAACACCACCGAGCCGGTGATCCTGCCGGCGCGGTTCCCGAACCTGCTGGTGAACGGGTCCGAGGGCATCGCGGTCGGTATGGCGACCCGCATCCCGCCGCACAACCTGCGCGAGGTCGCGTCCGGGGTCACCTGGGCCCTGGACCACCCGGACGCGTCGTCGGAGGAGCTGCTGGAGAAGCTCATCGAGCTGGTCCGCGGCCCCGATTTCCCGACGCACGCGCTGATCGTCGGGCGGGAGGGCATCGAGGACGCCTACCGCACCGGGCGCGGGTCGATCCGGATGCGAGCGGTCGTCGAGGTCGAGGAGGAGAAGAACTCCACGATCCTGGTCGTCAAGGAACTGCCCTACCAGGTCAACCCCGACAACCTGTTGGAGTCGATCGCGCAGCAGGTCAAGGACGGCAAGCTCGCCGGCATCCGCAACATCCACAACGAGAGCTCCAGCCGCGCCGGAACCCGCATCGTCATCACCCTGACGCGCGACGCCGTGGCGAAGGTGGTGCTCAACAACCTCTACAAGCACACCCAGCTGCAGACGACCTTCGGTGCCAACATGCTGGCCATCGTCGACGGCGTCCCCCGGACGCTGCGGCTGGACCAGATCATCAGCCACTACGTCGACCACCAGATCGACGTCATCGTCCGCCGCTCCCGCTACCGGCTGCGCAAGGCCCAGGAGCGTGCCCACATCCTGCGGGGCCTGGTGAAGGCGCTCGACCAGCTCGACGCGGTCATCGCCCTGATCCGCAACTCCCCCTCGGCCGAGGAGTCGAAGGCCGGGCTGATGGAGCTGCTCGAGATCGACGAGGAGCAGGCGACCGCGATCCTCGACATGCAGCTGCGGCGGCTGGCCGCGCTGGAGCGGCAGCGGATCATCGACAGCCTGGCCGAGATCGAGGCCGAGATCGCCGACCTCGAGGACATTCTGGCCAAGCCCGGCCGGCAGCGGCAGATCATCCGCGATGAGCTGACCGAGATCGTGGACAAGCACGGCGACGACCGGCGCAGCCGCATCGTTCCCAACGACGGTGACATGTCGATGGAGGACCTCATCGCCCGCGAGGACGTCGTGGTCACCATCACCCGCACCGGTTACGCCAAGCGCACCAGGACCGACCTCTACCGGGCGCAGCGGCGCGGCGGCAAGGGCGTGCAGGGCGCCGGGCTGCGGACCGACGACATCGTCGAGCACTTCTTCGTCACCTCGACGCACGACTGGATCCTGTTCTTCACCAACAAGGGCCGGGTCTACCGCGCCAAGGCCTACGAGCTGCCGGAGGCCAACCGGAACGCCCGCGGCCAGCACGTCGCCAACCTGCTCGCTTTCCAACCCGACGAGCAGATCGCCGATGTCATGGCGCTGAAGAACTACGAGGTGATGCCGTACCTGGTGCTTGCCACCAAGCACGGCCTGGTGAAGAAGACCCGCCTCACCGACTTCGACTCCAACCGCACCGGCGGCATCGTCGCCATCAACCTGCGCGACGACGACGAGCTGATCGACGCCGCGCTCATCTCCGAGGACCACGACCTGCTGTTGGTCAGCCGGCAGGCGATGTCGATCCGGTTCACCGCCGACGACGAGACGCTGCGACCGATGGGCCGTGCCACCTCCGGCGTGTTCGGGATGCGCTTCAACAACGACGACGAGTTGCTGTCGATGGTGGTCGTGCACGACGAGGACGCCGAGATCCTGGTTGCCACGGAGGGCGGCTTCGCCAAGCGCACCCGCGTCGGCGAGTACCCGCGGCAGGGGCGCGGCGGCAAGGGCGTGCTGACCGCCCGCATCGTCTCGACCCGCGGCGGCCTGGTGGGGGCACTGGCGGTCGCTCCCCGCGACGAGATCTACGCCATCACCTCCGACGGCGTCGTCATCCGCACCCAGGCCTCGCAGGTGCGGCGGGCGCAGCGCCAGACCATGGGTGTCCGGCTGATGAACCTGCCCGAGGGCACCAACGTGGTCGCGATCGCCCGCAACGCCGACGAGCCCGATGCCGACGGCGACTGACGGCGGGGCGACTGACGGCGGGCTGACCGCAGCCTGAGCAGCGCTGTCCACCGGCCGGCGCAGTACGCGAGCATCGTCCGGTTGTCGCGTGACGTCGGCGTGTCGCCGCGACCCGCGTATCGTATGCGGCTAGGGCCGACCCCAGGGTCCCGACGAGACGGAGTGACATGACGCAATCGCCCCACGGCGGGCAGACCGCGGCACGGTACACCGACTACGACTCCACCGAGGCCGACGAGCACACCCGATCGAACGGCGACGCCGACGGCGTCAGCTGGGGCGGCAGCGACCACGAGTCGACCCGCTCCCGCTCGCAGGCGCAGGACCCGGCCTACGGTGGCCGGGTGCAGGCCGACGCCCCCACCGGCACCATGCCCCAGGTCAGCGACGCCCCGTTCCGCCCCGGCTCGAGCTCCGGTGCCTCGAGTGCCGGCAGTGCCTCCAGTGCAACCAGTGCCGCCGATGCCACGACGACGACCGCACCGCCGGCATCCCCGACCTCCCGGAACAACTACTCCAGCACCTCGACGAGCAGCTCGGCCGGGGCCTCGACGAGGGCCACCAACGGGTCGGCCCCGAGCGGCGCAAATCGCAGCCGGGGCCGCGGCCCGCGGCGGGCGCGGCTGCAGCTGCGTCACATCAACCCCTGGACCGTGCTGAAGTTCTCCTGCGTGCTGTCGATCGCGCTGTTCTTCGTGTGGCTCATCGTGGTGGGCGTGCTGTTCGGCGTGCTCGACGCGGCCGGGATCATCGGCAAGGTCAACGACACCGTGGTGCAGCTCAACGGCCCTGGCTCGAGTCCCCCGATCACCTCAGGGATCGTCTTCGGTGGAGCCGCCATCATCGGGGTCGTCAACATCGTGCTGTTCATCGCCCTGTCGACGATCGGTTCGGTGATCTACAACCTCTGCGCGGACCTGGTCGGTGGCGTCGAGGTGACCCTCTCCGAGCGTTGATCGACCCCGCGCCGCCCAGGCGGTGTGCACGACGCCAGGCGCGCCAGCTAGGCTGGTTGGTCGGCGGCCACGGGCCTGTAGCTCAGGCGGTTAGAGCGCATCCCTGATAAGGATGAGGTCGGAGGTTCAAGTCCTCCCAGGCCCACTGTGAATGCCCGGCGGCCCCCGCGCGGTACCGTTCTTGCCATGGCTCGGATCCGTACCCCGCTCGTGTTCGCCGTCGCCGCTGCCGCCGCGGCGGCCACCGCGGTGCGGCGACGCCGGGCGTCGTCGGATGCCGAGGCGCTCTGGCGGGACGCCACCGCCGACGCCTCGCGCTGACGGCGGCCCCGTCCAGCTCGCATTCGACAATTTCAAAGGGGACGTAGCTCAATTGGCAGAGCACCGCCTTTGCAAGGCGGGGGTTAGGGGTTCGATTCCCCTCGTCTCCACTCACTGAAGCTCCCGGAGCTGGTAGCTGGGCCAGCCGTCCGCACGACCGGCACGGCACTGTGCACGTGCGGCGGGGCCGGCCGCAGCGCGAAGCGGCGGTGGAGCCCCGCATTCTCGGGAGCCTTTGGTGGCGATCTGTCCGTGCTTTCGGAGACTGCGGCATTCACGCGTACAGTCGGACCCAGCCTGCGATGCAGCGCGGCCACCGAAAACCACGGGCGCACGCTGCGCGACGCCGCGGGCGCCTGGAGTTACTACATGCGCAACCAGCGTTTACCCGGACACACCTCCCCGCCCGCCGGGGTCGCCTCGTCCTCGACCACCTCGACCCCGCCGACCACCTCGAAAGCGGCGAAGCTGGCGGGCGCGCCGTGCGCGTCGGACCAACCGAACACCTCGGCGATGCAGCCTCCGACCCGGATCTACCGGGTCGCCGGCCTGGACGTGCTCGTGCAGCACCGCGACGCCGAGCACACCGACGTAACCCTGCGCGGCGAGATGGACCTCGCCAACCGGGCCGCGCTCGACTCAGCGCTGAATGACGTCGCCGGTCGCCGCCACCTTCGCCTCGATCTCTCCGAACTGACCTTCCTCGACTGCAGCGCTCTGGGAGCGCTCGTCACCCTTCGAGGTCAGCTTCGCCGTCACGACACCACCGTGACGCTGACCGCCGCCAGCCCGGCGGTGCGCCGGCTGATCCGGCTCGCCCGCCTCGAGCAGGCGATGCCGGCCGCCGACAGCCCGGCCTGAGCCGCGCCTGTCTGAGCTGCGCCGCCCGGGCTGAGCCGTTTGGGCGTGGGCCGTCAGCCGAGTTCGCCGGTGCGAGCGAGATGGCCCGCGATCTCCCGTATCTTGCGCTGGGTCTGCTGTGAGGCGGCCGCCAGCAGGTCGAAGGCATCGATGTCGCTGATCTTGAACCGCTCCATGAGGATGCCCTTGGCCTGGCCGATGACGTCGCGGGTCTCGAGCCCGAACCGCAGGTTCGCCTCGGTGTTGGTGGCCCGGATCGCCAGCGCGGCGTGGGCGGCGAGCAGCCCGCCGAGGTGCTGGCTGGCCGGAGTGAAGGCCTCGGCCTGGTCGGCGTAGACGGTCAGCGAGCCGATCGTGTCGCTGTCGGTGTAGAGCTGGAAGGCCAACGCCGCGCGGACGCCGTAGGACAGCGCCACCGCGGCGAAGCGCGGCCAGCGCGTGTCCGCCGCCAGATCGTTGCTCATCACGATCGGCGGCGGATCGGTCGCTGCGGCCAGGCACGGCCCCTCGCCGGTGTCGAACTGCGCCTGCGCCACGCGCCGTACGACATCCGCGGTGGCGACGGGGGTGAAGGCCCCCGAGCGGCTGAGCTGGGTGATGCCGGCCCAGCGGGCACCCTCGATCTCGGCGACCGCGGCGTCCGCCACGCGCTGCTGGACGCCCAACGGGGCCGGATCCGAGCCGAGCGAGCGGGCCAGCTCGGCCAGAACAGCGCCGGTGTCCTCGAATGGCTGAGGGGTCATGTCTCCCGTCACCTCGTGGTCTGAAGTGATGCCACACACCGGATTTTGGACCCGCGGGTCGGTTGATCGGGTGGAGCTGACCCAAGCCTATCCGGGCGGCCGGGCATTGGGATGCCACACCGCGGCCGGAGCGGGCGGATGGTCGAACGGTCCCTTTTGCGAATCGACCCCTTGCGGTGTGACCATGGAATTCGCGCCGCGGTCGGGGCCCGGGCCCTTATCGCAGCGAAGTCCGGGCGCGTTCCACCCAGCAGCGCGCTCGGGCACCTAAACCACGAGGGTCCGGCCCGAGCCGGCGGCAGCGATCGGAGCCGCCCGAGGCTTGCCCGAACGTCCGACCCTGCCGGCAGCCGGCCGCGGACGACCCGGCCACCGCTGCAGCCCACTACTTGGCTCCGCGTTGCGGTAATACTTACCCCGATGTAACGCCAACTCCGGCAGATTGTTGCATGTCACGAACGGGACAGTTCGGACTGCGCCGACTAGCCACAGGAAAGGCTTACGTTCAGGGCCGCGTGCGCCGATCGGACCGCGCACCACCTCAGTTGAGTGGAGGAGTTCTATGCACAAGCGCGGCCTCGCCGTCGTGACCGTTGCCGCTACCGCGGCGCTGGTCACCTCGGTCACCGCTGCGGGAACGGCTACGGCGACACCCTCGCCCAAGGCAATCCCGCACACGCACCCCGCCTGGACCGCGCATGCGCGGCATCTCGGCCATGCCGCCAACTCCGCGAAGGTTCACGCCCGCGTCTACCTCGCGCCCCGCGGTGGGCTGGCCGCCCTCCGCACGTTCGCCGACAGCGTGTCGACACCGGGCAGCGCGCAGTACGGGCAGTTCCTCAGCCCGGCGCAGTACAACGCCCGGTTCGCGCCGACCGCCCGGACGGCGGCCCGCGTCAGCCAGTTCCTGCGCTCGAAGGGGCTGCACGTCACCGGCGTCGGCCCCGCCCACCGGTACCTCAGCGTGGAGGGTTCGACGGGGTCCGCCGAGAAGGCGTTCGGGGCCAGCATCGACCGCTACCGCCACCACGGCCAGGTGGTGCGGGCCCCCGCCCGGGCGCTGCGGGTGCCGGCGTCGCTGCGCTCGAGCGTGCTGACCGTCACCGGCCTCGACACCTCCCCCAAGCGCAACGCCCCGACCCACGTCCCGCCGAACAAGCCCTCGGCGGGGTATCGCAACGCCCGGCCGTGCTCCATCTACTACGGCCAGATCAAGGCGAAGTACCAGGCCGACTACCACACCCCGCTGCCGAAGTTCCACGGCCAGCGGCTGGCCTACGCACCGTGCGGCTACACCGGCCCGCAGTTCCGGGCGGCCTACGAGGGCGGCACCAGGCTCGACGGATCGGGGATCACGGTCGCGATCACCGACGCGTACGCCTCGCCGACCATCAAGAAGGACGCCAACAGCTACGCCAAGCAGAACGGTGACGGGAGGTACGCCCCCGGTCAGCTGGTGCAGACCACAGCGTCGAAGTTCACGCACCGCAAGGCGTGCGGCCCGTCCGGCTGGTACGGCGAGGAGACCCTCGACGTCGAGGCGGTCCACGCCATGGCACCGGGCGCCACGATCCACTACTACGGCGCGGCCAGCTGCAACGACAGCGACTTCCTCGACACCCTCGCGAAGGTCGTCCAGGACGGCGACGCGCAGCTGGTGTCCAACTCCTGGGGTGACATCGAGGAGAACGAGTCGGCCGACAGCATCGCCGCCTACGAGTCGGTCTTCCTGCAGGGCGCCGCGGAGGGCATCAGCTTCATGTTCTCCTCCGGCGACAGCGGCGACGAGCTGCAGAACACCGGGATCAAGCAGGCCGACTACCCGACGTCCGACCCCTACGTGACCAGCGTGGGTGGCACCTCCACGGGGATAGGCGCCGCCGGCAACCTCAGCTTCCAGACCGGCTGGGGCACCACCAAGTTCACCCTCTCCGGCAACGGCAAGCACTGGAAGCCGGCCGGTTACCTGTACGGCGCCGGGGGCGGCGCGTCGGCTCTGTTCAACCGGCCGTCCTACCAGGACGGCGTGAACAACAGCGCCTACCGCACCGTGCCCGACGTCGCGATGGACGCCGACCCCACCACCGGGATGCTCGTCGGCCAGACCCAGCAGTTCCCGGAGGGCACGCACTACGGCGAGTACCGCATCGGCGGCACCAGCCTCGCCTCGCCGCTGTTCGCCGGCATGACGGCCCTGACCCTGCAGAGCCGCCACATGTCCACCGGCGCAGGGCTGCTGAACGAGGCCATCTATGCCAACCGGTCGGACTTCAACGACGTCCTGCCGCGGCACCAGGCGGGCGCGCCGAAGGGCGCGGTCCGCGTCGACTACGCCAACGGCGTGGACGCCAGCAAGGGGCTGGTGTACTCGGTGCGCACCTTTGACCACGACAGCAGCCTGAAGACCACCAAGGGCTACGACGAGGTCACCGGTGTCGGGGTTCCGGGGACCGGCTGGTTGACCGCGTTGGGCAAGTAGCCCGCCGAGCGCCACCAGAACCGGAGTCGGGGCGCGCCGCGATCATCGCGGCGCGCCCCGACTGCCGTCTCGGGCGTCCCCGCCCGGTCAGCGCTCGGTACCGTGCTGGTCGTGAACCTGCTCGCGGTCTGGCTGGGCAAGCTGACGCTGCTCGCGCTGCGGCTACTCGGCCGGCGCGGTAACGCGCTGCCCGGCCTGGTCGTCGAGAAGGCGTTCCCGCGCTACCTCGGCCGGGCGATGGCGGGCCTGGCCGAGGGTGTCGTCGTCGTCACGGGCACCAACGGCAAGACGACGACCACCAAGATGGCAGCCACCGTGCTCGGGCAGCGTTATCGCGTCCTCACCAACGACACCGGGTCGAACTTCGTGCGTGGCGCGATCACGGCCACCGTCGAGCACGCGACCTGGGCCGGCCGGCTGCCGTTCGACGTCGCCGTCTTCGAGCTCGACGAGGCCTGGGCGGTGCGGTTCGTCCAGCGGGTCGCGCCGCGCCACTGCCTGCTGCTGAACGTCATGCGCGATCAGCTCGACCGGTTCGGCGAGATCGACACCACCGCGAGGCTGCTCGGGGCGGTCGCGTCCGCCACCACCGGCCAGGTCGTGCTCAACCGGGACGACACCCGAATCGCCGCGCTGGCCGCTCGCACCGGCGGCGCGGTGAGCTACTACGGCGTGAGCGCCGAGCTGCGCGAGCTGTTCCCGAACGACGAGGAGCTCTACGGCGGCCCGGTCGCGCTGTCCGATCTGCCCGCCACCGTCGAGCTGCGGCGGCTGCCCGACGCCGACCGCGAGCTCACCATGGCCCTCCCCGGGGGCGAGCGCAGCCTGGTCCTGCAGGCCGAGGGGCCCCACAATGCGCAGAACGCCTGCGGCGCGGCCGCGCTCGGGCTCGCGCTCGGGCTCGACGAGGACACTGTCGTCGCGGGGCTGCAGGCGGTGCGCCCGGCGTTCGGGCGGGGCCAGGCCTTCGACGTCGAGGGCCGGGAGGTCGTGCTGCAGCTGGTGAAGAACCCGGCCGGTTTCCGGCAGTCGCTGCGCACGCTGGACACCGGCGCGCCGGACGCGGTCGTCATCGTGATCAACGACGACTACGCCGACGGGCGGGACGTCTCGTGGTTGTGGGACGTGGACTTCACCGCGCTCGGGACGCTGTCGGCCCGGATGGCGACGTCGGGCACCCGGGCGGCGGACATGGCCGTCCGGCTGCACTACGACGACGTGACCAGCGACGAGGTCGAACCCGATCTCGAGAAGGCGGTCCGTGCGGCCGTGCGCGCCGTGGGCCCCGGCCGGCGGGTGGTGGTCTTCAGCACCTACACGGCCATGTGGGCGCTGCACGCGATCCTGGGCCGGATCGGGGAGGCGGTCACATGAGCACGCCGACGCTCACGCTCGTCCACCTGTACCCGCGGGAGATGAACATCTACGGCGACACCGGCAACGTGCTGGTGCTGCGCCGACGGCTGCAGTGGCGGGGCCTGCCGGTCACGGTCGTGCCGGTCAGCGTCGGCGACCCGTTGCCCCGGGCCGCCGACATCCTGCTCGGCGGCGGCGGGCAGGACGCCGCGCAGGGCGACATCGGTGCCGACTTCGTCACGCGGGGCCAGGAGCTGCGGGAGATGGCCGACGACGGCGTCGTCATGCTGGCCGTCTGCGGCAGCTATCAGATGCTCGGCCACGAGTTCGTGACGCACGAAGGCCGCCGCATCGCCGGCGTCGGCGTCCTCGACGTCGTCACGCAGGGCCGGCCGGAGCGGCTGATCGGCAACAACTGGGTCGACACCGCCGGCGGGCTGGAGGTCGGCCGCGTCGTCGGCTACGAGAATCACAGCGGCCTGACGACCCTCGGCGCCGGCGCCCGGCCCCTGGGCACCACCCCGTCCGGCCGGGGCAACAACGGCGCGGACCGCACCGAGGGCGCGGTCCGTGACAACGTGGTCGGCACCTACCTGCACGGACCCGTGCTGGCGAAGAGCCCCCGACTGGCCGATGACCTGCTGCGCCGTGCCTACCGCCGGCGCGGCGCGCCCGACGAGCTCGAGCCGCTCGAGGACACCCTGCCGCTCCGCGCCGCCGAGGTCGCCGCCGCCCGTCCCCGATGACCCCGCCCCCCGACCCACTCACCAGGGAAGCTCATCAGGGAAGGAAGAAGGGGGGCCAGCGGGGCGCACTACGCTCCCGGGGTGCGTCTGATCATCCCCCTCGCCCTCGTCGCGCTGGTGCTGGCCGGCTGCACCTCCGCCGCCACTCCCGCACCGCCGACGACGACCAGGACGCGGACGGTGGTGACCGGCACCGTCACCGAGACGCTGCCGGCGCCCGACCCGAGTACGTACAACCCGCCGAAGCCACGCGCGGTGCGGCCGCTGCCACCGGGCAGGAAACCGCCCGCCGGGCAGCTGGAGAAGCTCTGCCCCTACATCCGCAGCGGGGTGAGTCAGGACCCGACGAACAAGCCCAACGTCGCCGACATCGAGGGCAGCCACGTCTACCGGACCACGGTGCTGACCGGGCTGCAGCCGGTCGGGTGCCGCTTCTTCTTCTACGCCCCGCCCTACGAGGCGATAGCCGACATCGAGCCGCACACCTTCGCCACCACGACGGCGGCTTACAACGCCATGGTCCGCACCGCCCGGGCCGGGCACGCGGTCCAGGGGCTCCCGAACTTCGCGCCGAAGGCCGCCCCCGGCGTCGACGGCATCAGCTACCGCACCCGGTTCTTCGCCCGGGACGGTGTCCGGGACTGGGCGTTCGTCTTCGCGAAGGGCAAGAGCATGGTCGTCGTCCACACCGAGGAGAAGACGACCTCGCGGAACGCCGTCGACATCGCCCGCGCGATCGTCGGGAAGTTCTGAGCTGTCGGCTGCATGGCAGGATGGTCGGCATGCTCGCCACCCAGACCGCCACGCTGCACACCTCCTCCGGCGACATCCGGATCAACCTCTACGGCGACCACGCGCCGAAGACGGTGAAGAACTTCGTCGACCTCGCCACCGGCGCGAAGGAATGGACCCACCCCGGGACGCGGCAGAAGTCGAACGACCCGCTCTACGACGGCACCGTCTTCCACCGCGTGATCCCGAACTTCATGATCCAGGGCGGCGACCCGCTCGGTGAGGGCTACGGCGGGCCCGGCTACCAGTTCAACGACGAGTTCCACCCGGAGCTGTCCTTCGACCGCCCCTACCTGCTGGCGATGGCCAACTCCGGCCCCAACACCAACGGCTCGCAGTTCTTCATCACCGTGGCGCCGACACCGCACCTGAATCGCCGTCACTCCATCTTCGGAGAGGTGGCCGACGCCGACAGCCGCGCGGTCGTCGACGGCATCGCCACCACCCGCACCGGCCAGGGCGACAAGCCGGTCGAGCCGATCACCATCACCTCGGTCGAGGTCGAGCAGGCGTAACCGGACGCGGCCGCCGGTACCGGCACCCGCCGTCGACCCGCGTCTGCCCCACCATGAGCGACCCGAACCCCGACCCCTCGGCCCAGGCACCGGCCCCGCTGCACTGCTACCGGCACCCGAACCGGGAGGCGCTGGTCCGCTGCACCCGCTGCGAGCGGCCGATATGCCCGGACTGCATGCGCCCCGCGGCCGTCGGGTTCCACTGCCCGGAGGACGTCCGGGACGCCCGCCGAACCGTCAGGGCGCCGCGCACCGTCGTGGGCGGGTCGCTCGGCTCGACGCTGCCGCTGGTCACCATCGGCCTGATCGCGCTGAACGTCATCGTCTACCTGGCCACGGGTCTGCAGGCCGGCGGCAGCCTCAGCGACCCGGCCGGGTCACGGCTGTTCCAGCACCTGCAGCTGTTCCCGGAGACGGTGCACGACGGCGACTACTACCAGTTGCTCACCTCGGCGTTCCTGCACCTGAGCCTGCTGCACATCGGGGCCAACATGCTCGCGCTGGCCATCATCGGCCCGCATGTGGAGCGGCTACTCGGCTGGTGGCGGTTCCTGGCGCTGTACCTGGTGGCAGCGTTGGGTGGCGCAGCCTGCGTCTACGCCTTCAGTAACCCGTTGACGGTGACGGCCGGCGCGTCCGGCGCCATCTTCGGGCTGTTCGGGGCCTCGCTCGTGCTGGTCCGCAAGCTCGGGCTGGACCTGCAGTGGCTGATCGCGATCATCGTGCTCAACTTCGCCATCACCTTCTCGGTCCCCGGCATCTCGCAGGAGGGGCACATCGGCGGGTTCGTCGTCGGGGTGCTGGGCGGCCTGGTGATCGGGGGTACGCCGACCACCTCGACCCGAATGCCCACCCGGCTGCAGGCCGGCGGGCTCGTCGGCCTGCTGGTGCTGGTCGTGCTCGTCGTCGCCGTCCGGACCGCCACCTTCCCCACGGCCTGACCCGCGGCGGTCAGGAGCCGGCCGGGCGGAAGGCGAGGATCAGCTCCGCGGCCTCGGCCGGATCCCGTCCCAGCGCCCGGCGGCTGAGCACCACCAGCGTGGCGCCCGCGTCGATCTCCAGCGTCGTGCTGCGCAGCCCCCACCGCGCGCGGGTGTCCGGGCGCACCGACTCGACCTCGGCCCACGGCACCGCCACCCGCGTCAGCGGCGAGCGGATGGTGAGGCCGGCGAGTGAGGCCTCGACGCGCGGTGAGAAGACGAGGTCGGTGACGGTGTAGGCCAGCAGCAACACCGCGGCCAGCAACCACAGCAGCCGGCCGGCGGCGTCGCCGGTCACTGCCGCCGCGATCGCCGCCACCACCGTGCCGACGGCGGCACCGGCGGTGAAGCGACGGTCCGGGACGAAGCGGGCGACGGGGCCGACGGAGGCGGGGTTGTCCACAGGTATTTCCCCAGCTGGGGAGAACTACAGTCGTGTAATCACAGCGATGTGCACAGCTGTGGAGGCGTCAGCGCCATCGGACGGCCATGATCAGACCGAGCAGCATCACGCCGAAGCCGACCGCGAAGTTCCAGGCGCCGAGCCCGGCCATCACCGGGATGTGCGGCGAGGTGCCGCTGGAGGTGAGGTAGTAGACGACCAGGTAGGCCAGGCCCAGCAGCAGGACGATGCCCATCACGACCGGGTACCAGCTGGGGCTCGGTGCGAGCTGACGCGTCGTGGTGCTGGAGGCGGGACGCAGCGGCGCGTCGGCCTTCTTGCGGACCTTCGACTTGGGCACGGAACTCACTCCTGGACGACGGCGGGGGCCTGCGGGGCATGACGCGGCCCGCGTTTCTCGCCGTCCAGCCTAGCCGCCGGACGCGTACGGTGGCAGAGCGCGGGAGGCCGGGACCGCGCCACGCAGGGACGAGGAGTGACGGCATGGCCGGTGACGCCCCCGATGCCCCCGATGCCGCGGACCCCGCTCCGGCCGCCGCCAGTGGCTCCCGTCGCCGGCGCGCCTGGCGAACGCTGGTTCCCGTGGTCTGCCTGGTAGCCGGGCTGGGTTTCGCGGTCAGCGCGCAGAACTCCGGCAGCAGCGACCTGCATACCCCGGGCGTGGTGAGCCTGGCCGACACCGTGCGCCGGGCCGAGCAGCGGGTGCACCAGCTCAGTGCCCAGCAGCGGCAGCTGCAGGCGGCGGTCAACCGGCTCACCGAGCGGGTCGGCCGCGGCGACGCCGCCGTCTCCCGGGCGCAGGCGCGGCTCGCGCCGATGCGGCAGCCGGGGGGGCTGACGGCGATGACCGGCCCGGGCGTGACCGTCGTGCTCGACGACGCCGCCACCCCGCCCGCCGACGTCTCGGTCGACGCGAACCAGTTGGTCGTGCACCAGTCGGACCTGCAGGCCGTGGTGAACGCGCTGTGGGCCGGTGGGGCGGAGGCGATGTCGATCGCCGGGCAGCGGGTCGTCGCGACCTCGGCGGTCCGCTGCGTCGGCAACACGCTGTTGCTGAACGGCAACGTCTACTCGCCCCCCTTCCGGGTTGCGGCCATCGGCCCGTCCTCGACAATGCTGGACAGGCTCGATGCCTCACCGGGAGTGCGACTGTTCAAGGAGGCGGCGAGCTACTACGGGCTCGGCTACACGGTCGAGACCTCGGATCAGCTGACGGTGCCGGCCTACACCGGCAGCGTCACGCTGAATCACGCGACGGCCGGGACCCGGCCGAGCAGGTAGCACCGAGCAGGGGGACAGTCTTCGCATGGAGCGACGCTTGCGGTCAGGGGAGCCGATGCCTGACGAGACGCTGGTCGCCGGCCCGTCCGCGCCGCCGCCGACGTCCTCGACCCGCGGCGACAAGATCCGATTCGTCGTACGCGGGCTCGGTCAGACGCTGATCACCCTCGGGCTGGTGGTGCTGCTGTTCGTCGTCTACGAGGTGTGGATCACCAACATCTTCTCCCGGCAGGAGAACGAGCGGATCGCCACCAAGCTGGAGCAGACCTTCCAGCAGAAGTTCAAAGTCGAACAGGGGGACGACCCGACCCTGCAGCTACCCGGTTCGGCCGCCTCGACGATCCCGGTGGGCACCGGCCTGGCCAACATCTACATGCCGCGGCTGGGACGCGACTACCACTGGACGATCGTCGAGGGCGCCGGCCAGACCCAGCTCGCCGACGGCCCCGGCCACTACCCCGACACGCAGCTGCCGGGCCAGCAGGGGAACTTCGCGGTCGCCGGGCACCGGGTCGGCAAGGGCGAGCCCTTCCTCAACATCGACAAGCTGCGCACCGGCGACCCGATCATCATCGAGACCACGGCGTACTGGTACGTCTACCGGGTACTCGGCGCCCGGCCCGGCGCCGACCCGCAGGGCAACGACTCGCCGGTCCCGGTGCGCGGCCACGCGCCGGTGGCGGTGCCGGGACGGGAGATCGTCGACCCGTCGGCCGGGCAGGTGCTCGCGCCGATCCCGAACCACCCCGAGATCCCCGTCGGTGATGCGGTCGAGCGGCTGCTGACCCTGACGACCTGCACCCCGAAGTTCACCGCGGCCCAGCGGATGATCATCCACGCCAAGCAGGTCAGGCGCCTGCCCGCGGTGACGGACCACGGCGCCCGCAAGGCGACGATGCCGGCTCCGGTGGCGGCCCTCTACACCGCGGGGAGCAGCTGATGTACGTCTGGATCTGGCGCCACTTGCCCGGGCCGTCGGCGGCGAAGCTGCTGCAGGTGCTGCTGCTCGTGGCGGCGGTCTGCGCCCTGCTGCTGTTCGTCGTCTTCCCGGCGATCGAGCCCCATCTACCGATCAGCCAGGTGACGGTGCCCGGTGAGTGATACCGCCCGGATCCTGGTCGTCGACAACTACGACAGCTTCGTCTACAACCTGGTCCAGTACCTGGGGCAGCTGGGCGCCGAGGTCCTGGTCCGCCGCAACGACGCGGTCGAGCCCGCCGAACTGGACGACCTCGGCGTCGACGGCGTGCTGATCTCCCCCGGCCCCGGCTCCCCCGAGAACGCGGGCGTCTCGATGCCCTTCGTCACCGCCTGCGCGCAGCGGGCGCTACCGCTGTTCGGCGTCTGCCTCGGCCACCAGGCCATCGGGGCGGTGTTCGGCTCGCCGGTGATCCGCGCCCCGGAGCTGCTGCACGGCAAGACCAGCGCAGTCGTCCACGACGGCACCGGCGTGCTGGCCGGCCTCCCCTCCCCGTTCACCGCCACCCGCTACCACTCCCTCGCGGTCGCCGAGGACGCGCTGCCGCCGGAGATCGTCGTCACCGGGCGGACGCCGTCCGGCATCGTCATGGCGCTACGGCACGCAACGCTGCCGATCGACGGGGTGCAGTTCCACCCCGAGTCGGTGCTCACCGAGCACGGGCACCGCATGGTCGCCACCTGGCTGGGGCGCTGCGGCCTCGAGGTCGCCGACGACCTGGTGGCCGGTCTCACCGCGACGGCGGACGCCATGCGCGCCACCGCCTTCGCCCCGGCGTGATCTCCCCTTCGCTGAGTGGTCGATCCGGCGCCGAGTGGTCGCCGAAAGAGCGACCACTCGAGCGCGCACCGACCACTCGGCGGGAGTGGGAGCGTGCGCTAACCCCCAGCCTTCGCCCGCGCCTTCATCTGCTTCTTGACCTCGCGCACCTGCCCGAGCGACGCCTCGTCGACGACGTCGGCGACCGAGCGGTGGGAGCCCTGCTCGCCGTAGGCGCCGGCGGCCTCGCGCCAGCCGGGCGTGTCGAGGCCGAACTGCTTGCCCAGCAGCGCCGCGAAGATCCGCGCCTTCTGCTCTCCGAAGCCCGGCAGCCGGCCGATGCGGGCCACCAGGTCGGCGCCGTCGGTCGCCGCCGTCCACACCGACTCGGCGTCGCCGTCGAACGCGTCGACCAGCACTCGCGCGAGCGCCTGCACCCGCTTGGCCATCGCCGCCGGGAACCGGTGCAGTGCCGGCGGCGTGCGGAACAGCTCCTCCAACGCGGCCGGGTCGGCCTCGGCGATGGCGCGGGCATCCAGCCGCGGGCCGCCGCCCATCCGTTCGCGCAGCACCTCCGGCGAGGTGAACGCCTTCTCCATCGGGATCTGCTGGTCCAGCAGCATGCCGACCAGCAGCGCCAGCGGGTCTCGGCCGAGCAGCTCGTTCCCGGCGTCGGTGGTCGCGAGGTGGAGGTCGGACATGACCGAAGCGTAGCCACCGCCCGGGCGTTGCGTCCTCCGGCGCCGAGTGGTCGTTCCGGCCGTGAGTGGTCGGCGATTCCGCGACCACTCGGCGCGGGATCGACTACTCGGCGGGGTGGGTAGAGCAACCGGTTTGGGCGAGCGACGGTGGCTGTTCGGCGATCAGCTGGGCCGGCACTTTCTGGACGACGCGCACCAGGACGTCCTGCTGATCGAGTCGAAGGCGGTCTTCGCCCGCCGCCGGTTCCACCGGCAGAAGGCGCACCTGGTGCTCTCGGCCATGCGGCACCGGGCTGCCGAGTTGGGCGACCGGTGCCGCTACGTGCGCGCCGACACCTACGGCGAGGAGGTCCGCCGGACCCGCGACCGGCTCACCGTGTGCCACCCCACCTCGCACGCCGCCCGGGACCTGGTGCAGCGGCTGGCCCACGACGGCTACGTCGAGATGCTGCCGGCCCGTGGCTACGCCACGTCGATGGCGGAGTTCCAGGCGTGGGTGGAGGGCCGCGGCGGCCGGCGGTTGCTGCTGGAGGACTTCTACCGGGACGCCCGCCGCCGACTCGACGTGCTCATGGACGGTTCGGAGCCCGCGGGCGGGCAGTGGAACTTCGATCACGACAACCGGGAACCACCACCGAAGCAGGCCACCCTCGGGGTCGACGCGCCGTACTGGCCGCGCGAGGACGAGATCGACGACGAGGTCCGCCGCGACCTCGACCGGTGGGAACGCGACGGCGAGGTCGCCTTCCTCGGCGAGGACGGCCCCCGCCGTTTCCCCGCCACTCGCGACGAGGCGCTGCGGCGGCTGCGGGGGTTCGTCCGCCAGGTCATCGGGTGGCGCGACTACGTCTGGCATCTCTACTGGCAGCAGCCGCGCTCGTACCGGCACCGCAACGAACTCGACGCCACCCGCTCGGTGCCGAAGTGGTTCGGCGAACTCGACCACGATGCCGTCGACGCGGCCTGCCTGTCCGCTACTTTGCGCGATATCGCGACAACCGGCTGGACCCATCACATCCCCCGGCTCATGGTGCTGGGCAACTACGCGATGCAGCGCGGCTGGCGGCCCTCCCAGGTCACCGACTGGTTCCACCGGGCCTTCGTCGACGGCTACGACTGGGTCATGGTGCCGAACGTCGTCGGCATGTCGCAGTACGCCGACGGTGGCGTCATGGCCACCAAGCCCTACGCCGGCGGCGGCTCCTACATCGACCGGATGAGCGACTACTGCGGCAGCTGCCGCTACGACCCGAAGCTCCGCGTCGGCGAGGACGCCTGCCCCTTCACCGCCGGGTACTGGGCCTTCCTCGACCGGAACCGGGGGAAACTCCAGGGCAACCAGCGCGTGGCGCGGGCACTGCACGGCCTGGACCGCCTCCCGGACCTCGACCCGCTGCGCGAGCAGGAGGACTCGCGCGGCTCCCGCGCGCCGTGACCGTCGAGGTGGTCGCCGCCGCGATCGTCCGGGACGGGAAGGTGCTGGCCGCCCGCCGCTCCGCACCCTCGCGTCTCGCCGGAGGGTGGGAGTTCCCCGGCGGCAAGATCGAGCCCGGCGAGACCCCGGCCGAGGCGCTCGTGCGCGAATGCCGCGAGGAGCTGGGCGTCACGATCAGCGCCGGCGCGCGGCTGGGAGCCGCGGCGGATGACGGCGTCGCCATGACGCTGCTCGCGGCCGTGCTCGCGCCCGGGGCCGAACCGTTGCCGCTGCAGGACCACGACGACCTGGTCTGGCTGGGCGGTGCAGAGCTCGGCGGCGTCGCCTGGCTGCCCATCGACCTGGCCCTGCTTCCCGCCGTCCGGCCCCTGCTGGTCACTCCCGCTGAGAAGTAGGAACCCCCACGCCGCGCCACCGGGACCGGCGGTTCTTGCATTCCGGGAACCGAGGCGGGACGTTGTCACGAATTCATCACGAACAAAGCACGAACGGGGACCCATGGTGGACACCATCAGCTTCGACAGCCACGGCACGCGCTGCGAGGCGTGGCACCTGCGGGCCCTGAACGACGACCTCACCACCAGCCGCGGCCGCCCGTGCGTCGTCATGGCGCACGGCTTCGGCGCCACCCGCGACGCCGGCCTGCTCCCGTTCGCCGAGCGGTTCGCCGCCACCGGCTCCGACGTCCTCGTCTTCGACTACCGCGGTTTCGGGACCTCCGACGGCGGGCCGCGGCAGGACGTCGACCACCGCCGGCACCGCGAGGACTACCACGCCGCCATCGTCCACGCCCGTGGCATCAAGGGCGTCGACCCGGCCCGGATCGCGCTCTGGGGCAGCTCGTACTCGGGCGGGCACGTCGCCGCCGTAGCCGCGCAGGACCAGCGGATCGCCGCCGTCGTCAGCCAGGGAGCCGCCATGGACGGCCTGGCCGCGCTGCTCGAGACGCAGCGGGAGGAGGGCCCCGGCAAGAGCGCCGCGCTGACGTCGGCCGCGCTGCGGGATCTCGCCGCCGCGGCGCGTCGCCGGCCACCGGTCATGATCCCGATCGTCGGTGAGCCCGGGTCGGGCGCCGTCATCACCGCCCCCGGGGCGATGGCCGGCTACCAGAACATCATGGGCCCGACCTTCCGCAACGAGATGTGCGCCCGCGGGGTCCTGCGCCTCGCCCGCAACCGGCCGGTGCGCCTCGCGGCGCAGGTGAGCTGCCCGGTCCTCGTCGTCATCGCCGAGGACGACAACATCGCGCCAGTGAAGTCGGTACGCCAGGTGGCCGAGCGGGCACCGCGCGCCGAGGTCCTCTCCTTCCCGTGTGGCCACTTCGACATCTACGTCGGCGGCGTCTTCGAGAAGTCCAGCACCGAGCAGACCGAGTTCCTGCGCCGTGTGCTGGCCTGACCTCGTCCTGTGGTGGCAGGTCCGCCGCCCGACCCGGGACGGCGGGAGCCGAGGTCGGCCCCCGTCGTCAGACCAGCGGCGCGTCGAGTCCGGACCCGGCGGCCGCGACCACGGCGCCGGAGCGGACCAGCTCCACCGCGGCGTCGATCTCGGGCGCGAGGAACCGGTCGGGTCCGGGGCCCGGCACCGAGGTCCGTAGCGCCGCGACGACCGCGCCGGTCGCGGGTCCGGGCCGCAGCGGCGCCCGCAGGTCGAGCGCCCGCGCCGCGGTGAGCAGTTCGACCGCCAGCACCCGGGTGAGCGCGTCGACCGACCGACGCAGCTTGCGGGCCGCCGACCAACCGAGCGAGACGTGGTCCTCCTGCATCGCGCTGGACGGGATCGAGTCGACGCTGGCCGGCGCGGCCAGCCGCTTCAGCTCCGCCACCAGCGCCGCCTGCGTGTACTGGGCGATCATGTGGCCGGAGTCCACGCCGGGGTCGTCGGCGAGGAACGGCGGCAGGCCGCGGGAGCGGGCGACGTCGAGCATCCGGTCGGTGCGCCGCTCGCTCATCGACGCCACGTCCGCGGCCGGGATGGCCAGGAAGTCCAGCACGTAGGCCACCGGGGCGCCGTGGAAGTTGCCGTTGGACTCGACCCGGCCGTCCGGGGTCACCACCGGGTTGTCCACCGCCGACGCGAGCTCGGCCGCCGCCACCCGGCGCGCGTGGGCCAGCGTGTCGCGGGCGGCCCCGGCGACCTGCGGGGCACAGCGCAGCGAGTACGCGTCCTGGACATAGACACAGTCCGGGCCGGCGTGCGAGGCCACGATCGGGGAATCGGCCAGCAGCCGCCGCAGGTTGCCCGCCGAGACCGCCTGGCCGGGCTGCGGCCGCAGCGCCTGCAGGTCGGCGGCGAAGACGCGCGCGGTGCCGAGCTGGGCCTCCACGCTCATCGCCGCCGTCACGTCCACCGTCCGCAGCAGCAGCTCGAGGTCGGTGCAGGCGAGCAGCAGCTGGCCGAGCATGCCGTCGGTGCCGTTGATCAGGGCCAGCCCCTCCTTCTCGGCCAGCTCCACGGGCTGGAGGCCGACCTCGGCGAGCGCCTCGGCGGCGGGCCGGAGGGCGCCCGCGGCGTCGCGCACCTCGCCCTCCCCGAGCAGCGCCAGGGCGACGTGCGCCAGCGGCGCGAGGTCACCCGAGCAGCCCAGCGAGCCGAACTCCCGTACGACGGGCGTGATCCCGGCGTCGAGCATCGTCGCCAGCGCCCGGGCCGTGGTCGGGCGCACGCCGGTGCGTCCGGTGGCCAGGGTCGACAGCCGCAGCAGCATGAGCGCTCGGACGACCTCGCGCTCGACCTCGGGTCCGTTGCCGGCCGCGTGTGACCGGATGAGCGAGCGTTGCAGCGCGGCGCGCTGCGTCACGGGGATGTGCTTGGTGGCCAACGCGCCGAACCCGGTGGAGATGCCGTAGTGCGGTTCGGTGTCGTCGGCCAGCGCCTCGACGGTGCGCCGGGACGCCGCGACCGCCTCCAGCGCCGCGTCGCTCAGCCGCACCCCGGCGCCGTGCCGGGCGACGGCGACGACGTCGGTCTCGGACAGGGGCCCGGTGCCGATCTCGACGGGGGCGGGCGGGGTTTCGGAGACGGTCATCCCGTCACTGTCCCGCGCGGCCGGAAGCGGCCGAGGCCGGCCCGCCCCGCCGTCTGGGATCCGAGACGTGGACGCGGCGGCGGCCCCGGTCCAGGCCGGCAGCCGGCGGCAACTACGGTCGAATCCATGCGAGCTGTCGTCATCACCGAGTTCGGCGAGCCGGAGGTCCTGCGGGTCGAGGAGGTCGCGGAGCCGGAGCCCAGGTCCGACGAGGTCGTCATCGAGGTCGCCGCGACCGCGGTCAACCGGGCCGACCTGCTCCAGCGGCAGGGGAACTACCCGCCGCCGCCGGGGGCGTCGGAGATCCTCGGCATGGAGTGCTCCGGCACCATCGCCGCGGTCGGCGACACCGTCGCCGGCTGGAACGTCGGCGACCCGGTGTGCGCGCTGCTGGCCGGCGGCGGGTACGCGGAGCGCGTCGCGGTGCCGGTGGGGCAGCTCATGCCGGTGCCCTCGGGAGTCGAGCTGGTCCACGCCGCGGCCCTGCCCGAGGTCACCTGCACGGTGTGGTCGATGGTCTTCGGTGCGCACGCCGGCCGGCTGGAGCCCGGGGAGCGGCTGCTGGTCCACGGCGGCTCGAGCGGCATCGGCACCATGGCCGTCCAACTCGCCCACGCCCGCGGCGCCGCGGTGGTCGTCACCGCCGGGACCGAGCGCAAGCTGGACTTCTGCCGCGAGCTCGGCGCCGAGCTGGGCATCAACTACCGCGAGCAGGACTTCGTCGAGATGGTGAAGGAGCACACCGGCGGCACCGGCGTCGACGTCGTGCTGGACAACATGGGCGCGTCCTACCTGCCCCGCAACATCGCCGCCCTCGCCACCGGGGGTCGGCTGGTCGTCCTGGGCATGCAGGGCGGCGCCAAGGGCGAACTGAACCTCGGCGCGCTGCTGGGCAAGCGCGGCACCGTTCACGCGGCGGGGCTGCGAGCCCGCCCGCCGGCCGAGAAGGCCGCGATCGTGGCCGAGACGCAGGGTGCGGTGTGGCCGCTGATCGAGGCCGGCACGGTGCGCCCGATCGTCGACAGGGTCCTGCCCCTGGACGCCGCCGCCGAGGCCCACCGGCTGCTCGACGCCAGCGGGCACATCGGCAAGGTACTGCTCGCGGTGAACTGAGCGACCGCCCCGCCGGCGGATCCCGGCCCGCGGGGGGTGCGGGGGTCAGGCCCCCGTCAGCGTGCCGATCGCCTCGAGGAACTGGTCCACCTCGCCGGCCGTGCTGTGCGGCATCAGCCCGACGAAGCTGGCCCCGCCCACGTCATCGGCGCCGAAGGCGTGCATCGTCTCGCCCACGCCGGACGGCCCGGTCCAGACCGCCACCCGATGCCGCTGCAGCGCGGTGCCGACCTCGACGGGCCGGCGACCGTCGACGGTGAAGGCGGCGACGGGCAGCTGCCGGTCCGCCCCTCCCAGGACGGTCACCCCGTCCAGGGACCGCAGCCCGGCGTCGAGGCGGGCGTACAGCGGTGCGGTGTGCCGGCCCGCGGCGTCGAGGGAGGTGCGGATCCGCTCCCGCCGGGTACCGGAGCCGCCCTCGGCGAGTTCGGCCAGGTGGTCGACGGCGGCGACCAGGCCCTCCAGCAGCTCGATCGGCAGTGGCGGGACCTCATAGTGCTCCGGGCCGCGGGGACCGTCCTCGAGCTCGTTGATCTCGCTGAGCAGGCCGGGCCGGGCGACCGCGGCGGCGACGGTCGGGCCGCCGAACACGGGCGCGGACACCAGGAGCAGGTCGGCGCCGAGCTGCGCGAGGTCGATGGGCACGTAGGCCGGTGCGGCGCCGGCGTCCACGACGACGAGGGCGCCCTGCTCGTGGGCCCGCTCGGCGACCGCGGTGACATCGGAGATGGCGCCGGTGGCGGGATTGCCGAGCGCGATCGTCACGATGCGGGTGTGGCGGCCCACCAGCTCGTCGTACTGCCAGGCGGGAACGGCACCGGTGTCGAGATCGACCTCCGCCCACTTGACCACCGTGCCGCGGTTGCGGGCGGCGCGCTGGAACGGCAGCGCGACCAGATCGGCGTCGAGGCGGTTGAGGACCACCTCGTCGCCGAGCTGCCAGTCGACCGCGAGCAGGGCGATGAAGCGCTGCAGCAACGCGACGGTGCTGTGCCCCAGGACGACGTCCTCGGGCCGGCCCGCGACGAGGTCGGCCACGGCCCGCCGGGTGCGATCGACGCGGGCGGCGGACTGCTGCGACCGGGCCGAGCGGGATCCGGGCTGCGCCGGCGCACTGCGCAGGGTGGCGATGATGGCGCGGATGACCGACTCCGGCTGCAGGGCGGCGAAGGGCCCCTCGAGCTGGGCGGTGCCGGCGGCCAGCGTCGGGTAGAGCCCGCGGACTCGCGCCACGTCGACGCTCGCCGCCGCTGCCATCGCTCTCCAACCCCCTGGCTCGATCTGTGCTCGATCTGTGGTCGCTGAGGTGGTCGCCATCGTGCTCGTCCATCCTGCCGGGCAGACTGGACGTGTGAGTGCCAGGGACCAGAATTCCGCATCGACTCCGCCGGCCGACGAGCGGGCCGACCCGGGGAGCGAGCACCGGCAGCTCGTCCCGTCCGAACACCGCGACGAAACCGGCGAGAACTCCGAAGCCGACGACGTCACCGGCCAGGTCGAGCAGCCCGCGAAGGTGATGCGCATCGGGACGATGATCAAGCAGCTGCTCGACGAGGTCCGCCAGGCGCCGCTGGACGAGGCCGGCCGCAAGCGGCTGCGCGAGATCCACGAGTCCTCCATCCGCGAACTGAGCTCCGGGCTGGCGCCGGAGCTGCGGGAGGAGCTGCAGCGGATCACCCTGCCCTTCGACGAGGACACCCCGTCGGAGGCGGAACTGCGCGTCGCCCAGGCGCAGCTGGTCGGATGGCTCGAGGGACTGTTCCACGGCATCCAGACGGCCATCTACGCCCAGCAGGCACAGGCCCGGGCCCAGCTGGAGCAGATGGCCGGGCGCCGCGGCATCACCGGGCGCAGCGGCGACCCACGGCAGCAGGTCGTCATCGGACCGGACGGGCAGATGATGATGCCGGGCGGTAACGAAGGCGGCGACGGCGACGACGCGACGGGCCGGGGCACCGGCCAGTACCTCTGATTCGCCGGCCGTGGCGAACTGGGTCCGTGACTTCGTCGCACCGCGTCCGCGGGACGACCTCGCCCTGATCGACGACGGCGCCGGCGGCGCCGGTGTCCGGTGGAGCTTCGGCGAGCTGCTCGATGCCGCCGCCGGCGTCGCGGGTGCGCTGGCCGAGCGCGGCGTCGGCCGCGGGGACGTCGTCATGGCCCTCACCGGCAACGGCGTCGACGCCGTCGCGCTCACCCTCGCCTGCCTGCACGTGGGGGCGCCGCTGCTGCCCTGCAGCGAGCAGCTGCGGCCGAAGGACGTGGCGCTGCGGCTGCGCCGCGCGGCGCCGGCCCTGCTCGTGGCCGACCGGCGCAACCGGGAGGTCGTCGAGGCCGCGGCGCCGTCCTGCCCGGTCGTCTACCTGCCCGACGAGGACTGGCGGGCCGCCCGGCCCGCGCCGCCGTACGCCGAGCTCGAGGACGCCGACCCCTCGTTCGTCCTGTTCACCTCCGGCACCAGCGGCCCACCCAAGCTCGTCCGCCACGGGCAGCGCTACGCCTGGGGGCAGCAGCTGCAGGCGACCCGGTGGCTCGCGGCCCGGCCGGGTGAGCTCGTCTGGTCCACCGCGGCGCCGGGCTGGTCGAAGTCGGCCCGCAACAGCTTCATCGCGCCCTGGTGGTGCGGCGCCGCGGCGCTCGTCCAGGACCGGCGCTTCCACCCGGCCGAGCGGCTGGAGACCATCCGACGCCTCGGCGTCGACGTCCTGTGCATGGCGCCCACGGAGTACCGGCTGATCGCGGGCGCCGGGCCGATCGGCGAGCTGCCGCTACGCCGGGCCGTCACCGCCGGCGAGGCGTTCGGCGTGCCGGCGTGGGAGGCGTGGCGCGACCAGACCGGACTGGAGATCTCCGACGGCTACGGCCAGACCGAGACCGGCCAGGTCACCGGCACCCCGCCGGGCGAGACGGCGCCGCCGGGCTCGATGGGCCGGCCGCTGCCTGGTGTGTCGGTCGAGATCGTCGACGGCGAGTTGACCATCGACCCGGCCACGCTGCCGGCGTTCTTCCTCGGCTACGAGGACGAGCCGGTGCCGCCCGGGCGCTGGCACACCGGTGACACCGTGCGGCAGGACGGCGCCGGCTGGCTCTACTTCCAGGCCCGCGCCGACGACGTGATCATCAGCTCCGGCTACCGGATCGGGCCGGTCGAGGTCGAGAGCGTGCTGCTCGGCCACGAGGCGGTGCGCGAGTGCGCGGTGGTGGGCGTCCCGGACGAGCAGCGCGGCTCGGTCGTGGCCGCCGCCGTGGTCCTGCGCGACGGCATCACCGGCGACGACGAGCTCGCCGCCGGCCTGCAGGCGTTCGTGAAGGCCGAGACCGCGCCGTACAAGTACCCGCGGCGGGTCTGGTTCCTCGACGAGCTGCCCAAGACGACCAGCGGCAAGATCCTGCGCTCCGCGCTCACCCCGCCCCGGTAAGCGCGGCGCGGCGCGTTCAGAGGAGCGTCTCGATCACCACGGCGACGGCGTCCTCGTCGTTGGACAGCGTCACCTCGTCGGCGGCGGCCCGGACGTCGGCGTGGGCGTTGGCCACGGCGTAGGACCGGCCGGCCCACAACAGCATCGGGATGTCGTTGGGCATGTCGCCGATCGCGACGATCTCCTCGGAGCCGACGCCGTGGCGCTCGGCCAGCTGGGCCAGGCCGGTGGCCTTCGTGACGCCCGGGGCCGACAGTTCGAGCAGGCCGAACGACGACGAGTGCGTCGGGGTGGCGCGGTCGCCGACCAGGTCCCCGGCCGCGGCCAGGAAGGTGTCGGGGTCGGCGGCGCGGTCCTTCGCCAGCAGCTTCACCACCGGCTCGTCGACGATCTCGGCCAAGTCACCGATGCGCGGCGGCGGGATCGGTACCCCCCGGCGGTCGAGCTTCGGGTTGATGTCCCAGTCGTGGACGTAACCGGGCTCGGCGGCGAACCCGCGTGCGGTCTCGATGGCGAAGGTGACCTCCGGGAACTCGTCGCGCAGGGCGAGGGCGAGGGCGAGGGTGAGCTGCCGGTCCAGCGTGTGGGCCAGCAGCACCTCCTCGCGGGCCATGTCGTAGAGAACGGCGCCGTTCGCCCCGACCGCGACCCCGTGATGCCCGGTCTCGTCCACCAGGTCGTCCAGCCACCGGGGCGGCCGGCCGGTGACGAACGCGACCAGCAGCCCCGCCTCGACCGCGGCCTCCAGCGCGGCCCGGTTGCGGGCCGAGACGTGGCCGGTGCTGTCCAGCAGCGTCCCGTCGATGTCGGTCGCCACCAGCCGAACCCCGGGCCGGCGCTCGCTCATGCCGGGGTCAGCACGTCGCGTCCACCCAGGAACGGGCGGAGGGCGGCCGGCACGTACACCGAGCCGTCGGGCTGCTGATGGTGGTCGAGCAGGCAGGCGATAGTGCGGGCGGCCGCGCACAGCGTCCCGTTCAGCGTGGCGACCGGCTTGGTCCCGTGCTGCCCCCGGGTGCGGATCGCGAGCCGGCGCGACTGGAAGGTGGTGCAGTTCGAGGTCGAGGTGAGCTCGCGGTAGGTGCCCTGCGACGGGAACCAGGCCTCGATGTCGAACTTGCGGGCGGCGCTGGAGCCGAGGTCGCCGGCGGCGACGTCGATGACGCGGTAGGCCAGCTCCAGCTCGTCGAGGAACTCCCGCTCCCAGTGCAGCAGCCGCTGGTGCTCGGCGGCCGCCTCCTCGACCGGCACGTAGGAGAACATCTCGACCTTGTCGAACCAGTGGACTCGGATGATGCCCTTCGTGTCCCGGCCGTAGCTGCCGGCCTCGCGGCGGAAGCAGGACGAGAACCCGGCGTAGCGCAGCGGCAGCGAGCCGGGATCGAGGATCTCGCCCTGGTGGTAGCCGGCCAGCGCCACCTCCGAGGTGCCGACCAGGTACAGGTCGTCGTCCTTGTCCAGGTGGTACACCTCGGCGGCGTGGGCGCCCAGAAAGCCGGTGCCCTCCATGATCTCCGGCTTCACCAGGGCGGGGGCGATGATCTGGGTGAGGCCGTTGGCGGTCGCGTGCTGCATCGCCAGGTTGACGAGGGCGAACTCCAGCTGCGCCCCGACGCCGGTGAGGAAGTAGAAGCGGGCGCCGCTGACCTTCGCGCCACGCTCGGTGTCGATCGCCTTCAGCGCGGTGCCGATCTCGAGGTGGTCCTTGGGGTCGGCGACCTCCGGCGGGGTGCCGACGGTGTCAAGGGTGACGAAGTCGGCCTCACCCCCGGCCGGGACGCCGTCCTCGACCAGGTTCGGCACCGCGAGCTGGGCCTCCCGGAGCGCGGCGTCGGCGGCGGCCTGCTCGGCCTCCGCGGCCCGCACGTCGTCCTTCAGCTGCTTGGCCCGGTGCTGCACGCCGGCCCGGTACTCGGGCGCGGCCTGCCCGATCTGCTTGCTGATGGTCTTCTGCTCGGCCCGCAGCGAGTCGGCCCGGGCGACGGCGGCGCGGCGGGCGTCGTCGGCGGCCAGCAGGGCGTCGACGAGCCCCTCGTCGGCGCCGCGGAGGCGCTGCGAGGCCCGGGCCCGGTCGGGGTCGTCGCGGACGAGCTTGAGGTCGATCACGTGCCCAAGGCTACTGAGCCGGCGGCAGCGGGTTGGCCGCAGTCACAGCCGGTGCGCGCGACTCACCCGCCGGTCGTGTACCTGCGCAGCAGCCACAGCCGGAACCGGGAGGTGGTGTCCAGGGTCTCCTGGACGCCGCTGACGTTCCCGCGCGTGACCGCCACCTGCTTGCCGGCCAGCAGCGGCAGGTAGGGCATGGTGCCGGTGGCCAGCACCTTCTGCAGCTGCTGCAGCGCGACCGCCCGGGCGGCGTCGGTGCCGGTGCGCAGCGTGGTGAGCAGTGGCTGCACCCGGTCGAGGTCACAGGGGCGGTTGACCGCGCCCGGATCGCAGTAGTGGCCGCCCACCGCGTCCCCGGTCAGCAGCTGACTCAGGTAGACCGCCGCGTCGGTGACGTCCGGCACCCGCGCGAGCTGGTAGATGGGATAGGCGTCCCGCAGCCGGCGGCGGTCGTAGGTGGTCCAGGGGGTGCCGGTCACCGTGACGGTGAACAGCTGGGTCGCCTCCAGCTGCTGGGCGATCTGCCCGAACTCCTCGGCCGAGACCGAACCGTAGTGATCGGTGGTGTAGTCCAGCGTCAGGGGCAGCGGGGTCGGGACGCCGGCCGCCCGCAGCGCGGCTGCCGCCTGCTTGGTGTCGGGAGCCGAGCCGTACGCGTCCTGGAACGGGTGCAGGGCGTACTCGCTCCCGGGCGTGACCATCGAGTACGCCGGCTGGTAGCTGCCGTGGAAGACCGAGTCGGCCAGCTGCCGCCGGTCGATGGAGTAGGCGACGGCGTGCCGGATGGCCAGCTTCTGCGCGTCGTTCGCCCCGGGCATCGTCTTGAGGTCGAAGACGAGGAAGCGCAGCTGCTGGGCGGAGCCGGTGACGACGTGGACGCCATTGGCGTCACCGCCCTGCTGCAGTGAGGTGACCTCGGCCGGGTCCAGGCCGTGCCACGCGACGTCGACCCTGCCCCGCTGCAGCTCGCGGGCGAGCTGCCCGGAGTCCGCGGCATAGCGCAGGGTGATCGATGGCGTCTGCGGGGCGTCGGGGCCCGAGTAGTGCGGGTCGGTGACCAGGCCGACCCGCTCGTTCTTCCGGTACGAGGCGAGCCGGTAGGGGCCGGACCCGACCACCCGACGGTCCGGCAGCAGCGCGTCGGCCGGGAAGACCCGGCTGTCGACGATCGCCCCGGCGGCCGAGCCGAGCACGAACGGCCACGACCGGTCACCGGCCTCGGTGAGCCGGAAGACGACGGTGTCGGGTCCCTCGGCCGTGACCGAGGCCATGTTCCGCAGCAGCGCCGCCGGGCCCTCGGGGTCGTCGATCCGCACCACGCGGCGGAACGAGAACGCGACGTCCTGGGCCGTCAGCGGGTCGCCGTTGGCGAAGGCCAGATCAGGCTTCAGCGTGCAGCGGTAGGTGGTCGGATCGGCGAAACCGCACTTCTCGGCCGCGTCCGGCTGCGGCGAGGACGCGCCGGCGGGCACGGCGAGCAGGTACTGGTAGATGCTGTTCTCGAGCAGGGCCGAGCCACTGTCGTTGGAGCCGGCCGGGTCGAGCGAGACCACCGGATCGGTCGTGCCGACCGTGAGCGCGGCCGCCGGGAGCCGGCCCTCGGTGGCCCCGAGCGTGCGGTCGACCCGTCCGATGTTCCCGCCGGTGCAGGCGGCCAGGGTGACCGCGGTGGCGAGACAGGCGAGCGCGGCGCGCGCGGCCCTTCCCGGGGGACGGGACCGGACGCCCACTGCCTTCCTCGCCTTCGCCGAGTTCACCGGGCTCTCCGAGCTCGCCGCGCCGGTGCGGTGGGGCGCCCGCTTCCCGCGGCGGGCGGAGGCCCCTGCTTCGCAGGGCAGCCTATCCCCGGGGCTTATGGCGTCGGCGCTGTCGCTACGGTCGGGATCATGGCGCCCTCACAGCCCAGGCCGCCGGAACGGCCCGGCCGCTCTGCCGCCGCATTCCCCGCCGACCCCTATCCGGGGACCCGACCGGACTACTCGTTCGTGCAGGACGCCGCCGACCGGGTCCACCGGATCGTTCCGGCCGGCGGCGGGTGGGCCGTCGAGCGGGAGCGTCTGGACGACTGGCTGGCGGCCCGGGACGCCGGGCCGCTCGCCGGGCGCAGCGCGGTGCTCGCCTACGGCTCGAACGTCTGCCCGTCGAAGATCAGCTGGCTGCGCGGTGCCCACGGGCTGGCCGGCCCGGTGGTGGTCGTGCGGGCCCGCTGCGTCGATCTCGCCGCGGTGTGGGCCGACGGCTTCCGGACGGTCGACGACCAGCGACCGGCCATCCTGGCCGGGCGTCCCGGGCACGAGGAGTGGCACGCGATCTGGTGGGCGACGCCGGACCAGATCCGGTCCCTCGACGGGTGCGAGGGCCGTGGCTCGCGCTACCAGCTCGCCCGGCTGGGGTGCGGCACGGTCGAGCTCGAGGACGGTGCGACCATCGCCGAGCCGCTGGCCTACGTCGGCCTGCCCGGCGGCCGCATGCCGTTGCTGGTCGACGGCGAGACCGTCCTATGCTCCGACATGCCGCAGGCACGGGCCGCCGCCCTGCAGGGGGTTCCGGCCACGCGCGACGGGCTCGAGCGTGAGGTTCTCGCCGGCTGAGCCCGGCGCCCTAGGCTGGCCGACATGACCGACCGGCTGCCCATCAAGATGCTGCACGACCGGGTGCTGGTGCGGGAGGTACGCGACGACGGCGAGCGGCGCTCGTCCGGCGGGATCCTGATCCCCTCCACCGCCCAGGTCTCGAAGCGGCTGGTGTGGGCGGAGGTGCTGGCGGTCGGCAACCACGTGCGGGCGGTGCAGAGCGGTGACCGGGTGCTGTTCAGCCCCGACGACCGGTTCGAGGTGGAGATCGCCGGCGAGGACTACATGCTGCTTCGCGAGCGCGACCTGCACGCCGTCGCCGCCGAGCGGAACGACGCCAACACCGGGCTGTACCTCTGAGAACCCAATTCGAATCACGCCACGATTTGGACTCGACCACAGCCGAATCTCAGCATGTTGTGAGTGACCCCACGCCCCCGCGGTCCCACCAAAGCCCCCGAAATCGGGCGCACACGACTCACAAACTTGACTTGCACTTCACGCCACGCCGGTATGGCGGACGGCCCCGCTCCTGGTGCAGCCAACGACCCCTAGCTAGCGTTCGGTGCCTCACACATGTTCGGCCGCGAGCTCCGAGGCCGAATCCCGCTCACCCCGCGAGGGTGCAACAGGATCTGGAGACCCCACGTATGCGAACGAGCCGAGTGGCACTGGCGTGCATCGGACTGTCCGCGGCGGTGACCCTGGCTGCCTGCGGTGGCAGCTCGGGCACGTCGGGGACGCAGCAGTCGACCGGCCCGCAGAAATCGGGCGGCACCCTGAAGGTCAACGTCGGTACCGCGCCGGACAGCCTCGACCCCGGGTTCGGGTACACCACCCAGGCCATCGAGGGCGACAACATGGTCTACATCCCGCTGCTCACCTACGCCGCCAAGCCGGGCGAGGCCGGCACCCAGCTCATCCCCGGCCTGGCCAAGGCGCTGCCGACCGTCTCGAACAACGGCCTGACCTACAAGCTGCAGCTGCGCTCCGGGCTGAAGTACTCCGACGGCACTGCGATCAAGGCCTCGGACTTCAAGCACGCCATCGAGCGTTCGATCACCATCGCGTGGGGCGGCTCCTCGTTCTTCACCAACTACATCAAGGGCGCGAGCGACTACGCGTCCAAGAAGGCGAAGACGATCAGCGGCATCACCACGAACGACCAGACCGGTGACATCACCATCCAGCTGACGCAGCCGTACGGCGCGTTCGCCAACGTCATCGCCTTCCCGGCGTCCGCGCCGCTGCCGTCGAGCGTGCCGATGAAGGTGCTCTCCAACAACCCGCCGATCGGGGACGGGCCCTACAAGTTCACGAAGGTGGTGCCGAACTCCGGCTACACCCTGGTGAAGAACTCCAACTTCAAGAGCCTGAACATCCCGGGGATCCCGGCCGGCTACGTCGACCAGGTCGACGTGACGGTGAACAGCAACACCAACAGCGAGGCGCAGCAGGTGCTGAACAACAGCGCCGACATCTTCGACCCGGGTGACACCATCCCGTCGTCGGTGCTGCCGCAGGTGAAGTCGCAGGCCGCCGATCGGTACAAGAGCGAGACGCTGGCCTCGACCTACTACTTCTTCCTCAACACCCGGGTGGCGCCGTTCAACAACAAGCAGGCGCGGCTGGCCGTCAACATGGCCACCGACCGCACCGCGCTGGCGCGGATCTCCAGCGGCGCGCTGACTCCGGCGTGCTACTTCCTGCCGCCGACGATCGTCGGCCACCAGGACGGAGCGTGCTCCTTCGGCGACCCGTCGAAGGTGCCGTCGAAGGACACCGTCGCCAAGGCGAAGCAGATGATCCAGAAGGCCGGCCTGGCCGGCACGAAGGTCACGGTCTGGAGCGAGACGCGCAGCCCGCGCAAGGAGTACTGCGAGTACCTCAACGGTCTGCTCAACCAGCTGGGCTTCAAGTCGAGCCTGAAGGTCATCTCCGACAGCGTCTACTTCCAGACCATCGGTAACCGCAAGCTGAACCCGCAGGCGGGCTTCGCCGACTGGTCGCAGGACTTCCCGAACCCGTCGGACTTCTACCTGCTGCTGTCCAAGGCCGGCATCCAGGAGACGAACAACGAGAACTTCGGCAACGTCGAGGATCCGAAGATCGAGTCGAAGTTGAAGACGCTCGAGGCGGTCCCCGCCACGCAGCTGCAGTCCAGCGCGCAGGGGTGGAAGCAGCTCGACACCTACGTCGCCAACCAGGGCTACGTCGACGTCTTCGGCAACGCGACCGCGCCCAAGTTCACCTCGAATCGGGTGGACTTCCAGGCCGCGGTGTTCAACCCGGTGGACTACCTCGAGTTCAACACGGTTTCGCTGTCGAGCTGACAGGTGAGCGAGACCGCATCTCTGAGTACGACGGACGCGGGGCCGGCCGAGTCGGCCGGTCCCGCGTCGCGGGGCACCAGCCCGGCCGCCCTGGCGTGGCGGCGGCTGCGCTCCAACCGGCTGGCGCTGGTCGCCGGCGCCGTCTTCCTGCTCGTCGTCCTGCTCTGCCTGCTGGCACCGGTGTACGCCAACCACATCGCGCACATGGGACCGAACGAGAACAACGTCAGCGGCACCATCACGGTCAACGGCAAGACCACCAACATCGTCAACTCGATCGGGGCGCCGATCGGGCCGACCTGGCACGCGCACTACCTGCTGGGAGCCGACTCCCTCGGCCGTGACCTCGCCGTGCGGCTGCTCTACGGCGGCCGGACCTCGCTCTACATCGGGGCGCTCGCCACCGTCATCACCATGGTCGGCGCCACGATCCTGGGCGTGCTCGCGGGCTTTTACCGCGGGGCGACCGACATCGGGATCTCCCGGCTGCTCGACCTCATCTGGGCCTTCCCGGCGCTGCTGCTGGGCATTGCGCTCGGCACCGCCCTCGCCGTCGCCGGGCTGAACATCGGGCCGTGGCACCTCAGTGGCGGCTCGCTGCTGATCCCCGCCTTCGTCATCGGCATCGTCTACATCCCGTACGTCGCCAGACCGCTACGCGGCGAGGTGCTGGCGTTACGGGAACGCGAGTTCGTGGACGCCGCCCGGACGCTCGGCATCAGCCGGTTCAGCATCATGATCCGCGAGCTGCTGCCGAACCTGACGTCCTCGCTGCTGGTGTTCACCGCGCTGCAGCTCGCGCAGTCGATCGTGCTGGAGGCCGCCCTGTCGTTCCTCGGCGCCGGTGTCCAGGCGCCGAACGCCTCGTGGGGGACGCTGCTGTCCGACGGCACGCCGGTGGTGAGTTCCAGCCCGCACCTGGTGCTGGCGCCCGGCATCATGCTGGTGATCGCCGTGCTGGCGGTGAACGTCTTCGGTGACGGCATCCGGCAGGCCTTCGACCCCCGTGCCCGCGTCAGGGCGGGCTGACCCATGGCCCTCTTCCTCTTCACGATCAAGCGCCTCGCCGGCGCGATCATCGTCCTGCTCGCCGTCAGCGTGCTGACGTTCCTGATCTTCTTCGCGCTTCCGAACGGCGACCCGGCGCTGCGACTCGCAGGCCGCACCGCCACGCCCGCCAACATCGCGCACATCCGGCAGATCTACGGTTTCGACCAGCCGCTCTGGGTGCAGTACTGGCGGACCATGAAGCAGATCTTCACCGGCCAGATCCAGTCGTACACCCAGCACGTCTCGGTGTTCTCCCAGATCGAGCGCGGCCTTCCGGCCACGCTCTCGCTGGCCATCGGCGGCGCCATCCTGTGGATGCTGGTGGGCATCGCCTTTGGGGTCCTCGGCGCTCTCCGGGCGGGGAAGGCCAGCGACGTCACCATCACGACGCTTGCCTTCGTCGGCATCTCGGCACCGCCGTTCGTCATCGGGGCGCTGCTGCTGTACTTCTTCGCCTTCAAGATCCCGATCTTCCCCAACACGGGCTACGTCCCCTTGACCGCAGATCCGGTCTCGTGGTTCCAGCACCTGGTGCTGCCCTGGATCACCATCTCGGTGCTCTACATCGGGATCTACTCCCAGGTGCTGCGCTCGGGCGTGCTGGACGCGCTCACCGCCGACAACGTCCGCACCGCCAAGGCCAAGGGCCTCTCGCCGACCCGGGTGCTGCTGCGGCACGTGCTGCGGATGTCGCTGATTCCGATCGTGTCGCTGTGGGGGCTCGACTTCGCCGCCGTCATCGGTGGCGCGACGATCATCGTCGAGGTGGTCTTCAACCTCAACGGCGTCGGGCAGTACATCGCGCAGTCGATCGGCCAGCTCGACATCCCGTCGATCATGGTCACGGTCCTGCTCGGTGGCTTCTTCGTGGTCCTGATGAATGCGGTGGTGGACATCCTGTACGCCGTGCTCGACCCGCGGATCCGGGCGGCCGGGTGAGAGCCGCCGAAGCCCGGCCCGGCCGCCGCCGACGGAGGAACAACGCATGAGCGATCCGAGGACCATCCTCAGCGTCCGCGATCTCAAGGTCGACTTCCGGACCGAGCAGGGGGTGCTGCACGCCGTCAACGACGTCTCCTTCGACCTGCACGAGGGAGAGGTGCTCTCGATCGTCGGGGAGTCCGGCTCCGGCAAGTCGGTCAGCGCCATGACCCTCATGGGACTCACCCGCTCGGAGAACACGGTGGTGAGCGGGACGGCCCGCCTCGCCGATGGCAGCGATCTGCTGGCCATGAGCGACCGCCAGCTGCGGAGAATCCGGGGCGGCCGGATCGCGATGGTGTTCCAGGACCCGATGAGCGCGCTGACGCCGGTCTACCGGGTGGGCGACCAGATCGTCGAACAGATCCGCGCCCACGAGAAGGTCAGCCGTTCCGCCGCACGGAACCGCGCCGTCGAACTGCTGCGCCGCGTCGGGATCCCCCAGCCGGAGGAACGTGCACGCTCCTTCCCGCACGAGTTCTCCGGTGGCATGCGGCAGCGCGTCATGATCGCGATGGCGCTGTCCTGCTCGCCGGAGATCCTCATCGCCGACGAGCCGACCACGGCGCTCGACGTCACGATCCAGGCGCAGATCCTCGGCGAGATCGAGGATCTGCGGAAGGAAACCGGCGTGGGTGTCCTGCTGATCACCCACGACCTCGGCGTCGTCGCCGAGGTGGCCGACAACGTGATCGTCATGTACAGCGGCCGGGTCCGGGAGAAGGCCGGCCTGGAGGAACTGTTCAGCGACCCGCTCGACCCCTACACCTGGGGGCTGCTGGGTTCGGTCCCGCGGATCGACATCGAGCGGCCGAAGCGGCTGCCCACGATCCAGGGCAGCCCGCCCTCGCCGTTGGACCTGCCGAGCGGGTGCCACTTCATCACCCGGTGCCCCCACCGCATCGAGGCCTGCGAGGAGGAACCCCCACTGCGCGCCATCGACCCGGAACAGCCCGAACACCTCGACCGCTGCGTCCTGGACGCGGCGACAAAGCGCCGGGTCCGGGTCGTCAACGGCACGATCGGGCTGCCTGCGCCGAGCGAGGACGCCGACGCGTCGCCCGGCGCACCGGTCGCGAGGGGGGCGGCGTCGTGACCTCCCCGGCCAAGGACGGCGGCGGGCACGCCCCGGCCGCTGAGGGCGGCGTGTCGATGGAGAAGACGCAGCCGCTGTTCGAGCTCGAGCACCTCAAGGTCTACTTCCCGGTGCGCAGCGGGATGTTCGCCCGCGGCAAGGGAGCGGTGCACGCCGTCGACGACATCAGCCTGACGCTGCGGTCGGGCGAGACGCTCGGGCTGGTCGGCGAGTCCGGCTGCGGCAAGACGACGCTGGCGCGCTGCCTGATCCGACTGGAGGACGCCACCGGCGGCACGCTGCGCTTCCGCGGCGAGGACATCACCAGCGCCTCCGGTAAGGACCTGCGGGCCTTCCGCCGGCAGGTGCAGATGGTGTTCCAGGATCCGCAGTCCTCGCTCAATCCGCGCAAGCGGATCGGCCAGATCATCGGTGCCGGTCTGAAGCTACGCAGCGGGGAACGCAGCGCGAGCGGTACCGCGCAGGACGTGCCGACCCTGCTGCATCGGGTCGGGCTCGACCGCAACGCGGGCACCCGCTACCCGCACGAGTTCTCGGGCGGTCAGCGCCAGCGCATCGGCATCGCGCGCGCTCTCGCGGCGGATCCGAGCCTGATCATCCTCGACGAGCCGGTGTCGGCCCTCGACGTCTCGGTGCAGGCGCAGGTCGTCAACCTGCTCGACGACCTGCAGGAGGACTTCGGGCTCAGCTACGTCTTCGTCGCCCACGACCTGTCGGTCGTGCGACACGTGTCGGACCGGATCGCGGTGATGTACCTCGGCAAGCTGGTCGAGCTCTCCCCCGCCGACGACCTGTACGCCCGGCCGCGGCACCCGTACACCGCGAATCTGCTCGAGGCGATCCCGTTGCCGGACCCGAGCCGCCGGGACCACGACATCCGCGACGCCGCGCCCGGCGAGCTGCCGAGCCCGGTGAACCCGCCGCCCGGCTGCCGGTTCAACAGCCGCTGCCAGTTCGCCACCGACATCTGCCGGGAGATCGAGCCGCCGCTGGCGCGGTTCCCGGACGGGGACATCGTCGCGTGTCACCACCCGCTGAACGCGAGCGAGCAGGATATGGCCGCGGCCACCCGCTCAGAGCTCAGCCCGCTGTCCGCGGGCGAGCAGTTGACGATGTCGATGCCGGTGCGCCAGCAGCAGGAGACCCCGGAGCGGGTGGCCGGCAAGGCTGCCGAACCGTCCTGACGCCTCGGTCGGAGGGGCCTCAGCCTCGGCCGGAGTTCCGTACCCGGGCCAGCCAGTCGTGTGCGGCGGCGAAGTCGTCGTCGGCCCGCCCTTCGATCACCGGCCCCTGGCTGCCTTCCCGGCGCGGATAGGAACCGAGATAGCGCACGTCCGCGCAGACGCGATGCAGCGCGGTGAGCGCGTCGCCGATTCGCGCGTCGTGGACGTGGCCCTCGGCGTCGATCGAGAAGCAGTACATGCCGGCGTGCCCGCGGTCGGGCCGCGACTCGATGCGGGTGAGGTTGATGCCCCGGTTGGCCAGCTCGCTCAGCAGCTCCAGCAGCGCGCCGGCATGGTTCTCCCGCAGGTAGGCCACGAACGTGGTGCGGTCGTTGCCACTGGCCGGTGGCGGCGGTTGCGGGCGGCGCAGCAGCACGAAGCGGGTGCGGGCGCCGGTGGTGTCGGCGATGTCGTGCGCGACCGTGGTCAGCCCGTACAGCTCCCCGGCGACGGCGGCTCCCACGGCGGCGTCGTACTCACCGGCGGCCACCGCCTGCGCGGCGCCGGCGGTGGAGCCCACGAGGGCCACCTGGGCCGTCGGCAGGTTCTCGATCAGCCACCGCCGCACCTGGGCCTCCGCGTGCGGGTGCGTCGCGACCGAACCGATGTCGGGCACGACGGTGCCCGGCCGGGCCATCAGCTCGAAGCACACCGACAGGTAGGTCTCCTCGACGATCACCAGCGGCTCGCCGTTCGCGAGCGCGTCCAAGGTCGCCGGAACCGAGCCCTCGACCGAGTTCTCGAGCGGCACCAGCGCGGCGTCGGCCGAACCGTCGCGGACCGCGGCGATCGCCAGCGTGACGTTCGGGGTGGGTAGCAGCGTCGCCTCGTCGGCGCCGGGCAGGCCCCGCAGCGCCTGGTGCGCGAACGTGCCCTCGGGCCCCAGGAACGCGATCGTGGTCACCGCCCGAGTCTCGCATCCCCCGCCCCGCCCCCTCCCCCCTCTCGGTGAGTGGCGCGTTTCGACGTGGGTGGTGCGCTGCAACGCGCCACTGAGCCCGGAACGCGCCACTCACCGAGAGGGGGACCGGAGCAGGGAGAGGGGTGGCGGCGGGGCGGTCAGCCGGCGCGGCGGGCGGGGAGCTTGCGGCGCCGCGCGAGTGCCGACGAGACCGCCTGCTGCTCCTCCGGCGAGAGGTCCTGCTCGCTGCGGCCGGCGGCGACGCCCTTGGCGTAGACCCGGGTGTCGGACCGGCCGGAGATGGCGCTGATGGTGACGCCGTCCCCCTTCTCGTCCAGCAGCGCCAGCGAGAACGACATGCGTCCGGACATCTCGCCGAAGGCGTCGTAGCGGACGAGGGCGATGTTGCGCAGCGCGCCCGGGACGTCGTCGCCCGGCCCGGTGACGGTCTCGAGGTGGTCGCGGATGACCTCGACGTCCTCGGTGACCTGGTCGAGGCGCTCCTCGTGCCGTTCGGCGGTCTCGACCAGGGAAGTCACGTTCTCCTCGCCGCGGGCGCCGCGAGCCAGCACCCGGGTGGCGCGGCGCAGCTTCGCCAGCGTCCGCAGCGCCACGTACGCCGCGACCAGGGCCACATAGGCCAGCACGAGCGCGAGGACCGCGACGTAGGTGGACATCCTGTCAAGGCTAGGGCGGCGAGAGCGGAACGCCCGGGAGGCGCGACGGTGATCCCGGTCGCCCGCTGCGGCCACTCCGGTCAACGAGCAATGTGCGCAGTAATACCAGCATCTAGCTGCACAGTCTGTACATTGTGACGACGGAAGGGCAGGCCAATTGCGGAACGCCCGGGCCGAGTTGCACCCTGACGGTATGACGTCAGTGGAGCTCACCCCGCAGGAACGCGCCGCCGACCTGACCGTCGAGCGGCTCAAGCAACTGGTCGGCCTGGTCGACTACGACCAGACGACCGACCCCTTCCCCGTCACCGGCATGGACGCCGTGGTGTTCGTGTCGGGCAACGCGACGCAGAGCGCGCACTACTACCAGCACGCCTTCGGCATGACGCTCGTCGGCTACAGCGGCCCGGAGACCGGCAACCGCGACCACAAGGCGTTCGTGCTGCGCAGCGGCAGCGCCCGCTTCGTGATCATCGGCGCGGTGAACCCCGCAAGCGAGTACGCCGAACACCACCGCCGCCACGGCGACGGCGTGATCGACCTGGCCCTCGAGGTGCCGGACGTCGACACCTGCGTCGTCCACGCCCGGGCCCAGGGCGCGACCGTGCTGGAGGAGCCGAACGACGTCAGGGACGAGCACGGCACGATCCGCCGCGCCGCCATCGCCACCTACGGCGAAACCCGCCACACCCTGATTGACCGCTCTCGCTACGACGGGGTCTACCTGCCCGGTTACGTCGCGAAGACCTCGACGATGACCGATGCGGGAACCACCGGGGGGGACGCGGGGGGTGTCCCCGCGCGGGTGAGCCTCTTCCAGGCCGTCGACCACTGCGTCGGCAACGTCGAGTTGGGCCACATGGACGAGTGGGTCGACTTCTACAACCGCGTCATGGGCTTCGTGAACATGGCCGAGTTCGTCGGCGACGACATCGCCACCGAGTACTCGGCGCTGATGAGCAAGGTGGTGGCCAACGGCAACCACCGGGTGAAGTTCCCGCTCAACGAGCCCGCCGCGGGCAAGAAGCGCTCGCAGATCGACGAGTACCTCGACTACTACGGCTCGGCCGGCTGCCAGCACATCGCCATCGCGACCAACGACATCCTGCACGCCGTGGACGAGATGACCGCCCGAGGCGTGGAGTTCCTCGCCACCCCGGACTCCTACTACGACGACCCGGAGCTGCGGGCCCGCATCGGTGAGGTCCGCGTCCCCGTCGAGGAGCTCAAGGCCCGTGGCATCCTGGTCGACCGGGACGAGGACGGCTACCTGCTGCAGATCTTCACCCGTCCCGTCGAGGACCGGCCGACGGTGTTCTTCGAGCTCATCGAGCGGCACGGGTCGCTCGGCTTCGGCAAGGGCAACTTCAAGGCCCTGTTCGAGGCCATCGAGCGCGAACAGGAAGCGAGAGGAAACCTGTAGGACCCGCCGGGTGCGTCCTCGCTCTGGGTCGCTCGCTCCGCTCGGGCCCGTCGCTCCGGGCGCTACTCGCTCGCGCTCGCCCGCAAGCTCGCTGCGCTCGCGCGGCGGCGGGCTCTTCGCGCGAGCGCTCATCGCGTGGTCGGTTCAGTCCGTCACCGGGGGTGCGCGGCGGTGGCAACGGCAAGTCCCAGCTCGCTCGGCAACGACCCCTCCGCTACGAGTGAGAGAGTGAACGCGTGACGCTTCGACCTGTTCTCTCGACGCTGCCGGCGTACGTGCCCGGGCGGACGGTGCCGGGGGCGATCAAGCTGGCGAGCAACGAGACGCCGTACCCGCCGCTGCCGTACGTCCTCGACCGGATCGCGGAGGTCGCCGCGGCGGCGAACCGCTACCCGGACAGCAACTCCACCGCACTCGCGGCCGCCCTGGCCGAGCACCACGGCGTGGGCGTCGAGCGGGTGCGGGTGGGGTGCGGGTCGGTGTCGCTGTGCACGCAGCTGGTGCAGGCGGTCGCCGACGCCGGCGACGAGGTGCTCTACGCCTGGCGGTCGTTCGAGG
This sequence comes from uncultured Actinomycetota bacterium, assembly GCA_963776855.1. Lineage (GTDB taxonomy): Bacteria > Actinomycetota > Actinomycetes > Mycobacteriales > Jatrophihabitantaceae > Jatrophihabitans. The sequence continues at coordinate 196,929 of CAVZOC010000002.1, read as the reverse complement.
CCTACCCCATCATCGCCGCGGTGAGCGGGGCCTCCTCGGTGCAGGTGCCGCTCACCGACGGCCACGTCCACGACCTCGAGGCGATGGTCGAGCGGGTCACCGGCAAGACCAGGCTGATCTTCGTCTGCAACCCCAACAACCCCACCGGGACCGCCGTCGACCGCGACGCGCTCGTCCGGTTCCTGCAGGCGGTGCCCTCCGACGTGGTGGTCGCGCTCGACGAGGCCTACCGCGAATTCGTCACCGATGAATCGGTGCCCGACGGCCTCACGCTGCTCGACGAGTTCCCCAACGTCGTCGTGCTGCGGACCTTCTCGAAGGCCTACGGGCTGGCCGGGCTGCGGGTCGGCTACGCGATCGCGGCCGACCCCGCGCTCGCGACCGCGATCGGCCAGACCCAGGTGCCCTTCGCGGTCAGCAGCGTCGCCCAGGCCGCGGCACTGGCCTCGCTGGAGCCGCCGGCCCAGGAACAGATGCGCGAGCGCGTCGGCGAGGTCGTGAACGAGCGGGTCCGCGTGCGGCACGCGCTGCGCGAGGCCGGCTACGAGGTCCCGCGCACCGAGGCGAACTTCGTCTGGCTGCCGCTGGGCGAGCGCACCACCTCGTGGGCGGCCGGGTGCGAGGACCACGGCGTCATCGTGCGGGCGTTCGCCGGCTCCGGCGCCCGCGTCACCATCGGGACGCCGGCCGAGAACGACCGGTTCCTGGCCGCGGCGACCGCGCCGGCCGAACCGGCCCGGAGCTGAGCCGCTCCGCGCCCGGGCGCGGTCACGACGGCGGCGGCGTCTCCCGGTCGGCCACTCCACTGGCGACGGCCGCCTGCCGGACGGCCTCGGCCACCGCGATCGGCACCGCCGGGTCGAAGACGGACGGGACGACGTAGGTCGGGTTGAGCTGGTCGTCGGACACGCAGTGGGCCAGGGCGTCGGCCGCCGACAGCAGCATCGGGGTAGTGATCTCGTGGGCCCGGGCGTCGAGCAGGCCGCGGAAGACGCCGGGGAACGCCAGCACGTTGTTGATCTGGTTGGGGTAGTCGCTGCGCCCGGTGGCGACGACGGCCGCCCGCCGCTGCGCCTCGTCGACGTTCACCTCGGGGTCGGGGTTGGCCAGCGCGAACACCACCGGCTGCGGCGCCATCCGCTCGATCCAGGTGGCGTCGAGCACGCCGGGACCGCTCACGCCGATGAAGACGTGGGCGTCGGTGACCGCGTCCTGCAGCGAGCCGCGGCGGCAGCCCGGATTGGTCCGTTCCGCCAGTTGCCGCTTCGCCGGCGAGAGGGCGTCGTCGTCCGGTGACAGGACGCCCTCGCGATCCCAGACGAGCACGTCGACGGCGCCCGCGGCCAGCAGCAGCGTGACGATCGCCGTACCGGCGGCTCCCCCACCCGCGACGACCACCCGGGAGTCGGCCAGCTTCCGGTCGATGCAGCGCAGCGCGTTGGTCAGAGCCGCGGTGACGACGATCGCGGTGCCGTGCTGGTCGTCGTGGAAGACCGGGATCGGGAGCGTCTCGCGCAGCCGCGCCTCGATCTCGAAGCAGCGCGGCGCGGAGATGTCCTCGAGGTTGATGCCGCCGAAGCCGGGCGCGATGGCCTGGACCACGGTCACGATCTCGTCGGCGTCCTGGGTGTCGAGGCAGATCGGCCAGGCGTCGATGTCGGCGAACCGCTTGAACAGCGCGGCCTTGCCCTCCATCACCGGCAGCGCCGCCCCGGGGCCGATGTTCCCGAGCCCCAGCACGGCCGAGCCGTCGGTGACGACGGCGACCGAGTTGCCCTTGATCGTCAGTTTGGCGACGTCCTCCGGGTGCCGCGCCAGCGCCGCCGACACCCGGCCGACCCCGGGGGTGTAGGCCATCGACAGGTCGTCGCGGGTGCGCAGCGCCACCTTCGGCGACACCTCGATCTTCCCGCCGATGTGCAGCAGGAACGTCCGGTCGCTGACCCGGTGGACCACGACGCCGGGGAGGCGGCGCATCGCGTCCACGAGCTGCGCGGAGTGGTCGCCGTCGGTGGCCGAGCAGGTCACGTCGACCGTGATCCGGTCCGGTCGGGACTCGCTCACGTCGATGGCGGTGAGCAGCCCGCCGGCCGCCCCCACGGCCGTGGCGATCTCGCCAACCACCGAGGCGTACGGCTCGGCGTAGATGCGGACGGTGATGCTGTAGGAGGCCCCGCTGGGCAGCGCGGGCCGCCCCGAGCCCGGTTCGTCGCTCATGCGGCTCATCCTGCCTCCCCGGCGGCGGTGTCGGGCCCCCGGTGGGTTCCCAGCAGTGACAGGATGGGGGTGACCCGATTCGCCCGTCACAACGAGGTGACCCCGACATGTCCCAGCCGCCGCGCGAGAGCAGCGAGAACGGCGAGGGGGGCGCGGCGGGTGATTCCGCCACCGACCCCGCTGCCGACCCCGCTGCCGACGCCGTCATCGATCCCGGCGTCGACCGGGCCGCGTTCTCTCGCCGCTACCTCGCCCACGCCCACACCCAGCTCGCGGGCCACGACGCGAGCGACCTCACCGAGCTCGCCGACTCGGCCCTCGCCTTCGGCGCCCGCCGCCCCGGCGACGAGGTGCTGCTGCGCTCGGGCGAGGGCGACGGCGATGGCAAGCGCACCACGATCGACGTCATCTGCCGCGACGTGCCCTACATCGTGGAGTCACTGCAGGCGGAGGTCGAGCGCCGTGGCTACGGCCTCGACCGCATGCTGCACCCGCAGATGGTCGTGGTCCGCGACGGCGACGGCACCCTCGTCCGCGTCTACGACATCGACGACAACGCCCGGGTTCCGGCCGACGCGATCGTCGAGTCGTGGGTGCACCTCGACGTCGAGCGGCTCGACGGGACCACCGTCTCCGACCTGCTCGCCGGGCTGCGCCGCGTGCTCGTCGACGTCCACCACGCCGTCGAGGACGCGCCGACGATGTACCAGCTGATCGGTGACCTCGCCGACCGGCTCTCCGAGCACCCCGGCGAGTTCGACCGGGAGACCAGCGAGGAGGCCGGCGAGCTGCTTCGCTGGCTGGCCGACGGCAACTTCATGATCCTCGGCCACTCCCGGTTCTTCGCCAACGACCTCGCGACGCCGCGCGGCGGGCGGCACGCGGTCACGCACGGCGTGCTGCGCGGGGAGGCGACGGTCTCGCCGCAGGAGCTGCTGCCGGCCTTCCGCAGCGGCGCGCCGCTGGTCATCTTCAAGTCGCCGCTGGTGTCGACGGTGCGCCGCTCGGTGCACTACGACTGCGTCACCGTCGTCACCCCCCCGACCAGCGACGGGGCGCAGGCGATCCACGTCTTCCTGGGCCTGATCACCAGCGCCGAGGACGGCGACGTGGGCCGCGTCCCCGTCGTGCGGCGCCGGATTGCCGAGATCCTGCTGCGCGCCGGCGTCCGGCCGGACAGCCACTCGGGCCGCCAGCTGCTGGAGGCGTTGCGCAGCCTGCCGCGCGACGAGCTGCTGGAGGCGCCGACCGCCGACCTGCTGCGGCTGGTGCAGTTGGTCGTCGACCGTGCCGAGCGCGGCGCCGTGGGCGTCTTCGCCCGGATCCACCTCAACCGCGACTTCGTCACGGTGCTGGTCTACTTCCCCTCCGACCGGTTCGGGCCGCAGACCCGGCGCCGGGTGCGGGCGATCGTCAACCGCCACTGGCCCGGGACGATCATCGGTCGCGACGACCGGCTGGTCGGGCTCAACGTGGCGCGGATGCAGCTGCTGATCGCCGTCCGCCCCGGGACGACGCCGCCGTCACCCGAACGGGCCGCGGTCGAGGCCGAGGTGGCCGAGGCGACCCGCGGCTGGGGCGACGACCTGCTGGACCTGCTCTCGCTCGCCGCCGGCGGTGAGGACGCCGAGCACCTGCACCGCCGCTACCGCGACGCGCTGCCGGAGGCCTACAAGGAGGACTTCCCGGCCTCGGTCGCGGTCCGCGACATCCTGCGCCTCGAGTCGCTGCCCGAGGCCGACGGCCTGGCCTTCGACCTCTACACCCCCGACGGTGACGACCCCGCCGACCGCCGCCTGAAGGTGTTCCGCAGTGGCGGGCCGGTGTCGCTGGCGAAGGCGCTGCCGGTCTTCACCCAGATGGGCGTGGAGGTCCTGGACGAGCGGCCCTACGAGATCCAGTTCACGCCCGAGCACCACGTGTGGATCTACGACTTCGGCCTTCGCCTGCCCGAGGGCAGCGGCCTGGACGACGAGCGGGCGCACAACCTCATCGAGACCATCCGGCTGTTGTGGTTGGGACGCTTGGAGCAGGACGGCTTCAACGGCCTCGTGGTCCGCACCGGGATAACGTGGTGGCAGGCAAATATTTTGCGCACCTACGCGAAATACATGCGCCAGGCCGGAAGCACCTTCAGCCAGGGATACATCGAGCGGGCGCTGCTGGAGAACCTGCCGATCGCCGAGGGGCTGGTCGGGCTGTTCGAGTCCCGCTTCGACCCCGACCGGGGCGACGAGGCGCCCATCGCCGACCACGGTGACGGGCCCATCGCCCGCACGGAGCACATCGAGAACCTGCTCGCCGAGGTCGCCAGCCTCGACCAGGACCGGATCCTGCATTCCTATCTGGAGCTGGTCAACGCCACCCTCCGCACCAACGCGTACCGCACCGACGAGCACGGGGAGCGTCGCATCGCGGTCGCGGTCAAACTCGACCCGCGCCGGATATCCGGGCTGCCGGAGCCGCGGCCGAAGTTCGAGATCTGGGTGCACTCCCCCCGCGTCGAGGGCGTCCATCTGCGCTTCGGCGCCGTCTCCCGGGGCGGGTTGCGCTGGTCCGACCGGCGCGAGGACTTCCGCACCGAGATCCTCGGCCTGGTCAAGGCGCAGACGGTCAAGAACGCCGTCATCGTCCCCACCGGCGCGAAGGGCGGCTTCGTGGTGAAGCCGTACGCCGCCGAGGCCGCCGTCTCCGCCCCGGACCAGCCGTCCGCCGACGACCGGGACGCCCAGCTGGCCGAAGGCATCGCCTGCTACCGGATCTTCATCAGCAGCCTGCTGGATCTCACCGACAACCTGGTCACCGACCCGGACGGCACCCAGCGCGTGGTGCCGCCGCCGCAGACCCGCCGGTACGACGTCGATGACTCCTACCTGGTCGTCGCCGCCGACAAGGGAACCGCGAGCTTCAGCGACATCGCCAACGAGATCGCGGTCTCCTACGGCTACTGGCTCGGCGACGCCTTCGCCAGCGGCGGTTCGGTGGGCTACGACCACAAGGTCATGGGCATCACCGCCCGCGGCGCCTGGGAGTCGGTCAAGTACCACTTCCGGGAGCTCGGCCTCGACACCCAGACGCAGGACTTCACCGTCGTGGGCATCGGCGACATGTCCGGTGACGTGTTCGGCAACGGCATGCTGCTCTCGGAGCACATCAAGCTCGTCGCCGCCTTCGATCACCGTCACGTCTTCCTGGACCCCGACCCGGACCCGGCCAACTCCTACGCCGAGCGACGCCGGATGTTCGAACTCCCCCGCTCGACGTGGGCCGACTACGACACCGCGCTGATCTCGCCCGGCGGCGGCGTCTACCCGCGCTCGGCGAAGTCGATCCCGATCAATTCGCAGGTCCGGGCCGCCCTCGGCCTGCCCGACTCGGTGACGGCGCTCGCCCCTACCGACCTGCTGCGGGCCGTGCTGCGCGCACCCGTCGACCTGCTGTGGAACGGCGGCATCGGCACCTACGTCAAGGCCTCGACCGAGACGAACGCGGACGCCGGCGACAAGAACAACGACGCGCTGCGGGTCGACGCCACCCACCTACGCTGTCGCGTCATCGGCGAAGGCGGCAACCTGGGGCTGACCCAGCTGGCCCGGATCGAGTTCGCCCGCGCCGGCGGCCACGTCAACTCCGACGCGATCGACAACTCGGCGGGAGTCGACACCTCCGACCACGAGGTCAACCTCAAGATCCTGCTCAACCGGGCGGTGGCCGCCGGGCACATCGACGTCGACGAGCGCAACCAGCTGCTCGCCGACGCCGCCGACGATGTCGCCCGGCTGGTGCTGCGGGACAACTACGAGCAGAACGTGCTGCTCGGCATGGCCCGGAAGCTCAGTCCGGCGCTGGCCTCGGTACACCTGCGATTCATGCAGGACCTCGAAGCCAGCGGCGAGCTGGACCGGGCCCTGGAGTTCCTGCCGACCGACGCGGAGATGGCGCAGCGGGAGGCGGCGGGGACCGGGCTGGTCTGCCCCGAGAACGCGGTGCTGGTCGCCTACTCGAAGCTGACGCTCACCGACCACATCGAGGACTCCACGCTGCCGGACGAACCGTGGTTCCAGAACGCGCTCGCCGGCTACTTCCCGCCGCGGATCGCGGAGCGGTTCGCCGACGAGCTGCCGAATCACCCGCTGCGCCGCGAGATCATCACAACCGTGGTCGTCAACGACATGATCAACCGATCGGGCACGACCTTCGTCCACCGGGCGGTCGAGGAGACCGGCGCCGAGATCGGACAGATTGCGCGGGCGTACGCCATCGTGCGCAGCGTCTTCGACCTCACGACGCTGTGGGCGGAGATCGAGGCGCTCGACAACGTCATCCCCACCGCCGCGCAGCACGCCGGCTACCAGGAGATCCGCCGCCTCGTCGACCGCGCCACCCGCTGGCTGGTCGAAACCCGCTACCCGATCGAGGACGTCGCGACCGAGATCGAGCGCTACCGCCCGGTGGTGGCCGACCTCGGTTCGCACTGTCCCGATCTGCTGCGCGGCAACGAGCGGCAGACGCTCTACGACGACGCCGACGCGCTGGTCGAGCTCGGGCTGCCGAAGGAGCTCGCGGTGCGGCTGGCGGAGTTGTTGAACGCCTTCCTGCTGCTCGACGTGGTCGAGATCGCCGAGGTCACCGGCAGCGAGCCCAAGGCCGTCGCCGAGCTGCACTACGCCGTTTCGGCCCGGCTGCGGGTTGACGAGCTGCTGACGCGGGTCACGGGGCTCCCCCGCGACGACCGGTGGTCCACGCTCGCCCGGGCAGCCGCGCGGCACGACGTGTACGCGGCGCACTCGGCGATCACCACCGCGGTGCTGCGCGACACCGACGAGGGCATGGACGCCGAAGCCCGGATCGATGCCTGGGCCGACGCGCACGCTGCTCGGGTGGATCGAGCCACGAGCACGGTGCGCTCCGCGCTCGACCGGGACGTTTCCGACCTCGCCACGGTTTCGGTGGCGCTGCGCACGCTGCGCAGCCTCGCCGGCTGAGCGGAGCGCCGGTCAGACCCGGAAGGTCACCGGGATGCGGGCCCACACCTGCTTGCCCGTGGCGGTCGGGCGGGTGCCCCACTCGAGCGCGATGGCGTCGACGATGGCCAGGCCGCGGCCGCTCGTGGCCGAAGGCGTCACCCGCTTCATTCGCGGCAGCGCCGGGCTGGCGTCGTGCACCCGGACCACGACGCTCTGCCCGTCGATCTGCCAGGCGATGTCGAGGTCACTGGCCACGGAGTGGGTGACCGCGTTACCGACGAGTTCGCTGATCACCAGCACCACGTCGTCGACGGAGTTCCGGGTCACGGCGGCGTCGATGAGATCCTCCGCGACCCGCTGCCGGACCACGGCGGCACTCGCAGGGTCGTGCCGGACGAGCAAGGTGCCCACACCCATAACCCCTCCACGCAGCCCTACCGTTTCGCTGATGTTGTGCCCGAGCGCCGCGGCGAGCTAAACCGGCAGCGGCCGCGGGGAACACCAGTCGGCCCGCGCTCGGCCCCGGCGGTGTCGCTCCGGTCAGGCCGGCCCGGGCCGGTGTCCGGTCCGCCGCAACTGCTCGCCCACGGCCGCGGGCCGGTCGGTGATCACAGCGTCGACGCCCAGCCCGGTGACGAACTCGACGTCCGCGGCGTCGTTCACCGTCCACACGTAGACCGGCGTGCCGCGGGCGTGGGCCCGGCTCACGTACCCCGGGTCGGAGCGCAGCACGCGCAGCCCGGGGCCGGCGATGGCGACGCCGGCCGGCAGCGCCCCGTCGCGCCGGGGCGGCAGCAACCGGTCGAGCAACAGCACGGTGGGGATGTCGGGTGCGAGCTGCTTCACGCGCCGCACGGCGGTGGGAGCGAAACTCATCACCGCCACCGGCAGCGACGCGTCGGCGGGCTGCCGCAGGCTCTCCGTCGGGCCGGACGTGCCGGCCCAGCCGAAGCGGTCGAGGGTCTCGACGAGCGTCTTCTCCACCAGCCCGGCGTACCGGGTCGGGTGTTTCGTCTCGATGAGCAGCCGCACCGGCCGTTCGGCGTCGTGGACGAGCGCGAGCAGGGCCTCCAGCCGCAGCACCCCACCGCCGCGGTCGCGGTCAGGCGCCTTGTCCGCGTAGTACGGGTTGTCGCCGACGAGCTTGTCGGCCGACTCGGGCCACCGGCCGTGCCAGGAGGAGAAGTCCAACGCCTGCAGGCTGGCGAGATCCAACTCGCTGACGAGGCCCTCGCCGTCGGACGTCCGGTTGACCGTCCGGTCGTGCACGCAGACCAGGTGCTCGTCGCGGGTCATCCGGACGTCGCATTCGAGCGCGTCCGCCCCGTCGGTGAGGGCGCGGGCGTAGGCGGCGAGGGTGTGTTCGGCGATGTCCGACGAGGCGCCCCGGTGTGCCACCAATAGTGGCGCGGCCGGTGGTGTCACGGCGACGCGGCGACGGGGGCGCATGACGGAAATGATGCCGACGAAAGCTGTCCGGACGTTGACGGCGGGCCGACCGCGTGGGGCGTGTCCGCCGCGACCGGGCTCAGATCACCGTCGGGGCGTTCCCGTCGTCGGCGAGCAGCGGGCGGCCGGCCGCCTGCCAGGCGAGCATGCCGCCGGTGAGGTTGGTCGCGTCGTACCCCTGCTGCCGCAGCCAGGCGGTGACCTGCGCGGAGCGGCCACCGGACTTGCAGGCGACCACGATCGTGGCCTCGGGGGTCAGCGGACCCGGGTCGTGGGACAGCCGCTGCGGCACCTGGTTCATCGGCACGTGCACCGCCTCGACGGCGTGGCCGGCCGCCCACTCGTCGTCCTCGCGGACGTCGAGCAGGACGATGTCGGACGGGAGGTCCGCGACCTCGATGGCGGGAATGTCAGCGGGGTTCACGACCGCGAGGGTACGGCGTCACTTGATGAGCCGGGACAGCCGCCGGTCGGCGAGCTCGCGGCCCTCGGTCTGGCAGGTGGGGCAGTACTGGAAGGAGCGCTCGGCGTAGGACACCTCACGCACGGTGTCGCCGCAGACTGGGCACGGCAGCCCGGTGCGGGCATGCACCTGCAGGCCGCTGCGCTTCTCGGACTTCAGCGTCGCGGCCTGCTGCCCGACCGAACGGGCGACGGCGTCGGTGAGGACCCGGCCCATGGCCTCGTGCAGCCGGCCGAGCTCGTCGTCGCTCAGCCGGGCGGCGTTCTTGAACGGCGACAGCCGGGCGGCGTGCAGGATCTCGTCGGAGTAGGCGTTGCCGACGCCGGCCACCACCGACTGCTCGGTGAGCACCCGTTTGAGCTGCGCGGAGCGGGCCGACAGCAGGGTGCCGAGCTCGGCGCGGGTCACGGTGAGCGCGTCGGGTCCGAGGCGGGCGACCCCGGGTACCTCGAGCGGATCGCGGACCAGGTACAGGGCCAGGCGCTTCTGCGTCCCCGCCTCGGTGAGGTCGAAGCCGCCGACCGGCCCGTCCGGGAACTCCGGGGCAAGGTGGACCCGCAGGGCGACCGTGCTCCTGCCGCCGGGCCGCGGTGGGGCGGGGTGCAGCGAGTCGCGCCAGTGCAGCCAGCCGGCGCGGGACAGGTGCGTCACGAGGTGCAGCACTTCCCCGGCTGTCTCCGAGGCGAGGACGAGGTCGAGGAACTTGCCGTACCGGGCGGCGTCGACGACGAAGGCGCCGTGCAGCGCCGAGAGCGGCGGATCGAAGGTCTTGACCGCGCTCACCGCGGCGACGTCGACGCGGGCGACGGTCCGTCCGACGGCCCGGTCCCGCAGGAAGGTGGCCAACGCCTCCACCTCGGGCAGTTCGGGCACCGCGAGTCTCCCCGTCGTCCGGGGTCAGTCGAGCTGGGCGAGGGGGAAGGTGACGCCGGTGGTGCTGTGGCAGCGGTAGCCGTTCGGATTCTTCGCCAGGTACTGCTGGTGATAGGCCTCGGCGTAGTAGAACTCGCGCAGTGGCGCGATCTCGGTGGTGACGGTGCCGTAGCCGAGACCGTCCAGGGTTTTGGCGTAGAGGTCGCGGGCGCGCTCGGCCAGCTCCCGCTGGGCCTCGGTCGTCCAGTAGACCGCGGAGCGGTACTGGGTGCCGACGTCATTGCCCTGCCGCATGCCCTGGGTGGGGTCGTGAACCTCGAAGAACTTCGCGAGCAGGGTCTCGAAGGAGGTCTGCTCGGGGTCGTAGACCACCAGGACGGCCTCGGTGTGCCCGGTGAGGCCTGAACAGACCTCCTCGTAGTCCGGGTGGGCGGTGACGCCGCCGGAGTAGCCGACCGCCGTGGTCCAGACGCCGGGCACCTCCCAGAAGATCTCCTCGGCGCCCCAGAAGCAGCCCAGCCCGAACACGATCTGCTCGTAACCCTCGGGGAAGGGCGGCTGGATCGGGTTGCCGTTGACGTAGTGCGTCTCCGGGACCGGGAACTCGTAGTGATCGCGCCCGCGCAGGGCGCGATCGCGCGTCACCAGCTGCGTCTTGGGACGGGAGAACAGCATGCGCTCGAGGCTACGCAGGACGTAGGCTCGATGCACGGACGGCCGGGCTGGTTGTCGCGGTGGGCCGGTCATCGTCTGGCGTGGCCACGCTCGAGGAGGTGAGGTCTGGATGACGCAGTGGGGTCTGGACGTCCTCTTCAATCCGGCCAAGCGCCACATGGACGAGGAGAAGCAGCGGCAGCAGTCCCACCGCGAGGAGGTCGGCGACAACTCCGGCGGCCGCCGCATCGACCTCGACTCGGGCAAGGTGACGATCCGCCGGCAGGACTCCGACGAGCCCGCAGCCGATGAGGAGGTCGCAGCCGATGATGAGGTCGCCGACGCGACCGACGCGACCGACGCGGGTGCAGGCGCTGCGGAGCAGCCCGCGGCCGATCACCCGGCCGAGAAGCCGGAATCCGAACTCACCCCGGCCCAGCTGCGCGCGGCGAAGCGGCGCGGGCGGACGCCTCGCTGATCGACGGCTGACACCGGCTGATCGCCGGGAGGGCTCGTCGCGGCTGTCGAGCAGGCCGCAGATACAGCAAACCCCCGGTGAGCGGGGGGTTCACCGGGGGCCTGCATGGTCTCGCAGCTTCGGCAACGGTGGGCGGGGGAGTCCACCGCGGCCTCGACGAGAAGACCGCCGGGGTATCGGCGGTGAACGGGGGATTCACCACGACACTCCGACTTTTCTGATGTGCTGCCGGTCCGATCACGGTGGGCGGGGGATTGCCATCGTGCTCGTGCGACAGCGTGACCGTCACGTCCCGGCTCGGTGAGCGGGGGATTTCACTGAGCCGTTCTGTGCCGGTCGCCAGCGTGTTCAGGCTCTTGTTCGGACCATCTCTCGCTGACAGAAAGAACTGTGCCTGTAAGGGTCGTGTTAGGTCAAGTCCTGATCGCGAAACTACTTGCCTGTAATTTGATCACCGCCCCCAAATGCCGGGGCAAATGCCCTAAGACCGGCATATCGCTGGGCTTTCTCGCCTCGTTACCGGGAAAATGTCGTCCTCAGGACCTTCGGCGGGACGTATGCCGAGCCCGTCCCCGGGCACGCACCGTCACCGAGACGCTCCCCGGCTCATTCGGCCGAGGGCGGCTCCCACGAGCCCCCGTGCACCCGCTGCATCAGATCGTCGAGCACGGGGGCGACGACCTGCGGGAAGCCGCCGATGTGGACGACGACGCTGAACCGGTCGTTGGACACCGCGCCGTCCGGGTCGTCGACGACCATGCGCTCGCTCAGTGTCAGGACCTGAAAGCTCAAGCCCTGCGCCGAGAGGAACGCGGTGACGGCCTCCACCTCGTGCTCGTCCACCGTCTGCAGGAAGACCTGCCCCGACAGCCAGCCGGTCATCTCCATGACCCCATCCTGGCCCATGACGCACCGGGGCTGACGCGCCCCGGGAGGCCCGCGAACGCTGACCGGCCCTGCACCGCGGATGTGCGGTGCAGGGCCGGTTCGGTGACGCTAGGCCCGGAAGTCGATCACCTGCGGGTCGTGGTCGCTCACCTGGTCGGCGTATTCGGAGTTCACGTGCACGACCTGGTAGCTGTACCGCCTGATCGACGGCGTCACCAGGATGTGGTCGAGCACCTGCGAGATGCCGTTGTACACGTAGGTGTAGCGCTGGTCGGCCGGCAGCGTGTTGATCAGATCCGAGAGGATCTTGCGGCCGCTGCCGTCGGCCGTCCCGGTCTTCAGCAGCGCCAGCGGCGGGCTGAACTGGTAGTCGTTCAGGTCACCCAGCACCACGACCTCGGCGCTGTGCTGGATCGTGCGCAGCTGCTGGACGAAGTTGTGCACGGCCAGCGCCTGACCGGCCCGCTGGACCCGCGAGGACTGCTGCGGGTACTGGAACCGGCCGTCGGCGTTCTGGTCGCCGCCCTTGGAGTCGAAGTGGTTGGCCACGACGAAGAACGTCTGGTTGCCGCGCTTGAACTGGCCGACGACCGGCTTGCGGCTGTCCTGCCAGACGGGGTTGGTCGGGTCGATCCGTCCCGGTGACAGCGTCAGCGCGACCTGGCCGCCGGCCTTGGTCGGGTGCGTGCCCACCGTGGCGCGGTCGACGCCCGACGAGCCGCGGTCGACGAAGGACACCCGCTTCGGGTTGAACAGGAAGGCGTTGCGGATGTTGCCGCCGGGCTGTCCGCCGTCCTGGTCGTTGACCGGGCTGACCTGCCGGAACTCGTAGTGCGGGCCGCCGGCGGCGACGATGGCGTCGACCAGCTGGGTCAGCGTCCGGTCGGCCGCGACCACGCCGTCGTCGGTGGCGCCGTCGTTGTCCTGGATCTCCTCCAGCGCGACGATGTCGGGGCCGGCCAGGTTGGAGACCACTCCGCTCGCGAGCGCGGAGTACTTTGAGTCGGAGTTGCCCGGCGCGAGGTTCTTGACGTTGTAGGTCGCGATCGAGACGAACTTGCGCGGCCCCGACGTGGCGACGACCGGAGCGAGATCGTTGTGCGTGAGGGTGCCGAGCGTCGTGGCCTCGAGCGTGTAGCCGCCGTACTGCGACCAGTCGATGACCCCCACGTTCTTGCCGGACAGGACGGCCCCGACGTTCGCGCCGAGCTTCCGGCCGTCGAGCGGCACGATCTCGAGGCGGCCGGAGGGGATCTGGTTGTCACCCAGCAGCTCGGTGCCGCCGCGGTAGGTGCGGTCCTGATGGGGTTTGGTGGTGATGTACTGCTCGCCGTAGGAGTTCGACGGGCCGACGACGCGGGCGTCGTCGACCTCGATACGCATGCCCTCCTTGGACTCCCAGAAGTCCAGCGCGGACCGTCCGGGCGTGAGCGGTGTGTTCTCGATGTTGCCGCCGCCGAGGTCCGGGGCGTACGTGTGCGGAACCGTCCTGGGGGTGACGACCTGCGCTGCCGGAAGGTCGTTGCCGCTGGAGGCGACGCTGACCGTCGGTGAGGTGATCTCGGTGGTCGACAGGCTCTGCGTGGTGCTGAGGGAGTCGCCGGAGGAGAACTGGTAGTAGTCGTCGACCGTGCCGGAGACCAGCACGCTGTCGCCCACGGACACCGACGGGGCCGAGCTGGTGTAGACGAAGATGCCCTCGCTGGTGGCGGCGTCGTCGTCCGGGTGCGGGTCCTGCATCCAGAAGCCCTTGCTCGAGCTGGTCCGGACCGCCGTGACGATGCCCGGGACGTTGCTGACCGAGTCGCCGTCCATCGGAGAGACGAACGAGTCGCCCTGGATGTCGTGGATGGCGACGTCGCCCGGCTGCCCGCCGCCCCCGCCGGTGCCGGCCGTGCCGGCGTCCTCCGGTGTCGGGGCCGCCGAGGTGAAGTCCGCGGAGTTGTCGTCGGTGTCGGTCGAGGGGTCGGTGCGCTGCGACGAGGTGGTGTTGTCGGTACCGGGCGCCGGGTTGCTGCCCTCGTAGATCGCGGCCGAGCCGTAGCCGTCCAGGTCGACGACCGCCGCGTCCGCGGCGCAGGCGGTGGGGGTGTTGCACGACAGGTCGGCGTCGGAGTTGCTCAGCGCCACCGTGCCGTTGCCGCCGCTGAGTGTCAGGCTGCCGGTGGCGTCCGGGCTCGGCAGATCCTTGGCCGCCGCTGCCGGCGGACTCCTGGACGAGGAAGTGGCCGCCGGCGGGGACGGTGCCGTTGAGGACCGTCTTCGACCAGGAGGTCGAGCTCGCCGACGAGGAGTGGTACTGCACCGACCACCCGGACATCGTGATGTCGGCCGACGTCGGGTTGTACAGCTCGATGAAGTCGTTCTTGTAGGTGGCGCCGGAGTTGCCGCCACCGCCGTACACCTCGCTCAGCACGAGGTGATCAGGTGTGTCGGCGTGCGCGGCGGTGGTGGCCAGCGCCGCCACGGTCAGGGTCAGCGCACCCACGGCCGTTGCCGTGAGCGCTACTCGGAGCGGAACTGATCGCAAGGGGGGTCTCCCGTCGGTGAGTGCGGTGGCGGCAGTCTGGCGGGCGGATGTGACATTTCGGGAGCGCGTACATGAACCGGATCCGTCCGGCCCCGCGTGCCCGGTGATCGAGAGCGATGGAAAGGTATGAACCGTCCAGGTTCGCCGCACCGCGGCGGGGCACGAGAGGAGACGCCGTGAACATCCTGCTGATCGGCCCGCCCGGGTCGGGCAAGGGCACGCAAGGACAGCGGCTCGCCGCGCGGTTCGACCTGGAACACCTCGCGACCGGCGACCTGCTGCGCGCCGAGGTCGAGAGCGGCACCCCGATCGGGCGGCAGGTGTCGGAGTTGATGCGCAACGGCGAGCTGGTGCCCGACAGCACCATCATCGAGATGACCCTGCCGCGGGTGCTCGAGGCCTCTGACCGCGGCGGCTACGTCCTCGACGGGTTCCCCCGCACCGTCGAGCAGGCCGTCGAGGCCCGCAAGCTGGCCGAGTCCCGCCGCGCCAGCCCCGACGCGGTCATCTATCTCGATGTCCCGCGCGAGGAACTGATGCGCCGCATCCTCGGCCGGGCCGAGACCGAGGACCGCACCGACGACAACGAGGACACCGTCCGCAACCGGCTGCGGGTCTTCGACGAGGCGACCAGCCCGCTGGTGGAGCACTACCGCGAGCGGGGCCTGCTCCGCGTCATCTCCGCCGACCGGTCCGAGGACGAGGTCACCGAGGCGATCGTCGCCGCCCTCCCCGACGCCTGACCGCCCGCCCCCCCCGACCCTCCCCCGACCCTCCCCCGGCCCCTCCCGTCCCCGGCCCCCGTCCCCATTCCCCATTCGGTGAGTGGCGCGGTAGCGGCTCAGTGGTGCGTTACAGCGCGCCACTCAACGCGGAGCGCGCCACTGACCGGGAGGTGGGGCAGGCGGCCGGGCGCGGCGGCGTTGTGCACAACCCGCCCGGTTGTCCACAACCTGTCCGGAACGTCGGACGGAGACAGGCGGGAGGACGCAAGCTGCCGGCATGTCCACCGCCGTCCCCGAGAACGTCCCCGCCCTCATCCGGCTGACCCGAGGGCTTCACCGCCCGGCGCCCACGGTCGCCGATCTGGCCGGCCGGGTGAGCGCGATGCTCAGCGTCTGCCCGCCCGATGCGGTCGCAGCCGGGGTCACGGCAGCGCAGTTGCACGGACTGTGGCTACCGCCGTGGCTGGCCGACCAGCAGCGGATCGAGACGATCGTGCACCGAACCTCCGGGCCGCCGGCCCGACGCCCGGGCGGGCGGCGCCCGGAGTTCCGCTGCCGGCGGCAGACGCTCAGGACCGACGAGATCATCGAGCTCGACGGCGTCCCGGTGACCTCCGAGGCGCGAACCTGGCTGGACCTTGCCGGGCGGCTGCGCCCGGCCGACCTGCTCGCGGTGGGCGACTCGGCCCTGCGCGGCACCGCCACCGCCGCCGAGATCGACGAGCTGACCCGGCGGGCCTGGCACCGGCCGGGCGTCGTCCTGGCCCGGCGGGTCGCGCCGCTCCTGAACGCCCGGTCCCGCTCCCGCCCGGAGAGCCACCTGCGCTGGATCCTGCACGAGGCGGACTTACCGACCCCGCAGGTGAACGTCGCGGTGAACTCCGCGGACGGCGAGTGGCTGTTCGAACCGGACCTCGGCTACGACGACGTCAAGCTCGGCATCGAGTACAACGGCGCCGAGCACGCCGAGGTCGACCGGGCACGCCGGGACATCTCCCGGACGCTGGACGTCGAGCAGCGCGGTGCCTGGCGCGTCGTCGTCTTCGGACCGAGAGAGGTCTTCCTGCGCCCCGACCAGGTCGCCCGCTGGGTGACGCAGCTGCGTCGAGACCTCGCCGGCTGATCCTTACCGCCGTTCCCTCGACCGATGCCGCTGCTCCGCCCTCCGATGAGTGGCGCGCTACCGGATCGATGGTGCGTTGCAGCGCGCCACGGACGCCTTACCGCGCCACTCACCAGGGGTGCGGCACTGACCGAGACTCAGTATGACGGGCCGGAGGATCAGTCGGGTTCGGGGAGGTTCCGCTTGACGACCTTGCCGGCCGGGTTGCGCGGCATCTCGTCGATGAAGACGATCTCCCGCGGGACCTTGTAGCGGGCGAGGTTCTGCTTCACGTGATCCTTCAACGTGTCTCCGTCGACGTCCGCGCCGTCGGCGAGCACGACGTAGCCGCGCAACCGCTTGCCGTACTTCTCGTCGTCCACGCCGACGACGGCGACCTCGGCCACCCCCTCGTGGTTGCCGAGCAGCTCCTCGACCTCGGCCGGGAAGACGTTCTCGCCGCCGGAGACGATCATGTCGTCGTCGCGACCGTCGACGAACAACCGGCCGGCCTCGTCGAAGTGGCCGATGTCGCCGGTCGACATCATTCCCTCGAGCATCTCCTTGGAGCCGCCGCCGGTGTAGCCCTCGAACTGCATGGTGTTGGCGACGAAGATCCGCCCGGACCCGCCCTCGGTGACCTCGTGGTCGTCGTCGTCGAACAGCTTGACCGTCGTGCCCGCCGGTGGCCGACCGACCGTCCCCGGGGCGGCGCGCATGTCCTGGGGCGTGGCGATCGCGGCGTACGCCACCTCGGTCGAGCCGTAGAGGTTGTAGAGAATGTCGCCGAGTGCGTCCATGGTCCGCTCGGCGAGGTCGGTCGACAGGGCCGAGCCCGACACCGCGACGACCCGCAGCGCCGACAGGTCGTAGGACGGAATGTCCTGCTCACCGGCCTCCAGCAGTCGGGACAGCAGGATCGGCACCGTGATGAGAGCGTCCGCCCGGTGCTGCTGCAGCGCCTTCCAGGTGAACTCCGGATCGGTCTTGCGGGCGGTGACGAGCGTGTTGCCGAGGCCGAGCGCGAGCATGGACGACAGCAGCCCCCAGGCGTGGAAACCGGGGGCCCCCAGCACGACGGTGCGCCCGGCGCGCAGCGGGATCTTGGACAGGTACCCACCCGGCAGGGCCAGCGACAGGGCCATGTCGCGTGGCGCGCCCTTCGGAGTGCCGGTGGTTCCGCTGGTGAGCAGCACCAGCTTCTGCTTCGACGACGGCCGCGGCGGGCGGCCGGTGTCGCCGGACTCGATCAGCGAGCCGAGCGTGTCCCCGCTCCAGTCGCCGTCGTGCCAGGCGACGTACTTGCCCGCCGGCACCTCCACGGCGTCGGCGACCTCCGCGAACTCCTCGTCGTGGATCAGCGCCTTGACGCCCTCGCGCTCACAGACGTCCTTGAGCTGGGGGCCGGCGAAGTCGGTGTTCAGCAGCAGGGTCGGCGCGCCGAGCTTGGCGCCGGCGAAGATGGCCAGCCAGAGCCCGCGATGGTTCCGGCACATGACACCGACGGCGTCCTTGGCCCCGACCCCTCGCTCGCGCAGCGCGTTGGCCAGCGCGTTGCTCTGCCGGTCCAGCTGCGTGAAGGTGATGGCCCCGAGCTCGTCGACGATCCCGTCCCGGCCGCCGTGCGTCGCGGCGGCGAGCGAGATGGCAGCGCCGGCCGGCCCGTAGTTGGTGAGATCCAGCAGCGTCCGAGCCAGCTTGTGGGGCGGCGTCACCGCCATGCCGACGCCGCCTGCCTGGATCAGGGTCGCCGCGAAGCGGGCCTCGAGTCCCGCGCGCTCCGCGCTGCGCGTGGCCGTTCCAAGAATGTCCATGGGAACGTCCTACCAGCGCGCCGGTGTACGGACCACACGAGCGTGCCTCGGGCCCGCCGCCCCGGCACGGTGAGTGGCGCGTTCGCGTCTCGGTGGCGCGTTGTCACGCGCCACCGAGGCAGTAACGCCCCACTCACCAAGAAGGAAGGGTCAGCCGGGTACGACCGCGACCGGGCCGCGGGCGTGGTGCAGGACGCCCTGGCTCACCGAGCCGAGTACGGCGTCGAGCGCGGCCGGCCGGGAGTGCTTGCCGATCACCAGCAGGTCGGACGGACCCGCGCGGTCGGTGAGCACCGGCGCGACGTGGTCGATGACGACGTCCTCGGTCACCGCCACGTCCGGGTACTTCTCGCGCCACCCGGCCAGCGCCTCGCCGAGCCATGGCGCGATGTCGTCGTGCAGCATCTTGGCGTACACGCCTTCGGGGGTCGTGAGCAGGTCGGGCCGGGCCGCCATCACGGCCTGCAGGGGCAGGCCGTGGCGGTCGGCGTAGTCGAACCCGAACGCCAGCACGTGCTGTGCCGCGGCACTCGGTGCGACACCGACCACGACCCGGCTCGGCGCCATCTCCTCCCCCCGGCCGTGATCGGCGCGCTGCTCGCCGCCGCCGGGGACCACCACCACCGGGCAGGACGCGTGGGCGACGACCTTGCTGCTGACCGAGCCGACGAAGAAGCGGGCGAGCCGGCCGCGGCCGTGCGTCCCGAGCACGAGCAGGTCGGCCTTGGCGCTGCGGTCGACCAGGGCCGCCGCGGCCGGGCGGGGCAGGATCTCGGAGGTCACCGGCAGGTCCGGGTACACGGCGTGCAGGCGCTCGGTGACCCGGGCGACGTGGTCGTGCACGTACTGCGTGACCGCTTCGTCCAGGACGACGGCCCGCTCGGCGGTCCAGAGATCGACCAGCGGGGCGTCGGCGGCAGCCAGCAGCAGCAACGGCCGGTGGCGACGGCCGGCCTCGGCGGCGGCCCAGTCGACCGCCGCCATCGCCGTGTCGAGATCGAGGCCGACGACGACGGGTGTGGGTGTCATGGCTGTTTCCTCCAGGGGTCATCTAGCGGGACGTCGGCGTGCGGATCACGTCGGCGGGGTCGCGCCGGGGGGTGCGGACGGCGGCGGGTGCCCGGCCGACGCGCAGCAGCAGTTGCGGGTAGGCGTCGAGCTCGAGCTCCTGCCGCAGCCGCCGGTTGGTCTGGCGCACTTCGACGACCTGGGTCAGCGGGCTGGCGCTGTACCCGAGCCGGGTCAGCTCCAGCCAGACGTGCTGCAGGGCCTCGCCGACGCCGAGCCAGTCGCGGGGCTCGTCCCCGGACGTGGCGAACAACAGCAGGCACTGGTCGGAGGAGGAGTCGCTGGTCGGCGGCAACCACCCCATGCCGGTCGTGTCGAACGAGCGCAGCGGCAGCTCGTCGGCGGCCGCGTCGGCGGCCGGACCGTGGTACGGAATGGTGGCCGCCTGGACGCCGTCCGGTCGTCGCGGGTCGTCCGTCGTCCAGGCGGCCAGCTCGGCGCGGTAGCTCGGATCGAGGTTCTCGATCTGCTCCGCGAGCTCGAACAGGTGGGCGGTGACCTGCCGCTGCAGGGGATCCGCGACCGGCAGCAGCTGGACGTGCTCGGCGGCGGCGACCGACGTCAGCTCGTCGATCACCTCGAGGGGCACCTCGCGGTCGAGGAAGCCGCGCCGGTTCGTGCGTCGCACCCCGATGTACGGGGCCAGGCCGGCGATCCGCCGCCCGCCCCGCGGCGGACCCACGCTGACCCGCGCGAGCAGCTCCGGATGGGTGGGGTCGGGCAACCGCTCGACCCGCGGCTCCACCCCGTCGGCGGCGAGCGACACCCGGGCCGTGAACAGCGCGCAGCCGCAGCTGATGGTCAGCTGCCGCAGCCTCGGATCGAGCACGGTGAGCCGTCGGCCGGTGTCGGCCAGCAGGTCGAGGCGATTGTCGGTGACCCAGAACGTCCACGGCTGCGAGTTGTGGATCGACGGGGCGAGCAACGCCTGCTCCGCGGCGTGCCGCAGCAGTCGCTCGGCAGTGCGAACCGGGACCTCGCTCACGCTGTGACGATCGCTCCGCGCGCGGGCGCGCGAGTAGTGACCATGGGCCCATCGGCCCCGGGACGCGTCCCGGGGCCGATCACAGGGTGGCGCTCGGCCGACGCGCCGCGCAGCGCGGTCCGGTGGGAGTGCCTCGGCTCGCTAACATCGGCCTGAGCCCCCGTTGACGCTGTACGCCACGCGCGAGGGGCGAGCCGCGCGAGAGGACGAGAACATGGTGGACGCTCCCGAGCAACCGGGTCCGGACGCAGAAGGCACCGAGCCGATCCGGATCTTCCTGCTCGACGACCACGAGGTCGTCCGAGCGGGAATCGCGGAGCTCCTCGACCTGGTGCCGGACTTCGAGGTCGTCGGCGAGGCGGGCACGGCCGAGTCGGCGCTGGCCCGGATCCCCGCCCTGTGTCCGGACGTCGCGGTGCTCGACGCCCGGCTGGGGGACGGCAGCGGCATCGACGTCTGCCGCGACATCCGTTCGCGACTGCCCTCGACCTACTGCCTGATCCTCACCTCGTACGACGACGAGGACGCTGTGCTCGCCTCGGTGCTCGCCGGCGCGTCCGGCTACGTGCTGAAGGAGGTCCGGACGGCCGCGCTCGTCGACGCGATCCGGCAGGTCGCGCACGGCCGCTCGCTGATCGATCCCGGCGTCATCGCCCGGGTGATGGAGCGGGTCCGGGCCGAGAACCGCCCCGACCCGCGGCTGGAGGGGCTGACCCAGCGCGAGCGGGAGGTGCTCGACCACATGGCCGACGGGCTCACCAACCGGCAGATCGGCGAGCGCCTGCACCTGTCGGACAAGACGGTGAAGAACTACGTCTCGAGCCTGCTCGGCAAGCTGGGTCTCGAGCGTCGCAGCCAGGCGGCCGTGTACGGCGCCGACGTGCGCCGATCCACCCGGTGAAGCGTGTCCGGTGACGGGCGCCCGGGCCGCCGCCGGCCGTCCCGAGGGCGCCGTGCTGTTCGGCCCTATGGCGCCTGTTGCGCGCGGAGCAGGGTGTCGGCATGACCGTCCAGCTGCCGACGCCCCGCCGGAGCGCGTCATGATCGACACGGCCGGTATCCCCGCCGTGGACGCGACGACGGAGGCGCTGCGGCGCGCAGCGCTGCGCGCGACCCAGGCGCCGTCGGTCCACAACACCCAGCCCTGGCGCTTCGTGCTGCGCCGCGGCGAACTGCGGGTGCTCGCCGACGGCGAGCGGCAGTTGCGGGTGCTCGACCCTCGCAGGCGGGGCATGACCCTCAGCCTCGGCGCGGCCCTGTTCAACGCCCGGGTGTCGCTGGCGGCCGACGGCGTAGCGACCACGGTGGAGCGACTGCCCGACGCCGCCCGCCCTGAACTCGTCGCGGTGATCCGGGCCGGCGGCGAGGCGCCCGACCCGGCGCTGTCCGGGCTGGAGACGGTCATCGACGCCCGCACGACCAACCGGCGCCACTTCGCCGACGAGGCCGTGGCCGAGGACGTGCTCGAGGCGCTGTGCGAGGGGGCGCGCGCCGAGGGGGCCGCGCTGTACCCGATCACGACCGAGTCGCAGCGGTTCGCGGTCGCCTCCCTGAGCCAGCACGCCGACGCGATCGAGACCCTGGACCCGGCCTACCGGGCGGAGCTGCGGGCGTGGACGTCCGACGACCCGGGCCGGCGCGACGGCGTCCCGTCCCTCGCCGTACCGCACGTCGACGGGACCGCCCACGACGAGATTCCCATCCGGGACTTCGACACCCGCGGATCGGGCTTCCTCCCCGCCGACACGCGCTCCGGGCGGCAGCAGACACTCCTGCTGCTCGCCACCGCGGGCGACGAGCGGCCCGACTGGCTGCGGGCCGGGGAGGCGTTCGAACGCGTCCTGCTCGAGATCACGCAGCGGGGCCTGGCCGCCAGCCCGCTCACGCAGGTCACCGAGATGCCGTCGACCCGCGCCCAGCTGCGCTCGGAGATGGGCATGACCGACTGGCCGCACATGCTGCTGCGCGTCGGGCGGGCACCACTCGTTCCCGGCTCCCGGCGCCGGCGGCTGGCCGACGTCCTGATCGACGAGACCTGACCCGCCGGCGCGACCCCGTGACCCCTCCGGAACGCCGGCTGGAGTTCCCCGACCGGTCGAAGCTGCAGCTGGACGAGCTGCTCGATCAGCTCATCGGCTACGCCGGCGAGGTCAAGCGAGCCCAAGGCCGGCTGCGGGCGCTGCTGTGGGCCAACGACCTCGTGAGCGAGAACCTCAGCCTCGCGAAGGTGCTGCGCTCCATCGTCGAGGCGGCGTGCGAGCTGGTCGGGGCGCGCTACGGCGCGCTGGGGATCAACGGCCCGAACGGTGAGCTGGAGGCGTTCGTCCACGTGGGGATGGACGACGAGACCGTCGCCGCGATCGGGCACCCGCCTCGCGGCGAGGGCCTGTTGGGGGCGCTCGTCCACGACCCGCGGCCGATCCGGCTCGCGTGCCGCGAGGACGACCCGCGGTCGGTGGACCTGCCGCCCGGTCACCCGCCGATGGAGTCGTTCCTGGGCATCCCCGTCCGGATCGGCGGGGAGGCCTGCGGATCGCTCTACCTCGCCGAGAGCCGGCAGGGCGAGTTCACCGCCGAGGACGAGGAGCTGATGCTGGCCGTGGTCCGGAGTGCCAGCCACGCCATCTCCCACGCGCGGCAGTACGGCGAACTGCAGCGGCAGCAGCGCTGGCTGGAAGCGTCGCTCGAGATCGGCGAGCAACTGCTCACCCCGGACGGCGAGGACCCGCTGCACGTTGTGGCCGAGCGGGCGGCCGAACAGGCCGAGGCCGACTTGCTCGTACTGTCGCTGACGGTCGACCAGGAGATGCTGACCATCGAGGTCGCGGTCGGGGAGAACTCCGACATCCTGCTCGGCCGGCGGCTCTCGATCGAGAACTCCCTCGCCGGGCTGGCGGTGACCCGACAGGCAGCGGTCTCGACCGACAGCGCCGAGGAGGACCCGGCACGCGCCATCACCATCGGGGCCGCGCTGAAGGACCCGGGGCCGGTGATGGCCGTGCCGCTGCGCCAGGGCTCGGAGGTCCGGGGTGTTCTGTCGGCTGTGCGACGTCGCGGGCGGCCGCACTTCACGCCGGCGGAGGTGGCGATGGCCGAGGGCTTCGCCAACCACGCCAGCGTCGCTCTCGAACTGGCCGACTCACGGATGGCCGAGCGGCGGCTGATCGTGCTCGAGGAGCGCGATCGCATCGGGCGGGACCTGCACGACCATGTGATCCAGGAGCTGTTCGCGGTCGGGCTGAAGCTCGACGGCATCGCGCAGCTGTTGGGCGCCGAGGAGGGCCTGGGCCGGCGCGTCCAGGACCGCGTGAACGACATCGACCGCACCATCCGACGGATCCGCACCACGATCTTCGCCCTGCGGGGCCCGCTCGGCGGCACGAGCGACGGCAGCCTGCGCCGGATCGTGCTCGAGCTGGTCCACGACCTGGAGCCGGCCCTCGGCTTCCCCCCGCACGTCACCTTCGGTGGCCTGGTCGACGTCGTCGTGGACGCGGGACTGGCCGACGACGTGGTGGCCGTCGTCCGCGAGACGCTGACCAACGTGGCCAAGCACGCACACGCCTCGAGCGTCACGGTGGATCTGGTCGCGGAGGACGACCAGCTGCGCCTGGTGGTGACCGACGACGGCGTGGGCCTGACGGGGGCGGATCGCCACAGCGGGGTGGCGAACCTGGCGGCGCGGGCAGAGAAACGCGGCGGCAGCTTCGACGCCTCGGACGGACCGGACGGCGGGACGGTCGTGACCTGGACGGCCCCGACGCCGGCTTTCTAAGACCCGCCCCGCCGCTGCTGCTCGAGCTTCACCGTGTAGCCGTGGCGCGCGGAGAAGGTGGCACTGACGCTGAAGCGGTCGCCGCGGACGAGGGTGTGCCGCCACTCCACCGGGCCCCGCTCGTCCTCGCC
This sequence comes from uncultured Actinomycetota bacterium, assembly GCA_963776855.1. GTDB lineage: Bacteria > Actinomycetota > Actinomycetes > Mycobacteriales > Jatrophihabitantaceae > Jatrophihabitans. Next base: position 172,810 of record CAVZOC010000002.1, on the reverse strand, counting down.
GAGCCGCTCGATCGCGAACGCGGCGGTGTGGGCGTCGATCCCGAGCAGGCGCCGCTCGGCCGCGGTGGGGACGACGGCGTGCAGCTGTTCGTAGCCGCCCACCAGCTTGACGTCGCACCGGCGGCTCAGCTCGTCGTACAGCGCGGTCCGGGTGAAGTCGACCCGCAGCAGCGGCCTGGCCACCTCGGCCGGCAGCCACACCCGGTCCAGCGCGAGCGGCTCGTCGCCGGCGCGGCGCAGCCGCTCGAGGTAGAGCAGCGGCGTGGACTCCTCGAGGCCCAGCCGGGCCGCCACGATGCCGTCGGCCCGGGTGTCGAGGACGCGGACGATGCTGAGCTGGTCGAGTCCGGCCGCCTCCACCGAGGAGAACAGGCTGTAGAGCGCACCGAGCGGCTGGTCGATCTCGGCCGCGCCGGTGACGCGGGGGGTCCGGCCGCGGGAGGCGGTGACGACGCCGCTGTCGCGCAGGTGGCGCAGCGCCTCGCGGACGGTGTGCCGGCTCACGTCGTACTCGGCCCCGAGGGCGAGCTCGCCCGGGAAGCTGTCGTTGAATTCGCCGGTGGCCAGCCGCCGCCGGAGGTCCTCGAGCAGCTGCCGCCACAGCGGCAGCGGGTTGCTGCGATCGAGCCGGCCACGGGGCCCGGAGGGCACGGTCCTGGCCACCTCGGGGACGCTACCAGCAGCCCCTGGATTGGTCCGGACATTCGTCCGACCGCGGCCGGCTGCCCGGCGGCCGGGGTCCTCACCGAAGGGCTGGAACAGGCGGCCTAGGACAGGCTCAGGAACAGCCGCTCCAGCTGCTCGGCGGACATCGGCTCGGCCTCGCCGTCGGCAACGGCCGACAGGCACTGCCGCATCCCGGAGGAGAGCAGCTTGAAGCCGGCCCGGTCGAGCGCCTTGCTGGCGGCGGCGAGCTGGGTGACGACGTCGGCGCAGTCCCGCCGCTGCTCAAGCATGCGGATGATGCCGCCGATCTGCCCCTCCACCCGACGCAGCCTCTTGATGACCTCGTCGGTGGCGTTCGACTCCAGCTCCATCGCTCCAGAGTACATACCCTGCGGGGTACGCGTGAGTGGGAGCGCGCGTGTCCCGGCGGTGGGTCGTCGACGGGAACAGCCCGTGGCCGCGCGGTGTTTAAAGCGGCATGACTACGAAGGAATTGACGGCCAGCAACTTCCAGGAGACGGTCGACCGCGAGGGCATCACCCTTGTCGACTGGTGGGCGACGTGGTGCGGTCCGTGCCGCATGTTCGCCCCGACGTTCGAGCAGGCCAGCGAGCAGCACACCGACGTTGTGTTCGGCAAGGTCGACACCGAGGCGCAGCAGCAGCTGGCGGCGGCGGCCCAGATCCAGTCGATCCCGACGCTGATGGCGTTCCGGGACGGCGTCCTGGTCTTCTCCCAGCCCGGCGCGCTGCCCGCGCCCGCGCTCGAGCAGGTGATCCAGGCCGTGCGCGACCTCGACATGGCCGAGGTCCGGCAGCAGCTCGAGTCGCAGCAGGCGGGCCAGCAGCAGGGCTGATCACGCCCGGCACCCCGCTACCCCGCCGCGGGCTGTGGCGGGTAGGCGTGGCGGTCAGCTGCGAGCGGTGATCGCGTCCTCGACCTCCTGCGCGGACAGCTCCCGGGTGCAGAAGAACCAGTCCTCGCAGTGCACGCCGTCCACGGCATTCGCCATGCGGTCCTTGGCCGCGCCGCACGAGCCCGCGGTCGGCACGATGACCGGGTCGCCGGGCCGCCAGTCCGCGGGCGTCGCGACCTCGAAGGCGTCGGCCGTCTGCAGCGCCTTCACCACCCGCAGCAGCTCGTCGAAGTTCCGGCCCAGGCTCAGCGGGTAGTAGACGATCGTCCGCACGATGCCCTCGGGGTCGATCACGAACACGGCGCGCACGGCCTTGGTCGAGTCCTCACCCGGCATGATCATCCCGTACTTCGTGGCCACGGCCATCGAGACGTCGTCGATGAGCGGGAAGCTCACCTCCACGTTCTTCAGGTCGCGGAAGGTGATCCGCTCGGTGATGGTCCGCAACCACGCGATGTGGCTGTAGAGGCCGTCCACCGACAGGCCGACGAGGGCGGTGTTGTACCGCGCGAACTCCTCCTGCATCGACGCGAACGTCATGAACTCGCTCGTGCAGACCGGCGTGAAATCCGCCGGGTGCGAGAAGAGGATCACCCACGAGCCGCGGTAGTCCTGGGGGAACGTGATGTCGCCCTGGGTGGTCGAGGCCGTGAACTCCGGCGCGGGCTCGCCGAGGCGGGGCATCGCCGGCGCCGGCGGGCCGGTGGCGCCTTCAGCGCCGGTGTGGCTGGCGGTCGCGGTCATGACGGTCTCCTTGCGGCCGATCCCGGGCAGCACGCCCGATACCAAGAATGTGCCCTGGGGGTATGAGGAGACCAGCGCCGAAAGTCATCGACTCGCCGGGACGACCGCGGCGCCGCGCCGTTCTCACTGGGTGTGTCCCTATTCGTCCGCTGGCGGCCACTCGGCCAACCGAATCGCCCGGACAAGCCGAATTGCGGATGTCTGTTCGTGCCGCAAACGGCACCTCTGCGGGACGAGTGTGGCGGGCGGGTCTTGCGCGACAGCATCGGCACGTTTCAGCCGATTTCGTGGATCGGCGGCGACCTGCCGTTGAGCGTTCCGCTTGCGGGCACCAGCGGCGGCCATGGACGTCAAGATCAAACAACCGGACATCAGCGTGAGTCGTTTTGGTCAAGCTTGGCGTCGTCGGTGCCTCGCCTCGTCGTCGGTCCCTGACGCGGCGGCCGCGGCGCCCCTGGGCGGCAATGGCGTCGATTTGGCCCTTGCGCAGCGAGATCAACGCCATCTCAGCGGCGGCGAACAAGCCTTCGGCGAGGATGAGCACTAGCACGACGGTGACGTTGAGCCAGAGCACGTGACCACCTGCCGTTCAGCCATGCGCCGTTCGGCGAACGGCGCCGCGCGTCGGTGCTCGGGCAGTGTTGCCGACGCTCTCGATCTCAGTGTGTCCGAGGCCGGCGTGGTGCCATTAGTGCCTTCCGCCCCAGCGGCGTCCGGTCCGCTCGGGCTCGACGGACTATGCGTAGTAGCGCAGCCAGATGTAGACCCAGGCGATCGTGACTGTGGTGATGGTGGTGATCTGGCCGTACTTGGTAAACGTCCAGAACGAGATGGGGTGGCCGTTGCGGGCCGCGATGCCGAGGATGACGACGTTGGCGCTGGCTCCGACGGCGGTGGCGTTGCCGCCGAGGTCGGCGCCCGCGGCCAGGGCCCACCACAGGGCGGTGGCGCCGCTGGCTCGGCCGGCGTCGGCGACGAGGCCTTGCACGAGTGGGGACATGCTGGCGACGTAGGGGATGTTGTCCACGATGCCGGACAGCAGCGCAGAACCGATGAGCAGCACGGTCGCGGCGAGGAAGTATCGGTCGCCGATCGCGTCGGTGAGGGTCTTGCCGAGGTGTTCGATGACGCCGACCTCGACCAGGGCGCCGACCATGATGAACAGGCCCACGAAGAACACGAGAGTGGGCCATTCGACTTCTTCGAGGTACTGGGCCGGCTCAAGCTTGGCGACGGCGACCAGCGCCCCGGCACCGAGCAGCGCGACCAGGGACGGCTCGACGCCGAGCGCGGAGTGGGCGACGAACCCGACCATGACGGCGGCGAGCAGGATCAGCGAGCGGACGAGCAGTGCTCCGTTGGTGATGGCCTCCCGCTCGTCGAGTTCCATCACCGCCGCGATGCGGTCCCGGTCGTAAGTGAACGCGGAGCGGAACATGAGCCGGCACAGCCCGATGAACACGATCAGCAGGATCACGACCAGGGGTGCAAGGTTGACGATGAAGTCGTTGAACGACAGTCCGGCCCGGCTGCCGATGATGATGTTCGGTGGGTCGCCGACCAGGGTCGCCATGCCGCCGATGTTGGAGGCCAGCGCCTCGGCGATCAGGAACGGCACCGGCGACAGCGCGAGCCGCTCGCAGACCAGGATCGTGACTGGCGCGATGAGCAGCACGGTGGTGACGTTGTCCAGCAGCGCCGAGGCGACCGCAGTCATCGTCACGAGCATGACCATCAGCGCGAACGGGCGCCCGCGCACGCGTTTGGCGGCCCAGATCGCGATGTAGTCGAACACTCCGGTCTGTTTGAGGACGCTGACGATGATCATCATGCCCAACAGCAGGAAAATGACGTTCCAGTCGACGCCGGTCTCCTCGCTGAAGAACGCGACGTGCGCGTCGACCACGCCGATGAGCACCATCGCCGCGGCACCGCCGAGCGCCGCAGCGACGCGGTGGATGCGTTCGGTGGCGATGAGGACGTAGGCGGCAACGAAGATGACGACTACAGCGACGGTCATGCAAGGCCCCAGCGGAATCGCGGAGCGTTCTGCGTCGAGCGATCACGTGGGGTGCTCATGCCGGCAGGATCTCGGTCAGCAGTCGGCTGATGGTGATCGCGCCGATGACCTGGTCGCCGTCGATCACCGCGACCAGTGGGCTGCGCAGCCGGACCATCAGGGCAGCGACTTCGAGGGTGGTGGCGTCGCCGTCCACCACGGGCAGTTCGTCGATGTCCTGCGGCTTCGGTAGCACGTCGCGGACCGTGTGTCGGGTCAGGTTGTCGCGCATCTCGTCGGCGGCCCGCGCGTCGAACACGCGCGCCAGCGTCGGCTGTTCCTGGATGTAGGTCGGGACGACGTATCTGAGCACCTGGGAGCCGGGCAGCACCGTGTACGGATGTTGCTGTTGGTCGCAGACGATCAGCCCGGGCTGCCCATGGTCGGCCATCGTGCGCGCAGCGGTCAGCACGTCGGCGTCCAGCGCCACGGTGGGGTAGGGCTCGGCAAGCTCGCGGGCACGCATCGTCGCTCCAGGATCGGTCAGGCTCGTACAACATCACCGTGTTGCTGCCGACCAGGCTTCCCGGCGCTCCGCACCCCAGCCTACTGGTCGAAGGTCACTTGCCGCCCGAGCATGGCGCAGCGAAGGATGTACCTGGTCAGCACGCGAAGAGAGGCGAAGCCCACCCGGTCGAGCGGAGGTGCCACGTATGCCCGCCATCCCGCCATTGTTCAGCGCAGTGGACGCCGATCGGATTCGCACCTTTCAGGCGGAATCCGAGTACGCCGCATCGGTCGAGTTTGCCGCGGCAGCGGAGATCACGTTCGTGCTCGTCATGGCCGGGTTGATGTGCCTGGCGCTGCAGCTGGCCGGGCACGCGACGCCCTGGAGTCTGCCGGTTGGGGTGCTGCTGCTCGGTGTCGGGGTCGCGCTGCTGGTCGTGCTTCCACTGCACCCGGGCGGGGCGATGATGCTGGCGTTTGCTGCCGGATCGCTGGCCTTCGAAGCACTTGCGCCGGGCTTCGGGGTGCACGCGCTCAGCGCCGGGGTGAGCACACTGTTCGCCGGCCTCTATCTGACGGGTGCGCCGCCTGGGGTGCATCCGGGTTTGGTGGTGCCGGTGGCGGCGGTCGTCGGGGTGGGGGCGTTCGTCGCGGGCCGCCGCTCGTGGCGGTTCCGGCGGGATCGCCCGTTCGACGGCTCCGGGGAACTCGTCGGGCGCGGCGCGGTCGTACTCAGTGTGGACGGGTCGGCCGAGGACGGGATGGTCGCCTACGGCGTCGTGTCCGGTCAGCTGTGGCGGCTGCGAACTCGACACGGCGTTCTGCAGGAGGGTTCGGCGGCCCGCGTGGTCGAGGTGAGCGAGGACTGGCTGCTGGTGCGGCCGGTGCGCAGCCTGCTGACGACCTGAACGAGCAACCGGGGTTGTGCGACAGCACGTACGCGGGGCTGCTATCGCGTGATCAGGACCGGGCAGCGTGCGTGGCGCGCGCAGTAGTCGGCGGTCGATCCGGCGAGCAGGCTGACCAGCGGCCCGCGTCCGCGGGAGCCGACGACGAGCAGGTCGGCGTGCGTGCTGTGCCGAGCCAGCACCTGCCCGGCGTGCCCGGGGACCACCACCGGGCGCGCCCCGATGTGTGTCTCACGCAGTTCGGCGCCGAGCAGGTGCCGTCCCCAGTTGACGAGTTGCTCGTTGTCCGGGGTGGCGAGCTCTGCGCCGATCGGCACCCAGTACACCGCGTGCACGGCGTGCAGGGTGGCCTCGCGCAGCCGGGCCTCCTCGGCCGCGAGGTGCATGGCGCGCCGTGCCGGTGCTGAGCCGTCGACGCCCACGATCACCCGGTTGTGCGGCGCGGCGTCACCGTCGCTGGGTGGGATGATCGCGACCGGGCAGGGGGCGGCGTGCAGGCACGCGTGGCTGACCGACCCGAGCAGCAGTTCGGTCAGCGGGTTCCGCCCGCGGGAGCCGACGACCAGCAGATCCCCGGCGCTGCAGGCTGCGATCAGCCCGGCCTGCGGCGATCCTGCGAGCACCTCGTAGCGAACTGGCTCGTTGGCCTGCCAGTCGCCGGACAGGTCTGCCACCATCGGCGCCAGCTGAGCCCGCAGCGTCTCGACGGCATCGGCGCGCGGCAGTTCGGGGTGGTCGTCGCCCTCGGCGAAGGTCATCACTCGCAGCGGCACGCCGCGCAGCCGGGCTTCTCGCACCGCCCAGCTCAGCGCCGCGCGGGCGCCCGGTGAGCCGTCGAAGCCGGCAACAATGCTGCTCAACCCGGCACCTCTCCCGTTGCAGTCCCTTCCAATTTCGCAGGAGCAGACGAGGCGTGGTAATGACGAAGGCCCTGTCCCTGGCTGTCGGGTGCCCCTGGCCACAGGTGCCTGGGCGAGAGAATGCGGAGCGGTTCCGGTGACCCCTCGACGGCGGTTCAGCGACCCGGTAAACGAGCATGCGGCGTGCTGTTCTCACGCGCGCGCATCGGAGGGCTCTGCGCGCTGATCATCGGTTGACAGTGCCGGCCAGGCCGGTGGGGTCGGCACCACCACTACCGGCTGACCAGGTCCGTGCGCGAAGGGCTGCCTTCGTTCGCGATGCCAGCCCCAGCGAGCAAGCCTCCGTCGACTCCCGCGCACGCTCCGGGGTTTGGGTCGCCGGCTCACGCCGCCCTCTGCTCAGCCTGCGGCTCGTTCGTCGTGCGTGGGAGGCCGTCGGGGCGCGCCCGTTCCTGCTGGGGCAGTGAGCAGCAGGACCGCACCGGCCACCGCGGCGATAGCAGAGGCGGTGAGGATGCCGACCTTCGCGTACCCGACCAGGGCGGTATCGGTGAATGCGAGGTCGGTGATGAACAGCGAGACGGTGAAACCGATACCGCCCAGCGCCGCGGTGCCGAGGATCTCGCGGGGATGCATGTCCGCGGGCAACGCGCCCCAGCCCAGCTTGCGCGCCAGGTAGGTCGCCCCGCCGATGCCGACGATCTTGCCCACGACCAGCCCGACGACGATCGCCCAGGTCAGCGGCTGGCCGAACGCGTCGCTGAGCGCGTCGCCGCGCAGGTCCACCCCGGCATTGGCCACGGCGAAGACCGGGATGACCAGGAACGCGCTGGCCGGGTGCAGGGTGCGCTCCAACGCGTCGAGGACGTCGCGCCCGGCCACGGGCCGGGCGGGGGTGAGCAGCCCGAGCGCGACTCCGGCCAGCGTGGCGTGCACACCGGACTCGAGGGTGGCGAACCAGACCAGGGCGCCGGCCGGCAGATAGCACCACGGCGAGTTGGCCCCGAGGCGGCGCAGCCCGACCGTGGCCCCGAGGCCGGCGATCGCGAGCGCGAGCCACCACAGGTTCACACGGTCGGTGTAGAAGATCGCGATGACGCCGATCGCCAGGATGTCGTCGACGATGGCGACGCTGAGCAGGAACAGTTTCGCGCCGGTGGAGGCGTGCCGGCCGAGCAGCGCCAGGATGCCGAGCGCGAAGGCGATGTCCGTGGCCATGGGAATGCCCCAGCCGCGGCCGGCCGGCCCGCCGCCGACCACGGCGACGTAGATGAGCGCCGGCAGGGCGACGCCGCCCACGGCGGCCAGCGCGGGGAGGATGGCGGCGCGCCGGTCGCGCAGCTCACCGACAACCAGCTCACGCTTGATCTCCAGACCGATGACGAAGAAGAACACCACCATCAGGCCGTCGTTGACCCAATGCTGCAGATCGTGGGAGACCCGCTCCGACCCGCCGCCGAGCGTGATCTTGTGCTGCCAGAACCGGGCATAGCCGTCGGCGGCCGGGCTGTTCGCCCAGATCAGCGCCGCCGCGACCGCAACCACGAGGACGATCCCGCCCGCACTCTCCGCATGCAGGAAGGCCCGCAGCGAGGAGGTGGCGGCTGCCCTCGCTCGCCTGATCCGCCCGGCCATGACTCGTCCGCCATCTCCAGTCGATGATCGCCGGCTCGGTCGCGGCGTTCCGGTTGCTCGGTGCCTCGACTCTGACATAGACGCCACCAGCGCACAGCCTCGAACATCCAGCCTGGGTCACGGCCGCGCGGGCCACCCGTCGGGGCCCAGTGGTGACATCCGGCCCTTGCCCGCAGACGAGCGCGGCCCAAATCATGAAGTTACGGGTCAGACCGGCCTGCTGGCTACCGGCGTGCTGTGGGCAGGCAAGCGCAGGTCGGGAAGGGGCGTCACTGCACGACTCGCCGCGGCATCGTCGGGCTCAACGGTCCGGGCGCCCGCGCGCCGCTGGAGCGCCAACGCACCGACTTCCTGCTACGGCACAGCGCGCCCACCGGTCCAGCCCGTGTCGCTCCGACCGGAACGCGAACGAGTGAAGGGGGAGCCCCAGTGAGCACCTCAGCGCCACCGATGAGGTCCTCGTCGGCGAGCCTGCACCACGGCCTGCCGGCGCACGAGGTAGTGCTACTGCTGGAGACCGACCCGCATCGTGGCCTGTCCAGCGACGAGGTCAGTGAGCGGTTGGCGCGGTTCGGACCGAACAGCTTGCCCGCCGGCACAGGTGCCGGCCTGCTGGTGCGGATCCTGGGTCAGTTCCACCACCCGCTGATCTACGTGCTGCTCGCCGCTGGGGCGATCACCGCTGGGCTCGGGGAGTATGTCGACGCCGCGGTGATCTTCGGAGTGGTGCTGATCAACGCGGTCATCGGCTTCATCCAGGAGTCCAAGGCCGAGGCCGCCCTGGAGGGATTGCGATCGATGGTCCGCACCCACGCGCGGGTGGTACGTGACGGGCAAGAACGGACGGTCCCCTCCGACGACCTCGTCCCCGGCGACCTGGTGCTGCTCGACGCCGGCGACAAAGTACCCGCCGACCTGCGGCTGGCCCGACTCACAGAGCTGCGGGTGAACGAGTCGGCGCTGACCGGTGAGTCCGTCCCGGTCACCAAGGACGAGGCAGTGGTTCCCGACGCGGCGCCGGTCGCCGACCGACGCAACATGGCCTACTCGGGCACGCTCGTCACCACGGGCCACGGCGCCGGCATCGTGGTCGCCACCGGCGCGGAGACCGAGCTGGGCGAGATTCACCGGCTGGTCGGGGCGGCGGAAACCCTCGCCACACCGCTGACCCGCAAGCTCGCCGAGTTCAGCAAGATCCTTACGATCGGCATCCTCGCCCTGGCCGCCGCAACATTCGGTGTCGGTCTGCTGCGCGGCGAGAGCGCGGTGGAAATGTTCACCGCCGCGATCGCACTCGCGGTAGGCGCAATTCCCGAGGGGCTTCCCGCGGCGGTCACCATCACGCTGGCGATCGGGGTGGCCAGGATGGCGCGGCGACGCGCGGTGATCCGCCGGCTGCCGGCTGTCGAGACCCTCGGCAGCACCACCGCCATCTGCTCGGACAAGACCGGCACCCTGACCGAGAATCAGATGACCGTACGGACCGTATGGACCCCAGGCGGCCGATACCAGGTCACCGGCTCCGGCTACGCCCCGGACGGGGCGATCCTGGACACCACTGAGGCTGCGGTCTCCCTCGACGCCGACCAGGCACTGCGCTGGTCGCTGCTGGCCGGGGCCGCCTGCAACGACGCCGCCTTGACCCGTGAGGACGCGCATTGGGGCGTCGTGGGCGACCCTACCGAGGGCGCGATGCTTGTGCTCGCCGCCAAGGCGGGACTCGACGTCGGCCACGTTGCCACGATGGTTCCTCGGATTGCGACGATCCCGTTCAGCTCCGAACGCCAGTACATGGCCACCCTGCACCGCGACCACACCGCCGGAGAGCCGGGGGGCTACGTCGTACTGGCCAAGGGAGCGGTCGAGCGCATACTCGAGCTCTGCGACACGCAGATGGCGGCCGACGGCACGCTCCAGCCCGTGGACCGCGATGCCGTGCTGGGCGCGGCCGAGGAACTGGCCGGCCAAGGGTTGCGGGTACTGGCCACCGCCCTCCGAAGGCCACCCCTCAACGAGGTCGATCCGGACCTGTTCGGTGAGGACCACCTCCCGGCCAGCATGGTGCTCACCGGCTTGCAGGCGATGCTCGACCCACCTCGAGACGCCGCAACCGCCGCGGTGACGACCTGCCGCACGGCAGGTATCGCGGTCAAAATGATCACCGGAGACCACGCCGCAACCGCCACCGCGATCGCGCGCCAGGTCGGGCTACTCGACAGGCACGAGAATGAATCAGGTGCGGTGCTGACCGGCACCGAACTGGCCGCGGTCCCCGGTGACGAGCTCCCCGCAGCAGTCGAGCGGGCGGCCGTGTTCGCCAGGGTGTCGCCGGAGCAGAAGCTGCGGCTGGTCGAAGCTCTGCAGGCGCGCGGTCACGTCGTTGCCATGACCGGCGATGGCGTCAACGACGCCCCCGCGCTACGGCAAGCCGGTATCGGCGTGGCCATGGGGCAAGGCGGCACCGAAGTGGCCAAGGACGCCGCCGACATGGTGCTCACCGACGACGACTTCGCCAGCATCGAGGCCGCCGTCGAAGAAGGCCGCGGCGTGTTCGACAACCTCACCAAGTTCATCACCTGGACCCTGCCCACGAACATCGGTGAGGGCTTGGTCATCCTCGCCGCCATCGCGGCCGGGACCGCCCTGCCGATCCTGCCCACCCAGATCCTGTGGATCAACATGACTACTGCCGTCGCCCTCGGACTGATGCTCGCCTTCGAACCCAAGGAAGCCGGGATTATGACCCGGCCACCCCGCGATCCCGACCAACCGCTGCTCACCCGCGCGCTCCTGCTGCGGATCCTGCTCGTCTCTACGCTGCTGGTCGCCGGGTCCTGGTGGCTGTTCGAATGGGAACGCGGCAACGGCGCCAGCCTGGCCGAAGCCCGCACCGCGGCCGTGAACTTGTTCGTCACGGTCGAGGCGTTCTACCTGTTCAGCTGCCGCTCCATGACGCGGTCGGCGTGGCGGGTCGGGCTGTTCTCCAACCGGTGGGTCATCCTCGGCGTAGCCGCACAGGCGATCGGACAACTCGCGCTCACCTACCTACCCGCAATGAACACCGTCTTTGGCACCGCCCCGATCAGTGCGGACGTGTGGCTGCGCATCCTGGCAGTCGCCGTCGCCGCCAGCCTCGTAGTGGCCGCCGACAAACGACTCCGGCGGGCAGACGGATGACGAGCATGCAGAAGACGCCGCCATGGCTCGAAGCACCGACCCAGGGGTGGCGCATCACCCGTGCAACCAGCTCGCGCCGCCCGCCGCGCTGCCGCGAGTCTCCGGGCGCGCCAACCACCGGCACGCCGCACCCAGCCCTTCTCACCGCCCCGAAGGGAGCAGACCGATGAGCGACACGCCCCAGACAGGTACCGCCGCCAACGCGCAACCCGTCGTCGCCGGCATCGACGGCTCCCCCGAATCTCTCGCCGCCCTCGCCTGGGGCGCTCGCCAAGCCGAGCTAACCGGCGCACCCCTGCTCACCGTCACCGCGCTACGCGCCAGCGAACTCGGACTGCGCCCGGGCCAAGACGTGGGCGAAGCTGCGCCCACCACCCGCAAGCTACTGAGCGAAGCCGTCCACGACACCCTCGGCGACAAGCGCGCCGCCACCGTTGACATGCACCTATCCGCCGAACCCGCGGCCCGCGTCCTGATCAAGTTCTCCGCTACCGCACAACTGCTCGTCCTCGGGCCGCACTCCTACGGCGGCCTCCCCGGAATCATGCTCGGCTCCGTCCCACAACGCGTCGTCACCTACGCCCAGTGCCCCGTAGCCGTCGCCCGCCCCAACCCGTCGGACCGCGAGCCGCGCATCGTGGTCGGCCTCGACGGGTCGGCCTGCGCACGCGCCGCGCTGCACTGGGCACTCCGCCAAGCCGAGCTCACCGGCGCAACCGTCGACGCCATCGTTGCCTGGGACTGGCGCGCACAGTTCGGCGCGTCCCCCTACGGACCGCCCGAATCAGAAATCCGACAGTCGGCCGAACGCCTGCTCGAAACCGAACTCGACGCCCTACCGCAAGAACCGCGAACGACCGTCACCGGCCAGGTCATCGAAGGCAAATCCGCTGCAGTGCTCACGCACGCGGCCAGCACGGCGCAGCTACTGGTAATCGGCAGCCGTGGTATCGGGGGCGGCTTCGGACACCTCATCGGCTCCACCGGCATGAAATGCCTCAAACACGCCACCGGAACCATCGTCGCCACCCACTACCCACCCGCGACCAACTGAGGAGGCCCTGCGGCGGCTACAGGTCCCAACCGACGGGCGGCAGTGGCGTCCGGCTGCAGCTGCAAACGGCGCCGCTCCGCGTGCTGCCTCTGGCTTAGCCCGGTCACTCAGCCGGGGGGGGGGGCGATCGTCGATGGTCTGCCACGAGGCGCTGTAGTTCTGGATGACGGTGAGAGGCCTGCGTCGCCTGGCCGGCGTAGCGGTCGGGTGAAGCTGGCAGCAGCCTGGCCCCGGGATCGCCGGGGCGGGTGGCAGCAGCCGCGACGAGATGTAGGTGCGCGACGTCCGGCCCGCACACGCGGACCGCGGCGGCCGCGACCTCGACCGCCGCGGGCAGCGAGCCCACCGCGACCGAGCTATACGCGCCGCCGAGCAGCAGCCGCCACCCGTCGCGGTGGATCGCGGCGGCGGCCGCCGCCGACAGCGATTCGTCTTGTTCCGGTGTCACGACGCGAGCCTCCCAAACGGGTCGGACAGCGGGGTCTGACAGCGGCGCCGGACGGCGCTCCCGCGCGCTCATGGCTCCCCTCTGTGTCAACCCGTCGGGGCGAGCGGGGTTCTAGGCTTGGTCGTGGCGGGTCCGGGAAGTGGCTTGTCCGAAGAGCTGGTGTCGGGGTGTGAGCCGGCCACGCTGGAGTCAGAGTCGTTCCCCGCGTGTCCTCCCGGACCCGCCCCTGCTGGTCGTAGCGCGTCGGCGACCAGGGCTCAGTAGACCACGTCGGACAGGCGGCGTTTGAGCGCGCGCATGGCTTCCAGCGAGGTTTTTCCGCCGGCTTTCTTGCGGTCGTAGTGGTCGCGTCCCTGGCCAGGGTTGCGCAGCTGGACGGTGGCCATGATGTGCAGCACGCGGTTGATCTGCCGGTTCCCGCCGCGGGAGAGCCGGTGTCGCAGGCGTGGTCGCCGGAGGAGGCGTCGATCGGAGCGGTGCCGGTCCAGGAGGCGAAGTGGGCCTTGGACGGGAAGCGGGTGATGTCACCGACCTCGACCAGCAGCCGGGCCGGAGGGACCGATGCCGTGCAGGTCGGTCAGGCTGGTGCCGGTGGCGGCCAGCAGCTCGCGCAGCTCGGTGTCCGCGGCCTTCTTACGGGCGTAGATCTTCTCTAGGTCAGCGACGAGCTCCGCGGCGACGCGCTTGCGGGTCTTGCCCGCAGCATCACGTGGGCGCACCGAGGCCAGCAGCGCCTTGGCCTGGGCAGCGGACAGGAACCGCTTGGCACCCCCGGGAAGCAGTTCGAGCAGCAACGGGTGCAGCTGCGCGACCTTGCGGGTGTGCTCATCACCCAGGGCGCGGCGCCGGTCGACCAGCAGCCGCAGCACGGTGAGCTGATCGTCGTCGATCACCGGCCGTAGCCCGGCCATCCGGGTGCCGACCAGCGCCACCGAGTGGGCGTCGGTGGCGTCGGTCTTACGGCCTTGTCCGGTGGCGAACACCCGGGCCCGGGCCGACAGCTTCGGCGGCACATCCACGACCTGCTCGCCGTCGCCGATCAGCCGCAGCGCGAGATGCCGGCCGATGCCCTGCCATCCCTCGATCGCCCAGGTCCGCTCAGAAAACTGCTTCGCGAACGTGACCATTGCCCCGTAGCCGGCCAGGTCGGTGCCGAACCGGCCACCACCGAGCACGGTCTCCTCAGCGGTCATGACCTCGATCGTCGCCGACCGCTTGTGCGGGTCCATCCCAATCACCACAGCCGCCACGGCTGCACTCCTCTCCTCGACGGTGTTCGTCGGGTCAGGAGGGCACCGCTACTTCCAGCCGAGCATTCCCCTCTCGAGTCTCTCCCGCCCAGCGGCACCCGGTCCACGCATGCCATGTGAGAGCCACACGAAACCTCGTGGGCAGCCGCAAAGAGTGCGACAGACCGGGCACCTCGACCGAGCCCTGCCAGGCACCAGCCGTGGGTCAGTGAAACAAGTAGCCGCGTAGAGTGCGCCGCGCCCGGTTGGGGATCCGCTGCTGGAACGGTGTGGTGATCACCTCCGGCCACTCACCGGGCGACCTCGGACTCTGCGCGCAGTACGCAGAACTCGTTACCTTCAGGGTCGGCGAGGACCACCCAGCCCGTACCGGGGCCGTCCATGCCGCGACGGTCGGCAACCTTCCTGGCGCCATAGGCCAACAGCGCCTCGAGTTCCTCGTCCCGGGTGCCGTCACGCGGACGCAGGTCGAGGTGAACACGATTCTTGCCGCATCGATGCTTTGCCTCGTCCGCGTCGGGCACCTCGATGAAGAGCAGTTGATGACCGGTGTGCGGGTCACGGATCATGCACTGCTCATCGCCGAGCTCATTGGGATCGTCGTCAAGATCGGCATAGCCGAGCACGGGCTTCCACCATTCCGACAGCGCAAAAGCGTCTACGCAGTCGATAGTCGTGTGCGAGATGAAGGCGGCCATACGCCAAGCTTGTGCGCACGTAATCGCGGAGGCAACCTGATTTCTGTCCTCAACCTACGTCAGCGCGACCCGCCCGCTCGCGGATCGACAAACGGAGCATATTGAGCCCGCTCGGCGCTCTCGATCAGTTAACGCTGCTTGGCAGCTGGCGATGGCGATACGGTGGCGACGTCGTCGGAGTAAGGATGCGTTTCAGCCGCTCGGACAACCTCACTGCGTGACCTACACATGGCACGACATGGAGGGTCGGATGGTGGAGCTTTGCGATGAGTGCGGCTTCGACGCTCGAGAATTGAGCGGCAACCAGGATGAACAGCACCGGCGCCGCGGGCCAGGTGCGTGTCGATGACCAGCATCGACGGCGACACCTCCGCCCGGCCCTCGACCAGCCGAGCGGCGGCGTGCAGCACCGTCAGCGCCCGCGCCAAGGTGCCGTTGCGCGACCACCGGCGGAACTGCGACCACACGCGGGTCCAGCGCCCGAACGACTCGGGCAGGTACCGCCACTGGCAGCCGGTCTGCGCGATGTACAGCATCGCGTCCACCACTGAGCTGAGCGCAGGTCCTCAGCGTGCTTGCGGCCCCGCCTGCCGGGCGCGTTGAACACCGGCTCCAGCAGCGCCCACTGCTCATCGGTGAGGTCACTTGGGTACGCCATGCCGGGCATGGTGACGATCATCGGCGCAGCGGCAATAGGGACACACCCAGTCAGTGGGAGAACCGGACGTCCGGGAGCGCCCGACGCAGCCAGCGGGGGGCGTGCCACGCCGCGTGGCCGGTCAGCCGCAGCACGACCGGCAGCACGATCAGCCGGATGCAGAGCGCGTCGAGGAACACGGCGACGGCCAGGATGATCCCCATCTCCTTCGGGGCCAGCGGCCCGGACAGTGCGAAGGTCAGGAAGACCGCCACCATGACACCGGCTGCCGCGACCACGACGCGTCCCGAGGTCCGCAGCGCGCTGCGCATGGCGTGGTGCGGGTCGCCGGTGGCGTCGTACTGCTCACGGGCGGCCGAGAGCAGGAACAGCGTGTAGTCCATCGCAACGCCCGACAGCATGGCGCCGAAGAACAGTGGCGCCCAGGCGTCGACGAAGCCCTGCGGCTCGAAGCCCAGCAGGCCGGACAGATGCCCGTCGGCGAAGATCAGTTTCGCCACGCCGAACGCGGCTGCGATCGAGGCGAGGTTCGTGACGACGCCGACGAAGGCGATCAGCGGACTGCCGAGTGCCACCAGGAGCAGCAGGAACCCCAGCCCGATCAGCAGCCCGAACACCAGGGGTGTCCGCGCCGTCAGGACCGATTCCAGGTCGTGGTTCTCCGCGGCCGCGCCACCGACGAGTGAGCCGCGGGGCAGCTCCTGGCGGATGCGGTCGATCGTCTTGCCGGTCGCCACCGACGAGGCGTCGGTGGTCGGCATCGCCATCAGCAGCGTCCGGCCGTCGTTCCGGCCGGCCGGTGTCACGGCGGCGATGCCGCTGTCGGCGCGGAGCGCGCCGGTCGCCGCGGCGGCCTCGTCAGTCGGGGTGACGACCTGCAGCATGCCCGGAGCGCCGGGTCCGAACGCGTCGACGACCTCGTGATAGCCGGCGCGCGCGGTCTGGTCGGGCGGGATGATCGTGATCGACGGCATCCCGGTGCGCAGCCCGAGCACCGGGGCGGCGAGCAGGGCCAGGACCACGACGACCGCGCCGCCGGCGACCCACGGCCGCCTGGCCAGAGCCGCACCCCAGCGGTGCAGCAGCCCTTCGATGCCGCGCGGGTGCGGCTTCGGGCGTGCGCCCTCCCCGCTGTCGCGCCGGCCCCGGCGGGCCAGGAAGCGCGGGACGCGGACGCGGCCGGCGTCGATCCGGGTGCCGAGCCGGCCGAGCACGGCCGGCAGCAGGGTGAGCGTCGCGGCGAGCACCGCCACCACCGAGAGCATGATCCCGAGCGCCATGCTGCGGAACGCCGGGCTCGGGACCAGGAGCACTGTCGACAGCGACACCAGCACGGTGACGCCGCTGAAGGCCACGGCCTTGCCCGCGGTGGCCATCGTCTCGCCGACGGCGGCGACCGCCGCCGCGCGCCGGTCCGGCTCCGATGCTCGCGAGGCCAGCGCCGCGCGGAACCGGACGACCAGGAACAGCGCGTAGTCGATGCCGAGCGCGAGCGCGAACATCATCGCGAAGTTCAGCGCCCAGATGCTGACCGGCGCGAGGTGCGTGGCGAGGACGAGCGCGCCCGCGGCGGTGAGCAGCCCGACCAGCGTGAGCATCAGCGGGAGGCCGGCGGCCACGAGGCTGCCGAAGGCGAGCACGAGAACAAGCATCGTGATCGGCCAGGACAGCACCTCCGACTTGATCATGGCGGAGTGGTTGACGTCGTTGAAGTTGGCCCACAGGGCGCTGGAGCCGGTCAGTTGCACGCTGACAGGTCCGGACGAGAGGTCGGTGAGCGGGCCCTTCAGGTCGTCCGCCGCCCGCACCATCGCGTTGGAGTCGGCCGCGGCGCCGGCCTGGATGACGGCTGTGGCGCCGTCCTTCGACAGGCTCACACCAGGCCGCGGCGGCACGACGGTGCTGACCCGGTGGTCGCCCTTCAGGATGCTCTCGGCCCTGGCGACGACGCGCTGTGCCGCGGGGTCGGTCGCGATCGCTCCCCGGGTGTCGTGGACGACCACCTGCAGCGCCGTCGAGCCGAGCCCCTGGAAGTCCTGCGCGATCACCTTCCGGGCCTGCACGGACTGGCTGCCGCTGTCCTGCCAGCCCGCGCCGGACAGCGCGGATTCCACCTTCGGTGCGAAGGCGCCGAAGCCGGCGATCACGACGAGCCAGAGCAGCAGGACCGCCCGCAGATGGCTCGCGGACCAGACGCCGAGACGGGCCAGGACGCCCGGTCGCGAGGTCGGGCGGTGTCGTGGCCCGGGGTCGTCCGCGGCGGCGTGCGGCGACACCCGGTCGGTGGTCGAGCGTTGGTCCACAGAAGTCATTCGGCGTTCCTCCTCATCCCTAAGTACCCTAGGGGGTATCGTCTAGTCGAGCCAAACCGAGTAGCGCGCCAGGGCGGGTGAGAAGGGTCACCGTCGCTGATTCCGACCTGAGTTCGGGCGGACCGGGCGGGCGGATCCGGTCAGGCTGGGCGGATGTCCGCTCCCGGGGTCGGCCGGATCCGTCCGCTATGGTCACAATGACCGGACATTTGTAGCCGGGCTCGGCCGGAGACGCCGGACGGTCCGACATGCACCCAACGCCCGCCATCGACCGACGAGGGACGGTGCCGACCGCATGACGCGAGAACACGTGCCGAACTCGGCGACCGCGGACGATCCGCTGCCCGATGGGTCGACGCCCGGAGGCGAGCAGACCGACCGCGCGGGCCGGAGCAGCGGGTTTTGGTGGGGGATCTCCGCCGCCGTGGTGGCGCTCGTCCTGCTCACCGTCGCCGCGCTCGTCGGGGCCGGAGGCTCGGGCGACACCGCTCCCACCCGGCAGGCCGGCCCGGCCGCGCCCGCCGGTGGTGGCGGGACCGGAACGCGCACGTCCGGCGCCGTAGGCTCGTCCGCCGTGTCCCATGACCCGCTCGCTGCGGTGGCCCGACGGACGCCCGGCGACCCGCTGGCCATAGGTCGTGTCGACGCCCCGGTCGTCATGGTCGAGTTCGCGGACTTCCAGTGCCCGTTCTGCGGCAAGTTCGCCCGGGACACCGAGCCGACCCTGGTGCGCAAGTACGTCCGCACCGGCAAGCTGCGCCTGGAGTGGCGCGACTTCCCCTACCTGGGCCCGCAGTCGTCGACCGCGGCGCAGGCCGCGCGGGCCGCCGCCGACCAGGGCAAGTTCTGGCCGTACCACGACGCGCTGTACCACTCGCAGCACCCGGTGAACAGCGGCTACCTGACCCCGGCCCGGCTCGCGCACCTCGCCCGCGGCCTCGGACTGACCATGAGGCCGTTCCACCACGACGCCCGCAGCCGCGCGACCGCGTTCGCGGTGCAGTCGGACTTCCGGCAGGGGCTGAAGCTGGGCATCACCGGCACGCCGGCGTTCCTCATCAACGGCAAGCCGGTGAGCGGCGCTCAGCCGTTGGCGACCTTCGAGAGGCTCATCGACCAGCAGCTGAAGACGGCGGGGTGAGCCGGTGCCCGACGTCGGCTATCTCGCGGCGTGGATCGGCGGTGTGCTGGCGCTGCTGAGCCCGTGCAGCGCCCTGCTGCTGCCCTCGTTCTTCGCCTACGCCTTCCAGGACCGCCGCGCGCTGGTGCTGCGCACGCTCCTGTTCTATCTGGGACTGGCTGCCGTGCTGGTCCCGCTCGGCACCGGGTCGGCGCTGGTGAGCACGCTGTTCTACGGGCACCGGCAGGCGCTGGTCACCGTTGCGGGCTGGGTGATCATCGGCTTCGGGCTGCTGCAGATCGTCGGCGGTGGCTTCCGCTCCCGCCGCGCCGCGGAGGCGCAGCAGCGCCTGGTCGACCGCGGCGGTCGGCTCTCCACGCTCGGGCTCGGCGCGGTCTACGGCCTCGCCGGGTTCTGCTCCGGGCCGATCCTCGGGTCCGTACTGACCGTGGCGGCCGCGTCCGGGCAGCCGGTCTACGGTTCGGCGCTACTGGCCGTCTACGCGCTCGGCATGACCACGCCGTTGTTCCTGCTGGCCGTGCTGTGGGACCGTTTCGACCTGGGCCGCCGGCGGTGGCTGCGCGGTCGGTCGTTACGCCTCGGTCCCGCCCGGCTGCACACCACCAGCCTGATCTCGGGCCTGCTGTTCATGGGCATTGGCTGGCTGTTCCTGGCCTACGACGGCACCGCCGGCATCACCGGGCTGCTCGGCGACCGCACCGACGCCGAGTTCTCGCTGCAGCAGTGGGCGCAGGACGCCTCGGCGCATGTGCCGCCGGCCGCGTTGCTGCTGGCGGTCCTGCTGCTGCTCGCCCTGATCGTGGTCCGGCATCTCCGAGGCCGCCGGACCCCACCCCCGACCCGTGACACCATCCCCGACCCCCGCGGCGACGAACCCCACCCGCCCGCCGCCGGGACCGAACCCGAAGGGAGCTCGACCGAGTGCCACCCCGCCTCCCCCCACCTCTCTGCTCCGTGACCCGCCGCCCCGTACTCGCCGCCGTGGCCGCCGCGTGCGTCGCGCTCGTCGCCGGCCTGCTCGCGCCGCTCGCGGCGGCATCGCCCGCATCGCCGCACCACCCGTCGAAGACCATCGCGGGGGTGCGGCACCGCCTCGACCACCTCGCGGTCGTCAACTCCCAGGTGGTGGAGCGCTACAACGCCGCCCGGGTACGGACGCGCCGGCTGCGCCACGTCGCCGACGCCGCTGCCGCCCGGGGCCGGCACGCCGAGGCCGTCCGGCAGGTCGCCGAGGCCGCGTTCGCCCGCTCGGCGCAGGCGCGGTACGCCTCGGGCAGCATCGGCAGCGGTGAGGCGCTGCTCACCAGCCGTGCCGGCAGCGACTACCTCCGGCGGCTCGACGGGCTGCAGATCCTCGCGCGACACGACGCCGACGTCGTCGCCACCATGCGCGAGGCCAGGGCCCGCGCGGCGCGGGCCTCGAACCGCACCCGGACCGCGCTCACCGCCGCGCGGCGCGCCGAGAGGCAGGTCGGGCAGCGGCGGTCCCAGGTGCGCGCGCAGATCGACAAGTACGAGCAGGTCCTGCACCGCCTGACCGCGGCGCAGCAGGCGAGGTTGCGGGCACAGGCCGCGTCCTCCTCGGTGAGAGTCCCCGCGCACCCGGTGCACGCGAACAGCGCCGGGGCCGAGGCCGCCGTCCGGTTCGCGCTGGCCCAGGTCGGCAAGCCGTACGTGTTCGCGGCCGCCGGCCCGAGCAGCTACGACTGTTCCGGGCTGACCATGATGGCGTGGCGGGCCGGTGGAGTGTCGCTGCCGCACTCGGCCGCGGACCAGTACAACTACGGGACGCACGTCTCGGAGTCGCAGCTGCAGCCGGGCGACCTGATCTTCTTCTACCACCCGATCGGGCACGTCACCATCTACATCGGCGGCGGTCGGATGGTCTCGGCGCCGACCACCGGCCAGAACGTCCAGGTGGTGCAGCTCTCGGACTTCCAGAGCGACTACGCGGGGGCCACCCACCTCGGCTGACGACGGCCGCCGATCATGCCCACGCTGCACCCGGACTAGCGTCGCCGTGACCAATTCGTTACCGTCGTTACGTCCGGGACCCCGCGGACACAGTGCTCGCCGCCGATGCCGTCGGTGCCGCGTGCGGGGCCGATTCGGACAGCCGGATCTGTTCCACCCCTGCCCCAGGGAGCTTTGTTCGCGTGCGTCCCCCCACCGTCCGCCCGTTGTCCGTTCTCCTTCTCGTGCTGAGTTGCGCACTACCTCTGCTGGCCGGTCTGGCCGCCCCGGCAGGCGCCGCACCCAGTGCCCCGGGCCGCCACCCCACGATCGCCTCGGTTCGCCGGCAGCTCGATGCGCTGGCCGAACGGAACGCCCAGGTGGTGGAGCAGTTCAACGCGGCCCGGGTCACCGTCCGCCGCCGCGAGGCAGCCGCCCGCCGTGCCCGTACCGAGGCCCGCCGGGCGACGGTCGCCAAGCTGCGGGCCGACGCCGAGTTCGCCCGGGCGGCCCAGGCCCGCTACGCCGCGGGCGGCCTCGGGGGCGGTCAGGCGCTGCTGAGCGCCCACGGCGGCTCCGACTACCTTCGCCAGCTGCAAGGGCTGGACGTCATCGCCCGCCACGAGGCCGACGTCGTCGCGAGCACCGAGCGCGCCCGCCGGGCGGCCCGGGCGGCCGCGGCCCGTGCCCACCGGATGCTGGTCGCCGCCCACCGGGCCGTGACCGACCTCCAACAGCGCCGGAGCAGCGTCCAGACCCAGCTGGCCAGCTACCGCACCACCCTGGCGCGACTGTCCGCCGAGAAGCGGGCCCGCGAGGCCCGCGCGCGCCGTCAGGCGCAGCAACGGCTACGGCGCCAGCAGCAGCGACAGCAACGCCAGCAGCGACAGCAACCGAGCCCGGCCGCCACCACCGGCGCCCCCGCTCCGCAGCCCGGGCCGGCGCCCTCGCCGGCTCCGGTCCACCACGTGCCGGCGCCGAGCGGCTCGGCCCAGGCCGCCGTGAACTTCGCCCTGGCCCAGCTCGGCAAGCCCTACCAATGGGGGGCGGCCGGACCGGGCAGCTACGACTGCTCCGGCCTCACCATGGCGGCCTGGCGGGCCGGCGGGGTCTCGCTGCCGCACTCGGCCGCGGACCAGTACAACCACGGCACGCACGTCTCCCGCAGCCAGCTGCGGCCCGGCGACCTGCTGTTCTTCTACCACCCGATCGGGCACGTGACGATCTACATCGGCCACGGCAAGATGGTGTCGGCGCCGACCACGGGCCAGAACGTCCAGATCGTGCCGCTGGCCTACTTCAACAGCGACTACGTCGGCGCCACCCGCTTGGCGTGAGGCCGACGTCGTCGCCGCCGGTCACGGTCAGGCGCGCCCGCGCAGCATCAGATTCCAGTACATGAACGGCAGCCCGTAACGCTTCAGGAACCACATGTCCCGCCGTTCCTTCGTGGTATCGATCACCGGGAAGGTGGGCTTGGGCTCCATCGTGTAGTCGAACTCGGCCAACAGCATCTTGGTCCGCGAGGTCGTCAACGGGCAGGAGGAGTACCCCCCGTAGGAGCCCCGCAGCGACTGCCCGTTCAGCGAGGCGGCGACGTTGTCGGCCACCACCGGCGCCTGCTTGCGGATCGCGGCCCCGGTCTTGGAGTTGGGCGACGAGCCGGCGTCGCCCAGCGAGAAGATGTTCGGGTACCGGACGTGCTGCATCGTGTGCTTGTCGATGTCCACGTACCCGGCCGGGTTGTCCGGCACCGACAGCGGCGAGGCCTTGATCCAGTCCGGCGCCGACTGCGGCGGCACGACGTGCATCAGGTCGTAGTGCACCGTGTCCTTGGTGTCGTTGGTGTTGTCCGAGATCACGGCCTGGCGGCCGTCCGGGTCCACCTCGACCAGCTCGCTGCTCTTGCGGACCTCGATGCCGTAGCGCGCCACGACCCGCTCCAGCTCGTCGGAGAAGACCTTGACGCCGAACATCCCCGGCGTCGGGAGGACGAGCACCACGCGGATGTCGTTCAGCACCCCCTGCTTGCGCCACCAGTCGGCCGCCAGGTAGGCGATCTTCTGCGGCGCGCCGGCGCACTTGATCGGGCCGGACGGCATCGTGAACACCGCCGTGCCGGAGCGCATCGTGCGGACGAGATCCCACGTCTTGGGGGCGAGATCCTTGGTGTAGTTGCTCGACACGAACGGCGTGGTGACGGCATCGGCCATGCCGCCGACCTTGTTCCAGTCCAGCTGGATGCCGGGGCAGACGACCAGGTGGTCGTAGCCGTGCGTGCCGACGTCGGTGGCGACGGTCTGCGCGTCCGGGTCGACGCTCTCGGCCCGTTCGTGGATCCAGTCGACACCCTTCGGCATGACCGACGCCTCGCTGCGGCCGCTCTCGCCGACCGGGGCGCGGCCGCCGCCGACCAGCGTCCACAGCGGCTGGTAGTAATGCATCGGCGACGGCTCGATGAGGCCGACGTCGGTGACCCCCTTGTGCATCAGCCGAGCGGCGACGGTGATGCCGGCGCTGCCCCCGCCGATGACCAGGACCCGGTGATGGGTGTTGCCTGCCATGGCTCTCCTCCAACTCTTTCCGACGTCCGTCCAGACGTCCTGCCGCTGTGCCGCGGACCGTGGTGGGGGTCGCTTATCCGGTGAGCTCGAATCCTGACTTCTCGGCGTTGCCGTAGTCGTCGTCGATGTGCACGACGTCGTGGCCCGCTCGCTGCAGCAGGCTCGCCGCGATTCCGGCCCGGAAACCGGAGCCGCAGTGGACCCACAGCCGGGCGTCCGGGACGTCGGGCATCCGGGAGAGCAGGTCGTTCAACGGTACGTGCACCGAACCGGCGATGGAACCGTGTGCGCGCTCGTCGTCGCGGCGCACGTCGAGCACGACGTCGTCGGCCGGCTTCGTGCGGGCGGTCTCGGCGAAGTCGACGCACGGGTACGAGGCCCGCCCGAGCCCGGCGGCCACCGCGTCGAGCCCGCCGGTGGCGGCTCCGGCCAGGCCGTCGATCCCGATCCGCATCAGCTGCCGCTGCGCGTCTGCCACCTGCTGCGGGCTCTCCCCGACGAGGGTCAGCGGGGCACCCCAGGGCATGAGCCAGCCGACGTAGGTGGCGAACTGGGTGCCGAGGGCGATGCTGATGGTTCCCGCCACGTGGTCGGCGGCGTAGGCGACGCGATCACGCAGGTCCACCACCCACTCCCCCGCCGCGATGCGCCGGCCGAGTTCGGCGGGATCGACCGGCGACGGCGAGGTCAGCGCCGGCACCGCGGGACCCTTCTGGTTCAACGGCGCCATGTGGGCGTAGTAGGCGGGGTAGCCGGTCAGGTTCGCGACCAGGTTCTTGACGAACGCGTCCTCGTCGGCGGTGGTCAGCGCGTCGTTGCGGGCCTTCTCGTCGCCGAGGGTGCTGCCGTCGCCGCCGGTGGCCGAGCCGGCGGAGCAGAAGCTGCCGAAACCGTGCGTCGGGTAGACGGCGGCGGACTCGGGCAGCGCGCCCACGAGTTTGCGGGCGGAACGGAACTGGGCGCGCGCGAGCGCGTCGGTGTGCTCGGTGCCGAGCAGGTCCGGGCGGCCCACGCTGCCGTAGAGCAGCGAGCCCCCGGTGAACACCACCGGCGGCTCCTCCGGGCGCGCGGTGTCGGAGACCGCATAGGAGAGGTGGGTGAAGGTGTGGCCCGGGGTCGCGAGGGCCTGGACGCGGAGAGCGCCGACCTCGAGGACGTCGCCGTCGGTGACGGGCGTCCGCTCGAAACCGACCCGGTCCTCGGCGTTCACCGCGTAGCGCGCCCCGGTACGCCGGGCCAGCTCGTAGCCGCCGGTGACGTAGTCGTTGTGGATGTGGGTCTCCAGGACCAGGCCGACCGTGACCCCGAGCCGGTCCAGCACCGCCTCGACCCGGTCGATGTCCCGCTGCGGATCCACCACCACCGCGGTGGCTCCGTCGTGGGCGACGTAGCTGCGGTCGCCGAGTTCCTCGGTACTCAACACCTCGACCTGCATGACTCTCCTCACGTTCGAGACCAGAGGGCGCTCAAATGTACGGACATCTGTTAACGTCGAAACGTACGCCGCCGCGGAAACCTGGACAAGGGCGGCAGGCCGGGAATCGGCACTGCTCCCGTCCGGCCACTTGATACCTCTACCGGTACAGGTTGAGGAGGAGCCATGACGCTCGTCGCCGCCGCCCTGCTCGGGGTGCTCATCGGGATCTCGCTGGGCGCGCTGGGCGGCGGGGGGTCGATCCTGACGGTGCCCGCTCTCGTCTACCTGCTCGGTCAGTCGCCGCAGACCGCGACCACGGCGAGCCTGGTGATCGTCGGGATCTCTGCGGTGGTGGGCGCGCTCGGGCATGCGCGAGCCGGAACGCTGCGCTGGGTCACGGGCGTGGTCTTCGGCCTGCTCGGGGTGGCCGCGTCCTTCCTCGGCACGGCACTGAACCGCCAAGTCGCACCGAACGTGCTGCTGCTCGCCTTCGCGGCGCTGATGCTCGTCTCCGCCGCCGCGATGCTCCGGCGCGCTGCGGGTTCGACGCCCGCGCCCGCCGGGGCGGAGCCGGACGCCGCCGCGAACCGCCCCGTCCCGGTCGAGGCAGGCCCCGGTGAGCTCGGCGGGGGTGGGGGGCTGGCCACGGCGGCCCGCCGCCGCACCGTCCGGCGCCCGCAGCTGGACACCGCGACCGTCCTCAAGACCGTGGTGGCCGCCCTGTTCGTCGGCTTCCTGACCGGCTTTCTCGGCGTCGGCGGCGGGTTCGTCATCGTCCCGGCGCTGGTCATGGCGCTGGGCCTCCCGATGCCGGTGGCCGTGGGGACGTCGTTGCTGGTGATCGCCATCAACTCCGGGTCCTCGCTTCTGGCCCGCCCGGAACTGGGATCGCTCCCGTGGGGCATCGTCGTGCCGTTCACGCTCGCCGCGATCGGCGGCTCGCTGGTCGGGCGCCGCGTGGGGGCACGGCTGCCCGCGGCGGTCCTCACCCGCTCGTTCGCCGGCCTGCTCGTCGCGGTGGGCACGTACGTGGCGATCCGCAGCGTCCTCGCCTTCTGAGGCCTCTGTCGCTTCTGACCGCCTCCTGGGCGACGGTCTCGATAGCTCCAGGATCCGGGCGTGCAAGGATGCTCCGATGGCCGCGTGAGGTCCGGCGGCCTGGAAGCGTGAGCGGTGGAGGCCCCGATGCCCTTTCGGCGGGTGCGACAGGTCCGCCGACTCCTGACCCGGCTGAACGGGCTCGACGGTCGGCTCGACGAGCTGAACGGCAAGGTCACCCGGCTGGAACACCTGCAGCGGGACCTGTTCGGAGCCACGCCCGCCGCCCGCGGGCACGGAGCCGGGGCACCGGCCGGGTGGACGCTGGCGCCGCTCGCGGAGCTGCGGGACTCGCTCCATGCCCACGTCACCTCCGCGCCGGTGACGACGCCCGTGCGGGTCGTCTTTCTCATCCACATGCCCGAGACCTTCGACAGCTGCGCGGCCGTCATCGCCGCGATGTGCCGATCGCCGGACTTCGAGCCGATCGTGGCCTCGATTCCGCGGCACTTCCGCGGGGATCGGGAGCCCCGCGGGGAGGCCGAGACCTCGGCCTTCCTGACCGCCCGCGGCGTGGAGCACGTCCGGCTGCCGGTGGTCGACGAGGGCACGATCCGGCTGCTGAAGCAGCTGCGCCCCGACGCCCTGTTCCGGCAGTCGCAGTGGGACGCGGACGTCCCGCCACCGCTCGCGACCGACCGGCTCGGCTTCACGCGACTCTGCCTGATGCCCTACGAGACCGTGAACATCATCCGCAACGTCCCCGCGGCCGGTGATCCCGACGGGGCCTTCGACAGCCCCTACCACCGGGCGGCGTGGCTGGTGTTCTGCGCCAACGAACAGACGCGGGAGCTCGCCCGAGACGCCGGGCCCCGGCGAGCCGAGAACTACCGGGTGGTCGGCCATCCGAAGGCCGACCGGCTGCGGTCTGCCGAGCCTCGCTGGCCACTGGACAACGGCCCCGGACGCCCGCGAGTCGTGTGGTCGGCGCATCACTCCATCGGCACCGGGTGGACCGACGTCGGGATGTTCCACCTCATCGCCGACGACATGCTGGCCTGGAGCGAGTCGCACCCCGAGATCGACTTCGTCTTCATGCCGCACCCGGCGCTGCTGCCCTACCTCGACTCGCCACCCAGCCCGATCGACTCCTCCTGGTACCAGGAGTGGAGCGAGCGCTGGCAGGCGCTGCCGAACGCCACGATCCTCGACGACCAGGACTACATCCCCGTCCTCGCCGCCTCGGACCTCATGGTCACCGACGGGCTCAGCATGCTGGTCGAGTACCAGGTGCTGGGCAAGCCGCTGATCTACCTGGAGCGGGAGGGGCACCGGCCGTTCAACCGGATCGGCGAGCAGCTCGGCTCCGGCTGGCGCACGGTTGGCACCGTCGCGGACGCGCGCGAGGCCGCTCGCTCGCTGCTCGCCGACAACCCGCTGCGCGAGGCGCAGCTGGCAAACGCGCAGCGCCTGTTCGGGTCCGAGGACGGGCCGAGCTCCGCGCACCGAGTGCTCGAGGCGATCCTCGCCGAGACCTGCCACCGGCACGATGGCTGATCCGGTCTCGCTCAGCGTCGTCGTCCTCGCCTACGGTCGCGAGCCGCTGCTGCGGCGCTGCGTCCAGGCGGCCCTCGCGGCGCTGCCCGACGACGGCGAGCTGATCGTCGTTGACAACGGCTCCCGCGCCGTCCGGACCCTGCCGAGCCACGAGCGGCAGCGGATTGTCGGCCACGGCGAGAACCTCGGCTTCGCCGGCGGCTGCAACCTCGGGGCTGCCCACGCAGCGGGGCACACGCTGGTGTTTCTCAACTCCGACGCGATCGTCGAGGAGGGGGCGGTCCAGGCGCTCGCCGCGGCCGCGGCTCGTCCCGGGGTCGGCCTCGCGTGTGGCGGCGTGCGGCTGGCGAAGCGCCCCCGGCGGATGAACACCGTCGGCAACCCGGTGCACTACCTCGGCGTCGTCTGGGTGGGCGGCTTCGGCGAGCTGGCCGGCGACCACGCCGAGCCGGCAGGCGTGACGTCCGCCAGCGGTGCCTTCCTGGCCGTGCGGCGGGAGGTGTGGGACCGGCTCGGCGGCTTCCCCGAGGAGTACTTCGCCTACCACGAGGACACGGAGGTGAGCCTGCGCGCCCGGCAACTGGGCTACGAGGTGGTCTTCGAGCCGCGGGCCGTGGCCTATCACCACTACGTGTTCAACCCGGGCCGCACGAAGTTCTACCTGATCGAGCGCAACCGGCTCATGACGGTGCTGATCGTCTACCCGCGCCGGCTGCTGCTGGCGATCCTGCCGGCGCTGGTGCTCTACGAGATCGGGCAGGCGGTCGTCGCGCTGCGCCGCGGGCGGCTGCGGGAGAAGGCTCGGGCCTGGGCGGCGATCGCCAAACGGGCCCGGTGGATCGCCCGCCGCCGCGCCGAGACCCAGGAGGCCAACCAGCTCAGCGCGGCCGAGTTCGCCTCGCTGCTGGTGGCGGGGCTGGACAGCCCGCTACGCAAGAAGACCCTGCCGGTGCGCGCCCTCAACCTGTGGCTGCGGTTCTACTGGCGGCTGGTGCTCCGCGTCGTCGCTGCTCCCGACCCGCCCCGATCCGGGCCGATGAGCTGACGCCTCCGCCAGCGGTGATCTTGACCGGTGAACCCGTCCGGGCCCGCTGGTATCGGTACAGACCACATCCAAAGGGAGCCGGCCATGTTCTTCCTCATCCGCGACTGACGCGCCCACCCCTCACGGTCAGTGGTGCGGTGACGGCCGAGTGGCGCGTTCTACCGCACCACCCAACAGATAACGCACCACTCACCGGGGCAGCGGGGCCCAGTTTCCCCGGGACAACGATGATTTGTTGCACAAGTGTTGAACAAACTTATGGTGAGTGGCATGGCGAGCACGGTGGGGTTCCGGCCGACACCGGAGGATGAACGCATTTTGCGGGACGCGGCTCGACCCGGCGAGAGCACCTCGGATGTGCTGCGGCGCGCGCCGCGTCTGCTCGATCACGAGGTCTGGCTGACCCAGTTCCACCGTGACGCCGAAGCCTTGCAGGACGAGGACCCGAACGCCGAGCCGGAGGCCTGGTGATCACCCATTGATCCGCGGCGCGGTCTACTGGATCGATCTCGGCGCCGCCCGCGGACACGAGCAGCCCGGCAGACGACTCGGGCTGGTCGTCTCACCGGCCGACTCCGTGCTGTCCGTCGTGACGGTCGTTCCGTCTGCCGGAGCGGCGATGCACCGGCCACTGCTGCAGATCGCAGGCCGCGAGACCAGGCTGTTCGTCGATCAGATTCGCAGCATCGACACCAGCTACGTCGCCGGCGACCCGGTCGACTACCTAACCCGCGAGGCGATGGCTGAAGTCGAGTTGGCTATCGGCCATTACCTCGGTATCGCGGCCGCGTCGGGCGGCGAGTAGTTCAACCCAGGTGTGTGTGGGCAAGGGGGGAGTACTCCACGTAGGCCTGGGATTTCTCCAAGCCTGACCATTCCCCGTGGTACCGCCGACAGCGCCGCCATCGATCACAGTCCCGGGCTCACCCTCGCTGTCAACCAGCCTGCCCGCGTCGATCGCCGCGGCGCACGCGTACGAAGACGACCAGCCCGATCCTCGACTGCGGTTACGGTCGGCCGCTCGCGCGCCGACAGCGGCCGATCCGCTAGCGCCGCTGCGCGGCATAGAGTGTGCGCTGGGCCGCGCGTCACCCAGCCCACTCATGGCCTAGCGGCAGACGCCGCCGCAGCATGACCCGTCGCAACGCGGGTCTTCGCAGCATGGGCAAATCCACTGTTGTGGTCGCCGTGTCATCGGCTCTCACCTTCCTTCCTGGGTGCGGATGTTGAGCTCGGACGGGCTTCGCCAGGTGCCGGGCGTCGGGTCCGGGCATTTCTCGCTCGGTAGCTCGTCGGCCATCGCGATCAGGTCACGACGCAGCCCCCGCAGCCGGGTGATCTCCTGGTCGACTTCAGCGATGCGGTTCCGCAACAAGTGTTCTGCGGGCTCGCATGGACATTCGCCGGTGTCGCGAACGGCCAGCAGGGCTTTCACGTCGCTCAGCCGCAGTCCGAGTCGCTGAGCCCCTCGGATGAACCGCAGTCGATCCACCGCGGTCTCGTCGTAGACCCGGTATCCCGCAGCGGTGCGCTGCGGAGCGGGTAACAATTCCGTCTTCTCGTAGTACCGGATCGTGTCGGGTGCGACGTCCACCCGCTTCGCGAGTGCGGCAACGGTCAGCCGCAAGGCATCGCCTGTTTCGGTAGCCATGTCGCGACGATAAACCTGGGACTACGGTCCAAGGTCAAGGCGATGTAGCCGCCTTCCCCGGTCGATCGCTCATCGGCTGCACGCCCATCGGTGGAACCCGTCCGGGCCACACACCGGAACCGCTGCCGCGGCGGGGCGCCGTAGTGTCCGTTCTTTACGACCCGGCGCGCCTCGTGCCCAGGTCGCGGGCCCTGCGGCAGGTTGATGGCCGCGCCACCCGGAAGCCTTGGCGTCGCGCCCTCCCCGCCGCCAGCCGGGCAACGTGTCCAGGACAGCCGAGGCTACCTCCCGGGCCTGGCAGTTACCGCGGTGTGGGCAGAATGCTGACACACACCGCAGCCGAAGCTGCCGTCGATGCTGGTGTGAGTTGGATGTTCACCTGGCCCTCGGCGCGTGGCAGCGAGGCCGAGACGCTTGGCCGACGCGCCTTCTTCGCCGCCTGCGGCATGACCGAGTTCCGCTTACCGACGGGGCAGCTTGAGATGGTCGCCACCACCGCCGCCGTGCTGGCTGCGACGAGCGCTACAGACGCGCTCCACGGAGGACGGCATGAGCCGAGCCAGCGTATAGATCGTTGACCAGTCAGGAACTTGAGAAGATCATGCTCGGCGGACGCGCGGCTCGAAGGGGGACGGCAGTGGCTGACCCGGTCTGGTTCCCGCGATTTGCCGCGATCCCCGGCATCACCTAGGCCACCCCTGCCGGGGTCAACGCGGCCGCGCTGCCGGGACAGGAGGCGCGCCCAGAGATCCACCGCTTCGCAGGTCTACCAACGTCGTTGTGGTGGGGCGAGAGCAGCGAGTCGCCAGCGAGCGAGCACGCCTCTCGTGCGCTGCGGGGCCGCAGCCTCAAGGCCTTGCTCACCCGGCTGGCCGAGGTGCTCGAGCTACCTGGGGAGCCGAGCGACTACCACTACTCCGATGCAGGACGCGATCGGACAGCTGTACGTGCGTCGCCGCCGGGAGCCGCACGCCCTGGCCGAGATGGAACGGGTTTGCTGATTCGACATCGCGCTGGTCCAGGCGCAACCGCAGGCGTTCCTGGTCGGCGGAGACCGCCCCGGTTACGTCACCATCCTCGCGTTCCAGCGGCTGCTGGAGCTGTATGCGCGAGAGGGTCTGCTCGCTGACGGCATGCGCGTGCTGCAAATCGCGCGCCAGTTCGGGGCCGCGACCGGCTGGGCCGCCGAGCAGCTGCCCAGCCGGCACGCGACCGTGCTCGCCGAAGACAGCGGCCACGGATGACCATGGCATCGCGCGCGGAGACAATCAGCAGCGTGGCCGAGCAGGGCCTCCTATCAGCGGCGGTTCGCGCACTTCCGCGGCGCGCGGAGCCTGCTAATGAGCGCATGCTTCACCCGCGCCGACGGCAAACCGATCGACGCCTATGTCGTCTACCGCTACCGGCTCATCGACTCGATCGCCGACGGCAACGCCAAGAACCCCGCGTCCACCGCTTCACCCCCAGGCGCACGAGTCCACCTACGAGCTCGTCCACCCCGACGGGCGCCGGCAGGAGATCGTCGGCCGCGACGCGCTGCTCGAGGTGCTGTCCGACGAACGCGCCCTCGCCCGCATCACCGCGAAGTCGGCCCAGCCCCAGCACCGGCTGATGACCGACAGCAAGCTACGGCATGTAGTGACGCTTTCGGTCATGGGTAATAGCGCGACCCCATCGCAGATGAGAGCTGACTCCGGTCATTGACCTGGCGGCCGGGGTCAAGCCCCGGCGGTCGCGCATCGAACCGTCGGTCCACGTGCCGCACCGCGCCACCGGCCCTGGGTCCCGAACCGCTGTTGTGCGATGAGCCATTTGGGTCTGCGTTGAGCTCCCAGACCCGGAAACGCTTGGCCAGCTTCGCCTGATCGGCTGCGTGAACGAGGTGGAAGACTGAACGCCATGCCGAGAAGAGCGCAGCAGTTCGGGGCCCCGAAAGAGTGGGTCGACGATGCTGCCGGCGGCACCTGGCCCGCCGGGCCGCTCATGGACGACGCACCACCCGGGGTCCGCTACGCGGCGGAGATCGCGACGGCGTTGCGCAAAGTCATCGACGACTCCGGCGAGTCCATCACGGCGGTCGCAGAGGCCTTGAACGTTCACCGCAGCACCGTGTACGGCTGGCTCGACGGAGATGTCTACCCCGACAGTTTCTCGCTCGCCGCCGCCGAGGCCCACTTCAAGGCCCGGCTGTGGCCGAGCACCAGCCCGACCGCCTGAGCGTTCCCGACGTGTCCGGCCGCTTCCCGCGAGACGCCGGGTGCTGGGCCTGCGGCATTGCCCGTTGATTATAGACTACATCCCGACACGCCAACCCGGGTTTGCAGCCTGACGCGCGTGGGGGCCGACGTGAATGGCGACATACCGGGTGTGCCGGCGGCCTGGATGTCGCCGGGACAGGCCTGGCCCAGCGGGCTCCTGCGTCCGGACGCGGGTGCCGGCCACCGCCGCGGCGGCCTTGGCGCCCAGCCCGGTCGCGAACAGCCCCCACCCGATGACCGGGGTGAACACCAGACCGGCCGCCAGCCACAGCACCGCGGCGACCGCTAGCGCGGCGACGAAGGTCAGGAACGGAACAGCGTCACGTAGCCGAGCACGCCGGCGGTGACCCAGCCGGTGTGCAGCAGCAGGCCCACCGGCAGCAGCCCGCGGCCCCTCCGACGATGTCCGCGGGCAGGGTCTGCTCGTTGAGCCGGGCCGGGTAGCCGTCCAGGCGGTCGTCGAGCAGGCGGAGTCGGTGGCGCGCTTCGACGGCCAGTGGTCCAGCTGCGCGGGCTGCAGTTCGTCGTCTGCGTGTCCGTCCTCGCGCAGGCAGTGGGACCCCTTCCCGCTCAGTTTCCCAGATGCACGTGCGGGCCGCTGCCGCGCCGTCGTGCCCCGCTGACATCGATCGCGATCGCCCTCAGGCCGGTGGCGTCCCGGCGTGGTCCTGGCCGGTCATGTCGTTTGGACTGCCGCCCATCATCGACAGCATCTGCCGTCCGCCGGTGGTCAGGAACCGCCACACCAGGGCTGCGGCCAGCAGCAGGAAGACGATGTTCAGCCAGGTGGTGTAGTTCCAGCTGATGCCGGTGTCGCCGACCGAGGCGTGCCGCGCACCGGCGGGCACCAGGTGCAGCGGGGTGAAGACCAGCTCGATGACGTACCCGGCGGCGACCATGGTGGCGTAGAAGGTGGTGGTGAGGAAGATGGCGACGCGGCGGCCGTAGTACTTCGCGTAGATGACGATGATCGGGATGATGATGAGGTCGGCGAAGATGAACGAGACGACCCCGCCGAAGCTGATCCCGCCGTTCCACAGCACTGCGGCCAGCGGGACGTTGCCGATGGAGCAGACGAACGCGAGAACCGCCACGACGGGGCCGATGAGGGGCCCCCAGATGCGGGCGGCGACGGGGTGGTCGGTGAAGAACAGCGACTGCCAGAAGGTGTCGGGGATCCAGGCGGCCGCGGCGCCGGCGATCAGCAGCCCGATGGCGACGTCGCGGATGACCGCGGCCCATTCCATGACGAAGTTGTGCGAGACCGAGGTGAGCCCGTCCGGGGAGGCGAGACGCCGCCAGAACGAGCCGGAGCCGGTGACGGACATGTCCATCGCCGCGTGGCCCTCCATCGACCCGGCGAGGCCCTTGTCGGCCTGCCCGCGGGCCTGCGCGCGGAGCCGCGGGGTGAGCAGGCGGCGGAACAGCAGCGCCAGCAGCACGATCATGAACGGCCCGCCTACGAACTCGGCAAGCGTGAACTGCCAGCCCAGTAACAGCGCCAGGATCAGGCCGAGCTCGATGACCAGGTTGGTCGAGGCGAATTGGAAGGCCATGGCGGCGGTGAAGTCGGCGCCCTTGCGGAACAGCGAGCGGGCGAGCGCGACCGCGGCGTAGGAGCACGACGACGAGGCCGCCCCCAGGCCGGTCGCGGTTGCGATGCTGCGCGGCCGGTCGTTCGGGAGCAGCGCCGCGATGGTCGACTTCTTCACCAGCGCCTCGACCACCGCCGAGAGGGTGAACCCGAGGATGAGCGACCAGGTGACCTGCCAGGTCATCGAGAAGGAGATACCGAGGGCGTGCACGATGCCGTGCCAGACGCTGCCCATGCTCACTCCTGTTGGCGGGCCGCGGCGGCTACGCCACGGGGAGTGGTTTCGGCGGGCGGGGCCACGTGGTCCGGCCGCATCGTGTCCGGCTCGGCTCGGAAGCGGCGCAGTCGCAGCGAGTTGGTCACGACGAACACCGAGCTGAAGGCCATGGCGGCGCCGGCGATCAATGGTGAGAGCAGTCCGAACGCGGCGACCGGGATGAGCACGACGTTGTAGCCGAAGGCCCAGATGAGGTTGGCCTTGATGGTGGCCAGCGTGCGGCGGGAGAGCCGGATCGCCTCGGCGGCGGCGGTGAGCTCCCCACGGACCAGGGTGATGTCGGAGGCCTCGATGGCCACGTCGGTGCCGGTGCCGATGGACAGGCCGAGGTCGGCGGTGGCCAGGGCAGCGGCGTCGTTGACGCCGTCGCCGACCATGGCCACGACCTTGCCCTGCTGCTGCAGGTCGGTGATGGCGGTGACCTTGTCCTGGGGCAGCACGTCGGCGATGACGTCGGCCGGGTCGATGCCGACCTGCGCGGCGATCGCGGTCGCCGCGGCGGCGTTGTCGCCGGTGAGCAGCATCGGCTGCAGCCCGAGCTCCCGGAACCGGGTGACGGCTGCTGCGCTGGCGTCCTTGACGCTGTCGCCGACGACGAGCAGGCCGCGGGTCTGCCCGTCCCAGGCGACGGCGACGACGGTGCGTCCGGTGGCTTCGGCGTCGGTCTTGGCCGCGGCCAGCGTCTCGTCGAGGTGGAGTCCCCACTCGGCCAGCAGCGCGGGCCGTCCGACGACGACCGCGTGGGTGACCGTCCGACCGTCGGCGACGCTGCGGGTGATGCTGCCGGTGACGCCGAGTCCGGGGCTGTTGGCGAACTCGGCCGCGGCGGGGAGGTCGCCGAACTGCTCGCGGGCGGCGGCGGTGACGGCGGCGGCGATCGGGTGCTCGCTGGCGGCTTCCAGCGCGCCGGCGAGCAGCAGCAGTTCGCTCGCGTCGGTGCCGGGCCCGGGATGGCTTCCGAGCAGGCTCATTGCGCCGGTGGTGACGGTGCCGGTCTTGTCCAGCACGATCGTGTCGACGCGGCGGGTGGACTCGAGCACCTCGGGGCCCTTGATCAGCAGGCCGAGCTGGGCGCCGCGGCCGGTGCCGACCAGCAGCGCGGTCGGGGTGGCCAGGCCGAGCGCGCAGGGGCAGGCGATGATCACCACGGCGACGGCGGCGGTGAACGCGTGCACCGCGCCGGCACCGGTGGCCATGGTCGCGACCAGGGTGATCAGCGCGAGGGCGAGCACGACCGGGACGAAGATCATGGAGATGCGGTCGGCCAGCCGCTGTACCGGCGCCTTGCCGGTCTGGGCGTCGACGACCAGCCGGGAGATCTGGGACAGGGTGGTCTCGGCGCCGACGCGGGTCGCGCGGATGAGCAGCCGTCCGCCGGCGTTGACCGTGGCCCCGGTGACCGCGTCACCGACACCGACCTCGACGGGGACCGGTTCGCCGGTGAGCAGCGATCGGTCGATCGCCGAGGAGCCTTCGACGACCACACCGTCGGTGGCGATCTTCTCTCCCGGCCGGGCGAGGAACGTCTCGCCGGCGGCGAGTTGGTCGGTCGGGATGCGGCTCTCGACACCGTCGCGGACGACCGCGACGTCCTTGGCGCCGAGTTCGAGCAGCGCCTTCAGCGCAGCCCCCGAGCGGCGCTTGGCGCGGGCTTCGAGGTAACGGCCGGTCAGCAGGAACACCACGACCGCGGAGGCGACCTCGAGGTAGATGTCGCCCGCGCCGTGGCCGCTCGAGGCGGTGATGGCGAAGTGCATCCGCATGCCCGGCCTGCCGGCGGCGCCGAAGAACAGCGCGTACAGCGACCAGCCGAACGCCGCCAGCGTCCCGAGCGACACCAGGGTGTCCATCGTGGCGGCGCGGTGGCGCAGGTTCAGCGCGGCGGCGCGGTGGAACGGCCAGCCGCCCCAGGCCACGACGGGGGAGGCGAGGGTGAGCACGAGCCACTGCCAGTTGTCGAACTGGACGGCGGGCACCATCGACAGCACCAGCACCGGCAACGCCAGGACGGCCGAGACCAGCAGCCGCTGCCGCAGGTTGCGGATCTCGAGATCGGCCTCGTCCGGCGCGGTGTCACCGCTCCCGGTCGCGCCGCCCGGGGCATGCGGCAGTCGCGCGGTGTAACCCGACTGCTCCACGGTCGAGACGAGATCGGCCGGTGCGACCCGCGCCGGGTCGTACCGGACGCTGGCCTTCTCGGTGGCGTAGTTGACCGTCGCGTCCACGCCTTCCAGGCGGCCGAGCCTCTTCTGGATGCGCGCCGCGCAGGAGCTGCAGGTCATCCCGCCGACGCTCAGCTCGATGCTGGCCGCCGGGGTGTCGAGCATCGCCGGGTCAGGCGTCGGCGAGCGCGTAGCCCGCCTCGTCGACGGCGGCGGCGACCTGCTCGTCGGTGTAGCCGGCACCGGTCACGGTGACCTGACCCGACTCCAGATCGACCGCGACGCGCTCGACGCCGTCGAGCTCGCCCACCTCCTCGGTCACCGCGTTGACGCAGTGCTCGCACGTCATGCCCGTCACCGTGTACGTCTTCTCGGCCATCGCTGAATCCCTCTTCCGTCGTCATGTTCGCTACGCCGACGTGATACCCGCAAGGGGTATCGACAACACGACCATAATCAGCCCGTCAAGTACCCCTATAGGGTATCGTGGACCGGGACCGGTCGATGGGAGCGCCAGTGCACGGCTACAGCGACAACAAGGACGCCTATCTCAAGCGGATGCGCCGTATCGAGGGCCAGGTCCGCGGCATCGCCAAGATGATCGACGACGACCAGTACTGCATCGACGTCCTCACTCAGGTCAGCGCCGCCACCAAGGCGCTGCAGGCGGTCGCGCTCGGGCTGCTCGAGGAGCACATGAGCGGCTGCGTCGTCGACGCCGCCCGTGCCGGTGGCCCGGAGGCCGACGAGAAGGTCAAGGAGGCCGCCGACGCCATCGCGCGCCTCGTACGCTCCTGACCCCGGCGCAGCGGGTGGGTTGTTTGCCACCGCCGCAGGTGGGTACCCCCGCCAGGTAATCGCATCGGGTGGCCGCATGCGCCGATCCCGGTCGACTGCGTTCGCCTGCACCCCGCGAGAAGGAGTCTGCTCGGCATGCCCGCACCGTGGCTGACCGCCCTGGCCTGGGCCGCGCTCGCCGTCGGTTTCGCCTCGACCGGCTGGATCCTCTACGACATCCGCGGGCGCGGCTACCGGCAGAAGATGACGGTAATGGAATGGGTCTGGCCGGTCACCGGGCTGTACTTCGGCCCTGCCGCCATCTGGGGCTACCTGCGCTACGGGCGACGAACACGCCCCCGTAGGCGGCAAGTATGCGGCCGAAGTGCGCGTCGGGCTGCGCGGTGGCGACGAACCCGTACGCGGCGAGCGACAGAACCCCGCCGACAGCGAGCCACCACGGCCGGTGCTCGCGGACCGACTGCCACACCAGCCAGCACCCACCGATCTCGGTAAGCGCGGCCAGAACAAACAGGGAAACAGAGCGCACGACCAGCACGACGCGAACCTAACCCGCCGCCGGGCAATGTCGGCCACCGTCGCCGGTGGTGTGTGAGGCGTCCCGGCTCAGGTGACCCGAAGCTCGGTGTACATCCCGGCCGCATAGTGTCCGGGCAGGTTGCAGATCAGCTCGTACCGGCCGGCGGGAAGATGCAGAGACAGCCAGCCGGCCGAGCCCGCCGGAATGCCGTCGCCGGCTCCGGCGGCGCAGTCCGCGGAGGCCTCACCGAGGCTGCCGGCCTCCGAGACGCTGCCGTCGGCGCCGGGCACCCGGCTGCCAGCCCGAGCGTCAGGTGTCAGAGGCAGCACCACCAGTTCGTGCGTCAGGTAGCCGTCGTTCGCCGCCCGCAGCGACACCACGCCGTGCGGCACAGAGGTCGGGGAGGCCGCGATGCGCATCATCCCCGGCCGGAAGGACTGCCAGTCCCGTTGTGTCATCCGCTGCCCGGCCCTGCCCATCATCGACCCCCGCCCCATCATCGAGCCCATGTCGAGCAGGCGCACCGACACCACGGCCCCTGACAGGGCCGGTACCTGGCAGGAGCCACCAGCGGTGTAGGACGTCGTGTGTCGGTGGGTGAAGGCTCCGGTGGCGGCACCGATGGCGAGGGTGGACGCGGCCGCCAGGGCAGTTACGACCGATGCCAGGACGACCAAGAGTCTGCCGCGCCGGGACATTCGGTCACTGGCCGGAGAGCACGTCGCGGCGGGTGCGGTACTCCTGCTCGCTCAGCTCGCCACGCGCGTACTGCTCGTCCAGAATGTCCTTCGCGCTCGGGCGCGGCGGCGCGGCTGACTGCCCCGGAGCCTCGCCGCTGGACGTGCGCCCACGATCTCCGAGGGCCCTCACCAACCAGATCATGCCCGCGACGACCGCTGTCCAGAACAGCACCATAGCCACGCTCATCCAGGCCCAGTCAGCACCGGTCCAGTCGCCGTGCCACATCATGACGTCACACCCCGTCTCCGCTACGTCGTCGGTAGGACGGCAATCTCAGCGTGTACCAGCTCGCGTCGCCCGGGCAGAGCCGTTCGTCGTGTCGCGGCAGGCCGTCAGGCACAGCCGGACACCCCGATACGCCGCCCGGGTCTGGCCTGGGCGGCGTATCGGGTGTGCGCAGCTGTCGAGCGTTGAGTTCGCCGTCGGTGACTCCACGAGGGCATCGAGGAAGCGATGGGAGCACACCCCGGATCCAGCCCCGGGCCGAACAACGCCATCTGGTCGGTCAACGTCCCCCCCGTCCGGCAGTATCGCGCCGACGTCCCGCCGGAGGCTAGATCAACGCGCTCGCGCCATCGCACGCGAAGGGATTCGAGCAGGCGCTGCGGCGGGCCGCCGCCACACGCCGCAGCGAACGGCAGCGACCGGGTCAATCCTCACCCAGTGCCTCGGCGCTGCTTGATCGTGTCGACGCTAACTTCAGCGAGTTCGGCGGCGTGCCGCAGAGCGTACTCCCACTGCGACCGCGCCACGAGCCCAAGTGTAGGCTAAAAACTACAGGAGTCGCTGGTCGCTCTCGCCCCGATGAAGCGCGCTGGCGTGGTGAGCGCCGTAGCCAGCGTGATGCCGGCCGCGGCCCTCATGCGACGCACTCGACAGCGGGTACAGCCAGGAGTCGACTGCCCGTGGAGGACCTCGACCCCGGAGGGGCCCTGGGAAATCTCCCAGGATCCCGTCCCGTCCGTGGGTTGTACACGAAACGCCCTAGCCCCGAAAATGCGGGCCTTGCGTTGAGGTTCCGTAGACCCTTTCACACCGCGACGCAGCCAATTTCACACGGTCGCTCCTGCGAGGCCAGCTGAAGCCTCGCCTCCGGCTGTCTTGGGCTAAGTCCGTCGCGCCTGGACCCATTCCGACCGAGAAATCGTGGTACCTCAGCGATATGGGTGCGATGGGGCGCGATGGAGAGCTGGAGCCGTCGGCCGGACCGGCAGGCGAGATAAACTCTCTGGCTTTGACCGACTCCGGCGTACTGGTGACGGGCGAATTGGGCGACGTGAGCGCTTACGCCGAGCGTCTAGCCGACCGTCGCGTCGAGATCACTGGGCCGACCGATGCGAAGATGACGATCAACGCCCTCAACTCGGGCGCAAAAGTGTGGCTCGCCGACTTCGAGGATGCCAACACCCCGCTTTGGGAGAACATGGTGGGCGGCCAGGCGAACCTCCGCGACGCGATCGACGATGCACTCAGTTTCACCAACGCAGAAGGCAAGACCTATTCGCTCCGCCCAGCAGACGAACGACCGACGATTGTCGTGCGTCCCCGGGGATGGCATCTGCCCGAGAAGCACTTGCTCATCGATGGGGAACCGATCTCCGGGAGCCTATTCGATTTCGGGCTGTACTTCTTCCACTGCGCCCGTCGGCAGATCGAGCGCGGCGCCGGACCGTACTTCTACCTGCCGAAGATCGAGTCATATCTCGAGGCGCGGCTATGGAACGACGTATTCGTCGCCGCCCAGGAGGCATTGGGTATCCCCCGCGGGACCATCCGCGCGACCGTGCTGATCGAGACGATCCACGCAGCCTTCCAGATGGACGAGATTGTCTACGAGCTGCGAGAGCACTCGGCCGGCCTGAACGCTGGACGCTGGGATTACTTGTTCAGCCTGATCAAAACGTTCCGACACCGCGGCGAGCGCTTCGTGCTGCCCGACCGCAATC
Organism: uncultured Actinomycetota bacterium; assembly: GCA_963776855.1. GTDB lineage: Bacteria > Actinomycetota > Actinomycetes > Mycobacteriales > Jatrophihabitantaceae > Jatrophihabitans. The sequence continues at coordinate 132,316 of CAVZOC010000002.1, read as the reverse complement.
GCGTAGCGATGACCGCGCCCATGATGCGGGCGTACACCGACCTTCTGGTCAAGACTTGCCACCGCCGAGGTGTGCATGCAATCGGTGGAATGGCGGCCTTCATTCCGAGCCGACGCGATCCGGTTGTCAACGAGTCGGCCCTAGCACGTGTTCGAGCGGACAAGGAGCGCGAGGCCGGTGATGGTTTCGACGGCTCCTGGGTGGCACACCCCGACCTGGTCGGACTTTGCAACGAGGTGTTCACATCCGTGCTCGGCACGGCTCCTGATCAGCGGCATCGGACGCGCGACGATGTACAGGTCAGAGCGTCACAGTTGCTGGACGTGAGTTCCACTCCGGGCGCCATCACGACGGACGGGTTACGCAACAACGTGAGCGTCGCGCTGCAGTACCTGCGAAGCTGGCTGGCCGGGAACGGCGCCGTCGCCATCTTCAACATGATGGAGGATGCCGCCACCGCCGAGATCTGCCGCAGCCAGATCTGGCAGTGGGCGCATAACCAAGTCGCACTCGCCGACGGTCAGATCGTCGATCGGGACTTTCAGCAGGCCCGCTCTCTATTCGATGCTGTCACGCTCGCTGACGAGCTCGCCGAGTTCCTGACCCTGCCCGCTTACAGCTTGATGCCGTGACGCAACGCAGGGACGCGCGGCTAGCTAGTCAGAGCGTCCTGGTTGTCGATGCTGGGCGGCGCCGGTGATGAGCTGTGTGCCGGGTGGGCTCGCCGGCGGGCCGTCGAGCCAGACGCCGGCGTATCGGGCGGGCCAGCCATGGGGTGCGGGCCATGTATGGGAAGTCCTAGGGCAGGCGAACACGCGGTAGCTATTCCGGTGGCGACCAGTTCGGGCGTGTCAGGCAGGCGGCGGGAACCCAGGCAGCGAAGTTGACGTCCGCGTGTCCGTTGTTCAAGCCGTGGCAGGCGGTCTGGATCTGGGCAGCGCCGGATGGCCGCCGACGGGACCTGGCACGAGGTGCTAGACCTCACCCGCCGGCGAGCTGGTCCCTTACCTCACCTCCACCCACGACGGCGACATCAAGACCGCTACCGGCACTGGCGCCGCCGCCGAGTTTCTCCTACAGCTACGACTACAACGGCAGCCTGCACCTGGCCGCAACCTGCCCTGGTGCATTCCGGCAGGTGCCTGCACCCCAGTAGTTACAAGGGTTCGGAGTGGATCGGATGGTGCAAGGAGGTGGGCCATGGGAAACGTCGTGGGGAATAAGGGCCTTCGGAGGCTCGAAACCGCGGGAAGTCAGAGCTTGTCGCGGTAGTGGGCAGGGCCCCTACTGGCGGCTGGTGAACTCGTGCGTCGGCCCGCAGCAGAACGGCGAGGCCGGCGAGCCCGTCGGTGGCACGTAGAGCCCGTCGGAGACCAGCGCCGCCACCGGTCGGCGCGAGGCTGCGCCGGGCCGCCCAGTCGATGAGCCTGCATGTACGACGCGCGCGAGCGCGGGGGCGTTAGGATCGTTTAGAAGTCGCCTACTTGCGAACTGCCGCCCGTGGCCGTCCTTTCGTTCTTGCGCTATACCGAGCGCCGCTACGCAGCGACGCCGCTTCCACCCGGCCCGACGGTGGTGGTCAGCGTGAGGTCGGTTCGGCAGCAAGGTGAGATTCCATGTGTAGAAGTCGGTCCCGGCCAGCGTGCGGAACTGCGGGGGCGTGTGCGCAGGTGGTGGTCTGCCGCCGCCGGTGACTGGCGCCGGTCAGACCTGGCCGCACGATCGACGGCGCGTAGCAACTTGCTACGGCGTAGCATTCTGCTACCGGAGGTGTCTAGGTGAAGCCGGTGACGGATCGTCCGACCCGCGTCGCGTCGGATTTGATGGACGCGGCCGCGGTCGAAGGTGGCAGGCAGTCCCGGTCGGCCAAGCAGCAGCTTGACCACTGGGCCCGCGTCGGCCGCGCGGTGTCCGCGCAGACCTCTGCGGCGCGGCGCCGGGTCGAGGCCGCGCTCGCTGGTGAGCTCGACGAGCGGGACCTGACTGCCGAGGAGCGGGTCGTGTTCAACGCCGAACTCGACACGGCCATCGCCGAGGCCGCCCGCACCATCCGCTTCGGAGAGGTCCTCGCCGCCCGCGGCGTGACCACCGTCGCGCTCGATGAGCACGGCCGACTGACGCGCTACCACCCGGACGGCACCACCAGCCCGCTCGAGTAGCGCCCCGGTGCGTCTGGACCTTGTGGTCGGCCCGAACGGCGCCGGCAAGTCCACCTTCGTCGAGCTGGTGCTCGCGCCGCTGCGCCCCGGTGTCACGTTCGTCAACGCCGATGTGATCGCCGCGGCCCGCTGGCCCGACGATCCGAGCGGGCACGCCTACGACGCCGCCCGCGTCGCGGCCGACACCCGGGACGCGCTGATCGCCGGCCGGTTGCCGTTCATCGCCGAGACGGTGTTCTCCCATTCGTCGAAACTCGAGCTCATCGCCCGCGCGCAGGCGGCCGGCTACACCGTCACGCTGCACGTGCTCCTGGTGCCTGAGCGGGAGTCGGTGCAGAGGGTCGCACACCGCGTCCTCGCCGGTGGCCACGACGTGCCGGAGGGCAAGATCCGCAGCCGCTACGCGCGGCTGTGGCCGCTGGTCACCGACGCGATCACGCGCGCGGACCTCACCCACGTGTTCGACAACTCCCGTCTCGACGGGCCGGACGAGGTCGCGATGTTCGCCGGTGGCGCCCCGGTCGGCCCGTGCCGCTGGCCGGACTGGGCGCCAACCTCACTCGCCGACCGCTGGCCGCGGTAGCTGACAGGCAGGTCCGCCTTGGTGGCTCGGGGCGACCGGGGTGGAGCGGCGAGACTTTTACACATCTATCTCACCTTGCTGCCGATCTCACCGTGAGGCGATCCTGGTCCCTCCGCGTTGGGCGCCGTTGCTGCGCAAGGGTGGTTCGCCGCCGTAGAGATGAGGCGGAATGATCGCCCGTCTTGGGGCGACAACGCCTTGCAGAGGGTTGCCGAAGTTGAGCCGTCCATGTGCGACTGCCACGGGACGGTCTGCCAACCCGGGTTGGCGATCAATCGTGCTCGGTTAGCGCTGCTGTTGTGAGCGGGCGCGGTCGACGCGCAAGATCTCGATGACCAGTGGGGAGTCGTTGATGGCCTCGCGGGCGTCGTCGTCGGCGACGAGGGCGTCGTAGAGCTTGTCGATCTCGTGCGCGGCCTGCGCCCGGATTGCCTCGACGGTGGTGGCGGTGAGCTGTGCCAGGAGCGCGGCGCCGTCGTCGAGGGCGGCGAGCTCTCGCAGGAACGCTTGTTGGGAGGCGACGGCCGTCAGTCGGACGGAGTCGGTGTAGGTGAGTGCGCCTGGTCCGAGCCGGCGCGGGCCTTCCCAGTTCCAGGGGTTTACGGCCGACTCGAGCGTCGGTAGCTGCATGGACACCTCGTCGGTGTGGTCTTCGGGGGCGTAGCCGAAGTCGAGGCCCAAGCTGGCGATCCACTCTGCGATGTCGTCGGGTGCGGCGCCGTGTCGGGCGTTGAGGTCGACGTCGCCGGTGTCGTCGGCGCGGTCGAGCTCCCAGGTGCGCCGGGCCGCGTGGTAGCCGTTCTCGCTTCCGGCGATGAGGTCGAACCTGGTCTGCGACCACTCCGGTTGCGCGGCGATGATGTTGACCCACGCGACGGGGATGCGCCGGCGACGCGCATGGCGATGGTGAGCGTGCCCTCGGATCCGCCCGGTAGCTCGCGCGCGAAGTTGGCACCGCCGACATACCAGTCCGTGGGCTGCCCGTCGTCCTCGGTGGGGGCGTGCTGCAGCGCGAGCACGTCAGAGAACTCGATCAGCCCGTCGCCGCGGAGGATGAGCTCACGCAACGAGTTCAGCTCGTCGGCAGGCCCGTCAGCGATGAGGACGGCCTCGTACCAGTCCGGCATCAGAGTGCTCCTCGTCCGTGATGCCACCCGTCGCACATGCCATGATCGCAGCCGACCCGAGGGGCAAGATCAACGGCCCGCTCCGCCCACCCCTGAGGTTCGAAGTGCCAATCCGGATTGGCGGCGAAGGAGCCAAGACCGGTGAAGGTTCGGCACCGGGAACCACTGGCATTCGACGGTGCGGATGGTGTGACGTCGACATGGGGTCCAACCCTGAAGTGGATCTGCCGGAGCTGATCTGGCTGCTCGCGTCACCCAGCGACCGGATCGGCGCGCTGGACTATCAACTCTCGTCGCAGCGATACGTCGAGCGCGCCGGGCCTGCCTCTCTCGAAAGCTGCCCGCGGTGGTCGGCTGGAGCAGGGTCGCGACATCGTGACTGACCGTCTTGCGGTTCGGGCGCCGGGGTGGGGGCGTTGGCGCTGAAGCGCGCTCCCGTGTCGGCACTTCGACATCGTGTGGACACGTCGAACAAGAACGCGTTGGTACGGGTCGACCGGCAGTTTCGGACGCGCCCGCGGTGACCACCGAGCCTGGTCAGCGCTTAGTCGCGGCCTTGCGTGGGCGGCCGTAACCCGAGGTATCCGCGTTCGGGAACTTGTTGTCACATTTCAGCGAAGAGTTCGGTTTGTCTGTGGCAGAAACCCGCCTGGCAGGTTTCCGACACTTTGATCGGTCAATTGTTGCAGTGTCCAATGGATAGGTTCTGCTGGCTCGATGCAGCCGGGTCGGTAATGGATCGCCATGCGCATGCTCGACGGGTTCTTTCGGAGGGCGTGCAGTGGCGTCGTCTGTGTTGCGCCGTGTCGTTGCGGCGGTGGCTGTGGTTTCGGTCGTTTCTGGCGTGCTGGTGGCGGTGCAGGCTCGGGAGGCTGCACCGGCGGTCGCGTCGACCGTGTCAGCGCAGGTTCCCGCGCCGGTGACGGTGTCGTCGAAGCCCGATCTGGTGTCGGCCCGGTTGGCGGCGGCGGCGCAGGGCTCGCGGGTCGAGGTGACGTCGTTGGATACGGCGACCTCGACGACCTGGGTGAACCCGGACGGGACGATGACGACCCAGATGGGTGCCCAGCCGTATCAGGCCGAGACCGCCCCGGGTCAGTGGCAGCCGTTGAACGATTCGCTGCAGTCGCAGTCGAACGGCACTGTATCGCCGCGGGTGGGGATCACCGGGCTCGTGTTCGGTGCGAAGGGCTCAGCCGTCGCGGCACGGCTGGGCGCGGCGGCGGATGCGGCGACGCTGCACTGGCAGGCGCCGCTTCCCGCGCCGACGGTGACCGGGTCGGCCGCGACCTACCCGAACGTGTATCCGGGCACGAGCCTGACGGCGCAGTCGAAACCGACCGGGTTCGAACTGTCGCTGCTCGTGCACAACGCCGCCGCCGCGGCGGCGCTGCCGGACTCGATCGCCCTGCCGCTGTCGGGCAAGGGCCTGACGTGGTCGCTCGGCACGGACGGTGTGCTGCTGGGCAAGAACGTGGCCGGGGCGACGGTGGTGTCCTCGGCCGGGGCCTCGGCGTGGGACGCGACCCGGGGTGCGCACACTGGTGAGCCGCTGCATTCGGCGCCGTTGTCGTTGTCGCTGACCGGTTCGGTCGGCTCGCAGGTGCTGCATGTGGCCACGCCGCGTGCGTTGCTGGCCGATCCCGCGACGGTGTTCCCGGTGACGATCGACCCGTCGACGACCTGGTCGACCACGGCGTGGACGTTCGTGGACTCGGGCTATCCGAACACCTCGTATTTCAACTCCTCGGGGCCGGCGAAGGTGGGAACGTTCAACTCCGGCGGGGACAAGGACCGGACGTTGTACCGGTTCAAGACCACCGGCCTGGCGAGCAAGGACGTCCTGTCGGCGACCTTCCGGGTCTGGGAGAACTGGTCCTGGTCGTGCAACAGGCGCAAGGTCGACGTCTGGGGCGACGGCGGGAGCATTACGTCGTCGACGACGTGGAAGAACCAGCCACCAGTAGCCACGAAGTGGGCGACGATCACCGCCGCGAAGGGCTACAACTCCTCCTGCCCGGCGGGCACCGTGCGGACGAGTGTCACCGGCTGGGCGAGGCGAGCGGCCGGTAACGGTAAGACCTACAACCTGATCGAGCTTCGGTCGCCGAACGAGACCGACAACACGTTCTGGAAGAAGTTCGCGACCAAGGCGTTCGTGGATGTCACCTACGATTCCTACCCCGGCACCGCGGTCGGAAAGTCGGTGAAGCCGTGCAGCGCGAAGTGTCTGGCGACCGTGCTGACCGATTCGACCACGCCTCGACTGACCGGCAGGACCACCGATCCGGACGGCGGGAGCCTGCGCTACGACTTTCAGGTCTGGAACTCCGGGGGTAGCAGCGACATCGTCAACGGTTCGAGGTCCGGTATCGCCTCCGGTTCGACCGCGACCTGGACTGTCCCGTCCGGCAAGCTCGGCAACGGAAAGACTTACAAGTACCGGGTCCGCGCCTACGATGGGCATGTCTACGGCGCCTGGTCGTCGTGGCTGGCGTTTACCGTGGACACCACCGCCCCGGCGAAGCCGGCGGTCACCTCGAGCGTGAGCGACTGGAACTCCGGGCAGCCCTCGGCGACCAACAGCGGCACCATCGACTGGAGCGACACCTCCGGCGATGTGGCGACCTACTCCTGGAGGCTCGACGGCGGCACCTGGTCGGCGCCGACCACCGCGACCAGCCACAGCGTGTCCGGCCTGAACGACGGGGCTCACACCTTCTCGGTCCGGGCCACTGACAAGGCCGGCAACACCTCCGCGATCGGGTCGTTCGGCTTCCAGGTCAACTACGGCCTCAGCACGCCGGCCGATCAGGATCGGACCCAGAAGGACGTGACCCTCGCGCCGGCCGCACCGTCGAACGTCTCCTACGTGCGCTACCGGTGGCGGCAGAGCACCACCGGTAGCTGGAACGACATCCCCACCAGCGACGTGACCACCCCCGGTTCGAGCAGCCACCCGGTGACGGGGGACTGGCCGTGGAGCGCGATCTCGGACGGGTCGTGGGTGTGGAACGTCGCCGGGACCGTCCCGGCCGATGGGCTGGTGCAGGTGCAGGCCTGCTACTCGACCGATTCCAGCGGGTCGAGCCCGCGGTGCCAGGCCACCCCGGTCAGCATCCAGCTGGCGAAGACCAGCTTCGGCGACTCCTATGCCACCCAGGGCATCGGGCCCGGGACGCTGTCGCTGCTGACCGGTGACTACTCGGTCTCGGCCAGCGATGTGAACGTGACCGCCTACCAGGCGTCGCTGTCGCTGGGCCGGTCGCTGACCACTCTCGCCCCCGCTGTGAGCAAGTCGGGGGACGCGACCGGTGTGTTCGGGCCGGGCTGGACGGCGTCGCTGTCCGGCCCGCAGGCCGGGGATGCAGGTATGACCGCCACCGTCGGCGGTGACAAGAGCTACGTGGTGCTCACCGGCGCCGATGGCGGGCAGTTGCTGTATCAGGCGACCGGGAGCCTGTCCGGCTCCACGATCAGCTACACCGGTGTCGGTGACGCCAACGACGGCTCCACCCTGACGTACAACACCGCCGCGAGCCCGGCGACGCTGACGCTGACCGATTTGGCCGGCACCGTCACCACCTGGGTCCCGAGCAGCACGCAGCAGACCCCGCCGCTGTGGGTGCCCGAGTCGGTGGCGGAGAGCAGCACGTCGGCGACCGGGGTGAACACCACCACCACGATGGTCTACGGCACCAGCGGCACGACCGCGGGGCTGCCGGTGCGGATGATCGCGCCCACTCCGCCGGGACTGTTCGGCTCGGGCAGCAGCACCCTGTGCGACGCGAGCAACGCCGCCACCACCCCCGGCTGCCGGTCACTGACCTTCAGTTACACCCAGATCACCACGAGCACGGGCACGGTGACCCGCCTGGCCGGGGTGAGCCTGGACGCCTACAACCCGGCCAAGTCCGGCGGGGCCGGCATGGACACCGTCCCGGTCGAGGCCTATGGCTACAACGCCGCCGGGCAACTCGCCAGCGCCTGGGACCCGCGCATCAGCCCAGCGCTGAAGACCACCTATACCTACGATGCCGACGATCGGCTGGCGACGCTCACGCCACCCGGCCAGGCGGCGTGGACCCTTCATTACGACGGCAGCGGGCGGCTGTCGAGCATCACCCGTCCCGACGCCGCGCTCGGCAAGACGGCGACGATCACCGTGGTGTACGACGTGCCGTTGTCCGGGACCGGGCTGCCGGATCTCACCGGCGCGACCGCCGCCAGCTGGGGACAGACCAGCGACCTGCCCGCCGCCGGGTCGGCCACCGCCATCTTCCCGCCCGACTCGCCACCGGCCAGCCCCCCGAGTTCGAGCGACTGGCAGCACGCCGCCGTCACCTACATGGACGTCAACGGCCGCTCGGTCGATACCGCCGGCTACTCCCACGGAGCCTGGCAGATCGCCGCGACCGGCTACGACCAGCAGGGCAACACCACCTGGACTCTCACCGCCGGTAACCGCGCCCAGGCGCTCAACCCGACCAGCAGCACCGACCCGTATGTGGCCGCTCAACCCGACAGCGCCGACCGCGCCGCCCTGTTGTGCACGGTCGACGACTACAGCCCGGACGGGCTGGAGTTGACCGACGAGTACGGGCCGATGCACCCGGTCCAGCTGGCCGACGGCAGCACGATCGATGCCCGCAGCCACACCCACACCAGCTACGACCAGAACTCCCCGAACGGCACCACCTACGACCTGCCCACCACCAGCGTGGTCAGCGCCCAGGACAGCGCCGGGGTCGACCACGACCCGGTCACCAGCCACACCGGCTACGCCCCGATCGAGACCGGCGACGCCAGCGGCTGGCTGCTACGGCAGCCGACCAGCACCACCGCCCAACTCGGCACCGCGCCCTCGGCCAGCGACCCGGTCACCATCACCCGCTACAACGACCAGGGCCAGGTCATCGAACAGCGGCTGCCAGGCGACGCCGCCGGTGGCCACGCCGGCTCCACCCTCACCAGCTACTACACCGCCACCGGCACCGGTGACTGTGTCTCCCCAGCCCAGGCCGGGTTGCCCTGCACCACCGGGCCCGCCGCTCAGCCCGCGAGCGGCAAACCACTGGCGACGACGCGGTATACCTACAGCCATGTACGGCGACGTCACGACCAAGATCGAGACCGCCGGCTCGACCGTCCGCACCAGCACCATCGGCTACGACACCGCCGACCGGCCGGTCAGCAGCAGCATCACCGTCAGCCCCACTGCGGCCGGCGGCACCGCCCTACCGACCGTGCACTACGGCTACGGGCAGGCCACCGGGCTGCCCACCACGACCAGCACCACCAGCGGCAGCACCACCACCAGCCTGACCACCGGATACGACAACCTCGGGCGCACCACCAGCTACACCGACGCCACCGGCATCACCTCGACCACCAGCTACGACATCGACGGCCGACCGGTGAGCGGCTTCGACGGCAAAGCCACCAGCAGCTACAGCTACGACCCGGCCACCGGCCAGATGACCGGCGAGGACGTCGGTACTAGCCCGTCACCGTCGGCGTTCAGCGCGACCTACACCCTCGATGGGCGACTGGCCAGCGAGACCTACCCCAACGGACTGGTCGCTACCTACACCTACGACAACACCGGCACCCCGACCGGTCTCACCTACAGCAAGAGCGGCACCACCTGGCTCGCCTTCACCGCCACCCCCAACGCCCAGGGCCAGACCGCCGCCGCCACCAGCCCCGCCAGCAGCCAGACCTATAGCTACGACGGCGCCGGCCGGCTGACCACCGTCCAGGACACCGTCCAGAACCCCTCCACCTCGGACATGACCTGCACCACCCGGGTCTACGGCTTCGACGCCAACGCCAACCGCACCAGCCTCGCCGCCTACCCCGACGGTGGCACCGACCCCAGTACCGGTGACTGCAGCACCAGCACCACACCGGCCGCCACCATTTACAGCTACGACCAAGCCGACCGGCTCACCAGCGACACCGCGGGCAGCTACAGCTACGACACCCTCGGCCGCACCACCAACGTCCCCGCCGGCGACGCCCAGGGCATCGGCTCCCACGCGAACACCACCGGCGACCTCACCATCGGCTACTACGCCAACGACTACGTCGCCTCCGAAACCCAAGGCAGCACCACCCAGACCTTCGGGCTCGACCCCCTGCAGAACCGGGAAGCAACGTCCACCACCGGCAGCACCACCCAGGTCTTCCACTACAGCGACAACAGCGACTCGCCAGCCTGGTCCACCACCGGCACCGGCGGCTGGACCCGCAACATCACCGGCATCGACGGCGGCCTCGCCGCTACGCAATCCAGCACCGGCGCCACCGAACTCCAACTCGGAAACCTGCATGGCGACATCGTCGCCACCTGCGCCGACACCACCACCGCCATTAGCACCGACACCTACAGCGAAACCAGCGAATACGGCCAACCCCGCACCGCCACCGCCGCACCTGACACCTACGGCTGGCTCGGTGCCAAACAACGCTCCAGCAACGACCTCGGTGGGCTCGCCCTCATGGGCATCCGCCTCTACAACCCCGATACCGGACGCTTCCTCCAAACCGACTCCGTTTATGGCGGCAACACTGACGCCTACACCTACCCCATCGACCCGATCAATGGATTCGATCTGTCGGGAAAGTGCTGGTCAGGATTCGGATGGCTATGCAGTGCATGGCACTGGGTCGTCCATGCTTTCCACCGCGTGTCCGCTTTCGCGCATCGGCATTGGCGGCTCCTTAGAGAAATTGTGTGGGGGGCTGCCATCGGGTTCGCGTTAGCAGTGGCCTGCACAACAGGTGTATGTGAGACGGTCGCGGCTTCCTTGGCTACGGGTGAACTCGGTGCAGGACTCTCGTCGTTGCTCCCTCATGTGCACTTTTTCCAAATCATGTCAGCAATTGAACATAACGGAGCAATCAGGAGAATGATACGCAGGCTGACCTCTATCGCACTGAGAAGGTACTAGTGTGAAGCACATGAGATACGCGCCAGGTGACCACTGGTGGACACCTGACGACGTAAAAACTGGCAAGCTCTTGCTTGATGCAGAGCGGGAATACGATTTTCAACATTTCGAATCCGTGACTCGCGAAATAGGGTTCGCCAACAATTCAGCGCGCGCTGCGGACGTTTTCCTTCTCCTCCTGTTAGTGACCGCGACTGCGGCCGGCTATAAGCGTTGGAGAAGTGGAATGTCGGGACCCGATTTATGGAACCCCCCAAGTCACGTCACGAAAGATGACCCGTTCAGGCTGGAACTCGCAGAGCAAGTTTTCGCTTTTGCGGCTGAATGCTTGCCGACGGAACCGCTTGACGGACAACTGCCTCAGCCGGTCATGGATGTATCGAGTTTTTACACTATAGCGGTATGCTGCAACGAGGCTATCGACGATTCAATCCGTCGGACCCGGTTCTCGACCAGTTGGAGCCGACGCTATCGCGCTATCGCGAATGCCCTCAAGCGAAAACGGTTCGCCGTGCCGGCATATTATCGAGACGCAGCGGCGACATAACGGCACGAATGTCCAGGCTCATCCTAATTGGGGTACGGCTGGGTTCGAGAGCTGCCGGTCCCAAGCATCGTCCCAGTCAGCTGATGGAGCAATCCGTCCGGTCGGCCAACGACACGCCCCGAGGCTGTGTGTTGTGGCCGTCGAGTACCGGCCCGACGGGACCAGCGTCCAGCTAGCCCGGTGCTTTCACGGTGACGGCGCGGCGATGAACTGAAAAGTGCTCCGAGCCCAGCAGGATCAGGGATGTCGAAGTCTCTGTCCGGCTCAAGCAAGGAGCACCTTCAAGGTGAAGAATATCGGGCTGTATCCGTGTGTCCAGGCCGACACGGACGGGACGTCGGTCGTCTCCCAGGCCGGCGGGGTGTTGCTGGTCGAGGCGGCCCGCGCGGCGGGTCTGGATCGAGCGCTGTCGGCGGCGCTGTCGCCGTGGCGCAAGCCGATGGCGATCCACGATCCGGGCAAGGTGATCACCGACCTGGCGCTCACCCTCGCGTCGAGGCTGCTTGACGCCGGCGGGGGTGCCCCGGACGGTGCGGGGCAGTGGTGCGGAGGAGACTGCTGGGCAATGTGGCCGTCGTCAGCCTCGACACCATCGGCACGATGGCCGGACTCGAGCCCGCTCGGGGTGGTCCTCAGCGAAGTCGAGTCGTCGAGGAGGGGTTCGGCCCCGGAGGGTCCCTGGGAAATCTCCCAGGGATGTGTGGGCAAGGGGGGAGTTGAACCCCCACGTCCTTACGGACACACGGACCTGAACCGTGCGCGTCTGCCATTCCGCCACTTGCCCGGGCTTGCGAAGTCGCGAGGGTGTCGGCCCCCGGCTCGCGGGATCAGCAGCAGTCACGGTAGCACGGCGCCTGAGTGGGTCGAGGCGGTCCCACGGCGGTGGCGGATAGACTCATCGCCGCTCGCGTCGCCCCGACGTGCGGTGGGCTGTGCGTGAAACCCTTCGACGGTCGCGACCCCTCCGCCGCCGTGGGCAGGCGAGGACACGACGACCCGGACGAGGAGGAACGCGGTGAGCCTGGCGCAGCGGTTCGAACGCCGACTGGAGAACCTGGTCGGCGGCGCGTTCGCCCGCGTCTTCAAGGGCCAGGTCGAGCCGGTCGAGATCGGCTCCGCGCTGCAGCGGGAGGCGGCGGACAAGCGCAACGTCATGGGCAACAACCAGGTCCTCTCGCCCAACCGTTACCGCGTCACGCTCTCGCCGTCGGACCACGACCGGCTCATCCCGTGGGAGAACCAGCTGACGAACTCGCTGGCCGAGCTGGTGCAGGAGTACCTGGACGAGAACGGCTGGCAGACGATCGGGGACATCGAGGTCTACCTCGCCCTCGACGAGGAGCTGCACACCGGGGTGTTCGGCATCGCCTCCCGGATGGAGTCCGGCGCCCCGCCCCGGCGCCGGCCCCACGACTCGCTGTCGATGCCGGTCGTGCCGGGCGCCCCGATCGGCGAGTACCCGGAGCCGCCCGCCGGCGGGTACGGCCCGCAGCCGGTGGCCCAGCAGGCCGGGCAGCGCGGGGGCCAGCAGGACTCGGCGGCGCCGGGCGCCGGCGCGGCTGCCTTCGCCGGCGGCGCGGCCGGTTACGCCGCGGGGGCGGCCGGCGCGGGCGGGGCCGGCGGGCACGCGGCAGGACCCGGCAGTTGCGCCCCGCAGAACGGCCAGGGCGCCGGCTACGGGCAGGGCGCCGGCTACGGGGAGAGCCAGGACTACGGCCAGGGCGGCGGGTACGGCGCGCCGCCGCCGGCTCAGTACCGCCAGCAGGCGCCGGCGACGCTCGTGGTCGACCAGTCCAACCGCCGCTTCGATCTGCGGCACGGCAGCAACGTCATCGGCCGCGGCACCGACAGCGACCTGCAGCTGCTCGACCAGGGCATCTCCCGCCGCCACCTCGACGTCCAGTTCGACGGGGCCGACGCGACCGCCTACGACCTGGGATCGACGAACGGCACCACCGTCAACGGCCACGAGATCAGTAGCCAGATGCTGCGCCACGGCGACGTGATCCGCGTCGGGCACACCCGCATCGTCTTCCACCAGGACAACAGGTGACCCCACCGGCGCCCGCGGCGACCTCGGCCGGCAGCCGCGGTCACGTCCCCGCCCTCGCGGCGGTGGTGCCGTGAACTCCGCTCTCGCGCTGCAGCTGTTCCGGTTCGGTTTCCTGGTTCTGCTGTGGCTGTTCGTGCTCGCCTCCATCCGGGTGATCCGGGCGGACCTGCGCACCAGCGGGCAGAGCCGCGTGGCCACGCCGCCGCCGGCCCGCCGCCGCGGCCGCGGCGACAGCGCCTCGCGCAGCAGGCAGAGCCAACCCGGCCAGCTGGTGGTCACCGAAGGCGGGCTGACCGGCACCCGGATCAGCCTCACCGGGGCGCCGGTCCTGATCGGGCGCGCCAACGACTCGACCCTGGTGCTCGAGGACGACTACGCCAGCACCCGGCACGCCCGCATCAGCCTGCAGGACGGGATGTGGGTCGTGGAGGACCTCGGCTCCACCAACGGCACCTACCTCGGGCAGCGCAAGCTCGACGGGCCCGTCGCCCTCGAGCCCGGCGTACCGCTGCGCATCGGCAAGACGGTGCTGGAACTGCGATGACCGGAGCGTGCGTAAGGCACAACGCGAGCGACACCCCGGTGACGGCGGTGACGTAGCCGTGGCCCTCTACCTGCGCTACGCGGTGCGCTCGGACCAGGGCCTCGTCCGCAACAACAACGAGGACTCGGTCTACGCCGGCCCGCGGCTGCTCGCGATCGCCGACGGCATGGGCGGTCACGCGGCCGGCGAGGTCGCGAGCAAGATCGTCATCGGTACCCTCGAACCCCTCGACGAGGACCGTCGCATCGACGACCTCATGGGGGCGCTGCGCGACGCCGTCATGCACGCCAACGACGGCATCGCCGACGCCGTGAAGAAGGACGGCGAGCTCGAGGGCATGGGCACGACCCTCACCGCGCTGCGGTTCGTCGGATCGCAGGTCGGCCTGGTGCACGTCGGCGACTCGCGCGCCTACCTGCTGCGCAACAACGTGCTGACGCAGATAACCCACGACGACACCTACGTGCAGTACCTCGTCGACTCCGGCAAGCTCAGCGCGGACGAGGCCAAGGACCACCCCCGCAAGTCGGTGATCCTGCGGGCGCTGCTCGGCTCGGAGGTCGAACCCGACGTCTCCATCCGGGAGGCACGACGCGGCGACCGCTACCTGCTCTGCTCCGACGGCCTGTCCGATGTCGTCTCCACCGAGACCATCAGCGACGCCCTGCGCATACCGGACGTCCAGGAGGCCGCCGACCGGCTCGTCGAACTCGCCCTGCGCGGCGGCGGCCCGGACAACGTGACCGTCATCGTCGCCGACGTCATCAACGCGCGGGTCGGTGACGTCATCGACGACGTCCCGGTGGTGGCCGGCGCCTTCGTCGACCCCGCCACGGCCGACCCCCCCGACGGCGAGGGGGCCTCCAGCGCCGAGCGGGCGGCGCTCATGGCCCGCGCCCGTCCGCCGGACGGCGCGGCGCCGGCCGCCACCGCCGGCCGCCGCTTCCCGTGGCGGCCCACACTGATCGTGCTCGTGATCCTGCTCGTCCTCGGCGGCGTGCTGGGCGGGACGTACGCCTGGACCCAGACGCAGTACTTCGTCGGGGCCGACGGCTCCCGCACCGCCGTGGCGATCTTCCGCGGCGTCAACACCGAGTTCGGGCCACTGCGCTTCTTCAGCGTCTACCGCACCACGGACCTGAAGCTGGACGACCTGAACCCGTCCACCCGCTCCCAGGTCCGCAGCGGCATCACCGCCGGCAACGAGGTCGACGCCGAGCAGATCGTCACCCGGCTGCGCAGCAACCGGCTGCCGCTGTGCCGCCCCGTGTCCAGCACGCCCAGCCCCACCCCGACGGCCTCGGGCAGCGGTTCGGCGACGGGTGGGGCGGCCCCGTCGAGCGGCGCACCGCGGCCGGGCGGGACCTCCTCGCGGCGCACGGCCGGCTCGACCCCCCGCACCCCGACGACCCGAGCGACGCCCCGCCGAAGCACCCGCGCCGCCGCTGCGCGGACCGGCGCCCGGTCGACCGGCTCTGCCCGCCCCTCCGGAACGTCGGCGAGCGAGCCGGCCTCCTCCCCGTCGACGCGGCCCCTGTCCGTCCCGCCGACCCAGCCGCTGCCGCAGCAGATCCCGGGGGTGACGTGCCGCCGATGACCAGCCTCATTCCGATCACCCGAGTGCCGACCCGGCGCAACGTCGAGCTGCTCATGCTCGTGTTCGCGGTGCTGATCGTCGTGGCCGCCGAGATGTCGGTCGAGGCGGCCCGCGACGGCAGGCTCGCCCCGTCCCGGCTGCTGGCCTACGCCGCCGTCCCGCTCGTCGCCGGTGGCCTCACCCACCTGGTGATCCGCAAGGTCGCGAAGTACGCCGACCCGCTGATGCTGCCGCTCGTCGTGCTGCTCAACGGGCTGGGGCTGGTAATGATCCACCGCCTCGACCTCGGCGAGCAGCAGCAGAACCCCGGGAACTTCGCCGCCCAGGCGCCGACCCAGGTGGTGTGGACCGCCCTGGGCGTGCTGCTGTTCGTCGCGATCCTGCTGGTCGTCCGCGACCACCGCATGCTGCAGCGCTACGCCTACACCCTGGCCTTCATCGGGCTGTTCTTCCTCATGCTGCCGGCCGTCCTGCCGGCCTCGCTGAGCGAGGTGAACGGCGCCCGCATCTGGATCCGGGTGGCCGGGTTCTCCATCCAGCCCGGCGAGTTCGCGAAGATCCTGCTGACGGTCTTCGGTGCCGCCTACCTGGTGCAGAAGCGGGACGTGCTGGCCCTGGCCGGCCGCCGGTTCCTCGGCCTCGACCTGCCCCGCGGACGCGACTTCGGCCCGCTGCTGGTGGCGTGGCTGCTGGGCATCGGGGTGCTGGTCCGCGGCCACGACCTCGGTACCTCGCTGCTGTTCTTCGGCCTGTTCGTGGTGCTGATGTACGTCGCCACCGAGCGGGTCAGCTGGATCATCATCGGGGTGCTGCTGTTCGCCGGGGGTGCCTACGTGGCCTACCAGCTGTTCGGCACGGTGCAGACCCGGGTCGGCGTGTGGCTCCACCCGTTCAGCGCCGTCTACGAGCACGGTGGGCAGAGCTATCAGCTGCAGCAGTCGCTGTTCGGGCTCGGCACCGGCGGGATCTTCGGCACCGGGCTGGGCAGCGGCCATCCGGAGCTGGTCCCGCTGCCGGCGACGGACTTCATCATCTCCTCTTTCGGGGAGGAGATCGGCCTGTTCGGCCTGACCGGCCTGCTGGTGATCTACGGCCTGCTCGTGGCCCGCGGGTTCGCCGCCGGGCTCTCGGTCCGCGACTCCTTCGGCAAGCTGCTCGCCTGCGGTCTGGCCTTCCTCATCGCGCTGCAGGTCTTCGTCGTCGTCGCGGGCGTCACCCGGCTGCTGCCGGAGACCGGCCTGACCACGCCGTTCCTGTCCTACGGCGGATCGTCGCTTCTGGGTAGCTGGGCCATCCTCGCCCTGCTGATGCGGGTCTCGGACGCCGCCCGGCGGCCGGCGACGACGCCCACCCCGAAGGCCCCCGAAGCCGAGGCGGTGGCGGCGTGAACAAACCGATCCGGAGTGTCGCGGTCGTGATCGCGCTGCTGTTCGTGGCGCTGTTCGTGAACCTGAACGTGGTGCAGGTCGTCCAGGGCAGCAACTACCGCAACGACCCGAACAACCAGCGGGTCCTGCTGAACGAGTACTCCAACCCCCGCGGTTCGATCGTCATCGGCCAGGACCGCTACACCCTGGCCCGCTCGAAGTCGACCAGTGACGAGCTGAAGTACCAGCGGGTCTACCCGCACGGCAAGGCCTACGCCGCGGCCACCGGCTACTACTCCTACATCTACGGCTCCACCGGGATCGAGAGCGCCGAGAACGACGTGCTGACCGGGAACGACCCGCGGCTGTTCGGCTCCAACCTCGCCACCCTGCTGACGGGACGCTCCCCCAAGGGCGGCAGCGTCGTGCTCACCCTGAACCGCGCCGCGCAGGAGGCCGCGTACAAGGCGATGGGACGCCGCCGCGGCGCCGTCGTCGCGCTGAACCCGCGCACCGGGGCGATCCTCGCGCTGGTCTCCACACCGTCCTACGACCCGAACCGGCTGGCCAGCCACCACGGCGCCCAGATCAACGCCGCCTGGCACGCGTACAACCAGAACAAGGCGAAGCCGCTGCTGAACCGGGCGCTGAAGCAGGTCTACCCCGCCGGGTCGACCTTCAAGGTCATCGATTCGGCGGCCGCCCTGCGCGCCTTCCCGAGCCTGCAACCGGACACCCGGCTGCCCTCGCCGAACTCCTACTGGCCGCTGCAGCCCGGGCGCACCGCCGCCTGCCCCCAGAACGGGGCCGCCGCCTGCGTCCAGAACTTCAACGCCGAGGTCTGCGACAACGGCAAGACCGCCACCTTCGCGCTCGCGCTGGCGAAGTCGTGCAACACGACCTTCGCCAAGCTCACCACCCAGAAGGTCGGCGGGCGCCGGCTGGCGGCCGAGGCCAAGCGCTTCGGCCTCGACGGCCCGTACTCCGGCGACAGCCCCGGCGACCTGTGCGCTCCGCCCGCGCTGACGACCCCGCTGGGCGTCTGCCGCTCGACCCCGGGCAGCGAGCAGGACCTCTCCGAGCCCGACCGGCTGGCCCAGACCGCCATCGGGCAGCGGGACGTCGGGGTCACCCCGTTGCAGGTCGCGATGCTGTCGGCGGCCGTCGCCAACAACGGCACCCTGATGAAGCCCTACCTGGTCGCGCAGGAGGTGCGCCCGGACCTCTCGACGCTGAGCACCACCAATCCGGAGCAGATGAGCCAGGTACTCGACCCGCAGCGCGACCAGGCGCTGATCCAGATGATGCTCGGGGTGGTCGAGAACCCGGCCGGCACCGGCGGGGCGGCGGCGCTGTCGGGCATGCCCGAGGTGCGGGTCGGCGGCAAGACCGGCACGGCCGATCACGGGGTGCCGAACAAGAACGGGCAGCTGCCCCCGCCGGACGCCTGGTTCACCGGCTTCGCCCTGGACAAGGGCACCCCCAAGATCGCGGTCGCCGTGATCATCGAAAACGGCGGTGTGAACGGCAACGAGACCACGGGCGGTCTCGCGGCGGCACCCGTCGCCCGCATGGTGATGTCGGCCTACCTGCGAGACCAGCGGTCGGGCTGACGATGAACCGGAACAGGAGCGAGCAGGGATGACGCAGCCGAGGAACGTCGGCGGGCGGTACGAGCTCGGGGATCTGATCGGCTACGGCGGTATGGCCGAGGTCCACCGGGGCCGTGACAGCCGCCTGAACCGCGACGTCGCCATCAAGGTGCTGCGCTCGGACCTCGCGCGCGACCCGTCCTTCCTCAACCGGTTCCGCCGGGAGGCGCACTCCGCGGCGGGGCTGAACCACCCGTCGATCGTCGCGGTCTACGACACCGGTGAGGACGCCGCGCCGGACGGCACGTCGATCCCGTTCATCGTCATGGAGTTCGTCGAGGGGCGGACGCTGCGCGACATCCTGCGCAGCGAGGGGCGGCTGCCGTGGCACCGCGCCATGGAGATCACCGCCGACATCTGCAGCGCGCTCGAGTTCAGCCACCGCAACGGCATCATCCATCGCGACATCAAGCCCGCCAACGTGATGATCACGCAGTCGGGGGCGGTGAAGGTCATGGACTTCGGCATCGCCCGGGCCGTGGCCGACACCTCCGCCACGGTCACCCAGACCGCCAACGTCATCGGCACCGCGCAGTACCTCTCGCCCGAGCAGGCCCGCGGGGAGTCGGTGGACCCGCGCTCGGACGTCTACTCGGCGGGGTGCCTGCTGTACGAGCTGGTTACCGGTGCGCCGCCGTTCCAGGGCGACTCCCCGGTGGCCGTGGCCTACCAGCACGTCCGGGAGAACCCGGTGACGCCCTCGGCCCGCAGCTCCGACGTGCCCCGGCCGGTCGACTCCATCGTGATGAAGGCGCTGGCCAAGAACCCGCTCAACCGCTACCAGTCGGCCGGGGAGATGCGCTCGGACGTCCAGCGTGCGATCGCCAACCAGCCGGTACAGGCCGAGGCGGTCATGACCGACGCCGAACGCACCCAGTTCATCGCCCGCACGCCGCCACCGATCGTGCCGGATCGGGGCCGCGTCTTCGACGACGACGAGGACGACACCCACCGCCGCACCGGGCTGATCTGGGCGTCGGTCGTGATCGCGTTGCTGCTGGTCATCGGGCTGACGGGCTTTCTGATCAGCCGGGTGGGTGACGGCGGCGGCAGCCAGCGGATCACGCTGCAGTCGGTGGTCGGACAGACCCCGCAGGCGGCCGCCAACGCGCTGCGCAAGCAGGGCTTCCAACCGGTGAAGGGTCCCGACTCGGTGGGCCCCTGCCGCGACCGGACCGGCGAGGTCTCGGTGCAGGAGGGCAACGTCTGCCGGATGACACCGGCGCCGGGAACCCAGCTTGCGAAGGGGAGCGCGGTCACCTACCGCCTCTACCACCAGAAGCTCTCCTCGGTGCCGTTCGTCGAGGGGATGTCCTTCACCCAGGCGGTGCAGAAGCTCGGCCGGAACAACCTCACCTACACCCGCAAAAACGTCTTCAGTGCGGCCAAGGCCGGGACCGTGCTCAGCCAGGGGACGTCGGCCTACTCGACGGTGAAGCCGGGGACCAAGATCCTGCTGCGTGTCAGCACCGGCACCCTGCAGGTGCCGGACGTCACCGGTATGGACATCGACGCCGCGAAGAACGCGATCCCGCAGCAGTTCAAGACCGTCGTGCGTGAACGCACCACCCGCAAGCAGAAGCTCGACCGGCAGGTCGCCGCGCAGGAGCCCGGGAAGGGCGCCTACCCGGTGAACCAGCAGATCATCCTCTACGTCTACCGGTACTCGCCGCCGCTGCCGTCCTGCACGACCGCGCCGCCGTCAGACTCCGCCTCCCCGAGCACGGGGACGCCGACCCCGCCCGGCTCGGCCCTGCCGGAGTGCCCGACGACCAGCAGCGCCAGCCCGTCCGGCACGCCCACGAGTTGAGCAGTGCCGCGGCCCGGCGGACGCGCGTCGCGGCTCACTCCTCCGACGCGAGCGGGAGGACCACCACCGCCCGCAGCCCGGGGGCGCCGTCGGCGCGGTCGGTGAGCCGGACCCGGCCGCCGTGGTTGCGCACGATGTCGCGGACGATCGGCAGGCCGAGCCCGGTGCCGCCCGTGCCGCGCGACCGGGACTCCTGCACCCGGTAGAAGCGGTCGAAGACCTTCTCCCGCTCCGCCTCCGGGATGCCGGACCCGTCGTCCTCGACCGTCAGCACGGCCGAGGGCTCACCCCGGCGGGGTTCGGTCGTCAGCGCGACCGTGACCCCGCCGGTGGCGTAGCGCACGGCGTTGTCGACGAGGTTGACGACGACGCGCCGCAACGCGTCCGGGTCGCCGGTGACCGTGACGTCGGGGTCGACGGACCCGGTGACGGGGACGCGGGCGTGGCCGTAGCCGGCGACGACGGTCTCCACGAGTTCGCTCAACGGGGCCGCCTCCTGACGCTGGCTGCCGGCCTCGTCGAGCCGGGCGAGGGCCAGCAGATCCGCGACGAGCCGGTCGAGGCGGTCGACGTCGACCAGCACGTCGCTGACCAGCCCGTTCCAGTCGTCCTCCGGGCCCAGCAACCGCCCGACCTCGAGCTGCACCCGCAGCGAGGCCAGCGGCGAGCGGAGCTCGTGGGCGGCGTCGCCGACGAACGTGCGTTGGCGGCTGGTGGCCGAGTCGATCCGGTCGAGCATCCGGTTCAGCGTGACCGCGAGCCGGTAGATCTCGTCCTTGGCGCGGGGCTCCGGCAACCGCTGCTCGGCGAGCCCGGCCGCGGTGATGTCCGCCGCCCCGTGCCGCAGCGCGGCCACCGGGCGCAGCGTCAGGGCGGCGACGGCGTACGAGGCCGCCGCCATGATCAGGACGGCGAGGGGGCCGCCGAGCACCGCGGCCCGGGTGAGCACCCGCTGGCTGTCGTCGACCCGGCTGACGTCGGTGACCACCGCGACCGTCTCCGCGCCGACCTTGCGACCGAGCACCCGGTAGCGCGGGGCGGACTCCCCGGTGCCGGCGGCGAACTCGATCCGCTCCCCGTCGCGCACCTGGGCCAGCTGGCTCGGGTCGAGCAGCGACACCACCTGGTTGCCGGGGGACGCGGCGATCACCGCGTCGTTGGCGGCGAGAACCTGTACCGCCGCGATCCCGCCCGTCGTCGGCTGCACCACCTTGGGCAGCTTCCCGGTCTCGACCTGCCGCGCGATGTCCCGCGCGGTCTGCATCGCGTTGGAGTCGAGCACCCGGGTGAGGGCGTAACGCTGCAGCACCAGCAGCAGCACCGCTCCGGTGATGACCGCGAAGGAGAACAGCGCGGTCGCGATGAGGGTCAGGCGAGCCCGCAGCGACTGCCGGACCCACCAGTCACGCGGCCACGCGAGGAGGCGGACGACCAGCCGGCGCAGCGGCGGCACGGCTACCCCTCGGCGGTGAGGCGGTAGCCCGCGCCGCGCACTGTCTGCAACGACTGCCGGTCGAACGGCGTGTCGATCTTCCGGCGCAGGTAACCCACGTAGACCTCGACGACGTTGGCGTCACCGTCGTAGTTGGCATCCCAGACGTGGTGCAGGATGTCGGCCTTGCTCACGGCGTCACCCGCCCGCCGCATCAGGAACTCCAGCAGCGAGAACTCCCGCGGCGTGAGCTCGACGGAGTGCTCCCCGCGGTGCACGGTGTGCGCCGCCGGGTCGAGGATCAGGTCGCCGACGGTGAGGGCGGCCGGCCGCGGCTGGACCCCCCGTCGCAGCAGCGCCCGGATGCGAGCCAGCAGCACGACGAACGAGAACGGCTTGGTCAGGTAGTCGTCGGCGCCCAGGTCGAGCGCGTCGGCCTCGTCGTACTCGCCGTCCTTGGCCGTCAGCATCAGGATCGGCACCCAGTTCTCCGACGCACGCAGGTGCTCGATGATCCGGTACCCCGACAGCCCCGGCAGCATGATGTCGAGCACCACCGCGTCATAGGTCGTCTCCTGGGCCAGATGCAGACCGTCCGGGCCGGTGTGCGCGACGTCGACGGTGAAGCCCTCCGCCCCCAACCCGCGTTGCAGGGCCGAGGCGAGTCGGACCTCGTCCTCCACGATGAGCAACCGCACGTCGTCTCTCCCATCTCGAGGCGCGACCGGACGAGCGCAGAGCTCGCCGCGGGTCGTCGCCACCGTCAGACTGCCAGTGTCGCGCGTCGCAGTCGCGGAGGTACCTCAGCCTCGTCACAGTGGTCGGTACCCACCCTGGTTTCAGTGAGCCCCTCCGCATTTCTGCAGCGGCACCCCGCCCTGCGCTGGTTGGCCCCGGCCGTCGTGGTCGGTGTCGCGAGCCTCGTCGCCAACGGCGCGTTCCGGGCGCAGGCCAGTTCCGAACCGCTGCCGAACACCACGCCGGCCGCCCTCATCGCGGCCGCCCAGCAGCCGCGGGTCGCCGGGTTCTCCGGCACGGTCGTGAGCCATCTGTCACTCGGCCTGCCCGATCTCTCCGGACTCGGCGACAACACCACCACCAGCGACCCGCTGTCCCTGCTCTCCGGCGCGCACACGCTGCAGGTCTGGTACGCCGGGCCGCAACGCCAGCGCGTCGCGGTGCTCGGCAGCACCGACGAGACCGACTACTTCCGTTCCGGCGGGCAGTTCTGGCGGTGGAGCAGCTCGGACCGGACCGCGGTGCACACGGTCCTGCCCCCGCGGGCGGGCACCGGCGCCACACCGTCCGTCGCCGCGCCGGCCCAGCTGACCCCGACCGGCCTGGCCACGGCGGCGCTGCGGCTGTTGCGTCCGAGCACGCGCGTCGAGGTCAGCGAGGGCGCGGTGGTGGCCGACCGCCCGGCCTACGAGCTGATCCTCACTCCGCGCAGCTCCGCCACCCGGATCGGCAGCGTCCACCTCTTCGTCGACGGCGCGACCAAGCTTCCGCTGGGGGTGCAGGTGTACGCCCGTGGCAACGACACCCCTGCGATCGACGTCGCGTACAGCAGCATCCGGTTCGGGCAGCCGATGGCCAACACGTTCTCCTTCACGCCGCCCGCGGGCGCGACCGTGCGGACACTCCGTGCCGGGCGTGCTGCCCGTACCGGCCGTGCCGCCGGCGGCGTCCCGGCCACCGGACTTCGGGGCCTCGACTCCACCGGCAGCGGCTGGACGACCGTCTGGTCCTCCCGGCTCGGCGACCGGACGGGCTCCGGCCTGACCTCGGGGCCGCTCGGGCAGGCGTTGACACCGGTGAGCGGGAGCTGGGGCTCGGGCGGGCTGCTCGAGGGCGACCTGGCCAGCGTGCTCGTCACCGACGACGGTCACCTGTACGTCGGCGCCGTCGACCCGGCTGCGCTGTACGCCGCCGCCGCCAAGTAGCTTCGCCGGCGTGGACGCGGCGATCAGTTCGTCGGGTCTGACCAAGCGGTTCGGCGGCGTCGCCGCCGTCGACGGGGTGGACCTGCTCGTCCCGGCCGGCTCGGTCTACGGCTTCCTGGGGCCGAACGGCTCCGGCAAGACCACCACGATCCGAATGCTCCTCGGTCTGGTCCGGCCCAGCGCCGGCACCCACGCCCTGCTGGGCGTCGCGGCGCCGAGCAGCGGACCGGGAGCGTTGCCGCGGGTGGGCGCGCTGGTCGAGGGCCCCGCCTTCCATCCCTACCTCAGCGGCCGGGCCAACCTGGCCCGCCTCGATGCGGCCGACCGCACGGTGGGCAGGCGTGGCGCCCGCGCCCGCATCGACGCGGCGCTCGGGCGGGTGGGGCTCTCGGCGGCCGCCGGCAAGCGGTACCGCGCCTACTCCCTCGGTATGCGGCAGCGGCTCGGGCTCGCGGCGGCGCTGCTGCGACCCCGGGAGCTGATCGTGCTCGACGAGCCGGCCAACGGACTCGACCCCCAGGGCACGCGGGAGGTCCGGACGCTCGTCGCCGACCTCGCCGCCGGGGGCACGACGGTCTTCCTCTCCTCCCACCTGCTCAGCGAGGTGGAGCAGATCTGCTCCCACGTCGGTGTGATGAGCGTGGGGCGGCTGGTGTGGCAGGGGCCGCTGGCGACGCTGCGCGCGGCGCAGGAGCCGACGGTGCGGGTGACCACGGCCGACACCGAGGCCGCCCGGCGGGTGCTGACCGAGGCCGGGCTGGCCGGGGTCACCGTCACCGGCGACGCGGTCACCGCGGCCCTGGGCGGTGCCGCGGCCGAGCCGCTGGTGGCGTCGCTGGTCGCCGCCGGGGTCGGCGTCCGCGGCTTCGCCGTCGAACGTCCGGGGCTCGAGGAGCAGTTCGTGGGGCTGACCGGCGGCGGGTTCGATGTCCGGGGCTGAGGGCACCGGACGCGGCCTCCTGCCCGGTCGCTTCCTGGTCTCGGAGCTGGCGCTGGTCTTCCGGCGTCGCCGCAACCAGGTCCTGCTCGGCGTGCTCCTGCTCGTCCCGGTCCTGATCTGCGTGGCGGTGCGGCTGCAGGGCCGGGGCGGTGGTGGCGGCTCGATCTTCGGCAGCATCACCGACAACGGCCTGTTTGCGGCCCTCGCCGCGCTGCTCGCGGCCGGTCCGCTGTTCCTGCCGCTCGTCGTGGCGGTGGTCGCCGGGGAGTCGGTGGCCGGCGAGGCCGCCACCGGCACCCTGCGCTACCTGCTGACGGTGCCGGCCGGCCGCACCCGCGTTCTCGCCGTCAAGTTCGCGGCGCTGGCGGTGTGGACGGTGACCGCGGTGCTGGTCCTGGCGGTGACCGGCGTCCTCGCCGGGCTGGTCGCCTTTCCGGGCGGCGAGCTGACGCTGCTGTCCGGCCGGACCGTCGGCTACGGCGACGGGCTGCTGCGGCTCGCGCTCGTCACCGGGTACGTCGCCGTCACCCTCCTGCTCGTCGCGGCGCTGGGATTGTTCGTCTCGACGCTCACCGAGGTCCCGCTCGCAGCGATGGCGACCACGCTGACCCTGACGATCGTCTGCCAGGTCGCCGACGCGATCCCCCAGCTCGCGCCCGTCCACGGCTGGCTGCCGACGCACTACTGGACCCGGTGGATCGACCTGCTGCGCGAGCCGGTGGTCACCGACGGTATGACCACGGGGTTGCTCGTGACCCTCGGCTACGGCCTGCTGTTCCTCTCGCTGGCCTGGGCCCGGTTCGGCGGCAAGGACATCACGTCCTGAGCGACTGATCGTCCTGACCGACTGATCGTCCTGACCGACTGATCGACCTGATCGCCAGAGCCCCGGTCAGGACCGTTCGGGGCGGGGCCGGTCGAGGTGGTGGTACTCCTCGTTGGGCAACTGCCCGGTGGCCTGGGCCATGCGGTTGGTGAAGTTGTACATCGCCGCGATCTCGGCGACGTCCCACACCTCGTGGTCCGAGAGCCCGGCCTCCCGCAGCCCGGCCAGATCGGCCTCGGTCATCTCCCACGGCGTAGCGGTGAGCTTCTCGGCGAAGGCGCAGATGGCCTCCCGGCGGGGGTCCAGGCCGGCGTGGCGCCAGTTGGTGGCCACGTAGTCGGCCGTCACCTCCGCCTCCCGCGTGCCGCCGAGCGCCGCCCGCAGCGCGTGGCCGTGCGCGACGACGCAGTAGATGCAGCGATTGCGCGCACTGACGACGACCGCGACCATCTCGCGGTCGGCGGCGTCGAGGTGCTCGGTCGGCTCGTGCAGCAGCCGGTAGTGGCCGAACCACGCCGACAGCCGCTCCGGCCGGTAGCTGAAGCCCCGGAAGACATTGGGGACGAACCCGATCGTCTCGCGGGCCTTCGCGAACAGGCCCTGCAGCCGATCGGGCAGGTCCGACTCGTCCGGGACAGGGAAGAACCACAGCGCGCGTGCCATGAATGCCGACGGTAGCGCGTCGCGGTGCCGGCCGGTCGGCCGCGCTCGGCCGGAGCACTGAAGGCACTCAGAGCGGATAACCGGCGCACCCGGCCGGTTGCCCGGTTAGGCTCTCCCGGTGAGCACGCAGGGGGGCATGCCGGAGGGGTTCGTCGAGGACGGCGGATCGGCCTACGCCGCTACTCTGCTCCCGCCCCTGGTCCACGAGGCCAGCGCCGCGATCCTCGTCGTCGACCTCGACCGGCGCGAGGTCACCTACGCCAACGATCTCGCCGTGCAGCTGGCCCCGGACCGCGAGCTGCCGATCAGCGTCGACGACTGGTCGCAGGCGGCCGGGCTGGAGGACGCCGCCGGGGCGGATCTGCCCGAGGGGCCGGGGGCGGCGGCCGCCCGCGGGGAGCCCGCGGAGTCGTTGCTACGGGTCGCGCAGGGCGAGCCGGTCACCGGCGAGGCCGTCACCGCCGGCCGCGCCACGTCCGCCACCAACGTCCGCGAGGTGCTGTGGGTGCTGGGGCTGCCGCTCGAGGGCGCCCCGGACCCGCTCAGCCACCTGGCCCTGGTCGTGTTCGTCCCGGCGCGCAACGCCCGGCTCATCGCCGGCGTGCAGGAGTCCGCGGTGAACCTGCGGGACCGCGCTGTCCTGGCCACCCGGATGTCGTTCGCGATCACCGACCCCAGCCAGCCGGACAATCCGCTCGTCTGGGTCAACCCGGCCTTCACCGAGACCACCGGCTACTCCTTCGAGGAGGCCGTCGGCCGCAACTGCCGGTTCCTGCAGGGGCAGCGCACCGACCGGTGGGTGGTGCAGCAGATTCGTCGCAGCATCGAGGAGGAGCGACCGGTCACCACGACGCTGTTGAACCACCGGCAGGACGGCTCCACCTTCTGGAACGAGCTGTCGATCTCACCGGTGCGCGACAGCGCGGGCGCGGTCACCCACTACGTCGGCGTGCAGGCCGACGTCACGGCCCGGGTCGAGGCGCAGCAGGCGCGCGACGACGCGCTCTCGCAGGTGGCCCTGGCCGCCGACCGGTTGGCGCTCCTGGCCGACTTCACCTCCCGGATGGCGATGAGCCAGCTTCCGCCGCAGATTCTGCAGCTGCTGGCCGACGTGCTGGTGCCGAAGGTCGGGACGTGGTGCATGGTCTACACCGTCGACGACGACGGCCGGTACGGGCGACCGCTGGTGGTGCACGAGAAGGCCGAGGACGACCCCGAGATCGCCGAGGCCGTCGAGGCGCTCGCCGCCATGGTTCCCGACCAGCTGCGCGAGAACTCCCCGCTGCTGCGGGTGCTGCGCGGGGAGGCCCGTGAGGTCCTCATCCGTGACTTCGAGGGGGAACCCGCGGAGCAGACCGGCGTCGCCGACGACGACCGGACCGCGCTGATCCGTCGGCTCGGCAGCCGCAGCTTCGTCGTGGTGCCGCTGCTGGCCCGGACCGGCATCCTCGGCTGCGTGGCGCTCGCCGCCGACGACAGCCGCGAGCCCCTGGGTGAAGGAGCCCTCGCGCTGGTGCAGGACGTCGCCGTCCGGGCGGGGCTGATGCTCGAGAACACGATCCTGTACTCCCGGGAACGGGCGGCCGCCGCGACGCTCCAGCGCAACCTGCTGCCGCGGCTGCCGAAGGTGGAGGGCGTCACCATCGCGGCCGACTACGTCCCCGCCGCGGACGAGGTCGCCGTCGGCGGCGACTGGTACGACGTCTTCCCGCTCCGCGACGGCGAGGGCGTCGGCGTGGTGGTCGGCGACGTCATGGGCCACGACATCGACTCGGCGGCCCGGATGGGCAAGCTGAGCACCATCGTGCGCTCCTACGGCTGGCCCGGCAGCGACCCGCGCACCGCGCTCACCGCGGTCGACGAGCTGCTGGCCGGCAGCGGGCTGGACTTCCTCGCCACCTGCTTCTACGCGACCCTGCACCGCACCGACGACGGCGCGTCGCTGCAGTACTCCAGCGCGGGGCACCCGCCGGCGATCCTGCGGTTGCCGGACGGCACGGTGCAGACTCTCGAGGACGCCCGCGGAGCGATGCTGGGCGTGCGCCACCTGATGCCCGATCCGAGCCGCCCGACCGACGCCGTCGTCGAGCTGCCCCGCGGCAGCGTGCTGGTCTGCTTCACCGACGGGCTGACCGACTCGGTGGCCGAGGAACCGGACCTCGACACCGGGCTGGCCGAGCTGCACCGGCTGCTGGCGTCGCTGCCGGCCGAGGCCTCGCCGCGCGACATCATCGACACCTTCACCGACGCCGCCGTGCGGCACAGTGACGACGTCGCCGTCGTGGCCATGCGGATCGACTGACCCCGGGCTGCCCAGTCCGCGGCCCCGCGCTCGGTCAGGCGCCCGACCCGCCCGCGATCTCGGCCACGGCCGCGACGTCGTCGTCCGCGGGTGCGGTCGCGTGGGGCGACGGCGCCGCCGGCTCCCGTCGCGTCGTGCCGTAGGCCCGTTGCCCACGGGGGTCCGGCCTCGGCCCGGCCAGGGGGAGCTCGATGGTCATAACGGCACCACCCGCCCGGTGGTTCGCCGCGCTCACCGAGCCGCCGTGGGCGTCCACGACGGACCGGACGGTGGCCAGGCCCAGCCCGAAGCCGCCGGCGGCCTGGGGCGCGGCCCGTCCGCGCCGGAAGCGCTCGAACATGGTCTCTTGCAGGCCCGGCTCCAGGCCGACGCCACTGTCGTGCACCAGGATCATCGCGGTCCGACGCGACCGGACGACGGTGACCTCGATGGTCGCGTCCACCTCGGTGGCCTTGATGGCGTTGTCGAACAGCGCATCCAGCGCGAGCACCAGCTGCTCACGATCGGCGCGCACGGTCACCCCCGCCGCGGCCTCGATCACCCACCGGCGCGGGGTGGTCGCCCAGCGGCGTGCCGTCTCGGCCACCAGCATCCCGAGATCGGTGAGTTGTGGCTGGTGGCGGTCCGCGGCTTCGACGGTGGCCAGCAGCAGCAGGCGGTCGGTCAGCCTTCGCAGCCGGCCCAGCTCGTCGGTGACGACCTCGACGTCCTCCCCCGGCGCCGTGAGCTGGGCCAGCTCGGCGTGCGCCAGGGCGACGGTGATCGGCGTGCGCAGCTCGTGGGCGGCGTTCTGGACGAACGCACGCTGCCGCTCGAGCAGGCGGGTGTTCTGGTGCGAGACCTGCTGCAGCTCGACGATGGCCGCCCGCCGACGGACCGTGTGCAGCAGCATGGCCAGGAACATCGCGAACATCAGCGGGATCTCGAGCAGCTCGTCCGGTGCCATACCGCGGCCCCAGGCGAGCAGCAGGACGATGCCGGTACTCGCGACGACGAGGCTCACCACGGTCCAGCTGAACCAGTCCGGCCAGAGCCGGAAGCCGAACAGCACCGTGAGGCTCACCCAGATGAAGTGGAACGGCGGGCTGATCCAGTCGGGCATCTCGAGCATCCAGACCAGGTTCGCGACAGCGAACAGCGCCCAGGCAATCTCCCAGTCCCAGCTCTTCAGAGCGGTCAGCCGCTCACGCCACACGGTATCCCTCCCCCCGGACGGTCTCGATCACGCCGCCGCCGAGGCGTGCCCGCAACCGTCGGACGCAGACGTCGACCACGTTGGACGCGCTCGCGGACTCACCCGGCGGGTACCCCCAGATCCGGGTGAGCAGGTGCTGCTTGGTCACGACCCGGCCCGGGGTGTCGAGCAGCTCCCGCAGCAGCTCGAACTCCCGCTCGCTCAGCTGCACCGAGCCCTTACCGATGTCGGCGCGGTGGCGCACCAGGTCGAGCATGAGGCGCCCGTGGGTGATGGTGGTCCCGGCACTGCGCTGCCGCCCGCGCAGCCGTGCGCGCACCCTGGCCCGCAGCTCGGCGATATGGAACGGCTTGGTCAGGTAGTCGTCGGCGCCGAGGTCGAGACTGCGGATCTTCGCCGCGGCGTCCGACCGGCACGACAGGACGAGGACCGCCTGCGCGGGCCAACCGGACATGATGTCGTCCAGCGCGGCGAAGCCGTCGCGACCGGGCATGAGCAGGTCGAGCAGCACCAGGTCGTACTTGGTCACGCTCAGTGAGCGCAGCGCGGCCTCGGCGCTGGGCGCGGTGTGGGTTGCGATGCCTTCGAGGGCGAGGGCCCGCGACACCACGCTCCGGATCCGGGCGTCGTCGTCGACGATCAGGACGGTGGGGACGTCGGCGGGACCGGCCGCCCCCGGGGCAGAGCGCGCCCCTGGTCCCCCGAACGGCCCGGCTACGAGCCCTGTGCCCGTCACAGCGGGAAAAGTACGCCCGCCCTCTGCAAATGCATAGATGCAAGTCAGAGATTCTCCAATAACACCGAGAAAGAGCGGAAAAGGCTGTTATGGGCGTTTTACGGAATTACATGAAGCCATTAAGGGAACGGTAGCAATCACGGCGCGTGACCGAATTACCGGCCGGTTCCGAGGCGTTCCCGAGGCGCGTCGCTCAGAGGTACGCTCGCGCCCGTGAGACGACTTCTCACCCGCAGCTGGCTGGCGACGCACGCCCTCGCCGCCGTCCTGATCGCGCTGTTCCTGCTCTTCGGGCTGTGGCAGCTCCACCGGGCGGAGGCCGGAAACGGCCGCAGTTGGGCCTACTCGATGGAGTGGCCGTCTTTCGCGCTGATCATTCTCTGGTTCTGGGCGAAGATCGTGTGGGAGGCGCTTCACCAGGACGAGCACGGCGACGCCGGCGCCGCTGCGGACGCATCGGAGGTCGCCGGGCCGGACGACGACCCTGAACTGGCCGCGTACAACCGCTACATCGCGGAGCTGGCCGAGCGGCGCCGCAGCCCGTAACGGTTGCCGCGCACCGATTCATGAATCGGCGGCAGGGGTGCGCCGGCGTGTCCCGCCTGCCCGTGATTCATGAATCGCGCGGTCAGGGCGGGGCATCCAGCAGCGCCAGCCCGTTGCCGGCATCGGCTGCCAACGCCACCCAGATCCTGCCGTCGGGCCCGGCGGCCGGCCACCACGGCGCGCTGCCCGGTGGCAGTCGGACGCTCCGGCGCACGCCCGAGGCCGGGTCGACGGCGTCCACCGTGCGGCCGCCCTGCCGGCCCACCCACACCGTGCCGTTCGGGGCGACCGCCACGCCGTAGTCCCCGCCGGCGCTCAGCCGAGTGCGGGTGAGGCGCCCGGTCGACGGGTCCAGCCGGAACAGCGTTCCCTGCAGCGACGAGAACCAGACGGTGCCGTCGTGCCCGACCGCGATGCCCGGAATCGTGGCGCCGCCGGGCACGGCGAACTCGCGGATGTGTCCCGTGGCGGGGTCCAGCCGCCCGACCTGGCCCGCCTCGAACTCGGTGAACCAGATCCGCCCGTCGGGGGCGACGGCCAGCCAGTAGGGCGTCGAGTGCGGGGTCGGGATCGGGTACCGGGTGAACCGCCCGGTGCCGGGATCGAACCGGCCGATCTCGTTGCCGGACATCTCGGTGAACCAGACGTCACCCGAGCGGGCGACCGCGATGCCGACCGGTGCCGAGACGCCGCCGGGGATGTGGAACTCCCGGTAGTGGCCGGTGTCCGGGTCGAACCGGCCCAGCGCCATCGCGTGCTCCTGCGCGAGCCAGATGCGGCCGGACGGTGCGGCCGCAATGCCCATGGTCTCGCGGTACCCGCCCGGGAACCGGTACTCCTGTATCCGGTTGCCGCGCGGGTCGAGTCGCGCGAGCTTGTTCGCATCCATCTCGGCCACCCACACGGATCCGTCCGGGGCGATCGCGGGGGTCATGAGCCCCGCACCGGGGGTGGGGATGCGCCACATCGTGGCCTCGGGCAGTTGCTGCGGGTGGACCGTCCGGCCGGTGGGCGCGGTGGGCGCGGTGGGCGCGGTGGGCGAGGTGAGCGAGGCCGAGGGCCGCCCACTGCCCGCGGCGGGGAACGCCAGCGTGCCGGCCCAGGAGAGGGCGACGGTCACCCCGGCCGCACCCAGCGCGAGCGTGCCGACCCGGCGCCGCGTGCCCGGGACGGTCCGGGTTGCCGCCGCGACGGTGAGTCCGAGGCCGCCCAGTGCGATCAACCAGAGCCATCTCGCCAGGCCCGCGGAACTCGCCGGCTCGGAGAATCCGGCAATCGGCGCGGACACCGGCATCACGACCGGTGGACTCGTGCCGGTGGCCCCGCTGCGCCGGAGAACCGCCTGCCAGGTCCCGGCCTGGGTGAGCCGCAACGCGCCCTGGTAGATCGTGTGGGTGCCGGCGTCGTGGTCGTGGCCCGTACGGGGGAGGTCGGTGTCGGCTGCCTCACCGGGCCCGGTGAGGCTCAGGCCCAGCCGCGAGGCGGAGTAGACGCCCTCGACTTCGATGCGGACCGCGTTCACGCCGACCGCGCCCGGCGTCAGGGTGATCTCGGCGTCACGACCCTGCAGCTGCGTCGAACCGGTAAAGGCGTGCGCGGGGTCGGCATTGGCCTGGATCCGCTGCGCGGCGGCGCGCGCCTGGTCGGTCGGGCGGGACGGGGCGAGAACGCCCATCACCGCCGTGGGGACGAGGACGGCGAGGCCGACCGCGGCCTCGACAGCGATCGTGCGCCGCAGCAGCCGGCCCCGTGGGCGACCGCCCTCCTCGGCGGGGCGCAGCAGGAACGCGTTCGCGGCCGCGATCGCCAGCAGCACGGACACCGCCAGCAGCTTGACGAACAGGCTCACGCCGTAGGAGGAGGACACCAGATCGCCGGTCGCTCCGACCTCGAGGACGGCGTTGCCCAGGCCGCTGGCCAGCACGAGCGGCACTGCGACGCCCGCCACGAGGGAGTACCGGTGCAGGAGGGCGCGCCGGTCGGCCGGCTCGTCCCGGCGGGTCACGCGCCAGATCACGGCCACGGCGATCGCACCGCCCAGCCACACGCCGGCGGCGAGAACGTGCGCGAACTCGAACAGCAGCCCCACGGTGGGCAGCGCCGATGCCGCGCCGTGACCCGAGGCGGCGAAGGACAGCACCACCACCCCGACCGCGATCGCCTGGAGGTAGTGAACCGAGGTGTGTCGCGACCACCACGGACGGGACCAGAGCGCGACCAGCGCGGCCACGGCGCCGAGCCGGATCTCCCACCAGTGGCCGACCGAACTCGCCAGCAGGCCGGCGAGCGAGGCGGCGTTCCATCCGGCCGGCGCCCAGGCCGAGATCAGCTCACCGAGCTCGCCGGCGGCGAGGCACCCGGCACCGGCGACGAGGAGTCGCCCCGTCCACCGGCGCACCCGCGGTGCGGCGGCCAGACCGAGCCCGGTGCCCAGCATCCGGACGAGGACGGCTCCGGCGGCCAGGAACAGGCCGGCCAAGCCCACCCACGTCGCGGCGGCCTGGGCGGATGTCGGTACCTGCGGCGGGCTGCGCGGGCCGACCACGGCCGCGTGCTGGATCCGCGGCGCGGAGCCGTCGGGGCGGTCAAGGGTGAAGGTGTACGAACCTCGCCGGGTGTGCCCGTCGATGGCCGAGACCGTGTGCCAGACGACGGTGTACCGATCGGGTCGCAGCCCCGGCAGGGCGACCTCGAAGGCGCGGGGGCTGCCCGGTTCGACCCGGGCCCGGCCGAGCCGCACCGGGCGACCGGCGGACGAGTAGACGTCGATCCCGGACAGCGACCCGTTGAGCGGCTCGCTGAAGACCATCCGCACCGATGGGGGCGGGCTGCGAAGCGTCGCACCCGGCGCGGGGTCGGCCGAGACGAACACGGCGTGGGCGAGGGCGGCGGGCGCGAGGACGAACGCCAGCACGAGCAGCGTGAACCCGGCCGCGGTCGCGCGGGCGAATCGGCCGCCGCGGTCAGCCACCGGCGGAGGGCACGTGGTCGGCAGCCCGCGCCTCGCGCTGGACCGTGCGACGTTCGTCCTCCGCCAGCCAGGACAGCAGGACGGGAACCATCATCGCGACGACGATCACCATGCCCCCGAGCCACATGATCACCCCGCCGAGGTGCTGGTCCTGCACCGCCGAGATGCCGATCTCCTTGGCGGCGTCGACGTAGTAGGGGTACAGCGCGTGCGGCGTGCTGGTGAGGACGAGCCCGAGGATGGCGGAGGCCGCCATCACGCAGAACATGAGCAGCAGCCGCGCGGGGTGGTCGGGGCGCTTGGCTCCGAAGTCGAAGCCGAAGATCACCGACCAGAGCAGCAGCGCGGAGACCAGGTAGGAGAGGTGCTCGAGATCGTGCAGGCTCTGGTTCCTGGCGGCCGCGTCGTAGATTCCCGGGGAGTGCGTACCCCACAGCACGAGGGTGAACAGGCAGAACGCGAAGCCCGGTGAGAACACGACTCGCGCGGCCCGGCTGCGCAGCACGGGCACGGCGTACTTCTTGCGGGCGGTGCGGGACAGGCACAACACCGCGACGGTCACCGGGGCCCCGAGAGCCAGCAGCGGTGCGGCCACCATCATCAGCAGCAGGTGCTGCACCATGTGCACGGAGAATCGATCGTCGGCAAGAACGTCGATCGGGCCCACCAGCGCTCCTAGCACGACGACCAGGCCGGCCAGGAACGCCGTCATCCGCCACGTGGGCAGAATCGAGCGGGGGCGGCCTCGCCGGGCAATCCGCCCCCCTGCGCCGTAGAGCGCGGCGGCTACGGCCACCAGCACGATGACCGGCAGCCCCTCGACAAGGTGGTCGACGCTGAACATCGTCACCTACCCCCGATTCCCCGGCCGGGGAACCCGCCGGGAAGCAGTCTCGTCCAGAGTAGTTCCGACGCCCCGGTTGCTGGCGCTGCGAACCCGCACCAGCGCCGCCGTCCCGGCCCCCAGCCCGAGCAGGCCCGCCACGAACGCGGCGACGGCGATCCAGCCGTCGCCGCTGACCGCACTGCTCGAGGCGGTTGCGGAGGACGCCGTCCCGGACGTCGACCCCGGGGCAGCGGCGCTCTGGCCCAGGGTGACCACCGGCGCGGGGTGGGCCGGCTCCTCGCCGTTGCTCGGCGGGTCGATCCAGCGCACCACCGTGCCGTCCGAGTAGTACTGCAGGACCTTGAACATCAGCAGTTTCGTCTTCGGCAGCGGGCCGGCTGCGATCGTGAACTCCTGGAACTCGCCCGGGGCGATCGCGCTGGCCGTGTCGTCCGCGCTCCAGACGATGCGCGAGACGGCCTCGCTGACCGGTCCGTCGTCGGTCTGGACCGGCTTGGCCAGCTTGTGCGTGGTGACGTCCGCGGTCCAGCCCGGTACCGGCTGGAAGGACACGACCGGGATCGGGTTCGCCGTCGGCAGCGCGAACACGAGCTTGCCGGTGGTCGCGTGGTCCTGCTCGTTGGGGACGTGGAAGGTGAAGGTGACCTCGCTGCCCGCCGTGGCCCGGGACGGGTCCACGGTGACGTGGGCGAACGCGACCCCGGCCAGGCACCACACCAGGATGGGCACGGCGAGCAGCAGGAACACGAGGCTGCGCCGACGGTGCGAGGTCAGGGTCATTTCGGCGGGATCCTCACGGTGCGGGTCACGACGGTCTCGTCGATGTCACTGGTACGCGCGATGACCCGGATCGTCCAGCTGCCTCCCACGGGGAAGGTGAACGAACCGTAGATGAACCGGTGCCCGACTCCGATCTCCACCAGCACGGGGATGGCGACGTCGTGCAGCCCGAGCCGGTCGTTGGAGACGGTCAGCGTCCACTGCCGCACCGGGATCGGCGTACCGCCGGGTCGGGTGGCGTCGAGGTAGATGTACTGGACGCCGACCACGCCGGGGTCGACCTTCAGGTGGATCACCACATCACCCCGTCGCACCGCGGCCTCGTACGCGCCGCGGCGCGTGATCGGATGCGAAGTAGTGCTCGCGCTCGCCGGGGGCGGCGCCAGCAGGCTGCGCCCGGGCGCGACTTCGATCAGCAGGGCGGCCACCGCCACAGCCGCCAGACCGAACACGCTCTCGATCGAGACCGCTCGCCGCAGCCGCGCGACCTCGGCGCGCGACGGGTCCTCGCTGCGCGGTGTGCCCGCTCCATCCGGGCGCGGCGGGCCGGCCGTCGGCCGGAGGTAGTGCCGGCGCACCCACAGCCGGGAGACGTTGGCCACGGCCAGGACCACGGCGAGGATCCCGATCTTGGCCAGCAGCAGCCGGCCGTAGGTCGTGTCGACCAGGCCGGTCCAGCCGCCGA
Organism: uncultured Actinomycetota bacterium; assembly: GCA_963776855.1. Taxonomy (GTDB): domain Bacteria; phylum Actinomycetota; class Actinomycetes; order Mycobacteriales; family Jatrophihabitantaceae; genus Jatrophihabitans. The sequence continues at coordinate 96,055 of CAVZOC010000002.1, read as the reverse complement.
CCTCCAGCAGCGCCTGCACCGTCCCGGTCACCACGAGCGCCGCGACGCAGATCATCGCGACCAGCGACCAGCGCGGCAGCGTCGCGCGGAGCCGGCCGCCGTCGGCCACGGGCAGCAGCGCGACGGCCAGCACGACCAGGCCGCCGAGCCATACCGCCATCGCGGCCAGGTGCACGACATCGCTCGGCACGGACAGGCCCGGCAGGGTGACGCCAGCGTGCCCGGAGTAGGCCCAGGTGACGAGCAGCCCCACCGCCAGCGGCCCCGCGCACAGGACGGGCCACCGAGCGGGGCGGCCGGCGGATGGCGTGGCGAGGGCGCGACGACGCGCGGCGATGCCGACCAGCACGGGGGCGGTCACGGCGAGGAGGCCGAGCCGCACCAGATGGGCGGTGCCGAACCTCGTCCCGACGACGTCGTCGAACGAGGTGGCCGTGACGCCGCCGAGCCCGGCTCCGGTGGCGTAGGGCGCCTGCAGCACCAGCTCGCCCAGGGAACCTGTCACGAGCAGCCCGTAGCCCAGCCAGACCAGCCGTCGGGCCCGCCGATCGGACACTCCGGCGGGCCAGAGCGCCACCAGGAACACGGCAGCCCCGACCAGCAGGAGCAGGCCGACGAAACCGGCATAGCGACAGGCGGCGTACGTTGCGCGGACAGTCGTGTTCTCCGCGGCGCTGCGGGCGCTCGCCGTCGCGTGCGGGGACCCGGAGCCGGGGCCCCCGGACGCCGGTGCCGCGGACGCGTGCCCGACCTGGAAGAAGAAGCCGCCCGAAATCGGGTGGGTGTCCAGGGAGATCACGCGGTAGGACGCCACGTACGTGCCGTCACCCGCCCTGGCGCGCAGCGCGATCGTGACGGTCGCTCCGTTGTCGCTCTGGGTGTAGCCGGTCGCGACGTCCGAACCACTGGGCCCGATCACGGTCACGGTGCCGAGCGCCACGTCGACCTGCTGGTCGAAGTGCAGCACGACCTGGTGCGGTTCGCTCGCCACATGGGCGTTCGCGCGGGGTTCGGTGCGCTCGAGGGTGGCGTGCGCCGAAGCCTCTGGCGCCCGGACCATCACCGTCGTCGACACCAGCACCACCAGGGCACACAACCGAGCGAGCGTCGTTGCTCGTCGAAGTCTCACTGCGGTGCTCATCCTGCGCGCGGAGCGGTACCGGGCAAGCCTGCGTTACGCATTCGTGATCTGACGGTCCTGTCATCTTCGATGATTCACCCCCCGCCGACGTCCTAACGTCCGGCTGAACCGAGCCGGCAGGCAGGTCGCATAAGGGCGGGAGGCGTACCTGGATGAACTGGCGCTCGCTACGCAGGATCGCAACCGGGGCCGCACTGGCCGCCGGGGCCATGCTCACGCTGTCGGCCTGCTCCCTGCTGCCCTACGACGGCGCCGACTACAAGGGCCGGCTCGTCCACAGCCTGTACATCAAGATCGCGATACTGGCCCTGATCGTCTTCGTCGGGGTCATCGGCGCCGTGATCGTCGAGCTCATCGCGTTCCGCAAGCGCGCCGGGGACGACGAGCCGCCGGTACAGAACCACGGCAAGCCCGCGGTGTACGCCAGCTTCTTCGTGGTCGGCCTGATCCTGGTGGCCATCCTGTTCCCGACCAGCGAGCTCACGCTCGGCAAGGTGGACAAGGTCGCGAAGAACCCCGATCTGCACCTCACCATCACTGGCTCGCAGTGGCAGTGGTCGGCGACCTACGAGAAGCGGGGCTTCACGGTCTCCGGGCAGACCTACAAAGAGGCGATGCACTGGGAACTGCCGGTGAACAAGACGGTGAAGGTCGATGTGAAGTCGACCGACGTCATGCACGACCTGTACCTGCCGCAGTTCAACTACGACGTCAACGCGACCCCGGGGATCACCAACACCTTCTCCTTCACGCCGGATCATCTCGGCACCTTCCCCGGCCAGTGCGCCCAGCTCTGCGGCGAGGGTCACTACCAGATGAGGTACGTGCTCAAGGTGGTGACGCAGGCACAGTTCACGACGTGGGTGAAGAAGCAACAGTCGGAGGCGCACGCCGCCAGCTGCGCCCCGCCCAGCGACAAGATCACTCTGGTGGCGCACAACATCGCCTGGGACACCAAGTGCATCGGCGTCCCGGCCGGTAAGCCGTTCACGGTGACGATGAAGAACGAGGACCAGGGCATCCAGCACAACTTCTCGATCTACGCCGGGCCGTCCGCCACGAAGAACCTGTTCAAGGGGCCGCTGCTGACCGGGCCCACAACCAAGGTGCTGCAGGTCGGGGCGTTACCGGCCGGCACCTACTACTTCCAGTGCGACGTCCACGGCAAGGCGATGTCCGGAACGATCATCGCCGGTACCCAGCAGAACGAGCCTCAGACGGCGCAGGGCACCCAGATCAAGCTGGTCGCCAAGAACATCCAGTTCAACGTCAAGAAGATCGCCGTTCCTGCGGGCAAGCCGGTCACGGTCACCTTCCAGAACGAGGACAAGGGCATCCAGCACAACTTCTCGATCTACAAGACCAGCGGCGCCACCAAGAACCTGTTCAAGGGCCCGCTGGTCACCGGCCCGGGCAGCACCGTCCTGCACGTCCCCGCCCTACCGGCCGGCACCTACTACTTCCAGTGCGACGTCCACGGCTCGGCGATGTCCGGCAGCTACGTGGTCTCGGGCTGACACGGGCTACACGGACCAGCGACTCGGTGAGGAGTACTCCATGACAGACACCCGCGAGGAGGTGCTGCCACAGCGGCCCGAACCACGCGCCAAGACGCCGCTGATGGAGTGGCTGACCACGACCGATCACAAAAAGATCGGCATCATGTACCTCGTCAACTCGTTCGCGTTCTTCGTGATCGGCGGCCTGTTCGCCCTGACGATGCGGACCCAGCTGGCGCAGCCGAACAACGACGTCGTTTCGCACTCGTTCTACATCCAGCTGGTGTCGATCCACGGCACCGTGATGATCTTCTTCGTGATCTTCCCCTTCCTGTCGGGATTCGGGAACTACTTCGTCCCGCTGCAGATCGGGGCGCTGGACATGGCGTTCCCGCGCATCAACGCGCTGTCCTTCTGGCTGCTGCCGGTCGGCGGGTTGACCGTGGTCTCCGGCTTCTTCGTCCCCGGCGGCGCGGCGCACTCCGGCTGGACGAACTACGTACCGCTGTCGGTGACCCAGCCCGGCGCCGGCGAGGACCTCTGGCTGCTCGGCCTGGCGATCGCGGGAGTGTCGTCGATCCTCGGCGCCATCAACTTCATCGTCACCATCCTGCGGATGCGGGCCCCGGGCATGAGCATGCTGCGGATGCCGATCTTCTGCTGGTCGACGCTCGCGACGTCGCTTCTCGTCGTCCTGGCCACGCCGGTCCTCACTTCGGGCCTGGTCATGCTGCTGGCCGAGCGCAACTTCGGTACCACCTTCTTCGACCCGTCGAAGGGCGGCGCGGTCGCGTACTGGCTGAACACCTTCTGGTTCTTCGGCCACCCCGAGGTGTACATGCTGATCCTCGGCGCCTGGGGCATCGTCTCGGAGATCATTCCGGTCTTCTCCGGCAAGCCGCTCTACGGCTACAAGGGCGTCGTCGTCTCCTTCATGCTCATCTCCGGGCTGTCGTTCTCGGTGTGGGCGCACCACATGTTCACCACGGGCGTCGTCCCGAACCTCTCCTTCTTCGCGGCGACCACCGAGCTGATCTCGGTGCCGACCGGCGTGCTGTTCTTCAACTGGATCGCGACGATGTGGAAAGGGAAGATCCGGCTCACCCCGCCGATGCTGTTCGCACTCGGCTTCCTGGCCATGTTCCTGATCGGCGGCATCGACGGGGTGTGGATGGCCGAGCCGGCGATGGACTTCGCGATCCACAACACCTACTGGGTCGTCGCCCACATCCACTACGTGCTCTTCGGCGGCACGATCTTCGGTGTCATGGCGGGCATCTACTACTGGTACCCGAAGATGTTCGGCCGTGAGCTGAACCGGAAGATCGGTTACTGGCACTTCGCGCTGCAGTTCATCGGCTTCAACCTGACCTTCTTCCCGATGCACATGCTCGGGCTCGAAGGCATGCCGCGCCGCATCGCCACCTACACCGAGGCCAACGACTGGGGCTCGATCAACCTCGTCGCCACGATCGGCAGCTACCTGATCGGCATCTCGATCATGGTGTTCCTCGTCAACGTGGCCGTCACGCTGCGCACGCCGCCCACCGCGCCCGCGGACCCGTGGGGCGGCTACAGCCTCGAGTGGGCGACGACGTCGCCGCCACCGCACCACAACTTCGACGAGCTCCCGCCGATCCGCTCCGAGCGACCGGTCTACGACCAACGAAAGGCCCTCGCCGGCGCCGCGCCGCGGGCGGCCGAGGAGGGCTCCGAATGACCGAGGTCCGGGCCGCCGCCCTCGACCGGCGGGCGGTACAGCAGACGAGCAACTCCGTGCTCGGGATGATGCTGTTCGTCATCTCCGAGGCCATGTTCTTCATGGGGTTCTTCGCCGTCTACTTCAGCGCGTACGCCTCGGCCCCGGTGTGGCCGCCGAAGAGCATCCCGATTCCGCCGATCGGCCTTCCGACGGCGGCGGTGGTGGTGCTCCTCGCGAGTGCGGGCACGATGACGCTGGCCAACCAGGCGGCGCGAGTCCGTCGCGGCACAGTGGTGGCCTGGACGGCCGCGACCTTAGTCCTGGCCGTGGCGTTCGGCGTGCTGCTGCTGCTGAGCTACCGGGGACTCGGCTTCCATGCCGACACCGACATCTACGGCTCGCTGTTCTGGGTGCTGTCGATGATCGCGCTGGCGCACGTGATCGGCGGCGTCGTCTTCTTCGTCCTCGTCCTGGTCCAGGCCCGCGCCGGCGAGTTGGAGCTGCGCCGGGATCCCATCCAGTCGGCGACGATCTACTGGAACTTCGTGGTCATCGTCGGCGTGATCCTCTACGCGACCTTCTACCTCGCGAACGCGGGTGCGACATGAGACTCACGACCTTTATCGGCTTCGCGCTCGGCGCCTTCTACCTGCTGGCGGCCTTCGTCTACGCCGCGACCTCGGCCTTCGTCGACGGCTTCCCGTTGCTGGTCGCGGCCGCGCTCGGGATCGCCGCGTTCGGTGGCTACATGCTGCTTGCCGTGCGTCGCGGCGAGCAGTCACTGGCCGCCTCGGAGCAGGCGGAGGAGGAGGTCGAGCCGCACGTGGGCTCGACGATCTGGCCGTTCGGCTACGCGCTGTCGGCCATCGGTCTCGTCCTCGGGTTCCTCGTCTACCCGCCGCTGTACGTCATCGGCGGTGTCATCTTCGTCGCCGCCACGGTCGGCTGGTTCACCGAGGTGCGCCAACAGTGGCACCACGACGCCGACGACGAGTCCGAGGCGTCGGATCCGGCGGAGGCGGACGCCCACTCCACCGCAGAAGGGGGGAGCGTCTGATGAAGGTGGCCAAGAAATACGACAGCTGCGTGCGGTGCGGCAAGGGCGTGCCGTACGGCGAGTCGGTGTGTCGGGAATGCAATCCAGCTCGCCTGCCCACCCCCAGCCCCTCGCAATACCACGGAACGGTCTTCATCGCGGTCCTGCTTGCCCTGGCCGTCATCGCGATCGTCGTCCTGGTGACCTGACCCGAACTTGGACGTCACACAACGGCACACAACGAGGAGATGGTGGCAATGAAGAAGTGGCTGCTCGCGCCGGCGATCCTGGCGCTGGGGGCAAGTCTGGCACTCGCCGGCTGCGCGAAGGGCCGGTCGGGAGGCGGGACCAGCCAGTCGACCAGCAACTCTCAGTCAGCCGGTGCCGGGTCGAACTACACCCCGCAGACCCGCCAGATCAACATGTTCGCGGCGCCGGTCTGGATCGGGGAGATGGCCGACATCCCCGCCTACAAGGATTTCGCGCCGAAGGACTTCAAGAAGGGCGGGCTGAACGACGGCAACGAGGTGTTCGCGTGGCAGCCGCAGTCGGTGTACGCCTGTGCCGGCGACACCATCAAGCTCGCCATCGGCAACCCGGGGCCCGACGACCACACCTTCACCCTGCCGACGCTCAACGTCAACACGCCGGTCCCGAGCTTCAAGGCCACCGACGTGACGATCAAGGCCACCAAGCCCGGGATCTACGACTACTACTGCACCGTCGCCGCCCACACCAAGTACATGCACGGCGAGCTGATCGTCTTCGCCGACTCGGACCCGGTCTGCGGCGCGTGACCGGCAGATGACCCAGGCAACCGACGCCGTCCCGGCGAGCCCGCGACCCGGCGACGAGGACCCACTGCGGGCCTCGAGCGCCCCGTTCGCGGGCCTCGCCCGGGTCCGCGGTTTCGTCGCGCTGACCAAACCGCGCATCGTCGAGTTGCTGCTGGTCACCACGTTGCCGGTGATGTTCCTGGCCCAGGGGGGTCTCCCGGCCAGTCTCCTGGTCGTCGCGACGCTCGTGGGCGGAGCGTTGTGTGCGGGGAGCGCGAACACGATCAACTGCTATCTCGATCGGGACATCGACCGACGGATGCAGCGGACCGCGAAGCGCCCGCTCGCGCAGGGTCTGATCAGCCCCGGCGCCGCGTTGGGCTTCGGGCTGCTGCTCGGCGTGGCCGGCAACGCTGTCCTGCTGCTGTGGGTCAACTGGCCGGCCGCCGCGCTCGCCGACGCCGCCCTGCTGTTCTACGTGTTCGTGTACACGCTGGGCCTGAAGCGGCGTAGCGCCCTGAACATCGTCGTCGGTGGGGCGGCGGGGTGCTTCCCGGTCCTGGTGGGGTGGGCCGCCGTCACGGGGACGGTGGCGTGGCCGGCGGCCGCCCTGTTCCTCGTCGTGTTCTTCTGGACGCCCCCGCACTTCTGGGCGCTGGCGATGAAGTACCGAAACGACTACGCCGGCGTCGACGTGCCGATGCTTCCGGTGGTCGCCGCCCCGCAGGTCGTGGCCCGCCGGATGGTGGCGTACTCCTACGCCATGGTCGCCGCCAGCCTCGCCCTCGCCCCGGCGGCGGGGTGGATCTACACCGCGGGCGCGGTGGTGCTCGGCGGCTGGTTCCTCGGGGAGGCGCACCTCCTGCTCCGCAGGGTGCGCCGCGGGGCGGACCCGCGCTCGGTGCGGCTGTTCCACGCCTCGATCCAGTACCTGAGCCTGCTGTTCGCGCTCGTCGCCGTGGCGGCCTTCCTGCCGTGATCCGGGCCCGCGTCCGGTCGGCCGCCCGGCGCCACCCCGGGCTGACGTTCGTCGCGCTGCCGTGCCTGGTGCTCGCCCTGGTCGCCGGCACGGTGTGGCTGCCCGGCCGCACCGTCCCCACCAGCGGTGGCTCGGTCTCGGTCGGCGAGGCGCCGATCCCGCAGGACCGGGTCGCCCCGACGTTCACACTGCCGCGGCTGTCCGGCTCCGGTTCGCTGAGCCTCACGGGCCTGCGGGGCCGTGTCGTCGTCCTCAACTTCTGGGCGTCCTGGTGCACGGCCTGCCATCGGGAGGTCCCGACCCTGTCGAAGCTCGCGCGTGACTACCGGCCGAGCGAGGTCCGGTTCGTCGGCGTCGACAACTCCGACCGCGGTGGCTCGGGGCTGGCGTTCGCGCGGAAGAGCGGGATGGGCTACCCGAGCGTGGTCGACCGCTCGGGCAACCTGCTGAACAAGTACGGCGCCGAAGGCATGCCGACGACGTACGTCATCGACCGCACCGGCCACATCCGGTACGAGGCGATCGGCACGGTCGAGAGCAGCGCCCTGGCCCACTCGATCGCCCTGGTGCGGGCCGGTCACCCCGCGGCACCGGCCACCGGCCTGGCGGCGGTGCACCTCGCGAAGCTGAGCGGCTCACCCGCGCCGGACTTCACGCTCATCGACCAGTTCGGCGCCCGGTTCTCCCTGTCGGACCTGCACTCGACCGTCGTGCTGCTCACCTTCATCGACTCCCGGTGCACCGACGTCTGCCCGCTCACCGCCCAGGTGCTGCGCGGTGCGGTCCGCCGGCTGGGCGCCGCCGGCCAGCACGTCCAGCTGCTTGCGATCAACGCCAACCCCGACCACTTCGCGGTATCGGACGTCCGGACCTGGTCGGCCAAGCACGAGATGCTGCACCGCTGGCGTTTCCTCACCGGTCAGCCCGACCAGCTGCGCCGGATCTGGGCCGCCTACGGAGTCAACTCGCACTACGAGGACGGTGCACTCGTCCACGAGTCCGGCATCTACGTGCTGGACCGAAACCAGGACGAGCGCGCCCTGCTGTCGATGGGGAGCCAGCGGGCCAGCGTGACGGCCGAGGCGCAGGCCCTGGCGGGTGCGATGCGTCGCCTGCCCGACCCGCCGCACCGGTGAGCCCGCGCGGCGGGCGGCGGAGCCGGCCGATCGGTGCCGCGACAACGGGCATCCCGTGCCGCGCTTCGCCGGGCATGCCGTTGGTCCGTTGACCGCCTCGAGGGCGCGAGGCTAACTTCACGAGGGTCCACATCCGCCGAGACCCCGGTGGAGGTCGACATGACCAGACCACCGCGTCACCGCACAACCACTCTCGCCATCGCGGCGATCTGCGCACTCACGGCCGGGCTGATAGCGGCTCCGCCGAGCAGCGCTCACCGGCGGCCCTCGATCTCCACCGTGATCAGCGGCCTGAACACGCCCCGCGGCCTGACCTTCGACAACCGAGGCAACCTCTACGTCGCGGAGTCCGGGGTCGCCGGCACCGGCAGTGCGGGGCTGACCCACACCGGGCGCGTGAGCAAGTACCGGTGGGGATCGACGACCCCCACCTGGAGCACCGGCTTCGAATCGCTCTACGCCTCCGAGGACCCGACCCAGCCACCGGACGTCCTGGGGCCCGAGGGGATCAGCGCGGCTTGCCCGGACAACTACGGCCGGGACGGGGTGCGCGCCCACCACGAGGACCACGGCCGGCGCGGGCAGTGCAGCGTGCAGATGATCATGAGTGAGTCGCACAAGGGGATCGCGGCCACGACGGGCGGGGCGGTCCAGACGAAGGACGCCGGCCACCTGTACCAGCTCGACACCCACAGCGGGACGCCGACGGACCTGTCCAACGTCGGTGACCAGAGCTACCGGTGGACGCGCGAGCACAAGTACCTCTTCCCGTCCGACTTCCCGGACGCGAACCCCTACGGCGTCCTCGTCACGAACAGCCGGCACCGTGGCTATGACGGCTACGGTCGCGACCACCGGCACCACCGCAGCGGGGACACCCGCACCTTCGTCGTGGACGCCGGCGCGAACACCGTCAGCGAGATCGGGCGTCACGGGCGGCAGCGGGTGATCTCCTACATTCCTAACGAGACCTCCGCACCGTTCCGCGACTCGACACCGACCTGCGCCACGCTGGGGCCGGACGGCATGCTCTACGTCGCCACCCTCGACCTGGTCGCGAACTTCGCGACGCCGGGCCGGTCGCACGTGTACCGGGTCGACCCGAACGCGAACTTCCCGACCGTGCCGACGCTGTGGGCCTCCGGGCTCACCACTGCGACGGCCTGCACCTTCGACAGGCAGGGAAACTTCTGGGCCACCGAGATGTTCCAGCCCACGTCCGGCCCGCCCGGTGACGTGGTCCGCATTCCGTTCGACCACCCGACGCACATCACCCACCTCGGCGGGGGCAAGCTGCCGCTGCCGGGCGGCATCACGCAGGGGCCGGACGGCGCGATGTACGTGACCGTCAACTCGGCCAGCCCCGATCCGGGTAGCGGCGCCGTCATGCGCATCGAGGCGCACCGCCACCACGGCTGACAGCAGCACCGGCCGCCCCCGCCCTCCTGGCGGGGGCGGCCGTCTGCGACCACCGACCGGAACTGGAGCAGCCGATGACCTTCTCCGAGGCGATGGACCACGTCGCTCAGGTCGTGGAGGTGGCCGGCGTCGTCGTCCTCGTCGCCGGCCTGGTCTGGTCGTTCGCCGGAGCGTTGTGGCGTCTGCGGTCCGCCGGGCGGCGAGCGGTTTACGCTTCACTGCGCGAAACCCTCGGCGGCACGCTGTTGCTCGGCCTGGAAGTCCTCGTGGCCGCCGACCTCATCAGAACCGTCGCGGTGGCGCCCACGCTCGAGAATGTCCTGGTGCTCGGCCTCATCGTGCTGATCCGGACGTTCCTCAGCTTCTCGCTGCAGATCGAGATCGAGGGTGGCCTGCCGTGGCGGCGGGGACGCCGGTCAGAGGATGGCGAGCGCGGGATCGGCGAGTAGCTCCCCGACATCGGCCAGGAACTGCGAGCCCTGCTGGCCGTCGACCAGGCGGTGGTCGAAGGAGACGGCGAGCTGGGTGACCCAGCGCGGCTCGATCCGCTCGGCCTCCCCGCGGCCGACGACCCACGGCGTCCGGCGCACCGCGCCGAAGGCGAGGATCCCGGACTCGCCGGGATTGAGGATCGGGGTGCCGGTGTCGACCCCGAAGACGCCGACGTTGGTGATGGTGAACGTTCCGCCGGCCATGTCCTCCGGTGCGGTCCGGCCGGCCCGAGCGGTGTCGACCAGCCCGCCGATCGCCTCGGCCAGTTCGCGCAGCGACAGCCGGTCGGCGTCCTTGATGTTCGGCACCACCAGTCCGCGGTCGGTGGCGGCGGCGATGCCGAGGTTGACGTAGTGCTTCAGCACGATCTCGCCGGCGGCGTCGTCCCAGGTGGCGTTGATCTCCGGGGTCCGCGCGGCGGCGAGGATGACCGCCCGGGCGACGAACAGCAGCGGCGACACCTTGACGTCGCGGAACTCCCGCCGCTCGGCCACCCGGTCGCGCAGCTCCATGGTCGCGGTGACGTCGACGGTCAGGAACTCGGTGACGTGCGGGGCGGTGAACGCCGAGGAGACCATCGCCGCGGCCGTGTGCTTGCGCACGCCCTTGATCGGCAGCCGGGTCTCCCGCGCTCCGTGATCGGCCGGCGCGGCGGCGCCGTTGACCCGTCCGCCCGCGGCGGTGTCGGCCGTGCCGCCGTTCGCGGCCGACACGACGTCCTCGCGAGAGATGGTGCCGTTCTTGCCGGTGGGCGTGACCCCGGCCAGGTCGACGCCGAGGTCCTTGGCCATCTTGCGGACCGGGGGCTTGGCCAGCACCCGCCCGGACGCCGCCGGGCGCTCGGGCGCTGCCGCCGGGGCGGCGTGCGCCGGGCCTTCCGGCTCGGGGGGAGCCTCGGCGGGCGACGGCGGCAGGTTGAACGACGTGTGCGCGGCGGCGGTGGTGGCCGCGGGGCGCTCCGGCGCGGCACCCCGCCGGCGGCGGCGGCGTCCGGTGGTCTCGCGCGGGCCGTAACCGACGAGGGTCATCTGCTTCTCCTCGCCGTCCGCGCCGGCGCCGCCGGTTGCGGGCACGAGGTCCTCCCGGGCGGCCGCCTCGGACGGCGGCGGGGTGTCCGCCGGCTCGTCGGCGGCACCAGCGGCACCGTCGGCAACCTCGATGGAGATGATCGGCGTCCCGACCGGGACGGTCTGGCCCTCCTCGGCGTGCAGCGCGGTGACGGTGCCGGCGAACGGCGAGGGCAACTCGACGGCGGCCTTCACCGTCTCGACCTCGGCGATGGTGTCGTTGACCTCAACGGTGTCACCGACCGCGACCGTCCACTTCAGGATGTCGCCCTCGGTCAATCCCTCGCCGAGGTCGGGAAGGTTGAACTGCTTGACGCTCACTCAGTACTCCAGGATGCGGTCGACGGCGTCGAGCACACGGTCGATGTTCGGCAGCCACTCGTGCTCCAGGCGGCTCGGCGGGTACGGGGTGTCGTACCCGGTGACCCGCAGCACGGGCGCCTCGAGGGAGTAGAAGGCCCGTTCGGTGACGCGCGCGGCGACTTCGGCGCCGACGCCGAAGCTCTGCGGCGCCTCGTGCACGACGATCAGGCGGCCGGTGCGCTCGACGGAGGAGACGACGGTGGCCATGTCCAGCGGCGAGACGGACCGCAGGTCGATGACCTCGAGCTCGATGCCGTCCTCCGCCGCCGAGTTCGCGGCGTCGAGCAGCGTCGGCACGGTCGGGCCGTAGCCGGCCACGGTGACGTGCTGCCCCGGCCGGGTGACCCGCGCCCGGTACAGCGGGTCGGGCTGCGTCGCGATCGCGGACTTGGCGCCGTGGTACAGGCGCTTCGGCTCGATGAAGATCACCGGGTCGTCGTCGGCCACCGCCTGCTGGATCATCCAGTACGCGTCCGAGGCGTTGGCGCAGGCGACGACCTTCAGCCCGGCGGTGTGCGCGAAGTAGGTCTCGACCGATTCGCTGTGGTGCTCGACGGCGCCGATGCCGCCGCCGGACGGGATCCGGATCGTGATCGGCATCCGCACCTTGCCGGACGAGCGGTTGTGGAACTTGGCCACCTGGCTGACGATCTGGTCGAAGCCGGGGAAGACGAAGCCGTCGAACTGGATCTCGACCACCGGGCGGTACCCGCGCAGGGCCAGGCCCACCGCCGTGCCGATGATGGCCGACTCGGCCAGCGGCGTGTCGATGACGCGCGCCTCGCCGAAATCCTTCTGCAGCCCGTCGGTGATGCGGAAGACGCCGCCGAGCTTGCCGACGTCCTCGCCCATGACGACCACCTTCGGGTCGTCCTCCATCGCCTTGCGCAGCCCGTCGTTGAGGCCCTTGGCCATGGTCTTCGGCGCGCTGGCCTGCTCGGTCATGCCGACACCTCCGAGACGAACTCGACGAAATCGTCCCGCTGTTCCCGCAATTCGTCGGGCATCGTGACGTGGACGTTGTCGAAGGCCGACGCCGGTGACGGGTCGGGCAGCTCCCGGCAGCCGCTGCGCACGTGCTCGGCCAGCTGCTTGGCCTCGGCCTCGACGCGGTCGAAGAAGTCCGGGTCGTAGGACGCCTCGCGGGTCAGATAGGCCCGGACCCGCTCGATCGGGTCTTTGAGCTTCCAGGTCTCGGACTCGCTGCCGAGCCGGTAACGGCGGGGGTCGTCGTTGGTCGTGTGCGGATTCATCCGGTAGGTGTAGGCCTCGATGAGCGTCGGCCCCTGCGCGCTGCGGGCGTCGTCGAGCGCCTTGCGGGTGACGGCCAGGCAGGCGAGCACGTCGTTGCCGTCGACGCGGACGCCGGGGAAGCCGAAGCCGGCCGCGCGCTGGAACAGCGGGACGCGGCTCTGCACGCCGACCGGTTCGCTGATGGCCCACTGGTTGTTCTGGCAGAAGAACACGACCGGCAGGTTGCCGGCGCCGGCCCACACGAACGCCTCGTTCACGTCGCCCTGGCTGGAGGCGCCGTCCCCGAAGAAGGCGATGACGGCGGTGTCGCGTTCCGGGGCGCCGGTGCCGACGTCGCCGTCGCGGACGACGCCCATGGCGTAGCCGGTCGCGTGCAGCGTCTGGGCGCCGATGACGATCGTGTACAGGTTGAAGTTGTTCTCCGCGGGGTCCCAGCCGCCGAGATTGGTGCCGCGGTAGAGACCGAGCAGGGTGAGCGGGTCGACGTCGCGGCACCACGCCAGCCCGTGCTCGCGGTAGGTGGGAAACGCCATGTCCTGGGTGTGCAGCGCCCGCCCGGCGCCGATCTGCGCCGCCTCCTGGCCGAGCAGCGAGGCCCAGAGCCCCAGTTCGCCCTGCCGCTGCAGCGCGATGGCCTCGGTGTCGATGCGGCGCACCATCACCAGATCGCGGTAGAGCGAGGCGATGTCGTCGTCGGAGATCTCGAGCGGGTAGTCGGGGTGCTCGACGCGCTGGCCCTCCGGGGTCAGCAGCTGCACCATGTCCGGCTCGGGGTGGACGGCATGCACGTGCTCGCTCATAGGGACAGCACTCCCTCGGTCTCGACGCCGTCGCGGGGTGACCGTGGCGGACGTGTCTGCGGCTCGGGTGATCTCCGGAGTACAGGGGTGGCGTACGCCGGAACTACCCAGGGGTTCCTACCATATCCGTGATCGCCGTCACCTTGACACCTCCCGCGGCGCTGGGTTCCGCCGCCCGGGTGCGGCACCATCGACGCATGGTCGACTGGCAGAAGCACCCACCGCAGCCGGGTGGCGGCTACCCCCCGCCGCCCGGGCCGGGGGGAGCCTGGGGCCCGGGCGGTCCGGCACCGGGAGGCTCGCCGCCCTACGGCGGGTACCCGCCCTACGGCACGTACCCCCCCGGCTACGCGCCGCCGTTCCCGCCGAAGCCGCCGGACAACCTCGGCTGGGCCATCGCCGCGATTTTCCTGTTCTGGCCGCTGGCGATCCCGGCCTTCCTCGCCGCGAGCAAGGTGGACGACCTCTGGGCGCGCGGGCAGTTCGAGCTGGCCGGGAAGAACTCGCAGGACGCGCGCCGCTACGGCCTGCTCGCGCTGTGGATCGGCGTCGGACTGGTCATTCTCGCGGTCCTGCTGCTGGTGCTCCTCCTCGTCGCGTTAGCCCGCACGACCGCTTCGGTGGCCCCCACCGTCCGCTGACGCCCGCGCAGCGTCCGGGCCGGGCGGAGCCCCGTCCGCGGTCTCAGAGCGTGTGTCCCTATTCGCGGGTTGTCGGCGTGCCGATCGAGGCCGGTCTCGGGTGTGCTGATCTTGTCGTAGGTGTTCGGCACTATCGCCGGTATGCCGAGCTCCCGCGATGACGCCGCCGTGCTGCTGTCGCACACCGGGACGCCGTTGAGTCGGCCGTGACGTTCCGGTTCACCTTGGACGTCAACGCCGGACAGCACCAGATATTGCGGGCGCATCCGGGCGCGGCACGGCTGGCGTTCAACCATCAGCTGGCGCGGGTGCGCGCGAACCTCGACCAGCGCGCCGCCGAACGCTCCTACGACATCACCGAGGCGGAGCTGACGCCCGCCGCCAACTCGAGTACAAGACGGTCTGGTACGGCACCGACCTGGTCGTCGCGGACCGGTGGTACCCCTCCAGCAAGACCTGCTCGAGCTGCGGCGAGGTCAAGGCAGACCTGACCCTGTCCGACCGCACCTACCGGTGCGGTGCGTGCGGGTCGACGCCGGACCGAGACGTCAACGCCGCGATCAACCTCGCCCGCTACACACCGGCCAGGAGAACCACGCCACAGCCCGTGGCCGCCTGACACCCGTCATGTGTCTGCACCCGGATGGGCCGGGGAAGAGCCGCTTGCCACCCTGCACCACTCGGGGCGCTGGGTCGGAACCGAGACAAGACCAGCCCCCAAGGCGAGGCTGGCGCTCGGACGGCAACCAAGCACCCACCACCGGTGGGACAAGGGAAGCCGGTTCGTCCCGAAATAGGGACACACCCAGTCAGCCCAGCTCGGGAGGCAGCGGCTCGCTGTGGACGATCCGGAGCCGCGACACGGCGCGGGTGAGCACGACGTACAGGCGGCGCAGCCCGTCCAGCCGCGTCGGCTCGCCGGCCACGATGCCGGCCGGTTCGACCAGGACCACGGAGTCGAACTCGAGGCCCTTCGCGGCCTCGGCCGGGACCACCATCACCCGGGGGTCGGTGTCCGCGTCGGCCGAGGCGCCGGCGGACTCGGCCGGGATCCCCGCGGCGGCCAGCGCGGCGAGCACCTCGTCCACCGTGGCGGTCGGGACGATGACGCCGATCGATCCGGGCTCGGCCAGGCAGGCGGCCACCTCGGCGGCCACCGAGCCGCCCGGCGCGAGGTGCAGCGCGCCGTCGCCCTGCCGCACGGAGGTCGCCGGGGGGACGTCCGGGGCGATGTGCGGCAGCAGCCGGTTCGCCACCTCGAGCACCTCGCCGGGTACGCGGTAGCCGGCCGTCAGCGGCCGGATATCGGCCTCGTGGCCGAGGTGGCTGAGCGTCGCGGCCCAGTCGCCGACCGCCCACGGCGTGGTGGCCTGGGCGAGGTCACCGAGCACGGTCACCGACCCCAGCGGACACCGGCGCGCCACCACCCGGCACTGCATGGCCGAGAGATCCTGCGCCTCGTCCACCACGACGTGGATCCAGGTCGCCGTCGGCTCCAGCAGCGCCTGGATCTCGTCGAGCAGCACGGCGTCGGCCGGCGTCCACCGGATCGTGCGCATTGAGCGTGGTGCCGGGCGCTGCACCGCGGCCAGTTCCGCGTCGTCGAAGGCCGGCCCCGCGCAGCGGCGCAGGAACTCCGGGTCGTCGTATAGCCGGGCCAGCAGCGCCGGTGCGGTGAGCGTGGGCCACACGCCGTCCACCCACTCGCGGACGGCGGCCGAGCGGGCAACCTTGGCCGTCTCCGCGTCCGTCGGGGCGCCGCCGGCGTCCTCCCGGTCGCGGCGGACGTCCTCGGCCACCTGCAGCCGCAACCGTTCCCGAGCCTGGTTCCAGCGCAGCCCCGCGCCGAGCGCCCGCCGCGCGTCGTCGACGTAACGACGGAGATTATGCGCGGATACGCGATAACGCTTGGTGCCGACGATGGCGACGACGTCCTCGGTCGGCTTGACGACATGCGAGATCACGGCCCGTCGCAGGACGTCCGCCCACCGGGCGTCGCCCTTGAGGACAGCAAGAGCCGAGGGCTCCTGGCCGCGCGGCTCGGTCGAGAGCAGGCCCTGCACCGTCTGCTGGGTGATGCCGTTCTCGCCGAGCGACGGCAGCACCTGCTCGATGTAGTGCAGGAAGGCGGCGTTCGGCCCGACGACGAGGACGCCGGAGCGGCGCAGCCGGTCGGGGAAGGTGTAGAGCAGGTAGGCGGCGCGGTGCAGGCCGACCGCGGTCTTGCCGGTGCCCGGCGCGCCCTGGACGCAGAGCGAGGTGTCCAGGTCGGCGCGGACGAGGTGGTCCTGGTCGGGCTGGATGGTGGCCACGATGTCGCGCATCGGCCCCACCCGGGGCCGCTCGATCTCCTCGCGCAGCAGCTCCGAGGCGAGCCCGAGCGCCTCACCGTGGTCGAGCTGCTCGTCCTCGTAGGAGCTGAGCTCGCCGTCGTGGAAGCCGAACCGACGCCGCCGCCGCACGCCCATCCGGTCCTCGGGCGTGGCGCGGTAGAAGGCGGTGGCGATCGGGGCACGCCAGTCGAGCACCACCGGGTCACCGGCCGGGTCCCGGACGTGGCGGCGGCCCAGGTGGAAGGTCTCGCCCGGACCGCCGGGGTGCTCGGGCTCGCGGTCGAGACGCCCGAAGAACGGTGGGGCGTCCGGGGCGGCCGCCAGCGCCGCCAGCCGGCTGGCTCGCAGGGACCCCAGCGCCTGGCTGGCCAGTTCGTCCACGCCGTAGTCGGCGATCCGTTCCGCGGCCTCGCGCATCTGCGCCAGGCAGCGGCGGGCCAGTTCGACGTGCGATCGCTCGGCCTGCAGGGCGGGATCGTCGACGGTCACGAGTGAAGAACGCTACGCCGCCGGGGCAAGCGAATTGCCCCGCCCTGTCCGTCCCGTCCTGCCCCCGGCCTGGTGAGTGGGGCGTTGCGGGCTGAGTGGCGCGCTATACCGCGCCACTCAGCCCCTATTGCCCCACTCAACGAAGGGCGAAGGGCGAGGGGCGAGGGGGGAGGGAGGAGCGGGCGAGAATGGGGCGCATGGGTGACGAGAACGGCGCCATCGTCCGGCAGCTCGCGAGTCGGGAGGTGTACCGCAACCAGTTTCTGCGGTTGCGCGAGGACGACGTGGCGTTCCCCAACGGCACGACCGGCATCTACACCGTGATCGAGAAGCGGGACTTCGTGCTGGTGATCGCCGAGCAGGACGGCGGGTTCTGGCTGGTCGAGCAGTACCGCTACCCGGTCGGCAGCCGGGAGTGGGAGTTCCCGCAGGGCGGCTGGCCGGCCGGGCGCTCGGGGACGGTCGCGGAGCTGGCGGCGGCGGAGCTGCGGGAGGAGACCGGCGCCACGGCCGAGACGCTGCTGCACCTCGGGCACCTGCACACCGCCTACGGCTTCGCCGCCCAGGGCTACGACGTCTTCGTCGCCCGGGGGCTGACCCTCGGCGAGCCGCGTCGGGAATCGACCGAGTCGGACATGGTCACCCGCTGGTTTCCCGAGGCCGAGCTGCGGGCCATGATCCGCGACGGTCGGCTGCGCGACGCCCACACCGTCGCCGCGCTGGGGCTCTACGACCTCACGAGACCCTGACGAGGGCGTGTTTCACGACCTGCTGCCCCCGGCTGTCGCGCGCCACCACGGTCAGGTGGTAGCCGCCCGGCCGGCGGTAGACGTGTGCGGCGACCCGCTGCCGGACCCGCGCCGTCGGGCCGTGGCCGTCGCCCCAGTACCAGACGATGTGCTGCAGGTAGGTGTGCGGCAACGGCTGCTTGAGGTAGGCGGTGAAGGCCGTCCGCCGGCCGTGCCGGACCGGCTTCGGCCCGCGGCCGATGGTCACGGTCGGGTCGGTGCGGTGGAACAGCCGGATGCCGGCCGGGGCGCCGACGCCCGAGGCGCCGTCGTAACCGGGCAGCGCATTGCACTCGCGGTTGCGTGAGGCCGGCACCCCGTCGCCGCCGTGGCGCGGGAAGCTGCAGTCGAGCTGCCCGTGCTTCAGGTTGTTGGGGTTGCTGGTCGCGCTCATCTGCTGCACCGCCGTGGCGCAGTCCTGGGTCGACGCGTCCTGGCAGTAGCCGGTCCCGCCACTGACCACGTCGAAACGCTGCGCCGGGTGCACGGCGGCGTTGCCGTAGAGCGCATCGGCGGGGTAGCGGGCGCCCTGCGCGCCACCGGCCAGCGCGAACATGCCGGCCGCGAGGGGGGCGGCCAGCGAGGTTCCGCCGAAGGTCGCCCAGCCCCTCCGGTCGTAGCGTGGGTCGACGAAGCTGCGGTACACGTCGAAGCCGGTCTGCGGGTCGGCGTCGAGCGCCAGGTCGGCCGCCAGCCGGTAGCCGTTGCAGCCCGAGTGCTGGTAGCCGGGGAGGCGCGCCTGCCACGCCGGGGCGCGGAACAGCCGGCTGCAGCCGCCGCCGGAGGCCCCGAGCGGCTGCGCGGCCCGCCGGCCGGCCGTGTCGGACAGCCCGTTGCTGTTCCAGACCGTCTCGTCGGATCGGGTGCTGCCCGCTCCCAGCTGCAGCCTCGTGCCGGTGACCGCCACGACCGACGGGGAGGTGGCCGGGAACGGGGCGCGGCTGTCGCTGTGATCGCCCGGCGAGTTCGACCAGTCCCACCCGTACCAGCCGTCGTCGCCGGTGGAGGCGGTGAGCACGACGCCGGGGTGGTTGTAGGCCTTCAGGATCCAGGACGGGAAGCGCCGTTCCGGAGCACCGTAGGAGTTGGTCACCACCTGGGCCCCCATCCGCACCGCCGTGTTGACGGCGGTGGCCAGGGCGCCGGCGTAGGGGTTCTTGGCCTCGACCAGCAGGATGCGGCAGGTGTGGCACACCGCCCGCACGGCCTGGGTGTCGAGGGCGACCTCCGCGGCGGCGCCGGGGTCGGCGGCGGGCAGCGGCGAGTCGTGCCCGGCCTGGTTGACCTTGCGGAAGCTGGACCCGCTCTCGTGCGGAAGCTGATAGCGCCGGTCGAAGTGGTTGAGGTCGGCCAGCGCGGTCGGGGCGTCGTGCCAGAGGACGATGGCGACGGTCATCTTCCGGCGGGGCACCCACGGGTTGAAGCCGTAGGCACGCGACAGCTGCCAGGGCGTGTACCCGCCGGCGGGCCCACGCCCGGACGAGGGGCGGTAGGCGAACGCGTGCCGGGTGCCCGCCGGGACCGGCACCCGTTCGGCGGCGAAGCAGCGCATCTCATTCGGCGACGCGGGCTTGGCGCAGATGTTGCGGCTCACCGCGTACTGCACCGAGCTCGCCGGGGAGGCCGCCGACGCGTCGGCGTGCACGGCGGAGGCGGCCGTCGCGGCGGTGAGGGCGACGGCGAGCGCGCTCGCGGAAGCGAGCAGCCGACGACGAAGACGGGGGGCGACGAGCATCGGTCAACTTTCGAATGTGGACGCGCCGGGGGGACGCGCGGGGCCGAGATCATTGTCACCTACGGCCGGCCGAATCGCGAGCGGTTCGCGCGAATCACGCTTAACGCGCACGCACGGAGGCGTCGTCAGGTGACGCGCCAGCGGGCCTCCGCCCAGCAGTAGACGCCGAAGATCCCGAGGGCGACGGCGGTGAGCAGCAGCAGGGCCGGGCCGAACGCGGCGCCCTGGATGGTGCGCAGCAGCCCGTCGATGCCGGTGGCCTTGTGCGGGTCGAACTCGACCGCGGCGTCGATGAACACGGCGCCGACGGCGACGAAGACGAGGCCCCGCGCCGTCGTGCCGACGGTGCCGAGCCACCGCACCGTGCTGCGCAGCCGCGGCGGCTCGTCCTGGAGGCGCAGCTGCTCGGCGAAGCCGCCGGTGACGCCCTGATACAGCATGAAGCCGCCGCCGACGATGATCGCGACGCCGATCGCGGCGACCAGGAACCGGCCACCGGTGTGCGTCATCACTCGGGAGGAGAGCTCGGCCGACTGGTGGGCCGAGCTCTTGCGGACCCCGGACAGCACACTGCCCGCGGTGTAGGCGAGAAAGCCGTAGCCGATGGTGCCGAGGCTAGCGTCGAGGCGCGGCTGCACCCCGTCGTCCTGGCCGCTGGGGCCGAACACCGCCTCGAACAGTCGCCAGAGCGCGTAGCCGGCGAGGCCGAGGAAGACCAGGAAGACCACGACGGCGCCACCGGTGTGGCTGGCGAGTGCCTGCAGCGCGCCGCGCTGGTCGGCCTCGTGATGACGGGAGCCGACGGCGAGC
The DNA here is from genome assembly GCA_963776855.1 of uncultured Actinomycetota bacterium. Lineage (GTDB taxonomy): Bacteria > Actinomycetota > Actinomycetes > Mycobacteriales > Jatrophihabitantaceae > Jatrophihabitans. The sequence continues at coordinate 75,595 of CAVZOC010000002.1, read as the reverse complement.
AGGCCGATGAGGGCGGCGACCAGCAGGTAGAGCACCCCGCGGGTGGCGATACCCGCCCGGGCCGCGACCTCCAGGCTGCGGCTGCGGCGGATGGTCTGCTCGCCCGGCAGTTGCGACCCGGTCATCGGCCGGTCCTGCGGGTCGGGCGGCCGGTCACGAGGCCGGACTCACGGTCGACATGTTGAAGTCCGGGACGCGCAGCGGCGGCATGGCGGTCCGGCGGAAGTCGTCGCTCCACTCCCGGGAGAGCGTCGGGACGGTCGCCCCGACCTCGCTGACGCGCCCCAGCAGGTCGATCGGGGACTCGTTGTAGCGGAAGTTGGTGACCGCGCCCTGCACCTCACCGTTCTCGACGAGGAACACGCCGTCGCGCGTCAGACCGGTGAGCAGCAGGGTCTGCGGGTCGACCTCGCGGATGTACCACATGCTGGTCAGCAGCAGACCGCGTTCGGTGTTCGCCACCATGTCCTCGATCGTCGCCGTCGCGCCCGGACACTCGAGGATCAGGTTGTCCACGAGCGGCCGGGGCTGGGCCCCGGTCCGGGCGGCCCAGGAGCGCGGGCGGATCAGGTCGGTGAGCAGGCCGTCGTCGACCCAGGTCGTCGCGTCGAGCGGCTGACCGTTGTCGAACACCGACTGCAGCCCGGCGTGCGACTGCAGCGCCAGCTCGAACGGGGGGCACTGCAGCCCGGGTTCGTTCGGATCCGAGCGCAGCCGCAGCGGCAGCGAGGACAGCCGCTGACCGATCCGGGTGCCGGCGTCGGCGGCGTAGACGCTGCGCCCCTCCTCGGCGTCGCGGGCCGAGGCCGTCCAGTACGCGTAGACCATCAGGTCCGCGACCGATGTGGGCGGCAGGATCGTCTCGTAGTGCCCCGGCGGCAGCTCCAGCCGGCGTCGCCCCCAGCGGAGCCGCTGCCGCAGCGTGTCCAGCTCGGCGTCGAGGTTGACGTCCCGGAAGGTTCGGGTGTGCCGGCCCGCCCAGGTCGAGCCGCTGAGGTCGGCGGTCTTGCCGTTGAGCTCGAGCCGGCCGGTGGGCTGGTCGATGCGGCGCCGCAGCCCGGTGGAGACGCCCACGAACCACGAGGTCAGCTCGTGCTCGGCGAAGCCGTAGAGCAGCAGGTCGTCGTCCTGCCAGCCCCGCATCGCCGATCCCAGTTTGGGGGCGAGCCGCTCGAACACCTCGACGGAGGTCTCCGCGGGCGGCGCGTCCCAGTCGTCGTCGTGCGGGTACGGCGCGACGAGCGGGGCCGCGTCGTCGGCCGGGGCGGCGTCGCGGCCGGCCGCCTCCGCGGCGCGGACGACGGACTCGACGTCGTCGACGGTGTTCACCGAACGGCTGACCACCCCGGCGCTCGTGCCGGCGCTGCGCTCGAAGGTGGCGACGACGGTGAGCGAGCGGCTGCGCATCTGACCGTTGGTCGTCAGTGAGTTGGCCGCCCACCGCAGGTTGGTCTCGGAGTGTTCGCCGACGACGGCGATGCAGCCGTCGGCCGTGCAAGTGGCCAACGCCGCCTCGACGAGTGCCTGCGGTTCGGTCATCAGCGCCCCGCCTCCGAGCGGGTGTTGAGCACGTTGACGTCGCGGAACAGCGCGGCGGGGGCGCCGTGGGAGACGGCCGCGACCTGGCCGGGCTGGCCCTTGCCGCAGTTGAACGCGCCGCCGAGCAGATAGGTCTGCGGCCCGCCGACGGCCTCCATCGAGCCCCAGAAGTCGGTCGTCGAGGCCTGGTAGGCGACGTCGCGCAGCTGGCCGGTGATCCGGCCGTCCTCGATGCGGTGGAACTGCTGTCCGGTGAACTGGAAGTTGAACCGCTGCATGTCGATCGACCACGAGCGGTCTCCCTTGATCAGGATGCCGCGCTCGACCCGGCCGACGAGCTCGTCCAGCGAGGGCCCGTCGGGATCCGGCTGCAGCGAGACGTTCGCCATCCGCTGCATCGGGATGTGGCCGGGGGAGTCGGCGTAGCCGCAGCCGTTCGACCGGTCGCTGCCGAGCCGCTCGGCGTTGGCGGCGGCCATCTCCCGATTCAGCTGGTAGCCGACCAGCACCCCGTCGCGGATCAGGTCGAACCGCTGGGCCGCGACGCCCTCGTCGTCCCAGCCGACGGTCGCCAGCCCGTGCTCGACCGTCCGGTCACCGGTCACGTTCATGACGGCACTGCCGTACTGCAGTGAGCCGAGCCGGTCCGGGGTGGCGAAGCTGGTCCCGGCGTAGGCGGCCTCGTAGCCCAGGGCGCGGTCCAGCTCGGTGGCGTGGCCGATCGACTCGTGAATGGTCAGCCAGAGGTTCGACGGGTCGATGACCAGGTCGTAGCGGCCCGGCTCGACGCCGGGGGCCTTGGCGTGCTCGGCCAGCAGGGCGGGCAGCTCGGCGATCTCGGCGTCGAAGTCCCAGCCGGTGCCGGTGAGGTATTCGAAGCCGCGCCCGGCCGGCGGGGCGAGGGTGCGCATGGACGAGAACGCACCCGCGCCGCGGTCGACGCGCAGGGCGGTCAGGACGGGCTCGATGCGGACGCGTTGCTGCATCGTGCGGGTGCCGGCGGTGTCGGCGAAGAACTTGTTCTCCTGCACCTGCAGCAGCGACGCGTCGACGTGATCCACCCCGTCCGCGGCCAGCAGCCGCTCGGACAGCTCGGTCAGCCGGCCGACCCGCTCGCTGTCCGGGACGTCGAACGGGTTGCGCTCGTAGGCAGAGACCCAGACGCCGTCCTCGTAGACCGGCTCGGGGGCCAGCCGGACCGGCGCGGCCCGCAGCGGCCGGCTGACCCGGGCGGTGGCCACGGCCCGCTCCGCAAGCTGCGCGGCCCCGTCGGCGGTGCGGGTGATGCCGGCGGCGAAGCCCCAGGTCCCGTCGTGCACGACCCGCACGGCGATGCCGATGTCCTCGCTGTCGCCGAGCGAGTCGAGCCGGCCGTCGCGCAGCCGCAGCGAGCCGGTCCGGATGCGCTCGAGCCGGAAGTCCGCGTAGTCGACGCCGAGCTGCTCGGCGCGGCGCAGCGCGGCCCCGGCCAGCCCCCGCAGCGGCATCGCCTCGAAGGCCGGATCGATCTCGGGCAACCGGGCCCTCCTCACCTCGACGCACGCCGCCGACCGGTGCCGACGAGCTCCAGCCACCGAACCTACCCACCATCCGCGCCGTGGCACCGGGCCGCCGTGGCCGCTGCTCACCCGGCGAGGCGGTGGCGGCAGACTGGCGGCATGCGCGCTCCGGTCCGGGTCGGCTTCGTCTGCAGCGGCAACATCTGTCGCTCCCCGACCGCGGAGGCGGTGCTCACCCGGCTCGCCGAGGCCGAGGGGATGGCCGAGTTGGTCGCCGCCGACAGCTTCGGAACCGGCGGGTGGCACGTGGGCGAGGACATGGACGCCCGCTCCCGGCAAACCCTGGCCGACGCCGGCTACACCTGGCCGGCGCACACCGCCCGGCAGTTCACCGCGGCCGACTTCGACGACCACGACCTCGTGGTGGCCCTCGACAGCGGGCACCGGGCCGCACTGCTGGAACTGGCCGCCCGCGCCGACGATCCGACCGACGCCCGGCGGCGGATCGTGCTGCTGCGCCGCTTCGACCCGGAGGTCGCTGACGGCGCTGACGGTGCGCCGGCCGACGTCGCCGACCCCTATTACGGCGGACCGACGGGCTTCAGCACCGTGCTCGGGCAGATCGAGCGGGCGTGCCGCGGGCTGCTGACCGAGATCCGATCCTCATGGCTCTAGGCACCCTGGACTTCGCCGAGGCATGAAGATCAGGACGGGGACTGCGCGGCGACACCCGGAAGTGCCGCGGCTTTGGAACACTGGAACGCATGGGACGCCACTCCGCTCCGGATGAGGAGGACGCCGGCGGCGCCGGCGCCACCGTCGTCGAGCGCCCCGCCCCCGATCGGCCGGCGCGGCACTACCGCCCGGACACTTCCGACGCCGGACCTGACACCGGCTCAGACACCGCCGCGCTCACCCTCCGCGGCCGCGTCACCGAGCAACGCTTCTCGCCCGCCGGCGGGGTGCCGGCCCGCACCGGCCGGCGCACCGCCGACGACCCGGCGGCACCCGCAGAGACCGCAGAGGCCGCAGTGACCCAGGAGCTGGCGCTCCGGGACGCTGCGCCGACGGCGGAGCCGGTGACGGTGGCGGAGCCGGCGCCGAGTGCAGAGTCGGAGCCGAGTGCGGAGTCGGCACCGACCGCGGTGACGGGGCCGCCGGTCGCCGAGGCCCCGACCGAGTCCATTCCCGTCATCGGCCCGGAGCCGCAGCAGGTCGCCGGGCCGGCCGACGCCGAGAGGGCAGAGGCCGAGGCGGCGCCGTCGGACCTCGCCCTGCTACGCGCCCGGCCGATGCTCCGGCTGCAGGTGCTGGCCGCGGTGCTCGTTCCCTTCATCGCCTACGTCCTGGTGATGCTCGTGCTGAACCGATCCGACGTGCGCACCGTGCTGATCTGGGCCTGGATCCCGCTGGTGAGTGCCGGCGTGCTGGGCGGGCTGCTGCTCGACCGTGCTGCGCGGGCTGCCCGTTCTGGGCGCGCTGCCTCCGGACCGTCGCGCGGCGGGGGCGACGACGCCGAGTGAGCCCGGCCGGGTCCCCGCTCAGGTCGTCGGGCGGTCGAGCTCGGCCCGCCGGGGCGGGTTGGCCCCGGCCCGGGAGCAGGTGATGCCGGCGACCAGCCCGGCGTCGTCCAGCACCTCGTCCAGGGCCCGGCCCGCCAGCGTCGCGATCCGGTCGGCGGCCAGCAGGTCGCGCCGGGCGAGCGCGTCGAGCAGTCCGCTGGTGTAGGCGTCACCGGCCCCCACCGTGTCGACCATCGCGATGTCGGCCGCGGGGCGTCGGGTGGCCCCGGCGGCCGTCCGCGCCAGGGCGCCGTCACCGCCCCGGGTGACCACCACGAGCCCCGGCCCCAGCTCGAGCCAGGCGCGGGCGACGTCGTCCGGATCACGCCCGGGGTAGAGGTGCGCGAGGTCCTCGTCGCTGGTCTTGACCACGTGGGCGAGCGGCACGAGCTGCTCGATCCGCCGCCGGGCGGCCTCGCCGTCGGGCTGCAGGTGCGGCCGGACGTTGGGGTCGAAGCTCACCAGCGTCCGGTCCCGCCGGGCGGCCACGAGCCGGGCGACGGCGTCGTCGCCCGGCGGCAGCCAGGACGCCAACGAGCCGAAGTGCAGCGCGGCGAGCCGGTCCGGCACAGCCGCCAGCTCGGCATCGGTCCAGCGGAAATCGGCCGTTCCCGCCACCCCGAAGCGGTAGTTCGCGAACCCGTCCGCGAGCTCGACGAGCGCGGTGGTGGTGGCCTCGGGGGCGTCGACGGCGAGGGTGAGGTCGACGCCGGAGCGCTCGGCGTGGCGGCGCAGCACGGTGCCGAGCGGGTCGCGGGAGAGCCGGCCGACGAACGCCGCCGGCTGCCCGAGCCGGGCCAGGCCGATCGCCACGTTGTAGGGGCTGCCGCCGGGGCGGGCCAGGCGCGGATCGTCGTCGCCGGTCTCGACCAGGTCGATGAGGGCCTCGCCGATGACCGCGATCGTCGCCGCCTCGCTCGCCACGGAGCCCGAGACTACGGCGCTGCGCGTCGGGCTGGATAGATTCGGCCGATGACCGCACCCCTCGATCCCGACCAGCTCAACGCCGCGCTCGCCGACCTCATCCCGGTGGCGCACCGGATGGGGGTCCGCTTCCTCGAGCTGGCGCCCGGGCTGGCCCGTGCGAGCGTGCCGCTCGAGGGCAACGGCAACCACTTCGGGGTGATGTACGCCGGGACGGTGTTCACCGTCGCCGAGGTGCTCGGCGGTGCGCTGCACTTCGCGACCTTCGACGCCTCGACGCACTATCCGTTGGTGCGTCGCATCGAGATCGACTTCCTGACGCCGGGCACCGGCCCCGTCACCGCGTCCGCCCGGCTCGACCCGGCGGAGGTGGCGCGGCTGCGCTCCGAGGCGGTGCCCGGGGCGAAGGTGCCGTTCGTGCTGGAGGCCGAGGTCACCGCCGAGGACGGCACGGTCGTGGCGCAGACCCGCGGCGACTACCAGCTGCGGCCGGTCGGTCGCTGACTGGCGCCGCTACGACAGCTGCCGCAGTGCCGCGGCGGCGGCGTTGGCGCCGCACATCCCGTGGACGCCGGCCCCCGGCGGGGTCGCGGCCGAGCACAGGTAGACCCCGGGGATGCCGGTGGCGTAGGGGTTGATCGCCGGGCGCGGCCGCAGCACCGTCTGCAGCGGGCCGTTGCCGCCGCAGCCGATGTCACCGCCGACGTAGTTCTCGTTGTCGGCCTCGAGGGCGGTGGGGCCGCGGGCCACGGAGTCGACGATGCGGTCGCGGACGCCGGGGGCGAAGCGGTCGAGCTGGTCCAGGATCGCGTTCGTGGCGTCACCGTCCCAGCCGTTCGGGACGTGCGCGTAGGCCCACACCGGGTGCACGTCCCCCCGGGAGCGGGACGGGTCGGCCAGGTACTGCTGGGCGACGAGCACGAACGGTCGCGCCGGCATCCGCCCGGACGCCACCTCGGCCTCGGCCGCCGCGATCTGCTCGTACGTCCCGCCGACGTGGACGGTCCCCGCGCGCCGGGGCGCCTCCGCCATCCACGGGATGCCGCCCTCGACGGCGAGGTCGAGCTTGAACGCGGCGGGGCCGTGGCGGTAGCGGCGGTAGGCCCGGCGGATGTGGGCCGGCAGCCGGTCGCCGGCCGCCTCCAGGACGGTTCGCGGGGCGGTGTCGAACAGCACGACGTCGGCGTCCAACTCGCGCAGGTCGCCTATGCGGCGGCCGGTCTCGATGCGCCCGCCCTGCTCGCGCAGTGCGGCGGCCAGCGCGGCGGCGATCGCGCGGGAACCACCGCGGGCCACCGGCCAGCCGCGGTGGTGGGCCGCGGCGAGCAGGATGCCCGCCGGGACGGCGCTCATCGGCAGCGTCAGCCGGCTCCCGCCGTGCGCCGCCGCGCCCGCGAACAGCGCCCGAGCCTCATCGCTGGCCCAGCGCCGGACCGTCCAGGACACCGGCGGCGCGGCCAGCAGGCCGAATCGGGCCAGCAGCAGCGGATGGCGGGGCAGGTGCCGGGGCAGCCGGAGCGCGTCGTCGGCGAGGGCGTCGAACCGCCCGCCGACGCTCCCGAACGCCTGCTGCCAGGCGGCGCCGTCCGCGCCGAGGCCCGCGGCCGTGTCGGCCAGGCTGCGGATCAGCCGGGCGGCCCGTCCACCGTCCAGCGGATGGGCGAGGTCGACCTCCGGGGCCAGCCACTCCAGCCCGAACCGGGCCAGGTCCAGCTCGGCGAAGACCGGTGAGGTGACCCCGAGCGGGTGGACGGCGGAGCAGTGGTCGTGCAGCAGGCCGGGCGTGAGCTCGCTGCTCCGCGTCCCGCCCCCGATCTCGCCGGCCGCCTCGACGACCGTCACAGTGAGCCCGGCGCGCGCGAGCAGGCAGGCGGCGGTCAGCCCGTTCGGTCCCGAGCCGACGACGACGGCGGTACTCACACCGGCGACGGGCGCGAGTGCCGGGGCCCGCCGGCCGCCTCCGGCGGGCGGGGCCGGGTCGGTGCACCGGTGCGGACAGGCGCGGTGCCGAGCGCCGCCGGGCTACCTGCTGCGGGCGGCGGCTGCGAGGCCGGTGACGGGGACGGGGACGGGGACGGGGACGGGACCGGGGCCGGCCGCACCGCCGGGGCGGGAGGGGCCGGCCGGGGGGCGTTGCGGGCAGCGGGTGGCTTGGGGGCGTCGCGAACAGCGGGTGGGCGGGGCCTGGCGGCCGGCGGTCGGGGCGGGGTCGGCCTCCGCTGCGCTGCTGGCTCCTGGGGCGGGGTCAGCGCGTCGGCCGGCGCCACTCCGAAGCGACCGGTCCAGGTCTCGGCGTGCGCGGCCGAGAGGAACGCGAACGCGGCCGGCGTGCTGTACCCCACCGGGCCATCAGCGCTTCGCTGCACCTCGACGGGGATCGTCGAGCCCGCGCCGGTGCGCCAGTGCCGCTCCCGCAGCACGTCGTCGGCGTCGAGCAGGCCCTGCTCGACCAGCCCGCTCCCGGGGTCGAGCAGCCGGTAGCGCTCCTCGCCGCGCAGCAGCACCGGCGGCGCGACGGTGAGCAGCCGCACCTCGCCGGGAGCGAATCCACCCCTGGTCGTGAGCGCCGCCATGAGAGTGGCGTCCGGACGCGTGGCGGGCCAGCCGGTGGTGGCCACGGCCACGGTCTCGCCCGCGATGCGGACGAGGCGGGACGGGTCGTCGGTGGCCCGGCCGGTCAGGCCGGCGAGCGCGCGACCGGTCGCCCGGGGGTCTAGGGCGGCGAGGTCAGAAGCCCGCACCGCATCCGAGGGCAGGCCGCCGCAGGCGGCCGCGAACCGGTCCACCGCCTCGGGCCGGACCAGCCACACCCCCTCGGTCGCGTGGTCGACGACCCGACGCTCGGGAAGCAGCAGCGGGACCCGACCCGGCCGGCTCGCCACCAGCAGGGGCAGCGCCACCATCACGAAGACCGTCGCCGCGAGCAGCCACGCCGGCGTATCGGCCGGGCCCGAGCCCGCGGACCGGCCGAACAGCAGCAGGGCCGCCACCCCGGCCAGCGCGAACGTCTCCCACGGCAGCGACCGGAGCGCCAGGCCCGCCGCCACGGCTCCGGTCGCGAGCAGCAGGGCCAGCCCCACCACGGTCGCCGGTCCCCCGCGGCTGACCAGCAGCACGGCCGGCGCCGCGAACGTCACCGTCACGAACGTGGCCCGCAACACCACCATCGTCCGGGCCGGCCGGCCGTCCCCCCGCCACAGCCGCACCGGGAGGCTATGGCCTCGCAGCCACTGCTGCCGGGCCGCCGCCGAGGCCAGCCCGAACGGGGCATGGCTGCTGACCGCCGCGGCCGCCAGGGCCCAGCAGGTCGCCACCAGCACGCCCTTGAGTGCGAAGGCGGGGTCCGCGGTGCCGGTGAGGAACGGCAGCAGCAACAGGCCGTGCACCTCGACCCGTGCCGCCAGGACCGGCGTGCGGTCCCGCATCGCCAGCGCGGCGAGCACGACCAGCAACCCGGCCACCCCGAGCCGCGAGGGGCCGGCGGCGCCGGCCGAGACCAGCAGCGCCGCACACCCGAGCGGCACCGCGGCGTAGAGCAGGACGTCCCACGCGGTGCGGGTGCTGCCGCCGGTGAACCGCACCCGCCCCTGAAAGGCGGGCAGCCGGACGGTTCCGGGCCGCAGCCAGCGCCGCAATCCGCTCAGCGCGAAGGGGCTCTCCGCCGGGGCGGGCACGAGCGCATGCCACAGCAGCGACCACAGCACCACCAGCTCGAAGCTCGCGGGCGCCCGCCACCAGGCGAGCGGGTGGAAGCCGGCCCCGGCGAACGGAAGGACGGCCGTGACCACGAACCCGCCCGCGAGAAACAGCAGGAGCCGCAGCAGGCGCAGCGCCGCGACCGGCCGGGCGTGCCCGACACTGCCGTGCTCGGCCCCGGCCGTCTCCGCGGCGGCGGGTATCGGCCTCGCCGAGTCCTGGCGGGAGGCGTCTCGAGAGGACGGTGATGGACCGAAGTCCACCCCGATCGACTGCGAACTCAATTCCCACCCCCCGCGGCACGCATGCGTTGGTGCCTACCCGGCGTGACGCGCCCCGTCTCGGACGAGGGCTACCGTACGGCCTCGGCCTCGCGGCGGAACGGCCCCCGCGGCACCGACGGGCCGCCGGCCCGCAGCAGCGAACTCGGCAACTCGTGCCCGACCTCGGCCGCGGCGACTCCGGCCGCGTTCACCACCGCGTCGATCTCGAGACCGGTGGTGATCCCCGCGTCCTCGGCCCAGTACACCAGCTCCTCGGTGGCGATGTTGCCGCTGGCGCCGGGAGCGAACGGGCAGCCGCCGAGGCCGCCGATGCTCGCGTCCACCTGGCGCACGCCGGCGAGCAGGCTGGCGAGCACGTTGGCCTGACCGGTGCCGCGGGTGTCGTGGAAGTGGACGCCGACGTCCAGACCCGGCGCTGCCGCCCGGACGCCCGCGACGAGCGAGACGGCCCGACGGGGGGTGACCGTCCCGATGGTGTCGCCGAGGCAGAGCCGGTCGGCGCCGTCGGCGGCGGCGCGGCGGGCGATCCGAAGCGTCCGCTCGGGGTCGGTGCGACCGTCGAACGGGCAGTCCCACGCGGTCGCGACGATGACCTCGAGGCTGCCCCCGGCCGCGTGGGCGAGGCCAGCGATCTCGCCGATGGCCGCCGCCGCCTGGTCGGTGGGGCGTCCGGCGTTGGCGAGGCTGTGCGAGTCCGCGGCCGACACCACGTACTCCAGGTGCGCGAGGCCGGCGTCGACGGCGCGGGTGGCGCCGCGAGCGTTGGCGACCAGCGCCGAGAAGTGCAGGTCCGGCCACTCGCCGAGCCGCGTCGCCAGCTCGTCGGCGTCGGCCAGCGCGGGGACCGCCCGGGGCGAGACGAAGCTGGTGACCTCGACGCGCCGCACGCCGGTCCGGGCGATCGCGTCGAGGATCCGCAGCTTCGCCTCCAGCGGCAGCGGCTGCTCCAGTTGCAGGCCGTCGCGCATGCCGACCTCGCGGATGTCGATCGATTCCGGCAACGGCAACGGATCCGGCGACGTCATGAGCCGATTATCACCGCAGACTGGCGGTCGGCGACAGGATGGGCCGAGCCCGCTGTCCCCCGCAGACCTGCGGTCGGTCACAGGATGGGCTGAGCCCATTGGCGGAACCGACCCGTCCAACCGGTCCCCGGGGCCGGGACCAATGACTGCTGGTCCGGCGGGCGGCGGGCCAGCAACATTGGCTCCGTCATCGGTTGCGAGCGTGGCCGGTGCCGGGGGCTGCGGAGGGTGCGGTCGGGGGGTCTCATCCGCCGCAGCCGGCCCATGTTCTGGACCGTTCGCCTCAGGCGATGCCGAGGCGGCAGCACCGGGCCGGGCGGGTACACCGCCGCCATGGGAGAAGCCGAGACCGGACAGTTCGACCTCAACCGCTTCCTCGAGGCGCAGGATCGCGACGGGACGATCGATGCGGCCCGCGCGCAGTTGCGGGCCGGCCGCAAGACGAGCCACTGGATGTGGTTCGTGTTCCCGCAGATCGCAGGCCTGGGCCGCAGCTCCACCGCCCAGTACTACGCCCTCGACTCGCTCGACGAGGCCCGGGCCTACCTCGCTCACCCGACGCTCGGGCCCCGGCTGGTGGAGTGCGCGGGCCTGGCGGCCGATGCGCCCGCGGCCGACGTGGGGGACCTGCTGGGTGGGGTCGACGCGCTGAAGCTGCACTCGTCGGCGACGCTGTTCGGGCTCGTCGCCGAGGACCCGTCGCCCTTCTGGCGGGTCCTGGACCGTTGGTACGGCGGCCGCCCGGACGGCGAGACCGAACGCCTCACCGGAGGGCGGCTGGGACGCTGAGCGCGGCGGCGGGGCTCACCGGCGCCGCCACGGCAGCCGGGAGCGGCGCCGCGGTGGTTCCGGCGCTGATTCCCGCGCGGCGGCCGCGGTGGCGCGCCGCGCCTCGATCTCGTCCCGGTTGTGACGCCATTCCTCGACCACCCGCTCGACGTCGAGGGACCCGACCCGCAGCGGTGGCCCCGTCTGCGGTGCGGCGTGCGCCCGGGCGATGCGTCGGTTCAACTTCTCCACGACCGCGCGGACGTCCTGCTCCCGGCGTTCGGCGAGCAGTCGGATCGGCAGCTGCTCGACCTCCTTGGCCAGGGCGAGGCCGGGAGGCAGCAGCGCGGCCGCGTCGACGCCCTCGCGGCGCAGGTAGTCGGCCACCCAGGCCAGTTCGTGCCGAGGCCGATCGAGGCCCGGGAGCGGTTTCCCGCTACCGGGCAGGTTCTCGAACACGCCGGCGGCCTCGGCCTGCCGGATCTGGATCTCGACCCAGTCCGGCACCGACAGGGTGGACGGCTTGCGCTCGGTCATGCCGTGGGTCAGTGCGGTTCGGCCGAGGTCGTGGACCCGCTCGCCTCCCGGTGGGCGGCCGGATCGGCGGTGGTGTCGCTCGTCGTGGTCGCGTTGGTCGTGGCGGTGTCGCCGTCGCTCTCGGCCGGGGCGGCGTGCTCGGGCCGGGCGTGAGCGGCGTGGGCCGGCTCATGAGGCTCCTCGGACCCCGCCGAGCCCGGGACCGTCGACCGCTCGGCCGTCGACCCGTCGGCCGTCGACCCGTCCGTGGCGGCCTGCCGGCGGGAGGCCGCCGTGTGCCGCTCGGCTTCCGCGTGCCGCTCGGCCGCCGCCTGCTGCTCGGCCTCGGCCCGGGCCCGGCGGTCGGCGACCCGGACGTCACGCACGCTGTGCACCGAGAGCCGGCCGAGGGCCACGCCGCCGATGAGCACCATGGCGGCGCCGGTGGCGTGGAAGTACAGCAGGTCCGCGACCGTCCGGGCCACGGTGCCAAGTGTGGGGTCGGGCATGCCGAGGTCGGGGGTGAGCACCCCGCCGGTGCCCGTCCCGGCGCCGGCGAGCGTCGGGGAGATGACCAGCCAGGCGCCGGCCAGCGCGGCGATCCAGGCGGCGAAGAGGGTCAGGGCGCGGCTGGCGCTCACCAGCAGCAGGACGCCGGCGATGACGGCGACCGCGCCGGGCAGGACCTCGAACACGCCGCGGGCGGTCGTCCACTTCCACGCCTGGTCGGGCGAGGGGATGTAGCCGAAGTTGAAGTAGGGCCCGACGAACGGGATCAGGGCGCTCCACAGGCCCAGGATGATCAGCATGATGCCGCTGGCGGCGCCGCGGGTTCGGGCCACCCGGCGGCGTCCCGCCTTCAGATCGACGCTGGTGTCGGATGCCATTGCCTTGCCTCCTTCCGCGCGCGGGGCCGCTCGCGGGGGCGGCTCTCGCCGAACGCGTCGTTGTGTGGTCATTCCCGGCGGCGGCGAGCCCCAACCCGGTTCAGCGGGGCACGTAGCGGGTGACGGTCACCGCGACCGTCACCGGGGTGGCCTCGGCCAATCCGGCCACCCGCGAGTCGATCTCTTCGTCCGTCACGTGGGCCGCCGTCGGGCCCATCCGCACGGCGGCTCCGGCCTCGTCCCGGCCCAGGATGCGACGCTCGGTCACGGTCTGCACCTCGGCCACGTCGAACTCGGCGAACACCGCGGCCTGCCGGGTCGCCTTGTCGGGGTCGACGCGCAGCAGGCCGAGCGGCTCCACCAGCTCGGCCAGGTGCTCACCGGCCGGTGCCACCACGACGACGGCGCCCCCCGGAGCCAGCACCCGCCGCAGCTCAGCGGCGTTGCGGGGGCCGAACAGCGAGAGCGCCACGGCCACGCACCCGTCGGCGAGCGGGAGCCGGCCCCAGGCGTCGGCGGCCACGGCCGCCATCCGGGGGTGCCCCCGCGCCGCGCGCCGCAGCGCCGGAGTGGAGAGGTCCAGGCACAGGCCCGTAGCCCGCGGCTGGGCCTCGAGCACGGTGGCCAGGTGATGTCCGGTGCCCCCGGCCACGTCGAGCACCAGTCCCGGCACCCCCGCCGATGCGCCGACGACCGCCACTAGGCCCTCGGTCACGGCATCGAGGTGCCCGGCGCCCAGGAAACGCTCACGGGCGAGCACCATCGCGGCGGTGTCAGCTGTGCCCGCCGTCCGGCGGCCGCCCAGCAGGCTGACGTAGCCCTGCCGGGCGAGGTCGAAGCTGTGGCCCTGGACGCACCGCACCACCCCCGGAAGGACGCGGACCGGCTCGCGGCAGACGGGACAGCGCAGCGCGTCCGCCACCTGCTCCAGCGGCGTCATGACTCGAGATTCGCCGGTCCGTGGCGGCGGCCCGGTGCGGCGATCACGTCGCTGCCCCCAGCCACCAGCCGAGCGCGCCGAAGCCGATAGCCACCAGCACGCTGCCCAGGGCGTAGACGGCAGCCAGTCCGGCCCGGCGGTTCTCGACCAGCCGCAGCACCTCGAAGCTGAAGGTCGAGAACGTGCTCAGCGCCCCGCAGAAGCCGGTGGCGACCAGCGCCTGGACCTGGCCGGAGAGGTGGCCCGCCGCCCCCACGAGGACGCCGAGCAGCAGCGAGGCGGTGAGGTTCACGGCGAACGTGCCGTACGGGAACGCCGTCTGGTGCCGGGACTGGATCGCACGGTCGGTCAGGTAACGGGCCGGCGCGCCCACCGCGGCGCCGAGCGCCACCAGCAGCGCGATCACCGAACCACCAGCCGCGCCACCTCACGGCTGCACAGGACCGCGAGGGTGACGGCGACGACGCAGGCCAGCAGGCTGGTGACGGCGTACGCGGCGGCCAGGCCGGGGCGGTGGGCGTCGACCAGCGTGGCGGTGTCCAGGGCGAAGGTCGAGAAGGTCGTGAAGCCGCCGAACACCCCGACGCCGAGCATCGGCCGCAGCAGCCGCGGCGGGTTGCGCAGCTCGCCGACCACGACCATCAGCACGCCGATCAGCAGGCACCCCAGCACGTTGGCCAGCAGCGTCGACCACGGCCATCCGGCGGAGGCGTGCGGGAGGAGTTCGGCCAGCCCATAGCGGGCCTCGGCGCCGATCGCGCCGCCGACGGCGATGGCCGCGAGCAGGTCCCACTCCCGGATGAGGGTCTCGGTCCGCTCGGCGGCGACGGTCAGGTCGACGTCGGAGTCCACGCCCTCGCGGCCCCACTCGTCGGGATCGGTCCTTCTCACAGGCGCACTACCCCTCCGCAGATGAGGTAGGGACCGTTGGCGCCCGAACTCGTCCGGCCCGGATCACGGTTGTCGGCGAGCCCCTCCGCCGTCGAGCGGTGAGGCTAGTCGACGTCCTGGGCGGCCTGCTGCCCGACCACGGACAGGGTGGCGTCCTCCGGGATGCTCCGCTTGATCACCGCCAGCGCGATCGGGCCGAGTTCGTAGTGGTGCAAGGCGGTGCCCACGAAGCCGACGGCACGGCCGCTGAAGTCCACCGGGGAGCCCGAAGGCGGCAGCTCGTCGGAGTCGCCGGAGAGGTGCAGCAGCACCAGCCGCCGGGGCGGCCGGCCGAGGTTGTGCACCCGGGCGACGGTCTCCTGACCCCGGTAGCAGCCCTTGTCCAGGTGGACGGCCCGCCCGATCCAGCCCACCTCGTGGGGGATGGTGCGGTGGTCGGTCTCGGCGCCCGCCCGCGGCCGGCGTCCCTGCACCCGCAGCGCCTCGAAGGCCCACAGCCCGGCGCGGGCGGCGCCGGCGTCGACGAGCGCCTGCCGCACCGCGGCTGCCGACGCGCGGGGCACGATCAGGTCGGCGGCGTCGGACGACGGCCAGGCCATCCGGCGCACGAACCCGCCGCCGGGCAGCGGCAGGGCGCGCTCGGGCGCCTCGGGGACGGGCAGGCCGGCCGCGGTGAGCGTCTGCGGCGTGCGCGGCCCGACCAGCGAGATCACCGCCCAGTCGGCGCTGACGTCGGCCGGCTCGACCCGCCGCAGGAAGACCATCTTCTGCAGGTAGGCCAGCGACGCGGCGCCGGAGTCCGGCTCGGTGTCCAGCCACACCGTGTCGCCGAGTTCGGTGACCTGCCAGTGCAGCTCGACGTGGCCGTGCGGCGAGAGGACCAGCGCCTCGCGGCTGTCACCGTCGGCGAGCGCGCTGAGGTGCTGCGAGCAGATCGTGTGCAGCCAGTCGAGCCGGTCGGGCCCCGGGACCTGCAACACCGCGCGATGGCTCCGGTCGACCACGCCGACGGCGGTGTCGAGGAGGCGCTGCTCGGTGAGCGGGTCGCCGTAGTGCCAAGGGACGTCGGCGTCGCGCCCGGTGCCGGGCACGGCGTGCTCCAGGTGTGTGGTCATCAGTGTGGTCAGCGTCCGTCCGGGAGAGTTTGTTCCTGTTGGTCCTCGGCCGCGGCGCAGTTCCGGCAGCGGCCGAAGACGGTGAAGTGGGCCCGGTCGAGTACGAATCCGCTGCCGGACCGCAGCCGGTGCTCGAGCTCGTCGACCAGGCCCGGGTCGGCGTCCACGACCGCGCGGCAGGAGTGGCAGACGATGTGGATGTGCTCGTCCTCGGCGGGCCGGTAGGACGGCGGGCCGTGCCCGAGGTGGGTGTGGCGGACGAGCCCGAGCTCCTCGAGCAGCTCCAGGGCGCGGTACACCGTGGCCGGGTCGACGCCCTCGACGGTCTCGGCGATCTGCTCCGGGGTGGCGTGACCGAGTTCGCGGACCGCGGCCAGCACCTGCTCGCGCTGCGCCGTGACCCGCATGCCCTTCGCGCGCAGCATCGGCGCGAGATCGGTCGTGTCGACCGGCGGGGTGGACGAGCTGGTCACGCCCCTCATGGTAGGTAGCCTGACCCGGTGTCGGCAGCCCTCGACCCCAGCTCCCATGCCGTTCCACCCCCAGTGCTGGCGGTTCTCGGCCTCGGTCTCGTCGACCCTGCGGCGGCCGTGGCGGCCGCCGACGACGCCGGCCTGGTCCGAGGTGACGGCTGCTTCGAAGGGTGCCGGCTGGTCGTGGACGCCGACGGGGCGACCGTCGCGAAGCTGGATCGGCACCTGGCCCGCTTCTCCCGCTCGGCCGCGGCGCTGGGCATCCCGTTCGACGAGGACGGCTGGCGGCAGCTGGTTGCGGTCGCCGCTGCGGCGTGGCCGGGCACCGGGGAGGCGGCGATGAAGCTGGTGCTCACCCGGGGAGGGGTGGCCGGCCCTGTCGGCTTCGCCCGGGTCAGCGGGCTGGATTCGGAGCTGTTCCGGCAGCGCCGGGAGGGGGTTCGGGTGGCCACGCTGTCCCGGGGCCTCGACTCGCACGCGTTCACGGGCGCGCCCTGGCTGCTCGGGGGCGTCAAGACGCTGTCCTACGCGGTGAACATGGCCGCCCAGCGCGAGGCGGTGCGCCGGGGCGCGGACGACGTCGTGTTCGTCGGGACCGACGGTGTCGTGCTGGAGGCGCCGACGGCCTCGGTCGTGTGGGCGGACGGGGATGTGCTGCGCACGACCACCCTCGAGGGCACCGGCATCCTCGCCGGCACCACCCAGGCGCTGCTGTTCGAGCGCGCCGGCGAGGCCGGCTGGTCGGTCGAGTGGACCCGCGGCAGCGTCGGCGACCTGCACGAGGCCGACGCGGTGTGGCTCGTCAGCAGCGTCCGCGGCCCGGTGGACGTCGTCGACATCGACGGCCACCCCCGGCCGCGAGCCGCCGATCTCGATGGCCGCATCCGGACGCTGGCCGGCTTCCCGGCCGCCCCGCGTTGAGCGGCTGCAGGGGTCGCAGAATGTCGTTGCCCACCGAGGGTCGGTGACCTTACGCTGGACGTACACGAGGAAGGAGGTGGTCCGACGTTGAATACGCTTTGGACTCGTGAGGTGGCTGTCCGCTGACTGCCGCTCCATCGGACGATGTGGGGGCTGCCCCACGCTGCTGAGCGGCGTGAGCAATACCCGACAGCTACCCGGACCCCGAGCCGCCGGCCCGTCCACCCGGCCCTGACCTCCCGATCGTCGGCAGTGCAGGAAGTGGCTCGGGGTTTGTCCTGCCCCGGGGCGGCGCCCCTGACGTGGGTCAGGTCAGTGATTGCGGACCTTGGCCGCGGACTTGCGGCGGGGCCGGGAGAACCGTGACAACGCCCCCGCCACGGCACCGTCGTCGAGGGGCCCGGCCAGCTCGTCGCTCGGCTCGAGGTCACTGGCAGTACGCACGCGATTCCGGCCGTCCCGCTTGGCCTGGTACATGGCGGCGTCGGCGTCGGCGAGCATGGTGTCGACGGCACGGTTGCCCGGCGGGTGCTCGGCCAGGCCGACCGAGGCCGTGACCGTGAGCCCGTTCCCGAACGACTCCTCCTCCACCCGGCGCCGGATCCGTTCGGCGATCTCCCGGCCCGCTGTCTCGTCGACCTCGCCGAGAAAGGCCACGAACTCCTCGCCGCCGAAGCGCCCGACGGCGTCGGCGTCCCGCAGCTCGTGCCGGATGATCTCGCCCACCGCGGCCAGCACCGCATCGCCTGCCTGGTGGCCGTGGCTGTCGTTGACCTGTTTGAAGTGGTCCAGGTCGACGAGCATGGCAACCGCGGGGGTCCGGTTGAGGTCGCAGGTGGCGAGGTGGGTCACTGCCTGGTCGAGCCAGGCCTTGTAGGTCAGCAGCCCCGTCTTGGCGTCTGTGGAGGCCTCGCGGTGCAGCTGACCGACCAGCGTGCTGCGGTGGAGGACCCCGGTCAGGACCAGCACGATCGGCGTCAGCAGCGGAGTGTGGATCAGTAGCACTGCGGCGACCAGGCCGAGAGCCAATTTTGCAGCCTCATAGCCGACCTGACTGCTGTCCGGCAGCAGGCTCACAAATGACGGCGGGCGCATCGCCAAGTACATGCCGACCAGCAGTACCAAGAGGTTGACCCCGCTGTAGACGAACACGGCCAGCAGCGTGATGCCCAGGTCGGGCAACCTGACATCTATCAGGCTTCCCCCGAGTCCGTGCAGCACCGCCGAGGCGCTGACGGTCCCGAGGGCCACGGTGGTGACCGTCCATACCCACCGGTACAGCGGCAAGCTCGGCTTGCCAGTCCCGCACCACCTCAGATGCGTGTCGTACACAAACATCAGTGTCACGGCGGCCCAGAGCGGCAGCACTAGCACACCAGTCAGTAGCAGCACCGACCCCTGGACGATACGTGCGGCGCCGTTCAGGTTCAGCCAAGCCGTCAGGCGCCCGATGCGTGTGGTCGCCTCCGTGTAACCCACGGACAGCACGCTCAGCAGGGCCAGGCGCCAGAAATCGGTGCCCCAATGCGGCTCGGAGAGCAGGCTCAACCACGTTGCGAGTACGAGTAGAACCGCGGTCAGCGCCTCGACCCCGATCATGACAAGGGCAGCCGGCCGGTCCAGCTGTGCCATTGGCCACGATCTGGGTACTCGCACCGTTCAGCTCGATTCACGGAGAACACACGCGTCCAAGTTCATGATCGAACCTGCAACACCGGACGTTGCGCCCGTGGAGAGCCGTCCACGGGACACGCCACCCCGACCGACATGCCACCCGTTTGGCCTGGGGACGTCGCCCGAGAGGAGATCCCATGCAGCACTGGTCTTGGTAACAACCGCCACACAGGTCGGGCCCGGGGAGATCATCTCCCCGGGCGCACGGCCTTCGCAAATTAACTGTGCAAGCCAGCTCGTGCTAGTTGCTCCCGAAGCCGATGCACACAGCGAATGCAGGTTTGCGTAACTTTGGCCTACCTGCGGGCAGATAGTCCGGGTTTCTTGTTGCCTTCCCCGCCTCTCCGTGACCAGCGCGGCAGGCATGTAGTTCGGTCGGGCTTTCTGGGCTTTTGGGGCGGATCGAGGCGTCTACTGTTGCCTCGTGTCGGGTTTTAATGACGACTCGCCCCCGTGATTCCTCGACGCGAAGGTCGTCGACTCTATAGTTGTGATCTACGTCACATCGCTCAGTGTTAGCAAGTCCCAGCAAGATCTTGACCTGATGGAATTTGCCCCTAAGTCGGGCGAATCCACGACCGGCCGGGTGCGGTCTGAGCGTCGACCACAGCCAAGCCCCGGGTCATAGGGTGGGGGCATGACCGACACGGTCCACACGTCCGAGCCCGATACTCGGGACGGACGCTCGACGCGCTGGGACCCGCACCGCAAGGAGCGGCGCGAGGCGATCATTGCCGCGGCGGTGTCCGCCATCGAGCAGTTCGGACCGGACGTGCTCACCGGGCAGATCGCGGAGGCGGCCGGCGTCCCGCGGACCCACGTCTACCGGCACTTCGACGGCAAGCAGGCGCTGGATCTCGCGGTCTCGGCGCACATCGGCAGCGAGCTCGGCCGGCGGATCCGGGCGGGGCTGGCGGCAGGCGACACCGCCCGGACGGTGATCAGCGGCGGGATCGAGGAACACCTCGCCTGGATCGAGGCGCACCCGCACCTGTACCGCTTCATCGCCCAGCACGCGTACGCGGCCCGCGGGCGCGGTGGCACTGATGCGATCGACGCCAAGGCCGCGCTCGCCACCGAGATCAGCGGGCTGGTGCGCGGCTACGCCCGCGGCCTCGGCGCGCAGGCCCCCGACGTCGAACGCATCATCGTCGGCGTGGTCGGCTTGGTCGACGCCACCGCCGCCTGGTGGCTCGAGGCCGGTCAACCGGCCCGCGCCGACCTCGCCCGAGAGCTCACCGACCGGGTGTGGCTACTCATCGCGGACGCCGCCACCGGGCTCGGGCTCAGCGTCGACCCCGATCAGCCGCTGCCGGCCGGCCCTCCGCTCGACTGACCGCCCTCGTGGGACACCGCGTCAGGCGCGGGTCAGCCGGGCGTTGAGGTGCGGCGCGAACTCCTGGCCGGCGGGCTGCAGCTCGGTGGCGTAGACCAAGGTCTCGCTGGTGATGGCATACAGGCGTCGCTCGCCGTCGACGTCCTCGGCGCTGGGGGAGTGCTCGGCCGAGACGGTCGCGAGGTCCCACCGCGCGTCCCCGGCCACGCCGGCGAGCACGAGCGCCTGCCCGGTGTTCGAGGCCAGGATGACCTCGACGTCGTCCTGGCTGCGGCCGGGCCGCCAGAACCCGCTCTCCCGCCAGGCCTGCCGGATGGTCGTCCCCTCTGCGTCCACCAGCCACGAGCGGGCCTCGTAGGCCAGGAACGGGCGGCCGTCGTGGACGAAGCGAATCTCCTGGCCGTACGCGAACTGCTCGCCGGAGGAGGCGACCACGCCGGCGCCGGTGCCGCGCCAGGTGCCGAGCAGGGGCAGCAGCGCCAGCAGCCGGTCGTGGATCGGCACGCCGCTGCGCACATCGCCGGTGTCGGGTGTCGGGTCGGTGCTCATCGCCCGGCCAGCAGACGGCGGACGGCGAACGCCGAAAGCCCCGCGATCGCGAGCAACGCCAGGACCAGGACGGCAAGAAATGTGGCCTCCACGCGCCGGACGGTACCGCAGGATGGAGGCATGACCACGTCACCTGCCGCCCCGCCGCCGGTCCGCCCGCTCGTCGTGAAGTGCACGAGCGGCAGCGAGGCGCCGGAGCGCTGCTCCCAGGCCTTCACCGTCGCCGCCACGGCCGCCGCGGCCGGCGCGCCGGTCTCACTCTGGCTCACCGGCGACGCGGTCTGGTTCGCGGTGCCCGGCCGGGCCGAGGCGTTCGACCTGCCGCACGCCGCCCCGCTCGCGGACCTGCGGGACACCGTCCTCGCCGCCGGCACCCTCACCGTCTGCACCCAGTGCGCCGCCCGGCGCGAGCTGACCGAGGCCGACCTGATCAGCGCGGCCCGGATCGCCGGGGCCGCCTCCTTCGTCGACGAGGTGCTGCGCCCCGAGGCTCAGGCGCTCGTCTACTGAGCCCGGGCACCGCGCGCGCCCACATGCGCCGAGTGGTCGGATCCGCGCCCAGTGGTCGCGGAATCCGCGACCACTCGCGCGAGATCCGACCACTCGGCGAGGAAGAGGGAGTGCGTTACTGCAGCTCCAGGGAGGCGGCGAGCAGCCCCGGGCCGGTCGCCTCGACCGAGCGGCGGGCCCGGCCGGAGCGGTGCAGGGCCGACAGCGTCCAGCTACCGGGGGCGGCGAAGAAGCGGAAGTCACCGCCGGCCGAGGTCACGACCTCGGCGGTGAACTCGCCGTCGCCGTCGAGCAGCCGGACGTAGGCGCCGGGGACCGCGTCGCCACCGGAGGTGACGGTGCCGTGCAGCACGGTCTCGGTCTCGACGTCCACGCCGGCGGGCAGCGACGACGACTGGTCAGGGGCTCCGCAGCTCATGGCTCAGACGTCCTTCTCGACCGGGACGCCGACCAGCGAGCCGTACTCGGTCCACGAGCCGTCGTAGTTCTTGACGTTGGAGTAGCCGAGCAGCTCGTGCAGCGCGAACCAGGTGTGGCTCGAACGTTCCCCGATGCGGCAGTAGGCGACGATGTCCCGTCCGTCGTCCAGCCCGGCGTCGGCGTAGAGCTGCTTCAGCTCCTCGTCCGACTTGAAGGTGCCGTCGTCGTTGGCCGCCTTCGACCACGGGACGTTGATCGCGGTCGGGATGTGCCCCGCCCGCTGCGACTGCTCCTGCGGCAGGTGTGCCGGCGCGAGCAGCTTGCCGGAGAACTCGTCCGGGGAGCGGACGTCGACGAGGTTGCTCGCGCCGATCGCGGCGACGACCTCGTCGCGGAAGGCGCGGATCGACAGGTCCTGCTCCTGGGCGGTGTAGGAGGTGGTGGGACGCGAGACCGGGTCGGTGGTCAGCGGGCGACCGTCGAGTTCCCACTTCTTGCGGCCGCCGTCGAGCAGCTTCACCGTGCGGTGGCCGTAGAGCGCGAAGTACCAGTAGGCGTAGGCGGCGAACCAGTTGTTGTTGCCGCCGTAGAGGACGACGGTGTCGTCGGTGCCGATGCCCTTGGCCGACAGCAGCTTCTCGAACTGCTCCTTGTCGACGAAGTCGCGGCGGACCTGGTCCTGCAGCTCGGTCTTCCAGTCCAGTTTCACGGCGCCCGGGATGTGCCCGGTGTCGTAGGCGGCGGTGTCCTCGTCGACCTCGACGAAGACCACACCGTCGGTGGTCAGGTTCTCCTCGGCCCAGTCGGCCGAGACGAGCACGTCAGCACGGCTCACGATGATGCTCCTTCGATTCTTGCGAACAGGTGGCGGCGCAGCCGCGCGGACGCCGAAGCGTCGCGGCACACGACGGTCAGGGGAGATGCAGTGATGCGGAGTGCGGTGACGGGGTGAGTCAGGCAGCGCGACACAGGCAGCTGCGCACACGGCACAGGTCGACCGTGCGGCGGGAGGTGAGCAGCAGCGTTTCCGGCATGCTTCCGGCGTCTGCCGGACGCGGCACGGTACCCACCCCTGAGAGCCTAGCGGGATCGCGCCCTCCGGGCGCCGCGGGGTGACTCACGTCCCGTCCGGGTGCGGCCTCGGCCGCGGCGGCGGCGGTGGGCGGTGCAGCACCACCGCGTCCGCCGAGCCCAGGACGGCCAGCCCGTCGTCGGTGGGGCGCAGCTCGTCCAGCTGCAGCCCGTGTGGAAGTTCCGGCAGCCGGATCGGCACGTCGAGGCTGGGCAGGAGCTGGCTCAGCACCACCGATGGCAGCGAGATGCCCGCGACCGACACGCCGTGGATCCGCAGCCACACCGACCTGCCACCGCGCAGCGTCAGCTCCGCGCGGCCGGTGACCCGGGCGAGCTGGCTGATGCCCGGCACCGGCAGTGCGGCGGTGGCCTGGAGCCGGCCGTCGCGCAGCCGGAGCTCGAGGCCCGGGATCCGGGCGACGCGGGCCAGTTCGCCGTACGGCAGCACCAGCCGGCCCAGCAGCCGCTCGCAGGGCAGCTCGGTCACCCGCCCGCCTCGCAGGCCGCGTAACGGCAGCCACGCGTTGCGCAGTTCGACGTCCACCGACACCCCGGTGATCTCCCCGAGCCGCAGGCCCCCGCCGGAGACCTGCACGTCGCGGTAGCGGCCGCGCAACGCCTGGGTCAGGAACGGCCGGCCGTTGACCCGGACCGAGGGCGGGCGGCCGAAGGCACCGGCGAGCAGCTGCGCGGTGCGGCGCTCGGCCTCCGCGGCCGCGACCCGGTCGCCGAGGACCACGAGCGCGACGAGCAGCACCACCACGACGAGCAGCAGCACGATCGTCGCGCCCGACATCGTGACCGGCCGGCGTTCCGGTCAGGCCCGAATGGCAAGCGTCAGCAGGAAGCCGACCGGCGCGACCAGGCTGATCGGCAGGACGGCCACGAACGACGGTGCCAGGGGGCGCCTGAGGCGCCCGGTCGGGTGGGTCGTGGTGTGGTGCAGGAACGACGTGGCCACCGCGAGCAGCCCGGCCAGGGCCCCGACCGCGGCTCCGAGGAACAGGGCGCGATCGCCGCCGAAGCCGTAACCGTCGCCCAGCAACAACTGCGCCGCTGCTGCGCCCACCCCGGCCGCGACCAGCAGGCCGAGCAGGCCGCGGGGGACGGCCGGGTCGAACCGCGGCACCGGCAGGACAACGTCGACGAGGGCGCCCGCCAGCACCGCGCCGGCGGCGGCGGCCGCCACCGCGGCGGCGGCCCGGCCGTCGAGTTGGGCGGAGACCTCGTGCCGTAACTGCAGCAGCGCGGCGAGGGCGACCTCGCCCACCACCAGCACCGCCGTTCCCGACAGCGACGACACGAGCTGGACCCTGGCCGCTCCCCGGGTCAGCTGGTGGACGAACATCACCGGCAGGGCGAGCCCGAGCACGGGCAGCAGCACACCGAGCCGGCCGTGCGGGTACAGCGAGGTGGCCACGTCCGCGCCGGCCGCGGCCAGGGTGCCGACCACCACGGCCCCACGCCGGCCGGGCAGGGTGGTGCCGAGCGGCCAGGCCAGCGCCAGCAGTGCCTGCACCACGCCGACACCGATCAGCAGCGCCACCGCGCCGGCACGAGCGGTCGCCGTCAGCCCCCCGCCGACGATCAGGGCGACGAGCGCGACGAGCAGCAGCCCCGCGTCGACCGGGGCGGCGGACGGCTGCTCGGCCGGCGCCTCCGTCGGCACGTCGGTGTCAGTCACGGCTGTCATCGTCGCAGACCGGGCTCGTCCACCCCGGTCGCGGCGAGCAGCCAGTCCGCGATGCGCCCCACGAGTTCGGGGGTCGTGGCCACCTCGGCATGGCCCATGCCCGGCTCGACCCAGACGGTGGCCTCCGGCGCCGCCGCGTGCAGCGCCTCGATGTGGCGCATCGGGAAGTAGTGGTCGGCGTCGCCGTGCACCAGCAGGAGTGGACGCGGGGCGATGTCCCCGGCCACCTCGGCGGGGGACGCGGGGACGACCGGCCAGCCGTCACCGGACATCCGGGTACGCCGCCAGGCTCGGGTCAGCAGCCGTCCCGCGCGCCGTTCGACCATCCAGTGCACCATCCGCATCGAGCGGGTGCCGCGCTCGAACCACAGCCCCGGCGAGCTGACGCTCACCACGGCGTCCGCGTCGCCGCCGAGGCCGGCGTGCCGCAGCGCCACCGAGCCGCCCATGGACCAGCCGAGCACGGCCACCCGCCGGTAGCCGGCCTGCCGCAGCCAAGCCACCCCGGCCGCGGCGTCGTGGATCTCGGCATCTCCCGCCGTGCCCAGCCCGCCGGACCGCCCGTGGCCGCGGAAGTCGAGGGCCAGCACGCCCAGGCCCCGCTCCACCAGCCCCGCGACGATTCCCTGCACGGCGGGATTGCGGGCCGAGCCGGTGAAGCCGTGGGCCACCAGGCAGCCGAGTGACCGGTCGTCGGAGTCCCAGTGGTCTGCCGCCAGACGGACGCCGTCGTCGGTACGCAGCTCGACGTGGACCGGGGAAGGGTGGGGGGCGCGATGCATTCGGCGGTAGTTGATTTCGTTCCCGGGGCGGCTTTCATCGGACCCTTTGGACAGTAGAACAACAGCAGATTCGCGGCGACCTCGCCGCCCCGGCCCCGGTGACTGCGGCCAGGAGCTCGTGGATTTACCGAGCTCGACCCCGAGTTGCCGGTTGCTCTCCGTGCGCGCGGGTCTACGGAGGGTCGGCGCCGACGGTCTCGTGGGGTTGGTCGGGTCGGGTGATGCGCATGCCGCCTGCCTTCTGCCGGAATTCGATCTGTGGCAGGTGATGGGCGGTATTCCGGAGCGGTCGTTGCTCTTGATCAAGCCACGGTGGTGGTAGCCATTCCGGGAGGCCGTGGTTCATGCGGACCTGCCAGTCGCCGTGGTCGAGCATGTGGTGGTGGTGGCCGCAGAGCAGGGTGAGGTTGTCGATGTCGGTGAGCCCCTCCGGGAGCCAGGGGATGACGTGGTGAGCCTGGCACCAGGACGCCGGGCGGGTGCAGTTCGGGAAGGTGCATCCGCCGTCGCGGGCGGCGGCGGCGCGGCGCTGGGCCCGGGTGGCCAGCCGTTCTTCCCGGCCGCACCAGAGCACCTCCCCGGCGGCGTCGAAGCTGACCGGGATGAGGGTGGTGTCGGCGCCGGCGATGCGCAGGACCTGCCGGGTGGACAGCAGCCGCCCGTGTGCGGTGGGCAGTAGCGCGTCGGGGTCGACCAACTGCTCGGGGGTGCAGCGGACCAGCACCGTCACCGGGGTGCCGCCGGTGACCGGCAGGCTGCCGGAGCTCATGAGTCGCGTGCCGGCCTCGCCGAAGGCGTCGTGGCGCCGCTGGGCCGGGGACCGGTCGTCCTCGGTGACCGTCTTGCCGTCCACTTTCACGGGCTGGGGTGCGGCCAGGGAGTCGAAGACGGCCTCCCAGATCGCGGCGACCTCCCCGGTCAGTTCCCCGGTGACCTTGATCCGGTCGCCGCAGTGGTGCAGCGTCAGCCCGCGTCGCCGCTGCTGCAGTTCTTCCTTCGGTTCGAGACCGTCTTGGTCCAGGCGGGCCAGCAGCAGCTGCGCCGTGCGGCGCAGCGCGCCGGGCTCCTTGTGCCGGGCCGCGTGAAGCAGGAACTCCTCGGCCGGGCCGGCCGCCTCGGCCGCGATCGCCGCGGGTAGGTGACCCAGCGTCTCGCTGATCACCGCCACCTGCCCGGTGTTGATCTCCCCGGCGGCCAGCGCGGTCGCGGTGGCGGCGTGGATCGGCTCCAGCGGCTCCCCGCTGACTGCCCGCCGCGGCCCCAGATCCCGCGCCCGACCAGCACGGGCCCGGGCCTCGCCCCGGCCGACTCGCAGCCGCACCGACAGCAGGTCGGCCACCGAGGTGCGGCCCAGATCCCCGGCGATCCGCCGTTCCTCCACCTCTGACAGCACCCGAGCGTCCACCGCGTCGGCGCGGCGGCGGGCGGTCTCCAGCCGCTCCACCACCTCGACCACATCGAGCGAGGCCAGCGCCGCCAGCGGCGCGGACAGCAGCGTCTCCACCGCCCCGTCCAGCGCCGCCAACGCCCGATCCACCGCCCCGTCCATGATCCGAACACTAGAACAGGGGTACGACAGTTTTCGGAAGTTCGTAGCCTCGGCGGATCTCGGGGTGCGGAAGCTCGCGTACCGGCGAGTCAGCCCGGCAGCTGATCGCGCAGTACCCGCTTCAGCAGCTTCCCCGACGCGTTGCGGGGCAGCTCGTCGACCAGGACGACGCGTTTGGGCACCTTGAAACCGGCCAGACTGGTTTTCGCGTGTGCGATCAAATCCTCGGGGGACACGTCGTCCTTGCTGACGACGAAGGCGGTGACGGCCTCGATCCAGCGCTCGTCGGGCACGCCGATCACCGCGACCTCCGCGACGGCCGGGTGGGTGTAGACGGCGTCCTCGACCTCGCGGGACGCGACGAGCACCCCGCCGGTGTTGATCACGTCCTTGATGCGGTCGACGACGGTGATGTAGCCGTGCTCGTCGGCGCGGACGAGGTCACCGGAGCGGAACCACCCGTCCCGGAAGGCGGCGGCGGTCTCCTCCGGCTTGTCCCAGTACCCCTCGCACAGCTGCGGCGATCGGTACACGACCTCGCCAAGTTCGCCGGGCGGGACGTCGTCGCCGGTCTCCGGGTCGGTCACCCGCAGCTCGACGAACAGCACCGCCCGGCCGCAGGACTCCGGCCGGTCGGCGTGCTCGGCGGCCGCAGGATCTCGGGGATGTCCGGCGCCTCCATCAGGTGGTTGGTCGCCCCGACGGCGAGATAGGGCAGCAGGAAGACGTGCAGCTGCGCCGAGTGGTACAGCGGCATCGGATGCAGCGGCTGCTCGTCGGCGGTCAGCCCGAGCGCCACGATCGACGAGAGGTACTCGTGCACGAGCGCGCGGTGGGTCATCATCGCACCCTTCGGCCGCGACGTCGTCCCGGAGGTGTAGAGCAGCTGGACCAGGTCGGTGTCGGCGACCTCGACGTCGATCTCGGGAAGCTCCCCGGGCCCTGGGGAACCCAGCGCCGCCTCCAGTAGGCAGCCCTCGGCGTCGCGCAGCAGCTCCGGCCGCCCCACCGGCGCGCCGCACGCCTCGACCGCGCCGGCCAGCGACGGGTCGGCGAGCACGAGCGCGGCGCCCGAGTTCTCGATGAGGTAGGCGAGCTCGTCGCCGGTGAGCGCGTAGTTGATCGGCACGTGGACCAGCCCGGCCCGAGCACAGCCGAGGTAGGACAGCAGGTAGGCGTCGGAGTTGCGGCCGTAGGCCGCCACCCGGTCACCCTTGCGCAGGCCGAGTGCGAGCAGTCGGGCCGCGGTCCGGGTGGTCGCCTCGTCCAGTTCCCGGTAGGTCCACCGGCGATCACCGAAGACCAGCGCGGTCCGGTCCGGGTGCCGGGCGGCGCTGCGCCGGACGATCGAGTCGACGGTGCTGGAGCGGGTCGGGATCACAGGCGGAGTCCCCTCGGGCGAGGCCGGTCGGATCGGGCCGTGTTACAGCCGGATGTCCCCACTATTTCGGGCGTCCTACGCGCTGACAACCCGGTCGGCCACCCCCAGGGGTCCGCTATTGTCGTAAGCGCTTCACGGGCAACGGCGCCCGCCCCGGCCCGCCATAGACCGGAGACGAGCATGGAACTGATCCTGCTGACCGGAGCCGTCCAGCCGACCGCCGAGGTGCTACCCGCCCTCGGCCTGCTGCCCCACCAGGTCACCGTCCTGCCGCAGGATCCGAGCGCGCTCGTCGACCGCGCGTTCGGCGACGCCGTGCTCGTCGACGCCCGCCGCGATCTCATGGGGGCGCGCTCGTTCGTGCGGCTGCTGGCCGCGACGGGCTCCACGGTGCCGATCGTCGTCGTGCTCACCGAGGGCGGTCTGATCGCCGTGTCCGACGAGTGGGCCGTCGACGACTTCGTCCTCGACACCGCCGGGCCGGCGGAGTTGGACGCGCGGCTGCGGCTGGCCGTCGAGCGCCGCTGCGCGGCCGGCGGCGAGTCCGACGGGTGCCTGGAGGTCGGCGACCTCACCATCGACGAGACCACCTACTCCGCGCGCCTGGGTGGACAGGTGCTCGACCTCACCTACAAGGAGTTCGAGCTGCTGAAGTTCCTGGCCGCGCACCCGGGGCGGGTCTTCACCCGCTCCCATCTGGTCCAGGAGGTCTGGGGCTACGACTACTTCGGCGGCACCCGGACCGTCGACGTCCACGTCCGGCGGCTGCGCGCCAAGCTGGGCAGCGAGCACGAGTCGCTGATCGGCACCGTCCGCAACGTCGGGTACAAGTTCGTCCGCCCCAGCGAGTCCGGTGGGCGTCGCGGCGCGGCGGCCGGCCTCGACAATGTCGACAACGTCGACGTCGACGACAAGGTCCCGGCGCCGCGCTGAGCCGCTCCACGCCGCGCGGCGATAGCGTCGGGGAGTGACACCGGAACTCGATCACGCCGTGCCCGACGACCCCACCGCGCAGGCTGTGCTCGCCCTCGCCGAGCGGGTCGCGGGCGAGGACGGTGCTCCGCCGCTGTCCGACCAGGCCCGCTCCCAGGTCCGTGCGGCCGGTCCCGGCCACGTCGTCGTGCGGGTGGACGGCGAGGTCCGCGGCTACGCGCAGTACCAGGACGCCGTCGCCGAACTGGTCACCGCCCCCGAGGTCGCCGAGGCCACGCTCGAGGCCGTCCTGGACGCCGCCGCGGGCCCGGACGGGCTGACGATCTGGTCCCACGGCCTCGGCAGCCGGCTGCTACCGCTGCTCGAGGCGCGCGGCGGCACGCGAGGCCGCGAGCTCTTCCAACTCCGCCGCCCCGGTGACGCGCCCCTGCCCGCGGACCCGCCGCTGCCGGGCGACGTCACGGTGCGCCCGTTCGAGGTGGGACGCGACGAGCAGGCGTGGCTGGCGCTGAACGCCGCTGCCTTCGCCGCGCACGCCGAGCAGGGCCGGATGACCCTCGAGGACCTGCGCGCCCGGCAGGCCGAACCCTGGTTCGACCCGGCGGGCTTCCTCCTGGCCGAACGCGACGATCAGCTGCTCGCCTTCCACTGGACCAAGACCCACTCCGACGGGGCCGGCGAGGTGTACGTGCTGGGCGTCGCCCCGGACGCGCAGGGGCTCGGCCTGGGCGGGGCGCTGCTGATCCGCGGCCTGCGGCACCTCGCCGAGCGTGGCTGCCCCTACGTCCTGCTCTACGTCGACGGCGACAACCCCGCCGCGCTGCACCTCTACGAGCGTGCGGGCTTCGCCCGGCACGACCTCGACGTGCAGTGGCACATTTCGCCCTAATACCCCGCCGCGGTCGGTAAGGGAAGGGTCGACGTGACCTGGTTCACGTGATGTACACGTCGCGCTGCCGCTGAAGTCACCCGGTCGGGACAAGTCATTCACCGCTCGTTCACCCGCGGCCCCCCGGGCGTCAATTTCGCGCCCTTAGCGTCGATCACGGCAACGACATCCGACCAAGGAGAACTCGATCGTGAAGATCACTCGTGTTGCAGTCGCCGCCGGCGTCGTGGCCTGCGGACTGGCGATGGCCGCCTGCACCTCGCCGGGCGGGGCAACCAGCAGCGGCAACACCAGCGCCAGCGGCGACTCCTCGTCCTCCACCACGAACAGCGACTGCGTCTCGGGCACGCTGAAGTCGAGCGGCTCGACCGCGCAGCAGAACGCCATGGACCAGTGGATCAAGGACTACCAGTCCAAGTGCGGCTCGGGCGTCTCGATCAACTACGGGGGCGGCGGCTCCGGCCAGGGCATCACCGACTTCACCAACAGCCAGACCGACTTCGCCGGCTCGGACGCCGCCCTCGACCCGAGCGCGGGTGAGGTCAAGGCCGCCAACAAGGCCTGCGGCAGCCCGGCCATGGACCTGCCGATGGTCACCGGCCCGATCGCGATCGCCTACAACCTCAAGGGCGTCAAGAACCTCGTCCTGACCTCCGACCTGGTCGCCAAGATCTTCACCGGCAAGGTGACGACGTGGAACGACCCGGCGATCAAGGCGGCCAACCCCGGCGTCACCCTGCCGGCGGCGAAGATCGCGGTGTTCAACCGGTCGGACGACTCCGGCACCACCGAGAACTTCGAGCGCTACATGGCCGCCTCGGCGCCCAAGGTGTGGACCAAGGAGCCGAGCAAGACCTGGGCCGGCGTGGGCCAGGGCAAGGAGGGCAACCAGCTGGTCGGCAAGGCCGTGCAGTCGACGGACAACTCGGTCGCCTACGTCGAGTGGTCCTACGCCATCCAGAACAACCTGAGCGAGGCGAAGATCGACAACGGTGCGGGTCCGGTGGAGCTCACCTCGCAGTCGGTCGGCAAGACGGTGAACACCGCGAAGGTCGCCAGCAACGGCAACCCCGGGGACCTCACCCTCTCGCTCGACTACGCCACCAAGACCAAGGGGGCCTACCCGATCGCCCTGGTGACGTACGAGGTCGTCTGCTCCAAGTACCAGGACGCCAGCACCGGCAAGCTGGTGAAGGCGTTCATGAAGTTCATCGCCAGCTCCGCCGAGCAGAACGCCATCCACAACCTGGGCTACGCGGCGCTGCCGTCGGGTGTCCAGAGCAAGGTGATGGACAGCATCAACACCATCAGCTGACGACACATCTCAGCTGACGACAATGGCGGACCGCCGGGCGATGACGCACCATCGCCCGGCGGTTTACCGTGTAGTCGCCTCGTCCCGGCAGCCATACGCACAGAAGCGGAAGCAGTCAGGCCTTATGACCGACCGTGAGACGGCGTCCCACACCTCGGACACCAGCGGTGACGCCAGCGCCACCGGCGCCGCCGGCGCGCCCGACGACGGGCACGAGGCCGGCGGCCCGCCGCTGAGCAACGACGCCGAGGCCATGGCGGCCGGCGGCGGTCCGCACGAGCCGGCGGCCGGCGTCGGCGGCGGTGTCCGCCGGCTCGGTGACCGGATCTTCCTGGCCCTGACGGCCGGGTCCGGCGGCTTCGTCGTCGTCCTGGTCGGCCTGATCGCCTTCTTCCTCTTCGACCGGGCCATCCCGGTCATCGCGCAGGACCACGCCAACTTCCTGTTCTCCCGCGGTTTCCAGGTCCGCACCAACCCCATCGAGTTCGGCGTCCTCGACCTGCTCTGGGTGACGTTCATCAGCTCCGCGGTGGCGCTGGTCCTCGCGCTGCCGGTCTCGATCGGCATCGCCCTGTTCATCACCCAGTACGCCCCGCAGGCACTGCGCAAACCGGTCGGCTACACCATCGATCTGCTGGCTGCGATCCCGTCGATCATCTACGGCATCTGGGGCATCTACATCCTCGCGCCGAAGCTGACGCCGGTGCAGCACGTGCTCTACCACCTGGGTTTCATCCCGCTGTTCGCCGACAAGGGCAAGGCCACCGGATCGATCTTCGACGCCTCGGTCGTGCTGGCGATCATGATCCTGCCGATCGTCACCGCGATCGCCCGCGACGTGTTCGAACGGACGCCGGCGCCGAACATCGAGGCGGCCCTCGCGCTCGGCGCCACCCGGTGGGAGATGATCCGGATGGCCGTGCTGCCCTACGGCCGAGCCGGGGTCGTCAGCGGGGCGATGCTGGGCCTCGGCCGGGCGCTCGGTGAGACGGTCGCCGTGCTGCTGATCCTCTCCAAGCCCTCGATGGACCAGCCCTTCAGCTTCTCGATCTTCGACAACGGTCAGACCTTCGCCTCGCTGATCGCGGCCAACATGAAGGAGGCCAACGGAGCGACCCAGACCGGCGCCTACATCGCGGCGGGTCTGGTGCTGTTCGTCCTCACCTTCGTCGTCAACGCCGCCGCTCGGGCGATCGTCGCGCGCCGCCGGGAGTTCTCATGACCGCCGCCACCCTCGAACCGACCGGCCCGTCGATCCGGGTCCAGAGCCGCCTGCGCAAGGCCAAGAACAACACGGCCACCGTCCTGATCTGGGGCTCGTTCCTGGTCGCGCTGGTTCCGCTCGTCTGGCTGCTCTGGACGGTCGTGAGCAACGGCGTGGACGCCCTGCGCTGGACCGGCTGGTTCACCAGCGACCAGCGCAACCTCACCTACACCGACCCCGGCGGTGGTGTCTCCCACGCCATCGTCGGCACGGCCGAGCAGGTGGGGCTCTGCACGGTGATCTCGGTGCCGATCGCGATCCTGGTGGCGGTCTACCTGGTGGAGTACGGGCGGGGCTGGCTGGCCCGCTCCATCACCTTCACGGTCGACATCCTCACCGGTATCCCGTCCATCGTCGCCGCACTGTTCATCTACGCGGTCTTCATCATCGGCTTGGGCGGCCAGAAGTCGGGCTACCTCGTCGGCCTCGCGCTGGTGATCCTGATGATCCCGGTGATCGTCCGGGCCACCGAGGAGATGCTGCGGCTGGTACCCGACGAGCTGCGCGAGGCGTCCTACGCCCTCGGCGTTCCGCGGTGGCGGACCATCCTGAAGGTCGTGATCCCGACGGCGCTGTCCGGCATCCTCACCGGCGTCGTGCTCGGGATCGCCCGGGTCGCCGGGGAGACGGCGCCGCTGCTGATCCTGGTGCTCTACACGCCCAACATGAACACCAACCTGTTCGGCGGGTCGCAGGCGGCGCTGCCGACGATGATCTACGACGAATCCACCAATTTCAACGACCAGGGCACCTACATCCTCGGGCCCCACAACACCCGGGTCCTCGTCCACAACTACGCCGTCGACCGGCTCTGGGGGGCGGCGCTCACCCTGATCCTGATCGTGATGGTCCTCAACCTCATCGCTCGGTTCGTCGGCCGCCGCACCAAGCTCGGGCGCTGACACCGCCCTCCCGCTCGCCCCCGCGTCGACGACAAAGGAGTTGCACATGGCCAAGCGCATCGACGCCACCGACCTGAACATCTACTACGGCAAGTTCCTCGCCGTCAGCGACGCGAACTTCACCGTCAACCCGCGCTCGGTGACCGCGTTCATCGGCCCCTCCGGATGTGGCAAGTCGACGGTGCTGCGCACGCTGAACCGGATGCACGAGGTCATCGCCGGCGCCCGCGTCGAGGGCACGGTGAAGCTCGACGGCGAGGACATCTACGGCTCCGACGTCGACCCGGTGGGGGTCCGCCGCACCATCGGCATGGTCTTCCAGCGTCCCAACCCCTTCCCGACGATGTCGGTCTACGACAACGTCATCGCCGGGATGAAGCTGAACGCGCATCGGATGAAGAAGTCGGCGACGGACGACGCCGTCGAACGCGCGTTGCGCAGCGCCAACCTGTGGGAGGAGGTCAAGGACCGCCTCGACCGGCCGGGGGCCGGCCTCTCCGGCGGCCAGCAGCAGCGGCTGTGCATCGCCCGCGCCATCGCCGTCGAGCCGCAGGTGCTGCTGATGGACGAGCCCTGCTCGGCCCTCGACCCGATCTCGACGCTGGCGATCGAGGACCTCATCCAGGACCTCAAGTCGCAGTACACGATCGTGATCGTCACCCACAACATGCAGCAGGCGGCGCGCGTCTCGGACCGCACGGCCTTCTTCAACCTCGCCGGCGTCGGCAAGCCCGGGCAGCTGGTCGAGATGGACGACACCGAGAAGATCTTCTCCAACCCGTCCGACAGCCGCACCGAGGACTACAT
Organism: uncultured Actinomycetota bacterium; assembly: GCA_963776855.1. Classification (GTDB taxonomy): domain Bacteria; phylum Actinomycetota; class Actinomycetes; order Mycobacteriales; family Jatrophihabitantaceae; genus Jatrophihabitans. Next base: position 41,477 of record CAVZOC010000002.1, on the reverse strand, counting down.
CTCCGGACGTTTCGGCTGAGGCCGGGCCGGCCGGCTTCGGCCGTGGCTACCGTGAGGGCGTGACCGCCCCCGACCCCGAGGCCGTGGAACTGGCGCACCGGCTGTTCGACCTCGCTCGCGCCGGGGACGCCGTGACGCTGGCCGGCTACCTCGACGCCGGCGTCCCGGTCGAACTCACCGACCCGCGCGGCAACACGCTGCTCATGCTGGCCGCCTATCACGGCCACGCCGCCACCGTCCGCGCCCTCGCCGAGCGCGGCGCCGACCCCAACCGCACCAACGACCGCGGGCAGACGCCGCTGGCCGGCGCAGTGTTCAAGGACGAGCCGGAGGTCCTGACGGCCCTGCTCGAGGCCGGGGCCGATCCCGCGGCGGGCTCGCCGTCCGCCACCGAGACCGCGCGCTTCTTCGGCCAGGACGAGCTGGCCACCGACCTCGAGCAACGGAGTCATGGGGGGACGTGACCGTGACGCGGTGTCGCAGTAGCATCTCCCCGACACCCGAGGCGAAGGCGGTTGGCGGATGCGCGGTCGGCACGACAGCACCCACTACGACGTCCTCGTCATCGGCTCCGGCTTCGGCGGCAGCGTCACGGCACTGCGGCTGACCGAGAAGGGCTACCGGGTCGGCGTGCTCGAGGCCGGCCGCCGCTTCACCGCCGACACCCTGCCGAAGACCTCGTGGCGGGTGCGGGACTACCTGTGGGCGCCGAAGCTCGGCTGCACCGGCATCCAGCGCATCCACCTGCTCAAGGACTGCCTGATCATGGCCGGGGCCGGCGTCGGCGGGGGCTCGCTGAACTACGCCAACACCCTCTACGAGCCCCTCGCCCCGTTCTACGACGACCCGCAGTGGGCGCACATCACCGACTGGCGCGACGAACTCGCGCCCCACTACGACCAGGCCAAGCGCATGCTCGGCGTCGTCACCAACCCGACCACCACGCCCTGCGACGTCGAGATGCAGCGGCTGGCCGGGCAGTTCGGCCAGGCCGACACCTACCACCCCACGCCCGTCGGCGTCTTCTTCGGCCGGGACGGCGCCGAGGAGCCGGGCCGGACCGTGCCCGACCCGTTCTTCGGCGGCGAAGGACCGGAACGCACCGGCTGCATCCAGTGCGGCGAGTGCATGACCGGATGCCGGCACGGCGCCAAGAACACGCTCACGACCAACTACCTGTTCCTGGCCGAGAAGAACGGCGCCGAGATCCACCCGCTCACGACCGTCGTCGACGTGCGTCCCCGCACCAGCGGCGGCTACGAGGTCCACACCGAGCACACCGGGCGCTGGGTGCGCCGAGCCGGTCGGACCTACACCGCCGACCAGGTCGTCTTCAGCGCCGGGACCTACAACACCCAGAAGCTGCTGCACCGGCTGCGGGACACCTCGCTGCCCGGCATCTCGCCGCGGCTCGGACACCTCACCCGCACCAACTCCGAGGCGATCCTCGGGGTCCGGGTTCCGAAACCGCAGCACGACTACACCGCCGGTGTCGCGATCACGTCGTCCTGGCACCCGGACGAGAACACCCACGTCGAACCCTGCCGGTACGGCAAGGGCAGCAACGCGATGGGACTGCTGAACACGATCATGACCCGCGGCGGAAGCCGACGGGCGCGATGGCGCGAATTCGCGCGCACAGCACTGCGTGATCCGCGCAAGCTGCTGCTGCTCATCCCGCGCAAGTGGTCCGAACGGGTGCTGATCCTGCTGGTGATGCAGTCACTGAACAACTCCATCACCGTCCGGCGCCGGCGCAGCAGGCTCGGGCTCACCACGCTGACCAGCGAGCAGGGCACGGGGGAGCCGAACCCGACCTGGATCCCGGTGGCCAACGAGGCCGCGGCGCAGCTGGCCGACAACGTCGGTGGCATGGCCGGTGGCACGTGGGGCGATCTGATGAACATCCCGATGACCGCGCACTTCATCGGCGGCTGCGCCATCGGCGACACACCCGCCACCGGGGTCATCGACCCCTACCACCGGCTCTACGGCTACGACGGGCTGCACGTCGTGGATGGCTCGACACTGTCGGCCAACCTCGGGGTGAACCCCTCGCTGTCGATCACGGCGCAGGCGGAACGCGCCATGTCGATGTGGCCCAACGCGGGAGAGACCGACGCTCGCCCACCGCTCGGGGCGGGTTATCGCAGGGTTCCGGCCACCCCGCCGGTGCGGCCCGCCGTGCCGGACCACGCCCCGGCCGCACTGCGCCCGGGGGCGGTACCGGTCGGCATGCCGGGCGGAATGAGCGCATGATCAGCCGCGGAGTAAGGCAATATTACTGGCCAGTTACCTATTGTTGGACTCTTGTGAGTTTTCGTGCGACGGTAGCCCTCGATCCGTAAATGACTTTGTTCCCCGACAGATTCCCGAACCCCGGAAAGGCACAGGCATGACAGTTTTCGCGCGCGCGCGCCAGATGGGCGCCCGCCTCCCCCGACGGGCGGTTGCCACCGTTGCCGTCGTCGGCCTCGCCGGCGGAGCCATCGTGGCCGCCGGCGGCGGGACCGCGGCGGCCGCCACGCCGCCGAACGCCCAGGCCGTCGGACGCTTCCTCGACGGCACGGTGGGTGGCAGTCCCATCCAGAAGCTCGTGAACCTCGAGGACGCGCGCGCCAAGGCCGCCCCGAACACCGAGGTCCGCAACCCGCTGACGGTCAAGGTGCTGAACCAGCTGACCATTCCGCTGGGCAATTCGCTCAAGCTCCCGGGTGGGCAGCTGGCGAATCTCGGCGCCGCCAACCAGATCGCGATCGCCAAGACCAACCAGCACTCGCTCGGCGGGTCCGGCGCGGTGCTGGATTCCGGCGGCGTCAGCCTCGGTGGCACCAACAACACGCCGCCGCAAAACGCGAAGATCACCATTTCGGGGAAGGCGCTCGGTTCGGTCACGGTTCCGGGTCAGTCCGCGGTCGCCATCCCCGGCGCAGGGTCGCTGCCGAAGCTGCCGGGTGGCAGCTTCGCCTCGCTCGGCGGCGTGACCGGCTCCATCGGCGCGCTGGCCGCGCTGGCGCAGACCGCCAAGGGCGGCGACGTCATCACGCCCCGCTCGGGTTTGGCCAGCCTCAAGCTGAGCATCGGCTCGCCCGCCCTGGCGGCGGTGCTGAACCAGCTTTCGACGCTGCTCGACCCGAGCCAGCTGAACAGCCTGCTCGGTGGCCTCACCATTCCGAGTGGCAGCCTGTCGAGCGTGTCAGGCAGTAGCGGCCCGCTCGGCAGCCTGCTCGGCGGCGCGAGCGCCCCGTCGAACCCGCTGACGTCGACCCTGTCGGACCTGCTGGGCGGCCTGAGCAACAGCGCGACCGCGAACTCCGCGTGCGCGCTGACGGACCCGGCCAGCTCCGCCCCGATCGGCCGCGACGGAATCAGCCTGGACCCGAAGACCGCGACCATCACGGTCAACGTCGGCACGATGCTCAAGACCATCCTCGGGCAGGACATCACCCACCTGAACACCTCGAACTTCGACGTGATCAGTTTCGTGGCGAAGAACCTGCCGACGATTCTGTCGAAGGGGCTGACGCGGTTCATCACCAACATCACCGATTCGCTGCAGAGCCAGTTCACGGCGTGCGCCAGTGCGCTCGGTGGCGCCACTGTCGCCTCGGGGATCACCGACCTGCTCAACCAGCTCAAGACGCCGCTGCTGGCTGGCGTGAACACTCTCAGCGGTCAGTTCGACGCCGGCAGCGCCCCGCTGGGTCAGCTGGCCGACGGCCTGAAGAACCTGGTCGACATCGGGCTGAACGTGCAGCACGGCCCGGGGATCCAGCCGAAGAACACCAAGTACCCCTTCACCTCGGCGCTGTCGACCAGCCCGGACCAGAGCCGGACGCCGGTGAAGAACCAGACGCTGGTGCGCGCGCTGGAGGTTCAGCTGCTGAACGCCTCGAGCCTGCCGTCCGGCGGGGCCATCCCGACCGGCGGCATCACCGGCACCCTGCCCGGCGTGCCCGGCGCGCCGTCGGTCTCGCCGTCCGGCGGTGCCGCTGTCGTGGCGCTGGGCAACGCCGCGGTGGGGCCGAGCCACCCGGCGGCGGCCGCCGCTCCGACCTCGGCGAGCTCCGCTCCCGGTGGGCTGGGCGCGCTGCCGACGGCCATCCCGGCCGGTGCCGCGGGGGACAGCGGTGGGGCTCCGATCCTGCCGATCGTCGCCGTGCTGATGCTGCTCAGCGTCGGTGGTGTGAGCCTCCTGCACCTGCGGGGCCGGAGCCGCGCACAGCACTGATCGACACCGCCACACCCCGCAGCGGCCTTCGGGAACGCTGACGGACAGCACACGGCCCGCTCGTCCCGGAAGGGACGGGCGGGCCGTCTGCGGTTATGGTGGTGCGGACGGGCCGAGCGGGGGCGCTGGGGCCGTCGGCGACCGGTGACGTGTGGGGCACGAGCCGGCGCACGTACCGGGAGGGGGAACCGGTGATGGGTGGGTACTCGTCCGGCTGGCCGGAATCGAACCGCGCGTCCGAGCGGCTCGGGCATCACGGCGCCGCGATGCTGAACTTCGCGATCGTCGCTGCCGTGGCGGTGGGGGTCTTCCCGCCGCCAGGGCTGCTCGGGCTCACGCTGCCGCTCGCGTTGATGATCTTCGTGCTGGGCGGCTGGGTGCTGATGCGCCAGCACGACCGGGGGCTGTGCGAGCAGTGCGTGCGCGAGATGCCGCTCGACCCCTCCGGCCGGGCCCAGACGCTGCGTCGCCGCTTCTGGATGGCGCATCTGGGCTCGCAGCCGCGGTTCCTGCTGCCCTACTTCGCCGTGCTGATCGGCTCGAACTTCACCACCACCAGCTACGGCAGGTGGGGCTGGGCGCTAGCGCAACTCTCGCTCGTCTACCTGGTGCTGTCCTACACGACGCACCGCAAGCTGCAGCCCTGGTGCCCGTGGTGCCGCAGCGACGGCGGCGGCGAGAAGGTCGACGACCCCGACCCGGTGATTCCCGACGACGATCGCCTGCCCACCTGAGCCCAACCCCGAGTACCCGTGACCGGCTGTCCCGGATAGGCTCCGGCGTCATGGTCGAGATCCACCATCAGGGCTTCGCCGAGGCGCCGGTCGGGGTCGCCTTCGGCTACGTCGATGACTACCGCAACGTCCCGACCTGGATGTTCGGGGTCTGCAGCTTCGAGCCGGTCGACCCGGACCGCGTGCAGGGCCTCGGCTCGGTCTTCGACGCCGTCTTCCAGGTCAAGCCGGTCTCGCTGAAGACTCGGGTCGAGATCACCGGCTGGCGGCAGGACGAGCTGATCGAGCTGACCTCGATCAAGGGCTTCAAGAACAGCTCGTCGTGGCGCTTCGAGCCGGCTGCCGACGGCGGCACCACCCTGCACGTCACCTTCGGCTACGAGCTGCCCGGCGGGCTGGCCGGCAAGGCCCTCGGCCGGGCGATCGAGCCGGTCATGAACCTCACCGTGCGGCAGACCGACGCCGCGCTGCGCAAACACATCGAGGCGCAGCACGCCGAACAGGCCTGACCGGCCGACGATCAGTCCAGCCGGGGGTCGTCGCGCTCGGGGGGCTCGCGCAGCCGCTGCTGCTCGGCCTCCATCTCGCGCTGACGGCGCGCCTGGTACTGCCGTCGCTGCGTCTCGGCCCGCTCCCGCACGGTGCGCAGGAACTCCTCGTCGTCCTCGGGGTTCTGGGCGGTGGCCCGCCCGGGGCGGTCGTACTCGGGGAAGGCGCGCCCGGCCCCGGCGGCCGGACGCTGCATCCCCTGCCACGGCCGCCCGGCGATCAGCCAGGCCAGCGAGCCGAGGTCGAACAGCAGCAGGACGATGAACACCCACGCGAGCTTCGGCAGGTTGCGCACCTGGGCGTCGTCGGTCGTGATCACGTCCATGAGGCAGAACAGCCAGAGCCCCAGCAGGATCAGGCTCATCGCACCGTCGGCGAACAACACAGGGTGATCCTGGCACGCCGGCGGCGGTTGTGGCGACGAAACCGAGGCGTCGGCGCCGGGCGGTGAGTTAGCCGCAACCCCGTCCCGGGGTAGCCGTGTGAGGTGACGACGGAGAGAGACGCGATGCCCAGGGCGGTCCTGCTGGATGTGGACGGGACGCTCATCGACAGCGGCTACCTGCACGCGGTGGCCTGGTGGCAGGCGCTGCGCAAGCAGAACCTCGATGTCCCGATGTCGACCATTCACCGAGCCATCGGCATGGGCGGCGACCACCTGGTTCCCCACATCCTCGGTGACCGCCTCGAGGAGGCCGACGTCGACGGGCTGCGCACCGCGCACGCGGCGATCTTCTCGACCTACTGGCCGGCCCTGCGCCGGCTGCCGGGCGCGCGCGAGCTGGTCCGTCACTGCCACGAGGCGGGGATGAAGACCATCCTGTCCTCGTCGGCGGGCGGCCCGGAGCTGGAGGTGCTGCGGCGGGTGCTGGACGCCGACGAATGGCTCACCGACGCCACCGCCTCCCCGGACGCCGAGAACAGCAAGCCCGCCCCCGACCTGGTGCAGGCCGGCCTCGAGCTGGCCGGTGTAGGCCCCGAGGACGCCGTGTTCGTCGGCGACGCGGTGTGGGACGTGGTGGCCGCCTCCCGGGCGGGGGTCCCCTGCATCGGCCTCGAGTGCGGCGGCACGAGCGAGGCGGAGCTGCGCGACACCGGGGCCGCCGAGGTCTACCGCGATCCCCGCGACCTGCTGGACCGGTGGTCGGGCAGCATGCTCGCGCGGTGAGCGACGTCCGGTGCCCGAAGCACATGACCTTCGGCCCGTGCGGCGGGGTCCGGCCGGACGGCGGCTGCGAGATGCAGCCGACGCCGTGCGCCTTCGACGAGGTCGTCGCCTGGCCCGACGCGTCGGCGCCGCCCCTCCCGATCGAGGTGCCGCGGACGCTGGTGGACTTCTCGGCGCCGTCCTACGACCTGGACACGGCCACCGCGCTCGCCCGCACGCTGCCCGAGCAAGGCTGCGCGCTGCTGGTCGGCGAGCACCAGAACCGGCCCGACTACCCGCCCACCCTGCTCGCCGCCCACCTGCTCGCCGCCGGGGCGAATCCCTGGATCACGCTCGCCTGCCGGGACCGCAACCGGGTCGTGCTGGAGCAGGAACTGCGCGGGTTGCACCGTCTCGGGGTCGAGACGGTCCTGTGCGTCACCGGCGACGGGCGGGCCTACGACGTCCGTCCGGAGGTGACGCAGGTCTTCGACCTCGACAGCACCCGGCTGGCCGCGGCCGCCCGCACGACCGGGCTGGTGCCCGCCGTCGCCGAGACGGTGACCGCCCCGCCCCGCTCGCTGCGGGCGCGGCGGCTGGTCGAGAAGCAGCGGGCCGGCGCCCTGGCCGCGGTGCTCAACCACGTTCCCTCGGCGGCCGAGGTCGCGGGCTTCCTGGCCGAGGCCCGGGCCGCGGGTCTGGTGATCCCGGTGATCGCCGCCGTCGCCGTCTACACCGATGCCGCCTCGGCGCGCATCCTGACCGCGCTGCCCGGCCTCGAGGTCGAGGCCGCCGCCGTCGAGACCGTCCTGGCCGCGGACGACCCGGTCGAGGCCGGTATCCAGGCCGCCGTCCGGGAGGCCCGCGACCTGCTCGCGGTACCCGGCGTCGAGGGAGTCAACCTGTCCGGGTCGGCCGCCGGCGGCGCCCCGCTGGCCGGCGCGGAGATCAAGGCCGAGATCGTGCGCCGCCTGAACGGAGGCCCGCCGTGAGCGACGAGATGCCCGACGAGATGACCGACGAGTTCGACACCGTCGCATTCTGGACCGCCACCGCCGCGCAGGAGCTGGGGCCCGAGCACCACCTGCCCGCCGCCTGCCGCGGCAGCGGCGGCCCCGGCGCGCTGGGCTGGCTGCTGGAGCGCCTCGATGCCCGCCCCGGCGACCCGCTGCTCGACGTCGGGGCCGGGCTGGGGGGACCCGCGGCCTTCGCGCAGCAGCGCGCCGGGCTCCGTCCGCTGCTGCTGGAACCGGAGATCGACGCGCTCCGCGGCGGGCGGCGGCTGTTCGGCCTGCCCGCGGCGCAGTCCGACGCCCGCCGGCTGCCCGTCCGCGACGGCGCGGTCGAGCGGGCCTGGTCGGTGGCGGTGCTGTGCACGCTGGACGACCAGCCGGGGGCGCTGCGCGAGCTGCGCCGGGTGGTCCGGCCCGGCGGCCGGGCCGGCCTGCTGATCTACGTCCGGACCGTCGAGGAGCTCACCGACCCGCCCAGCGGCAACGACTTCCCGGCGGCCGACGCGGTGCCCGCCCTGCTGGAGAGCGCCGGGTGGCGCCTCGAGGACTCCGCGACGCTGGACGACGTCCCGGGTGCGGACGCTTCCTGGCAGCAGGCCGCCGAGGCGGTGGAGCGCCGCGTCCGGGACCAGCACGGCGACGAGGAGGCCTGGCGGGTCGCGCAGCAGCAGAGCGAGGCGTTCGGGCGGCTGCTGTCCGACGGCAGCGTCCGGGGGCAGCTGCTCGCGCTGCGGTGAACGCGGGCGGGCTCAGCCGTGCCGGCCCACGACCGCGAAGCGGCGACCGGTGATCTCGTCACCGGCGATCCGCACGAACCGCGACTTGGGCGAGGCGGTCCAGGACTGCAGCCCGAAGGCGCCCTCGTCCGGCTGGTCGTACATCGAGATCTCGACGGCCTGGCCCTTCACCACCACGCTCCACGCCACGCCGGAGGCCTCGTCGTAGCCGTCGGTCTCGAAGGCCACGATTCCGGCAGTGAGCGCGGCGGCCAGCTTGGTCCCCTCGGCGGTCACGAACACGACGTCGCCGTTGTCGATCACGTAGTTGACCGGGAAGATCTCCGGCTCGCCGCCGAGCGCGATCGCGAGCCGGCCGACCTCGGTGGTGCCGAGCAGGGCGGCGCACTCGTTCGGGGCCAGCTTCGTGATCGCCCTGGTGCTCGCCATGGCCTCAGGGTCACCGGATCCAGCCGGCGCCGGTACGGCCGTCCGCCCCGTCCGGGACGGGACACTTACTGCTCGGTAGCGGCCCAGCCCGTCAGGCTCACGAGGCGGCACACCAACACCCGATGGAACGGACGGTCGGCGTACTGCGGCACGGTGCGCGCCAGCCGCGCCGCGAGCTCCTCGGTCGTCGACGGCGGTGGCTCGGCGACGTGCTCGAGGTGCGCCCGGACCCACCACAACCGGGACCAGTCGTCGGCGTCCCAGTGCTCGATCAGCAGGGCGGCGCGGGGGTCGGCCGCCAGGTTCGCCTCCCGCTGCAGGCGGGACGAGGTCTTGGGTTTGACACGGTCGATCGGCACGCCCACGTGCCCGTCGTCGCTCAGCGCATACACCACCGGCTGCGGGTCGGGGCCACGCTGCTGGTGCAGCGTGCACAGCACCCCGTGGACGTGCGCGGCGAGCCGCGCCCGGGCCTCGTCGGCGTCCAACCGCATCGCAGTGCCTCCGGGTGGTGGCCCGACGGGGAGGGAGCAATGGCGCGCCCGGCAGGACTCGAACCTGCAACCTCTTTGATCCGTAGTCAAGTGTCCCGGGCGATCCCCGTGTCCACCGGTCGCTGCCGTGGAGGCTATCAAGCCGACGGCGCAGCTCGCCTCGGCGATCGTCGAGTGGATCGAAGGCTTGTACAACCCTTGCCGGCGGCACGCCAGCCTCGACATGCTCTTTTCGCACGAGTTCGAGACCCTTCACACCGCCGCCATCGCCGCGGCATGATCGCCACACCAACCGCCTCCGGGGATCGTGGTCAGGGTCCGCTTCGATAAGAGCGCGGCGCGACGAGGGGAACTCTGATGGGTGGGCTGACGGTTCTGGCGGCCCTGGTCGTGGCCTACACGCTGGCGGCGTCGAAGCTCGACCGGTGGTGGATCACCGCCCCGATGGTGTTCGTCGCTGCTGGCGCGATCCTCGGCCCTGGTGTGCTGGATGTCCTGCCGTTCTCGCTGAGCAGCGAGACGATCCGCACCATCACCGAGCTGACGCTGGCCCTGCTGCTGTTCTCTGATGCGTCCACCGTCCGGCTGCATGACGTCGAGGGCGATGCCAGCCTGCCGCGCCGGCTGCTGTTGGTCGGCCTGCCGCTCACCATGGTGGCCGGCGCGCTGCTGGCCTACCTCATCATTCCCGACGTCGGGTGGGCGCCGGCCGCGCTGATCGCGACCATCCTGGCGCCCACCGACGCGGCGCTCGGCCTGGCGGTGGTGACCAACCAGGCCGTCCCGGTGCGGATCCGACGGGCGCTCAACGTCGAAAGCGGCCTGAATGACGGGATCGCGACGCCGTTCGTCACCTTGTTCATCGCGGTGTGCGCGTCCGACTGATCGCCCTGAAGGAGCTCGAACACAGCGGCGGGGGGACCATGCTGGTGCAGACCGCCACCTGGACGATCCTGCTCTCGGTGATACTGCACGGCCTCTCGGCCTCGCCGCTGGCGGCGCGGTACGGAGCGTCGACCGCGAAGGCGGGCGACGTCCCGGAGAAGGCGCCGGCCGGCGAGCCCTGGATCCGGCTGCACGACCTGGCCGGACGCCATCACCTCGGGTGACTATCCCGATTCGCCGTCCGTTCCGGATGCGGCCGCGACGCCGAAGACCCCGCGCAGGATCTTGCCGGTGGCCGACGCGACCCGGGCGCTGCCGACGATGGGCGCGATCGCGACGAGCATGCCCTGGGCCTGCTCGAGCGTCACGCCGATGTCGGCGGCCAGGCCGAGGTTGATCACGTACGACACCGGTGCGGCGTCCATCGCGACCAGCGCGGCGAGGCGGACGAGGAAATACGTCTGCTCGTCGAGCCCGGACTGTGCCAGCGAGTCCAGGTTCATCTTCACGAGCTGTTCGAGGACGGGCGCGTCACCTTGGGCGATGCTGCCCAACGTCTGCTCCGGGGCGGTCTGGGTAGTCATGCGGGCTCTCCTGTCGCGGGCCGGTCGATCGGGACAGTTGCGACATTGCGCCTTGGCGCGGGCCCGGGCATCACCCGCCGCGGATGAGTCGGCGGCCCGATCCGGCGCTCAGGCCGATCGGGCGTCGCTCGGTCTTGATGAGCGACTTGAGGTGGGTGCCGACCGTTCTGCGCTCTGAGCCAACTGGGTTGCTCCCACCACACGCACCCATCCAAAGGCCGCCGGCAGTCGGCAGTCGTCGGTTCGGCAACCACCGCCCTCACCCCTGCTCACCGGGTGGGCAACCCGGCGGCCGGGCGGCTCTTGTCCCGGTGCTCGAGGAGACCTAACCTTCTCCCACCCCCGGTGCGTAACTCGAGATAGGTTGCACAATGCGCAACAAAACGGGTAGGGCGCTGCTGCGCCAACTGCTGACGCACGCCCGCTACGAGGTGCTGCCGACGCCCGCCTGCGAGGAGTTGGTGCTCGAGCACCTGCCGGCCGGGTTCACCGTGACCGTCACCGCCTCGCCGAGCAAGGGGCTGGCCGGCACGCTCGACCTCGCCGAACGGCTGGCCGGGCACGGGTACAACGCCGTCCCGCACCTCGCCGCCCGGATGGTCTCCGGTCGCGCCGAGCTGCAGGAGATCACCGACCGGCTGACGGCCGCGGGCATCCGCACCGTGTTCGTCCCCGGAGGGGACGCCGACCCTCCGGCCGGGGACTACCACGCCGCGCTCGACCTGCTGCGCGACCTGAAGGAGATCGGCAGCCCGTTCGGCGAGGTCGGCGTCACCGGCTATCCGGAATCCCACCCGATCATCACCGACGACCTGACGGTGCAGGCGATGTGGGACAAGCGGTCCTACGCCACCCACATCGTCAGCAACATGATCTTCGACCCGGCGACCCTGCTGTCCTGGTTGCGGCGGGTACGCCGGCGCGGGGTCACGCTGCCGCTGCTGGTGGGCGTACCCGGGCCGGTCGACCGCACCAAGCTGTTGATGATGTCGACCAAGATCGGGATCGGGGAGTCCGCGAAGTTCCTGGCCAAGCACCGCCGCACGCTCACCCGGCTCGCCGCGCCCGGAGGCTTCACCGGGGAGGCCTTCCTGGAGCAACTGGCCCCGGCGCTGGGGGCGCCGGACGCACTGGTCACCGGCCTGCACGTGTTCACCTTCAACCAGGTCGCCGCGACCGAGCAGTGGCGGCAGGACCTGCTGCGCCGCCTCGGCCCGCCGGCACGCGTGGGCTGACCCGCTCACTGTGCTGCCTGCGCGACCCGGCCGAGCACGTCGGCCAAGGCCCGCTCCAGCCGCTCGGTGCCGGTGTCGACCACGGTCAGCGGCAGCCCGATGCGCCCCGCCGCGGCGTGCGCCAGCGCGAGCAGCTGCTCGTTCCGCTCCTGCGCCAGCCAGACGACCCGGCGGTACCCGCCGAAGTAGGCGTCACGCAGCTCGGGATGACGGTCCAGCCCGAGCTCGCGCACCACGGTGCGCGCGAACGAGCGCACCAGGAAGTCGGTGAGCACGTAGGTGCCCGGCTCCTCCTCGAAGAACGCTCGCATCCGGTCGGCACCGGCGAACACGTCGTAGCAGTGCAGCCCGGCCAGCCGGCGCACCCCCAGCCGTTCGCACACCGCGTCCAGCGCCGCGTACGTCCCGCAGTCGGCATAGCCGATCGCCACCGCGGCGTAGCGGGGGCGCAGCCGGCGGGCGAGCGACTCCACCTCATCGGCGATCAGGTCCGGCCGGTTGTGCAGCAGTGGCGGCAGCGGGTGGACGTCGACCGGCCAGCCCCGCCGCGCCACCACCTGCTCGGCCGGCTGCGCCAGTGCGCCGCAGGCGATCAGCGCAGTCACCTGAGCCTGCTCAGGCCGGGAAGGCCAGCTGGTCGACGAACAGGTCGTTGAAGTCCCGGCGGTCGGAGAGTTCGACGTAGCGCACCTCCTCCAGGAGCGCCGCCGCGCCCTCACGTTCGCGGCGGCTCAACAGCGCCATCTTGGCGCCCTCGCCGGCGACGTTGCCGGCCGAGACGATCCGCGGCAGCGGGACCTTCGGCACCAGTCCGATCCGCACCGCGGCGGCCGGCGACAGGTAGCTGCCGAACGAGCCGGCCAGCAGCACCTGCTGCACCTCGCCGGCGTCGATGCCGAACTCCGCGACCAGCAGCAACCAGCCGGTGGCGATGGCGGCCTTCGCGAACTGCAGCTCCCGGATGTCGCGCTGGCTCAGATACACGCCCGCCCGCGGGTCGGCGTCCGCCGCCGGCCGGTGCAGCACGAAGACCCGCTCCTCGCCGACGTGGGTCAACCGGTCCGCCACGCCCGGTGCCAGGCGGGCGGCCTCGGCGTCGCCGACGAAGCGACCGGAGCGGTCCACCAGGCCGATGCGCACCAGTTCGGACACGGCGTCGACCAGCCCCGAACCGCACAGCCCGGCGGGGGCGAGGTCGCCGATGACACCGAGCTCGACGGAGTCGCCGGTATCGCCGATCTTGACCACCTCGACGGCGCCGTCCGCCGCGCGCATGCCGCAGCGGATGGCGCCGCCCTCGAAGGCCGGCCCGGCCGGCGCCGCCGTGGCCAGGATCCGCTCACCGTCGCCCAGCACGATCTCGCAGTTCGTGCCGACGTCGATGAACAGCCGCAGCCGCTTGTCGCGGTCCATGCCGGTGGCCAGGATCCCGGCGACGATGTCGCCGCCCACGTAGGCGCCGAGGGCGGGGAAGATGACCGCCCGGCCCCCCGGGTGCACGGTGAGCCCGAGTTCGGCGGCGGGGACCACCGGCGGCACGGCGGCGGCCATCACGAACGGCGCGACGCCGAGCGGCTCCGGGTCGATCCCCAGCGCGAGCGCGGTCATGGTGGCGTTGCCGGCGATCGCCACCTCGTAGACCTCGGTGGGGTCGACCCCGCCCTCGGCGCAGACCTCCGTCGCGAGCCCGGCGAGGGTCTCCCGGGCCGCGGCGGTCAGCCGGCCGAGTGCGCCCGCGTCGAGCATCGTGGCGCTGATCCGGGTGATGACGTCCCCGCCGAAAGGCTGCTGCCGGTTGAGCGTCGAGCGCACCGCGACCGGGGTCCCGGTGGTGAGATCCAGCAGGGTCGCAACGACGGTGGTGGTGCCGAGATCGACGGCGATCCCGAACTGCCGGCCGGTGGTGTCCCCCGGCTCGACGTCGACGAGGGTCTCGTCGACCACCACGGCGGTGACCTTGAAATCGGCCGCACGGAGCACCGACGGCAGCCGTCGCAGGGTGTGCAGGTCCGCCACCGGCTCGAGGTCGTCGATCGCCGCCAGCAGCCGGGCGAGGTCGGTGCGCTGGTCGGACAGCGACGGCTCGTCCAGCTCGACGTAGCGCTTCTGCACCGCCGGCCGCAGAATGACCTGGCGCCCGACGCCGACGGTCGCCGCCTTGGGGCGGGTAGCCAGCGGCGGGACCTCGACGGTGAGGTTCTGGGTCGCGACCGCGAGGCAGGCCAGCCGCCAGCCGTCACGCAGCTGTTCGGCGGTCAAGGCCCGGGCGTCGAGCCGGGACACCGCCACCGCGCCGGCCGCGATCCGCACCGTGCACTTCTTGCAGGTGCCGTGGCCGCCGCAGGTCGAGTCGATGGCCACCCCGTTCCAGCTCGCCCCGTCGAAGACCGTCACGCCGGGTGGGACGCGCACCGTCCGCTCCGACGGGAGCAGGGTGATCTCCACCCGTCCGGTGCCCTCGAGCGGCGTTGCCCCGGTCATGACGCGGCGGCGGCCTGTTTGGCGCGGTGGGCCGCGATCCAGGCCATGCCCCACTCGTCGTGCCCGAGCAGCAGGTCGGTGGCCTTGACCGCCTCCACCAGCTGCGGGCTGCGGGTGTCCATGATCGCGCTGGTGAGCCCGGCCGCCATCGCGGCCGGCAGGAAGGCAGCCCCCAGCGCCTGCCGCCCCGGCATCCCGAACGAGACGTTGGAGGCGCCGAGGGCCATGTTCAGCCCGAACTCGTCGCGGATGCGCCGGATCGTCCGGAGGCTCGTCTGCACGACCGACGTGTCCGCGCCGATCGGCATCGCCAGCGGGTCGATGACGATGTCCGCCACGGCGATGCCGTACTCGCTGGTGGCCACGTCGACGATTCTCGCGACGAGCTCCAGTCGCCGGTCGGGCTCCATCGGGATCTCGTCGGCGTCGTTGGGAAGGGCGATGACGGCGGCGTCGTAGGCCTTGACCAGCGGCAGCACCGCCGCCATCCGCTCGTCCTCCGCGGTGACCGAGTTGACCAGGGCCCGGCCCTGATAGGCGGCCAGACCCGCCTCGAGGGCCTCGACGACCGACGAGTCGATGCAGATCGGCAGGTCGGTGATCCCCTGCACCATCGTGATCGCGCGGGCCAGCAGGTCGGCCTCGTCGGTGAGCGGCACACCCATGTTGACGTCGAGCACGTCGGCCCCGCCGGCCACCTGTGCCGCGACGTCCCGCTCGACGGCGCTCAGATCGCCGGCGCGCAATTGCTCCTGGAACAGCCTCCGCCCGGTCGGGTTGATCCGCTCGCCGATCAGGCAGAACGGCCGATCGTGCCCGATGACGACCTCGCGGGTCGCCGAGCGCAGTGTGGTCTCGTGTGTCGTCCCGCGTGCTGGCACCGTTGCCTCGCAAATCTCCGGTTCGGTTGTCGGTCGCTGATGGTCGCGCCGCGCTACGACGGGACCAGGGCCCGCCGCTGTTCGATGAGTTCCTTGGCCTTCTTCACCGTCGCAGAGGCGTCGGCGGCGTAACCGTCGGCGCCGACGGCGTCGGCGTACTCCTGCGTGACGGGTGCCCCGCCCACCATCACGGCCACGTCGTCACGGATGCCCGCCTTCTGCAGCGCGTTCATGTTCGCCTTGAACATCGGCATGGTGGTGGTGAGGAAGGCCGAGAAGCCGACGATGTCGGGTCGGTGCTCGACGATCGCGTCCACGAACTTCTCCGGCGCCACCTGCACCCCGAGGTCGATCACCTCGAAGCCGGCTCCCTCGAGCATGATGTTCACGAGGTTCTTCCCGATGTCGTGGACGTCGCCCTTCACCGTGCCCATGACGAACGTCCCGACGGCCGCGACGCCGGTCTCGGCGAGCAGCGGTCGCAGCACCTCCATCGCCCCGGCCATCGCCCGGCCGGCGATGAGCATCTCGGGGACGAAGAAGTCGCCGCGCTCGAAGCGGGCGCCGACCTCCTCCAGCGAGGGGATGAGCGCGTCGAACAGCAGCGACTGCGGTTCCATCCCCTGGGCCAGCGCCGTGTCGGTGAGTTCGAGCACGGCGGGGCCGTTGCCGACGAGGGTCTCGTCGTACAGGCCCTGCAGGATCTGTTCAGGCGTCATTGCCTCCCCCTTCTCGGTGTTCGCGGTGCCAGTGCCTTCGACAGCGCGCCGGAGTGGTGGATCAGCCGGGCGCCGATGTGGTCCAACGTCGTCCCGACCCGGGCGCTCGGCCCGGAGACGACCAGCGCCGCCACCACCTCGCCCTCGGGCCGGCGGACCGGCGCGGCCACCGCATCCAGTCCGATCTCGAGCTCCTCGCACGCCACGGCGTAGCCGCGCCGGCGGATCGTCGCCAGTTGCCGGTTCAAGGCCCCGGCCGACGGCAACGAGTACTTGGTGAGCTGCTCGAAGGCTCCCGACGGCATCGACAGCGCGCCGTAGGCGTAGAAGACCTTGCCCGGCGCCGAGCAGTAGGCCGGAACGCTGACCTGCATCCAGTCCCGCGCGCTGAGCAGGTACTTCGACTCCACCTGGGCGATCTGCACGACGGCCTGCCCGCGCGGGATCGCCAGGTTGACCGTCTCCCGGGTCTCCGCGCCGATCTCCTGCAGCACCGGCTGCGCGACCCGGGCCACCTGCGACCAGACGTCGTGCCGGGCCGCGTAGCCGGCGAACAGCGCCCCGGAGCGGTAGACGCCGTCACCGTCGCGCTCGAGCAGGTGGTTGCGCTCGAGCGCGACCAGCAGGCGCGACGTGGTGGACCGGGCGAGCCCGCTCTCCTCCACCAATTCGGTGAAGGTGATCGGTCCGTCGGCCTCGAGCACGAGAGTCAACAGGCGGGCGGCGCGATCGACGCTCTGTGATCCGGTGCTGGGCGTTCCGGCGGTGGACATCGACCCCTGTTTCATAATGTGGGACAGCACTTCCACTGGTGGGGATACGATGCGCGTCAACTCCGGTGGGGTCAAGGAGGAAATGCTGAGCCGTCGTAGGGGGGCGGGCGATGTTCCGGAACCAGATGCCGCGTTACGAGGTGCTGTCGCAGGACGCGATGGCGTCACTCGACAAGGGATGGCGGCGGCTGATGAGTGAGGTCGGGGTGCAGTTCGCCTCCGACACCGCACTCGAACTCTTCCGCCGCGCCGGCCAACGGGTCGAGGACGACACCGTCTTCCTCGACCCCGACTTCGCGCTCGAACAGGTGGCCAAGGCACCGCGCGAGTTCGACATCGCCGCGCGCAATCCGGCGAACACGGTCCACATCGGCGGCGACGCGATGGCCTTCGGGTCGGTCTACGGGCCGCCGTTCGTCCGGCAGGGTGCGGTGCGGCGGGACGCCACCATGGACGACTTCCGCGACTTCACCCGCCTGGCGCAGTCGTTCGCGGTGCTGGACTCGGCGGGCGGGGTGATCTGCGAGCCCAATGACGCGCCGCTGGATTCCCGGCACCTGGACATGACCTACGCGCTGCAGACACTGACCGACAAGGTCTATATGGGCAACGTCGTGTCCGGCACCAACGCCCGGGACAGCCTGGAGATGACCTCGATCCTGTTCGGCGGGCGCGAGGTGATCGAGCAGCACCCGGCGACCCTCTCGCTGATCAACTGCAACTCGCCGCTGCGGTGGGACGAGCGGATGCTCGAGGCGCAGCTCGAGTACTCCGCCGCCAACCAGCCGGTGGTGCTCACCCCGTTCATCCTGATGGGGGCGATGTCGCCGGTGACCGTGCCCGCGGCGCTCGTGCAGCAGATCGTCGAGGCGCTGTCGGGCATCGCGCTGTCCCAGTTGGTCCGCCCCGGCTGCCCGGTGGTCTTCGGGTCGTTCCTGTCGAACATCGACATGCAGTCCGGCTCGCCGACGTTCGGCACCCCCGAGTCGGCGACCGGCCTTCTGTGCACCGGGCAGATCGCGCGGCACTTCGGCCTTCCGTTCCGCACCGGCGGTGCGATGACGTCCTCGCAGCTGCCCGACGCGCAGGCCGGATACGAGGCGCTGATGACACTGCTGCCCACCTTCCTTGCCGGGGCGAACTGGGTGATGCATTCGGCCGGGTGGCTCGAAGGCGGGCTCGTCGCGGGCTTCGAGAAGTTCGTCATCGACGTCGAGCTGCTGCAGATGCTGCAGCAGGAGTTCCGGCCACTGGACATCGACGAGGCCTCGCTGGCCTTCGATGCCCACGTCGAGGTCGGGCACGGCGGTCACTTCCTCGGCGCGGCACACACGATGGAGCGGTTCCGGACCTGCTTCTACCGGCCGCTGCTGTCCTCGTCGGAGAACTACGAGCGCTGGACGCGCGGCGGCGCGCCGGACGCCGCCGAGCGGGCCGCGCGCATCTGCCAGGATCGCCTGGAGTCCTTCGAGGCGCCGCCGCTGGACGACGCGGTCCGCGAGGAGCTCGAGGCGTACGTCACCCGCCGGCGCGCCGAGCTCGGGGACTGAACGCCCGGCCCACGCATCGCGGCTAGCGGAAGACGACGGTGCGGGGACCGCTGCACAGCACCCGGGTCTCGGCGTGCCAGCGCACCGCCCGGGAGAGCACCTGGCTCTCGACGTCCCGGCCGGCGGAGAGCAGCTGCGCGGCGCTCAGCGTGTGGTCGACGCGGACGACGTCCTGCTCGAGGATCGGCCCCTCGTCGAGGTCCGGGGTCACGTAGTGCGCCGTGGCGCCGACCAGCTTCACGCCGCGGTCGAACGCCTGCTGGTAGGGCCGGGCGCCCTTGAAGCTCGGGAGGAACGAGTGATGGATGTTGATCGCGCGTCCGGCGAGCGCGACGCAGGCGGCGTCGGAGAGCACCTGCATGTAGCGGGCCAGCACCACCAGGTCGATGCCCAGCGACTCGACGAGCTCGAGCAGTCGCGCCTCGGCCTCGGGCTTGGTCCCGGCGGTGACCGGCAGGTGATGGAACGGCACGCCGTAGGACTTCGTCAGCTGCTCGAGCTCGGGGTGGTTCGACACCACGGCCGGGATCTCGATCGGCAGCGCGCCGATGCTCTGCCGGTACAGCAGGTCGTTGAGGCAGTGCCCCTCCCGGGACACCATGATCAGCGTCCGGTAGCGGGCGTCCGCGGCCCACATCTGCCACGTCATCGACGCCGCGGCGGCGACGGTGGCGAAGCCGGCCCGCAGCCGGTCGAGCGTCATCGCCGGGTCGTAGACCTCGAACTGCACGCGCATGAAGAAGCGCTGCTCGAGCCGGTCGAAGTACTGCTGGCTCTCCAGGATGTTGCCGGCCGAGTGCACCAGGAACGCCGACACGGAGAAGACGATCCCGGGCCGGTCAGGGCAGGCGATGGTCAGCACGTACTCGGCGTGCGGCCCATCGGTGCCGATCCTGCTCCCCGTCATCGCGGCCCTCCCTCGTACCGGCCCGCAGGAACGCATGATGCACAACACCGGGAGCGATACGCAACACCATCTCGGTCGTGTCGCCTACAGTTGCGCGATGAGCAACAGCCGCCCGGCGACCGGCCGCACCGCCCTGACCGACCCCGCCGCCCCTGACGACGCCGCCGCTCCGGCCGGCGTGCAGTCCGTCGAGCGGGCGCTGACCATCCTGGAGGTCCTCGCCCGCACCGGCGAGACCGGCGTCACGACGCTGGCCGAGCGGCTCGGGGTGCACAAGAGCACCGCGTTCCGGCTGGTGGCCACGCTGGAGGCCGGCCGCCTCGTCGAGCAGACCGGCGAGCGCGGCAAGTACCGGCTCGGGGTCGGCATCCTGCGCCTCGCCGGCACCATGACCGCCCGGCTCGACGTGGTGCGCGAGGCCCGCCCCATCGGCCAGCGGCTGGCCGCGCGCACCGGGGAGACGGTGAACATCACGCTGCTCTCCGGCGGCGCCGCGCTCTACGTCGACCAGATCGCCGGGTCCTCGGCCCTGCAGGCGCACAACTGGGTGGGCCAGCACATCCCCCTGCACGCCACCTCGAACGGGAAGGTGCTGCTGAGCGGGCTGCCGGCCGAGGACGTCGCGGTGACCGTCGGCGCCCTGGAGCGGTTCACCGCCGCGACCGTCACCGGGCTCGCCGAGCTGCGGGCCCAGCTCGACGAGGTCCGCCGCCGCGGGTACGCGGTGGCGATCGACGAGCTCGAGGAGGGGCTGACCGCGGTGGCCGCGCCGGTCCGCGACGCCCACGGCGATGTGGTGGCCTCGATGAGCGTCTCCGGCCCGACCTTCCGGATGCCGGCCGGCGGGCTCGACGAGGTCGCCGGCCTGGTGGTGGATGCGGCGGCGCAGGTCTCCGACCGGCTGGGCTGGCACGGCGGCTGAGGCGGCGGCGCAGCGAGTGGTCCGATGCCGCCACGCGAACCTGTTGCATATCACGCTTCCTTTTGTATGATACGCAACAACTCACGCAGGGTGGCGTCGGGGGCGGCGCTCGTGAGCGACGGAGGTGGCCACTATGGCGACGGTTCCGAGCAGCGCACGGGTGGTGGTGATCGGGGCGGGCATCGTCGGCAACAGCCTCGTGTACCACCTCGCCCGGCTCGGGTGGCGCGAGATCGTCCAGCTCGACAAGGGCCCGCTGCCCAACCCGGGCGGGTCCACCGGGCACGCGTCGAACTTCATCTTCCCGGTGGACCACTCGCGCGAGATCACCGATCTCACCCGCGACAGCGTGCGCCAGTACCGGGAGCTGGGCGTGTTCACCGAGTCCGGGGGCATCGAGGTCGCCCGCTCCACGGAACGCATGGCCGAACTGCGTCGGCGCATGTCCAGCGCCACTGCCTGGAGCATCCCGTCCGAGCTGCTCACCCCGGCACAGGTCGCCGAACTGGTGCCCTTCCTCGACCCCTCGGTCATCGTCGGCGGATTCCACACGCCCGGCGTCGGTGTCGTCGACTCCCTGCGCGCCGGCACCCTTATGCGCGAGCGGGCGCAAAAGCTGGACGCGCTCACCGTCGTGTCCAACGTCGAGGTGACAGGCCTGGCGACCGCCGGCGGACGGATCAGGACCGTGCGCACCTCCGGCGGGGACATCGACACCGAGCTGGTCGTCATCGCCTGCGGGGTGTGGAGCCCGAAGCTGGCCCGGATGGCGGGCGCGCACATCCCGCTGACCCCCGCGGTACACCAGATGATCAGCGTGGGCCCGATCCCCGAGCTGGCCGAGCGGCCCGGCGAGATCTCCTTCCCGATCATCCGCGACATGGACACCTTCTGCTACGAGCGGCAGCACGGCAGCGACATGGAGGTCGGCTCCTACGCGCACCGCCCGATCCTGATGGACCCGGAGCAGATCCCGTCCATCGAGCAGGCCCGCCTGTCCCCGACCGAGCTGCCGTTCACCGAGGAGGACTTCGACCCGCAGCTCGAGCAGGCCCTCGAGCTGATGCCCGCGATCCTCGGCAACCCCGAGGCCGAGATCCGGTACGCGATCAACGGGCTGCTCTCGCTCACCCCGGACGGCGCGCCGGTGCTCGGCGAGAGTCCCGAGGTGGGCGGCCTGTGGTCGACGGCCGCGGTGTGGGTGAAGGAGGGTCCCGGGGTCGGACGGCTGGTCGCGGAGTGGATGACCGACGGGAACCCGGAGTACGACACCCACCACACCGACATCGCCCGCTTCTACCCGCATCAGCGCACCCGGGCGCACGTCCGGGCGCGGGCCGGCGAGGGGTTCAACAAGACCTACGGGATCATCCACCCGTCCGAGCAGTGGAGCAGCAACCGCAACGTCCGCCTGGCCCCGATGCACGCCGCCCAGCGCGAGCTCGGTGCGGTGTTCTTCGAGGCGGCCGGCTGGGAACGGCCGCACTGGTACGCGGCCAACGCGGCGCTGCTCGGCGACTACGGGGACGCGGTCATGCCGCGGGCGGCGGAGTGGGACGCGCGCTGGTGGTCGCCGATCATCAACGCCGAGCACCTCGCGATGCGGGAGCGCGCCGGCTACGTCGACCTGTCGGCCTTCGCCGTCTTCGACATCGAGGGGCGCGGGGCGGCGGCGGCGGTGCAGCGCATCGCAGTGGCGCAGCTGGACGTCGCGCCCGGCCGCGTCGTCTACACGCCGGTCCTCGACTCCCGCGGCGGCTACCGCGCCGACCTGACGATCATGCGGCTGGACGAGGACCGGTTCCGCGTCGTCACCGGGGGCGCGAACGGCAACGTCGACCGGAAGTGGTTCCGCGACCACCTGCCGGCCGACGGCTCGGCGGCGGTGGTCGACCGGACCTCGGCGTTCACCACCATCGGGCTGTGGGGCCCGCGGGCGCGCGACATCCTCGGCGCACTCACCGCGGCCGACGTCAGCCACGAGGGGTTCCGGTTCAGCACCTGCCGTGAGATCGAGATCGACACGCTCGCGGTGCTGGCCTCCCGCATCTCCTACGTCGGCGAGCTGGGCTGGGAGCTGTACGTGCCGATCGAGCAGGGCGCCCGGCTGTGGGACCTCGTCGCCGAGGCCGGCCGGCCGCACGGCGCGGTGCCGGTCGGCATCGGCGTCTACGGCACCACCGGGCGGCTGGAGAAGGGCTACCGCGCCCACGGCGCCGAACTCGACACCGAGCGCACCATCGTCGAGGCGGGCATGATGCGCCCGAAGGTCAAGGACGCCGACTTCATCGGCCGCGAGGCCTATCTCAAGCAGCGCGACAACGAGCCCGCCCGGGTGCTGGCCACGCTCACCGTCGACCACCACACCTCGGCCGACGGCACGAAGCGCTACATGCTCGGCGGCGAACCGGTCCTCAGCGCCGATCACGAGCCGCTGGTGGACGACCACGGCCACCGCTCCTACGTCACCTCGGCCGGGTCCGCGCCCTCGCTGGGCCGGCACATCCTGCTGGCCTACCTGCCGCGGGATGCCGCCATCGTGGGCGCCGGTCTCGCCGTCGAATACCTCGGGCAGCACTACCCGGTCACCGTCGGGTCGGTCGATGCCACCCCGCTGTTCGATCCCGACAACCTGCGGGTCCGGAGCTGAGGCATGGACGTGCTGGTCTGCGTCAAACGGGTCCCGGACGTCGCCGGCGAGGTCACCCTCCGCGACGACGCGCAGGGCATCGACGCCCGCCACGTCGGGTTCACGCTCAGCCCCCACGAGGAGTGCGCCGTCGAGTTAGCCACGCAGCTCGCCGACGGTTCCGGTGGCGCGGTCACCGTGCTCACCGTCGGTTCCGCCGATGCCGTCGAGCAGCTGCGCACGGCCCTTGCGGTCGGCTGCGCGGACGCGGTCCTCGTCCAGGCCGACCCGGCGGCCTACGGGCCGGCCGACGTGGCGGCCGCGATCGCCGCCGTCGTCCGCGCCCGGGAGGACGCGGGACGCCGCTACGACCTGGTGCTGCTGGGCAACGACGCCGCCGACACCGGCGACTTCCAGGTGCCGGTACGGCTCGGCTACGCCCTGGGCCGCCCGGTGGTCACCGGGGTGTCGACCGTCGCGACCTCCGGCGCGCAGCAGGCGGTCGCCCGCCGGACCGGTGCGGCGGGGAGCGAGGTCTTTCAGCTGCCGTTGCCGGCGGTGATCGCCGTGATGGAAGGGGGCGTCGCGCCGCGCTACCCGTCGGTCCCCGGTCGGATGCGGGCGCGCAAGGCGCCGGTGGAGACCATCGTCCCCGAGTTCGCGCCGCGCGGGTCCGGACGGGTACGGCTCACGCTGCCGCCCACGCGGCCCAGCTCGGTCGAGATCCTCGGCCGGGGCCCGGACGCCGCGCCCGCCGTGGTCGATCTGCTCGTGAGCCTGGGGGTGGTGCCGACATGATCGTCGTCCTCGTCGAGACCGACGAACGCGGTGCACTCGACGTCTCCCGGGAGGCACTGACCTTCGCCCGCAGCCTGGGTGAGCGCTCCGGCCGTGCGGTGCATGCGGTGGCCATCGGCGCTCTGAGCGAGCCGGCCCGCGCCGGGCTGCTCGCCCACCTCGGCGAGCAGGGCGTGAGCGTGGTGCACCGCCCGGACGACCCCCGACTGGACGACTACGCCGCCGCCGCGTGGGCGGCCGCGGTCGTCGAGGTGCTGGAGGCCGAGGCGGCCGGCGTGCTGCTGGGCCCCGGGACGCCGCGCGGCAACGAGGTCCTGGCGCACGTGGCCACCCGCATGGACGTCGCGATGGCCGCGAACGTGGTGGCGGTGCCCGGCGTCGACCCACTGCTGGTCACCCGGCAGGTCGTCGGCGGCGCCGCGCTGGAGGAGATGGCGCTGCCCGACCGGGTGGCCGTGCTCTCGGTGGCGGGGCACGCCTGCGACGCGCAACCCGCGGTGAGCCCGGTGCCGACCGAGCAGCGCTCGTTCGTCCCCACGATCTCCGACCACGACCTCGCCGCCCGGGTGGTCCGGGTCGAGCCGGCGGAGGCGGGCGACACGCGCGGGCTGACCAGCGCACGGGTGGTCGTGGGAGCCGGCCGCGGCGCCGGCGGCCCGGACGGCTTCGCCGGACTGCTCGAGCTCACCGAGCTGCTCGGCGGGGCGCTCGGCGTCTCCCGCGTCGTGACCAGCCTCGGCTGGCGCCCGCACCGCGAGCAGGTCGGGCAGACCGGCAGCCGGATCGCCCCCGACGTCTACATCCCGTGCGGCATCAGCGGCGCGATCCAGCACTGGGCCGGCTGCCAGTCGGCCCGGACGATCCTCGCGATCAACACCGACGCCGAGGCGCCGATGGTGACGAAGGCGCACTACGCGGTCATCGGGGACCTGCACGAGATCGTCCCGGCCGTGACCGCCGAACTGCGCGCCCGCCTGGCTCGGTGACCGGGCTCGCGCGCCCGGCGGGCCGCCGCGTCAGGCGCCGGGGAAGGCCGGAGAGCCGCGCAGCCCAGCGATCACGGGGCCTGCGTTCCGGCTGGGCTGCTGCTCTGGGTGGGGCGCGCCCGGCAGGACTCGAACCTGCAACCTCTTGATCCGTAGTCAGTTCCGGCCAGGTCTTGATCTTACAGCGTCACCTGGTTCAGGTGCTCGTAGCCTAGCAAATACGGGCACTGCGAGTTGTTGGCCGACGACGGCCATCGTTGATCGTTTGCGGACTCTTGCGGACTTCCTGCGGACTAGGTGCGGACCGACCAAGATCGTATGATCTTGCATCTCGTGCTGGCCGTAGCGGATCAGGCACATCCGGTGGTGGTGCTCCGTGGCTGTGAGTGCGCGGCAGCCTGGGAAGTGGCTATGCGCGCGCGGTGGCGGCCGGGGCAGCGGATGAGTGTGTTTGATTTTCAGGCGATATAAGGACATCGTTCGGGTTCCCAACATCGTCGGGCTGCACGTCCGCGATGCCGAACGCTCTGCGGGCACCGGCCGGGGCTCAACGTCCGCGCTTCTCGCGAGCGTTAGGCGTGCGTTTACCGTGCGCCTGAGCTAGGATGCCGCTATGACGACAGTGGCTCAAGCATCGCTGGCCGAGGAGATCACCCGGGTCGCTCGGCTTGGCAATCTGACGGCCGCGCATCTGGCCGCAGCGACGGGCGGAGATCCAAGTAGTGCGCGCCGCTGGCTGCAGGGACTCCGTACCCCCTCCGGCACCCACGCGACACGCGCCCTGGAGCTGACCGCTCTGGTCGAGCGGCTGGCTCACGTGATGGACACCAGCTACATCCCCACCTGGCTGATCAAACCGATCGCTCGCCTCGACGACCGGCGTCCGGTGGACGCGATCCGCGACGGCGACTACCGGGCAGTGTCCCGGCTGGTCGCTGCCCTCGAGGGCATGCCCGTCGCGTAGGTGGCGAACCTTGACGTCGACGAGGGACCTGTCAGCGGCATCTTCGTCCGCCACATCCCGCACAACGCCGATCCGCTCTACCAGCCGCCCGACCCCGCTGACGGGCGCTGGCAGCATGGCCGGGTCGTGGCGGCCTGGTATCTGGCCGACGAGCCGGCGACCGCCTGGGCCGAGTGGTACCGGGCACTGGCCGGAACGGGCCTGCCCCCCGCGCACGCGCTGCCGCGAGATCTCTGGCGCTGGCGCGTGGATCTGCAGCGGGTCGCACTCCTCGACGAGGATGAACGACTACGACGCGTGGGCCTGCCCTCGCCCCTACCCACCGCCCACCAGTGGCCAGCATTCCAGGACGTCGGCGACCAGCTTCATCGCGAGGGCTACCAGGCGATCCTGGTCGTTTCGGCCGCGCGCCCTGAGCACTGCAACCTCGTCGTCTTCCGGCCCCATCGCACGGTCGCCGGCTGTACGCCCCATCCACCGCCCACGCCAATACCCGACGCGCCGCCCGTACCGCGCGGCATGCGTACCTGATCTCCGGCGCCAAGTCTCGCGGCGAGCGCCCGGATGGGTCCTGTTGCCGGCCGCGACTCCGCCGCGACCGTGCAGCTTGATGCGCGCGCGATCAGCGGCACGCTACGCGGCTACTTGTTTCATTGACGCACGGCCGGTGCCTGGCGAGGCTCGGTCGAGGTGTCCGGCTCGTCGCTCTCATTGCGGCTGCCCACGGCGTGTTCGTGTGGCTCTCATTTGGCCTGCGTGGGCCGGGCACCGCTGGGCGGGAGAGGCTCAAGAGGGGTTTGCTCGGCTCGAAGTAGCGGTGCCCTCCTGACCCGACGAACACGGTCGAGGAAGGGAGTGCAGTCGTGGGTGCTGTGGTGATTGGGATGGACCCGCACAAGCGGTCGGCGACGATCGAGGTGATGGCCGCGGACGAGAGCGTGCTCGACGGTGGCCGGTTCGGCACCGACCTGGCCGGCTACCGGGCGATGCTGGCGTTCGCGAGACGGTTCGAGCAGCGGAGCTGGGCGATCGAGGGATGTCAGGGCATCGGTCGGCATCTTGCGAATCGGTTGCTCGCCGACGGCGAGAGCGTGGTGGACGTGCCGCCGAAACTCTCGGCGCGGGCACGGGTGTTCGCCACCGGCCAGGGCCGCAAGACCGACGCCACCGACGCCCATTCGGTTGCCCTGGTCGGCACCCGGATGGTTGGGCTGCGGCCGGTGGTCGACGACGAGCAGCTCGCTGTCCTGCGGCTGCTGGTGGATCGGCGCCGCTCGCTCGGGGAGGACCACACCCGGATGGTGTCGCAGCTGCACCAGTTGCTGCTCGAGCTCATCCCGGGCGGGGCGAAGAAGGACCTGTCCGCCGCCCAGGCCAAGGCGTTACTGGCCACCGTGCGGCCCCGTGATGCGGCCGGCAAGACCCGCCGCCGGGTCGCCGCGGAACTGATCGCCGACCTGGAACGGATCTACGCCCGCAGCAAAACCGCGGACAAGGAGCTGCGGCAGCTGCTCGCCGAGACCGGCACCACCCTCACCGACCTGCACGGCATCGGCCCGTCGGGCGCGGCCCGGCTGCTGGTCGAGGTCGGCGACATCACCCGCTTCCCCTCCAAGGCCCACTTCGCCTCCTGGACCGGCACCGCCCCGATCGACGCCTCCTCCGGCGACCACGTCCGCCACCGCCTGTCCCGCGGCGGGAACCGGCAGATCAACCGCGTGCTGCACATCATGGCCACCGTCCAACTGCGCCACGCCACCGAAGGCCGCGCCTACTTCGACCGCAAGAAAGCCACCGGCAAGACCTCCATGGAAGCCATGCGCGCGCTCAAACGCCGACTGTCCGACGTCGTCTATCGACAACTGCTCGCCGACGCAATGCGACCGTCCGCGACGGGCCCGGGAGGACACCCGGGGAACGACTCTGACTCCAGCGTGGCCGGCTCACACCCCGACACCGACACTTCGGATCAGTCACTTCCCGGACCCGCCACCAGCAAGCCTAAAACCGTCATGCCCGCCGCGTCTTGACACAGAGGGGAGCCAGATGCGTGCCCGCGCAGCGGCACGCTACGCGGCTAGAGCGCGCACCGGGGGTCTGTCGTGGTGGGTGCCAGTCCCTCTGCGCTGGCAGGCGCCTGTGTGCGCCGTCGATCTGAACTGCCCACGGGCGCGTCGTGTCCATGGTGGCGGGCAGGTGCACGATCGAGGTCGTGGCTGCCAGATCGCTGGTGCAAGCGTTGTCGCGGCGGTGGAAGTCGTGCTCAGCAGTCTTGATCACAATCTGATGGAGCCCGGCGGTCTTGACGGAGTTCGGGATGTTCGGGCAGGAACTGCTGCCCCAGGTGATCACGTAGACGGCGCCGGCTGCGGCCCATGCCACCCAGGTCCGCCGCTGGGCTTGTGCTCGCGCAGGAACGCGTACCGCTTCGGGAAGCCCCCGGAAATGCGTGGTCACCGCCGGGGAGGTGCGCGAGTGCGCCGGACCGGAACAGGCGCAGACCAGCAGCGCCATCGCCGGCGTGGCCCGCCGTCGCCGCACCACACGCTCGCTCATCGGCTGCGCTGCGACGCGGGGGATGCCGGGCTGACACGGATCGTGCCGAGGTAGCCGCTGCTCATCGCGTGGCCGTGCTTGCCGCAGCTGCTCGGGTCGCCGTTGCCACCGAGGACTTTGGCGATTATGGGGTACCGGCCAGGGGTCAGCGTCGCCGGAAGTCGAAGGACAATCACACGTCGCGAGTTCGTCACGTGGTGCGCCTGCACGTGCGAGATCACGTCGGATCGGGGGAGTGGATAGCTGTCGGCCGCCGAGCCAGACCTCACCAGCGCCACGGACACCTCGGTCATCACTCCGTGCGGCCCTGGGGGATCTGGTCGAATTCTGAGCTGGGAGACGGTACCGGAGGTGACCCGGGCAAGCGGCCCGGTCCGCACGGCGCCATGATCGGACAGGACCGTGAGCCAGCCGGTGGGACAGGCGATGCCAGGATGATTCACCGGCCTCCCGCTAGAGGTACATCCGGTTAGAGACACCGCGAGCGCGCCGAGGACGACGCATGCGCGCACCCAGCGAAACCCGCCGACAATCACCGTCACCCCTCCCGACGTCCTGACCGCCGCACTCAATAGGACGCACAAGTACCGGAGCGTCGTTCCATCACCGGCTGAGATCGACTAACCAGATCGCGCGAGACCCGGCTCACACCCCACGTCGCCGGGGCCGGCCACCGAACGCGGTACCGCCGCAGTTTGAGCACACCAGAATGGAAACCACATATCGAGGCGGCATCTGCGCGGCCTTCTCAGCGCCCGGTCTCGCCGCTCTGCGCACGCGCGTGCTGCCGCACTTCATGCAGGGCAGCTGCGACTCCTCCTGCTCACGCTCGGCCTCGTCCACCCGGTAAGTATGCCGCCGTGCCCTCAGGGGCGCGACCCGCGGCATGGTCGGATGCTCCGATCCGACAGCGGCATGAGAGTGCGCGCCGTGTCAGTGGCCGAGGCATGAGCGGGTCGTGGCGATCTCGATCGCGGCGGGCTTGTTCCTCGCTGGGAGTCTCGCGACCTTGGTCGGTCTGCGCTTTCTAGTGTGGCGGCGCGGCAGGATGCTGCCTCGTCTCTTGGAGGAGGAGCGCGCGCAATGGGGGGCTCTGTGTCGGGTGAAAGCGGGAGGTCGTTTCCTCGATCAGGGCCGTAAGCGGGCCGGCGGCGGCCCGCGTGGCGTGCTGGTGGCCGATGACAACATGTTGCACTGGCTGCCCGACGGATTCGAGACGAGACACGGGGACCGGCCGTGCGCCTGGCAGCTCAGGGACGTTCGATGCGTCAGTGCGCGCCACTACCGGGGCGTGTCCGGTGTAACCGTGGAGGAGTTCGTGCTGACGCTGCCCGATGGGGACGTCAGGCTGGCGGTGTTTCATCCGGTGGGAAGCCTGCCGGATGCCCTGAGGCGCTAGGCCGAACCAGGCCGCTGCTGCTGGGCCGCGCAAACGGCGGCACAGCCGGTAGAGCCGCCGCAACGCGTTGGAGGGCGGTAACTTGTGCCTGATGCCGGGCCCGCTCTCGGTCGACGAATACGTAGCCCTACGCGCTGAGGTCGGCTGGCCCTCACCTCCACCCGATGTCGTGGGCTCAGGGCTTCGGGATTCACTGGCCGTCGCGACCGAACGTGACGGACAAGGGGTGCTCATAGGCATGGCGCGCGCCGTCGGCGATGGGCTGTACGTGCTCATCGTTGACGTGGTTGTCGCTCTCGCCGCTCAGAGCGGCGGCGTCGGGGCCCGACTTGTGCGCACGCTGCTTGAGGATCCGAGAGTCGATGGTTCGCCGCATGTGGCACTCTTCGCGTCCCCCGACGTCGCTTCGTTCTATCGTCTGTTCGGGTTCGAGGCTCAGCCCGGTTTGTACATGCGCCGCTGAGCGGATTTACCGCTCGTCGGCAGGAGCGCTCGTGGTGCGGCAGAAGCGTGCGTTCGGCTAAAACGGGTTTCGCAGGCTGGGCCGGATACCGACCCGCCTGCGTAGCATCACCTTCGTGATGGCCCGGTATACGCGTTTCCAGTCGCGGCATTCGGTGGCGAGCAGGTACGCGGTAACTGCCAGGTGACTCAGGACAGAGGTCGAAGAGAGGTCCGGCTCGTAGTAGGTCCGCTTGATGCACAGGGTCTCCAGGGCCGCGGCGGCCATGCGCGGGTCGATGCTGCCGCCGAACTCGGTGGAGGCCAGTAGGAACTCGACTATTGCTTGTTGCTGGTGCTGTTTCGGGTTACGCCTGGTCCACCGCTTGCGCCAGAGCACGTTCCTGCCCACGAGCTGCGCGATACCGACCAGGTCAGCGCGCAGCGCGTGACTTCGTTCGACGCCGTACTGCGCGGCGACGGCGTCGTAGCCGTCCCGTGAGCCATCGATCAGTTCGTTCAACAGCTCGGAGGCGATATCGAACTTCTCGCGAGTCAAAAGCGACGAGGCCACGCCGCCCGGTTCACACATTCGGCCTGTCACCCTTTTCGACATCGTCGAGATCCCGAAGGCAGACAGTAGTAGCACGCCGCCGGGGCCGCGGTCGGTCATCACGCTGATGACAGGACGGTCGCCGTGCTCCCGCCTACGGGCCCGCGCCGCTCGGCCTCAGCGTCGGCGATCGGTGGGATAGCTGTCGTCGCGGGTTTGCCAGCGTTGCTGCTTCGCGGCGTTATCCCGCATCTTCGCGTCGTTCTCGTGCCAGGAACGGCCTGCGGCGGTCTCGATGAAGTTGACGAAGAAGCGCGGCACGGCGAGCGCCGAGCGAGACAATCGGGACATAGCTGCTCCTCACCGCGAATAGGTTGATCTTAGGCTTTCACGGCGTCGGCGTGAAGTACTGGGAAGGCACCCCAATCCGGCACGGTTCGCACGCTGCGCGGCGTCAGCGTTCGCGTGCAGCGGCACGCTACGCAGCATGTCCGGTTGGGTCGGCCGCGTCAGGCGCGGATCTTGAATCTGTAGCTCGCCGGGTACGGGGCTCGGTCGTCGCGGATCGTTGCGGTGCCCGTACGGGTGCGGGCGGGGATGCGCACGGTCACGACGAAGCCCATGTCCTGGCCGCTCGGTGTGAACACGCCGAGCTGTTGGGTCTTGCCGCCGGGCAGGCTGAGGGTCAGATGCACGGGCCGTAGGGGCTTGATCGGATCATGGGTGCCGGTGTCGTTGAAGGTAGCCGTGTACCAATGGCCGTAGATGGTGAGTGTGCGACCGGGTCGCGCTGTCGGGGTCGGCGAGTGGTAGCGCCCCCCTGGGCGGCTGGTCGTTCAAATACGGAGCGACACACGACGCATCCGCAGCACGATTGTCGACCTTGGCACCCGAGGACGGCCCACACGCCGCTAGCACCGGCAGTGCGATCAGCAAGCAGGCTGAGCGTCCAATCGCCGACACCGAGGTCATAACCAGATGACGGTATGGCATCCCGGTCACGTTGCACCATGTCGAACACGGAGCGCGGCTTCGAGGAGGGCCGGCCGAAGCGCGCACTGTTGGCGGCATGGTCGGTCGTCCTTCCTGAGTGGTCGGTGCTGTGGTGTCTGCGGGGTTAGGTGAAGTGGTGTGCGCTCCAGGTGTGGCCGGAATTGGTTGTTGTCTGGTAGCCGCTGCGTCGGGCAAGGCGCCAGCCGAAGCCGCTCGGTAGGTAGCGGGGGGTGCGGCCCTCCGCGGCGAAGTAGGACGCGTAGCCGCCGGGTGGCTGCTGATGTCCGCGGTGGCCGAAGGTCCGCGCGTGATCGGTGGAGGTGATGGTGAACCGGTGTTGCGGGTGTTCCCGGTCGAGGCACTGGACGGTGATCACGCCCTGTGCTGAGAGGGCGATGGCGGTGGTGTCGATTTCCGGTGCGTGCCGCTGGTTGTGTTCCGGGCAGGGGTCGCCGGTGCCGAGTGGCCCGGTCGGGGCGTGCGGGTCGTAGCGGCGGATCGTCCATCGTCGCCCGCCGTCGAGGGTGCGGAACAGTTTGGCTCGGGCGCTGGGCTCGCCGCCTGCGCTGTGGCCGTAGGACACGAAGTAGGCGTCGTTGCCGCTGCCGAGCAAGCTCACGTCGAAGGCGTTGGGCGTGGCCGGTAGTGAGGCGCGGTGCCACGGTTGCCGTCCGAGTTTCGCCCACTGCACCCGGTAGTTACAGCCGGGCAGGCAGTTTGAGATGTCGGATGCGGTGATCTCGATGACCGTGGTGCGCAGGGTGATGAGGCGGATCGCGCCGCCGTGTCGCTGCTGCCAGGTTCGTCCGCCGTCGAGGGTGACCCAGGTGTGCCGTGGCCCGTAGGCGTACCCGATCCGTGTCGTCGCGAAGGCGACCCCGGACGGGCACTGCCCCGTGCAGATCCGGGACGGGCCGGTGAACGGCGACGGTCCGGACTGCCTGACGTGATGCCAATGCTGACCGTCACTCGTCGCGATCAAGGTCGCGCAGGAGTGCCGCGAGCCGGGGCAGGGCTGCGTGCCGACGGCCCAACCATGCGTCGCGTTGACGAACGACAGACCGTTGCCGTCGAAGTGTGACAAGCCTCGTTCAGGCGTGCGCGTGCCAAGACTGGCACCGCCAGACGGGCTCACCGAGATCGTGCCCGGCCCGGACTGCGCTGGTTGGGACGCTGCAGAGCTGCGAACGCCTGCTGCGCTGTTCGTTGGCCCGCCGCATCCGGCAACCGCCATCACAGCGGTCGCCGCAACCAGCGGCAGCACAGCCCGACGCATTCTCGTTTTGATCACGACATCACCTCGCCACCCTGTGAAGACAGCTCGGCCACGCCATTCGTTGCACGTGCGCGACGGTGGCAGTGTCGACCACGCTCGCGACGCACCTGGCAGCAGCTGATCGGCTACGAACGGTCGCGCTTTCGCCCCGCGCCCACCCGCCAGCGCGCGCGGAGGGCGGTAGATGCGTGCGGTACGGGGCGCGCGATGTCAGGGCGTGAAGCGTCCTAGCTGTCGTGACCCGAGAGGTTGTTGACGGCGCGCCTGCTTGAACGAGGGAGGACCTCCTGACGGAGTGGATGTGTCTGGCATCGCTCCGTAGGAGGTCCTCTGTGGCTCACGCTAACGCTCGAACCAATCTGTTCGCCCGCAAGCTGATCGTGGAACGTGTCGCGGCGGGCTGGCCGGCCGCACATGTCGCCGAGCAGCTCGGCGTGTCGAGGGCGACGGTGCACAAATGGGTGCGCCGGCACGCCCTGGGCGGCGACGCCGCGTTGGAGGATCGGTCCTCGCGGCCGCAGCGGATGCCGGCCCGCACCAGCCACAAGCTGGAGAAGCGGGTGTTGGCGGCCCGTCAGCGGCGCAAGCGAGGCGCGGTCGTGCTCGCCGCCGAGCTGGGGATGAACGCCTCGACGGTCGGTCGCATCCTGGCCCGCCATGGCGTAGCGCACCTGGCGGTCCTCGATCCGATCACCGGTGAACGGGTCCG
The DNA here is from genome assembly GCA_963776855.1 of uncultured Actinomycetota bacterium. GTDB lineage: Bacteria > Actinomycetota > Actinomycetes > Mycobacteriales > Jatrophihabitantaceae > Jatrophihabitans. The sequence continues at coordinate 7,902 of CAVZOC010000002.1, read as the reverse complement.
CCGCTCGCGGCGCAGCGAGAACCGCTATGAACACCCCACGCCCGGGGCGATGATCCATGTCGACGTCAAGAAGCTCGGCAAGATCCCGCCTGGCGGCGGGTGGCGGCTGCACGGGCGCGATGCTGTCGTGGCGCACCGGCACAAGCGGGTCAAGATCGGCTACGACTTCGTGCACACAGCGATCGATGACCACACCCGCCTGGCCTACTCCGAGATCCACCACGACGAGAAAGACGCCACCAGCGCCGGGTTCCTGCACCGCGCGTTGGCCTGGTTCGCCGCCCACGGCATCACCGTGCGACGGGTGTTGACCGACAACGCGATGGTCTATCGGCACGGCACCGACTGGGGCTGGGTCTGCTCGGCCTGGCAGCTCAAACGCCGCTTCACCAAACCCGGCTGCCCCTGGACCAACGGCAAAGCAGAACGCTTCAACCGCACCCTGCTCACCGAATGGGCCTACGCCCGCCCCTGGACCAGCAACCACCTCCGCCGCCGCGGCCTTGACCGGTTCCTACTGCGCTACAACACTCGACGCGGCCACTCCGCCCTCGGCGGTCGTCCACCCATCAGCCGGCTCGCCGCCTGACAACAACGTGTCAGGTCACGACACCTAGCCACCGCAGTCCGCGGCCAACGATCTTGTTGTTGTGCCAGCCGTGTCGGACAACGGTCTTACGGAGCCGCCTGATGCCGTCGCGCGCACGCACAGCGAGCCCGGTGCGCGCCTGATCCTCGATCTCCCAAGCCCACTTGCTCAGCGAGTGAGCGCACCCCGTGCAGACGGCGACCTCAGGATGGTTGCCGAGACGAACCAACCCCGAGGCGTCCTCGATCGCCCCACAGCACCAGCACTGCGAAGGGCTCGGCTCTCGATCTTCAGTCACAGCCTGCGTCGGCATCTCTGATGCTCACCTCCGACTGGCGAGGCGGACAGACGACGCTTCCGTACGAGCGGAACACGCGGCAGTCATCTTGCCTCGGCCGCAAGATACTGGGCCTTCGCCCCGAGAAGTGGACACGCGATTTGATGGCTACGCGGCCGTTTGCAGCGTAGCGGCGTGAGCGGTGTTCTCGTAGCTGACGGGGCTGAGGTGGCCGCAGTAGGAGTGCCGGCGTCGGGTGTTGTAGCGGGTGATCCACTTGAACACTGCGAGTCGGGCGTCGCGGGCGGTCGCCCACCGGGCGGCACCATGCAGCGTCTCGCGCTTCAACGTTGCGTTGAACGACTCGGCGAGGGCGTTGTCGGCACTCGATCCGATGGCCCCCATCGAGAGGATGACGCCGAGGTCGGCGCAGAGCTTGGCGTAGTCCTTCGAGGTGTATTGCCTGGGCTCAACCTGTCGTTGCAACACCTGGTTGATGGAGCGAGCGTAGCTGCTCGTCGAAGACCTCGGCCGGCGTCTTCCAGTCGAGGCTCTTTCGGGGCCGGTTGTTGAGCGCGAGAGCGACGGCTTCGAGGTCCTCGGCCGACCAGCGGGATAGGTCCGTGCCTTTCGGGAAGTACTGGCGCAGCAGTCCGTTGGTGTTCTCGTTCGTTGGCCGCTGCCAGGGCGAGTGGGGGTCGGCGAAGTACACCCTCGTGCCCGTCTCGAGCGCGAACTGAGCATGCGCGGACAGCTCCTTGCCGCGGTCCCAGGTGAGCGTCTTGCGCAGCTGTTCGGGAAGCTTCGTCATCGACGCGATGAGCGCGGCGTTCATCGCGACGGCGCCGTAACCGCCCAACGCAGGACCGTTCTTGACCGGCGGGTTCTCACCCCAGCCCTCCAGCCGGGGCAGATGCACCAGCAGCGTCGAGCGGCTGCTGCGTTCAACGATCGTGCCGATCGCGGAACGACCGGTTCCGATGATCAGGTCGCCCTCCCAGTGCCCCGGGACGGCGCGGTCAGCGGCCTCCGCAGGACGCTGAGAGAACACGACGTCGGCCGTGACGTGCCCATGCGGCCGGTTCTGCGCTCGAGCCCGTGGCCGCCGCAGCGCCCGGCCGGTTCGCAGGCAGGCGACGAGCTCGCGTTTGAGAGCGCCACGACCCTGGATGAACAGCGACTGGTAGATCGCCTCGTGGCTGATGCGCATGGACTCATCATCCGGGAAGTCGAGCTTCAGGCGGTGCGAGATCTGCTCCGGACTCCACGCGGTCGCCCACCGCCGGTCCTGCCGGTGCGGCTTGTTCAGCCCCTTCCACGCCGGCGGCTGCGGCCCGACAACGATGGCGCCGTCCGGGCGGCGGACCTCTCCGGCCAGGCGCTGCTGGACGTACTCACGCAGCCTGTCGTCGCTCGCGAGCCTCGCCGTCTTCGGACGCTTCGCCGCCTGCTGAGCCTTCCACTGCGCCACCAGCGCCCGATACTCCTGCTTCCCGCCACGGGTAGCCGCGTTGCGGCGCAGCTCGCGAGAGATCGTCCCGGGATCGCGGCCGATCCTGCGCCCGATCTCACGCACGCCGACCTGCTTTGCGCGCAGCAGCGCGATCTCCTCACGCTCCTCGAAAGACAGATAGCGTCCGGAGGGCTCGGCCAAGGAGATCGGCGGCATGCCGCCAGCGTGGCGAAACCAGCGGGTCCCGACCGGCACAGACACGCCCACGCCCACCGCGGCCTCGGCCGAGGTGACGCCCGTCGCGATCAACTTCCAGAACTGTCGCTGCACCGCCCGCGAGGGCTCAGGCCGCCCAGGCGAGCGCATCGCCGGCCGCAGCGCCCGATCTGCACGCCACTGCCGACGCGCACCCTCGGGTATATCGCTGGTCTTCCTGCTCCAGTCCGCCGTCGCCACCGTCCGCCACCTCCGAAGTCGAGGTGTTGCGACGACCGGTTGAATCCGCCTTGCGCCCCGTGATCATGGTGGACGAACGCGCCGGCCAGGCCGCCGCGTTCGCGCTGCGCGGCACGCAGCGCGTCCTGGACGAGGTCGGTGCGCATGTGCTCGGCGATGGACCATCCGACCAGCCGCCGCGAGCAGCAGTCGATCACCGTCGCGAGGTAGAGATGCCCGCCGTCGTAAGGCAAGTAGGTGATATCGCCGACGTACTTCGTGTTCGGCGCGGTCGCGGTGAAGTCCCGCTTGAGCAGGTCAGGGACCTTGTCATCGGACGGTTCGGGGACGGTGGTGCGGACCTTGCGCCGCAGCCGCAGCCCGGCGATGCCGTGCTCACGCATGACCCGGGCGACGCGCTTGTGGTTCACCCGGTCATCGTCACCGAGGACGGTGCCGTCGTTGAGTTCGGCGGTGATCCGGGGCGCTCCGTACTCGGTGCCCTCGGTCCGCTGCACGGTGCGGATCCGTTCGGCCAATGCAGCATCGGCGGCGGCGCGTTCAGCGCGGGCCGGGGCGGCGTCGAGCCAGGCGTAGAACGACGAACGCGAGACCTCGACGATCTCGCAGAGCCACTTCACCTCGAAGGCGTCTCGGTGGTCGGCGACGAACTGGAAGCGGCTCACCAGTTCGTCTCCCCGGCGAAATACTTCGCCGCCGCGCGCAGGATGTCCTTCTCCTTCATCAGCAGCTCCTCGCGGGCACGCAGCTGCTCGTTCTCGGCGCGCAGCCGGGCCAGCTCGTCGTTCGGGTCAACCGGCGCCGTCGAGGCGTGTCGTCCCCGCACCGGCACGCCCGCGGCCTTGATCCAGGCCGACAACGTCGCATCGGTGATCCCCAGGTCGCCGGCGATCTGCGCGATCGTGGCCCCCTCGGTCACCCGGTACAGCTCGACAGCGTCGCGGCGAAACTCCGCAGAGTACGTCTTCCTCGCCATGAGTGGATCTTCTCGCTTCCCCCGGCAGAAACCGGGATTGAGCGTGTCCACTACTCGGGGTCAGGTCCCACTGACCGCATCCCTGGCACGCGTAGAGGTACCAGCAGGCGTTCCGCGGCATGGTCTCAGCCCTCGGCGTGCCGCACAGCGGGCAGGTGATGACCGACTCCAGGGCCAACGCCACCGGACAAGCCTACGGCTCGGCCGCCCCTCGGTCGGAGCGCGCAGCACGCTGATGACCGGGCGCTTCCCCAGTGGGGTGCACCAACCGCGGCTACGTGGATCATGCACAGGCGAAACCCGGTCACCGTGCTCTTCCCCGTACCGCTGAGTTGCAGGACCCTACGTGGATGACGGTGCGGCGCGACAGCTACTGGACCTACAGTGCTGGTTGTGTAGGCGTTTGGGGTCTCATCCTCGGCGTCGCCGCGATCGCGGCGCCGAAGACGACCTTCCAGAAACTCCTGACCGGATGCGCGGGTTGGTGGCTGGGCTGGACATCCGCGACCATCGCTCGTTGGGCCTACCCGCCACCGAAGCGTCGGCGGCGCTCGCTGTGACATCGGCAGGAGCGCTGCCGACTCGCGGCATGTGCGCACGTCCGATTGCCAGCCATCAGAGATCGAACTTGTGTGAAACTCGCGGGATGAAGACAGGCCGCGGCTGGGTGATCGTCATGCTGGGCTGTAGCGCACTGACAGCCTGTTCTTCAGGTGTCAGCGCGCGAAACCAACCTTCTGCAGGTGCGACGGCTGATGGTCCACGAAAGCTGATCTGCGGGACGTGGATCGGCCGGGCCAACAATGTCGCTGGGAGCGGACCCTGGTTCGTTGACGCGACGAAGTCAGCACCGGGGCCCATCGTCGCCGATGCACGATCGAGCGGGACATGGCTTCGACTGACGAATGACTGCTCACACGGTGCAACGAGTTCCATTACAAATTCCGCGGTCATCAAAGTCTCCTCACGCATCAGGGCGAAAGACGGTCGCGATGAGGCCGTCTTGGTGAATCCACTGGAACGCGGATCATCGACTCTGATGGCCAGCCGCGACGGCAAGCTGCTCACGCGGGTCCGCTTTGCCATTTCGAATGCGTTCGTCCTGCCATCTCCGTCAGGACCGCCTTCGTCCTGAGATGCAGGCTGGAACGGCGTGAATAGGCACTTGACGAGGGTGCCCTGACATCGGCGAGACCTCGCCCGCAGCGGCACGCGCGTGCCCAGGCAGGAGAGCTGTTGCACGATCGTGATCGTGTTGTGTCGCTCGGCTGGCAGCGTGGTGCGGGTGCGGCGGTTGTTGATCGTTTGCTGGCTCGCGGTGGTCGCGGCCTGTGCGGGCTGCGCGTTCCACTCCGGTCCGTCGCCGCGCGCGCCTGCCAGCAGGACGCCCGCCGCGCGGCCGGTTCGGTCTGCCTCGGGTTGTGTCGGGGCGTCGGTGCGACCGGGCGCCGCGGCGTCGCTGGGTCTGACGGCAGCGGCGGGGGCGTCGCCGGCGTGGTCGGGCCGTGTCGGGTACGCGGCGGTCGCGACGGACCACCGGTTGTTCGTGATCGGGGCGCCGCGGTGCGTGCTCTCGCTACGCAGTGCCACCGGGTCGCAGGCGTGGTCGAGGCCGGTGGGGGGCGGCTCGTCGTCATCGGTGATGGGTGTGGTGGCGAGCCAGCGGATCGTTCTGGTCGCTCGGGGCGACCTCCACGGGCGCGGCGGGGCGGGGGAGTACTCGGCCACCGACCACCTGGTCGGCCTCGACCCGCTGACGGGCCAACGGCGGTGGGCCATGTCCCTGGCCGCGGACGGTCAAACAGTGCCGGCCGTGCTCGCCGGCAGCCGGGTCGTGGTGGCCGAGCCTGACGGCACGGTTATCGGTCTGGCCGCCGCGACTGGGACGACACGCTGGAGGAAGCCGATTCCATCCGGCTGCACGGCTGGCGACCCGCAGGGGGGACTGGCTCCGGCAGTGGATGTTCTGCCGGCTGCACCGGAGGTGACGGTGCTGTATCAGTGCGGCGGTGGGCAGCGCCTGGCACGGCTCAACCCGACGACCGGGGCCACGCAATGGGCGTGGACGCTGCCTGCGACTTGGTCGCTCGAGTACCAGTCGCCGGCCGGCAGCGCGTCGGGTGTGCTCGGGGTGATCGTCTCGGGGCACGGCGCCCCGCTGGCACCGCTGCGCAGCGTGTCGACACAGTCCCCGCCTGGCGAAACCGACTCGCTGGTCGCTGTCGATGCCATGACCGGCACACCGGTGTGGCAGATCAACCACGTGGCGGTCTCGGCAGGTGTCTACGGCGGCAGAGGCCAGCTGTGTGTCGCCTCCGGGTACGGCGTCACCGCCTACTCCGCCCCGACCGGCGCCGTGTCCTGGCACGAGAACGCGTCAGCAACGCCGACCAACGGCGGGCCGGCGGGACCGAACTCCAGCTCTGTCGTCGCCGAGGCCGGACGGCTCTACCTGACAGCCGCCACTCCCAAGGCGAAATCGATCCCGAGCCAGTCGACCACCTACCGCGGATCGCCCGGAACGTTCCAACTACAAGTGATCGACATGGCCAGCGGCCACCAGACGAACACGACACCGCTGCCGGCCTTCTACGCCGGCTCCCAACAAGTCGTCGTCTCACCCGACTCCCCACCCGGCGTGCTCGCCGTCAGCGACCACGACATCATCGTCAGCCCGCAGATCGACGAAACCAACATCATTGAAGCGTGGCCACGGCGGCCATAAGCCCAGCACGAACCCCGCTCAGCCGGCGGGGCGCAGCCGCATCCATAGTTTCCACGATCCGCGGCTGGAGGATCCGTGCTCTGGCATCGCGCCATCAGCGGCATGTCCGGGTCGTTTTCGCTGCAACGCTGGCGGGGTGCTCGCACGTCTTGCTTTATGGACCCGACAGAGGGGAGGCAGTGTGCAACACAGACTTACCCGCAGGTCGCTGCTGACCGGAGGAGTCGTCGCTTCGCTCGCGGGCGTGCTCGCTGCGTGCACGGGTTCCGCACCCCACCATGGGAGCGGCGTTGTGATCGGCCAGGCTCCGATTTGTTATGGGCCCGGCCCGAACCTGAACCTCAAGCCGATCGCTGTCATCCACGCGATACGCACCGATGGACTCAGCCGGACTGTCACGATGGCACACTTGCAAACTTCCACAACACCTACCGCCTGACCTTGCCCGCCGGGACCTACAAGATCAGCACCTACTCCGGACACATCCGAGTAACTGTGCGAGCAGACGAGGTAACGCGCCACGCCGACCTTCCGCAGCCGGGATGCGTGTAGCACCGTCCGCTCATCGGACGCTATGCCGCCATGCCTTTCGGCCATTCCCGCTTTGCAAACCGCGTCAGCGACAGATGGGCAGCAACTCCGTACGAAGTGTTTGACGTGGCCGAACGTGCAAGGTCCGCGACGAGGAGCAGTTCTCGCTAAGCGTGTACGTCCCCGGTGCCGCCACGAAGCGGAAGTGATACGGAGGCAGCAACCGAAGCGTCTGCCGCTTTCCTCGTGCGTCAGTCAGGGTGACAGCGACGGTGCGCGCAGCATGCGTGCCCGGTAGATGGAAGGGCAAAGCCGCAGGCGCCGGTGATGACACCGGAGGGCGCAGCGGAATGAGTGGTCGGCATCGCTTCGCTGCTAGATCCACTTGCCGAAGTCGACGGAGTGCAGGCGACACAACTCAGCGCGAGGCCGACCAACGCGATGCCGACGGCAAACCTGCGGTGCCCACCTAGATGCTGCGCAACCTCCATGACCGGTAGACGCTCTCACGCGAGCGAACGTTGCGCACGGTCATCGGCAGATCCGGTCGGTTGATCTTGGACGACGATCGCGACAGCGGGGCGGCGCAATGACCAGACCAACTCGGATGCGCGGGCGGTGTCTCGCAGTCGCTGCCCGGTGTCTCTACGGTCAAGCGCCGATGATGAACCGTCCGACCCTTCGCGGAGTAGATGCGCACCGACCTGGTGCCGCGGTCGCGCCTCGATCTACCCCATACCTGTTCTGGCGCGTTCTCCAGCGACTCGAAAACGTTCGCTCAGCGCTACCAGACGCAATCGTCGCTTTTCATAAACGCTCAAGTCTTTACCGAATAACGGCACGAATGCTACCAATATCGGTAGGGTGTCACCCCTTTTTGGGGTGACCTAAATGC
>CAVZOC010000001.1:0-327857 GCA_963776855.1 uncultured Actinomycetota bacterium | reverse complement strand
TGAATCCCTTGGCGGACCTTCCTCAAAGGCAGCGGACAGCCGGATCTTCGTCGATCGCCCGGAATCCGGGGTCTCTAGGGGGCCGTATGAAGTGTCCGGAGGTGCACGCTCGTGCGATTGGGGAGCCCACGGGCTCCCCTCCGAGTCGCCCTAACCCTCATTCCCGACGAGGTCAGACATGAATGTGACGACGACCCTCACACCGACACGGGAGCGGGCCACCGTCACCAGGCGCGGGCTCCCCGGTGTCCTCGTACCAGTGGTGAGTCACGATCTGGTCGATGATCTCGGACTCTTGTTCCTTGGTCAGATCATCCGGATAGTCGTCCCAGTCGAAGGGCTTGCCGTCGATCGCGCCCTCGCAGGACAGCACCCAAGCATCACAGCAGCCCATGGCTCCCTCCTCCGCGACTTCGGCTCCACAGACCGGGCAGGCGCTTGTCCATGGCCTGGGGGGTCGGGCCGCTGACGTCGTTCTAAGCGGTTCGGCTTCCCGGCGAATCAGAGGACCCTGGCTCCGGCGCAACGACGGTCGCGTCGACGCTTTGCTTCGCGCATCCTTCTTGCCTCTGCTACGTCTGCTCATGGGCCGGGACTTTAGCCGCCAGTGCGACTTGATCAACTGCCAGCGTCGCCCTGCGCGTCTATACCGAACTCGGCGTACAGCTGGTCAAGCGTGTACTTGTTCCGAAGCCTGGCAGCGCTGTTCTGATTGGCGAACATGCCAGCTCGCCAGAGTGCCTTATCGCGTGGCCGCGTTGCGATCCAATGAACGGGCACAACCCACTCGGGTTCGCCGTTCTCGTGCTCGTAGGTGCCGGAGAGAGGCAGTTCTGAGAATCGCCGCTCAGTGCCGTCGACCGTCAGGACGGCTTCGTCGTACGGCGCTGCAAGACCTGTCACCTGTCCAACACCGACGTATCCCGCCTTTGGGATACATACGAACACGCGTGCGCCGACCGGCAAGTTCCGAAGGGTGCGAGAGAACCAGTCGCCGCCACCAGCGGACACGAATCCGTAACGCGTGGCGTCGGCCCACGACCGGCTGGGCTGCTCTCCGAAGGAGACGTACCAATCTGTGCCGTTCCAGGGTTCCTTGGTCTTATTCGCCGCGCCAGACGCCGGGGTGATGGCTGTTTGTTCCTGATCAAGCAGCAGGGTCCGCGCGAGGTACTGGCGATCGCCGTCTTCGAAGTAGCGGAAGAAGAGGACGTTCACTGGTACGGCGTAGTCGGCGAGGTACTCCACAATCCGCTCAGTGGCCGCGTCGACCTCCGCAGCGATGACTGTGAGGTGGTGCGTGGCGTTGATGTCTTCCGGAGGGGCGAAGCCAAAGGTCGCCTCGTACGCCTCGTCGAACGAGCCCACGCTCTTCCCGTATTCGCCAAAGAGCCGCCTGACGTCGTCATTGCTGAGGTCTTTGACCCATAGTCCGTAGTCGAGCGCCTGGGCCACGACATCGCGCGGCGTCTTGTCCTTCTTCAACTCCAGTACATGGAGGTTGCCGTCGCCGTCTATCGCGAGGAGGTCGATGCGACCGCCGAAGTCCGTACGGACCTGACGCCCGATGATCAGAAGCCGTTCGCCCAGGATGGCGGGGTCCTGCTCGATCAGCTCTTCGAGCCGTTCCTCAGTCGGCATACCGATGGGCTGGAGTCGCACTGGCTTGCTCTCGACACGCCACAGTGCCATCTCGACAGGCATCGCGCGCTCTCCTCTCGCTGATCTTGCCAGGACCGTACCGGCGATTCGGAGGTTGGGGCGAGCGCTCGGTGTTGCTCCGGCGAACTGTGGCATGCGCAGTCCAAGATGGGGGAGTCGAACATCGACTAGAACCAGGAGAAGCTGTGCCCGAGAGTCCAGACACTTCGCCGCAGTGGCTGCGCGACGCGGTCGCTGAGTTCGGCGAAGCCTGTAGGTCGAAGCTGGCAGGGCCAGGTGACCGCGAGGCTCTCATTCGATCTCCCTTGGAAGCATTCATCAGGTCGATCGGTGATCAGTTCGACCTGAGCGTCGCACCCCAGGACGAGGTACGCGACGCGGAGCGTGCGGTTCGGCCCGACTACGCGATCAAGGTCAACGGCGCGATCACGGGCTACATCGAGGTCAAGGCACCCGGCGTATCAGTCGACACCTCGACGTATACCTCGGGTCACAACAGGACGCAGTGGGAGCGGTTGCGTGACGTGCCGAATCTCCTCTATTCGAACGGCAAAGAATGGCGTCTGTACCGAGACGGTCAGCCGTATGAGCATGCGGAACTCGATGGCCCGATCTTGGAGCGCGCTGGCCGCTCTCTGGCACCCGACCAGGGCATCGAACAGCTACTGCGGGACTTCCTGTTCTGGAAGCCGATGCCGATCACTGCTGTGTCGCCGCTCGTACGTGCAGTTGCACCGCTGACCCGCCTGCTCCGAGCCGAAGTCCTGGACCAACTCGACGCCGAGGCCCGGCGAGTGCGAGGCGGCGCAGACGAAGCCGATCAACCGTTCCGAGGGCTCGCGCAAGAGTGGAAGCGGCTCCTGTTCCCCGATGCTGACAGTCCGACGTTTGCGAACGGCTACGCCCAAGCCGTTACGTTCGCTCTGCTCTTGGCGAAGGCGGAGGGCATCACCCTCACGGAGAACCTCTCGGCGGTTGGTGACGCGCTCAGCCGCGCGCATCATGGCCTGCTCGGTCGTGCGCTCGAACTGCTCACCAAAGACGTGGCCGCCGAGTTCAAGGTGACCATCAACCTCTTGATTCGCGTCGTGGACGCGGTGGACTGGCAGCGCATCGTTGACCGCCAGCAACGATCCGCGATCGCCCGCAACGACCCGTACCTACATCTCTACGAGCACTTCCTGGCTGAGTACGACCCCGAGTGGCGAAAGCTGTCTGGCTCGTACTACACGCCGCTCGATGTCGTAACTGCGATGGTGAATTTGACTGACGAGGTGCTACGGACCCACCTAGGTAAGCCCACCGGCTTTGCCGACCCGTTGGTGACGACGGTGGACCCGGCGATGGGCACGGGAACGTTTGTGAACACGGTGCTCGACAAGGTGGCCGACACAGTCCGCGCAAGTGAGGGTGAGGGCGCGGTAGCTGGCGCACTTACGAACCTCGCGAGGCGACTTATCGGCTTCGAGCTACAGATGGGTCCGTATGCGGTCGCAGAGATGCGAACTGGCGGTGAGTTGAATGCCGCTGGCGCGTCGCTCCCGCCTGACGGCTTGCGCCTCTACGTGACCAACACACTGGACAACCCATACGTCGACGTCGAGCAGATTTCGTCGTTCGCGCAGCCCATCGCGGTTTCCAGGCGCAAAGCAAACCGGGTCAAACGCCAGACTCCCGTGACCGTGGTCATCGGGAATCCTCCCTACGCCGAGAACGCAGCCGACCTCGGGCACTGGATTGAAACGGGCAACCCCCAGGCATCCCAGCCATCTCCGATGCTGGCGTTCCGCACGCCCGGTGACGGTGTGTACGTGCAGAACTTGAAGAACCTCTACGTCTACTTCTGGCGCTGGGCGACGTGGAAGGTGTTCGACAATCCGCCGAACGACGAAGCGAGCCGTGCAGGCGTCATCTGCTACATCTCGACCAGCGGGTACATGGCAGGTCCTGGCTTCCGAGGTATGCGCGAATACCTTCGGCGTACCTGCTCGGCGGGCTGGGTCATCGACTTGACGCCCGAAGGGCAGACACCGCCGATTCCTACGCGGGTGTTTCCAGGCGTTCGTCAGCCTCTGGCAATCGGCATCTTTGTCCGCACTGACCGCCCCGACCTGAACACGCCCGCCGAGGTGAAGTACCGCTCTGTCGCTGGCCGTCAGCAAGCCAAGTTCGACGCGCTAAATGGGATGTCTCTGAGCGACTCGGAATGGCGGTTGGCGCGCACTGACTGGCAGGCACCCTTTACTGCTGCCGCCGAAGGAAACTGGGACGACTTCCCGGCGATGGGCGACCTGTTCGTCTGGACGAGTCCTGGCATCGCAGCGAACCGCACCTGGGTGATCGCCCCAGACGAAGAGATTCTCGCCGAGCGCTGGCGTGCTCTCATAGTGGAGACGAACGACGCGACGAAGCGTGAGCTGTTGCGAGAGACCCCAAGCACAACGCTCGAAGCGACAAAGGCTCCGCTTCCTGGCAACGACACCGAGCAAGGCACCCGCAGGGCGCTGAAAGACGAAACGAAGCTGTCTCCTGCGACGGCCCGGATCGGCTACCGATCCTTCGATCGGCAGTACGCAATCGCCGACGCTCGCGTGTGGCACCGTCCTCGCCCGCCGCTGTGGTCCGCGCGCATCGCGGGGCAGGTTTTCTGCTTTGAGCAGCATGCTCACTCCATCGCGTCCGGTCCGGGCTTGGTGTTCTCCGCGCTCATCCCAGAGATGGATTATTTCAAGGGAAGCGAGGGAGGCCGAGTTCTACCCCTGCTACACCCAGGCGGTCGTCCGAACCTTGCTTCCGGTCTGCTCAGCGCGCTGTCGACGCTGGTTGCGTCTGAGTGGGGAGGCACCGTCACCCCCAACGACTTCCTCGCCTACATCGCGGGCGTTGTTTCGCATCCGGCATTCACGGCCCGCTTCCGTGACGCACTCGTAACGCCCGGTGTGCGTGTGCCCATCACGGCTGACCCGGAGTTGTTCAACGAGGCTGCCAGGCTTGGCAGGATGGTGCTTTGGCTTCACACCTACGGTGCGCAGTACGCCGACGAGGATGAAAGCCGACCGCACCACGACGTGCGGTACCCCGCGAACGATCCGCGTCGTATCACGAACACAGTTGGCATGACGAGGATGCCGGTGCCGGACGACCCGAGCTATGACGAGGCGACAAAGACCGTCAGGATAGGCACCGGGAAATGGGAACCCGTTGAGGCATCGGTCTTGGCGTACGACGTCGGCGGTAAGAACATCATCAAGTCGTGGCTCAACTATCGGGAGGCGGACCCCGGAGGCAGGCGCTCGTCTCCACTGGATGACATGAACGTGCCGTCCTGGCCCTCGGAATGGACCGCCGAGTTCACGGATCTCTTGACAGTTCTGAGTCGGCTCATCGAGCTGGAACCCGCGCAGGCCGAGCTGCTGGACAAGGTGCTCGCTGGCCCGCTACTTACCCGCGAAGTCCTGATGCAGCACGGCGTCGTCTGGCCAAGTGCAGCGCAACGTCGACCGGATTACAACGTCGTCGTCCACGACGATCCAGACGACGAAGAGGCATCGCGACTATTCTGAGTCAGCCGAGCGTCTAACGAGTGATGTTCGACCTGCTATGGGCGGTCCTGAGTGCCGCGCGATAGATGCTCAGCTCATTGTTGTAGCGACGTTCTCGACGCACGAAGGCGGGACCTGACCCCGAGTAGTGGACACGCTCAATCCCGGTTTCTGCCGGGGGAAGCGAGAAGATCCACTCATGGCGAGGAAGACGTACTCTGCGGAGTTTCGCCGCGACGCTGTCGAGCTGTACCGGGTGACCGAGGGGGCCACGATCGCGCAGATCGCCGGCGACCTGGGGATCACCGATGCGACGTTGTCGGCCTGGATCAAGGCCGCGGGCGTGCCGGTGCGGGGACGACACGCCTCGACGGCGCCGGTTGACCCGAACGACGAGCTGGCCCGGCTGCGCGCCGAGAACGAGCAGCTGCGTGCCCGCGAGGAGCTGCTGATGAAGGAGAAGGACATCCTGCGCGCGGCGGCGAAGTATTTCGCCGGGGAGACGAACTGGTGAGCCGCTTCCAGTTCGTCGCCGACCACCGAGACGCCTTCGAGGTGAAGTGGCTCTGCGAGATCGTCGAGGTCTCGCGTTCGTCGTTCTACGCCTGGCTCGACGCCGCCCCGGCCCGCGCTGAACGCGCCGCCGCCGATGCTGCATTGGCCGAACGGATCCGCACCGTGCAGCGGACCGAGGGCACCGAGTACGGAGCGCCCCGGATCACCGCCGAACTCAACGACGGCACCGTCCTCGGTGACGATGACCGGGTGAACCACAAGCGCGTCGCCCGGGTCATGCGTGAGCACGGCATCGCCGGGCTGCGGCTGCGGCGCAAGGTCCGCACCACCGTCCCCGAACCGTCCGATGACAAGGTCCCTGACCTGCTCAAGCGGGACTTCACCGCGACCGCGCCGAACACGAAGTACGTCGGCGATATCACCTACTTGCCTTACGACGGCGGGCATCTCTACCTCGCGACGGTGATCGACTGCTGCTCGCGGCGGCTGGTCGGATGGTCCATCGCCGAGCACATGCGCACCGACCTCGTCCAGGACGCGCTGCGTGCCGCGCAGCGCGAACGCGGCGGCCTGGCCGGCGCGTTCGTCCACCATGATCACGGGGCGCAAGGCGGATTCAACCGGTCGTCGCAACACCTCGACTTCGGAGGTGGCGGACGGTGGCGACGGCGGACTGGAGCAGGAAGACCAGCGATATACCCGAGGGTGCGCGTCGGCAGTGGCGTGCAGATCGGGCGCTGCGGCCGGCGATGCGCTCGCCTGGGCGGCCTGAGCCCTCGCGGGCGGTGCAGCGACAGTTCTGGAAGTTGATCGCGACGGGCGTCACCTCGGCCGAGGCCGCGGTGGGCGTGGGCGTGTCTGTGCCGGTCGGGACCCGCTGGTTTCGCCACGCTGGCGGCATGCCGCCGATCTCCTTGGCCGAGCCCTCCGGACGCTATCTGTCTTTCGAGGAGCGTGAGGAGATCGCGCTGCTGCGCGCAAAGCAGGTCGGCGTGCGTGAGATCGGGCGCAGGATCGGCCGCGATCCCGGGACGATCTCTCGCGAGCTGCGCCGCAACGCGGCTACCCGTGGCGGGAAGCAGGAGTATCGGGCGCTGGTGGCGCAGTGGAAGGCTCAGCAGGCGGCGAAGCGTCCGAAGACGGCGAGGCTCGCGAGCGACGACAGGCTGCGTGAGTACGTCCAGCAGCGCCTGGCCGGAGAGGTCCGCCGCCCGGACGGCGCCATCGTTGTCGGGCCGCAGCCGCCGGCGTGGAAGGGGCTGAACAAGCCGCACCGGCAGGACCGGCGGTGGGCGACCGCGTGGAGTCCGGAGCAGATCTCGCACCGCCTGAAGCTCGACTTCCCGGATGATGAGTCCATGCGCATCAGCCACGAGGCGATCTACCAGTCGCTGTTCATCCAGGGTCGTGGCGCTCTCAAACGCGAGCTCGTCGCCTGCCTGCGAACCGGCCGGGCGCTGCGGCGGCCACGGGCTCGAGCGCAGAACCGGCCGCATGGGCACGTCACGGCCGACGTCGTGTTCTCTCAGCGTCCTGCGGAGGCCGCTGACCGCGCCGTCCCGGGGCACTGGGAGGGCGACCTGATCATCGGAACCGGTCGTTCCGCGATCGGCACGATCGTTGAACGCAGCAGCCGCTCGACGCTGCTGGTGCATCTGCCCCGGCTGGAGGGCTGGGGTGAGAACCCGCCGGTCAAGAACGGTCCTGCGTTGGGCGGTTACGGCGCCGTCGCGATGAACGCCGCGCTCATCGCGTCGATGACGAAGCTTCCCGAACAGCTGCGCAAGACGCTCACCTGGGACCGCGGCAAGGAGCTGTCCGCGCATGCTCAGTTCGCGCTCGAGACGGGCACGAGGGTGTACTTCGCCGACCCCCACTCGCCCTGGCAGCGGCCAACGAACGAGAACACCAACGGACTGCTGCGCCAGTACTTCCCGAAAGGCACGGACCTATCCCGCTGGTCGGCCGAGGACCTCGAAGCCGTCGCTCTCGCGCTCAACAACCGGCCCCGAAAGAGCCTCGACTGGAAGACGCCGGCCGAGGTCTTCGACGAGCAGCTACGCTCGCTCCATCAACCAGGTGTTGCAACGACAGGTTGAGCCCAGGCAATACACCTCGAAGGACTACGCCAAGCTCTGCGCCGACCTCGGCGTCATCCTCTCGATGGGGGCCATCGGATCGAGTGCCGACAACGCCCTCGCCGAGTCGTTCAACGCAACGTTGAAGCGCGAGACGCTGCATGGTGCCGCCCGGTGGGCGACCGCCCGCGACGCCCGACTCGCAGTGTTCAAGTGGATCACCCGCTACAACACCCGACGCCGGCACTCCTACTGCGGCCACCTCAGCCCCGTCAGCTACGAGAACACCGCTCACGCCGCTACGCTGCAAACGGCCGCGTAGCCATCAAATCGCGTGTCCACTTCTCGGGGCGAAGGCCCCATTGTTGGCCGTTATTGATTGGCGTTGGAAATGCACGGCGGGATGAAGATGTTTCGAGCGTCGCCTGCTGCTGCCCGCCACTATGTCGAAGCCGATCGGGTCCGGGCTGACGACTACTACCTGAGCGAGGAGACCGGGGTAGCCGAGCGGTGGGTCGCCTCGCTGCACACCGGGGTGACGCGGCTGGCGACGCTGACCGGCGACGGGTACGAGGCGTGGGTGGCCGGCATCGATCCGGGCACGGGTGTACCGCGAGGCCGGCTGCGAGGCGATGCGAATGCGGTCAGGTTCGTCGAGGTGACCGTGAACGGGCCGAAGTCGTGGTCGCTCGCGGCGGAGCTGCACCCGGACATCGGCGCCGCCTACGACGCGGCGCAGGACCGCGCCGCGGAACAGATCATCGACTGGCTCGCTCAGCACGCGACGACCCGGGTCGGTCCACGAGGCGCTCAGGTCCAGGTCCCGGTGCAGATGGTGGAGGCGGTGACGGTGCGGCACCGCACCTCCCGGGCGTGCGATCCGCACCGGCATCTGCATCTGCAGATCAACGCGCGGGTGTTCGCGGTCGGGTCGTGGCGCGGCCTGCACACGGTCGGGGTGCGTGACTCGTTGGACGCGGTGAACGGAATCGGGCATGCGACGGTGGCGACCGATCCGCAGTTCCGTGCGTCGCTCGCCGGGCACGGCTTCAGCCTCGATAGCGACGGTGAGATCGCGCAGCTGGCGCCATTCGTCGGGGGGTTCAGCGCCCGTGCGGCGCAGATCGCCCGCAACGTCGAGCGCTACGAGACGGCATGGCGTGCCGAGCACCCTGGCCAGGAACCGGACGCCCGGCTGTGGCACGTCTGGGACGCGCGGGCCTGGGCTGACGGCCGCCCGGACAAGGTGGTGCCCCGCGATGGGGCCGAGCTGACCCGCCGCTGGATCACCGAACTCAACGACCTCGGCTACCGCGACCAACCCGGCAGCGTCCCGGTAGGTGCTGCCCCGGTCGGCGCGCTCGACCGTGACGCCGCCGCCGCCGAGGTCCTGACCCGGCTCGCAGCGCGCCGATCGGGGTGGAACACGGCGGACATCCGCGGACAGGTCGAGCAGCTGCTCGCCCGCACCCGGATCGTCGCCGACGCCGCCATACGAACCGAGCTCGCCGAGGACGTCACCGCGCGAGCGCGCGCCGAGTGCGTCTCCCTCACGGACCGACACGCGCTGCCGGAGCACATCCGGGCCCTCACCTCCCGGCAGGTCGTCGACATCGAAGCCGAGCTCGTGAGCCGGCTCGCCGCCCGCAGCACCACGCCCGCCCGCACGCCCGCCGCGGTACCGGAGCCGGTGAGTCCCAAGGTTGTAACCGGTCTCGATGCGGCGCAGCGTGGTGTGGTCGCTGCGCTCGCCGGCGATGCCCGGCTACTCGTTATCGAGGGCGCGGCCGGCGCCGGAAAGACGACCACCCTGGCCGCCGCCCGCACCACCCTCGAGCAGCGCGGCGCGCGGCTACGGGTGGCCACCCCGACCTTGAAGGCCGCCCGCGTCGCGGCCGAACAAGTCGGAGGGTCCGCGTCGTCAGCCGCCTGGCTCGCGCACCAGCACGGCTACCGGTGGGACGAGCACGGCCACTGGACCCGCCTCTCACCAGGCACGGTGGACCCGGACACCGACCGGATCTACACCGGCCCGTCCGCAGCAGCGACCCTCGCGCCCGGGGACCTGCTGCTCGTCGACGAGGCCGGCATGCTCGATCAGGACACCGCCCGCGCCCTGCTCACCATCGCCGACGAACACCACACCCGCCTGGCCCTGGCCGGTGACCGCCACCAGCTGCCCGCAGTCGGCCGGGGTGGAGTCCTCGACCTCGCCGCCCGGTGGGCCGGACCGGACGCCTGCCTGTCCCTCGACACCGTCCACCGCTTCGTCCGCACCGAAACCATGACCGACGGCGCGACGCGCACGATCCTCGACGAGGACTACGCCCAACTCAGCCTGACCATGCGCGACGGCGCCGACCCCGCTGCCGTGTTCGAGGCGCTGCTCGCCCGCGGCCAGCTCCGGCTGCACGCCACCGAGCACGACCGGCTGGCGGCGCTCGCCGCGACCGCCGCGGACGGTATCCGCGGCGGCTCAGCCGTAGTGGTCGTGGCCGACACCCGAGAGCAGGTCGCGCAGCTCAACGCCGCCGTCCGGGTCCGGCTGGTCAACGCCGGCGCCGTCGCTGACGACCGCGCGCTCGTCACCGACGCAGGGCAGCGCATCGGCCCAGGTGATCGGATCGTGACGCGCCGCAACGACACGGGGCTCGAGGTCGCGAACCGCGACACCTGGACCGTCACCGGCATGGCCAGCGACGGGGCCCTCACCGTCCGCGGCCAGGCCGGGGAGCGCACTCTGCCCGCCGGCTACGTCCGCCGACACGTCGAGCTCGGCTACGCCAGCACGGTGCACGGCGTCCAGGGCGACACCGCCGCCGCCGCGCACGCGGCCATCGGCACCCACAGCAGCGCCGCCTCGACCTACGTCGCCATGACCCGCGGCCGCCAGGCCAACGTCGCGCACCTCGTCGCCGACAACCCCGACGACGCCCGCGATCAGTGGGCCGCCGTGTTCGCCCGGGATCGGGCCGACCTCGGACCCGCCCACGCCGCCCGGCTCGCCGAGGCAGAGGCCGGCCCCTACGCCCCGACCCGACCCGTCGAGCAGATCGTCGCCGAGCTACGCACCGCTTGGAGCGCCGAACAGGATGCCCTCGACCGCATCCACGACCTCGAACCCCGCGCCGCCAGCCTGCATGCCCTGGTCGCGCTACGCCGCGAGGCCGACACCACGCTGCCCGCCCTCGCCCAGGCCGACCACGATGCCCGTGCCGCCGCCATCCAGACCGCCGCCCGCCTGCAGGCCTCCGAAGCGGTCGTCGCCCGCGACGCCGCGCGACTGCACGACGCGCTGCTGCACGACTGGGACGCCCACCGACCCGCCGCGGCCGCGGCCGGCCACACCATCGGCGCCGAACCCGCCCGGCTCGGGCACCGCCGTGCCCAGCGTGCCGCCCGCACCGACGCCCACGCCACGCTGCAGCGGTGGGCCGAGACCTGGCGGCCCTACCTCAACCACTTGCCCGCCAACCCCGACGCCCTCGCCCGGATCGCCCGGCAGGACGATGACCGGGCCGCGCTCGTCGAGGGGTTCGAACGGTGGGCCCGGCACCGAGCCGAGCAGTTGCACCCCGATCACCGGGACGTCTTCATCGCGGCCGAGCAGGCCCGGGCCGCCGCCGGGCAGGCCCACGTCGTGCACCGCGACGCCAGCCGCCGTCTCAACGATCAGTTGTGGCGCAGCGGCTCGCACCGGCACACCCCCGATCCGGACACTCGCGCCGCCAAGCTCGACGACGAACTTACCGCCGCCCGACAACGACTCGACCAGGCTCGGGCCGAGATCACGGCGCTCAGCCAGGACCCCGCACTGCTCGCCCGGCCCGCCGACCGGCTGAGCAACGAACACGCCCGCTGGCAACACGACCGCGCCGACCAAGCCGCGGAACGCGCCGCCGCGGCTGCCCGTGTCGCGCGGACCCGCGCAGCCGCGCAATGCCGAGAACTCGACGCCACACCGCGCCTCGAGCCCCACCGCCCCGTGCCGCGCCAGCCCGACCGCGGACCCGGCTTCGACCGCTGACCGAGCGGTTACGGATACGGCTCGGGCAGCATGGTGAACGCCTCAACGTGCACGGGCCGCACGACGGTGAAGTGACGCCGATCGAGCGTCGCGACCTCGGTGACGCGTAGCCGTTCAGCGACGGCGATGACGCAGGCATCGACAGCGCCCAGCGGCAGGTCCGCGTACTGGGTCACGAGCTGCGCGGCGCGGTTGTAGTCGGCCGCGACCAGATCGACCACGTCGAGTTCGCTCGTGCCCAGCGACGTCAGGAACGCGGCCTCGGCGCGGGTGCCGCGTCGGGAGGCGAGCAGCTGGCAAACTTCGACGACCACCGGCGCCGGGACGATGACCGGGCCGCGGTGGGTCTCCAGCAACGTTTGGCACCGCTCGTGGTGCTCGTCGCCGTCGTTGGCCACCGCAACAAGCGGACCGGTGTCGGCCAGCAGCATCAGATCACGCGTTGAGGTCAGTCGGTGCTGCGGCACACGATCTCGTCGAGGATCTCTTCCGACCGTTCGGCGAGGTCAGGCTCAGCGGACAGCGTGCCCGCGAAGGACAATCGCCGCGGCAACGTCCCAGCCTCGGTTGTGTCGGCTGCGTCGGTCGACGGAGCGACGATCTGCAGCACGACGGCGCGCACCGCGTCGGCCTGCGCAAGGTTGAGCTGGTCGACCAGCTCATGCAGGTCCGGATGCTTTCGCGCCGCGGTCATGACCTCGAGTGTAGGCGGGACGGCCGGCCGAGTTTCGAGAAATTTCCCCGCCGGTGATAGCAAACGCCCTCCGTGTGCACCTGTTCGTGGTGAGCGGCGATCGACAAATCCCGCCAGCGGACAGGAGCAACCACCGACCACCGATCGCCGCCGCGGTACCGCTTTCCGATGCGGTCCCCGCACCTCTCCCATGAAGGCAGCCCAATCCCACCCGGACAGGAGCACACCATGACCGACCGCAACGCCCACAGCGACACGAACGGCGGCGGCGAGCAGCAGCTACTCACCATCACCGAAGCCGCCGCCATCCTCCGGACACCGATCGCCACGCTGCGCTACTGGCGACACCTCGGCACCGGGCCCCGCAGCTTCCGCCTCGGCCGCCGCGTCCTCTACCGCCACGACGAGCTCATCGCCTGGATCAACGACCAGCACAATCACGGCCCGCACGCCGCGTGAGCGCGGGCGAGGCGTCAGAGCCTGGACGTACGCTGCCAGCCACCGAAGGGGGCCAACGACGATGAGCAACATCGCTCGGCGCGCGGACGGAACCTGGCGCGCCCGATACCGGGACGTGCGCGGCAAGGAACACGCCAAGCACTTCTCCCGCAAAATCGACGCGCAGCAGTGGCTGGACTCGATCACCACCGCGATCAAGACCGGAAACTACGTCGACCCGCGCGATGCCCGCACCACGTTCGGTCAGTGGGCACCCCGCTGGTACGCCACCACCCCGAATCTCAAGCAGACCACGCGCGCGACCTACGAGAATCTGCTGCGCAACCACGTCCTGCCCGCCTGGGAATCCGTGGCGCTCGGCGACATCTCCCACGAGGGCGTCGCGGCATGGCTCGCCGAGTTGCAGCACCAAGGGTTGTCCGCCTCGACCGTCCGGCAGACACACCGGGTGTTCTCGCTGGCGCTGGCCCTGGCCGTGCGCGACGGTCGACTGCCGCGCAACCCCGCCGCCGGAGCAGCGCTCCCCCGCGCGGCGGCACGCGATCACGTCTACCTGTCCCACGAGCAGGTCGATGCGCTGGCAGAGCACGCCGGCGAATACCGGCTGGCCGTGCTCTTCCTGGCCTACACCGGCGTCCGATTCGGCGAGCTGGCCGCGCTGCGGGTACAGCGAATCGATCTGCTCCGCCGCCGGGCGACGATCACAGAAGCGGTCACCGAAGTCCGTGGACGGGCGGTGTTCAGCACCCCGAAGAATCACCAGAGCCGTCAGGTGGCGATCCCGAATTTCCTCATCGACGATCTTGCCGCTCACCTCGCCGGCCGGGCGCCAGAGGACTTCGTGTTCTCCGCTCCTCGAGGCGGAGTGCTGCGGCTGCGCAACTTCCGGCGCCAGGGTTTCGAGCCCGCCGCAGCGCAGGCGGGGCTTCCGGGGCTGACACCCCACGCGCTGCGTCACACGGCCGCGTCGCTGGCCATCGCGTCGGGAGCGAACGTGAAGGTGGTGCAGTCGATGCTCGGCCACAAGTCAGCCACGATGACCCTCGATCTCTACGGACATCTGTTCGACGATCAGCTCGACGAAGTGGCCTCCGCGCTGGACTCGGCTCGCGCTGCTGCGGACTTTTTGCGGACTAAACCCGCATCGGTCACCCGTCTCGACCCGACGCGAACCACTACAGGCCAATGAATACGGGGGTTTCGGTGGCGCGCCCGGCAGGACTCGAACCTGCAACCTCTTGATCCGTAGTCAAGTGCTCTATCCGTTGAGCTACGGGCGCTGGGGTCGTGCGGTGGTACGACCGGTCAGTCTACTGACCGGGACCGGACTGTCCCGCGTCGGGACGGTCGGCGGCGGAGGCTCCGGGATTCGAACCCGGGATGGGCGGTTAGCCCAAACCGCATTAGCAGTGCGGCGCCATAGACCAGACTAGGCGAAGCCTCCAAGCGGCTCGGGCGTCCCGGCCACCAGCGTCGAAGCCTACAAGGTGGCCGAGGCGCCGACCAAAGCCGGTGACGCCGGTCGCGGCGCGCGGCCGGCCGGCGGTCAGCGGACCTCGACGAGCGGGATCAGGACCGTCTCGATGACGTCCTGGATGTGCGACTCGTGCACCGGCTCCTGCTGCATCAGGACCCGATGCATCAGGACGGCCGGCAGGACGTCGGCGACCTCGGGGGTGGCCGCGCCCGGGCGCACCTCGCCGCGGGCGATGCCCCGTTCGAGCAGCCGGAGCAGCGCCTCGCGGCGCGGCGCCTGGAACTGGTCGTCCACCAGCCGGGCCAGTTCGGGGTCGGTGGCGGCCTCGAGCTTGACGGCACGCACCGCGCGTCCGGCCGGGCTGGTCATGATCGCGGCGATGGCGTTGCCGACCATCCGCAGGGCGTCGGCAGTGGTGACGGTGTCGTCGAGCTGGGCCGCCGAGGGGCAGAGGCCGACGTCGGCGGGCGGCGGCAGGCGCGCCCCGAGTGCGTCCATCACCAGCTGGGCCTTCGCCGGCCAGCGGCGGTAGATGCTGGCCTTGCCGGTGCGCGCCCGGGCGGCGACGTTCTCCACGCTGAAGGCCGCATACCCGGCCTCGGTGAGCTCCTCCCAGGCCGCGTCCAGGATCGCGTCCTCGAGCGCGGCCCCGCGTCGGCGCTGCGGGGCCTCGCTGCTCGAGCAGGCGGTGTTGTCGGTGGCGGTCACTACGGTCTGCACATCCTTCTCGGCGCCTCGGAGCCGGCGGGGGAGACCCGGAATTCTTCCTGGTTTCGATAATAGACGGTTGCGTTCTCTAGCGGGGCCCGCTTCAATGGGTCGAATAAGAAACGCGCCCGTCTCCTAAACCGACTGAGCGGAGCCGACCCGTGACCGAGACCAAGGCCAGGCGCACCGCGGCGCGGGCCGGCGACCGGGGGGCCCGGCGCGCTGCGCATCCCGGCCTCGTGCTGCTGGTCATCGCCGGGGCGCAACTGATGGTCGTGCTCGACGCGACGATCGTGAACATCGCGCTGCCCTCGATGGGCCAGTACTTCGACAAGAACCAGACCGACATGACCTGGGCGCTCAACGCCTACACCCTGGCCTTCGGCGGCCTGCTGCTGCTGGGTGGCCGGGTCGGCGACATTCTCGGGCGCCGCCGGATGTTCATCGTCGGGCTCGGCCTGTTCACCACCGGCAGCTTCCTGGCCGGCGTCGCCCCGAACTTCGCGCTGCTGCTCACCGGTCGCGCGATCCAGGGCGTCGGCGGCGCGATCGCCTCGCCCACCGCGCTGTCGCTGATCACCACCGAGTTCGAGGAGGGTGAGGCCCGCACCCGGGCCATCGGCGTCTACGCCGCCGTCTCGGGCGCCGGGGCCGCCCTCGGGTTGCTGCTCGGCGGCATCCTGACCAACTACCTCAGCTGGCGCTGGGTGCTGTTCGTCAACGTGCCGATCGGGCTCGTGCTGATCTGCGGGGCCTACCTGCTGCTGCAGGACTCCGAGCGGCTGCGGGGGCGGTTCGACATCGTCGGTGCCCTGCTGTCGGTGAGCGGCATGTTCCTCACCGTGTGCGGCTTCATCCACGTCGCCCGCGACGGCTGGAGCAACACCGAGACCGGCATCGTCTTCGTGCTCGCCGCCGTGCTGCTGGTGTCGTTCGTCTACTACGAGGCGAAGGTCGTCGCCGAACCGATGATGCCGATGCGCATCTTCGAGGAACGCAACCGCGGCGGGGTCTACATCGTCATGTTCGTCGCCGGCGCGGCCATGTTCGGGCTGTTCTACTTCATCACCTTCTTCGCCCAGGGCGTGCTGGAGTTCAGCGCGCTCAAGACCGGTATCGCGTTCCTGCCGGTGGCGCTCACGATCGGCGTCACCTCGCAGGTCGTCGCGGGGGCGCTGGGACGCAGCGGCCCGAAACCGATCATCGTGCTCGGCACGGTGCTGCTGACCGGGGCGATGCTCTGGTTCTCGCAGGTCGACTCCAACACCGGCTACCTGGGCGGGCTGCTGCCCGGCATGGTGGTGCTGGCCGTGGGGATGGGGTGCCTGTTCGTGCCGCTCACCTCCACGGCGGTGTCGAAGGTTCGCAACACCGACGCCGGGCTCGCCTCGGCCCTGCTCAACGTCGGCCAGCAGGTCGGCGGCGCGTTCGGGCTGGCGGTGATGACCACCGTCTTCGGCACCACCGGGCGCAACTACGCCGCGGATCACCAGGCCGAGCTGTCCCGTCAGCTGGTGCAGTCGGTCGGCGGCAACCGGCAGCTGGCCGGCGAGATCGGCGCGCGCCTGCACGCGGCCGGCAGCAACGGGCTGCAGCCCGCCGACATCCAGCACTTCGTGGCCGGGCTGCCGGCGCAGGAGCGTCCGGCCGCGCTGCGCTTCTTCGCCGGGCCCTACCGGGAGTTCTCCCACCAGCTGCTGGCGCACGCCTCCGGCCAGGGCTTCCTCGTCGGCGTCGGCTTCGGCCTCGTCGCCGTCCTCGCTGCCGTCTTCCTGATCAACGTGTCCAAGAAGGACGTGCCGGCCGATCCGGTCGAGACCGTCGCCGTCTGAAGCCCGCCGCGCTCGCCGCCGCAGGTCGGAGCCGCGCTCCCGGGATGGGGATCTTGTGGCGTTGGCCGCGTCCTGGGGCGTCCTGGGGCCGGAGGCGCAACAAGATCCCGACGTGGGGGCGATCTTGTTGCGTTGGCGGCCACCGGCGGCATGGAGCGCCACAAGATCCCGACGTGAGGTGCGATCTTGTTGCGTTGGCCGCCGCCGGCGGCATGGAGCGCAACAAGATCAGGGTGCAGGGGGCGGCGGGACCGCTCAGCACTCGATGACGTTGACGGCGAGGCCGCCGCGGGCCGTCTCCTTGTACTTGACCTTCATGTCGGCGCCGGTCTGCCGCATCGTGGCGATCACCTTGTCGAGGCTGACGAGGTGGGTGCCGTCCCCGCCGAGGGCGATGCGGGCGGCGTTGATGGCCTTCACCGCCCCCATGGCGTTGCGCTCGATGCACGGGATCTGGACCAGCCCGCCGACCGGGTCACAGGTGAGCCCGAGGTTGTGCTCCATGCCGATCTCGGCAGCGTTCTCCACCTGCTCCGGCGTCCCGCCCAGCACCTCGCACAGCGCCGCCGCCGCCATCGAGCACGCGGTGCCCACCTCGCCCTGGCAGCCGACCTCGGCCCCGGAGATCGAGGCGTTCTCCTTGTAGAGCACGCCGATCGCGCCGGCGCAGAGCAGGAAGCGGACGATGCCGTCGTCGGAGGCGGACGCGCAGAAGCGGACGTAGTAGTGCAGCACCGCCGGTAGCACGCCCGCCGCGCCGTTGGTGGGAGCGGTGACGACCCGTCCACCCCCGGCGTTCTCCTCGTTGACGGCGAGCGCGAACAGGTTGACCCAGTCCATTACGCGCAGCGGGTCGGTGGCGTAGGGGTCGCTCGAGAGCCGGCGGTACAGCTCGGGAGCCCGGCGGCGCACCTGCAGCCCACCCGGCAGGACGCCGGTGTTGGTCCAGCCGCTGCGAACGCACTCCGCCATGGCCTGCCAGATCTCGAGCAGGCCGTGCCGGACCTGATCGGCGCTGCGCCACGCCGTCTCGTTGGCCAGCATCAGGCTGCTCACCGACAGCCCCGAGGCCTGGCAGTGCGCCAGCAGCTCGGCGCCGGTGCGGAAGGGGAAGGTCACCGCGGTGTCGTCCGGGGCGATGCGGTCCGCGCCGGCGGCGGCCTCGTCCACTACGAACCCGCCCCCGACGGAGTAGAAGGTGCGCTCGCGCAGCACTCCCTCGGTGCCGTACGCGGTGAAGATCATGCCGTTGGGGTGGAAGGGCAGGCTGCGCCGCCGGTGCAGGACGAGGTCTCCCTCGGCGAGACCGACCTCCCGCACCCCGAGCAGCGACACCGTCCCTGCCGCCCGCACCGCGGCCACCCGGTCGGGCGCGCTCGCGGTGTCGACGGTCTCCGGCCGTTCCCCCAGCAGCCCGAGCACGACCGCCCCCTCGCTGCCGTGGCCGTGCCCGGTGGCGCCGAGGGAGCCGAACAGCTGCACCCGCAGCCGCGTCACCGAGGGCAGCACACCGTCCTCGCCCAGCCCCTGCGCAAAGGTCAGCGCCGCCCGCATCGGGCCGACGGTGTGTGACGACGACGGCCCGATCCCGATGCTCATGAGGTCGAAGACAGAGATCGCCAACGCCGTCACCTCCTCCCCGCCGCAGCGTACGTCGCGGGCGCGGCGGGACGTTAGGGTCGAATCACTGTGCCCGCCACCGTCCGCCGCTCCCCGGCCCACGCCGCCGTCGTCGTCGCGGCGAGGGAACTCACCCCCCGCATGCGCCGGGTCACCGTCCGCACCGAGGCGCTGGCCGGGGTGTCGATCCGGCCGGCGCAGGACGTCGAGCTGCACCTGCGCGAGGATTCCGGACGCCGGGTCAAACGGCGCTACACCATCCGGCACGCCCGCCCGGACGACGGCGAGCTCGACCTCGACGTGCTGCTGCACGGCGACGGACCCGGCTCCCGCTGGGGCCAGTCGGCCGCCCCCGGCGACGAGGTCGCCTTCCAGGGGCCGCGCGGCAAGCTCGAGCTGCGGCCGGCCCCGGCGCACCTGCTGCTCGGCGACGAGTCCGCGTTGCCGGCGATCGCGTCGATCTGCGAGGCGCTGCCGCCGTCCGAGCCGGCCACGGCGCTGATCGAGGTCGAGGGCGTCGACGACGAGCAGCCGGTGCCGGCGGCCGAGGTGCGGTGGATCCACCGCGTCGGGGCGCCGCCCGGGGCGCCCGAGCTGCTGGCCGCCGCGCTCCGCGAGGTTCCGATCGCTGCCGGCACTCGGGCGTACCTGATGGGGGAGAGCCGGGCCATGATCGCGCTGCGCGCCGAGGTCGAGGCCCGCGGCGTCGAGCACGACGACGTCTTCGTCAAGGGCTACTGGAACGTGGGGCGCCCGGACCGGCTGGCCGGCCGCCGCCCGCCGGGTGGGGACGGCTCGCCGCCCGCTTGAGCTCTGCCCGCATGGGTGCTTCTCGGGCGTATCGGCGTCAGCCGGGGCACCCGTGCAGCGGGAGGCGCCGCGGCGGGCCGGAGAGCCGCAGCGCCAACACCGAGCCGCCGGTGCCGGTGATCACGCCGGGGACGGTCGGCTCGCCGGTCCAGCGGCCGGCCGGTCGACCCGCGCCGGCGGTCAGGCAGGCCACGGTGAGGCTCTCCCCGCGCCGGACGAACAGCGAGTGATCTCCGGTCCCCACCAGATGCAGCGGGACGCGGTACCGGCCTGCGGCCAGGTTGCCCCGCGGGAACAGCGAGTCGGGATCGAGCTGGGCGAGCCACCCGGCGTGGCGGAACGCGCCGACCGTCCACACCTGCCGGCCGACCACCGCCACCCGCAGGTCACCGACCGGGAGGGCAGCGGCCGAGCCGACCTCCTGCGCGCTCCGGGCGGCCAGCGCGGTCACCACCGTGCCGTCGAGCCGCTGCTCGGTGACCAGGACGCGGTCGCGGGTGGGGTCCGCCACCACCCGCTCGACGTGCGTCGCCGCCGCGACCGGGCGCAGTGACCGGCCCGAGGGCGGCAGCCGGTACAGCCGACCCCCACCGGCGACGAACAGCGCCCCGTCGACCGCCGCCGCCGACCCGAGCGAGGGCAGCGGGACCGGGACGCGGTGCCGCCGCCGTAGCCCCGGCATAGAGAATCGTTGTGCCACGACCGGGCCAGGGGTCGTCTGCCCCGCCTGCGCGCCCACGACCCACACCGAGTTGGTGCTGCGGTCCACCGCCAGGACCGGCGGATCGGCGGCCGTGCCCACATCCACCCCGTCCCGCCGGCGGGTCACCGTCCCGTCGGGGCGACGAAGGCTGAGCTGCCCGCCGGACAGGGCCACGAACATCCCCGTGGCCGGGGCGGCGGTGAGGGCCCGCAGCGATCCGTCGGGCGCGGGCCCGGCCTGCCCGCCGCTCGGGTCCGGAGCGTGGCCGACGGTGACGACGAGCAGCGGGACGCCGACGGCCAGCGCCACGATCGCCGCCACCACCGGCAGCAGCCACCGCGGTAGTCGTCGCACCGGTACGGTGTCGAGCTCCTCGTCGGGCACGTGGGGGGCTGACGCCACTTACAGCGCCGCCTACAGAATGGGTTCGGGCCGGTAGTCGGCGGCGGCGGGGTCCGAGGCGAGCGCGCTGTCCACGGCCGCGACCACCGCAGCCACCTGTTCGCGCGCGGTGCCGGTGAACCCGAGCGGCTCGGCCAGCAGGCCGCGCAGCGTGTCGGCATCGAGCCCGAGGCGCGGGTCGGCCGCCAGACGTTCCATCAGATCGTTCTCGCCGG
Organism: uncultured Actinomycetota bacterium; assembly: GCA_963776855.1. Classification (GTDB taxonomy): domain Bacteria; phylum Actinomycetota; class Actinomycetes; order Mycobacteriales; family Jatrophihabitantaceae; genus Jatrophihabitans. Next base: position 307,112 of record CAVZOC010000001.1, on the reverse strand, counting down.
CACCCTTCTCGCGCATCGCCAGCGCCACCGCCACCGCGTTCTCCTTGATCGCCTCGTGGGCGGTCTCGCGGCCCACGCCGGCCCGCACCGCCGCCATGAGCACCTTGGTGGTGGCGAGGAAGGGCAGGTAGCGGTCCAGCTCGCGTTCGATGACGGCCGGGTAGGCCCCGAAGTCGTCCAGGATGGTCAGCGTCGTCTCCAGCAACCCGTCAAGGGTGAAGAACGCGTTCGGCAGGGCCACCCGGCGCACCACCGAGCACGAGACGTCGCCCTCGTTCCACTGGTCGCCGGCCAGCTCGCCGGCCATCGCCGCGTACCCGCGCAGGATCACCGCGAAGCCGTTCACCCGCTCGGCGGAGCGGGTGTTCATCTTGTGCGGCATCGCGCTGGAGCCGACCTGGCCGGGGCGGAATCCTTCGGTCACCAGCTCGTTGCCGGCCATCAGCCGGACGGTGGTCGCCAGCGACGACGGGGCCGCCGCCACCTGCACCAGCGCGCTGAGCACGTCCCAGTCCAGCGAACGCGGATACACCTGCCCGACGCTGGTCAGCACCCGCCCGAACCCGAGGTGGGCCGCCACGCGGCTCTCGAGCTCGGCGAGCGCATCGGCGTCGCCCAGCAGGTCCAGCATGTCCTGCGCCGTCCCCACCGGGCCCTTCACGCCTCGCAGCGGGTAACGGGCCAGCAGGTCGTCCACCCGTCCCAGCGCGACCAGCAGCTCGTCTGCGGCGGTGGCGAATCGCTTGCCCAGCGTGGTGGCCTGGGCCGCCACGTTGTGCGACCGCCCGGCCATCACCAGCGCGTCGTACTCCGCGGCCCGCCGGGCCAGCCGCGACAGCACGGCCAGCAGCTTGGTCCGTACGAGCGTGAGCGACGAGCGGACCTGCAGCTGCTCGACGTTCTCGGTGAGGTCCCGGCTGGTCATCCCCTTGTGGATCTGCTCGCGGCCGGCGAGGGCCGCGAACTCCTCGATGCGCGCCTTCACGTCGTGCCGGGTGACCTGCTCCCGCGCGGCGATCGAGTCGAGGTCGACGGCGTCCTCGCCCTGGTCGACCACCCGCTGGTAGGCCTCGATGGCGCCGTCGGGCACCTCCACCCCGAGGTCGGCCTGCGCGCGCAGCACCGCCACCCAGAGCTGCCGCTCCAGGACGACCTTGTGCGCCGGCGACCAGAGCGAGGCCATGGCCGTCGAGGCGTAGCGGGCAGCGAGGACGTCGGGGATGACGGGCTTCACCGCGCCATCCTCCCAGGTCCCGTGGCCCCGCCGCCTCGACGTCGCAGGGTCAGCGGTCGTGGTGCGCCATCCGGCCGGGCCCGGCGTCCGCCGCGTGCACGGCCCGCGCCACGACCCCGGGGGACGTGGCGGTGTAGGCGGGACGGACCAGCAGCCGCGGATCCTGCGCGAGCCGGATGACCCGCCCTGCCGGGATGACGCCGTCGTCGGCCCGCCGGGCGCTGACGATCACCGTCTGCGCCGGTCGGTAGCGCGGCGACCACACGACCTGGCTGTGGTCGAGCCAGTAGCTGTTGAGCGGGGTGGCCTGCTCGTTGCCGACGAGGGTCGAGAAGACCCGGATCCGCAGGGTCGTGGTGCCGGCCGTCGCCAGCACCCGACGCTCGACCGCTGCGCCCGGACGGAAGCCGGTCTCGGTCGCGAACGACCGGATCCGCGCCGCCGGGAACCGAGCGTGCAGCGCCGCCAGCAGGGCGGTCGGAGCGCGGTGGGAGACGGTGCAGGTCAGGCCACCACCGGCGATCTGGTCGCACGGCGAGACCGGCGGCAGCTCGATCCGGCCGCTGTGCGGGTCGACGGCGATGGTCGGCGGCCAGCCCGCCGACGGCCCGGGCGCGGGGCTGCTCACCGCCGACGCCGGCGCCCCCGACGAGGGAGCCCTTGACGGCGGGACGGAGACCGTGGGGGCGGACTGCGGGGTGTGGTGGCCACCGCCGGAGGACACGACGACCCCGACGACGGCGCTCACCGCGAGCGCGGCGGCGGCCAGCAACCAGCCGATGCGGGACCGGCGGGGCCCATCGGGCGGGCCGGCGGTCAGCTCGTCCGGTTCGCCGCCGAGCGGGCCGTCGGCGTCGAGCCACTCCACGGGCCCCGTGGAGCCCCCGGGCCGGTCGTCGGCGCTGCCGGGCATGAGCCCACCGTAGGCACGACCGGTCAGACCTGCACCAGTCCCGCCGCGGCGGCCTCGGCGATGTCGGTTCGGGCGTGCCCGCCGGGCAGATCGACCCGCCCGACCAGCTCGTAGGCCGCGTCGCGGGCGGACGAGAGCGTCGGCCCGCGGCCGACCAGCGAGAGCACCCGCCCGCCGGCCGAGACGACGGTCCCGTCGTCGCGCCGGCGGGTGCCGGCGTGGATCACGCCGGGCTGCTCGGCACCGGTGACGACGTCGCCGGTGCGGGGCGCGTCGGGGTAGCCGGCGGCGGCGAGGACGACGGTGACCGCGCTGCCCTCGTGCCACCTCAGCGGCGGGTGCTCGGCCAGCGTGCCGGTCGCGGCGGCGAGCAGCAGCCCGCCCAGCGGCGTCTCCAGCAGCGGCAGCACCACCTGGGTCTCCGGGTCGCCGAAGCGGGCGTTGAACTCCACCACCCGCGGGCCGGCGGGCGTGATCGCCAGCCCCACGTAGAGCAGCCCGGCGAACGGGGCCCCGCGCCGCGCCAGCTCGGAGACGGTGGGACGCGCGATGGTCGAGACGACCAGCTCCGGCAGCTCGTCCGGCAACCACGGCAGCGGGGCGTAGGCCCCCATGCCGCCGGTGTTCGGGCCGGTGTCGCCGTCCCCGACCCGTTTGAAGTCCTGCGCCGGCAGCAGCGGGACGACCGTCTCGCCGTCGGTGACGCAGAACAGCGACACCTCCGGGCCGGAGAGGAACTCCTCGACCACCACCCGCGCGCAGCCGTCCGCGTGGGCCAGCGCCGCGTCCCGGTCGTCGGTGACCACGACGCCCTTGCCGGCGGCGAGGCCGTCGTCCTTCACCACGTACGGGGCGCCGAACGCGTCCAGCGCCGCCGCCACCTCCTCGGCGGAGGTGCAGACCCGGGCCGCCGCCGTCGGGACGCCGGCCGCCGCCATGACCTCCTTGGCGAAGGCCTTGCTGCCCTCCAGCCGGGCCGCCGCGGCCGACGGGCCGAAGCAGGCGATTCCGGCCGCCCGGACGGCGTCGGCCACGCCCGCTACCAGCGGCGCCTCCGGCCCGACCACCACCAGGCCGGCCCCCGTCTCGAGGGCGAGCCGGGCCACGGCGTCGGCGTCGGTCAGGGTGACGGCGACCTGGTCGGCAACCGCCGCCGTCCCGGCGTTGCCGGGCGCGCAGACCAGGGAGGTGACCGCGGGGTCCGCGGCGAGGGCGAGGCACAGCGCGTGCTCGCGGGCGCCGGAGCCGAGGACGAGGACGCGCACCGGGCGAGCCTAATGGGCCGGCGCAGGGTGGCCGGGGCGGCCGGGTCAGCCGGCGCTGACGACGGTGATGCCGGCCAGCGTCGGCACGATCAGGTCCGAGCCGCTGATCGCCGGGGTGGCGAACCGGCTGGTCGCCCCGACGTCCACCTGTTCGCGGCCGTGGCCGGTGGCGGGGTCGAGCGCGTGCAGCACCCCCTGATCGGGGGCCAGCGACCAGACCTGGCCGCCGCCGAGCACCGGCGAACCGTAGACCGCCGACGCCGCGTGCCAGAGCACGTGCATCCGCCCCCGCCCGTCGATCCGGACGGCGCGTATGCCGTCGTCACAGGGCACGTAGACGACCGACCCGCGGACCGCGGTGCCGCCGAAGGAGCGGCAGACCTTCGCGCTGCTGACCTGCCCGCCGACGCCGCCGAGGTGGCGGCGCCGCAGCACGTAGGCGGTGCCGGACTTGCCGGCGGCGAAGACCCAGTGGCCGACCAGCGCCGGGCCCTGCGAGCCGAGGTCGAGGTCACCGGCGTTGTCGGTGGCCCAGCCGGCCGGCGAGAACGAGTCGCGCAGCTTCCCGTGCGGGCTGAGGCGGAGCACCGAGTCGCTGTGGTCGTACGCGTCGCCGGGGCCGGCCGCGCCGTTGCCGACGGCGACGAACATGTCACCCGCCGGGCCGACCGCGGGGCCGGGCGGCGTCCAGATGCCGGCCTCGCGGCGGGTCGGCACGGTGTAGGACAGCGGCGGGCCGTCACCGTCGAGGCGCACCCCGACCAGCCGGCCCTTGTAGTCGCCGCAGTCGCCGTCCAGCCCGCCGAAGGGCACCCACACCCGGCCGCCGGTGATCGCGAGCGCGCCGCGCTGCTGCATGGCGGCGGCGTCGACCCCGGGCAGGTCCACGCTGCGGCGGAAGGCCACCGTGCCGGTGGTGGGGTGCAGCGCGACCAGCTGGTGGGAGGCGCCGGCGAACTCGGCGACGACGTAGACCAGCCCGCTGGCCCGCGAGTACACCGGCGTGCCGGTGATGCCCAGCGGGTTGATGTCGCCGCACTGCCGCTCGGCGGCCGGCGACGGCTGCCCGAGGGCGGTGCGCCACACCTGTCGGTGGTGCCGGTCGAAGGCGTAGACCGAATCGCTCTCGGTGGCCACGATCGTCAGCCCCTGCACGACCACCGGGGAGGCGTAGACCGCCCCGTCGAGGGCGAGGCGGGCCTCGACGCGCAGCCGGCCGGTCGCCGGCGGCATGCCGGGGTCGAACCCGGCGCGGTCGGCCGTGCGGTGGTAGCCGGGCCAGTCGGCGGTGTCGGCGGGCGGGGAGGCGGTGGACGGTGCGTCCGACTCGGTGCTCATCGCCGGCGGGGTCGCGTCGGAGCTCGGGCGGGAGGCCGCCCCGGTGTCGCCGGCACACCCGGCGGCGGCCAGGGCCATCGCGGCCGCGGCGACGGTCAGGAGGCGACGGCGCATGCCGACCGTCCTACCCGGCGAGGATGAGGACAGCCTCATCGCCGGGTCAGCCGATCAGGTCGCGGACCGCGATGGTCTCGTCGCGCCCGGGCCCGACCCCGATGGCCGAGATCGGCGCCTTGATCATCTCCTCCAGGGCGGTCACGTAGGTGCGGCAGGCCGCCGGCAGGTCGTCCAGCGAGCGGGCCGCCGAGATGTCCTCCTCCCAGCCCGGGAAGGTCTCGTACACCGGCACCGCCCGCGCGAAGTCGGCCTGGTTGGTCGGCAGCTCGTCGTGGCGGACGCCGTCGACCTCGTAGGCCACGCAGACCGGCACCTCCGGCAGGCCGGTGAGCACGTCCAGCTTGGTCAGCACGAAGTCGGTGACGCCGTTGATGCGGGTGGCGTAGCGGCCGACGACCGCGTCGAACCAGCCGCAGCGGCGGGGGCGTCCGGTGGTGGTGCCGAACTCCGCCCCGGCCTCCCGCAGCGCGTCGCCGCGGGCGTCGAGCAGCTCGGTCGGGAACGGGCCCTCACCCACCCGCGTGGTGTAGGCCTTGGCCACCGCGATGACGCGGCTGATCCGCGTCGGCGGGATGCCGCTGCCGGTGCAGGCGCCGCCGGCGGTGGCGTTCGAGGAGGTGACGAACGGGTAGGTGCCGTGGTCGACGTCCAGCAGCGTCGCCTGCCCGGCCTCGAGCACCACCGTCTCGCCGCGGTCGAGCATCTGCTCCAGCAGCAGCGAGGTGTCGCGGACCATCGGCTGCAGCCGCTCGGCGTACGACGCCAGCTCCTCGACCACGGCCTCGACGTCGAACGCCTTGCGGTTGTAGATCTTCACCAGCGTCTGGTTCTTCAGGCTCAGCGCGCCGGTGACCTTGGCGTGCAGCACGTCGCGGTCGAAGAGGTCCTGGACGCGGATGCCGATGCGGCTCATCTTGTCGGCGTAGGTGGGGCCGATGCCGCGCCCGGTGGTGCCGATCCGCGACTTGCCCAGGAAACGCTCGGTGACCTGATCCAGCGTGCGGTTGTACGGCGGGATGATGTGGGCCGAGCTGCTGACGACGAGGTGCGAGGGGTCGACGCCGCGGGCGATGAGCCCGTCGATCTCCTCGAACAGCACGGCCAGGTCGACGACCACGCCGTTGCCGATGATCGGGATGCAGCCCGGGGTGAGGATGCCGGAGGGCAGCAGGTGCAGCGCGTACTTCTGCCGCTGCTCGCCGCTGCCGATGACGATGGTGTGTCCGGCGTTGTTGCCGCCGTTGAACTTCACGACGCCGTCGATGCGGCTGCCGAGCAGGTCGGTGGCCTTGCCTTTGCCTTCGTCGCCCCACTGGGCGCCGACGAGCACGATCGCGGGCACGGCTCCTCCTGCGATGGACTGCGAGTAACGGGTGATCGGGGCCGCGAGAAGGGTAGACGACGCGCGTCACCCGGGTTCGCCCGCGCGGCCCATCCCGGCCTCCCGGGCCCGGACGATCGCCTGCGCCCGGTCGCTCACCTGCAGCTTGGCGAAGATGTTGGAGGTGTGGTTGCGGACGGTCTTCGGGCTGAGGAACAGCTCGTGGGCGATCTGGGCGTTGGTGCGTCCCTGCGCCAACAGCTGCAGCACCTCCCGCTCCCGGTCGGTGAGGCCGGCGAACGGCAGCGCGGCCGCCTGCCCGGCGCCGAAGTAGCCGATCAGCCGGCGGGCGAGGGCGGCTCCGAAGATCGCCTCCCCGCGCGCCACCGCCTGCACCGCCCGCACGATGTCGGCCTGCTCCGCGCCCTTGAGCAGATAGCCGCGGGCGCCGGCGCGCATCGCCCGGAAGACGTTCTCGTCCTCGTCGAACATCGTCAGCACCAGCACGCCGACGTGCGGGCTCTCGGCCACGATGCGCCGGGTGGCGTCGATGCCGTTCACGCCCGGCATGTTCACGTCCATCACCACGACGTCGGGTTGCAGCTCGGCGGCCAGCTCGACCGCCTGCTCGCCGGAGGCGGCCTCGGCGACGACCTCCACGTCCTCGGCCGCGGAAAACGCCACCCGCAGCCCGTCGCGGAACATCGGGTGGTCGTCGGCCAGCAACACCCGCACCGGCTCCTCGGTCATGACGTGCTCACCGCAGCGGGAGGTGGACGCGGATCTCGGTGCCGCCGCCGGCCGGCGCGGTGATGGCCAGCGAGCCGCCGAGCTCCGCGGCCCGCTCGGCCATCGACGAGGTCCCCACCCCGGCTCGCCAGCCGTCGCACCCGCCGACGCCGTCGTCGCACCCGCCGACGCCGTCGTCGCGCACGACGATCCGCAGCGCCTCGTCGCAGGTCAGCTCCACCTCACAGTGGGCGGCGTCGGCGTGCCGGACCACGTTGGTGAGAGCCTCGGTGACGATGCGGTAGGCGGCTACCTCGACCGCGGCGGGCAGCGGCGGCAGCGAGGCGGCGGCCCACACCGTGATCGCCGGGCCGGACGGGCAGGCCCCGAAGCCGCGGACACTCTCGCGCAGCGCCTCCACCAGCCCGAGCTCGTCGAGGGACGGCGGGCGCAGCTCGTACACCAGCCGTCGGATGTCGTCGATGGTGCGGTGGATGTCGTCGCGGACCGCCGCGAGCACCTGTGTCGCCTCCTCCGGCCGCCGTGTGACCAGCGAGCGGGCGGCGTCGAGTTTGAGCCCGACCGCGGCAAGAGTGGGGCCGAGCCCGTCGTGCAGGTCGCGCCGCAGCCGGCGGCGCTCCTCCTCCTTGGCCGAGACCAGCCGGTGCCGCGAGGCCTGCAGCGCCGCCGAGAGCCGGACGGCGTGGACCGCCGCGCCGATCTGGCGGGCGAGGTCGGCCAGCAGCCGCTGCTCGTCCCGCGAGAACCCGCTGCTGCCCGACCGCTGCGACACCAGCAGCGAGCCGACCGCGCTGCCCTGGTAGGTCAGCCGCCGCTCGACGACCCGCTCGCCCGGGGTGCCGGTGGCCGCCAGCGGGGTGCCGTCCGGGTCGACGATGGCGGCGTGCGGCAGTCGCAGCGTCTGCACCAGGGTGGTCACGACGACGTCGAGTTCACTGCCCGGCCCGGGCGACTCCAGGCTGCGGCCGAGCTCGGTGACGACGCGGTAGGGGTTCTTGCGTTCGCCGTAGACGAGCCGGTCGACGCGGCGCTGGACGAACGCCCGGGCCGGGGCGAAGCCGACGCCGACGAAGGCCGCTGCCGCCAGCCCGGCTCCGGCGTGCACCGGCTGGCCGAGCAGCACGCTCAGGGTGAGGACGATCGCGAGGTACCCGCCGACGACCAGCGCGGACAGGATCGCAAAGACCAGCGTCCGGTTGATGACGACGTCGATGTCCAACAGCCGGTGCCGCAGGATCGCGATCGCGAACGCGCCCACCAGCAGCGCGTCGGTGACCATGCTGGTGTACACGGCGGCGCCGTTGCCGGGGATGAACTCGGTGACGAGTTCGACGGCCCCGATCGACCCGGCCCAGACCACCCACTTCAGCTGCTCGCGCTCCACACCGCGGGCCCGCCGCAGCCGGACGAACAGCGCCACCACCGCGAGCAGCAGGCTCAGCAGCAGCAGCGGCTGTCCGATCATCAGGGCCGTGGACGTCACCGGCTGGGGCAGCAGCGCCGCGCCCGGGTTGGCCAGCGCGTGGCCCCGGATGTGGGCGACGTCGCCGGTGAACAGGTAGCCGAACCAGCTGAAGGCCAGGCCGATCATCGGCACGGCGAGCGCGACCCGCTGCCACCGTGCCCCCAGCCGGCCGTCCGGGAACAGCATCAGGGCGACCGGCAGCGTCGCGATCGCCACCAGGTAGCAGGAGTCGGCGAGCCAGCCGAGCCAGAGCCAGCCGGGGGCGGTGCCGCCGAGCAGGCCGTAGATCAGGTACTCGCGGCCGGCGCTGCAGACCGCCTCCAGCAGGCACGCGGCGCCCAGCAGCCAGCCCAGCGGGTTCGCCGGCCGGTTCCACGCGATGAGCAGGGCGGGGACGAGCAGGGTGACCGCGAGGACCAGCGAGCCGTACCACCACTCGGTCAGCGGTGTCGGCCCGTTGTGCAGGTGGAGCGTCACCGCCGCCACCGCCAGCGTCGGGACGGCCAGGGCGAGCGCGACGACGGTCCGGTGCGACCAGATCGACGCGTCCGGACGGCCCGGAGCCGGCTGCGCCAGGGTGGCGCGGCCCCCCGCGGCCGTCGTCATGGCGGTCATGCAAGCACCTCCCGGAGGGCTTGTCAGCAGGCAACGGGCAGGCCGCGGATCTTGTCGGACGCGGCCTGCCCGTTCCGTCCCTAATTGATGGTGAATGTTCCGGCCAGGCCGGCCTTGAAGTCCGCCCCGTTCCCGGCGGTCGAGACGTAGCCGTAGTGGCCGGGAGCGGGGTGGATCGTCAGGTAGGCGGTCTGGTCGGGGGCCAGGTAGGAGACGCCGCCGGCGAGCGTGCCGGGGCACCGGTCGATGGGGGTGCCCTTGCCGAAGCTCCCGCCGATGCACTGGAACAGGGCCGGCAGCGAGGCGCCGGACAGCCGGGCCAGGCTCAGGTCGTGCGGCTTCGTGCCGGTGTTGGCCACGGCGAACGTCCCGCCCGCCGCGAACCCGTCCGGCAGCGTGATGCCGTGATCGGTCAGCGTGACCGTGCCGTCGCTCGGCGGCGGGCCTGCGGGGGAGGAGCCGCTGACGGTGAACTCGGCCACCATGCCCATCATCGCGTGCGGCATGCCGTTCTTCCCGGGCAGGAAGCAGGTCACGACGTAATGCCCCGCGACGATCCTGGTCGTGACGCTCTCGGTGACGCCGGGCCCCGCGATCGCCGGGCCGGTGGTCTCGGCGTGGGGGGCGACCAGCAACTTCTGCGCCGCCTGCTCGGGACCGCTGCCGGCGAGTGCCTTGGTGACCTGCGGGAGCGTGACGCCCGGCTTCAGCTGCTGGTAGCCCAGCTCGTGCGCGATGTCACTGGCGTTGTGGAAGGTGATCGTCACCAGCCCGGCGTGGGGTGACCCGGAGACGGCGAAGGCCATCCGGTCGCCGTTGGTGTGGGCGACGACGGTGAGGGTGTTGGTGGAGCCCGCGGGGTCGGATGCGGCGTCGGTCGAGGTCGTCGGGGTGCTGGTGGTCGGGGTGCTGGTGGTCGGCGTGCTGGACGTCGGTGTGTCGCTGGTGGCGTTGCCGCCGGCCGACGCGCTGCTGGCGCAGCCGGCGGCCAGCGCCGCGGTGGTCAGCGCCGCGGCGAGCGCGAGCGCGCCGGTGGCCGAGCGGATCGAAGTCGAACGTGGCATCGCTGGAGTCCTTTCCGGATCGAATGAGTGCCGGAAGGCTGCCGGGCGGGACGTCCCGGGCGGATGGGACAGCGATCCCGTCCGGTCCGGGACAGCAGCCTGCTCTGCCCTTCCGTGGGCGGGCGCTGCGCGACATAGTGAGCGGCATGGCTGACGTCCCGACCAAGATCCTGCTTCCCGAGTCCGCCCAGCCGACTCGCTGGTACAACCTGCTCGCCGACCTGCCGACCCCGCCGCCGCCCGTGCTGCATCCCGGGACGCTGCAGCCGGTCGGCCCGGACGATCTCGCGCCGCTGTTCCCGATGGAGCTGATCGGGCAGGAGGTCAGCACCGAGCGCTACATCGACATCCCCGGTGCCGTGCTGGACGTCTACCGGCTCTGGCGGCCGTCTCCGCTGTTCCGGGCGCACCGCCTGGAGAAGGCGCTGGATACCCCCGCCCGGATCTACTACAAGTACGAGGGGGTCTCGCCGGCCGGCTCGCACAAGCCGAACACCGCGGTGCCGCAGGCGTACTACAACAAGCAGGCCGGGCTGCGGCGGTTGACGACCGAGACCGGCGCCGGGCAGTGGGGCACCGCGCTGGCGTTCGCGTGCGCGCAGTTCGACCTGGACTGCGAGATCTGGCAGGTGCGCGCCTCGTACGACCAGAAGCCGTACCGCAAGATCATGATCGAGACCTTCGGCGGCGTCATCCACCCGTCGCCCTCGACCCTGACCGAGGCCGGCCGGGCCGTGCTGGCCGAGCACCCGGACTCCAGCGGCTCGCTCGGCATCGCCATCAGTGAGGCCGTCGAGGTCGCGGCGCAGAACGAGGACACCAACTACGCGCTCGGCTCGGTGCTCAACCACGTGCTGCTGCACCAGACCGTCATCGGCGAGGAGGCGCTGCTGCAGCTGGCGATGGTGGACGAGACGCCGGACGTGCTCGTCGGCTGCACCGGCGGCGGCTCCAACTTCGGCGGCCTGGCCTTCCCGTTCCTGCGGGAGAAGCTGGCCGGCCGGATGTCGCCGGTGATCCGCGCGCTGGAGCCGGCGTCCTGCCCGTCGCTGACCCGCGGGGTGTACGCCTACGACTTCGGCGACACCGCGGGCATGACGCCGCTGATGAAGATGCACACGCTGGGCCACGACTTCATCCCCGATCCGATCCACGCCGGCGGGCTGCGCTACCACGGCATGAGCCCGCTGATCAGCCACCTGGTCAACGAGGGCATGGTCGAGCCGGCGGCCAAGACCCAGCGGGAGTGCTTCGCCGCCGGGGTGCAGTTCGCCCGCACCGAGGGCATCGTCCCGGCCCCCGAGCCGACGCACGCCCTCGCCGGTGCGATCGAGGAGGCGCTGCGCTGCAAGGAGACCGGCGAGGAGAAGGTGATCCTGACGGCGCTGTGCGGCCACGGTCACCTGGACCTCGCCGCGTACGACGCCTACCTGTCCGGCTCGCTGGTCGACCACGAGCTCGACGACGCCGCCATCGAGGCCGCCACCTCGGCGCTGCCGCAGGTGCCGGCCTGACCCACCACCCACCGAGGGGAACCGAGGGGGAGGGGTGCAGCGCGGAGGAGGCCGTCCGGCACACTGACGCCTCGCGGAACGCCGCGGCCGCGCATCACTCGCGGCCGTGACGGACGGACACCGCATGCCGATCGACTCCGGTGACACCGCCTGGGTTCTCGTCAGCACCGCCCTCGTGTTGTTCATGACGCCGGGGCTTGCGCTGTTCTACGGCGGCATGGTCCGCAGCAAGCACGTCCTGACGATGCTGGCGCAGAACTTCGGGGTCATCGCCGTCGTCAGCATCCTCTGGGTGCTGGTCGGGTTCAGCCTGGCCTTCCACGGCGACGTCGCCGGCCTGTTCGGCAACCTCGGGCTGCTCGGATTCGCCCACGTCGACGCCACGCTGCCGGGCTTCGACCTCAGCGTCCCGACCACCGCGTTCGCCGGCTTCCAGATGATGTTCGCCGTCATCACGGCGGCGCTACTCACCGGCGCCGGCGCCGACCGGATGCGCTTCGGGCCGTTCCTCGCCTTCACGGCCGTGTGGCTGCTCGTGGTGTACGTGCCGCTGGCGCACTGGGCGTTCACGCCGGACGGGTGGCTGCACCGGCTGGGACTGCTCGACTTCGCCGGGGGGACGGTCGTGGAGATCAACGCCGGTGCCTCGGCGCTCGCGCTGGTGCTGGTGCTGGGGCGTCGGCTGGGGTGGCCGCGCGAGCCGATGCCGCCGCACTCGCTGCCGCTGACACTGCTCGGCGCGGGCATCCTCTGGTTCGGGTGGTTCGGGTTCAACGCCGGGTCGGCGCTCTCCTCGGGTCATCTCGCCGCGCAGGCGTTGCTGAGCACGCACCTCGCCGCCTGCGGTGGCCTGCTCGGCTGGATGGCGCTCGAGAAGCGCTACACCGGCCACGCCACCACGCTCGGCGCCGCGTCCGGCGCGGTCGCGGGGCTGGTGGCCGTCACCCCGGCCGCCGGGTACGTCAACAGCCTGGCCGCGACCATCATCGGGCTCGTCGCGGGAGCCGCCGGGCTCACGGCCGTCCGGCTGAAGTTCCGGCTGGGCTACGACGACTCGCTGGACGTCGTCGGGGTCCACGGGGTCTGCGGCGTCGTCGGCACCCTGGCCGTCGGGCTGTTCGCCACCCACACCGTCAACCCTGCCGGGCAGGGGCTGTTCGACGGTGGCGGGCTGCACCTGCTGGGCGTCCAGGCGCTCGGCGTGCTCGCGGCCGCGGCGTGGGCGTTCGTCGGCACCGGCGCCGTCGCGCTCGCCGTCGACAAGCTGGTCGGGCTGCGGGTGCCGCCCGAGCACGAGCACGCCGGCCTGGACACGGTCATCCACGCCGAGTCCGCCTACGACCACTGAGTGGCGCACTTCTGGCGCGACCGGCCACCCCCCTTCCCCCGGTGAGTGGTGCGTTACCTCCTCAATGGCGCGTTACAACGCACCACTCAGCCTGAAACGCGCCACTCACCAGAGGGGGCGGGGCGGGGAGGGCCACCCCTAAAAGGGGCGGGCAACCTCACTACCCGAGGGCGGTGACGGCCTCGGGGTCGCTGTCGGCGAGCAGGTGGTCGCAGCGCTCCTGCTCGTCGGTCTCGCCGATCGCCTCGGCCGCGCGGGCGAGGGCGTGGATGGCGCGCAGCACGCCCCGGTTGGGGGCGTGCGACCACGGCACCTGGCCCTGGCCCTTCCAGCCGGCGCGGCGCAGGGCGTCCAGGCCGCGGTGGTAGCCGGTGCGGGCGTAGGCGTAGGCCTCGACCGGCCGGCCGCCGGCCAGCGCGGCCTCGGCCAGCGTGGCCCAGACCGCGGACGAGCCCGGGAACTGGGCGGCGACGTCGGCCGGATCGTCCCCGGCCTCCAGCCGGGCGACGGCCGGGTCCTCGGGCAGCCGCGTCGGCGGCGCCAACAGATTTCCGTGATGAGTCATGACCGTCCTCGATTCGCTCCGCGAGCGTCGCTCATGCCGCCGGCGCCTTCCCGGCCGACTGCAGCGCCTCGCAGGCCTCGACGACGCGGTGGGCCATGCCGTCCTCGGCCAGCTTCAGGTAGGAGCGCGGGTCGTAGGCCTTCTTGTTGCCGACCTCGCCGTCCACCTTCAGCACCCCGTCGTAGTTGGTGAACATGTGCCCGGCGATCTCGCGAGTGAACGCGTACTGGGTGTCCGTGTCGACGTTCATCTTCACCACGCCGTAGGACACCGCCTCGCGGATCTCCTCCAGCTCCGAGCCCGAGCCGCCGTGGAAGACCAGGTCGAAGGGGCGGTCCTTGGAGTACTTCTTCCCGACCTCGTCCTGGATCTCCTTCAGGATCTCCGGACGCAGCTTCACCGAGCCCGGCTTGTAGGAGCCGTGGACGTTGCCGAAGGTGGCGGCGAGGATGTAGCGGCCCTTGTCGCCGATGCCCAGCTTCTCCGCGGTCTGCACCGCGTCGCCGGGGGTGGTGTAGAGCTTCTCGTTGTCGTCCCCGCCGCGGACGCCGTCCTCCTCGCCACCGACGACACCGATCTCGAGCTCGAGGATGATCCGGGCCTTGGCCGCCTTCTCCAGCAGCTCGGCGGCGATGTCGAGGTTCTCGTCCAGATCGATCGCCGAGCCGTCCCACATGTGCGACTGGAACAGCGGGTTCTCGCCCCGGTCGACGCGCTCCTGCGACAGTGCGATCAGCGGGCGGACGTAGCCGTCCAGCTTCTCCTTCTGGCAGTGGTCGGTGTGCAGCGCGACGTTGATGTCGTACTTCTCGGCCACGACGTGGGCGAACTCGGCGAGCGCCACCGCGCCGGTGACCATGTTCTTCACCGCCAGGCCCGAGCCGAACTCCGCGCCGCCGGTGGAGAACTGGATGATGCCGTCGCTGCCGGCCTCGGCGAAGCCCTTGAGCGCGGCGTTGATCGTCTCCGAGGAGGTGCAGTTGATCGCCGGGTAGGCGAAGCCCCCGGACTTCGCGCGGTCGAGCATGTCGGCGTAGATCTCGGGCGTGGCGATGGGCATCGGGCGCTCCCTCGGGCGGATCGGTGCACGGTGTGGCTGCAGGTCGGTGCGCTGTGCGTCTGCAGTATTGCCTACCCCGGCGACGACCCCGTGAACACCGCGAGCAGCGTGATCGAAGAGGATGCGCCCGTACACTCCGGCCTCGTGCTCGCCGACCCCGCCGCCGCGACGCTGCTCGCCAACCCGATCAGCCCGGACGCGCTGCTGTCCGGCAGCGGCGCCCTGCTGATCCTGGCCGTCATCCTGTTCGCCGAGTGCGGCCTGCTGATCGGGTTCTTCCTGCCCGGGGACACGCTGCTGTTCGCCGCGGGCATCTCCATCGCGACCGGGACGATCACGACGCCGCTGGCGTGGTTCCTGATCGTGGCGCCGCTCGCGGCGTTCCTCGGCAACCTCGCCGGCTACGCGATCGGCTACCGCGCCGGCCCGGTGGTGTTCGACCGCCCCAACTCGCGGCTGTTCAAACCGGAGTACGTGGCCCGCTCGCACGCCTTCTTCAACCGCTTCGGCTCCTGGACGATCATCATCGGACGGTTCGTGCCGATCGTGCGGACGGTCGCGACGGTCATGGCGGGCGTCGGCGGGATGCGGGTGTGGCTCTACACCCTGTACAGCGCCATCGGCGCGATCCTGTGGGCCGACGGCGTCATCCTGCTCGGCCACCAGCTCGGGAAGATCCAGTTCGTCCGCGACCACAAGGGCTGGATCGACTACCTGGTCGTCGTGGTGGTGGTCATCGGGCTGATCCCGGCCGCCGTCCACTTCTGGCAGGGACGCCGCCGCCACGGCTGACGGCCGCCACCGCCACCGTCCCGGCTGCTACGAGGTGTGATCCCGGCAGGCCCGCTTGACGGAGTCCGGGGCGTCCACATGGATGCCGAAGAAGGTGGCATTCAGGTTGCAGGCCTTCTTGTTCACCTCGTTCTCGACGTGCCCGCGCTGCTGCCAGACCAGGGCGGCCAGCACCACGACGACGACGAGCAGGAACACCCGCATCAGCAGCCGGGTGACCAGCAGCGCCAGCAGCGCGCCGATGACGACGATCGCGATGATGACCCCGGTGCCGACGGTGGTTATGTTGCCGGCGCTGAGCGCCTCGACCGTTCCGGGCATGCGCGGAACGATAGCCTGCTAGCCATGAGCTCGGACGGGACCAACCGACGGTCGGCGCGACACGAGCCGCCGGTGCTGCCCCGCGGCGGGCTGCGCGTCGTGGCCCTCGGCGGCATCAAGGAAATCGGCCGGAACATGACGATGTTCGAGTACCGGCCGCCGAAGGGGCGCAGCCGGCTGCTCGTCGTCGACTGCGGGATGCTGCTGGGCAAGACGAACTCCCCGGGCGTGGACATCACCCTGCCCGACTGGTCGGCCTTCAGCGACCGGCTCGACCACATCGACGCGATCGTCCTCACCCACGGCCACGAGGACCACATCGGCGCCCTGCCGTACCTGCTGCGCGAGCGGCGGGACATCCCCGTCTACGGCTCCCGGCTCACCCTCGCCCTGGTGTCGGCCAAGCTCGACCAGCACCGCATCCCCGCCGAGCTGCACCAGGTCACCGAGGGCGAGTCGGTGACGGTCGGGGACTGGGGGCTGCGTTTCTACGCCGTCAACCACTCCATCCCGGACGCGCTGGCGGTGGCGCTGCACGTCGGCGAGCACACCGTCCTGCACACCGGCGACTTCAAGATGGACCAGACGCCGCTGGACAACCGGCTCACCGACCTGCCCGGGTTCTCCCGGCTCGGCGACGAGGGCGTCGACCTGCTGCTGTCGGACTCCACCAACGCCGAGGTCGGCGGCTTCATCCCCTCCGAGCGGGACGTCGGCGTCGTCGTCACTGACGTCATCCACAAGGCCACCGGCCGGATCATCGTGGCCTGCTTCGCCTCGCACGTCCACCGGGTGCAGCAGGTGCTGGACGCCGCCCACGAGACCGGCCGGCAGGTCGCCTTCGTGGGGCGCTCGATGGTGCGGAACATGAACATCGCCCGCGACCTGGGCCTGCTGCAGGTGCCGGACAACCTGCTCATCGACCTGGCCGAGGCCGAAGAGCTGCCCTCCCGCCGGGTCCTGCTCATCTCCACCGGCTCGCAGGGCGAGCCGCTGTCGGCGCTGTCGCGGATGGCCAACCGCGATCACCGGACGATCCGGATCTCCGGCGACGACACCATCCTGCTCGCGTCCTCGCTCATCCCGGGCAACGAGACCGCCGTCGGCCAGGTGATCAACGGGCTGTCGCGGCTCGGCGCCACCGTGGTGCACAAGTCGACCGCGCTGGTCCACGTCTCCGGGCACGCCCCGGCGGGCGAGCTGCGCTACCTGCTCGCCGCCGTCCGCCCGACCAACCTGATGCCGGTGCACGGCGAGTGGCGGCACCTGCGCGCCCACGCCGCCGTCGGCCGGTCCATGGGGCTGCCGGACGAGCGGATCATGCTGGCCGAGGACGGCACCGTCGTCGACCTCGTCGAGGGGCTCGCGGCCGTCACCGGCCGGATCCACGTCGGCTACGTCTACGTCGACGGCCTGGAAGTCGGCGACATCGGCGACTCCACCCTCACCGACCGGCGCATCCTCGGCGAGGACGGCTTCCTGTCGATCGTCGTCGCCGTCGACCTGGACGCCGGGAAGGTCGTCTTCGGCCCCGAGATCACGGCCCGCGGGTTCAGCGACGACCCGTCCGCGCTCGACCCGATCCACGCCGAGCTCATCGAGGTCATCGAGCGGGCGCTGGTCGAGGGCACCCACGACGCCGACGCGCTGCAGCACCTGATCCGCCGCACCGTCGGCCGGTGGGTCGACCGCCAGTACCGCCGCCGGCCGATGCTGATGCCGCAGGTCGTCGAGGTCTGAATCCTGCGGTTCGAGGGTTGTCGAGGCTGCAGAACGAGGCGCTGCCGGAGGACACCTCGCGTGCCGGAGTTGTGGGACAGGTGTGGGACAGTCCCGGCACGTGCCCTCCTGGCGAGCCCGCCCGGCTCCGGCGCGCTGTCGAGCGCGTGACCGACCGCGTGACCGAGCGCGGCACAATGGAGATATGACGCTCACCGTTCCGTCCCCGCTGCAGCAGGGCGAGGTGTCGCCCCGGCGGACGGTGCCGCGGGCGATCGCCCGGCCGCACTATGTCGATGCCCGGCCCGGCACCCCGGCCGACCACGACGACCCGATGGTCAAGGACGCGGAGACGATCGAGCGGATGCGCGCCGCGGGCCGCCTGGCCGCCGACGCGCTGGTCGAGGTGGGCCGCCACGTGACCCCCGGCGTCACCACCGACGAGCTGGACGGCATCGGCCACGACTACCTCGTCGCCCACGGCGCCTACCCCTCGACGCTGGGCTACAAGGACTACCCGAAGTCGCTGTGCACGAGCGTCAACGAGGTCATCTGCCACGGCATCCCGGACGACCGTCCGCTCGCCGACGGCGACATCGTCAAGGTCGACATCACCGCCTACCTCGACGGCGTGCACGGCGACAACTGCGCCACCTTCTACGCCGGTGAGGTGCGCCCCGAGGTCCGTGACCTGGGCGAGCGCACCCGCGAGGCCATGCTGCGCGGCATCCGGGCCGTCAAGCCCGGCCGCTCCAGCAACGTCGTCGGGCGGGTCATCGAGTCCTACGCCAAACGCTTCGGCTACGGCGTGGTGCGCGACTACACCGGCCACGGCGTCGGACCCAGCTTCCACACCCGGCCGACGATCCTGCACTACGACGACGAGCGCTCCGGCACCCTGCTCGAGCCGGGCATGACCTTCACCGTCGAGCCGATGCTCACCCTGGGTGAGGTCGACTGGTACATGTGGGACGACTCCTGGACCGTGCTCACCCGCGACGGCTCCTGGGCCGCGCAGTGGGAGCACACGGTCGTGGTTACCGAGGACGGCGTCGAGATTCTCACCCTGCCCTCCGCGGGCTGAGGTCATCCCGGGTCATCAGTCCCTTGTGAGCCCCCGGCGTCGTTGCATAGCGTCCCCGTCGGGAGGCGCGCTGCGGCCGGGACGCGCCGGACCCATCGGGGGAGCACCGGCCACGACGCGGTAAGCCGCTCGTCGCTGCCAATCGGGGGAAGGCATGACGAACGCGCATGAGGTCGTCGACGGCCGGTTCGAGCCGTCGGCGGCACCGGTGCTAGCACCGATTCTGACCGGAGCGGAGCTCGGTTCTCGGCGACTCGCCGAGGCCGCGCCCCCAGGCGGTGTGGCCGGCGGGGGGTGGCCGCGGCGCTACCGGATCCTGCTGGCCGCCGTCGACGTCGCGATGGTGGGCCTGGCCCTCGCGTTCGGGGTGGCGCTGCAGCTCGGGGCGAACGAGACCGGCGGGGCGCTGCGCTTCGGCGCGCTGCTGCTGGGCCTGGCGGTGGGCTGGCCGGTCATGCTGCAGGCCAGCGGCGCCTACGAGCTGAAACACCTCAGCTCAGGCACCGAGGAGGCGAAGCGGGCCCTGCGGGCCAGCCTGCTGGTGGTCGGCCTGATCGCCATCGCCTCGTACGTCACCCGGACGGACTTCGCCCGCGACTACGTCCTGGCCACGGTGCCGGCCGGTACGGTGCTGCTGCTCACCGGCCGGGTCGTCGTACGCGGTCATGTCCGGCGACGCCGGCGGCGGGGGGAGTGGTCGCAGCGGATCCTGGCCGTCGGCACCCGCGAGTCGGTGGAGCACCTGGTCGACACCGTCCGGCGGGGGAACGTCACCGGGCTCGAGATCGTGGCCGGCTGTGTCGAGGACGCCGAGGTGGGCGACGAGATCGCCCCCGGCGTGCCGGTGGTGGGCGGGGTCGCGGCGGCGGCCGAGCAGTCCGCCGCGGTGGGCGCGGACGTCGTCGCGGTCGCCGGCGCCGGGCTCGGCCCCATGGGGGTACGCGAGCTCGGCTGGCGGCTCGAGGGCACCGGCCGGGGACTGGTGGTCGCCCCGTCGGTCACCGAGGTCGCCGGCACCCGGGTCCACCTGACCCCCGTGGCCGGGCTGCCGCTCGTCTGGCTGGACCAGCCTCAGCTGGGGCGGGTCCAGCGAGCGGCCAAGCGGACGCTCGACGTCGGCCTCGGGTTGCTGATCCTGCTGGTGGCCAGCCCGGTGATGGCCCTGACCGCGCTGGCCATCAAGCTCGACAGCCGCGGCCCGGTGTTCTTCCGGCAGCACCGCCTCGGCATCAACGGCCACGAGTTCCGCCTGGTCAAGTTCCGCTCCATGCGAGCGGACGCCGAGCACGAGCGGCAGGCGATCCTGGAACTCAACGAGCAGGACGGCGGCGGCGTCCTGTTCAAGATCGCGCGGGACCCCCGGATCACGGCGGTGGGCCGGGTCATCCGCGCGCTGTCCATCGACGAGCTGCCGCAGCTGGTGCACGTCCTCAGCGGGCGGATGTCGCTCGTCGGCCCCCGACCGCTGGCCACCATCGACTCCCACTACACCGGCCACGCCCGCCGGCGGCTGCTGGTCCGCCCCGGCCTCACCGGGCTGTGGCAGGTGAGCGGCCGCTCGAGGACCAGCTGGGACGACGCCGTCCGGCTCGATCTCTACTACGTGGAGAACTGGAGCCTGGCGCTGGATGTCGCCATCCTGCTGCGCACCGTGTGGGCGGTGCTGGCCCGCCGCGGGGCGTTCTGACACGCGCGCGCGACGGCGACACGATCGCGTTCTCTGCGAATGTCTGCGGATATCGCTAGAGAAGCAGATACGGTCCGATCGTGGACCCCGTCCGGAACCCTTACGCCCCCGGCGCGGGGCAGCGCCCGCCCGAACTCGCCGGCCGGGACGCCGAACTCGGCGCCTTCGACGTCACCCTCGAGCGGGTGGCCCGCGGCCGCCCCGAGCGCTCGGTGGTGCTGACCGGGCTGCGCGGGGTCGGCAAGACGGTGCTGCTGAACGCGATGCGCTCGGCCGCGGTGCGGCAGGGCTGGGGCACCGGCAAGCTCGAGGCCCGGCCCGACCAAGGGATGCGCCGGCCGCTGGGCGCGGCGCTGCACCTGGCCGTCCGCGAGCTGGCCGGCCGCAACGAGGACGAGTCCCGCCACGTGCTGGGGGTGCTGCGCTCGTTCGTGCAGCAGGAGCAGCAGGGGGCGGCGCGGGCAAAGGGGACGCGCTCGGCGCGGCCCTGGCAGCCGGGCATCGACGCCCCCGCGGTGCCGGGGCGGGCGGACTCCGGCGACCTGGAGATCGACGTCGTCGAACTGCTGTCCGACGTGGCGGGGCTCGCCGGCGACGCCGGCCACGGGGTCGCGGTCTTCATCGACGAGATGCAGGACCTCGGCCCGGACGACGTCTCCGCGCTCTGCGCCGCCTGCCACGAGCTGTCCCAGCAGCGGCTGCCGCTGGTGGTCGTCGGCGCCGGCCTGCCGCACCTGCCCACGGTGCTCTCGGCGGCGAAGTCCTACTCCGAGCGGCTGTTCCGCTACTCCCGCATCGACCGGCTGGACCGCGCCAACGCCGACTACGCGCTGCGGACGCCGGCGCAGGACGAGGACGCCGACTTCGACGACGAGGCCCTGTCCGCGATGTACGAGCTCACCGGCGGTTACCCCTACTTCGTGCAGGCCTACGGCAAGGTCGCCTGGGACGTCGCCCCCCGCTCCCCGGTGGCGGCGGCGGACGTGGCGGTGGCGGCGCCGGAGGCGGCGGCCGAGCTGGCGGTCGGCTTCTTCGGGGCCCGGTACGAGCGCGCCACCCCGGCCGAGCGGGAGTACCTGCGTGCGATGGCCGACCTGCTGGCCGACGGCGAGAGCGAGGCCGTCCCCACCTCCGCGGTCGCCCAACAACTCGGCCGGCCGGCGCAGTCACTCTCCCCGGCCCGGGACGGGCTGCTGAAGAAGGGGCTGGTCTACTCCGGGCAGCGCGGCCGCATCGCCTTCACCGTCCCGCACTTCGGCCGCTACCTGCTCGGTCAGGACTGAGCCGGCGGCGTCGCGTGGGTGCGGATCCAGGCGTGCATCGCGATGCCGGCTGCGACGCCGGCGTTGATGGAGCGCGTCGAGCCGTACTGCGCGATGGAGCAGACCGTCCCCGCGATAGTTCGCGCTGATTCGCTCAAACCCGTGCCCTCCTGCCCGAACAGCAGCAGCGCGCGGCGGGGTAGGGCGTAGGTCTCGAGCGGCACGGCACCGGGGAGGTTGTCGACGGCGACGACCTCGTAATCCTGAGATGCGGCGTGGGCGGCGAGCTCCTCGGGCGTCGGGACGTGCCGGATGTGCTGGTAGCGGTCGGTGACCATCGCCCCGCGCCGGTTCCACCGCCGGTTGCCGACGATGATCACCTCGCGTGCGAGGAAGGCGTTGGCGGTGCGCACGACCGTGCCGATGTTGAGGTCGTGGCGCCAGTTCTCGATGGCGACGGCGAAGGCGTGGCGGCGGGTGTCCAGGTCGGCGACGATTGCCTCCAGCCGCCAGTAGCGGTACCGGTCGACGACGTTGCGGCGGTCGCCGTCGCGCAGCAGCTCCGGATCGAGCCGCGGGTCGTCGGGCCAGGGCCCCGGGTGCGGACCGACTCCCACGCCCGGCTCCGGCCCAGGCTCCGCGGGCTCCGGCTCACCCGACTCCGGTTCGGCGTCCTCGCCCATCGCGGTCAGGCGACGCCGTAGGCCGCGCGGTAGGCCAGGATGGCGTCGATCCGCTGGGCGGGGGCGCCGGTCTCGCGCAGGTAGGCGACCAGGTCGTCCAGGGTGACGATGGCGTGCACCGGCACCCCGTGGTCGCGTTCGACCTCCTGGATGGCCGAGAGCTCGCCGCGTCCCCGTTCCTGCCGGTCGAGCGAGACGACGACGCCGGCCAGCGTGGCGGGGGAGTCGGCGACCACGGCCATCACCTCGCGGATCGCGGCGCCGGAGGTGATGACGTCGTCGACGATCAGCACCCGCCCGTCCAGCGGGGTGCCGACGATGGAGCCGCCCTCGCCGTGGTCCTTGGCCTCCTTGCGGTTGAACGCCCACGGCACGTCGCGGTCGTGCCGCAACGCCAGCTGCACCGAGGTCGCCGCGGCGATCGGGATGCCCTTGTAGGCCGGACCCAGCAGCACGTCGAACTCGACGCCGGCGGCGACGATGGCGTCGGCGTAGGCGGCGCCGAGCTCGGCCAGCCGCCGGCCGGTGTTGAACAGCCCGGCGTTGACGAAGTACGGCGAGACGCGTCCGGACTTCAGCGTGAACTCGCCGAAGCGGAGCACGTCCGATCGCAGCGCCAGCTCGATGAAGTCCCGCTTGTAATCCGGCAGCTCGCTCATCGTGGAGACAGCCTAGTGGTCGGGCGTGGTGGGGGTGATCGTGATGATGCGGCAGTGCACCGGCGCGCCGGATCGTTCGATGCGCTCATCCGAGGTCAGCAAGGCGGTGCGGTGTCGCTCCGCCGCGGCGAGGTAGATCGCGTCGGCATAGCGCAGTGACGCTTGGGCGAGCTGCCGGGCCCGGTGCACGTCCGTCCACGGGGTCGCTTCGAGCTCGATTTCGAAGGCCTCGGCGTCCTGAAGAGCCGGACCGACGTCGGCGTCCTGTAGCGGGTGCTCGGGTCGATTCGCTGCCGCCCGGAGCCCGGACATGACCTCGAAGGCGAAGTGGCCGGGCGCGACCAGCGGCTCGGACGCGGGTTGAGCGGCCAGCGCCCCTCTCGCTGCGACCCCTCGGGCGCCGGGGTCGGCCACCGCGTCGATGGCCAGCGAGGCGTCGACGATCACCGTGGTGCCCGGCCACCGAGCTGCCCGGCTCGCTCGTCATGGGCGGCGTCGACGGCATGGAGCACCGCCGTGCGCTCCCCGTCGGATACCTCACCGACGCCGCGGAGACGCCGGGCCGCCATGGCGAGCGCGGCCTGCCGACGGAGGTATGTCGCCTGGGCGTGGACGGTTTCGAGCAGGTAGTTCTGCAAACGCTGTGCGAACGCGCGCGACATCACGGCGAGCCGCGGCAAGTAAGAGTTCAAAGAAATTGCATTGAGGCCTGTTAGGTATCAAACTTGACCTCTAATGGTCACGGCCAAGGCGCGACGGGTGGTGGGTATGGCGAGGGAGCGGGTGGCGGCCGAGAAGCCGGTGCCGGTTCCGATCCGGCGCGCGCTGACCGAGATCGGCGATCAGCTGGGCACCTGGCGGAGGCTGCGGGGGCTGACGGTGGTTGAGGTGGCCGAGCGCGCGGATGTAGGCCCAAGCACGGTGCTGCGCCTGGAGTCCGGCAAGGGAGCTGGGCTGGAGGTGGTGCTGCGGGTGGCGCGGGCGCTCGGCGTGCTCGACGAGCTGACCGCCGCACTGGACCCCTACCGCAGCGACGTCGGCCGGCTCCGCGCCGACGAGCGCCTGCCGCAGCGGGTGCGCCGACGCAGCGACTACGGGGACAGGACGTGACGGTCCCGCCGGCTCGCCGCGGCGCGAGCCCGGGCGGGGGCGGCGCCGAGGCGGGTCGGCCCCGCGACGTCGAGGTGTGGGTCGACATCGCCGGCACCCCGGTGCTCGCCGGGCGGCTGTACTCCCACCGGCGCGGTCGGTCCGAGTCGGCGACGTTCGCCTATGACGCCAGGTACCTGGCCGACGCCGACGCCTATCAGCTGGATCCGGCGCTGCCCATGGTCTCCGGGATGCTGCAGACGCCGACGAGGCTGCACATCTTCGGCGCGTTCGCCGACTCGTGCCCCGATCGCTGGGGCAGGCGGCTCATCCAGCGCGCGGAGACGCGAGCGGCCACGGTGGACGGGCGCACCCCCAGGAGCTTCGGCGAGTTCGACCTGCTCGTCCGGGTCCGTGACGACCTGCGCCAAGGCGCGATCCGCTACGCGTACGACGACCGGTTCCTCGACGACCAGGCCACCGGCGTCCCGGCGATGACCGACCTGCCGGCTCTGCTGTCGGCCTCGGACGACGTCGCCGGCGATGGCGACGGTGACCCACAATCACTCGCCCTGCTGCTGCGTGCCGGCTCCAGCCTGGGCGGCGCGCGGCCGAAAGCCCACGTGCGTGGTGACGACGGCCGCATCGCGATCGCGAAGTTCCCCAGCCCCGCCGACGACTGGAACGTCATGGCGTGGGAGCGAACCGCCCTGCAACTGGCGGAGGCGGCGGGCGTCGAGGTCCCCGGTCACCGACTGGTGAAGGTCGCCGATCGGGACGTGCTGGTGGTCGACCGGTTCGACCGACTTGAAGGTGGGCTGCGGCGTGGCTACCAGTCGGCGATGACCGCGCTCGAGTGCACCGACGGCGACCAGGGCAGCTACCTCGAGATCGCCGCGATCATCGAGGAGCGCAGCCGCCGTGCGACCGCGGAACTGGAACAACTGTTCAGGCGCGTGGCCTTCAACATCCTGATCTCCAACACCGACGACCACCTGCGTAACCACGCGTTCGTGCATGTCCGCGGCGACGTCTGGCAGCTGTCGCCGGCCTTCGACCTGAACCCCAATCCCGAGGCCGGCCCACGGCAGCTGTCCACCGCGATCGACAAGGACACCGTCGCCGACATCGACGACCTGCTGGCCACGGCCGGCTACTACCGACTCTCCGACGACGCCGCGCTCGCGGTGATGCGGCAGGTCCGCGACGCCGTCTCCACCTGGCGGCCCGTCGCCGCCCGCAACGGGTTGACCAAGGCCGCGGTGGACGCGATGCGCCCGGCGTTCGAGCACTCCGCATCCGCCCGGGTCGACGAGCTTCTTGACCGCGCGCCAGGTCGATGACGTCGCGTGCGTAGTCCGCGGCCCGGTGATGGTCGGCGTGGCAACTTTCTCCCCGATGAGCGTCAGGGAGGGTCGGCGCCGCCCGCGTCGGCGGGTTGGTCGGATCGGGTGATGCGCATGCGGCCTGGCTCCTGCCGGAATTCGATCTCGGGCAGGTGGTGGGCGGTGTTCCGGATCGGTCTCTGATTCGGATCGAGCCAGGGTGGTGGCAGCCATTCGGGTTGGCCGTGGTTCATGCGGACCTGCCAGTCGCTGTGGTCGAGCATGCGGTGGTGCTGGCCGCAGAGCAAGATCAGATTGTCGATGTCGGTCAACCCACCGAGCAGCCAGGCGATGACGTGGTGGACCTCGCACCAGGCGGCCGGTCTGGTGCAGCCCGGGAAGGTGCATCCGCCGTCGCGGGCGGCGGCGGCACGCCGCTGCGCCCGATTCGCCAGTCGCTCTTCCCGGCCGCACCACAGCACCTCCCCGGCCGCGTCGAAGCTGACCGGGATCAGGGCGGTGTCGGCGCCGCCGATGCGCAGCACCTGCCGCATCGAGAGCAGCCGGCCGTGCGCGGTGGGCAGCAGGGCGTCGGGGTCGACCAGCTGCTCGGGGGTGCAGCGGACAAGGACGGTTACCGGGGTGCCGCCGGTGACAGGCAGGCTGCCGGAGTTCAGCAGCCGCTTCCCGGCCTCGCCGAAAGCGTCGTGGCGCCGTTGGGCCGGCGACCGGTCGTCCTCGGCGACCGTCTTGCCGTCCACCTTCACCGGTTGCGGTGCGGCCAGGGAGTCGAAGACCGCCTCCCAGAGGGCGGCGACCTCGCTGGTGAGTTCCCCGGTCACCTTCACCCGGTCACCACACTGATGCAGGCTCAAGCCCGCGGCGTCGCTGCTGCAGCTCCTCGCGTCGGCTCCTGACCGTCCGGGTCCAGACGCGCCAGCAGCAGCTGCGCGGTACGACGCAACGCCCCCGGCTCCTCATGCCGCGCCGCCTGAAGCAGGAACTGCTCGGCCGGGCCGGCCGCCTCGGCCGCGATCTTCGTCGGCAGATGGCGCAGTGTCTCACCGATCACCGCCACATGCCCGGAATTGATCATCCCGTTGGCCAGCGCGGTGGCGGTGGCGGCCCGCAGCGGCGCCAACGCCTCGCCGATGACCGCCCGCCGCGGCCCGAGCTCCCGCGCCCGAGCGACCCGAGCCCGGGCCTCCCCGCGTCCGACCCGTAGCCGCACGCTGAGCAGGTCGGCCACCGACGTGCGTCCGAGATCGCCGGCGATGCGCCGCTCCTCCACCTCGGCCAGCACCCGGGCATCGACCGCGTCGGCCCGCCGGCGGACGGTCTCCAACCGCTCCACCACCTCCACCACTGTCCAGAGCGGCAAGGTTCTCCAGTGGGGCGGACAGCAGCGTCTCGACCGCGCCGTCCAGCACCGCCAACGCCCGATCCACCGCCCCGTCCATGATCCCAACGCTAGAACAGGGGTACGACAAAAACGTGGGCTCGGGCGCCCGGTCCGAGAAGAAAATTGCTCAGGCGTCGACGCGAGGTCTCGAGGTCCGGCGACCAGTCGAGGTGTCCTGCCGGTTCGCCGACCGGCGACGTCGGCGGCGGGCAGCGTCAGCGTGATGGTGGTGAGGCCGCAGCTCGACCCGCCGGTGTCAGAGCCCCTCCAGCGCTCCGGCGATCCGCTCGACCGCCTCGGTGAGGACCTCCGGGGATGTGGCGAAGTTCAACCGGGCATGCCCCTGCCCGCCCGTACCGAACGCCGCGCCGGCGCTCAGCGCCACCCGGGCCCGCTCGAGGAGCACGCCGGCCGGCCCGGTGAGGGAGTGGACGTCGCCGCGGGCGGCGGGGTCCTCGGCCGGCAGGCCCGGCACGCCGCGGAAGTCCAGCCAGGCCAGGAAGGTGCCCTCCGGTGGACGGAAGCGCACGCCCGGCAGCCGCTTCTCCACCAGCGAGGCCAGCAGCTCCCGCCGGGAGTCCAGCGAGGCCAGTAGCGCGTCCAGCCACGCCCCGCCCTCCCGCAGCGCCGCCGTATGCGCCAGCACGCCCAGGTGGCTCGGCCCGTGGCTGACGATCTCCGGCAGCGCCGCCAGGTCGGCGCCGGCGGCCGGGCCTGCGACCGCCACCGCCGCCTTCAGCCCGGCCAGGTTCCAGCCCTTGGACGCCGACAGCAGCGCGAACGCGTCCTCGCTGCCCGGCACGCTCAGGTAGGGGGTGAAGCGTGCGCCCGGCAGCACCAGCGGGGCGTGGATCTCGTCGGCGATCACCCGCACCCCGTGCCGGCCGGCGAGCTCGGCGATGGTGGCCAGCTCGGCGGCGGTGTGCACGGTGCCGGTGGGGTTGTGGGGGTTGCACAGCAGGAACGCCGCGCGCCGCCCGTCCCGCCGCGCATCTGTGAATGCCCGATCCAGCGCGGCCGGGTCCAGCCGAAGATCGTCGCCCAGCGGCGCCTCCACCACCGTCCGGCCGGCGTGTTCGACGAAGGCGTAGAACGGCGGGTAGACGGGGCAGGCGACGACGACGGCGTCGCCGGGGCCGGTGACCAGCCGCAGCAGCTCCGAGGCCCCGACCATGACGTCGGCGACGATGGCGGCCCGGTCGCGCCGCACGCCGTCCCAGCCCCACCGCGCCCGCGCGAACTCATCCAGCGCCGCCACGTAGTCCCGCCCGACCGGGTAGCCGGTGTCGCCGCGGCGCATGGCGTCGCACACCGCCTCGACGACCGGCTCGGCGAGCTCGGCGTCCATCTCGGCCACCCAGAGCGGCAGCACGTCCTCGGGGTAGGCGCGCCACTTCATGCTGCTGCGGGTGCGCAGGTCGGCCAGGGACCGGGTGGCCAGCGGGTCGAACACCTCGGCTACATCCCCCGGGCGGCCATGATCCGCCGGAGTACCGGCCGCGGCAGCGTCTGCGCCGCCGCCACCAGAACCTTGTACCTGCGGCTGGGAACGCTCAGCGGCTTGCCGGCGAGGGTGTCGTCGAGGGCCTCGCGCACCACGTCGGCGGCCTCGAGCCACATCCGGTCCGGGACGTGGGACATGTCGGTCTGCGCCCGTTCGTGGAACTCGGTGTGGGTGAAGCCGGGGCAGACGGCGGTGACGGTGACGCCGCTGCCGGCCAGCTGCACGGCGAGGGCCTCGCTGAACATCGTCACCCAGGCCTTACTGGCCGAGTAGGTGACGTTCCCGCCGCGGGGGACGAACCCGGCGACCGAGGAGACGTTGAGGATGCGCCCGGACCCGCGTCCGGTCATGGCACTCACGGCGGCGTGGGTCAGCCGCATGACGGCGCGGACGTTGAGGTCGAGCTGCGCCTCCTCGCGGGCGAGCTCCGCGGTGCCGAAGGGGGCGTAGGTGGCGATGCCGGCGTTGTTGACCAGCAGGTCGAGGTCGCCGCGCTCGATGCGGGACGTGACCGCGGCGCAGCCGGCGTCGGTGGTGAGGTCGGCCGGCAGGATCTCGACGCTGACGTGGTGCTCGCCGGTGAGCCGGTCGCGGGTCTCGGCCAGCCGGGTCTCGTCGCGGGCCACGAGGACCAGGTTGTGGCGGCGCCGAGCCAGCTGGGTGGCGAATTCGGCGCCGAGCCCGGCGGTGGCGCCGGTGACCAGCGCGAGCGGCACCGCCTAGTCCCCCGTCCGCCGGGACTTGCTGGTGGCCCGTGGCCGACGCCGGTCCGTGCCGTTGGCGGCGGCGGCCGGCTCGGCCTCGGCCGGCGCCGCAGCGCGGCCGGCGGGACGGGTGCGGGCGGGCCTGGTGGGCCGGGCGGCGGCGTCCGTCCGGTCGGAGGTCGAGCCGGGACGGGACGTCGCCGGCGGCCGGGGCGCGAACAACCCGCGCCGCTCCGGGGCGCCCTCCGGCCGGGCGGGGCGGGACCGGTTGAGGTAGGTGACGGTGGGGCGCAGGTTGACCAGCACCACGGCGGCGATGAAGGCCAGCGCGGCCAGGAACACCGGCACCCGGAACACCAGCGGCACCGACCCGGAGGCGATGATCAGCAGCGAGTTCAGCCCGGCCAGGGTGCCGGTGAAGGTGGCCAGCACCCACAGCCCGACGACGGCCCACCGGGCCCAGTACTTGCCCCGCCAGGTGGCGGCCGCGGCGACCAGCAGCGCCACCATCAGCACGACACCGGACCAGAAGATCTTGACCCGCTGGTCGCCGAGCGAGGAGAGCACGTCGGCCCGCGGCTGCGGCTTGTCCAGTTTGGCGTTGGCGTCGAGCGCGCTGGTGCGCAGCCAGTCCTGGACGCTGGAGAGGTACAGGGTGGCCGAGCCGATCACGACCATGACGCCGGCCGCCACCAGCGACGCCGCCGTCAGCAGCAGCTGCTGCGGGCGTTCCGCGCTGTCGGCGGCTCCGGTGGACTTCGACATCGACACCGGACGCGAGGGCTTGTCGCTCACGCGGCGCAGTCTACGTGCCGGGGCCCGCGACGCGGGGCCGTGCGTGGGTGGCCGCCGCGGGACGGCGGTTACAGTCGGGCGGGTGAGCGAGCGTGAGCAGCCCCCGGGAACCGACGAGGATCGCGACGCCGCACCGGGCGACGACACCCCCGGTAACCAGCCGGACGCGCCGGCCGAGCCGCCGTTCGACCCGTACCGCTTCGGACGCCCCGAGCACCCCGTGCCGCCGGAGTACGCGCCGCCCGGCTACGTCCCGGACCCTCCGCCGCAGCCCGGGCCGCCGCCGCCCGCCTCCCCGTACGGCCAACCGCCGTACGGCCCGCCGCCCTACGGTCAGGGCGGCCCGCCCTACGCGGGCGGACCCGGTGGCTACCCCGGCGGGCCTGGCCCGTACCCGGGCGGTCCCGGCCACTACGCCGGCGGCCCCGGGGGACACCCCGGCTACGGCCCGCCGCCGCCCGCCCGGTCCGGCAGCAACGGCAAGGCGATCACGGCCCTGGTGCTGGGGGCGCTGTCGATCGTGCTGTGCTGGCTGTCGCTGTTCGACCTGGTCTTCATCGTCCCGGCGATCGTCTTCGGCTCGGTGGCGCTGTCCGACGCCCGCCGCTCCGGCTCCGGCCGCGGCCTCGCGCTCGGCGGCATCGCCTGCGCGGTGATCGGCGCGGTGCTCGCGGTCTTTCTGACCGTCCTGGTGAAGGACGCCTTCGACAAGTGCGGGGGAGTGTCCCACCGCAACGACCCGGGCTTCATGCAGTGCGTGCAGAACGAGATCACCTGACGGCGGGACATCCGAACGCCGTCAGCGACCCCGGCCCGAGCCGGGCCCGCAGCGCGGTGACTCAGCGGCTCGTGGACCGCGGCGTCGGCCGGGGCTCGAGCGACTCGGTCGACTCGTGCGCCGGGGTGTGGCCGTTCTCGGAGCGCCGGTTCTTCTCCGGCCGGTAGCTGTAGGTGTAGGTGTACGCGTAGTCGGCGTAACCGCGACGCTGCGAGATCATGTTCAGCACCGCGCCGACCGGCTTGTGGCCGACGTTGTCCAGCGTCTCCAGCGAGCGGGCGACCCCGGCTGGTCGAGCGGGTGGCCGAGGTCGCCGCGCAACGCGGGCAGGTGCCGCCGCCGGAGCCGGGCGAGGACGACATCGGCGACCCGTTCGACGCCGGGATGGAGCAGATGCGGGCCTGCGCCGCGGAGATCGCGGCCACCGTCGACGCCACGCTGCAGATCCTCGGCCTCACGCCGCGTTCCTGACGGGCGGGCGCCCGCGCGTCCACCCAGCGGAGTGAATTCGTCACTCCAGGGTTTTATTCATGGTTTGTTCCGCACTTCAACGAAATTGTTGATGTGCGACCTACCCCCTCGAATGAATCCTTTGCATCGGCCCGAGCAGATCTCGGCCAGGCGATGCAGCAGTCCGGATCACGGCGTGGGGGAAACGCAGCCGGGGAGGGGCCACGCTGGCACGTCGATCCAAGTCCCGATTCAAAGGAGAACCTCACATGGGACTGTCCAACAAGGCGCTGCTCGCGGGGGCAGCCGGAATCGCCACGCTCGCTCTCGTGGGGGTCGGCGCGGGTGCGTCGTTCACCAGCTCGGCCTCGGCCGGCGGCACGGTGTCCACCGGTCACGTGCAGCTGACGGTTTCGACATCCCGCGCCACGTACATGAGCGAGGGCCAGCAGAAGGATTGGTCGGCCAGCCCCGACAGCACCGGCAACGGCTTCAGCCTGGGCCAGCTCAGCCCGGTGGGCTCGGACTTCACTGCCACTATCCCGATGCACGTCGAGAACACTGGCTCGCTTCCGATCTCTCACCTGACCGCGAGCGTGAGCGACCCCGGCAACAACGGGAAGCTGGCCATGGACACCGAGCTCACCCTGGTCTACGGCGGCCACAACGTTGGCACCGCCAGCCTGAACGACATCGAGAACAGCGCGTCCAGTTGGGGCGACCTGGCGAGGTTCCTGCCGAATCACCAGCTGGCAGTCGGCAAGAGCTACGACTTCACCATCGAGGTCGCGCCGGCCGGCGGCAGCTACGGGAACGCCGACGAGGACCAGACCATCGCACCGGTCTTCACGGTGAACTCCTCCGACGCCTGATTTATCACCGGTCGGGAGGTGGGAGCGCGCTTCCACCTCCCGACCGGTCGTTCGTCAACCACTTCTCGTCAGCTTAGGAACGCTCGTGGCCAAGCAGAAGCGCCGGCTCTCGCCGTCGATGACCATCACGCTTGCGGTGCTGATCGGCATCCTGACCCTGCTCGCGCTCGCCGTGGGCTCGGGGCATTGGCAGGTCCGACCGATCCTGTCTGGCAGCATGAGTCCAGGCTTTCCGGTCGGCGGCGTGGCCGTGACCGACCGCGAGCCGCTGGCCGATCTCAAGGTCAACGACGTCATCATCACCCACCCACCGGGTGAGCCCCACTTCGACCTGATTCACCGCGTCATCCAGATCAAGTCGCTGTCGGCGGACTCCGCTGTCGTGCAGACGAAGGGTGATGCGAACCCGGCAGCCGATCCGTTCGTCATCAAGGTCCACGGCCCGTGGATGTACCGGGCCCGGTTCACCGTCCCCCTCGTCGGCTACGCCGCGATCGAGGTGCATTCACCGAAGGGCCGGCGGCTCCTGCTCGCGATCGCCGCGCTGCTGGTGCTGTTCGTGGTCGGTCGCTCGCTGCTCGCCAACCGGCGACGCGGGAACGCGGCACAGCGCGAGGACGCCGGTGAGGCTGCCGAATCGCCAGCCGGATCGGCCGAGCCCGAGGCCGCCGACGCCGATGAGGAGCACGCCGAGGGCGAGCTCACGCACGCCGGCGCGGCACCGGCTCGCGAGGGAGAGTCCCCGTGACAACGGCGGCCCTCCGCCGGGCGGGCCGCCCGGGCCTCGCCGCCGCGCTGACCGCCGGGGCGATCCTGGCCTTCTGCACCGTCGGCGCACCGGCCCACGCGGCGTTCACCGCCAGCGGCACGGTCACGATGTCCGCCACGACCGGCTCGGTGGCGCTGGACGTCGTCGCCTGCCGGTTCGGCGACCCCGACTCGGTGCACGGCGCCGGTGCTGGCGGGCTCGAGGGCCGCGGTAGGACCTGCGAGCCCGACAGCGGCAACCCGGAACCCGGCGGCAACGGCGGCCACCGTGCCACCGGAGAGAACCAACCCGGCTGGGCGGTCTCGGTCGGACCGGCGGATTCGCCGCTCGCAGGCTTCACCGACGCGAACGCGATCACGGTGACCACGCAACACTCCGCCGCGAACATCGCTGTCACCGTCTCCAACACCGGGAACCTGAACCTGCAGCACCTGGTGCTGGCCACCCCGGCGAACGCCGCCGACAGCTGCGGCGCCGATCGCCGCGTGGACATCAGCGTGGCCGGTCGCCACCTGCTCGCCGGCGAAACGTTCGCCGAACTGAGCCAGGCGCCGCTCGACCTGCTGCACGGCGGCGCCACGCTGGCCCCGGGTCAGTCGCTGTCGCTGGCCATCTCGCTGTCGGGTGGTGCGCAGGATTGCGGCCCCGGCGGCGTCAGCTTCACGCTGGCCGGCGCAGATGCCTGACCTGGCCGGCGCGGCCTCCGGTCGCCACAAGGTCGCCGTCGACCGCCGCCGGCGCCTCGCGGGTGAACTCCGAGGTGGCCAGCCAGCCGGCCTGCACCGCAGCGGCCACCGCAGCGAGCTGCGAGCGGACCCCGAGCTTGCGCAGCACACCGTGGACGTGGCTGCGTACCGTCGCCTCGGACACCACCCAGTCGGCCGCGATGTCGGCCACGGCGAAGCCGCGCGCCATGGCTCGCAGCACGGCGCCTTCCCGGTCGGTCAGGCTGTCGAACGGGCCGAGCAGCCCGGCGAGCCGCTGCCGCTCGCGGCGCAGCTCGTCGAGCAAGCTGCTGCGCGTGGCGGCGTCGAGCGGCACCGGCCCGGTGAGGGCTTCGACCGCGGTCGCCACCAGCAGATCTAGGCCGTCAGTCTTGGAGCGGTAGCCGATGGCGCCCTGTTGGAGCGCGGTCGCGATCCGCAGCCGGTCCGGAACCCCGCTGACGATCAGCACGCGGGAGCCTGCCCGGGTCAGTGGGGCGACCAGCGGCGTGGCGTCGCCGATCGCGCCGAGGTCGAGGTCGAGCAGCACGAGGTCGGGCTGCTCGCCGAGCACGGCGGTAGCCAGCTCGGCGAGCGCGCACGGGGTAACGACGGTGGCCGGAATCTCACGGGCAGCCAGCGCGATGCGAAGCGTTTCGGCGATCAGCAGGTGATCGTCGACGATGACGACGCGAGCCATGCTCAGCCCACCCATCCAGCGAGAGTCGGCTCAGGCCCCGACGCGTCGTCGACCGGGCAGAGCGGGAGGGTGAGGCGCACGCGCAGGCCACCGAGGCGGGAGTCGCCCAGCTCGAGCGTTCCGCCGCACCGGGCGACTGCCGTGGCCGCGTTGTACAGGCCCAGCCCGCTGCCGGCCGCGCGCACGTCCGACCCTCGCACGCCCCGGCCCAGCACGGTCGCGCGCTCGCTCGGGCTGATGCCCGGCCCGCCGTCCTCCACGGTCACCACGACCGTCGCCCCGCAGGCTCGAGCCGTGACCCGGGCGCTGCTTCCCGGGGCATGCACGGCGGTGTTGCGCAGCAGGTTGTCGAGCACCGTAGCGAGCAGGTGAGGCCGCCCGACCATGGCGATCGGGGCCAGGTCACGCTGCACCGAAAGCCCGGCGACGCGATGGGCGTCGAGCACGGGCCCGAGCACGTCGGCGAGCAGGAAGGTGTCCGGCTGCTGCGCACGGGGATCGAGCAGCAACTCCAGGCGGTTGAGCTCGGCCTCCATCAGGCCCCGCAGTGTCGCCGCGTCCTCGGCGGTGGTGGAGCCGGGCCGATGCACCAGCAGCTGGGAGGCGCCGACCACGCCTGCGATCGTCGAGCGGGCGTCGTGCAGCCGCTCCTGGTCGGCGGCGTGCCGGAACTGCAGCTCGGCCTCCAGGAGCGTCAGCCGGTCGGCCAGCCGCCGGACGCGTCCCTCATCGGCACACCACGTCGAGTGGAGCCGGCGTGCGCTGTTGCCGGCCACGATGGCGGCCGCGAGCACGTCGACGAGGGGACAGATCACAAGCAGCACGTGCGGGCCGACCAACGCGACGGCCCGCAGCAGCTCCCCCGCCGCCGCCACCACGCCGGCCAGCGCGAACGCCCGCGCCGAGGGCACCTGCCGGCGCAGGCAGAACCGGGCGACGAGGAGCCAGGCGCCGGCCAAGATCGCTTCGCCGGCGGGCGCCAGCACGGACGCCGAAGCCGCGGTCGCCACGGCCAGGCCGAGCAGCCCGGCGAGGCAGCCGGCCACGTACGGCGCCGGCATCGGCCGGCGCCGCATCGGTTCGCGGGGACCGACCGCGAGGGCAGCGAGGGCCACAAGTACAGCCAGAACCGTGGCCGCCCGCGCCAGGGCGAAGCGGTTCGCATCGTCGACGCCCGCGAGGTAGACCGCCCGGAACGGGAGCAGGATCGACAACGCGGCGAGCAGCAGGACAGGACGCAGCAGGAACGGATCTCGCGTCGCCCGCCACTGCAGGTACTGCGTGGCGCAGGCGAGCAGGTAGGCCCCGGCCGCGACGCAGCGCATCAGGTCGATCACCCGCGCAGCTTCCGCCCCGCCCGGCTCGAGCAACGGCAGGCACGTGGCGATCCAGGCCACGATGGCTACGACGAGCACGCCCGGGACGGCAACGACGAATCGCCAACGGCGCCTAAGCGCCGCCGCGTGGCCCCCACCCCTGACGTCGACAGACGTCACCGTCACAGTCGGCCCCCCGCCGGATTGTGATCAACACACCGCGCCTGACCACTGTTCGATCAGGGCGGCGAGCGAATACTCACCTCGATCGTATGGTTAGTCAAGTCGTCAACTATCACGCTAATCACAGTGAAACCGGACAAAGGGTGAAGCGGTTTCGCTACGACGCGACCACGAGCGCGACGTAGATCACCAGCGACAGGACGCCGCAGACCACGCCGGTCATGCCGAGGCCCTCATTCGGTGCGCCCCTTCTGGCCCTCGCGATACCGACGCCACCGAAGACGATCCCGAGGATCGCCAGGAGCCAGCCGAGGATCGGCAACCAGAAGAGGAGCAGGCCGAGAATGCCGCAGACCATGCCGGCGGTGGCGGCGCCGTTGCGTTGCTGGGCCTGCTGCGGTGGTGCCGGGTCGGGCTGCATGGCAGCGAGCTTTCCCGCGACCCCGACCCGGCTAATAGACGAAGCCGCCATTGGTCGTGACGAAGATGACCAGGATGATATAGCCGAGCAGGCCGATGATCCCGAGCACGAGCCCGGCCATCGCCTGCCCCCGGTGCTTGGCGCCCTTGTTGGCCCGGGACAGGCCGATGCCGCCGAAGATGACGGCCAGGGGGCTGAGGATGAACCAGAGGATCAGCAGCCCCACGATGCCGCAGACGAGGCTGGCGATGGCCAGGCCGTTGCCCGGCTGCTGCTGCGGGTAGCCACCCTGTTGCGGGTAGCTGGGGTAGCCGCCCTGCTCCGGATAGCCCGGGTACCTGCCCTGCTGGGGATAGCCGCCCGGCTGCTGCGGGTACTCACCCGGCTGCGAGTAGCCCCCCTGCTGCTCGGGATAACCGCCCTGGCCGTACTGCGGGGGCTGGTTCTCGTACGACATGAGTTCTCCTCGGGTCCCGTTCCCTGCGTCGCGTGCGATCGTGATCATCGGTGGTGGGCTTAGCATGGGGTGCAAGCGTCCCTGGCGCCACCAGTCGGGATAGGGTAACCGGTCGATTTGGGCGGAACCCCTGCCGAAACACCTCCGAGCCCCTTCGGGAGGCGCGATGTCCGGCGTCGGGGACGACCCCTACGGCCAGGGCTACAGCCCGCCACCGCCGATGCAGCCGCCTGCCTACCCGCAGCCGGAGTATCCGGGCTACCAGCCCTACCCGCCGCCCTACGCCTACGGCTATCCGCCGCCGCCCTACGGCTACCCGCCCTACCAGCCGACCGCCGGCGGCCCGAAGCGGCCCGGGCTGGTGATCGCCGCCTCGGTGCTCGACTACGTCTGTGGCGGCCTGCTGATCGTCGCGGGCCTGCTGCTGCTGTTCGGCGCCTCGGTGGTGTCCTCGCTCGAAGGCACCGCCGGCAGCGGCAGCAACTACGGCCTCGAACTGGCGCTGGACGGCCTGGTGAACCTGGTGGTCGCCGGCCTGCTCATCGCCGGCGGGGTGATGTTCACCGGGGGCCGCTCGTCCGGCCGGATGCTCTCGACAGTCGGCAACGGCGTCGTGGTCGTGGCCGCGATCTACTGGTTCACCCGGTTCAGCACCTCCGACGTCGGCGGGCTGGTGTTCTGGGGCGTCATCTTCCTGCTGCTCTCGATCGCCACGCTGGCCTTCAGCTTCACGACCGCCGTCAGCCAGTGGCTGGAGGACACGCAGCGGGCCCTGCGGTAGGCGGGCCCACCGTGACCAGCGGCCCCGGTCAGGAGCCCGAGGAGCCGGACGAGACGCTCGCGCTCGGCCCGGACGGCGGCCGGACCGGGCCCCGAAACCGCGTCGCCCTGCTGGTCGTCGCCCTCGTCGTCGCCGTCGGGGCGGCAGCATTCGTCGTCGGCCGCGCGGCATCCGGGCCGCCGTCGACGCCGCAGGCGCGGGTCACCGTCACGGCCGCGCCGCCGTCCACGACCACGGCGCCGCTGCCGACCAGCTCGAGCCTCGCGGCCGACGGGCCGACCTGCAGCCGGCAGGTGGGTCATCGCCTGCAACTCGGCGTCCGCGTCGCGAACGGTTTCGACGACGCCGTGACGATCCGCGGCGTCGTGCCGATCCTGCCGCTCAGCGGCGGCCTGCAGGCCGGGCACCCGACAGTCGGCGTCTGCGGCCAGATCGGCTCGATTCTCGCCCCGAAGGGCTACCAGCTGCCGGCGGACTCGACGGTCTGGCTGCTCGCGTGGTTCCGGGTGCTCGTGGCCAGCCCGACGCCGTACCCGGTGCAGTTCCTGCTGCAATACGGCCGCGACGGTCACAACGGCAGTGTCCTGCTGGCCCCGTTCCCCGACCTCGGGCACGTGCCCTACAGCGGCTGCCGGACGGCGTCCGGCTGAGGGGGTGGGCGATCCGTCCCCATTGCGCCGGACCGGGGGAGGGGGGAGCCTCAAAGTCGGGACGAAAGTCAGCCGGCGACGCGCCCGGACGTGCCAAGATCTTTTGTGTGGCTTCGGAGATTCACATGAGCAGGTCGCGGGTGGGCAGGCCCTACCGCCGGCTGCGCCGGTGGACGCGGCACACCACCAACCAGGAGATCGCGCTGACCATGATGGGCTTCGGCGCGGTGCTGGTGCTGTTCGCGCTCATCGCCTGGGCGCTGCTGTAGTAATCGCAGCCCTGCGCTAACCGATCCAGATCGGCACCTCGAACAGGCCCTGCATCACCAGCCACACGATGCCGTCGACCGCGGCCAGCAGGAAGGCCAGGTAGGCCAGCTCGAAGCTGCGCCCCGCCGCCCGGGCCCGCTGCCCGGCCCAGGCGCCGAGAAAGCCGGCGACGATGCCGAGCAGGATCCCGAACAGCACGATGCCGAGCAACCCCAGCCCGACGGCGACCACCCCCACCGGGTCCTGACCCTGAGCGGGGCCGGACCCGGTGGTCTGGTCGTCAGCCTGCGGGTCAGACATCCGCAGCGACGGCGGCCGGCCGGTCGCCGGCCGGTTCGGAATCGCCCGCGCGGATCACCAGCCCGGAGCCGTCCTCGGCGGTGTCCACCCCGACGGTCTGCCCGTCGCGGATCTCGCCGGCCAGCAGCGCCCGGGCCAGGGCGTCACCGATCGAGGTCTGCACCAGCCGCCGCAGCGGCCGCGCCCCGTAGAGCGGGTCGAAGCCGTGCACCGCCAGCCATTGCCGGGCGGCCTCGCTGACGTCGAGCGTCAGCCGCCGCCCGGACAGCCGGGCACTCAGCGCCCCGAGCTGGATGTCGACGATGTGGGCGAGGTCCTCGGTCGACAGCGCGTCGAAGAGCACCACGTCGTCGAGCCGGTTGAGGAACTCCGGCTTGAAGTGGGTGCGGACGGTGGCCATCACCGTCTCCCGCTTCGCCTCGTCCGACAGGTCGGAGACCAGCGCCTGCGAGCCCAGGTTCGAGGTCAGGATCAGCAGCGTGTTGCGGAAGTCGACCGTGCGGCCCTGCCCGTCGGTCAGCCGGCCGTCGTCCAGCACCGCCAGCAGGATGTCGAAGACGTCCGGGTGGGCCTTCTCCACCTCGTCCAGCAGCACGACGGTGTACGGGCGGCGCCGGACGGCCTCGGTGAGCTGGCCGCCCTCCTCGTAGCCGACGTAGCCGGGCGGGGCACCGACCAGCCGGGCCACCGAGTGCTTCTCGGAGTACTCGCTCATGTCGATGCGGACCATCGCCCGCTCGTCGTCGAACAGGAAGTTCGCCAGCGCCTTGGCCAGCTCGGTCTTGCCGACGCCGGTGGGGCCGAGGAACAGGAACGAGCCGGTGGGACGGTTCGGGTCGGCGATGCCGGCCCGGGCCCGGCGGACGGCGTCGGAGACGGCCTGCACCGCCTTGCGCTGCCCGATCACCCGCGAGCCGAGCTCGTCCTCCATGCGCAGCAGCTTGGCCGTCTCGCCCTCGAGCATCCGGCCGGCCGGGATGCCGGTCCAGGCCGCCACCACCTCGGCGATGTCGTCGGCGGTGACCTGCTCCTTGACCAGCACGTCCTCGTCCTCGGCCTGCGCGCTGCGCTCGGCCTCGCTGGCCGCCTCCAGCTCCTTCTCCAGCCCCGGCAGCTCGCCGTAGAGCAGTTTGGAGGCGGTCTCGAAGTCGTTGTCGCGCTGCGCCCGCTCGGCCTGCCCGCGCAGCTGGTCGATGCGCTCCTTGAGCTCCCCGACCCGGTTCAGGCCGGACTTCTCCCGCTCCCACCGGGCGTTGAGGGCGTCCAGGCGCTCCTTCTGGTCGGCCAGCTCGGCCCGCAGCTTGGCCAGTCGCTCCACCGAGGCCGCGTCGGACTCCTGGGCGAGGGCCATCTCCTCCATCTTCATCCGGTCGACGGTGCGCTGCAGCTCGTCGATCTCCACCGGCCGGGAGTCGATCTCCATCCGCAGCCGGGAGGCCGCCTCGTCGACCAGGTCGATGGCCTTGTCGGGCAGGAACCGGGAGGTGATGTAGCGGTCGGACAGCGTCGCGGCCGCGACCAGCGCGCCGTCGCTGATGTCGACCTTGTGGTGCGCCTCGTACTTGCCGTTGAGGCCGCGCAGGATCGCGATGGTGTCCTCGACCGACGGCTCGGCCACCAGCACCTGCTGGAAGCGGCGCTCCAGGGCGGGGTCCTTCTCGATGTGCTCGCGGAACTCGTCGAGGGTGGTGGCGCCGACCATCCGCAGCTCGCCGCGGGCCAGCATCGGCTTGAGCATGTTGCTGGCGTCCATGGCGCCCTCGCCGGTGGCGCCGGCGCCGACGACGGTGTGCAGCTCGTCGATGAAGGTGATGACCTGCCCGTTGGACTCCTTGATCTCGTTCAGGACGGCCTTGAGCCGCTCCTCGAACTCGCCGCGGTACTTCGAGCCGGCGATCATGGAGCCGAGGTCGAGGGCGATGAGCCGCTTGTCGCGCAGCGTCTCGGGCACGTCCCCGGCGACGATGCGCTGCGCCAGCCCCTCGACGACGGCGGTCTTGCCGACGCCGGGCTCGCCGATGAGCACCGGGTTGTTCTTGGTGCGGCGGGAGAGCACTTGCACGACGCGGCGGATCTCGGCGTCGCGGCCGATCACCGGGTCGGTCTGGCCGTCCCGCGCGGCCTGGGTGAGGTCGTTGCCGTACTTCTCCAGCGCCTGGAAGGTCGACTCCGGGTCGGCGCTGGTGACCCGCTGGGAGCCGCGCAGCCCGGGCAGCGCCTCGGCCAGCGCCGACGGGCTGGCGCCGTGCCGGGCCAGCAGGTCGGCGACCTCGGCGTTGCCCTCGCGGGTCGCGGCCAGGGCCAGCAGCAGGTGCTCGGCCGAGACGAAGTCGTCGCCGAGCTCGCGGGCCTGCTTCTCCGCCTCGCGCAGCACCGCGGCGGTGCCGGCGGCGGCGACCGGCTTGCTCACTGTCGAGCCCGAGGCCGCGGGCAGCCGGTCGACGGCGCGGGCCAGCTCGGCGCGCAGCGCGTCGACGTCCGCGCCCACGGCCTGCAGCAGCGGGCGGGTGAGGGTCTCCGGGTCGTCGAGCAGCGCCGAGGCCAGGTGGGCCGGCTCGACCGAGGGGTTGCCGCGCTGCTGCGCGGCGGCGACGGCGCTGTTCACCGCCTGCGCGCTGCGGGTGGTCATGTCCATGGTCGTCACTATCTCCTGTTACGTGGGTCGAGGCGAGAGTCTGTCGCCTCAACGCTCACAGTATTGAGTCTGTTCCACGCAACTTTATCGTCGCGGTCGGGCTCAGCGACAGGGGGCGTCGTGCAGCGTCACGTCGGCCGGGTGCACCGCCGGCTGGTTCAGCACCAGCGGCGTGCCGGTGCCGGCGGGCGCGGTCATCCGGAACCGCACCACCGTGGTCTTTCCGTGCGGCAGCTCCACGTCGGCGACGAAGACCGGGTGCCCGCGCTGCGAGCCCACCGCCGCCGGCCGGGCGGCGCCGTCGATCGTCATCGAGCGCAGCGAGGCCCCGTGGGTGGCGAAGTAGTAGAGCGCGAGCCGGTCGTCCCCGGGCCGGGCGCTCGCCGGCGCCGCGTCGGCCCGGTTGTCGATGTAGGGCGGCAGGCCGTGCCCGGGCGCGGTATTCGTGAACCGGACGGTGACCTCGACCTGCCGGTTCGAGCCGCATCCGGTACGGCGCCAGGTGATGCTGCGATGCAGGTAGTAGTCGAGCTTGTCGCCGGCGGTGTTGACGGTGACCACGCCCACGTACGGCCGCGAGGTCTGGCGCACGATGCCGCTGAGCGGGGTCTGCGCCAGCTGCCGCTCGATCGCCGGATCGGTGCTGTACAGCAGGATCCGACGCCCCCCGGCCGCCTTGCCGGCCTGCTTGAGCAGGGCGGTGGTGTCGTGGCTCGGGGTGGTGATGTGCGAGCTGACCGCTTTCGCGATCTGGACGAGAGCCTGCTTGCGCTGCTGGATCTGCGACAGGCGGGGGTAGCGCAGGTAGAGGGTGTTCTGGGTCAGCGCCACCACGTTGTCCGAGGTCAGCGTCCCGCCGCTGGGCAGCGGGATCGGCCCGGTGACCCGCAGCAGGTAGGACAGCGCCGTCGGATCGAGCGCCATCGCGCCGTCGAGGTGCTGATGGGTGTGCTGCTGCCACATCGCGAGCCAGATGCGGGCGGCGTAGGGGAAGTGCGGGCTGAGGTTGCTGTTGGGGAACAGGCTGGTCGCCCGGGCGCCGCCGTAGAGGTGGTTGAAGTTGCCGCCGAAGTCGAGTCCGGTGGGCGTGTGGTAGAGGACGTCGTCGGACGCGAAACGCTCGAAGCTGATCTTGCCGTGATCGGCCCGCACGATGGCGAAGGTGCCCGGGATGCCCCCGGTGCCGCGGGACTCGGCCTCGTTCTGGAAGGCGACGAAGTAGCGCTTCGGGCCGTCCTGGCCCAGCATCGCCGGGGCCACGACGCTGGCGCGGCGCGCGGCGTCCAGGGTCGGTTGCAGGCCGGCCAGTTTGCCCAGCAGTCGTTGCCGCGCGTGGTCGACCGGCCCCAGCCAGGTCGAGGCGGGCTCGGCGCGCACCTGCTCGACCACGGTCCGCAGCGTCGCGTCGGCCCGGCCGAGCGAGGGGGCGGCGGCGGCGATCCGGCCGACCTCGATGGCCCCGTCCGGGCCGCGCAGCGTGCTGGGAGCCAGCTGGTCGGCGGTGCGGATCAGCGCCGGCACCACCTGGGTGCCCAGCCGGTCGGCGGCGGCGGTGATGCCGCGGACGGTGTCGAACGGTCCGCTGCCCACCGGCAGGCCGGCGGCCAGCGCCCAGGCCGGGCCGGTGGTCAGCTCGTGGGCGCGATGGGCCCGAGCAGCGACATCGGCGGCGGTGCGCCGCGCCGCCGGCAGGTGGCCCGCGCTGACCTGCTGGCGCAGGGTGGACAGTTCCCCTGACACCGCGGTCAGCTGCGAGCGGGCCATCAGCCCGGTGGCGATCAGCCAGGCCCCGCCCAGCAGGACAGCCCCGCCGAGCAGCAGCATCGCCAGGCCGGCCCACCGCCGAGGGCGAACCTCGCCGAGACGGTCACGCAGCCTGCGGCCCCACCCGCGCACTGCGTCTCAGCCGTGGGCGTTGCGGCGCCGACCGCCGAAGACGAGCACGCTACCGCCGACGACCAGCGCGAGCCCGATGACTCCCAGGCCCACGACGGCGACGCCGGTGTAGCTCAGCCCCCCGCTGTTGTTGCTGCTGGTGCCGTACACCGGCGACGAGCTCGTCCCGTGGGACGACGGCGTCGTGCCCGGCACCTTGGAGGTGGCCGTGGCCGCGACCCCGCAGTTGGCGGACTGCACCGAGTTGGTGGCGGCGCAGGGCGGCGCCGGCGGATACCCCGACGTCGCCGAGGCGGCGGTGGTGCCGAACAGGCCGCCGAGCACGGTCAGAAAGACCGCGACGGCAAGCAGCGACAGCGCGCGTACGCGATTCATGTGATTCCCCCGTAATACGTGACAAGCACCCCACCCTCAGGCGTGCTCTGCCCGGGACCTTACAGCGAACGAACAGCCGTCCGCCGGGCCTTAAGGTCCGATTTCGATCAGCGGCGGCGGCGTCGCGCCGGCTGCGGCTGCCACACCACCAGGGCCGTGGACGGGCTCCGCTCGGCGGCCAGCTCGGCCCGGGTCTGCTCCAGTTCGTGGAACAGCTCGCCCACCTTGGCCTGCAGCGCCTCGACGTGGGACTCCAGCTCGATGATCCGCTTGATGCCGGCGAGGTTGACGCCCTCGTCCTGCGAGAGGCGCTGCACCTCCCGCAGCAGCGCGACGTCGCGCGCGGAGTAGCGGCGCCCGCCGCCGGCCGTCCGGCCCGGGGTGACCAGGCCGAGCCGGTCGTACTGCCGCAGCGTCTGGGCGTGCATGCCGGCGAGTTCCGCGGCCACCGAGATGACGAATACCGGGGCGTCGTCGGAGGGCTCGCGGGCGCTCATGACCGGTTCGCCTCCCCGGCGGCCGCGCCGGTCCGCGCGGCGAGGGCGGCGGTGATCTGCGGCCGCGGATCGGTGGTCTGCGTCTCGGCGAAGGCCTCGAGCGCGGCGCGCGCGGTGTCGTCCAGTTCGGTCGGCACGGCCACCTCCACCGTCACGAGCAGGTCGCCGGCCCCCGATCGCTTCGGCACGCCGCGACCTCGCACCCGCAGGGTACGACCGGACGGGGTGCCCGGCGTGACCCGCAGGCTCACCGGCGCGTCCAGCGTCGGCACCCGCAGCGTGGTGCCGAGCGCGGCCTCGGTGAAGCTGATCGGCACCGTCAGGGTCAGGTCGTCGCCGGAGCGGCCGAACAGCCGGTGCGGCCGCACCTGCACGGTGACGTAGAGATCGCCCGCCGGCCCGCCGTTGGCGCCCGGGGAGCCCTTGCCCGCGACCCGGACCTTGGCGCCGTTCTTGACGCCGGCGGGGACGCGGACGGTGATGGTGCGGGTCTGCGTGGTCGAGCCGCTGCCGTGGCAGGTGGGGCAGGGCTCGTCGATGATCTGGCCGGTGCCGCGGCAGCCGCGGCAGGGCTCGCTGAAGCCGAAGCCGCCCTGGTTGCGCAGCACACTGCCGCTGCCGCCGCACTCCGGGCAGCGTCGCGGCGCCGTGCCGGGCTTGGCCCCCACGCCGCCGCAGGTGCGGCAGGCCGTCGGCGAGGTCAGCCGCAGCGGCAGGGTCGTGCCGCGGACGGCCTCCTCGAACGACAGCTCGACGCCGGCGGTGGCGTCCTGCCCGCGTCGGGGCCCGGAGGTCCGCGCGCCGCGCCCGGCCCCGCCGGGGGCGCCGCCGCCGTTGTTGAACAGCCCGTCGAACAGGTCGTTCAGATTGCCGCTGCGGGCGCTGCCGAAGATGTCGGACATGTCGAAGCTGCCGCCGCCGCCCGCCGCGCCCGGGTCGAACCCGCCGAAGCGACCGCCGCCGGCGAACAGCGTGCGCTGCTCGTCGTACTCGGCCCGCTTGGCCGCGTCGCCCAGCACGCCGTAGGCCTCGGAGACGTCCTTGAAGCGGGACTCGGCCTTGGTGTCGCCGGGG
Organism: uncultured Actinomycetota bacterium; assembly: GCA_963776855.1. Lineage (GTDB taxonomy): Bacteria > Actinomycetota > Actinomycetes > Mycobacteriales > Jatrophihabitantaceae > Jatrophihabitans. The sequence continues at coordinate 262,389 of CAVZOC010000001.1, read as the reverse complement.
TTCGCGTCCGGGTGCAGCTCGCGGGCGAGCTTCCGGTAGGCCTTCTTGATGTCGCCCTGCGAGGCGTCCTTGGCGACGCCGAGCACCGCGTAGTAGTCCTTCTCGACGTCGGCCATCGCGTCACCTTCTCTCTGCTGTGGTCACCGGGCTGCGGACGGGCCGGGCAGGCCCGTCCGCAGCCCGGATCAGTCCGTGGTCAGTCCTTGCTCGCCTCGTCCTGCGGGTCGACCGGTTGCGGGTGCTCCTGCGGCTCGGGCTGCTCGCCGGAGACCTCCCCGACGGGGTCGGAGACCCCGACCATCGCGGCCCGGATCAGCCGGTCGTGGTGCAGGTAGCCCTGCCGCATGATCGAGGTGCAGGTCGGCACCGAGACCTCGTCGCTCTCGTCGTGCATGACGGCCTCGTGCCGGGCCGGGTCGAACTCGTCGCCGACCTCGCCGAACGCAACGAGCCCGTGCTTCGCGAACACCGCGTCGAGCTTGTCGGCCACCGCCTTGAGCGGCCCCTCGAGGTGGCCGTGCTGCCGGGCCCGGTCGAGATCGTCGACCACCGGCAGCAGGTCGGCCAGCACCCGCCCGATCGCCTGGTCCCCGGCCGCCGACCGTTCCCGCTCGGCCCGCCGGCGGTAGTTGGTGTACTCCGCCGAGAGCCGCTGCAGATCCTCCAGCGGGACGGTCGGGGCGTCCGACTCGGCCGCGGGGGCCGCCTCGGGCGCGTCCGCCGCCTCTGCCGCCGCGGGGCCGCCGCCGGCGGGCGGGGCCTGCGCCCCGTCCGCGGCGGACGCCTCGGCGGCCTGCTGCTCCCGGTCGATCTTGCGGTTGTTGGTGAACCGGATCGGTGGCTCCTCTGGTTCGGCGTCGGCAGAGTGCTCGGTGTCGCCGGCGCGCTCGCCGGAGGTCACTTGTTCTCCTGCTCGCCGGTGTCGGTGCCCTCGTCCACCACCTCGGCGTCGACGACCTGGTCGTCGGCGGAGGTGTCCTTCGTGAAGTCCGGTCCGGCGCCGGCGGCCCCGGCCGCGCCCTCGGCGCCCGCGGCCTCCTGGGCGGCGGCGTACATGGCCCCGCCGGCCTCGGTGGCGAGCGTCGAGAGCTTCTCCTGGGCGGCCTTGATGCCCTCGTAGTCGGCGCCCTCGAGCTGCTTCTTCAGCTCCTCGAGCGCGGTCTCCATCTCGGTCTTCTTCTCGGCCGGCAGCTTGTCACCGTTCTCCGCCAGGAACTTCTCGGTGGTGAACTGCAGCCCCTCGGCGGTGTTGCGGATCTCGGCCTGCTCGCGGCGCTCCTTGTCCTCGGCGGCGTGCGCCTCGGCGTCGGACATCATCCGGTCGATCTCCTCCTTGGAGAGGCCGGAGCCGCCGGTGATGGTCATGCCCTGTTCCTTGTTGGTGGCGCGGTCCTTCGCCGAGACGTGGACGATGCCGTTGGCGTCGATGTCGAAGGTGACCTCGATCTGCGGGACGCCCCGCGGCGCCGGCGGCAGGTTGTCCAGGTCGAACATGCCCAGCCGCTTGTTGTAGGACGCGATGTCCCGCTCGCCCTGATAGACCTGGATCTGGACGCTGGACTGGTTGTCCTCGGCGGTGGTGAAGATCTCCGAGCGCTTCGTCGGGATCGTCGTGTTCCGCTCGATCAGCTTGGTCATGATGCCGCCCTTGGTCTCGATGCCCAGGGACAGCGGGGTGACGTCGAGCAGCAGGACGTCCTTGACGTCACCGCGCATGACACCGGCCTGCAGCGCAGCGCCCACGGCGACGACCTCGTCCGGGTTGACGCCCTTGTTCGGCTCCTTGCCGCCGGTGAGCTCCTTGACCAGGTCGGTGACGGCCGGCATGCGGGTCGAGCCGCCGACCATGACCACCTGGTCGATCTCGCTGACGTTGATCCCGGCGTCCTTGATGACGTTCTGGAACGGCGTCCGGCAGCGCTCGAGCAGGTCGTTGGTGATCTTCTGGAACTCGGCCCGGGAGAGCGTCTCGTCCAGGAACAGCGGGTTCTTCTCGGCGTCCTGCGTGATGTAGGGCAGGTTGATGTTCGTCGAGGTGGACGAGGAGAGCTCGATCTTGGCCTTCTCCGCGGCCTCCCGCAGCCGCTGCATCGCCATCTTGTCCTTGGTCAGGTCGATGCCGTGGCCGGCCTTGAACTTGTCGACCAGCCAGTCGATGACCCGCTGGTCCCAGTCGTCGCCGCCGAGGTGGTTGTCACCGTTGGTGGCCTTGACCTCGCGGACGCCCTCGCCGATCTCGAGCAGTGAGACGTCGAAGGTGCCGCCGCCGAGGTCGAAGACGAGGATGGTCTGCTCGTGCTCGCCCTTGTCCAGGCCGTAGGCCAGCGCCGCCGCGGTGGGCTCGTTGACGATGCGCAGCACGTTCAGGCCGGCGATCTGCCCGGCCTCCTTGGTGGCCTGCCGCTCGGAGTCGCTGAAGTACGCCGGGACGGTGATGACCGCGTCGTTGACGTCCTCGCCCAGGTAGGACTCGGCGTCGCGCTTGATCTTCTGCAGGATCCGCGCGCTGATCTCCTGGGCGGTGTACTCCTTGTTGTCGATCTTGACGCGCCAGTCCGACTCGCCCATGTGCCGCTTGACCGAGCGGATGGTGCGGTCGACGTTGGTGACCGCCTGCCGCTTGGCGACCTCACCGACGAGGACCTCGCCGTTCTTGGCGAAGGCCACGACGCTGGGAGTGGTGCGCGCGCCCTCGGCGTTGGCGATGACCTCCGGCTCGCCGCCGCTGAGGACGGAGACCGCGGAGTTGGTCGTCCCGAGGTCGATTCCGACCGCTCGTGCCATGTGGAGCTCCTTCGTAGCTGGAAATGATGGCCGGGTTGGCGGCGCTCTGACGCGCGCCGGCCCGGTGATGGGCACAGATGCTCAGTGGTGGCCGGTGCTCCCGGCGGAGTACCGGCCGCTTGGCTCAATAGTGCTCGGCCGCATGGTGCATGTCAAAAGAACTGAGCCAAGTGCGCTCAACTTCCATGACGTGATGTAGCTCACGCGCGCTCGGGGGCGTTACGGCGGCGGTACGGGTCAGGACGTGGGGTCGGCCCCGGCGGCCTGCAGCTGACGGATCTTCTCGTCGTGGTCGGCCTGCTGCCGCTCGACGGTCTCGGCGAACTCGGTGCGCAGCGCGGCCATCGCCGCCTCGTGCTCGGCGGTCAGCCGCTCGACGGTCTCGGACAGTTCGGTGGTGAGCTGCTGGCTGCGGGTCTCGGACTCGTGGACGTGCCGGTCGGCCTGCATCAGCCGGGCCTCGAGCCGCTCGACGGCCTTCTGGGCGGCGTCGCGCTCGGTCCGCAACTGTGTCACCTTCTCGTCCCGGTCGGCGGTGACCCGGGCCAGGTCGTCGGCCGCGTCGGCCTGGACCGCCTGCAGGGCCTCGGCGAACTCCTCGCGCTGCGCGTCGAGGTCGCGGGCCGCGGACGCCCGGGCCTCGGCCAGCGCGGCCTCGCCCTCGGCCGCGGCCGATTCCACCCGCCGCTCGGCCTCGGCGATGGCCTGGCGCGCCGCCTCCAGGTTCCGGTCGGCGGTCTCGCGCTCGGCGGCCAGGTTGGCCGCGAACTCCGACTGCTGGTCGGCCAGCCGCTGCGTCAGCACCGCCACCTGCTGCTCCGCGTCCTCCCGCTCGGCGCGCAGCGCCTCGGCGAACTCGCTGCGCTGCGCGTCCAGCGCCGCTTCGCGGGCGCCGTCGTGGGCTCGGTCGCGGGCGTCGAGTTCGGTGGCGTGCTCGTCGCGCAGCGAGGCGAGCTCGGCGCGGGTGGTGTCGAGCTCGGCCCGGTGGCGTCCCTCGGACTCTTCCTGCCGGGCCGCGGCGGCGGTGCGTTCCTGCTCGATCGCCGACTGCAGCTGCTCGGCTCCCTCCCGCTCGCCGTCGGACAGCCGCTGGTCGATCCGGTCCAGCTGCTGCTGCGCCGCCGCGAGGGTGGCCCACAGCCCGGCCACGTACTGGCTGTCCCACGCGGGGAGGGCCGACTCCTCGCCCCCGGCGGGAGGATCGGTGTGATCGGAGCTCGCCACGCTGGGACCGTACCCGCAATCGCCGGTCCCGGCGGGCCGAGACGTGCGATCGCGTGGGGCGCTAATGCAGGAAGCCGTCGATGCTGCCGGTCAGCGTGTAGCGGCCGGGGCGCGGCGCGGCCAGCGTCGTCCAGCCCGTGCCGTCGTCGCGGAGCGTCGCCGTCACCCGCCGCGTAGCCGCACCCTGCCGGCGCCCGGCGTTCGGTCGCTCGAGGGTCGCCTGCAGGAACTTCGAGTAGCGCACTCGCACGTTCACCGTGCACCGGCACGGCAGCGAGACCGTGAGCGCCGACTGCGAGTGGCGCACGACCCGGGCCGGGGCGCCGGCGATCGGTGTGGGGTGCGTCACCTCGTACAGCGTCCAGTCGGTGCTGCGCCAGATCGGCCGCAGGTAGCCGGCCCGGCCCGAGCGCACCAGGTCGTACTCCGAGTAGCCGCTGACCGAGACCGCCGGCAACGCGACGTACCCGACGGCGTTGTTGTCCAGCCACACCTTGTAGGTGGTGGCGTCGAGCGGGTCCGTGTGCAGCGCCCGGTTCAGCGCGGTGTCCGCCTGCGTCTCCCACCCCCGCGCGAGCAGCGCGTGGTCGAGCAGCGCGTCGTAGGCCGCGTGGGCGCCGTGGTTGACGACCTCGACCCGGTAGCTGCGCACGTCGGGGATCCGGTCCAGCTCGGTGGCCAGCGGCTGGTAGAAGCCGACGGACGAGATGGGCAACGTCGCCGAGCGCAGGTCCCGGACGGTGCCCCAGACGCCGGCGGCCACCACGGGCGTCAGCAGCAGCGCCACCAGGCGGCGGCCGCGCGTCGAGGTCGCGACCACCGCCACCGGCAGGCAGAACCAGACGAACCGGGTGACGTTCGAGCCCATGCCGTTCGGCAGGGCGAACACGGCCAGCACGATCGGGAACGACCAGAGGATGGTCGTGCGCAGGTGATCGGCCGGCCTGGCCAGGTACAGCAGGGCCAGCCCGACACACGTACCGAGCGCGAGCCGGAAGCCGAACGGCTCCGGCCCCGGCGTGCCGAAGACCAGCGCCACGGCCAGCGCCGCGACGAGGGCGCTCGACGCGCACCACGCGATGATCGGACGCCACTCCCGCGTGCGCGTGGTGATGAACGTCCCGGACAGGCCGAGCACGAGGAATGCGCCCGGCACCGGCGAGCTGAGCACCGCCAGCACCGTCAGCAGCACGGTCCCGGTCCGGTGCCGGCGCTGCAGCGCGAGCAGGGCGCCGAGCGCGAACGCGGCGCCGAGCAGGAACGGCACCCGGCCGCTCCAGAGATTCGCCGCGGTCACCACGGCGAGCACCCACGCGGCGGCGAGCGGGCGGCGGGTGTGCCGCACCGCCACCGTGCCCAGCGCGGTCACCGCCACCGCCGCCACGGCCACGACCAGCTCGCACCCCAGCGCCGCGCTGAGCGAAGGGGTCAGGACCGAGTAGTTGCCCGGGGTGGTGCCGCCGCCGAACCAGCTGAACCAGTAGGTCAGGCCGACGCCGTGGCTGACCGCCGAGGCGCGGGCCCGGGCCGCCCACAGGTCGTTGACGTCCGGCCGGAGCAGGAAGAAGGCCACGGCGTTGGCCGCCAGCACCAGGGTCGGTGCAGCCGGCGCCAGCCGCTGCCACACACCCGGCGCGGGGGCCGGGGCGGCACCGGCTGGGGCCCGTGCTCCCGAGGGCGCGGGCGCGTTGGCGACCGAGGCGGACATCGGCCGAATCGTCCCACAACGCGCCGCCGGCGGCCCGTTCTCGGCCGGGCTGCGCTCAGCTGCAAGAACGCCGCTGCCCCAGCCTCTCCCCATCCCCGACGCGGGCGCGTGGCACGATGACCGGAACTCGGTCGCGTCGAGTGCGCGGGGACACACCCCCGCCGCCGAGTGGTTACTCGCGAGTAATGACGCATAGGCTTCAGGCCTCCGACCCCGATGCCGGATCACCAAGGAGACGCGGGTGCAGCACACGGTTCTGGCCGAGAACTGGTTCGTCGACTGGAATTACCTCGACCCGGGGTGGTGGCGGATCGGGATCGGCATCGCGATGCTCGTCATCACCGCTGCGGTCGCGGGCCGGCGCATCGCCTGGTTGACCAAGCTGATCCGCTCCGGCACGCCGGACAAGACGCGGCTGGAGAACATCGATCAGCGAGTCAAGGACCAGCTCGTAGAGGTCTTCGGCCAGCGGCGGCTGCTGAAGTGGAGCGCCCCGGGCGTGGCCCACTTCTTCACCTTCTGGGGCTTTGTGATCCTCGGCGCCACCATCGTCGAGGCCTACGGCGCGCTGGTGATCAGCCGTGACTTCGCCTTCCCGATCTTCGGCCGGGGCCAGTGGCTGGGCTTCCTCGAGGACTTCTTCGCCGTCGCGGTGCTGCTCGGGATCATCTACTTCGCCATCAACCGCGCCCGCAACGCCCCCGAGCGCAAGAAGCGCGACAGCCGCTTCTACGGCTCGCACAACGGCCCGGCCTGGATGGTGCTGGTCTTCATCTTCCTGGTCGTGGTGACGTTGCTGCTCTACCGCGGTGCCCAGTGGAAGTCCGGCCACTTCCCCTACGGCGACTCGAAGTGGCCCTTCGCGTCCTACCTCGTCGGCTCCGCGCTGCCCAGCGGGTCGTACCTCACCGGCTTCGAGACCTTCTGGATCATCGCGCAGATGGCGGTGATCTTCGCCTTCACGGTGCTGGTCGTGTACTCCAAGCACCTGCACATCGGCACCGCCCCGCTCAACGTGCTCACCAAGCGCGAGCCGGACGGGCTGGGGCCGCTGCTGCCGGTCTCCGACGACGACGGCAAGGCCATCGACTTCTCCGACGTCGAGAACCTGTCGGAGGACACCGTCTTCGGCAAGGGCAAGATCGAGGACTTCTCCTGGAAGGGCTACCTCGACTTCGCCACCTGCACCGAGTGCGGCCGCTGCCAGTCGCAGTGTCCCGCCTGGAACACCGGCAAGCCGCTGTCGCCGAAGCTCGTGATCATGAACCTGCGTGACCACCTGTTCGCCAAGGCGCCCTACATCTTCGGCCAGGAGGTCCCCGAGGGCGCGGAGCCGAACTTCACCGACGAGGGGCTGCACGGCCACGGCGTGCCCGAGGACGGCTACGCCCGCATCGAGGGCTCGACCATCGAGCAGGCGCTGCGCCCGCTGGTCGGCGACGCCGAGTCCGGCGGCGTCATCGACCCCGACGTGCTGTGGTCGTGCACCACCTGCGGCGCCTGCGTGGAGCAGTGCCCGGTCGACATCGAGCACATCGACCACATCGTCGACATGCGCCGCTACCAGGTGTTGATCGAGTCCGCGTTCCCGTCCGAGGCCGGCGTCATGCTGCGCAACATCGAGAACAAGGGCAACCCGTGGGGCATGTCGAACAACGGCCGCACCGAGTGGTTCTCCGACCTGTCCTTCGAGGTCCGGCAGGCCGACCCGGGCACCAAGCTGGACGCCGACATCGACTACCTGTTCTGGGTCGGCTGCGCCGGCGCGCTGGAGGACCGCTCCAAGAAGGTCACCGTCGCCTTCGCCGAGCTGCTGCACGCCGCCGGCGTCGAGTTCGCGGTCCTGGGCCAGGGCGAGTCCTGCACCGGTGACCCGGCCCGCCGGCTCGGCAACGAGTTCCTGTTCCAGATGCAGGGCATGCAGAACGTCGAGACGCTGAACTCGATCACCCGCGCCGAGCCGCTGAAGGTCGTCGCCACCTGCCCGCACTGCTTCAACACCCTGGCCAACGAGTACCCCCAGCTCGGCGGCCACTACGAGGTCGTCCACCACACCCAGCTGCTCGGGAAGCTGGTCGAGGAGGGGCGGCTGACGCCGGTCGAACCGGTCGACAAGAACGTCACCTACCACGACCCCTGCTACCTGGGCCGGCACAACAAGGTCTACACCCCGCCGCGCGAGGTGCTGGGCGCCATCAACGGCCTCAAGAGCCAGGAGATGCACCGCTGCAAGGACCGCGGCTTCTGCTGCGGCGCCGGCGGCGCGCGGTTCTGGATGGAGGAGAAGCTGGGCAAGCGGGTCAACGTCGAGCGCACCGAGGAGGCCCTGTCCTGGGACCCCGACGTGATCTCGACCGCCTGCCCGTTCTGCATGGTGATGCTCTCGGACGCGGTGGCGGCCAAGGTCGGCGAGGGCGAGGCCCGCGAGGACGTCGCCGTCCTGGACGTCGCGCAGATTTTGCGGCAGTCGCTCGGCGCGCCGGACCCTCACGCCGGCTGAGGTCGGCCTGCGTCGGTTCGCACGCATCGTTAACCTTCGTCGAGTGACCGACAGCCCCCACGGCCGCCGCCGATCGCGCCCGAGCCCCCGCCGCCGCAAGCCCGGAAAGCCGATCGACGACTGGAGCGACAACGACTACGAGGACGCCGGTGCCCTGAAGACCGGGTGGCACAAGCACCTGGTCCGGCGCCGGCGCAGCAAGCAACGGGTCGCCGCCATGTCCCCGGGGAAGCGGTGGCTGCGCCGCTCCATGCTCGGCGCCACCTGGCTGCTCGGTCTGGTCGCCGGGATCATGGTCGTCGGGATCGTGCTGTTCTACACGCTCACCAACGTCCCGCGGCCGCAGGACGTCTCGCTGCCGCAGACCGCCACCATCGAGTACTCCGACGGCTCGACGCTGGCCCGCATCGGCAACATCGACCACACCGTGGTCAGCCTCGACCAGGTCCCGAAGCAGGTGCAGTGGGACGTGTTGGCCGCCGAGGACCGCAGCTTCTACACCGACGGTGCGGTCTCGATCCGCGGCACGCTGCGGGCGGCCTGGTCCGACCTCGGCGGCGGCAGCACCCAGGGCGGGTCCGGCATCACGCAGCAGTACGTCAAGAACGCCTACCTCTCCGACTCGCAGACGCTGTCGCGCAAGCTCAAGGAGCTGATGATCGCGGTCAAGCTGTCGCGCGAGTACAGCAAGGACCAGATCCTGGAGTACTACCTCAACACCGTCTACTTCGGCCGGGGCGCGTACGGCATCCAGGCCGCCGCCCAGGCCTACTTCGGCAAGAACGTGCAGCAGCTGGACACCGCGCAGGGTGCCGTGCTGGCCTCGCTGCTGCGCGCGCCGTCCTACTACGACCCGGCCAACGACCGGCAGGCCGCCGTCGCCCGCTGGCACTACGTGCTGCAGGGCATGGTCGCCACCGGCCACCTGAGCTCCTCGGCGGCGGCCGCGATGTCCTACCCGAAGGTGAACCCGCCGCACGGCACCGGCGTCGGGGTCGTCGGCTGGCAGTACCTGCTGAAGAACCGGGTGCTGGCCGACCTGCAGGCCAACGGCATCTCCACCGAGCAGGTCTCCCGGCAGGGCATGACCATCCGCACCACCATCAACCGCCGGGCACAGCACGCCGCCCTGCAGGCCGTGCACCACCACTTCGCGCACCTGACGAAGAAGCAGCAGAACCTCAAGACCGGACTGGTCGCCGTCCAACCCCACACCGGGGCGGTCCTGGCCTACTACGGCGGCACCGGACCGGACGTGAAGGGCCCGAGCGGCAAGGTCGACTACAACGACTACGCCTCCCGCGGGGTGCGTCCGCCCGGCTCGACCTTCAAGCCGTACGTGCTGGCCACCGCACTGAACAACACCGTGCGGCAGACCCCGGGCACCGCGCACTACACGATCACCAGCCCGTACGACGGCAGCTACAAGAAGGTCATCGAAGGCACGACGATCAAGAACGACCCGGGCGACAAGCCGGTCAGCGGGCCGCAGGTGCCGCTGGACCAGGCGATGAAGTACTCGCTCAACACCACCTTCGACGGTCTCGCCGCCGAACTCGGCCCCGACAAGGTCGCCAAGACCGCCCACGAGATGGGCATCGCGACGCGCAACTATGCCGGACAGAAGTCGCTGCAGGGCGCCGACGGCACCACCAGCTTCGGCATCGGCATCGGCGACTACCCGGTGTCGGTGATGGACCAGGCCAGCGGCTACGCCACGCTCGCCGACCACGGCGTCTACAACCAGCCGTACCTCGTCGAGCAGGCCACTGCCTCGAACGGCGACGTGGTCTTCCGGCACCAGTCCGACGCCCGGCGGGCGATCGACCGGCGGGTGGCCAACGACGTGACGCTCACGCTGGAGCCGATCGCGGCCTACCGCGGCTTCCCGCTGGCCGGCGGCCGCACCTCCGCCGCCAAGACCGGCACCGTCGGCATCTCGTCGCAGACGAAGAACGACAGCGACGCCTGGACGGTGGGCTACACCCCGCAGGTCAGCGCCGCCGTGTGGGTCGGCTCCGGCACCTCCGCCCCGATCTTCGACGCCGCCGGCAACCCCATGTACGGGGCGAACAAGCCCGGCAGCATCTGGCAGGCGTTCATGAACCGCTTCCTCAAGGGCAAGCCGGACAAGCCGATGGCGACCAAGCAGCTGATCGGCACCGACGGGCTGCGGCCGACGCCGACGCCGTCGCCGACCACCATCGCGCCGACCACGTCCGCGCCGCCGACCACGTCCGCGCCGCCGTCGACCTCGGCCCCGCCGACGACGTCCGCCCCGCCGTCGACCACGGCGCCGCCGACGACGTCCGCGCCGCCGACCACGTCCGCGCCGCCGTCGACCTCGGCGCCGCCGTCGACCTCGACCTGCTCGCCGGGGGTCCTGCCCTGCGCGTGACGCGTGCCAGGATGGCCGGGTGACGCGCGCCGCTGCCTCGCCGCGCCCCTCGCCCGGCCCGGCCCCGGCCCGCCCCGCTGACCCCTGTGCCCCCCGCGCCCCGCGGTTGCCCAGCCGGACCGATCCGATGGCCTGGCGGGCCACCCGCATGCTCGGCGGCGCCTGGGGTCGGCACGCCGCCAACGGCTCGCGCTGGTGGTCACCGCTGCGCTGGCTGCTGGCGATGACGCTGCTGACGCTGCTGCTCGGCTACCTGCAGAAGGCGCCGTGCGCGACCGGCGACTGGGTCGGGATGAAGCAGTACACGCACTTCTGCTACTCCGACGTCGTCCCGCTGTGGAGCAACGAGCGGCTCGATGTCGGTGCCGTGCCCTACCGGGACACCGCGGTCGAGTACCCCGTGGTCACCGGCGGGTTCCTGTGGCTGAGCTCGGGCATCACCCACGGCCTCCACGCCCTGGCCGGTTCCTGGTCCGAGCTGCTCGTCTTCGGGGCGATCACCGCGCTGCTGCTGTCGCTGTGCGCGCTGGCCACCACGGCGGCCACCGCCGGCACCGCCCGCGGCCGGCCCTGGGACGCGGCGATCTTCGCGCTGTCGCCGCTGCTGGTGTTCCACGCCTTCTCGAACTGGGACCTGCTGGCCATGGCCTTCACCTCGGGCGCGCTGTGGGCGTGGTCGCGGCGAAGACCGGTGCTCGCCGGCGCCCTGATCGGGCTCGGCACGGCGGCGAAGCTCTACCCGGCGCTGCTGCTCGTCGCGGTGGTGATCCTCGCCGTGCGCACCGGGCGGCGCCGCGACACCGGCTGGACGGTGGCCGCCGCGGCGGCGACCTGGCTGGCGGTGAACATCCCGGTCGCTGTGGCCTACCACCAGGGGTGGTGGGAGTTCTACCGCTTCAGCGCCGACCGGCCGGCCGAACGGTCGTCGCTCTGGGCGATCGTGCGGACTTTGGCCGCCGGCAAGCTCGACGGCCAGGACGTCGTCAGCTGGGTGCCGCCGGGGGCCGCCGTGGCCCTGGCGGTGGTGCTGGCGCTCGGCGCCGTGGCGGCGCTCGGGCTGGCCGCGCCGACCCGGCCGCGGCTGGCGCAGCTCGCCTTCCTCTGCGTGCTCGCCTTCCTGCTGACCACCAAGGTCTGGAGCCCGCAGTACTCGCTGTGGCTGCTGCCGCTGCTGGCCCTGGCCAGGCCGCGCTGGCGACTGACGCTGATCTGGCAGTTCGCCGAGATCGCGGTGTGGATGCTGACGCTCACCCTGCTGCTCGGGATGAGCGTGCCCGACCACGGCGTCGCCTACGGCTGGCTGGTGCTCGCGCTGCTGGCTCGTGACGCGCTGCTGCTCACCCTCGCCGGTCTGGTGGTGCGGGAGATGTGGTGCCCCTGGCTGGACGTCGTGCGCGTCGACGGCGCCGACGATCCGGGCGGTGGCGAGTTCGACGACGCACCCGACGCCGACTGGCGGGACCGGTGGCGCTCCGCGGGTCAGGCCGCGCCCTGCAGGTAGGCGACGTCGGCGGCCTGCCCGGCGGCGGGGGTCTCCACGATGACGTCGCTGCCCGCCGCGCGGCAGATGTCGGCGATGGTGGCGGCGTCGATGCTGCCGGTGCCGAAGTTGGCGTGCCGGTCGGCGCCGGAGTCGAAGGCGTCGCGGCTGTCGTTGGCGTGCACCAGATCGATCCGGCCGGTGATCGCCCGCACCCGGTCGACCGCGTCGTCCAGCGGCTCGCCGCCGGCGAAGGCGTGGCAGGTGTCCAGGCAGAACCCGGCGTCGAAGTCGGCGACCGCGTCCCACAGCATCGCCAGGCGGTCGAAGCGGCGGGCGACGGCGTTGCTGCCGCCCGCGGTGTTCTCGATCAGCACCGGCAGTCCGAAGCCGCCGTCGTTCTCGGCGTAGGCGAAGGTCTTGCGCCAGTTGTCGACCCCGATTGCGGGGTCGTCGTCCTCGCCCAGGTGACCGCCGTGGACGATGAGCCCCGTGGCCCCGAGCTCCGCCGCCGCGCGGGCGTGCTGCATCAGCAGCTTGCGGCTGGGGACCCGGATGCGGTTGTTGGTGGTGGCGACGTTGATGCGGTACGGCGCGTGGACGTAGACGGCCAGGCCGCTGTCGCGCACCGCCGCGGCCCAGGGCAGCTCGCCGGGCGCCTTCCAGGCCTGTGGCTCGGTGAGGAAGACCTGGATCGCGGCCGAACCGGTCGCGGCGGCGTAGCCGAGCGGGTCGTCGGAGCGGACGTGGGCACCGATGGCGACGGACATACCAGGACGGTACGGCTCACCTCGCACGCCGGGCCGGGCCCGGTGCGTGTCTGGGATCACGCATCCCGGATTGGGTATTACTCGTTGTACCAGTAACGTGCACGTTCACCCGTGTTCCGTTTGACCCCGGGAGTCGAGAACGATGTCAGGACGCCACCGCGCTGCCACCAGCCGGCTGGTCGGTCTCCGGTCGGCCGCGCTGACCCTGGCCGGCATGCTCATCGCCGCCCTCGTCGTCGCCTCCCCGGCGGACGCCGCCACGACCGTGAACGGGCAGCTCACGCTCAGCGGCGTGGCCACGCACAAGAACCCCACCGGCGGCACCACCGTCGGAATCCACCCGGGGGACCGGGTCCGCTTCTCCGCCTCGCTGGTCCCGAGCGCGGGCCTGCCGAAGGCGCTGCAGGGGCTGGCCGGCGGTCTGCTCGGCGGCGGCGCGTCGCTCCGGGTCGTGGCCAACTTCGGCCACCTGCCCGGCGGGACGAACCACACGATCATCACGGCCAATCAGAAGAAGACGTTCTCGTTCCCCAGGGTCGGCAAGTACCCGTTCACCTACTCGGTGCAGAAGGTGACGGTGAAGCAAATTCCGATCCTCGATCTGTTGGGCAACGTGACCGGGCACAAGACCAAGACCACGTACACGACGATCAACCTCAACGGCAACCAGCTCAGCCAGGCGGGCATCAAGCTCAACGCCCACAACCAGTACGTCGGGCGCGTCGTGGTGGCCAAGAAGCCGCCGCAGGGCGGCATCTCGGTGCAGCTGCCGAAGGTCAAGGTCGCCCCGAGCGCCCCCGTGGTGGGCCAGGGGCCGACCCTGACCGTGCCCGGGGTCACGGCGCCGACCCTGCACGTGCCCTCGCCGAAGCTGCCCAAGGTGGGCAACAAGAACAAGAAGCAGCAGCACAAGAAGCACAAGGCGGCGCCGAAGTCGAAGTCCTCGAGCGCGGGCGCCTCTGGCCCCTCCTACACGCCGCCGGGCATGACGATCCCCGAGGAGGTCGTGCCCAAGGGCAACAGCCTGGGGGTCGGCTACTCCGGCGGTTACTCCGGTGCCGGTGGTGGCGGCGGCGGTAGCGTCAGCGGGCTGCTGCCCGACTCGGGCAGCGGGCCCGGCAACTCCGGCAACCTGCTGAACAACTCCGGCTCCTCGAGCCCCGCCGGTTCGGGGTCCGGGTCGGCGTCGCCGGGCTCCGGCAGCAACGCCTCGCCCGCAGCGGACGCGACCCGCACCGTGGAGCTCGCCTCCGACCCCAGCTCGTCGTCCAGCCAGCTTCCGGTAATCCTCGCGATCATCGCCATCATCGCGTTGGCGCTGGTGGCCGGCACCTACGCGCGGCTGTTCCTGCTGAAGCGGAACTGACCGGCGGGGCCGGCCGAACTGTCGGTGGGCCCGGTTAGCGTCACCCGGCGAAGGTCACCGAACGGCGGTGCCGGGGAGGACGCGGTCGTGCTGGACAGGTGGGCGATTGAGGACGAGGTCACCCGCGAGGTGCTCGAGGCCGCGCGGGAGTCGGGCGAGCAGCTGACCGGAACCGAACTCGGCAGCCGCGTCGCGCTTGCGTGTGTGGAACGCGAACCCCAGGCCCTGCGAGACGTGGGCGCGCGAGACGCGCCGTCGGATCCCGGCGGGGCCGCGCCCGGCGCATCCGCGGGCGCCGCGTCCACCCGTCGTCGCGCGACACCGAAGCCGGGCGCGGCGTCCCGCCACTTCACGGTGCGGTTGCTCCCTGAGCAGTACGACGCGCTCGAGCGCCGCGCCGATCGCTCCGGGATTCCCGTCAGCGCCATGGCCCGCAACCTCATCGCGACGGGCCTGACGCGGTCGGCGGGCGGGGGCGAGGTCACCGAGGCGCTCGACCGGCTGGAGACGGACATCGCGGCGGTGCGCCGGCTGCTGGCATGAGCCGCCGCGAGCGAGAGCCACACGGACGGCCCCGCAGGTCGAGCGGCCCCGCAGGTCGAGCTCGACGGAGGTCCATGTCTGCGAGTTGTGGGACAGCTGTCCCACAAGTGGCGACCAAGCCCCCGGCGCCGCCGGCGATTTCGGATTCCCGTCCGGGCCCGGGTATCGTGACGTGGTTCGCCCTGCGAACGGGCCGGCCGTCGCCGAACGACCGCCGCCCTGGGCCGAACACCTCCTGCCACGGACAGTCCGTGGCCGATCAGTCCACAGGAGGACGCGCGCACTCATGCGTCACTACGAAGTCATGGTCATCCTCGACCCCACCCTGGACGAGCGCACCGTCGCCCCGTCGATCGACCAGTTCCTCACCGTCGTGAAGAACGACGGCGGCAGCGTCGAGAAGGTCGACGTCTGGGGCCGGCGCCGCATGGCCTACGAGATCAACCGGAACGTTGAGGGCATCTACGCCGTCGTCGACCTGAAGGCGAATCCCTCGGCCGTGCAGGAGCTCGACCGTCAGCTCAACCTGAACGAGTCGGTGCTGCGGACCAAGGTCATCCGTCCGGACGAGCGCTAGGAGCCCCGCATGGCAGGCGAAACCGTCATCACCGTCGTCGGCAACCTGACCGCCGACCCGGAACTGCGTTTCACGCCGTCCGGCGCTGCCGTCGCGTCGTTCACAATCGCCTCGACGCCGCGGCAGTTCGACCGGCAGACCAACGAGTGGAAGGACGGCGAGGCGCTGTTCCTTCGCTGCTCGATCTGGCGGCAGGCGGCCGAGAACGTCGCCGAGTCGCTGCAGCGCGGTATGCGCGTCGTGGCGCAGGGCCGGCTCAAGCAGCGCTCGTTCGAGACCCGCGAGGGTGAGAAGCGCACCGTGGTGGAGCTGGACGTCGACGAGGTCGGCCCCTCGCTGCGCTACGCCACCGCCAAGGTCAACAAGACCAGCCGCGGCTCGTCGGGCGGCGGCTACGGCGCCTCCGGCGGCGGCTCGGGTGGCTCCGGCGGCTCCGGCGGCTCGGGCGCCCTGAGCGACGACCCCTGGGGCTCGTCCGCGCCCGCCTCGGGCGGCGGCTTCTCCGACGAACCGCCGTTCTGACCCGCCCGACCCTCACACGTTCGCGGCCCGGCGCCGCACCATCACCTGCAGGAGACCACCATGGCCAAGCCCCCGCTTCGCAAGCCGAAGAAGAAGCAGAACCCGCTCACCGCGGCCAAGATCGACTACATCGACTACAAGGACACCACGCTGCTGCGGAAGTTCATCTCCGACCGCGGCAAGATCCGCGCTCGCCGCGTCACCGGTGTCACCGCTCAGCAGCAGCGGCAGATCGCCAAGGCGATCAAGAACGCCCGCGAGATGGCGCTGCTGCCGTACACCTCGACCGCTCGCTAGGAGGCGCCACCATGAAGCTGATCCTCACCCGTGAGGTCACCGGGCTGGGCCTCGCCGGCGACATCGTCGAGGTTGCCGACGGCTACGGCCGCAACTTCCTGGTTCCGCGTGGCGCTGCCATCACCTGGAGCCAGGGCGCCGAGAAGCAGATCGCCCAGATCAAGCGGGCCCGCGGGGCCCGCGAGATCCGCGACCTGGACCACGCCCGGGAGATCAAGACCGAGCTGGAGAAGCTCTCGGTCGCGCTCGAGGCGCGCGCCGGCAAGGACGGCCGGCTGTTCGGCTCGGTCACCGTCGCCGAGATCGCCTCGGCGGTGAAGAGCGCGGGCGGCCCGACGTTGGACAAGAAGCGCATCCGCATCGACGGTCACATCAAGTCGACGGGCACGCACACCGTCACCGTCGACCTGCACCCGGACGTCGTCGCCTCGGTGCCGGTCGTCGTCAACCCGGCCTGAGACTTCCCGCTTCGAACGTGGCCGGCCCTGCCAGGGCCGGCCACGTCGGCGTTCCGGCGGGCGGTTCGCCGAGCAGGGCCGCGGGCGGAAATTTCTTGTCCACAACTGGGGGCCGGTGAAAAGCCCGTCCTGGCGGGCCTGAAAGCGGTCCCGGGGCCGGGATGCCCACACGTTGTCCACCGGCGCTCCACCGGGCCCCCCGGCGTTTCCCACAAGGGGTGCACAGCGGGGTGCACAGGCGATTTGGACGGCGCCGCTCGGGGCGTCTAGCGTCCCGTGCGGCCCCCGAACGCACCGCTCCGGACGGAACTGTCGTACCCGTCCGGTAATCGTTTCTGTGTGCGAGCGGGGGCCAGCAAACGGTGGGGAGGGCGACGTCGATGACGGTGACGGACGAGACTCGGGATCGTGCCGGCCGGGCCGGCGCGCCCGCCTTCGACCGCACCCCGCCGCAGGCGATCGAGGCCGAGCAGTCGGTGCTCGGGGCGATGATGCTGAGCAAGGACGCCATCGCCGACGTCATCGAGATCATCCGCCCGGGCGACTTCTACCGGCCGGCCCACCAGCAGATCTACGACGGCGTCCTCGATCTCTATTCCCGCGGCGAGCCGGCCGACGCCGTCACCGTCTCGGCCGAGCTCACCCGCGGCGGGCAGCTGTCCCGCATCGGCGGCGCGCCCTACCTGCACACGCTGATCAACATGGTGCCGACGGCCGCCAACGCCGGCTACTACGCCCAGATCGTCGCCGAGCGGGCGGTGCTGCGCCGGCTGGTCACCGCCGGCACCCGCATCGTGCAGATGGGCTACGACGCCTCCTCGGGCGAGGGCGAAGGAGAGCTCGGCGGCACCGTCGACGACGTCGTCGACCGGGCCCAGGTCGAGATCTACGACGTCACCGAGCGGCGCACCGCCGAGGACTACGTCCACATCGAGTCGCTGCTGCAGCACACCCTGGACGAGATCGAGAAGATCTCCGCCACCGGCGGCGTCGGCACCGGCATCCCCACCGGGTTTCAGCAGCTGGACGAGATCACCAACGGGCTGCACGCGGGGCAGATGGTGACGGTGGCCGGCCGCCCGGGCTCGGGCAAGTCGACCCTGGCATTGGACTTCGCCCGCTCGTCGGCGGTGAAGAACCAGCGGGCGACGGCGATCTTCTCCCTGGAGATGGGCCGTACCGAGATCATGATGCGGCTGTTCTCGGCCGAGGCGGGTGTGGCGCTGCAGAACATGCGCTCCGGGCACATGAGCGATCAGGACTGGCGCCGGCTGGCGCTGCGCTCCGGCGAGCTGGCCGAGGCGCCGCTGTACATCGACGACTCGCCGAACCTGACGATGATGGAGATCCGGGCCAAGGCCCGCCGGCTCAAGCAGCGCAACGACCTGCAGCTGGTCGTCATCGACTACCTGCAGCTGATGACCAGCGGCAAGCGCGTGGAGTCCCGGCAGCAGGAGGTCTCGGAGTTCTCCCGGGCCATGAAGCTGCTGGCCAAGGAGCTCGACGTGCCCGTCATCGCGCTCTCGCAGCTCAACCGTGGCCCGGAGCAGCGCACCGACAAGAAGCCGATGCTCTCGGACCTGCGTGAGTCCGGCAGCATCGAGCAGGACTCGGACGTCGTGCTGCTCGTCCACCGCCCGGATCTCTACGAGCCGGAGACCGAGCGCGCCGGCGAGGCCGACCTGATCATCGCCAAGCACCGCAACGGCCCCACCGCGACGGTGGCCGTCGCCTTCCAGGGGCGCTACTCGCGCTTCGCGGACATGCCCACCTGACCCTGCCGGCAGGCGGCGCGACTCGTTGCGACCACCGAGGTTGTGGGACAGCTGTCCCACAACCTCGACAGAAGGGGGACGGTCCCCCGGGTTAGGGGTCTCGGGCGGTTGGGTAAAGGACGAAAGTCCCGGACCTCCGCCCCTGTCCATGCCGGGACCTGGTGTGATCTGAAGGAGCTCTCGTGGCCGCCGTTGGACCGGTCCATCACTGCGACGCCGCCCTCCGTATCGCTCGGGTGCGCTGGCGCCTCGCGGTCAATATCGAAGATCGCGGTGCCGAATCGGTGGCGATGACGCGGCTGGACCAGCTGCTCGAGGCCCGGCTGAACAGCATGGCCCACGCCCGCAGCCGGCTGGGTTGCTGCGGTTGACCTGAGCGCGTAGGCGCTCACCACCGCCCGCCCGATCCGGGTGTCGTCGGATCAGTGGGCCGCGTCGGTTGCGGATGCGGCCGCGGCCTCGTCGAGCGGGGCCGGGTGACCGTCGAGGCCGCGCAGCGGCACCCGCCAGACGACGGTCGTGCCGCCCGCCGGAGCGGAGTCGATCTTGACCGTCCCGCCCAGCCGCTGCGCTCGGGCCCGAAGGTTGTCCAGCCCCTGGCCGACGGGCGTGCGCCCGGCGTCGATTCCGATGCCGTCGTCGCTGACGCGCAGCTGCAGGGTGTCGCCCTCGCGGGTGAGCTCGACCTCCACGCGGGTGGCCTGCGCGTGCCGCGCGACGTTGCTCAGGCTCTCGCGCGCCACCGCGACCAGGTTGGCCGCGACGGGCGGCGGAATGTCGCTGTCGACGGCCGGGCCGAGCTCCAGGTCGGGGGGGAACCCGAGCGCCCGGCTGCTGGTCGCGGCGACGCTGCGCAGCTGGGTGCTGAGCGGCCCCACCCGCACGGGCTCCTTGACGTCGAAGATGATGGCGCGGAACTGCCGGATGACGCGGTCGGTCTGATCGATCAACGGCTCGAAGACTTCCGCGAACCGCGGGTACCGGGCGGCCGCCGCGCTCAGGGCCAGACTCAGCGCGAAGACGTCCTGTACCGCGTGGTCGTGCAGATCGCCGGCGAACCGGTCTCGCTCGTCGTGGACCGCCAGCTTGCCTTGCGCGTCGGCGAGCCGCCGCGCGCCCTGCAGCAGGTTCAAGCGCATCTTCTCGCTCGCCGCGGCGATCCCGGCCAGCTCGGCCGGGGCGCCGGGCACGGAGATCGGTTGCTCGGCGTCGCCGATGGAGGCGGCCGCGATCTGCCGCAGCAGGCTGTGCAGCGGCCGGGTGACCTTGCGGCGCAGCACCGGCACCGCGGCCACGCTGACCACCACCGCGGCGACGAGCGCGGACCAGGCGATGACATTCGAGGTCGATTGCCGGGCCGCGACGCCGGCCAACTCACTGCGAGCGATCTCGTTGACCCGCGTCAGCAGGGCCTGCAGGTGCCGCGTGGTCGCCGTGTAGAACAGCGTGTCGGCCCGCACCGCGGCGGTGATCTCGTCGTGGCTCCGGGCGCCGGCCGGGCGGGCGCCGGCGGCGGCCGTGGCGGCGGCGCGCCAGCGGTCGGCGGCGGACTGCGTCGCGGCCAGGGCCGACAGCGCCACCGGGTCGTCGCTGAGCAGCCCGCGCAGATGCTGCCCCAATTGCGGTGCGCGCCGCCACCCGGCGTCCGCCTCGGCCGCGAACCTCGGCATGCCGGTGAACTCGAAGGCCACCTGCGCCGTGTGGGCCCGGCGGTAGACATCGCGCAGCTCGATCACGCCGATCTGCGCCGGGCCGGCCCGGGTCTCCAAGGTGTGCACGGCGGAGGCGTTGAGCGAACGGCTGATCGCCCCGCTGAGCGCCGCCGCCAGCAGCAGCCCGATCAACACCGCCGCGGCCGTCGCCGCCATGGCCCGCACCGACAGCCTCCCGGCCGGCGCCCCCGGCCCCACCGGGCGGCCGCTGCTGCGGGCCCGATCAGGTCGGAACCTCGAAAGTCTCATGGCGCGCCTTCGCCCGGCGACGCTGCCCGGCGGCGCCGGCACCCCGGGCAACAGGCCTAAGCGTAGGAAAGTCCCGGGGCGTTCGTCACCCTCGTGGGATCCCGACCTCGCATATCCGCCGAAAGCGCGGCACCTGCTGGGTCATCGCCGCGGCGGCGTACCACCTTCGGGGCTGCGGTTTTGGGGCGAAGCGGCCCGGCATCTGCGAAATTGCGCCAGGTTCGGGTGACCGTCGGGCCGCCCGCGCCCGGGGTCCGCTGGTCCTTTCGGCCCTGCAGCGGCGTGGCGGCCGCCGCGAGCATGAGGACGTGCGATCACTGCGGGAGCACGCCTCCACCGCGCTCCTCGTCGCGACCCTGGCGTTGCTCGCCGGCGGTGGGGGCGCCTGGCTGGTCGACGCGCGCGGGGTCGCCGACGGGCTGTGGACGGCGGCCGCGCTGCTCGCGCTCGGGTACTCGCTGGTGGTCGTGGCCGCGGCGGTGCACCGCCGGGAGATGACCGTCGACGTGATCGCGCTGCTCGCCCTGGCCGGGGCGTTGCTGGTGGGCGAGCCGTTCGCCGGGGCGGTCATCGCGGTGATGCTGGGCAGCGGGCAGGTGCTCGAGGCCCGGGCCGAGGGTCGGGCCCGGCGCGATCTGCGGCTGCTCGTGCAGCGAGCGCCACGGACGGCTCGGCGGCGGGAGGGCGACGCCATCGTGGCCGTGCCGGTCGACGAGGTCGCGACGGGAGACCGGATCGTCGTCGGCTCCGGCGAGATCGTGCCGGTGGACGGGCGCCTGCTGGGGGACGCGGTGCTGGACGAGTCGGCGCTGACGGGGGAGTCGCTGCCGGTAAACCGATCCGCCGGTGACGACGTGCGCAGTGGCGTGGTGGTGGCGGGCGATCCGCTCGAGCTGTTCGCGACGGCGGCCGCGGCCGAGTCCACCTACGCCGGCGTCGTGCGCCTGGTCGAGCAGGCCCAGGCCGCCGGCGCACCGTTCGTGCGCCTCGCCGACCGGCTGGCGACCTCCTTCGTGCCGCTGACCGTGCTGCTCGCCGGCGGGGCGTGGCTGCTGAGCGGGCAGGCGGTCCGCGCGGTGGCGGTGCTGGTGGTCGCGACGCCCTGCCCGCTGCTGCTGGCGGCGCCGATCGCCATCATCTCCGGGCTCTCCGGGGCCACGCGCGTCGGCGTCATCGTCAAGGGCGGCGGTGCCCTGGAGCGGCTCGCCGCCGCCCGGGTCGGGATGTTCGACAAGACCGGCACGTTGACCCTCGGACGTCCGCAGGTCACCGACGTCCTCCTCGCGCCGGCGGGGCCACCGGCGCCGGAGCTGCTGCAGCTGGCCGCGTCGCTGGACCAGCTCTCACCCCACGTCCTCGCCGCCGGCATCGTGGCGGCCGGCGCCCGCGGCCCGCGTCCGCTCGTCGTGCCCGAGAGCGTCCGGGAAGTGCACGGGTACGGGATCGAGGGCATCGTGGAAGGGCGCCGGGTGCGGCTCGGCAAGGCGGCGTGGATCGTCGGCGACCCGCTGCCCGACTGGGCGCAACAGGCCCGCCGGCGGGCCGAGCTGGACGGCTCGCTCGCGGTGTTCGTCGGGGTGGACGGCGTCCCGGCCGGTGCGGTGCTGCTCAGCGACCCGATCCGCCCCGACGCCCGCCGGACGCTGCGCGCGCTTCGGGCCGCCGGCCTCCAACGGATCGTGCTGGTCTCGGGCGACCGGTCCGACATCGCCGAGACCGTCGGGCGAATGGTGGGCGTGGACGAGGTGCTGGCCGAATGCGACCCCGCGGCGAAGTTAGCTGCCGTCCGGGCGGAGTCCGCGGTGGCGCCCACGCTCATGGTGGGGGACGGGGTGAACGACGCGCCGGCGCTCGCCGCGGCGGGGGCCGGGGTCGCCCTCGCCGCCCGCGGCGCCAGCGCCTCCTCCGAGGCCGCCGACGTGGTGTTGACCGTCGACCGGGTCGACGCGCTCGCCGACGCCATGCTGGTCGCGCGCCGCGCCAAGCGCATCGCCTGGCGCGCCGTCGTGACCGGCATGCTGCTCTCGCTCGCGGCGATGGGCCTGGCCGCGGCAGGGCTGCTCGCCCCCGCCGTCGGTGCTGTGTTGCAGGAGGGCATCGACGTGTTGGCCATCGGGATCGCGCTCACCGCCGTGCTGCCCGCGCCCCGGCACACGGTGACGATGACGCCGGACGACCTCGCGACGGCCCGGAAGCTGCGTGCGGGGCACGAGGCCGTGCTGCCGATCGTCGAGCAGCTGCGCACCGTCGCCGACGCACTGTCCGTGGAGAACCCCGACCTGGCCCCCGCGGAACGAGTCGTCGAGCGGCTGGAGAGCGAACTGCTGCCGCACGAGGCCGAGGACGAGCGCCGGCTCGTGCCCTTGGTCGACCGCACGCTCGGCAACGCCCAGGCCACGGCCGCGCTGAGCCGGACGCACGCCGAGATCGCCCAGCAGGTGACGCGGCTGCGCCGACTCTTCACCGGGCTCGACCCGGCGCGGCCCCGGCGGGAGGACGTGGTCGAGCTGCGCGGCCTGCTCTACGGCCTGTACGCCGTGCTCCGCCTCCACAACGCCCAGGAGGAAGAGGAGGCGCTGAGCCTCGTGCCGGAGCACTCCGCCGACGAACCGTGATCCTTCAGGTCAGGCGCGCGATCGGCATCGACTGCCTGACCGTGGCGCCTTCGTCGACGAGCAACGTCACGACACCCGAGGCCGGCGCGGGGACGTCCACCGCCACCTTGTCGACCTGCACCTCGGCGAGCAACTGGTCGGCCGCGACCGACTCGCCGTCGCGGACGAACCAGGTCTCCACCACGCCCTCGGCGTCGGGATCGCGGGTGGACAGCGCCGGGAAGAGGACCTCGGTCATGCGCGCGTGACGGCGTGTATCGCTGCCTCGATCCGGTCGTGGCGAGGCAGCACGCGGAACTCGAGGTCGTGGGCGTACGGCACCGGCACGTCGGGGTTGGCGACTCGCATCGCCGGGGCCCGCAGCAGTGACGGGTCGACGTCGGTGACCGACGCGACGACCTCCCCGGAGAGGCCGAAGGACCGGTAGTCCTCGTCCACGACGACGAGCCGGCCCGTCTTGGCGACCGAGGAGAGAATCGCCTCGCGGTCCAGCGGCACGACCGACCGGAGGTCGAGGACCTCGACGTCGATGCTGTCTGCGAGCGTGTCGGCGACATCGAGCGCGTGATGCACCGACAGCGAGAGCGTCGCGACCGTGACGTCGCTGCCCTCGCGCGCGACGGCGGCCTTGCCGATCGGCACGGTGTAGTCGCCCTCCGGGACGTCCCCCAGCGAGCGCGGGTTCTTCGCCATCCACGGCAGACCCATCACGCCCTTGTGGAACATGTAGACGACCGGGTTGTCGTCGCGGATGGCCGAGATCATCAGGCCCTTCGCGTCGGCCGGGTTGCTCGGCACGACCACCTTCATGCCGGGCAGGTGGGCGAAGGTGCCCCAGAGGCACTGCGAGTGCTGCGCGGCGTCGGAGTAGCCGCCGCCCACTGCGGTGGTGAGCACCACCGGCACCCGGACGTGGCCGCCCGACTCGAAGTGGATCTTCGCCATGTGGTTGTAGATCTGGTCGAAGCACACGCCCAGGAAATCGGCGAACATCAGCTCGACCACCGGCCGCATGCCCTCGACGGCCGCGCCGGTGGCGAGCCCGATGAACGCGGTCTCGGAAATCGGGGTGTCGAGGATCCGCGTCGGGCCGAACTCGTCGAGCAGCCCGGTCGTCGAGGAGAAGATGCCGCCGTACTTCTCGACGTCCTCACCGAGGTACACGACCTCCGGGTTGCGGCGCATCTCCTGCGCGATCGCCTCGACCATGGCCTTCGCCGTGGTGAGCCGGTGCGTGCCCTGCACGTCGACGTCGGGCGCGGTCTCTGTGGTGGTCATGGCTCGCTCCTCACGCGAAGACGTACCTGGCGGCGTCGGCGGGATCCGGTACGGGGCCGTCCTTCGCGAAGCGGACGGCGGCCTCGACGAGGTCATCGCTCTCGGCCCGCAGCCGAGCGATCGTCGTCTCGTCGAGCACGCCGTCGGCGAGCAGGCGCTGTTCGTAGCGGACGATCGGGTCCCGCTGCTCGATGCCCTCCAGGTCGTCGCGGTAGCCCTGGGCGTCGCCCTCGAAGTGCCCCCACATCCGCACGGTGTGCACCTCGAGCAGTGTCGGCCCGCCCCCCGAACGCGCCCGGTCGACCGCCTCCCCGGCGGCCGCGTACACCTGCTCCACGTCGTTGTCCTCGACCCGGACCCCGGGCATGCCGTAGGCCGCCGCGCGGGTGGCGTTCGAGGGCACGGCCGTCGACGCGTCGCGGGGCACCGAGATCGCCCAGTCGTTGTCCTCCACGACGAAGACCACCGGCAGCTGCCACAGGGCCGCCAGGTTCAGCGACTCGTGAAAGCCGCCCTGGTTCGCCGCGCCCTCACCCGTCACGGCCACCGCGATGCGGTCCGTGCCCCGGCGCCGGAAGGCGAAGGCCTGGCCGAGCGCCGGCGGGTAGCCCTCGGCGATGATGCCCGAGCAGGAGAAGTGCGTGGCCGGGTCGAACAGGTGCATGTGGCCGCCGCGGCCGCGGCCCAGCCCGGTCTCCCGTCCGAAGATCTCCGCGGCCATCGCGTTCAGGTCGACGCCGTGCGCGATGGCGAGGTGGTGGGGCCGGTGCGTCGCGGTCACCGCGTCGTCGGGCGTGAGGTGGGCGCAGACACCGGCGGCCACGGGTTCCTGCCCGGCCGCCAGATGCATCTCGCCGGGAACCAGGCCCTTGCCGATGTCGAATCCCGGTCCCTTGTCGGCGTGGTACTCGCGCAGGATCGCCGTCTCGAAGCTCCGGGCCAGCACCATCGTCCGGTACAGCTCGCGTCTGATGTCGGCGGTCAGCGTCGAGCCCGCCCGATCCTGTGCCGTGGCCGTCATGGTGTCTCCCCGTGCGTGCCCCGCGGTCCGTCCCACCGGTGCCGCCACCGTGTCACCGCGCCCGGCCGCCCGGTACGGCCAATGGGCCCAGGACGGGCTTCCATCGCGGCGGCGCGGCGCTAGGCTTCGCCCCGAGAGAAGCCAACCACGATGCTGACCGGCGCACTCCTGGGAGAGCAGGCGATCGTCGGGCCCGACGGGGTCTCGATGCGATCGTCGCGCTCGGTCGCGCTCCTGGCCTTCCTGGCCTGGCACGCCGGGGTGCCGCAGCCACGGCACCGGGTGGCGGTCGCGTTCTGGCCCGATTCCAGCGACGCCCAGGCGCTGACCAACCTTCGGCGGGAGCTGCACGCGCTGCGGCGGGTGCTCGGCAGCGAGGGCTGCCTGCAGGCGACGGCCACCGACCTGACCTGGGTCGACGTCGCCGGCGTCGAGCTGGACCTGCGGGTGTTCGAGGCCGCGGCGGCCGCGGCGTTCGAGGCCGACGCCCGGGGCGACGCCGCCACGGCATGCGCCCAGGCCGAGCTCGCGATCGCCCGCTACCGGGGCGAGCTGCTGCCGGGGCTCTACGACGAGTGGGCGCTCGAGGCCCGCGCCGCCGTCGAGCAGCGCTGCGTCGACCTCTGCGACCTGGCCTCCCGGCTGCACCGGGCCGCCGGCGACCTGGCCGCGGCCGTCGCGACGGCCCGCCGGCGGATCGAGCTGCGTCCGCTGGAGGAGTCCGGCTACCGGACCCTGATGGAGCTGCAGGCTCAGGTCGGCGACCCGGCCGCGGCCGTGAGCACGTATCACCGCTGCGCCTCGATGCTGGAGCGGGAGCTCGGGGTGCAACCCGACCGGGAGACCAGCGAGCTGCTGCGGCGGATCATGCCGCGCCGCGCCGAACCCTCCGGTCGGGACGCCGCCCCGGCCGGGTGGGAGGTGGCCCCGATCGGGGCGCAGGTCGAACTGGTCGGACGCGAGCCCGAACTGGAGCTGCTGCTGCGGGAGTGGCGGACCGCGGCCGCGGGGACGCCGCGGGTCTGCCTCGTGCACGGTCCGCCCGGGGTCGGCAAGTCGCGGCTGGTCACCGAACTCGCCGCGGGTGCCGCCTCCGACGGCGCCGTCGTCGTCACCACCCGCTGCTTCGGCGCCTCCGGCCGACGCACCCTCGAACCGGTCGCCGACTGGCTGCGCCACCCCGCCGTCCAGACCGCGATCCGAGGGCTGGACGAGGTGTGGCGCGGCGAAATCGACCGGCTGCTGCCGGGGGCAGCGGGGCCGAGCCCGGCGGCCGCGCCGACCCTCGCCGACGCCTGGCAGCGGCACCGGTTCCTCGAGGGCCTGGCCCGCGGCCTGCTCGCGGTCGGGCGGCCACTGCTCGTGGTGCTCGACAACGCGCACTGGTGCGACCAGGAGTCGCTGTCGTTCCTGACCTTCCTGCTCGAGTTCGCCGCCGACGTGCCACTGCTCGCGGCCGGCACCGTCCGCGACGAGGGGTCCGGGCGTGGCACCCAGTTCGACGAATGGCACCTGCGGCTGCGCGCCACCGGGCGGCTGTGCGACCTGCAGCTCGCACCCCTCGCCTCGTCCGAGACCGGTCGCCTGGCCGCGGCGATCTCGGGGCGGCCGCTGCCGGCGGACGACGTCGCCGTCCTGCACGCGGTCACCGGTGGCTTCCCGCTGCACGTCATCGAGGCGGCGCGGGCCGGCGTCCAGCTCGGCGGCGATCTCGCCGCCGTCCTCGAGACCCGGGTGCAGCAGACCGGTGAGGCCGCCCGCGCCGTCGCCGGGCTCGCCGCGGCGGTCGGGACCCCGTTCGACCTCGACCTGCTCGTCGAGGCCAGCGACCTGCCGGCGGAGGCGGTGGTCGGTGCGGTGGACGAGCTGTGGCGCCAGCGCATCCTGGCCGAGGCCGAGCACGACTACGACTTCACCCACGACCTGCTGCGTGACACCGCCTACGCGTTGGTGAGTCCGCCGCAGCGCTGGTTGCTGCACCGGCGGGTCGCGCAGGCGATCGAGCTGCTGCACGCCGACAACCTCGACGCCGTGGCGGCCCGGCTGGCCGACCAGTACGCCCGCGGCGGCCGCCCCGACCGGGCGATCGGCTACTACCGGCGCGCGGCGTCATTGGCCACCGGGGTGTTCGCATCGGGCGAGGCGGTGCGGCTCTACGAGCGGACCCTGGAACTCGTCCGTACCCGGCCGCCCGGGGCGGGGCGGGACCGGGTGGAACTGGAGATCCTGCAGGCGATGGCCGCGCCGCTGACGGCCCGGGAGGGCTACGGCTCCCGGGCCCTGCAACGCGTGATGGAACGGGCGATCGAGGTGGCCGAGTCACTCGGCGACCGGGAGGCGCTGCTGCGCTGCCTCGGCTCGCTGTGGACCTCCCGGTTCGTCCAGGGCCGCACCGCCGACAGCTACGCCGTCGCCAACCGGGCGCTCGGACTGGCCAGGGAGGGCTTCGACGGGGATGCCACCGCCCACTTCGCGGTCGGCGGCACCGCGATCAGCCTCGGGCGGATCGCCGAGGGAATCGACCACCTGGAGCGGGCCGTGACGCTCGCCGGCCGGTCGGTGTCGCTGCCGGTCGGTACCCGGCCGGACGTCCACGGTCGCGCCTGGGCCGCCCACGGCCACTGGTTGCGGGGTGACGGCGACCGGGCGCTGCGGTACTCGCAGGAGGCGATCGACCTTGCCCGCGAGATCGAGCAGCCGTTCAGCCTCGCCGTCGCGCTCGCCTACGGGGCCATCACCCGGCACATGCTCGGGCAGGTCGACGCGGTCGGAAAGCTGGCGCGCGAGCTGACGGTGCTCTGCCGGCGTTGCGGCTTCGCCTACTACGACCAGTGGGCCGTGATCCTCGGCGCCTGGGCGGCCGACGACGAGGCCGCGGCGCGTGCCGGCATCGCAGCGCTGCGGGCCGCCGGATCCTTCGCCCGGATGCCGTACTGGCTCACCCTGCGGGCCGACCTGCTGGCCCGGCGGGGTGACGACGAGTCCGCCCGGGCCGTCCTGGACGCCGCCGCGGCCGGCGCGCGGGGCCGGGACGACGTCTGGTGGCTGCCCGAGGTGCTGCGGCTGCGCGCGCACCGCCAGGCCGACCCGACGCCCCGCCTCCGGGAGGCGCTTGCGCTGGCACGGCAGCACGGCAGCGACGAACTCGTGCGTCGCTGCGAGGCGGACCTCGCCGGCCGCTGACCCGACCGCTGCCGGGCCGCTCACGGGCCGCTGCCGAGCGTTCGCCGTCGCGGTCGCGGCAGCGAACGGTCCGCGAACGCACCCCGCCCTAGCGTCGGCGGCGCCGGAGCACCACCCGCCACATCAGGGGGAACCATGACCACCACCGCCCCACGGACCGCGCCGTTCGACGAACTCGCCGCCGAGCTGCGCGGCCCGCTCGTCCGACCGACCGACCCCGAATACGACGCCACCCGCGCCGTCTACAACGCCATGATCGACAAACGGCCCGCCGCCATCGCCCAGTGCCGCGACGCGATGGACGTCGTCGCCTGCGTGCGCTTCGCGCGGGAGAACGGCGTCACCATCGCCGTCCGCGGCGGCAGCCACAACGCCGGCGGCCTCGGCGTGGCCGACGACGCGCTCGTCATCGACCTCTCCGCGATGCACAGCGTCACCGTCCACCCGGAGGAGCACATCGCCCGCGTCGACGGCGGCGCCACCTGGGGCGACGTCGACCACGCGACCGTCGGCTTCGGCATGGCGACACCCTCGGGGTTCCTCGCCTCGACCGGGGTCGGCGGGCTCACCCTCGGCGGCGGGATCGGCTACCTCGCCCGCCGGTTCGGCCTGACCGTCGACAACCTGCTGGCCGCCGACGTCGTCCTGGCCGACGGCTCGTTCGTGGTCGCCGACGCGAACTCGCACCCGGACCTGTTCTGGGCGCTACGCGGCGGCGGCGGCAACTTCGGCGTCGTCACCTCCTTCACCTTCCGCTGCCACGACATCGGAGAGCACGGGACCATCATCGGGGGGCCCGTCCTCTACGACATCGCCGACACGGGCGCGGTGATGCGCTGGTATCGCGAGTTGCTGCCGTCGCTGCCGGAGGAGCTGAGCGGCTGGATCGGGCTGCTGACGATCCCGCCGGCACCGCCCTTCCCGGAGGAGCTGTGGGGACGCCGGGCCTGCGGGATCGTCTGGTGCTACACCGGACCCCACGACGTCGCCGACCGCGTCCTGGAGCCGGTGACGAGCTTCGGCTCGCCGCTGCTGGTGGGGGTGCAGAAGATGCCGTTCACCATGCTGCAGTCGGCCTTCGACCCGCTCTACCCGGCCGGGCTGCAGTGGTACTGGCGGGCCGACAACTTCGCCGAGATCTCCGACGCGGCCATCGCGGTGCACGAGGAGTTCGGCAACCGCCTGCCCACCGGCCACTCGACCATGCACCTGTACCCGATCGACGGCGCCGCCAGCCGGGTGGATGTCGGCGCGACGGCGTTCCCCTACCGCAACGGCGGATGGACCGGGGTGATCGTGGGCGTCGACCCCGACCCGGCCAACGCCGGCATCATCCGGGACTGGGCCCGGGAGTACTGGGAGCGGCTGCACCCGCTGTCGGTCGGTGGGGCGTACATGAACTTCATGATGGACGAGGGGGAGGACCGGGTGCGCGCGTCCTACGGGCCCAACTATGAGCGGCTGCGCGAAATCAAGCGCCGCTACGACCCGGACAACCTCTTCCACGTGAACCAGAACATCCCGCCGAGCACAGGCTGACCTGACGGGCACGGCGAGGGGAAGCGGCCCTCGTCGCGCCCGCTCAGCGGATGTCGAGCCGGGCGAAGGCGAGGTCCGCGACCACGACGAGGACCAGACCGACGGCGACGAGCACCACGAGGTCGGTGACGCTCAGCCCGTGGCGCAGCTGGTTGTCGCCGACGGAGAACCAGAACAGCGAGACGACCCGCAGCGGGTGGATCCAGTCGGTCACCGGCGCCAGGGAACTGATCAGGTAGGACGCCGCCGCGGCGGCCGAGGTGATCCCCAGCGCGGCTCCGCGGGACCCGGTGAGCGCGCCGACCGCCAGGGCCAGCAGCCCGAAGTCGAGCGCCAGCAGCAGCACGCCGAGCGACGCCGTCAGCACGTTCGTCACCGCGAGGTCGAGATCGAACCCTCGGCCGAGGACGGTGAGCGCCGCCGTCACCACCGTGATGACGATCCCGTGCACGACCAGCGCGCCGATCTTCTGCCGCAGCAGCGCCCGGCGCGTGAGCGGCAGTGTCGCCACCAGCGCCAGCGAGCCGTTCTCGTTCTGCCCGGCCAGCGCCGCCGCGCCGTAGCCCATGGTCAGGACCAGCGCGATGAGCGGCAGGAAGTTCGAGTACACGTTCGCGTTCATCCAGCCGTCGGGCGAGGTGAGGCTGCCGTTCGCGCCGAACAGCGCCGCGAGCTTCGAGCCGCCCTTCGTGAACCGGTCGAGCGAGGTCTCGTGCTGGAAGGTCGGGTAGAGCGCCACCACGATGAACGTGTACGCGGCCATGCCGAGGGTGTAGCCGAGCACGGCCCGGCGGCGCAGCCGCAGATCCAGGAGCGCGACGTCAGCCGACACGGTTGCCCTCCTTCTCGGAGCGGTAGTAGGTGAGGAACAGGTCCTCGAGGTCGGCGGGCCGGGCGTCGACGTCGACCGCACCGAGGTCGGCCGCGACGCGCAGCGCCTCCGTCACGGCGCCGGTCACCGACAGCGCCACCTGCGTCACCTCCTGCTTCTCGTGGTGCAGCAGCTGCACCCCGGGCAGACGCGCGAACCGGCCGGGATCGACGGTCTCTCCGAAGCGGAAGGTCACCGTCCGGGGCGCGGCCGCCCGCAGCCCCTCGACGGTGTCGCTGGCGACGATCTCCCCCTCCCGGATGATCGTGACCCGGTCGGCCAGCCGCTGCACCTCGTCGAGCTCGTGGGACGAGAGCAGCACGGTGCGCCCGTCGGCCACGGTCTCGTGCACCAGGCTCGCGAACTCCGCCTGCAGCAGCGGGTCGAGCCCGGACGTCGGCTCGTCGAGCACCAGCAGTTGCGGGCGGTGCATGAAGGCGAGCACCAGCCCCACCTTCTGCCGGTTGCCCTTCGACAGGGTGTGGACGGGGCGGTCCAGCTCGACGCCGAATCGCTCGACGAGCTCCTGCTCGTAGCGCAGGTCGCTCAGCCCGCGGGCGTGCGCCGACCCGGGTCAGGTGGTCGCGGCCGGTGAGGCGCGGGTGCAGTGCGAGTTCCCCGGCGAGGTAGCCGGTGCGGGCGTTGATGCGGGCCGCGTCGTGCGCCGGGTCGTGCCCGAGGACCCGGATCGTGCCGGCCTGGGCGCGGTAGAGGCCGAGCAGCAGCCGGATCGTCGTCGACTTGCCGGCCCCGTTCGGGCCGAGGAAACCGAAGACCTCGCCCGCCTCGATGTCGAAGCTGACACCGCGGACGCCACGGGTGCCGCCGAAGGTGCGGGTCAGGCCGTCGACCGTGACCACGGGTGTCATGGCTGCTCCTTTCCCGGGGTGAGGAAGCCGTCGGTGTAGATCTCCAGCACCGTCGCGCTCCAGCGCGCCATGCCGTCGCGGGCGAACGGGTCGATGCCGGTCACCGCGTAGACCTGCTCCCGCAGCACCATCAACGCGAGGTCGTTGACCAGCAGGAACGCCGCCCGTGCCTGCGGGTCCGCGCCCGGCCGGGCCACCCCGGCGGACTCCATGTCCGCCAGACCGGTCATCGTGACGCCGAACAGCGCGCGGAACAGGGTCTCGGCCGCGTCGCCGCCGTCGACCAGGATGCGGCGCAGGTAGCCGACGAGGTCGGCGTCGGCGTCGACCTCGGCGGCGAACAGGGCGGCCAGCCCGGCGGCGTCGGTGGCGGTCTCGGGGTGCTGGGCGAACTCGGCCAGCAGGCGTTCCACCCAGGCGATGGCGTGCCGGTCGACGGCGGCGCGCAGGCCCTCCTTGGAGCCGAAGTGGTGCATGACGAGGGCGGCCGAAACCCCGGCCTCGGCCGCGATGTCGCGGACGCTGACCGCGTCCATGCCCCGCCGCGCGAACAGCCGTACCGCCGCGTCGCGGATCGTCGCGGCGGTCGTGAGGTCCTCGGCTGAACGCATGTTCAGTATGTTGAACGATCGTTCAGGCGGTGTCAAGGCCCTCGCCGTGGGCCCGCGCCCGGCTCGACAGGGGCCAGCTGTGCGGGGCCTGAACCGCCCAGAGCAATGAATGCACTGGGTGATAACTTCGAACAGCGAACATTGCACTATGCACGGATTGTGAGACGTGAACTCGAGACGCGACGGCGCGGCCGCCACCACGACGGTCGATGCCGTCGTCACCGCAAGCCGCACCCTGGTCGCGGTCGCGACCCAGTCCCTCGGCGCCGCGGCGGAGGAGACCACGATCGCCCAGTACCGGGCGCTGGTGGTCCTCGCCTCGCGAGGGCCGCAGCGGATGGTCGACCTCGCCGCCGCGCTCGGCGTGAGCCCCTCGACCGCCGGGCGGATGTGCGACCGGCTGGTCCGCAAGGAACTGATCCGCCGGCAGCGCGCCCGGTCGGACCGCCGGGCCGTGCTGGTCTCGATCACGCCCGCCGGGCGGGAGGTGGTCGACCAGGCGACCGAACGACGCCAGGAGCTGATCGTCGAGATCCTCAACCGGCTGCCCGAGCCCGAGCAGGCCGCGATCGCGGCCGCCTTCGAATCGTTCGCGAACGCGGCCGGCGAGATCCCCGACAGCCTGTGGCCGCTCGCCCAGCCGGTCGCAGACCTCACCGCCCCGGAGCAGCGCGCTGACCCACCTGCACAAGCGACGGGCACGACGCGTGCCCGACAGGGAGAATCGACATGAGCATCGCCCTCGGGCCTACGCCGAAGCTCGCGCGAGCCGCGGCCTGGTTGCGGGACTCCCGCGCCGGACTCTTCCCGATCGCCATCGTGGTCGGGGTCGGCTCGGGACTCGGCGCCGTCGTCTTCCGCTACCTGATCTACGGCTTCACCTGGCTCGCCACCGGGCAGGACCAGTTCGGCCAGGGCGGCTACGTCGGCAGCGACCACTTCAAGTGGCTCGGCCTGGGCTTCCTCGTCCTCGTCCCCGTCGTCGGCGGCCTGATCTACGGCCCGATGATCTACCGGTACGCCCGGGAGGCGCGCGGCCACGGGGTGCCGGAGGTCATGATCGCGGTGGCCGAGAACGGTGGCCGGATCCGGCCCCAGGTGAGCGTGGTGAAGGCCGTGGCCTCCGCCGTCTGCATCGGCGTGGGGGGTTCGGTCGGCCGGGAGGGTCCGATCGTGCAGATCGGCTCGGCGCTCGCCTCGTCGCTGGGGCAGTGGACCCGGATGCCGGAGAACCGGATGCGCATCCTGGTCGCCTGCGGTGCGGGCGGCGGCATCGCCGCGACCTTCAACGCCCCCATCACCGGCGTCTTCTTCGGGGTCGAGATCATCCTGCGCGAGTTCTCCATCGACGCGCTGTTCACCGTCATGCTCTCGGCGATGATCGCGGACGCCGTCGCGATCCCGTTCCTGGGCAGCAAGCCGTTCCTGTCGAAGTTCCCGTCCGGCATCGAACTCGCGCACACCGGCGACTACGCGCTGGTCGCGGTGCTGGCGGTGCTGGCCGGCCTGCTCGGCCTGGCCTTCCAGAAGATCGTGTACGCCACCGAGGACCTGTGGGACAGGATGTGGCACAACCGGCCCGAGTGGGCCCGCCCGGCGATCGGCGGGATCGCGCTCGGCCTGATCCTGCTGGCCCTGCCGCAGATGTACGGCGTCGGCTACCCGGTCATGGACATGTCCATCGGCGGCAACTACACGCTCTGGTTCCTGCTGATCCTCGCCGCCGGCAAGATCATCGCCTGCAGCACCACCCTCGGCATCGGCGGCTCCGGCGGGGTCTTCGCGCCCTCGCTGTTCGTCGGCGTCACCGGCGGGATGGCCTACGGCGAGGTCGCCCACCACATCTTCGGTGCCGCCGCCGGCGAGCCGGCCCTCTACGCCGTGGTCGCCATGGGCGCGGTGTTCACCGCCGCCGCCCGGGCTCCGCTGACCTCGGTGGCCAGCGTCGTGGAGCTCACCGGCGACTACATCCTCACCCTGCCGGTGATGCTCGCGGTCGCCATCGCCACCGCGACCTCCCGGGCGTTGACCTACGGGACGATCTACACCACCAAGTTGCTGCGACGCGGGCAGGACATCGACCGCTCCGCGCCCTGGCGCGCGTTCGGCGACCTCAAGGCCGGTGACGCCATGCGCCGGTTCCCGCAGGTGCTCACCGTGCCCGACAAACGCCAAATCAAGGAGCACGAGCAGGAACAGGAGGAGCATCCTCAGATGGCCCTCCCGGGGCACGTCACTTACCAGAACGCCCCGCAGGCGGTCTACGCCAACGAGTCGCTGTCCGAGACGCTGCGGCAGCTGCGGGTCTACGGCCGCGACGGCCTGCCGGTCATCTCCGGCGACGCCCGCGTGGTGCAGGGCTGGATCACCAACTCCAGCGTGCTCGAGGCCGTCGCCGGCGAGATCGGCCTGCCGGGAGCCGAGGAGGCGCCCATCCCCACCGAGTCGGGCCTGGTGCCGGGCGACAAGTCACCGACCCCGCTCGCCGGCTACCAGATCATCGAGATGACGGTCGACCCGGACGGGCCGTCGGTCGGCCGCTCCCTGGGGGACCTGAACTGGCCCGCCGGCAGCATCCCGGTCTCGGTGCTGCGCCGCCGCAGCCTCAAGGAACCCGACCCGGACCTCATCCTCGCGGCCGGGGACCGGGTCAGCCTGCTCACCCCGTCGCTGCCGGACCAGCACGCCTCGGACGACGGGCGGGAGCGGGAGCGCGTCTCGGACTGACGTCGGAGCGGCCCAGGCCGGCCGCACTTCCACCGTGCCGGGCCACCGTGCCGGGCCACCCTGCAGGGCCACCGTGCCGGGCCACCCTGCAGGGCCGCCGTGCCGGGCCAGGCGTGGGCGGCCATCGGGTGTCCACCCACGCCTGTCCTGGTCACGTCTTCTTGTGGTGCCCCTTCTTGGGGTGTCCCTTCCCGGTGGTGGCCGGGGGGTCGTAGGGCGGCGAGCAGGCCGGTGCCGGCGTACTGCCGTGCGATGGTCGCCTTGGCGGTGTGGGTGTTGTCGGCGACCAGGGTGGACGTGACGCAGGCCCCGGTGCAGCCGTCGGCGTAGGCAGCGAGCACGTGCCCGGACTTGTCCATGCTGATGTCGTTGAAGTCGAGCAGGTTTCGGTCGCTACCGCACGTCGTGCCGCTGGTGCAGATCGAACCGCGCTGGACGGGGTCACCTGGCGTGGCGTCGACGGTCTGCCAGCTCTGTCCCCCGTCGGCGGTGGTCGCGATGTACAGGTGCCACGTGCCGCCGGTGTAGGTCGTGCCGTCCGCGGACTGGCCGAAGGTGGCGTTGTTGTAGTCACCCGGCGTGGTGGTCCCGAGGAAGGCAAACGCGGCGCGGTTGCCGTCGCCGGCGACGACCTCGGGGAAGACCGCGTTCTGGATGCCGAGTGCCGCGCCGACGTCGACCGGCTTGCTGAACGTCTGGCCGTGGTCGGTCGACCGGGCGATCTCCGGCTTGCCGTCACCGTTCACGAAGCCTTCGTAGATCGAGTTGTCCGCCGCAACGCCGATCGAGGGGTCGCTGTCTCCGGGCATGGTGGTCGCGATGGTGCGCACCGTCCAGGTCGTACCGGCGTCGGTGGAGACCGCGACCCCCTGGGCGCCGTTGCACGACTTGTTGGGGACGTACACCGTGCCGTCCGGCGCCACCTTGACGTGGCCGTGCAGGCCGCCGCACTGGGTCAGGCCGTAGATCGGGACGCCCGCTCCGAAGGTAAGCCCGCCGTCGTCGCTGCGGGCGCAGAAGGCGGTCGCGACGTCCTGCGAGCAGTAGTACACGGCGTTGGGGTAGCTGGTGAGTGGCTGGGCCAGCGAACCGGCCGGGTAAGGTCCGGCGCCGAGCGTCTGGTGGTCGACGCCCGACGGGATGCCGCCGCCCTGGCTCGGGGTCCAGGTGGCCCCGTCGTCGTCGGTGAATGCCGAGAGGGAGTCCGCGCCGGTCAACTGCGAGACGAAGGTGCGGCCGTTGGTCGAGTCGGTGAACAGGATCGGGTCGAGCGAGGTCACCGCGTTCGGCGCGGAGACGTCCGTCCAGGTCGCGTCGGCGCCCGATCCGGTGCCGTCGAAGGTGACCTTCAGCGTCTGCGTGTCGGCCTGGAACATCGCCGTGCCGCCCGTCGCGGCGTTGGTCTTCCAGTCCACACCGATCGAGGGCTCGCCGGCGGAGTCGCCGAGACCGCTCGGGGCGGCGTAGTTCTGGTAGGACGCCGGGGTGAGATCGGTCGCGGTACCGCCCGGGACAGCGCCGGCGGGGTCGGTCTGCACGGTCAGCGTGCCGGTGTAGCCCTCGGCCGCGCCCGAGTACGTGCACGCCACTGCGTCGTAGGTGGCCGACGTCGGGTTGGTGAGGATGAAGGTCTCCGGCGTGCCGTTGCCGCCGTTGTCCGACGAGCCCAGGGCCGTGCCACCGCTCTCCATGGTCAGGATGACGTCGTCGACGGCAGGCGTCGGGGTGATCGTGAACGAGGCGACCACGGTGTGGGTGGAGTAGAAGTCTGCGGGGATCGCGAACGTGACGGTGTGGTGGTCGTTGAGCGAGTCCGACACTGACTGGCTGCAGTCGGAGTTCGGGTTGGCGCCGCCGGGCAGCGTCCCGCTCCAGCTGTAGATGGCCGACTGTCCGGATGCCGGCGGGCTCACCGTGCCTGAGTCGGTGGGCGTCGACGCGACCGCCGGGACGGTCAACGCGGCCGCCACACCGAGCGTCAGGCCCGCCGCAAGCAGGGCTGCTCGTCTGCGCATAAGGGCTCCTCGAGGCTGCCGGGCTCGCCGGCGATGCGCCACGGTGGCGCTTGCCCTCGGCTAACGACCGTGCACGGCGCCGGTTATGGCCCTCGGCAAGAGCGCCTTTTCGGACATGACGCGTGCCGGTGGGCGCCGGCGGGGGAGTTCCCCGACCACGGCCCTCGCCGGCTCAGCGTCGTGCCGCCCCGCTGCGGGCGGTGGGTCGGAGCACCTCGCCGACCAGCGAGCGGTGCCACCAGGCCCCGGTCTCCCGGCGTTCCTGCCGGGTGGTGAAGCGGTAGTGGTAGGCGCGGGCCCGCACGTACCGCGGCGGCTCGTCCGGGAACGGGTTGTGGCGCAGCAGCGCCAGCACGGCCCGGTCGCCGGCCAGCAGCTTGCCGACCAGCCGCTCGAACCAGACGCCGCCGTAGCCGGGTGAGATGCCGACGAACCACATCAGCCAGTCCAGCCGCAGGTGGTACGGCGCGAACTGCCGCGGGCGCCGCCGGACGTCGCCGGGCTTGCCGCGGAAGTCGTACTCCTGCCAGTTGGTGTCCGGGGACAGGGCGCGGTCCGCGGTGCCCTCGAGCACGACCTCGCGGCGCGTGCGGGTGACGCTGCCGAAGGCGCCGTAGGTGTTGACGAGGTGCCACCGGTTGAACGACGCGTTCATCCGCTGCTGCCGGCCGAGCAGGTTGCGCACCGGCCAGTAGCTCATGACGACGACCGCGGCCGCCATCGCGAGGGTGAGAACGACGAACCAGGCCGGGGTCGCGAGCGAGTCCGGAGGCGCGGCCGGCAGGACGTGACGAAGGAGGCTGCCGGGCAGGACGCTGAAGGCCAGCACGATCGCCAGCCAGTTCAGCCAGGCGAAGTTGCCGCTGGCGACGAGCCACAGCTGGGTCACGATCATCACCCCGGCCGCGATCCCGGCCACCGGCTGCGGCGTGAACAGGGCGAACGGCACAACGAGCTGGGTGACGTGGTTGGCCGCGACCTCCACCTTGTGCAGCGGTCGGGGGAGCCGGTGGAAGTACCAGCTCAACGGACCCGGCATCGGTTGCGTCTCGTGGTGGTAGTCGAGGCAGGTGAGATCCCGCCAGCACTGATCGCCCCGCAGTTTGATCAGTCCTGCGCCGAACTCCAGCCGGAACAGCAGCCAGCGGAGCAGCAGTAGCGTCGGCAGCGGGACGGCGGTACCGGCGTTGCCGAGGAAGATCGCCAGGAACCCGGCCTCCAGCAGCAGCGACTCCCACCCGAAGCCGTACCAGATCTGCCCGACGTTGACGATCGACAGGTAGAGCAACCACAGCAGCGACCAGGCGAGCACCGTCACCGGCAGCGGGGCGCGTTCTGTCAGCCCCGCCACGGTGGCGGCGGCGACGGCGGCGCCCAGACCGCACAGAGCGGCGTAGAAGCGGTCCGAGTAGTGCCAGTGGAACACGCTCGGCGCGCGACGGAAGCCGGTGCGGCGCAGGTAGCGCGGGATGGGCAGGAGGCCCTCGCGGCCCAGCAGCGGGCGGAACTGGTTCCACGCCACCAGGAACGCGACGAGGTAGACGGCGCCGAGCGACCGTTCGAACAGCCAGCGCGCCCACCAGTAGCCGTCCGCGGCGAACCAGGAGGCGGCCATGACCCCACGGTAGGTCGACCCGGGCGCCCTGGGCCTGGACAGCGGGTGGGTGGTGCGTCAGCGTGGTCGGTGAGCCGGACGGCCGTGGCCGCCCGGCCTCCCACCCAGCCAGCCGGAGACTGCCATGACCGAGACGACCAGCCCGCCCGTATCCGCCCACGTCGAGGACGGTGTCGGCGTGCTCACGCTCGACCGCCCCGCGCAGCGCAACCCGCTGTCGGTGGCGATGATGACGGCGATCACCGCGCAGCTCCGGCAGTTCGCCGACTCGGCCGAGGTCGGCGCGGTGGTGCTCGAGGCGAGCGGACCGGCGTTCTCGGCCGGGCACGACCTCGGCGAGATGGTAGAGCGCAGCCTGGACGACGAGCGCCACGTCTTCGCCGTCTGCACCGAGATGATGGAGACCGTCCAGCAGATCCCGCAGCCGGTGATCGCGGCGGTCCAGGGCGTCGCGGTCGCCGCCGGCTGCCAGCTGGTCGCGACCTGCGACCTGGCGATCGCCTCGTCCTCGGCGGTGTTCGGCACGCCGGGCGTGAAGATCGGGCTGTTCTGCTCCACCCCGATGGTCGCCGTGAGCCGCGCGATCGGCCGCAAGCGGGCCCTGCAGCTGCTGCTCACCGGACAGGTCATCGACGCCGCCACCGCGGCCGACTGGGGCCTGGTCAACGAGGTCGTCGAACCGGGAGCCGTTGGCGCGCGGGCGC
Source organism: uncultured Actinomycetota bacterium (assembly GCA_963776855.1). GTDB lineage: Bacteria > Actinomycetota > Actinomycetes > Mycobacteriales > Jatrophihabitantaceae > Jatrophihabitans. The sequence goes on along the minus strand of CAVZOC010000001.1, from coordinate 222,978 downwards.
GCGAACTCGCGTGGCAGGTCGCGGCCGCCAGCCCGCTGACGCTGCGGATCGGCAAGCAGGCCTTCTACCGCCAGATCGACCTGCCCCAGGACGAGGCCTACCGGCAGATGAGCGAGGTCATGGCGACCAACGCCGTCACCTGCGACGCGCAGGAGGGCATGCAGGCCTTCCTCGAGAAGCGGACACCCGTCTGGCAGGGCCGCTGACCGCCGCCATGTACGTCGCGGTTGTCGGGCCGGGTGACAGCGCGACCGACCGGGACCGGCGGCTGGCCCGCGCCGTGGGGACGCTCGTCGCCCGCCGCGGCGGGGTCGTGCTCACCGGCGGCCTCGGCGGGGTGATGGCTGCCGCCGCCGAGGGCGCGGCCCAGGCCGGTGGGGTGAGCATCGGCCTGCTGCCCGGGCTCGAGCGCGCCGAGGCGAGCCCGGCGCTGACCCACGCCCTGCCCACCGGCCTGGGGGAGATGCGCAACGCGCTGCTCGTGCGATGTGCCGACGGTGTGCTCGGTGTCGGCGGCAGCTGGGGCACGCTGAGCGAGGTGGCGCTCGCCCGCCGTACCGGCGTCCCGCTCGTCCTGCTCGGCGGCTGGTCGGTCACCGACGAAGCCGGCGCGCCGTGCCTGGCGGAGCGGGCCGAAACCCCCGAGCAGGCCGTCGACGAGCTGGTTCGCCGGCTTTCCGGCCGGTAGCGGGCGGCGGCGATCCCGTCGGCGTGCTCGTCGGCGGGGATGGCCAGCCGGTCCGTCTCGCTTCGCCGCCGATCTTGTTGCGCTGACCGCGTCGGGCGGCCGGTGGCGCAACAAGATCGTTGGGCCGCGGTGGACCTTGTTGCGCGCAGCGCGCTGGGCGGCCGGTGGCGCAACAAGCTCGCAGGCCGCGTCGAGCCTCCGTTGCCGGTCGCCGATCACCGGCATGTCGGCCGAATGTCATTTTCCGGCAACTGTGCTGTTCGCGGCATTCGTGGTTTGCTCCCTTCCGGACCGAATCGCGACAGCGCACGAACCTGGGGGACAGGGATGACGACACGTACCGGACGGGCAGCGGTCGCTGCGCTCGCCGCCGCCGCCGCACTGATCGGCACCGCCGCGACGGCGTCGGCGGGCCCCCACCACCACGGGCCGCCCGCGCATCGGACGCGCCACGCGGGCGACTGCGCGCTCGCCAACGGCATCAAGCACGTCATCCAGATCCAGTTCGACAACGTGCACCTCACCCGCGACAACCCGAACGTCGCGAGCGACCTCGAGCAGATGCCGCACCTGCTGCACTTCCTCGAGCGCAACGGGGTCGTTCTGGCGAACACCCACGACGTGCTGTCCCACACCGCGACGAACTTCATCGCCAACCAGACCGGGCTCTACCCGGACCGCAACGGCGTCACGCAGTCGAACACGTTCAACTATTACGGCCAGGCCGGCCAGACCCACCCGGGCGTCAGCTTCGCCTACTGGACCGACCCGATCTACGACTACACCGGTAACAACACCGACCAGAAGTACAACGCCATCTACGCCGCCGACCGCGCCGCCGTCCCGAACCACTCGAACGTCAACGTGCCGGCGCCGTGGGTGCCCTACACCCGCGCCGGCTGCAACGTCGGCGAAGTCGGCATGGCCAACACCGCGCTCGAGAACACCAGCACCGACATCAACACCGTCTTCGGCCCCGACTCGCCCGAGGCCGCCGAGGCCAAGGACAATTCGGCGAAGGCGCAGGCGGACTACGTCGGCCTCGCCGTCCACTGCGGCGCGAACACGAAGCTCTGCGACTCCGGGAACCCTGACCTGCTGCCCGACGAGCCGGGCGGCTACCACGGGTACCAGGCCCTGTTCGGCAACGCCGAGATCCAGCCGGCCGTTCACCCGTCCGGGCCGATGACCGCGCTGGACGGCACCACCATCGCCGACGCCAACGGCAACCCCGGCTTCCCCGGCTTCGACTCCGAGACCCCGAACGTCTCCCTCGGCTACGCCGCCGCCCTGCTCGAGCACGGCGTCCAGGTCCAGAACATCTACCTCTCCGACGTCCACGGCGACCACACCGCCGCGCAGTCCGGCGATCTCGGCCCGGGCGAGCAGACCTACGAGCAGCAGCTGCACGACTACGACCAGGGCTTCGCGCGCTTCTTCCGGCGGCTCGCACGCGACGGCATCACCCCGCAGAACACGCTGTTCTCCGTCGCGACGGACGAGGGCGACCACTTCGCGGGCAGCGCCCCGACGCCGGCCGACTGCACCGGGCAGCCGGGCCACTACTGCCACTACGACACCAAGTCCGAGGTCAACGTCAACCTGCCCGGACTGCTGGCCACGAAGGCCGGGAACACCACGCCGTTCGCGATCCACAACGACCCCGCCCCGGCGCTGTGGGTCACCGGAAACCCGCGGCGGGGCTCGGCCACGATGCGGACGCTGGCCCGCGACATCTCCCGGCTTCGCATTACGAACCCCTACACCGGCCGGCGGGAGAAGGTCGCCTATCAGCTCGCGGATCCGGTCGAGGAGAAGATCCTCCACTTCGTCAGCTCCGACGGGTTGCGGACACCGTCGTTGACCTTCTTCTCCGGCGAGGACAGCTACGTCGGCAGCGGCGCCGCCAACTGCGACCAGTCGTGCGTCTACACCACCGGCGCCGGCTACGCCTGGAACCATGGCGGCCTCTGGCCGGACATGCAGACCATCTGGTCGGCCTACGCCGGCCCCGGGGTTCAGACCCGTGGCATCGACTCCACGACCTTCGCCGACCAGACCGACAATCGGCCCACGCTGCTGGCGCTCACCGGCCTGCGCGACGACTATCGCGTCGACGGCCGCGCGTTGGTCGAGGAGCTCTCGCCCTCGGCGCTGCCGGTGACGCTGCGGCAGCACCGCGACACCCTGCTGGCGCTCGGCCGGGTGTACAAGCAACTGCTGGCCAGCACGGGCAGCTTCGACATGGCGACGCTCGCCGCCTCGACCCACGGGCTCCAGTCGTCGTCGGAGCGCGTCTACCGGCGCACGGAGCGGACCCTCGCGGCGCTCGGCGCGGCCCGCGACCGGCTCACCCGGGCGATGGCCGACGAGCTGCTCGGCGCCACCTTCGACCACCGTGCGATCGACGAGTGGGCTGCGCGGCGGCAGCTCAGGCGAGGGGCCGGTCTGCTGCGGGCGGCCCACCGCCTCGCGTTCGATGACTGACCAGCGGCCAGCTCGAACGGGGCGGAGAGGCTGATCTCGTCGAACAGATAGCCCGTCGCGAGCGGTGCCACCGCCGCACGGCGAACTGGTTGGCCGCGTGCTCGAGCTGGGCAGCGGACCGGGACGCGAGGCCACCGTGCTGGAGCGGCTCGGGGCCACCGTCCGGCGCACCGACGGGACGCCCGCGTTCGTCGAGCGGTTGCGGGCGGCCGGCCACGACGCCCACGTCCTCGATGCCCGGCGTGACCCGCTCGGCGGACCGTACGACGCCGTGTTCGCCAACGCGGTGCTGCTGCACCTGTCCCGTCCGGACCTGCAGGCCCTGCTGGGCCGCGCGCTGGCCGAGCGTCCGCCGGCCACCGGCTGAGCCCGGACCTGCCGCTGCCCTGAGCGTGGCGCGTACCCGTGCCGAATACCGGGTACCTGGGTGGGCGAGGGCGGAAACCACGCCCTGTCGCACGTTGAGGATTCGTTTGCCATGACGACCGTTGCCGCAGTGCACGGCGCACTCCCGCCGCACCGCTACCGTCAAGAGGAGATCACCCGGGCCTTCGAGCAGCTGCTCGAGAGCGACGAGGAACGCGAGCTGCTGCACCGGGTTCACGCCAGTTCGGGCGTCGAGAGCCGCTACACGGCGCTGCCGATCGAGGAGTTGCTGGAGCTCGAGGGCTTCGGCGATGCCAACGACCGCTACCTCGAGCACGCCACCCGGCTCGGCGCCGAGGCCCTCTCCGGCGCGCTCGCCGACGCCGGCCTGCGGCCGCAGGACGTCGACGCGATCGTCCTGGTCTCCTCCACCGGCGTCGCGACGCCCTCGTTGGACGCCCGGATCGCCAACCGGCTCGGGCTGCGGGCGGACATCACCCGGGTGCCGATGTTCGGCCTCGGCTGCGTCGGGGGCGCCGCGGGGCTGGCCCGGCTGCACGATCACCTGCGCGGCGCGCCGAACGAGGTGGCGGTGCTGGTCGCGGTCGAGCTGTGCTCGGTGACCGTGCAGCGCGATGACCGGTCGCCCACGAACGTGGTCGCGAGCGCCCTGTTCGGCGACGGCGCCGCCGCAGTCGTGGCGGCCGGTGACGATCGGGCGATGCGCCTGCCCCGGCCGCCGTCCGGGCCCCGGATCGTGCGCACCCGCAGCCGGCTGCACCCCGACACCGAGCGGGCCATGGGGTGGGACGTCACCTCCGGCGGCTTCACCATCGTCTTGGATCAGGACGTGCCCGAGATCGGGGGCAGCCACCTGCGCGAGGACGTTGACGGGCTGCTGGCCGAGGCCGGGCTGAGCCGGGCGGCCGTGGCGGCCTGGGTCTGCCACCCCGGCGGCCCCAAGGTCATCCGCGCGATCGAGTCGACTCTGGAGCTGCACGACCGCGAACTCGAGCTGACCTGGCGATCCATGGCGCAGATCGGCAACATCTCCTCACCGTCGGTCCTGCACGTCCTGCGCGACACCCTGGACAAGCGGCCGGCCGCCGGCACGCCGGGAATGATGATCGCGATGGGACCCGGGTTCAGCTCCGAGCTGCTGCTCATGGAGTGGATCTGACCGGGGTGGCCTGATGCTCTGGTTCCTCTTGCTGGTGGCGGCCGTGGCCGGCGAGCGCCTCGCCGAGCTGGTGGTCGCTCGCCGCCACGAGCGTTGGAGCCGCGCGCGAGGCGCCGTCGAGTCCGGCCGCGCCCACTACCCGCTGCTGGTGGTGCTGCACTCCGGTCTGCTGATCGGCTGCGTCATCGAGGTCTGGCTCGCGGGCCGCCCCTTCCTCCCGGGGCTCGGCTGGCCGATGCTCGGCCTGGTACTGGCCGCCCAGGCGCTGCGCTGGTGGTGCATCGCCACGCTGGGGCCGCAGTGGAACACGCGCATCCTCGTGGTGCCGGGCCTGTCCCGGGTCGAGGCCGGGCCCTACCGCGTGCTGCCGCACCCCAACTACCTCGCGGTCGTCCTCGAGGGCCTCGCCCTGCCCCTGGTCCACACCGCCTGGGTGACCGCCGCCGCCTTCACGGTGCTCAACGCCGCGGTGCTCCGGCTCCGGATCACCACCGAGAACGCCGCGCTGCGGGCCGCGTAGGGACCCCGGGCCGGATGGGTACGCCGACGGAAGAGGCAGAACAGGAGGATGCGACATGGCACAGATGGTGCACACCAAGGACGTGCACGCCCCGATCGAGCAGGTCTACGACCAGTGGAGCCGCCTCGAGGAGCTGCCGTTCTTCATGGACGGCGTGAAGCGCGTCGTCCCGGTGGACGACCACCGCTTCCACTGGACCGTCGAGATCAGCGGCCTCCGCCGCAGCTTCGATGTCGTCGTCACCGAGCAGCACGCCGAGGAGCGCATCGCGTGGCGCTCGGTCACCGGCCCCGAGCACGGCGGCGTCGTCAGCTTCCACAAGCTCACCGACGCGGACACCCGCGTCACCGTCCAGCTCAGCTGGCGTCCGCAGGACCTCGCCGAACACGCCGCGGCGCTCGCCCAGCTCGACGACCTGCAGGTACTCGCCGACCTGCAGCGCTTCAAGGACTACATCGAGAACTGGCCGGTGCCGGAAACCGGGCGCCGTGACGAGGTCGCCCGAGAGGCCTGACCGGCCGGCCGTGGCCGGCTCAGAACTCGGTGTCGGACCGGTCGGCCAGCGCGTACGTGACGCCGGAGGCCGTCGCCGTCACGGCCGCCATCGCCGGCCACGCGCCGAGCTTCTTTGCGAGTGGGTGAGCCGCGCCGAAGGCGGCCAGGTAGGTCCCGAGCAGTACGCCCATGACGCCTGGGCCCGACGTCCGCAGCCAGGAGCGACCGCACCAGGCGCCCGCCCCCGCGAGCACTACCCCGCCGAGTTCCCGGCGGCCGGAGAACCGAGCCGTCAGGTATCCGCCGACCAGGCCGACGGCGACGACAGGGGCAGTGGGTGGTGGGTTCGAACTCATGCCCTGAGCCTACGATCCTGTCCCCCTGCGGCGGACCACGGCCGGGTTCGGCGCACCCGCTCACGGCCCGGCCGGCAGGGGCGCGGGGCGGCCAAGAATGTCGTACCCCTCTTCTACGTTCGGAGTTGTGACGGGGTCGGCGGATCAGACGGCGTCGGGGGCGCGGGAGGCGCTCTCCGGTGCGGTCGACGTGTTGCTGTCGGCGCCGTTGGATCAGCTGGGCTCGTCCGAGGTGGTCGGGCTGGCCGAGGCCCTGGAGGTTACTCGTCGCCGGCTGGACGCGGTCGACGCCCGTGTGCTGGCTGAGGTCGAAGAACGGCGGGTCGCGGGGGATCTGGGGCGGACATCGGTGGCCGACCTGCTGTCGGTGGCGTTCCGTGTCGGTCGCGGAGAGGCGCGGGCCCGGGCGGCGCGGGCGCGGGATCTGGGTCCGCGGCGGGCGATGTCCGGTGAGCCGTTGGAGCCGGCGCAGGCCGCCACCTCGGCTGCCTTGGCCGATGGCGTCATCAATTCGGGTCATGTGGCGGTGATCGCCGAGACGCTGCGGCACCTGCCCGCGAGCATCGCCACCGAGGCGGCCGGGCCGGCCGAAGAGTTCCTGCTCAACGCTGCCGAGCACGAGGAACCCGGGGCGCTGCGACGCTCCGCGCAGCTACTGCTCGCCCGCCTCGACCCCGACGGGCCGGGCCCGCGGGAGGAGTTGCAGCAGCGACGCCGCGGGCTGACGCTGCACCAGGCCGGCGGGCGGGTCAAGGTCACCGGCGAGGTCACCGCCGAGGTGGCGGCGTTGTGGGAGGCGGTCTTCGACTCGCTCGCCGCACCCCGCACCGCGGAGATCGACGGCGCGACGGTCCACGACGACCGGTCGGCGGCGCAACGTCGCCACGACGCCTTCGGCGACGCCGCGACACGACTCCTGAACTCCGGCAGCCTGCCCACCGCGGGTGGTGCCGCGGTGACCGTGCTGGTCCGCTGCAACCCGCAGGACCTCACCGATCCCGACGCGTTACTGTCCACCGACCACGGGCGGCTGCTCTCCACCCGGCAGGTCCTGCGGCTCGGCGGCGCCGACACCGCCATCATCCCGGTCTGCTTCGACGCCGCAGGCGCCGTGCTCTGGTGCGGGCGGAAGGAACGGCTGGCCAACCGGGCGCAACGCCGCGCGGCGGCCGCGAGGGACGGTGGCTGCTGCTTCCCGGGCTGCACCCGCCCGGCGTCCTGGTGCCAGCTGCATCACGTCGTCGCCTGGCTCATCGGCGGCCTCACCGACATCGACAACCTCGCCACCGTCTGCTCGCACCACCACCGGCTGCTGGACCACGGCCACTGGGCGATACGGATGCGCGACGGCGTCCCGGAATGGCTCCCGCCACCCTGGTTGGACCGCGACCAGAAGCCCCTGCGCAATACCGCTCATCATCGTCCCGAGATCGAGTTCGGGCAGGCACCCGGCGGCGGTCTGCTCATCACCCGACCGGATCCACCGCCCGAGTTCAGACACTCCGACCCGCCCTGACCGCGGCCGCAACCCGGCCTGCGCGACATCGGCGTACTGCGGGAACGCATCAGCTCACCGCGCGACGCCGGAAGCCCCGCATGCCGATGTAGCCGAACAGCAGCGTGGCCGCCACCATCACCGGAACCGAGATGGCGGGGTCCATGTGCGGCACGCCGGGGGCGATGGCCTCCCGCATCGACTCGCTGACGTAGGTGAGCGGGTTGACGAGGGTGACGATCTGGAACCAGCGGATGCCGGACAGCGACGGCCACGGGTACTGGGTGCAGCCGGTGAAGATCAACGGGGTCAGCACGAGCGCGAACATGATGTTGATCCGGGTGGGCGGGACGAGCGTGCCCAGCGTCATGCCGATCGTCGAGCCAAGGACGCTGCCGACGACGATCGTCAGCAGCAGCAGCGGGACGCCGCCGGCGTGCAGCGACAGCGAACCCAGGATCCAGTAGCCGAGCGGGAACATCACTCCGGCCGCGACCAGGGCGCGCAGTGTCGCGAACACCATCTTCTCGACGGCCACCAGCATGATCGGCAGCGGCGCGAGCAGCCGGTCCTCGATCTCGCGGCTGAACGAGAAGTCCAGCACGAGGGGCAGCGCGGTCGCCTGCAACCCCGTGAGCACCGCGGTGAGCGCCACGATGCCCGGGAACAGCAGCACCGAGTACTCGCTGTTGGTCGCGCCGATCTCGGAGAGGATCTTGCCGAAGACGAACAGCAGGAACAGCGGCTGCAGCAGCACCTGCGCCAGGAACACCGGCAGTTCGCGGCCGGTGACGAAGACGTCGCGCCAGAGCACGGCCACAAAGGCCCGCCCGGCGCTCGTGGTGCCGGTCGAGGCCGGCGTCGTCGAACCGGTTGTCGTGCTGGCCGTCATCGCAGCGCCCGCCCGGTGAGTGAGATGAACACGTCTTCGAGCGTGGCACGGCCGAAGTTGAGGTCGGCCAGCTCGTCGCCGTGGCCGGTGACCAGTTCGGCGACCTCGGCGATGCGGGTCGTCGGGTCGGCCTCGAGGTAGAGGCGGGCGGTCCGGTCGTCGGTGGTCTCGACCCGCTCGACCGCGTCGACGCCGCGCAGCGCCTCGAGCAGCGACTCGTCGACCGGTTTGGCGAGGGTGACGTCGATGGTGGCGCGGCCGGGAAGGCTGCGGGTGAGGCCGGCCGGGGTGTCCAGGGCCAGCAGCGTGCCGTGATCGACGATGCCGACGCGGTCGCAGAGCGACGCGGCCTCGTCCATGTCGTGGGTGGTCAGCACGATGGTGACGCCGTCGCGGCGCAGCTCCTCCACCCGGTCCCACACGAACAGCCGGGCCTGCGGGTCCAGGCCGGTCGACGGCTCGTCGAGGAACAGCACGTCCGGCCGGTGCATGAGCGCCCGGGCGATCATGATCCGCTGCGACTGGCCACCGGAGTAGCGGTCGACCTTGTCGTTGGCGCGGTCGGCGAGCCCGAACTGGTCGAGCAGCTCGTCGGCGCGGCGCTCCCGCTCCCGCTTCGGTACGCCGTGGTAGGCGGCGTGGAACAGCAGGTTCTGGCGCGCGGTCAGCTGCCGGTCCAGGTTGACCTGCTGCGGGACGACCGCGAGCCGGCTGCGCGCCCGTACCGGCTCGGCGACGACGTCGATGCCGCTGACCCGCGCAGTGCCCGAGGTCGCGATGACGCGGGTGGTGAGGATGCCGATGGCGGTCGACTTGCCGGCCCCGTTCGGCCCGAGGAGGCCGAACAACTCGCCGGCCGGCACCGCGAAGGTCAGCCCGTCGACGGCGTTCGTCGTGCTCTTCGGATAGCGCTTGACGAGGTCGACGACCTCGACGGCGGGCTCGCGGTCGTCGGTCACGGTCACGCTTGGATTGTGCTCCACCCGGCAAAGCGGACGCCCCGGCCCGTGGCCCGGCGCGCCCCATGCCCCGCCCCTGGCGTGACACACATCGCTAGCTGAGTGCTTGCAACTGCTAGCGATACTCGGCGATACTGGTACCTGTGATCGCCGAAGGACCGAAGACGCAGGCCAAGCGCGGCGGCGCTGCCATCGGCGAGTTCATCCGGGAGCAGCGCCTGCAGGGCCAGGTGTCGATGCGCCAGCTGGCCCGGCTGGCCGGCGTGTCGAACCCGTACCTGTCCCAGATCGAGCGGGGGCTGCGCAAGCCCAGCGCCGACATCCTGCAGCAGATCGCGAAGGGCCTGCGCATCTCGGCCGAGCAGCTCTACGTCCGCGCCGGGATCCTGGAGTTCCGGGAGGGCAATCCGGAGCTCGTCGCGGCGATCGTGGCCGACGAGGAGCTCGGCGAGCGGCAGAAGCAGGTGCTGCTCGACATCTACGAATCATTCCGCCGGGAGAACGCCCAGCGGCTGGCCGAAGGAGCGGCGGACACAGTGCCCGACACAGTGCCCGACGCGCCGCACGCCACCGCCGCGCCCGACCGCCCGCAGCCGAACGGGACACCGTCCGGCTGACCGGCGCCGTGACCGGCGTCCACCGGCCGACCGCCGGGGTGCGCCCGGCGACCCAATGCACCGCCCCACAAAGGAGTGAGACAGCAGTGTCCATCAGCAGCGATATCCGTTCCTACGCCGACAACGCGGTCGCCGAAGGCCGCAAGGTCCTCGACTCGACCCTGACCAACGCGCAGGCCTCGTTGAACGACGTCACCGGCCAGGCCAACGACTTCGTCAGCAAGTACCGGGACAACGTCTCGGACATCGCCGGCAAGGCCAACGACGCCGCGCAGGACCTGCGCAAGTCGTTCGAGAAGGCCGTCAACGTCGACGCCATCCGCTCGGCGGTCGAGCCGTACCTGGCCCAGGCGCGGGACTACCAGACCAACGTGCAGTCGCGGGTCGAGCACCTCTACGCCGGGGTGGCCGACGACCAGCGCTTCGCCAAGGTCGTCGACGTCGTGCAGGAGCGCGTCGTCAAGCCGGTCATCTCCCTGACCGGACTGGGCGGCAAGCCGACCTCCTCGACGAGCACCTCGACTCCGAGGAAGCCCTCGCCGACCAAGAGCGCCGCCCCGAAGAAGCCGGCCACGACCAAGTCGGCCACCACCACTTCGGGCACCAGCAGCACGACCACCGGCAGCTCGACCACCAAGCCCGCGGCGAAGAAGTCCACCACCCGCAAGACCACCACGCGCAAGTCGAACGGCACCTCCGCCGGCTGACGTCGCCCACGTCGCGGCTCTCCGCCCCGTTCCCCGTGCCGGGAACGGGGCGGAGTCGTGTCCGTCGCCGGTAGGCTTGAGCCGTGGACATCGTCGGCTCGCTGTACTTCTGGACCGATCATGCCCTCTACTACGCCTTGATCGCGCTACGTCTCTGGGCGCTCGTCGACTGCGTCACCCGCAAGTCCGCCGCCTTCACGGCGGTGGACAAGCTCACGAAGCCCGCCTGGGTGGCGATTCTGCTCATTGCCGGGTTGCTGGGGACCTTCTTCTCCACCCCGCTCTCGCCGGCCGGCGTGGTCTCGGTGTTCTCGCTGGTGTCGATCATCGCCGCCGCCATCTACCTCGCCGACGTCCGTCCCGCCGTCCGGGAGGTCTCCGGCGGCCACTGAGGCTGCCACCCAGCCTGTCACTGAGCCCGCCCGCCGCACCCGACGCACCGCCGTCGCGGCGGCGGCCAGCACGACGGCAAGCGCGCCGCCGGTCATCAGGGTTGCCACCGGCTCGGACACCGCCGGGACCGTCAGCGCGCAGCCGCCGGCCGTCACCGCCAGCAGCCACACCCGCGGCTCGCCGGTCGCCGTCGGCAGCAACAGCAGCACCCCCCACAGCAGGTACCAGGGGTAGGTCGCGGGCGCGAGCAGGCCGATCGCCAGCAGCGCGTACCCCGCCGTGCGGTCGATGCTGCGCCGCCGGACGGTGACCAGGAGGTAGATCAGCGCGCATACCGCCGCCAGCCCTGCCGTGAGCCGGCCGCTCACCTCCAGATCGTCGAACGAGGCGCCGCGTACCACGGGGCCGAGAAGCTCACCCGGGACGCTGGCCAGCGAGAACGGCAGGTGGCGGGAGAAGCGGTCGCCGATGTGGGTCAGCCACCCCGCCCCCGGACCGAGCAGGGTGACGACGGCAGTGACGACGGCGGCGACCCCCAGGTCCCGGCCGATCGCCGCGAGCCGGCGGGACGCTCGCCGCGCCGCGTGGGCCACCACCAGCACCAGCACCATGACGTAGCCGACGCCGAGCACCGTGGCGCCGAGCGTGGCGAGGGCCATCCCGAGCGGCCAGCGGCCCCGGTGGACCGCGACGAGCGCTCCGAGCAGCAGCGCCACCATCAACCCGTCCAGGTGGGGCATCGAGACGACGTGGAGCAGCACCAGCGGGTTGAGGGCGGTGAGGACGAGGGTCGGCGGCCGGCGCGGGCGGTCGACCAGGTCGGTGGCCAGCCGGCCGATCGCCAGCGCGGCCAGCACGCCGACGATCCGCAGCACCAGCACCGTGCCGAGGGCCGTGCCGCCGCCGGCCGAGGCGGCGAGGTGCTGCACGAGCGAGCCGAGCGGCCCGGACGAGCTGGCCAGCCCCTGGTTGTCCGGGCTGATCGCGCCGACCACCGGGGCGTCCCCCAGCCCGGCGGGCGCCACGCGGTACGGGTCGCGGCCGGCGTGCTGCAGCAGTCCGAAGGCCGCGTAATCGTACACGGCGGTGCCGAGCAGCGGCGGCCCGATCGCGAACGGCGTGGTCCAGGCGGCGACCAGCAGCCAGGCGCGCCGCAGCGGAACCGCCCGCCGGTGGACGGTCGCAAGCGTGACCAGCCAGAGCACCACCAGCCCGCCCAGGGCCGTGAACATGACCGCAGCCGGGAGCGCGCCGCCGTTCGCACGGGTCGCCCGCTCCAGCCCGAGCCAGGTCGTGATCGGCCGGAACGGGCCTTCGGCGTGGGCCGCCGCCCCCGCCACCACCACGACCACGGCGAGCGAGAAGCCGCAGACCGAGAGGGTCAGGACGGGCCGGTCGACGACCTGGCGCCGCGCGCTCGTCAGAGCCTGCAGCGCCTTCTCGGCCAGGTCGTTCATGTCTCCGGACTCTCGTCGGCGCAGCGTACGGGGCCTGGTGACACTATCGCCGAGGTCGGACGGACGCGGCGCGCCATGTTCGCGGCAGCGCCAGGCCGGACATGATGAACTCGCCGTGCCCGTGCTCTGGAAGGCTGTTGACATGGCCTGGTTGTTCGTCATCGTCGCCGGGATCCTGGAGACCGGGTTCGCCGTGTGCCTCAAGCTCAGCGACGGCTTCTCCCGCGTGGTCCCCACGATCCTGTTCGCGATGTTCGCGCTGGCCAGTTTCGGCATGCTCACGCTGTCGCTGCGCTGGCTACCGGTCGGGCCGGCCTACGCGGTCTGGACCGGCATCGGCGCCACCGGCACCGTGATCATCGGCATGCTGTTTCTCGGCGAGGCGACCACGACCCTGAAGATCTGCTCTGCCCTGCTGGTCATCCTCGGCATCATCGGGCTGCAGCTGAGCGGAGCCTCCCACTGACCGGCACGGCCGGCGACGCGGGCCCGCCAACGCTGACCTGATCCGAACATTCCGGTGCCGTCGCCGCGAACATCGCCGCGGCAGCCTGGTGGCTGAACCCGAGGTCCCGCGGTGGCCGACCCCGCCGCCCGACGACCGTCCAGCAAAGGAGCTTCCATGCGCACCCTCGTCCTCGCCGCCGGCGCCGCCGGCGCCGCCGGAGCCGCCGTCGCGCTCGCCGCCACGGCCCTCGCCGGAACCGCGATCGCCGCCGGCCCGGTCGACGGCACCCCTCACCTCGCGTCTCACCTGGTTTCCGGGGTGTCCGGTGCCTCCGGTGCCTCTGGGACGACCGTCGCCGGGACACCGGGGCGGCCGGGCCCGCTCGCCCGGCTGCATCGCGGCCACCGGCCGGCCCGCCTGGCCCGCCTGGCCCGCGTCGAGCACGCGAAGGTCACGCTGCGGACCAAGGACGGCGGCAGCGTCACCCGCACGATCTGGGTCGGCACGGTGACCGCGGTGTCGGGCTCGTCGCTGACGGTGCAGGCCGCGGACGGCACCAGCGCGACCTACAAGATCACGTCGACGACGAAGGTTCTCGACGCCACCACCGAGGGGCAGCGCCCGTCGTCGAGCGACATCGGCAGCGTCGCCACCGGGGACCGGGTCGCGGCCGGCGGCACCGGCAGCAGCAGCCTCACCGCCCGCAGGGTCGTCGAGCTGCCGGCGAAGTAGGCGGCTTCACCCCGCCGGCAGCCGGATCGTGAACCGGGCGCCGCCCTCGCGGGCGTGCCCGGCCTCGATCCGGCCGCCGAGCCGCGTCACCAGGCCGTGGACGATCGCCAGGCCGAGCCCGGTGCCGACCTCGCGGACACCGCGGTACCGGCGGTGCAGCGCCCCCTGCTCGAAGGCCACCTGCAGGTCGTCGTCCGTCAGCCCGGGGCCGCCGTCACGCACCTCGACCACCGCCGCACCGGGCTCGCCGCGGACGGCGAGAACGACCGGGGCGCCGGCGGGCGTCACCCGGAGCGCGTTGTCGAACAGCCCGTCCAGGGCCTGCCGCAGCCGCGCGGGGTCGGTCCGCACCGGCACCGGCCCGTCCGGAACCTCCAGGACGAACCCGACGCCCGCGGCCCCGGTGCGGTCGGCCCACACCGGCGCGGTGCTGCGGGCGAGCCCGACCAGGTCGGCGCTCGTCAGCTCGATGCGCAGGTCGGCGGCGCCGAGCCGGGCCAGGTCGAGCAGGTCGCCGACGAGCCGGTCCAGCCGGTGCGCCTCCCGCTGCATCACCGCCCCGACCTCGGCGGTCCGCTCCGGCGGCACCACCCCACCGGCCAACGACTCGGCATAGCCGGACAGCGCGGTCAGCGGCGTGCGCAGGTCGTGCGAGACCGACAGCAGGAATTCCCGCTGCCGCCCCTCGGAGGTCCGCAGCGCCGCCGCGAGCGTCGTCACGGCCTCGCTGACCGCGACGACCTCCGACGGGCCCTCCGCCGGCAGGGTGATGTCCCTCCGGCCGGCGGCCAGCTCGCGGGCGGCCGCGGCGGTGCGCCGCAGCGGCCGCGCGAGCCGGTAGGCCACGACGAGCCCGATCGCCGCGGCGGCCGCCGCCGAGATCGCCAGCCCGAGCAGGACCCGGCGAAGCGTCCCGGCATCGGCGGCCGTCGCGTCCGCCCGGGCCTGGACGAGCAGCAGCCCGCGCCCGTCGCCGAGCGGCCGCCCCTCGAGGTACACCGTGCGGGTGCCGACCGTCGTCGTGCGGGACACGTCCCCGCCCTGCCGCAGCGCCGCCAGGTCCTGCGGCCGTGCCGCGTCCCGGACCAGCGGCGAGCGCGTGATCACCGGCCCGCGGCGGGCCACGAGGCCGAGCCGGACCCCGGCCCGCCGCAGCGCCGGGCGGAACTCCACCCGCAGCAGCGCCCGGTCCGGGCCGATCGCGACGCCGAGGTCGGCGAGCTCGGACAGCGTGCGCTGGCCGCCGTTCGCGCCCGCGCTCCGGATGACCCCGGCGGCGAGCAGGCCCGTCGCCACCGCTGTGAGCAGGACGATCCCCACCCCCAGCAGCGCGATCCGCGCGGCGAGGCTGCCGCGGGCGGCGGGGTGGCGCGTCACGCCGCGGGCGGGTCGGCGGCGTAGCCGACGCCGCGGACGGTCCGGATCGGGCTGGCGTCGCCGAGTTTCGCCCGCAGCTGCGCGATGTGGACGTCGACCGTCCGCGTCCCCGCCACCGCCGAGTAGCCCCACACCTCGCTGAGCAGCTGCTCGCGGGTGAAGACCTGGCCGGGACGGCCCATGAGGTGCCGGAGCAGGTCGAACTCCGTCACCGTCAGCGGCACCTCCACCCCGGCGCGGTACACCCGCCGCTCCCGGTCGTCGAGGGTGATCTGCCCGACCGTGCGCGCGTCGCGGCCCGGGGGTCCCTGCGCCCGGCGGAGCACACCGCCGACCCGGGCGACCAGCTCCCGCGGCGAGAACGGTTTGGTCACGTAGTCGTCCGCACCCAGCTCGAGCCCGACGACCCGGTCGACCTCGTCGTCGCGGGCGGTGACGAACAGCACCGGGGTCCAGTCGTCCTCGGCCCGCAGCCGCCGGCACACCTCGACGCCGTCGAGACCCGGCAGCCCGATGTCCAGGATCACCGTGGCGGGGCGCTGCCGCCGCACCGCCTGCAGCGCCCGCTCGCCATCGGACTCGATCTCGACCGTGTAGCCGGCGCGCTGCAGGTTCATCCGGATGACGTCGGCGATCGCCGGCTCGTCCTCGACGACCAGGACCAGGCCACGCTGCCGGCCCGTCGGGGGCCGGTCGGGGTGCTCCTGCGCGGCCACGAGCGCACTCTAGTGCCGCCGCGGTCACGCTCCGGGCTTGCCCAGATCAGGATCGTGTACGGATCCGGCGTCGGCGATCCCGTCGCGGCCGGTGATCTCGTCGCACGTTCCGATCTCGAGTCGGGCATGCTGGGAGGAAGACCCGACCGACCGGTAACGGCCCGACCACCGAGAGTGGGAGACGACATGGACATCGTCCTGAGCAAGGAGGAACGGGCGTTCGCCGAACAGATGCGGACGTTCTTCACCAGCGAGATCCCCGCGGAGATCCGCGACCGGCTCGCCCGTGGCGAGCACGCCACCAAGGACGACATCCTCACCTCGCAGCGGACCCTGAACTCCCACGGCCTCGCCGTCCCGCACTGGCCGACGGAGTGGGGCGGCCAGGACTGGACGCCGATCCAGCGGCACCTGTGGTCGGAGGAGATGCTGCTCGCCCACGTCCCGCCGCCGCTGGCCTTCAACGTGCAGATGATCGGCCCGGTCATCGCCACCTTCGGCTCGCAGGAGATGAAGGAACGCTTCCTGCCGAAGACGGCGAACCTCGACATCTGGTGGGCTCAGGGCTTCTCCGAGCCCAACGCCGGCTCCGACCTGGCGTCGCTGAAGACCACCGCCGTCCGCGAGGGTGACGAGTACGTCGTCAACGGCCAGAAGACGTGGACCACGCTGGGCCAGTACGCCGACTGGATCTTCTGCCTCGTCCGTACCGACCCCGAGGTCAAGAAGCAGCAGGGCATCTCGATGCTGCTCATCGACATGCAGACCCCGGGCGTCACCGTGCGCCCCATCCACCTCATCGACGGCGGCTACGAGGTCAACGAGGTCTTCTTCGACAACGTCCGCGTCCCGGTCGAGAACCGCGTCGGCGAGGAGAACTCCGGCTGGGACCAGGCCAAGTTCCTGCTCGGCAACGAGCGCACCGGCGTCGTCGCCGTCGGCCAGACCAAGTCGCGGATCAAGCGCATCAAGCGGCTCGCCGCCGAGACGACGGCCGGTGGCCGCCCGCTCCTGGAGGACCCGCTGTTCCGGGCCCGGCTGACCAGGCTCGAGGTCGAGCTCACCGCCATCGAGATGTCCGTGCTGCGGGTGCTCGACACCGAGAAGCGTCGCGGCCCGGGCAAGCCGGACCCGGTCTCGTCGGTGCTCAAGCTCAAGGGCTCCGAACTGCAGCAGCAGGCCACCGAACTGCTGGTGGACGTCCTCGGGCCCGCGGGCCTTGCCTACCGCGAGGACCCCGCCGTGCCCGACGGCTTCCCCCCGCCCCCGGACGGCGCGATCGACGCCTTCCCCACCTACTTCAACTGGCGCAAGGCCTCGATCTACAGCGGGTCGAACGAGGTGCAGCGCACCATCATCGCCAAGCAGATCCTGAAGTTCTAAACAGCGCGGCGGGACGAGGAGAGAGTCGATGGAACTGGATCTGACCGACGAACAGCGGATGCTCGCCGACGCGGTGAAGAGCCTGCTGGACAAGCGTTACGACGCCTCGGCACGGCTGCAGCTGCTCGAGGGTGACGGCGAGGACTGGAGCCGGGAACTCTGGCAGCAGTACGCCGAGCTCGGCCTGCTCGGGCTCACCGTCGAGGAGCAGTACGGCGGCGCCGGAATGGGCTCGGGCGAGCTGGCCGTCGTCATGGAGCAGTTCGGCCGGGCGCTGGTGCTCGAGCCGTTCGTCGCCACCGTGGTGCTCGGCGCCGCGCTGGTGGGCGAGGCCGGCACACCGGAGCAGAAGCAGACGCTGCTGCCCGGCGTGGCCGCCGGCGAGACCCTACTGGCGCTGGCCGCCACCGAGCGCGGCTCGCGCTGGTCGCTGACCGACGTCACGACCTCGGCCACCCGGGACGGCGACGGCTGGAGCCTCAGCGGCGAGAAGATCTCGGTGCTCGGCGGGGACGTCGCCGACCACCTGCTGGTCACCGCCGCCACTCCCGACGGCGAACTCGGCATCTTCCTCGTCGACGCCACCGCCGGCGGCGTGCGGCGCCACGACTACCGCATGCAGGACGGGCTCGGCGGAACCGACCTCGTGCTCGACGGCGTGCCCGCCCAGGCCGTCGGCGAACCGGGGGAGGCGCTCGCCGCGCTCGAGAGCGTGATCGACGCCGCCACCGCCATGCTCTGCGCCGAGGCGGTCGGCGCGATGGAGCGGATGCTGTGGCTGACGGTCGACTACCTCAAGACCCGAGAGCAGTTCGGGCGTCCGATCGCGGTCTTCCAGGCCCTGCAGTTCCGTGCCGCCGACATGTTCGTCTCGCTGGAGCAGGCCCGCAGCATGTCGATGCTCGCGCAGCGCGCGCTGGCCGTCCACGACCCCGCCGAACGGCACCGCATGGTCGCTGCCGCCAAGGTGCAGGTGGACATGTCCTCGCGGCACGTCGGCCAGGAGGCGATCCAGCTGCACGGCGGCATCGGCATGACCATGGAGTATCCGGTCGGGCACTACCTGAAGCGGACCGCCGTCATCCGCAAGACCTTCGGCGACGACGACACCCTGCTCGTGGCCGTGGGGGAGGGCGAGGGGCTGGTCTGACCGGCGCGCCGGCGGGCACCACTCACCCGAGGTGGGGTTAGGCCGCAGCCACCGGCGGCGGGGGGACGAGCCAGCCCGCGCCGTCCCCTCCGCGGTGATCGCTCTTTCCGCGGATCACGCGGACCAGTACGACCAGCGCTGCCACGAGCACCAGCAGCGCTGCGAGCGCCAGGGCGACGAGCGCCCGGATCGGTAGGCCGGGTGCCGCGGGGTGGACGGTCGAGTTCCGCGGCCGCTCGACGACGCCGGCGAGGAACGCGGTGTTCTGCGAGGGGCCGGGGCCGCTGGCCCGTATCGCGCTGTTGGCGTCGAGGGCGAACGCGACCGCGACCGCGTAGCAGTCGTTGTGGGTGGCGACGGGTGTGCGGAAGGCATAGCTGCCGTCGCCCGAGGTGTGCAGCCGGGTGGTCCGGGCCGACGTCGCCGCGGGCGGGAAGTCGGCGTCGGCGCAGCCGCTGATCGGCACGGTCTCGGCCGGAAGCAGCCCGACCGTCACGGTGCCCGCGTAGTCGAAGACGCCGGAGACCTGCACCGAACCGGTCATCGGCGCGCCCTGCTTGCCGGTGGCCTGGTGGTTGTCGACGGTCACCCGCGGCTGCAGCACCGACGTCGCAGTGTCGGGCGCGTTCAGCGGGCTGGTGACCGTGACGGACCTGCCGTCCAGACGGATGTGGGTGCGGGCCTGCAGCGCGTAGCAGCCCAGCGCCCCGACGGTCGGCGTCGTGACGGTGGCGGCGATGGTGTCGCCGTCCGTGGCGAGCGGGGTCGGGTCGGAGCGCGCCGCGACCGGCGCGTGGCTGTAGTCCAGCGCGGTGTCGCAGTGCCCGGCCTGGCCCGAGACCGGGCCGCGGGCGAGGACGGAGGTCCGGGCCGAGGCACGTCCCGCGTCGCGGGCGGTGACCTTCATGGCGAGCGCCCCGGGCATCGCGATCGGGTCGGTGGCCTGCTGCTGCAGCGTCATCGGCGAGACCAAGACGGCGCTGTCGGCGGAGACGGAGCTGGCCGCCTTCGCGGGCGGCGTGCTGTTCGTGGTCTCGATCGTGGCGCCGACCCCGTAACAACCCGGCTGCAGCTGCGGCGTCTCGCCCGGACGAATCCGGCTGTCGCCGGTGAAGCTGAACGGCGCCTGCCAGACCGGGTCGGCGCCGGCGAGCCTGCCGGCGGGCAGCGAGGAGCAGGAGCCGTCGCCGTCGGGGGTGACCGGGCCGGTCACCGTGATCTCGCCGGTGCCGGAGTAGCCGGCGGTCTTCGCCACCGTCGCGGTCGGGGCGAGGGTCCCGTTGTTCAGCAGCAGCCTGCCGTGGCCGACCGAGATCGTCGGGTGGGGGTGCAGCACCGGGAGCACCGTGGCGGTGCCGGATGCCGCGGTCGTATCACCGAGGGCCACCGAGGGAGGGCTGGTGGCGATGTAGGTGAGCCCGACCGGTGCGTCGACCGTGGCCTTGACGGTGGTGCTCGGGGTGCTGGGGACGGTCATCCGGAGGTGGGCGACGCCGCGGCGACCGGTGGTGGCCGAGCTGCCCCGTCCGTCGGCCTCGAAGTCGACCGTGAGCCCGGGGGTCGGGTTGCCGGCGGCGGAGTAGACGGTCGCGGTGACCGCCGTGGTCGAACCGGGGATCCCTACCTTCCCGACGTGCACCTGCACGGTGTAGGGGCCGGCGAACCGTTGGGCGTCGCTGTAGAGCTGGGACGCCTGGCTCGAGCTGGTGCCGCCCTGACCGAGGCAGGAGGCCTGCAGCTCGCCACTGCCGGCGAGCTGGGCGACGAGCCCGCTGACCTCGGCCCGCTCCGGCTTGCTGTCGGTGTGGTGCGCGATCAGGTAGGCCGCGGTCGCGACGTCGGCGCCGGAGAAGCCCGCCTCGCCGCCGGCGACCGGCCGGGTCGTGCCGAAGGTGGGTGCCTTGCCCTCGTGCCCGGCGGTGCCCCGCACGTCACGAAGCGAGTACGCGGTGAGGTAGCCGTTCACGGTCCAGGAGCCGAGCGGCACCTCGGTGGACCCCAGCGAGCAGAGCACCCCGTCGAACGCGGCCCCGTGGTGACCCCACGGGGTCTCCGCGGCGGCGGGGACGGCCGCCGCGACGAGGGCAGCCGTCACCGCAGCGGCGATCGGAATGAGCCGCGCGAGCCGTCGGCGCCACCGGTGCATCCTGCGATTAAGCCATGCCGCCCCGGTGCACCGCCGGGTGAACCGCGGGACGGGCCCGCGCGGGTCGATCAGTGCGGCTGGACCACGGCGGCATCCGCGGGGCCGGCCAGTGAGGCCAGGACGTCGTTGAGTGTCGCGCTCGGCCGCATCGCCGCGCCGGCCCGGGCGGGATCCGGCTGGTAGTAGCCGCCGAGGTCGACCGGCGAGCCCTGCACGCCGTTGAGTTCGCCGACGATCGTCTCCTCCTCGTCGGCGAGCCGCTTGGCGATGTCGGTGAAGCGCGACGCGAGCTCGGCGTCGTCCTGCTGGTCGGCGAGTTCCCGGGCCCAGTACAGCGCCAGGTAGAAGTGGCTTCCGCGGTTGTCCAGCTCGCCGGCCTTGCGCGAGGGCGACCTGTTCTCGTTGAGGAACGTCGCGGTGGCGCGGTCGAGGGTGTCGGCGAGGATGGTCGCGCGCGCGTTGCCGGCCTTCTCCGCCAGCAGCTCCAGCGACGGCACCAGGGCGAGGAACTCGCCGAGCGAGTCCCAGCGCAGGTGGTTCTCCTTGACGAACTGCTGGACGTGCTTGGGCGCCGAGCCGCCGGCGCCGGTCTCGAACAGCCCGCCACCGTTCATCAGCGGCACGATGGACAGCATCTTGGCGCTGGTGCCGAGCTCCAGGATCGGGAACAGGTCGGTCAGGTAGTCGCGCAGCACGTTGCCGGTGACCGAGATGGTGTCCTGACCGTTGCGGGCCCGTTCGAGGGTGTAGCGGGTGGCGGCGGCGACGTCCATGATCTCGATCTGCAGGCCGTCGGTGTCGAGCGCCGCCAGCGCCGGGCGCACCTTCTTCAGCAGCTCGGCGTCGTGGGCGCGCGTCTCGTCCAGCCAGAACACCGCGGGCGCGCCGGTGGCGCGGGCGCGGGTCACCGCCAGCTCGACCCAGTTGCGGATCGGGGCGTCCTTGGTCTGGCACATCCGCCAGATGTCGCCGGGCCCGACCTCGTGCTCGAGCAGCGTCGTCCCGGTGGCGTCGACCACGCGGACGGTGCCCGCGGCCGGGACCTCGAAGGTCTTGTCGTGCGAGCCGTACTCCTCGGCCTTCTGCGCCATCAGCCCGACGTTGGGGGTGGTGCCCATCGTCGCCGGGTCGAACGCGCCGTGGGTGCGGCAGTGCTCGACGGTCTCGGCGTACAGGTCGGCGTAGGAGGAGTCCGGGATCACGAACTTCGCGTCCTGCTGGCCCCCCTCGGCGTCCCACATCCGGCCGGAGGTGCGGATCGCGGCGGGCATCGAGGCGTCGATGATGACGTCGGACGGGACGTGGAAGTTGGTGATGCCGCGGTCGGAGTCGACCATCGCCAAGGGCGGACCGGCGGCGATCGCGGCGTCGACGGCCTCCTTGGCCTCCGGGTGCGCCGAGAGCAGGCTGCCGAGCCCGTCGTTGGGGCTGACGTCGTCGTAACCGTCGTAGACGTCGCCGACCACGGCCCGGACGGCGTGGCCGAAGATGATCGGGTCCGACACCTTCATCATCGTGGCCTTCAGGTGGACGGAGAACAGCACGCCCTTGGCCTTGGCGTCGGCGACCTGCTCGGCCAGGAACGCCTCGAGCGCGCGGCGGTGCATCACGGCGCCGTCGATGACCTCGCCGGCCAGCAGCGGCGTGCGCTCCTTCAGCACGGTGACGTCCCCGTTCTGGGCGACGTGCTCGATACGGACGACGGTCTCCTCCGGCACCGTCACCGACTGCTCGGAGTGGCGGAAGTCCCCGTCGCTCATCGTCGAGACGTGCGACTTCGAATCGGATGACCACGCCCCCATCGAGTGCGGGTGCTTCTTGGCGTACGCCTTCACCGAGGCGGGGGCACGGCGGTCGGAGTTGCCCTCGCGCAGCACGGGGTTGACGGCCGAACCCTTGGCCTTGTCGTAGCGGGCGCGGACCTCGCGCTCGTCGTCGGTCGACGGCTCCTCGGGGTAGGCGGGCAGGTCGTAGCCCTGCTCCTGCAGCTCGGCGATGGCGGCCTTGAGCTGCGGCACGGAGGCGCTGATGTTCGGCAACTTGATGATGTTGGCGTCCGGGGTGGTGGCGAGCTCGCCGAGCTCGCCCAGCGCGTCGGCCACCCGGCGGTCGTCGGTCAGCCGCTCGGGGAACTGCGCCAGGATCCGCCCGGCGAGCGAGATGTCGCGCAGTTCGAGCTCGACGCCGGCCGGGGCGGTGAAGGCCTCGACGATCGGCAGCAGCGACTGGGTCGCAAGCGCGGGCGCCTCGTCGGTGTGGGTGTAGATGATCTTCATCAGTCGTCCTCCGGGCCGCGAGCAAGTCTCTTGACGTCAAGATACCTTACGGGTTGTCCCTCTTCCTATCCCCACTGCGCCGCCCTCCCACCCACGGTGAGTGGTGCGTTGGGGTTGAGTGGCGCGGTACAGCGCGCCACTCACGCCGCACCGCGCCACTCACCGGGCTGAGGGGTGGCGCCCGAGGCCCGTGTCAGCCGTCGGCGAGCCGGGTGCCCGCCCGCTCCTCGAGCCAGGCCGCGGCGAGCAGTTCGCCGTCGACCGCGCCGAACCGTTCCAGGGCGGCGCGGTAGAGGTCGGCGACGGCGGTGGTGAGGTCGTGGGGCAGGTCGACGCGCGCGGCGGCGTGTTCGACGCCGTCGAGCTCCTCGACGCAGCGGTCGAGGCCGAAGTCGGCCAGGTAGTCCCCGGCTAGCAGGCGCGGAAGATGACGGGAGACGAACGCACTGTCGGCTGCGCTGCCGTGCAGCAACGTCTCCAGCCGGCCGGGGGCGAGGCCGAGGCGCTGCGCGAGCAGCAGGGCCTCGGTGACCAGGCCGACCTGGCCGAACCACAGCAGATTGATCAGAAGCTTGGCCAGGTGGCCCGAGCCGGGGCCGCCGGTGTGGTGCACGGTGCCGGCGAACGCGCGCAGGATCGGGTCCGCCGTGTGCAGCACGGCGGCGTCCCCGCCGACGTAGAGGACGGCGCTGCCGGCGCTGACGGCGTCGACGCCGCCACCCAGCGGTGCTCCGAGGTACCAGACGCCGTGCTCGGCCGCGCGTTGCGCGGAGCGCAGGCTCACCTCGTGGGAGCTGCTGGTGAGGTCGACCCACACCGCCGCCGGACGCAGCCGGGGGAGCAGGTCGTCGGAGCTGACGGCCAGCTGCTCCAGCTCGGCCGACCCCGTCAGCGCGGTGAACACGACCTCGGCGGAGCTCACGGCCGCCGCGAGATCCGGTGCCCAGCGCGCCCCGAGCTGCTCGACGGCATCGCGGCGCTCGGGTCGCACGTCATACGCGGTGACGTCGTGACCGGCGCCCAGGAGCCGCGGGACGAGCGCCGTGCCGATTCGGCCGACGCCGATCACTGCCACCGCGGCCATTGACGTTCCTCACCTTCGCAGGTCCGCGTCCACGGTGAGTGTCGCAGTTGCCCTTGAGTGGTGCGCTATAACGCACCACTCAAGGCACAACGCGCCACTCACCAATCGGGGGAGCGCGCCAGTCACCAATCGGGGGAGGGGTGCGCGGTCAGAGGCGGGCCCAGGCCTCGGTCAGGACGGAGCGGAGGGTCTGCTCGATCTCGTCGAACTCGGGCTGGCCGATGATCAGCGGCGGCGCCAGCTGCACGACCGGGTCGCCGCGGTCGTCGGCGCGGCAGTACAGGCCGGCCTCGAACAGCGCCTTGGACAGGAAGCCGCGCAGCAGCCGCTCCGACTCCTCGTCGTCGAGGGTCTCCTTGGTGGCCTTGTCCTTGACCAGCTCGATGCCGTAGAAGTAGCCGTCGCCGCGGACGTCGCCGACGATCGGCAGGTCGTAGAGCTTCTCCAGCGTGGCGCGGAAGGCGGCCTCGTTCTGCAACACGTGCTGGTTGAGTCCCTCGCGCTCGAAGATGTCGAGATTCTTCATCGCGACCGCGGCCGAGACCGGGTGGCCGCCGAAGGTGTAGCCGTGGGCGAACGACCGGTCGCCGGTCCAGAAGGCCGCAGCGATGCGGTCACTGACGAGGCAGGCCCCGATCGGCGAGTACCCGCTGGTGAGGCCCTTGGCGCACGTGATCATGTCGGGGACGTAGTCGAACTTGTCACAGGCGAAGGTGGCCCCGAGCCGGCCGAAGGCGCAGATGACCTCGTCCGAGACGAGCAGCACGTCGTGCTTGTCGCAGATCTCGCGCACCCGCTGGAAGTAGCCGGGCGGCGGCGGGAAGCAGCCGCCGGAGTTCTGCACCGGCTCCAGGAAGACGGCGGCGACGGTCTCCGGCCCCTCCATCTCGATCGCGAGGTCGATCTGGTCGGCGGCCCAGCGGCCGAACGCCTCCAGGTCGTCGCCGTGCTCCGGGGCGCGGTAGAAGTTCGTGTTCGGAACCTTGTGCGCGCCCGGGACCAG
This sequence comes from uncultured Actinomycetota bacterium, assembly GCA_963776855.1. Taxonomy (GTDB): domain Bacteria; phylum Actinomycetota; class Actinomycetes; order Mycobacteriales; family Jatrophihabitantaceae; genus Jatrophihabitans. The sequence continues at coordinate 198,051 of CAVZOC010000001.1, read as the reverse complement.
CGGCTCGAAGTACATCTTGGCGTCCGGGATGCCGGTGATCGACAGCGCGCCCTGCGGGGTGCCGTGGTACGCGACCGCCCGGCTGATCACCTTGTGCTTCATCGGCTTGCCGGTGAGCTTGAAGTAGTTCTTGGCCAGCTTCCAGGCGGTCTCGACCGCCTCCCCGCCTCCGGTGGTGAAGAAGACCTTGTTCAGGTCGCCGGGGGCGAGGTCGGCCAGCCGATCCGCGAGCTCGATCGCCGGCGGATGCCCGTAGGACCACAGCGGGAAGAAGGCCAGCTCTCCGGCCTGCTTGTAGGCGGCCTCGGCGAGCTCCTGGCGGCCGTGGCCGACCTGCACCACGAACAGCCCGGCGAGCCCGTCGAGGTAGGCCTTGCCGTTGACGTCGAAGATCCGGGCGCCCTCGCCGCGCACGATCGTCGGCACCGGCGAGTCCGCGTAGGACGACATGCGGGTGAAGTGCATCCAGAGGTGCTCGCGGGCGGCGGCCGACAGGCGGTCGCCGTCGAACTCGTGAGCGGTCTGCTCGCTCGTGTCGGTCTGGGTGGTGGTCACGTCCGGCTCCAGGAGTGGTGTGGTGGGCTGTCGGGTGGCGTCGGGGCCGAGCCCGGAACGCTCAGCGCGCGCCCCAGTTGTAGGTCTGCTTGACCAGGTCCAAGTAGAGGAACGTCTCGGTCCGGGTGATGCCCGAGACGGCCCGGATGCGGTTGATCAGCGCCAGCAGGTGGGCGTCGTCCTCGACGACGACCTCCGCGAACAGGTCGAACGCGCCCGCGGTCAGCACGATGTAGTCGACCTCGTCGATCTTGGCGAGGTCCTCGGACACCGCCTCCAGGTCGCCGCTGGCCGAGATGCCGATCATCGCCTGCCGGGCGAAGCCGATCTGCATGGGATCGGTCACGGCCACGATCTGCATGACGCCGCTGTCGATGAGCCGCTGCACGCGCTGGCGCACGGCCGCCTCCGACAGCCCCACGGCCTGCGCGATCGCCGCGTAGGAACGCCGACCGTCGACCTGGAGCTGCTCGATGATCGAGCGGGAGATGTCGTCCAGACGCTCTCCCTGGCTCGCACGACGCATGACCTTGTTTTTACTTGCCTGACACACATAAGGCAAGCGAATCAGTCGATTTGTCGGGCCTTAGCGACTGAATCACTTGTTCTGGGTCGAATCGCGTGTCAGGATGCACCTCATCGACCCGGCCCGACGGAGGCCCGATGGACGTGACGAAGAAGCGCGAGAACGCCTCCACGGCGGCAGCGGAAGCCTCGAGCCTCGCGGGCGAGCAGCCGGCGGACGTGCGCGCGTCGGCCTCCGCCGAGGCGATCGAACTGGTCGGCATCGCCAAGCGCTTCCACTCCCGGCAGGGCGTGGTGGCCGCGGTCGAGCGGGTCGACCTCGTGATCGGCGAGGGGGAGTTCTTCTCGCTGCTCGGGCCCTCGGGCTGCGGCAAGACCACGACGCTGCGGATGATCGCCGGCTTCGAGGAGCCCACCGAGGGGCAGATCCTGCTCTACGGCCACGACGTGGTGGGCGTTCCCCCGAACCATCGCAACGTCAACATGGTCTTCCAGTCCTACGCCCTGTTCCCCCACATGTCGGTGTTCGAGAACGTCGCGTTCGGCCTGCGCCGCAAGGGTGTCGACAAGGCCGAGACCGTGCGGCGGGTGCACGAGATGCTCGAGATGATGCAGCTCGAGGGCAAGTCCAGCCGCCGGCCGCGGGAGCTGTCCGGCGGCCAGCAGCAGCGCGTCGCGCTGGCGCGGGCGCTGGTCAACCGGCCGCGCGCCCTGCTGCTCGACGAGCCGCTGGCGGCCCTCGACCTGAAGCTGCGGCAGGCGATGCAGATCGAGCTCAAACGGATCCAGCGAGAGGTCGGGATCACGTTCATCTTCGTGACCCACGACCAGAACGAGGCGCTGACGCTGTCCGACCGCCTCGTGGTCATGAACGCCGGTCGCGTGGAGCAGCTCGGCTCCCCCCGGGAGGTCTACGAGCGGCCGCGCACCCGATTCGTGGCCGGATTCATCGGCACCTCCAACCTCATGAGCGGCACCGTCCGCTCGCTCGAGGGGGGCACCGCCCGGCTGGACACCGGCATCGACGAGACCGTCATCGTGCCCGACGCCGCGGCGGCCGGGGCCCGGGTCGGCGAGCCGCTCGAGGTCACCGTCCGGCCGGAGAAGATCGCGCTCGGTGCCACCGCCCCCGATGCAGGACGGTGCGGTGTCCGGGGACGAGTCGCCGAGGTCGTCTACCTGGGCACCTCCACGCAGTACTCGGTCGCCACCGCCGGCGGCAGCGAGATGCTGGTGTTCGCGCAGAACGCTGCCGACTCCTCCGATCTCGTCACGCGCAACCAGGACGTCTGGCTGTCCTGGCGCCCGGAACACACGCTGCCCCTGGCGCCCAGCGCAGTCGGGACGGAGGACCGGCCGTGAGCGGGGACGACGACCCGCGCCCGGTCCCGTCGCCGGATCTGCTGCGCGGGCTCACCACCCCGCGGGTCAGCCGCCGCTCGGTCCTGCGATTCGGCGGCCTGTCCGCCCTCGGCCTGGCCCTGGCCGGGTGCGGCATACCGGGAACCCAGGCCGGCGGCGGCACCTACGCCGGCGCCGAGGCCGCGGCGGTGGAGTTCTGGTCCCGGCAGAAGAAGCAGGGCACGCTCGACTTCGCGAACTGGCCGCTCTACATCGATGTCGGCAAGACCCCCGCCGTCCACCCGTCGCTCGACCTGTTCACCAAAGAGACCGGCATCAAGGTCAGCTACGCGGAGGTGATCCAGGAGGACGACACCTACTACGGCAAGATCCAGCCGACGCTGGCCTCAGGGCAGGGCACCGGCTTCGACCTGATGGTCATCACCAACGGGATCTACCTCGACCTGCTCAAGCAGCAGAACTACCTGATCCCGCTCGACCAGGACGCGATGACGAACTTCTACGCCAACGCGAGCGACCTGGTGAAGGACCCCAGTTACGACCGCGGCAACATCTTCACGATGGCCTGGCAGTCCGGCATCACGGGCATCGCCTACCGGCCTGAGCAGTGCGGGCGCGAACTGACGAGCTGGAACGACCTGACGGATCCGAAGTTCTCGGGCCACATCGGCATGTTCGGCGACACCGAGGACCTGCCGAACTCCGCCCTGTGCGCGGTCGGCGTCAATCCCGAGACGTCCACGCCGGCCGACTGGCGGAAGGCCGCCGACTGGCTCACCAAGCAGCGGCCGCTGGTGCGCAAGTACTACCAGCAGGACTACGTGGGCCCGCTGAAGCGCGGTGACCTCTGGGCGACGATGGCCTGGTCCGGCGACGTGATCGGGGCCGAGGGCATCAAGTTCATCGTGCCCAAGGAGGGCGCACCGTTCTGGACCGACAACATGTGCATCCCGGCGCACGCCCAGCATCCGCGGGACGCCATGATCTACATGGATTGGGTCTACCAACCCCGGGTCGCGGCGATGCTCGCCGACTACATCAACTACATCACGCCGGTGTCGGCGGTGCAGCAGGTCTTTCTGGCCGACGCGGCCCAGGCGACCAGCAAGTCCGACCGGCAGTACTACGAGAGTCTCGCCCACAGCCCGCTGGTCTTTCCCAGCAAGTCCGACTACAGCAAGCTCCACACCTACCGCGTGCTCAGCGCCACCGAGAAACCGCTGTGGAACAAGCTGTTCGAGCCGATCTACCAGTCATGAGCGCCCGCACCATGCGGGCGAGGCTCGCCCCCTACGCCATGATCCTTCCGGGCTGGCTGTGGCTCGTGATCTTCTTCGTCGTCCCGACGCTCACCATGCTCGCGGTGTCGACCATGACCGGCGACGTGCTCAGCGGATTCACCCAGTCGTGGCACCTCGGGACCTACCGGCACGCGTGGGACCTCTACCACACGCAACTGATCCGCTCGCTGGTGTACGGCCTCGTCGCGACCGCGATCTGCCTGGTGATCGCCTACCCGGTCGCGTACTGGATCGCCTTCCGCGGCGGGAGGTACAAGACGACCTGGCTGTTCCTGCTGCTCCTACCGTTCTTCGTCTCGTTCGTGATCCGCACCCAGTCGTGGGAGTTCATGCTCGACGACCACGGCATGGTGCTGGGGTTGCTGCGGTCGCTGCATCTGGCGAGCGCGGACACGCACCTGCTGCAGACCTCCACCGCGGTCGTCGGAGGATTGGTCTACAACTTCCTCCCGTTCACGGTGCTGCCGATCTACGTCGCGCTCGAACGGGTCGACCCGGCGTTGCTGGAGGCGTCGTCGGACCTGTACGCGAACAAGGCGACCGCGTTCACCAAAGTCGTCTTTCCCCTGTCGATCCCCGGCGTGTTCGCCGCGGTGCTGCTGACTTTCGTGCCGGTCGCGTCGGACTACGTCAACGCCCAGATCCTCGGTGGAGCGAAGACGACGATGATCGGCAACGTCATCCAGACGCTCTACTTCACCAACCTCGACTACCCGACGGCCGCCTCGCTCTCGTTCATCCTCATGGCGGTGCTGCTGATCGGCGTGTTCGCCTACGCCAGGGTGCTCGGCACGCAGGACGCGCTCGAGATGGCGGCCGCGTCATGACGACCCTGACCACCGAGGTGACCCACCCTCGATCCGAGCCGGACGCGCCCCCGCCCCGGCGCCGTCGCCGCCGGCCGAGCGGCCGCTGGATGCTGCCCGCGTGGACCATGCTCGTCATCCTGTGGCTGATCGCGCCGATCGTCGTGATGATCGTGTACGGCTTCAACGACGGCAACGGCAAGGCCGTGAGCCTCACCTGGCAGGGCTTCACCTTCAAGTGGTACGAGCAGCTGTTCGCCTACAGCGACCTGACGCAGGCGTTGATCAACTCGCTGAGCATCGCGCTGCTCGTCACCGTGGTCGCGACGGCCCTCGGCACGATGATGGGGGTGGCGCTGGGCAAGTACCACTTCCGCGGCAGCGGCTCGGTGAACCTGATGATGTTCGCGAACATCGCGGCGCCGGAGGTCGTCCTCGGCGCGGCGCTGCTCAGCCTGTTCCTGACGCTGGGCGTCCCGCGCGGGTACTGGACGATCGTCATCGCGCACGTCATGTTCAGCATCGCCTTCGTGGTCGTGACGGTCCGGGCGCGGATGGTGGGAATGGACCCGGCGCTGGAGGAGGCCTCCCGTGACCTCGGCGCCGGGCCGCTCGCGACGTTCTTCCGGGTCACCCTGCCGGTGATCCGGCCCGGCGTGCTGGCCGGGGCGCTGCTCACCTTCGCACTGTCGATCGACGACTACATCATCACCAGCTTCAACAGCGGCTCGACCCAGACCTTCCCGCTGTGGGTGTACGGCGCCGCGCAGCGCAACGGCGGGACGGTCCCTCCGCAGGTGAACGTCATGGGCACGCTGATTTTCGCCGGGGGCGTGCTGCTCGCGATCGCCGGCGCGTTCGGCCACCGGAAGGACGCGTGAGCGGGGTCGGTGTGAGCGGGTCCGCCCGGGTCCGCGCGGCGCTGGCCGACGCCGCGCCGACGCCGTTCTGGCTGGACTCGCCGCGGCGTCCCGAGCCCGCCGCTCCGCTGGCCGGTGACGTCCGGGCCGACCTGGTCGTCGTCGGCGGCGGCTTCACCGGGCTGTGGGCGGCGCTGACGGCGAAGGAGCGTGATCCCGGTCGGGACGTCCTGCTGCTCGAGGCCAGCAGCATCGGCTGGGCGGCCAGCGGCCGGAACGGCGGGTTCTGCGCCGCCAGTCTCACGCACGGGCTGGACAACGGGCTGTCCCGCTTCTCGGAGGAGATGGCGGCGCTCGAGCGACTCGGCCAGCAGAACCTCGACGCGATCGAGCAGACGGTGCGCGACCACCGCATCGACTGCGGCTTCGCGCGCACCGGCGAACTGGAGGTCGCCACCGCCGACTACCAGGTGGCCGAGGTGTGCGAGAGCGTGGCCCAGGCGCAGCGCTTCGGCCACGACGCGGTCGTTCTCGACCGCGAGGCCGTCCGGGCAGAACTCGACTCGCCCACGTATCTGGCCGGGGCCTGGCACCGGGACCGGGTGGCGGTGCTCGACCCGGCGGAGCTGGCCTGGGGGCTGCGCCGCGCCTGCCTGCAGCGGGGCGTGCGGATCGCCGAGAACACCCCGGTGCGCGGGCTCGAGCGCGACGGCGCCTGGCTGCGGCTGCGGACCCCGCGGGCGCAGGTGCGCGCGACCCGGGCGGCGCTCGCCACCAACGCCTTCCCCGGACTGCTGCGCCGCATGCGCCGCTACGTCGTGCCGGTCTACGACTACGTGCTGATGACCGAACCGCTGAGCGAGCGGCAGAAGCGGGCGATCGGCTGGCAGCACCGGCAGGGCGTCGGCGATCTCGGCAACCAGTTCCACTACTACCGCCTCAGCGAGGACGACCGCATCCTCTGGGGCGGCTACGACGCGATCTACCACTGGGGCAACGGGCTGCGGGACGAGCTCGACCAGCGGCCGGCGACCTTCGAGAAGCTGGCCGGGCACTTCTTCGCCACGTTCCCCCAGCTCGAGGGGCTGCGCTTCACCCACCGGTGGGGCGGCGCGATCGACACCTCGACGCGGTTCTTCGCCTTCCAGCGCACCGCGCTCGGCGGGCGGGTGGCCTACAGCCTCGGCTACACCGGGCTGGGCGTCGGGGCAAGCCGGTTCGGGGCCGGGGTGATGCTCGACCTACTCGACGGCCGTGACAGCGAGGCGCTGTCGCTGCGTGCCGTCCGGTCCCGCCCGCTGCCGTTCCCGCCGGAGCCGTTGCGCTGGGCGGGCGTCCAGTTGACCCGCCACGAGCTGGCCCGCGCCGACCGCAACGCCGGCCGCCGCGGCCCCTGGCTCGGCCTGCTCGATCGGCTCGGGATGGGCTTCGACTCGTAACAAGCGAGGCAGGAGGGAGCAGCTGATGGCGCGCTACGGAGCCCAGTTCGGACCGGACATCACCTTTCTCGGCGTCGATCGCTGCGACTGGGCCGAGGCGGAGAGCTACGCCGACGCCGACGTGGTGATCCTCGGGGCCCCCTTCGACGGCGGCACCTCCCACCGCTCGGGAACCCGCTTCGGCCCGCAGTACATCCGGCAGACCTGCTACCTGCCGCACGACGGGTCCCGACCGTCGCTGGCCATGCGGGTCGACGGGCTGACGGAGCTGCGGGTCTACGACGCCGGGGACGTCGAGATGTACTCCGGCGACGCGGCGCGTTCGGTGCGCGACCTGCAGCACGCGGTTCACACCGTCGCCGCCACCGGGACGATCCCGCTGGTGCTCGGTGGCGACCACACCATCGCCTGGCCGGACGCCGCCGGCCTGGCCCAGCACCTCGGGGCGGGCCGGGTGTCGATGCTCCACTTCGACGCCCACGCCGACACCGGTGACGTGGAGTTCGGCTCGCTGATCGGCCACGGCCAGCCGATGCGCCGGCTCATCGAGTCCGGCGCGGTGCGCGGCGACCGGTTCCTGCAGCTCGGGCTACGCGGCTACTGGCCGCCGCCGGAGACGCTGGACTGGATGGCCGGTCAGGGCATGCGCTCGTACGAGATGAGCGAGCTCGGCGCCCGCGGGCTAGGGGACTGCCTCACCGAGGCGTTCGCGATCGCGACCGACGACTGCGACGGTGTGTTCCTGTCCGTCGACATCGACGTCTGCGACCCCGGCCACGCTCCGGGTACCGGCACGCCGGAGCCGGGCGGGCTCACCGCCCGCGAGCTGCTCGACGCGGTGCGGCGCGCAGCCTACGAGCTGCCGATCGTCGGGGTGGACCTGGTCGAGGTCTCGCCGCCGTACGACCACGCGGAGGTGACGTCCTTCCTCGCCAACCGGGTGGTGCTGGAGGCCCTGACCGGCATCGCGCGACGTCGCCGCGACGCCCGGGCCGGCACGACCTGGGATCCGCGGCAGCCACTGCTGGACGGCCGCGAGACCGCGAGCTGACGGCGCCCGCGCGCGATGGCGAGCCGGTTCGCGGCGGGGGGTCAGACCTCGAGGTTGTGCATGACGTGCTTGAGGCGGGTGTAGTCCTCCAGCCCGTAGATCGACAGGTCCTTGCCGTAGCCGGAGTGCTTGAACCCGCCGTGCGGCATCTCGGCCACCAGCGGGATGTGGGTGTTCACCCAGACGCAGCCGAAGTCCAGGCGCCGGCTGACGCGCATGGCCCGGCCGTGGTCCTTGGTCCAGACCGAGGAGGCGAGCCCGTACTCGACGCCGTTGGCCCACCGCACCGCCTCGTCCTCGTCGCTGAAGCGCTGCACGGTGATGACCGGGCCGAAGATCTCGTTCTGGATCGCCTCGTCGTCCTGCCGCAGGTCGCTGACGACGGTGGGCTGCCAGAAGTAGCCGCGCTCGCCGTGCCGGGCGCCGCCGGTCAGCACGGTGGCGTGGTCGGGCAGCCGCTCGAGCATGCCGCCGACCCGCTCGAGCTGGGCGGCGTTGTTCAGCGGCCCGTAGTCGACGCCGTCGTCGCTCGGCCCGCCGACGGTGGTTCCCCGGGCCTGCTCGGCCAACGCCGCGGCGAAGTCGTCGGCCACCTGCGGGGCCACCAGCACCCGGGTGGCGGCGGTGCAATCCTGCCCGGCGTTGAAGTAGCCGGCGATCGCGATGTTCTCGGCGGCGTGGGCGAGGTCGGCGTCGTCGAACACGATCACCGGCGCCTTGCCGCCGAGCTCGAGGTGGGTGCGTTTGAGGTCCTTGGCCGCGGCCGCGGCGACCTCCGCGCCGGCCCGGGTGCTGCCGGTGATCGACACCAGCGACGGCGTCGGGTGCGAGACCAGCGCGCGGCCGGTGTCGCGGTCACCGCAGACGACGTTGAACACGCCCGGCGGGAAGTACTCGGCGGCGATCTCGGCCATCAGGGCGGTGCTGGCCGGCGTGGTGTCGCTGGGCTTGAGGACGACACAGTTGCCCGCCGCCAGCGCGGGCGCGAACTTCCAGACGGCCATCATCATCGGGTAGTTCCACGGCGTGACCTGCCCGACGACCCCGATCGGCTCCCGCCGGACATACGAGGTCAGCCCGGCCATGTACTCGCCGGCACTGCGGCCCTCCAGCACCCGGGCGGCGCCGGCGAAGAAGCGGATCTGGTCGACCGCGGGTGGGAGCTCCTCGCTGCGGGTCAGCTCGACCGGCTTGCCGGTGTTCTCGCACTCGACGGCGATGATCTCCTCGGCACGATCCTCCATAGCGTCGGCCAGCTTCAGCAGCGCCCGCTGCCGCTCGGCCGGGGTGGTGTCGCGCCAGGTCTCGAACGCCCGGGCCGCCGCGGCGTAGGCCCGGTCGACGTCTCGCTCGCCCGACAGCGGCGCGCTGCCGAACACCGCGCCGGTACTCGGATCGATCAGGTCGCTGCGTCGCCCGTCGACGGCCTCGACCTGCTCGCCGTCGATGAGGTTCATTACGTTGCGCGCCACGTGACCGCTCCCGCCGCTCGCCGATGGTGGAATCACGATAGCCAGCGTCGGAGGGAGCCACAACAAGCGATTCCGCATCTGGTGGCATGAGTTTCGACTGATTCAGCAGTACGGTCGTGGTGTTGCGTCAGACCGCGGAGCGGAGGATCGCCGGCGTGAGCACCGACTACCGCGGCATCTCGCTGTGGATGGAACAGCTGCCCGCCGCCCCGGCGCCCCGCCCCGCGCTGGCGGCCGACCTCGAGGTCGATGTCGCCGTCGTCGGGGCCGGGTTCACCGGGCTGTGGAGCGCCTACTACCTCAAGCAGGCCGACCCCACCCTGCGGATCGCGGTGCTGGAGGCCGAGATCGCCGGCTTCGGCGCCTCCGGCCGCAACGGCGGCTGGTGCTCGGCGCTGTTCCCGGTCGGGCCCGCCGCGCTGGCCCGGGAGGCCGGTCCCGAGGCCGCGGTCGCGCAGTACCGGTCGATGCGCGACTCGGTCGCGGAGGTGGTGCGGGTGGCGAGGGTCGAGGGTATCGACGCCGACATCGCGTCCGGTGGCACGATCGTGCTGGCCCGCAGCGGCCCCCAGCTCGACCGTGCCCGCGCCGAGGCCGCCGAGGCCGCCGAGTACGGCCTGGAGACCACCCTGCTCGACGCCGCGACGGCCCGAGCACGGCTCCACGCCACGAACGTCCTGGGCGCGACGTACACCCCCCACTGCGCCGCGATCCAGCCGGCCAAGCTCGTGCGCGGGCTGGCCGAGGTCGTCGAGTCCCGCGGCGCGCGGATCTACGAGCGCACGCCGGCACTGGCGATCGCGCCGCACGAGGTACGCACGGCCGGCGGGACCGTGCGGGCACAGGCCGTCGTGCGCGCCACCGAGGGCTACACCGCCGGGCTGCGAGGCCACCGACGGCTGCTCGCGCCGGTCTACTCGCTGATCGTCGCCACCGAACCGCTCCCCGAGAGGGTCTGGGATGACATCGGCCTGCGCGAGCGGGAGACCTTCAGCGATCACCGGCATCTGATCGTCTACGGGCAGCGCACGGCCGACAACCGCCTGCTCTTCGGCGGCCGGGGCGCCCCGTATCACTTCGCCTCGCGGATCCGCCCGGAGTACGACCGGGTGCCGAGGGTGTTCACCGCCCTCGAACACACCGTCCACGAGCTGTTCCCCGTTCTGCGGGCCACCCCGATCACGCACCGCTGGGGCGGCCCGCTCGGCATCGCCCGCGACTGGCACGCGTCGGTCGGGTTCGACCGCGCCACCGGGCTGGCCTGGGCCGGCGGCTATGTCGGGGACGGCGTCTCGACGACCAATCTCGCCGGCCGCACCCTGGCCGATCTGATCACCTCGCGCCGCTCCGAACTGGTGGGGCTGCCGTGGGTCGGCCACCGCTCCCGGTCGTGGGAACTCGAGCCGATGCGCTGGCTCGGTGTCAGCCTCGGCCTGCAGGCGATGACGTGGGCCGACCGGGCGGAGCGCCGGCACGGACGCGCCTCCCGGCTGGCCGGCGCCGTCAACGCGGTGATCGGGCGGTGAGCGTCGGGCCGGGCCGCCCCGCCCCCGCTGCACTCACGGCCTGAGCAAGATCCACCCGGCGGGGCCGAAAAGTAATAGATTCCCTGTTCATGACGGCAGGGCCCGGGGGGACCCCCGACGAGCCGGTCATCCGGTTCCCGGATGCGCCGAAGCTCGAGCTGGACCAGCTCATCGACCAACTGGTCGACCGGGCCCAGGATGTCAAGCGTGCCCAGGACCGGCTGCGGGCGCTGCTACGAGCGACCGAGATGGTCACCGGCGACCTGAGCCTGGAGACGGTGTTGCGCAACGTCGTCGACGCCGCCTGCGCGCTGGCCGACGCTCGGTACGGGGCCGTGGCGGTGCTCGGCCCGCAGCGGACCCTCGAGCAGTTCATCCACGTCGGCATGCCCGACGAGGTGGCCGCCCGCATCGGCCAACCGCCGCAGGGTCTCGGGCTGCTGGGGGCGCTGATCAACGATCCGCGCCCGATCCGGCTGCGGCGGCTCAGCGACGACCCCCGCTCGGTGGGCTTTCCGCCGGGGCACCCGCCGATGACCTCCTTCCTCGGTGTCCCGATCTACGTGCGCGGTGGCGTCTTCGGGAACCTCTACCTCGCCGAGAGCAGGCAGGGCGAGTTCTCCGCCGAGGACGAGGAGCTGGTGGTGGCGCTGGCGATCGCCGCCGGCGGGGCGGTGAGCAACGCCCGGCTCTACGACGAATCCCGGCAGCAGCAGCGGTGGCTCGGCGCCTCGGTCGAGGTCGGGTCGCAGCTGGCCTCCGGAGGTACCGATCAGCTGGGCCTGATCGCCTCCCGGGTCATCGAGTGCGCCGACGCCGACCTCGTCGCCGTCACCCTGGTGACCGACGACGACGCGCAGCTTTTCGTCGAGGAGGCATCCGGGGCCGGGGCGGCCGACATCGTGGGGCGCACCTTCGTTCTGGACGAGACGGTCTCCGGGCTGGTGGTGCGTGGCGGCGAGCCGCTGCTCGTGTCCCCCGAGGACCTCGCCCGCAGCTCGCGCGGTGACTTCGTGCGCAGCCTGCTACCCGCCGGCCCGGTCATGATTCTCCCGCTCACCGGGAGCTCGGGGGTGCGCGGCGTGCTCACCGTCGTGCGGCGCGTCGGCCGGCCCCGGTTCACCGCCACCGACCTCGCGCTGTCGGCCGGCTTCGCCAGCCACGCCAGCGTCGCGCTGGAGCTGTCCGATTCCCGCTCCGCCGAGCAGCGCCTGATGCTGCTGGAGGACCGCGACCGCATCGCCCGCGACCTGCACGACCACGTCATCCAGGAGCTGTTCGCGATCGGCCTGGGTCTGGAGCAGGTGGCCTCGGGACCGTCGGTGGGCGACATCGACTCCAAACGGATCCGGCAACGGGTCGACGACATCGACGGCACGATCCGCCGGATCCGGACGACGATCTTCGAGCTGCGCGGATCACTGGCGCCGGGGGAGCTGCAGATCGCCGGGCAGATTCGAGCCATTTCGCACGACATGATCGCTGCTCTGGGCTTCGTGCCGCGGGTCCTGACCTCGGATCTGCACCGCATCCACGGCGACGGCCGGCTGAAGGACGACATACTGGCCGTCGTGCGCGAAGGACTGAGCAACGTGGCCCGGCACGCCCACGCCACCTCGGCCACGGTGACGGCCGAGGTGAGTGAGGAGGCGATCACCGTGACCGTCCTCGACGACGGCACGGGGCCGGGCGAGTCCGAGCGCCGCAGCGGGACGGCCAACCTGCAGCGCCGCGCCGAGGCCCGTCGCGGCACCTGCACGCTGCTGCCCGGCGAGGAGCACGGCAGCGTGCTGACCTGGTCCGTGCCGCGCGGATGAGTCACGCGAAGGGCGTGCTGCGGCTGGCCGCGGCGGGGCTGGTCCTCACGGTCGCCGTGGGCGGCTGCGCCGTCGGCAGCGGGGCATCAGGGCCGCCGCGCGCCGACGCGAGACTCGGGCTGACGCCGTCAGCCGCGACCGCGGCCACGACCGCGGCCACGGCGTCGGCACCGTCCGGCCGGGCTGTCACCACCTCACCGCCGGCGCCCGCCGCCGCCACGGGCCGCAACTCGACGCCGGCCGCCTCGCCGTCCGCCGGCCGATCCGCGGCCTCTGCCGAGCGATCGAGCGCGCCCGACGGCGCCGGGACGGCCGCCAGGACGGCCGCCCAGGCCACCGGCCGGCCGGTGATCGTGATCGACCCGGGCCACAGCCGCACGATCCACGCCGTCGATCCCCGGACCGGTCTGGTTGTCTCGGACTACGAGAACGAACCGGAGATGCGCGACGTCTTCGCGGTGGCGAAGCTGGTCGCCGGCGGGCTGCGGCGCGCGGGCTACCGCGTCGTGATGACCAAGAAACGCCTCGATCAGCGACGCTCGCTGGCCGCCCGCGCCCGCATCGCCAACCGGGTACACGCGGCGCTGGCGCTGAGCATCCACGACCAGGCCGGCCCGAACGGCGGCATCGGCTTCCGCGCCGGCAACAACATCGTCTACTACCAGTCGGTCGGCGGGTACCGCACCAACCCGGCCGGGCGGCGGATCGTGTTCCGAAATCGCGCGGTGGCGGCCCGCAGCCGCAGGTTCGGGCGGATCTTCGCCCGGCAACGGCGGCTGGCCCAGGGAGTCCCGATCCGGCTGCAGGGCGGGGTCGGTTACAACCTGGGCTCGCGCGGGCTGGCTCCGGGGAACATGTGGCTCGTGCAGCTGCTGTCCCACGTCCCCTGGATCTACAACGAGGCGGGCGGGAACAGTGCCGGCCGGTCCGGGCTCTCGCCGCAGGACCGCGCCACCTACGCCCGCGGCCTCGTCGCGAGCGTCGAGCACTGCGTGCCGGTCGGGTGAGCCAGCCGGGTTGCGCCGAGAGCGAAGAACGGCGCGCGCCGGCGCACCGTCGACCTACGGTTCGACCATGGCAGGATCGCGACCGCCCGAGCCGCTCTGGCGCGAGGTGCTCGGCGCGCAGCTTCGCGCCGAGCGGCGAGTCCGCGGCGAGCGGATCGTCGACGTCGCCTGCCGAGCCGGGCTGGCGCCGCAGTACCTCTCGGAGCTCGAGCGCGGTCGCAAGGATCCGTCCTCCGAGGTGCTCTCGGCCGTGGCCGGCGCGCTCGGGCTCGCGGTCGCCGAGTTGACGCGCCGGGCTGCGCGCCGCCTGGCGGCCGCCGCCGGGTTGCTGCCGGCGGCCCGGCTCGCTCGGCGGGACGAGGTGCTCGAGGCGCGGGGTGGTGCCGCCGCTCACCCGCGGGCGAGCGGACCGATCGGCTGGGCGAAGGTCGGCAACACCTCCGCGGCGTTCGCCGCGATGTGATCGACGAAGCCGTAGCCGACCGCCTCCTCGGCGGTGAACCAGCGGTCCCGGCGGGAGTCGCGCTCGACGGTGGCGAAGTCCTGGCCGGTGTCTTCGGCGATGAGCCCGATCACCGTGTCCCGGGTGCGGCGCAGGTCCTCGGCCTGCACGGCCATGTCCGTCGCCGCGCCGGCGATCCCGGCCGAGCCCTGATGCAGACGCACCTTGGCGTGCGGCAGGCAGTAGCGCTTGCCCTTCGTCCCGGCGCTGAGCAGGAACTGCCCGGCGCTGTAGGCCATGCCGACGTCGACGGTCACGACGTCGTTGGGAATCGCGCGCATGCAGTCGCGGATCGCGAGCATCCCCGGCACCGAGCCGTCGGCGCAGTTGACCAGCAGCCGGATGTCGGCGTGCGGATCCTCGGCGGCCAGCAGGATGAGCCCGCTGCACAACCGGTTGGTGTTCCACTGCTCCAACGGCTCGCCGAGCAGCAGCGTCCGCCGTTCGAACAGCCGGCGGTAGATCTCCTCGTCGAGCTGGCGGCCCGGCACGGGCGTCGTCTCGTGCATGCGGCCAGGCTCGCCGGTGTCGAGGGCGGGGCGGTAATGCTCGCTGCCGTGGGCAGTGCTGCTGTCGGCAGGCGGCCTCGACCGCCCCGCCCCCATCGCTCAGGCGGCGGCCCGGCCCGGCTTGAGGACGACCTTCGAGTAGCCCTCCTCGCGCTTGTCGAAGCGGCTGTAGGCGTCCGGTGCGTCCGCCAGCGGCAGCACCTTGGAGACCACGAAACTGGGTGTCGCCCGGCCGGCGACGATCAGGTCGCGCAGCTGGTGGTTGTAGGCCTTGACGTCGGCCTGCCCGGTGCCCATCCGCAGACCCTTCTCGAAGAACTTGCCGATGCGGACCAGCAGCTCGCCGTTCTTGCTGTGCTCGTCCGGGGCCCCGGGGTCGCTGGGCAGGTAGAGCCCGACGACGCCGATCTTCCCGGTGGCCCGGACGGTGTCGATCAACTGGTTGAGCACGCTCGCCGGCTGCTCGTCGCCGGAGTCGGTGTGGGCCTGGTAGCCGACGGCGTCCACGCCCTTGTCGGTGCCGTCGCCGTTGGTCTGGTCCGCGATCTGCTCGACGGGGTCGCCCTGCGAGAAGTCGATCGGGATGGCGCCGATCTGCTCGGCGAGCTTCAGCCGGTTCGCCACCCGGTCGACGACGAACACCTTGGCCGCGCCCTTGAGGACCGCCGAGTACGCGGCCATCAGGCCCACCGGCCCGCCGCCGTACACCGCGACCGACTCGCCGGGGCCGACCTCGGCCAGCTCGGTGGCGTGGTAGCCGGTCGGAAAGATGTCGGCGAGCATCGCGAAGTCGTTCTCGAACTCGTCGCCCTTCGGCAGTTGGAGGCAGTTGAAGTCGGCGAACGGCACCCGGAGGTATTCCGCCTGGCCGCCTCGGTACGGCCCCATCGACACGTAGCCGTACGCGCCGCCGCCGAAGCCGGGGTTGACGGTGAGGCAGAACGCGGTCTTGCCGGCGAGGCAGTTGATGCAGAAGCCGCAGGCGACGTTGAACGGCAGCGAGACCCGGTCGCCCTCCTTCACGCTGGCCACGCCGGACCCGACCGCCTCGACCACGCCCATGTTCTCGTGGCCGAACACGATGCCGGCCTCGGCGCCGGTGCGCCCTTCGTACATGTGCAGGTCGGACCCGCAGATCGCGGTGGTGGTGATGCGGACGACGACGTCGGTCGGGTCCTCGAGCCGCGGATCGTCGACGTCCTCGACGGCGACCTCGTACGGCTCCTTGTAGACGACTGCCTTCACGGCGCGCTCCTCTCGCTCGGGAGCGGCGGGCCGGGGCACGACGGCGCGTCACCGCCTCGAAACGGAGGCGGACACGCCCCCCGGAGCGTCCGGAAGGGGTGCGTGGGTTCGGCCCGCGCCGGACAGCCGCTCCTACGGGGTCGTTACCCCTCGCTCCGGCGTGGCGTAACCGGTCACCGGCGGGCGGTCGTCTCGGTCCGGCGCCGGCTCAGCTGATGGCGACGACCGTCGCGGTCAGCTCGACCCTCGCCCGCGGCGAGTAGGTGACGGCGCTGCCGACGGTCGCGCCCGCGATCGCGCGGCCGAGCGGGCTGGCCGGGCTGATGACGTCGAGATTGTTGTCGGCCTGCTCGACACCGGCGAACAGGAAGGTCTCGGGGCCGTCGCCGAGGTCGACGGTGACGACGTCGCCGACGGCGACGCCGGTGCCGCTGCCGCGGGTCGTGTGCTGGGCCTGGTGCAGGTCGAACTCGACGGCGCTGATGCGCTGCTCGACCAGGCTCAGCCGGGCGTTGGCGTCGACGTTGGTGGCGCGGTCGGCGGTGTCGCCGCCGTTGCCGACGACCAGCTCGCCGAGCAGCTCGTCGCGTTCGGCCTGCAGGTTCTGCAGCCGGGAGGTCAGTACCTCGACACGGGTGGGTGTGGCAGTGGTCATGGTGATCCTTCGCAGTAGTACGGGTTCTGGGTGGGGGAGGTCGATCGAAGAGTGAGTGGCGTCGTGCTCCGTCGCCAACCACGGGAGCATGCCGCGTTATGCCCGTTCGTACGCCGGACTCTCAGACAGCGTTCAACCTGCCCGGCGGGCGGCCGGCCAAGCCGGTCGGTTCCGGCGCAGGCCGGTGTCTGCCTCTCGCGCCCGTCGCTAGGGTCGGCCGCACCATGCCCGAGATGCTGATCGCGACCAATCCTGACCCGGAGTCGCGGCTGCCCTACCTGCTGCGGCTGCCGCTGGGCGACGGGCTGGTGTTTCGCACCTCGGGGACCTGGCCCCGGACGAAGGCGCTGTACTGCCATCCCGTGCCGACCACCGACTGGCCGGACGAGCCGGAGGTCGTCGAGCAGGTCGCCGTCCGGGCCTGCACCCGGCGCGGCGCCGCGATCGACCTCGTCCTCGACCGGGCCCGCGAGAACCGCTCGCAGATCGTCTTCACCCAGGCTCGCGGCCGCGAAGTGGTCTTCTGGCAGTCGCCACGCACCCGCAAGCAGGCCCGGCCGAACGTCTCGACACCGGCCGCCCGCGCCGGCGGGCTCGCCGAGCTCGAGATCGTCGTCGACACCCGGGAGCGATACGCGTACCGGTTTGCGGCCCAGCAGGCGACGACGGTCACCCGGGCCCTGCCCTGCGGCGACTACGGGCTGCACGTCGGCGGCCGGCTGGTCGCCGCCGTCGAGCGCAAGTCGCTGGCCGACCTGGTCACCAGCCTGCGCAACGGCACGCTGCGCTATGCCCTCGGCGAGTTGGCGTCGCTGCCGCGGGCGGCGGTCGTGGTCGAGGACCGCTACTCGCAGCTCTTCGCGCTGCAGTACGTCCGCCCCGCGACGGTGCTCGACGGGCTGGCCGAGCTGCAGGTGCGCTGGCCCAGCATTGCCATCACCTTCTGCGAGACCCGGAAGCTGGCCGAGGAGTGGACCTACCGCTACCTCGCCGCCGCCCACGCCTGGGCCGCTACCGAGGCGGCCATCACGGCACTCGTCCCGACCGGCCCGGAGACCGCCACCGGCCCGGCTGAGTCGCTGCCCAGCACGGCCGAGGTGCGCGCCTGGGCGCGAGCCGCGGGCCTGGCCGTTCCGGATCGCGGACGGTTGCGTCCGGAGATCTGGGAGTCCTGGCGGCAGGCCCACCAGCCCACCGACACCGGCGGCACCGATACCGGCGGCACCGACTCGCCCTGACGCCGATGCGCCGAACTGTCGGAGGGGGATGACAGAGTCGTCGACGACCGACGATCCGGGGAGCATCGATGACCGACGACAAGATCTTGCGCAAGATCGCGGCCGCGCTGACGCTGGCGGAGAACGCCGCCACCGAGGACGAGGCCGACACCGCCATGCGGGCGGCACAGCGGCTGGCGACCAGTTACTCGATCGACCTGGCCACCGCTCGCTCGCACCAGGCGAAGCAGCAGCGCCGGACGGCGCCGACGCACCGGACGATCACGCTGGGGGAGGCCGGCAAACGGGGGCTGCGAACCTACGTGCGGCTGTTCCTGTCGATCGCGTCGGCCAACGACGTCGAGGTCAACATCGCCCACAACTCCACCTACGTCGTGGTCTTCGGCTTCGACGAGGACATCGCGCTCGCCGAGGCGCTCTACTCCAGCCTCGTCGTGCAGATGGTGCAGTCCAGCGACGCGTACCTCAAGGCCGGGACGTTCCGGCACGAGCTGGTCTACCGCAGGGTGACCAGGACGAACCGATTCGGCCGGCAGTTCCGCGACTGGGACCTCGCCCCGGTGACGCCGGCCACGGCCCGGATCAACTTCCAGCTGGCGTTCGGCGAGCGCGTGGGGGAGCGGCTGCGGGAGGCGGCGGAGAAGGCGAAGGCCGACGCGATCGCCGCCGACCGCGAGGCCGGCGGGCCCGCCGAGGCCGCGACCGGCCGCGACGCGCCGAAGACCGGCACCGAACTCGCGATCGTCGAGAAGGCGGTCGAGGTGCGCGACTACTACCAGGCCACCAGTACCGCCCGCGGCACCTGGCGCGGCGGCCGGGCCCAGACAACCGAGTCGCAGGACGCCCGTGCCGCCGGCGACCGGGCCGGGCGTCGCGCCCGGCTCGGCGGCGAGAAGGGCATCGGCCGCAGCCGGCGGCCGATCGCGTCGTGACCTCGGCGGCCGCCGATCGCCGCCAGTCCCGGGTCTACCAGGCCGAGGGGCTGGTCCACCGCATGTTCGACACCGCCGAACGCGGTGGGGTGCGCACCCTGCAGGCGTTCGGGTCGAGCGTCACGCTGCCGATCGAGCGGAAGTTCGGCTCCGTCGACTCCGTCCAGGCCTACGTGGACGCCGTGCTGGCGCTGGCCTGGGTCCGCGAGCGGTGGCCCGCCGCCGCGACCCCCGTCACCGTGCACGAGCGGCGGGGCCAGGCCCGCTCCCACTACCAGGCCCCGCCACCGACCATCGCTCTCCCGCCGTACGAGCACGGGCGGGCGTGGGCGCTGCGGGAGTTCGTCGTGCTGCACGAGCTCGCCCACCACCTGGTGTTCGACGAGGACGCGGGCCACGGCCGCCCCTTCGTCGACACCTACGTCCAGCTGGTGGGAGAGCTCATCGGCCCGGAGGCCGGGTTCGTCCTCCGCGCGGCCATGCACGAGAACGGCGCGACCTGAGAAAGCCTGGTCGAGTTTCCCCGGCGCCCGTGTGGCACGGATGCACACCGGGTACCGCTCCGGCATGAGCGGAAAGCAGCTGGAGGGCGACCAGAACCCGCGCGGTACCCGTCCCGTCCCGCCCCCTCTTGTTGAGTGGCGCATTTCCAGCTCAGTGGCGCGTTATAGCGCGCCACCGAGGCCGAAACGCACCACTCACCGAGGCACCCGGGGCGGGTGACGTGCCCCGGCGACGCCCGACGCGGAGGTAGGTAATGACGCTCTGGGGCAAGCGCGACGACATGGTCGTGCACCAGACCCACCCCTTCAACGCCGAGCCCCCGCGCACCGCGCTGGCCCGGCAGCAGCGGACCCCGCTCGACACCTTCTACAGCCGTAACCACGGGCCGATCCCCGACGTCGACGCCGACGCGTGGCGGCTGACGGTCGAGGGACTGGTGGAGCGCCCGCTGACCCTCTCGCTCGACGAGCTTCGCGGCCGCTTCGAGCAACACACCCTGCAGGCCACATTGCAGTGCGCCGGCAACCGACGTCAGGGCCTGGCCGAGGTCCGCGAGATCCCCGGTGAGGATCTCTGGGGCCCCGGCGCCACGGCCACCACCGAGTGGACCGGCGTACGACTGGGCGACGTGCTGCGCGCGGCCGGCGTGGGCGGCGCCGCGGCCCACGTGGAGTTCAGCGCGCCGGACACGTCCGAGTTGGCCGAGCCGCCCCAGCCCTACGGCTGTTCGATCCCGACCGCCAAGGCGCTCCAGGACGAGGTTCTGCTGGCTTGGGCGATGGACGGCGCGCCGCTGCCCCAGGTGCACGGCGCGCCCGTTCGGGTCGTCGTCCCCGGTTACATCGGGGCCCGCAGCGTGAAGTGGGTCGACCGCATCACCGTCCGGGCCGCCGCCTCCGAGAACTGGTTCCAGGCCGTGGCCTACCGCGTCGTCCCGCCGGAGGCCGACCCCGCCGCCACCGACCCGGCCGAGGGCATCACGCTGGGCTCGATCGCGTTGAACTGCGACTTCCTCGAGCCCGAGGACGCCGCGGCGGTCGGCCCAGGACCCCTCGACGTCACCGGCTACGCCTTCGCGGGTGACGACCGGACGGTGGCTCGAGTCGACGTCTCGGCCGACGGCGGCCGCAGCTGGGTCCAGGCGCAGCTCGAACGTCCGGCCGGCCCGTGGACCTGGCAGCACTGGCGAGCCACCGTGACGGTGAGCGGACCGACCACGCTGCTGGCCCGCGCCTGGGACTCGACCGGCGCGCTGCAGCCGGAGTCGCCCGAGCACCTGTGGAATCCGAAGGGCTACGCCAACAACTCCTGGGCCCGGCTGCGCCTGCCTCCGTCCCCCTGAGCCCGCCGGCTCGTGCGGCGGACGCGGCCGCGTCCCGCGGCGGCCCGTCAGACGTTCACGTCGAGGTCGGACTCCGAGGGGCGTAGCTGCCGGCGCCTCCGCCGGTGCCGGCGGCCGAGCACGACCGCCACCACCAGGCCGATCAGCCCGACGACGTCGGAGGTCACCAGGCCGCGGTTCGGGGCCAGCGGCACCAGCACCGGGCCCTCCCAGAGCCGATCCACGGTGAACCACACCAGCGACAGCAGCGTCAGCAGCACCACGCCCAGCCGCTGCCGCATCCCGAGCCAGGCCGAGAGCATCATGGCGGCGAACAGCAACACCGCGGTCACGATGTCGCGCAGTTCCGCCCAGTGCATACCGAGACCCTAGACAGCGCAGCCTGTGAGACCGAGCCAGCGCGGGTGAGTCCCCCATCAGGTGAGTGGCGCGCTCGGCCTTCGGTGGCGCGTTACAACGCGCCACCGAAGCCGAAACGCGCCACTCACCGAATACGGGAGCGCGCGGCACTCACCGGCGGGAACGGCGCAGCCGGTCGACCACCGCGGCGCCGACGACCACGGTGGCGAGCAGGGGATGCCGGCGGGGCGGGGGGTCGGTGCGCGTGCGGTCCGGGCCCGCGCCGCCCTGCTGCCGGTGGGCCGAGAGCGTGAGCCGCAGCGACGCCGAATCGTGCTCCAGCCGGCCGTGCTGCTGCAGCCAGTAGAGGTAGACGAAGGCGGGGACGACGAACAGCACCGCCATGCCGATCACGGCGATCTCGGTGTAGATCGTCGACGACGGGGAGCTGCCGGCGCCGAGCGGGAGCGTCGTCGGCAGCAGGTAGGGGTACTGCGCCAGCCCCCACGCCGCCACCACGGCCGAGACCGCGAGGCCGGCCGTGATCCGCAGCAGCCACTGCCGCCGCAGCACGATCAGCCCGAACGTCACCGCGCCGGCCACCACGGACACGATCACGAGCGGCAGCGCGATGCCCGTGAGCCGCCCGAACACGTAGGGCGCCTCCCCGTGCAGCAGCCACAGGTTCACCCCGGCCAGCACGCCGGTGACCACGCCCGCGCCGGCGGTCCGACGCCCGAAGTAGTGGGCGAGGTCCTCCGCACCGCGACGGTGGCAGTCGCCGACCAGGTAGACCCCGCCGATGTACGCGCAGGTCGCCACGAACAGCGCGCCGGTGATCAGCGCGACCGGGCTGGTCCAGGCCGACACCACGTTGCCCGGCGGATTCGGGGTGACCTCCCCGGTGGTGACGGCCCCGACCGCGGTGCCGAGAAAGAACGGCGCCAGCACCGAGGAGGCCGCGAACAGCACCCCGGTGAGGCGCTTCGAGCCCGGGTGCGCCACCTCGTGCCGGAAGGCGAAGCCGACGCCGCGCAGCACCAGCCCCAGCACCGACAGGGCCAGCGGGATGAACAGCGCGACGGTGACCGCGGCGAAGGCGTCGGGGAACCCGGTCCACAGCAGCACCAGACCCAGCACGATCCAGGTCTGGTTGCCCTCCCACACCGGGGTGACCGAGGCGTCGATGGCCTCGCGGGCGCGGCGGCCGCGCTCCGAGCCCCCGGCCAGCAGGTCCCAGATGCCCCCGCCGAAATCGGCGCCGGCGAACAGCGCGTAGGCGGCCATGGAGGCGAACAGGGCGACGCCGACGACGATCGTCGGGACCGGCGGGTTCACGAGTGCGACCCCCGTCCGACCAGGTCCCGTCCGGCGGTGTCGTGCTCGGCCGGGTCGGCCTCGTCGCGTCCGGCCATCTCCGGCGGCGGCCAGGGCGGCTCGCCGCCGTGCTCCTGCGCGGTCCCCTCCGGCTCCTCACGCCGCCAGCGCCGGCCCATCAGCCACGGCACGCCGATCACCACGAACGTGAGCACGAAGTAGAGGGCGAGCACGATCCCGAGCGTCACCGGGACCCCGGACGACGGCGTCGCGGCGTCACTGGTGCGCATCAGCCCGTAGACCACCCACGGCTGCCGACCCACCTCGGTGACGATCCAGCCGGACTCCATCGCGACGACCGCGCCGACCCCGGCCAGCGCCGCCGGGACGAGGAACCAGCGGGTCATCAGCAGCCGGTGCCGGAACTTCGCGAACCACGCCTGCCAGGCGCCCAGCACCACCAGCCCGATCCCGATGCCGACCATGAGGTCGAAGCAGAGGTGGACGAGGTTCGGCAGCGGCGCCCGCAGGTCCGGCGGCACCGCGTTCCACCCCTTCACCTGCTGGTGCGGCGAGTACCCGACCAGGATGGAGTCGAAGTCGGGGATGCCGACGCCGAAGTAGACCTGGCCGTGCCAGTAGATCCCGCCGATCCACTCGGTGATCTGCGTTCCGGTCGTGCGCACCAGCTCCATGGCGGCGAACTTCTGCGGCTGCTGCCGCGCGATGGCCCGCGCGACGAAGTCGCCGAAGACCGCCTGGATCGGGGCGGCGACGGCGCCGATGGCGAAGGGGATGGCGAAGCCGAGGCGGTGATAGCGGTCGCGCCGCCCGCGCAGCAGCCCGACGGCGTAGACGCCCGCCACCGCGAACCCGACCACCATGTAGGCGGCCAGGATCATGTGCGGCACCTCGTACGGGGTCGCGGGGTTGAAGAACACCGACCACGGGTCGACGTGGGTGACCCGGCCGTGGCTGAGGGTGAAGCCCGACGGCTGGTTCATCCAGGAGTTCGCCGCGACGACCGAGAAGGCGCCGAGGATGCCGGAGAGCACCAGCGGCACGCCCGTCCACCAGTGCAGCCAGGCCGGCAGGTGTCGCCACCCGTAGAGATAGATCGCGGTGAAGATGGCCTCGACGAAGAACCAGATCGCCTCGACGCTGAACGGGATGCCGAGCACGGAGCCGAACCGGCGCATGAGCTCCGGCCAGAGCAGCCCCATCTCGTAGGACAGCACCGTCCCGGACACCGCGCCTACGGCGAAGATGACCGCCATGATCTTCGACCAGCGCCGGGCCAGCAGCAGGCTGGCCGCGTCGCCACGCCGCAGGCCCCGCCAGTGAGCGATGAGCACCACCGCCGGCATGGCGATGCCGAAGCAGGCGAAGACGATGTGGAAGCTCAGCGTCGCGCCCATCTGGGCGCGGGCCGGGATGACGGCCGAGGCCAGCGCCGCGCCCGTCACCGCGATTCCAGCGGACGCTCGGCCGGCTCACCCGGCTCGGACGACGCGGCCAGCGTCCGGACCCAGTCCAGGACCCGGACCACCATGCCGATGACGGCCACGGCGAGGGCCATGATTCCGATGTCGTAGAGGCCGGACCACAGCATGCCGGCCGCGGTCAGGCCGGCTCCCAGCAGGAACAGCGCGCCAGCAGCGATCATGACGTCTCGCTCTCGTGAAACGTGTCGTGAGGACGGCGTGGGTTCGCCGTCATTACTTCCGTCGGGCGACGGCCGCGGCCGGAACCGCGACGGCGGCCACGGCGGCGAGCACCGGCCCCACCGTGCGGGCCAGCCGGACACCGAGCGGCGGCGTCGGGCACTGCTCCACCGGGGCGTCGCCGGTGCGCCCGCCGTGCCGGGCCAGCGACATCAGCTGGCCCAGGTGCAGCGCCCGCCGGTCGACCGTGGGGGCGTGGTCCAGCTGGGTCTGGCAGGAGAAGCCGTTGGCCACCACCGCGGTGCTGTCGTCGGCCGAACGGGCGGCCGGCAGGAAGCCCTGCTCGCCGCAGTCCATGGAGATGTCCCACTTGCCGTCCTCGAAGCCCCACGACCCGGCCAGGCCGCAGCAGCCGCCGACCGCGGCGTCCGTCTCGACGCCCATCTGCTCGAGCACCTGCTGCTCCGGGTCGACCCCGCCGGTGGCGCGGTGGTGGCAGTGTCCCCACAGCACCGCCTTCGACTCGGACCCCTCCTCGAACGCCGGTGGGGTGATGTCGAAGGATCGGAAGAACTCACCGAAGTGGTAGCTGTGCGCGGCCAGCCGACGGGCGTCGTCGTCATGCGGCTTGAGCTTGATCAGCTCGTCCTTGAAGACGGCGAGGCAGGACGGCTCCATCCCCACCACCGGGGTGCCGGCGCGCACGTGCTCGCGCACCGTGTTCAGGACGTTGTCGAGGTACTGCTCGGCCTGGTCGAGGAACCCGTAGTCGTACAGCGGCCGGCCGCAGCAGACGTGACCCTCCGGCATGATGACCTGCCAGCCGGCGTCCTCGATGGCCTCGACGCAGGCGACGCCGACATCGGTGTGCAGCCGGTTGTTGAAGGTGTCCGGGAACAGCACCACCGGGCGGCCGTTGGGGTTGCGGGTGCCGCCGCGCCGCCGGAACCACTGCTGCAGCGACATCGGCGCGAACTGCGGCAGCGACCGGTGGGCGTCGATACCGGCCACCCGCTTGGCCAGCCAGGACAGGCCGGGGGTCTGGGTCGCGAAGTTCGCCAGCTCCGGCACCAGCCCGGCGAGCACCGACCACCGGTCGATGAAGCCGAAGGCGTAGGCGTAGCGGGGCCGCCGCTTGGTCGGCGAGTCGTAGTGGTGGTAGAGGAACTCGGCCTTGTAGGTGGGCATGTCGACGTTGACCGGGCAGTCGTTGGAGCAGCCCTTGCAGGCCAGGCACATGTCGAGGGCGTCGAAGACCTCCTGCGACTGCCAGCCGTCGGTGATGGTCTCGCCGCGCAGCATCTCGTACAGCAGCCTCGCCCGGCCGCGGGTGGAGTGCTCCTCGTCGCGGGTCGCCCGGTAGCTCGGGCACATCGTGGACTCGGGCTCCGGCACCCGGCACTTGCCGACGCCGACGCAGCGCAGCGTCGCGTGGGCGAAGTCCCCGTCGTCCTCGGAGTAGGCGAACTTCACCTGCGGGCGGGCCGGGTTGGAGTCGGCGCCGAGCTTGAGGTCCTCGTCGAGCTTGAAGCCGTCGACGACCTTGCCGGGGTTCATCGACCAGGTCGGGTCCCAGATGTACTTGAACTCCCGCATGGCCTGCACCAGCGTGTCGCCGTACTGCTTGTGGAGCAGCTCGGCCTTCTGCTGACCGTCGCCGTGCTCGCCGGACAGCGAGCCGCCGTAGGAGACGACCAGGTCGGCCGCCTCGGTCATGAACGAGCGGTAGTTGGCGACACCTTCGGCCGAACGCAGGTCGAAGCTGATCCGCGAGTGGATGCAGCCCTGACCGAAGTGGCCGTACAGCGCGCCGACCAGTCCGTGCTTGTCGTACAGCTGCTGCAGGTCGCGCAGGTAGGCACCGATGCGGGGCGGGGGGACCGCGGAGTCCTCCCAGCCCGGCCAGTGGTCGTGACCGTCCGGCGGGAACGCGGTCGAGCCGAGCCCGCCCTCGCGGATGGCCCACAGGTCCTCGCTGGACCCGCCGTCCTGGACGCTCTTCATGACCACGATGTGCTCTTCGGCCCGGCCGCGCTCGGTCCGGGTCCACTCGCAGAACTCGTCGACCTGCCGGCGGGTCTCCTCGAAGTCGTCGGACCCGAACTGGACGAGCAGCCAGGCCTTGGCGGTCTCGTGACAGGGGAGCTCCTCGATGTCCGAGGCGTTCATGCCGAGCTGCTGCTGGTCGTCGATCAGCCGGCGGTCGATGCCCTCGAGCCCGATCGGCTTGAACCGATCCATGATGTGCGGCACCTCGTCCCCGGCCTCCTCGACGGAGTCGAAGGCGACGGTGACCAGGATGCGCTCGAACAGGCCCGGCGTGAGCTTCAGCTTCGCCTGCAGCACCGTCGCGCACGTGCTCTCGGTGCCGACCAGGGCGCGGGCGACGTTGAAGCCGCGTTCGGGCAGCAGCTCGTCCAGGTTGAACCCCGACACGCGGCGGGGCAGGTCGGACACCGGCGTGAAGCCGGTGCGGATCTCGGACAGGTAGCGGTCGCGCAGGTCGCGCAGCTGCCGGTAGATCTCGCCCTTGCGGCCGCCCGCGGCGATGATCTCCTCGAGCTGCTCCTCCTCGTTCACGCCGACCCAGAACCGCTCGCCGTCGTGGGTGACGATCTCGAGCGCGTCGACGTTGTCCGACGTGCGAGGGCCCGGGCCGTACAGCTGCGACTGCACCGAGTGGACGCCGCAGGAGTTGTTACCGATGTTGCCGCCGATGGTGCAGCGGGAGTGTGAGGAGGGGTCGGGGCCGAAGACCAGCCCGGACTTGCCGGTGTGCCGGTTGAGCTGCTCGTTGATGACGCCCGGCTGGGCAAGGACGGTCGCGGCCTCGGTGTCGAGCGCGCCGATCCCGGTCAGGTACTTCGAGCTGTCGATGACCACGGCGTAGTTGACCGTCTCGCCGGACAGGCTCGTCCCGCCGCCGCGGTTGACGATCGGGGCGCCGAACCGGGAGCAGACCCGGTGGGTGGCGACGACGTCGTCGAGGGTCCGCGGGACGACCACACCTACCGGGACCTGCCGGAAGTTCGAGGCGTCGTTGGCGTACATCGCCAGCCACCGGTCGTCGAACCCGATCTCGGCCGACGTCTCCGCCCGGAGCGCCCGCTCCAGCCCGGCGACGTCGATGCTGCGAGTGCCGGTCATGCCCTCGGCGGCCTGCGGGTCAGGCTTGCTGGGGATGGTGCGGCTCGATCGCGAGCCGGACAGAAGCGTCATGGTCGTCCCTTTTCTGGTTGAGGGTGGTGTCAGCGAACGCGGTACCGCTCGAGGTCCGGCCAGCGCACGGCGAGCCCGTGCCCGGGCCGGCTGCGGTCCGGGCGCAGCAGCCCGCCCGGCTCCGGTTCGAGGCAGCCGTCGAAGGCCAGGTGCTCGATGCGGTCGTGATCCTTGAAGTGCTCGAGGTGACGCAGGTGCCACACCGTGGTGCAGGCGTGGGCACTCAGCTGCGGCGCGCAGTGCGCCGACAGCTCCATCGAGCGGGCGTCGCACAGGGCAGCGACCCGGCGGAAGGCGGAGATGCCGCCGCAGCGCGTGACGTCGGCCTGCAGGCAGTCGACGGCCTCGGCGTCGAGCATCTGCTGGAAGTACGGCAGCTTCCAGCCGTACTCGCCGGCAGCCACGCTCATCCCACCCGGGGCGCGGTCGCGGACCAGATTCAGCCCGGCCAGGTCGTCGGAGCTGACCGGCTCCTCGTACCAGCCCACGCCGAACTCGGCGTAGCGCTCGGCCCAGCCGATCGCCTGGGCCCGGCCGAAGGCGCCGTTGGCGTCGACGTAGAGCTCGACGTCGTCGCCGATCGCCTTGCGCGCCGTGCGCAGCCGGTCAAGGTCCCGCTCGGGTTCGGCCCCGGTCTTAATCTTCACGCGGGGAATGCCGGCCTCGACCCACCCGGTGAGCTGGTCGGCGAGCTGGGCACCGGTGTAGTTGCAGAATCCGCCGCTGCCGTAGATCGGCACCGCGTCGTGGACGGCGTCGAGCACGTCGACCAAGGGGCGGTCGAGCAACCGGGCCTTGAGGTCCCACAGCGCGACGTCGACCGCGGAGATCGCCATGGCCACCACGCCGGTCTGCCCGGCGTTGCGGACGGCGCGCCACATGGCGTCCCAGGCGGCGCCGACCCGCATGGGGTCGGCGCCGCTGACGACGCCGGCGAGGGTGCCGCTGACGACCTCGACGGCAGCCGGGTGGGTGTAGGAGTACCCGAGGCCGGTGACGCCGCCGGCCCGCACCGTCACGAGCACGAGCGTGGTGCTGTCCCAGCTCAGCGTCCCGTCCTGCTCCGGCCCGCCGTCGGTCGGGATCGAGAAGGCGCTCGCCTCGACGGCGTCGACCGTCACGTCCGGGCGGGCCCGGAGCGGCGCCGAGACGCTCACTTCCCGCGACCCGGCAGGTGCTCCTTGGCCTCGGCCACCTTGCCCTTGAAGCCCTTGGTGGCGATCCCGACCGCGTCCTCGTCGCCTGCCAGCAGCGCCTTGGCGGTGCCCTTCAGCTGCTCCGGGCGCACGTGCGGCGGCAGCGGCGGGATCTGCCGGTCGGTGACGAACTCCAGCAGCACCGGCTTGTCCGCCGCCAGCGCCTGGTCCCAGGCCGGTCCGACGTCCTTGGGCTTGGTGACCTTGATGCCCTCGAAGCCGAGCAGCTTGGCGAACTCGGCCGCGGGGACGTACGGGAGGGTCTGCGTCTCGGGGTTCTTCGGGTCGGCCCCCATGACGCGCTGCTCGAACGAGACCTGGTTGAGGTCCTCGTTCACCAGCACCGCGAATATCAGCGTCGGGTTCTTGTCGCACAGCTCGTGCAGGTAGCTCTTCACGGTGAGCAGCTCGTTCATGCCGAGCATCTGGAAGGCGCCGTCACCGCTGAAGGCGATGACCGGCCGCTCCGGGAAGGCGAACTTGGCCCCGATGGCGTACGGCACGCCCGGCACCATCGTGGCGAGGGTGCCCGACAGCGAGCCGCGCATCTCGCCGCGCATCCGGATGTGCCGGGCCCACCAGTTGGTGGCCGAGCCGGAGTCGGAGGTCATCACGGTGTCGTCGGCCAGGCGCTTGTCCAGCTCGTTGAACACCAGCTGCGGGTTGATCGGGTCGCCCTTCTCGTGGGCGCGGTCGTCCAGCACGCGCCACCAGGTCTCGACCTCCTTCTCGATGTACTCCTGCCAGTCGCGGTCCGCCTTGCGCTTGAGCATCGGCAGCAGCGCCTGCAGCGTGTCCTTCGAGTCGCCGACGAGGGAGACGTCGTTGGGGTAGCGGACGCCGATGAGCGAGCCGTCGATGTCGATCTCGACGCACTTCGCGCTGCCCTCCGGCGGGAGCCACTCGGCGTAGGGGAAGCTCGTCCCGATCATGAACAGCGTGTCGCAGTTCATCAGCATCTTGTGGCTGGGCTCGGTGCCGAGCAGGCCGACGGCGCCGGTGACGTTGGGCAGGTCGTCGGGAATGGCGTCCTTGCCGAGCAGGGCCTTGGCGATGCCGGCGCCGAGCACGTCGGCGGTCTGGACGACCTCGTCGCGCGCCTTGCGAGCGCCCTGACCGACGAGGATCGCCACCTTCTCACCGGAGTTGAGGATGTCGGCCGCCTGCCGCAGCAGCTCGTCGTCCGGGATCACGTGCGGCTGGTTCCAGGTCGGGCTGGTGAAGGTCGAGCCGTGCGCGTACGGCGGGTCGGAGTACTCGCTGGAGCCGACGTCGTCGGGCACGATCACCACTGCCGGCCGGCGTTCGGTCAGTGCCGACTTGATGGCGCGGTCCAGGACGTGGCGGGCCGAGGCCGGGTTCATCACCGTGCTGCAGAAGCCGGAGACGTCCTTGAAGAACGACTGCAGGTCGATCTCCTGCTGGAAGTGCGAGCCGACCGACTGGCGCTTCTGCTGCCCGACGATGGCGATGACGGGCTGGTGGTCGAGCTTGGCGTCGTAGAGGCCGTTGGCGAGGTGGACGGCGCCGGGGCCGGACGTGGCCATGCAGGCGCCGATGGTGCCGGTGAACTTGGCGTGGGAGCAGGCCATGAATGCGGCCATCTCCTCGTGGCGGGTCTGGATGAACTGCGGGCCGTCGGCCTTCTCGAGGCCGCCGAGGAACGAGTTGATGCCGTCCCCCGGGTAGCCGAAGACGCGTTCGATCCCCCACTCGCGAAGCCTCTCGAGCATGAACTGGGCGACATCGGGCATGGGTACCGCTCTCCTTTCCGGACGTGTGGTGGCGTTCCTCGAGACCCGCCGCCGCACGGAGCGTCTGTGGGGACGCGGAGCCGTGCGGGGGCGGCCGGGACCGTCTTAGCTGTTGCTACCCAACAATTCGTTGTCTTATGACAATTGAATCGACGAACTGTGGGAGGATGCTGCTCGTTTTGGGCGACGCACAGGCGGCTCCTGGCCGGCCCTCACCGATCAGTACGCGCGGGGTCGTGGACCGACGCGCGCCGCCGCGGTGGGAGCGGCATCTCGGCGTCCGGTTGTTCCGGCGCATCGAGGAAGGTACCCACGCGACCCGGCATCCCCACGGCCTGCCAGCAGTCACCCCGGTGGTTACAGCGGCCCGCGGGGCGGGGTATCGCTGGTACGTGGTGGAGGCGATGCTCGCGACCCTGACCGACGAGCGCTTCAGCGACCCGGACTGGATCTACGAACGCAAGCTCGACGGCGTGCGCTGCCTGGCGCACCGGGAGCCCTCCGGGCGGGTGCGGTTGCTGTCCCGCAACGACAAGGACATGAGCGGGACCTATCCCGAGATCGCCGAGGCGGTGGCCGGCCAGGTCGCGGTCGCGGCAGTGCTGGACGGCGAGGTTGTCGCCTTCGACGGCCGCCGCACCAGCTTCGAAAAGCTGCAGGGGCGCTTGGGGCTCACTGACCCGGACCGGGCGCGCGCCACCGGCATCGCCGTCTACTACTACCTCTTCGACGTGCTCGAACTGGAGGGGCAGGACATCCGGCACGTCCCGCTGCGGGATCGCAAGTCCCTGCTGCGCGAGGCCGTCACCTTCGACGACCCGCTCCGTTACACGCAACACCGAGACCGCGACGGCGAGCAGATGTACCGGGAGGCGTGCGAGCGCGGCGACGAGGGTGTCATCGCTAAACGCGCACGATCGCGCTATGTCGGTGGACGCTCGCGGGACTGGCTGAAGTTCAAGTGTGTGCGTGACCAGGAGTTCGTCATCGGCGGCTGGACCGACCCGCAGGGCAGCCGAACCGGACTGGGTGCGTTGCTGCTCGGCTACTACGACGACGGGACGCTGCGTTACGCCGGCAAGGTCGGTACCGGTTTCGACCACGAGACGCTGGAACGGCTCGCCGGCCTGCTCCACGCTCGGGAGAGCGGCGACTGCCCGTTCGGCTCGGCGCCGCGGGAGCGCGGTGCGCACTGGGCCCGGCCGGAACTCGTCGCGCAGATCGGGTTCTCGGAATGGACGCGGGACGGCCAGCTTCGGCACCCGCGCTTCCAAGGGCTGCGCGACGACAAGGAACCGGGCGACGTGCGGCGGGAGACGCGCTGACCGCGGCCCCGAACAACGGGCCCGACCGGCTGCCCGACCGGCTCAGGTGCCGGTTGAGCCGGCGGGGGTGACGTCGACGACTCCAGGGATCGGCTGTGTGCCCGAGAAGTCGTCCTTCATGGCGTCCACGCCGCACTGCGGCTTCGCCGACGCCAGAAGGGACTGCCGATCCTGGCGCTTGCGCTCGGTGTGCAGGTTCATGGCCTCGTCCCGGTCGCGTTTGAGCGTCTCATCGCATTCACCCTCCCGGTTGAACGACCACATCAACTTCGGGTCGCCGTAGGGGAGATCCATGCCTGGCCGGCCGCTCTGGCTGTTGGTGTGCCACGTGTGCCAGGTCTTGCCGTAGGAGTTCAGCAGCCGCGCCATGAAGGCCGTCTCCGCCTTCTCCGGCAGCCCCGGCGCCGCGAGCTGCCCCGACAGCACCTCGAAGTTGTGCGGGTGCCAGTAGGGCTTCTCGTCCTCGGGCAGCGTGTCGAACAGCCCACCCGAGACGATGTACTCGACGCCGATGAGGTTGGCCTGCCGGGTGTTCCCGTCGAACAGCACACATTGGATCAGGTCGTCGTTGACGACGCGACAGAAGTGGTGCGCCTCCATCTGGAAGTCGGGTTCGCCCTTGGCGCAGTGGAAGCCCACCACGTAGACGTCGAAGCCGTGCATCGGCGCCTGGGTCTGCAGCAGGTGCGCCCCCTGCTCGAGGGTCCGGAACTGGAGATCCTTGCCGTTCCCCGCCGGCCGGAGCCCGCTGGAGCGGCTCTTGATCAACGGGTTGAGGTTCATCCCTCAACCGGCCTTCCCACGGAGGGCGTCGCGCGTCCGGTCCATCATCGCCGCGAACGGGCCGACCAGGAGGTTCGCCGAGCCCGACTCGACGCCGGCGTGCGGACGCGTAGGCGCGGTCCGCTCGGCGAGCTCCGCCGCCTGCCGCATACGGGTCAGCTGCTTCTCGTCGAGCTCCGCGCTCAGCCGCCCGAACTCCTGCTGCTCCTCCGCCTTGGCGTGATCGAGGACATCGATGCGCAGCTGGCGATACTTGGCCTCGAACTCCTCGGAGTCGACGTCCAGTTCTTCGAGCTCGGCGAGCATCTGCTTGCCGTCGTGCTCCTCGCTCAGCCGCGCGGACACGACCTCGTCCAGGTCGAGAGTGTGCTTCGCCTGCGGGTGGACGATCTCTTCCTCGGCCGTTTCGTGCACCGCCAGGGTGCGGCGGAGAGCGGTGAACGCTTCGGCGCGTTCGCTGCCGTGTGACGAGAGCACCTCGTCGAGCATCCGCTCGATCTCGCGGTGCTGAGCGATCAAGTAGTCGACGACGTCCTGGCCAGTGGCCATGCTGGGCTGGTTCATCGGGCAACCTCCGGGCTGCGGGAGAACGAGTCAGCGCTGGTTCGGCTGTACCCAGCAGGTACCCCGGCCCGCCGGTTCGCCTAACTCGCGTCAGGCCGGCTCGTCCAGGTCCTCGTTGGTGCGGCCGCTCAGCACCGACTCGTTCTGCGTCGAGGTCGGCTTGCGGCGCCGGTCGGCACCCTCGTCGTCGATCTTCACCAGTAGCCAGTTGCGGTCGTCGCCGTGCATTCGGGTGCGGGTGAGCGCGAACGCGCCGGTCAGCTTCTCGCCGTGCAGCTCCACCTTGAGGTGGCCGGCCTCGAGCGCGTCGGCGAGCGGGACCGGGTCGCCGTGGTCCTCGGTGAGGTTGTCGAAGCCGCCCGTGTCCCACACGATGACGGTGCCGCCGCCGTACTCGCCGGCCGGGATCGTCCCTTCGAAGTCGGCGTAGTCGAGCGGGTGGTCCTCGGTACGGGTCGCCAGCCGCTTGTCCCGCGGGTCGAGCGACGGTCCCTTCGGCACCGCCCAGGAGGCGAGCACGTCACCGACCTGCAGGCGGAAGTCGAAGTGCAGGCTGGACGCGTCGTGGCGCTGGACGACGAATCGGGCCCCGTCGGAGCCCGTCGCCACCCCCGCCGGTTCGCCGGAGCGCGACGGCTCGCGGCGGCTCCGGTACTCGGACAGCCGGTCGTCGGACTTCCTGGCAGCCATGATGCGGGAAGCCTTCCCGGCCGGGCCGCGGTCCTGTCAGCGGCCGCCGGCCTGCCGGGTGATGTAGTTGACCGCGACGAAGGAGCGGAACACCGCCAGTGCGTCGTCGGACTCGATCCGGATCGTGCGCGTCCCCGCCCGTTCGGCCCCCTTCACCCACGACCCGACCTCGGCCATGTCGGCGGTCTGGACGTCGAGGTCGAGCCGCAGCGGCCGCGCCAGGCGCGGCGGTACGAGCGTGCCGGCGGCGGCCCGCTCCACCGCCTGCTGCGCGCCCTCCCGGATCAGCCCGCGGGCGGTGTCGGGGTGCAGGCTGTGCGCGGCGAACCGGCTGCGGGAGTGCTTGGTGACGACCTGCACCGCCATCGGCGCGAATGGCGCGGTCTCGTCCTGGGTGACCTCGTCGCCGGTCACCAGGCCGACGGGGATGCCGTAGTGGTCGGCGACCAGCGCGTTGATGCCGCTCTCGCCGACCTCCCGGCCGTCGAGTCGCGCCGCCGCGAAGACGTCGGGGTTGTAGGTGTGCGAGAGCGTCGAGGCCGGGCCGGAGATCGAGCCGTGGTAGCCGACGAGAAAGATCACGTCGAAGGAGCCGTCGAGGTCTTGCATCATGTAGAGCTGCTTGTGACGGCCCGAGACATAGCTCGCGCCGTGCGCCAGCGCCGCCGGGTCGAGATTGCGCATCGCGCCGTGGGCGTCGTTGGCGACGATCTCGGTGGCGCCGCCGGCGACCGCGCCCTCGATGGCGGCGTTGACCTCGCCGAGCATGAGCCGGACGCCGAGCTCGTAGGCCGGCTCGCCCTCGCGGCACTGGGCCCAGTCGACGATGCCGGCGACACCTTCGAAGTCGAACGACAGGTAGACCTTCACGCTCCAGCTCCCGTGCTCGTGGCCATGCGTCCGGGCCAGTCTGGTGCATCGCCGCCCGGCGGTGTGACGCTCCCCGCGGCGTCGGACCCGGCGAGGCGAGTGGGCACACTGGCGCCATGACCGACTGGCGTGACGACGTGACCGAGCAGACCCGCGACGAGATCGACTCGTTGCTCTCGACGAGCCTCGAGATCGCCGAGACTCGCCTGAACGACGGGGCCGAGCTCGCGCCCTACGGGGTGGCGGTCACCGTCGAGGGCGAGGGTGAGCTGCTGGTGCCGGCACCGGAACAGGTCCCCGCCGAGGCAGACGCCGGCACCGTGGTCGGGTTGTGCCGGGAGGTCGTTGCCTCCCGCGGGGAGGCCCTGACCTCCGCCGCCGTGGTGGCGGCCGTCGACCTGCAGGACGGGCGCGACGGGGTGCGGGTCGAGCTCGCCCACCGCGACGGCGTCGCGCTGACGGTCATCGCGCCCTGTGTCCGGAACGACGGCGCCGTGACCTTCGGCGAGCTGTCGGCCACGGCCGGCGCCGTGACGGGGCTGCGGACCGGAGGCGCGGCGACCGGAGGCGTGGACCGGCCTCCGCGCGACCTGTGAGCCGGACCCGTCCGTCGGCGCGCGTGGGAAAGCTCCCGCAGTGAGGTGGATACGCAGCCGGGCCGGCATCTCGTTGCTGGTGTTGCTGGTCGCAGGCGTCTCGATCGCTGTGGGGCTGGCGCTGGCCCCGGCGGAGCAGGTGCACGCTGCGGGCCAGACCGTGCGGGTGGGGGCGCAGGGCCCGACGTTGAGCCTGTCCGGGCCTGCCGAGCTGGATCTGTTCGGCCAGCAGATCCCGACGACGACCACCTTCGACGGCCCGGTCCGTCCCCGCCTGCAACTGACCCACCTCACGCTGTCGAAGCAGCTGGCCCAGTTCACCCGGTCCGGGTCGAGCGACCAGCTCGGTAGGACCCTGGTGGCAGGGTGGGAGCACTACTTCTACTGGCAGATCGGGATCGTCGCGCTGAGCGCGGTCGTGCTCGGCGGGGCCGTCGCGGGGTGGCTGCGGCGTGGCCCGCGGGCGAGTGTGCTGATCATCGCGGCCGCGCTGGTGGTCGCCGAGGTGATCAACGTCGGCGCCATCATGGCCACCGCCTACACCGTCCCCCGCAAGCTCGGCCGGATCCATTCGCTGCAGGCCCTCGTCGGCACCAGCCCCACCGAGCTGCCGCATCGCAGCAGCGGCAGCCGGTCGGGGACCACGAGCGGGCAGCGGCTAGTGGTGCTCGGCGACTCGACGGCGGCCGGGCTCGGCAACCCGCTGGTCGCCCACCCCACGGCCGGCGACCGCGCCTGCCGCCGCAGCCGGGACTCTTACGCCGCGGACCTGGCCCAGGCCCGCGCCGGCCAGGTCACCAATCTCGCGTGCAGCGGCGCCAGCATCGCCTCCGGCCTGCTGGGGCCGCAGGAGACCGGTGGACAGACGCTGTCCCCCCAGCTGAGCGCACTCGCCGTGCAGCACGCGACCACGGTGATCGTCAGCGTCGGCGCCAACGACGTCCACTGGTCCGACCTGCTGCGCGCCTGCGCGATCTCCGCCTCCTGCGCCAACAAGGCCGAGCAGGCGTACTTCCAGCAGCAGCTGGCGAGCTTCAGTCGCGACTACCTGGACCTGCTCAGCCAGCTCGAGGTGCTGCCGAACCACCCGCACGTGGTGATCAACCTCTACTACAACCCGTTCCCCGGGGCGGTCGGCTGCCTGAAATCCGAGGGGGTCACCGCGTCCAAGCGGTCGGTGATGGTCGACGACCTGTCCGCGCTCAACTCGATCCTGGCCCAGGGGGCGAAGACGGCCGGGTTTGCCACCGTCGACCCGGACTTCGGCGGGCACGGGCTGTGCAGCCCGCAGCCGTACGTCCAGGGCGTCGATGCCGCCGCGCCCTTCCACCCCACCGCCGGCGGCGAGCTGGCCATCGCCCTGGCCGACGCACCGGCGCTGCCCCAAGGCCCCTCGCACTGAGCCGTCCAGTGGCTGGAACGCCGGTCAGTGGCTGGAGTCCAGGTGGCCCGAGAGCTGTCCGTGCATGCGCGCGCTGGCGGTGTTGAGGCCGACGAGCTCGGCGTGCTTGCCGCGGTGGGCGTACTTGGTGACGACCTGGTCGAGCACCGCGACCGTCGAGGCGTCCCAGATGTGGGAGTCGGTGAGGTCGATGACCACCCGGTCGGGGTCGTGGTCGTAGTCGAACCGGTCGGCCAGGTTGGCCGAGGAGGCGAAGAACAGTTCCCCGCCGACGCGGTAGACGACCTGGCCGCCGTCGGGGTCGTCGACGGCGCTGATGTCGGCGAGGTGGGCGACGCGACGTGCGAACAGCAGGGCGGCGAGGACGACACCGGCGAGCACGCCGAAGGCCAGGTTGTCGGTGCCGACGGTGACCGCGACCGTGACCACCATGACCGCGGTCTCGCTGCGGGGCATCCGCTTGAGGCGTTTGGGGGTGATGGAGCGCCAGTCGAAGGTCGAGACCGAGACCAGCACCATCACCGCCACGAGGGCGGCCATCGGGATGCGGGACACGAGCGGTCCGCAGACGACGACGAGGATCAGCAGGAAGGTGCCGGCGAGGAAGGTCGACAGGCGGCTGCGGGCGCCGGCCTTGATGTTGATCATCGTCTGGCCGATCATCGCGCAGCCCCCCATGCCGCCGAAGAACCCGGTGATCACGTTGGCGGCGCCCTGCCCCCAGGACTCGCGGTTCTTGTTCGAGCCGGTGTCGGTGAGGTCGTCGACCAGCCGGGCGGTCAGCAGCGTCTCCAGCAGCCCGACCAGCGCCATGGTGACGGCGGGCAGCGCGATGATCGACAGGGTGTGCCAGGTGAACGGCACGTCCGGCAGGCCGAGGCGCGGCAGTGAGTGCGGCAGCGTGCCCTTGTCCCCGACCGTCGGCACCGCGATGGACGCCCCGATGGTGAGAGTGGTCAGCAGCACGATCGCCACCAGCGGGGCGGGGACGGCGGTGGTGAGCTTGGGGAAGAACACCATGATCAACAAGCCGCCGCCGACCAGCGGGTAGACCGCCCACGGCACGTCGTGCAGGTTCGGCAGCTGGGCGAGGAACAGCAGGATGCCGAGCGCGTTCACGAAACCGGTCATGACCGAGCGGGGGACGAACCGCATCAGGCTGGCTACGCCGACGGCGCCGAGGATCACCTGGGTGATCCCGGCGAGGATCACCGCCGCGACGAGGTAGTCGAGGCCGTACTGCTGCGACAGCGGCGCCACCACGAGCGCGACCGAACCGGTGGCGGCGGAGATCATGGCCGGGCGGCCACCCAGCACGGAGATGGCGATGGCCATCGTGAAGGACGCGAACAGCCCCACCCGCGGGTCGACGTGCGCGATGACGGAGAACGAGATGGCCTCCGGGATCAGCGCGATGCCCACCACCATGGCCGCGAGTACCTCGACGCGCAGCGTGCGAACGTCCGGCAGCGTCGGCCGACGGAACGGCCGCTGCGGACCGCGCCGGGGCGTCGTGGTGCCTCCGGCGCTCGGGGAGGCAGGTCCGCCGCGCGACTTCCGGAGCAGGTCGGGAAGGTCAGGCAACACAGGCATGCGTAGTCGTCGTCCGTTCTGCAGGGCGATCGCCGGCGCGGCGGGATCGGTCATCTCCGCGCGGCACCAGCCGGATACGGGCCGGCTCGGCGATGGGAATGGGATCGATGAGGAGGGCGAAACGTCGCCGTCACCCGTAACTCTAACCTGACCCGAGAGTAGCGTCAGCCATTCGCGCCCTCTCCCGGCGGAATGTCACCGAGGTCACGGATACCCTGATCCTCGTCGAGCGCGAGAGTGCGGTGAGGGGCAAGCCGGTGGCGTCGTCGCAGGGCAAGCGAGCGGACCGATCGGATCAGGATCAGCTGATGCAGATCGGGCAGGTCGCCGAGCGCACCGGACTGTCGATCAACACCCTGCGGCACTACGACCAGGTCGGTCTGGTCTCGCCCTCGGCGCGCAGCCAGGGCGGTTTCCGCCTCTACACGGGCGGTGACGTCGACCGGTTGCTGGTGATCCGACGGATGAAGCCGCTCGGCTTCAGCCTGGAGGAGATGCGCGAGCTGCTGCAGGTGACCGACGCCCTGGACGACCCCGCGACGTCCAAGGCCCGAGCCCACCGGCTGCAGACGGTGCTGGACCGCTACCTCGCCGCCGCCCGCGACAAGCGGGAGCAGCTGGCGCAGGAGTTGAGCTATGCCGAGGACCTGATCGCCACCATGGACGCGCTGGTGGAGCACCCGGCCGAGACCGGCCGCGGGAATCGGACCGCATCGGGCGCGCGCCGACCCGCCCGCTGAACCCTACCGTCGCACGAGAGTAGAGTTCTCCGGCGGCGCAAGCACGGCAGGAGGTCGGACGTGTCGGAATCGGCGGGACGGTCGGCCCTCGGCGACCGCTCGGTCGCCGACCAGGCCGCGCGGCGGCGCACCTTCGCCGTCATCAGTCACCCCGACGCCGGCAAGAGCACCCTTACCGAGGCACTGGCGCTGCACGCCGAGCGGATCGGCGAGGCCGGGGCCGTGCACGGCAAGGACGGACGGCGGGGCGTCACCTCGGACTGGATGGCGATCGAACGCGACCGCGGCATCTCCATCACCTCCGCCGTACTCCAGTTCCGCTACGGCGACTCCGTCATCAACCTGCTCGACACTCCGGGGCACGCCGACTTCTCCGAGGACACCTACCGGGTGCTCGCCGCCGTCGACGGCGCGGTCATGCTGCTCGACGCCGCGAAGGGGCTGGAGCCGCAAACCCTGAAGCTGTTCGAGGTGTGCCGCCACCGTCGCCTGCCGGTGATCACGTTCGTCAACAAGTGGGACCGGCCCGGCCGCGAGCCGCTGGAGTTGGTCGACGAGATCGAGCAGCGCATCGGCCTGCGGCCGACACCGCTGACCTGGCCGGTCGGCATCGCGGGCGACTTCCGGGGCGTGGTCGACCGGCGCAGCGGGCACTACGTGCGCTACGCCCGCACTGCCGGCGGCGCCACGGCGGTGCCGGAGCAGCACCTCGACGCCGCCGAGGCCCGCGCCACCGAAGGCGACGCGTGGCAGGCCGCGCAGGAGGAGTGCGCCCTGCTCGATGAGATCGGCGCCGACCTCGACCTGCCGTCCTACTTGGCGGGGGAGTCCAGCCCGGTGCTGTTCGGGGCCGCGCGGAGCAACTTCGGGGTCCGGGTCCTGCTCGACACGCTGGTCGACCTCGCGCCGCCCCCAGGGGCGTGGCGGGACCGCGAGGGCTCGCCGCGCCGCATCGATGCGCCGTTCTCCGGCTTCGTCTTCAAGGTGCAGGCCAACATGGATCCGGCGCACCGGGACCGGATCGCGTTCATGCGGGTCTGCTCCGGCCGGTTCGAGCGCGGCCTGGTCGCCGTCCATGCCCGCAGCGGCAAGCCCTTCGCCACCAAGTACGCCCACTCCACGTTCGGGCAGGAACGCACCACCGTCGAGCATGCCCATCCGGGGGACGTCGTGGGGCTCGTCAACGCCACGACGCTGCAGGTCGGTGACACGCTCTTCGTCGACGAGCCGGTCGAGTTCCCCGGCATCCCCAGCTTCGCGCCGGAGCACTTCGCCGTCGTGCGAGCCCGGGACTCGGGACGCTTCAAACAGTTCCGCCGCGGCGTCGCCCAGCTGGCCGAGGAGGGCGTGGTCCAGGTGTTGCGATCGGACCGGCGGGGCGACCAGGCACCGGTCCTCGCCGCGGTCGGCCGGATGCAGTTCGACGTCGCCACGCATCGCCTCGAGCACGAGTTTCGTGCGCCGGTCACCCTCGAACCGCTGGACTACACGCTGGCCCGCCGCACCGACCCCGCCGGCGCCCCGACGCTCGCGGCCGCGCCCGGGGTCGAGGTGCTGACCCGCGACCACGACGGGGCGCTGCTCGCCCTGTTCCCGCACGCGCGCCGGCTGAGCACCGTCGAACGCGAGCATCCGGAGGTCACTCTCGATCGGCTCGTGGCCGGTACCGGCGACCTCGAGCCGTGACCGGGTGGCGGAGACCCAGCGGCTGACGGGCTCGCCGCGTTTCGGATGTCCAGGGGGCCCCGTCGGGCTCGAACCGGCGACCTACGGATCAAAAGTCTGATTCGCAGCGACTTCGCGACGCCCGCGATTCCGGGCCTGCGTGCATGGGCTGCGGCGCGGTGGGGACCAGCTTGTGGACGTACTGGCGAGTCAGGTGCCCCCCGCGGTCGGCGAGCAGCGGGACGAGTTCGCT
The DNA here is from genome assembly GCA_963776855.1 of uncultured Actinomycetota bacterium. Taxonomy (GTDB): domain Bacteria; phylum Actinomycetota; class Actinomycetes; order Mycobacteriales; family Jatrophihabitantaceae; genus Jatrophihabitans. The sequence goes on along the minus strand of CAVZOC010000001.1, from coordinate 157,433 downwards.
GGTCTGGAAGATGCCGCGAGTGGCCATCACCTGGCGCAGGTGCCAGCGCATCACCAGCCGGCGCGTCACCGGTCTGCCCATCGTTGGGCGCCTGCTGCGGCGCCGTGGGTCGGGGTTGATAGACGCGTTGCAGTGCCGTGCGGAGGGTCTTGTTCTTGAAGTCGTTGCTCACCGAGGTGTAGATCGCTGTGGTCGCGGAGTAGGCGTGTCCAACCCGCGATCGGCTTTGCGCGGTGGGATGAGGGCCCCGCTCGAGCGGGCCCCTCCCATTTCAGTCGCTGGGACTGACGCCGCTACCCGATCGGCAGTGGTCGGATGCGCAGCGTCCGATCGCCCAGGACGACGATCGCCCCGGCGTCGAGATCATCAGCCACGGCATCGAGGTTGCCCATCAGCAGCCCGGCCTGCTCGGTCGGCCGCTCATTCGCGGCGCGGCGTATCAGGATGAAGGACGGCGATGTGGCTTGTGTGCGCGCCAAGATGGCGCCGAAGTCAGTGTCGGCGCTGACGAGTACCCGCTGCTCTGCGCGAGCCGCCGCCATGACCACTTCGTCGGTGGCCGTACTTAGGCCGACCTCGCGAGCGACCGTGACGTCGTGCCCCGCGGCGCGCAACGGCTCGGCGACCTTCGGTGAGATGTTCTGGTCGAGCAGAAACCTCATGCCGGTTCGCGCAGCGGTAGCTCTCGTTCGCGGACCGCGGCGGCGGCGTAGTGCAGCGCCTCGGCGACGTCCTCGGCCTCGAGGTCCGGGAAGTCATCGAGGATCTCGGCGACGGACATGCCGTCCGCGACCATGCCGACCACCGTGGCCACCGGCATGCGCATTCCCCGGATGCAGGGCAGGCCGCCCATCACATCCGGGTCCGCGGTGATCCGCTCGAAGGCCACGGAACAAGCGTAACGGCGTTCGCACCCGTTCACTCTGATTCGCACGCCCGGACGTGGCAGAGGCGCGTGGTACAACCCGACCCACCGACACCTTCCTGGGGGCGACCATGGCCAGCTTGGCGAATCGCGCGGACGGTCACTGGCGGGCGCGGTATCGCGACGCCGCCGGCTAGGAGCACTCGCGGCACTTCAGGCGCAAGGTCGACGGGCAGCACTGGCTGGATGAGGTGACGACGGCCGTCACCACCGGCGTGTACGTCGACCCCGTGCGCTCGCGCATCACCTACGGCGACTGGGCGGCCAGATGGATAGGTTGACCTGAAGGCCACGACGCGCGCCCGTTACGAGGGCATCCTGCGGAAGAACGTCTTGCCGCAGTGACCATGGACCAGGTCGACGAGCTGGCCGACGCCGCGGGGCAGTACCGCACGGTGATCCTGTTCCTTGCCTACACCGGCGTGCGCTTCGGTGAGCTGTCCGGGCTGCGGGTGCGCCGTCTTGACCTGCTGCGCCGCCGCGCCGAGATCGTCGAGGCGGTGGCCGAGGTGGGCGGCGCGGCGGTGTTCAGTTCGCCGAAGTCCCACCAGGTCCGCAGCGTTCCGGTCCCGCGCTTCCTCGTCGACGAGCTCGCGCAGCTGGTCGCCGGCAAGCGGCCCGAGGACTACGTGTTCACCTCCCCGCGCGGCGGCCTCCTGCGATTGCAGAACTTCCGGCACACCGTGTTCGAGCCGGCGGTGCGCAAGGCCGGCCTGGACGGGCTGACACCACACGGCCTGCGCCACACCGCCGCGTCACTGGCCATCACCAGCGGCGCCGACGTGAAGGTCGTGCAGCAGATGCTCGGCCACGTCAGCGCCACCATGACGCTCGATCTGTACGGCCATCTCTACGGCGACCGGCTCGACGAGGTGGCCGATCGGATGGACGCGTTGCGGACAGCGCGCGGACCTGCTGCGGACTTCTTGCGGACTCACGGAGAGTTGATCATGTTCTCGGAACTGGACCGCGGCGCTGCAGGCCAGTAGATACGGGGGTACTAGCGGTGGGCCCCGTCGGGCTCGAACCGACGACCTACGGATTAAAAGTCCGCTGCTCTACCGACTGAGCTAGAGGCCCGGCGTATGGGAAGAAGCCTGGGAACAACGCTAGGAACTCCCAGGGAACAACCCGCTGCCGACTGCCAGGGTAGTGGCAGCGCTCGCCCGGGCTACGTGTGTCCTCGAACGGCAACTGTCGACCACCGTTCCGAGTCGTCATGGATCTGCCTGGCCCGTCCGCCCTGAGCGAGGCATGGACAGTGGCCTCATCCGCGCCGGGTGAGGCAGGGCGGCACGTACGCCGCTGACACTGGCAGCGTAGGGCTTGGGAATTGGGCTCCTCCATCCTGGCAGGTCATCTTGTGGCTTTCGTGGCGGACGCGACGGCGCGTCTACGACTACATTCGGAACAGCCTCTGGATCGTGCCTTTCCTGTTCACCGTGGCGGCGGTCGCGTTGGCGCTGTACTTGCCCCAGGTCGACGAGCGCACCACCTCGACGATCGGCATCTCCTTCGGCCAGGACGCCGCCCGGTCCGTGCTAGGGGCCATCGCCGGCGGGATGATCACCTTCACCGGCTTCGTCTTCTCGATCCTGCTCCTCGCTGTCCAGTTCGGCTCCAGCCAGTTCTCACCCCGGCTCCTGAGGCGTTTCCTTCGCGACCCGAACACCAAGGCAGCCCTGGGCACCTTCATGGCCACCTTCATCTATGCGCTCGGAGTGCTGCGCGTCGTAGGCACCGGCACCGACGCCGCGTTCGTGCCGAACAACAGCGTCTCCGTGGCTGTGCTCCTGCTGCTGCTCAGCATGTTGATGTTCCTGCGTCTCATCAGCCGCACCACCCAGGGCCTGCGCGTGGCGTCCGTCCTCGCCGACCTCGGCGATGAGGCCCGAAAGGTGATGGATCGCGCGTATCCCGAACCGTTCGAGGGCCCGCCGGACGGCGCAGTCTTGCCTCGGCTCGAGGAGGGTCGGACGGTGACCTACCGGGGCGAACCCGGCGTCGTCCAGAGCATCGACGTGCGCGCCCTCGTCGAACACGCCCGGCAGGCCGACGCCGTGATCGTGCTCGTACCCAGGTTCGGCGAGCTGGTCGCTGACGGGGCCGCACTGTTCACCGTTCACGGCGAGCAGAAGCCTCTCGACGACCAGTGGCTGCGCGGCACTGTCGCTACCGGAGACGAGCGCACCGCAGGGCAGGACTCCGCCTTCACTTTCCGCCTCTTCGCCGACATATCCGCCAAGGCGCTCTCCCCCGGCGTGAACGATCCGACCACCTCGACGCAGGCCCTCGACCAGATCGAGCTCCTGCTGCGCCAGGTCGGCACCCGTCACCTGTCCCCAGGGGCCTGCCGGGACCGGGCAGGCGTGGCGCGTTTTCGCTACGACGCTCCCGAGTGGCAGGACCTACTCAGCCTGGCGATCGACGAGACCCGGCACTACGGCGAGGGATCGATCCAGGTGATGCGCCGTCTCCGGGCGCTACTGGAGAACGTGCGCGCCGTCGTACACGAGTCCCGCAGGGCGGCCGTCGACGCGGAGCTGGTCTTGCTCGACGCCGCTGCGAGTCGCGTGTTCGGCGACTCCACCGACCAGATCGCCGCGACGACGAGCGACCGTCAGGGCCTGGGCGCCACGGAGGTGCTCGGTCGAGGCCTACCGACGGGGCGCAACATGGCGGAAAGGGGCACATAGACGTCCTGGGTTGTGAAGCAAGAGGTCTCCTGAGACAGGAGGGGCTATCACTCGCGGGGGGCGCGACCTGAACCTCCGACTCCGCAAGCGGTTCAGTCTCCGGATGACCGCACTGCTCGCGCGTTCGCGGAGCTGATTGCTCTTGCGGAGGGCGGCGATCGACGGATGACCACGGCGGGCAGCTTCGCCGGACGGAAAGTTCGTGAACAAGCTCTGGGTTGGGCGAATCCGAGAATTGGTGTCCGTAAGCTCGCATATCCAGCGCGGATCTCAGTCCCCGGTCACGCCGTCGATCGCCTCGCGCAACAAGTCGGCGTGCCCGTTGTGCCGGGCGTACTCCTCGATCATGTGTAGGTAGATCCACCGGATGTCCCGGGTGTGAGCTGGGTCGTCGCCGTGGCTCGCGACCACCACGTCGAGATCTCTGCTTGCAACCGACGCGCGTGCCGCCTCGATCTCCCGAAGATAGCCCCGAAAGTCGGCTTCAGCGTCGGCTTCACCGATGTTGTCGAAGTCCGCGCCCGTCTGATCCGGGTCATAGGGGAAATCCAGCTGCTCGCCACCTGCGCGCATTCGGAACCACGCTCGCTCCACCTCCGTGAGGTGACGAACCAAGCCCAGCAACGACAGAGCCGAAGGCGGGACTGCACGGCGCTTGAGTTGCTCCGCCGTCAAACCCGCGCACTTGGCCAACAACGTGGCCCGGTGGAAGTCGAGCCACTGCTCAAGCGCGATTCGCTCGCCGGCGATCCGATCCGGGTCAGCCCGCTCGATACCGGGCGCCCTCCAGTCCTCAGCCATGCTGCCATCCGACCACAGTGGCCCTAAGCGTCGTGGATGGCGACGGGCGCAAGCAGTTCCTTTGCGGATCGACCGTCGAGAACACCACTCGTGACGAACTGAAGCAGCGGGCAACTCAGCACCGCGCCTGAACCCTGCCCCAGCTCGCTTGCGCACCATCCGGCACGAGCGCACTGCGCGGCTTCGCACGCACGGGACGGCCGGACGCGCCGCAGACGGCGGGCTGGGCGAAGCACACCCGTCGCCACCGGTACCCGGTGATGATGCTGCGGCCGGCGGACGCCAGCGCGACGGCTCCGGCGCGGTACCTCGAGACGCAGCACAACTGCGCCTCCTGGAACCGAGCCACCCGCTACTGAGCGACTGCAGGAGTGACCGCGCCACGGTCACCCTGCAGGATCTGCTCCCGCAGGATGTCGGCGTGCCCGCAGTGCTGTGCCAATTCGCGCAGGACGTGCAGGTAGATCCAGCGCAACGGCAGCGGACCGCGGCGGTTGCCGTGCACGAGATCGTCCAGACCGAGGTGCGCCACGGCACTACGGGACGCCGCGCACGCCCGCAGGTGCGCGCGGCGGACGCTCTCGACCGTGTCCGCCGGCCCGAGATCGAACGAGTCGTCCGGGGTCGGCGGGAGGCCGATCTCGGCGCGGGAACGGCAGCTGACGGCCTCGTCGAACCAGACCTGCTCCACGAACGTCGCGTGCTTGACCAGCCCCAGCAGCGTGGTCTTGGACGGCACGAGTGAGCGGCGCGCCTGCTGTTCGCTCAGCCCGTCCAGGCACGCCGTGAGCTCGGCGCGGTGCTCGTCGAGAAAGCTCTCGAACTGGATTCTGATCGGTTCGCCGACGGCGTCCTCGGCGGTCGTGGGAGTGGACACCGTCGGAGGATCTCACGCCGCCCGTCCGGTCAGGGCTGAATGGTCTCCACGAGCAGGCTCGGATGGGTCGGAGTGGGCGCGGATCGCCCGGGAGGAGTAGGCCTTGCACCGTCGGCCGCCGGATGCGGGCGTGCGCGCCGTCGGGAGCAGCTGCGGGAAAGTCGCGGACTTGTGTGTTGCGGGCCGCGGCTGGCGGCGGAGACTCGTGAACGCGCCGCCCGCGGGCGTGGTCGCCGGAGCGGCGGCCCCACCTGCGGTATCTGCGCACTTACGCCGCTGCGTCGGAGGCGATCCGGCGTACGCGGCTGATGGTCTCGTCGACCAGATCGACGCACTCGAGCAGTTGCCGGCGCGGCCGTTCGTCACGTGCTGTGGCCAAAGACGTGAGCTCCAGTCCGGCGGCAGACAGTCGGCTGATGATCCGCTCGTGGAGGTCGCGGGTGAAGCGGTCGAGATGTGTTCCGGCTTCGGTGCGGAACTGCGCCCGCTGCGGCCCGGTGGCGTCGTCGCTGCGGCTGATCGCGGTCATGGTGCCCCCTTTGGGGATGGGGACGGTCCGGCAGCCACCGAGCGGTTGCGGTGACGGTTACTCGGCAGCCAGCGCGGGGTTGCGGTGGCGGTTACCCGCCCCAGGATCAGGAGCGGCCTGTCGAGTGGAAAGGAACCGGAGGTCCCGCTACCTCGAAAGTAGCTCGCCGGCGTGCGGCGCTGCCAGGATGTGCTCTTGGGGTGCTCTCACCGGCGCCGAAAGCGCAGCGGGGCCGAGCAGTCCCGGCGGCGCGGCGAAGTCCAGCGCCCCCATCACCCGTCTGCGTGGAGCGCCGCGGTTGTCAACGTCCGTGGTCAGTACAGCTAGGCCTCGGCGGGAGTCGTGTGTAGTGCGGTTGCGGGTTCGGTCGCCCCCGCGCTTCAGGCGGTGTCGGGAGTTGTGCGCTGCTTGCTTCGATCGGGTCGATGCCAGCCAAGGAGGCGAGCGCGGCTTCGCTGCGGTCCCTGTTGTGGTCGTGCGCAATGTCTTATCCTGGGCAAAGGGTGCGGATAGACGCCCGTGGTTGCTGCAGAATGCGCGGCGACCGGACTGACTCCCAGACTTCGGGTCGGTAGCTCCGATGCCCACACAACACCAGCTCAGTGATCCCTCTCTGTTTGCCCCCAGCGCCGTTGAACCGCTGGGGAGCGCGGCGTACCAGGCGGCTACGAACGGACGCCACCCCCTCGTGGCCGAGATCGAACGGCTGCAGGACGAGGTGTCCGCCGCCAACGACAAGATCAAAAACTTGGAGATCGGACTCCAGAGCAGCCGCGAGATCGGCACGGCGATCGGCATACTGATGTGTCAACGCCACGTCACCGCAGACCGCGCGTTCGAGCTGCTGCGCACGGCCTCCCAACACAAGCACCGCAAGCTGCGCGACATCGCCGCCGACGTCGTCTTCACCGGCGCACTCGCCGCCTGAGCTGCGTCACGGTCACCGCGCGGTCCCGCGAAGGCTCTGGGCGCTCGGATAAATTGAGACGGGCGGGGCAGGCTCCTAGGCCCTGCCCACGTCAAGAGCGCCGCCGGCCAATCACACGACCGGCGCGGCGGTCGCGTTCGGCTCGTGGGCCGCGCCTGCCGTGCAGGCGGCAGGCGGGCCGGTGCTGCTGGCCCTGCTCGCGCTGATCGAGCTCACCGGGTTCTGGTGGCTCACGATGTGGCTGCTGCTCGCCGGACGGATCGCCTGGAAGGACCTCTTCCCGTCCGCGCTCGCCACCGCGGTGTGCTTCCTCGGCATGAGCCTCGTGTTCCGGTTCACCATGTCCAGCACGATCACGAGCAACTACGCGAAGTACGGGTCGGTCGGCGTCGTCATCGCCCTGATGTCCTTCCTCATCGCGATCGGCGTCGTCATCATCCTCGGCGCGATTGTCGGCGTGGTCCTGCGCACGCCGGCGAAGTAGCGCCGGGCCGCACCTCAGATGCTGGTGGTGGCCTCCACCCGGCCGTCGTGAGCGGCGGCCTCGAATGCGGCGTAATCCCGCTCGTTCTGATCGGCGTAGCTCTCGGCGAAGTCGGCGATCGCCTCGTCGAACTTCGTCGATCCGCCGAGATAGGCCGCCAGCGCGACCCGATCGCCGGAGCGGGCGTGGGCCCGGGCGAGGGTCCACCCGCACAGTTGGGCGTAGACGGTCATGCCGGCCGGCTTCATGAGCTCGAGGGGGGCGGAGAATTTCCAGTCCTTGAGCTGACGGACGTAGAAGTCGCGGGCGTTCCCGTCGGCGTCGGTGGTGCGGGTCCAGCCGAGGAAGATGTCGCTGTGCGCCTGCATGAGGTGTTGCCCGGCGACGACCCGCTCCCCTTGGTGGCGGTACTGACTGCTGCCGCAGTAGTCGGCGAGCACCGAGGGCTGGGCCTCCTTGGCCTGCAGCAACAGGGGCGCCATCCCGTCGTCGGCCTCCATCAGCAGGATCCAGGCGCGGGTGCCGACGCTGCCGACCCCGACCACCTTGCGGGCCACCTGGCCCAGGGTGAACTGCTCGAGCAGGTGGCGCCGGTCCGACTGCAACGAGCGCCGGTAGGTGGTCAGCACCGAGTGCAGCTGCTTGTAGAGCGCATCCTTCTCGACGTCGGCGAAGACCTCCTCGATGGGCACGATCATCGGCGGGTCGCTGACGATCTCCCGGTGCCCGTCGACGGCGGCGGTGAGCTTGCGTAGCGCGCTCGTGCTGTCCTTGGTGTGCGCCTTGGCCAGCATCCCCTCCACGGCCTTGTAGCGCTTGGCCGTGAGCTGGGACTTGAACTGCGCGATCGCGGGCTCGACGTCGAGGTGCGCGTACCACACGTCCAGCAGCGGCTGCGCGCTGAACTCGCGCATCGCGGTGCGGTAGGACGACACCGCGGCCAGAGCGATCTTACGGATGGTCTTCGGGCGGTAGCCGTTGTCGCGTCCGGCGACGACGAAGCTGGCGGCCATCCGCTTGACGTCCCACTCGAACGGGCCGGGCAGCGTCTCGTCGAAGTCGTTGACGTCGAAGACGAGCCGGCGCTCCGGCGAGCCGAACGCGCCGAAGTTGGCCAGATGGGCATCCCCGCACAGCTGGGCCCGCAGGCCGGAAATAGGTGTGTTCGCCAGGTCGGCCGCCATCGGCAGCGCCGCGCCCCGGTAGAACGTGAACGGCGAGACGAGCATCCGGCCGTGGCGCACGGGCACCAGCTCCGGGACCCGGGACTCCGCCTGGCTCAGCAGCAACCCCACCGGGTCCCGCGGCGCGTCCGGATCGAACTGGGCGTGAGATTCCAGGGCCGCCACCGCGCGGGCGTCCTTGCCGTGCGCGATGCGATCCTCGCGGCTGACGTGTTTGACCGCTCCGCTCCTGCCGGTCGCCCGGGGGCTGGTCGCCCGGGGACGGGATCCAGCGCTTCGGGACGGTGCGCGTCGGGTTTTCACGGGCATGGCTGCGTCCTTCCACTGCCATCGGCTCCGCTGCCGTGAACGGTGTGCCGCGGGAGTTCGGCCGATCCTCGAAGCGAACCCCGCCGGCGGCACGGCTGGCAGAGGCCAACGCCCCCCGCCCCGAAGGGCTTGTGCCCCCGGCCGGCCAGGCGCGGGGAGTGGCCTCGCAAATCGCACCCAGGGTCGTTCGCGCGAACCACCGCAATGACGCCCTGCCAAGTCCATATCACTCGTGCGGGGGGGGGGGGGATGCCCGGTGGCCCGCGGCCCGCGGCATGGTCACGTGCGGCAGGACCCGAGCTGACTCACGTCGTCCGCGGACTCGCCGCAACCCCGGGGGGAGGTCGGACCGCGTGGCCATCCTGATCGCGATCGTGAACCTCAGCCTGATCCGCCAGCTCCCCGGGGGCCGACGACTCCGCCGCCGCGCCCGCGCCGGAAAGGCAGCGTCAGACCGGTGAACGCGCTGACACAGTGGTGGTTCTGGGAGCAATTCTGGCCCAACCTCGCGGCCACCGGGATCGGCGCGTTACTCGGCTTCCCGCGGGTCTGGCGCTGTACCGCCGGCAAGTTCGCGCTGAAGCTGAACGGGAGAGCATCACGAAGCAGACGCAGGCCGACGCGCTCAAGCGAATGCTCCCTGATTCCGTGCGGCACAACGTCGCCGAACTGCACCGAGTTGCCGACCTCCTCGAGGCCGGGTATCTCCTGGACTTCGCCAACCTTCGCACGAAGATCTGGGGCGTGGTGAAACCCGAAGTCCTCACCCTTCTGCACCCGCTGGAGATGCAGGTGCGGATTGCGAATCATTTCGAGTCCGTCACGCGGCTCGACGAATTGCTCATGCGGCACGCGAACCGAGCTATCGAGCGGCTCGGTAATGCGCTCGAGCCCGGGTTCCTCGAGATCATAAAGAGGGTCGAGGACGAACTGGCGGCCGAACTCCTGAAGGAGGCGCGGGCCGAGGAGGTCGTAGGAGGCAGCCTCCTGGAGTACCTGAGCCCACCGACAGACGCCGGGTAGCCCGCGAGTGCCTGTCGCGGGGCCCGGCGGGATCGCCCTTCCCGGGTGAGCCGAACGGCGGCCGCCCCGGTGAGGGTGAACGAGTGATCTCGACGCAACCGGCGGGTCCGCCCATGCCAACTGCGCCGTCGCCGGACGGCCCGGCGGGGTTCCATCTTCTGGCCAAGCCGACCGGGGCGATCTGCAATCTCGATTGCAGCTATTGCTTCTTCCTGGCCAAGGAGGAGCTGTACCCGGGCAGCAGTTTCCAGATGACGGATGGGGTGCTGCGGAACTACCTCCGCCAGCTGCTGGAGGCCCACCGCACCCCGGAGGTGACGGTGTCCTGGCAGGGCGGCGAGCCGACCCTGATGGGGCTCCCGTTCTTCCGTCGCGCGACCGCGCTCGTCGCGGAACTTGCGGGGCTCGGCCGGCAGATCGATCACACCATGCAGACCAACGCGACCCTGATCGACGACGAGTGGGCCGAGTTCTTCGCCGAACACGACATGCTCGTCGGCGTGTCGATCGACGGGCCGCGTGAACTGCACGACACCTACCGGGTCGACAAGGGCGGCAAGCCGACCTTCGACCGGGTGATGCGGGGACTGTCACGGCTGCAGGCCCACGGTGTGCGGTGGAACGCCCTCACCACGGTGAACCGGGCGAACGAGGACCACGGGAAGCTCGTCTACCGATTCCTGCGGGACGACCTCGGCACCGAGTACGTGCAGTTCATCCCCATCGTGGAGCGGCCCTCCCCGGGCGGCGTGCCCACGGGCGGCCTCGTCACCGGTCGTTCGGTCACGCCGGAGGGGTACGGGCGATTCCTCGGTGAGGTCTTCGACGAGTGGGTGCGGCACGACGTCGGGACGGTGTACGTCCAGATGTTCGACTCCACGCTCGCGAACTTCCTCGACGTCCCCGGTGCCCTGTGTGTGCACAGCGAGACGTGCGGCACTGCGCTGGCCCTGGAACACACCGGCGACGTGTACTCCTGCGACCACTTCGTCGAGCCGGAGCACCTGCTGGGCAACATCGGCGAGCGGCACCTGCTCGAGCTCGTCGCCTCGCCCCAACAGCGATCGTTCGGGCTCGCCAAGCGTGACAGCCTGCCCGGGATGTGCCGGGCGTGCCCGGTGCAGTTCGCGTGCCACGGCGGCTGCCCCAAGGACCGTTTCGTCGCCACACCCGAGGGCGAACCCGGCCTGAACTACCTCTGCCCCAGCTACCAGCAGTTCTTCGCCCACGTCGACCGTCCGATGCGGGCGATGGCGGCCGCCCTTCGCGCAGCGGGCTCCGCCGACGAGGTCATGGCCTGGGTCAGGCGCGACGACGAGAGACACCGCTGAGGCAATGACCCGGCTCAGGTCGGGCCCTGCTGTTCCAGCTTGTCGGCCGTTCGGTGGTGCAGGAGCTTGCCGGCACCGGCGCGCGATCGCGGCGCCGACCGCCGTGGCGGCCAGCAGCGGTGGCGCGAACAGGCCGACCGCGAAGCCGACAGCACCCAGCCCCGCCGCGCCCTCGCGGACCATGTGGTCGGTCTGGAGAACTCACCCACCGACCCGAAGCCGACCGCGTGGTTGTTCCGCCCGGTGAGCAGCGCGGCCCGCGTCGGTGAGCACAGCGCGGTGACGTGGAACCGGTTGTACCGCAGCCCGGCCTCGGCCATCCGCGTGTAGTTCGGAGTGTCGATCGGCCCACCGAACGTAGCCGGGTTGCCGAACCCGGCATCGTCGATCAGCACCAGCAGGACGTTCGGCGAGTCGGTGGGAGGCTCCACTTGTCCGATCAGACCCCAGTCCGGCACCGAGCCGTCCAGGGTCCGGTTGCACACGCCCTGGAACGACGGCCGGCGTATCGGCAGTTTCGCCCGGTCAGCTTCGCCGCTCATGAGCACCTCCCGAAACCCGCACCGCGGGCGACCCGTCGGTCGTTACCCACCACCGTCGGTGGCGCGCCGCGTCCGGGTCATCATCCGGAGGGGATGACAGCCACCGGGGGAAGACCGCTCTTGAGGGCTCGCCCCCCGTGTTCTCAGTGGCAGCAGGCCGACCGGCTCAGAACTCAGCCCGGGTGCGCCACGTAGGCGTCCGGGTCGCGGTCGTCCCGCTGCACGCCCGTCGCGTGTTCGGCCTGGAAGACGAGGAAGTCGACGGCGATCCGGTGCCGGGTCGCGAAGTCCACGTGGCGTCGGAAGTCGGGAAGGTCGTCTCGCTCCTCCTCGGCCATGTGGTCGCTGTTGGACTCGCGCGCGTCGCGGACGGCCTTCCACCACGCGTCGGTGCCGGGTGTCTCGTCGTTGGCGCGGCGGACGGCGTCACGGATCTCGTTGTGGTCCTTGATGGCGTCCTTCGTCTCGTCCACGGGGCCGTCCTCGCCGGGGGGACCGTCACCGGAACGCAGCAGGCGCGGGTAGACGTACTTCTCCTCGGCGGCCGCGTGTGACTCGAGCAGGACGGCCAGCCGGCTCCAGACGGCGGCGAGACTCCGCCCGTCGCTGGGGTCGATCTCGTCGAGCACGGCGAACAGCCGCCGTTGCTCGCCGTGCTGGTGCAGGATCTCCTCGGTGATGTCCACGTTCGGTCCTCTCGGCTCGGGTACTGCACGAGAGATCCCCTGACCGGGCAGTAACTTCGCACCTGCAACCTTTGCATTTCGCAGGTATCGCTTCTCCGCCGGATCTGTGCCGGGTGCCTACCGCCAGTTCGTGTTGTAGACGTCGAGACCGAAGCGGTCGAGCCCGGCGGTCCGCGCGTAGCCGAGGTGGGGCAGCCCGAAGATTTCCTCCAGCGACGCCAGCAGCGAGTAGTGGTTGTAGGGCGTGGTGCTCCAGGTACCGCCGCGGGTCCAGTGCGAGAGCACCAGGGCGCCGATGCGGCCGCCGCCGAGCCCGACGATCCCCGGCAGCGGGGTGTTGGGGCCCGGCCCCTCCCCGCAGCAGGCGGAGGCGTCGGACTGCGGCGAGTCCGCCTCGTCGGCAGTGATGACCAGCATGCCGTTGTGCCGGTAGGCGGGGGACTTCAGGATGCGCGGAACCCAGGTCTTCAGGAACGCGTTCACCGACGCCAGCCCGCCGGGGCGGCCGTCGACGCACGGCGAGTCGTGGCCGTCGCTGCACAGGTCAGGGGTGATGTAGCTGAGGTTCGGGGTGGTGGCGACCGAGCGCAGATCACGTCGTATCCGCTTCAGATCGACGACGTGCCGGGCGCAGCCGGGAGAGCCGGTGATCGCCCGGAAGTACATGAACGGGTCGTGGCGGACGGCGTACTCGTCGCCCACCGTGGCCGACTGGGTGCTGTCGCGGCTGTTCAGCGCCGGGTGCCGGCATGGTGTGCCCATGTCCTGCATGTAGCCCTTCCAGCTGAGGCCGGCGTGCTGCAGCTGCGTCGGCAGGCTCGGCACCGACGCCGGGAAGACGCAGCCCTGGCCGATGGCCTGGCCGGGGGAGGCCGTCCCGGCGCCGAGGAATTGGGAGTAGATCTGGCAGTCCCCCTGCATCTGCGGGTTGGGCCCCTGGCCGGAGATCTGCGCGACGTAGTTCGGCTCGGAGTTGTGGGCCGTGCCGTAGTAGTTCGTCAGCAGCACGCCACGCCGGCGCAATGTCTTCGCGAGGTACGGCGCGGCCGAACCCGCACCGAACGTGGTGTCGTAGCCCTTGTTCTCGATGTTGACGACGAACACGTGCCGGACGGGCGGCACGTAGGCGGGGCGCCGGTGCTGCTTCGCGGCCGCGTTGCTGCTCGTCGCGGACAGCACACCTACGAGGGCGACCAGGACGGTGAGCGCGGCGGCGAGCCGGCGGCGCGACCGGCCGATGCTCCCGCCGTTCACGACGGCAGCCTCCATCCGTGCGTGACGGCGAGCGTTCGCAGATCGGCCCATTCGTTGCCCTCCTCGGACGGTAGGTTCGGCGCGTTGCACCCGGCCGTGACGAACGGCGGCACCCTGAAGTGCGGCACCGTGAGCCGGGGCGGTGTGTGGAAGTCGAGCGCGTGCACGATGTTGGCCGCCTTCTTGTCGCGCACCGTCAGTGGTGGCAGCCCCCAGCGCCACTCGATCGCCTTGAGGATCGAGGTGTGGTCGTAGACGCGGTGGTCGACGTGGCCCGCCCGGGCGTGCGGCGAGACCACCAGCGCCGGGACGCGGAACCCCCGTAGCGCGGTCTGCTTGCTGACGTCCGGCGCGGCGTGCGGGCGCACGTGGTCGAAGAAGCCGCCCCACTCATCGAAGTTGATCACCATGAGCGTCCGAGGCCAGTTCGGGCTCGACGTCACGGCCCGGTAGAGAACCGCTCCTTCGGCCACTTCCTCGGCCTGCTCCCGGGGCTGGGCAGCGCCGGGGTTGCCACCGCGGGATCGCCGTGGGAGTAGCCGGTAGCGGCGGCGATACCGCCACCGGCGACGGCGGCGGACGAGGCGAGGAACTGCCGGCGTGAGAGGGTCACGTCTCATACAACCCCGGCGGACGCGACCGGTTACGCGGGCCGGGTCCTGTTCACGCGATGTTCGCCAGCTGGGGCGCTCGACGGACGAGGCCGTCCGCTCGGTGCTAGTCCTGGATCAGTTCGTCAGCGCCGCCGTCCACCACGCGCTGGGCGAGGTCGGCGAGACTGCTGTCCTCGGCGAACGCGCGGGCGCGCAGCAGGGCCAGCGCGTCGGCCACCGAACCGCTGCTGCGCTCGGCGAGCACGCCGGCGGCCTGGTGCACGACCAGGTGGTAGTCGACATCGAGCACGATGCGGCTGATGATCTCGCGCGCCGAGGTGGGTCTCGGGTCGCCGAGCAACACCTGCAGGAAGGCCTCGGCGGCCTCGTCCACCCGGCCCAGCGCGCCCGGACGGGCGTCGAACACGACGAGGCTGCCGAGGTTTGACGCCCGTGTGGACAGCGGGACCGCGGCCACCGAACGGATGCCCAGGTCGAGAACGGCGGCGCCGTACTGGGGCCAACGGTCCCCGAACTGAGCCGCCCCCACCTGCAGGGCCCCCGAGCTCGCGCAGTCGTGAACCGGGCCCTCCCCGAGGAGGTACTCCCACTCCTGAGCGGTGCGTGCGACGGGGCCTGACACCAGTACTCCCGGCTCGCCGGAGTCGCCGCCGAGACTCACGACAGCGCTCTGCGCGCCGGCGAGGCTGCCGAGCGCGGCCACGAAGGCCTGCGTCGCGTGCTCGCACGTGTCGGCGGGGCCATCCCCGCTTCCCTGCAGACGCCGGGCGTAGGTCCGGTAGAGCTGGGCCGTGGCGCGGTGCCGGGCCTCGGTGCGCCGGTGGAGCAACGCCATCTCCGCGTGGTGGGCGCCGAGCGTGGCTGACGCGGAGGCAGACTCTTCGTGCCGCGCGGCCGTCGCCGAGGCTCGAGCCGCGCGCCACTGTTCGCCGGTCGCGTCGCGCAGCAACTGCCAGATGCGCGGGTCCGACGGTTCGGACGCCCTCACGGCCTCAGGCTACGTCCGACGGGACCAGGGCGCCACGACAGCGGTCACGCCTCGGACCGCCCGGTCTGCTCGATGAGCATGACCACACCCTCGTCCGGACGTCCGTACAGGGGGGAGAGGCGCACCGTACACACGATCCCGGCGCCGAGCCGGTTGACGGCCCTGATCTCCAGCGGGTCCGCCGGGCGCGTGCCGGTGCGCAGGCAGTCCTGCACCGCGTTGCGGAGCTCCGTCACCGGCAGCCCGAACCGCAGACCGAAGAACGGCCGGCCCTCGGCCTCGTCCTGGCGAAGGCCCCAGAGCTCCTGCGCGCCCGGATTCCAGGCCCGCACGACCAGTTCGGCGTCGAGCACGACCATCGCCGACGCCACACTGGTGAGGATGCTCTCGCCGAACGAGCGCAAGTCGTCGAGCTCGGTCGAGCGGATGCGCAGCTCCTCGTTCATCGTCTCGAGTTCCTCGTTGCCCGATTGGAGTTCTTCGTTGGTGGTCTCGAGTTCTTCGTTGGTGGACTGGAGTTCTTCGTTGGTGGTCTCGAGTTCCTCGATGCTCGATTGGAGTTCTTCGTTGGTGGTCTCGAGTTCTTCGTTGGTGGACTGGAGTTCCTCGTAGGCGTGCTCGAGATCTTCCCGGTTGCGTCTGAGCTCGTGCTGCAGGTGCGTGGTGCGCGTGGAGTCGACGAACACGAGCGCGGTTCCGCGCACCTGTTGGGTCGAGTCGGTGAGCGGCTGGATCAGGATGTCGTAGTAGCCGGACTCCTCGAGGCCGCGGCGGTACTCGACCGCGTGAACACGTAACGGGTTCAGGTCGGCGTGCGCGCGCTCGATGAGCGATCGCAACTCGGTCGGCCGGTAGGAGATCTCGAGGTCGCGGAACGGCCGGCCGACGTCGGATTCCGACAGCGTGAAGCTCGCCCGCGCCTGACTGTTGATCAACACGACGGTGCCGTCGGTGTCGAGCGCGATGAGGCCGTTCGGGTCGACGTCGATCGCGAGATCGCGCAGCTCGCGCCGCCGCGGGGCGGAGCGGCCGAACGTTGGCGGCGGCTCGAAACGTATCGCGGGCTCGGGGGCCTGCACGCCGCCGGGGAGGCGTTGGAAGACCCGGTGACGCATGGCGATCGTCTCGAACCGGGCCGCGTCGGACAGCAGCATCTCGGCCTTGCCGAGCACCAGGTAGCCGCCCTCGCGCAGTGCGAAGTGGAACCGGTCGATGATCCGCGCCTGGGTCTCGGCGTTGAAATACATCAGCGTGTTGCGGCAGGCCAGCAGGTGGAGGCGGGATATCGGCGCATCCCGGGCGATGTCGTGCCGGCCGAACACCACGCGCCGTCGGAGGTCGGGACGGAATGCGAAGCCCGACCCGCTCGGCTCGAAATACTTCTCCCGGGTTCCGTCCGGAAGGTTCTCGAGGGCGGCCGGCGGATAGACGCCCGCCCGCGCCTGATGCAGGGCATCCTCGTCCACGTCCGTGCCGTAGATCTTCACGCGGTCGACGAAGTCCGACACTCCCATCAGCTCGGCCAGGGCTATCGCCAGCGTGTAGGCCTCCTCGCCGCTCGAGCAGCCCGCACTCCACAGCCGCAACTCTTCACCGCTGCGGGCGCGGGCCAGGAGGTCGGGCAGGATCTCCTGCTGCAGGTACTGCCACGTCGCGGTGTCCCGGAAGAAGCCGGTGACGTTGATCAGGATCGTGTTGAACAGGGCGTTGAACTCGTCCGAGTTCGTCTCCAGCAGGTCGCGGTAGTCCGAGAGCCGCTCGAGGCCGACATCCTGCACGCGCTTGCGGATGCGGCGACCCAACGACGCGCGCTTGTTACCGGTGAAGTCGAAACCACGGGCGTCGCGAATGAAGGCGAGCAGATCCTCCAGGCCTTCCGGGTCTTCCTCCTCGGTCACCCCGGGCTCCCGGCCTCGAGGAGTCGCACGGCGGCTCCCGCGATCTCCTCGAGCGGCAGGACGAGATCGGCCTGCGTGCTCGCGGCAGCGGCGGTGGGCATGCTGTTGAACTCCGCGGACGCCGGGTCCTGGACGATCACCGTGCCGCCGTGCGCCTTGACCGCCCGCACGCCGTCGGCCCCGTCGCGACCGGTGCCGGTGAGCACGCAGGCGACGACCCCGGGGCCGTACGCCTCGGCGAGTGACTGGAACAGCAGGTCCGCCGACGGCCGGACGAAGTGCACCTGGGCGCTCTGCGTCAGGCGCAGCGTCCCCCCGGAGGCGACGAGCAGGTGCCGGTCCGGGGGCGCCACGTACACCGTTCCCGCCTTGATCGGCTCGTCGGCCTCGGCCAACTTGACGCGCAACGGCGTGTCCCGTCCGATCACCTGGGCGAGCATCGTCGCGTGATGCGGGTCCAGGTGCTGGACCACCACGACCGGGATCGGGAGGTCGGCCGGAAGCGCGCCGAGCAGGGTGCGCAGCGCGCTCACGCCGCCCGCCGAGGAGGCGATCGCGAGGACCTCGATGCTGCCGCCGGCCGCCGTCTCGTGCGGGCTGTCGTCGTCGCCCGAGGACAGGTCGACTGGCACGGTCATAACCCTATTCTCCGCCAGGCGTCATGAACACGACCTCAGGGACGCAGGCCGAGCTGCACCACGGCCTCGGCCACCGCGCGCAGCGTGGCATTGCGGTCGTTGGCGTGCCGCCGCAGGAGGGCGAAGGCCTGGTCGATGCTGATCTTGTTTTCGGCCGCGAGGATGCCTTTGGCCTGCTCGATGACGACCCGGCTGTCGAGGGCCCCTTGGAGCTGTTCGACGGTGCGTCGCTCGCGGTCCAACTCCGAGGCGTGCAGCACGTAGGCACCGGCGATGTCGCTGAACACCTCCCCGGTGGAGACGTCGTGGGCGGACCACTCGCGGCGCCGGGTGTCGTAGAGATCGAGCGCTCCCAGGCGGGACGCATTGCGCAGCGGGATCGCGGCCACCGCCGCGATGCCCAGTTCTGCCGCCTGTGCGGCGTAGGCCGGCCAGTGCGAGGCCCGCTCGGGCAGCGCCGGGACCAGCACCGGTTTCCCCGTGTCCAGCGCCTCGGTGCACGGTCCCTCGCCGCGGCCCTCCTGCACCCGCTCCAGGGCGGCGATCCGCTCGGAGTCGGCGGTGACGAAGGCCATCCTGCCGTCCCGCCGCAGCGAGACGCCGGCGCCGGCGATGCCGAGCGCGGAGGTGACTCGTCCGGTCAGCTCGTGCAGCACGTCGCTCACGTCGTAACCACCGGCGAGCGTCCGCGCAAAGCCCACCAGCGCTTCGGTCAGGGCGTCGGATTCGGTCATGGTCACTCCCTTCCCCCGAACCGGGGACGCCGGCAGATTTAGCACATTGCGTCCGTGATGCACCGTTTGTGCCGAGCTGCGCTCGACATACCGTTCGGGGATCCTGCTATGTAATCAGGATGCTGTGACCCTGCCCCCTCGCGCAAGGCGAACCCCCTGGCGGTGCCGGTCGCGACGGACTAGGGTCCGGTTTGTTCGGTTGCAGTTCTCAGGCCACTCCCGATCTGGGGTGGGTACTCGCCGCCGTGGCCCCTGGCGGAGTCTCGCCTCGCCATCTGCTCGGGAGACCCGATGACCCTCATGGCCCTGCACGACGACTCCGACGTCAACCGAGGTCG
This sequence comes from uncultured Actinomycetota bacterium, assembly GCA_963776855.1. Lineage (GTDB taxonomy): Bacteria > Actinomycetota > Actinomycetes > Mycobacteriales > Jatrophihabitantaceae > Jatrophihabitans. The sequence continues at coordinate 138,654 of CAVZOC010000001.1, read as the reverse complement.
ACACGGGACGGCCGCCGCCGCAGAATTCGAGCGATTCGCCCGCGATCTCAACGAGCGGATCGTCAGCCGGCTGTCCGGCGCCGCCCTCGAACTGCTGTCGCTGGCAGCGACGCGGGACGAGCCCGCCCGTGGGCAGTTGCTGGACTGCGTCGAACGGCTCGACGAGACCATCAGTAGCGTGCGCCGGATCGTCGCCGGCGATGTCGCGCCCGAACCGGGGTAGCCGGGCCGCCGAGACGATCTGGCGTCACTTCTCGATCGTGACGACGGTGTTGCCGACCCGCGCCCATCGGTAGATCCACGCCATGGTCTTGGTGGGGACGTGGACGCAGCCGTGCGAACCCTGTTTCGGCCACTGCGACGAGCCGAACGGCATGGTCTGCCACGACGCGTCGTGCAGGCCGAAGTCGCCGTTGAACGGCATCCAGTAGTGGACGTAGTCGCGGTATCCGGGGCCGACGAGATACCGGTTGCGCTGCTTGCCCTGCACCCGCCACGAGCCCAGCGGCGTCTGCCTGTGGTGCACCTTCGCCCCGGTCGTCACCGGCGTGGAGTCCACCTGCTTTCTGCCCTGACAGGCCCACAGGTGCTGCTGGCTGACGCTGACGAGCAGGAGCTTGGAGTAGGTGTTGTCGGAGCACGAGGTGACGTCGCTACCGAGTTGGACGACGACCGCCGCCGGCGTGTCGCCGGGCCGGTAGTTCGCGTCCTGCGCCGACCGGCCCTCGACCGTCACCGTGCCCCGGTGCCCCTGGGCGGCGGGTGCGGACCCGGACGAAGGCGAGTCGTGCAGCAGGGCGACGACGGTGACGACCCCGAGGATCGGCACGGCGTAGGCGCGCCACCCGTACCGGCGGGCGAAGTGTCGCCACCGGGTGGCAGGACCCCGCGCGGGGGCAGAGCTCGTACCGGGTCCGGACACGGGGGCTACCTCCTGCCCAGGGTTTCGGCGTTCACACGGTCTGCTCCGACGACCAACCATGTCACATCCGGCCGGCGCGTCCGGGAACCCGCCTCACGGGTCGGACAGCTCAGTTGCGCTGCAGCAACTCCCGGAGGTCCTCGGCCGCCTGTGCCGCCGCGGCGTCGGCCACGGCCGAGACACCACCGAGGCCGAAGTAGGAGTGGTTCAGGGACGGGAACTCCCGGGCGATGACGTCCACCCCGGCCGCCAGTAGCGCGTCGCCGTAGAAGTTGCCCTCGGTGCGGAGCACGTCCAACGTGGAGGTGTGGATCACGGCTGGTGCCACGCCGCTCAGGTCCGCGGCCCGCTTCGGCGAGACCCGCCAGTCCGCCGCGTCGGCTGCGTCGACGTAGGCGTGGGCGAACGTTGCCATCGTCTCCATCGTCAGCCCGAATCGCTGGTGGCTCGAGCCGCGGGACATGTACCTGTCGTTCACGGCGGGGTCGGTGTAGCGGCCGGCCACGTCGGTGACCGGGTAGAGCAGCAGCTGGGCCGCCACCGGCAGGCCGGCGTCGCGCCGCGCGATCGCGACCGACGAGGCGAGCTGGCCGCCCGCACTGTCGCCGGCCAGCACGAGCTGGTCGCTGCCGCCGAGCCGGTCGAGCCGTTCACCGGCCCAGTTCGCCGCGCGCAGCGCGTCGTCGAACGCCGCCGGGAACCGGTGCTCCGGCGCCAGGCGATAGGCGACGGACACCACGACGGCCCGCACCTGCGTGCAGATCCGCCGGGCGTGGCCCAGGTGGGTGTCGATGTCGCCGAGCACCCAGCCGCCGCCGTGGAAGTAGACGACCGTCGGCAGCGGCTCGGTGACCACCTCGGAGCCACCGGGCTCGGTGGCGGGCCGCAGGATCCGCACCCGCAGCGCCGGGGAGTCGCCGTCGGCCGGGATCTCCTGCTCCTGCTCCTCGGCCGGGGTGAGCGACGGGTCGAGCCGGGCCAGCGCCAGCATGTTCTCCTCCCGGGCCCGGAGCCTGGCCTGCGGGATGGTCACGGGTTCCTCCTTGGACCGGACGCGGATCACCCAGTCGGCGATATCCGGATCCAGGTCCGCGGGCAGGAGGTCCTCGGGAGTCGACTCGGCCACGCCTCGCATTGTGCCGCAGCCCCCTCGGGGCCCGACGGTGAGCACGTCGCGGACGTTGCAGCCGGGACCGCGGGCTGTCACCTGGCCGAAACGCGGTGGTGTGAGCGTGTGCCGCATGGCAAAGGAAATCACCACCTCGTGCGTCCGAACGCTCCCGGTTGGCCCGAACGCCGAACCGCGGCGGCACGCCAAGGTCGAGCTGCTCGACCTGACCCGCCGCCCGTGGCACCTGCACATCGGCCGCACCCCCCTGGTCGTGCGCCCCGGGACCGTCCGCGACCTGTCGGCCGTGGCCCAGCTGCACCGACGCTGCTCGGCGCGGTCGCTGCTCGACCGGTACCGGCGGGGCGGACGGTCACCGGCCGGTGGCGCGCTGGACGCGGAGCTGCGCAACCCGTTCGGCTACGTCGCCGAGACCGACGACGGCACGGTGGTGGCGACGGCGGCGGTTCGCCGCGACCCGCGGCACGGGCCGCTGTGCGCGGAGGCCGCGGTCCTCGTCGCGGATGCCTGGCAGCAGCGGGGTCTCGGGCGCGAACTCGTCTCCCACCTGGCCGGGGTGGCGCAGGTCGCCGGGTTCGCCGAGCTCGTCGCCTACCCCGCGACCGCCGTCCCGGTGGCGCAGCGGCTGCTGGTCGAGATCGGCAGGACCCGCATGGTCCCCGACGCCGACCCGCACCTGCACACCCGGTTGGCGGAGGGCGCGGCGCTCGGGCTCGGCTCGGTACGGCAGCGCCTCGCCGGCTGAGCCGGGCGCGGCGGTACCGTCTCAGGGCGTGCCGACCACCCTCGCCGACCTCACCACGCTGCGCCTGGGCGGGCCCGCCGCGCGCGTGGTCGAGGCCACCGCCCTGGGCGAGCTCGTCGACGCCGTCCGCGACGCCGACGCCGCGGGCGAAGCGGTGCTGATCGTCGGTGGCGGCAGCAACCTCGTCGTCGGCGACGACGGCTGGGACGGTGTGGTGGTCCTGGTGCGCAGCAGCACGGTGACCGTGCACGAGAGCGACGACATCCGGCTGCTCGTCGACGCCGGCGTGGGCTGGGACGACCTGGTCGCGCGGTCGGTGGAGCAGGGCTGGTCCGGGCTGGCGGCGATGTCCGGTATCCCGGGCCTCACCGGCGCCACCCCGATCCAGAACGTCGGCGCCTACGGCCGTGAGGTCGCCGAGGTCATCTCCTCGCTCACCGTCCTGGACCGCCGGACCGGCGTCGTCGAGCAGTGGCCGCCGCAGCGCTGCGAGTTCGGCTTCCGCACCAGCGCCTTCAAGCACACCGACCGGTACGTCGTGCTGCAGGTTGCGATGGCCCTGGAACGCTCCCGCGAGGCGCCGCCGATCCGCTACGCCGAACTGGCCCGGACCCTCGGGGTGCAGATCGGCGGAACCGCCCCGAGCACGGACGTCCGGGAGGCCGTCCTGCGGCTGCGCGCCGGCAAGGGCATGGTGCTCGACCCGGGCGACCACGACACCTGGAGCGTGGGGTCGTTCTTCGTCAACCCGCTCGTCGACCCGGCCGACGTCCCGGACGGCTGCCCCCACTGGGAGGTGGCCGGCGACGCCGCCGGCCGGCGCAAGCTCTCGGCCGGCTGGCTGATCGAGACGGCCGGGTTCGGCAAGGGGTTCGGCGCCGAGATCGGGCGCGGCCGGGTGACCGTCTCGACCAAGCACTCCCTCGCGCTGACCAACCGCGGCGACGCGACCACCGCCGAGCTGCTCGAGGTCGCCCGCGCCATCCGCGCCGGCGTCGAGGCCCGCTACGGCCTCCGGCTGCGGCCCGAGGCGCACCTGGTCGGCGTCGAGCTCTGAGGCCTCATCGCGGGAACAGCGGCCCGCGGTGCACCTTGTGCGGGGCCGCCTGGGCCAGTGGCTTGACCACCATCAGGTCGACGTTGACGTGGGCCGGCCGGGTCGCGACGAAGGCGATGCAGTCGGCGATGTCGTCGGCGGTCAGGGGGCGGTCGACGTCCTGGTACACCCGGTCGGCGGCGGACCGGTCGCCGTGCAGCCTCACCAGGGAGAACTCTTCGGTCTGCACCATGCCGGGAGCGACCTCGGTGACCCGCACGGGACGGCCGGCGAGTTCGAGGCGCAGCGTCTCGGTCAGCGCGGCCGCGGCGTGCTTGGCGGCGGTATAGCCGGCCCCACCCTCGTAGACCAGGTGTCCGGCGATGGAGCCGACGGTGACGACGTGACCGCCGGCGCCGGCCTCCAGCGCCGGCAGCAGCGCCTGCGTCACCCGCAGCACGCCGAGCACGTTGGTGTCATACATCGCCTGCCACTCGCCCGGGTCGCCCCGCTCGATCGGGTCGACCCCCAGCGCGCCGCCGGCGTTGTTCACCAGCAGCGCGACGTCGTCCAGGGACGCCGCCAGCGCGGCCACCGAGTCCGCGGAGGTGACGTCCAGGGTCGCCGCCCGCACGCCGGGAACCTCGGCGGCCAGCTCCTCCAGCCGCTCCCGGCGCCGCGCCGCCGCGACCACCTCGAACCCCTCGGCCGCCAGCAGCCGGGCGGTGGCCGCCCCGATGCCGCTGCTCGCCCCGGTGACGACCGCGACTCCTCGCTCCGATGCCATGCTCCGATTGTGCAGCGACACCCGGACACGCCGGCCGGGCATGAATCGGGGCGGGGCGGTGTTGTGCACGTTCGGGCCGCTCCGTGGCCCCGGACCCCGGCGACAGGAGGACGCATCGTGGCGCCATCCGCGCGCGACCTGCCAGGAATCCCTGCCGTGCGACGCGTCGCCATGCTCAGCGTCCACACCTCCCCGCTCGACGCCCCCGGTGGCGGCGACGCGGGCGGCATGAACGTCTACATGGTCGAGACCGCGAGGCGGCTGGCCGACCGCGGCGTCGACGTCGAGATCTTCACCCGCGCCACCGCCAGCGACCAGCCACCGGTCGTCCCGCTGTACGACGGCGTCGCAGGTGTCAAGGTCCGGCACGTCACGGCGGGACCCTTCCAAGGCCTGGCCAAGGACGAGCTGCCGGCGCAGCTGTGCGCGTTCACCGCCGGCGTGCTGCGCGACGAGGTGCGTCACGACCCCGGCTGGTACGACGTCATCCACTCGCACTACTGGCTCTCGGGGCAGGTCGGCTACCTCGCCCGGGAGCGGTGGGGCGTCCCCCTCGTGCACTCGTCCCACACCCTGGCCAAGGTCAAGAACCTGCTGCGCGCCGACGGCGACAGCCCCGAACCCCGGGCCCGGGTCATCGGCGAGGAGCAGGTGGTGGGTGAGGCCGATCGCCTCGTCGCCTCCACCGACGACGAGGCGCGGGCACTCGCCGAGCTCTACGGCGCCGACCGGGACCGGATCCGCACCGTCACCCCGGGCGTCGACCTGGAGGTGTTCACCCCCGGCGAGCAGGCCGCCGCCCGCCGGCGCCTGGGGCTGCGACCGGACGCGCTGACGCTGCTGTACGTCGGGCGGATCCAGCCGCTGAAGGCCCCGGACGTCCTGGTGCGCGCCGCCGACGTGCTGCGCGGCGACCCGGCGCTGGCCGACCGGCTGCAGGTGATCGTGCTCGGCGCGCCGAGCGGCAACGGCCTGGCCCATCCCGATTCGCTGGTCGCGCTGCGCGACGCCCTGGGCCTGGCCGACGTCGTCACCTTCCGCCCGCCGGCCCCCCGGGAGGTCGTGGCCGACTACTACCGGGCCACCGACCTCACCGTCGTCCCGAGTTACAACGAGTCCTTCGGGCTGGTGGCGCTGGAGTCCCAGGCCTGCGGAACGCCGGTCGTCGCCGCCGCGGTGGGCGGGCTGCCCACCGCGGTCGCGGACGATGTTTCGGGGCTGTTGGTCGACGGGCACGATCCGCAGCAGTGGGGCAAGGTGCTGGCCGACCTGCTCCGGACCCCCGCCGCCCGGCGGCGGTTGGCGGCCGGCGCCCGCGGCCACGCCGAGCGGTTCTCGTGGGACCGGACGGCCGACGGGCTGCTGGCCGCCTACCGCGAAGCCATCCGTGACCTCACGGCCACCCGGGCCACGGCCCACCCAGCCAGGGGAGCAGCACTGTGACGACCAGCCCCGGACCGTCCGCCGCGCCGAACCCGGCGAGCGTCATCGAGAAGGCCCTCGGGGAGCAGGAGCTCGAGTGGCAGCGCGTCGGCGAGAGCGCCTTCGCCGTCGCCCTGCCCGGCGAGAAGCGCCTCAAGACAGCCTGCATTCTCACCGTCGGCGCGCACGCGCTCGAGGTCGAGGCCTTCGTCATGCGCGCCCCGGAGGAGAACCGCGAACAGGTCTACTCCTGGCTGCTGCAGCGCAACGCCCGCATGTACGGCGTCTCGTGGGCCCTCGACGGCACGGGCGACATCTACCTGCGCGGCAAGCTGCCGCTCGGCGGGATCACCGAGGAGGAGATCGACCGCATCCTCGGCAGCGTGCTCGAGTACGCCGACGGGTCGTTCAACCGGCTGCTGGAGATCGGTTTCGGCTCCTCGATCAAACGCGAGTGGGCCTGGCGGGTGAAGAACGACGAGTCGCTGGCCAACCTGGCCGCCTTCGCCGAGTTCGCCCAGCGGTCCGACTGACACCACCCGGGCGGCCGCGGCCACGACCACCCGGGCGGCCGCGGCCGCACCGGCCGCCGCTGGCAGGATGGCCCGCATGGCGACCCTCGTCCTGCTCCGCCACGGCGAGAGCGACTGGAACCAGAAGAACCTGTTCACCGGCTGGGTGGACGTCGACCTCACCGAGACCGGCGAGGCCGAGGCCGTCCGGGGCGGCGAGCTGCTGGTCGAGAACGGCCTGCTGCCGGACGTCGTGCACACCTCGGTGCTGCGCCGCGCGATCCGGACCGCCCAGCTGTCTCTCGACGTCGCCGAGCGGCACTGGATCCCGGTGCGGCGGTCGTGGCGGTTGAACGAGCGGCACTACGGCGCGCTGCAGGGCAAGGACAAGGCGCAGGTGCGGGAGCGGTACGGCGAGGAGCAGTTCATGCGGTGGCGCCGCTCCTACGACACGCCGCCGCCCGAGCTCGCCGACGACGACGAGCACAGCCAGGCCGGGGATCCGCGCTACGCCGACCTGCTGGAGTCGCTGCCGCGCACCGAGTGCCTCAAGGACGTCGTCGGGCGCATGCTGCCCTACTGGTACGACGCGATCGTGCCCGACCTGCGGCGGGAGGGCGTCGTCCTGGTCGCCGCGCACGGCAACTCGCTGCGCGCTCTGGTCAAGTACCTCGACGGCATGGGGGACGAGGAGGTCGTCTCGCTCAACATCCCCACCGGCATCCCGCTGCACTACGAGCTGGACGACACCAGCCTCCGCCCCACCGGCCCCGGCCGCTACCTCGACCCCGAGGCGGCCGAGGACTCGATCGCGGCCGTGGCCAACCAGGGGCGGGGCTGACCGCCGCCCCTCAATCCATGCTGGGACGGACCGGGCGCTCGCCGGTGACGATGAAGATGGTGCGGCGGGCAACCGCCACGGCGTGGTCGGCGTAGCGCTCGAAGTAACGACCCAGCAGGGTGAGGTCGATGGCGGCCTCGGTGCCGTGGGCCCAACGCGGCGACAGCACCAGCGTGAACAGCTTGCGGCGCAGCGCGTCCATCGAGTCGTCCTCGGCCTCGATGGCCTGGGCGAGCGCGATGTCGCGGCCCTCGACGACGTCGCCGACCTTCTGCACCAGCGACTGGGCGACATCCCCCATCTGCGCGATCACGTCCCGGGCGTCGTCGGGGACGGCGGGCTCGGGGAAGCGCAGCCGGGCGATCTTGGCCACATGCAGGGCAAGGTCACCCATCCGCTCGAGGTCGGCGACCAGGTGCAGCGTGGTGATCAGGGTGCGCAGGTCGGTGGCCACCGGCTGCTGCCGGGCGATGATCTGGAAGCAGCGGTCCTCGAGGCTCTCGCGCAGGACGTCGACGGTGCGGTCGGCCTCGATGACGCGTTCGGCCCGCCGCAGATCGGCGTCGAGCAGGGCCCCGGTGGCCCGTTCGAGCGCCACGCCGACCAGCCGAGTCATCTCGACGACATCGGCGCCGATCTCGTCCATCTCGTCGTGGAACGCTTCACGCATGACATCGACCTTCCGCCGGGCGTACGTCGTGGATGTGCAGCCGACGTGACGCCGCCCTGACACACGAGTGAACAACGAGCGACACCATTGTCCTCTCCTGCGCCGTGCTGCGGTCCGCGGCACGCGCGGCCTTACCATCGTCAGGTGCCAGCTTCGGCGTACGTGGTCGCGCTGGCGGCACTTTTCGTCGGTGTGCTGCTGGGGGTCGCCGTCGTCTCGAGCCGCCACCAGCGGGCAAGAGCCTACTTGTCCGCTGACGAGCACGCATCCACTCCGGGGGCCGACCGGTCGGACGAGGCGCTCGCGGCGCTGATCGTCCAGAGTCTCGACAACGGCGTCGTCGTGGTCGATCGCGAGGAGCGCGCGGTGTTCGTGAACCCGGCCGCGCGGGCGATGGGCGTGCTCGCCGCGGACGCGCTGGCCTTCCCCGGCCTGGTCGGGGCCGCCCGCTCGGCGCTGGAGACCGGCGAGCGGTCCTCGGCGTCGGTCGACCTGCCGATCGGACGGCTGGGCCGGGAACCGATCGCCCTGTCGGTCACCGCCGTGCCGCTGCGCCGGTCGACGGAAGACCGGGTGCGGGGGGTCTGCCTGCTGCTGGCCGACGAGAGCGAGCAGCGCCGCCTGGAGAGCGTGCGCCGCGACTTCGTCGCCAACGTCTCGCACGAGCTGAAGACACCGGTCGGCGGGCTGACCCTGCTGGCCGAGGCGATCCAGGAGGCCGCGGACGACCCGGACGCCGTGCAGCGTTTCGCCGCCCGCATCCAGCACGAGGGCGGCCGGCTCGCGAAGCTGGTGGGCGAACTGATGGAGCTGTCCCGGGTGCAGGGGGCCGACCCGATGCCCGGCGCCACCGAGATCGAGGTCGCCGACATCGTGGCCGAGGCCCTCGAACGCACCCGGCTCGCCGCCGAGCAGGCCTCGATCTCGGTGACGACCTCGCTGGAGCCGGAGCTCGTGGTGCGTGGCAGCGAGTCGCAGCTCGCCACCGCCCTGGCCAACCTCATCGAGAACGCCGTCCACTACAGCCCGGCTGGAACCCGCGTCGCGGTCACCGCCGGCGCCGCGACCGACCTGGCCGGCCGGCCCGCGATCGAGATTGCCGTCACCGACCAGGGCATCGGTATCGCCGAGGCGGACCGCGACCGCATCTTCGAGCGCTTCTACCGGGTCGACCCCGCCCGCTCCCGCGCCACCGGGGGTACGGGGCTGGGGCTGGCCATCGTCAAGAACATCGTCACCAACCACCGCGGCACGGTGACGGTCTGGAGCGCCGAACGCTCGGGGTCCACATTCACCATCCGGTTACCGGACGTTCACGCGAGTCGGTCATCGTCGCGCACATCGGTGGTATCGGGCACGGCGCCCGCCTCTGCGGCGCGTGGGTCGTCGCAGCGATGAACAGCTGGCTAGGGAGAAACCGCGCATGACGCGAGTCCTGGTGGTCGAGGACGAGGAGTCGTTCTCGGAGGCACTGTCATACATGCTGCAGCGGGAGGGGTACGAGGTCGAGGTCGCGGCGACCGGGACCGCGGCCCTGCAGGCCTTCGACCGCAGCGGCGCCGATCTGGTGCTGCTGGATCTCATGCTGCCGGGGCTTCCCGGTACCGAGGTGTGCCGGGAGCTGCGTATCCGCTCGCACGTACCGATCATCATGGTGACCGCGCGGGACAGCGAGGTCGACAAGGTCGTCGGCCTGGAGCTCGGGGCGGACGACTACGTGACCAAACCGTTCTCGTCGCGGGAGCTCGTCGCCCGCATCCGGGCCGTGCTGCGCCGGGGCAGCGAGCCCGAGGAACTGCTGCTCAACGTCGTCGAGGCCGGGCCCGTCCGCATGGACGTCGAGCGGCACGTGGTCACCGTCGACGGCGAGCAGGTGCCGATGCCGCTCAAGGAGTTCGACCTGCTCGAGCTGCTGCTGCGCAACGCCGGCCGCGTCCTCACCCGCGGCCAGCTCATCGACCGGGTCTGGGGCGCCGACTACGTCGGTGACACCAAGACCCTCGACGTCCACGTCAAGCGCCTCCGCGCCAAGATCGAACCCGATCCCGCCAGCCCCAAGTACCTGGTGACCGTACGAGGCCTGGGCTACAAGTTCGAAGCCTGAGGGGACCGGGCTCCTTCGGGTTCCGTTGAGTGGTGCGTTTCGCGCTCAGTGGTGCGATATAGCGCACCACTCACGCTGAACCGCACCACTCACCGGGGGTGGGCCGCCTCCGTCGCCGGGTGGACGGCGACCAGGCCCAGGCGGAGGCGCTTGGCGCAGATGCCGGCGAGCTCGTCGTAGGCCTTCTTGCCGATGAGCTCGGTGAGCTCGGGGGCGTAGGACAGGTACATCGGCTGGCCGGCGCTGTGGGCCTCGGGGGAGCTGGTGCAGTACCAGTCGAGGTCGTGGCCGCCCTCGCCCCAGCCGCGGCGGTCGAACTCGGCCAGGGTCGAGCGCAGCAGCTTGGTGCCGTCGGGCCGCTCGATCCATTCCTGCTCGCGGCGCACCGGCAGCTGCCAGCAGACCTCCGGCTTGGTCTCGAGCGGTTCGCGGTCCTGCCGCAGCGCCAGGCCGTGCAGCGCGCAGCCGATCCCGCCGGCGAAGCCCTCCCGGTTGGCGAAGATGCAGGCGCCGTCGACGGTGCGGGTCTTGCGTCGCTTCTCCTCGTCGTCGGGCACCTTCTCGCTGTAGTCCAGCTTGGTGTTGCCCTTCTTGGTGACGCGGTGGCCCTCGTCGAACAGCTGCCAGTCGTCGCGGGTCAGCTGGCGGACGAAGGCGTCGACCCGCTGCTCGTCGTCGGCGTCGGTGAAGTACGCGCCGTGGTTGCAGCAGCCGGTGGCCGCCTGCCCTTGGACGGTGCCGTGGCAGCCGCGGCCGAAGATGCAGTTCCAGCGGGAGCAGAGCCAGGTGAGATCGGCCCGGATGAGGTGCTCGGCGTCGTCGGGGTCGAGGAACTCCACCCACTCGCGCGGGAAGTCGAGCGGAACCTCGGCAGCCGGTGCGGTTGCGGAGGCGGGACGGGAGGTGCGCTTGGCCACGCGGTCGAGCGTACGAGGCCCGCAAAGCCCCGCGGCGCCCGGCGCGCCCGCCGCGCGGACGGGAAGGGGCTAGGGTCCGCATCGTGCGGCTCGGAGTCCTCGACGTGGGGTCGAACACGGTCCACCTGCTGGTCGTCGACGCCCACCGGGGCGCCGAACCCACCCCGCAGCTGTCGCACAAGGTGCAGCTGAAGCTGGCCGAGAACATCGACGCCGCGGGCGACATCACCAGGACAGGGGCGAACCGACTCGTGCAGGCGGTGCTCGACGCGCGGGCGCAGGCCGAGGAGCAGGACTGCGACGAGATCCTCGCCTTCGGCACCTCCGCCGTCCGCGAGGCCAACAACAGCGCTCGGGTGCTGAAGCGCGTGGCGCAGGAGGCCGGTGTCGAACTCGCCGTGCTCACCGGGCCGGACGAGGCCCGGCTGACGTTCCTGGCCGTCCGCCGCTGGTTCGGCTACAGCGCCGGGCAGGTGATCTGCCTGGACATCGGTGGCGGGTCGCTCGAACTGGCCGCCGGCCGGCACGAGGACGCCGATCTGGCCTTCTCGGTGCCGCTCGGGGCCGCCCGGCTGACCAGGGAGTGGTTCGGCGAGGACCCGCCGCCGAAGCACCAGGTCGCCGAGCTGCGCGCGCACGTCTCGGAGGTGCTCGACGCCCCGTCCCGGAAGTTGCTCAAGCCGGGCCCGCCGGACCGGGTGGTGGCCACCAGCAAGACGTTCCGCACGCTGGCCCGCCTGGCCGGCGCCGCGCCGAGCTCCGCCGGCCCGCGTACCCGCCGCGTCCTCACCCGCGAGGGGCTGGCGCAGGTCACGGCCTTCATCTCCCGGATGGCCTCGGACGACCTCGCCGAGCTGGAGGGCGTCAGCGTCGGCCGCGCCCACCAGGTTCTCGCCGGCGCCGTGGTTGCGGGCGCTGCCATGGACGCCCTGCAGGTCCCGGAGCTGGAGCTGTGCCCCTGGGCGCTGCGCGAGGGTGTGATCCTCCGCCGCCTCGACTGGCTGGACGGGACCTGAGCGCACCGAGCGCCTACGCTGGCGATCATGCGCACGACGCGGCCGATGCGCGAGGCGCAGGCCCGGGTCGCCTTGTCGACCGCGTCGGTCTATCCGGAGTCGACCGCGGTCGCCTTCGAGCTCGCCGCGCGGCTGGGGTACGACGGCGTCGAGGTCATGGTCTGGACCGATCCGATCAGCCAGGACTCCTATGCGCTGCGCCAGCTGTCGCAGCACTACGGGGTCCCGATCCTCGCCGTACACGCGCCCTGCCTGGTCATCACGCAACGGGTGTGGACGACCGACCCGTGGGTGAAGCTGCAGCGCGCCCGGGCGGCGGCCGAGCTGCTCGGCGCCGACACCGTGGTCGTCCACCCCCCGTTCCGCTGGCAACGGGACTACGCCCGCAACTTCCGCGAGGGCGTGCGGCGGCTCGCGGAGGAGACGCCGGTGCGCTTCGCCGTCGAGAACATGTTCCCGCTGCGGGTGCGGGGACGGGTCGTGTCGGCCTACCAGCCCTCGTGGAACGTCGTCGCCGACGAGCCCTACCGCCACTACACCCTCGATCTGTCGCACGCCGCCGTCTCGCAGTCCGACGGGCTGGCGATGCTCGACGCGATGGGCGACCGGCTGGCGCACGTCCACATCGCCGACGGCACCGGTCTGCAGCGTGACGAGCACCTGGTGCCCGGCCGGGGGACCCAGCCCTGCGCCCAGGTGCTCGAGCAGCTGGCCACCGGCGGCTTCGGCGGCCACGTCGTCGTCGAGATCAACACTCGGCGCGCGCTCGACCGTGCCGAGCGCGAGGCCGACCTGGCCGAGGCGCTGGCGTTCTGCCGGCTGCACCTGGTGGCGCGTGCCGAATCCCCGACCCCGGGTGGCTAGCCTGACGCCATGCTCCGTTCGGCGATCCTCGCGGCTGCACGGCACGAGCGGCTGGAGCGGCTCGTCACGCGGGCTCCGGTGTCGCGGAGCGTGGTGCGCCGCTTCGTCGGCGGCCCCGACGTCGACGCCGCCGTGGTCGTCGCCCGACGGCTCGTGGCCGCGGGGCTGACGGTGTCGCTCGACCACCTCGGCGAGGACACCCTCGACGAGAAGCAGGCCGCCGCCAACGCCGACGCCTACCTGGTACTGCTCGACTCCCTCGCCTCCGTCGGGCTGACCGAGCGGATGGGACCACTGACGGCGCGCGCCGAGCTGAGCGTCAAGCTCAGCGCCGTCGGCCAGGCCCTCGGTGACGACGGAGAGCAACTGTCGTTTGAGCATGCTCGCGCAATTTGCTCTCGTGCCGCCGACCTCGGCGCCACCGTCACCCTCGACATGGAGGACCACACCACCATCGACTCCACGCTGCGGGTGCTGGCGCGGCTGCGGCAGGAGTTCCCCGACACCGGGGCCGTCGTGCAGGCCTACCTGCGCCGCACCGAGGACGACTGCCGCGCGCTCGCCCACGCGGGTAGCCGGGTGCGGCTCTGCAAGGGCGCCTATGACGCGCCGACGTCGGTGGCGTTCGCCTCCGGCCGCGAGGTGGACCAGTCCTACCTCCGCTGCCTCGGCGTGCTGTTCGCCGGCGGCGGCTACCCGATGGTCGCCACGCACGACCCGCGGCTGATCGAGGCCGCCGGCCGGCAGGCCCGCGAGTCCGGCGTCGAGGCCTTCGAGTACCAGTTGCTCTACGGCGTCCGGCCCGACGAGCAGACGCGGCTCGCCGCGGCCGGGCACACGGTGCGGGTGTACGTCCCCTACGGTGCCCAGTGGTACGGGTACCTGATGCGCCGGCTGGCCGAACGCCCCGCCAACCTCGCGTTCTTCGGCCGGGCGCTCGTCTCGAAGGGCTGACGCATGACCAAGCTGGCCATCCTCGGCGGCGGCAAGATCGGCGAGGCGCTGCTGTCCGGGCTGCTCAAGGGTGGTCGCGCGCCCGCCGACGTCGTCGTGCTGGAGAAGCATCCCGAACGCGCGGCCTACCTCCGCGAGACCTACGGGGTGGAGACGGTCGAGGTCGACGGCGTCGCCGCGGCGACGACCCTCGTGCTGGCCGTCAAGCCCCAGGACGTCGACGCGTTGCTCGCCGAGCTCGCCCCCGTCGTCACGCCCGCCCAGACGGTCGTCTCGGTGGCCGCCGGCGTCCCCACCGCCCGTATCGAGCAGGCGCTGCCCGAGGGCGTGGCCGTGGTGCGCTGCATGCCGAACACCCCCGCGCTCGTCGATCAGGCCATGACCGCCGTGAGCGCCGGGGCACACGCCGACGAGGAGCACCTGGCCGTCGCCGAGTCGCTGCTCGCCGCGGTCGGCCGCGTGGTGCGGGTGCCGGAGTCGCAGCTGGACGCCGTCACGGCCCTGTCCGGCTCCGGGCCGGCCTACTTCTACTTCCTCGTCGAGGCGATGATCGACGCCGGCATCCTGCTCGGCCTGCCCCGGGCGCTCGCGGCGGAGCTGATCGTGCAGACCGCGGTCGGGGCGGCCACGATGCTGCGGGACTCGGGCGAGCACCCGGTGCAGCTGCGCGAGGCCGTCACCAGCCCCGGCGGGACGACCATCGCCGCCATCCGGGAGCTGGAGAACCACGGCGTCCGCGCCGCCCTGCTGGCCGCCATCGAAGCCGCCGCCGTCCGCAGCCGGGAGCTCGGCGCCGGCGGATGACGCCGCCGCTCCGCCCCCACACGGGGCGTTCGGTGGGGCGGAAGCGGGCGTACCGGCCCCGATCGCCGGGCCGGGTGGAGATCGTCCCCGGCGAATCCCCGAATTAAGGTGGGTCACAGCTATCGCACAAGCACCACCCGTACCGCTAGTCTCGGTGCCAGCACGTGCGTGTCACGCCCGCCGGTGGGGAAGCCGGCGGCCCGACACGTGCCGAAAGTGTCGGTGAGTCAATGCCTCCAACGCCTCCGCAGAAGAAGAACGGCGAGTCACAGGAGCCGTCGGGTATCCGCCCGGTGGATCCTGAGCTCACTGACGTCAAGTTCCTGACCGTCGCCGAGGTGGCGTCGGTCATGCGCGTGTCGAAGATGACGGTCTATCGCATGGTCCACAACGGGGACCTGCCCGCCGCCCGCGTCGGGCGCTCCTTCCGCGTCCCGGAGAAGGCCGTCCACGATTACCTGCGAGATGCCTACTTCAGCGCAGGCTAGGGGCTGCGCTTTCCTCGGGTTAATCGGCTCCCCGCCCGCCGGGTAGAGTCGTCGCGGTTGACCTGTTGGACTTAGCGAGGATGCGGTATGGGTTCTGTCATCAAGAAGCGGCGCAAGCGGATGGCCAAGAAGAAGCACCGCAAGCTGCTCAAGCGCACTCGCGTCCAGCGTCGTAACAAGAAGTAGCCCACCCGCGGCCGCCCGGCCTTCCCGGTCGGTCGCGGCCTGCCTGCCTCGAGCGAACCCCCTGCGCCGACCCCGTGGAGTAGGACTGGAGCCGAGATGTCCAGCGTCGCGCTCGTCGTCGGCGTCAGCCGCTACCTCGGCAGCCGCGTCGCGGCGCATCTCGCTGCCGATCCGGCCGTCGACCGGGTCGTGGGCATCGACACCGCCCCGCCCCGGGCACAGGACCTGCCCCTGCTGGGTCGGGTGGAGTTCGTCCGGGCCGACATCCGCAACCCGCTGGCGGCCAAGGTCGTGACCCAGGCGCGCGTCACCACGGTCGTCCACACCGCCCTCGCCGCCTCGTCGCGGCAAGCCGGCGGACGGGCAGCGATGCAGGAGATGAACCGCGTCGGCACCATGCAGCTGCTGGCGGCCTGCCAGAAGTCCGAGACCGTCGCCCGGGTGGTGCTCGCCTCCAGCGGCGCCGTCTACGGCGCGGGGCCCCGGCAGCCGGCCGTGCTCACCGAGGCCACGCCGCCCGCTCCCGGCCGCTCCGGTTACGCGCGCGACGTGCTGGAGGTCGAACGGCTGCTGCGCGGCTTCGCCCGACGCTGCCCCGAGGTGGAGACGACGGTGCTGCGCCTGGCCGAGCTGTTCGGCGCGGACGTCGACTCCGCCCTGAGCCGGTACCTCGCCACGCCGGTCGTGCCCACGCCGCTCGGGCACGACCCGCGGCTGCAGGTCCTGCACCCCCGTGACGCCGTCGAGGTGCTCCGCCAGGCCGCCACCAGCTCCCGGCCGGGAACCTTCAACGTCGCCGCCGACGGCGTCCTCACCCTCAGCCAACTCATCCGGCGCACCGCCCGGGCCGAGCTGCCGGTGCTGCGCTCTGCCCTCAACTTCGCCGGAGCGGTCCTGCGCAACAGCGGTGTCGCCGAGTTCGGCGACGCCGCGACGGACCTGGTCCCGCACGGCCGGATCCTGGACACCGCCGCGCTGCGCGAGGGGTTCGGCTACGCGCCGACCGTCTCGATCGCCGACGCCGCGGCGGAGTTCCGGGCCGCCCACCCGCTGCGTCCGCACCTCCCACCCGCCATCGGCAGCCTCGGGCCCGCCGGCCGGCTGGTCCGGACGGCGCTCAACGCGGTGGCCCCCCGCGGCGGGAACGCGTCGCTGGCGGGGGCGGGGTCATGAACGACACCGCGGGCCGGGGGGTGCCGCCGGGCGAGGCCCGGATCCTCCCGTTCCACGGCACGAGCCGGCCGCTGCACCGTGCCCGCCGGCTGGCCGAACGCGCCCGCCCCGGCGGGGCGGAGGCGACCGTCGTGCCGCTCGGGGCCGCCGGACGCCCGGACGGGGGCCGACCCGCCGCCGCCGCCCCGCTGCGACGCCAGCTGGAACAGCTGGCCGGGTTCGCGCAGCGGCGGCTGCGCGGTGAGTACGAGATCGACGAGTTCGGGTTCGACCCTGACCTCACGGCCCACGGGCTGTTCCCATTGCTGCGGCCGCTGTACGAGCGCTGGTTCCGGGTCGAGGTCACCGGCGTGGAGCACCTGCCCGACGAGGGGCCGGCGCTGCTGGTGTCGAACCACGCGGGCGGGCTGTGGGGTATCGACGCCGCGATGGTGGCGCTCGCCGTGCACACCGAGCACCCGCGCCGGCGGTTCCTGCGGCTGCTCGGCGCCGAGCTCGTCCTCGAGGCACCGTTTCTCGGGCACGTCGCCCGCAAGTCCGGAGTCACCGGTGCCGGCGCCGAGGACGCCGACCGGCTGTTGGCCGCCGGCGACCTGGTGGCGGTGTGGCCCGAGGGCGTCCACGGTGTCGCCAAGCCCTTCGCCGAGCGCTACCGGCTGCAGCGCTTCGGTCACGGCGGTGTCGTCCGGTCGGCGATCCGGACGGGGGTGCCCGTCATTCCCGTCTCGGTCATCGGTGCGGAGGAGGTGCACCCGGTGCTCGGCAATGCCCGCCGGCTGGCCCGGGTGCTGGGGCTGCCCTACTTCCCGCTGACCCCGACCTTCCCCTGGCTGGGGCCGCTCGGGTTCGTCCCGCTGCCCAGCAAGTGGTACATCGACTTCGGCCCCCCGGTTCCCACCGCTGACCTCGGCGGTGTCGAGGGCGCCGACGACCCGGCCGTGGTTTTCGAGACCACCGACCGGGTGCGAGAGGCGATCCAGGACACGCTGTACCGGCTGCTGCTGCACCGCTCGTCGATCTGGCGCTGACCGCGGGTCCGGTCAGTGACGCCGGTCGGCGAGCCCGGTCAGCTGCCGCGGGAGCCGCCGCCAGCTCGGCTCCTGCTTCCGGGAACGGCGGATCGCGATGCCGGCCGCCACCCCGCCGCCGGCGGCGCCGAGGCCGAGGGCGGTCGGGATGCCGATCCGCGCGGCCTTGCGGCCGGTACGGAAGTCGCGGATCTCCCAGCCGTGCCGCTTCGCCTCGGCCCGCAGCGCGGAGTCGGGGTTCACCGCCACCGCCCGGCCCACGAGCGACAGCAGCGGCAGGTCGTTGATGGAGTCGGAGTAGGCCGAGCAGTGGGCGAGTTCGAGCCCCTCGCGATCGGCGAGCGCGCGGACCGCCGCGGCCTTGGCCTCGCCGTGCAGCACCTCACCGTCCAGATGTCCGGTGTAGACGCCGTCGACGGCCTCGGCCACGGTGCCCAGCGCGCCGGTGAGGCCCAGCCGGTCGGCGATGATCTCCGCCAGCTCCACGGGCGTCGCGGTCACCAGCCAGACCCGCTGGCCGGCGTCGAGGTGCAGCCGGGCCAGGGCTTCGGTGCCGCGCCAGATCTTGCCGGCCATGTCCTGGTCGTAGATCTCCTCGCCGAGCGCCACGATCTCGGCGACGTTCTTGCCGGCCACGAACGCGAGCGCCGACTCGCGGGAGGAGTGCATGTCGTTGCTCGACTCGCCCCGCATCCGCAGCCGCGCCTGCCGGCTGGTGAAGCCGACGAGATCGCGCCAGGAGAAGAAGTTCCGGGTCGCCAGGCCGCGGGCGAAGTGATAGATCGAGGCGCCGACCATCATCGTGTTGTCGACGTCGAAGAAGGCGGCGGCGGTGGGGTCGACGTGGATCCCGGGGGCGGGGGCGCCGCTCACCTCGTCGTCGGGCTCGGACGCGGCGCCCGTCTGCTGTGGTCCCGTCTCGCCGGCGGCCTGCACCCGACCAGAGTAACGAGCGGTGGTGCCGCCGCACGCCGCCGCGCTCCGGATCAGGGGGACGGGCAGATCCGGATGCCGAGGACGCTGATCGAGCACAGCGTGACGTGCGGGGGCGTCGGACGGGCGGTGGGCGCCGGCAGCGTCGGCAGGGGCACCGAGGGCGGGGTGGTCGAGCTCCCGGCCGACCTCGGCGCGGGCCTCGGTGCCGTCCGGACGGCTGCCGACCTCGGGGTGGAGCCGGCCCGCGGCTCGGGGGTGGCGTGATGCGTCGACCCGTGCCGCGTGGTCGCCGGCGCCGGCGGCGGGGCGGGCGCGGCGGCAGTGGGGGACGTGGGGGCGGCCGTCTGGTGTCCGGGCGCGCAGGGCCGCCGACCCAACCGGTCCGAACCGGTCGAGGCCAGGCAGGGGCGCCCGAGGTCGGCGGCCAGCGCCGTGGCCCGGTGCAGCGCCGCCCGCGTCAGCCGAGTGGCGCCGCGGGCCCGGTCGGCGACCTCGGACCCGGCGGGGAGCGCGGCGTGCAGTCGCGTGAGCGCGGAGACCTGGGACGGCGCCCAGGAGGTCATTCGGTTCAACGGCGAGGCCGAGCCGGAGGACACCGCCTGGGAGGTCAGCAGCCTGGAGGCGGTGGCCAGGTTGCCGTCGGCATTCTCGAGGGCGCTGGTGATCAGAGCCGTGGTGCCCGCAGAGAGCGGGCCGCCCGATCCGTCGCCGGCGAGACGGCGGGCCTCGTCGACGCGCAGGCCCGCGAACTGCAGGTGCTCCTGGGCAGCGCCGGCGTCGTCGGACTGGAACGCGACCCGGATGCGCTCCCCGGCCAGCTTCAGGCCGTAGAGCGGGTCCCCGGGCATGGCGTTCCGGCTCGCCAGCACCGCGAGACCGAGCAGCATGACGATCACGATCGCGAACGCAGCCGTCAGATGCAGCGCCGGCCCGAGCGAGTGCCCCCGCCCCGGCGGTGCGGACGCCCGGGCCGACCGGCCCCCGCCGGCTGCAGCTCCTGCGGCCACTGCCGCCCCCGTGGCCACTGCGGCGCCGGCGGCCGCACCCGGCGAGGGACGGGGTCTGGCGGCGACGCGGGGTGGCGCGGCGGCCGGGTCGCCCTCGGCGACCAGCCGCGGGGTGATGGCGACCAGCTGGGCCCGCAGTTCGGACCGGAACTCCGGAGCGGGCGACGGGGGGTCGAGTTCGCCGAGGTGTCGCAGCAACTCCACCGTGGCCGGGTCGGTGGACTCGGCCGGATCGGGGTGGCGGCGCAGCAGCGCACGTGGCGACCAGCCCGTGCCGTTGCCGCCCATGCCGTCCTGTCCCTGCTCGTGTGCCACCGACCGGCGGGGCCAACCGGCGCACGATGCCGTCGAGTTTCGTTCGCCCGCCGCACATTCTCAACGAGCGGCGTGGCCGGACGTTACCGCCCACGCCCACGTTCTCAGCGAAGTTCGGATCCCACCAGCTCGCCCAGCTTGCGCACGGCGCGATGCTGCAGGGCCTTGATGGCGCCGTCGTTCTTGCCCATCACGGCGGCCGTCTCGCTGACCGACAGTCCCTGCATGAAGCGCAGGATGATGCAGTCGCGCTGTTCCTCGCCGAGCTGATTGACCGCTTGCATCAACTGCTCGGCCTGCAGGGACTGCAGCACGGCCGCCTCGGGCGTGGCCTCGTGGTCGGCGGAGTCGAAGATCTCCGCGGTGGTGGTCTCGAGCCGGGCGCGCGCCGATTTCCGGTGGTCCAGCACGAGGTTGCGGGCGATAGTGACGAACCAGGCACCGACGTCGCGGCCCTGATAGCTGATGCCGCCGATGCGCCGCAGCGCCCGCAGGAAGGTCTCGCTGGTGAAGTCCTCGGCGAGGGCCCGGTCGTGCACCCGGAAGAAGATGAACTTGTAGACGACGTCGACGTAGCGGTCGTAGAGCAGGCCGAACGCCTCGCCGTCCCCGGCCTGAGCCCGCTCCACCAGCTCCCAGGTCTCGGCGTGTTCGAGCTCGACCGCGGCCGTCCCTTCCGCCCCGTCATCGGAGTCGCGGGCGGGGCGACCGTCGGGGGCGTCCGGGACGGGGTGCAGCAGCCCGGCCGGAGGCGACGGCCGGTGCGCCCTCCCGGGCGAGGACATGTCCAGCGCCGCGCGCGCGGCCCACTGCGCCCCGGCCGGAAGCGGCGTATCCAGTCCGGCCCTCACCTCGTTGAGCAACTGGGACAGACTGCCGGTCCACTCCCGACCCCGCGGTTTCGCGGGAGGAGGACCGGACATGTCGGCTGCACTCCTGACGTCGGGTGGCGCGGCGTGGCTCGCGTCGGTGTGAAAGTTGTGCTAACAGTATCGACAGAATGTCCAGGACAACAGGTCCCGGACAAGTCAGTTCCCGTGCTGCGGTCGCATCATGCTCAGACCGCGCAGATTTCTCACAAGCTTGCCCTCTCGCCGTCGATTGGCAAGGGTCTGTTCTGATGCCCACGCACCCCCCGGCGGTCGCCGGACCGTCCGATCTCCTCCGAGGCTGGGCCCGCGCGCGGCCCGACGACCTCGCCCTCGTCTCGGGTGCCGACCGGCTCAGCGCCGGTGAACTGGACCGACGCGTCACCCGAGCGGCGGTGGCGCTGCGGAGCGCCGGGGCGGGGCCCGGTGAGCGGGTGGCGCTGCGGCTGCCCAGCGCCGCCCCGTTCGTCGTCCTCTACCTGGGTGCCCTGCGGGCCGGCGCGGTCGCGGTGCCGGTCAACCCGGCCTACACGCCCCGCGAGGTCGAGCACATCCGCGGCGACTGCGACCCGGTGATCGTTCTCGATCCCGACTCCGCGGCCGAGCTGCTGGCCTCGGCACCGGACGGCGCCGACCCGCACGGCGACGCCCGGGGCGAGCAGCTGGCCGTCCTGCTCTACACCAGCGGCACCAGCGGCCTGGCGCGCGGCGCGATGCTGCCCGCCCGAGCGTTGCTGGCCAACCTGGCGCAGTTCGCGGCCGTCGAGCCTCCGCTGGTGGGCGCGGGTGACGTGGTGTTCGCCCCGCTGCCGCTGACCCACGTCTTCGGGCTCAACGCCGCCCTCGGCGCGGCGCTGTGGTTCCGCACGACGCTGGTGCTCGCGGAGCGGTTCGACCCGCAGGAGTCGCTGCGCACCATGGCCGAGGAGCGAGCCACCGTGGTCCTGGGGGTTCCCGGGCAGTACGCCGCCTGGCTGGCGGCGCCGGGGGTGGCGGACGCGTTCGCGCGGGTGCGGCTGGCGCTGTCGGGCTCGAGCACGCTCGCCCGCGGCGTCGTCGACGGGTTCGCTCGGCTCGGCGTCGCACTGCACGACGGCTACGGCCTGACCGAGGCGGCACCGGTCGTCGCCCTCACCGCCCAGGGCGGCGACCGCGAGCAGCCCGCGCCCGGGACCGTCGGCCGGCCCCTGCCCGGCGTCGAGGTGCAGCTGCGCGACACCGACGGGGACCCGGTCGACGAGGGCGACCCCGGCCGTATCGCGGTGCGCGGTGACAACCTGTTCCTCGGGTACTGGCCCGACGGGAGCGGTGGACCAGACGCCGACGGGTGGTTCGTCACCGGCGACGTCGCCGTCGCCGACGACGCCCACCGGCTGCGCCTGGTGGGGCGGACCAGCGAACTCGTCCTCGTCAACGGCTTCAACGTCTACCCCGCCGAGGTCGAGGCGGTGCTGGCCGCCGACCCGGAGGTTGCCGAGGTCGCGGTGACAGGACGCCCCGACACCCGCACCGGCGAGGCGGTCCGGGCCTACGTCGTGCCCGCGCACGACACCGGTCTCGACGTGGCGGCGCTGCACGACCGGGCGGCGGCCTCGCTCGCACGCTTCAAGCAGCCGGCCGAGATCCGCATCGTCCCCCGGCTGCCGCGCACCGTCACCGGCAAGATCATGAAATGGCAGCTCGAGGCGTCGGCGAGCCCGGCGGAGGAAGATGGCGACGGTGCCGGCAGCTGACCACGTCGTGACGCTGGTCACCCGCGACCGGTGCCATCTGTGCCAGGACGCGGAGGCGCTGCTGCGCGGGCTGGCGAGCGAGCTGGGCTTCACCTACCGCGAGGCCGACGTCGACGCCGTGGCCCTGCTGCGGGCCGAATACGGGGACCGCGTGCCGGTGGTGCTCATCGACGGCAAGGAGCACGGCTACTGGCGGGTGGAGGAGGACCGCTTCCGGCGCGCGGTCGCGCGTTGAATCGGGCCGGCCGAACCCGCTCGACCCCCCATACCACGGGGTCGACGATTTGGGAAAACTTTCACGAGCGGCGTAGCGTCTGAACGAGTAAGCCAGCCACTACCACACCGGCTCCGGCGCCCACGCAGCGGTCCCGTCCGCGCGGCGTCGCCCGGTCCTTTCGAGGTGCCGATGTCCGACCCGCGCGTTCCCCGCGGCGACGTCGAGGACCCCAACTGCGGCGAACGCCGCGCGGTGCCCGACGCCACCGTGGCCCGGCTCGCGACCTATCTCGGGGTGTTGTCGACCCTGGCCGACCGGGCGATCGGCACGGTCTCGTCCGAGGAGCTCGCGACCGCCGCCGGCGTCAACTCGGCGAAACTGCGCAAAGACCTCTCCTACCTCGGGTCGTACGGCATCCGCGGAGTCGGCTACGACGTCGCCACGCTGACCCGCCAGATCTCCCGGGCGCTGGGCCTGACCGTGCACCACGCGGTGGCGCTGGTCGGCGTCGGCAACCTCGGTCAGGCGCTGGCCGGCTACGCGGGCTTCGCCTCCCGCGGCTTCCGGGTGGCCGCGCTGCTGGACGTCGACCCTGCCGTGGTCGGCGCCACCGTCTGCGGCATGCAGGTGCGCGACATCGCCGATCTCGACGCCGTGGTGGCCGAGAACGGCATCACCATGGCCGTGCTCGCCGTGCCCGGCACCGTCGCCCAGCAGGTCTGTGACCGGCTGGTCGAGGCCGGGGTCACGAGCATCCTGAACTTCGCCCCGGTCGTGATCGCCGTCCCGCCCCACGTCGACGTCCGCAAGGTCGACCTCGCCGCCGAACTGCAGATCCTGTCCTTCCACGAGTCCCGCAAGGCCGCGGCCGCCGCCGTGACCCGGATGGCGCGGGCCTGAGGGGAGGGGGAGACAGGATGAGTGTGATCGCGGTCGGGCTGTCGCACCGGACGACCCCGGTGTCGGTGCTGGAACGCGCCGCCGTGGCCTCCGACGACGTGCCGAAGATGCTGGACGAGCTGCACCGGGCCGAGATCATCAGCGAGGTGCTGCTGCTCTCCACGTGCAACCGCATCGAGGTCTACGCCGACGTTTCCCGCTTCCACCCGGGAGACTTCGAGATCCGCTCGGTACTGGCGCGCTACGCCGGGATGAACGTCAACGACCTGTCCGACCACTTCTACGTCCACTTCGCCGAGGCGGCGGCCGAGCACATGTTCAGCGTCGCGTCCGGGCTGGACTCGTTGGTCGTGGGCGAGTCGCAGATCCTCGGCCAGCTGCGCACCGCCTACGCGCTCGGCACCGAGGCCGGCACGGTCGGCGCCGTGCTGCACGACCTGACCCAGACCGCGCTGCGCGTCGGCAAGCGGGTGCACTCCGAGACCGGCATCGACCGGGCCGGGGCCTCGATCGTCTCCGTCGCGCTCGATCACGCCGACGCCACGCTGGGCGGGCTCGCGGGCCGCCGGGCGCTCCTCGTCGGCGCCGGGTCGATGGGGGCGCTGGCCGGCGCGACGCTGCGTCGCCGCGGCGTCACCGACATCGTCGTGGCCAACCGCACGCCGGAGCGGGGCGAGCGGCTCGCCGCCACCCTGGCCGGGCGGGCCGTGGGGCTCGACGCGCTACCCCGCGAGCTCGGGGGCGCCGACGTCGTGGTCTCCTCCACCGGCTCCACCGGCCTGGTCATCGAGGCGCAGGCGGTGCCGCCGCGCGACGGCCGCCCGCTCGCGGTGCTGGACCTCGCGCTGCCGCGGGACGTCGACGCCGCGGTGGCGGCGGCGGCGGATGTCACCTACCTCGACCTGGACGGGCTGCGCGACAGCGGCGCGGCCGTGGCCGACGACGAGATCGAGTCCGCCGCCGCGATCGTCGCGCAGGAGCTGAGCGACTACCTGACCGCGCAGCAGCGGCAGGCCGTCGCGCCGACCGTCACCGCACTGCGGGCGCGGGCGCGGCAGGTCGTCGAGGCCGAGCTGACCCGGCTGGACGGCCGCGTGCCCGACCTCGACCCGGGCGAGCGCCGCGAGGTGGCCGATGCCGTGCGCCGCGCGGTGGAGAAGGTGCTGCACGCCCCGACCGTGCGCGTGAAGGAACTCGCCACCACGCCGGGCGGCGACCAGTACGCCGCCGCGCTGCGGGAACTGTTCGACCTCGACCCCGCGACCGCCGAGTCGGTCGCCGCGGTGAAGAAGCCCGGCGGTGAGCAGCGGTGACCGCCACCCGCACGCTGCGCGTCGGCACCCGCGCCAGCGCGCTCGCCCGCACCCAGACCGATCACGTCACCTCGCGGCTCGGCGTCCCGGTCGAGATCGTGACGATCTCCACCGAGGGCGACCGTTCGACCGCGGCGCTCGCCACCCTGGGTGGCACCGGCGTCTTCGCCTCGGCGCTGCGTTCGGCGCTACGAGCCGGCGACATCGACGTCGCCGTCCACTCCTTCAAGGACCTGCCCACGGCGCCCGCCGACGGCCTGACCGTCGCCGCCGTACCGGCCCGGGAGGACCCCCGCGACGCGCTGGTGGCCCGGGACGGGCTGACGCTCGCGGAGCTGCCGCCCGGCTCGCGGATCGGCACCGGGTCCCCCCGTCGGGCGGCCCAGCTCGACGCGCTGGGACTCGGCGTCGAGGTCGTCGGGCTGCGCGGCAACGTCGACACCCGCCTCGGCAAGGTCACCGGCGGCGAGCTGGACGCGGTCGTGCTCGCCTACGCCGGGCTCAAGCGGCTGGGGCGCCATCAGGTCGTCACCGAGGTGCTCGACCCGCTGCAGCTGCTGCCGGCAGCGGCGCAGGGGGCACTGGCGATCGAGTGTCGCCACGACGACACCGGCGCGCGCGAGGTGCTCGCCGCCCTCGACGACGCCGACACCCGGGCGGCCGTCACGGCCGAGCGGGCGCTGCTGGCCGCGCTCGAGGCGGGCTGCTCGGCCCCGGTCGGTGCGCTGGCCGAGGTAGCCGAGGGCGACGACGGCCCCGAGATCTTTCTGCGCGGCTCGGTCACCGCGGTGGACGGCAGCGGCGCCGTCCGACTGTCCGCAACCGGGCCCACCACCGAAGCCGACGCGATCGGCCGGCGGCTCGCCGCCGCGCTGCTCGCCGACGGCGCCGACACCATGATGGGGAGCACTGCATGACCCGCGCTCGAAAGAATGTCGGCCGGATCGTCTTCGTCGGGGCTGGCCCCGGCGACCCCGGCCTGCTCACCACCAATGCCGCGGACGCGATCCGCGAGGCCGATGTCGTCTACGCCGACGCCGCCGTGCCCGAGGCGATCGCCGCGCTGGCGACCGGCGAGGTGCGCCCGACCGAGTCCGCGGCCGCGGAGACGGCGAAGGCCGTGCTCACCGAGGCCCGCTCCGGGTCGGTCGTGGCCCGGCTGGTCGCCGGCGACCCGTTCGTCGACGATGCCGCGGTCAAGGAGGCCCTGGCCGTCGCCAGGACGGTCGTGCCCTTCACCGTCGTGCCCGGCGTCGCGCTCGGCGCGGGCACCGCCGCCTACGCCGGCGTCCCGCTCGGCGCCACCCGCACCGAGGCCGACCTCGACGACGCCTCCGCGGTCGACTACGAGGCGCTGGCCCACTCCGTCGGCACGCTCGTGCTCACCGTCGACGCGGCCGACGTCGAGACCGTCGGCGAGCAGCTGGTCGTCAACGGGCTCAAGCCGGACACCCCCGCCGCCGTCAGCTGCGCCGGCACCACCACCGGTCAGCAGACCGTCGTGGGGCAGCTCGCCGACCTGGCGCTGACCACGGTGGGGATGAGCGGCCGGGTGGTGCTGACCATCGGCAAGGCCGCCTCGCAGCGGGACAAGCTCACCTGGTGGGAGTCCCGCCCGCTGTACGGCTGGAAGGTCCTCGTGCCCCGCACCAAGCAGCAGGCCGGCGCGATGAGCGAGCGGCTGCGCGGCTACGGCGCGGTGCCGGTCGAGGTGCCGACCATCGCCGTCGAGCCGCCGCGCAGCCCGACCCAGATGGAGCGGGCGATCAAGGGGCTGGTCACCGGACGCTACGAGTGGATCGTGTTCACCTCCACCAACGCGGTGCGCGCGGTGCGCGAGAAGTTCGAGGAGTACGGGCTGGACGCGCGCGCCTTCGCCGGCGTCAAGATCGGCTGCGTCGGCTCGGCGACGGCAGAGGCGGTGCGGGCGTTCGGGATCACGCCGGAACTCGTGCCGGCCGACGAGAACGCCTCGTCCGAGGGTCTGCTCGCGGAGTTCCCGCCGTTCGACGAGGTGCTCGACCCCATCAACCGGGTGCTGCTGCCGCGGGCCGACATCGCCACCGAGACGCTCGCCGCCGGGCTGCGCGAGATCGGGTGGGAGATCGACGACGTCACCGCCTACCGGACCGTCCGGGCGGCGCCGCCGCCCGCCGAGATTCGCGACACCATCAAGTCGGGCGGCTTCCAGGCCGTCTGCTTCACCTCCTCCTCGACCGTGCGCAACCTGGTCGGCATCGCCGGCAAGCCGCACGCGCGCACCGTCGTCGCGTGCATCGGGCCGCAGACCGCCGCCACCGCCGCCGAGTTCGGCCTGCGGGTCGACGTCCAGCCGGAGCAGGCGACGATCCCCGCCCTGATCGACGCGCTCGCCGAGTTCGCCGTGGCGCGCGAGGCCGAGGAGAAGGAGAAGGCAGGCACCCCGTCGACCAAGAAGCCCTCCCGGTCGTCCAGCCGCCGCGCCTCCCGCTGAGGTCGGATCTTGTTGCGCTCGCTGCCCTCGGGCGCGGGCAGCGCAACAAGATCGCGGGCGGCACGCGGGTAGCCTCGAGCGGGTGACCCTGCCCGAGTTGCCCGCGTTCCCGACCTCGCGGCCGCGGCGGTTGCGGCGGACTCCGGCGCTGCGGCGGCTGGTGCGCGAGACCGTGGTGCGGCCGAGCGACCTCGTCCTGCCGATGTTCGTGCGCGAGGGCGCCACCGAGCCGGTCGCGATCTCGTCCATGCCGGGCGTGGTGCAGCACTCGCTGGACTCGCTGGCCAAGGCGGCCGGTGAGGCGGTCGGCGCCGGCGTCGGTGGGTTGATGATCTTCGGCGTCCCGGAGACCAAGGACGCGCGCGGCTCAGGGGCGGACGACCCCGACGGCATCCTCAACGTGGCCCTGCGGCGGCTGCGCGACGAGCTGGGCGACGCGACGGTGCTCATGGCCGACCTGTGCCTGGACGAATTCACCGACCACGGCCACTGCGGCGTCCTCGACGACGCCGGCGGGGTCGACAACGACGCCACGCTCGAGCGGTACGCGGCGATGGGGCTCGCTCAGGCCGAGGCCGGGGCCCACCTGCTCGGCACCAGCGGCATGATGGACGGCCAGGTCACCGCCGTGCGCAGCGCGCTCGACGTCGCCGGCCACCTCGACACCGGCATCCTGGCCTACGCGCCGAAGTACGCGTCCGGGTTCTACGGCCCGTTCCGCGAGGCGGTCAACTCGTCGTTGCAGGGCGACCGCGCCACCTACCAGCAGGACGCCGGCCGCGCGGTCGACGAGGCGCTGGCCGAGGTCGCGCTCGACGTCGGCGAGGGCGCCGACCTGGTGATGGTGAAGCCGGCGCTGCCTTACCTCGACGTGGTCCGGGCCGTGGCCGAGGTCAGCCCCGTCCCGGTCGCGGCCTACCAGATCAGCGGCGAGTACTCGATGGTCGAGGCCGCGGCCGAGCGCGGCTGGCTGGACCGCCGCCGGGTCATGCTCGAGACGGTCACGTCGATCAAGCGGGCCGGTGCGTCGATCCTGTTGACCTACTGGGCGACCGAGCTCGCCGGGCTGCTGGACTGAGGTCCCGCGGTGCGATCCGCCGCCGACCGTCCCGATGCCGGCGCGGAGCGCCACGACGACGCGAGACCCGGCCCGACCGGCCCCATCGAGTACGCCGAACCCGCCCGCGGCTACCGCGGCGTGTGGGTGGTGGTCGCGGCGATGGCGGCCGGGTTCCTCCTCGACGTCTCGTTCGGCGGCTGGCGGGCGCACCTGCTGGCGTGGGTCGGGGCGACGGTCATCGTCGCCGGTAGCTACGCGCTGATCGTCCACTCCGCCCGCACGACCCACTCGCTCAGCGTCACCGCGAGCGAGGTGTGGGTCGGCGAGGAGGTCATCGCGCGCGAGGAGATCGCCGGTCTGAGCCCGGACGTCGGTCGCGAGTGGGTCCCGGTGCTCGGCTGGCCCGCCGGCCGCCCGGGAAACACCGGGGTGCCGCTGCGGCTGCGGGACGGTCGGAACGTGCTCGTCCCGACCCGCCGGCCCGAGCGGCTGACGACCGTGCTCGGGCTGGCCGGCAGCAACCCCGTCGAGGCGATCCAGATCCGGCCGGCGACCCGGGACGACCTGCCGATGGTGACGGAGATCGACGAGCGGGCCGAGGTCGTGTTCCGCCTCGCCGGCTACGACCTGCCGACGCTGCCGAGCCTGCCGAGCGACGCGGCCGAGTTCGAGGGCGACGCCACCGTCCTCGTCGCCGGTAACCCACCGGTCGGCTTCGTTCGGCTGGGGGAGGTCGACGGCGAGGCCCACCTGTTCGAGATCGCGGTGCTGCCCGGGTCGATGCGCCGCGGGCTCGGCTCGCGGCTGCTCGACGCCGCTGTCACCTGGGCCGGCGAGCACGGCTATGCCGGCCTGACGCTGACGACCTTCGCCGAGGTGCCGTGGAACGGGCCGTTCTACGCCCGCCGCGGCTTCGTCGAGGTCGCCGACCCCACCCCGGGGGTGGCTGCCATCCGGGCCGAGGAGGTAGCCAACGGGCTCGAGGGCGTGGCCCGGCGCGTTGTCATGCGCCGCGATGTCCGGCCGCGCGGGAGTGCTTGACGGCGGCCCGGCCCCGGCCGTCCCGCCACTCACCGAGACGACTCACCGAGAAGGGGGACGGGGCGCTTTGCGAGACTGGGCAGGTGGCTGACGCACCGATCTCGGCAGAGCTGTTCGACCGCGCCCAGCGGGTGATCCCGGGCGGGGTGAACTCACCGGTCCGAGCGTTCCGGGCGGTCGGCGGGACGCCCCGGTTCATGGTCAGCGGGTCGGGCCCGTACCTGACCGACGCCGACGGCGCCCGCTACGTCGATCTCGTCTCCTCCTGGGGGCCGATGATCCTCGGCCACGCCCACCCCGCCGTCGTCGAGGCGGTGCAGCGGGCGGCCGCGCACGGCACCTCGTTCGGCACGCCGACGCAGGGCGAGGTCGAGCTGGCGGAGGAGATCATCAACCGGGTGGCGCCGGTGGAGCAGGTGCGGCTGGTCAACTCCGGCACCGAGGCCACGATGTCCGCCGTCCGGCTCGCCCGCGGCGTCACCGGCCGCCACCGGGTGGTCAAGTTCGCCGGCTGCTACCACGGCCACGTCGACGCACTGCTCGCCGCCGCCGGCTCCGGCGTCGTCACCAACAGCCTGCCCGACACTCCCGGCGTCACCGGGGCGCAGACGGCCGAGACGATCGTGCTGCCCTACAACGACCTGGCTGCAGTCGAGGCCTGCTTCGCCGAGAACGGCGAGGACATCGCCTGCGTCATCACCGAGGCCGCGGCCGGGAACATGGGCGCCGTCCCGCCCGAGCCGGGCTTCAACGCCGGGCTGCGCGAGATCACCTACAAGCACGGCGCCCTGCTGATCATGGACGAGGTGATGACCGGCTTCCGGGTCTCGGCCGCCGGCTGGTACGGCCTCGACCCGGTGGACGCGGACCTGTTCACCTTCGGCAAGGTCATGAGCGGCGGGCTGCCGGCGGCGGCGTTCGGCGGCCGGGCCGAGGTCATGGCCCGGCTCGCCCCGGCCGGGCCCGTCTACCAGGCCGGCACGCTGTCGGGGAACCCGGTGGCCGTCGCGGCCGGGCTCACCACGCTGCGGCACGCCGACGCGCAGACGTACGCCACGCTGGACGCGACCTCCGCCACGATCGGGACGCTGGCCTCCGAGGCGCTGGCGGCCGAGGGCGTCGCCCACCGATTGCAGTACGCCGGCAACTTCCTGTCGATCTTCTTCAGCGACACCCCGGTGACCGACTTCGCCGGCGCGCAGGCGGCGCAGACCTGGCGGTACGCACCGTTCTTCCACGCCATGCTCGACGCCGGGGTCTACCTGCCGCCGAGCGCGTTCGAGTCGTGGTTCGTCAACACCGCCATCGACGACGAGGCGCTCGGCATCGTCCGCGACGCCCTGCCGGCCGCCGCCAGGGCTGCCGCCGCCGCGACCCCGCCGGGCTGAGCGGGCTAAGGCATCCCGACGGCCACCCGGGCCCGGAAGCGCTGGAGGTGCTCGGCGTCGCCGTTGAGCGCGGGCTCGGTGAAGCCCGGCCGGTTCCAGAGCCACCCGTCGAAGCCGCCGGCCGGCCCGCTGACGGTGAAGGTCGGCGTGGCCGCGCCGGGGGAGTCGAGCACCTCGATGCTCACCTCACCCTCGTAGGTCGTGCCGGTCTCGGGGTAGGTGCCGCCCCACGTCCCGAGCCGGATGCCCCAGGTGTGCGGGGTGTCGGAGGTGGTGAGCAGTCCGACGGCGTCCGAGGGCGTCCATCGCGCCCAGTCCGGCCGCCAGGTCATGCCGTAGCGCAGCACCACGTCGATACCGTCGGCGGCGAGCTCGGTCGGCAGCGGCGAGGGCGCCAGCCCGGCGGTGAGCTCGGCGTCGACCCGGTGGATCAGCGCCTCGTGGGCCTGGAACCGGCGGACGAACCCCACGTCGCGCTGCGACGCCCACGTCCACACCGGGGTGTCGTCCGGCGTCGCCTCGAGCGCGGCGAGCAGGGCGTCGGTGGTCTGCTCGTACGTCGTCAGGATCGAGGCGAGGCCGGGCGGGCGCGGCGGCGCGGCGGCCTCGGCCGGGCCCGGATCGGCCAGCCGCTGCGCCACGATCGCCGCCCAGAACGCGTGCACCTCGGTCAGGTGCCACGCCAGGTCCGCGGCGCTCCAGTCCGGGCAGGACGGCACCCGGTCGGCCGGATCGACCCGGCGCAGGACCTCGGCGAAGCGGGCGGACTCGCTGCGGATGTGGGCCAGGTGATCCAGCGTCATGCCCGCACCGTAACGCCGCCGACCGACACCTGAGCTGGGAACGAACGCGGGGTGGGAGCATGTGCGGCGTGCCGCCCGTCACCGTCCACCTGCTCCGCCACGGCGAGGTGCACAACCCCGAGCACGTGCTCTACGGCCGGCTGCCCGGCTTCCGGCTCAGCGAGCTGGGGCAGCGGCAGGCCCGGGCCGCCGCGGAGTGGCTGGCCGGCCGCGACCTCGGGTACCTCGTCGCCTCGCCGCTGCAGCGGGCGCAGCAGACCGCGGCGCCGATCGCCGAGGCCACCGGGCTGGCCGTCGCCACCGACAAGCGGCTGGTCGAGGCCGGCAACGAGCTGGAGGGCCGCCGGGTCGACGGGGCAGCGAGCCTGTTCGCCGACCCCAAGCTCTGGTGGAACTATCGCAACCCGCTGCGGCCGTCCTGGGGCGAGCCGTATCGCCAGATCGCCGAGCGGATGCTGGCCGCCGTCCGGGCCGCCCGGGACGCGGCCGAGCCCCGCGAGGCCGTCTGCGTCAGTCATCAGTTGCCGGTGGTGTGCGCCGCCCGCCGCGCCCGCGGCCAGTTCCTGCCGCACAATCCACGCGCTCGGCAGTGCGGTCTCGCCTCGGTCACCTCGCTGGAATTCGACGGCGACGCCATCGTCCGGGTCAGCTATCACGAACCGGCCGCAGCGCTGCCGTCCGGCCGGGGCACAGGTGCCTAACAGCCGCTGAACCCGACGTCGTCGGGGGGACACGCGTGGCGCACACTGGATCGCGATGTCCGGGACCTCTAGGCTGCGCAGCCGCTCGCGCGTCCCCGCGGCGCTGCGCCGGCGGGGGTGGGGCGCCGTTCTCGCCGTGCTCCTGCTGGCATCGGCCCTGACGGCCTGCAGCTCCTCCGGCGGTTCGGCGCAGAACAGCTACCAGTTCTCCGGGGCCACGAAGATCGGCACCGTCATCCCGCCCGCCCAGCGTGAACCGGCCGCGAAGGTCGACGGCTCGCTACTGATCGGGGACGGCAGCACCACGCTCGCCTCCCGCCGGGGCACCGTCACCGTCATGCCGTTCTGGGCCTCCTGGTGCCCGCCCTGCCGGGTGGAGATGCCCCAACTGCAGGGGCTGCACAGCTCCCTCGGCGGCAAGGTCGACTTCCTCGGCATCGACACCCAGGACGCTCGCGGCACGGCCCGCTCGTTCGTCACCGACAACAACATCGACTTCCCGATCCTGTTCGACCAGCAGGGCGAGACAGCGCTGCGGCTCGGCAACATCCCCGGCAAGCTGCCGTTCACCGTCCTGATCGACAAGCAGGGACGCGTCGCGGCGGTGTACTTCGAGCGCTACACGACCAAGGACCTGCAGCGCGCGCTCGACACCCTGCTCGCGGAGAAGTGATGCTGCTCGCCGGCGGCGGTTTCACGGGGACGGTGGAGACCGGCCCGCTGGTGCTCGCGGCCGCCGTCGCCGTGCTGGTGGGGCTGATCGGGTTCCTGTCCCCGTG
Source organism: uncultured Actinomycetota bacterium (assembly GCA_963776855.1). Classification (GTDB taxonomy): domain Bacteria; phylum Actinomycetota; class Actinomycetes; order Mycobacteriales; family Jatrophihabitantaceae; genus Jatrophihabitans. The sequence goes on along the minus strand of CAVZOC010000001.1, from coordinate 105,521 downwards.
CGTGCTGCCGTTGGTGCCGGGTTACCTGTCCTACGTCGCCGGGCTGTCCGGTGACGACTCGCCGACGCCGCGCCGCATGCTGGCCGGCGCGCTGCTGTTCGTCCTGGGTTTTACCGTCGTGCTGGTCACCCAGGGGACGCTGTTCGGCGAGTTCGGCTTCTTCGTCCGCCAGCACGAGCAGGCGATCGAGCGCGTGTTCGGCGTGATCACGATCGTCATGGGCATCGTCTTCCTCGGCGGCATCAGCTTCCTGCAGCGCGAGGTGAAGATCCACCACCTGCCGCGCGCCGGCCTGGTCGGGGCGCCGCTGCTCGGCCTCGGTTTCGGCCTGGCCTGGACGCCGTGCCTGACCCCCACCTTCAGCGCCGTCTTCGCCTTGTCGGTCAGCGACGGCACGGCGGCCCGCGGCGCATTCCTGATGGCCTGCTACTGCCTCGGGCTGGGGCTGCCGTTCCTGCTGGTGGCGGCCGGGTTCGGCTGGGTCTCCTCGGCGCTCGGCTTCGTCCGCCGGCACCGCCGCGCCGTCAGCGTCACCGGCGGCGGGCTGCTCGTCGTCATCGGGGTGCTGCTGGTGAGCGGGCTGTGGAACGACCTGACCATCTGGCTGCGCACCGCCGTGCCCCAGGACGCCGGGGTGCAGGTGTGAGCACCCGGACGGCCGGGCGTGGCAGCCCGCTCCCCCTGCTTCGGCGCGGCTGGCGCCGGCTGACGAGCATGCGCACGGCGCTGATCCTGCTGTTCCTGCTCGCGGTGGCGGCCGTCCCCGGCTCGCTGCTGCCGCAGCGACCGCTCGGCGTCGGCAAGGTCACCACCTACATCAAGCAGCACGGCGCCTGGGGCAGGTTCCTCGACCGGCTCGACATGTTCGACGTCTTCGGCTCGCCCTGGTTCGCGGCGATCTACCTGCTGCTGTTCGTCTCGCTGATCGGCTGCCTCGTCCCCCGCATCCGGGTCTACGCCCGCTCGGTGGCGCGCAAGCCGCTGGCAGCCCCGCGTCACCTGAGCAAGCTGCCCGAGGCCGCCCGGTTCGAGACCGGCGTCGGGACCGAGGAGTACGCGAGCGCGGCCCGCGAACGGCTGGGCCGCCGGTGGCGGGTCGTCCGCCGCACCGAGGACAGCGGCGCGGTCACCCTCTCGGCCGAGAAGGGCTACAGCCGCGAGGCCGGCAACCTGCTGTTCCACGTGGCCCTGCTCGTCTCGCTGGTCCTCATCGGCGTCGGGCAGCTGTACCACTACGAGGGGACGCGGATCCTCACCCAGGGCAACGGCTTCTGCAACACCATCGCGCAGTACGACGACTGGCGTCCCGGCCGGTTCGCCGCCGACGGCCGGGTCACACCCGGCAAGTTCTGCATCGACCGGCTGAACAAGTTCACCGCCGTCTACAGCTCGAACGACGAGCCGCGCGAGTTCCGCGCCGACATCACCTACCGTCCGTCGCTGAACTCCGCTCCCCGGCACGACGCCCTCCGCGTCAACCACCCGCTGCGGCTGGACGGGGACCGCCTCTACCTCATCAGCCACGGCTTCGCCCCGACCGTCACCGTGCACATGCCCGACGGCTCGACCCGCACCGTCACCCAGGCCTTCCTGCCGACCGACACCTCGACGCTGTATTCCGAGGGCGCGTTCAAGCTGCTGGGCAAGCCCGGGGCGAAGCAGGACGTCGGCATCTCCGGCTTCTTCGCCCCGACCCCGGTGCAGACCGCGCCGGGCATCTACACGTCGTCCTCCCCGGTCCCCCGGCGTCCCGTGCTCGGCATGTTCGTCTACACCGGCTCGATCAACCCCAACGGCGCCCCGCAGTCGGTGTACTCGCTGGCCCCGGACCCGAAGAACCTGACCAAGATCGGCGCCGCCAACCTGCGGGTCGGGCAGACCAAGACCTTCCCCAACGGCGTCGCGGTGACCTTCGACGGCTGGAAGCCGTGGGTCAGCCTGCAGGTCTCGCACGACCCGACGCAGAGCTGGCTGCTGCTCGGCGCCGCCGCCATGGTGATCGGCCTGGCGCTGTCGCTGGGCGTGCGCCGTCGCCGGCTCTGGATCCGGGTACGACGCGACGGTGAGGGGTCGCCTACCGTAGTGACGATCGGTGGGCTCGCGCGCAGCGACTCCGGCAACTTCAGCGTCGAGTTCGCCGACCTGCTCGAGCGGCTGCGCGACGCCGGCGGCCACGACGCAACGACTCCCGGCGGCGGGCACGACGCCCCCCGCGACACTGGCGAGGCTGTCCCGCTCGGCAGTGGTGTACGACCGACGCATCGAGAGGACTGAGGCATGAGCGAGCGGCAGCGAGCGAATCGGAGACACAGTGCAACGGGTGCCTCATGCCGTCGCCCGCAGCGAAGCGAGGACGCGGCATGAGCTCAGGCATCGACGGGCCCATGGCCCACCTGTCGGACGGCCTGTTCACCACCGCGATCGCGGTGTACGCGCTCGCGACGGTCGGATTCGTCGCCGAGTACGCGTTCGGACGGGTCGCCCGGACACCGGCGGCCGCCCCCGATCGAGAGCTGGTCGGCGCGGGTGGTTCCGGCGCCGGGGCGGCCGGCGCCGCGGGCACCGAGGCTCCCGCCGAGCCTCCGGTCAGGCGCAAGCGGGCCGTCGCCGACCGGATCGGTCGCTGGTCGGTCGGGATCGTCGGGATCGGCGCTGTCATCCACGTCGTCTCGCTCCTGGTCCGGGCCATTGCGGTCGACGCCGTCCCCTGGTCGAACATGTACGAGTTCTCCTCGGTGTTCGGGCTGGTCGCGATCCTGGCGTTCCTGGCCACCCTGTGGAAGGCGCCGCAGACGCGACCGCTCGGCGGGTTCGTGCTGCTGCCGGTGATCGTGCTGATGTTCCTGGCCGGCACGGTGCTGTACTCGAACGCCCAGAAGCTCGTCCCCGCCCTGCAGTCGTACTGGCTGGCGATCCACGTCTTCCTCGTCTCCATCGCCGAGGGCGCGCTGATGACCTCGGCGGTGCTGACCGTCCTCTACCTGGTGAAGTCCCGGCACGACCGCAAGGCCGCCTCGGCCTCGGTCGTGGCCTCGGCCGAGGCGATCACCGCCGGCGCGAGCTCCGGCACCGCCACCGCCCGGCGCACCCGTCCCTCGCTGGCCGAGCGGCTGCCCGCCGCGGCCACCCTCGACAAGGCCGCCTACCGGGTGGTCGCGTTCTCCTTCCCGCTCTACACCGTCGCCATCATCTGCGGCGCGATCTGGGCCGAGGCCGCCTGGGGCCGGTACTGGGGCTGGGACCCGAAGGAGACCTGGGCCTTCATCGTGTGGGTGCTCTACGCCGGCTACCTGCACGCCCGGGCCACGGCCGGCTGGAAGGGCCGCTCCGCCGCCCTGATCAACCTGGTCGGCTTCTCGGCGATCCTGTTCAACCTGTTCTTCGTCAACTTCGTGATCTCCGGGCTGCACTCCTACGCCGGCGTGAGCTGACGGCGGCGCCGCGCCGCGGCCGGAGGCGTCAGGATGATGTCGTGAGGTCGTAGACCGTCGTCCCGCCGACGGTCGTCGCCGGGTAGTGCGGGGCGACCCAGGACTCGATCACGCTGCCGGTGCCGCCGCCTGGACCACCGCCTGGACCGCCGCGGCCCCCGCCGCCGATGAAGTAGGCGATCCGGCCTTCGCGGACGAGCTGCCGGAACTGCGCGAGCGTCGGGTCGGCGTCGCGGCCGGAGAACCCGCCGATGGCCATCACGGCCTTGCCGGTCGCCAGCTCCAGCGGCGCCGCCGACTGCGAGCCGACGGTGGCGGCGGCCCAGGTGGTGTCGGTCTTGTCGAGCAACGAGCTCAGCGCGCTGTTGGCGCTCGCCGACCCGCCGGGTCTGCGGGCCCCGCCTCCGATGCCGGGACGGCCGGCGAAGCCGGTTCCGGACGGCGGGCCGAAGCGGTGGGCACCGGTCGCACCCGGTGGGACGAAGGCGCCGGGCCCGCCGACGCGGCCGCCGGGGAAGCCGACGCCGGCCGCGCTCGCCGGGCCGGCCGAGGGGATGGATCCGGTGTGCGCGGTGCCGGCGGTATCCAGGGCGTACGCGGCCGAGCCGGCCCCGAGCACGCCGACGCCGAGCACGGCCGTCGCGAGGACAAGGCCGCGGCCGGCGCGTCCGGGCGGCAGCAGCAACCAGGCGGCGGCGATCCCGGCGGCGACCACAAGGCCGTACCGCAGCCAGGGGGTGAAGTCCGGGGTGCGGTTCAGCAGCGCGTAACCCCAGACCCCCGTGGCGAGCACCGCGAGCGTCGCCCCCACGCGAGCGCCGGCCCGGTCGCGGTGCCGCCAGAACACGGCAGCGCCGACGGCGACGAGCGCCGCGATCGCGGGGGCCAGCTCGATGGTGTAGTAGGTGTGGATCACGCCCGTGGCGAAGCTCAGCACCGCCCCAGTGACGAGCAGCCAGCCGCCCCACAGCACGAGCGCCGCCGTCGTGCGGTCGGTCCGGGCGCGGCGGCCGCGCAACGCGGCGACGCCGACCAGCGCCACGAGCGAGGCCGGTAGCAGCCAGGCGATCTGCCCGCCGTCGAGCGAGTTGAACAGCCGCCCGATGCCGGCCGCTCCGCTGAAGCCGCCCCCGCCGAACCCGCCGGGGCCGCCGCCCGAGCCCGAGGAGAGGCGGTCGAGACCGTTGTAGCCGAAGGCCAGTCCCAGGGCGGTGTTGTTGCCGGAGCCGCCGATGTACGGCCGGTCGGTCACCGGGGTCAGATCGACCGCCAGCACCCACCAACCGGCGCCGACCACGAGTGCGAGACCTGCTGCGAGCAGCTGCCACAGCCGCCGGCGCAACGGGGTCGGCGCGGCGACGAGATAGGCCAGCGCCAGCGCCGGCACCACGGTGAACGGCTGCAGACCCTTGGCCAGGAAGCAAAGACCCATGACGCCGCCGGCGAGCAGCAGCCAACGGGTGGACGCGGACTCCACCGCGCGGGTGACGCAGTACGCGGCGAGCACGATCAGCAGCGTCATCATGGCGTCCGGGTTGTTGAACCGGAACATGAGCACGGCGACCGGCGTGATCGCGAGCAGTCCGCCGGCCAGCAGCCCGGCGCGGTGACCGAACCAGCGGCCGACGGTGGCGTAGAGCAGCCACACCGTCAGCACGCCCTCGATCGCCTGCGGCAGGAGCATCGACCAGGAGTTGAAGCCGAAGATCCGGCCCGCCAGCTCCATCGGCCACAGCGAGAGCGGGGGCTTGTCGACGGTGATGAAGTTGGCCGAGTCGAACGAGCCGAAGAAGAACGCCTTCCAGCTCCGCGTGCCCGCCTGGACCGCGGCGGCGTAGAAGTCGTTGGCGTTACCCGAGGCGCCGAGGTCCCAGCCGTAGAGCAGCATCGTCAGGCCGAGCAGCCCCCCCAGCTGGACGCGCCGCGAGCGCGCCGGCGCGAGCCCCGGCCCGGTGAGCGCCCCACCCCCTCCGGTGAGTGGCGCGTTGCCGGATGAGTGGCGCGATACATCGCGCCACTCATCCGCAACCGCACCACTCACCGAGGAGGGGTGGCCACTCACCGAAGTGAGGGCGGGGGAACGGTGGTGCGCGGTCATAGGGTCTCCTCGGATCGGCGGCCGAACACCCACTCGCGGAACAGCACGAAGCGGACGGCGGTGGCGGTCAGGTTCGCGGCGACGAGCACGGTGAGTTCGAACAGCCGGGCGGGGTGGTCGGTGAGGTGCTCCAGCAACGCGAGCGCGCCGCTGGTCAGGGCGAGGCCGATCCCGAAGACGATCAGCCCCTGCAGCTGGTGACGGGCGACACCGGAGCCGCGCACGCCGAAGGTGAAGCGTCGGTTGGCGGCAGTGTTGCCGATCGCGGTGACCAGCAACGCGGCGAAGTTGGCCTCCTGGGCTCCCAGCGCCGGCCGGAACAGCACGAACAGCAGCAGGTAGGCGACGGTCGAGGCAGCCCCGACCGCAGCGAAACGCAACGCCTGCCGCATCAATGACGGTGGGACGCCGGCGACCGGCGCGTCGATCCGGCCGGCGGCACACCGCAGCTCCGACAACGGCAGGTCGCCGCGGACCAGCGCGCGACCTATTCGCGCGATCCCGCGTAAATCCGCGAGGACGGTGGCCCCGATGTCCACGCGACTGTCGGGGTCATCGACCCAGTCGACCGGCACCTCGGCGATCCGCAGGCCGCTGCGCTCGGCGAGCACGAGCAGTTCGGTGTCGAAGAACCACGAGCTGTCCTTGACGTGCGGCAGCAGCAGCCGCGCGGTGTCGGTGCGCATGGCCTTGAACCCGCACTGCGCGTCGGAGAACCGGGTTCGCAGCATGGCGCGCAGCAGCAGGTTGTAGCCGCGCGAGATCAACTCCCGTTTCGCGCCGCGCACCACGCGCGCGGTCCGCGACAGCCGGGAGCCGATCGCGACGTCGCTGTGGCCGGACAGCAGCGGCGCCACCAGCGGCAGCAGCGCGGCGAGGTCGGTCGACAGATCGACGTCCATGTAGGCGACCACGCGGGCGCTGCTGGCGGTCCAGACCTCGCTGAGCGCCCGACCGCGGCCCCGGGCGTCGAGGTGCACGGCCCGGACGCCGTCGAGCTCCGCGGCGAGCGCCAGGGCCTGCGGCCAGGTGCCGTCGGTGCTGGCGTTGTCGGCGATGGTGACGGTGGCGCGGAACGGAAAGTGGGTGGTGAGGTAGTCGTGCAACCGCCGGACACTGCGGGCGAGGTCGTCCTGCTCGTTGTAGACCGGCACGACGATCTCGACGTCAGCGACGATCGGGGGTCGGGCCTGCTCGGTGGGGCCGGCGAGCGCGCTCATGGGCGGCGACCTCTCGGGGTCTTCGGGGGTCAGGGTTCGAGTCGGAGGGCGAGCGCGGGGCAGGCGGCGACGGCGCGTCGCACGTCCTCCTCCTCGACGTCGGTGACGGGGGCGTCCCGCAGCACCGGGAAGCCCCACTCGTCGAGCACGATCCGCTCGGGCAGCAGCGAGCGGCACAGCCCGTGGCCGTCGCATCGGGTCCAGTCGATGGCCAGCCGGCCGACCGTCACGACAGCGGGGCGGCTCATCGCGCGTCCTCTCGGCTGACGCCGTCCGGCAGCTGGCCGCGGACCGGACGGCCGCAGCCACCGCTCTCGCGGTGCCGGGCCGCCTCCACCTGCAGCAGGTGGACGCCGGAGGTGACGAAGCGGGCCGCCCCGTCCGGGTGGGCGCAGGCGCCGCGGCCGGTGACGACGCGGGCGTGCCCGAGCGCGGCACCGGGGGCGGCGGGGTGACCGTCGGCCAGGGCGCGGACGTCCGCGGCCAGAGCCGGCAGCCCGAAGGTGCAGGGACCGCACTGCCGGGCCGACTCGTGCGCCAGCCAGGCGCTGACGCGCGCCAACTCCCCGAGGGCGCAGGTGTCGGAACCGACGACGAGGACGACGCCGGCGCCGAACGAGCCCCCGGCCCGCGCGACGCCGTCCCGGGACAGCCGCAGCTGCGGCGACGGCGCCACCCACGACCCGTGGTAGCCCCCGACAACAATCGCCTGCGGCTCGGCCGACTGCGTGGCGGCGAGCACGACCCCCAACGGCGTGCCGAGCGGGATCTCGATCACACCCGGGCGGCCGACGGCGCCGCCCACGGTGATCAGCGTCGTGCCCGGCTCGCCGGCCGTGCCGGTGGCGGCGAACCGGTGCGGTCCGATCCGCAGCAGCACCGCGAGCTGGGCCAGCGTCTCGACGTTGGCCACCAGCACTCCCTCGTACGTCGGCGGGGTACGCCGGCCGGGCGGGAGCGCCGGCCCCCCGCGGAGGGCCCGGACGACGGCGCGGGCCTCGCCGGCGACGAACCCGCCCGGCACAACCTCCACCGCGACGCGTCGGGCGTCCCCCCGTTCGGCGGCGGCGGCGCGGATCGACCTGGCTGTTGCCTCGTCGTGCACCGCCACCGTGACACTCCGGGCCCGCACGGCCGAGGCGGACGCCAGGGCTCCGTCCAGCACCAGGTGCGGCGCGCGCAGCAGCAGCACCCGATCCTTGCGGCTCGCGGGCTCGCTCTCGCTGCCGTTGACCACGACGTGACGGGCCCGGCCACCGGGCAGCGAGCGCAGCTTGGCCGCGAGCGCGAACCCGGCGCCGCCGCGGCCGGCGATCCCGGCGGCATCGAGGTGGCCGAGCAGCCGTTCGAGGTCCGAGCCGGGTATCGGGCCGTGCACGCGCTGGTGCGCGGCGTGATCGAGCCGGCGGGTGCTCTCCAGCCCGGCCAGCAGGCGTGGCGCACCGATCGCCCAGGCCGTGGTGTCCACCGGCGGCTCGTCGAGCTGGGTGGGAAGCAGGACGGCGGTCATCGAACGGGCCCTCTCACGTGGTCGTTGCGGCGCGCGCGGTCGTCGCGAGCGAGAACGGTCTCCTCGACGGGTGGGGTGGCGTCGTCGGGGAAGCGCCGCTCCGGAGTGCGGATCGGGTTGCGGGCCAGCCGACCGGCCACGCTGCCGACCACGGCGGCCACGCAGGCGAGGTAGAGGAGCCGCACCCAGCCGGCGGAGCTGTCGGTGCCGGAGTAGAGGCCGTGCAGCACCGCCGCCACCCAGCCGGCGTAGCCCAGGCCGTGCAGCCCGCGCCAGACCCGGGCCCCGACCGGCGTGGACGCCATCCGCCCGCGGGCCAACCCGAGCAGCGAGACCAGGACAACCAGGTAGATCGCGATTGTGCCGAGCCCGGTCCAGATCGGCTTGAACCCGGCGGTGAACGGGATGACCGCGCCGAGCACGCCGACCTTCGAGTACGAGTCGGCGACGATCGTCACCACGTGCACCGCCAGGGCCGCGATGCCGAGCCCCGCGGTGACGCGGTGCAGGTACTGCAGCACGTAGCGCCCCCCGGGCTCGCGGCGGTGGGTGACGACGGCGCCGAGCGCCGTCGTGATGGTGAGCAGCACCAGCGCGGCGAGCCCGGTGCCGCGGGCGGCGTACCAGAGAGTGGTCATGAGCGGGCCTCCTGCGAGCGCGAGGCGACGAAGCACGAGCGGACGCCCAGCCGCACCGCGGCCGGGCCGGGACGCTGTGGCCGCGCCGCGACATGGGGGCTGCTGCCGGTCGGCCCCAGCCGGTGAACCCCGGCCGCGTCGGGCCAGCCCGGCGTGGCGACGACGGTGCCGTCCCGGTGCACGAGACGCGCGGCCAGACCGAGTTCCAGCAGTCGCTCCACGGCGGCGTCGCCCTGCACGATCGCGGCGGTGGAGGCGACGTTGGCCTCGAGCGCCGAGGCCGCCGCGACGGTGACGGTGCGCCACGGCCCGTTCGCGGGCTCCCCGGTGGCGGGGTCGACGATGTGGTGCATCCTGCGGTCGCCGCGACGCCAGGCCCGGACGGTGGTGGTGGAGGTCGTCAGCCCGCCCTGCGTGAGGCGCACCGACTGGCCGCTCCCGCCGGCTCGCTCGGCGACCCGTACGACCCAGCCGCCGTCCCGGGGCCCCGCGACCCGGACGTCTCCGCCGAGTTCGACGAGCACGCCGGTGCCGTACCGGCCGCTGAGCAGCCGGGCGGCGCGGTCGGCGGTCCACGCCTTCGCGGTGGCGCCGAGGTCGAGCTCGAGCCCGGGCGGAACGGTCAGCAGACCGGTCTCGCGGTGCAGCCGTACCGCCTGCCAGGCCCCCCGTGGTGCGGACGGCGCGGGCGGGACGGCGGCGCCGTCCGCGGCGACGGCGACGATGTCGCGGTCGTAACCGATGCGGCGCATCGCGACGCCGAGCGCGGGGTCGACCGCGCCGTCGGTGGCAGCGGCGGCCTCGAGGGCGGCGGCGACGAGCTCGATCAGCACCGGCGGCACCGGCGTGGCGCGGCCGGCGCGGGCGTTGGCCCGGTTCAGCGCGGAGTCGCCCCGGAACCGGCTGGCGGCGCCGTCGACCTCCTGCAGCAGGGCCACCAGATCGCGCTCCGCCTCGGGCAGCGCCGCCTCGTCCTCGACGACAAGCCGCATCGCGCTGCTCCACGCCGTCGTTTCGAACGTCGCACTCATGAGCCGTGGGTCCCGGCGACGGCCGGGGCGGTCTGGTTGGCGCTGCCGAGGCCGGACGAGCCCGAGGTGGGGTTCTGCGAGGACTGGGAGTTGCTGGTGGTGGCGCCGGTGCCGGACGTGCCGGTGGCCTGGGCGGAGTAGTGGGCGACGCCCGCGACGAGCCCGCCGGTGAGCACCGCGGCGGCCGCGGTGGCGGAGACGGCGACGGTCCGGGTACGGCCCAGTAGCCTGCGTGTCGATGTCATGCCATGACGGTGCCGCCGCGCGATTCAGGGACGCGTCAGAGCATCGTCAAGGCTTCCTCAAGAGCAGGTAGGAGCCCGCCCTGTGGGGGGGCCGACCAGGCCGAATAACGATCCGATAACGTCGGCGCCCGTGACTTTGCGGAAAGCTGCGGCATGGCGGCTGCGACGTGTGGCCCGACGACTCGACCCACCACCGGCACGGCCGCAACGGCCCCAACAACCCCAGTGGCCGGCTGCCCGGCCGGCCGAGCCCCATTCCGGGGAGGCCTCGAGGCCGGGTTCCCGAACGGCCTCGATGTTCTTCGACGACTATCCGTTGTTCTACGGCACCAGCAAGACGGCGGCGTCCGAGGGGCGGCTGAACCTCCGGTACGAGGCGATCTTCGAGCAGAACCGTGACCTCTTCGCCGGAGCCCGGGTCCTCGACATCGCCAGCCACGACGGGCGGTGGTCGCTGGCAGCCCTGGCCTGCGGGGCCGAGTCGGTGATCGGCATCGAGGCGCGCCCGGAGCTGTGCGAGCAGGCCGCCGAGAGCCTCGCCACCTACGGCTACAGAGCGGACCGGGCCCGCTTCGTGAACGGCGACGTCCACGAGGTGCTGGCCACGGCCGACTTCGACGTGGACGTGGTGCTCTGCCTCGGCTTCCTTTACCACACGCTGCGCTACAACGAGTTGATGCACGGCATCCGGCGGGCGAACCCGAGTCACCTGATCATCGACACGCAGGCCCAGAACATGAACCGCCCCCAGCCGCTCGTCCGGCTCCGCGACGAGAAGGACAACTTCCAGGGCAACGCGGTGCCGGACTCGCTCAGCCACGGAGCCTCGGTGCTCACCGGCCGGCCGAACCTGGCGGCCATCAACGTATTGCTGGGGTGCTACGGCTTCCGGACCGAGCGTCTCTCCGACTGGCCGGGCATCCTGCGCGACAACCCCGGCGTGACCGGCGCGGGCGACTACGCGCGGCAGTTACGCACCACGGTTCGATGTGTGAACCCCGAGCGGGTGGCCGCCGGTCAGCCGGGCGCCGGCTCGGCCGAGTCGGTCGACTGGTCGGTGGCGGCGGGCTGACCGCGTCAGGCTGCGCGCAGCTCCAACACGATGGCGGTGCCGCCCGACGGGGCGGCGCCGAGCGTCATCGACCCGCCGGAGGCTTCTGCGCAGCGCCGCGCAATGTCCAGCCCCAGCCCGCTCGACCCGCGGTCACTGCGTCCGCGCTCCGGCGCCTCGACGGGCAGCCCCGGCCCGTCGTCGGTGACCTCCAGGCGGGCGCCTGTGGCGGTGGGCGTCAGGCGCACGGCAAAGGCGGTGCCCTCCGGGGTGTGGGCGATGACGTTCTCGAGCAGGGCGTCAACGGCGGCGGCCAGGTCTTCGCTCGCCGCGCGCACCGGCAGCGGCCCACCGGGCAGCTCGGTGGTGACCGAGCGGCCCTGATCCTCGGCCAGTGCCGACCAGAACCCGACACGGTCGCCGACGACGGCGGTGGCGTCGCAGGAGGGCATGCGTCCCTCCCGCTGCGGCCGTCGGGCGGCGCGGATGACGGCGGTGAGCATCCGCTCCAGGGCGCTGACGTGCACGCCGATCCGCTCGGCCTCGGCCGGGTCGCGCAGGGACTCGGCGTCCAGCCGCAGCGCGGTCATCGGGGTCCGCAGCCGGTGCGACATCTCCGCGACCGTCTCGCGTTCCTCGGCGATCAGCTGGTCGATCCGGTCGGCGAGGCGGTTCATCGCGACCCCGACCTGCGCGACCTCACCCGGCCCGGAGGTCGGTGCACGGGCGGTGGTGTCACCCGCGCTGAGCCGTTGCGCGGTGGCGGCGGTGTCGAGCAGCGGACGCACGATGCGGCGGGTGAGCAGCTCACCGGCGACGACGGCCAGGCCGAGCAGGACGGCGGCCGCGATGAGCAGCAGCAGGAACGGGGCGGTCTCCCCGGAGCGCAGATCGCCGTCGGAAGCGAACACCCGCACCGTGAACAGTCCGCCGGTGCGGTACGCCGGGGCCTGCAGGGTGGCCAGCTGGCCGCCCTGGAAGGCGGTGACCATCACCTGCGGCGGGCCGCCGTGGTGCTCGCCGTCCGGATCGCCCAAACCCCCGGACCCGCCGCCGGCGTCCTGCGGAGTGTTGCCGTACGGGGACGGGGCCGGGGCATTGCCGAGCCCGCCCGGCGGCTGCCGGCCGACGACCGTGCCGTCCGGCAGCTGCACCGACGCGGCGTAGTCGCCGCCGACGCCCCGCAGGTAGCTGTCGAGCTCGGCGGTGGTGACGCCGTCGGCGCGCAGCAGCGTCAGGGCGACGTCGTTGGCCTCGCGTTTGAGGTCGGCGACCCCGTTGTCGTAGGCGTTGTTGTGGATCAGGACACCCAGCGGGACCGCGAACGCCAGCACCACGAGCGTCGTCATGCCGACGACGAGCAGCAGGATCCGGCGGCGCATCAGGACTCCGTCGGTGCGGCCAGCCGCACCCCGACGCCGCGGACGCTGTAGAGGTAGCGCGGCTCGGCCGCGGTCTCGCCGAGCTTGCGCCGCAGCCAGGAGAGGTGGACGTCCACGGTGCGGTCGGACCCGCCCCAGGCCAGCTGCCACACCTCGGACAGCAGGTCCCGCTTGGTGACGACCTCCCCGGCGCGGCGGGCCAGCGCCAGCAGCAGCTCGAACTCCTTGCGGGCCAGCTCGACCGGGCGGCCGTCGACGGTCACCTCGTAGCTGCGGGTGTCGATCCGCAGCCCGCCGACGGTGATCACCGGGTCCTCGTCGGTCTTGCCGGACCGCCGCAGTACCGCGCGGACGCGGGCGTCCAGCTGGGCCGCGGTGAACGGCTTGATGACGTAGTCGTCGGCGCCGAGGTCGAGCAGCCGGACCATCTCGGTCTCGTCGTCGCGGGCGGTGGCGACGATGACCGGGATGTGGCTGACCGCCCGCAGCATCGACAGCACGTCGGCGCCGTCGATGTCGGGCAGCCCGAGGTCGAGCAGCACGACGTCGGGCTTCTGCTCCACGGCGGAGCTGAGTGCTGGCATCCCGGAGCCGACCGCCGTCACGACGTGGCCGTGCTCGCGCAGCGAGCGCACCAGCGCGGTGCGGATCGCCGCGTCGTCCTCGACCAGCAGCAGGTGGGCCACGGCGCGAGGTTAGCCACCCGAGCTGGGTCGCGCGTCTGATGCCACGCCCGGCCGCGATACTGGGCGCGTGGCTGCCCGCGCGTTCACCGACCTGCAGGACTTCGTCCGTGCCCTCGAGCGCGACCATGACCTGGCGCGGGTGAAGGTGCCCGTCGACCCGCACCTCGAGGTCACCGGCATCGTGCAGCGGACGCTGGCGCAGCAGGGGCCGGCGCTGCTGTTCGCGAAACCGACCCGTGGCCGGATGCCGCTGCTGATCAACGCCTTCGGCACGCCGCGGCGCATGGCCCGCGCGCTCGGCGTCGACGACCTGGACGAGATCGGCGAGCGCATCGCCGAGCTGGTGAAACCGGAGCTGCCCAAGGGGATCGGCGGCCTGCGCGACGCCCTCGGCAAGGTCGGGCAGCTGCGGTCCGTCCCGCCGCGACACGTGAAGACCGCCCCGTGCCAGCAGGTCGTCGTGCACGGCGACGACATCGACCTCGAGGCGCTGCTGCCCGGCATCAAGGCCTGGCCGGACGACGGCGGGGTGTTCCTCAACCTCGGCCTGACCCACACCAAGCACCCGGAGACCGGGGCCCGCAACCTCGGCATGTACCGGCTGCAGCTGCAGGACGAGCGCACGGTCAGCCTGCACTGGCAGATCCACAAGGACTCGACGAACCACGCGTCGGTGGCCGAGCGGCGCGGTGAGCGGCTGCCGGTGGCGATCGCCTTCGGCTGCCCGCCGGCGGTGACCTACGCGGCGTCCGCACCACTGCCCGGCGACATCGACGAGTACCTGTTCGCCGGGTTCCTGCAGCGCGAACGCGTCGAGATGGTCGACTGCGTCTCCGTCCCGCTGCAGGTCCCGGCGGCGGCGCAGGTGGTGCTGGAGGGCTGGGTCGAGCCGGGCGGGCGTTTGCCGGAGGGGCCCTTCGGTGACCACACCGGCTTCTACACGCCGGTCGAGCCGTTCCCGTTCGTCCGCGTCGAGACGCTGACGATGCGCAAGGAGCCGATCTTCCAGTCGATTATCGTGGGCCGCCCGCCGCAGGAGGACGGCCCGATCGGCAAGGCCACCGAGCGGATCTTCCTGCCGCTGATCCGGCTGACGGTCCCGGAGATCGTCGACTACGACCTGCCCGAGGCCGGGGTGTTCCACAACTGCGTGATCGTCGCCATCGAGAAGCGCTTCCCTAAGCACGCCCAGAAGGTGATGAACGCGATCTGGGGCGCCGGGCTGCTGTCGCTGTCGAAGCTGGTGGTCGTGGTGGACGCCGACTGCGACGTGCACGACTACGCCGAGGTCGCCTGGCGGGCGTTCGGCAACGTCGACTACGCCCACGACGCGCTGCACACGATCGGCCCCGTCGACCACCTCGACCACGCCTCCTACGAGCAGTTCTTCGGCGGCAAGCTCGGCATCGACGCCACCCGCAAGCTCCCGGGCGAGGGCTACCGCCGCGACGGTGGCTGGCCCGCCGAGTGCCTCCTGGACGACGAGACGCAGGCGCTCGTCGACCGCCGCTGGAAGGCCTACGGCATCGATCGCCGCCGCTGACGCGAGGGTGTTGGCCCGGAGCGTTGCGACTCCGGTGAGCACCCAGGGCGAGCGGGATTGGCAGAATCGGGCGGGTGAGCGTGACCCGGGGCGATGTGGCGGCCTCGCCCCCGCCTGGCCAGGAGCGTTCACGGGTACGCAAGTTCCTGTCGCTGGTGATGATCGAACACTCGGTCTTCGCGCTGCCGTTCGCCTACATCGCCGCGTTGACCGCCATGTGGCGGCAGACGCGGTCGGTGCACTGGGCCGAGCTGGTGCTCATCACGGTCGCGATGGTCTCGGCGCGGACGGTCGCCATGAGCGCCAACCGGATCCTGGACCGTGACGTCGACGCGCTGAACCCCCGGACCGCGAAGCGGGAACTGGTGACCGGGGAGCTGTCGGTCCGCTCCGCCGGGGTCGGGACGGTCGTGGCCCTGGCCGTCTTCCTCGCCAGCGCCTGGGCGCTGTCGCCGCTGTGCCTGGCGCTGGCGCCGATCGCGGTGTTCCTGTTGGTGCTGTACTCCTACGGCAAGCGGTTCACCGACTTCCCGCAGGCGCTGCTCGCCCTCGCGCAGTTCGTCGCGCCGGTGGGGGCGTGGATCGCGGTGACGAACTCGGCGTCCTGGGCCGCGGCGGCGCTCGGCCTCGCCGTCGGCACCTGGATCGGCGGGTTCGATCTGATCTACGCCTGCCAGGACACCGCCGTCGACCGCGAGATCGGCGTGCGCTCGGTGCCGGTGCGTTTCGGCGTGCCGGCGGCACTGGCCGCCTCGTCGGTCGTCCACGTGGTCACCGTCGCGGGCTTCGTCTGGTTCGGCCTGGCCGCCGGGATCGGCTGGCTGTGGTGGGTCGGCGTCGCGCTCACCGCGCTGGTGCTGGTCTACGAGCACGCCATCGTCAAGGCCCACGACCTCTCGCGCGTCAACCGGGCCTTCTTCACCGCCAACGGCGTCATCGGCATCGGGCTGTTCGCCTTTGCCCTGGCCGACCTCGTGGCCCACGGCCTCGGCGCATGAGCCCGACGCAGCGGCTGCCCTGGGTGGTCGGCGTGTCCGGAGCGTCGGGGACGCCCTACGCCCGGGCCGTGCTCAACGGCCTGCTGGACGCCGGACACGCCGTCGAGCTGGTCGTCTCGCGCGCCGCGCGGCTGACGATCCTCGACGAGACCGGCGTCTCGTTCCGGGACGCGCACTCTGGGGACGACCTCGCGGCCTGGCTCGGCCGCGACGCCGCCGAGCTCGCCGCCACCGTCCGCCACTGGCCGGCCGGGGACCTCGCGGCCGGCCCGGCGAGCGGGTCCTACCCGACCCGCGGCATGGTGGTGGTGCCGGCGTCGACCGCATCGGTCGCCGGCATCGCGCTCGGGTTGTCGAAGGACCTGCTGCAGCGTGCGGCCGACGTCACCCTCAAGGAGCGGCGGCCGCTGGTCGTCGTCCCCCGCGAGACCCCCTACACCCGCGCCACGCTGCAGCACATGCTCACGCTGCACGACGCCGGCGCGGTGGTGCTGCCGGCCAGCCCCGGCTTCTACACCGCGCCGAAGGACCTGCAGCAGCTCGTCGACTTCGTGGCCGCGAAGGTGCTCGACGTCCTCGGCGTCGAGCACGACCTCATCAGCCGGTGGACGGGTGAACTGAACCGCATCGAGCCCACGGAGCGCTAGCCGGACGCTCCGCTCAGTTCAGCCGGGCGGCGAGGACGTACAGGCTGTCGTCGCAGCGCCGGCCGGCGGTGGCGTGCCGACGGGCGAGCAGGGGCGCGGTGGCGAGGTCGGTCAGCCGGAAGCCGGCGACCCCGAGCATCTGCTCGATGCGGGCGGGCTCGGCGGCGAACTCGATCGGTTCGCCGACCAGCCGGACGGCCTGCACCCCGGCGCGCCGCACCTGGTCGTAGGGACGCAGCCCGCCGACATGACGCCAGCAGTCCATCCCGAGGGTCGAGCCCTCGCCGCACACCTCGGCCAGCGCCCGCAGGGTCTCCGCGACCGCCTGGGCGGTCAGGTACATGCTCACGCCCTCCCACACCACGAAGGTCGGAGCGCCCACGGTGAACCCGGACCCGGCCAGCTGCTCGGCCAGCGACTGGGTGCGGAAGTCGACCTCGACGCTCACCGCGTGGCCGCGGGCGAAGGTCTCCGGCCGGGCGTCGACGAACTCGCGCTTGTGTCTCGACAGCGGCGGCAGGTCGACCTCGTACACCGGGCGGCCGTCCAGCGCCCGCCAGAAGCGGTAGGCCCGGCTGTCGAAACCGGCGCCGAGGATCATCACCTGCTCGACCTCGGGCAGCGAGGCCAGCAGGTGGTCGTCGAGGAAGGCGTGACGGCACAGCGCCGAGGTCGCGATCGAGGTCAGCGCCAGCCGCTCCGCGC
Source organism: uncultured Actinomycetota bacterium (assembly GCA_963776855.1). Taxonomy (GTDB): domain Bacteria; phylum Actinomycetota; class Actinomycetes; order Mycobacteriales; family Jatrophihabitantaceae; genus Jatrophihabitans. The sequence continues at coordinate 88,336 of CAVZOC010000001.1, read as the reverse complement.
GGCGGACCACGGGCCCGGCGCCGTGCAGCGGGAGCAGCAGCCGGCGCCCCAGCCCGCCGAGGAACACCGGCGCGAACGGGTCGGAGACGATCCGCTGCGACGGCGGCCGGCCCAGTTCGAGGGAGCGTCCGAAGGTCGTCCACTGCGCGGTGAGCGACGGGCGGTCGGTGCCGTGCAGCTCGCGGGGCAGCAGCCGCGATGCGATCATCCGGCCGCGCCTGCGCCGCCTGCGCCGCCGGGAAGCGGCCAGTCCGCGAGCAGTGTGCCGGGGTCGCAGGAGGCGGGCACGCCGCCGACCCGGTCGATCACCGCGTGCCCCAGCGCGGCCGCGACCAGCACCCGGTCGGCGGCGGCTTCACGGTCCCGCCACGGCAGGTAGGGCTTGGCGATCATCAGTGCGGCGATGCCGTGCGCGGCCGCCCACAGATCGAACGTGGTGCCCAGGGGATCCTCGGCGGAGAAGATGCCGGCGGCGACGCAGTCCTGGACCACTTCGGCCAGGTGCTGGAAGGCGCTGTCGTCGAGCATCCTGTCCAGCTCGGACTGCTCGCCGTCGACCGGCTCGACGCAGCGTTCCATGGTGGCCAGACGGTAGTGCTCCGGGTGCGTGACCGCGAACCGGACGTAGGCCTGCCCGTAGGCGCGCAGGCGCTGCAGCGGGTCCGACACGCCTTCGCCGGCGGCCACCATCGCCGCGTCCAGCTCGGCGAAGACGTCGACGACCACGGCCTCGAGCAGGGCGTCCTTGTCGGCGAAGTGCAGGTAGATCGACGGCGAGGTCACCCCGACCGCGTCCGCGACCTTGCGGATCGAGACCTCGGCGGAGGGGGAGCCGTCGGCCAGCAGCCGCTTGGTGGCGGCGACGATCTCGGCCCGCAGCTGCTCGCCACTGCCGCGCTGGGCGCGGCGGCGGCGAGCAGGCGGGCGCTCGGCAGCGCGGGTCATCTCGGCTGGGTCACCAACTCGGCGGCGCCCCCGCCGGCGGCGGGCAGGGCCGCGGGCGCGGGCGACCCCTCGCACAACCCGATCCGCGCGTGCAGCCGCGCGAGCGGTGCCGGGGCCCACCAGTTCCAGCGGCCGGCGAGCTGCATGAAGGCGGGCACCAGCACCCCTCTCACCAGCGTCGCGTCCATCAACACAGCGAGCGTAAGCCCTGTGCCGAACAGCATCATGAAACCGACGCTGGAGGTGGCGATCGAGGCGAAGACGATCGCCATCAACGCGGCCGCGGCGGTGACGATCCGCCCGGTGCGACCCAGGCCGCTCGCGACGGCGTCGGTGTTGGCCGCGCTGGTGCGGTCGGAGGCCAGCCACGCCTCACGGATACGGGACAGCAGGAACACCTCGTAGTCCATCGAGAGCCCGAAGGCCAGGCAGAACATCAGCGCCGGCATCGTCGCCACCAGCGAGCCAGTGACGGTGAGGTCGCCGAACAGGCCCGCCAGGTGCCCGTCCTGGAACACCCACACCATGGCCCCGAAGGTGGCCGACAGCGACAGCGTGTTCAGCAGCAGCGCCTTGAGCGGCAGCACCACGCTGCCGGTGAACAGGAACAGCACCACGAAGGTGGTCAGCACGATCCAGCCGACCGCCCACGGCAGCGCCCGGCCGAGCGCCGCGAGGCCGTCGGCCTGCTCGGCCGGCAGGCCGGTGACCAGGGTGGGGAACGGCGACGAGACGTCGCGCACCGCCGCCACCTGCCTGCTCGCGGCCTCACTCTGCGGGTCGAGGTCGCTACGGACCTGCAGCCAGGCCGCGCCGCCGCGGGCCATCTCCGGGTCGCCGGGTGCCTCCTGCCGGCCGTCGGCGAAGCTGCCGGCCGGGGAGGCCACCGAGGCCACGCCGTCGATGCGCGAGAGCCTGCGGGCGTACGTCCGGGTCGCGGCGGGGCTGCCGGCGTCCGGCGTGACGACCGCGAGCGTGGCGGCGGTGTTGCTGTCGAACCCGGTCCGCAGCGCCTGCCCGACCTGGTAGGCCGAGGCCGACGGCGGCAGCACCCGCTCGTCGGGGTAGCCGAAGCGGACGCCGAGGAACGGCAGGCCGAGCGCGACGAGCAGGGCGGCCACCACCAGCCCGATCGGCAGCGCTCGGCGCATCACCACCCGAGCCGTCCGATACCAGAACGTCGTCTCGAGCTGCGGTGTCGCGGGTTCCGGCCGGCCGAGTCGCCGCCGCAGCCAGGCCCGCGCGTCGAGCCGGTCGACCCGCGGCCCCAGCAGTGTCAGTACCGCGGGCAGCAGCACGAGCGCCGCCGCCGTCGCGAGCCCGACGACCGCGAGTCCGGCGTAGGCGAACGAGCGCAGGAAGTAGAGCGGGAAGACCAGCATCGCGGCCAGCGAGAGCCCGACGGTGAGCGCGGAGAACAGCACCGTGCGGCCCGCGGTGCGCATGGTGGTGCGGACGGCGTCGTCCGCGGCGGCGCCGGCGCGCAGCTCCTCGCGGAACCGGCTGACGATGAACAGGCTGTAGTCGATGGCCAGGGCCAGGCCCAGCGCGGTGGTCATGTTGAGCGCGAAGATCGAGACGTCGGTGACGCCGGCGAGCCCGCGCAGCACGGCCATCGTGCCGATGATCGCCGTGATGCCGACGGCGACCGGCAGCAGCGCCGCCCAGAGGCTCCCGAAGACCAGGATCAGCACGATCGTGGTGAGCGGAATCGCGACCGCCTCCGAGACGGCCAAGTCGGACTTCGTCGTCTTGTTGACCTGCTGGTAGGTGACGGCCTGTCCTCCGGCGGCGATGGTGGCGCCGTCGTGCCGGCCGACGAGCGGGGAGACGATCGCGCCGGCGCGCGTCGGGGCGGCGTCGTCGTTGCCGGCGACGCGGCCGACCACCAGCCCGACGGTGCCGTCGTGGCTGCGGAGTCCCGCAGCCTGGGCGGCGGGCACCGTCCAGTACGACTGCACCTCGCTGACGTGGGGCGCCCGGCGCAGCTCCGTCACCAGGTGCGTGCCGGCGCGACGTGCGGCGGGCGACGCGGCGCCACCGGGGGCGCGGACGGTGAGCACCAGGTTGGTGTCGCCGACCCCGAAGCGCTGCGCGAGCAGGGCGTTCGCCTGCTGCGACTGGGAGTTCGGATCGTTGAAGCCGCCGCTGGACAGGTGCGAGACGACCGGGGCGCCGAGCACCGCCGTCACCGCGAGCAGCAGGCCGGCCAGGCCGAGAACGCGCCGCGGGGCGCGGATACCGAGGGTGGCGAGTCGAGTCAGCATGGCTGCTCCCGGGCGCACGAGGATGGGTTAGCAGCGCTAAGTTAGCAACGGTAAGTTAGCGCCGTCAACCTCCCGGGCGGGCACGTTCTGGCGCGCGATGCGTTGTTGACTCCGGGCCTGTTGAGTGGTGCGTTACAGGCTCAGTGGCGCGGTACAACGCGCCACTGATCGCGAAGCGCACCACTCACCGAGGGGGAGGGGAGGGGTCGGCCGCGCCGTGAGCACGATCTCCGCCACCGGCCTCACCGCCGCCGAAGTGGCCGAGCGGGTTGCGGCCGGTCGGGTGAACCGGGCCGACGTCGACACCGGCCGCAGCATCGCGCAGATCCTGCGCGCGAACGTGGTCACCCCGTTCAACGGCCTGCTCGCGACGCTGTTCGTGATCATCCTGCTCACCGGGCGGATCCAGAACGCGCTGTTCGGGTTCGTCATCGTCGCCAACACCGCGATCGGCGTGTTTCAGGAGATCCGCGCCAAGCGCACGCTCGACCGCCTCGCCGTGCTCAACGCCCCGCGGGCCCGGGCCGTCCGCGACGGGACGGTCGCCGAGATCCCCACCGAGGAGGTCGTCGTCGACGAGCTGCTGGAGCTGCGCACCGGCGACCAGGTGTGCGCCGACGGCGTCGTCATGAGCTCCGCCGGTCTGGAGATCGACGAGTCGCTGCTCACCGGCGAGTCCGACCCGGTCGACAAGGCACCCGACGACGAGGTGCGCTCCGGCTCGATCGTCGTCGCCGGCAGCGGCCGGTTCCGGGCGACCGCCGTGGGTGCCGAGGCCTACGCCACCGCGCTCGCTGCCGAGGCCAAGCGCTTCACCCTCACCCGATCCGAGCTGGTGCACGGCACCAACACGCTGCTGCGCTGGATCTCGCTGCTGATGCTGGTGGTCGGGCCGCTGCTGCTGTGGAGCCAGTTCCGCAGCGCCGACAACCACGGCTGGCGCGACGCCACCACCGGCGCCGTGGCGGCGCTGGTCGGCATGGTCCCCGAGGGGCTCGTGCTGCTGACCAGCCTCGCCTTCATGATCGCCGCGGTGACGCTGACCCGGAAGCAGACGCTCGTCCAGGAGCTGCCCGCGGTCGAGGGGCTGGCCCGCGTCGACGTCGTCTGCCTCGACAAGACCGGAACCCTCACCCACGGCGACGTCGTGCTCGCCGAGGTGCAGCTGCTCGACGGGTCCGCCGGGGACGACGTGGCCGCCGCGCTGGCGCTCGTCGCGAACGACCCTGACCCCAACGCGACCGCCCGCGCGCTGCAGCAGCACTATCCGGACCCGAGTTGGGTGCGCACCGGAGCCGTCCCGTTCTCCTCGGCCCGCAAGTGGTCGGCGGTGTCGGCCGCCGGCCACGGCACGTGGGTCCTCGGCGCCCCGGAGATGGTGCTGCCCGTCCCCGACGACGACCCCGAGCGCGCGGCCCGCTCCCGCGCTGACATCGTCGCGGCTGAGGGTCGCCGCACCCTGTTGCTGGCGTGCCGCCCGGGTGAGCTGGCCGGCCCGCAGCGCGATGTGGAGTTGCCGGCGGGCCTGCGTCCCGTCGCCCTGGTGGTCTTCACCGAGCGGGTGCGCGAGGACGCCCGGGAGACGATGCGCTACTTCCTCGAGCAGGGTGTCGCCTTGAAGGTGATCTCCGGCGACAACCCGCGCACGGTCGGTGCGGTGGCGGTCGCGGTAGGCGTCCCGGGGATCAGCAGTGCAGGCGACGCGGTCGACGCGCGCACCCTGCCGGAGGACATCGACGAGCTCGCCGAGGTCCTCGAGCACTCGTCGGTGTTCGGTCGCGTCACGCCGCACCAGAAGCGGGCCGTCGTCGCCGCCCTGCAACGGCGCGGCCACGTCGTCGCCATGACCGGCGACGGCGTGAACGACGCCATGGCGCTGAAGGACGCCGACATCGGCGTCGCCATGGGCAACGGGTCAGCGGCGACCCGGTCGGTGGCGCAGCTGGTGCTGCTCGACGGCCGCTTCGCCCACCTGCCCGACGTGGTGGGCGAGGGGCGCCGGGTCATCGCCAACATCGAGCGGGCCGCCAGCCTGTTCCTGGTCAAGAACGTCTACTCGCTGGTGCTGGCCCTGATCACCGTCGCGACGCTCGGGGCGTACCTGTTCGAGCCCATCCAGCTGTCGCTGATCTCGAACCTCACGATTGGCGTCCCGGCCTTCTTCCTGGCTCTCGGGCCGAACCGCCGCCGCTACGTGCCGGGCTTTCTCACCCGCGTCCTGCGGTTCGCGGTGCCGTGCGGTCTCGTCGTCGGCGCGGCCGCCTACGCCGGCTACAGCGTGATCCGCATGCTGGACCACACCGCGGGCGTCGAAGGGGGACGCACCGTGGCCACCCTGGTCACGCTGATCTGCGCGCTGTGGATCCTGGTGGTCACCGCCCGGCCGCTGGCCGGCTGGAAGGTGCTGCTGGTGGCGGCGATGGCGGCCGTCCTTGCGGTAATCGTCGCCGTACCGGCGCTGGCGACGGGGGTCTTCCTGCTGCACCCGACGCCGCTGCGGCTCGGTACGGCGGCGGTCATCGGCGCGGCCGGGGCGGTCCTGATCGAGCTGACCCACCGCGGAGTCGCGTTCGCCGCACGCAACCGCGGCGGCCTGGACGGTGCCCGCTGACTCCGCGGCGTCAGACCGCCAGCCAGCGGAACGAGCCCATGAGGGCATGGACGCGGCGGTCGAGCTCGGCGGCAGTGTCGTTCGGGACGGAGAACTCGGCCAGCAGCGCCAGCCGGGTCCCGCTCGCGGGTGCCGGGGTGGGCACGACGTAGCGGCGGGTGCCGGGCTCGGGGTCGCCCGCCAGCACCTCACAGGCCGGCCCGCCCGGCGAGACGGGGTACGCGTCCATCTCGGGCAGGTCGGCGGGCTCGAGCACCCCGACGGTGATCGAGCCGGACGCCTCGCGAATGCCGCCGTCGATCACCATCGTCGACAGTGTCGCCAGCACCGGGGCCTCCGTCGTGTCGTCCGACGGGTCGGGCCGGCTGACGAACCAGTCCCGGCAGTCCATCTCGAACTCCGGTAACGCCACCTCAGTCATATCCGCCTCCCACCACCCGACGCTTCCCTGCACCTGACGCTAGGTGGCGCAGAGCCGGTCGGGGTCCCGTCGGAAGTGACAGCTTGCGGCAGCGCATGAACTGCCCACTTCCAGACCGTGCAATTCGGTCAGGAGATTTGCGGCGTCCGCGACAACGCGAGCGAAGCGGACGCCGCCACCGGGACGGACCGGCCGGGGCCGGTGCTGCCCGGCGCCGACGTACCCTCGTGGGCATGGCGCTGAGTGAGTCCCGAACGGCTGAACTGACCGAGAAGATCGAGGCCCGGGAGCGGCTGACCCGGCAGGACGGCGAGGACCTCTACGCCAGCACCGATCTGGCCTGGCTCGGCCGGCTCGCCCACGGCGTCCGGACGGAGAAGAACGGCGACACCGTCTACTTCAACGTCAACCGCCACCTCAACCTCACCAACGTCTGCACCGCCTCCTGCGCCTACTGCAGCTTCCAGCGCAAGCCGGGGCAGAAGGACGCCTACACCATGCGCGTCGAGGAGGCCGTGGAGCTGGCCAGCACCATGAAGGGGGACGGGCTCACCGAGCTGCACATCGTCAACGGCCTGCATCCCACCCTGCCGTGGAAGTACTACCCGCGGGTGCTGCGGGAGCTGAAGGCGGAGCTGCCGGGCGTCGCGCTCAAGGCCTTCACCGCCACCGAGATCCACTTCTTCGAGTCGATCTCCGGGCTGTCGGCCGACGAGATCCTCGACGAGCTCATCGACGCCGGGCTGGAGTCGCTCACCGGCGGCGGCGCCGAGATCTTCGACTGGGAGGTCCGCAAGCAGGTCGTCGACCACGACACCCACTGGGAGGACTGGTCGCGCATCCACCGGCTGGCCCACCGGAAGGGGCTTCGCACCCCCGCCACCATGCTCTACGGCCACATCGAGGAGCCGCGACACCGGGTCGACCACGTACTGCGGCTGCGCGAGCTGCAGGACGAAACCGGCGGCTTCCAGGTGTTCATCCCGCTGCGCTTCCACAACGACAACAACCGGCTCTCGCACCTGTCCATGGCACAGCCCGCCGACGTCCTCAAGACCTTCGCCGTCAGCCGGCTGATGCTCGACAACTTCCCGCACGTCAAGGTCTTCTGGGTGATGCACGGGCTGTCGACCTCGCAGCTGGCGCTGAACTACGGCGCCGACGACATGGACGGCTCGGTCGTCGAGTACAAGATCACCCACGACGCCGACGGCTTCGGCACTCCGGACAAGCTGACCCGCGACGATCTGCTCACGCTGATCCGCGACGCCGGGTTCCAGCCCAAGGAACGCAACACGAAGTACGAGGTGCTGCGCGAGTACGACGCGCCGGTGCCGCTGGCCGAGCGCCGGCAGGAGCCCCAGGCCATCTGGGCCTAAGGACGAGACGGAAAGCAACCGATGACCGACGGCACCACCCCGGGCGGCCCGCCGAACGGGCAGCAGCCCACCTTCGGCCGGTGGATGGGCTCGATGTGGCTCTACACCCTGCTGCGCTTCGCGCTGTTCTTCGCGCTGTGGGGGGTCCTGCTGCTCACCGGGCTGGGCGGCTTCCTCTCGGCGCTGCTGGCGCTGCTGCTCTCGGTGCCGCTGTCGGTGGTGCTGCTGGCCAAGCCGCGGCGCCAGTTCGCCAACAACCTCGAAGCCCGGGTCACGGCGCAGCGCTCCCGCCGCGCCGATCTGGACCGGCAGCTCGACCCGGACGCCGAGGAGCGCGACGCCGCCGAAGGGCCGGGGGACGACCCCGAGGGGCACCACACCTGAGTCGCGGGTGGCCGCCCGTTCGCGATTCGGGAGAGAAATGGCTCACCAGCGGGCATTTCTCTCCCGGATCGTGCGCTCAGCTCCAGTCGATGCGGTCGAACCGCTCGCGCAGCCGTCGCCCGAGACCGGGGTCGAGGGCGTTTACCCACGCAATGCGGCCGAGGATGTGGGTGCGCAGGTCGTCCTGCCCGCGGACCTGGCTGCGCCAGCCGTGCACTTCGCAGTTGTGCAGCACCGCCCGCAGCGCATCCCGCTCCGGCCTGGGCACGGTCGGGTGGTGGTTGACGACGGTACCGAGCACCGCCTGCCGGCCGGCGTCGCCGAGCACGACGGTCTTGCGTTCGTTAACCCGGAACCCCTCGTCCCGCACGATGTCGCGCACCCGCTCCACGAACCACGAGCGGCGATCGCGCAGCCTCGGCCCGCCACTGAAGATCAGGTCGTCGACGTAGCGGGTGTAGGCGACCCCGTGGTGCCCGGCGAGACCGGCGAGGCGCCGGTCGAGCGAGTAGGACACCAACCCGGCCAGGGCCGGTGACGTCGGGGCCCCCTGCGGCAGGTGTGGGTGCCGCAGCCCGGGGTCGAGACGGGCGAAGGCGGTCGGGGCACTCGTGGTCACCAGCCCGGTGACGGTGTGCGCCACGCCCTCGGGCAGGCCGGCGGTCCGCAGCAGCTCCCACACCCGGCCTGGCCGGATCGAGCCGAAGAAACCGGTGAGATCGGCGCGGATCACCGTCGTGCGTCCGCAGTGGGGTGCGACCGCCGTCGCCACCGATCGGCCCCGGACGCCGCCGTGCGAGGCCGGATGCTGCGGGATCGGGCGCAGCAGGTGGCGTAGCAGCCGACGCTGGATCTCGGCCAGCCGCGGCTTCGGCGCGGCCAGGACGCGGACGCCGGCGGCCTTCGGGCGGGTGCTCCAGCGGTAGTGCCGCAGCGGTTCGAGGACGGTTCGCTCCTGGTTGCGGACGTCGGCGAACCAGGCCAGCTCGCCCTGGTCGAGGTCGAGCAGCCGGGCGAGTGCAGCGAGGTGGGGCAGCGGGGTCACCGGCCAGCGCAGCGCGTCGATGGTCGTCGGTACCGGCGTCCAGGACAGGACACGCGGTTCTCGCCGCAGCTCCAGCGCCTGCTGCCATCCGGTGGTGGTCGGCAGGAAGGCGGCCAACTCGCGCGGCCGGTCGGCCGGGGGGTCGCGGTAGGCCTCGAGCACCTCGCGCACCAGCGTGGTGAGCCACCGTGGGGTGCGGGACGCTCCGACGGCGGCTCGGCCGCGCAGGAGCATTCCGTCCCGCTTCCAGTCCCCGGCCAATAGCGCCGTCGCGAGACCGTTCGCCAACACGCGACGGCCGGCTGCTCGCGAGGTGGTCACCCGCCGGACGCCGAACGAGTGACGAGGAGGGACGGCGGTAGCCCGTCAATGCCGTGTGCGCCCGCTGGTGCACGGAGTGCGCGGCCGGGCGTGCGACGCGATGGTCTGCGTGCGGTGATGTCCCCGGGGTTGCCCCGAAGAGGTCGGTGCGACCCGACCCTCCTGCCGCCGTCCCCCCTCACGCGATCACTCTAGGAGGCCGGTTCAAGTCCCGCCCCGCCTCAGGCGCGCTGCCGAGCGTCGCGCCGGCCGGCGCCGGCCCGTAGCAGCAGGCCGCCGAGCAGCAGGAGCAGCAGCCCGACCCCGGTGAGCGGCAGGGCGGGCACGCCGGTCTCGGCGATCGGCTGGTGGGCGCCGGACTGTGGCGCCGGCGGCGCCGCGACGGCGGTCAGCGTGAGCGAGCCGGCGTTGCGGCAGTAACGGGCGAAGCAGGCGCCGGGATCGCCCGGGTCGAGCACCATCGCGTCGACGGTGCTGCGGCCGGGGTATTGCGCGCGCAGGGTGAGCGTGGCCGAGGTGCGTCCGCCCGCGGACAGACGCGGGACGCTCCACAGCACGAGCTGCGGCCGCCGGCCGGTGCGCGCGCGCTGCAGCCGTACCGCGCGAGCGACCAGCTGCTTCATGCTGGGCGGCGCCACAGCCGCCAGGGCGGCGGCCCCGCTGCCACCGCCCAGGCTGCCACCGCCCAGGCTGCCACCGGGGCGCAGCAGGGCGCCGGTGAAGTGGGTGATGCGGAAGTGCCGCCGGCCGTCGGGGCGACGCAGGCCGACGCCGAGGATGCCGGCGGGCAGCGTCGCGGGACCGTCGCCGACGTTGTGGACGTCGACCCGGACGTGCGCGCTCGCACCGGCGGGCACGAGGTGCCGGTCGGTGTGCAGCTGAAGGGTCAGTTGGGGAGCGCCGACGAAACGGACGTGCGCCGTGACCTGGTTGTCGTCCGGGGTCGCCTCGAGGCCGCTGGTGGCTCGCGCGTCGACGGTGAAGGCGGCGGTCGAGCCGGCCGGCGCGGCGCCGGTGTCTCGGACGACGAAGGCGACCTGCTGCATTCCCGACCCCACGGCGCCCAGCTCGCAGGTCGTGGTGCCGGCGGGCGGAGGCAGGCAGGAGAGGTGGTCGGGTGCGTTCGCTCCCGGCCGGATCCGCTGGACCCCGAACCGTGGGTCCAGCTGCAACCCGGTCGGCAGCGTGACGGTCAGTATGCCCGCGTCCACCGCCGCGCCGACGTCGCGCAGGTCGACGCCGAAGAAGCCCTCGCGGCCCGGAGTGATCGGCAGCAGCCGGTCCTCGTTCAGCACCGCCGGCAGCGAGACGGCGAGGTCGGGCAGTGGTACCGCGACCGGACCGGAGGCGGAGGTCTGCGGCTGCTGGCTCGCGTCGCGGTAGGACAGCTCGCCGCCGACGCTCGCCCCGGCGGTGGCCGCGGTAGCGTCGGCGGTGTAGCTGACACTGTGGGTGCCGGGGGCCAGCTCGCCGCCGGCCAGCGCGCTGGCGCCCGTCCCGGCCCGGACCACCAGCCCGTCCAACGTGGTGTCGACGGTGCCGCCGGGGGCAGCGGCGCCGTCGACGGTGACCGACCCCGCGTCGGCGACCAGTCCCGCCGGATCGGTCGCCGCGAGCTGCGCGTCCCCGATCGGCCCTCCGGCGACCTCCACGGTGAAGGTGACGGTGACCTCCGGAGCGCTGCCGGTCGCCGGGGCGACAGCGCCGGCCACGGTGACCGCGTCGCCGAGCGCGGAGGCCGCCGGCGCGATCGCGACGCCGGTGACGAGCAGGCCGAGCGTCGCCAGGGCGATGGTCAGGCGGCGGGGGAGCAGGGCGCGCAGCACGGGCACGGCAGGCCTTCCTGGTGGGCGGCGAACCGGGGAGCGCGCCGCCGCGGAGCCTAACCTGTGCAGTGCGTGTGCCGGGCGCAGGACATCACATCGTGACCAGACCCGTCAGCTCGGTCACCGCCCCCGGCGGGCCGGCGATGTGCCACCGGTGACCGTGGGCGTGGACGACCTCCGCGGCGCCGCCGGCCGAGCGCACCAGCGCCGCCCCGGGAAGCCAGTCCCACGGCAGCGAGTCCGTCTGCACCGAGGCCCCCAGCCGGCCGGCGGCGACCGCCGCCAGCTCCACCGACCCGGAGCCGAGCATCCGCACCGTCGCCGCGCCCCGCATCGCCCGTAGCAGCGGCTCGCGGACGGTGTCGTCCGGCAGGGAGGTGGGGTGCAGGTAGGTGCACAGCGAGATCTCGGCCAGCGGGCGGTCGCGCAGCGGCAGGACGGGGTCGTTGTTGCAGGTCAGCGGCAGGTCCGGCCCACCCAGCCACAGCTCCCCGACCGCCGGGTGGAACACCGCGCCCAGCGTTCCGTCCAACGCCAGCGCGGAGCACCAGATCGGCAGTCCGGACAGGAAGTTGTAGGTGCCGTCGACCGGGTCGACGTACCAGGTGCGCTCGCCGGAGTCGGCAGTCCCCTCCTCGCCGACGATCGCGTCTCCCGGCCGCTCTGCCCGCAGCCGGGAGACCACGACTTCCTCGGCGGCGTGGTCGGCGGCGGACACGACGTCGGAGATCGAGGTCTTGTGCTGCACGGTGAGCCCGTCGGCCAGCATGCGGGCGGCGAGCTCCCCGGCCTCGCGGACCAGGTCTGCGGCGAGAGCGGCGTCGTCGGGCACGCAACCGACGGTATCGGCCCCGGTGGCCGTCGCTACCGCTCGCCCGACAGCTTCGCGAGCGTCTTGCGGATGCCGGCGGCGTTCTGTTTCGGCATGCCCAGCAGCTCCAGCACCTTGGCCTGCACGCCGGGGATCGTGCTGTAGTCGAAGGTCTCGGTGACCAGCGTGCGTCCGTCGCCGTCGGGCTCGAACTCCCAGCGCCAGCGGTGGCCGCCGGGGTGCTTCCACTCCACGATCCTGCTGTCGACGCACTGGGTGACGGTGCTGGTGATGCGGTAGGGCAGGCCGAACATTTTCATTTTCACCGAGAACTTGTCGCCCTCGCGCAGCCGCGTGGGGCCGCTGACGGCGTCGCGGACCGTGCCGGAGCCGTCGAGCTCGCTGTGCCGGTGCGGGTCAGCGACCAGGGCGAACAGCTCCTCGGCCGGGCGGGGCACCTCGGCGGAGTAGCTGACCTTGCGGGATTCGGTGTCCACAGCCTTGACAGTCATGCGCGACAACCTTCCCGGCAGGAGCGCCGTCGTACCGGGCTACCGTGAGTGCCGTGGGGATCCGCCGGCCCCGAGTGGGGCACATCCAGTTCCTGAACTGTCTGCCGATCTACTGGGGTCTGGTCCGGGCCGGGGCCCTGCTGGACGTCGAGCTGACCAAGGACACGCCGGATCGGCTCAACGACATGCTCACCCGCGGCGAGCTGGACATCGGCCCGATCTCGCTGGTGGAGTACCTGCGCCACGCCGACGAGCTGCTCCTGCTGCCGGACATCGCCATCGGCTCCGACGGCCCGGTGCTGTCGGTCAATCTGGTCTCCACGGTGCCGATCGAGCAGCTGGACGGGGCCCGGGTGGCACTGGGCTCGACGTCGCGGACCTCGGTGCTGCTGGCGCGGATGTGGCTGGAGCAGCACCACGGCGTCCACCCGGAGTACTTCACCTGCCCGCCCGAGCTGTCGACGATGCTGCTCGAGGCGGACGCCGCGGTGCTCATCGGCGACGCCGCGCTGCGCGCCACCTACGAGGCGCCGTCGCGCGGGCTGTCGGTGCACGACCTGGGTTCGGCCTGGCGGGAGTGGTCGGGGCTGCCGATGGTGTTCGCGGTCTGGGCCGCGCGCCGCGACTACGCCGAGACCAACCCCGGCCTGGTGAAGGACGTGCACGAGGCGTTCTGCCGCAGTCGTGACGACGCCCTGGCCCACGTGGACGAGGTGGCGGCGACCGCCGCGCGCTGGGAGGTCTTCGACCCGGAGACGCTCGCGACGTATTTCCGGACGCTGGATTTCTCGCTCGGTGAGCGTCAGGTCGCCGGATTGGTCGAATTCTCGCGGCGGGCGGGAATGCCGGTGGAGCCGCGCTTCGCGGACGGCTGATGCCCTCGGCGGGCTGTGCTCTGCCGCGTCGTAGCCTGGTCGCATGCCGATCGAGATCTCGCGCCTGCTCGACCGTGCCGCCGGGGGTGGCCGGATCAGCCCCGACGAGGCGCTGGGCCTGTACACCGACGCCCCGCTGCACGCGCTCGGGGAGGCTGCCGACGCGGTGCGCAAGCGCCGCTACCCGGACGACATCGCGACCTACATCATCGACCGGAACATCAACTACACCAACGTCTGCGTGACGGCGTGCAAGTTCTGCGCCTTCTACCGCGCCCCCAACCACGCCGAGGGGTGGACGCACGAGCTGGACGAGATCCTGCGGCGCTGCGGCGAGGCGGTCGAGCTCGGCGCCACCCAGATCATGCTGCAGGGCGGCCACTCCCCGGAGCTCGGCATCGAGTGGTACGAGCGCACCTTCGCGGCCATCAAGGCCGACTACCCGGAACTGGCGCTGCACAGCCTCGGCGCCTCCGAGGTGGTGCACATCGGCCGGGTCTCCGACCTGGACCACGCCACGGTCATCGGCCGGCTTCGGGACGCCGGGCTGGACTCGTTCGCCGGCGCGGGCGCGGAGATCCTCGTCGACCGGCCGCGTACCGCGATCGCGCCGCTGAAGGAGAAGGGCGAGGTGTGGCTGTCGGTCATGGAGACCGCCCACACCCTCGGCCTGGAATCGACCGCGACCTTCATGATGGGCACCGGCGAGACCGCGGCCGAGCGGATCGAGCACCTGCGGATGATCCGCGACGTGCAGGACCGCACCGGCGGGTTCCGCTCGTTCATCCCCTGGACCTACCAGCCGGAGAACAACCACTTGAAGGGCCGCACCCAGGCCACCAGCCTGGAGTACCTGCGCATGGTCGCGGTCGCCCGACTGTTCTTCGACAACGTCAACCACCTGCAGGGCTCCTGGCTGACCACCGGCAAGGACATCGGCCAGCTCACCCTGCACTTCGGCGCCGACGACCTCGGCTCGGTGATGCTGGAGGAGAACGTCGTCTCCTCCGCCGGCGCGAAACACCGCTCCAACCGGCAGGAGCTGATCGATCTGATCCGCGGCGCGGGACGCATCCCGGCGCAGCGCGACACGCTCTACCGCCATCTCGTCGTGCACCACGACCCCGCCGACGACCCGGTCGACGACCGCGTCCACTCCCACTTCAGCTCGACGGCGCTACCCGTTCTGGCGCCGAGCTGAGCCGTCACGACGTCGGTTCGGCGTTGCCCTCGTGACGCCGTAGATCATCTGAGAACCTGTGGCCCGTGGTGTCCTGCTAATGTATGAGCATGTTCGATCGCCGACTGCAGGTGCTCATCGACAAGGATCGATGGTCGCGGCTGGAGAGCGAGGCGGGGCGGCGGGGCGTATCCGTGGCTGTTCTGGTCCGGGAGGCGATCGACGAGCGTTTTCCCACCGATGCGGACGAACGTCGCGCGGCCGCTCAGGCGATCCTCGACGCCGAACCGATGGACGTCCCTGACCCCGGCGCTCTCCGGGATGAGCTGGACTCGCTGCGGGCGCGGCAGGTGTGATCGTTCTCGACACCACGATCCTGATCTATGCCGTCGGCGGCGAGCACCCGCTCCGCGCGCCGGCACGTGCGTTGATCGAGATGATCCGCGACGGCGTCGTCCGGGCGACGACCACCGTCGAGGTGGTTCAGGAGTTCGCCCACGTCCGGGCTCGGCGACGTACCCGCGACGACGCGTCCGCGCGAGCGCGCCAGTACGCGGTGGCGCTCTCGCCCCTCCTTCGCCCCGAACGGGAGGATCTTCTCGCCGGTCTCGACCTGTTCCGGAACTCCGGAGTTCTGGGTCCGTTCGACGCGGTGCTCGCCGCGACGGTGCAGCGGAGGGGCTGGGCGCTGGCGTCGGCGGATCGTGCCTTCGCGCAGCCCGGCGGCCCCGAACACCTGAACCCTTCGTCGCCCCGCTTC
Organism: uncultured Actinomycetota bacterium; assembly: GCA_963776855.1. Classification (GTDB taxonomy): domain Bacteria; phylum Actinomycetota; class Actinomycetes; order Mycobacteriales; family Jatrophihabitantaceae; genus Jatrophihabitans. Next base: position 72,999 of record CAVZOC010000001.1, on the reverse strand, counting down.
CTCGAGCAGGTGAGATCGGCCGGTTGAGCCGAGCCGATGGCTGCGCAGCACCGAGGAACCTCCGACTCGCGGCGGAACTGCGCCCGACACGCCGCCGCCCCACAGACGCGGCCCAATGAGATGGGAGAGAGTGGCCCACGTGGGCGCGCCGACCAAACGTAAGAAGGCCAAGCGAAAGAACCCGCGCACGTCGACCCAACGGCCCGCGACGCCGGCGCTGTTCGACCTTCCCGAGGAGTGCGACTGCCCGGCCTGCACGGGCGCGGAGCCGGATCTCGACCAGTTGCTCGATCCGATGGCCGCGGCCGCCGCGGAGCTCTACGACGCGGACGACCCACTCGATGCCGAGATCCTGGCCGCGATGGTCCTGGCCACCTGCCCGAGCCAGGACGAGGACGCCGTGTCCGCACTGGTCGACGGGCTGATCCCGGCGCTGGAGCGCCGCGCGGACCGCGGCTCGCTGACGCTGCTGCTGGCGATCGGGGCGGTAGCGCCCGACCCGGGCGGCCCGGCGGCAGCGGCGGCGGCCGGGCGACTCGCGGCCGCCGGCCTTCCGGTGCCGTCCTGGGCCGGCGAGCTGGACGAGCCGGTCACCGTCGCCGACTGTTCCCGCCTGCGCGATACGGCCGGCACCGCTGCCGTCCTCACCTGCTCCTTCCACCGCGCCGGCCGTGCGCACGCCGTCGTGATCAGCGTCGACCACCTCGACTGCGGTGCGGCCGGTGAGATCGCCCTGCTCGAGGCGGAACGGCTGCCCGAGACGCTCGAGGCGTTGGTGGCCGAGGCGCACGACCCCGATGCCGAGCTCCTGCAGGAACGTCTCGAACCCTCCGAGTTCCGCTGGCACGTCCAGAACGCCCTCGCCGCGCGTGCCGTGCACGACAGCGACGACAGCGACGACAGTGACGCCCCGGCCGGCCCCGATCTCGGCGACGAGGACGACGCGCCGACCTACTCGACCATGGCGACCCTGCTGCGAGCGCGGATGTCGGCGCTGCCTGCCCCCACCCGTGCCCCGGCGCCGCACCCGGCCGACGCCTCGCGGACCCCCGAGACGGTGATGCGACTGCTGGCGCAGCTCGCCGGGCACGGGCCGGCCGGCCGCCCGTCCCTCCCCGGCGCGGCGGTGCGGCCGTTACCGAAGAAGCGGGGCAAGGCCGACCGGCCCGCCCCCGGCTACCAGATCAAGGTCGGCCTGCGGGGCGCGAAACCCCCGATCTGGCGCCGTCTGGAGGTCCCCGCCGACATCAGCCTCGCCCGACTGCACGAGGTCATCCAGCTCGCCTTCGGCTGGGAGGGCTACCACCTGCACGCGTTCTCGACGCCCTACGGCGACTTCGGCGATCCCGACCCGGAACTCGGCCATCGCGCCGAGGCCCCCGTGACGCTCGAACAGGTGGCACCCACCGTCCGGGACAAGATTACGTACGTCTACGACTTCGGTGACGACTGGACCCACGACATCGTCGTGGAGAAGGTGCTGGACCGGGACGGCCCGACGCGGCTGCGCTGCACCGGCGGCCGGCGCGCCGCCCCGCCGGAGGACTGCGGCGGGATCTGGGGCTATGCCGACCTCGTCGAGTCCCTCGCCGACCCGCCCGAGTTCGACCCGGCCGAGGTCACCAGCACGCTCGAGCTCCTGCGTTGAGCCGGCGGCGCTAGATCTACGCTGGCGGCGTGTCGCTCCCCGTTGCCGTGCCGTTCGGGGTGGCGTCGGCGGTGGTGTACGGCGTCTCGATCGTTGTGCAGCACCGGGTGGCGCAGGAGCAGGCCGACGACCGGGGAGAGAGCGCGGCGGGGCTGCTGCGATTGATCAAGCACCCGGTCTTCCTGCTGGCGATCGCGGGTGACGTCATCGGCTTCCTGCTGCAAGTGATCGCGCTGGCGACGGGGCCGGTGGTGGTGATCCAACCGCTGCTGGTGCTGATGCTGCCGGTCGCACTCGCCACCGCGTTCACCTGGTTCGGGCGACGGCCGGAACGGGGGGAGTACCTCGGCGTCGTCGCCGTCGTCGGCGGGCTCGCCCTCTTCCTCGCGCTGATCGGCAGCCCCAGCGAGGTACGGGTGCCGCCGGTTCGTTACCTGGCGATCACGGTCGTGATCGTGCTGGCAGCCGCCACGGCCATGAGCCTCGCGGTGACCGGCCGCGACCGGGTGACCCGGGGCGCGGTGTACGGGACGGCGGCCGGGGTGTGCTTCGGGACCCTCGCGGTCCTGATCGACGCCGCCTCGCAGCGGATGGCCGAAGCCGGGGTGGTCGGGCTGTTCGACAGCCCGCGGGGTCTCGTCCCGGTCGGGGCGGCGTTCGTGGCCGGCGTGGCCGGGACGATCCTGACCCAACTCTCCTTCCAGGTCGGCGCGCTCGGTGCGACGCTGCCGGCCAACCTCGCCGCCGACCCGCTCACCGCCGTGCTGCTCGGGGCGCTAGTGCTGCGTGAGTACCTGCCGTTCGACGTCCTGCACCTGGTGCTCTACACGCTCTGCCTCGCCGGGATCGTCGCCGGTGCGATCCGGTTGGCGAACCCGTCGGACGGCGGGGTGGTCAGCCGGCCCCAGACCGACGACGCGCGGGCCGCCGCTAGCCCCAGGCGCGATCCTTGATCGTGGCCTGGACCTTCGAGGCGATCGGCGTCGCGGTGGCAAACGTGCCGTTCGAGGCGCCGCTGGCCCCGGGGGCGGCCACCCACACGTCGCCTGCCGCAAAGGTGATCCCGAGCAGGTAGAAGGTCTGCTTGCCGCCGGAGGTGTTCGGCACGGCCAGTTCCGAGGAGGTCTTCGGCAGCCCGGACAGGTAGGTGGTGGCGATGTCCAGGCCGGAGGTCAGCGTGGTGTGGTGGGACAGCGTGATCGGGCCGTCCGCCCGCGAGCTCGAGTAGACGCAGACCGAGATGTGCGTCGGGGTGACGTTCGGGACGAGGCTCTTCGTGCCGTCGAATCCGGACGGCTTGCCCGGCACCCAGACGACGTCGGTGCCGCTGCGAAGGTACGAGCTCGGGCAGATGAGTGAGCCGTCCGAGTTGGTCCGCGTGCCCTTCGAGTTGTCGGTCTTGGAGCCGACCAGGAAGACGATCAGACCCACGACCGCCGCGATCACCAGCGCGCCGGCGATCGGACCCCAGCTCAATCGGCGCTCGGTGTCCTGCTCGCTGGTCATCGTTCCTCCTGCTCTGAACCTGCCCGACGACACTACGACGGGGACGGCCGCGGGCTCCTACCGCACTCGTGCGACACCCAGCGGGGGGTTGTCTCCACAACCGTCCAGATCTCCACAACGGATGGTGGTCCGTGCCTTCGGAACCGGCGAAACAGACACAGTCGACGGTGTGCGCGACACTGGAACCACGCGAAGGGAGCCGCGATGCAGCCCACTCTCGAACCGGCGCGCTACTGGACCTACGACGACCTGGTTGCCGAAGTGCCTGCAGAGGCCGACTGGCGTCGATACGAGATCGTCGACGGCGCACTCGTCGTGAGCCCGCCTCCCGCGCCGGACCACGAGTTCGTGATCACCCATCTCGCCCATGAGTTGATTCCGCAGGCGCCGGTGGGTGCCTCGGTCGTCGGCGCGTCGCTCATCGACATGGCGCCCACCTACCGCGTCCCCGACGTCACCGTGGTTGCGGACTCCGTCTTCGGAAACCGAGACCTCCGAACGACACCGGATCAGGTGCTGCTGACGGTCGAGGTGGTATCGCCCGGGTCGGTGACCACCGACCGGATCACCAAACCTGCGCAGTACGCGGCCGCCGGTGTGCGCAACTTCTGGCGCATCGAAACCGCGCCGGAGCTCCGGCTGACCGCGTACGCCTTGGACGGCGAGACCTACCGCGAGGTGGGGTCCTGGGGACCGGGCGAGACGGCCGCACTGAACGAACCGTTCCCGCTGACCGTCGTGGTCGACCGCCTCAGGCCACCTGCAGCCCCCGAGGGGTAGACACGCGGCAGCGGGCCGGGACCGGTGCCCGCGGCGGCCGCGGCCCGGTGCGAGACTGGGCGGCGTGACGCGCGCGACCCTGGAGAAGCAGCCCGCCGAGGTCGCCTCGATGTTCGACGGGGTCGCCCGCCGCTACGACGTCACCAACACCGTGCTGTCGTTCGGGCAGGACCGGCGGTGGCGCAAGCGGACCCGGCAGTGCCTCGAGCTGCAGCCCGGGCAGCGGGTGCTCGACCTCGCCGCCGGCACCGGCGTGTCCACCATCGAGCTGTCCCGCGGCGACGTCCGCGCCATCGCCTGCGACTTCTCCCTCGGCATGCTGCGCGCCGGCCGCGCCAAGAAGGGCCGCAGCGAGCGCGTCCCGTTCGTCGCCGGCGATGCCGTCCGGCTGCCGTTCGCCACCGGCAGCATGGACGCCGCGGTCATCAGCTTCGGGCTGCGCAACGTCTCGGACGTTCCCGCGGCGCTGCGTGAGATGGCCCGCGTCGTCCGCCCCGGCGGCCGGCTGGTGATCTGCGAGTTCAGCCGCCCCACCTGGCGGCCGTTCCGCGCGCTCTACCTCAACTACCTGATGCGGGCGTTGCCGACGGTGGCGCGGAAGGTCTCGTCCAACGGCGAGGCCTACGTATATCTGGCAGAGTCGATCCGGGCCTGGCCCGACCAGCGGGAACTCGCCGCGATCGTCGCCGGGAACGGCTGGGCCTCGGTGCGCTACCGCAACCTGAGCGGCGGCATCGTCGCGCTGCACGTGGCCGAGCGGCCCGGCGGTTAGCAGCCCCAAAGCCAGGGGTAATCGACAGGCAGGCGACGGCCGGTTCCCGGCGACGTCGCTGCTGTCCCGCCGCGGCCGGTGGCCGCGGATCACCATCACGAAGGGAACCAACGACATGGCTTTGGACGACGAGGACATCACGACCGGTGACGGCGGTGCCGATGGTGGCGCGGACGGAGGCGCCGACGGCGGTGCCGACAGTGGTGCTGACAGTGGTGCTGACAGTGGCGACGGCGGCGCGGACGGTGCGGCCGACCACGGCCCAGCGGACGGCGGCGGCGACGGCGGTGCCGATGGCGGCGGCGATGGTGGCGCGGACGGCGGCAGCGACGGTGGCAGCGACGGTGGCGCCGACGGAGCAGCCACGCACGGGCCCGCCGACAGCTGAGCGTGCCGCAACACCCTGAGCCCGCCGGCGGTGCGGGCGGCTCGGCGCTCGCGCGCTGCGTCGCCTGCACCGCCGACGTGTTCGCGACCGAGAACTGGGGACGCGCTCCCCGGCTGACCCGCGCCGCCGAGCTGCCGCGCGGCTTCGACGACCTGCTCAACCCCGCCGCGGTCGACGAGCTGGTCTCCCGCCGTGGTCTGCGCACCCCGTTCCTGCGCATGGCCAAGGACGGCAGCGTGCTGGCCAACGACAGGTTCACCCGGGGCGGCGGCGCCGGTGCCACCATCAACGACCAGGTCGCCGACGACAAGGTGCTGGCCGCCATGGCCGACGGCGCCACCCTGGTGCTGCAGGCGCTGCACCGCAGCTGGCCGTCCCTGGTCGACTTCGCCTCCCGGCTGGCCGACGAACTCGGTCACGCGGTCCAGGTCAACGCCTACGTCACCCCGCCGCAGAATCAGGGCTTCGCGCCCCACTACGACGTGCACGACGTGTTCGTGCTGCAGGTCTCCGGCCGCAAGCGCTGGATCATCCACGAACCCGTGGTCGAGGCCCCGCTGGACAACCAGCCCTGGGACAAGCGCAAGGACGCGGTCAACGCTCGCGCCGCTGAGGAGCCGGTCATCGACACCGTCCTCGAGCCCGGGGACGCGCTGTACCTGCCGCGCGGCACCATCCACTCCGCCGCCGCGCAGGGCGAGACCTCGATCCACCTCACCGTCGGCGTCCACCCGCTCACCCGGTACCACCTCGTCCAGCACCTGCTCGAGGCCGTGCAGGACGACCCGGAGCTGCGCACCTCGCTGCCGATGGGCGCCGAGCTGGACGACCCCGACGTGCTGGCGCCGATCCTGTCCGCGACCCTCGAGGCACTGCGTGACCGGCTCGAGCGCAGCGAGCCCGCCGACGCCGCCCGCCACCTGCAGACCACGCTGATGTCCCGCACCCGCCCCGAGGCCATCAGCCCGTTGGCGCAGCTGGACGCCGCCGCCGCGCTGGACCTCGCGACGCCGGTGCGGCTGCGCCACGCGCTGCGCGTGCGGCACGAGGTCACCGGCGACGGGGTGCGGCTGGTTCTGCTCGACCGCACCGTCACCCTGCCGGGCAGCACGGCCGACGCCGTCAAGACCATCCTGTCCCGTGCCGTGTTCACCCCCGCCGAGCTGCCGGGGCTGGACGCCGACGACCAGCTCACCGTGACCCGCCGGCTGCTACGCGAGGGTCTCGTCGTGCCGGCGGGCCCGCTCCTGCCGGACTCGACGGAGTGAGCCGCCCCGGCGAACCCCGGCCCCTCGAGACGCCCGACCGCTGCGCGTTGCGGGCGCAGCTCCGGGGGGACTCCATGCTCGGCACCGCCTTCCCCGCCTCGCGCGTCCTGCTGGTGGAACAGCCCGGCCCCTGGGGACGGGACGGGCTGCGCTCGTCCCGGTTCGACCGGGAGACCGCCGCCACCCTGGTGGCCCGCGCCGCCCACCAGGGCGTGCGCGTCGAGGCGGTACGGCAGCACGGCCGCACCCCCCGCGGCCAGGTCCGGCGGTGGGCGCTGGCCGACACACGGGACGGCAGCGAGAGCATCCGGTGGGGTACCTACGACCGCGACGCCGACCTGCTCGACCTGTCACTCGACGACCCCGGCGGCGCGCTGCTCGAGGAACCGGTCTACCTGGTCTGCGCCCACAGCAAGCACGACGCCTGCTGTGCGCTGCGGGGCCGTCCCGTCGCCGCCGCGCTCGCCGAACTCCGCCCCGGGCTGGTGCTGGAATGCAGCCACCTCGGCGGCGACCGGTTCGCCGCCAACGTCCTGGTGCTGCCGTCCGGGCTGCTCTACGGCCGGGTGCTGCCGTTCGCCGCGCCCGAGTTCGTCCGGGCCGCCGAGGCGGGGGAGGTGATCCCGGGGCTGCTGCGCGGGCGCATCGGCCTGCTGCCGGTCGCCCAGGCCGCCGTCGCGTTCTGCCACGAGCACCTCGGCCTGCGCCGCCGCGACGAGCTCACCGTGGAGTCGGTCGCGCCACCCAGCGGCGGCCAGGCGCAGGTGCGGCTGCGCGCTCCGTCCGGCCCGCTCGAGGTGACCGTCCTGATCGAGCACGTCGAGGCGGTCGGGCTCACCTGCGCCGACCCGCGTCCCGGCAGCTACCTGCGCTACCGCCCGACGCTCGTGGAGTCGGCCTGAGCGGCGCTCAGTGCTTGTTCTTCAGCCGCTCGAAGGAGCGGTTGATCTCGGCCTCGGCCTCGGCCCGGCCCACCCAGTTCGCGCCCTCGACGCTCTTGCCGGGCTCGAGGTCCTTGTAGACCTCGAAGAAGTGCTGGATCTCCAGCCGGTCGAACTCCGGCAGGTGGTGGATATCGCGCAAATGCTCCAACCGGGGGTCGGAATCCGGCACGGCGAGGACCTTGTCGTCGCCGCCCTTCTCATCCTTCATCCGGAACATCCCGACGGCCCGGCAGCGCACCAGCACGCCCGGGAAGAGCGGGTCGCCCTCGAGGATCACGAGCGCGTCCAGCGGGTCGCCGTCCTCACCGAGCGTCTCCTCGATGAAGCCGTAGTCCGCGGGGTACTGGGTGGACGTGAACAGCGTGCGGTCCAGCCGCATCCGGCCCGACTCGTGGTCCACCTCATACTTGTTGCGGCTGCCGCGGGGGATCTCGATGAGCACGTCGAATTCCACGCCCCAGACTGTACGGCCACCACCCCGACGCCGCACCGGCACCGGGCGGCGACCTGTCCGGAGCTCGGGGCGGCCAACGGGCATAGTGGCGGCCATGGCGGGCAAGCGGCGACGGCGCGGGCCACGACGCGGGCGGCGGACGCTGCTCGTGACGGCGGTCGTGCTGCTCATGGCCGCTGCCGGGGTCTTCACCTACGCCGGCACCCGGGCCCTGCGCGCCCCGGCACCCCGCCCCGTCCACCGCACGCCCGCCGCCTACCGGTCCGCGGGCGCGCCCGCCGCGCCGCTGCCCACCGGCTCCTCCGGGGCCCGACAGCAGCCGGCCGCCGTCGCCGCTGCGCTGGACCCGCTGCTCTCGGCCGACGCCCTCGCCCCGCACGTCCGGGCCCGGGTCGTCGACGTCGACACCGGCACCGTGCTGCTCGACCGTTCCGGGAGCACCCCGACCGCGCCCGCCTCCACCGCCAAGATCGCGACGGCCACCGCCGCGCTCACCGCCTACGGCCCGACCCACCGATTCACCACCGAGGTCCGGACCGACGGCAAGGGGGCGGTGGAGCTGGTCGGCGGCGGCGACCCCACGCTCAGCGCCGCCGCGCCGGGACAGGACCCGGCCTACGCCGACGCGGCGCTGCTGCGCAGCCTGGCCGAGGCCGTCCGGACCGCCGGCGTTCCGGTCACCCGCATCGTCGTGGACGACAGCCTGTTCACCGGACCGGCCGTCTCGCCTCACTGGGCCACGTCCGACGTCCCCACCGAGTACGCCTCCGGCATCACCGCGCTGATGGTCGACGGCGGCCGGGCGGCCCCGGGCGATGTGATCCGCAGCGCCCAGCCCGATCTGGCCGCGGCCCATGACTTCGCCACGCTGCTGGGCAAACCCGACCTGCCGGTGGCCCGCGGCACCCTGTCCGGCAGCGTCCGCACGCTCGGGTCGGTCCGGTCCGCGCCGCTGTCGGAACTGGTCGAGCAGATGCTGCAGCAGTCGGACAACGTCATCGCCGAGTGCCTGGGCCGGCAGGTCGCGATCGCGCAGCACCTGCCGGCCTCGTTCACCGGCGCCGCCCGGGCGATCCGGCAGGTCGATGCGGGCCTGGGCGCGCCCATCGGTGACGGGATGACCGACGCCAGCGGGCTGGCCGGGTCCGACCGGCTCACCCCGGCCGCGCTCACCGGACTGCTCCGGCTGGACGCCGCCGGGGCGCACCCGGCGCTGCGCACGGTGATCGCGGGCCTGCCGGTGGCCGGGTGGTCCGGCACCCTCGACGGCCGGTTCCGCGCCGCGGCCGACAGGGCCGCGGCCGGTGACGTCCGCGCCAAGACCGGCACCCTCACCGGGGTCGCCACGCTCGCCGGCTACGTGCACACCTCGGCCGGCCGGCTGGTCGTCGCCGCCGTGATGTCCGAGCACCGCAGCCCCACCAAGACCGCCGAGGCGGGGCTGGACGCCGTGTTCACCCGCCTCGCGCGCTGCGGCTGCGCGGGGTCGTGACGCCGCGCGCCGGGGCTGACCGGGTTCTCACCCCCGCTGGGTAGCGTGGGGCCGGTGACGTCGCTCATCGACTGGGACCTGGCCACGCGCGCCGCGCGGCGGTTCAGCCCTGCCCCGCCCGACGTCACCCGCCGCGAGGCGGACGACGTCGTCACCGAGCTCTACCAGGCCACCGCCGAGGCCGCCGACCACGTCGCCGAGCTGACCCTGCTGCACGAGCCCCGGGTCACCGCCGTCACCCGGGTCATCGACCGCCCGGCGTGGATCGACGCCAACGCCGGCGGCATGCGCACCGTGATGGCGCCGGTGGTGGAGCGGCTCACCGCCGGCAACGACGTGGGCCAGGTGGCCGAGCGCCTCGGCGGCCGCCTCACCGGGGCGCAGGTCGGGGTGTTGCTGGGCTTCCTGTCCGGCAAGGTGCTCGGGCAGTTCGAGTTCTTCGACCGCCCCGGCGGGCAACTGCTGCTCGTGGCGCCGAACCTCGTCGCGGTCGAGCGGCAGCTCAAGGTCGACCCCCACGACTTCCGGCTGTGGGTCTGCCTCCACGAGGTCACCCACCGCGTCCAGTTCACCGCCGTGCCCTGGCTGCGGCAGTACATGCTCGACGAGGTCGACGCGCTCACCCGCACCGTCGACAGCGACCCGGCCGAGCTCCGCCACCGGGTCGCCAACGCCGTCGGCGAGCTGGTCCGCGTGGTGCGGGGGCAGGGCGACGGCACCGGCATCCTGGCGGTGCTCGCAACCCCCGAACAGCGGCAGGTGCTCGACCGGGTGACCGCCTTCATGTCCCTGGTCGAGGGCCACGCCGAGTACGTCATGAACGCCGTCTCGCCGTCGGTCATCCCCAGCCAGCAGATCATCGAGAACCGTTTCGCCGCCCGCCGGCGCCGCGGCGGAAACCCGCTGGACCGGTTGCTGCGCCGCGCCCTCGGGCTGGAGGCCAAGACCCGCCAGTACACCGACGGTGCCGGATTCGTCCGCGCCGTCGTCGACCGCATCGGGGTCCGGGACTTCAACACCATCTGGACCTCTGCCGAGACGCTGCCGACCCGGGCGGAGATCAGCGAGCCGGAGCGCTGGATCGCCCGCGTCCACGCCTGACCGGACGGCCCGACGCGCATGGCAGGCCCCGATCCGGCCGTGGCGCAGGTGCGGCATGCCGTCCGGGCCGTACTGCGGACTGTGGGACAGCCGTCCCACAGGTCCGTCCTGGTGGCCTGCTCCGGCGGCCCGGATTCCGTGGCGCTCGCCGCCGCCCTCGCCTTCGAGGCGCCCCGCCTCGGCGTGCCGGCCGGGCTGGTGACCGTCGATCACGGCCTGCAGCCGGACGCCGCGCAGCGGGCGGCCGACGTCGTCGCGCTCGGCGAGCGGATCGGCCTCACCCCCTCGACCGCGGTGCGGGTGGACGTCGACGGCGCCGGCGGCCCCGAGGCGGCCGCCCGCCGGGCCAGGTACGAGGCCCTCGAGGCCGCCGCCGCGCCCACCGGCGCGCTGGTCCTGCTCGGGCACACCCTCGACGACCAGGCCGAGACCGTCCTGCTGGGGCTCGGCCGCGGCTCCGGGCCCCGCTCGATCGCCGGCATGCCCGCCGCGACCGGCAGGTACCGCCGGCCGCTGCTCGGGCTGCGGCGGGCCACCACCCGCGCCGCCTGCGCCGCCGAACAGCTGCCGGTCTGGGACGACCCGCACAACCGCGACCCCTCGTTCCAACGCGCCCGGCTGCGGCACGAGGTGCTGCCGCTGCTCGAAGACGTCCTGCAGGGCGGGGTGGCCGAGGCGCTCGCCCGCACCGCCGCGCTGCTTCGCGACGACCTCGGCGCCCTCGACCACTGGGCCGGCGAGGCGTACGCGGTCGCGCTCCGGCCCGGTGGCGAGCTTTGCGTGCCAGGACTGGTCGACCTGCCCGCGGCCGTCCGCACCCGGGTGCTGCGGCGTTGGGCGGACCCGCAGGTCCCCGAGCCGCTGTCGGCCGAACGCACCCAGGCCCTGGACGCACTCGTCACCGGCTGGCACGGGCAGGGCCCGCTCGACCTCCCGGGCGGCGTCACCGTCGAGAGGCGGTCTGACAGACTCGTCCTCGTGAGCCGAGCGAAGCGGGGCAGCATCGGATGAGCGCGCTGGAAGGCGACATCGACGCGGTCCTCATCAGCGCCGACGACATCCGGGCGAAGACCACCCAGCTCGCCAAGGAGATCGACGCCGACTACGCCGACCGCGAACCCGTGCTCGTCGGCATCCTCAAGGGCGCGGTCATGTTCATGTCCGACCTCGCCCGCGCGCTCGAGCGGCCCTCGACCATGGAGTTCATGGCCGTCAGCTCCTACGGCAGCGGCACCCAGAGCAGCGGCGTGGTCCGCATCCTCAAGGACCTCGACCGTGACATCGCCGGCCAGGACGTCCTCATCGTCGAGGACATCATCGACTCCGGGTTGACGCTGTCGTGGCTGCTGAAGAACCTGCGCAGCCGCAACCCCGCGTCGATCTCGATCGTCACCCTGCTCCGCAAACCGGAGGCGCTGAAGGTGGACGTCACGGTGAACTACGTCGGATTCGACATCGCCAACGAGTTCGTCGTCGGCTACGGCCTCGACTTCGCCGAGCGCTACCGTGACCTGCCGTTCATCGGCCGCCTCAAGCCCAGCGTCTACGGAGGGTGACGTGTACCGTCGGACCCTCAGGCGCGTCGGGTGGGGCCGCGACGTCGCCGGGCACTGACCGTCCACTGAACGTCCACGCGTGGGAAGGAACGCGAGCGGCGCGCCGTTCGTGGTATTGATATGAATCGCAGGCGCATCGTCCGGTCATGGTGGCTCTGGGCTGCCGTGATCCTGCTCGCCTTCATCGTGCTGCCCAATGTGCTTTCCGGTGGCAGCGACTACCACGGCGTCAGCACCTCCGACGCTCTGTCGCAGATCGAGTCGGGCCACGTCAGCAAGGCCGTCATCGACGACAAGTCGCAGAAGATCGAGCTCGACCTCAAGCAGGGGCAGTCCTTCCAGGGCAAGTACGACAAGATCAGCTCGCAGTACCCGCAGGGCGCCGCGAACCAGGTCTTCACCACGCTGCGCAAGGAGGCCGCCAAGCCCGGCAGCGGCCTGTCCTTCCGCACCTACGTCGCCCAGCAGAGCGCCTGGGTCTCGATCCTCATCAGCCTGCTGCCGATCCTGATCATCGTCGGGCTGCTGTTCTTCGTGATGACGCAGGTCCAGGGCGGCGGCAGCCGTGTCATGAGCTTCGGCAAGAGCAAGGCCAAGCTGGTCAGCAAGGACACCCCGAAGACGACGTTCGCCGACGTCGCCGGGGTGGATGAGGCGATCCAGGAACTCGACGAGATCAAGGAGTTCCTGGCCAACCCGGCCAAGTTCCAGGCCATCGGCGCCAAGATCCCCAAGGGTGTGCTGCTCTACGGCCCGCCCGGCACCGGGAAGACGCTGCTCGCCCGAGCCGTCGCCGGCGAGGCCGGAGTGCCGTTCTACTCGATCTCCGGCTCCGACTTCGTCGAGATGTTCGTCGGCGTGGGCGCGTCCCGCGTCCGTGACCTGTTCGAGCAAGCCAAGTCCAACGCGCCGGCGATCATCTTCGTCGACGAGATCGACGCCGTCGGCCGCCACCGCGGCGCCGGCATGGGCGGCGGGCACGACGAGCGCGAGCAGACGCTGAACCAGATGCTGGTCGAGATGGACGGCTTCGACGTCAAGGGCGGCGTCATCATGATCGCCGCCACCAACCGTCCCGACATCCTCGACCCCGCGCTGCTGCGCCCCGGCCGTTTCGACCGGCAGATCTCCGTCGGCGCCCCGGACGTCCTCGGCCGTGAGGCCATCCTCAAGGTGCACGCCAAGGGCAAGCCGTTCGCCGCTGACGTCGACCTGTCGATCATCGCCCGGCGGACCCCCGGCTTCACCGGGGCGGACCTCGCCAACGTCGTCAACGAGGCGGCGCTGCTCACCGCGCGCACCAACGGCCGGCTGATCACTGCCAGCGCCCTCGAGGAGTCGATCGACCGCGTCATCGCCGGGCCGGAGCGCAAGACCCGCGCCATGAGCGACAAGGAGAAGCGGGTCACCGCCTACCACGAGGCCGGGCACGCGCTCACCGCGTGGGCGATGCCGAACCTCGATCCGGTGCACAAGGTGACCATCCTGCCGCGCGGCCGCTCGCTGGGGCACACCCTCGTGCTGCCGGTCGAGGACCGTTACACCCAGACGCGCGCGGAGATCCTGGACCAGCTGGTGTACGCGCTCGGCGGCCGCGCCGCCGAGGAGCTCGTCTTCCACGAGCCCACCACCGGCGCCTCCAACGACATCGAGAAGGCGACCAAGCTGGCCCGCGCCATGGTCACCGAGTACGGCATGAGCACCAAGCTCGGCGCCGTGAAGTACGGCACCGGCGAGTCCGAGCCGTTCCTGGGCCGCGACTACGGTCACCAACGCGACTACTCCGAGGACATCGCCGCCGACATCGATGCCGAGGTCCGTGACCTCATCGAGGGCGCACACGACGAGGCCTGGGAGATCCTGCAGCAGCACCGGGACCAGCTCGATCAGATGGTGCTCGAGCTGGTGGAGAAGGAGACGCTGTCCAAGCAGGACCTCGAGCGGATCCTCGCCCCGGTGCGCAAGCGGCCGCCGCACAACACCTTCACCGCCTTCGGCAAGCGCACCCCGAGCGACCGGCCGCCGGTCGAGATCCCGCCGTCGCTGCGCAAGGCGACCCCCAACGGTGCCGCGAACGGGTCGCACAACGGCTCATCCAGTGGCTCGTCGAACGGCTCCGGTCACGGGGCGGGCAACGGCAGCGGCGGTCAGCACGGCGGCAACCAGCCCGGCGTCACCCCGGAACCGGCGGCACCGCAGCCCAATCCGCCCTCTGCGGGCGGCGGCTACTTCGGCCCGCCGACGCAGGGCGGCGGGTACCCGCAGGGCAGCAGCGGTCCCAGCCCCTACGGCCAGCACCGCGCCCCGGACGACGACGGCGGGCGCGCTTGAGCGGACCCGCCGACACCACCGGCGTCGACCTGCCCCGGGCCGAGGCTGCGGTCCGCGAACTGCTCCTCGCGATCGGTGAGGACCCCGACCGGGAGGGGCTGCGGCGTACCCCGGAACGGGTGGCCCGCGCGTACGCGGAGGTCTTCGGTGGCCTGTCCGTCGACCCCGACGACGTCCTCGAGACCACCTTCGACGAGAACCACGACGAGCTGGTCCTGGTCAAGGAGATCGCCATCTACTCCATCTGCGAGCACCACCTGGTGCCCTGGCACGGCCAGGCCGCGGTCGGCTACATCCCCGGCTCTGACGGCCGTATCACCGGCCTGTCGAAGCTGGCCCGGCTCGTCGACCTCTACGCCAAGCGCCCGCAGGTGCAGGAACGGCTCACCAGCCAGGTCGCCGACGCCGTCGCCAAGCGGCTGCAGCCCCGCGGCGTCATCGTCGTGGTGCAGGCCGAGCACCTGTGCATGGCCATGCGCGGCATCCGCAAACCGGGGTCGTTGACGATGACCTCGGCCGTGCGCGGGATCTTCAAGGACGACCCGCGGACCCGCGCGGAGGCCCTGAGCCTGATCCTGGGACGGTGACGCGTGCTGCCCCGGCGCGATGACCGCCTCAGCGTGGTCGGCGTCCTGAACACCACCCCGGACTCCTTCTCCGACGGCGGCCGGCACGCCACGGTCGACGCGGCCGTGGAGCACGGGCTGCGGCTGTGGGCCGACGGCGCGGACGTCATCGACGTCGGGGGCGAGTCCACCCGCCCCGGGGCCCGGCAGGTCGACGCCGCCGAGGAGGCGTTGCGGGCGCTGCCGGTGATCCGGGAGCTGGCCGCCGCCGGCGCGGTCCTGTCCGTCGACACCTACCGAGCCGCCACCGCCGCCGCCGCGCTCGAGGCGGGCGCCACCATCGTCAACGACGTCTCCGGCGGGCGGGCCGACCCCGACATGGTCGGGGTCGTCCGCGAGGCCGGCTGCCCCTGGATCCTGATGCACTGGCGCGGCCACGCCGAGCGGATGGCCGAGCTGGCCGTCTACGACGACGTCGTCAAGGATGTGCGGGCGGAGCTGCTGGAGCGCGTCGACGCCGCCGTCGCCGCCGGCATCGACGCGGACCGGCTCGTGGTCGACCCCGGCCTCGGCTTCGCCAAGACCGCCGCCCACAACTGGACGCTGCTCCATGACATCGCCGAGTTCGTCGACACCGGCCTGCCGGTGCTGATCGCCGCGTCCCGCAAGTCGTTCCTCGGCGCGCTGCTGGCCGACGCCGACGGCACCCCGCGCGCCGTCGACGACCGGGAGGACGCCACCGCAGCCATCACCGCGCACTGCGCCGCCGCCGGGGTGTGGGGCGTGCGGGTGCACGACGTCCGCCGCTCGGTCGACGCCGCCCGCACCGTCGCCGCGATCCAGGGTGGTGGCGCGATCCCGGACGGCAAGGCGTGAGCCCGCGGCCCGACACCGTCGAGCTGCGCGGCCTCACCGTCCGCGGGCACCACGGCGTCTTCGACCATGAGCGGCGCGACGGGCAGGACTTCGTCGTCGACGCCGTCCTCGAGCTGTCGCTGGCCGCGGCCGGCGCGTCCGACGACGTCACCGACACCGTCCACTACGGCGAGCTGGCCGAGGCGCTGGCCGCCGTCGTCACCGGCGAGCCGGTGAACCTGATCGAGACCCTGGGCGAGCGGCTGGCCGCCGTCTGCCTCGCCGACCGCCGCGTCGACGCCGTCACCCTCACCGTCCACAAGCCGCAGGCGCCGATCGGCCTGAACTTCACCGACATCGCCGTCACCCTGCGCCGCGAGCGGGCCGGGGCGGGCTCGTGAGCCGGGCGGTGCTGTCGATCGGCTCCAACCTCGGCGACCGGCAGGCGCTGCTGCAGCACGCGGTGGACGCGCTGCGGCCGTGGCTGCAGGCCGTCTCACCGGTCTACGAGACCCCGCCGTGGGGGCCGGTCGCGCAGGACCCCTTCCTCAACGCGGTGGTGGTGGTGACCGACGCCGCGGCCGGGCCCGCGGACTGGCTGGCCCGGGCGCAGGCGGCGGAGAACGCCGCCGGCCGCACCCGAGAGGTGCGCTGGGGGCCGCGGACGCTCGACGTCGACGTCATCACTGTGGACGGGGTGAGCAGCGACGACCCCGCCCTGACGCTGCCGCACCCCCGAGCTCACGAGCGAGCGTTCGTCCTCGTCCCGTGGTCCGACGTGGAGCCCGACGCGACGCTGGCCGGGCGGCCGATCACCGAGCACCTCGCCGCGCTGCCGCCCGGTGAGCTCGCCGCCGTCGTCCGCAGCCCGGGGTCCCTGACGTGACCCGCCCCGGCATGCAACGCACCCGCTGGAGCGACCTCGTCGCCGTCGCCGTCGTGGTCGGGCTGATCGTCTACCTGCTTCTGATCCCCGGTTACGGTGCGCTGCCGCCGCTGCAGTTCGTGATCCCGATCCCGCTGGCGGCGCTCGCGGTGGCCGAGCTCGTGGCCGCCCGGCGGGTGCGGGCCGCGGTGCGGCACGAGCCCAACGCCAAACCGATGGCCGCCGTCGTCATCGCCCGCTGCGTGGCGCTCGGGAAGGCGTCCTCGCTCGTGGCGGCGGGCGTCGCCGGGGCCGCCGCCGCCCTCGTCATCCGGCTGCTGCCCGATGTGGGTCCTGTCACAGCGGCGAATCACGACGTGGTCGTCGGGGGCGTGGTGCTCGGTGTCGCCCTGCTGCTGCTCGCCGCCGGGCTCTGGCTGGAGCGGGCCGGTATCGATCCCGGCCACGGTCGAGGCCCGGGCTCCACGTCGGGCTCCATGCCGGGCTCCGACGACCAGGCCTGAGAGTGAGGTCGGCCCGCCCGGAGACGTGCGAGCGAGTGTCTAGACTGACCCGGTGCCCCGCCCGGATCATCCCCGTCCAACGCGAGGCGTGGTCCTGCGTGGAATCGGGTTCGCGCTCGCGCTCGCTCTCGGCGCGCTTGCGGTCTGGTTGATCGTCACGGGCCGGTCGCAGAAGCGCCTCGAGATCGGCGTCCTCGCCGGCCTGTGGGGATTGTTGCTCGGCGCGTTCTCCATGTTCGGCGCCCGCCGGGGCGAGCACGACGCGGCCCCGAGCTCCGCGGAACTGGCCGTCCGCGAGACGGGACGGCTGGAGCGCGCCGACGACATCGCCGCGCGCCGCGAGTGGGAGGCACGACTCGAGCGGCTCATCACTCACGAGGTGAACGATGCGGTCGGCCGCGAAGTCGGCGCCCTGCGCCGAGAGGTGACGCAGCTGCGGCAAGAGCTGCTGGAGAAGGTCGGCGGGCAGTTGCGCCTCGAACGTATCGAGACGACCCGCGTGATCGGTTCGGACCTGGAGGCGCTCCAGGCGGAGGTGCGGCAACTGAAGGCCGCCAGCGAGAACGGCGCCGGCGCGGACTACTTGGCGGCCGCCGACGCCCCTCGCATCGTCCGGCAGATCGTCTCGCCGGCCCAGGTCCGCCCGGTCAGCCGCCCGACCGCCGACGTGGAGGCGGACGTGCGGCCGGCGCGCCGGGACGATCAGCAGGCCGACTCGGCGCCCCGGAGTGGTGCCTCACCGCTGCCCGGCGCCGCTGCCCGCAGCGGACCGCCGCCCAACGGCAACGGCAACGCCCCGTCCGGTGGCCGCGACAGTCGCCCCAGTCGCCCCAGTGGGGACAACCCCAGTCCGTCGCGCCCGGACCAGGCGGCCGAGCAGGCGCGTCAGTTCCAGGCGCGCCAGGAACAGGCGAGGCAGGAGCAGGCGAGGCAGGAGCAGGCCCGGGCGGAGGCAGTCCGGGCGGAGGCGGCGCGCCGGGAACGGGCCCGCCTGGCGGCGGAGCAGGCGAAGGCCGAGACCGCGCGGCAGGAGCGCGCCGAGAAGGAACGCGCCGAGAAGGAGCGCGCCGAGAAGGAACGCGCCGAGAAGGAACGCGCCGAGAAGGAGCGCGCCGAGAAGGAACGCGCCGAGAGGCAGCGCGCCGAACGGGAGAGCGCGGCGTCCGCGTCGGACCCGTTCGCCTCGCTACCGCGGTTGAGTCGCTTCACCGATGACGACCTCGAACCCTCGGAGTCCGAGGATCAGGCCGACCGCCACGTCGAGGAGAACGCGGGCCGGTCCAGCCACCACGACGACTACACCGGCCGTCGTCGCCGGGGCGCCCAGGCCGAGTCGCCGGACCCCGAGGACGAGCCCGAGACCGGCCACCGGCATCGCCGAGCGGAGGAGGACGCGGCCGACGACGTGCTGTCCCGACTCCTGGCCCGGGAGTCCTCCCGGCGCTGAGGCGCGCGGTCGCGCCGAGCACGATCACCGGATCAGGTCACTGCGCGCGGGTCGTCCCGGGCGCACGCCCCGGCGTAGCCAGGGTGTCGTCCAGGGTCCGCGCCCACCGACGGGCGATGCCGGCGCGGCGGGAGGTGTCGTCGGTGAGCAGGTTGGCCAGGCCCAGCCCCCGCGCGAGATCGAGCGTCGCCTGAACGGTCTCGCGGGCGCCGGGGAGCTGTTCGTCCACCTCCAGCAGCTCCACCACCATGCGGTGCACCTCGCGTCCGATACGCGCCTCGAACGGCACGACCAGCTCCCGCAGCTGCGGTTCGGACGCCGCCGCCACCCACAGCATCAGCGCGGCCCGGAACAGCGTCCCGCTGAACAGGTCGAAGACCAGCTCGACGATGGCGAGTGTCGACAGCTCGGGCCGCTGCTCGGCGATGCGGCGGCGCAGCTGCGCGGTCCGCTCGATCGTGACGTGCTCGAGCGCCGCCGCGAACAGCGCCTCCCGGGTCGGGAAGTGGTGCTGCGCGGCGCCGCGCGAGACGCCGGCGTGCTCGGCCACCACCGCCACGGTGCTGGCCGACCAGCCGTTCTCGGCCAGGCAGCTGATCGCGGCCTCCAGCAGCCGTGCGCGCGTGGCCCGGGACCGGTCCTGCTGCGGTTCCCGAGGCTCCACCGCCGTCACCCCGCCGCCCACCGCGGCGGCCGCTTCTCCAGGAACGCGGTCATGCCCTCGTGGGCCTCGTCCGAGCCGAACAGCCGCGCCGACAGCGCCCGCATGTCGTCGGCGCCGTGGTCGAATGCCGCCCGGACGCCGGCTGTGGTGAGCGGTTTGGTCTCGGCCAGCCCTTGGGGCGAGCAGGACCGCAGCGCGTCGGTCACCGCCGCCACCTCGGCGTCCAGGCCCTGGGTGTCCGTGGCCACGGCGGTGACCAGCCCGCACGCCGCCGCCGCCTCGGCCCCGAACGTCTCGCCGGTGAGGAAGTACCGCGACGCCGCCCGCTCGGTCAGCCGTCCCAGCGTGGTCAGCGAGATGATGGCCGGCGCCAACCCCAACCGCACCTCGGTGAACGCGAACGAGGCTTTTTCGCTGACCAGCGCAATATCGCTCGCTCCGAGGATGCCGATGCCGCCGGCCCGTACCGCCCCGTCCGCCCGCACCACGACCGGCTTCGGCAGCTCGACGATCAGGCGCATCAGCGCCAGCATCCGTCGCGTCCCCGCCTCCGGCCCGCCCTCGGCCGACTGCTCCTTCAGGTCCGCCCCGGCGCAGAACACCGTGCCGGTGTGGGTCAGCACCACCGCCCGCACTTCCGCCTCCGCGGCCGCCGCCTGCAGATGCCCCGTCAGGTCGCCCACCAGCTGCGCCGACAGCGCGTTCCGGTTCCGCGGCGAATCCAGGGTGACCGTGGCGATGCCACGCTCCAGTGAGTAGCGAACCACCTCGTTGGTAGCCATGAGCGGTCCTTTCTTCGAGTGGGAGCCGAGCGAAAGCGGACCGGACGTCAGTACGACTTCGGCAACCCCAACGAGAACTGGGCCACGAAGTTCAGAATCATTTCGCGGCTGACCGGGGCGATGCGCGCGACCCGGGCGTTGATGAGCATGGTGCCCAGGCCGTACTCGTGAGCCAAGCCGTTGCCGCCGTGGGTCTGGACGGCCTGGTCGACGCAGGCGATCGAGGCCTCCGCGGCGGCGTACTTGGCCATGTTGGCGGCCTCGCCCGCGCCCATGTCGTCGCCACCGTCGTAGAGCGTGGCGGCCTTCTGCATCATCAGCTTCGACATCTCCAGCTCGACCTTGGCCTTGGCGAGCGGATGGGAGAGGCCCTGGTGGGTGCCGATGGGCTTGCCACCCCAGACGGTGCGCTCGTTCGCGTAGGAGACGGCCTTGTCGAGGGCGTAGCGCCCCATGCCGACCGAGCCGGCGGCGGCCATGATCCGTTCCGGGTTGAGGCCGGCGAACAGCTGCGCGAGCGCGGCCTCGGCGGACTCCTCGCCCACGAGGGCGTCGGCGGGCAGCCGCACGTCGTCCATGTAGAGCATGAACTGCTGGTCGGGCATGACCACGTCCATGTCGATGGGTCGGTACTCGAAGCCCGGGGTGTCGGTGGGGAAGGTGAACAGGGCGGGCTTGAGGTTGCCGGTCTTGGCATCCTCGGTGCGGGCGACGATGAGGATCGCGTCGGCGTGGTCGACGCCGGACACGTAGTACTTGCGGCCGGCCAGCAGCCAGTCGCTGCCGTCGCGGCGGGCCGTGGTGGTGATCTTGTGGGTGTTGGAGCCGGCGTCGGGCTCGGTGACCCCGAAGGCCATGATCGTCTCGCCGGAGGCGATCCCGGGCAGCCAACGTTGCTTCTGGGCGTCCGTGCCGTACTTGGCGATGATGGTGCCGTTGATGGCCGGGGAGACGACCATCATGAGCAGGCCGCAGCCGGCGGCGTTGAGCTCCTCGCCGACGATCGCGAGCTCGTACATGCCGGCGCCGCCGCCGCCGTACTGCTCGGGCAGGTTCAGCCCGATGAAGCCACTCTTGCCGACCTCGGCCCACAGCTCGGTGAGCGGCACGTGCGCGCGGGCCCGCGGGGCGGTGTACTCGTGGCCGTAGCGCTTGCCGAGCTCGGCCACGGCGCTGCGCAGCGCCTTCTGCTCGTCGGTCTCGGTGAAGTCCATGGGTCGCTCCTGATGGCGGTCGGTGTCAGTCGGTCTCGGCTGCGGTGACGACGGCGAGGACGGCGCCGACGTCGATCTGCCGGCCCGGTTCGGCCGGCAGCTCGGTGACCACGCCGTCGGTCGGCGCGTCGATCCGGTGCTGCATCTTCATGGCCTCGAGCCACAGGATCGGATCGCCGGCCTTGACCGCCTCGCCGACGCCGACGGCGACCCGCACGACGGAGCCGGGCATCGGGGCGAGCAGCGAGCCGGCGGCGACCTGCGCGGCGGGGTCGACGAAGCGCGGCACCCGCCGCAGCCGGACCGGCCCGAGCGCGGAGTCGACGTCCACCTCGTCGCCGGCGAGCGCGACCCGGAAGCGGCGGCGCACGCCGTCGACGTCCAGCACGACCTCGTCCGGTGTGGCGGTGACGAGCACGACCTGGTCGAAGCCGTCGGCGGTCAGCCCGTCGCGGGTGTGCCGGAAGCGGACGTCGTGCCCCTCGAACTGCGTCAGTTGCGGCTGGCTGACGACGTTGCGCCAGCCGGACGGCACCCCGCGCAGCACGGCGGCCGCCTCGCGGTCGGCCGCGTCGAGGGCGAGCGCCGCGGCCAGCGCCGAGATCCGGGTGCCGGTCTCGTCGGTGAGGGGTGCGGCCAGGGTGTCCAGCCCGTGGCGGTCGAAGAAGGCGGTGTCGGTCTCGCCGGCGAGGAATGCGGGGTGCTGCAGCACCCGCACGAGCAGGTCGCGGTTGGTGACCAGGCCGTGCAGCCGGGTGCGTCCGAGCGTGTGGGCGAGCAGGGCCGCGGCCCGCGTCCGGTCCGGGGCCCACGCGATGACCTTCGCCAGCATCGGGTCGTAGTGGACGCCCACGGGCGTCCCGGCCACGACCCCGCTGTCCAGCCGGATCCCGATCGGGGAGCGCAATGGCCCACCAGCGAGCATTTCGCTCCCCGATCCGAACTGCACGGTGACGCCGGGAACGTCGATCGTGCGCAGCGTGCCGGACTGCGGCTGCCAATCGGCGGCCGGGTCCTCGGCGTAGAGCCGGACCTCGATCGAGTGGCCCGTGGCGGCCGGGGGCTCGGGTTCGAGCCTCGTGCCCTCGGCGACGGCCAGCTGCAGCGCCACCAGGTCCAGGCCGGTGGTGCACTCGGTGACCGGGTGCTCGACCTGCAGTCGGGTGTTCATCTCCAGGAAGAAGAACCGTCCCTCGTCGTCGGAGAGGAACTCGACGGTGCCGGCGCCGGTGTAGCCGATGGCGGACGCGGCGTCCCGCGCGGCGGTGAACAGCCGCTCCCGCATGCCGTCGATCCGCTCGACCAGCGGCGACGGCGCCTCCTCGACGACCTTCTGGTGTCGACGCTGGATCGAGCACTCCCGCTCGCCGACGGCCCAGACGGTGCCGTGGGCGTCGGCCATGACCTGCACCTCGATGTGCCGGCCGGTGGCGAGGTAGGGCTCGCAGAAGACGGTGGGGTCGCCGAACGCGCTCTGCGCCTCGGCCTGGGCGGCCTCGATCTCACCGGGCAGCGCCGCGAGCTCGGTGACGATCCGCATGCCCCGCCCGCCGCCGCCGGCGCTGGCCTTGATCAGCACGGGCAGGTCGTCGGCGTTGACGGTGGCGGGGTCCAGTTCGGTTAGCACGGGGACGCCGGCCGCGGCCATCATCCGCTTCGCCTCGACCTTGGACCCCATGGCCGCGATTGCGTCCGGCGGCGGCCCGATCCAGGTCAGCTCGGCCTCGATCACCGCCCGGGCGAAGTCGGCGTTCTCGGAGAGGAACCCGTACCCGGGATGCACCGCGTCCGCCCCCGCCCGCCTGGCAGCGTCGACGACCAGGTCAGCGCGCAGGTACGTCTCGCCCGGCGCCGCGCCCGGCAGCCGCACCGCCGCGTCCGCCTCCGCCACGTGCGGGGACTCGGCGTCGGCGTCGGAGAACACCGCCACCGTCCCCAGTCCGAGCTCGCGGCAGGTACGGAAAACGCGCCTGGCTATCTCGCCACGATTCGCCACCAAGACGGTCGTGATCATGCGTGCTCCCGCTGGTTCCGGACACCCATGGCGTCCGCGTACGCAACCGCCCCTTCGCTCCGCTCAGGGGGGCCAGTCCCATCCACGCGTCCGCGGACGCCATGGGTGTCCGGCACGAATGCAGGCGGCGGAGGGGTGTGCCGAGCGCGAGCGCGGACGGGACTGGCCGCCGAGCGAGGAACGAGCGAGGCTGGTTGCGAGTGCTCGGCACAGCCCTTCGTCGCCCACCGAGCGGTCACAGCCGGAACACCCCGTAGCCCCGCGCGCCCTGGACGGGCCCGTTGTGGATGGCCGAGAGCGCGACGGCGAGGACGGTGCGGGTGTCGCGGGGGTCGATGACCCCGTCGTCGTAGCCCATGCCGGACAGGAAAGCCGCGGCCGACTGCTCCTCGATCTGCGCCTCGACGTACTGCCGCATCTGCTCGTCGGCGGCCTCGTCGAACTCCTGCCCGCGGGCGGCGGCGGCCTGCCGGGAGACGATCGACATGACGCCGGCGAGCTGAGCCGGGCCCATGACGGCCGAGCGAGCGTTCGGCCAGGTGAACAGGAACCGGGGGCCGTACGCCCGCCCGCACATGCCGTAGTTGCCGGCGCCGTATGAGGCGCCCATCGTCACCGTCAGGTGCGGCACGCGGGAGTTGGAGACGGCGTTGATCATCTGCGCGCCGTGCTTGATGATCCCGCCGCGCTCGTACTCGGCACCGACCATGTAGCCGGTGGTGTTCTGCAGGAACAGCAGCGGGGTGTCGGCGCGGTTGGACAGCTGGATGAACTGTGCCGCCTTTTGCGCTTCTTCGCTGAAAAGGACGCCGCGGGCGTTGGCGAGGATGCCGATCGGGTAGCCGTGCAGCGACGCCCAGCCGGTGACCAGGGACGAGCCGTACAGCGGCTTGAACTCGTCGAAGTCGCTGCCGTCGACGAGGCGGGCGATGACCTCGCGCGGGTCGAACGGCGTCTTGGGGTCGGTGGGGACGACGCCGAGGATGTCCTCGGCGTCGTGGAGCGGCTCGGCGAACGCCGGCTTCGGCGCCGGGCCCTGCTTGTGCCAGTTCAGCCGGCTGACGATCTGCCGGCCGATCCGGATCGCGTCCCGTTCGTCCTGGGCGTAGTAGTCGGCGAGGCCGGACTGCCGGGCGTGCAGGTCGGCGCCGCCGAGCGACTCGTCGTCGGCCTCCTCGCCGGTGGCCATCTTCACCAGCGGCGGACCGGCGAGGAACACCTTCGAGCGCTCTTTGATCATGACGACGTAGTCGCTCATGCCGGGGATGTAGGCGCCGCCGGCGGTGGAGTTGCCGAACACCAGCGAGAGCGTCGGGATGCCGGCGGCCGAGAGCTCGGTGAGGTCACGGAACAGCCGCCCGCCGGGGATGAAGATGTCCTTCTGGGTGGGGAGGTCGGCGCCGCCGGACTCGGTCAGCCCGATCACCGGCAGCCGGTTCTCGCGGGCGATCTCGTTGGCGCGCAGCGTCTTCTTCAGCGTGTAGGGGTTGGACGCGCCGCCGCGGACAGTGGGGTCGGAGCCGTTGATCAGGCACTCGACGCCGTTGACGACCCCGATGCCGGTGACCACCGAGGCCCCGACGGTGTAGTCCGAGCCCCACCCGGACAGCGCGGCGAGCTCCAGGAACGGCGAGCCGGGGTCGAGCAGCAGCTCGATGCGTTCGCGGACCAGCAGCTTGCCCCGTTGGTGGTGCCGGTCGACGTACTTCTGCCCGCCGCCGGCGACCGCCGTGGCCTGCTCGGCCTCGACGAAGGCGATCTGCTCCAGCAGCGCCTCCCGGTTGGCGCGGAACTCGGCAGCGGAGGTGTCGACGGTCGAGCGCAGCACGGTCATGCGGTGAACCCCAGCATCTTGGCGGCGAGGCCGGTCAGGATCTCGGTGGCGCCGCCCCCGATGCCCAGGATCCGCATGTCGCGGTACTGCCGCTCCACCTCGGCCTCGCGCATGTAGCCCATGCCGCCGTGCAGCTGTACCGCCTGGTTCGCCACCCACTCGCCGGCCTCGACGGCGGTGTTCTTGGCGAAGCAGGCCTCCTGGATCAGGTTCGGCTCCTCGGCCGCCCGCTCGGCCACCGAGCGGGTGTAGACGCGGGCCACCTCGACGCGGCGGGCCATCTCGGTGAGGGTGTGCTGCACCTGTTGCCGGCCGATCAGCTTGCGGCCGAAGGTGTCACGGTTGCGGCACCACTCGACGGTGAGATCGAGACAACGCTGCGCGCAGGCGTAGGCCTGCACCGCCAGCCCGATCCGTTCGGAGACGAAGTTCTGCGCGATCTGCACGAACCCGGAGTTCTCGTCACCGACCAGGTTCGCCGCCGGCACCCGCACGTCGGCGTAGGCCAGCTCGGCGGTGTCGGAGCAGAGCCAGCCCATCTTCTCCAGCCGGCGCGACACCGTGAACCCGGGCGTCCCCTTGTCGACGACCAGCAGCGAGATGCCGTGGGCGCCGGGTTCGCCGGTGCGGGCCGCGGTGACCACGAAGTCGCCCCGGACGGCGGAGGTGATGTAGGTCTTGGCCCCGTTGACGACGTACTCCTCGCCGTGCCGTTTGGCCGTGGTGCGCAGCCCGGCAACGTCCGACCCTCCGTCCGGCTCGGTGATGCCGAGCGAGCCGATCATCTCGCCGGCCAGCGTGGGGCGGACGTAGGTCTCGATGAGGTGGTCGTCGCCGCTCGCGATCAGATGCGGCAGCGCGATGCCGGTGGTGAACAGCGACGCGAACGCGCCGCTGGAGCCGCCGGCGTAGTGGAACTCCTCGGCCAGGACGAGCGAGTCGATCGCGTCGCCGCCCCCGCCGCCGACGGCCTCGGGGTAGGAGATGCCGAGCAGCCCGAGCTCGGCGGCCCGCCTCGACAGCGAGCGGGGCAGCTCACCCTCGCGCTCCCACTGCGGCAGGTTTGGCAGGACGTCGGCGGTGACGAACCGGCGGACGGTGTCGCGCAGCGCCTGCCGGTCCGGAGTGGCGAAGGGATCAGCGACCATCGAGCAGCACCTCCGGGACGTCGACCACGCGCGAGCGCAGCCACTCGCCCAGCGCCTTGGCCTGCGGGTCGTGGCGGGCGTTGTAGGCGACGCCCTCGCCCAGCAGCCCGTCGACGACGAAGTTGACCGCCCGGAGGTTCGCCAGCACGTGCCGCTCCACCGGCAGCCGCGCCGTCTCGGGCAGTAGCTGCCGCAGCCGCGGCACGTCCAGCTCGTGCACCAGCCAGGCGAACGCCGCGTCGCTGCGGGCCCAGACGCCGAGGTTGGCCGAGCCGCCCTTGTCGCCGCTGCGGGCGCCGGCCACGTGGCCGAGCGGGGCGGGTGTGGTCGGGCCGGCCGGCGGTGGCGGCAGCTCGGGGCCGGGCACCTCGTCCAGCGGCGCGGTCCGCTCCGCGTGCGGAATGTCGGCGCGGCTGCCGTCCGGCAGCACAGCAATGTGCGGCACGGTCTCGGCCGGGACGGATGCGGCGGTGAACACGCCGTAGGGGGAGGCCTCTGACGGGGGCGCGGTGACGTGGAAGCCCGGGATCGAGGCGAGCGCGAGCTCGATCGCCCGGGCCGAGAAGACCCGCCCCACGGCCTTGGCGTCGGCGGCGCGGACGACGCAGTGCAGCAGGGCCGCCGCCTCCTCCTGGACGTCGGCGTCGGGGTGGTCGGTGCGGGCCAGCCGCCACTGCACCGACAGGCCGGAGGCGGCGTCCAGATCGGCCAACTGCGCGCGCAGCCAGTCGGCCTTGGCCTCGATGTCGAGGCCGGTGAGCACGAAGGTGACCTCGTTGCGAAAACCGCCGAGCGTGTTCAGCCCGACCTTCAGCGTCGGCGGCGGGGCCTCGCCGCGGACACCGCTGATCCGCACCCGGTCCGGGCCGTCGTCGGCCAGCTGGATGGTGTCGAAGCGGGTGGTGACGTCCGGGCCGGCGTACCGGGCGCCGCCGATCTCGTAGAGCAGCTGGGCGGTGACGGTCTCGACCGTGACCGCCCCGCCGGTGCCGGCGGGCTTGGTGATCACCGACGAGCCGTCCTCGTGGACCTCCGCGACCGGGAAACCCAGCGGCCGGTCGCGGTGCGGCAGTTCGGTGAAGAAGGAGAAGTTGCCGCCGGTGGCCTGCGGGCCGCACTCGATGACGTGCCCGGCGACGACGGCGCCGGCCAGCCGGTCGAAGTCCTGCCGGGACCAGCCGAAGTGCGCCGCCGCCGGCCCGACGACCAGCGAGGCGTCGGTGACGCGGCCGGTGACGACGATGTCCGCGCCGGCGCGGAGGCATTCGGCGATGCCCCAGGCGCCGAGGTAGGCGTTGGCGGCCAGCGGCTCGCCGAGCCCGAGCTCGCCCGCCCGCCCGCGCAGGTCGTCCCCCTCGACGTGGGCCACGGTGGCCTCGAGCCCGAGGTTGTCGACCAGGGTGCGGACGGCGTTGGCGAGACCGGCCGGGTTCAGCCCGCCGGCATTGGCGACGATGGTGACGCCTCGCTCCAGCGCGGCCGGCAACGCGGGCTCCAGGTGCCGCAGAAAAGTCTTGGCGTAGCCGAGCTCGGGGTCCTTCATGCGGTCCCGGCCCAGGATGAGCATCGTCAGCTCGGCCAGGTAGTCGCCGGTGACGACGTCCACCCCGCCGGCGGTGACCATGTCGTAGAGCGCGCTCGCCCGGTCGCCGTAGAAGCCGGACGCGTTGGCGATCCGCAGCGGCGGGTTCATGCCGTGCTCCCGGCCGGACGTCCCGCGCCCGGGGGGCCGGCGAAGGCCTGCGCGATGCCCAGCCAGCGGTCGGCGTCCGCACCCTCGGCCGTGACGGCGAGGTCGTCGCGGTGGCGGCGTTGGGTGACCAGCAGGCAGAAGTCGAGCGCCGGACCGCTGACGCGCTGCGTCGACTCCGCAGGACCCCACGTCCAGGTGTCGCCGCCCGGGCCGATGACCTCGACGCGGAACGGCTCGGCCGGCGGTTCCAGGTCGCGTCCGCGGAAGGCGAAGTCACGGGTCCGGACGCCGATGTGGGCCACGTTTCGCAACCGGTCGGTCGGCTCCCGGACGACGTCGAGCGCGTCGGCGACGTCCTGCCCGTGCGCCCACGTCTCCATCAGCCGCGCGGTGGCCATCGAGGTGGCGCTCATCGGCGGGCCGAACCAGGGGAGCTTGGCGTCGGTGTCGCGCAGCACCGCCTCCAGTCTGGCGCGCCCGGATCGCCAGTCGGTCAGCAGGTCGGCAGGGGGAGCCTGGGCGCGCCGCCAGGCGGCCTCGTCGACGAAGCCGTCCCCAGCGGTGGTGGCATCCCGCAGCAGGGCGTCGAATCCTGCCCGGTCGGTCGCGGCCACGGTCGCGACCTCGTCGGTCCAGGCCAGATGCCCGATCTGGTGGGCGATCGTCCAGCCCGGTGCGGGGGTCGGCCGCGCCCACGCGGCGGTGGGCAGCGGCGCCACGAGCGCCTCCAGCGCCCTGCCCTCGGCGGCGAGGTCGGCGAGCACCGCGTCACGATCGGCCACCGGACGAGACTCGCAGCGCGCCCGGAAAAAAGCAAGCACGCATGATTGTTTCTGTGCGTGCGGTCAGCCGTCCCGCAGCATCCGAACGTTCGGGACGACCAGCAGGCCGGATTCGTTGGCCAGCGTGGTGTTGACCAGGCCGAGGCGGACGACCTCGGCCTCGAAGGCGGCGTGGGAGCGCGGCCGCTGCAGTCGGACCCGCTCGCCCGGCTGGTACGGGCGCACGACCAGCAGCACGATGCCGGCCACGAGGTTGATGGTGGTCCGGTACGAGGCCAGGGCCCCGGCGAGGGCGACGAGCACCACGGCCGAGGCGAGCACCGGCGGCGGCACCGCCGCGACGGCGAGGCCGAGCAGCAGGAGTACGGCCACGACCGCGGTTGCGGCGACCGGCCGGGCGGGGTGGGCCGGGTGTTCCGAGGCGCGCGAACGAGAGGCGCCCAGCGCCCGACGAACGTCACTACCGATTACCTGCACTACAAACCTCAAATCCCTTGTCGAATAAGGGATTCCCGGTCCGGAGGCGGGTTACTCGTCTTTGGCGGCGGCTCGCGGCGTGAACGTCGTCACCCGGGCCCGAGAGCCGGCTAGGTGAACCGGTTCAGCAGTGGCAGCGGCGCGTATCGCACCAGCAGGGAGAGCGGACGCCACGGCCAGGGCGGGACACTCGCCTCGGGAGCTTCGCGCTCGATCGCGCGGATCATGGCCCGGACGCCGCTCTCGGTGGACGCCATGAGCGGATTGCCGCGGGCGCTGCGGTCGCTCATCTCCGACTCGATGTAGCCCGGGAACAGGGTGGTGACGGCGATCGGCCCCCGGCCGAACTCGGCACGGATGCCCTCGGCCACCGCCGCGATGCCGGCCTTCGACGCGGCGTAGGCGGTCATGGTCTTCGGCATGCCGCGAAAGGCCGACACCGACGAGATCACCACCAGGTGGCCGCTGCCGGCCGCTCGGAACCGCTCCATCGCCGCTTCGCACTGCGCGAGCCCCGACACCAGATTGGTCGTCACGGTCTCCTTGTTGGCGTCGAACCGGCCGGTGCCGAGCGCGGCGCCCTTGCCGACGCCGGCGTTGACGACGACGCGGTCGAGGCCGCCGAGCTCGTCGCCGAGCGCGCGGAAGGCCTCGAAGACGGCGTCGTGGTCGTCGACGTCCAACGCGCGGACGAGCACCGTGCGCTCCGGGTGCGTGGCCTTGATCTGCGCGCGCAGCTCCTCGAGCCGGTCCGAGCGTCGGGCGCAGAGCGCGAGATCGCGGCCGAGGGCGGCGAACTGTCGGGCCATCTCGGCCCCCAGCCCAGAGCTCGCGCCCGTGATGAGGATGCGCTGCCGGGTCCGTGGCGTCATCAGAACGGCCAGTCGGCGGGGGCCTCGGCCTCGGCCGCGGCGCCCTGGCGGGCCAGGCGGCGCGCGGCCTCGGCGACCAGCTGCTGCAGATCCACCCCGGTCTGGTCGGCGAGCAGGTAGACGCCGTAGGCGAGGTCACCGAGCCGGTCGGCCCAGTCGTCGGTGGGCCGGTACGGCCGGCGGCCGCGCTCGGTACTGCTGGTCACCGAGGCGCTCAAGGCCCCCAGCATCGTCTGCAGCTCCAGCAGGAGGGTCGGGACCGTCGCGTGCACGTCGGCGGTGTCGGCGCTCTGGGCCACCACCTGTTGCAGATCATCCACGAATCGCGAACCTACCGGGCCCGGTACCGGGCGCCTACCCGGGCGCCGCGACCGCGTCGGTTCGCGGGCACTGACTAGGCTTCGCCGGGTGAACGACAGGCCTGCCCGGCTGCGCGTCGGCGTCGTGGGGATCGGGCGCGTCGGCAGCGCGCTCGGCGTCGCGTTGGCGCGAGCGGGCCACGACGTGGTGGCGGCCAGCGGGGTGTCCGACCGCTCCCGGCGGCGCGCCGAGGAACGCCTCCCCGGCGTTCCGGTCCTGCCGGTGGACGAGACCGTGGCCGCCACCGATCTGGTGCTGCTCGCGGTGCCCGACGACGCGCTGCGCCCGCTCGTGGCGGGGCTGGCCGACACCGACTGCTGGCGGCCCGGGCAGCTGGCGGCGCACACCTCGGGCTCCCACGGCATCGGGGCACTCGACCCCGCCGCGGCGCGCGGCGTGCTCGCGCTCGCCCTGCACCCGGTGATGACCTTCGCCGGCCGGCCCGAGGACGTCGACCGGCTGGACGGCGCGACCTGGGGCGTGACGTCGCAGGACGAGCTGCGGCCGGTGGCCGAATCGCTGGTGCTGGAGATGGGTGGCGAGCCGGTGTGGGTGCCCGAGCCGGCCCGGCCGCTCTACCACGCTGCCCTGTCGATCGGCTCGAACCACCTGGTGACGCTCGTCAACGACGCCATGGGGCTGCTGGACGGCGCCGGCGTGGCTGAGCCGGCGCGGCTCGTGGCGCCGCTGCTGTCGGCCTCGCTGGACAACGTGCTGCGGCTCGGCGACGCCGCGCTCACCGGCCCGGTCGCCCGTGGTGATGTCGCAACTGTGCGCAAACACGTGAGTACGTTGGCGGATGCCGCGCCCGAGCTGCTGCCGTCCTACCTCGCCATGGCCCGGCGCACCGCTCGCCGTGCGCAGGAGAGCGGACGGCTGAACGACGGGCAGCTGGCGGCGGTCGAGGAGGCGCTGGAATGAGGGTGGTCCATCGGCGCGACGAATTCGTCGAGGCCCGGGCCGGGCTGGGCGGCACGGTCGGGCTGGTGCCCACGATGGGTGCACTGCACGCCGGCCACCGCGCGCTGCTCGAGGCGGCGCGGCGAGAGTGCGACGCCGTCGTCACGACCAACTTCGTCAACCCGTCGCAGTTCGGCTCCGCCGAGGACCTCCACCACTACCCGCGCACGCTCGAGGGCGATCTCGCGCTGTGCGAGCAGGTCGGTGTCGACGTGGTGTGGGCCCCGGACGTCGCCGACGTCTACCCGCACGGCGACACCCGGGTGCGGGTGGAGCCCGGCCCCCTCGGCGGCCTGCTCGAGGGCCGCAGCCGGCCCGGCCACTTCGCCGGCGTCCTCACCGTCGTCACCAAGTTCCTCGGCCTGGTCCGGCCGCAGCGCGGCTACTTCGGGGAGAAGGACTACCAGCAGCTCGCCCTGATCCGCCAGCTCACCGACGATCTCGAGCTGGGGGCCGAGATCGTCGGGGTGCCGACCGTGCGCGAGCCCGACGGCCTGGCCCTGTCCAGCCGCAATCTGCGGCTGTCGCCCGCCGAGCGGACGCACGCCCTCGCGCTGTCGCGGGCGCTGTTCGCCGGGCAGGCCGCGGCCCCGGAGGGGGCCATCGCGGTGATCACCACCGCCACCGCTGAGCTCGCCCGCGAGCCCGGGGTCGCCGTGGACTACCTGGAGCTGCGGGCGGCGGATCTCGGTGAGATCCCGCCGCACGGCCCGGCCCGGCTGCTGGTGGCGGCGCAGGTCGGCCCGGTCCGGCTGATCGACAACGTGGCGGTGGAGTTGTGACGGCGAAGCTGCCCGGACAGCTGGTCGCGCCGTCGCCGGGCTGGTCGGTGGAGACCGACGTCGTGGTGGTGGGCTCCGGCATCGCCGGGCTGACGACCGCCCTGCACCTGTCGCGGCATTCGTCGCTGCGCGTGCTGCTGGTCACCAAGGACGTGCTGGCCGCCGGGTCGACGCGGTGGGCACAGGGCGGCATCGCCGCCGCGCTGGACGCCACCGACTCGTCCGACGAGCACTTCCGCGACACCGTGGTCGCCGGTGCAGGGGTGTGTGACGAAGCCGCCGTACGGGTGCTGGTGCGGGAGGGCCCGGCTGCAGTGCGCGAACTCGCGCAAACCGGCGCCCGGTTCGACCGCGCCGGCGACGGCACGCTGTCACTGACGCGCGAGGGTGGTCACCACCGCGACCGGATCGCCCACGCCGGGGGCGACGCGACCGGAGCCGAGATCGAACGGGCCCTGGTCACCCGCGTGCTCGACGCCAGCAGCGTCGAGGTGGTCGAGCATGCGCTGCTGCTCGACCTCCTCCGCGACGCCTCGGGCGCGGTCGCCGGCCTCACGCTGCACGTCATGGGGGAGGGGCAGCGCGACGGTGTCGGCGCCGTCCGCTCCCGCGCCGTCGTGCTCGCCACCGGTGGCATCGGACAGGTCTACGCCTCCACCACGAACCCCAGCGTCTCGACGGGGGACGGTGTCGCGGCGGCGTTGCGGGCCGGGGCGGCCGTCCGCGACCTGGAGTTCGTGCAGTTTCACCCCACGGTCGCGTGGCTCGGGCCCAGCTCGCAGGGGCAGCAGCCGCTGGTCAGCGAGGCCGTCCGGGGCGAGGGCGCTTTCCTGGTCGACGACGCCGGCGAGCGCGTCATGGCCGGTGTCCACGAGCTGGGCGACCTCGCCCCCCGCGACGTGGTGGCCAAGGCGATCCGGCGCCGGATGCGCGAGACCGAAAGCCTCCACGTCTGGCTGGACGCGCGCCACTTCGGGCTGGAGAAGTGGCGGGTGCGGTTCCCGACCATCCACAGCACCCTGCTCTCGCTGGGCATCGACCCGGTGAGCGAGCTGATCCCGGTCGTGCCGGCCTGCCATTACGCCAGTGGCGGTGTCCGCGTGGACCTGAGTGGCGAGTCGTCGGTGCGAAACCTCTTCGCGTGCGGCGAGGCCGCCTGCACCGGCGTGCACGGCGCCAACCGGTTGGCGTCGAACTCGTTGCTCGAGGGCCTGGTGTTCGGCCACCGGATCGCTGCGACCCTGCTCGAGCGGCTGGGCGAACCGGCGGCGCCGCCGGCCGCCGAGGTGGCCGCGGCCGCCGGGCGGCTCATGCCCCCGGACAGCCGCGCCGCGCTGCAGGCGGTGATGTCCGAGCACGTCGGCGTGCTGCGCGACGCCCCGGGGCTGGCCGAGGCGGCCGGTCGGCTCGCGGGCCTGGCCGCCGATGACGGCGGCGAGGCGGGCACCGAGGCCTGGGAGACGACGAACCTGCTCACCGTGGCCACGGCGCTGGTCGCGGCGGCCCGGGCGCGGGAGGAGACCCGCGGCGCGCACTGGCGGGAGGACTTCCCCGAGGCCGTCGACGCCTGGCGCGGCCACCTCGACACCGTGCTCGACCACGACGGCGCGCTCACCACCCGCTTCGACGCACGGGAGAAGCGGTGAGCGCCGGCCGCGAGCTCGCGCCCGGCCTGCCCGAGGCCGCGGTGGCCGACGTCGTCGCCCGCGCACTCGCCGAGGATCTCGGCGAGGCAGGGGACGTCACCACGCTCGCCACCGTCCCGGCCGACGCGGCCGCGAGCGCGCGGCTGGTCAGTCGGCAGGACGGCGTGATCGCCGGGCTGCCGGTGGTGGCCCACGTCCTCGCCGCCGTCGGGCAGGGGACGGCCACGCTGGAGCACCGCCTCTCGGACGGTGATCGGGTGGCCGCCGGCGAGGTGGTCGCGGTGGTCGCCGGCCCGCTGCGGGACGTGCTCACCGCCGAGCGGACGGCCCTCAACCTCATCGGCCACCTGTCGGGCGTCGCGACGCTCACCCGCCGGTGGGTGGACGCGGTCGCCGGCACCGGCGCGCGCATCCGTGACACCCGCAAGACCCACCCCGGCCTCCGGGCGTTGGAGAAGTACGCGGTGCGTTGTGGCGGCGGCGTCAACCACCGGATGTCACTGTCGGACGCGGCGCTGGTCAAGGACAACCACGTGGTCGCGGCGGGCGGCGTGGTCGAGGCGTTTGCGCTCGTCCGGGCCGCCTATCCCGGCCTGCCACTGGAGATCGAGGTCGACACCGTCGAGCAGGCGATCGACGTCCTCGACGCCGGCGCCGACCTCGTGTTGCTCGACAACATGCCCCCGCCGCTGCTGCGCGAGGTCGTGACGCTTGCGCGCGGACGCGCGAAGCTCGAGGCGTCCGGCGGGCTCACGCTCCAGACGGCGCGTGCGGTGGCCGAGACCGGCGTCGACTATCTTGCCGTCGGAGCACTGACCCACTCCGCACCGGTGCTCGACATCGGGCTGGACCTGTGACCACCCCCGCCCGAGGAAGGTGACGATGCTTCTCGCGATCGACGTCGGCAACACCAACACGGTCATGGGCGTGTTCGACGGCGAGCGGCTGCACAACTCGTGGCGGATCAAGTCCGACTCCCGCAGCACCGCCGACGAGCTCGCCCTCGTCTTCCACGGCCTGCTCGCCGACAGCCGGATCACCGGCATCGCCGCCTGTTCCACGGTCCCGGCGGTGATGCGGGAGCTGCGCGCGATGCTCTCCCGGTACTACGGCGGTGTGCCGACCGTGATGGTGGAGCCCGGCGTCCGTACCGGCGTCGGCATCCTCACCGACAACCCGAAAGAGGTCGGCACCGACCGCATCTGCAACACCGCCGCCGCGTTCCACCTCACCGGCGGGCCGTGCGTCGTCGTCGACTTCGGCACGTCCACCAACTTCGACGTCATCAGCCCCCGCGGCGACTTCCTCGGTGGTGCGCTGGCGCCCGGTATCGAGATCTCGCTGGACGCGCTGGCTGCCCGCGCCGCGCAACTGCGGAAGGTCGAGCTGGTCGCGCCGCGCAGCCCGATCGGCAAGAACACGGTCGAGTCCCTGCAGTCGGGCATCCTCTACGGCTTCGCCGGGCAGGTCGACGGCATGGTGCGGCGACTGGCCGAGACGCTGCACCCGGAGGATCCGGACGCCGTCCACGTCATCGCCACCGGCGGGCTGGCGGCCCTGGTCATCGACCACTGCCAGACCGTCACCCGGCACGAGCCGGAGCTGACCTTGCTCGGGCTGCGGCTGATCTGGGACCGGAACGCCAACCGTTAGGTTCGGGGTATGCAGCTGCGCATCTTCACCGAGCCCCAGCAGGGCGCGTCCTACAACGACCTGCTCGCCGTCGCGAAGGCCACCGAGGACCTCGGCTTCGACGCCTTCTTCCGCTCCGACCACTACCTGGCGATGGGCTCCGCCGACGGCCTGCCCGGCCCGACCGACGCCTGGTTGACGCTGGCCGCACTCGCCCGCGAGACCTCCCGAGTCCGCCTCGGCACGCTCGTCACGCCGGCCACCTTCCGCTACCCCGGCCCGCTCGCGATCTCGGTGGCGCAGACCGACGTCATGAGCGGCGGCCGGGTCGAGCTGGGCCTCGGCGCCGGCTGGTTCGAGGCCGAGCACGCCGCCTACGGCATCCCCTACCCGGACACCAAGGAGCGTTTCGACCGCTTCGCCGAGCAGGTCGAGATCATCGACGGTCTGCTGCGCACGCCGCCCGGCGGCAGCTACTCCTTCGCCGGGAAGCACTACACCGTCACCGACTCGCCCGCCCTGCCCAATCCGGCGCAGGCGCCGCGCCCCCCGCTCATCCTCGGCGGGGCGGGCCGGAAGCGCGGCGCGGCGCTCGCGGCGAAGTACGCCGACGAGTACAACGTCGCCTTCAGCTCGCTCGAGCGGACGAAGGACATCCTCGCCCGGGTGGACGCCG
Organism: uncultured Actinomycetota bacterium; assembly: GCA_963776855.1. GTDB lineage: Bacteria > Actinomycetota > Actinomycetes > Mycobacteriales > Jatrophihabitantaceae > Jatrophihabitans. Next base: position 36,966 of record CAVZOC010000001.1, on the reverse strand, counting down.
CCTGCGGCGGTCGCGAGCTCGTCCGCTCCGCCGCCCAGACCGTCTGCGTCGGCCGGACCGACGCCGAGGTCGTCCGCCGCGCCGAGGCGATCGGCCGCGACCCCGACGAGCTGCGTGCCGACGGCGTCGCCGGCACCCCGGACCAGGCCGTCGAGCGCATCCGGGCCTTCGCCGCCCTCGGCGTCACCCGGATGTACCTCCAGGTCCTCGACCTGGCCGACCTCGACCACCTCGACCTCGTCGCGAACCAGGTCGCCCCCCAACTCCGGTGAGGAGCTACAGCCAGCCGTTCTCCTCGGCCTTGCGAATCGCTTCGATCCGGTTGCGGACGCCGCACTTGGCGATGGCCGCCGAGAGGTAGTTGCGGACCGTCCCCTCGGAGAGGAACAGCTTGCCGGCGACGTCGGCGATGGTGGCGCCGTCGCGGGCGGCGACGAGCGCGTCCCGTTCGCGGCCGGTGAGGGGCGACGGCCCGCCGGCGAGGGTGGCGGCGGCGAGCGCGGGGTCGACGACCCGTTCCCCCCGGGCGACGCGGCGGACGGCGTCGGCCAACTGCTCGGCCGGGGCGTCCTTGACGACGAAGCCGGACGCCCCCGCCTCCATCGCGCGGCGCAGGTACCCGGCCCGGCCGAACGCGGTGAGGATGATGATCCGGCACTCGGGCCGCTCGTGCTGCAGCGCGGCGGCCGCCGCCAGCCCGTCCATACCCGGCATCTCGATGTCCAGCAGCGCGACGTCCGGCTGCACCGACAGCGCCGCCGCCACGACCTCGTCGCCGCGCGAGACCTGGGCGACGACCTCGAAGTCGTCCTCGAGATCCAGCAGGGCCGCGAGCGCGGTGCGGACGAGGTTCTGGTCGTCGGCGAGCAGCAGTCGCGTCATGGGCCGGGCAGCGGGGCCGTCGACGGCTGCGCGCTCTCCGAGGGCGTGCTTGCGGGCGCCGCAGCCCGTGGGGCCGGCTTCGGTTCGGGGACGGTGATGCGAACGGTGAAGCCGTCGACCCCCGTGTGGATCCGCAGCGTGCCGGCGGCGGCGGCGACCCGCTCCTGCAGACCCCGCAGCCCGTTGCCACGCGGGCTGCCGACGGCCGCGCCGCCCCCGTCGTCGCAGATCGCCAACGAGCGCGGGCCGATCTCGATGGTGGCGTGGGCGGCGCGGGAGTGCCGGACGACGTTGGTGACGCCCTCGCGTACCGCCCAGCCGAACAGCGCATCGACATCGGGGTGCACCTCGGCGACCGACGAGGGCAGCTCGGCGGTGATCCCGGCCGCGCGCAGCACCTCCCGAGCGGTGGCGATCTCGCCGGCGAGCGTCACCTCCCGGTGCGCGGAGACGGCGGCCCGGACGTCGCCGAGCGTGCGGCGGGACAGCTGCTCCACCTCGGTGATCTCGGTGCGGGCGCGATCGTCCTCACCGCGCTCGGCGAGCTTGCGCGCCAGGCCCGCCTTGACGGTGATCGTCGTCAGCGAGTGACCCAGCAGGTCGTGCAGGTCGCGGGCGATCCGGGTGCGCTCGTTCTCCGCGGCCAGCCGAGCGACCTCGGCGCGGGCCGAGGTGAGCGCGATGTTCGACTGGATGATCTTGAAGAAGCCGAACATCGCGAGCGACACCAGCAGGATCGTCACCGCCGCGTCCCACTCGACCGGGGCGTGCCACGAGGGCACCAGCGGGGGCACGAACGTCCCTGCCGCGGCGAACCCGATCACCACCGGCACCGCCCACCGGCGCTGCGAGGCGATCGTGAGGACGCTGACGTAGACGAGCAGGACGAAGGCGTCGGCGCGGGCGAAGTACGCCACAGCGACGGTCAGGACGACGGCGGCGGCGTAGAAGCCCCAGAACGTGCGGTCCCGCCCGCCCCAGCCGGCCGGCAGCGCGGCGAGGTAGACGCCCGAGAACGCCACCACCAGCAGGATGCCGGCCGCGGCCGTGGCGCCGTGGTTGTGCACGACGATCCCGTTGATCGTCTGTGCGAGGTACACCAGCCAGAAGCCGGGGAAGACGTAGCGGCGCCAGCCCTGGTTCCACATCCGCGTGGAGGGGCCCTCGACGGCGGAATCGCACGTACTCATCGGCACTCAGGCTACGTCCGGCGGGCCCGACACGATCAGGCTCGCTTGGTGTCGCGCCGGTAGGCCCAGGCCGCCGCGAGCCCGGTGACAAGGCTCCAGACCAGGACCACGTACCACGCCTCCGCCGTCCAGGACTGGCCGCCGACGCCGGTCTTGCCCGCCTGGACCAGCCAGTAGGACGGGTTGAGCTGCACCAGCTGATGACCGATCCCGCTGCCCTGCCCGATCGGGAAGTACGCCCCACCCAGCAGGGCGAACAGCGAGATGCCGACGCCGACGACGGGGCCGATGGAGTCGCTCTTGATCAGGTGGCCGGCGAAGATGCCGAGCGCGGTGAACGGGATCAGCGCGACCAGGGCGAGGCCCAGGACCCGGGCCCAGTCCCCGGCCGACATGCTCACCCCGAGGGTGAGCGCCGCCACGCTGACCAGCACCAGGCTGATGATCGCCATGAGGTAGGACGTCAGCACCTTGGTGCGCAGGTAGGAGCGCGGCGACAGCGGGGTGATCCGCAGCTGTCGGTGCCAGCCGATCTCGCGCTCGGCGGCGATCCGCGCGCCGCCGGCGAACACCGCCGCCAGCGAGCCGAAGGCGATCATGCCGCCCATGTAGTACCGGGCGAGCGTGACGCCCGGGACGATGTCGGTGTCCTTGTTCGGGCCGGCGATGGCGTAGAACAGCACCAGCGGGAAGGCCAGCGTGAAGATAAAGTTCTGCCGGTTGCGGAACATCCGCCGCATCTCGAACCGCAGGTAGGTCGGGTTCACCGTGTCGTCTCCATCTCCGTGGGTGACTCGTCGCCGGTGAGGGCGAGGAACGCCTCCTCCAGTCCGCCGCTGCTGATCTCGATGTCGCGGGCGTCGGGGAAACTCTGCAGCAGCGCCCGGATCGCGGCGTCGGAGTCCGGGCAGGACAGGACGACGGCTTCGCCGCGGCGCTCGACGTGTCTCACACCCGGTAGCACCTCCAGCGCCCCGAACGTGGCCGACTCCGCCCTCGGGAGCGTCGCCTTGATCGTCCGGCCGCCGGCGGTTGCCTTGATCTCGTTGGACGGGCCGTCCGCGACCACCCGGCCGCGTGCCATCAGCACGATGCGGTCGGCGTACTGATCCGCCTCCTCGAGGTAGTGGGTCGCGAACAGGATCGTCTTGCCGCGTTCGGCGAACTCGCGGACCGCCGCCCAGAAGACGTGCCGACCCTCGACGTCCATCGCGACGGTGGGCTCGTCGAGGACGAGCAGGTCGGGGTCGGTGACCAGCGCCATCGCGGCCCGCACCCGTTGCGTCTGCCCGCCGGACAGCCGGTCGGTCCGCCGCCCGGCGACCTCGGTCGTGCCGGTGATCCGCATGGCCTCCTCGACCGGCATCGGGTTCGGGTAGAGCGACCCCACCATCGCCAGCAGCTCGCCGACGGTGGTGAAGGCGAGCAGCCCGCCGGTCTGCAGCATGGCGCCGACCGCGCCGGCGGCGATCGCCTGCTCCGGCGGCATGCCGAAGACCGAGACGCTGCCCGAGTCCGGCGCGGCGAGCCCCAGCAGCATGTCGATCGTGGTCGACTTGCCGGCCCCGTTCGGTCCGAGCAGCGCGACCGTCTCGCCGGGGGCGATGTCGAGGTCGAGGCCGCGGACGGCGGGCACCGGTCCTACGGGGGACGTGAAGGTCTTGGTCACACCCGCCACCTGAATGCCCGACCGGCCGGGCGCAGCGGAACGCGTTGTCATGGCGCTCACTATTTCGCGACGGCGGGCCCGGCGGGAGTGCTGACACGGTGGCAATCGGGCGTGACATTCGTCAGGGTCGACGACGGTGCTCCGGGCCGCGGTTTCCCGCCGTCGGGGGCCGGGAGGGGCCCGATTAGGCTGAGCCGACGTGACCGACAACGACGCCGCGAACGATCTCCCCGAGCAGGTACGCGTCCGGCGCGAGAAGTACGACCGGCTGGCGGCCGACCCGGCGACGACGCCGTTTCCCGTCGGGGTGCCCCGCACCACCACCCTGGGCGAGGTCCGCGCCGCCTATCCCGACCTGACGGCCGGGCAGGAGACGGGTGTCGAGGTCGGCGTCACCGGCCGGGTCATCTTCGTCCGGAACACCGGCAAGCTCTGCTTCGCGATGCTGCGCGAGGGCGAGGCCGAGCTGCAGGTGATGCTGTCGCTCGACCGGGTCGGTGCCGACGCCCTCGCGGCCTGGAAGGCCGATGTCGATCTCGGCGACCTCGTTTTCGTGCGCGGCGAGGTCATCGCCTCCAAACGCGGAGAATTGTCGGTGCTGGCCGACGAGTTCCGCCTCGCGGCCAAGGCCTTGCACCCGTTACCGGTGGCCCACAAGCCGCTGTCGGACGAGCTGCGGGTGCGGCAGCGCTACGTGGACCTCATCGTCCGGGCCGAGGCCCGTGACATGGTCCGCACCCGCGCCGCGGTTCTGCGCTCGTTGCGTCGGACCCTCGACGACCGCGGATACCTCGAGGTCGAGACGCCGATTCTGCAGCCGGTGCACGGTGGCGCCGCGGCGCGACCGTTCCACACCCACTTGAATGCCTTCGATCAGCAGATGTCGTTACGGATCGCCACCGAGCTGTACCTGAAACGGTGCATCGTCGGCGGCATCGAAAAGGTGTACGAGATCGGTCCGGTCTTCCGCAACGAAGGTGTCGACTCGAGCCATTCTCCCGAATACACCCTGCTCGAGGCATACGAGTCCTACGGCGATTACGACACCATGGCCGAACTGACCCGGGGGCTGGTTCTGGACGCCGCCGACGCCATCGGAAGCCGAACGCCGGTCACCGCCGACGGCGCCGAGATCGACCTGGCCGGCGAGTGGCGCTCGGTCGGCATCCACGAGCTGGTCTCACACGCGCTCGGCGAGCCGGTCGACGTCTCGACCGAGGCTGCGACCCTGCGCCGCCACGCCAAACGGGTCGGCGTCGCCCTGCAGCCGGGGTGGGACGCCGGCGAGATCGTGCTGGAACTGTACGAGAAGCTGGTCGAGCACACGCTCGTGCAGCCCACCTTCGTCCGTGATTACCCCGTCTCGGTACGTCCGCTGGCCCGGCCGCACCGGGACGATCCACGGCTGGCCGAGGCGTGGGACCTCATCATCGGCGGGGTCGAGATCGCGCCGGCGTTCTCCGAGCTCACCGACCCGGTCGAGCAGCGGCGCCGGTTGCTGCAGCAGTCGCTGGCCGCCGCCGAGGGCGACCCCGAGGCGATGGAGCTCGACGAGGACTTCCTGCGTGCCCTGGAGTACGGCATGCCGCCGACCGGGGGAATGGGCCTCGGCGTGGATCGGCTGATAATGGTCCTCACCGGCCGGGGCATCCGGGAGACCATTCTGTTTCCCCTGTTGAAGCCGCTCTGAGGCCGCCGCAAACACCATCGGTGTCGCTGGTATAGGACGTTGGACCCGGGTCCAATCGAGTTTTCGGGGTCCCCGGCCTGGGAATTCCCTGTCCATTCGTGGTGTTGCTCCTAACCTTTTGGTTATCGTATGGTTCTATACATCCGAACCCTCCCCCCTATGAATGCAAAGGAAGACACATGGCACAACGAACGATCGTCAAGTTGATCGACGACCTCGACAACGGTGAGGCGTCCGAGACGGTCGCGTTCGGTATCGACGGCTCGAGCTATGAAATCGACCTGTCGGAGACGAACGCCGCTGAGCTGCGCGATTCGCTGGCCAAGTACATCGCCAACGCCCGCCGCGCCTCCGCCACGCGCGTGCCGCGCGTCTCCAGCGGCGGACGTCGGCGCTCCGCCCGCGGTGACCGCGAGCAGACACAGGCCATTCGGGAATGGGCCCGCACCCACGATTACAAGGTCGGGGAAAAGGGCCGCATTCCTGCCCACATCATCGAGGCCTACCACGCCCAGAACTGAGTGACATCGCCCCGGGGCCGCCGGGGCGATGTGCATCGGGCCCGTACCGCGTAGCGGTGCGGGCCCGACGCGCGTCCGGACGGGGCCGGCAGGCCTCAGCGCAGGTGCTTGTCGAAGAACGACTCGATGCGGGCCCAGGCATCCGGCGCGGCCACCGGATCGGGCCCGAGGTGCAGCACCCGCTGCACCGAATGCGTCACCGACGGGCCGAAGAACCGCTCGTTGAGGAATGAGTGACCGGCGGTCGGGTACTCCTTCACGTCGCGCGGAACGTCGAGGTCGTGGAGCGTCCGGTCCAGTTTCGCGGCCGCGCCGCGGAGGCTGACGTCCCTCGCGCCGTAGCTCGCCACGATCGGGCACGCTCCGGAGAGCGCCTCCTCGGTGTTCTTGGGCAGGACGCCGTAGTTCGGGGCCGCGGCGTCGAAGCCGGTCGCGGCGACGACGAGTGCGAACCCGCCGCCCATGCAGAAGCCGATCACGCCGACCTTGCCGGTGCATTCGCGGTCGGCCAGCAGGTGCTGCCGGGCGGCCTCGATGTCGCGCAGCGGCTTGCCCTCGCCGGCCAGCAGCGCCCGCATGGTGGTCACGAGACACCGGCCCATGCCACCGTCGCTGAACAGGTCCGGGCCCAGGGTCAGGTACCCGGCCCTGGCCAGCCGGTCGGCCTGCAGGCGCAGGTTCTCGTCGAGCCCGAAGGCCTCGTGCAGCGCGACCACCCCCGGCCAGGGGCCGTCGCCGTCCGGTCGGGCGCGATACGCGCGCAGCCGGCGGGAACCGTCGGGGACGGGGCCGAGGTCGATGTCGGGCATGGCGCTCCTCGCTGTCGTGGTGACGACTCGCTGTCGTGGTGACGACGTCTTGAGGCTTCGTCTTCTCGCTGGGCACTCGGGACCGTGTTCGCCCAGGGCGAATCCTAAAGTCGGCATGTCTGTGCCGATCCCTGCGTTGTACCGGTCCGACGCTGTCGCGCCCCGCTGGAGGAGTGCCGCCAGGATCTGGTCCCGATTCGGCGGACCACGGCACCGGTCGGGCTACCCGACTACAGTGGGAGGGAGCAGCGACAGACGGCGAAAAGGAGCTGCACAGTGTTTGAACGGTTCACCGACCGCGCACGACGCGTGGTGGTCCTGGCCCAAGAAGAGGCCAGGATGCTCAACCACAACTACATCGGGACCGAGCACATCCTGCTCGGCCTGATCCACGAGGGCGAGGGCGTCGCCGCGAAGGCGCTCGAGTCGCTCGGGATCTCGCTGGACGCCGTCCGTCAGCAGGTCGAGGAGATCATCGGCCAGGGGCAGCAGGCACCCAGCGGGCACATCCCGTTCACCCCTCGCGCCAAGAAGGTCCTGGAGCTCTCGCTGCGCGAGGCGCTGCAGCTCGGCCACAACTACATCGGCACCGAGCACATTCTGCTGGGGCTGATCCGTGAGGGCGAGGGTGTCGCCGCGCAGGTGCTGGTCAAGCTGGGCGCCGACCTGAACAAGGTCCGGCAGCAGGTCATCCAGCTGCTCAACGGCTACCAGAACAAGGAGCCGGCCGGCACCGCGTCGGAGTCCACGCCCTCGACCAGCCTGGTGCTGGACCAGTTCGGCCGGAACCTCACCCAGACCGCCCGCGACGGCAAGCTCGACCCGGTCATCGGCCGGGAGAAGGAGATCGAGCGGCTGATGCAGGTGCTCAGCCGCCGAACCAAGAACAACCCGGTGCTCATCGGCGAGCCGGGCGTCGGCAAGACCGCCGTCGTCGAGGGGCTGGCGCAGTCCATCGTCAAGGGGGAGGTTCCCGAGACGCTTAAGGACAAGCAGCTCTACACCCTCGACCTCGGCTCGCTGGTCGCCGGCTCCCGCTACCGCGGCGACTTCGAGGAGCGCCTGAAGAAGGTGCTCAAGGAGATCAAGACCCGCGGCGACATCATCATGTTCATCGACGAGATCCACACCCTCGTCGGGGCCGGTGCGGCCGAAGGCGCGATCGACGCCGCGTCGATCCTCAAGCCGATGCTCGCCCGCGGCGAGCTGCAGACGATCGGTGCCACCACCCTCGACGAGTACCGCAAGTACCTCGAGAAGGACGCCGCGCTGGAGCGCCGGTTCCAGCCGGTCCAGGTCGGCGAGCCGACGGTGGCCCACACCATCGAGATCCTCAAAGGTCTGCGCGACCGCTACGAGGCCCACCACCGGGTCTCGATCACCGACGCCGCGCTGGTGGCCGCCGCCGGCATGGCCGACCGATACATCAGCGACCGGTTCCTGCCGGACAAGGCGATCGACCTCATCGACGAGGCCGGTGCGCGCATGCGCATCCGCCGCATGACCGCCCCGCCGGACCTGCGCGAGTTCGACGACCGGATCGCGGACGTGCGCCGCGAGAAGGAGTCCTCGATCGACGCCCAGGACTTCGAGAAGGCCGCGTCGCTGCGCGACAAGGAGAAGACGCTGCTCGCCGAGAAGAGCAAGCGCGAGGCGGAGTGGAAGGCCGGCGACCTCGACGTGGTCGCCGAGGTCGACGACGAGCAGATCGCCGAGGTCCTGTCGACCTGGACCGGCATCCCGGTGTTCAAGATGACCGAGGAGGAGACCTCCCGGCTGCTGCGCATGGAGGAGGAGCTCCACAAGCGGGTCATCGGCCAGGAGCAGGCCATCAAGGCCGTCTCGCAGGCCATCCGGCGCACCCGCGCCGGCCTGAAGGACCCGAAGCGCCCCGGCGGCTCGTTCATCTTCGCCGGCCCGTCCGGTGTCGGGAAGACCGAGCTGTCCAAGACGCTGGCGGAGTTCCTGTTCGGCGACGACGACGCGCTGATCCAGATCGACATGTCGGAGTTCCACGACCGGTACACCGTCTCGCGCCTGGTCGGCGCGCCTCCCGGCTACGTCGGCTACGACGAGGGCGGCCAGCTGACCGAGAAGGTGCGGCGCAAGCCGTTCAGCGTGGTGCTCTTCGACGAGATCGAGAAGGCGCACTCCGACGTCTTCAACACGCTGCTGCAGGTGCTGGAGGACGGCCGCCTCACCGACGGTCAGGGCCGCATCGTGGACTTCAAGAACACGGTGCTGATCATGACCACCAACCTCGGCACCCGGGACGCGTCGAAGTCGGTCGGCTCGTTCGGCTTCTCGGAGTCGAGCAACTCGCAGGGCGACTACGAGCGGATGAAGGCGAAGGTCAACGACGAGCTGAAGCAGCACTTCCGCCCGGAGTTCCTGAACCGCATCGACGACATCATCGTCTTCCACCAGCTCACCCAGGAGGAGATCGTCCAGATCGTCGATCTCATGCTCTCCCGCCTGGACGTGCAGCTGCGGAACAAGGACATGGGCATCGAGCTCACGGCCGAGGCGAAGGCGCTGCTGGCCGAGCGGGGCTACGACCGGGCGCTCGGTGCGCGGCCGCTGCGTCGCACCATCCAGCGCGAGATCGAGGACCCGCTGAGCGAGAAGATCCTGTTCGGCGAGCTGGAGTCGGGCCAGATCGTGCTGGTCGACGCCGTGCCGGCCGACCCGATGAAGAAGGACGGGCCGAAGCAGTTCTCCTTCCGCGGCGAGGCCAAGCCCTCGAGCATGGCCCTGGACGAGCCGCCCGCGGGGGTTTCCGCCGACTGAGGACGTTGTAGAGCAACGAAAGGCGGCGGGCGCCTTCTTCGGGGCGGTCAGGCTTGATCCCCTTCGAAGGCGCCCGCCGCCACTCAACACATGAGGGGGCTCGGGTCAGCCGGACGGGAGGGCGTAGCGGCCGTCGGGCAGGGGGTCGACGAGGCCGTCGACCACCAGGGCGTCGAGGGCGCGCTCCCGCTGGACGGGGTCGGCCCAGACGGCGTCCAGGGCTGCCTTCGGGGCCGGCTCGGGCCGGTCGCGCAGCACGTCGAGCAGCAGGCCGCGGACCTGCCGGTCGGTGCCGGTGAAGCGCTGCGGCCGGGCGAGGGGGCCGTGGTAGGCGGGCGCGCCGGCCCGGTGCCAGGCGCACTGCCGGGCCACCGGGCAGACATCGCAGCTCGGGGTGCGGGCGACGCAGACCAGGGCTCCCAGTTCCATCAGCGCGATGCTGAACCTGGCTGCCTGCTCGGGGCTGCGTGGCAGCAACGCCTCCACCGCTTCGAGGTCCCTCGTGGTCGAGGGTGGGCCCGCCTCACCGACGCCGCCGACGGCCCGGGCCGTCACGCGGCGGACGTTGGTGTCGACGACGGGCTGACGTTGCCGGAAGGCGAAGGCGGCGACCGCTCGGGCGGTGTAGGTGCCGACGCCCGGCAGGGCGAGCAGCTCGTCGACGTCGGCGGGGACCGCTCCGTCGTGCTGCTGAACAAGGACGCGAGCGCACTCGTGAAGCCTTAGCGCCCGGCGGGGATAGCCCAGCTTCCCCCACATCCGCACCGCCTCGCCGGGCGCGACGGCGGCCAGGTCGGCCGGCTCGGGCCAGCGCTCCAGCCAGGCCGACCAGGCCGGCAGCACCCGCACCACCGGGGTCTGCTGCAGCATCACCTCGCTGACCAGCACCGCCCAGGGCGGCGTGCCGGAACGCCGCCACGGCAGGTCGCGCGCCTCGGTGTCGTACCAGCGCAGCAGCGGGGCGACGAGCGGGGACGCAGGCATGACCGGGGCATCGTCGCACGGGGTGCCCGGTGGCGATACGGAGTCCTCGGGCAGCGAACCTGAGCGGCACCCGCGCGTCGGGTCGGGGCCGCTGACCTTCAACGGCTAGCGTGGCGTTGCCATGTTCTCGCCAGTAGGTTCGCAGCCGCCCTCGGTGTACTGGCGCCGGCGCGTGCTGGTGTTCGCCTCGGTGATCCTGCTCGTCGTCCTGCTGGTGCTCACGCTCCGCACGGTGATGGCCGGCGGCGCCCCCGCCCCCCAGGGCGCCGGCTCGCCCGTCACGGGCACCACCACGAACGGCTCGACGGGATCGTCCACCCAGGACCGCTCGACATCGGCGCCGTCATCCTCGTCGTCCGCGCCGCGCTCCGCGACGTCCGGCTCGTCGGGCGCGGCCGGATCGGCCGCCTCCTCCGGCTCCTCCGAGTCTGCCTCCGCCCCGTCGTCCGGGTCGGCGAGCGGCAGCGCGAACGTGGCCCGCTGCACCAAGTCCGACCTGCGGGTCCAGGCGTCCGTCGGTCGCTCGAGCTACCAGGTGGGGCAGCAGCCGGAGGTCGCCCTCGCCGTCACCAACGTCGGGGACCGGCCCTGCGTCCAGAACCTGGCCGACAAACAGGTCGTGCTCAAGGTCTACAACGGTGAGTCGCGGGTGTGGGGCAGCCACGACTGCTCGATCCAGCCCGGCACCAAGGACCGCACGCTGCCGGTCGGCCGTCCCGTCAAGGTGAGCATCCGGTGGTCCGGCCTCAGCTCCAAGCAGGGCTGCAAGGGCACCCGGCAGCGGGTCGGTGCCGGCACCTACACCCTCTACGCGCAACTGGCCGGCCAGACCGGCAAGGCGGCCCAGTTCTCGATCGGCTGAGTCAGTTGAACCGCTCGATGATCGAGACTTCGGCGAGGCGGGAGATGCCTTCGCGGACGGCCCGGGCGCGGTTCTCCCCGATCCCCTCGACGTTCTGCAGATCCTCGACGGAGGCGGCGAGCAGCTTCTGCAGCCCGTCGAACTGCTCGACGACACGGTCGAGCAGCCCCGGGGGAAGTCTCGGAATGCGCGAGAGCAGTCGGTACCCGCGCGGGCTGACGGCACTCTCCTGGCCTTCGGGGGTGTCGGGCAGGCCCATCGCCGCCGCGACCTTGGTGAGATCGAGCAGGTCGACGGCCGAGAGCTCCGCGATCTCTCGCATTACGGTCTCGGCCGTCCGGGACCGGCGACCTGACGGCAGGTAGTCGCGGGCGAGGAACTCCCGATCGGACTCGGCGCCGGCCATCAGCTCGTCCAGCTGCAGGGCCAGCAGACGCCCGTCGGTTCCGAGTTCGACGACGTGGCCGGTGACCTCGTCGGCGATCCGGCGCACCATCTCGAGCCGCTGCGCGACGATCGCGGCGTCGCGGACGGTGACGAGATCCTCGATCTCGAGGGCGGACAGTGCCTGCGAGACCTCCTCGAGCCGCGAGCTGTAACGCTCGAGGGTGGCGATGGCCTGGTTGGCGCGCGAGAGCAGCTCGCCGGTGCTCTGCAGCACGTAGCGACGGTCGCCCACGTACAAACTGATGATCTTCATCGACTGTGACACCGAGATGACCGAGTAGCCGGTCTGCCGGGCGACCCGCTGAGCGGTGCGGTGCCGGGTGCCGGACTCCTCGGTCGGTACCGAGGGATCGGGCATCAGGTGCGTCCCGGAGTAGACGATCCGCGAGCCGTCGGTGCTCAGCACCACCGCGCCGTCCATCTTGCACAGTTCCCGCAGTCGGGTGGAGGAGAACTCGACGTCGAGCGGGAACCCGCCGGTGCAGAGCCGCTCGACCGCCTCGTCCCAGCCCAGGACGATAATCGCGCCGGTGTTGCCGCGCAGGATGCGTTCCAGACCGTCGCGCAGCGGTGTGCCCGGCGCAATCGTGGCGAGGACACCACGCACCGCGTCTTTCCGCTCGGTGGTGGCCATGCACGCTCCTCGTCCCCCGGTCGGGCCGGTCGCCCGTCGGCCCGGTTCGGCCGTGGGCTCAGTCTAGGGACCGGGCGCGACGGCGTGCCTGTCGCCGCGCGACCGAATTGTTCCCCCCGCCGGCCGCCCGGGCACCGGGCCGCGGGGTGCCGCGCCCCGAACCGCCCCGGCTCGCCCCGGCCGAGCCCGGCACCGAGCGCAGCGTCGCCGTGCCGCGCCGACCCGAGCCGGCCGGCGGCGCGAGCGCGAGGCTGGCCTCCGAGAGCGTCCCGACCTCGACGAGCCGGTCGGCCGGCGCGGAAGGAAGGCGCTCTCGGGTGCCGACGGGCACCAGCAGGCGGCCGAACCCGAGCCGAACCGCCTCGGCCACCCGTTCCGGCATCAGCGGTACCGGCCGGACCGCGCCGGACAGCGCGACCTCGCCGATCGCGACCACGTCGAGCGGCATCGGCCGCTCCCGGGCGGCCGAGAGAATCGCGAGGCACACGGCCAGGTCGGCGGCGGGATCGCGCAGCCGCATCCCCGCCACGGTGGCCAGGAAGATGTCGTGGTCGTACAGCCGACGCCCCGCGACCTGCTCGCTGACGGCGATCAGCATGGCGCTGCGGTTGGTGTCCATGCCGGTGACACCGCGACGCGGGGTGGGGTTGAGGGTCTGCGCGAGCAGGGCCTGCACCTCCGCCAGCAGCGCCCGGTTGCCCTCCACCGCGACGCTGACGCAGGTGCCCGGCACCGGCTCGTCCCGCTGCTCGCGGAACAGCACGCTGGGGTCCGGCACCTCGGCCATTCCCGACTCCGTCTGCTCGAACGCGGCGACTTCGAGCGCGCCGAACCGGTTCTTGACCGTGCGCAGCAGCCGCAGCGAGGTGTAGCGGTCGCCGTCCAGATTCAGCGTGGTGTCCACGATGTGTTCCAACGCCCGCGGCCCGGCGATGGTGGAGTCCTTGGTGACCTGCCCGACCATGACGACCGGGACGCCGCGGGACTTCGCCACCCGGGTCAGCGCCTGCGCGACCTCCATCACCTGCGTCACCCCGCCCGCGCGGCCGTCGACGTCGGACGAGGCGACCGTCTGCACCGAGTCGACGACCAGCAGCGCGGCATCGGGGTGGGCGTCGAGGTGGCCCAGGACGGCGCCGAGGTCGGTCTCCTCGGCCAGCAGCAGGGACGGCGCGGCGGCGCCGACCCGTCGGGCCCGCACCGCGATCTGCTCGACCGACTCCTCGCCGGAGAGGTAGAGGACGGGGCGCTCGGTACGGGCGGCGAGCGAGTCCGCGACCGACAGCAGCAGGGTGCTCTTGCCCGAGCCGGGAGGGCCGCTGCACAGGCACACCTGCCCGGTGACCAGGCCGCCGCCGAGGACGCGGTCGAACTCGTCGACACCGGTGCGCACCCGAGGGACGGGGGCCCCGGTGGTCACCTGCCCGACCGGACGCGCGGCCCGCTCCGGGGCGTGGCCCCGGGTCGTCGCGCGCAGGCCGCTGCCACTGGGCGGCGCGGCCTGCTCGGTGATCGTCGAGAACTCACCGCAGCGCGGGCAGCGGCCGTACCACTTGGCCGAGGTGGCACCGCACGACTCGCACCGAAACGTCGTCGTGGAGCGGGCCATCAGCGGACCCGCAACGTCGTCGAACCCATGAGCGGACCATAGCGACGGGGTCCGACAGAATCCCGGCAGCGGCCGGGCGCGCCGGTCGGCGGCTCAGCCGCCGGAGTTGGCGCTGACGACGACGTCGCCGGGCGTCGGGGCCTCGGCGGTGCGCGGCACGGGGGTGATCTGCACCGGGATCTTCATCGAGACCTGACCGGCGTTCTGGAACAGGAAGGTGACCTTGAAGGTCGTGCCGGCATGCAGGTCCCGCTTCAGGCCGGTCAGCAGGATCGCGCCGGTGGCGCTCGGGACGCCGAACGAGACGGCCGCGCCCGCCGGAAGCGGCACCGTGTGGCTGCCGGACGCCTTCGACGACCCGGCCGACGGCGTCGCGGTCGCGCGCTGCTGCACGTGATAGGCGGTGCTGTACTTGCGGTAGTACGCCCAGCCGCTGGCGACGGGAGAGGTCACGTCCACCAGCCGGTCGTCGGCCGTGGGCGAGTTGTTGATGAGGACGGCGACCATCGCCGCGTCCCCGCCCTGCCGGTAGAAGCGCGACAGGTCCGGCGGCGGCTGGAGCGCCACGGTGCGCAAGTCGATCTGGCCGACCGACGCGTCGGCGCCTTGGATCGACGGCTGCTGCTTGGCGGTCTGGGCGGCGTCGCCGGCGGCGCACGCGCTCGTCAGGGCGCTGGCGACGAGCGCTACGCCGAGCGTGCCGACCAGCGGACGATTGATGCGACGCCTCACGCCCGGACCTGCCTTCACCACGACTCCTGCACCGTCGACAACTGGCCTCGGTCTCGCACGGCCGACCGCCGTGCACAGCCTAGCGATCGGCCGGGTCGGCTCGGCCGACGGGCCTGCCGTTCGGGGACGCGGGCGCTGTCAAGCCCGTGTTATCGGGCCTGCAGGCGCTCGAAAGAAGGAACTTGTCGGGGCCGGCCGATGTGCTGCGTGTTATCCTGGTCTCAGCGAAAGGGGCCAAGTACACATGACTTTTAAGGTCGGCGAGACCGTCGTCTATCCGCACCACGGGGCAGCTCTGATCGAGGCGATCGAGGAGCGATTGCTGCAAGGAGTCAAGAAGACCTACCTCCGCCTGAAGGTTGCGCAGGGCGATCTGACCGTGCTCGTACCGGCCGAGAACGCCGAGGTCGTGGGGGTCCGCGACGTGGTGGGCCAGGAGGGCCTCGACAAGGTGTTCGAGGTGTTGCGCGCCCCGCACACCGAGGAGCCGACCAACTGGTCACGTCGTTACAAGGCCAACGGCGAGAAGCTCGCCTCCGGTGACGTGAACAAGGTTGCCGAGGTGGTTCGCGACCTGTGGCGCCGTGACCGCGACCGGGGTCTGTCCGCGGGCGAGAAGCGCATGCTCGCCAAGGCACGGCAGATCCTGACCAGCGAGCTCGCGCTCGCCGAGGGCACCAACGAGGACAAGGCCGAGATCGTCCTGGACGAGGTACTCGCCGAAGCCGTGGCCTGATTCGGCACCCGATCCACAGCTCGAGATGGCGGCGCACGGTCGAAGGACCGTCGCCGCCGTTCTCGTTGCGGCCGGTTCCGGCGAGCGGCTGGGCGCCGACGTGCCCAAGGCGTTCGTCCGCGTCGGGGGCCGCAGCTTGCTGGAACACGCCGCCGGGCGCTTCGTCGGGCACCCGGACATCGACCAGGTCGTGATCGTCGCGCCGGCGGAGCAGCAGGACGAAGCCACCCGGTTGACCGGTCAGCCGGCCGTGGCCGGCGGCACCACCCGGCAGGAGTCCGTGGCCGCCGGGCTGGCGGCGCTCGCCCCCGACATCGACACCGTGCTCGTCCACGACGTCGCCCGCCCCTTCGTGCCGGCCACGGTCATCGCCGCCGTGGTGGCCGCGCTGACGGCCGGGGCCGACGCCGCCGTGCCGGTCGTCCCCATTCACGACACCGTGCGGCGGGTCGGGGCGGACGGCGGCTTCGCCGAGACGCTCGATCGCTCGTCGCTCGTGGCGATCCAGACCCCGCAGGGTTTCGACCGGGCCGTCCTCGCCGCGGCCCACGAGGCCGGCCGTACCCTCGCCGTCACCGACGACGCTGCGCTCGTCGAGGCCATGGGGCGGGTGGTGGTGGCCGTGCCCGGTGACGACGCCGCCTTCAAGATCACCCGACCGTGGGATCTCGAGATCGCCTCGGCGGTGGCGACCGCGGAGGGGGTGGTGCGGCCGTGACCGACCTGCGCACCGGCATCGGCACCGACGTCCACCCGATCGAACGCGGGCGGGACTGCTGGCTGGCCGGGCTGTTCTGGCCCGGCGTGGACGGGTGTGAGGGGCACTCCGACGGCGACGTCGCGGCTCACGCCGCCTGTGACGCGCTGCTGGCGGCCGGCGGGTTGGGTGACCTCGGGGCGGTGTTCGGCACCTCGGACCCGCGCTGGGCCGGCGCCTCCGGCACGACGTTGCTGCGCGAGGTCGCGCGGCTGGTGGGCGAGTCCGGGTGGACGGTCGCGAACGTCGCGGTGCAGGTCATCGGCAACGACCCCAAGGTCGGCCCGCGCCGGGCCGAGGCGCAGGCCACCCTCGCCGACGCGATCGGCGGCCCCGTCTCGGTCTCCGCCACCACCACCGACGGGTTGGGCCTCACCGGCCGGGGCGAGGGCCGCGCCGCCGTCGCGTCCGCCCTGCTCGTCCGCCCCTGACGACTCACACCGCGTCGAGGGCGCGGCAGAGGTCGGACCAGAGGTCCTCGACGTGCTCGATGCCGACCGACAGCCGCAGCAGCGTGTCCGGGGTGCCGTGGTCGGCGTCGACGGTGTGGCGGGCGCGTCGTTCGATCGTCGACTCCACCCCACCCAGGCTGGTCGCGTGCGTGACGAGGCGGACGGCGGCGCAGATGCGTTCGGCGTCCTCGGCGGTTCCGGCGGTCTCGAGGGCGAGCACGGCGCCGTAACCGTGGTGGTCACGGGTCGCGAGGGCATGGCCGGGGTCGTCGGGCAGGCCCGGATACCGCACGCGGGCCACCCGCGGGTGCTCGCTGAGCCGGGTCGCGAGGGTCATCGCATTGGCCTGCGCCCGCTGCATCCGCACTGACAGCGTCCGGACGCCCCGGGTGGCGAGGTAGCTCTCCAGCACCCCCGGCACGGCTCCGCTGAGCGTGCGCCGGTCCTGCAGCGCCGTGGCCAGGTCGTCCGAGCGCGTCACCAGCACGCCGAGCAGCGCGTCGGAGTGCCCGGCCAGGAACTTCGTGGCCGAGTGCATGACCACGTCCGCGCCGAGATCGAGCGGACGGGCCACCATCGGTGTCGAGAACGTGGCGTCGACCGCCAGCAGCGCGCCCGCGTCGTGGGCGGCCACGGCGATCGCCGGCAGGTCCGCCACCGACATCTGCGGGTTGGACACCGTCTCCAACCAGACCAGATCGGCCCCGGCGCAGGCGGCGGCGACGGCGACGGTGTGGCGCGGGGCGACCCGCCGCACCTGCAACCGCCCCAACCGCTCGGCCTCGTCGAAGCTCGACATCGTCCCGGAGTACCCCTCGTCCGGGACGACGGCGACCGCGCCGGCCGGCAGCCGGTCGAGCAGCGTGGCGAGCGCAGCGATGCCGCTGCCGAACGCGAGCGCCCGCCCGCCCTCGAGCTCGCCGACGACCTGTTCGAACGCGGCGACGGTGGGGGAGACGTCGTGCCGCGCGTACCGGTTCTCGTCGTCCGCGTCGTCGTGCCGGAAGGCCGTCACCGGGGCGATCGGGGCGTTGATCGGCTCGCCGGCGCCGTGCGGCCGGCCGGCGGCGACGGCCACCGTGTCGGGGTGCAGTGCGGTCGGCACGGGCGGTGGGGAATCGCTCACCCGGCCACGCTAACCGCACCACTCAACGAGTGAGGCGGGCGTCCGTACCATGGCCGGGTGAGTCTTCAGTTGTACGACACCGGGACGCGCTCCACGCGGCCGTTCGAGCCGATCCGGCCCGGACAGGTGTCGATCTACCTCTGCGGGCTCACCGTGCAGGGGCCGCCGCACATCGGGCACGTGCGCAACTGGGTGAACATCGACATCCTGCGGCGCTGGCTCGTGCACTCCGGCTACCAGGTCACCCTGGTCCGCAACGTCACCGACATCGACGACAAGATCCTGGCCAAGTCGGCCGAGGCCGGCGAGCCGTGGTGGGCGCTGGCGTTCCGCAACGAGCGCGAGATGGTCCACGCCGAGGAGGCGCTCGGCTGCCTGCCGCCCAGCTACGAGCCGCGTGCCACCGGCCACGTCCCGGAGATGATCGCCCTCATCCAACGCCTGATCGACGCCGGGCACGCGTACCCGGCCGACGGCGACGTCTACTTCGACGTGCACAGCTACCCCGCGTACGGCGCGCTGTCCGGGCAGAAGCTCGACGACATGCAGGCCGCCGGCGACTCCGCCGGTGACGGGCGCAAGCGTGACCCTCGTGACTTCGCGCTGTGGAAGGCGGCCAAGCCCGGCGAGCCGTCCTGGCCGACGCCCTGGGGTGACGGGCGGCCGGGCTGGCACCTGGAGTGCTCGGCCATGGCCACGAAGTACCTGGGCGCGAGCTTCGACATCCACGGCGGCGGGCTGGACCTTCGCTTCCCGCACCACGAGAACGAACTCGCGCAGTCCCGCGCCGCCGGTGACGGGTTCGCCCGCTACTGGCTGCACAACGGCCTGGTGACGATGGCCGGCGAGAAGATGTCCAAGTCCCTGGGCAACACGCTGCAGGTGCGCGAGATCGTGCAGCGGTGGCGGCCGGTCGAGGTGCGGTACTACCTCGGCGCGGCGCACTACCGCTCGGCGATGGAGTTCTCCGAGACGGCGGTGGACGAGGCGGCCGCCGCGTTCGCCAGGATCGAGAACTTCGTCGCCCGCGCGCTCGAGACCGTCGGCGACACCGCGCCCGGCCCCGTGTGCGCGGAGTTCCTCGCAGCCATGGACGACGACCTCGGCGTGCCCGGAGCGCTCGCCGCGGTGCACAACGTCGTGCGCGAAGGCAATGCGGCGCTCGCCGAGGGCGACAAGACCGCGGCGCGCGGGTCGCTGGCCGCCGTGCTCACGATGACCGGCGTGCTCGGCCTCGACCCGCGGCACGAGCAGGAGTCGGCGGCCGGCCTCAAGGAGGTCGTGGACTCGCTGGTGGGGATCGCCCTCGAACAGCGCGCCGCGGCGCGCGCCCGCAAGGACTACGCCGCCGCCGACGCGATCCGCGACCAACTCGGCGAGGCCGGCGTCAAGATCGAGGACACCCCGGACGGCCCCCGATGGACGGTGGAGTGATGGCAGGGAACTCGCGCCGCCAGGGGGCGGTGCGCAAGCAGAAGAAGGGGCCGCAGACCGGCTCCGGCGGGCAGCGCCGCAAGTCGCTCGAGGGCAAGGGCCCGACCCCGCGGGCCGAGGAGCGCACCGGCCACCCCGCGGCGAGGCGGGGGCGGCGCGACACCGCCGCGGCGAGCAACCGCAAGCCCAAGCAGGACGGGCAGGCCGCCGAACTGCTGGTCGGACGCAACCCCGTCGCCGAGGCGCTGCGGGCGAAGATCCCCGCCACCGCGCTCTACGTCGCGCAGGGCCTGGAGTCCGACGAGCGGGTCACCGAGGCCATCCGGATCGCGGGCAACCGCGGCCTGGCGCTGCTCGAGATCAGCCGCGCCGAGCTCGACCGCCGCACCGGCGGCCTCGTGCACCAGGGCATCGCCCTGCAGGTACCGCCGTTCAGCTACCACGCGCTGCCGGACCTGCTGCGCGAGGCGAACGAGGCCGGGGTACCGCCGCTGCTGGTGGCGCTCGACGGCGTGACCGACCCGCGCAACCTGGGCGCGATCGTCCGCTCGGCGCTGGCGTTCGGTGCCCACGGCATCGTCCTGCCGGAGCGCCGCTCGGCCGGTATCACCCCGACGGCGTGGCGCACCTCGGCCGGGACGGCGGCGCGGCTGCCGATCGCGCAGGTGACCAACACCGTCCGGGCGCTGAAGGAGTGCAAGGAGGCCGGGCTGTTCGTCGTCGGCCTCGACGCCGACGGCACTACGTCGCTGGACGAGCTGGAGCTGGCCACCGAGCCGGTCGTCGTCGTGGTCGGCTCGGAGGGACGCGGGCTGTCGCGGCTGGTGGGCGAGACCTGCGACCTCACCCTGTCGATCCCGATGGCCGCTGCGGCCGAGTCGCTGAACGCCTCGGTGGCGGCCGCCGTCACGCTGGCCGAGATCGCCCGGCGCCGCCGCGTCGGCTGACGCCGCCGGCTCAGGCGGCCTTGCTACGTTTCGTCTTGTCCTTGTAGGCCCGTTTCGGGACGAAGAACGTCGGCGGGGCGGGCTCGTTTCGCAGCGTGGCGACCTGGGTGCGCACCGCCGCCATGATCTCGTCGGTGATCGCCCGCAGGTTCTCCTGCGTCGGTTCGGCGCCCCGCCAGTGGCTGAGGTCGAGCGGCTCGCCGAGGCTGGCCTGCGCGGTGCGGCGCCGGCCCAGCCGGGACGGGCTGAAGCCCAGCTTGTGCGCGCCCCACTGCCCGATGGGGACCACCGGGATGTCCGGCGCGAGCAGCACCAGGCGGGCGATGCCGGTCTTGGCCTGCATCGGCCAGTTCGCCGGGTCCTTGGTGGTGGTGCCCTCGGGGTAGATGACGATCGCCTCACCCCGTTCGAGGGCGGCGACGGCGTCGCGCAGGGACTGGGCGGCGTTGGTGGTGCCCCGGTAAACCGGGATCTGGCCCGCCCCGTGCATGATCCGGCCGACCACCGGCCAGTCGAACACTCCGGCCTTGATCATGAACCGCGGGATGCGTCCGGTCTGCCACACCAGCCGCGCCATCAGGAGGGTGTCGACGTAGGAGACATGGTTCATGGCGATGAGCACGCCGCCCGTGCTCGGCGGCACCATCCGGTCCAGGTGGCGCCAGCGGATCCGGAACAGCAGAGCGTCGAGAGGGTAGAGCACGACCACGCACAACCGGATCCAGAAGCCTGCCTTGGGTTTGTGCAGACGGGTCACGGCAAACTCCTGACGACGGCTGGTTACGGAACCGTAGGTCCATCCTGCCCGCCGGTGACGGGCGCCACGCCACCGGCCCGGGCTCAGACCTCGTAGATGGACGCCGAGAGAAAGAAGGCGAGCCGCTCCACGTCCTGCGCCAGCGGCGTCGCCTCCCGGGAATCCAGGGGCGAGTCGAGGTCGTCGAGGGTGGCGGCGTAGGCGGTGAGCGCCGCGACGCGGGTGACCAGCAGCGTCCAGGTCTCCTCGTCCGCGTCCGGTCCGCCGCCGACCGCGACACCGTGGGCCTGCCGGTCGAGCAGGTCCAGCTCGCTGCCGAGCGAGAGCTGCACACCCCCTCGGACGAGCAGCCCGGACAGCCAGGCGGGGTGGCTGACGACCCGCTGCGCCGCCTCGGCGGCCGTCGCGACGAGCGCGACCTCGGGCCCGGAGGCGTCGGCCGGCCACGGCTGGTCCGAGGTCCACCGACCGGCCGCGGCGATGGCGGCGTGGTCGCCGGGGTCGAGCAGCAGCGGGTCGGCACGGACGTAGCGCACCGCCACCACCGCGGCGGTCGCGAAGGCGACGAGCAGCACCGCCGCGACGATCGCGAGCACGGTCGCTCCCTGCACCGCGGCCACGACGAGCAGCACCGCATCGAGCAGCGCGAGCGTCGCCGACGGGAGCACGACCCGCTTCAGGAGCGGGCTGCGCGGCGATGTCGACCCGGCCGGGACCAGCCCGGCCTCGGCGCGGGCCACGATCTTCGCGCCGACCTCGTCGGGCAGCGGGCGGATCGGCACCGTCGCCGTGACCGGCGGCGGGGGGCCGCTGCGGTCGGCGTCGAGCGAGGCCCGCACGGTGTCGCGGGCCTGCCGGAGCCGTTCGGCCGGCTCGGCACGCGCGGGCGGCGGCGGCACGGATGGAGGTGTCACCCGCACATGGTCTACGACGCGATCCGACCACGCCAAGACGGCCGAGGCGGCGTGGCAACATTGTCTATCGAACTGATAGGGTTACTTCCATTCCGACCGGGGAGGACTCCGCGTGCTCGCTACCGCCCACGGCCTGCTCGCCGACGGCATGCTCGGCGTCTCGGCCGAGCAGTGGAAGGTCGTCGTCGCCGGCCTCCTGGTCGGCATGGTCGTCGGCGTCACCGGGATGGGCGGTGGCGCCCTGATGACGCCGGCGCTGATCTTCCTGGGCGTCGGCGGCGCCTCCACCGTCGTCACGTCCGACCTGACCGCCTCTGCTGTCTACAAGGCGGGGGCATCGCTGGTGCACTGGCGCGGCGGTTCACCGAACCTGCGCCTGGCCGGCTGGCTGATGACCGGGTCGGTCCCGATGGCCTTCCTCGGCCCCTTCCTCATCCGCTGGATCGCCCCGGGTGCCGACATCGACACCACGCTCCAGCTGGCCATCGGCTTTGCCCTGTTGCTCGCGACCGCGACCTTCGCGCTGCGGCTGTACCTGCAGCTGCGTCGCGTCCGCCGCGGGGGCCCGCCGGAGGCCGACCCCCGCATCCGGCCGCTGCCCACGGTGCTCATCGGCGCGCTCGGCGGGCTGCTGGTGGGGGTGACGTCCGTGGGCTCCGGCTCGGTGATCATGATCGCGCTGGTGATGCTCTATCCCGCCCTGTCGGCGGTGAAGCTGGTCGGCACCGACCTGGTGCAGGCCGTCCCGCTGGTCACGGCCGCTGCGATCTCCAACATCATCGCCAACGGCCTGGACCTCACCATCACGATCCCGCTGATCATCGGCTCGGTGCCCGGCAGCATGCTCGGGGCGAAGGTGGCGCCGCGGGTGCCGTCGTCGTTCGTGCGCCGGGCGCTGGTCGCGGTGCTGGCCGTCTCCGGTCTCGCGCTGCTCGACAAGGCCGGCTGGGCCCCGCTCGGTGCCGGGGCGGATCAGACCCACCCCGTCCTCATCCTGGCCGTCGGCGTCGCGATCCTCGTGGTCGTCCCGATCGTCTGGGGTTTCATCCGCCGCACCGAGGGCCTGCCGATGTTCGGCGCCCCCACCGTCGCCGAGATCGAGTCCGGCGAGGCGCTCAACCCGGAGGTGGCGGGCGCACCGGCGGAGCAGGAAACAGAGCACACGCCCCGGTAGCGCCTCGCCCGCCCTGGCCCGGCCTGGGTAGCCTCGTCCCGTTCGCCGCCTTAGCTCAGCTGGTCAGAGCCACCGCCTTGTAAGCGGTAGGTCGTCGGTTCGAATCCGACAGGCGGCTCCGGGTGTTCAACGCCAACGATCGGTATCCGCCGGGTCCTGACCGCCGCACCGCTCGCCGTCCGACGGTTCGCCTGACACACGGCGGGGTGGGTCCGGCGCAAGATCCCCCGGCCGGTGGTGGCCGCGGCCGCGGAGGCGCTGCTGTCCTACGTGCGCGGCGATCGCCGGGCGACCCCCTGACCCGCGCGCGGCGTAAGGGTCCGGGCTCCTCCGTCGTCCAACAGTGCACTAGATGCAAATGTGCATCTAGTGCAAATATGGGTACCGTGACGGTATGACCGTGGACGCAGCGTCGGCACCGCCGGGCCGGCGAGAGCGCAAGAAGCTGGCGACGCGCCAGCGGATCAAGCTGGCGGCACTGGAGCTGGCCGACGCCCGTGGCGTGAGCCACGTGACGATCGAGCAGATCAGCGAGGCCGCCGACATCTCGCCCCGGACGTTCTTCAACTACTTCGACTGCAAGGAAGACGCCCTGGTCCTGGAGACCGGCGAGCTCAGCGCCGAGCTGCGCGAGGCCATCCTGAACCGGCCGGCCGAGGAGGCACCGGTGCAGACCCTGCGGGCCGCGATCGCCGGCAGCGGCCTGCTCCGGGAAACTCACGTGCACCGCGATCAGGCCTTGGCGCTCCAGCGGTTGGTGCGCAACAACCCGTCGCTGCTTCCCCGGCAACTCGGCCAGTTCGCCGCCCTCGAGCGCATGTTCGCCGAGGCGATGGCCGAGCGCCTCGGCGTCGACCCCGACGGCGACCTGCGCCCGGCCGCGCTCGCCTCGCTGGCCAGCAGCGTGGTGCGGGTCGCCCTGCGCAAGTGGGCCGCCGACGGCCTCCGGCGGCCGGACGAGATCGCCGCCGAGGCCTTCACGCTCCTGCAGGAACAGCTGTCGCAGCCCCCCGGGTGATCGCGGCCGCCCCCCGTCCGACCCGCCGCCGAACCGGCCCGAGACCAGAAAGAGGATCCTTGACCGCACAGTCAGCCGTTCGCACCACGCCGTCCAGGCCCGAGGAGGAGGCGGACTCCGGTCTCCCCCGGGGCCGGCTCATCGCCATCTTCGTGGGGCTGATGCTGGGCATCCTCATGGCCGCGCTGGACCAGACCATCGTCGCGACCGCCCTTCCGACCATCGCCGGTGACCTGAACGGGCTGTCCCAGATCTCCTGGCTGATCACGGCCTACCTGCTGTGCCAGACCATCGCGATGCCGGTCTACGGCAAGGTCGGCGACTTCATCGGCCGCCGCAACGCCTTCCAGCTGGCGATCGCGATCTTCCTGGCGGGTTCGGTGGTGGCCGGTATCGCGCCCAACATGGGGGTGCTGATCTCCTGTCGCGCGATCCAGGGCATCGGCGCCGGTGGGCTGCTGATCGGCGCGCAGACGATCATGGCCGACATCGTCAGCGCCCGCGAGCGTGGCAAGTACATGGCGGTGATGGGGCCGATGATCGGCGTCGCCACCGTGCTCGGCCCGCTGGTCGGCGGCTACCTGACCGAGCACGCCACCTGGCGGTGGATCTTCTACATCAACGTCCCGATCGGCATCGCGGCCGCGATCGTCACGACCCTGACCCTGAAGCTGCCCAAGCCGCAGGTGAAGAAGAAGGTCGACTTCTTGGGGGCGCTGCTGATGGCCGGGGGCATCGCCTGTGCGGTCCTTGCCCTGACCTGGGGCGGCCGGGAGCACGCGTGGGACTCCCCGACGATCCTCGGGCTGATCGCGGGGGTGGTGATCCTCGTACCGGCGTGGCTGGTGGCCGAGACGCGCGCCGAGGAGCCGATCCTGCCGCTGCGACTGTTCCGGGACGAGGTCTTCCGCGTCAACACCATCCTGGCGTTGTTGGTCGGGGTGGCCATGTTCGGCGCAGTGAGCTACCTGCCGACCTACCTGCAGCTGTCGCTTCGGGCCAGCGCCACCTATTCGGGGGTGCTGATGCTGCCGCTGATGGGTGGGCTGATGGCCGCCGCCATCTGCACCGGCCAGATCATCAGCCGGACGGGGCGCTACAAGCCCTTCCCGATCGTCGGGACGGCCCTGGCCGCGATCGGGATGTACCTGCTGTCACAGATGGACGCGACCACCTCTCGCGGCGAGTCGAGCCTCTTCATGGTGGTGCTGGGCCTCGGCATCGGATTCGTGATGCCGGTGCTGGTGCTGACCGTGCAGAACTCGGTGGGGTACCGCGACATGTCGACGGCCACCGCGGGAGTCAACTTCTTCCGGCAGATCGGCGCCTCGCTCGGCACCGCCCTCATCGGCTCGCTGTTCGTCGGGCGGCTCACCAGCCGGCTGAACGACGTCCTTCCGCCCGGCGCCGGCAAGAAGCTGGGTGGGCGCGCTACCGGCATCACCCCCGCCCAGCTGGCGAAGCTGCCGGGCAACCTGGCCCACGACTTCGTCGTCGCCTACGCCAACGCCCTGATCCCGCTCTACGGGTATCTCGTGCCGTTGCTGGTCGCCGGCTTCCTGGTCGCCTGGTTCCTGAAGGAGAAGCCGCTCAGCTCGCTGCTGGCCCGGGGAGCAGCGGCCCAGCGTGCGCAGGAGCGCGCCGCGGCCGAGAGTCCGGCCGACGAGGAGCCGGTGGTGACGTCCCGATAGCGACGTTGCCGCCCGGCGCGGGCGCCGGCGCGAGTCAGTGCGCGGTGGGCTCGCTGCGCGCCGGCGTCGCCGGGGAGCGGCGGCGCAGGTGGTGCGGGTAGGCGCCGACGAGCATGACCGGGCAGTGCACGCGCGGAAGGATCGACGCGGGCACCGGACCGAGCCGGGCGTCGAAATGCTCCGTGGAATGACGGCAGCCGAGGACGAGCAGGTCGGCGTCCCCCGACGCCTCGATGAGCGCGCTGACCGGGTCGGCGTGGACGCGGTGCGCGTCCAGCGCGAGGTCCGGATGACGAGCCGCGATGTCGGCCGCCAGCGCGGCGACGCCGGGGCCGGCGCCGACCGGCGCGTCGGCGTGGACGAGCACGAGCGCCGCATGACGCAGGCCGGCCTCGCGGGTCGCCACCTCGGCCGCCGCGTGCCCGGACGGCGTGTCGAGCACGCCGGCCACCACCCGGCCACGCGGGTCGCGAGGGGGCTCGTCCCGGACCACGACCACCGGGCAGTCCGCGTGCGTGGCCAGCCGACTCGCGACGGAACCCATGGCGGCGTGGTCGACGTCGGCGCGCCCCGCCGAGCCCAGGACGAGCAGGTCGGCGCCCCGCGATTCGGCCACGAGCGCCTCCACCGTCGTTCCCACCAGCACCGACGCCCGGACCGGCACCTCCGGCGCCACCTCGGCGGCCAGGTCGCCGGAAGCACGCAGCAAGGCGTCCGGGGCCACGGCCCCGTCTCCGGGCGGGGCCGCGAGGGCCGTGGGGTGGACGTGCGCCAGCAGCAGCCCTGCCCCGCGACGCTCGGCCTCGTGGGCGGCCCAGCCCACGGCGCGGGCGGCGCCGTGGGAGTCGTCAACCCCGACGACGACCTGCGGTCGGCGGCCGGCCGGGGGAGGGCGCATGGTCATGCTCGTCTCACCACGTTCCGTCTCGGACGGGAACCGGGTGCAGCGGTCCCCGCAGCTGTCGCACCACCGGGTCGGGGTGGTGCGGCGGTGGGGCCACCCGGATGCGCGCGTCGAGGGTCACGACGAGCTCGCCACGCGCGACCACCGGGTTCAGATCGAGTTCGGCGACCTCGGGGACGTCGGCCAGCAGCGCGCCGACGCGGACGATCAGGTCAGCCACGGCCGGCCGCGAGACGGGTGAGCGGCCTCGGAACCCGTCGAGCAGCCGCGAGCTGCGCAGCTCCTCCAGCATGGCCCCGGCCTCGTCGCGCGACACCGGGGCGATACGGAAGCTGGTGTCGTCGACGACGTCGGCGAGCACGCCGCCGGCGCCGACCATCAGCAACGGCCCGAACTGCGGCTCGTGCAGCCCGCCGACGATGAGTTCGGTACCGCCGGAGATCATCTGTTGGACGAGCAGCGGGGTCACCGGCCGCCCCCGGATCAGGGCGAGGTCGTCCGCGGCCTGTCGCACCTCGTCGGCGTCGCGCAGCTCCAGACGCACTCCACCGACGTCGCTCTTGTGCGTCCCGCCCTCGGCCAGCTTCAGCACCACCGGGTAGCCCAGCTCGTCGGCCGCCTGGGAGGCGGCGTCGGCACCGACGACGACCTTCCCGGGGCAGGTGGGAATGCCGTAGGCGCCGAGCAGCCGGTCGACCTCGTCGGGGCGGAGCCAGTCGGCCCCGCTCGAGCGCGCCGTGGCGATCAGGGTCCGGACCGTCGCGGCGTCGACGGCGGCGGGACGCGCGACCGGTTCGCTCCCGGACGCGACCCAGCGGGCGTGGCGGTAGGCGAGCCCGAGGGCAGCGGCGGCCGGCTCGGGGAAGCCGAACAGCGGCACCGTCCGCCCCCGGCAGGCGGCGAGCGGGCTCGCCACGGCGCCCACCTCCACCGCGACGACCGGCTTGTCCGCCCCCGCGGCCGCCTCGATCACCGCCGAGCGCACCGCAACCGGGTCGGAGGTCGCCACCGTCGTGAACACCGTCAGCAGCATGTCGACCGACGGCGAGGCGAGCACGGTGTCCAATACCCGCCCGACTCGCTCCGGTGTGACGGTGGCGCCGAGATCGATCGGGTTCTGGGCCGGGGCCCCCAGCCGGCGCAGCTCCGCGGCGGTGGCGTCGTCGAAGCCGTCGACGAGCAGACCGGCCTCCGCGGCGGCGTCGGCCGCCAGGATCTCCGGGCCGCCGGAGTTCCCGACGATCGCGAGGCGCGGCCCCGCCGGGCGGGGCTGCGAGTCGAGCACCCGCGCGGCGTCGATCATCTCCTGCATCGTGCGGACCCGCAGCACGCCGCAGCTGCGGAACAGGGCCTCCACCGCCACCTCCGGCGACGCGGCGGCAGCGGTGTGCGAGCGCCCGGCCCGCCGTCCGGCGTCGGTGCGTCCGGACTTCACCGCGACGATCGGGGCGCGCCGTGTCACGTGGCGCGCGATGCGCCCGAAGCGGATCGGGTCACCGATCGATTCGAGGTAGAGGCCGATCACGCGGGCGTCGGGATCCTCGCCCCAGGCGAGCAGCAGGTCGTTGCCGCCTACGTCGGCCTTGTTGCCCATCGACACCAGGCGGGCGATCCCGAGCCCGGCCCGGTCGGCCGCGGCGGCGACGGCGGCGGCGAACGCGCCGGACTGGGCCAGCACGGCGAACCCGCCCGCGTCGTGCGGCATCACCCCGAACGTCGCGTCCAGCCGGACGGCGGGGTCGTTGTTGAGCACCCCCAAGCAGTTGGGGCCCACCAGCCGCATCCCGTACTCGCGGGCCGTGCGCAGGACAGCATCCTGGCGGGCGACGCCCTCCTCGCCGGCCTCCCCGAACCCGGCACTGATGACGACGACCGCCCGCACGCCGCGCTCGCCGCAGTCCCGCACCACCGCCTCGACCGCCGCCGCCGGGACGGCGACCACCGCGAGCTCCGACCCGCGTGGCAGGTCGCGTACCGACGGCACGGCCGGCACGCCGAGCACCTCCTCTGCGCTCGGGTGGACGACGTCGACGCGGCCGGTGAATCCGGTCTCGAGCAGGTTGCGGACCACCGCGTGCCCGACCCCGCCGGGACGGGGCCCGGCGCCCACGACCACCACGGATCGGGGTGACAGCAGCGGCCGCAGGCTGGCGATCTCCGCCTGCTGCTCCCGCGCGCTGATCGCCGCCACCACGGGCGCCGAGGCCTCGAGGGAGAACTCGACGCTCACCGTCTCGCCGGTGCGGCTGGTGGTGTGGACGAAGCCGAGGTCCCGGATGACCTCGATCATGAGCGAGTTCTCCGCGAGGACCTCGGCGACGAAGTGGGTGACGCCCGCCGCCCGGGCCTCGGCGATCGCGTGCTCCAGCAGCAGCGTGCCGACCCCGGTGCGCTGGGCCTCGTCGGCCACCAGCAGCGCGAACTCCGCCCGCGTCCGGTCGACCCGCTCGAAGGAGACGACGCCGACGAGCCGCCGCCGCACGAACGCCCCGATCGCCCGGTGGTCCGAGTCGGCCCGCACCAGGTGCTCGGCGTAGCGGATCGCCCCCGGCAGGCCGGCGCCGAAGAACCGCAGGTACAGCGAGCGTCCCGAGGCCGCCTCGTGCAGCGCGACGACCGCATCGCGATCGGCCGGGCCGAGGTCGCGAAGGTGCGTCACCAGGCCGTCGGAGCGTACGGCGTCGAGGTCGTCGTCGTCGATGACAAAGACGCCCACCTCTCGATCGTGCGGCGGCGCCGAGTCCGGTAGCAGTGCCGAACGGCCCACCTGGGCGGGGTCGGGGGCGGCGCAGCGCGGCGGACGCGGTGACGGCGGCGAGGTCCCGAACGCCGAGTGTCGTTGGGCACTGGAAGCAGCGACGCGCGCGCGGTGGTATCGAAGGCATGCCGCCGGGCCAGGGCGCCGACGCCCCGCCGACCCGCCACGACCCGGTCGGGTCGCGCGCGAGTGGTCGCCTGCCGCTCGGCCGCTGGGCGGGGGTCGCGGTCTCGGTCCACTGGTCGGCACTGCTCGCGCTGGCCCTGTTCGCCTACCTGTTGGCGACCCAGGCGCTGCCCGTGGCCCGGCCCGGCTACTCGCAGGCCGGGTACTGGCTGACCGGAGTCCTGACCGCCGGCGTCTTCCTGGCCACGGTGCTGGTGCACGAGCTGGCGCACACCGTGGCCGCCCGACACTTCGGGCTGCGCGTCCGCTCGATCACCCTCTGGATGCTGGGCGGGGTCACCGAGTTCGACGACGAGCCGACCAGCCCGGGCGCGGACGTCCTGATCGCGGCCGCGGGGCCACTGGCCAGCCTGATGCTCGGCCTGGTCGGCGGGGCGATCGCGTGGGCGGTGGCGCCGGCCGGGCTGGTGGGCGCGGCGATCGCCTGGCTCGCCGGTGTCAACGTGCTGCTCGGGATCTTCAACCTGGCCCCCGCCGCCCCGCTGGACGGCGGCCGGGTGCTGCGCGGCGCGCTGTGGCGGCACTACCACGACCGGGCCCGCGCCAACGAGGTGGCGACGAGCTGGGGCCGGGTGTTCGGCTACGTCCTGGTCGCCTTCGGGCTCATCGAGGTGCTGGCCGGCGCGCCCGCGGGGCTGTGGCTCTCGCTGCTCGGCTGGTTCATCGTCGCCGGAGCCGCCGGCGAGCGTATGACCGGCCGGTATCGCCGGTTGGACAGCTGGACCGCCGAGCAGGTGATGTCACCCACGCCGGTGACGGTCAGCGACTGGTGGACGGTGCCGCAGTTCCTCGCCGGGCTCCACCCCGGGGCCACCGCGCAGCCGGTCTATCCGGTGGCGGACTTCGGCGGCGAGATCACCGGGATGCTGGCGCTGCGCGACCTCCGCGGGCTGCCGCAGCAGCGGCGAGACGAGGCCCGCATCCGAGACCTCGTGCGCCGCCGCCCACCGTTGGTCGTGACCTGTGACACGACCCTCGCCGACATCGTGCCCAAGCTGCCTCGGCACGGCGGGGTCGCGGTCGTCGTCGACGAGGGCAGGCGCCCGGTCGGTGTGATCACCGCCAACGAACTCGAACGGGGCGCCCACCTCGCCGAACTGGGCTGGTCCGCGGCCCACCTGACCTCGGGAGCCGGCCGACCCGGGGCGTGACCGATCAGCGTCCGGTGACGCTCGCGGCGCGGGAGCCGACGTGCCGGAAGCCGTCGGAGGTGTCGAGGTCGAGTTCGACCCCGCGCTGGAACAGCAGGATGATGTCCGACCCGCCGAACTGGAAGTAGCCGAACTCGTCGCCCTTGGCCAGATCGACGCCCGGCCGGCCGGTCAGCACGACGGAGGCAACGTGCGACATGCCGACCGGCACGATGCCGACCAGGCCGAGGTCGCCCTCCGGGCTGTTCGCGGTGTCGACGACGACCACGCCACGGGTCTGGAAGAACTCGTACCCGGTGTCGGTGCGGTCCAGCGAGGCGAGGCGGCCGTCTTGCAGGTCGACCTGCATGTAGACCTGGCCGTGGGTGACGAACGACTCGAGCAGCCGCCCGGCGACCGGCAGGTGGAACCGGTGGTAGGCCGAGGGCGGCAGCATGTAGTGCACGAAGGTGCCCCGGCGAAGGCGTCGGCGTGCTCGCTGCCTTCGAGCAGCGAGCGGACGTTGCCGTAGGTCTTCGTCTGCTTGACGCGGGTGGCCGGAATGGCCGAGTCGTCGTCGATGCCGAAGCCGTGCTCGTAGCTGCAGTCGGCCGGGCAGGCGATCACGGTGTTGTCGTCGCGGGCGGCGATCGGGCGCAGGCCCGGGTTGAGCTCGCGCGCGAAGAACTGGTTGAAGGTCTGCCAGCCGCTCGGGGAATTCGGCTTGCCGTCGACCAGCGACTCCTCGATCGAGTACTGCGGGGCGTACTGCTGGAAGGAGGCCAGGATGTCGTCGTCGAACGACTCCGGCGTGTCGAGGAAGGAGCCCCACCCTGAGGCGTACTCGGTCAGGAAGCGGCGGAAGGCGGGCGAGCCCTCGGCCACGTGCCCGGAGTCCTCACCGACGGGCTGGTCGACCAGCCAGAAGAAGTGAGCTAGACGGTCGCTCACCTCCTGCGCGAACTGGTGGCGCGGCGTCCCGTTCTTCCAGGCCGGGTTGTCGGACTCCTTCGGGATCCAGCGGCCGAACTCGACGAGGTAGTCGAGGTAGGTCTCGATGTCCCGGGGCCAGGACAGGGCGTCGCGCAGGGTGCCGTCGAGTTGCTGGCTGCGGCGAGCGGCCTGCTCCAGCGAGGCCTCGAGCAGGCCGCGGAGATCGGGGTCCTCGTCGAAGGTGCGCTGCAGGCGGGTGGTCAGTTGATCGCGGTCGGACGAGTTCACAGGCTCTCCTCGGGTGCAGGAAGATGCGGGTCGGCTCCACCTGTTGGGCTGCCCGGGACCGCGGCCGAGTTCACACGCCCGGGCGACCGCTCACGCGAGGGCCCGCTCGATAACGGCGGAGGCGCGGTCGGTCGTCGGGAACTATCCCCGGACCTCGACTGACTCTTGGAATGTACGCACACCGGGCCGCGAGGCCCCGGAAGCCGACGAAAGGGCAGGACCCGTGGGTTCGATGACGATGCACATGCCGCTGCTGCCGGACTGGCTGCGCTACGTGTGGGCCGCGGCGCTGGTGGTGGTGCTGGTGCTGCACCTGCGCCACGCGGAGTCCATGCGCGGGGAGGTGCGGCTCTGGCACGTCGGACACATCCTCATGGCCGCCGGCATGATCGCCATGTACCTGCTGCCGCAGGCCGATCACCCGCACCTGTACTGGGGCGGGGTCGCGCTCTACGGCGCCCTCACGCTCGCCGCCGGGGCGTACGCCGCCACCGCGTGGTCGGGGGCCGGCGCCCGAGCCGGCCGTGGCTCGCCTCCACCGTCGACATGGCGGTGATGACCTACATGTCGCTGCCGCGGGACGACCGGCCGGCATGGATCACCTACGTCGCGATCGCGTACCTGCTCGTGGAGACCTTGCTCTGGCTCGTCGCCACCGCCCCGTCCGCGGCGCCGCCGAGCGACCTGCCCGAGGCGGCCGCCGACGAGCGCACCGACGGAGCGACCGCCACCGCCGTCCGGACGCGCCCCTCGCGCTCGCCCGGCTCAACCGCCCCGAGTCCGACGTCACCCTGGGTGTGCGAACCACGCTCGCGATCATGTCGCTGTCGATGGCCTGGATGCTGTTGGCGATGCAGACGATGCACATGGCCGGCGGCGTGGCTCCGGGCATGCACATGTGAGCAACGGGACGCGGCTCACTCCGCGTGCAGGACGGCGACCGGGCAGCGGGCGTGGTGCAGGATGCCCTGGCTCACCGATCCGAGCAGCGGGGCCAGCCGGGACCGGCGGGAGCGGGCCCCGACGACGAGCAGGCTCTGGCCGTGCGACTCCGCGACCAGCCCGCGCACCGGGTGGTCGTCGAGGACGGCGCGCTGCACCCGCACGTCCGGGTACTTCTCCTGCCACCCGGCCAGCATCTCGGCCAACCACCGTTGCACCCGTCCGGCCTCCGGCGGCACGGCGTGCCCGCTCGGCCGCGCGGACGAGCGCCAGCAGAAGACGGCCCGCAGCCCGAGTCGGTGGCGCTGCATGGTCGAGGGCGAAGGCCAGCACGTCGACATCGCGGTCCGACCCGTCGAGACCGGCCACCACCTGCTGGTGTTTGGCCTTCAACCCGCCCGGCCCCTCGACGACGACGACCGGGCCGTGGCCCCGCGCGGCGACGACCGTGCTGACGGAGCCCAGCAGCACCCCGCCGGCGGTCGACAGGTGGCGCGAGCCGACCACGGTCACGGCGGCGGCCGCCGATCGCTCGACGAGCAGTTCGCCCGCCTCCCCCTCGAGGGCCGCCGGCACCACCTCGAGGGCCGGATACTTCCCGTGTACGTGCTCGAGCGCGTGGTCGAGCCGCGTGTCCGCACTCGCGCAGGTCCCCGAGCAGCTGGCGGTCAAGCGCCGTCTCCCAGGGGGCGAGGCCGGCGGGTCGCCGGAAGGCCCGCACGATCTCCGGCGGTCACCGCGCGCAGCCGCCTCCGCCTCGGCCCAGTCGAGGGCCCAGTCGGTCGCGGAGTCGTCGCCGAGGCCGACGAGGACGGGGGCGGGGACATCGGTCATGTCATGAAGCCGGCCGGGCCGACGTCAGCTGAGGGCGACGGCGGCCAGCGCCTGCGCGAGGGCGGACGGGACCTCGCCCGAGGTGTCCACCGGTCGCGCCTGCGGCCACGGGTCGCGGTGGCGGGCGAGCCGGGCCGCGATAGTTGCCCCGCCTCCGAGGCGTCTGTGCCATTCACGTGCCGCGCCTCGGCCCGCTGGGCCGCGAGCTCGACCGGGGCGAGGCATTCAAGCATCACCAACCGGCTGGCGGTCCGCTCGCCGATCTCACGCGCCGCGTGCCGCCACGCCGCGTCGCCCCAGGTGGCGTCGGCGATCACCGACTCCCCCCGCTCCAGCGCCCGGGACGCCCGCTCCAGCAGTTCGCGGTAGGTCGCGTCCTTGGCGGCGGCGCTGTAGCGGGCTGCCGGGGCGATGCCCTGCTCGCGCCGGATCGTGTCGGTGGCAAGCAGGACCGAGCCGAGCCGGTCGGCCAGCGCCCCCGCGACGCTGCTCTTGCCGACCCCCGGCGCGCCGCCGATCAGCACCAGCCGCACCTGCCCCGCCGCCAGGTGCCACTCGGCGGATCGCGCCCACGAATCCGCCGCCGAGGCGGCGGTCGCGTCGCCCTGGGCCCCTCGGATCGCGAGCACCTTGGCGCGGACGAAGGCCCGGTAGGCCTGGTAGTGGTGGCGTAGGGACGCGGGCGCCGACGCCGAGGAGAACTCCTCGTGCCAGTCCAGGAACTGCTCCGCGAGGTCGGGCCGGCCGAGGTGCTCGAGGTCCACCGCGAGGAACGCGATGTCGTCGAGGACGTCCACCCAGCGCAGCTTCTCGTCGAAGTCGAGGCAGTCGATGATGCGGGGCCCGTCGGGTAGGCAGAACACGTCGTCGGCGGTGAGGTCACCGTGACCGTCGACCGCGAGCCCGGAGCGCGCCCGCTCCGACAGCAGGGTCCGGCGGCCGGCCACGTAGTCCAACGCCAGCGCCCGGACCCGATCGTGGACGGCGGGTCGATCGACCGGCCGACGAAGCGTTCGGTCTCGGCGAGGTTGTCCCGCCAGCGGCGTAGCAGGCCGTCCGGCCCGCCGCACTCCGCGATCTCCGGGCTGCGCGCAGCCGTGGCGTGCATGCTCGCCATCCGCCGGGCCACCGCCCGCAGGTCGCCCGTCACGTCGACGCCGGCGGCGACGAGGGTGCTCAACCGGGCGGCGGCCGGCAGCCGCCGCATGACCACGACGGGCTCGGAGGCGTCGGACCCGGGGGCGGTGAACTCGCCGACCCCGAGATAGACGTCGGTGGTCAGCCGTCGATTCAGCTCCACCTCCCGCCGGCAGGCCACGGCCCGGACCCGCCGCTCGCGGAAGTCGAGGAAGCCGAGGTCCACCGGCTTCTTCACCTTGTAGGCGCGGTCGTGGACCAGGATCACCCCCGCGCTGTGCGTCTCCACGATCGCCGGCGCCTCACCGGTCGCCGGGCCGGCGCGGCCCTCCGCGGCGGGAGCCGCGGTCCGACGCTCGGTCGTGACGGCGGGTAGGTTCTGCAGGTCCTGCAGATTCTCGGCAGCACCCATGGTGTTCCTCTCGACGGGAGGCAGGCGGCCTCGGTGAACACGACCTCTCCTCGGGGGAGTGTCGGACGTGGCCGCGGACGGCAGGAGCGCCGTTGGGCTCGCCGCTGTCGGGAGGGACGCCGGATGATCCGGGACGGCGCGGCGTCCCGGACCGGTGCGCACGGTCCCGTCCCCGACGTGCCGTTGGACTCTGGGAGGTTCCCGGGCGCGGGGGGACGGTCGACTTCGACCCCCGCGCCACCCCACCCACGGATGTGGACATGACGAGTACCCAGGAACGACCCGACCTCGCGGTGACCGGCGATCCGGTTCTGCCCGCGGCCTCCAGGCCGGCAGGTCTGTTGACCGCCGTCGGCATCCGGGACGCCGAACGGGACGCCGCGGCCCTGGCCTGGGCCGTGGACGACGCGGCGCCGGGGCTCGACACCCTGCACGTCGTGCACGCCTATGCCCCGCTGCCGGCGGACGCCGTCGTCCCCACCCGCGAACTCACCGACCGGCACCGGGCCGCCCGGGAGGTGGCGGCGCGGGCGGTGCGGTTGGTCGGCGCCGACGGCAGCCTGCTGCGGGCGAGCGGCGCCGCGATCCCGGGTGCGGCCGTGGACGTCCTGGGGGAGATCGCGGCGATCGTCGACCTGCTCGTTATCGGCGACGACACCGCCGCCGGGCCGGCGGTGTCCACGACCCGGGCCGTCCTGGGCCAGGCCCGGTGCCGGTCGTGGCCGTGCCGCCTGCCGGTCACCCCCCGGCGCCGCACCCGCCCGCCCGGGGTCCGGTCACCGTCGTGGTGGGCCCCGACGGCCTGGACGACAGTGTGATGCACCTGGCCCTCGACGCCGCGCGACGGCGGGGAGCGACACTGCAGGCCTCGCTGGCGTGGAGGCCCTGCACCGCGGGCCGGTCAGCCGCCCCGACGTCGCCGCCGTCCAGGAGCAGTTCGACATCCGGCTGGCCCGCTGGCGCGCGGCCTACCCCGACGTCCCGTTCGTGGGGCGGATCGAGTTGGGCGAGGACTGGCCGCAGCTGCTGCGCCGGCACAGCAGCCTGATCGTCGCCGGCCGAGGCGAGGCCGACCCGCTGTTCTCGACGTCGCCCGCCGGGCAGCAGCGCTGCCCGGTGCTGGTCGTCCCGATCCGCTAGCGCCCGCGTCGGCCAGGCGTCGTGATCAGGGGCGGGGCGGTAGGTCGGTGGCGACGTCGTCGGTGATGTCGATGATGTTGGCGAGATCGGAGATCAGTGCGCCGTAGACCGGCCACAGCAGGCTGGGCAGATCGGAGTCCGAGAGCGTGCGGCTGAGGTCGTCGGCGCGGTCGTGCAGCTCGGCGACGTCGGCCTCCGGATCGGCGATGCGGCCCCCGACCTCGGCCAGCAGCTCCAGCCACGGCTTGCGGAAGCGGGCGTCCCACTCCTGCTGGGACACGGTGGACTCGTAGATCGTGCGGGCGATGCTGCGCGCCTGCGCGATGCCGTCCTCCAGCCGCTTCAGCACCTCGTGGTAGCCGGCCGGGTCGTCGTCGACGCGCCGGCGGAACCGGAAGCGGGGGTTCCACCACTTGCTCTCGCTGGCGATGCGGACGACCCGCCAGGCCCGCTGCAGCCTCTCGTCCAGCCCGCGGC